>JAXGXR010000003.1:0-5234 GCA_040772725.1 Clostridia bacterium | reverse complement strand
ATCACGGCTTTTGTCCTCGTCTTCCCGCCGACGGATGAAGACGACCTGTACAGTGTATTGCCATTTTTCTGGATGCCGGAGGATAACATTGATCTCCGGGTTCGCCGCGATCATGTTCCATACGATCTATGGCTGCGGCAAGGGCACCTACTGACCACTGAAGGCAACGTCGTGCATTACGGATTCATCGAGCGGTTCATAGAGGAGTTGGGCAAGCGGTACAACATTCATGAGATTGCTTTTGACCGCTGGGGTGCGGTCCAGATGGTGCAAAACCTCGAAGGCCTGGGGTTCACGGTTGTGCCGTTCGGCCAGGGTTTTAAGGATATGTCACCGCCGACCAAAGAGCTGATGAAGTTGACACTCGAGGGCAAACTGGCCCACGGTGGTCACCCGGTCCTACGATGGATGATGGACAACATTTTCGTCCGCACCGATCCGGCCGGTAATATTAAACCAGATAAAGAGAAATCAACCGAGCGGATCGACGGAGCGGTTGCTACCATCATGGCGCTGGATCGAGCAATCCGAAACGGAGGGAATACTGGTGGATCTGTTTATAACGATCGAGGACTACTGATCATCTGACATGGCTTGAGATGCGAATTTTTTTCTCCAATCAGGAATGATTTTTTCAATCCGATCATCATGCTTACGAGCATGGTTGATATGGTAGTTCCACCAGAAATAGTTCCAAAAAATAGCTAGTCTGTACATCGTGCACCCGCCTTTCCAGAAGGATTATATACGAGAGAATTTTGCAAACCCATATGCTAAACCGGAAATTTACCCAAGTTCAGATAGATTTTTTTAAGGAGGATTTCAATGGCCCTTTTTGATCGACTATTCAAGGCTCGGGACAAGCCGACAAACACGCTGCCGGGCAGCACTTATAGTTTTTTCTTCGGCAGCACCACCAGTGGCAAGACCGTTAATGAACGCACGGCCCTGCAGACGACCGCTGTTTATGCCTGTGTCCGGATCTTGGCAGAGACTATCGCCAGTCTGCCGCTGCATACCTACCGCTATACCGACCGTGGCAAGGAAAAAGCGCTGGAGCACCCGCTGTATTATCTTTTGCATAACGAGCCCAACTCCGAGATGACTTCATTCGTGTTCCGAGAAACGCTAATGAGTCATCTTTTGTTATGGGGCAATGCTTATGCCCAGATCATCCGGGACGGCCGAGGCCAGATCCTGTCGCTCTACCCGCTTTTGCCGGACAAGATGACCGTCGACCGAGCAACGAATGGCGAGATCATCTACCAGTACCGGACCGATCGCGGGGTATACTTGCTTCGCCGTGAAGAGGTTCTGCACATTCCCGGACTTGGTTTTGACGGACTGATCGGCTACTCCCCGATCGCCATGGCCAAGAACGCCATCGGTATGGCCATTGCCACGGAGGAGTACGGTGCATCCTTTTTCGCCAACGGTGCCAATCCCGGCGGCGTGCTGGAGCATCCGGGTGTCGTCAAAGATCCGAAACGAGTGCGTGAAAGCTGGAATGCGGTGTATCAGGGCAGTTCTAACGCTCATCGGGTTGCCGTTCTTGAGGAGGGCATGAAATTCCAGGCGATTGGCATCCCGCCCGAGCAGGCGCAGTTTCTGGAGACTAGAAAGTTCCAGATCAACGAGATTGCCCGGATCTTCCGGGTGCCGCCGCATATGCTGGCTGACCTCGAAAAGTCGAGTTTCTCCAACATCGAGCAACAGTCGCTTGAATTCGTGAAATACACGCTCGACCCTTGGGTGATTCGCTGGGAAATGGCAATCCAGAAAGCGTTGTTTTTACCATCCGAAAAGAAGCAATACTTCGTGAAGTTCAATCTGGACGGTCTCCTGCGCGGCGACTACCAGAGCCGGATGAGCGGATACGCGACCGGCCGGCAAAACGGCTGGTTGTCCAGCAACGATATCAGGGAATTGGAAAACATGAACCCTATCCCAACCGAACTCGGCGGCGACCTGTACCTGATCAATGGCAACTTGACCAAACTTCAGGATGCGGGGCTTTTCGCGAGCGCAAATAAAACACAAGAAGGAGGTAACCCACCTTGAACAGGAAATTCTGGAACTGGGTCCGCAATGAAGATGGCCGGACCCTCTACCTCGATGGGGCCATCGCCGAGGAAACATGGTATGGCGACGAAGTAACCCCAAAGCTCTTCAAATCCGAACTTCTAAACGGCTCAGGCGACATCACTATCTGGATCAATTCACCCGGCGGCGATGTTTTCGCGGCCAGTCAGATCTACAACATGCTCATGGACTATCCCGGCAAGGTCACCGTCAAGATCGACGGCATCGCTGCCAGCGCCGCATCGGTGATTGCCATGGCCGGCGGTGAGGTCCTGATGTCACCCGTGTCCATGATCATGATCCACAATCCCATAACAATCGCTTTCGGTGATACCGTCGAGATGGAGCGGGCGATCGCCATGCTGTCGGAAGTGAAAGAATCGATTATCAACTCCTATGAACTTAAGACCGGCCTATCACGAGCCAAGATCTCGCATCTGATGGATGCAGAGTCCTGGTTCAACGCGAAAAAGGCGGTCGAAATGGGCTTTGCCGATGGAATTATGTTTACCGCGGGCAATTCGGTACCGGAAAGCGACGGCATCCTTTTTAGTAATCTGGCCGTGACCAATTCGCTCCTGAACAAGCTGCCGAAACGGACAGCAGATCCCAAGCCAAAGGAAAAACAAGAACCACCCACCCACACGATTGAGTCGCTCGAGAAGCGGCTCTTTTTAATTCAGCCTTAAGGAGGGCCAACACATATGAACAAGATTTTTGAACTTCGCGAAAAGCGAGCCAAAGCCTGGGAAGCCGCTAAGGCATTCCTGGACAGCAAGCGCGGCACCGACGGTCTGGTTAGCGCCGAGGATACCGCCGTGTACGACAAAATGGAAGCGGACATTGTTGGTCTCGGCAAAGAGATCGACCGGCTGGAGCGCCAGCAGTCACTGGATCTGGAACTCAGTAAACCGGTGAACACTCCGATCCGCAATCAGCCGAATGTCACCGGCACTGAAGTGAAAACCGGCCGGGCATCGGATGAGTATCGCCAGTCGTTCTGGAAGGCGATGCGCAATAAAAACCATATCGATGTCCAGAACGCCCTGCAGATCGGTACCGACTCAGAAGGCGGATACCTGGCTCCTGACGAATTCGAGAACACGCTGGTTGAAGCGTTAAAGGAGGAGAACATCTTCCGCCGGCTGGCCAAGATCATCAGTACCTCATCCGGTGACAAGAAAATCCCGGTCGTCGCCAGCAAAGGCACTGCCAGCTGGGTTGATGAAGAAGGTGCTATCCCGGAAAGTGACGACGCTTTCGGCCAGGTCTCGATCGGTGCTTACAAGCTGGCGACCATGATCAAGGTTTCCGAGGAACTCCTGAACGACAGTGTCTTCCGGCTCGAAGCCTACATCGCCAACGAATTTGCCCGCCGTATCGGGACCAAGGAAGAAGAAGCGTTCTTTGTCGGAGATGGTACCGGCAAGCCCACCGGTATCTTTGCAGCAACCGGCGGTGGCCAACTGGGCGTCACCACTGCCAGTGCTTCTGCGATTACGATCGACGAGATCATGGACTTGTACTACAGCCTGAAATCGCCGTATCGCAATCGCGCCACGTTCCTCATGAACGACACCACGGTCAAGGCTGTGCGTAAGCTCAAGGACGGCGCTGGTCAGTACCTGTGGCAGCCTTCGCTCACCGCTGGTGCACCGGACACGATCCTCAACCGGCCGATCCTCACCTCCAGCTTTGTACCGGCCATTGCGTCGGCGGCCAAAACCATCGCCTTCGGTGATTATGGTTATTACTGGATCGCCGATCGTCAGGGACGTTCGTTCCAGCGCCTGAATGAGCTGTTTGCCGCCAACGGCCAGGTAGGCTTCCGGGCTACTCAGCGGGTGGATGGCAAGCTGGTTCTGGCCGAAGCGGTCAAGTACCTGCAGATGAAAGCGTGAGGTGACGAGGTATGAGTAACGTCAAGAACTACACCGAGCAGGGCGGCGAGACTTCTGTCATCGGCGGCACATTAGACATTACTGCCGACGGAAAGCTGACCTTTGCAGGTACTGAATTGAAGCCAGCAGCATTTCAAGCCAATAGCGAAGCAACGACCGTCGCTGGTCTGGTCACAGATCTGAACGCACTGCTAGCGAAACTTATCGCAGCCGGTCTCATGGCCGGATCGTAAAAATAATCGGGAAAGGAAGGTGCCTGCCTGATGCTTAAGACAATTATCCCCGTCGCAACAGAACCGATCACACTGGCCGAGGTCAGGCAGCACCTTCGCCTTCCAGAAGATGCGACCGAGGACAATCTACTGCTTGGCCTGATCAAGACGGCCCGAGTCTTCTGCGAAAACTACACACGTCGCGCTTTGGCCGAACAGACGCTGGAAACCTATCAGGACCGGTTTTCAGGAGCGGATTCAATCCTGCTGCCCTGCCCGCCTCTCCTGAGCGTGGTGGAGATTGGCTATATCGACAGCACCGGACAGGAGACGATCCTGTCCAACTCGGACTACGTGGTGGATACAGCTAGCGAACCCGGCCAGGTGATGCCGGCATATGGCTTGGCTTGGCCGGTCTACATACCCCATCCAGCTGCGTCTGTCCGAATCAGGTTTGTCGCAGGGTTTGCCGTTTTGCCAGAACCTATCCGCCAGGCATTACTCCTTCTAGTTGGGCACTGGTACGAAAACCGCGAAGCAACCGGCACAGCCAAGGATCAGACGGCATTCTCTGTACATGCGCTGTTGGCACCCTATCGTGTGGAGGTGTTCTAACATGGAAGCAGGAAAGCTCCGACACAAGATTACTATCCAATTGATGAACCCAGATGAACTCTGGGTCGACCTTTTAACCTGTCAGGCTCAGGTCAATGGTCTGTCCGGCAGCGAGTACTGGGCGGCATCTGCAGAACAAGCACAGAACAGTGTGGATTTCATCGTGCGCTATATGCCTTTGTTGTCTGATCTGCTGCCGCAGACCACGCGCATCCTGTTTCGCGGTCACAGTTACGATGTCAAAAATATCGACAACTTCATGTATCAGGACCGGTCACTCAAGCTAAGGGCGGTGATGCATCATGGACGTTAACGGGCTGGCTGCTGCCATCGGGCATGAACTGCAGGCCTATTCGGATTCCGTATCCGAGAAGATCGGTGAAGCGGTGGAGATTGTGGCTAAGGAAGTCAACGACGAGATCAA
>JAXGXR010000002.1:380000-1357633 GCA_040772725.1 Clostridia bacterium | reverse complement strand
GAATTGTTCCGTGAGATTGAGGTTGTTACCGAACTATCCAGAAAGGCAATTTATGAAAATGCCCGATCAGCAGTAGACCAGAAGGAATGGACGGAGCGTAACAACGCCTATCTCGAACGCCACCATAAAGCTTCAAAGCAAGTCGATGAGTTGGAAGCGATCAAGCGAGAGCGCCTTGGCAAGGGCAAAATCATCGAAGGCTTCATCAAAGACATTGAGAGCCGACCGCTTGCCATAGCTGAGTTTGACGAAAAACTGTGGCTTGCTGTAATCGACCAAGTGACGGTCAACCAAGATGGCGCAATGACATTCAGATTCAAAAACGGCTCGGAAGTCACAGCTTAACATTCAACTATTTACGGCTCGCCAATCGGCGGGCTGTTTTTTTGCCGTAACAGTATCTTTTAACGATTACAAGGCAAATCGTTAAAAGATGCACACCCCCAGAGGTCTAATCGTTAAAAATAAGCACTTGGCAGCCACAAGTTCGTGTCAAGTATCCTCCGAAAACGGCTATTATATAACACCAACTATTGCTACAAGGCAAAAAGCACAAAGCCCGAAAGCAGCGTTAATCAAGCACTTTCGGGCAAACAAAAAACCATCTGTCGACAAAATTCCTTTTATCAATAGATGGTATTTGATTTGGTGGAAGCGAGGGGAGTCGAACCCCTGTCCGAAACCCTATCCTCTGGAGCATCTCCGGGTGCAGTCAGTGTATGGAGTATTCCCCTCTCACAACGCCCGCTGACAGGCCCTGTGGTCCGGTAGCTTCATGTTTACAAATCAGCGGCAAAGCTTATGCTGATCCGTGTCCACGTTTGACCTGCCGGCGTGTAAGGTCTGCTATCTGACGCCAGTGATCCGTCCAGCAGATCGGACGGGCTGACGGTAACCGATTAAGCGGCTACGAGTTGCGTTCTTGTGTTCGCAATTATTGTTTCCCTCGTTTATTTAAGAGGCCAACGAGGATCCTCTACCCGCTTCCCCAGTCTCAACGACCCCGTCGAAACCAGTACGCCCCCGTGTTACCGGGCATGATCTTGACAGATCATACGTTCGTATTCTAGCACATTCCGGCACGTTAAGCAACGGCCTCCGGTCTGTGTCACCCATGTTTCAACCGGCCTTCTGCCTGGAAAAAGGCCCCGGACCATGAATGATCCGGAGCCGATTTGCTTCCAAATGATGTCGTTTTCAGATGTCAGCCGATGAGGCCTTTTGACTTCAGGAAGTCACGAGCCACCTGACTCGGATCTTTCTGGTCGACGGCAACCTCTTTGTTGAGGGCCTGCATCTGTTCCGTGTCGATCAGGCCAGCCAGCGAATCCGCCAGGTCCTTGATCTCGGGATACTTTTCAACCACGTCTTTTCTCAGGACCAGGATGCCGTTGTAAGGCGGGTTGAAGCCCTTGTCGTCCTCAAGGACGAGCAGGTCCTGGGCGATCAGCTGGCCATCGGTCGAATAGACGTTGATGGCATCGACTTCTTTGTTGGCGATGGCCCGGTAGATCAATCCCATGTCCATGGCCGGTGTGTCCTTGAAGGTGAAGCCATAAAGCTCGGTGTATTCTTTGTAGCCCTGGCCCGGGTAGCTCAGCCAGGTCTGGTCGACGGCCAGGACCATGTCCTTGGCAAACGGCGCCAAGTCGCTCTGCTTCGTCACGTTGTTCGCCTCAGCCCAGGCTCTCGGTACGGCGATCGCGTAAGTGTTGTTATAGCCATACGGCGGAGCGGCGTACAGGTCATATTTCTCCCAGAGCAGTTCTTTTGTCTTGTCAAACACCTTGGCAGAATCGCGGTACTCGTCTGTCAGTTCCTGCTCGAGCAGGCCCAGGAACAAGGTTCCGGTAAAGCTGGTGAACATCTGCAGGTCATTGGATCGTGTGGCCTCGAAACCGGCGGTTGAAGAACCGAGGCTGCGGACATGCTCCACCTTGTGATCGGTCTTTTCCTCGACCAGCGCCTTCCAGATTTCGCCCAGGATTTCGACCTCGGCATAGCCTTGTGTGCCGACCTTGAAGGTCATACCCTTGTCGCCACCGCCGCAAGCTGTCAGCGGCAGGGCCAGGGCGATGGCCAATGTCAGGACAAAGGCGATCAGTTTCAATCGTTTGATTTTCATGTTTCAGTCACTTCCTTTTCTTTATTTGGGCTTCGTTGACACGTCACCCAGATAGCAATCCGGTCATTGAAACCGGCATTTACCTATTTCAGTAGTCCGGCCTCAGGCAGCCGCCTGGCTGGGGTCTTCGTCATTTTCGATCTGCTTGAGCGTCAGCGGCTCTTTGACGGTCTCCGTCCTCAGGCCACGCGGGATCAGTCTCTTTTCCAGACGGCCAAGCAGGAAGTCGGCCAGCAAAGCCAGAAGCGCTGCCGGCAGCGCGCCGATCAGGAGCAGGGCATTGTCAAAGAAGGCCAGGCCACGCACGATGTAGGTGCCCAGCCCACCGGCGCCGACATAGGCCGCCAGGGTTCCGGTACCGATACAGATGACGGTCGCGGTACGGATGCCGGTCATGATGACACTGAAGGCCAATGGCAGTTCGACCATGCGCAGGCGCTGCCCGTTGGTCATGCCCATGCCGAGCGCCGCTTCCTTGAGGAACGGATCGACATTGCGGATACCGACGACGGTGTTGCGCAGGATCGGCAGCAACGAATACAGGAACAGCGCCGTGATCGCGGTCACTTTGCCGAGCCCGAGGCCGGCAACCAGCAGCAGGACCAGCAAGGCCAGGCTGGGAATGGTCTGGATGATGTTGACCATGACCATCACCACGCGTTCGAATGATGCGTAGCGACTGGCCAGGATGCCCAGCGGCACGGCGACCAGAATCGCGAGCGTGACGGGGATCAGGACCAGATAGAACATATGTGTTCCCAACGCCGAGAAAAACTCACTCGGATTGGCGGCAAGCTTGGATGCCATTTTCGAGAACAAGGTCAGTTGAACGGGGGTGGACCCCGTCAGCAGTATGGCTGTCAGATTGCTGATCATACGTCATCACGCCCCTTTTCTTCGGTTTTCTCATCAGCGGCGCTGCTCATTTCCGGACTGGACCACAGCACGTCGGACAGGATGTTGACCAGGCTGGCCCGGGTCATGAGGCCCTTGAGCCGGTTCTGCTCATCAACGACCGGCAGGTAGCCGATGCCCTCTGTCGACATGACTGATACGGCTTCACGGACGGAGCAGTCTGTTCGGACTGTCGTCGGTCCAGCGGTCATGACATCGCCGATCCGTCTGCCCTTCACAAGACCCATCTGGATTTCCTGGATCGTCACGATCCCTTTGAGCTGGCCTTCCGAGTCGATCACCATCAGGCTGTCGACGCGGTGCTTGCGCATCCGCTCCAGGCCCTCGGCGACACCACGCCCGGACTGGATCGTGATCGGGTCGGAAATCATGACTTCCGCGACCGTGACCTCGTCCGGCGAGCGCAACAGGCGGTCTTTGCCGATGAAGCTGGTGACGAAGTCATCCGCCGGATTGCGCAGCATTTCTTCGGGGGTGTCCGCCTGGACAATTTTCCCGCTTCGCATCAGGACAATCTTGTCACCGATCTTGATCGCTTCGTCCATGTCGTGCGTGACAAAGACAATCGTCTTGTGCAGCTTGGTCTGAATTTTCTTCAATTCAGCCTGCAACTGGTCACGGGTGATGGGGTCCAGGGCGCCAAATGGCTCGTCCATGAGAATGATCTCCGGCTCGGTTGCCAGGGCGCGCAGGACGCCGATCCGCTGCTGCTGTCCACCGGACAGCTCCTTGGGATAGCGATTGAGGTAAAGTCCCGGATCCATGTCCACCATCTGCAGTAGTTCGGCTGACCGCTCGGCTGACCGTTCCTTTGTCCATCCCAGAAGTTTTCCGACCACCGTGATGTTCTCCCCGATCGTCATGTTCGGGAAAAGGCCGATCTGCTGGATGACATATCCAATGCCGCGGCGAAGCTGCACCGGGTCCTGGGTGAGGACATCCGATCCGTTGACCAGGATACGGCCGCTGGTCGGCTCGATGACCCGGTTGATCATTTTGAGGGTGGTGGTCTTGCCGCAGCCCGACGGGCCGATCAGCGTCACCAGTTCCCCCTTGTCAATGGTCAAATTCAGTCGGTCAACGACGGAAATGCCATTGTATTGCTTGACGACTTCTTCCAGTTGAAGCAAGTCGATCACTCCTCTCTACTCCGTTTTGATTTTTAAAACTTGATATAAAAGTAACAACTTAATGATATAGAATGAGTTTGCAGTTGTCAAAGAAAGAGATGAATTTTGTGCCATTCGACGCATGATTTTGATGAACCGCAAAAAAAGACACCCGGGTAGGGTGTCCATTTTGTGCATCCTGCATCTTGACGGATTGGGAATGCGTTTTCAGATGATCCTTCTGACCGGCATTGTTGGTGGTCAGTCTTCCTTGCGACGGATCTCGACGACCACGCCAAGAATGGAAAAAGGAAGATCGGCGGACTTGCCAAAGGGCTTTTCGTTCTCGGGGCAGGCGAAGAACAAGGGCTCATAGACGGTGTTGACCGGCTGGAAAATGCAATTGCCCTGGCGCACCAGTGCCCTGCGGATCAGCGTCTGGCCGTTCTCCAGGCGCACCAGGCAGAACTGTCCGTTTTCACAGGTGGTCTGCGGCCGGATGATCAGGATATCGTCCACAAGATAGCGCGGGTGCATGCTGTCATCCGCCATCCGGTAGGATAGATGCCCCGCATGCTCCGGCGGCTCTCCGGACAGCACGCCGCTGTGCCGGTCGTTCGGCCCGGCCTTGCCGTTTTCAAAAAACGGCAGGTTGGTCTTGCCCAGCAGGAATTCACCGCTGACGCCCAGCACCTGGCCGAGGCAGAAGATGGTGCTGGCGCTTGGCTCGTGAACGCCGTTTTCGTACTTGGAGATGGTCCCCTTGTTGATATTGGTACCGAAATCTGTGTTCAGCTTCTCGGCAACTGTCTGAAGCGTCAGTCCCGCTGCTTTGCGCGCTTCTCTCAGTCTGCGGCCAAACTCGTTGTTGTCTGTGTAGTTGTAGCGAAGCATGACCCGTACCCCCATGATGTCATTGGCCGTGTTGAAACAACACCTGCCTACAAAATATGTATTATATCAGGATCGGCCATTTCTGTAAGGGTTTTTTGACTATCGCGACAACATTTTATTATTCCGATAATTGGCCTTAACGAAACCTGTTCAACTTCACCATGCCTCAGGCGGACGTGTCGCTGGCCTCCATGAACCACTGGCTGCCGTCCAGGAACAGGTAAGCCGAACGGCCGAGAATACGGCACGTGTAGCGCGTCCCGCTGCCGCCCGCCTTGAGGGACGGGGCCGGCCGGACATCAAGGATCCGGTCGACCGTGAAACTGCGGCCGTCCTCCCAGACAATCGACCGTGGATAGACTCGCCCCTGCTCGTCAAAATCAGCATTGACCCGGACAAAAACCTTGCGTGCCACCGCGATCGCCTCCAGATAACGAACGTACGTTTTCTTTCAAGCTCATTATACGCGGTGGCATGGCCGCACGCAAGTCCTCACGAGCCTTGCTGCGCTCCGGATTTGTCGGTCTGTCGGTCGGAAGGTTCTTACAGCAGCAGCGTCAGGAACAGCCATCCGGCGACAAATCCGGTCAGGATAAACATCAAGAAGATGAGCATGCCACGGATCACCGGGCTTTTGATCGGACGGTGAGCGGTGTTCCGGTGGCGGATCGGTTCCCTGAATGACGGCGCCTGCTCTTCCTCACTCATCGTGTCCAGGACTTTCACCAGCAGGAGCGTCACATTGTCCAGGGCGCCGCCCGCCAGGGCCTGGTCCATCAGAGCCCTGGGCTTTTCGGCAAAAGCGCCCGGGGTGGCAAGCGACTGGATCAGGACATGTTCCGGCACCACATCCGAAAAGCCATCCGTTGCCATCAGAAACAGATCGTCCTTCTGCAGATCAAAATGATAAAGACCGACCGGTTCCTCAGGGCTTTCCTCCGGCAATTGACCCAGATAGCGGGAGAGCCGGCGTGGTTCCGATCCCGGCAAGACATCCTCCGCGACCAACCGGGTCAGGGCCTGGCCACGCAGCCGGTAGCAGCGGCAATTGCCAAGGGACAGCACGAAGGCGTCTTCATCCGTCAGGCACAGCAAGGTGATCGCGGCGCCCGCGTACAGACCCCGGCTGTTGCCAAGCACGTCGAGGACGGCCTGGCCCGCACGGTTGAGAAAGTGGCGCGCGAAAAACGGGAAATCAAATCGGTCGGCCTGGGAAAACTGGACCCGCACGGCATCGAGTGTTTTCAGCGCGGCCGACACGGCGGCGTCGCCGATGCCTTTTCCGCCCATGCCGTCGGCGACAGCATAGAACTGGACTTTCCGGTCCGCCAGGACGGCAGATGAACACAAGCCGTCCGATTGACCATCCGTCAGCCTGTCAAACAGGAAAAAACCATCTTCGTTCCGTTTCCGGACCACACCGGGATGAGACAGACCGGCAGCCATCACTTTCGGCATATCGCAAGCACCTCGCATGAAGATCATAGCAGATTTGCGTCCTGCGCAAAACCCGGAGGTTTGCCGGCGATATTCGCAATTGTAACGGAGCTGTCACGTGACCTGCGCGTCTGCTTTGATAAAATGAAAGCAGCAGACACGGGCTCTGCAGCCAAAGAAAGGAGATCCGCCTACGTGATGATCCGCATGGTGCTGATCGCGGTTGGGGCCATTCTGGTTCTGGACACCGTGGCCGTCGCCACGAAAGCGCCGATCGACACCGGTGTCATCATGCCGGCGATCCTGGGCTTGCCGCTCGTGGTGTGGGGTCTGGCACTGCCGCACCTGGACGCGATCCTGGGCCCCGGTCTGGCCCGGGCCATCCAATGGGTGCTCATCACCGGTTACGGCCTGTTTCTGGTCCTGTTCGGTTGGTCCGCCTGCCTGATCATCAGGGCCAGACAGCGACGGGCGCCCGAGAAAGGTGATGTGATGGTGGTCCTGGGCTGCCATCTGGATGGCGACACGGTCGGCCGCACGCTTGCCTTGAGGCTCGATAAAGCCCGTGAGATCCTCCGGCGACAGCCCGCCCTGCCGGTCATCGTGAGTGGCGGCAAGGGCCCGGCAGACCGGGTGGCGGAAGCCGAGGCGATGGCAGGCTTCCTTCTGGCCAATGGAATCGAGATCGAACGGATCCAACTGGAGAACGCATCGGCCAACACCTTTGAAAACCTGACCTTTTCCCTGCCCGTCGCCCAAGCCATGACCGGTCTTCAACAGCCCTGTCTCCTGGTCGTGACATCCGGACTGCATCTTTACCGGACCGGCCTGATCGCCGACGGGGCCGGCATCCGCATCACCGGAGCGGGCAGTCGTGAAAACCGGTTCCTGATGCCGAACATGCTGCTTCGGGAAACGATCGCGATCATGAAATATCACGTGCTGGGATACTGACCCCCGGCAGGTTGATGCTTTTGCAGTCTGATACGGATCGGCCGGAATTTGATGTTCATACTGAAAATATCCGGCCAGAAAACCTTGCGGAGGAATGATACCATGAAGCAAACCCGGATCCTGGCAATCTGCGCGCTCCTCATCCTGTCCCTGGCGCTCGGCGCGTGTGACAGCAAAGATGCCACCACGACGACGCCCGCTGCCACCACCGCAGGCACGACGGCCACGACAGCCGGCACGACTACAGCCGTGACCGCGCCAACCACGGTCGCCACCACGACCGCAGCCCCCTCCCCTTCACCCACGCCCGAGCCATCTCCGGAGGTCGAGGCAGGGGTCAACCCCCTGACCGGCCTTCCGGTTTCCGATCCGGCCCGGGCAGCCATGCGCCCCGTCGCGGTCATGATCAACAACATCAAGGTCGCCACGCCCCAGCTCGGCATCAACGCGGCCGATCTGTATTATGAGATGGTTGTGGAAGGGGGCATCACACGCATGCTGGTGGTGTTTGCCGATCCCGCCACCGTGCCGGAGCTCGGATCCGTCCGCAGCGTCCGCAGCGACTATATCGATTTCGCGGGCGGGATCGATGCCATCCTGGTCAGCGTCGGCGGTTCCAGCATCGCCATCGAGCAGATCCAACGGATCGACGCGGCCCATGTCGACATGTTCTCACAGTCCCGGGCTTTCTGGCGCGATCCGGTCTGGCAAAAGGAGCGCGGAACCGAGCATAGTGTCCGCACCGACGGCGAGCGGCTGACGGAGGCGATCGCCAGGCTCAAGCTACGCGACACCCTGCTCGATCCGCAAAAATCCGCGTTCGGGTTTTTGCCGGAAGGACCGGTCCAGCCGGCTTCCGACAAATCGGAACATGCGGCGACGTCCGTCAGCGTCAGGTTTTCAAACTACAACACGTCCGTCTTCCGCTATGACAGCAAGACCGGTCTTTACAGCAAATCCCAGTTTGGCAGACCGCAGATCGACCTGGCCGACAACAAGCCACTGTCGGTCACCAATGTCCTGGTGCTCCAGACAACCATCGGCAGCCTGAATGGCCAATCCTGGCGCGATGCCGATCTTTCCGCCGGTTCCGGCTACTATGTCTCGGGCGGTTCCCGTGTCGCGATCAAGTGGAAAAAGGGCGGCATCAGGGATCCGTTCGTCTTCACCTACGAAGATGGCTCCCCCCTGCTGATCAACCGGGGCAAGACCTATGTCTGTGTCCAGTCCGTCAATGAGCCTGTCACCTTCGACTGACCGCCAAGCGCAGCCAGACACAAAAAACGCCCGGCCTTTGTCCGTTCACAAACGACAAGGACCGGGCGTTATGATTGTTGACGGTTCAGTCCTCCTGGCGACCGGATGACTTGAGGCGGCGTTCGATGTCGCGCTTGGACTGGCGTTTAGCTTCGCTGTCACGCTTGTCATAATTTTTCTTGCCCCGGGCCAGGCCGATTTCGACCTTGACGCGTCCGTGCTTGAAATAAAGCCGGGTCGGCACGAGTGTCAGACCCTCCTGCTTCACAGTCCCGTAAAGACGCAGGATCTCATGCTTGTGCATCAGCAGTCTGCGGGTCCGGAGTGGATCATGATTGAACCGGTTTCCCTGCTCATAAGGGCTGATGTGCATGTTGAACAAAAACAGTTCCCCGCTTTCGACAGCTGCATAGCTGTCACTCAGGTTGGCCCGGCCGAGCCGGATCGACTTGACCTCGGTGCCGGTCAGTTCAATGCCGGCTTCGAAGCGCTCCTCGATGTGATATTCGTGAAAAGCCTTCCGGTTTTCGATGACAACCGGTTTCTTCTTCTTTTGTTCCATTTCTTTGCTCCCGGGCCGGTGGCAGATCTCGCTGTCAACCGGTCATTCGTTCGTTTATGCACACTTTCCACAGGCTTATCCACAGTCAAATGACAGGATTTGTCCTGATTTTGCTTGATTTTCGCGGTTCTATTCTAGTTATCCACATTCCTTGACATTGAATATTCCACGGGGGGTTCGTGCATATTATATTTTAGCAACTGTCCTGGCATCAACCGATCAAGCTTTTTCCTTAGAAAACATCCGACAGATCAAGACTCGACCGGGCATTCAACGACCGGTCCGCCAATCGTCCGGCCAGCAGTTCCCGGTACCCCTGGGCCGCGATCATGGCCGCGTTGTCCGTGCAGAGCACCGTTGGCGGAATGGTCAGTCGAAGGCCTTCCTCGTCCGCCATGCCCTGCATCCGGCGCCGCAAAGTCCGGTTGGCGGCGACTCCGCCGGCCATGGCGATTTTCCGGATGCCCAGCTCGCGAGCCGCTTCCCGTGTATGGTCAACCAGGACCTCGGCAACGGCCATCTGGAAACTGGCCGCGAAATCGGCCAGCGGAAATTCTGCCGTCAACGCCGCCTGATCACGCGACCGGGCCTGGGCAATCTGGTTGAGCTGGTTCAGCGCCGCTGTCTTGAGCCCGCTGAACGAAAAATCCAGGCTGTCCGGAAACCGGGTGCGCGGAAACGAAAACGCGTCCGGCCGGCCGCCCTCAGAGGCCCGGTCCAGCAACGGTCCACCTGGATACCCCAGGCCGAGCGCGCGGGCAATCTTGTCAAACGCCTCGCCGGCCGCGTCATCCCGTGTCCGGGCGATCGTCCGGAATTGTCCATCTTCCTTCACAAGCACCAGGTGGCTGTGGCCGCCGGATACCACAAGGCACAGGAAGGGCGGCTCGAGCGTCTGGTCAGCCAGGTAGTTGGCCGCGATGTGCCCGGCGATATGATGGACTGCCACAAGCGGTTTGCTGGAAGCCTCAGCCAACCCTTTCGCGGCCGAAACGCCGACCAGAAGGGCACCGACCAGTCCCGGCCCGGCTGTGACGGCGATCGCGTCGATGTCGGGGAGCGTGACGCCTGCTTCCCGGAGCGCCTGGTCGACCACCGGCAGGATCGCCCCGACATGCTGCCGGGAAGCGATTTCCGGGACGACACCGCCATACTGGCTGTGCACATCGGCCTGCGACCAGATTACATTGGACAGGATGGCGCGCCCCCCAGCCACGACCGCCGCGGCGGTCTCGTCGCAGGAGCTCTCGATGCCCAGAACCAGTTTTTCAGGATTCGCAGTCATGCTCTGCCTCAATTCCACAGGATCCAGTGAAGCATATTCTGGTCAAGCAGGACAAAAAGGCCCAGCACGATCACGTAGACGGCACAGATGACCATGCCCCGTCGCGTCAGTTTCCGGATCATGAACTCCATCGCCAGCCATCCGGACAGCGCGGCTGCCACAATCCCCACGATGATCGGACCGGCGCCCAGCATGGTGATAGCCGTGCCGGACCCGGTCAACAGGTCTTTCAGGTCCAGAACAAATCCGCCCAGGATCGCCGGGATCGACATCAGGAAGGAAAACCGGATGGCGGTTTTCCGCTCGATCCCGCGCAGCAGCAGCGTGGTCAGCGTGGTGCCGGAGCGCGAGACACCCGGCAGGATGGCGACCGCCTGGCCGATGCCGGCCGACAGCGCGTCCTTCATCGACAATGACTCCCGCGGCGTTTCTGTTTTGCCGGCCAGCAGCGACAGCAGCAGGATCAGGCCGGTCAGCAGGAATGATACGCCCAGATAGGCTCCCCCGAACAAGGTGTCGAGAAAATCGCCCAGCAGCAGGGCGGCCAAAACGGCCGGAATGGTGGCGATGACCAGAAGCCACGTCTTTTTCCCGAAAATGTCTTTGAAGATGGCGACGATTTCCTGACGCATGACAAAAAGGACCGCGATCAGGGTGCCCATGTGCAGCAGCGTGGTCAGTGACAGCATGGCCTGCTCTTCAATGGTGAAAATCCGGCCGAAGAGGGTCAGATGACCCGAACTGCTGACCGGCAGAAATTCCGTGACCCCCTGGATCAGTCCCAGGATCATCGATTCAAAAAGACTCATATGACGCGCCTCCCGTATGCAATACTTCATTTTACTTGATGAGTTCACGCTCGTGCAAGTGGAACCACCATCTCTCGTTGGCCGATGCTGTGCTATAATGACACCGATTCCACCATGTCCTGATCAAAGGAGCACCCATGTCCCAGAAAAGAACAAGAGTCGGCATGAGCCGGGTTGCGCCGGTCGACCGGACGTCACGCCTGATCCGGCGTGCCACGCTGATATTCACCTTGATCGCGTTCCTGTTCATCGCGACAGGCGTCCTGATCTTTCGCGAAGCCGACCGCCTGATGCGGCTCGAGCCCGAGCCGCTCGAGACGGTTGTCAGCAATATCATGCCGGATTACAGCCAGGCCGGATTTTTTTCGCTGGATGATCAGACAGGGCTTTCCGGATGGCTGTTTCCGGCCGAAGGCACACCGAAAAGCACCATCATCCTCGTGCACGACGCGCAGGCAAACCGTCTGCAGTTCAGTCTCGACACACCCTATCTCTATGAAACACTCGTGGAGCTCGGCTACAATGTCCTGTCCTTCGACCTGCGCCACAGTGGCCAGTCCGGCGGCAATCTCTCGGCGTTCGGCTACGCCGAGTGGGAGGATGTAGTCGCCGCCATCGCCTATGTGAAAAAAAACACCGTCACACGCGACGTCATCCTGTATGGCTTCGGCAGTGGCTGCTCGGCTGTTCTGCTGGCCATTGACCGTCTGCCGGAAGCGGGAGCCGATCCGTCCACCCTCCCGTCCCGACTGCAGAAGCTCGGTTTCGATCGCACATACGTCCGTGGCGTGATGCTCGATACGCCGGGCCTGACACCCGACGCGTCCATCCGCGCGAATTATCCGGACAAGGATCTGCTGTCCGCCATCAAGCGCGGCGCGGTCCCCTACGCGGTCCGGCTGTCCGCCGGATACAACGGGTCCAGGCAGCTGGCGACGGTCCTGACACGCCTGCAGCTGCCGGTGTTCATTTCATACAGTGTCCTGGACAGCCGCCTCGGACCGGACGCGATCGAACCGCTCGTCGCCGAGCGGCTGCGACTCTACCCCGACACGACACTCGTCCATCGCATGGCGATCCCGGGTTCAGTGGAAGGGTTCACGAAAGATGCCGAACACTACACATCGACCATAAAAGACTATCTGAGCCGGTATTTTGATTGAAATAGCAGCCGCGCCAATGATCAGAACATGTCCCTTTTGTTGAGCCACCAAATGGTCAGCCCGGTCGCCACGATGCTCAGGCCCAGCACGGTGATGAACGGAAACGGATTGGCCATGAACTCGGCCCTGGCGAACGGCAACGGGATATTCTGGCCAAAGAAACTACTGATCACCGTCGGCACGGCCAGCACGATCGTCATGGCCGCCATGAACTTCATGACGACGTTGAGATTGTTCGAGATGATCGAGGCATAGGCATCCATGGTCCCGTTGATGATCGAGGCATAGATATTGGCCATTTCGAGCGCTTGCTTGTACTCGATGAGCACATCCTCGAGCAACTCCTCGTCTTCCTCATAGTTTTTGACAAACTTGCCGCGCATGAGTTTTTCCAGCACAGCCTCGTTCGATTTCAGCGAGGTCGAGAAGTAGATCAACGACTTGCCGAGCTCCATCAACTTGAACAATTCCTTGTTGCTGATCGACTTGCTCAACTGGTGCTCGGCCGCGTCGATCGTCTTGTCCATGAAACGCAGGAATTTCAGATAATCCTTGGCACCGGCGAACATGATCTGGAACGTGAAACGGGTCCGGTAGCCCGTGATGAAATCCCGGACACGGTTGGCCTTGAACTGGTCAAGGACACTCGCTTCGCGAAGCGAGATCGTGATCAGGTTCTTGCTGGTCAGGACGATACCGACCGGCTGTGTCTCGTATTTGGCATTCTGGCCGTCACGGCGGATGTACGGAAAGTCGGCGATGATGAGCACAAAGTCATCATCCTCGTCGATGTCGATACGCGGCCGTTCTTCCTCGTCCAGCGGATAGCGAAGGAACTCGGCGGGGACATTCAAGGTCTCCTCAACATGCCTAAGTTCATCTTCTGTCGGTGAAGAGAGGTTGATCCAGCTGTCCGGCACAATCTCGTCAATGCGTTCCAGGCGGTTCACCATCCTGTTGTTCGCTTCGACCATGCGCGTGATGAAAATCTCAAGCATGCGATCCCTCCTTTCTTCGCGATCCCTTTTTATTCATATCCATCATGTCATAAAAAAACAGCCTCACCGGATAATTTGCCGGCAAGGCGCAGGATCGTGGCGGGTATCCGGGCTGCGATCCCCGGATCGCCGTCTGTCCACCCACGCGGACCCCGACGGCACAAAACCCCTCCTGATCGAGCTTTGGCACTGTGTGACTTAGACGCATAGGCCGCGTCAGCTGCATTAGGTCAAGCCTTAATCCGGCAAAACCTGGTGACCCATTGGCGTCTCTCGACGTTTCCGGGCAGCAGCATCTGTTCACATAGAAGCCTCACCTAACAACGGGCAAATATCTGGCAGCAACTCGATTATAGGCTTGCCTTCAGACCCTTGTCAATTCCACGGCGTACCTTATATAAAATGAGCGCGAAATATGATCCTGGCACCGCCAAGCGGGCGGTGCCAGGGGGCGCCCGGCCGTTAGTTCCGCTGAGTACCGAAACAGTGCCACGAAACGGTGCCAGGCACCCGGTTGATACTCACGGGGGCCCAGGGCTTGTGATGCTACAGGCTCAGGGCTTACGGGGAGTGTCATTTTTGAAGTACCGAAATGGTGCCAGGCACCACCAAGCGGGCGGTGCCAGACGACATTTCAGAACTAGCGCGTCATCACGTCCGGGAAGGCTACAGCCGCAGAGGTCTTCAGGCGAGCTCTTGAAATGGTGCCATAGGAACACCTAACTGGCAGCGGTGCCAGACGACATTTCAGAACTAGCGCGTCATCACGTCCGGGAAGGCTACAGCCGCAGAGGTCTTCAGGCGAGCTCTTGAATTAGTACCTGCCATAGGAACTAACGGAACTAACTCCTAGCTAGGCTGCCATCCTCACTGCTGTTCAGCCAGGGTCACCCTGCTGGCACCGCACATCAGCGCCCGGCCGTTAGTTCCGCTGAGTACCGAAACGGTGCCAGGCACCCGATTGGTACTCGCGTGGGCTCAGGGCTTGTGATGCTACAGGCTCAGGGCTTACGGGGAGTGTCATTTTTGAAGTACCGATATGGTGCCAGGCACCACCAAGCGGGCGTGAATTAGTACCGAAACGGCAACTGGCACCAACATAGGAACTAACGGAACTAACTGGCAGCGGCGACAATTCACGTAGCTAGAATGCCATCCTCACTGCTGTTCAGCCAGGGTCACCCTGCTGGCACCGCACATCAGCGCCCGGCTGTTAGTTCCGCCGAGTACCGAAACGGTGCCAGGCACCAACATAGCAAGCGGCAACTGGCACCTATTGTGTATTCCATCTCAGACGCCATGCCCGCCTGTCGAGCCAAATCCGCCGCCTCGATCGTGACCGGTCCGGTTCGGGTCCGACTCCCGGTCAAAAATGGCCCGCCGGATGGAGGTCACTACAAGCTGCGCGATACGGTCGCCCTTGCGGATCCGGATCGTGCCATAGGGCAGGCCTTCATCGTCAACCCAGACCAGTTGGCGTAAATACTCGAAAAGCAATTGCTGCGCATCATCCGGTGCGGGCTGCCGGGCAGTGTCGGATGCCTCGGCAATGTCGCACAAGTCCGTGAGGGGCGCCAGCCGGTAGCGCGCCTTCAGTTCCTGAAGCAAGGCCGGGCGCGCCGCGATCAGTCCGGGAAGCGTGGCGGGATTGAAGGTGTTTTCCAGGATGACACCGACTTCGTGGCGGTAGTCGGCATCGATGGTGCCGGGTGAATTCGGCAAACGTAGCGCGGTCTTGAGCGACAGTCCGCTGCGCGGTCGCACCTGGGCCTCGCAGTCCGACGGCAGGGCCATGATGAAGCCCAGCGGCATCAGTCTTGTTTCGCCCGGCAAGAGCACGATGCCTTGTGTCGCGGTCAGATCACAGCCAGCGGAAAAAGGGGTGGCGTATGCTGGCAGAATGCCGTGGTCGAGCAGTCTGACCGGTACGATCGCCTGGGCCGGCCCCGGCCCTTCATTCTGGCGGATTGCCTGTTCAAGAAATTCATGCGGATTCATCTGTCCCCTCCTCTAGGTGTCCATTTCGTCATCCTGATACTGTCGGACAAGGTTTCGGATCCGGCGGATCTCCTGCCGGCGTCTCGTCTGGTCTTCTTCGAAAAACATCAGTCTGAGGCGCGAAGGCGCCAGGCGGATCAGTTCAGCCAGCTCGTCCGGCGGCTGTATCGATTCGGCATGCAGGATGACCGAGGTGCAATAAGGCGGCTGCAGGATCAGTGGGTGCAGTCGGCCTTTGCGGTCCGAAAGCTGGTATCGCTTCCCGGCACAACGATTGCAGCCTGGCACGTTGTGCCCGACTGGGCAGAACGCGGATGTCATGAGCCGGTGGCGGCCATGCACGAACCACTCCAGCAATGGGCCGTCCTCACCCATCATGCTGGCTTTGCGGGCAATCGCCAGTCGCTGGTCTTTGCCAAGCTCCGGTGACACCGTTGTGACAGCCGCGCCCAACCGGGCATAGTGCTCGAGGCTGAGATGGTTGTAAATGTTCGCCGAACTGTCCATCTCAAAACCGATGCCCAGATGACCGGTCATGGCCGGCAGCCCGGGGTGACCGCCAGCGATCCGGTCAAACCGGCTGAAGGTCCCGTCAGCCTGCCAGGTTTTCAGGCGGTCCGATAGCAGGCCGGTGGCAGCAGGCGGCAAAACCAGCACTTGACGGGCGTTCGGCTCCACACGCCGCAGATCGGCCAGAAGCTCAAGGTGACCCGGTTGTTCCAGCCCCTCCGCCGGCAACAGGTAGGCATCCGCTCCGCAGGCAATCGGATCACCCTTGGCGGGCCATTGATAAGAATACGCGGCGATCTCGACTGGTTTATGACTGTCCGGTGCATCCGTCCGCTCCTGACGAAGACGCTCATGAGCCTTCACGACCACCGTTGCCGACGCTTCCCGACGGCTCCTTGCCGCGAGCATCTCGGACAGCCGCTCAAGTGTGTCACGACGAAGCTGGTTCAGATGGGCAATGCTCAGATCGACGGATTCCGGCAAATCGGCTTGAATGACCCGATATGGTGTGGCGCCTGTCTTAGCGAGCTGTTCGGCCGCCCGCGCCTTCAAAAGCGGCGTGTGCACTTCATCCGAAACGGGCGCTTCCATTTCAACACTGACTCCGGCAAAAGGTCCTTCCAGAACTTGGGCCCGGAGCAGGTACGCGCGTGCGCCGGTTTTCTCCGATCGGGACATGTCCAGTCCGATCCCGGTCTTGCGGCTTTTCGCGGCCAGCACAGCCTGGTCCGTCCGGGCGTCATTCATCCGGAAGACGGCATCGCCCGGCCGGATCCGGGTTAAAACTTCCGGATGAAACCCGCGGACTTCCACCTCAGGACCTTGTTCCCGGATGGTGCCGACCGGCGCGCTGGCCACCTCGACCAGCCGCCCCGCCGGATCCGATGTGCCGGGATCGGCTGGCCGGCGGATCGACAGGTAGTCTTTTTTACCCGGCGGTGCAGACGGATCGGTCAGCCGGATGTGCAGTGACCCATCCCCGGGCTTGACCGCTGACACCGATCCGACCAAAACGCCGTGGCTTCCAACATATGGGCCGGAGAGGAAGGACGCGTCCTTTTTTCCCGAAAAAGCCCGGTCAGTGAAGGCGCCGCCACGGTTGAACGCCAGCAGTAGGCGCTTTTCCATCGCGTCCAGCCGAGCCTGATCGGGCGGGGGGCCATCCAGCAACGACCGGTATACAGCGGCTGTCTGGCCGACATAAGCGGTCTGGCGCATGCGGCCCTCGATTTTCAGCGCATCGACCCCGGTGCCAAGGACCGCATTGAAATGGCGCAATGCTGCCTGGTCTTTCGGCGAAAGGCAAGCCGCGGCCGCAAGGGGTCGCCCATCCTCAACGATCCGGTAATCCAGCCGGCATGGTTGGGCGCAAGCCCCCCGGTTGCCGCTCCGGCCCGTTGTCAGGCTGCTGAACAGGCACTGGCCGGAGTAGCAGACGCATAACGCGCCGTGAATGAATATTTCGGTCTCCAGCCCCTGTTCATGCGCGGCATGCGTCATGCGCGCGACCTGGGTCAGGCTTGCCTCGCGCGGCAGAATGACCCGGTGCACACCCATGGCCTTGAGGGCTGTGAATGCTGATTCATCATAAATGGTCATCTGGGTGCTGGCATGCAAGGGCAGGTCCGGAAGGACCTCATGAATCAGCCCGGCCAGCCCGACGTCCTGCAGGATGATCGCGTCAACTCCGCAGGCCGCGGCAGAGAGGGCGAGGGTCAAGGCATCGTCAAGCTCTTCGTCGGCGATGAGCGTGTTCAGGGCCAGATACACGTTGGCTGACCGTTCATGCGCGTAGGCAACCGCCTGGGGCAGTTCGCTCTCGGTGAAATTGACCGCGCCGGCACGAGCGCTGAAAGCCAGGGCTCCAACATAGACGGCGTCGGCGCCGTTATCGACCGCTGTTTTCAAGGCCGTCAGGTCGCCGGCCGGTAAAAGCAGCTCAGGGTTCATCGTCAAGCGGATTTTCCAGTGAATAGGATTCGGAATGGCTGAAGGCGGCCAGGTATTCCTCCAGGCCGGTCTGGTGCAGCCCGCCAAATGGACGGGGCTTGGTCGCAGGAGGTGCAGCTGCCACGGGTGTTTCATTGTCAGCCGGAATTATGGCTGGTTCCGTTTCTGGTGGTTCGGTTTCAACGCTGACAGCCGTCGTTTCTTCCGACAACGGTTCTCGTTCCGGATCGACAGGCGGGGTTGCATCCGCAGGCTTCGGCGGGGTTTGCTCCTTGATCAGCGATCGCAGATGCAGCAGCTCCTTTTTCAGTTCCCAGTTGAGTTCCCGTTCGCGGGCCAGCTCCTGGCGCAGTTCCGAGCTTTTGAGTTCGGCCGTGTCCCGTTGCTGTTCCGCCAAAACCTGCTGTCTGGACAGACGCATGGACTCGTCCACCGCGTTGGTCAAAGCCAGCACTGTGGTCATCTGCTGGCTGAGCTGAGGATTGGAAGACGCGACCCGGCGGATCATCTCGTCCGCACGGGCGGCCACCTGCCGTGTGTAGGATTCAGGCTCAGCCGAAAGCAGGTTGTAGGACATGCCGCCAATCCGGACACTGATCCTCTGCGGTGTGTTTTCCATGCGATCATACCCCCGTGGCCAAATTGGAAGTGGTCATTTGACCGGTCAGACCAGATTCAGTATAAAACACATCAGAAACGCCGGCAACCTCAAGCCTGTCTCACAGACAATCTCGCAATAGGCGAAAGAGCCGGTACAGTTCATCCGGCGACAACTCCTCCGCGCGGACCTGTTCGTGGAGGGACAGGCGATCCAGCGCGACCAGCAGGTCCTGTCTGTCCCATGCCCCCGAAGATGTTGCCAGGAGTGAGTTGATGAGCTTTTTGCGACGATTCATGAAGGCCGCGTTCAGAAATCCGCCAAACGCCGGCCATTCGGAGACGGCCGGGCGGTCAGGACGCCCGATGATCACCATCAGGCAGGAGGCGACACCCGGTCGGGGCACAAACGCGTCCGCCGGAAAAATCCGCTGTTTCACAGGTGTCCCATAGAGCTGGCACAGGACCGCCAGAGGCCCATAAGCCCGAGTGCCGGGTTTTGCGAGGATCCGCTCGGTTGCCTCGTCCTGGATGGTCAGGACCAGCCGCTCCGCAGTCGGCCACTCCATGAGCGCTTTCGTGATCAAAGGCGTGGTGATGTAGTAGGGCAAGTTGGCGACCAGTTTATGCGGGCCCGGCCAGTCCGCGCTCAAGGAGCCATAGTCGGTTTTCCGGGCGTCGGCATGGATGATCGTGACGTTCGGGTCGCCGGCTGTCGTTTCCTGCAAAGCCGGCAGCAGATGACGGTCAATCTCGATCGCGATGACCCGGCCGGCGTGTTCAGCCAGAAGCCGGGTCAGATGGCCAAGTCCCGGCCCGATCTCCACCACCAGGTCCTGCCCCGTCAGCGCGGCCGCGCGGACAAGATCATCCAGCATGGATTCATTGACCAGAAAATTCTGCCCCAGTGACCGGGTGGGCTTCACCAGGTGACGGTTCATCAGTTCGTAAGTGGCTTCTCGGCTGATGTGTTCACCCATCAGGGCAATTTCAGGACATAGGAGGTCCGGGTCCACTTCCCGACTTTCACCGATCCATCGTTCATCTCATTTGGATCGTAGCAGCAGTCCAGCATGTCGACATTGGTCCTGGAGCCATGAATGTCTGCGACCACGCCCAGGCCGTAGCCTTCGACGAAAACGAGCGTGCCCATGGGCAGCGCGGTGCCGATGACCTTGCCGTTCTCCCGGTAGGCGTAAGTCGCGACCAGCCCGCGCTGGGCCGGGACCCCGCTGGCGGTCTTGTGATTGATGGGCGGATTGTGGCAGCCGTTCTGCATGCAGACATCCAGACCGTCATAGACCGTGATGGTGCGGGACCGCTTGTCTGTATAGGAATAGGTCCGACCATCCACCGTGATCGTTCCGTTGCCGTTGTCCTTGAAGGTTTTGTATGTGAGATTGCCATTGCGCAGCAAGTAACTGCTGATGGCGTCGAAGGATCTCAGGACTGTCTGGTTGACGGTGCGGCGATTGATCGGCGCGATGACGACCTTTTTCTTCGTGCCCTTGGCGATCACCTTCTGGACCGGCGACTTGACGATTTCCGTGCCGACATGGGTGCGGCTGATGAACACCCCGTTTTCGTAAAGGTCGTCATAGATCAGCGCGCGAACACCGACGACACCCTCGGTGCGGACTTTGGACTCACCGATGTAGAGGTTGGGGTCGTTGACCGTGACCGTACTGAACGGGATGTCCTCATGGATCCGGATCGTCTTGTGATCCGCGTTGACATAGGTGATGATCGTGCCGTCGGTCGCCGTGAGATCCTCACTGTCATGCTCGATCCGACTGCCATCCGAAACATCGAGTTCGGAAAAACCGGATCGGCTCAGCAGGTCAGAGAGCGACATCTCCTGCGCAGCGGCGCTGACCGCGAATCCGGCGTAAGAAAGCGTCACCTGATTGAGCTTCGTGACCGATACATCATAAATCTGACCCGGTTCGAGCGTCAGATCGTCCGGCAGGCTCAGAAGGTCTTTCTCACCGACCTCAATGCCGGCCTCATCCAGCGCGTCGATCACATTCTCGGAAAAAGTCGTGAATTTCCAGGTCGTGTCCGCTGTCCGGACCGTCAGATGGGCCGGGACACGTGCCATGTCAATCGGCAGGGTCCGTTGCTCGCCAAGGACAACGGCCGCTGGAAGGATTATTGCAAGAACAAGCGCCAGATAGGCGATTCGAACGATTTTTCCTGGCACTTCACACCTCGTATCCTGTATGGGTCATGAGCCATCCACGGTGATATTATAGTAACCGTTTTGTAACATGTCAATTTTCGGCGTATCTGACATAAATTGAAGCTCGGCCAGAGGCACTTTGCTGGCATCGTACGTGAGCACCCAGTCGTTAGTTCCGCTGGGTACCGAAATCGTGCCAGGCACCCGAATGGAACTCGCGCGGACCCAGGGCTTATGATGCTACAGGCCCAAGGCTTACCGGGCGTGTCTTGATTGAAGTACCGAAACGGTGACTGGCACCGCCCGCTTGGCGGTGCCAGACGGGATTTCGGAACCAGCGCGTCGTCACATCTGGAACGCTACAGCCGCAGAGGGTTTCGGGCGAGCCACTGAGCCAGTACCGAAAGGGCAACTGGCACGCACACCGGAACAAACGGAACTAACTAAGTGTCCACTTTATGGGGGTTATTTTTCCCACCCCGGAAGCAACAGAAATGATTCATGCGCAAGCGGTTATTTACATGGCCAGACCCATGTCAAGGTTCGTTCGAACTCAATTTGATATGAAGCACAATATTTTTCCAACAGTTACACAGGACAATGGTATATGGTACAATCGTAACGATATTGTAACAGCAGGAGGGCGGCATGAAGAGAAACACAGCAGTACAGCATTCTGCCGTTGTCAATCTACCGTCCGACCGACGCCGCACACCGCTCCCCCGCCTGACCCGCTATCTGGTCCTGGCCGTGCTGGTGATCCTGCTCCTGCTGTCCGTTGTGGCTGCCATTTCGATTGTTTATCCCTTCAAGGTCACCTTGCCGACTCCGATGTATGCCTACCGGTACACGTCGCGCCCTTCCTATTCAGTCGCCCTGAAGGAAAACCCCTATTTCAGCGAGGATTCCCAGCCCGCCGGCCAGACCTACCTGCGCGAGTTCGCGAAAGAGGTCCAAATCCGGTTCGACACCACAAGCCAGTCGATCCTGTCGGGCGACCTGAGTCTGCAAAACAGGATTGACGCGCACCTCATCGTCCGGGACGCGGCAGACCCGTCGGTGATCCTCCTGGAAAAAGTCACGAATCTGAAGCCGGACGCCGTGTTCGCTTTGGCGTCGAGCCAGGAGACAATCCCATCTGATGTGATCGTGGAACTCGCGCCTTTTCAGCAGACAGCCCAGACCTTCCTCGCCCAGACAGGGCTTCAGGGCCAGGCCGAGTTGGTCATCCGTCAGGAGGCCGATATCATCGGGAACCGGTTTGGCCAGGCTTATGCCGACCGCCAGGCATCGACGGTCCTCATCCCTCTGTTGCAGGAACGATTTTCTGTGACGACAGAGCCCGCCAGGGCCTTCCGGTTTCTGGTCCGTCCTGTCGAGTACCTGTTCAGCCCACACCGGATGCCGATCGTCGTCCTGCCGTTCCTGGCCCTGTTCTTCCTGGTAGCGCTTGTCCTGTTCCTCACGTTGACCGAGAGCCGGAAAAACGACCGTTTCCGCCGTGAGCTGAACCGGATGCTGCGGTATTCCCGACGACAGCTGTTCATGATCAAGGACAAGGCCTGGGAACCGGAATGGTGCATCACCGCCTCAGACTACAAAAGCTTGGTGAGGACGGCCCGCAAGCTCAAGCACCCGGTTTTCTGCCATGTCCAGGACGATCCGGAAAATCCCGCCGCCTACTTCTATGTCTACTATGGTGAGAACAACTATTGCTACACCTTCAAAGGTCGGCCGGCCGGACATGGCCGCACCCGTTCCGCCAAGGCTTCTGCTGCTCCCGGTCCGATGCCGCAAGGATCGGTTCCCGGTTCAGCCCAGGCCCGCCCGGATCCCGCGCAGATCGCGCTTTTTGACGAGCCCTCGTCAGCGGTCGTCCCCCTGATGCCTGAGACGGAGGATTCTCCGGATGCGGTGCTGGAGAGGCTGCGCCGTGGTTCAGGTCAGCTCCCCTTCTGAACATCCGGGTACGTAACATCCGGGTCCGTCGTCTTTTCCACCTCAGTCGGCCAGTTGCAGATAAAGCAGGTCAAAGACATCGCCTGTCAGTTCGATGCCGGTTATTTCTGTCGTCACGATGGCATCGGCCCGCTCAGGGTCTGATGCCTTGATCTCGATGAGAAGTGATGGCCGGATCCGTTCATCGTGCCAGGTCAGGCTGCTTTGGTCCAGCGGCATCCGGATCGCCACCCGGCTGTCCTTGGCCGGTTCAGCCAATTCAACGACCTTCGTTTTACCGAGGAAGGTGAACTGCCATCGGGTGAGTGGCTTGCTGAATCGCACCTTCAGCCAGACTGTTTCAAGCCCGAGAAACCGTCGCTTCGAGGCAAGCGGGGTGCTGCCGTTCAACATGCGGCTGCCGCTGAAGAAACCGATCGCGCCTTCCAGGTCCGCGTCGATGAGCAAGGGCGCAACCGGTTTTTCAGCGCGGATCGGCACCATGATGGTTGCTTCGGAGGTGATCACGTCCCCAAGCGCGGATACGACAAAAGTCGTCGCGATGATGGGTTGATCCATTTCGTCCGCATTGCCAAGGGCTGTCCGCTCGACGGTCAGGACGCCCTCGTGCAAGAAAGGCCCATCTCCGGTTCCATAAGTCAGCCCGTCAGCCGTCCCGACGCCTCGGACCGTGATGTCCTCTGATCGGGCCAGGCCCTCATAGGATTCGATCGTGCCGATGGCCCGGTATGGGATCCGGAGCGTGTCCTGTCCACTTTCAAATGTGTAGAACCCGTCCTTGTCAGGCTCTGCCCGGAGCTCGATCCGGCATGTCAGTGTCACATCGCCCCCGCCCGAAGTGTAAAAGGTCGCGTAGCGGACTTCTTTGTATGGCACCCCGGGCCGATCATGCTGGGTGTAGATGGCAGATCCGAGGTGCCAGGATGGCGGAGCCAGGACCACCGTGTTTGACTCGTCCAGCCCGAGGCTGGTGAAATCCATGTATCCATAGGTTTCGTTGCGATAGGTCAGCTGAGACATTTTCAGATGGCGTTTCTGGGCTTCGTTGAGCCGGCTCCAGGACAAGGTGGCTTTCGATCCCTGGGGCAGTTCGATCCAGTCAAAAGGGGTCGTCAGGCTGATACCGCCGGGCGCGTCGTCCGGGAAACGGGTGTTGGTCACTTTGAATTCATCATATGAGAATCCCAAAACCGCATGCTGACGCGACACGGCGTCGTATCGGTTGCCGGGCACCTGGGCCGGATGACCATAAACAAGCACGTGGTAGTCCCGGTAAGTCGCGAAATTGGCCGGGTAGCCATGGATCCGGCTTTTTGTCGGTTGTCCGGTCATGTCGAGAAATGAGATGAAACTTTGCTGATCCGTTGGCTGTTTTGGTATGCCTTCAATGGATATGGACGCCGCCTGTATGTCCTGTTGTAAGGATGACCATGCAATTAAAAGAACAACTGCGAAAAGTCCCCAGATAGCAGCCCGGGTTCGAAAAGAGTTTCGGCAAGCGACATTTGGTTTGGATTGCCTGGCTTTCATACACGCATCACCTCACCCGCATCTTAAACGGTGAGGCGTCGCGTGCGAAATCCGTTCCCGATCGACAATTCCGGACATCGATCGATTGAGAGAAGGGTCAGAGGAAGTAGCCCACCCCGGCCCGGAACAACTGCTGGTCTTTCTCACCCGGCACATTGCGGTACAGGTGCCGACCGACGCGTTCCGAATGGCCCATCTTGCCCAGGATCCGGCCATCCGGGCTGATTAGCCCCTCGATGCCCGCCATCGACCCGTTGGGATTGAAAGCGGTGTCGACTGTCGGATTGCCATACGGGTCGACATACTGGGTGGCGATTTGACCGGCCTCGGCCAACTCGGCGATCCGGGCCGGCGAGGCGACAAATCGGCCCTCGCCATGCGATACGGGAATGGTATGCAAATCCCCCGGCTCGACCAACGACAGCCAGGGCGAGCGGTTGCTGATCACCCGGGTGGTGACCAGCCGCGACACATGGCGGCCAATCTGGTTGAAGGTCAGGGTGGGGCTGTCCGCGGACAGTTCCCGCACGTCGCCATCCGGCAGCAGTCCGAGTTTGATCAAGGCCTGGAAACCGTTGCAGATGCCGAGCATCAGGCCGTCCCGGTGGAAAAGCAGGTCGCGGACCGCATCGGTCACGCGGGGATTTCGGAATGCGGAGGCGATGAATTTGCCCGACCCCTCCGGCTCGTCTCCTCCGCTGAAGCCGCCGGGGATCATCACGATCTGGGCGTTGCGGATCAGTCGCTCGAGCTCGTGTAGCGTTTCGGCTATGGCTTCGGAGCTCAGGTTGCGGACAATCAGGATGTCGGTCGTGGCACCCGCGGCCTGGAAAGCCTTGGCAGTATCGTACTCACAGTTGGTACCCGGGAAAACCGGGATCACCACGCGTGGCTGCGGTCTGCCCGTCCGGGCCTGATGAGGCGCAGGATTGACCATCGACGACCGCAAGGGCAGTTGCGCCGGAATCTCGTCGGTCCGGATCCTAGTCGCGAAGATCGGTTCAAGCGTGGATTCATACGAAGCCAATGCTTGCTCGAGATCGATCCGGCTATCGCGATAACGGATGACACCATCGTCTGTTGTGGTGCCAAACCGGCTCGCCCCCGCTTCTGCCAGGATGGCAGCCGCCAACGCGCTTTCTGTCTGGACAGAAGGATCCGGCAGGGCAAGCAGCAGCGTCCCATGGTCTGGCGAGAAAAGATCCTGCTCAGAAAGGTCCGATGCCAAGGTGAGGCCGAGCGATTCACCCAGGCACATCCGGATGGCGGTTGCACCGGCCCCGCTTCCCTGCACCACCGCGGCTGCCAAGCACGAGCCCGCGACTTCCGGCCGCTTGAGGATGGCAAGTGTTTTCAGGAATGCCTGCGGCACGGGCAGACCGTGATCGTCCCGCTTGAGCGGCAGGCGGTATAGCACCGCATGGGCCGACGGTATGGTGGCTGAACGGACGTTTTCGGCATCGGTGATGGCGACGGCGAAAGCGACCAGGGTCGGCGGCACGTGCAGGTCGCCAAATGAGCCGGACATGCTGTCCTTGCCACCGATTGCCGGCACCCCGAAATCAAGCTGGGCCTGGAAGGCGCCCAGGAGCGCGGCCAGGGGTTTGCCCCATTTTTCCTCGGTCGTCAGGCGTTCAAAATATTCCTGCAAGGTCAGTCTGGCCAGCAGCGGGTCGCCGCCCATCGCCGCGATACGCGCCAGGGCGATGGTCACCGCGTAATAGGCGCCATGATAGGGACTGTAGGTGGACAAATCCGGATCAAATCCGTAGGTCATCAGAGAACAGGCGGTCGTCTGCCCTTCCAGCACCGGGATCAGGGCGGCCATGCCCTCCTCCGCGGTCAACTGGCGGCGGCCGCCGAACGGCATCAGGACCGTGCCGGCGCCGATCGTGCTGTCGAAGCGCTCGGCCAGGCCCTGGCGCGAGCACGCCTTCAGGTTTGCCAGAACACGCTTCACGGATTGGGGAAAATCGCCGGGCACCGTGCCTTCGGCAAGGCGATCGAAATAATCAACATCAGGGTCAGGCAAAGTGACGTGCACCCGCGTTTTCTGCGGCGCACCATTGCTGTCAATGAACGAGCGCGCGAGATCGACGATGGTCTTTCCCTGCCAGGTCATGGTCATGCGTGGCTTGTCGACCACCGTTGCGACCGTGATCGCTTCCAGGTTTTCCCGGTCTGCCGCCTGAAGGAACGCGTCGACATCGGCCGGTGCCACCACGACCGCCATCCGTTCCTGAGACTCGGAGATCGCGATCTCGGTGCCATCCAGGCCTTCGTATTTTTTGGGGACCTTGTCCAGGTCGATCACCAGTCCGTCCGCCAGTTCGCCGATCGCGACCGAAACGCCGCCGGCTCCGAAGTCGTTGCAGCGGCGGATGAGCCCGGCCACAGCCGGGTCACGGAACAGACGCTGGATTTTGCGCTCGGTGGGCGGGTTGCCCTTCTGCACTTCCGAACCGCATTGGATCAGTGACTCTTCCGTGTGTGCCTTGGAGGAGCCGGTCGCGCCGCCGCATCCGTCACGGCCGGTGCGGCCGCCCAGCAGGATGACCTGGTCGCCGGCTGCCGGCACTTCCCGGCGGATGTGCCTGGCCGGGGCCGCGCCGATGACGGCGCCGATCTCCATGCGTTTGGCGACATAGCCCGGGTGGTACACCTCATCGACAAGGCCAGTCGCCAGGCCGACCTGGTTGCCGTACGAACTGTAGCCGGCGGCAGCGGTTGTCGTGATCTTGCGCTGGGGCAGCTTGCCGCGCAGAGTCTCATCGACCGGGACCGTCGGATCCCCGCTGCCGGTGACCCGCATAGCCTGGTAGACGTAGGTCCTGCCGGACAGCGGATCGCGGATCGCCCCACCCAGGCAGGTCGCCGCGCCGCCGAACGGCTCGATCTCCGTCGGATGATTGTGCGTTTCGTTTTTAAACATCACCAGATAGTCTTCGGGCTGTCCGTCAACCGGAATGCTGACCTTGATGCTGCAGGCATTGATTTCGCCGGAATCGTCCAGATCGGCCAACCCGCCATTTTCGCGGATGACCTTCATGGCCAGCGTCGCCAGGTCCATCAGGCAGGGCGGTTTTTGCGCCAGGCGGTCACCATGGATCCGCGCGCGCTGTTCCTCATACAGGTGGAAGGTTTTTGCCAGCAGGTCGCCAAAGGGCTGGTCCTGATCGATCTTTACCGCTTCGATCCGGGTGAGGAAGGTCGTGTGGCGGCAGTGATCCGACCAGTAGGTGTCCAGGACCCGGATCTCGGTGACCGTCGGATCCCGCCCCTCCTGCTGGAAATATTGCTGGCAGAATGCCAGGTCAGCCGGTGACATCGCCAGGCCCATTTCGCCAAGCAAGGCGTCAAGTCCGGCCGCGTCAAGCGAACAGAAGCCGTCGACCGTGGCCACCGGCAGGGGCGCGTCATATGAATCGACCAGCGAACGCGGCTTGTCGAGCGAGGCTTCCCGGCTTTCGACTGGATTGATCAGGTAATCCTTGATGCGCGCGAGCCCGTCCGGATCGATCCGGCCGTAAAGCGCGATGACACGGGCTGTGCGGACGAGCGGGCGGTCCTTCTGGGTGATGATCTGGATGCACTGGGCCGCTGAATCCGCCCGCTGATCGTACTGGCCCGGGAGGGCTTCGATGGCAAAGACGGCTGAAGCCGAGCCGTAGTCGGCTGTTTCATCAAAAATGTCGTCCACCGGCGGTTCGGCGAAGACAAGCGTCCGGGTCTTCAGATACTCGTCATCCTCAAGTCCCGACACGTCATAGCGATTGAAGACACGCACATCGGTCAGGCCGGCCTGCTTCAGGTTGTCCCTCAAATCATTCAGGATCCCCTTTGCCTCTACATCGAATCCGCTCCTTTTTGTCGCGAACACCCGTCTGACCGTCTGCGCGTCACTCATGGTTTAAAGTCTCCTTTTCACTTTGCGGGTCAACGCCTTATCCTTCGCTCAGTTCCTGCAGCAGCTGACCGGACCGCTTCAGGAACGACGCGAGGTCGTCCGCGGCCAGGGAACCATGCCCCAGCCGGGCGAGATCGAAGAGGTGGGCTGCCAGCAGGCCGGCCCGCTCCTCTTTGCCCGGTATCTGGGAAAGGGCGATCAGGCGGGATGTCAAAGCCTGGTCATTGTTGATGACCAATGTCTGCTCAATGGGGAACATCTTGTCAATGTCCATGTCGTCCTGGCCGGTCTTCATGCGTTCGAACTGCTTTTTCATCTCCTGCATGCGACGGGATTCCTCGGACTCAAGCAGGACAGCCGGCGGTGCGTCCTGTCCAAACGACTTGACATCGACCGTCAGGCTTTCACGGCCCGTCGCGGTCCGGAAAAGCTTTTGCAGGGCTTCCTTGCGGTCGCTGTCGGCATCGTCGCCATGGACTTCGGCGTCGACCCGGCTGAAGCGGACACCCCGGTTCTTGAATTCCAGGAAGGACATGAAATGGTTGTCCAGTTCGTGGTTGAGGATGACGACATCCTGCCCGCGGGACTTGGCCATTTGGACATAGGCGACCTGGCGGTCGGGATCCGTCGCGTAGTAAATGGTCTGACCGAGGTCCTTCAGGGTCTTGAAAACATGGTCCGTCGTCTCGAAAAGGCAGACATCCTTGACCTTGTCATGGAATTTCTCTTCCTTGAGCATGCCGTATTTGACGAACACGCCGATGTCGGACCAGTATTTCTCGTAGTCGGCCCGGTTGTTTTCGTAAAGGCCGGTCAGTTTGTCCGCGACTTTGCGGATGATGTGGCTGGACAGCTTGGCCACGTACTGGTCATTCTGCAGAAAGCTCCTCGAGACGTTCAGCGGCAGGTCGGGACAATCGATCGTGCCTTTGAGCAGGAACAGGAACTCCGGAATGATCTCCTTGATGTTGTCCGCCACAAAGACCTGGTTGTAATAGATTTTAATCCGTCCCTCGAGTGATTCGTAGAGGTTGTCCGTCTTCGGGAAATAAAGGATTCCCTTCAGGTTGAAGGGGTAGTCCATGTTCAGGTGGATCCAGAACAACGGGTCGCGATAGTCACGGAAGGTGTCGCGATAGAACTGCTTGTATTCTTCGTCCGTCACCTCGCGCGGGTTTTTCAGCCAAAGGGGCGAGGTGTTGTTGATCGGCTGCGGTTTTTCCGGTTCGCCGCTCTCTCCGGTTTCGTCTTTTTCACTCGTTTCGGCGCCTTCCGCGGGCGCCGCCTGTGCTTTCGGGGTCACGTCCAGGAAATAGATCGGCACCGGCATGAAGGAGCAGTATTTTTCCAGGATCTCACGGATTTTGGCTGTGTTCAGGAACTCGCGCCCTTCTTCCGACAGGGTGAGCGTAACCAGGGACCCTCGTTCCGACCGGTCCGACGGCCCCATCCGGTAGGCAATGCCGTCTTCGCTTTCCCAGCTGGCGGCCGGTTCGTCGGCGAGATAGGAGCGGGTGTCGATCCTGACCTTGTCGGACACCATGAACGCGGAATAGAATCCCAGGCCGAAATGGCCGATGATCCCGCCGGCCTCGGCGCCTTTGTCCTTGTACTTCTCGACGAAATCCATGACACCGGAAAAGGCGATCTGGTTGATGTATTTGCGGATTTCATCGGCGGTCATGCCAATGCCATTGTCCTCGAAGCTCATCGTGCCCGCGTCACGGTCATAACGGATCGTGACGGCGAACGCTTCGGCGTCGTCGATCTCGGCCTCGCCGATCTCGGTGAGCCGCCTGAGCTTGGCGACCGCGTCCTGGGCATTCGACACCAGTTCGCGCAGAAAGATGTCCCGATCCGAATAAAGCCATTTGCGGATGATCGGGAAAATGTTTTCCGTACTGACTGATACGTTACCGGTTTCAGAAATCATATTGACGGTTCCTCCTTGGATGTTGGCTGTATTTTTCGCAAGGCCAGGTCGGCGCGGACAATCGCCTGATAGGCCTCGTGAATGGCGGTGATGAGGGGATGCCCGGCGGAGGCCAGGCGAGTGGCGCCAATGGCGCTGATCGGCAGGATGTCGATCGGGGATCCGGTCAGGAAAGCGGCATCGACAGCGCCGGACGCCAGTTCGTCCACGTGGACCAGTCCGGTCTCGAGCGTCGCGTGGGCGGTCCGGATCGCGGAAAAGACATGCCGCCGGGTGATGCCGAGCAGGATGAACTCATCCGGCGCGGTCAGCACCTTGCCGGCGCGGATGAAAAAGACATTGGAACGCGACCCTTCCGTGATGTGCCCGTGCCGGTCGACCAGCAGCAATTCGAATGGCGGTCCGTAAGGGCCATCGGACGCAAAGCCGCGGGCGACGGCCGCCTTGTAGTCCGGATCGATGGTTTTGATATTCGGGGTTTTCCGCTCCTGGTGCAGCAACGTGACCGGGACACCGGTCGCGAACTGGTCAGCGGACGGATAATAGGCCGGGCTCAGGTGGATCACGAAATCGTCCTGATGCATGACCAGCCGCAGGTTGACCGTATCATGGACTTCGCCCAGCGCGGCGACCAACGCACGGACGCGCTCGAGCAGCAAGTTCGTGTCAACGGGGAATCGGTCGCCGACCGAGGCACGCAGCCGTCGGCAATGATCGTCCCAGAACAGCGGCAGGCCGTCGACCAGACGGACCACCTCATAGAACATGGGCTTGTCACATTCGGCGAAGTATCGGGCCGCCTCTGGCAAGGCGGTGTCGAGCAGGCCTTCCGGCGTCGCGACCAGGTGGCCGGTCAGATTTTCGATCATTGGGTAGCCCATGGCTTTTCTCCTCCAACAGGTCTGAAGGGTCCGGCAGCAGTCAGGCGCCCGGACGTGAGACCGGCATAGCATTCATCATTATAGCATGAACGATTTGAAATAAAAGCGCCGGGGATACGGTCGTCAGACCGCTCGCCGGCTCGGCACACGCCGGGTGGCCATCACGGGTTGTTTATATTTATGCATTATATGTTCTATATTATACACTTCTCATTCAGGCCACGCCGGAAATGGCGAACCGGCATGATGACAGAACCAAACCTATAAATAATTGTAAATATGGTTAATTCATCGATAGGCTGACACTCATAGTGCTTCATGGCTAATTGAGCACGAATGAGCCCTGAAACTGGTCTGACCCTGTAACAAGACTGCTTGCGCATCAATCAGTTCCGTTTCTTCAGGGGTGGGCGGTGCCAGGCACCTGGGCCCACGCGAGTTCCGTTCGGGTGCCAGGCTCGATTTCAGAACCCCATGAAGTGGACACTTAATTAGTTCCGTTTGTTCCGGTGTGCGTGCCAGTCACCGATTCGGAACTCATTCATGCGCTCGCCTGAAAACCGCTGTGGCTGTAGCATTACAGAGCGTGACGCCGCGCTGGTTCTGAATTGTCGTCTGGCACCACCCACTTGGCGGTGCCAGTCACCGATTCGGTACTTCGCTAAAGACGCGCCCCGTAAGTCCTGCGGCTGTAGCGTCATAAGCCTTGGGCCCACGCGAGTTCCGTTCGGGGGCCTGGCACGATTACGGAACTCGGCGGAACTAACGGTGCGGGTGCTCAAGTCTGGTGACTGAGTTTTATTTCGCGCTTAAAATTATGTGAGGCACCATTGCTATTTCGCGCTTAATTTATATAAGATACGCTGACACTTTGACATCGCTGGACGCATCCTGTATAATATGCAAATCAAAAAGCGTCGTCGCCCGGACACGCCCTATTTCGCGGAGGAAGACCCATGTCAAAAGAGAAAATCCTGTTGGCTTATTCCGGTGGACTGGACACCTCGATCATCATCCCCTGGCTTCTGGAGCACTATGACTGTGAAGTCATCGCCATGGCCGGCGAAGTCGGCATCGAGCTCGACCATGAGTTCCTGCGAGACAAGGCGTTGAAATGCGGTGCGTCCAAGGTCTATATCGAAGACATCACCGAGGAATTTGTCACGGACTTCATATACCCGACACTAAAGGCCGGCGCGGTCTATGAAGGCAAGTACCTGCTCGGCACCTCGTTCGCCCGCCCGATCATCGCCCAGCGCATGGTCGAGATCGCCCGTCAGGAGGGTTGCACCGCAATCGCCCATGGCGCGACCGGCAAAGGCAATGACCAGGTCCGTTTCGAACTGACCGTCAAGGCGCTCGCTCCTGAACTGAAGATCATCGCCCCCTGGCGCATCTGGGACATCAAGTCCCGCGACGAGGAGATCGACTACGCCAACGCCCGCGGCATCCCCGTCCCCGTCACCAAGGCCAACAACTACTCCATGGACCAGAACCTCTGGCATCTCAGCCATGAGGGCATGGACCTCGAGAATCCGGCCAACGAGCCCAGGTATGACACGCTGCTCGACATGTGCGTGACGCCAGAGAATGCACCGGACCACGCGACCTATGTCACCCTCGACTTCGAGAAGGGCGTTCCGGTCGCGGTTGACGGCCAGGCCCGCGGCCCGGTCGACATGCTCAAGTACCTCAATGTCATCGGCGGCGCCAACGGCATCGGCATCGTCGACCTGGTGGAAAACCGGCTCGTCGGCATGAAATCGCGTGGCATTTATGAAACCCCGGGCGGCACCATCCTGTACGCGGCCCATCGGGAGCTCGAACTGCTCTGTCTGGATCGTGACACCCTGCACTATAAGGACGTGGTCGCCCAACGGTATGCCGAGCTGGTCTACTTCGGCCAGTGGTTCCACCCGTTGCGTGAGGCGCTTGACGCGTTTGTCGACCAGACCCAGCAGACCATCACCGGTCAGGTCCGCTTGAAGCTTTTCAAGGGCAATGTCATGCCGGCCGGCACGACGTCCCCCTACTCCCTGTACCAGGAGGAACTGTCCACATTCGGAGAGGACGACGTGTACAACCAGGCGGACGCGGGCGGCTTCATCAACTGCTTCGGCCTGCCGATGAAGGTCATCGCCCAGATGAAGCAGCGCAACGGCCTGCTCTAAAAGGAAGCACGAGGGATAATCATGGCAGACAAGCTCTGGAGCGGCCGCTTCACCAGGGAAACGGACGCAGCCGTCAATGCCTACAATTCATCGCTCTCGTTCGATCACCGGCTGTTCGCGCAGGATATCCGCGGCAGCCGGGCCCATGCCGCTATGCTCGCGCGTCAGGGCCTGATCAGTCAGGCGGACGCGGACGCCATCGACACGGGGCTTGAAGCGATCGGCGAGGAGATCGCGTCCGGTCGGCTCGCGTTTGATCCGACGGCGGAGGATATCCACATGTTCATCGAGTCCGAGCTCACGCGCCGCATCGGCGATGCCGGCAAGCGGCTTCACACCGGCCGGAGCCGCAACGACCAGGTCGCGCTCGATCTGCGTCTGTACCTCAAGGACACGGGCGTCGACCTTCGTGATGGAATCCTCGGTCTCTACTCTGTCCTGCTCCAGCTCGCGACAGTACACACCGGGACCCTCATGCCCGGCTACACCCACCTGCAGCGGGCCCAGCCGATCACCCTCGCCCATCATCTGGGTGCTTATCTGGAAATGGTCCGGCGCGATGTCGGCCGCCTCGATGACTGCCTGGCACGCATGGATGAAATGCCGCTGGGATCGGGCGCGCTGGCCGGCACGACCTATCCGCTTGACCGTGAGAGGGTCGCCGAAGCGCTCGGTTTTGCCAGGATCACCCGCAACAGCCTCGACGGGGTCTCCGACCGGGACTTCGCCATCGAACTGCTCGCCTGCCTGTCCATTTTCATGATGCACATGTCGCGCCTGTGTGAGGAGATCATCCTCTGGTCCAGCCAGGAGTTCAATTTTGTCGAGCTCGATGACGCTTACGCCACCGGTAGCAGCATCATGCCGCAAAAGAAGAACCCCGATGTCGCGGAATTGACCCGCGGCAAGACCGGTCGGGTCTACGGGGACCTGATGACGCTTCTTTCCGTGATGAAAAGCCTGCCCCTCGCCTACAACAAGGACATGCAGGAAGACAAGGAGGCGGTCTTCGACGCGGTCGACACCGTCCTGATGTGCCTGCCGGCACTCACCGGCATGCTGTCCACCCTGACCGTCCGATCCGATCAGATGCGCCAAGCGGCCGCCGGCGGCTACACCAACGCGACTGACCTGGCCGATTACCTGGTCATGAAAGGTCTTCCCTTCCGCGATGCCCACGAAGTGTCGGGCAAACTGGTGCGCCATGCCATCCGGACAGCCCGTACGCTCGAGGAACTCAGTCTTGATGAATATGTTTCGTTCTCCGCCTTGATCAGTGAGGACGTCTATGCTGCCATTGACCTGGACACGTGTGTCCGGCGCCGGTCCCTCCCGGGAGGTCCGGCTCCCGAAGCGGTGAAAACCGCGCTGGATGAAGCGGCCGGCTGGCTGAGCCGCCAGTGATCCCCGGCAACCCCGAACGAATAGGCGTCCCCGGTATTCCGGGGACGCCTTTCATCATGCAGTCAGGGCAAGACGAGTCGCTATGCCTGTTTACAGGTGAAACAGTTCGTCCTTCATCTTGCGGTAGGTTTCCGAATCGATCTCACCGCGCGCGAAGCGTTCATCGAGGATTCTCATTGCCGAGCTCGGAGCGGCAAAGCCACTGTGACCGGCTATGAAAGAGGTGGACGACTGGTCATACGGACTTGAAACCGGACCGGGTCCGGATGGTCTCCGAGAAGACCGGACAATCGCACGTATCAGGAATATGATGCCGACAATCAGCAGGATCACGACCAGCAGGCCGATCAGCCATCCACCAGGCCCCAAGAAACCGGTGCGGTTGAACCGGTCCATCATGTCGAAACGGCCGTCAAAGCGATCCAGTCCGCAAGTTCGGCAAAATTCATAAAAATTAGACATCATCAACAACTCCTGTCCGATTATTAAGCCGATGCATCAACTTTATCGTATCAATAAATTGTGTTGAAATTTTGATGTTGCGTGTCCAGATCAGGAATATCCCATGACGATCGCAGGAAAACCGGTTCATGAAGTGGCCCGCTGGTCCGGATCAGTAGCCGTCCTTTTCCAGATGGTACGCCTTTTCCTGCCATTCTCGAGCCTCTTCCTCAAGGCCCATCATCCGGTAGAGCGTCGCCTTGCCATGGCAGGCATCCGCGCTGTCCGGATCGAGCCGCAAAGCCTGGTCATAGCAGACCATGGCTTCGTCAAACTCGCACATCTGGGTGAGGGTGTTGCCCTTGCCGACCCAGGCGCCGATATGGTCGGGGGCCAGCACGATCGTACGCTCGAAGGTCTGGACGGCGATGTCAAATTCGCTGCGGAAATAGTGGATGATGCCTTTGTTGCAAAGTGCGTCCGCATATTCCGGGGACTCCTCGATCGCCCGGTTCACCAGCTCGATTGCCGTGTCGTCATCCCCGTCAAGATGCGTCAGGTAGGATAGCTCGTTCAGCGCGAACGGATTGTCCGGCTCCATGGCGACCGCCGTGGTCAGCAGGTGGCGGGCTTTGTCGTCCTCGTTCTTGCGCATGGCAATCATCCCCAGGATGACATAGGCGCTGACATACTGGCTGTCCAACTGCAGACAGACCTTGCAGGCCTTTTCGCTTTCGTTCAGGTAGCCGGCGGCAAACAGGATGTCCGCCAGTTCATAATGCAGATCCGGATCATCCGGCATGACCCGGCGCAAAGTGTTGAAACAGGACAGCGCCTCATAGTCACGGCCCATCATGGACAGGCATTTGCCTTTGCCACGCAGGGCATCGTATCGCTCGGGATCGTAGGACAGCGTCCGGTCGAAATCGACCAGCGCCTGCTCATAGTTGCCCAGTTGCAGGGATACGAAAGCCCGCGCCATGTAGCTGTTGGGATTGTCGGGCGCGACCACGCAGGCCTTTTTCGCGTCATCCATCGCCTTGTCGTACTCTCCGTTCAGGAAAACCGCGTTCGAGCGCAGGCAATAACCGGCGTAGTCATCAGGATACGCTTCAATCAGCCGATCACTGCTGACCAGGCTTTCATCGATCCGCCCGATTCGCTTAAGGATGCGCGTCTTCATGATCAAGGCTTCGTAATGCTTTGGATTGATGACCAGTATCTCGTCCGTCAGCGCGATCGCCTCATCAAAACGGCCGTTGAATTCCAGCGCCAGGACCGTGTCCAGGTAATAGTCGGTGCCCGGCCCGAACTCAGGATGCCTGGCCGCGAACAATTTCCATTCGGCCAGTGTGGCCATCAGTTTGGTCAAGGAATGTTTCTGGCGCGCCATGGCGAAATGGAAAGAAAAATGCAGCCATTCAGCCATGTCCGGATCCAATCCGGCCTCCCTGGCCAAAGCCAGGTCAGATCTGGCCCGGTCGATCTGCTCCAGATCGAATTCGTCAAAAAACGAGAGCAAGTGGACTCGAAGCGCGGGCGCCCATCGGGCGGCGAGCACGTGGTCAGCCGCGTATAGCGGGTTGAAACGGCGCTTGACAGGCGATACTCGGCTTGCGGACAGCTCGTCGATCAACCGGCCAACCTGGTCATAGGCAGTTGTCAGATCCTGCTCGCTGGCCAGATAGGCATCAACCAGCCGGGCGCTGAAAAAGCCGCGTGCGTTGGCGGGCAGTTCTTCCAGGATTTGGCCGGCGGACGCCTGGTCACCGCGGCAGGCCTTGACAGCGGCTTCCAGGACGCGGTAAAGCTGGCGGAACGGTCCGGACGCACCGACATGAAACGGCGGCAGGTCGACCAGGCCTAGAAAACAGGCTTTGAGATCGATCTGATGGACCAGAAGGTCGTATATCCGCATCGGGTCAATCATGCGCTCAGTTCCTCATACTGTGGATCGGTGCCGGAATCCTGCCGCCGCGCGCGATGAAGGCCGCGCTTGAAGCAGGATTGACAGCCATGACCGGAGCCGACCCCAGCAGGCCGCCATAATGCACCATGTCCCCGACCGATTTGCCGGGAACCGGGATGATCCGGACCGCCGTCGTCTTGTTGTTGAAAGTGCCGACCGCCATTTCATCGGCGATGATGGCCGAAATCGTCTCTGCCGGGACATCGCCCGGAACAGCCACCATGTCGATGCCGACCGAGCATACGCAGGTCATGGCCTCTAGTTTTTCAAGCGTCAGGGAGCCTGCCTCGACGGCCGCGATCATGCCCTCGTCTTCGCTGACCGGGATGAAGGCGCCTGACAGCCCACCGACAAAAGAGGAGGCCATGGTGCCGCCCTTTTTCACCGCGTCGTTGAGCATCGCCAGCGCTGCCGTCGAACCCCAGGCGCCGCAGCGCTCCAGGCCGAACTCCTCCAGGATCCTCGCGATCGAATCGCCGACAACCGGTGTCGGTGCGAGTGACAGGTCGATGATGCCATAGGGCACACCCAGGCGGCGCGAGGCCTCACGGGCGACCAGCTGGCCAACACGCGTGATCTTGAACGCCGTTCGCTTAATGGTGTCGGCCACTTCCCCGAAATCGGCTCCGCGAACGCTCTCCATCGCCGAACAGATGACACCGGGGCCGCTGACGCCGACATTGATCGCGCCTTCCGGTTCACCGGGGCCGGTGAACGCGCCGGCCATGAACGGATTGTCCTCCGGCGCGTTGGCGAACACGACCAGTTTGCAGCATCCATAGCCATCTTCGGACGCTGTCAGTTCGGCCGTCCGCTTGATGATGACGCCCATGTCCCGCACAGCATCCATGTTGATGCCGGAACGGGTGGTCGCCACATTGACGGATGAACAGACCAGGCGCGTGGTGGACAAGGCCTCCGGAATGGAGTGGATCAGCCGCCGGTCCGCTTCGGTGTATCCCTTGTGGACCAGGGCCGAGTAGCCGCCGATGAAATTGATGCCGACCGCCTCGGCCGCCCGGTCGAGCGCACGCGCGAAGACCGTGTAGTCCTTGGCTCCGGACGCGCCTGCGATCAGGGCGATCGGGGTGACGGACACCCGCTTGTTGATGATCGGGATCCCGTATTCACGGCTGATATCCTCGCCGGTCCGGACCAGTCCGCCGGCCATGCGCGTGATCTTGTCGTAAATCCGCCGGCTGGACTCCTCCGGCGTCGACGCCGCGCAGTCCAGCAGGGATATGCCCATCGTGATGGTCCTGACATCCAGATGCTGTTCCTGGAACATCCGGATGGTTTCCATGATTTCAAAATCGGTAAACATGCGTGCGCCTCTTTCAGATCCGATGCATCGCGTTGAAGATGTCGCTATGCTGGATCCGGATCGACAATTCCAGTTCGACGCCCTTCTTTTCCAGCTGGTCGGCCAATGTCTTGATGTCGGCCGTCGACTGGGCCAGGTCGACCAGCATGATCATCGTGAACACATCCTGCAGGATTGTCTGCGAAATGTCCATGATGTTCACGGACGCTTCGGCCAGCAGGGACGACACGCCGGCGATGATGCCGACCCGGTCCTTGCCGATGACCGTGATGATGGCGGTCGTGCCGGATGCTTCCACCGGCAGGTTCCTAGGCATATTGACTCACCTCGAGATTCTTGAAAATAATCAGCGTCAGGGGCTTTTCACTCTCGCAAAAACCCCTTCGCGAAACAGGAAAGGATTGTACCGAAAAGCGGTACGCGATGTCAAATCGTATAGGTGTCGCCGATCCGGGCCAGCAGGGCGTCGGGATATGCCGTGCGGGCTTCGTCGAGGATCTCCTGCTCGTCAAAAAGTGGCAGGAGGTGCGACAGGACCAGGCGTTTCACGTTTGCCTCGGCTGCATAGGCCGCGCATTCGGCAGCGGTCAGGTGCATCATCACCGGACGGCGGAAGCGTTCGAGCGAGCCCGCGTCCATCACGGCGAGATCCGCGCCCTGAAGCAGGGTCTTCAGGTTGTCGCAGGGGATGGAGTCTCCCGTGTAGGCGATCTTGCGGCCGTTTTTCTCGAACGAGACGCCATAGGTCTCCACCGGGTGTTCCATGGCATGAAACCGGACGAGGGTTCCGAACATGTTGAGTTCGGTGCCGTGACTGATCTGGCCGACGATCAGGTTGCCGTCGCTTTGCAGCGAAGTGGCGAGGTGCTCCGGTGTGGCGGGCGCGAAGACCGGGATCTGGTGGACCGGCCGATCGTAGCGCCGGGACAGGTCGATGGCGTAGCGCAGGACCTGGATGTCACTGATATGGTCGTGATGCAGGTGGGTCAGGATGACCGCGTCCAGCGACTCGACGGGGATATGGCGGAACAGGTTCGACAGGACGCCGCTGCCGCAGTCGATCAGGACATTCTTTCCCTCGGTCTGGAGCAGATACCCGGATGTGGCTCCACCGGGGGCCGGAAAGCCGCCGGAATTGCCAAGAATTGTCCATTTCATGGTGTCACGCCCCTTTCATGTCTCCATTTTATCACAATGTGTGTCGATCACCCCGTCAGGCAGCACAATATGATCCAATCGCTGGTCATGCTCCATCATGGGCAAGGACGCGTTGATCAGTTGGAACGGATGGGCGACACCAATCAAGAGCGGTCGGGTCGCCAGCGCGGCAATCAACCGATCATAATATCCCATGCCAAAGCCAAGTCGGCCCCCTTGCCGGTCAAAGGCGACCCCGGGCATGATCAGCAGGCTCATCGGATGCCCGAACGGCATCAAAGCGGATTCAGGCGGTTCCGGGACCCCGAAGACACCTGGTTTCAGAAATGCCGCCAAAGGCAAAGAACCGTCATAAAGCCCGAAACGCAGGTGACGATGGCCCTTGGGCCCGAACACGGCCGGGAAGGCGACGCGGACTCCGGCCTGCATCAGCCAGGGGGCCAAGGGCAGGATGTCCGGCTCGCCACGGAATGCGGCATACAGTCCGACCGGTTCCTCCGGATGGGATGCCAACAGGTTGAGCAGGGGCGCGAATGACTGCAGCTGCCGTTGAATGCCGGCACTGTTGGCCGATAGTTCCTGCGGCGACAATGACTCGCGCTGCCGGATCATCGCGGCGCGCAGCCTTGCCTTCTCCTCGCGCTGCCGGTCCGTCAGGGGTTGATCCTGTGTCTTATCCATCGTCATGGCTCCTCAAACATCAGCGCCTCGATGAACAGGTCGGAGAAAAGCGGGTCGGCGGACAGCTCTCGATAGACGATCCGGTCGGCTGTCTGCTGGCACGTCTCGATCGCCGCGGCATCCAGCAGCACCCGCAGGGCACCCATGGCCGACGTGTTGCCGGCCGATACGACCGATCCGGTGATGCCCGCCGGCAACAGGCCGATCAGGCGGGCTGACCGGACATTGAGGTACTGGCCGAAACCGCCGGCCAAATAGACCGTGCCGATCGTGCCGGGCTTGAGCCCTTCCCGTTCAAGCAGCAAGGCGATGCCGGCCGCGATCGCCGCCTTGGCGTTCTGGACCTCGCGGATGTCCTTTTGCGTCAGGTGGACGCGGCTGCCAGGCTGGCTTTCCTCGGCGGTCGCCAGGATGAAGGCCGGCTGGCCGTTGACTTGCGTCAGGCGGGCACGCATCGGTTCGCTCAGCGCGTCCGGGTCCGCCCCGATCAGCCCGGTCTCGTCGATCACCCCGGTTTCCAGCATGACGGCGACCGCGTCGATCAGGCCCGAGCCGCACAGGCCGCAGGGCTTGTCCCCGTTCGATGCCGCGGTGCCGCACCGGCTCACCGGTGCGCTTTTCGCGGTGATCACGGAATAGCACAGGTCATCGCCATTCATCCAGACATGGTCGATCGCGCCGGCGATTCCGCTCATGCCGCAGCTAATGTTCGCTCCTTCAAAGGCCGGTCCCGCCGCTGTCGCGCAGGCGGTCAGCCGGTCCCCGGTCCGGAGGGCGATTTCGCCATTGGTGCCGATATCGATCAGCAGAGTGCTTTCGTGACCCGGCTGTTCCAGGCCGAGCGCCACGATGCCCGCGGTGATGTCGGCCCCGACATAACTGGCGACTGACGGCAGCAGCGTGCACAGCGTGTCCGGCAGGTCCTCAAGACCCAGTTGGGCGCCGGTGATGGTCCGGCCCCGCGTCGTCACCGGATTGAACGGGGAACGGGCGATATTGGCTGCCGGCAGGCCGGTCAGCAGATGCATCATCGTCGTGTTGCCGGCCAAGGTGATGTGCACGATGTCTCCGATCGCCACATCACCGTCTTCATCACCTGAACCGTTGACCTGGTTGACCAACTGGACCAGAAGCCGCGTGATCGCCTTGAGAATCGATGACCGGAGCGCGTCGCGGGTCGCCGGGTTCTCGGAGGCGGCTGCGATCCGGCTGATCACATCACCGCCGTAACTGACCTGCGGGTTGATCATCGCGCTGCTGGCCAGCCGGCTGCCCGTTTCCAGATCGACCAGGAAGGCGGCCAGTGTGGTCGTGCCGATGTCGATCGCGACACAGGGCAGCATTGATTTCCCGGTGGACGCGTCGGAGGTGTAAGCCGGCTCGAAACGGATGACTGAACGGGTGTCATTCCGGCCGACGAACGTCACCCCCCCGCCCTCTTTTTCCAGGACGGCCGGCAAGTCCGGCAGCAGGTGGAACGGCACGGCGTAACCGGAGGCGTCCTCGAAACGCCGGTCGTCGGCGCGCGGGTCATGGAGGGCGGGAGGCTCCACCTGCACGCGAGCCCGGCAAACCAGCGGGTTGATTTTTTGATGTGGCAGGATGCCGTCGACCAGGATCATCGCGTCCCGTTCATCAGGAAGCCGCACGGTGATGTCCGACCCGTCACCGCCCAGACGCGCCAGCAGCGCGTCATCCAGCCGGGTCTGGCAGGCCAGCACCGGTCCGATCGTGTCGATTTCCACCAGGCATTTGCCACAGGTGCCCTTGCCACCGCAGGGGGCCGGCACCGTATGGCCCTGGCTGCGCAGCACATCCAGAAGAGTCGCGCCCGACGGGGCTTCCAGCTCGGTGGTCCGGTTTTTGTCGATGATTCTGATCAACATATTGAGTCCTGCCTTTCCCTGTTGTCTCATCATAGCGATAAATCGATTTCTGTTGCAACCGTTTCCTCCATTGACCTGGGATTCTGTTAAAATGAATAACAAACCCGTTCAAGACAAGGGGGTACGCACATGCCCACCACTCAGGTTCAAATTGTCATGGCCAGTCATGTCAACGGACAGAACCGTCTGTTCGGTGGCCAGCTGATGCAATGGATCGACGTGGTGGCCGCAGTCGAGGCCCGGCGCCATACGCGTTCCGAAGTCACCACCGCCGCGGTCGATCCGCTGGAATTCATCGAGCCGGTCCATTTGAACGATGTCATCGTCATCAAGGCCCATGTGACCTGGACTGGACGGACATCGCTGGAAATCGCGGTCGAGACCTTTGTCGAACAGCTGGATGGCCACCGGCATCTGGTCAACAGGGCCCATCTGGTCTTTGTCGCCATCGACAATGACGGCAGGCCGGTTCCCGTTCCGCCCTACGATCCGGCCGACATGGAGCCGGAGGAACAAGCGGCCGCCATCCGGCGCCGCGAACTGAGGCTGCAGCTTCGCGAAGCAGCCCGGCGCGACACATGATTTCGCAGGAGACTGAACCGATGAATGATCCGCATGAACTAAATGATCCGGCAGGCCAGGGCAGCCACAAGCTGCGCACACCGCCGGTACGTATCGGCAAAAAACGCCGCCTGACCGGCATCCTGATCAACGTCGTCATTGCCGGACTGATTCTGGTCGGCCTCTACCTGGTCCTCAATCCCTACTATCTCCATTGGCGTCAGGACCGGAAGACCGCGGAACTGATCGATGCTTTTGAACAAGGAGACGGAACCATCATCCTCTATGAGGATCAACTGGCCGTGCCCGGCGAAGAGGAGGAGTTCATAGACCAGATCGAGGACTGGGGCGACCCATCGGAAAGCAGTGTCGATCCGGACGCGACCACCGCGACCGGTCCCTCCGGCTCCGGCCCATCGGTCTCTGTCCCATCCGGCAGTGTCGATCCGTCCAAGACCCTGGCGACCACGGTGACGTCACCGGTGACGACCACGACAGCCAGGCCGACACCCAAACCGACGCCCAAGCCGATCGTGATCACGGCAATCGGCCAGATCCAGATCGAAAAGATCAATCTCACCATGCCCATCGCCGACCGGGCCGAGGCCACGCCATTGCGCGTCGCGGTCGGCCTGCTGGGCGGCAGCGCGTTTCCGGGCGAACCGGGCAACACCATCATCCTCGGGCATCGCATGTACACCTACGGACGCCACTTCAATCGCCTGGACGAAGTCACGACCGGCGACAAGATCGTCATCACCACAAAAGAACGCAAACTGACCTACCGGGTCGACAAACAGTCCATCATCCTGCCCTCCGAACTAAGGTCGGTGCTATCAGAATATACAGCCGAAAAGAAACTGATCCTGGTCACCTGCACACCAGTCCGGGTCGCATCGCACCGGCTGCTCGTCTACGCCACACTGGAGTCTGACACGCCAATCTGACCGGACGGTCACTGACGCATGCAAAAAAGCCGTCCTTCTCGTCGATCCGCGATCGATCTGAAGGACGGCCATTTTTGATGATGCGTCAACGTGCAAGAAATCAGGCTTTGCCGTCGCAGCCCAGCACGTTCTTGATCTTGTGGGCAACCATGCCCTTGATGGCATTGCGGGCGGGGCCCAGGTACTGGCGCGGATCGAAGTGGCTCGGATTCTCCGCCAGGTACTTGCGGACAGTGCCGGTCATTGCCAGGCGCAGGTCGGAATCGATGTTGATCTTGCAGACAGCCATGCGGGCGGCCTGGCGGAGCATGTCTTCCGGAATGCCGATGGCGTCCGGCATGTTGCCGCCGAACTGGTTGATCATCTGGACATATTCCGGGATGACAGAGCTGGCGCCGTGCAGGACGATCGGGAAGCCCGGGAGGCGCTTCTCGACTTCCTCGAGGATGTCGAAGCGCAGCTGTGGCTTCACACCCGGCTTGAACTTGAAGGCGCCGTGGCTGGTGCCGATGGCGATGGCCAGCGAGTCACAGCCGGTGCGGGTGACAAAGTCGTAGACCTGGTCCGGATTGGTGTAGGAGGCATCTTCGGCGGAGACGTTGACCGCGTCCTCGATGCCGGCCAGGCGGCCCAGTTCGGCTTCGACCGTGACGTTGCGCTCGTGGGCGTACTCGACGACACGCTTGGTCAGCTCGATGTTCTCCTCATAGCTGTGATGGGACCCATCGATCATGACGGATGTGAAACCGCCGTCGATGCAACTCTTGCACAGCTCGAACGTGTCGCCATGGTCCAGGTGGAGCGCGATCGGGAGATCTGTTTCGATGACCGCGGCCTCGACCAGTTTCATCAGGTAGGTGTGGTTGGCATACTTCCGGGCGCCGGACGAGACCTGGAGGATCAGGGGGGCATTGAGTTCCTTGCCGGCTTCTGTGATTCCCTGGATGATCTCCATGTTGTTGACGTTGAAAGCGCCGAGCGCATACCCGCCGGCATAGGCCTTCTTGAACAGTTCCGTCGTGTTGACCAGTGGCATAACAGTCATCTCCTTCTACTTCTTACCGGACCGTCACCGGTTCCGGGTGATCAGCGAAAATTCGCGACTTGCGAATGGTTCCACCAATATCATTCTATCGGTCGCCTTCCCATGCGTCAACTTAAACCGGCTCACCCGCCCAGCTGTTTCAGCCGTTCGCCCAGATTGACGTACATCTGCTCGTAGCGGGCCGCCTTTTCGCGCTCCGCCCGGACCACCTTTTCCGGAGCCCGTCCGGTGAAATCCGGATTGTCGAGTTTGGCGCGCACCCTGGAAAGTTCCTGTTCGAGTCCGGCCATCTCCTTGCGAAGGCGTTCGGTCTCCTGTTTCAGGTCAATCAGGTCTTCCAGCAGAATGAACAGTTCCCCACCGGGAAAAACGGTCGTGGCAGCAGTCTCGGGGATTCCCTCGCGGGTCGCGCGGGTTTCCACGGAGGTGACAAACGCCAGTCGCGACAGGAACGGCAGGCTGTCGGCCAACTGCTGACGGACCGACTCGTCATTGGACACGACCAGGATGCCATGACGGCGCTGGACCGGCACGTTCATCTGGGTGCGGATGTTGCGAATGCCGCGGATGGCCTCCATCAGGACCTCCATCTGACGTTCGGCAGACTCGTCCCGGCGTTCCGGCCTTGCGACCGGCCAGGGCGCGACAATCAGCGCTTCTTCGTCGTGGATCAGGTGGCCATAGATCTCCTCGGTCACGAACGGCATGAACGGATGCAGCAGTTTCATCGACGTCGACAGGACCTCGTTGAGCACCGACTGAGCCACCAGCCGCTCACGACTGCCGGTTTCCCGCAGGCGCGTCTTTGCCAGTTCAATGTACCAGTCACAGAACGATTCCCAGAGGAACTGGTAGATCTTGGTGAGGGCGATGCCAAGGTCATAGTGGTCCAGATTCCTCGACACTTCATCGATGACCGTGTGCAGCCGTGACAGGATCCAGCGGTCCTCCGGCGCAAGTTCTTCCGGTTGCACGGAGGAAAAATCCATGTCGTCATCAAAATTCATCACGGTGAACCGGAAGGCATTCCAGATCTTGTTGATGAAGTTGCGGCCGGCCTCGATCTTCTCGGTCGAAAAGCGCAGGTCGTTCCCGGGCGCATTGCCGGTCACGAGCGCGTACCGTAGCGCGTCCGCGCCAAATGTGTCGATGATCTCCAGCGGATCGATCCCGTTGCCGAGCGACTTCGACATCTTCCGGCCCTGCTCGTCACGCACGATGCCGTGGATGAACACCGTGTGGAACGGCGTCTGGCCGGTATGCTCGAGCCCTGAGAAGATCATGCGCGCCACCCAGAAGAAGATGATGTCATAGCCGGTGACCAGCACGCTGGTGGGATAGAAAAACCTCATGTCCTCCGTGTCGGCCGGCCAACCCAGCGTCGAGAAGGGCCACAGCGCGGACGAGAACCAGGTGTCGAGCGTGTCCTCGTCCTGTTTGAAACGGGTGCTGCCGCACACCGGACAGACATCCGGCATCTCCCGGTCCACGGCCATGTAGCCACAGCTTTGGCAATAGTAAGCCGGGATCCGGTGGCCCCACCAAAGCTGACGCGAGATGCACCAGTCACGGATGTTCTCCATCCAGTTGAAATAAGTCTTGTCGAAGCGCTCCGGCACGAAGCGGGTCTTCCCTTCCCGGACCACCTCGATGGCCGGATCGGCCAGCGGCTTCATCTTGACAAACCACTGCAGCGAGACACGCGGCTCGACGGTCGTGGAGCAGCGGTAGCAAGCCCCGACATTGTGCTTGTGCGGTTCTGTCCTGATCAGATAGCCGGCAGCTTTCAGGTCCTCAACGATCTTCCTGCGCGCCTCATAGCGGTCCATCCCGCCATAGACCGGGATCGACGGATCAATATGGGCGTCCTCCGTCAGGACATTGACCATCGGCAGGTGGTGTCGCAGGCCCACCTCGAAATCGTTCGGGTCATGGGCCGGCGTGATCTTGACCACGCCCGTGCCGAACTCCCGCTCGACATAGGTGTCCGCGATAATCGGGATCTCCTTGTTGACGATCGGCAGGATGACGGATTTGCCGATCAGGTGCTGATACCGTTCGTCGTCCGGGTGAACCGCCACGGCCGTATCCCCGAGCAGGGTCTCCGGGCGCGTCGTCGCCAGCTCGAGGCCCCCGCTGCCATCGGACAATGGATAGCGGATCCGGTAGAACATGCCCTGTGTCTCTTCATATTCCACTTCAGCGTCGGAAATCGATGTCAGGCAGGTCGGGCACCAGTTGATGATGCGTTCGCCGCGGTAGATCAGGCCTTTTTCATACAGGCGGATGAACACCTCCATGACCGCGTCCGACAGGACATCGTCCATCGTGAACCGCTCGCGGCTCCAGTCGCAGGATGATCCGAGCCGTTTGAGCTGCTCGATGATGCGCCCGCCATAGACACGCTTCCACTCCCAGGCCCGTTCAAGAAAAGCCTCGCGCCCGATCGTCTCCTTGTCCTCGCCGGCCTCCCGCATCTTCTCGACGATTTTCGCCTCGGTGGCGATCGAGGCGTGGTCGGTGCCGGGCAGCCAGAGCGCGGCATAACCCTGCATCCGTTTCTGGCGGATCAGGATGTCCTGCAGCGTATTGTCGAGCGCATGCCCCATGTGCAGCTGGCCGGTGATGTTCGGCGGCGGAATGACGATCGTGTAGGGTTTTTTCCGAGGATCGGGCCGGGCCGTGAAATGGCCCTTTTCCTGCCAATCGCTGTATATCCTGGCTTCCGCGGCGGCCGGTTCAAAGGTTTTGCTGATGGAATCGATCCGTGCCATGTGACACCTCCTGCAAATTCGGTCTGTCTCCGACATAGAGCCTTTCCCGGTTGGCAGTCTCCTGAAAAGTCCCGTTATCGGCAAATAAAAAGCACCCGCCCAGCAACTGGACGAAAGTGCTTGACTTCCGTGGTACCACCAGTTTTCCCGCATGATCGCGGGCACTCGTTTCCGGCTGTTCGCCACCGTCGCGTCCTGCTCCCAAGCGACCTTCCGTCCTGCTGTGCTTCGGGACCTTCCAGCCAGTGGATCCCGTTCTCTGTCAGCCTTGGCAGATCGTACTCCTCTTTTTCAACGCAGGAATATTCATTCATCATAGCGGGCATCGATGAAAAAAGCAAGGTCTCAAGGGGTCGTCTCCGGAGCGATTCAACTATCCCCTACCGGGGAGCAGGTCAAGGCAGCAGGAGGCGAATGTTGTCGATGAACACCTGCCCTCTGCCCTTGCGATCGGATAGGACCAACGTGACGCCGCGGATCCGGTCGCGGGCGACCGGCATGCTTTCCAGATTGAAGGAAAGAGTCTGCCAGCGCAAGGCAGGTTCGACGGGAGATGGCCCGAGCCTGACGGCGCGCGTCTGATCGGCCGGCGCTTCGTCATCCGGGCCGGCCGCGGTCTCGACCATCAGTTCGACCGCAAGTGATTTGAACTGGAGGTCCGGATTGAAAATGTCGACAGACAGGCCGGCGAAATCGGACCAATCATGCGGCGGGTAGAGCGAGGGGTATTCCAGGATGGGTGACAGCCCCACCCGCTTGTCCGCATCCGTTTCGTACTGCAGGTGCAAAGAGCCGTCTCCCTCGCTTTTGTTCGTCTTTTCAACCTGGATGGTCGTCTTGCCATAAGGAACCCGGTATACTGGCCGGTACGCCGGACCGCTCCCGGGGTCACCGGCATCGACGGCCCAGATGCGAAGCTGCTCGCAATGCAACCATTCGAGGTCAGCCGAGTGTCTAGAAGCGACCTGGTCCGTCCGGAACGGAACGACCGGAAGGCCATCCCGACCGATCAAATTTGCGCCCAGATTGATGTCCTGGTCCGCATAGGACACCGCGACCGGGTGGTCGATCTGATCATGCCAGACCAGCACACGGACACCATAAAGCAGGCGGGCTGACGCCTCGACAAACACACGGTCCGTCCCGCAGATCGAAAAGCCCCTCAGCCGGCTGTCATCTCCGGTCAGGCGAAGGCCATTCAGCACATGGCTGAACGAGACGAGAAACTTGGATCCAACAATCTCGAACTCGGAACATTCCGGCGCGCTCGCGGGGGCTTTACGCTGATACACCAGGCCGGTGGCGATCTTTTTCATGCGCTGCCCGACAGGTTGCTTGGTCGAAGGCGTCCATGGACAATCATATGGCTCAGGCGCGTCCTTGTAATGAGGCGGCAGGTCGTAAAGGGGCGTCAGCCCAGCCGGACGGGACAGGTTCTGGCGCGAACCGGCCAGTATTTCATTGAACCGGGCCAGCGCGCGATCCTCGGCAAAGCCCGTGTAAAATGGAGGCAACAGGGCATAGATCAGATTCAAATGATGTCCATCAGCCGGGCGCAACCATCCGTCCAAGTGCTCCAGTAGCCGGGCAAACCCGGTCGCGTAGACCGATGGATGGGGAAAATCAACCTCGCCGTGCATCCAGAGGATCCCCTGCGCACCCAGGTCCAACAAGGGGGCGAGCAAGGTGTTGTACAGGGCGGAAGGACTGTCCTGGTCCATCAACGACGACGTATTGGCACCCTTTTTGTCGACATCGAAGCCCAAAGCGGCGAGATGGTCCTTGATCCGAGGTTCGGCATCGATCACCTGCCGAGGCAGAAACGCGTGCAGATGGGACCGACGCACCGGCAGGTCGAAAACCGCGACCGGCATGTGCAGGTCAGCGCATAGTTCACGGGCAAACGAGAACGCGACGGCGGAACGCTCGGCCACTTCGGCCGGAACGTCACCATAGATCCATCTGCCTCCGGGGAAATCGGTCTGCGGGGAGGAAGGATATCCCTCGACCGGCTGCTTCTCAGCCGTGAAAAAGCGGACATAGGGCGTGTTGGCCTGTTCCAGCATGTGGCGGCCGTTCGCGGCCGCCCTGACCGGCATGGCCATGTTGTCTCCGCCCAGACAAATCCAGACCTCGCCGGACAGGATGTCTGTCACGTCGACCCGGTCAGTGCCGCTGGAAACGGTGAGGGTCAAAGGGTCAAATGACGCAGCAAGGGACGGTAGCTCAATCCGGAATCGACCATCGATGTCCGCGCTGGCACCAGTTTCAAAAATGACACCATAATCCGGGTCCAGCGGCGAAACTGGCCGGCTGGTCTGCACCGGTTTTCGTGTGAGTGAAACAGTGACAAAAGCGAGCGGATCGGTTGACCCCCGTAAGACAAAAGGCTGGTTCTGCTGGATGATCATTCCATTGCTGACAAGCGACGGCAGACTCAGTCTGGTGATGGCCATGACACGCTCCTTCCGGTGTGGTGCCGAAGGCAAATGCACGTAATGACTTCATTATAGCTGTTGGTCCAACAATCGTAAAGAAAGCGACAAATCTTGCTAAAATGTGTAAAAATAACCCAATTATCAAGATACGATTCGAAAATTGGTTTCGCTAGCTCCTGGTTGGGGGCTTGGTATCGCCCACAAGCACCCGGCCGTTAGTTCCGCTGGGTACCGAAATCGTGCCAGGCACCCGATCGGAACTCGCGTGAGCCCAGGACTTGTGATGCTACAGGCGCAAGGCATACGGGGCGTGACTTTATTGAAGTACCAAATGGTGTCTGGCACCGTGCGTGAGCACCCGGCAGTTAGTTCCGCCGGGTACCGAAATCGTGCCAGGCACCCGATCGGAACTCGCGTGAGCCCAGGACTTGTGATGCTACAGGCGCAAGGCATACGGGGCGTGACTTTATTGAAGTACCGAAATGGTGCCAGGCACCGCCCGCTAGGCGGTGCCAGACGGCATTTCAGAACCAGCGCGTCGTCACGTCCTGGAATGCTACAGCCGCAGCGGTCTTCAGGCAAACGCATGAACTAGCACCGAAACGGCAACTGGCACCCACCCCGGAACAAACGGAACTAACTTGCAACAGGGGAAAATCATCACGTAACTAGGCAGACATCCTGACCGCCATGCCTGTCAGGGCGCCGTGCGGATCATTTCAAGCAAAGACAGCGCGCCAAAACCGTAGACATCGGTCTTGCCGCGGTCGCCGGACAGGCATGTCCGCAGCAGGCTGACCAGCGATTCGCGCTCTTCAGGATCGTCCGTCCGGATCAGGTCCACCACGATCATGCCGGCCAGGTTCCTAAGGCGAAGCTGGCGGGCGATCTCCCGGACCGCCTCCTGATTGACCCGTTTGGCCAGTTCGCGTTTGTCTTTGCCGGTCGCGGACTGGCTGTTGACATCAATGACCCAGAGCGCTTCGGTCCGGTCGAAGACCAGTGATCCACCGCCGGGAAGCGGTACCGTTCTTTTAGCGATCTGACGGCCCAGGTCGCTGACCCGGTGCACGGCTGCCAGGTCATACGTGCTGTGTGGTGGATGAAGCCGCAGGACCGGCAACAGGTCCGGGGCCTGTTCGCGCAGCAAGTCTTCGACGGCTGTGAATCGGCGGGGCCCTTCGACTTGGATCGACCGGATGCGGTCCGGCCAGGCCGTCAGATAGACCAGAAGCGGATCGCCGGCCGCGAACAGGCGGCGCGGCGCAGGTCCGGAGACGGCTTCTTGCTGCAAGCGGCCATGAAGGGCGTCCAACCGTTCGAGATCTTTTTGAAAAAGCATTTCTGCCTCGTGCTCAGGCAGCGTCCTGACAAGGCTTCGCCGCAAGGGTCTCAGTCCCGGTCGCAGGACCGCGTATCGCGATGGGTACGCCAGGCTTGTCGACAGGACCGGACCTTTGCCTGGCCGCTCGTCGCGCAGGATCCGGACCATGAGCCGGGTGCCGGCTTTCGGCATGGGTTCGCCTTTTGCCAGTCGCAGCAGGCCATCGTGGCCGGTCCCCACGGCGACGAACGCGCCGTCCAGTCCGGGCATCGGGCGTGTCACCACGCCCAGCACCACATCATGGCGATGGATCCGCGAAGGCCGCCAGCGCGGCAAAAACTCGACCGGACGACCGTCTTCCAGGACAACCAGACTGCTTTCAGTCGCGTCTTCAATATCATGCGCAAGGTTTTGCTCATCAAGCCCGGTCGGCTGTGCCATCATGACCAGGATGTCCAGTTCACGGCTCCTGTCCTGGCGTTTGTCAACCCCTGCGTTATCGTTTTCAGTCATCATGGCCGTCATCGTCCGTCACTCCAGGTCGGATGACCCGTCTTCAGGGCAGTTTGCCGGACGATCCGGCATGGGGATCCCCTCCGAGTCCTCGAGGCCTGTCTCGGCTGTCCGGCCGGTCAGGTAAAGGCCCGTCCGCACCATGCGGGCATCGGCTGCCGCTTCCGGTGCCAGGTCGCCATACTTGACAAGGGCAGCCAGGAACAGGTCGGGACGCAGGTTTTCGCGGCTTCCCGCCTTGACCCGGATCCGGATCCGGTCGTCCCCGTCTGTTTCCAGCAGGAGGACCAGCGGGCGGATGTCGACTTGGATCGTCTTTCCTTTGGACGGCTTGTCGATCATCAGTTTTTCCATTTCGAGGGCCGTGCGCGCGGCCTGGGCCAGCTGCCGGGTCTCCAGTTCGTAATCGGCTGCCGCGATCCGGCTCATGATGCTGTCATGGGCAGCGGGCATCAGTCTCGCCTTTTCGACGGACAATCCGGCTGGCAAGTTTTGATTCAGTTGTAAAAGGAGTGTGTCCGGGTCGACGTCTGATCCATCAAGGCCGATGTCGACCGTGTCCGCGCATGTCTCGAGGCCGACGCCGATGGGCAGGGCGAACACCAGGTCCGGCCTCGGGTTGAAGCCGGCAGACCAGCGGACCGGAATGCCGGCCCGGCGGACAGAGCGTTCGAAGGTGCGCATCAGGTCCAGGTGGGCCAGCCAGACAGCCGCGCCAAAACGGCGAAAGCGGATGCGCAGGATGGTTCTGGTCATGATCTCAGCTTCCGGTTCGTTCGTCATAGCAGACACCTCCTCCATAACGCTGTGCGCCGCAGGCGCTGCAGACCAGTCGGCATTCCGGCGTCGTATCGCCCGACAAAGCCCGCACATATTCGTCATGTAAAAACGACTGGTCGACGCCACAGTCGATATGCGACCATGGGAAAACTTCATCGGCCGGCCGCTCGCGCGTGGCGTAGAATTCCGGGTCGAGTCCGAAAAAATCCAGCGCATCCAGCCACGTCTGCAGCCGGAAGTGCTCGTCCCAGGCATCGAAGGTGCAGCCGTCCGACCAGGCTTTCTGAATGACCGGGCCCAGCCGGCGGTCACCTCGCGACAGGACTGCCTCCAGATAGCTTGTGGACAAGTCATGCCAGGAATATTTGATCGACGGGCTGCGCAGCAGGTCCTTCAGCCGGCGCTGGCGTTCGGCCAGCAGGTCGCGTCCGGTCTGTCCGACCCACTGGAACGGGGTGAACGGCTTGGGAATGAACATCGAGGTGCTCACGGTCAGCTCCATGCGGCGCGGACGCTGTTCACGGGGCAGTGACCGGTAGATCGCCTCGATGGCGCGGGCCAGATGCGCAATGCCTTCGACATCCTCCATGGTCTCGGTCGGGAGACCGAGCATGAAGTACAGTTTGGCGCCGTTCCAGCCCCCCTGGAAGGCCAGCCGCATGGCGTCCAGGATCTGCTCTTCCGTGATGTTCTTGTTGATCACGTCCCGCAATCGCTGGGTCCCGGCTTCCGGGGCGAAGGTCAGTCCGCTCTTGCGAGTGCCGGACGCTTTTTCCATCAGTCCGAGCGAAAAGGAGTCCACGCGCAGCGACGGCAGTGAAAGGCTGGTGTGGCTGTTGGCCAGGTCGCACAGCAAGCCTTCGGTCAGTCGCTCGAGTTCCGAATAATCACTGGTCGAAAGCGACAGCATGCCGACCTCGTCATAGCCGGTTGCGGCGTTGAGCGACTTGGCCTGCGCGATCAGCTTGTCACTGCCTTTTTCCCGGACCGGGCGATAGATGAATCCTGCCTGGCAGAAACGGCAGCCGCGGGTGCAGCCCCGGAAGAGCTCGAGGAACATCCGGTCATGGACGATCTCGGTGCTGGGCACAATGGGATCGGTCGGATAGAAGGACTGGTCAAGGTCCATGACCAGCCGCTTTTGAATCGTGGCCGGCGCTTCGGGCGAAGCGGGGTCGATCGACGCGACGGTGCCGTCCTCATGATAGGAAACGGCATACAGGGACGGGACATAAACGCCCTCGATCGCCGCGGCGGCACGCAGCAGGTCGGCCCTTTTGCGCCCGGGATGCTTCTTGTGCTCGGCGATCAGGTCGAGGACCTCTTCGATGAGCTCCTCCCCTTCCCCGATCATCACCAGGTCGAAAAAGTCCGCCATCGGCTCGATGTTGTAAACCACCGGGCCACCGGCGCAGACGATCGGGTCATCCTCCGTGCGGTCGACGGTCTTCAGCGGGACACCGCCGAGATCGAGCATGTTCAGGACATTGGTATAACACAGTTCATATTGGAGTGTGAAACCGACGACATCGAATTCGCGAAGCGGTGTCCGGGTTTCCAGCGAGAAAAGCGGCAGCCCTTCGGCCCGCATCGCCGTTTCCATGTCGGTCGCCGGGGCGAAAACACGCTCACAATAGGCGTCGGGCCGCCGATTGATCTGGTGGTACAGGATGCGCAGCGCCAGGTTGGACATGCCGATCTCATACAAGTCCGGAAAACAGAAGGCAAAATGGATGAAATCACGGGCCTCTTGAGATCCGGGGGCCGGAACGGCCTTCAGGACGTGATTCCATTCGCCGCCGACATAACGGGCCGGCTTGGCGACCTGGCGAAGCAGGCGACGGGGCAGGTTGACGGTTGTCATGGTGATTCCTTTCAAGGTCAGACGTGTTGTTTCTGGTTCCGGACATCAAACCGGCCGACCGATATCCTGTCAGGCATCAGCCGGCCGGTGGATGTCATGGATTTTCGATGTGCGCTGGCTTCGAGGGGCAATGGCTCAAAGCCGTTTTTCCAGTTCGGCCCGTTGCTGCTCATATCCAGGTTTGCCCAGCAACGCGAACATGTTGACTTTGTAGCTCTCGACACCGGGCTGGTCGAACGGGTTGACCGCCATCAGGTTGCCGCTGATACCGCAGGCCTTTTCGAAGAAATAGACCATCTCGCCGAAATGGTAGGCGTCGAGCTGGGGTACCTGGATCACGATGTTCGGCACGCCGCCGTCGACATGCGCAAGACCCGTCCCCTGGAGCGCCTTCTTGCAGACCTCGGCCATGTCCATGCCGGACAGGAAGTTGAGGCCATCCAGGTCACGCGGATCGTGTGGGATCTTCAACTCGCGCCGGGGCTTCTGGACATCGATGACGGTCTCGAACATGATCCGGCTGCCATCCTGGATGAACTGTCCCATCGAGTGCAGGTCAGCGGAGTTGTCGACCCCGGCCGGGAACAGGCCGCGGTGGTCCTTGCCCTCGCTCTCGCCGTAAAGCTGCTTCCACCACTCGGTCATGAAATGGAAGGAGGGCTCGTAATTGACCATGATCTCGACACTATAACCCTTGCGAAGCAGGATGTTGCGAAGCACGGCGTACTGGTAGCAGGCGTTTTCGGAAAGGTTCGGGTTCTTGTAGGCGTTCATGGCATCCTTGGCGCCACGCATGATCTCCTTGATATCGATGCCAGCGGCGGCGATCGGCAGCAATCCGACAGCGGTCAGGACCGAGTATCGGCCGCCGATGTCGTCGGGGACGACGAAGGTCTCGTAGCCTTCTTCATCCGCCAGTTTCTTGAGCGCGCCGCGGCTCTTGTCGGTGGTGACGTAAATGCGGCGCCTGGCCTCGTCGCGGCCGTACCGTTCCTCCATGTAGCCCTTGAACAGGCGGAAGGCGATCGCCGGCTCCGTGGTGGTGCCGGATTTGGAGATGACATTGACGGACACGCGCTTGTCGGCGATGAGGTCGAACAGGTCGCACAGGTAGGTGCCGGAAATCCCGTTGCCGGCAAAGACGACAAGCGGAGCCTGGCGCGCGCGGCGGGAAATCGTGGCGTTGAAATTGTTGCTCAGCAGCTCGATCGCGGCGCGGGCTCCGAGATAAGAGCCTCCGATGCCGATGACGACCAGGATGTCCGTGTCGCGACGGATCTTCTGCGCAGCCTTGCGGATGCGTGCGAACTCGACTTTGTCGTATTGGGTCGGCAGTTGCAGCCAACCGAGATACTCCGATCCCGGTCCGGTCCTTTTATGAAGTTGATCATGGGCGATTTTCAGCTGCGGTTCGAAATTGTCCATTTCCGACTCGTTAAAGAAAGGCAGTGCGTTCGTGTAATCCACGCGAATCATGTTCGTTTCCTCCTCAATCGTTCAGAAAAAATGGATCAGAATCACATTTGACTCGTTACATGTCTATCTGAATGATACTTGATCGGACATCGGTCTTGCAAGGATTTTCAACAGGTCGCGAATTTCGCGGCAGGCTTTTTCCTCCTCCTCGGGCACCAGGTAGGCATGCCGAGACCGGCTGAGCGGCAGCTTCCGGACAGGGCCGCCCAGCAGACCGGCGATCCGGTCCGCGCTGCCCCTGGTGACCGTCTCATCCCGCTTCGACTGGATGATGAGCACGGGGGCGGTCACGTCCGGCAAGCACTTCTTGACCCGCCGGATCGTTCCCAGGACACTGAGCCCCGGCCGGATGAAGGACAGGGGGCTGAAAAGGCCCTTCATGTGGACCCCGAAGCCGCGCCTGTAACCTTGTATGATCGGGCGTCCGCCACCAGGTGGCGACACGAGCATCTCCAGCGAGAGCCAGATCTGGAACAGACTGAATTTGACCATGAGCGGCGCGCTTATAGAAACGACACCATCCACCGGATGATCGGCGGCATACTCGAGGCACAGTAGCCCGCCCGCTGAATGGCCAATCAGGAAAAGCCGTTCATGCCCCTCGCGCAGACGATCGATGGATTGGAAAACATGTCGTTGCCAGGCGTCCTGCCAGTCCCGGCCAAAAGTACGGCTGTCCTGTCCGTGGCCCGGCAGCAGCAGAGCCGCCACATCGTGCCCGTCCTCAAACAGCAGACGGGCCAACTTCCGGAACTGGTCCGGGCTGCCGGCATAGCCATGCACCAGCACGACCCGGCTGTTGCTGCCCTGATTCCACTCGAACGGCTGATGCGGTTTTCGTTCTTCTCGCGAGTTCGTCATGAATGGCCACGGCCTTTCCGATCATCTTGATGAAAGACATTTGACCCATGTGGGCCAACCTCGTAAACTGAAATTGATATCGTGTTCAGGCCGGGCTTTTTCAACAGCAGGGTCACAGGAACCGGCCTTTACGCAAAGCATGGGAGTGTACAGACATGAACCAATCGACACCGCCGCCCGACCCGACCCTGAATCCTTTGAACCCCCTGGTGCCAGGACCCGGATTCGGGCTGGTCCTGGCCGGCGGCAGCGCCCGGGGCGGCTACCAGATCGGCGTCTGGCAGGCCATCCGGGAGTGGGGCATTCAGATCGAAGCCGTCGTCGGCACCTCGATCGGCTCCGTCAACGGCACGATGGTCGCCCAGGGCGATTTTGACGCCGCCCTGAAGCTCTGGCAGGAGATCGACATCACGAAGATCATCCAGGTTCGCGAGCCTTTGCCGGTCCCGGACAACCTTTTCGACTGGCGCAACCTCCGTGTCGTCATCAAGACCATCCGCCAGGACCACCGCTTCAGCACCGAGCCGCTCCGCCAGCTGCTGATCGACCATGTCGACGAGTACCGGCTGCGCCATGAGTCCATCCCGTACGGGCTCATGACCTACTCGATCACGGAACGAAAGCCGATGGCCCTGTTTGTCGAGCAGATCCCCCAGGGGCAGGTGATCGACTATATCCTGGCCAGCAGCTGCCTGCCGATCTTCAAGGAAGTCCACATTGACGGACGGCGGATGATCGATGGATCCGTCTACAACAACCTGCCGACCGAAATGCTGCTCAACCGCGGCTTCAAGCGGATCATCGCGGTCGAAATCGGTGGAGCCGGCCGTGTCCGGTCATTCGACACCACCGGTATCGAACTGATCCACCTTGAGCCCTCGCGCAGCCTCTACGGCGCTTTTGACCTGCGCCCGGAAGCCAGGTTCGAACGGATCCAGCTCGGCTACGAAGACGCCATGGCCGCGTTTGAAAACCACTTTTCCAGCCGTGACGGGTCACGCGGTGGTGCGGGCAGGACCTGATGGACACGTGGCCCGGGCCCGGACAGGTCATACACGATCCATTCGCCTGACTCGCGGAGCTTCCCGCCACCCGGGCTTTCTTCCAGATCCTCTGCCATCAGCACGCCGTGCTCGAACAAGTGCCGGACCGAAAATGGCACGGATTCGATGCGGATCCGGCGTCCGGGCAGCATGCTCCGCCTGAGCCGGTCGATCAGCGACTTCTCGACCGGGTCGGCCGAGGCTTCGAGCGCACCCAGTCCGGCCGGCGGGTCTTTGCGCCCGTTCCGGTAATGATCCAATCGCAGTAGACCATCCACCACCTGCTTCAGGGCCGGAGTCAGCCGGTTGCCGGCAAAGCGGCTCACCAGGATGGCCCGGTCATCCGTAGAAAGCGGACGACCGGCGTCGCCTGCTTCGGCCCGTTCGTCCGCCAGCGCTTCGAAAAACACATACGGGGAATCAAATTGGCGGACCAGAAAAGGCAGGGTCCAGAAAAACAGACCGCTATTGGCAAACAACTCCAGGACATCTTCGATTTCATGGAGGCGACAAAGCTCGCCGGCTGAGATGTCCCGGGTGGACACCACCTCATAGGGCGGGAACGGCTGGTACCGGTATCGGCATGGACCGATCTCACGCAAGACGGGCGTTCCCGGCAGCAATTTGAGGAATCCGAGCTGCAGATGTTCCGTCGATAGCGCATACAGGTCGTTGAAGGATTGGATGACCTGTTCCAGACGCTCGCCCGGGAGACCGGCGATCAGGTCAAGGTGCAGGTGCTGACGGCCGGCCGCGACCAATTGGCGAACGCGTTGGCTCAGTTTTTCAAGATCGCAGGCCCGGTTGATCCGACTCAACGTCGTCGGGTTCGTCGACTGGACGCCGATTTCCAACTGGAAAAGCCCCTTGGGGGCGCTGCCCAGCAGCTCGATGTCCTCGTTCGCCAGCAAATCGCCCGCGATCTCGAAATGAAACACAGTGTCGAACGGACGATCCTGATACCGCTGCACCAGATGACGCCAGATCACGCGGGCCCGCTGCGGATCGCAATTGAAGGTGCGGTCGACCAGCTTGACGAGCCGGGCGCCGGCATCGATGAACCGGTCAAAATGAGACAGCGTCTGGGGCAAGGGTCTGAACCGGACCTGTTTTTCGATGGAGGACAGGCAGTACGCGCATCGGAACGGACAGCCGCGACTGGACTCGTAGTAGAGGATGCGCTCCGTCATGCGTTCCAGATCATCTTCATACGGGAACGGCAGCGTCGACAGGTCCAGCGGATCCGGATCAGGCGGATTGACGACTATCCGGTCCCGGTCTCGCCAGGCCAGTGCCGGAATGTCTGCCAGCCAGTCTGTCTGCGCCCCTTCCCCGCCCATGCCCGGCCGCGGATCGGTCGACAATCGGGCGAGCAGCCGCGCGAACGGACGCTCCCCTTCTCCGGAAAGGATCATGTCAAGGGCCGGGCATTCCTCGAGAACGGCCGCCTGGTCAAAGGAGACCTCCGGGCCGCCGGCAATGATCAGGATGTCAGGCCGCATGGCCCGGAGCTGGGCAATGACATCGAAGGTCTGTCGACGATTCCAGATGTAGACGGAAAACGCGTACAGGTCGCCGGCCTTCACAAACAGGTCACGCGCAATCACGTCAATCGGCTGCGCCGTCGCGTATTCCGCAACCGCGACGTCTGGATCCGTCCGACTATCAAAAAATTTCGGGCCGACAGACAAGGCCAGCGAACGGATGGCCGGACTGGTCTGGTTGTATCGGCTGTTGATGGCGCACAGGACCGTTTTCATCCCGCTTTTCCCCTGACGGTCACGGTACCTGTCGGCCGGCGGTCATGACCAGCAGCACCTCGCGCATGATTTTCAGTGCCGCGGCCGTGGAAATGCCGCTCGGATCATAATGTGGCGACAGTTCGACCAGATCGGCCGCCACCAGCCGCAAGGGGCGCAGCGCATGGACGGCGGCCAGCAACTGGCCGAAGCCCAGGCCCCCCGCCTCCGGGGTGCCGGTTCCCGGAAATACGGATGGATCCAGCACATCGAGATCGATAGTCAAATACACCGGCCGGTCGCCGATCACTTCCGGCAGCGCGGCAACCCCGTCTGTGTCAAATGGCTGCATCCGGACATGGCCGGCCGCGGCAAAAGCGAATTCGTCCCGGGTCCCGGAGCGGATGCCAAACTGGAAAATCCGGCCATCGCCCAGAAGATCATGGATCCGGCGCATGACGGTCGCGTGGGACCGCGTCTCGCCCAGATAATCCGCTCTTAGATCGGCGTGAGCGTCAAAATGCACGACACACAGGTCAGGAAACATCTCATGCACCGCCTCGACCGCCGGCAAGCTCACCAGGTGCTCGCCGCCCAGCATGAACGGCGCTTTACCGTCCGCCAGCACCGCGGCCGCCTGTTCGCGTATCCGCGCGAGCGCTGCGGTCGTATTGCCGAACGGCAAGTCGAGGTCACCCAGGTCCGTCACCGCGCGATCCATCAGGTCCATGTCCAGGTATGGGCTGTAGGTCTCGATGCTGATCGATTCGAGCCGCATCTGCGCCGGACCGAACCGTGTGCCCGGCCGGAACGAGACCGTCCCGTCAAATGGCGCGCCGAAGATCGCGCAAGTGGCACTGGCATAGTCGGTTTCGCAGCCGAGAAAAGCGGTGGGCAGTTTTTCAGGGCCAGGAGCATGGGGCATGAGATCTCACCCTTTCAAATCATGTGCGTTCGTTACAGAAAAAAACAAAGGCCATCTGATAAACTGATATTGGTCATTCCTGGTCATCGAGCAATTCGGCCAGCCGATCCGGCTCAATGATCGTGATCTGGCCGCGACGCATGTCGATCAGGCCTTTCTGGCGCATGTCGCCCAGAAGCCGGGACACGACTTCTCGGGCTGTTCCCAGCTCGACAGCGATGTTCTCATGGGTTGTGCGAATCACGGTCTTGCCCGTGCTGGCCTTGGCCAGCAGCCAGCCGACCAGCCGGCGGTCCGTCCGCTCGAACGCGACGGCTTCGAGCACCGAAAGGGTCTCGGTCAGGCGCTCATACATGCTGAGGATCAGGAAGTCTTTCCAGAATTCGCGGTGGGCGAGCAGTTGTTCGTACAGCACCACCGGGATCATGAAAAGACGCGCATTCGTTTCGACTTCGGCCAGTGCCGGGAAGTCATCCCCGCTGATCCGGCAGGCGACGGACGCCAGGCAGGTCTCGCCGGGGCCTGTCCGGTAAAGAGTCATTTCGCGTCCGTTCTGTGCCAGTTTATAGACGCGCAGACGACCGCTCAGGACCAAAGGCACATGCTGGCATTGCCGGTTCTGCTGCATCAGCATCTGGCCGGCCGGCAGGTCCAGCACCTGGCTGCCGTTCTGCAGGCGGGACAGGTCGGCGGGCGGCAGCTTTTTCAACACCGGAAACAGGTGGAGGAGATCGGGCTGATGTCTGACCATGAGATCGCTCCTTGAAAACAGATGAACTGATTATAACATATCCCATCATCCTGCATGGCGTGTCACATCATGCGCCAGCCGGATCCCGCATACATGTCAGAAACGAAATGGAGGGAACCGACATGAACACAATGAAAAAAACAAAAGCACACAAGAAATGGGGACTCGTGGCATCGATCGCCCTGGCGGCCATGATCCTCGCTTCCTGCGCGGGCAGCAATCCGACCACGGTCGCGACTACGACAGCAGCGACAACCACCCAGTCCACATCGGCCGCCACCACGACGACAGCAACGACAGAAGCCCCGAAACCCACGGGCATCCTGAAGAAGATTTCTCCGGAAGAGGGCAAGGAATTGCTTGAAAAAACACCGGACGCCGTCCTCCTCGATGTCCGCTTCATGGAAGAATACGAGGAAATCCGGATTCCCGGCAGCATCCTGATCCCGGTCACGGAACTGGCGGACCGGCTGGACGAACTGCCCAAAGATGCTCAGAAGCCGATCGTCGTCTACTGCCGGAGCGGCAATCGCTCGGCGACAGCTGCCGGCATCCTGATCGACGCTGGGTTCCCCCTCGTCTATGACATGGGTGGCATCAACAACTGGCCTTTCGAAACCGAGAAAGGGTAACCCCTCTTTCCAGCCGTCAAAAAAGCGGGACACTGCCATCGACCGGCGGTGATCCCGTTTTTGTTCGTTTCTTGAATAACAGAAAAACACCCTCTGTGATCTTGTCGAAAGTTCACGAGGGCGTCCGGTCCGGATCGGCTGATCAGCCACAATCCTTGTGGCACAGAAGAGATCAGGCTTTCGAGATCTTGGCTTCGATGTCGCGCTTGAGCACATCCTTGGGTTTGACACCAATGGACTGCATCAACAGGTTCTTGCCCTTTGTCAAGGTCACGGTCGGAATGCTCATGATTCCGAAGGCCGCAGCCAGACTCGGCTGTTCATCGACATTCACCTTGCCGACCTTGATTTGTCCAGCCATCTCTTCGGATAGCTGCTCAATCGTTGGCGCGATCATGCGGCACGGTCCACACCAGACAGCCCAGAAATCCAGAAGGACAGGGACGTCGGAATTCAACACCTCATTCTCAAAATTCTGTTCGGTGATCGTCAATACATTTTTGCCAGCCATGTAAACCAGCTCCTTTCACATTCAATGAGTTGATCATAACGGATCCATCCGGGCTTTACCGTGACCCAGTCACAAAAAAACCCGGATGCTTTTCATTCATCCGGGCTAAAAAACTCGTTTTTGTCGGGTCATGATCACTGGATCGCGATCAGCGGCGTTTTTTGCGTTTCAGGACACTCCTGGTCTTTTTCTGCGGGCGGAACATCTGCACGACGCTCAGGATGTCCCCGATGACGGAGACGGCGGTGCCGATGGTGCTCGCGGCTCCGGAGTGGCTGCGAAAGGAAGAACTGACGTCCTTGACCGTGCCGCCGATGCTGGAGACGGCTCCGCTGACCGCTTCCACCCCCTCACGGGCTGAAGTGGTCACCTGGCGGACATCCTTGAGCATGACCGGTACATCCTCGTTGATCGAGGTCGTCAATTTTTCGACATTGGTACCGATCTCGCTCACATGGTCCATCAGCGCAGGCAGTTTTTTCAAAGTGTCGGACACCGGGCCCCTGGCCTCGGCGATCAGGCGGTTGGCTTCACGCAACGTCTGCTGCAGCCGGGCCAATGTGACGATCAGGTAAATGACGAAGACGACACCGGCCAAGGCCAGAAGCACAAGGACCAGCTGGATCAGATCAATGGTTATCGGCATGGTATCACCTCACAAGACGTGAATCCGAAGCCTCCGATGCTCAGAGGTTGCCCGGATCCGGCGGGAATTCAGCGGATTCGGCATCATCTTCACACTCTTCAGCGATCTCCTCAGCCACTTCCGCCACCTCTTCCGCTTTCTTGTGCAGTTTTTCCTTGGCCAACTCAGAAACGTCATGGGCTTTCTCCTTGACGATCCTGGCTCCTTTTTCGGCCGTTTCCTTCACCACCTGAGCGCCCTTTTCCGCTTTTTCCTTGACGACCTGGGCGCCTTTCTCTGCGGCGACCTTGATGTCCTCACGGGTTTCCTTGCCGGATTTCGGGGCGAACAAAAGACCTGCGATGGCGCCGAGAGTGACGCCCAGACCGACACCGGCTGCCGTGTTGCGGGCGGCCTTCTTGCGGTTCTGTCCATTGAACACGCCAAGGATTTCATCAAATTTCATAAGCGGTCCTCCTTGTACTGTTTGATCCGGACTTGCCGGAATGGTCAATAAAAACAATCTGATTTGATCAGATTCTGTCTCGATTGTACCATAAAATTCGCATCCTGCGCGATCAAACGTTACAGATTGACCAAATGCTCAGCCCGCGGCAGCCACATTTCTCAGAACCCCGATACCGTCGATTTCGATCTCCACGACGTCGCCATCCACCATCGGTCCGACTCCCGCCGGCGTTCCGGTGCTGACGATGTCGCCGGGCAGCAGGGTGATGGTCGCCGTGATGAATTCGATCAGTTGACCGATGTTCCAGATCAGAAGCTCCGTGCTGCTTTCCTGGACGACCTTGCCGTTCAGCCGTGTCCTCAGGCCGACATGATAGGGGTCGATCTCGTCCGTCACCAGCGGGCCGATCGGGGCAAACCCGTCCATTCCCTTGGCGCGCGCCCACTGGCCGTCCGACTTCTGGACATCGCGGGCCGTGACATCGTTGAGGATCGTGTAGCCCTGGATGTACTGCGCCGCGTCCTCGGCCTTGACGCGCGAAGCGGTCCTGGCAATGACAAGCGCCAGCTCGCCTTCGTAGTCGATCCGGCTGGAAATGTCGGTCGACGGCAAATGGATCACGGCTTCCGGATCGTTGATCGCGGTCGGCGGTTTGAAAAAGATGATCGGCGATTCCGGCACGGCCGCATCAAACTCCTGGATGTGGTCATAGTAATTTTTGCCGATCGCGACGATCTTGCTCGGTTCGCAGGGCGCGACCAGACGGACCGTCGAAGCGTCCACCGGCTCACCGACCGGCTGCCCGCCCAGATAAGGCGCCTTGTCAAGCGGCTGGATCCTGCCATCGGCGAGCAGACTGCCAAAAACAGCGGCTTCATTCCCTATAAATCGGACATAACGCATAAAAGGCCCTCCCTCATGATCGTCCGGCGCATTCCGAACCTGGCAACCAGCATCATTGTTTCTCTTGCAGGTATTTGTCGATCGCGGCGGCCGCCTTTTTACCGGCACCCATCGCGAGGATGACTGTCGCCGCGCCCGTGACGGCGTCGCCGCCGGCATAGACGCCCGGACGGCTGGTCGCCATGGTCTCGTCGTCGGCGATGATCCCGCCCCACCTGGCCGTCTCGAGGCCGGGCGTCGTCTTCTTGATCAGCGGGTTCGGACTGGTCCCGATCGCCATGATCACGGTCTCGACGTCGATCGTGTATTCTGATCCCGGCTTGACGACCGGACGGCGGCGCCCGGAAGCGTCCGGCTCACCAAGGGTCATCTCGACGCACTCGATCCCCTTGACCCATCCTTCCGGCGTACCCAGGACCTGGGTCGGGTTGGTCAAAATGTGGAAAATGATGCCCTCTTCCTTGGCGTGATGGACTTCCTCAAGGCGGGCCGGCATCTCCACCTCGGAACGACGGTAGATGATGTACACCTCTTCCGCGCCCAGTCGCTTGGCGCTGCGGGCCGCGTCCATCGCGACATTGCCGCCGCCGACGACCGCCACCCGGCGGCCGACCTTGACTGGCGTGTCGCACTCGGGGAACTGGTAGGCCTTCATCAGGTTGACCCGGGTCAGGAATTCATTGGCGGAGTAGACGCCGTTCAGGTTCTCGCCCGGGATGCCCATGAAGGTCGGCAGCCCCGCGCCGGTCCCGATGAAGACAGCCTCGAAGCCGTCCGCGAACAGGTCGTCCAGCGAGTAGACGCGCCCGATGACCATGTTGGTCTCGATCCTGACGCCATATTGGCGCAGTGTGTCGATCTCCTGCTGGACCAGGGCCTTGGGCAGGCGGAACTCGGGGATGCCATACATCAGCACACCACCCGGTATGTGGAAGGCTTCGAAAACAGTCACCTTGTAGCCCAGCTTGGCCAGGTCGCCGGCACAGGTCAGGCTGGCCGGGCCGGAGCCGACGACCGCCACTTTCTTGCCGTCCGGACGCGGCCGCAGCACCGAGCAGGCGCCGGCCTGCTGTGACTCGGCCTGCAGCTTGGCCATGTGCCAGTCCGCGGCAAACCGCTCCAGCCGCCCGATGCCGACCGGCTCGCCCTGCTTGGCGCGCACGCACAATGCCTCGCACTGCGATTCCTGCGGACACACCCGGCCGCAAACGGCCGGCAGGCTGTTCGTTTCGACGATCTTCTGGTAGGCACCCTCGAAATCACGCTTGGCGATCTGCATGATGAATTCCGGTATGGCGACATTGACCGGGCAGCCCTGGACACAGGGGCGATGCCTGCAATTGAGGCAGCGGGTGGCCTCCTCGACCGCCAGTTCCTGGTCATAGCCGAAGGCGACCTCGGCGAAGTTCTTGTTGCGGATGGCCGGCTCCTGTTCGGGCATCGGCACTTTCTTGCGTGACATGTTAGCCATGGCGGTGTTCCTCCCCGGTCAGACGGCAGCGATGCTGCTCCAATGAGCGCTGCTCGTCCGGCTTGTACATCTGCTGGCGGCGCATCGCCTCGTCAAAATCAACCTCATGGCCGTCAAAGTCCGGGCCGTCGACACAGGCGAAGACCGTCTTCCCGCCCACGGTCAGACGGCAGCCACCGCACATCCCCGTGCCGTCGATCATGATCGGGTTCATGCTCACGATTGTCTTGATCTTGTAAGGGCGTGTGAGGTTCGAGATGACCTTCATCATGATCAGCGGCCCGATCGCGACCACCAGGTCGTAATCCGCGCCCTCCTCGATCCGCGCCTTGAGCGCGTCGCTGACGAAGCCCTTGTTGCCGTTCGATCCGTCATCGGTCATGATGATCACCCGGTCGGCGACCGCGTTCATCTCATCCTCGAGGATGACCAGGTCCTTGTTGCGGAAGCCGACGATCATATCGACCCGCGCGCCCAGCGCATGCAGCTTCTTGGCCTGGGGATAGGCGATCGCCGTGCCCAGGCCACCACCCACGACGGCCACCCGTTTGTATCCCTCCAGATGGGAAGCCACACCCAGCGGCCCGACAAAATCGAGGATGAAATCGCCCTCATTCATCTCGGCCAGCATCGTCGTCGTCTTGCCGACGGCCTGGTAGATGATCGTGATCGTCCCGGCTTCGCGATCGAAGTCGGCGATCGTCAGCGGCACTCGCTCACCCTCGTCATGCACCCTCAGGATGATGAACTGTCCCGGCTCCGCCTTGTGGGCGATCGCGGGCGCCAGCACATCCATCAGCGTCACGACCGGATTCAGCACCTTTTTGCGAACAATCTTGTTCAATGGAAACCTCCTGCAAATCCATCCGGACCCGTGCCGCGGACATCGGTCAGCCGCGGCGGCCGGTGGACAATATCAAGCAGTCTACGCCGGGCAGACTGCCATGTTCAATTTGACCACACCCATTATAGTCGAAATGCTCCATGAAAAAAAAGGAACAAACACTTGATTTTCAGGCGTTTTTTGTACGAAAACGATTCCATTTAAGACCGGTAACACAGGTGACTGCTGTTTCGGCCGTTTGGTAGCATGATTGTTTCATCTGGAAATATCCATCCGTTTCATTTTGGAAACGAATCAGTGAGGAGTGATGGTCATGAATGAAAAATTGAGTCATGCGATCAGCCAACAGATCAACAAGGAGATCTATTCCGCCTTCCTTTACCTGGCAATGTCGGACTGGTGTGAGCAGAAAGGACTGAAAGGCTCCGCGACCTGGCTGTACGTGCAGTACCAGGAGGAAATGGCGCACGGTCAGAACCTGTATCATTACCTCCACTATCGGGGCGAGTCCGCCACGCTTTTCCCGGTCGACAAGCCGGAGTCCGATTTCGAATCCCTGCTCGACGTCTTCGAGAAGGTGCTGGCCCATGAAAAGACAGTCACCGCTTCGATCGACAACCTGGCGACCATCAGCATGGAGGAGCGCGACCATGCGGCCTACAACTTCCTCCAGTGGTATGTATCGGAACAGGTCGAGGAAGAGAGCAACGCCAATGACATCATTGCCAAGCTCAAGCTGGCTGGAAATGACCTGAGCGGTCTGCTGATGATCGATACGGAACTGGGCGCACGCACCTTCGCGGCCCCGGTCGTGCCCGGTCTCCCGGCCGGTTTGTAATCCGGGTCGCCTGAAGCCTGTTCCATCAACAAAAAGACCGGTTTGCCTACAATGGGCAGCCGGTCTTTTCTCATGCCGATCCGGAACGGTCAGTCATCCCGGGCAAGTTTCGTTTCCTCCAGCCAGGCGATCAAGTCGGCGATCGCGCCGCTGTCGTTGTGTCCGACGACAATGTCGGCCATCCGGCGGATTTCCTCCGGGGCGTTCGCCACGGCCGCGCCGATGCCCGCCATCCGGATCATGTCGGCGTCGTTGAAATAGTCGCCGATCGCCACCGTATGGTCGTGCCGGATCCCTTCGATCTCTGCCAGATGCAGCAGGCCGGTTCCTTTGTTCGTCGCGGCCGGCATCATCTCGTAGTAATAGGGCGCGGAGTAGAGGATGTTCAGCTGGGCCCGGTCGGCAAACTCGATTTCGCGGCCGACGAAAGCCTCCAGTTCGCCGAGCCGCTCCGGTGTCGAATAGAACATGATCTTGTACCAGGGCTCGCCGACGGTGTCCGGAGTCGTCCAGACTCTCGGCAGGTCTTCGTTTTCCAGGAAAATGTCGACACAGGAATACCGGCTGACGAGGGCGATCGGGCCGGCACTGTGGATCTGCGCGCAGACATCCGGGAATGATCGCGTCACCCGGCTCAGGATCCGGGTCGCTACCTCGCGGTTGAGCCCAGTCTGCCAGACCGGCCGGTCGGAGTCGGTGTCATAGAGCAGGGTGCCGTTGATCAGAATGGCCGGCGTGTTGATCCGGACCTGGGCCAGATACCCGTGACACATCGCCAGTGATCGCCCGGTCGCGATCGTGAACAGGCCACCCTCTTCCTGGAAGCGGGAAATCGCCTCGAGATTGCGCGCGGGGATCTGCCCGTTTTCTCCGATCAGGGTGCCGTCAAGGTCGGTGGCGATCAGCCAGCCGTCAAATTTTCCCATGCAGGCGGTCCTTTCGTGATGACGATCCCATCAGCCGGGGAGATGGTCGATCGTCTGGCTGTCGTAATTGAAATGGAAACGGCCCTCCCTATCCTTGCGCCGGAAGGTGTGCGAGCCAAAGTAGTCGCGCTGGGCCTGGATCAGGCTGGTCGGCAGGTTCAGGTCGTTCAGGGCGGCGAGCTCGGAAGCCGCCGCGGTCAGGACCGGCACCGGCAGCCTGAGCCGGACCGCGTCGAGTGTCGTTTCCACCAGTCCGTCGATCAGGGTCGAAGCCAAGGCCGCGATGTCGGGATCGGCCAGCAGGTGCGACAGGTCGGGCTGTGCCGTGTATGCCTTGGCGATCGGTTCCAGCAGCCCCGACCGGATGATGCAGCCGCCCCGGAAAATGCGGGCAACGGCCGAGAGGTCCATGGACCAGTTGTTGTTGGCTGCCGCCGCCTTCATCAGGCAAAAGCCCTCGGCATAAGTCAGGATGCGCCCCAGAAGCAGGGCCCGGGCCAGTGACTCGAGTGAAGCCGGGTCTGCTTCAGCCGATTCGAAATCAACGGATGGACGTGGTTCGAGCTGCATGGTCGCGGCAACCTGGCGCCTCAGGTCGCGATCAGCAGAACGCGACCGCGCGAAGACAGCCGAGGACAGCAAGGTGGCCGGCATGCCCAGCCGCAGGGCCTGCTCGGCGGCCCAGCTGCCGGTGCCGTTCTGCACGGCCTGGTCGCCGACCACAAAGACCAGCGGCTCGCCGGTCATGGGATCGGTTGTCCCGAGTATCTCGGCCGTGATGGTCATCAGGTAGCTCTCCGCGACACCGGTGTTCAGTTTCGCGAACATCTCTCCGATGACCGCCGGCGGCAGCCCCCGGCCGCGGCAGGCCAGATCATAGACTTCCGAGATCAGCTGCATGTCCGCGTATTCGATCCCGTTGTGCACCGTCTTGACAAAATGTCCGGCGCCGTCCTCACCCACATAATCGCAGCATGGATCGTCACCGACCTTGGCCGCGATGGCCGTCAGGACCAGGGCCATCAGATCGTAGGCGGACTTGTCACCGCCCACCATGAGGGCCGGTCCGTTGCGCGCGCCATAAGCGCCGCCGGATACACCGATGCCGAGATACCGGATGCCTTTTTCCGACAGTTCGCGATAGCGGCGGACAGTGTCCAGGAAATAGCTGTTGCCGCCATCCATGAGGATGTCCCCCGGCTCCAGCCACGGCAGGAACCGCTCGATGGTCTGGTCGACAGCCGAGCCGGCTTTGATCATGAGAAAGATCCGGCGGGGTTTTTCCAACTGGGCGCACATCGCCTCTTCAGAATCCGCTGTCATCAGGAGCGGATGGCCTGTCGACGCGAGCGCCTGTGTGTTGGCCGGCAGATAATCGGCCACACAGAGCCTGACTTCATGATCGAGCAGGTTGAGGCAAAGATTCTTGCCCATGACACCCAGTCCATAAAAACCCAATTGCGCGCCCATCCGTGCACCTCCATGCTTGCCTGTGGCTTCGATAGCCCATCAACTGGTAAAATCGCCTGATTGATGACACGAAATTTCAGTTGATCTCATTATATCCTACCCGCTCTGAAAGTGTTACAGTCGGAACAGACAGAAGCAATGACATGGTTCATCATGATACCAAAGACAGGAGGTGTTCTTGATGTCAATACAGTTGAATGTCCGTCAGCGAATGTTCGCCGCGAGCATGATCGGCGATTCCCACGCGCTTGGCACACATTGGATTTATAAACTTGATCGGGTCGAAGCCCTCTTTTCACCTGAGCTGGGTCTGCAGGAACCGGCACCCGACACATTCCATCCCGGGAAACACCGCGGTGACCAGACCCATTATGGTGACCAGGCGCTGATGCTGTTCCAGTTCCTGCACGCGAATGAAGGCGAATACGATGGCATCGAGTTCAGCCGGTTCTGGCTGGATCAGATGAAGTCCTATCGAGGCTATGAGGACACCGCGACTCGTGAATCGATCAACCTGCTGACAAACGGCAATCGTTACGGCTACCTGTCAGACGAACTGGGCGGTGCGGCACGCATGGTTTCCACGCTCTACTGGATCAAGGACCCTGTCGAGGCCGTCGACGCTTCACTTGACCAGGCCCGCCTGACCCATCGCAGTCCCCGCGCCCTGCTGGTGGCCGACCTGTTCGCGCGATCTGCCGTCCGGATGCTGCAAGGCGATACACGGTCGATCATCGATATCCTCCGGAGCGTCCGGGATGAGCGGGCCGCCCAGATTCTCGCGGGCGACCCCGAAGACCTTCTGGTCGCGATGCGCGCCAGCATCCAGTTTTTCGACCTGTCGCTGGAAAATGCCTTGAAATATGTCGATGGCAGTCCCAGGGAAATCGCTTCCGGATTGGGTCAGACCTGCCACGCCCATCATGCCCTGCCGGTCATCCTCAATATCCTGGCAAAAGAAGTCGATTATCGCGAAGCGATGCGGATCAACACGCTGATCGGCGGCGATTCTGCCGCGCGGGCCATGCTGATCGGGTTGCTACTGGGCATCCGGGCGAAGCCGGATGAGATCCCGGAGGACTGGTATGATGCCTGGAAAGCCCGTGTCTGGATCAGCTGATCCGTCCGGTCGCATTCTGATTCAACAAAAAAAGACCGGGCAGTCGTTGCTGCCCGGTCTTGCTGGCTGTTCCATTCCATGCTTAGCCGCCCTGGTTCAGGATGGCGACGATGGGTGAATCTTTCCCCAGGATGAGCGTTTTCTCGCCCTTCAGGCTGACCTGAAGCGCCTCGAGTTCCCGGACAAATTTGTAGAAATCGGCTTTTTCAGGATCATTGTAGATATCCTGCAGCGTCTTCATGTACTCGGCCTCCCCTTCACCGACCAGCTTGGCCGCATCCGCGCGCGCCTTCGCGAGCAGGATCTCGATCTCCTTGTCGGTTTCGTTGCGGATCTTGGACGCCTCGTACTCGCCATCCGCTTTGAAAGAGGCCGCCATCTGCGCCCGTTCAGACACCATGCGGTCATAGACGGCCGATGTGTTGTCCTGCGGCAGATCATAGCGCTTGATCTCCACGGCCATCATCTTGACACCATAAGCCCGGAGGTTCTCGTCGACCGCGTCCGTGATCCGCTGGTTGAGCGTGTCGCGGCTGCTCTCGCCGTCAGCGATGATCTCGCTTTGCATCAGCGAACCCATCAGGTTCTTGATCACGCTGTACACGCTGGCGTCGATCCGCTTCTGCATCTCATTGATGCTGGCGACCGTCCGGATGAAGGTCGTCACGTCTTCGATCCGCCACAGCGCGTAGCTGTCGACGATCATCGCCTTCTTGTCGGCTGTCAGCACTTCCGACGGATTGACATTGTAAATCATCTGTTTCTTGGTGATGCGGTTGACATTCTGGATGAACGGGACGCGGAAATGAAGTCCGGCCTGCGGCTGGATGTACTGGATCGCGCCAAACTGGGTGATGTAGACGGCCTCGCCCTCATGGACCGAGTACGCGGAGGCCGACACACCAATGATCAGGGCCAGGACAACAATCAGGGCTACGACGGCACCGATCATCTTCTTCATCTGCCATCACCTCCTGTCGACTGATCCGGGTCCGCCGTGAACGGCTCCAGCGGCAAAAGCGCCTGTGTCGATGAACCGCTGTCGATATAGACCTTGACATCCGGCAGGATCGACTCCATGGCTTCCAGGTACATGCGGGTGCGGGTGATCTGCGGGAAAGCAGTGTATTGGTTGTACATCGACATGAAACGGTCCCGTTCACCGGTCGCTTCATTGATCCGGGCCTGCTTCTGGCCCTCGGCGTCACGCAGGATCTTGTCCGCCTCGGCCTTGGCCGCCGGCAGCCGGCTGTTGCGATACTCCAGCGCCTGATTGAGCGCGGTCTCCTTCTGCTGCTTGGCGGTCTCGACATCACGGAACGCCTTGGATACGGTCTCTGTCGGCGGCTCCGAATCGTTGACCTTGACATCGAGCACCATCAGGCCGATGTCATTCGTCTCGAAACGCTGGCGCAGCTGCTCCTTGACATCCGCCTGGATCTGGATCTTGCCGGTGGTGAGCACATCGTCGATGTTCTTCGTGCCAACCACGGAACGCACACTGCTTTGCAGGATGTTCTTCAGGATCACGGTCGGGCTATCCGTCTCGAACAGGTACTTCACCGGATCGCTGATCTTCCATTCGACAAAGAAATCGATATTGACAATGTTCATGTCGCCGGTGATCATGTTGCTCTCTTCAGGGACACTGTAATAGGATCCGTCAGCCTGTGTCCCATAGCCAAGTTCGATTTTCTGCGTCAGATTGACGGGCAGGATCGTCACAGACTGGATGGGAAACGGCAGCTTGACGTGCAGACCCGCGTCAACAGTGCGGGTGTACCGTCCGAATGTCGTCAGGACGCCTTGCTCTGTCTCCCGGATCGTGAAAACCGACGTCATGCTGACCACAAGGACCACGACGACAGCCAGTCCGACCAGGGCGAGAAGCCAGGGCTTGATGGCCGGTAGTTTCATAAGCGATGCCTCCTTTACTGATTGCTCCATTATCAGCCATGCCGAACGATCCCGCAATGGCAAGGCGAAAATATGGGGCGTCCCGGTCAACTCATGGTATACTGAAAATCAAAGTCCTGACCGAAAACCCAGGTGCCGCATATTTCAACAAATTGACAGGAGGTCATCCCCCATGCCAGAATACGCCGTCGAAGTCGAGTGCCCCCTGCTTGCCAGAATGATCTCACTTTACGAGTGCCAGGCGATCAATTTCGCTGCTGAAGGCCGGACCCCGAAGGACTCGGTCTCCTCCAGCATCGACCTTGAGCGCGCGGCCGAAGTCTGTTCTGACTGTGTCCATGCCTATTGGAACCGCCGGATGGAAAAGCATGGCCCCTATCGTCAGGAATGATCCGGCCCGTTTACGCACGCCGATCAGGTGACCAACCCGCATGACGACCCATCGCTGGGTTCGGATCACGGCAAAAGCCGGATGCCTCGGCTCCCGGCCAAATAGCCGCGCGTCTTTTGACCTGGCCTTCTCCTATCCGGTCGACGGTGTCGAAGCGGACATCCGGTTTGATGAATTAGGCATGCCCTATGTTGCCCGCGACCGTCTGACACCCCGGGAACAGCGCCAGGCCGTGACCGTGCCGGACCTGCTGCGCCTGACCGCCGAGCACCCCGCCATCCGGCTCTATCTGAACCTGCGCGAATTTTCCGGCCTGAAGCACCTCGCGGCCATGATCCAGGATGCTGGACTCCAGGACCGGGTTGTCCTGCTCGGTGTCCCTTTGAAATACCTGGCCCCCATCCGGCGCACGCTCCCGGAAATGACGATCTATGTCAGCGCCACGCCGACCTTCGGGCAGCGATTTGTCTTTGGTGCCTGCGACGAATTTGTCCGCCGGCTCCGGGAAGGCGAGGCGAACGGCCTGGTCACCCGCACCCGCCTCGTGACCCGGCTTCTGCATCAAGTGCTTGATGAGTCGCGTCTGGAACTCATCGTCGAAACCGTGGATCGGGAGCGGGACATGCGGCGATTGACGGCGTTTCCGGTCCACGGGATCATCACCAACCGCATTGACAAAATGATCGACCTGCGCAGTCGCCTGTCACGGCCGTCCCCGACGGAAAACCACCAGAAGCGCCACAACTGAAAGGGCCAGTCCCGCCGGCGACCGGACAAACCAGGCCAGTCGACCGGCATTTTGCAGCCGAAGGACCATGGCACCCAGCACACGGTCGCATGAAACCGGCGCATCCACGGTGTTGTTGGCGTCGCCCCGGGTCATGAGCCAGTCCGGTCCGGACGCCACCACACGGTGCGTCACCAGCTGCCGGCCATCCTGATACAAAACGACAGCCCCTTCCCGATAAGCCGGTTCTTCTTTGAACACCACCAGGTCACCTCGCCGGAGCGACGGCTCCATGCTGCCGGTCAGGATGATCGCCGGACGATATCCGAAAAGCGCGGGGTGCGTGTCGCCCGTGAAGCGCGTGGCAACCGGATAATACAGGCTGGCCGCAAGGACCAGCAGCAGCAGGATGATCAGGATCCTGGGAAACCAGATTCGCAAGGCGTGCATGTCATTGCTCCTATTCGGATGAAATCAGACGCCCGCGGAATCAGACACGATCGTCCGATCCCGGGGCGTCAGGCTGATGGGTAAAAAAGTCAGGCGATGGATCAGCCCGCGGCGCCCGTATCGAGCTGCTCGGCGAGACAGGACAGGGTCAGGGTGATGGTCGGCTGGTCCAGGCCGTTGAGGTTGTTGTCGATCGCCAGGACGGTATCCTTGGCATCGGTCTGGTTGTCGTTGCTGGTAAAGGCCCATGACCAGGTGATGGTTTGGTCAGAAACGCCGCCAAGGGGCATGGTCATCTGCGGATCCATCGGTCCAATTCGATTCGTCAATGCCGCTGCCAGTGCGGTCAGATCGCCGGAGATGTGCTTTCCGCCGACCGAGAGTCCAGAATCCGCATAACTCGTATAATGCGAATCCTGATACGTGTAGACAATCGGGATCTTCTGATCGTTCACAAAGGTTTCGGTCAAGGCGAAGGTCGGTTTGACCGCTACTTCACTGTTGTTGCTGACGTTGATGCTGAACTGGCCTGTGGTCCCCGGGGCAACGAGCTTCACTCCGTCGTTCGTGTCGAAGTCACCCGCCGGATCATTGTACAGGCCGGTGTCATCCGTGGTCGTGCTGAAAAGATTGATGGCCGTGTCGGGTGTGCCCCAGACCGTCGCGTCCGTGCTGCCATCCCTCAAATCATAGGACTGGACGACCAGTTCGAACTGGGCGACGCGTGCCGTGTCCGAGCCCTGGGTGGTGTGGACGAACTTGGCCATGGACCCTGACACCAGCGACAGGGTCATCAGGACGGCGATGGTCAGGATCAGGGTGGTTTTCACTGTTCGGTCACGTTTCATGAGTATTCCTCCAAAATCGATTGTTTCGCCACATGTTGATGTCTGGATCCAGCTCCGGGCTGTGGCTGCCACCCGTCCTGCCGGTTTTGTTGTTGGCCCGCATCACCTGCTTTCCTTTTCTATCCCAACGGCTTGAGGCCGCCTGACAGTCAAAGGGTGTCGGGAACGGGCCGGTTCCGTGCAGGGTGCTTTCTTCTGAAAAGAGTGTCCTGCGCCAGGAAAATGAAAACCGGCAGGATCATGAATAGCAGCAGCCCCATGGGGCTTTGCAGGAACAGTGCCCAACTGCCAAGTCTCGGGATGCGGGACACCAGCACCCCTTCGATCTGATCGACCGTCACGGTCGTAAGCGCGGCCTGGTTGTCGGAACCGGTGCGGGTCATGATGGTCGGGATGCCATTGGCGATATCCATCTCGTGGACCGTTTCAATGAAGAAGGTCCATCCTTTACGGTAGGCGATGGTATCGTTGATACCAATCGCGTCCAGGGGTCGTGTCCGGATGATGCCGACGGGCTGGCTGCCATCCGGTGAATCCGGCATCAGGATCAGGGCCTTGTAGCCCAGCACGCTGGGCAGGCGCTCGGGCCACACGGCGGTCTGCACGATGATGGACAGGTTGACCAGCAGGATGGGCAGCAGGATCAGGACCAGGGCAAGCCTGGTCAGCCTGACGATCCGTTTGATGGGTTTTCCGGTTCTTTGCATGGGGGGTCCTCCAAAATGGCTTTTTGGCAGATCTTAACAGCCGCTTCTGATGCTTTTCTGAAGAGATGTTTCAGAAAGAATGCCATCAGAGGAAATCGGCATGATAAGGGAAACTAAAACAAATCCATGTCCAATTGAATGAGCCCGGGAGGTGACGGGATGAACAAGAAAGCGATTCTACTGCTGGCGACGCTGCTGATCACGGCCAGCATGACGACGCTGGAGACGACCGCGCGCTATCGAAGCCATGCTTCTGCCTACGACATGGCGCGTGTCGCGCGGCCGGTGATCCGGGTCGAGCAGGGTGATCCATTTGTCGCTCAATCGACGATCGTACCGGGACAAACCCTGTTGTATGATTTCAGCATCGCCAACAGCGTGACCGGGCAGTCAGCGAGCGACGTGTGTCAATCTTACTGGCTGGAGATATCCGCGGACGAGCCTTACCATGACCGGTTTGATTACGCGCTTTTCACGACCGGCGGCGGCGAGGGCCGTCAGGCAATCACACCGGATGCGGCCGGTCGTTTCCCCGGGGTCGCGGCGATGGACACGTCACCCACCAGCCATCCCTATCAACTGGAGGTGACTTTGCCGGACGACGCCGGACTGCCGGCAGCAGACACGCCGGTACAGCTGGAGATTCTCGTGGTCGCGACCCAGATCGACTGAAACCCCTGAAAAAGGAGCAACCTGTCATGCGCCAAGAAAAACCCGTCACCCGTCGTCATCGGTTCCAGGCAATCGGCTCACGCCAGAAATCAAGATGGCTATTCGGGCTCGCCTTGCTGGTCCTTATCCTGGCGTTGTGGGCCAGACCGGGCTACCGGATCGAGGCCCGCTACCAGATCCAGGACCAGCTCGGATTTGTGATCACATTGCCATCCGCTCCATGACCGATCCAACTCAGGAAGGCAGGAATGTCTGGTAAGCCTTCTGAAACCGCACATCCATCGGCAGGTCCAGTTCGTCTTCCATGATCTGCCGGAAGGCCTCATAGGCTTTCTTGTACTGGGCCGGCCGACGCTGGTTGATGTACAGGTCGAGCAGGGCCGTTTGCCCGCCTTCTGACCAGGGGTTGAGCTCGACCAGCGTCATCAGTGCCTGCTCAGACCGTTTCAGATCGTTCTTCGACTCGTGGAAAGCTGCGATCCGGAGCAGCAGCAGTTCCTGGGCCTCATCCAGACTGGCCTTCAAAGGCTCGGCCCATTCATAGTCCGCCTCGCCGAAGCAGGTGCCGGCATACAGCCCGGCGATGCGTTCCGCCAATCGGACATTGCCCTCGTCAATGGTCATGATGGACCGGGCATGCCTCAGATAGTCGGTGAGGTCACAGACGCCTTCCGCCACTGACAGGCTGTACTGTCCCTGAAGGGACAGGCCGTCCACTCGTCTGAGCGCCTTTCTCAATCCGGAAATTGTCACATGGAGACGATTGATTGTTCGCTCGTCTTTTTTGCCGCCAAACAGATGCTCCAATAGCTGGTCGCGTGAAACGGACCGATCCGGCCGGGACAGCAGAAATGCCAGCAGCTCCCGGCATTTCCCTCCCGGCAGCCGGAGATCTGCCGTCCGCCCGCCGTCCGTCACGCAGGCAAACTCGCCGAAATACCGGATCCGCACACGCGCCACCGGCAACTGGCCTTTGTCCTGGACCTGACGGGAAGCATTGGCAAAGAGACGGTCGACCGTCAGGCGCAGACGGGCCTGGTCAAGCGGCAGGCCCAAGCAGTCGAGCGGATAGGCCTTGAAAATTTCCGGTGGCATCGTGGTTTGTGCGGACAGGAAAATGATCACGCACCGATCATCCGACCGCCGGATCCGGTCGGCCAGCGACAGCCCGGACCTGGCCTGTGCCCGATCGGCGCCGATGCCAACGAAAAAGACTCCGGGGCGCTGCCTTTTGAAAGTCAGCCAGCCGCAGTTCGCATCCGGGCAGATGCTGATGGCACTCCATCGCGGATCCTGGAAAAGAATCGGGCCAAGGGCGGCCGAAACGGCCGGATCAGGGGCAACGACACAGACATGCATCCTTCGTATCCTGTCTTTCCTTTGTTGTCGAGATGATTGTCTGAAATAAACTGGACCCATTATATCAAAGGATCCATTAAGAGAACAGATGTTCTTTTCCTTGATCCTCAGATATAATGAGGAACAGGAAACAGACAAGAAGGCAGGATTCATCATGACGGACACCATCCACTTCGTGCATACGGCGGACTGGCATATGGGCTCGCCATTCGGGACATGGCCGGATCGTGCCGCCCAGCTGCAGCAGGAACAGCTGGCCGCGTTTTCCCGGCTGATCGACACCTGCGCGCGGGAAAAACCGGACCTGCTACTGATCGCCGGCGACCTGTTCGACCGGACGGTGCCGGACGCCCCGGTTGTCCATTGGGTGCGCGAGCAGTTGGACGCGATCCCGGACACACGGGTTTTCATTTCAGCCGGCAACCACGACCCCGCTTTCCTCGACTCGCCATACCGCGCCCTGCCCTGGCCGGCGAACGTGCATTGCTTCACGGACGAACTGTCATCTTACGACCTGCCCGACCGCCCGGTCAGGGTCATGGGCGCAGGGTTCACGTCCGGAGCCTCGCCCCGTTCGTTGCTGCCCGAGGCGAATGGTCGCCCCGCATCGGATGCATCCGTTGGGAGCCGCACCGTGACGCCGACGGACAGTCGGCTCCGCCTGCTGGTTCTGCATGGCGATGTCGTCAGCCAGGGCCAGGGCAGCCCATACAATCCCATCACCATGGAGCAGTTCATCGCCCTTGGCATCGATTATGCCGCGCTCGGCCACCGCCATGAGCGGTCCGGTCCCCTTCCGGCCGGCCGTGGCCGATTTGCGTACAGCGGCTGCCCGATGGGGCGGGGGTTCGATGAAACCGGCGAAAAAGGCTATCTCAGGCTTGAGATGGCGCTGGATCCGTCAACTGACCCGGATCAGTCCCGTCCGTTCCGGGCCGACTGGATTCCGCTGGGGGCGCGGCCGTTCGTGATCCAGCCGATCCCGGTCGATAGCTGTCGTACGACGGATGATCTGGCCACCCGAATCGGGACGGACATGTCGCGGCTTCATGGTGCGGACTGGACCGGAATGGCCTGCCGGATCGTCCTGACCGGCCACCTGCCGGACGAGTTGGCCGTCGTGCCCTCGGTTCTGGTGCGGAAAATCGCGCCGGACGGTTTTTTGACCGAGCTGGCTGATCAGACCGCACCACTTTGGGACCTCGATGCCTGGCGGATCGAAAGCAGCCTGCGCGGCACGTTCATCCGGCTTCTGGAAAATCCGGACATGGATGACCGGTCGAAGCGGGCGCTGGACCTGGGCTTGAGCGCTTTTTGCGGGGAGGTGCCGGAACGTGCGTATCCTTGAGTGGCACATCGACCGCTTTGGCGGCCTGACTGACCGGCACTTCTCCCCTGCAACCGGTTTCAACCTGATCCGGGGGGACAACGAATCCGGCAAAAGCACAACGATGTCCTTCATCCGCTCCCTGTTCTACGGGCTTGCGGGCAACGCCCGCAATCTGGAGGAAAATGACCGGAAGCGCCTGATGCCATGGGGCGAGTCCAACATGGGCGGCTATCTGGTGTTCGAATGGAATGGCTGCCGATACCGGATCGAGCGGACGTTCGGCCTTTCCCGGCGCTTCGACCGGACGGTCCTGCGGGACGAAACGACCGGGCAGCCGATCGACGTGCCATCCAGCCGGTCGATCGGCGAATTCCTGTTCGATGTCGGCGAGCAGACGTTCGTCAACACCGTCTTCATCGGGCAGCTGGCCTCGTCCGACCTGTCGGCCGACAGCGGCACGCTCGCCAAACTGACCAATCTGGCGACAACCGGCGACGAGCTCGTGTCCTGCAGCGAAATCGACGCGCGCCTGCGCAAAGCCATGGTCCGGTTGAAGGCGGAGCGGGGCAGCGGCGGCCTGATCAATGCTCAGCTCGCCTTGAAGGACACCCTGCTGGCTGAAAGGAACCAGGTCGTCGCGCTGGAGGCTGAGCGGTCCGGGATGATCCTGCAATACCGGAGGCTCGACCAGGACCGGCAGCAGACCAGGGGCGACCTGTCCAGGGCCCGCAGTTTGTTGACGGCCTGCAAGGACTGGCAGGACAACCTCCGGGCTGAAGAATCGGCACGGCTTCGCCGGGACCTGGACCGGCTCGAGGACCTCGAAAAAGACGAAATCAATTTCCAGGAAAACCGACAGGCCGACATCCTGCGCTTGTCCAGTCATACAGAGGAGAGAATCCGGCTGACCGATGAGCGGCAAACGGTTGTTCACGCGATTGCCGACCTGGAGGATTCTCTGGAAACGCTGGAGCAGAAAAGGGCCGCTGTCAGCCAGTTGTCGGAAAAACGGCAGCTGATCGAGGAGTCCTTGCACAATGTCCATACGGAGATGGGCTTTGTCGAGCAGGAGTCCATAGAAGACTTGAATGCGCATCAGGCCGCGTTCGATCTGCAATCGCAGGCGCTTGGGCGGGCCGGCGACAGCGCGAAGGAAAAGAAGCGATACCGGCGGTCCATGCTGTTCGTCTTACTGGGCAGCTTCCTGCTGGCCGCATCGGGCATCGCGGCGGGGCTGCTGGTCGACCGGGCCGCTTACATGCTGGTTCCGCTCGGGATTTTTGCCGCGATCGCGTTCGGCCTGCGGCTTCGTCAGGCCCGGCTGAACCGGACCCGTCTGTTGATGATGGAAAAAGTCGCGCTCAGCCAGCTCCTCGAGACATCGCGGCGGACGATGGAGGAAAGCCGGTCCCGCAGGAAGGACCAGCTGGCCCGGCTGGAGCAGCAGGAAGCGCGGCTGGCCGACCATCTGGAAGCATCCAGTCAGGCGCTGGCCTCCGCGAAAGACGCGTTTGCGCATCAACTGTCCGTCACCATGCGAATGGCACGTGCGTTGGTCCGGGAAGCCGGTCTGCCTCAGGATGGGCTGACGGGCGCATCAGGACCATCCAATCCGGACACCCTGGCGGGTCCTCTGATCGGAGCCGCTCGAGATCATATTTCACTTGTGGATGAACATTTGGCACAGGTCGAGGATGAGCAATCGCGCGTCTTGAGCCAGTCGGGATTCCCCTCTCAGGAGGCATTGGAACAGGCGCTGGCCGATTCCAGGGACCGGTTGCAGACCATCCGGCTGGAACTGGCAGAAAAGCGCTCTGCCCTCCAGTCTTTACTGGGTGGTCTGTCCCCGGAACAACTGGCCGGCCACGGGGCTGAAGCGCGCGCCCGCCTGCTGTCCGCGTTTCCTGATGTGCGGACCGATCTGTCGGAGGCACTTCATGCATTCCGGACTGGCCATCCCATGCCGGACGAACCAATCAATCACGTCGGCCCACTTTCCCGGCCGGATGCGGTCATGTCGCATATCCCCTGGCTTTCGGCTTTCATTGAATCAGCGCGCAGCCTTCTGGCTGAACAGGACACGGCCTGTGCCCGGCTCGAGTCCGACCTGAACCATCGGTTCGCGGGGCTGCGCAGCCTTTCCGACATCGACAGCGACCTGAAGGATGTCCGTGAGCGCCTTTCCCGGATGGAAGCAGATCATGACGCGCTCATGCTGGCCAGACAGACGCTGGACAAAGCGTTCCAGAGTCTTCAGCAAAGCTTCGGTCCGCGCCTGAATCAGCGGGCGGGAGAGATTCTGGCCATGCTGACGGGGCAGCGCTACCAGTCGATGCGAGCGGACCGGTTCCTGGCGGTGTTCGTCGAGGATCCACGAACCGGGACACTGCAGGAATCTGACTATTTCAGTGGCGGAACCATCGATCAGATCCATCTGGCGCTGCGGTTGTCCGTCGCGGAGCTGACTGCCCCGAATCCGGGCCGGCTCCCGCTCTTTCTGGATGACATCTTCGTCCAGTACGATGACCGTCGTGCCCGGGCCGGCCTTGATTTCCTGCGCCGGTACGCCAAAGAGCAGGACCTCCAGGTCCTGCTCTTCACGTGTCATGATCGGATGGCCCATCTGGCCGGCATCGATCCAGCCCGGATGGATGGATGAAGACCGGACGACCTAATTGGATCCGCTCTTGGGCAGGAACGGCAGGATCTGCCTGGCAAATCCGGGCAGTGTCATGGTCTGGAGCCACACCTTGCCCGGTCCGGTCAGGGTTGTGATGAACAAGCCCTCCCCGCCGAACAGGATGTTCTTGAATCCCTTCACCGTCTCGACCTGATAGACGACACTCTCTTCGAAAGCAGCCACATTGCCGGTGTCGACCCGGATGCTTTCGCCCGGAGCCAGCACGCGCTCGACTAGGCTGCCGTCGATTTCGATCAGGGCGGTGCCAAAGCCCGTCAATCGCTGCAGGATGAAGCCTTCTCCGCCAAACAACCCGGAGGCGAGGCCGCGCACCACATGGGCGCTCAGCATGACGCTCGGTTGAGCGCACAGGAAACCGGATTTCTGGACGATGATGCCGCTCCCCTTCAAATCGAGGGCGCAGATGCTGCCCGGGAACGAACTGGCGATGACGATCTCCTGATCGGCCGCCTGCGATGTGAATGTGGCCATGAAGAGGGATTCACCGGAAATCATCCGGCCCAGGCCCTTCATCAAGCCGCCCTTCATGTTCGTCTCCATGACGATGCCGCGGTCCATCCAGGTCATGCCGCCCGATTCCGTGAAAATGCTTTCCCCGGCGTCCAGGCGAATCGACACAGCCGGCAGGTTGTCGCCGAAAATCTTGTAACGCAACGGGTTTGACGGGGCTGCCGGCACCGGCTGGGCCGTTGGGGCCGTCTGATAAGCCGGTGGCGCATAGGTCTGCAGTGGTGGTGGCGGCGGGGGCGGTGGAGGCGGGGGTGCCGCGAAAGCGGGGTTCTGCGGCTGCGGCTGCGGTGGAGGTGGCGGTGCAGGTGGTGGGGCTGATTTTTGCGGCGGCGGTGGCGCAGCCGGTCTCATCAGCGGGGTGCCGCATTTTCCGCAGAAGCGAGCCTCATCGTTGTTCGGATTGCCACAGTTCGGACAAAACATGGGTGATCCCTCCCGATACGCACTGGCATTTTAGGTCGGTCAAACAGGGAAAATGGACTTTCTGCCAGCACTATATTACAAGAGTGATCAAAGGTCTGTAAAGGCCACGTTGTTTTCCAGATGTATATGGTCGAAGGTGTTGGCTTCCAGGGCAGCCAGTTTTTGATAGGTCAGCTGGTATGTACCGCAGCCGTCCTCCGGCACCTGATAGTCCTGCGTGATCCGGCGCAGCTCGAACAGCAGCTGACCGGCCATCTCGTGCTCCGCGCGCAGCTCCAGGATGCCCGCTCGCGCGGCCTTTTCGCCACTGCCGTCCTTCTCGAACCGCCAGATGGCCGGGAACACTTCCCACTCCTCTTTCTCGAGGTGGGCCGACAATTCGTGCGATAGTTGCAGGAACAATGTCCTCACCTGATGAAGCTCCGGATGGTTTTCACCATGGACCTGTTCGATCGTGGCGGTCAGCTCGTCGATCGCCGGCAGTTCCTGTCGCAGGAACTGGTGATGGTTGGCCACCACGTGATGCAGAACCGCGCCAGGCGTCGCGTTTTTATCGAGCGACTTGGCTGTGAAGGTCGTCCGGTTGCCCATGTCGGCTTTCCGTTCGATCGCCGACTCAAGCTCGGCTTTCATTGCCTGTTCGTCCGCACCTGCGGCGGCCGCAGCATCGTGGATCGTCTTGTGTCCGCCGCAGCAAAAATCGACGCCGTGCCGGAAAAACACGTCCAGGGTCTGAGGGTAAAGCCGGGCCACCCGGCCGATCGTTTCAGTAAATTCAAAAGGCAGTTTCATATTGGATCTCTCCTTCTCACATGCGATGAGCATTTGTTGTAGATTCATCGTATCGCATGGGGAAAGCAGGCAGCGTATCCATGGCTACATTTTGCTGCAAGATATGCATAATTTTCGTATCATTAATTACGTCAAGCAGAAATGTCCCATCATTTGTTCAGGCCCTGCGGTCCGTCTTGATCAGCGACTTTTCATATGCTCGAGGTTGCTGTACCAGTAGGCAAAAAGGACGCCGGCCACCAGCAGGACCAGGCTCACGGCGGTCATGCCATTGGCGCCGAAATCAGCGCCGGCCGGATAAAGGGCCGGGATCGAGCCGACGACAAAACCGAGGATCCCGGCATAGGTCTGGCCATGCCAGCGGCTGAACAGCCAGGTGAGCAGCCAGGAAAAGAACAAGGCTCCGCCGGCCGCGCCCAGGCCCATCGGAATCAGGACCAGGATGTTGTCGATCATGCCCCGGATCATTTCCGGTGAAGCCATCGGCAGTTTCAGGATGTTTTTCAGGTCGGAAACCGAGTTGAGCACCAAGCCATACTGGCCGATCATGACCAGCAGCACTGTCCCGCTGACACCGGGGATGACGAGCGAGGCGGCGATCAGGATGCCGACCAGGATCAGGCGAACAAACACAATGGGGCTCATGGCCAGGACGACCGGCGCGACATCGATGGGCCGCGTGTCGAGGATGGTCAGGGTCAGGCCTACGGCCAGCGTGATCAGGAACGTGATCACCCGGCTCGCGGCGTTTTTCCGATCGATCGGGTCTTTTTCATTTGCCTCGCGGAACAGGAAGGGCAACGATCCGATGATCAGCCCCATGAAGCAGAACATGGTCTGCATCAGGTACCGTCCAAGCAGGACTTTCTGGACCGTGCTGAAGGCGACGACGCCGACGAGCGAGCCGGCCCCGATCGGGAGCAGCGACCGGATGGATCGCACGGGTGTTTTCAGGATGCCGCTGATCGAGCCGATGATGCGTTCATAAAGTCCGAAAATGATCGCCAGCGTGCCGCCCGACAAGCCGGGGGCAATGGCACCGGCACCGACAAATATGCTCAGGAAAAAATCACGGACCATTCGGGTAGGGCTCCTTATCTGTCATGTTAGGAATGGAGGGTTTGAATTAAAGGCCATCATGTATCCTTGGCAACGGTCAAACCCGGCTGCATGCTTTATCATAACGGTCGTGATATCATTTATCAATCCGCAGATGTTGATCCTGCCACAAAGGAAAGGGGGAAATCACGACATGACGATCAAGCGCATGATCTATCTGGTCCTTGGGCATGTGTCCCTTGCGCTCGGCTTCATTGGCATCGTGCTCCCGGTCCTGCCGACGACCCCTTTCCTGCTGCTGGCCTCCTATTTCTTCTATAAAAGTTCGGGCCGCCTGCATGACTGGCTGATGAACCATCCGGTCTTCGGCAGCCGCCTCAGGGCTTATATCGAGCACAAAGCCGTCAGCCGAAGAACGAAGTACACCGCCATTGCCTTTCTGTGGATGTCGCTGTTTGTGTCGATGCTGTTGATTGACCGAGGGACCGTCCGCATCATCATGGCGATCGTCGGGACGGCTGTCACCATCCACCTGCTCATGCTCAAGGCCCTCAACGAAGACCAGGTTCTGGAGACGACCGATGAGTTTCCTGAAAATGCTGATGACGATCGTTCGAACACCTGAATCGGTGTAGATGTCACGCCTCAATTTCGGACAGAATTTCGAGATTTTTTGTTGTTGAATTTTTGAATTTTTGTGGAGATTGATCATATCAAGCCGTTTGACACATCTACAAAACGATGATAATATAGTTGAGCACACAACAAGAGCCATTCGCTCGTGTGGCGGAATAGGCAGACGCAACGGACTTAAAATCCGTCGGAGTAAGATCCGTGCCGGTTCAAGTCCGGCCACGAGCACCAGTAGTGGCAAGGGCATTGAGTGCAACGGCCGCAAGGTCGTTTACATAGATACCGCGGAGTGGAGCAGTTGGTAGCTTGTCGGGCTCATAACCCGAAGGTCGGAGGTTCGAATCCTCCCTCCGCAACCAAATTAAAACCCCGGAACCCGCACTGGTTCTGGGGTTTTTCCTTACAATCACTCGCACAAGCGGGCCGCATGCAAAAAGCGGTCGAAACCGGAAAGGAAAGATAACGAATGGCAAAAGTAGTAGTGAACAGTCAGGACAGTTTTGAACAGGCCCTGAGCAAATTCAAGAAAGCGGTGGCGAAAGACGGCATCCTGCGCGATTACAAAATCAAGTCGCGTTTTGAGAATAGCCGCGAGCGCGACATCCGCAGAAAAGCCGCCGCCAAAAAGCGCAATCGTAAAAAGGGCTGATCTTGAAAGTAGCGGTTTGGTGCGCCAGACCGACGCTCGGGAACAAAGCGTAGCGTTCTGCAGGGTTCACGATCGCTCAATCCCGGCAACACATTTCAGTGTCTTATTGCTATGTGAAATAACAAGGGAGTCGACATTCAGGTTGACCCCTTCTTAAAGTTATTTAGTTATTGGACCTGAAGCATTCACTTCAATCGTCTCTGTCATCGCATGATTAGTTGACTATCATCACTGCAGTTCGGCCAGGATCACGCTGCCGGCACCATTGATCAGCGCCAGGGAGTTAGTTCCGCCTGGTACCGAAACGGGGCCTGGCACCCGAAGGGAACTCGCGCGGGCCCATGGCTTGCAATGCTACAGCCGCAGGGCTTACGGGGCGCATCTTTTACGAAGTACCGAATCGGTATCTGGCACCGTCCACTTGGCGGTGCCAGGCGACATTTCAGAACCAGTGCGTCGTCATGTCCTGTAATGCTACAGCTGCAGGGGTTTTCAGGCGAGCTCGAGAATTAGTACCGAATCGGCAACTGGCACCCACCTAGGAACAAACGGAACTAACGAGCAGCGTGGAAATCATCACGTGGCTAGGCAGCCGCCCCACCGCTGTGCCAGCCAGGATCACGCTGCCGGCACCATTGATCCGCGCCAGGGAGTTAGTTCCGCCTGGTACCGAAACGGGGCCTGGCACCCGAAGGGAATTCGCACGGGCCCAGGGCTTGTAATGCTACAGCCGCAGGGCTTACGGGGTGCATCTTTTACGAAGTACCGAATCGGTGTCTGGCACCGTCCGCTTGGCGGTGCCAGGAGACATTTCAGAACCAGCGCGTCGTCATGTCCTGTAATGCTACAGCTGCAGGGGTTTTCAGGCGAGCTCGAGAATTAGTACCGAATCGGCAACTGGCACCCACTTAGGAACAAACGGAACTAACTATGTGTCCACTTTACGGGGTACCGAATCAGCAACTGGCACCCACCTAAACGCCCACTTATTCACCCTTATGCTTTTTTATGAACTTCTTGATGTCGTCTTTGCAGTGGCCGCATTTGCTGCCCGCGCCGGTTTTTTCGCGGACTTCTTTGTACGTCGAGGCCCCTTCGGCCATCGCTTTCAGGATGTCGCCTTTGGTCACCTTTTTGCAGGGGCAGATCACCTTTTCCGGATTCATGAACGGCACCTCATTTCCTGACTGTCTTGCGTAAACTTCTTGAAAATAGCATAATTCCATAACAAAAGGATTTGAAAGCGGGGTGATTGTGCATGTGGAAATTGTATGCGGTTCTGGCCGCGGTATTTGCCGCCCTGACGTCGATCCTGGCCAAGCTGGGCATCAAGGGGGTCGACTCCAATTTGGCGACGGCCATCCGGACGATTGTCATCGTCGTCATGGCCTGGATCATCGTCGGAGTCACCGGGGTGCAGGACGGTATCCGCAACCTGACGCGGCAGAACTGGCTGTTCCTGGTCCTGTCCGGTCTGGCGACCGGCCTTTCCTGGCTTTTCTTCTACAAGGCGATCTCGATTGGGGATGTTTCCAAGGTCGCGCCGATCGACAAGTCCAGTGTCGTCCTGACGCTGATCCTGTCCTTCATCATCCTGCGCGAGCCGTTCACGGCCAAGACCGCCATCGCCGGGGCTTTGATCTCAGCAGGAACCTTCCTGTTGATCTGGAAATGATACGGTGCCAAGTCCGGGGTGAAATCTGACTGCGACCATGCGGAAACGGATCGCCCCTACCCTTCCGACTGCTCCACCTGATGCTGCCGGTACTGTTCCATCAGGGACTCGGCTTGTGCGCGAAATTCGTCGGGGATATCGACGTGACCCCACCCGAGCGTCATCTGGAACAAGCCGTTGTACGCAAGACTGTGGTGATTGACCACCACATGCGGGATCTGCTCAGTCTCCAGCATCTCGCAGAACATGTCCGCCTCGAATTCGTTTTCCAGATCAATCCTGAACGTGCTCATGCTGCCTCCTGAATTGGATGGTTCCATTCACCCATGGCTTAAAGCCATGAACGAAGCTGCTTCTTGCCTCTTATGATATCATCTTCATAAAAGAATTTCCGAAACGGAACTGAAATAGAAAATAGTTGAGGTTTCATGGCACGATCTCGAAAAGCAATGCTGACTGCCCTTTCGCTCACGCTCATCGCCCTGGCGGCCGTTCTGGTCATCGGGTTGATCAACGATGGACGGGCTGCGCCCGCAGAGGCGACGACCGCAGCATCGTCGACGGTGGATCCAACATCGGCTGCGACGACAACCATCCCGTCCAATGCGGCAACAACCACCTCGTCCGGACCTGTCACTACACAGCCGTCTGTCAGTGGGACGACAACTGTCCCGACTAAGACCACGCTGCTCGGCACGATCGAGGTGTCGGACGGCGACATCCTGGAGCGGGACATCATCCCCCAGCTTTCTGCCGTTTTCTCGCTTTCGGAAGACGCTGTCAAAACGGCGCTGGCCGCGCCTGTCGCTTCGGATCTCATTCGCAGTCAGTTGACGGACTTTCGGCGGTTGGAGGGAGTCCTCCCACCCGGTCTTTATGACATTTCGCAGGGCACGACGCTGCCCGACTGGCTACAGCGGATGGTCAAGTCAGCGGAACATCGTTACGAAACCCTGCTTGCCCGGATCGACCAGCCGAATGGCCTCAAGCCGGAAGAGCGTCTGATCCTCGCGTCGATGATCGAGGCTGAATGCCTCGCAGACCGGCATCATGCCGAGGCCGCGGCCGTGTTTCTCAATCGAATCGAAAAGAACGGCAAGCTGCAAAGTTGCGTGACGGCCGAGTACGCGCTGGGTTATCAGCGGCCGTTTCTCACCTCGGAAGATCTGAAAGTGAACAGTCCCTACAATACCTATGTTGTGGGCGGCCTGCCCGCCGGGCCGATCTGCAGCGTCGATGACGAAAGCCTGTTGGCGGCCATTGGCCGTTCGACCGACCGCGCGCTTTATTTCTTCTTTTACGATTACATCCTGGATAAGATGTTTTTCTTTTCCGACTATGATGCGTTCAAACGCGAGGCGGCCGTCTCGCGCGAACGGTTCATCGACCGTTCGCCGATCGGGCTGCGTGACAAGATCAACAAGCAGGTGCTGTACGGCGTCCCGGGCGGCTGACACTTGATTGGAGTAAAACTAATTCGGATAACCCGGCCACATTATTCATAACGTTCTGTTTCCACTTGACATTTTCACCTGCGTATGGCGGAATGAAGCAAACTCGCGTTATAATAGTCTTCAAGTTCGCGTTCGACGCGACTTCACCGTCAAGCCCATTCGAGCGGCTTTTGCCTGAAAGGTCATGGTCATGTTTTCAATCAAGCGATTGTTTTCCAACGGTTCCGTGAAACCCGCCTGGATGATCCCGATCCTCCTGATCGTGGTCGCCGCCCTTTCCACCGGCATCTTCCTGGGCTATCGGCAGTATCAGAGCAGCCTGGAAGCGGAAGAATCAGCGGCCAGCCAGACCACGGTCCTGACCAGCGCGGTCAGCAATCAGACGGAACAGGCACTCGGAGCGGCCACCGGCCAGACCACGGCGGCAGTCAGTGCCACGACGACGGACAAATCGGCAGATCTTGACCAGATGAGGGTTGTTCTGGACCGTGAGGTCATCTATGAGGGCATTTTCATCAACGGCCTGCCGGTGGGCGGCCTGTCGCAGGAAGCAGTCGCGGCACTCCTTGCGGAACAGGAGACAGCCATTCGCGAAGACTTCAGCGTGACCATCATCGTGGACGGCAAGACCCTGGCCATCACAGCGGAAGAGGCGGGGCTCGCTTTCGACTCGGAATCGGTCCTTGAAAAAGCCTACCAGGCCGGGCGTTCAGCGCTCGCGACCGCAGAGCCGGACCGGACACTTGAGCGATTTGCCTATGTCGAATCGCTCAAGGATGAGCCGTTGCAACTGACCCTCTCCTCGACCATTGATCCGGAAAAAGTCCGCCTGCGGATTACGGAATGGGTCGATTCACTGCAACGGTCACCGGTCGACGCGAAAGCCACCGGTTTTGACCTGGCCTCGAAAACATTCAAGATTGCCGAAGCAAAGCCCGGTTATGCTGTTGTGGTCGGAGACGCGGTCGATCAGGTGATCGAGCGGCTGCAAGCGGGAGATTATCAGATCCGGCAAAAGCTGGCGTCCATGACCGTCCAGCCGAAAGTGACGGCTGCTTCGCTGAAAAGCGGACTTGGGCTTGTCTCGACCGCCAAGACGCTGGCGGGCTCGAGCAGCAGCGCCAATCGTGACCACAACATCGCCCTGGTCGGGAAAATCGTCAACGGCTTCGTCCTGAATCCGGGCGAAACGTTCTCCTTCAACAAGGTGGTCGGCAAGCGGACTGCCGAACGCGGCTTCAAGGACGCGCCAGCGATCATCGGCGGCATCCTGGAACCAACGATTGGCGGCGGCATCTGCCAGGCGGCCACCACGCTCTTCCAGGCCGCCCTCAAGGCGGACCTGGAGATTGTCGAGCGGCGACCACACTCGTGGCCGAGCGGATACACATCGATCGGGCTGGATGCCACCATCAACTGGCCCAGCACGGATTTCAAATTCCGCAACAATACCCGTTATCCGGTTGCGATCGTCGCCTCGTTCAACAAGCCAAACGTGGTCTACTCCATTTACGGGCGCCCATTGGATCCCGGTATCAGCATCACGCTCAAGTCTGTTCATGAAGGCTACATCGATGAGCCCGAAGCGGTCTATCGTTTGAACCCGGAACTGACGCCCGGCGAGGAAGTCGTCGTTCGTGAAGGGCGCAGGGGTCAGCGCGCGTCTGCCTACAAGATCTGGATGAAAAATGGCGTCGAGATTCGCCGTGAACTGGCCGCGACCAGTTATTACCGGCCGATCCAGGGTATCTATGAATTTGGGCCGGAACCGACACCAACACCTGAGCCGACGCCGACACTTGAGCCGACACCACCAGCTGAGGAGCCCACACCGACGCCCACCCCTCCTCCTGAGGAGCCCACACCGACGCCCCCGGCTGGGGAGCCCACACCGACGCCTCCGGTCGAGGAACCGACGCCGACACCCCCGGCTGAGGAGCCCACACCGACGCCTCCGGCTGAGCCGACGCCGACACTTGAGCCAACGCCTCCGGTCGAGGAACCGACGCCACCACCGCCGGCTGATGAGCCCGCTCCGTAAGCCGATTCGCCTGTATTCTGAATTAATCAAGCGCCCACTCAACTGGCAGTCAATTCATGAGTTGACTGCCAGTTTTTTTGCAGAACATGTGTTATATCGATACATATATTATCATGAACTTTCATATCCAGCTTAGCTATTTTCTTTTTGGCATGGAACCATGAGTATTTATTATGATAATTTTAACAATCAATTTAAATATTGCCCGGGAAGGTAATGAAGGAGAAATTTTTTTGAATATAGGTTTTTATTCACAACTCTATTATTTTAATTCGCTTGTTGCAATAAATTGCCCGTCTTGTTGATATCCGAGTATTCCTATATGAATACTCGTCAATATATTCCTATTTGAACGATACGAATAATCATGATAAATAACTATAAATTGTGACAATTTTGCAGAGATTACCGTTTAGTTTATAATTTTATTAACAAATATTGATTCAAGACGATTGACAGAATATTTCAGTAGTGTTACATTTTTTATAAGTTTAATACGATACTTCAGGAGCGATGATCCGGGGGTACATATGGACACCTACCCCCCCGTGTGAGCTAATGGTGTAACCGGCCTAGTGCCGGTTTTTGTGCTTTAAAAGGGGGAATCGTTCTATTAAAATTCAACTCTTTAACCGTCACTAATCGTATCTCATGACTTTCGTCATCTTGGTTTTATCATAAACTACCAGTTAAAAACAATCGCATCACATTTTTTGGACAACTGGATAGACCGCAGTCTGTGTATCAGACAAGAACTCAAATAGCCGGCAACCAATGTCATTTGCCACCCCCTTTTCTATCTTTTGCCGCTGATCGCGTGCAACAGGTAGATCGCTGGTTAAGGACACAACTGCATTTGTAACCACCGCTCAAGGGGCAGGTGGTTTTACATTTGATGCAAATTTGTCAGGCGAGGTGTAATGCTATGTCCAGAAAGACCCGCTTCCTGTCCAGATTCATCGCACTCTTCACAACCTTGGTTCTATTGATTGTTTTCAACAGTGGATTTGCCGTCATCGAAAACCTTGAAGAAGTGTCTGATCCGCTGGAAGAGACCAGCCAGTTCTTCAAGGAACGTGACCGGGATGTTGTCAAGCCGATCTACACCTTCGTTGAGGGTGTCCGAACGGTGATCGGTGAGGCAAGGCTTTCGCACAACGAAGCCGAATTCCTGATTTACATGAAACCGGCCGAGGGCTGGCTGATCAATGAGGTCTGGGCTTATTCAGGAACAGACTCTGTTCCTGTGACTGAAGAAGCCTTGCCGGACAAGAATCAGTTCGCCTTTGGAAAAAATTTCCTCACAGCAGACGGTGCCCCTGCCGGTGAACATCTGATCAGCATCGATCTGTTCACCGACCTTGGTCTGACCTGGTATCCGGAAGATGAGGAAAAACTGCTGCAGAACGTCTCGGTCTACTGCAATGCGATCCAGACCGACGAAACCAAACCGGTCGAAGCCTGGGTCGGCGATGAGGAGGACACACTCTTTGTCAGCGACGATCCCGAATTTGGCTGCTGGCTCACCTATCAGATCAAGGAGTTGGTCTACAGCAAGAACGTCTCCAAGGAAGAGGAACTGGGGACGGACAAGGCCAAGATCGAGGTGCTGCCGTATTATGCACCGGCCAAGCGGGCGAATGGCGATCCGGTGGAGTTGTTCCACCGGGATGCCGACGGCACTTTTGAAACGGATGGTGATGGCAACCCAATCGGTCGAAAGATGGTGAAGCCACTGGTCGCTGTCTATGCCGAAGAAGTCATTGGTACGGAAGTGGTCGTCCATGATGTCGAAGGCAAGACGGCTATCGCCAAGTCACGGGATGTCTTTGCCGCAGTCTCTTTCGACGAAGGTGGAACCTGGAAAAAAACCAATCTTTCACGCACGGCTGATATTTCCTCATTTGAACTGGCCGATGGGTCGGAATATCTTGGCGACACCTACAAGCCCAATATCAAGGTGCAAGGTAAGAACGTCCTGATTGCCTGGACCAGCAAGTACGCCAAGAGCGGCACCCCGACCTATTCGATTACGGACACGGAAAACGTGAACTATGCAGAGGATATCTGGGGTGTCGGTGGACCGCAACGGTCCCGAGATTACACGGAGGATGGTTGGCCTGGCCTAGAGATCCCGTTCAGTACGGTCTGGGTAACCCGCGGATTCGTCGATACGGACGGCACCATGACCTGGCTCAAGGCCGAGCGACTCACATCCGGCCGCCGTGATGCCAACCAGATCACGATCGCAGCGGCTGGCGGTGCCGGTTTCGGTCTCGTCTGGCAGGAAGATCCGGAAGGATTGATGCCGGGCGATGCTGCCGGTCCCGGCGAAGGCTGGAGCGGTGCGACCACCAACCAGAAGACGGACATCTGGTATTCCTTTATCAAGGCAAGTGATTTCAACACAATTGACACCACATTCGAATCGGGTGGCGATCCCCAATACGATGAGGATGATCCGCTCAAGGGTGACGGTCGTCCCAAAGCCCTGATTCAAATGTCTTTGCCGGTCCGGCTTTCAGACAATGATGTCCTGAACACGGACAGCATGAAGATGAGCACCAGCCCGGATGTGGTCGATGAAAACAATAATCCGGTATTTGCCCTGGACCCGCTTGCCAAGGAAAAATATGGCGAGCAAATCGATCCGAGCCTGTTCTACCGGGTGCACATCGGCGACATACCCGCTTTGCAGGAAGCTTTTGTCCCCAATTCCGAATCTGAATCAGACCAGCCCGGTTCACACACCTATGGCTATGAACTTCAAGGACTGCTCTATCGGGACGATGGTCAGCCAGATGTGAAGTCGGACAGCGAGTATCTGCATTTCTACAAGAAGATCAACAATCAGGGCGTGGATAAATATGTCGCCATCACGATGGATGGTCGTCTGCTCGACGGCGACACGGGCGCTTCGCGGCCAAATCTGATGCTGCAGCCCTATACGGATGCAAACGGCAAAACGAGTGCCTATGCCATCCTGGGTTATGAGGAGACAAAGGGCACGGGGTCTGGCCACGATGGTGAGGAAGGTGTTCCGAACGAAGGTGAAGACCGTTACTCGCCGGACGAAGGCAAGAATGTGATCTATCACACCTTTGATTACATCAACACGGAAAAAGTCAGTGGCGGCGCCATCATCAATCCACCGGACAAAGACAAGAAAGGCAATCCGATCTATCTGGTCGATGCGGAAGGCAACACGATCTATGACTTCATGGGGCAACCGATGCTGTCCTATGAAAATGCCCGTCGTCCACGCTTCCTGGTCCAGTCCAAAGCCGCTGCTTTGGCCGGCAAGAAGCAGGGTGTCAAGGGCACGGTCATGGTCATCTTGTACAAGATGGGCGAGGAAGGCAAGGGACGTCCATCCGACATCATAATGCAACGCTGGGAAGTCAATTCACTCAGCAAAGGCAATCCTTACGATATCCAGTACCTGTCCAAGGACGTTCAGAATGTCAGCAGTGTCACGCCTGAAATCACCGTCGCGACGTCCAACGAAGAGCAAGTCAAGATGCTGCGGTGGCATCAGTCGGCAGGCAACCTGAATGATGACACAAGTGCGTACAACAATGACGATGCCCGGGCTCACCGCGGCTTCCTGCGCGGCGACTTCCTCATCATCGCCTACACCTGGACCCCGAACTGGACAGCGGCACGGAATGGCAACGACGTGTACAACCTCTATATCAGGCGGTCCTTCAACGGTGGTCAGACCTGGTCGACCGGACCGGACAGCGATGGCGTCACACATACCGAGATATTCCGTGATCCGGTGACCCTGGAGCGTTATGAGGATCAAACCACGTACAACCGCAACGCCTACGAGCCGGCCCGCAACCTTTCCCTGTTGCGCAACAACAAGGAAAGCGTCATTGAACCACGCGTTGTCGGAACCCCTGGAACGGTTACATCCAATAAGAAAAAATATCCGGGTATGGTTCCAGTCACGAAAGATGGCACAACATACTACGCATACCCGGAGGATATCCAGGATCCGGACTCCTTCTGGGTCGTCTATGGCACCGAGTTGAATGTCGATACAAACATCGGCAGCTATGACGATGAGGAAGGCGATGAGTACAACGCCACGCCGCTCGATCTGTACTACAGCTACAGCAAGAACAACGGCGAGGACTTCTACACCCAGTTCAAGACCATCAACGAGGATAGCGAAGGCAACAATGCCGGCGATGTCGTCGAGGTATGGGACTGGCTGGCCAAGGATCATGGTGATTACAAACCAGCCCAGGCGGAAGCGCAAATCCGCACATCTCCGGATGGTTCCATCCTGTATGCCATCTGGAACGAGAGCGGCAATTACCCGGATGCCAATGGTGAGTACAAGAGCGACGCCATTTTCCGTCGCATGACTCGCAACCACAGTTTCGTACAGACTGTTATCCCCTGAACCATAAGCCTGAATGATTGATTCAATGCCTGACACGGGTTCCCGGTTCGCAAGAGCCGGGAACCTTACAAAAAACATTTCAAAGCGGATGTCAGAACGGTTTTTTGAACACATGACCGCCAATCATTGTAACAATTCAATGATTTTTTTTGAATAATGGACAATTATCCCTCTGAAAAGAATCTGCAGTTTCGTATTAATGGATAAAAGATAGTCTTTGCATGCAGCATTCTGGACGTGATTCAACAAGTTTTGGCTCGGCACCTTGAAAACAGATGTCAAATAATGGACGCGACGACAGCCTGATCGTATCTGGACGCTTGATCAGGTTCGAGCGAGTAGCGTAACCGGCCATAAGGCTGATTGCCGCACCTCCCTTTGCGGGTTTGCGGCAACCGGCCTTGCAGGCCGGTTTTTCATTTTTGAAATGGGGGATGTTCCTGAGACATAAGCTATGCCCCAGACTCCAAGGACCCTGATAACAGATTAATCCATTCGAAACACATCACAGGATCGTGAGGTGAAAGAAGATGAAAAAGATTCTGGTCACACTTCTGATTGTCATCATGATGGTGATGTTCATCCTGCCGGCCATGTCGGTGTTTGCCTGGCCACCGGAGGGAGACGGACAAGGGCCTGTCGGAGAAGAGCCTCCGGGATGGTCCCAACGCGAGAACCCGAAACACGGGGGCGGATAAGGTCAGACCATAGATTTATCATTATAAAATGGAACTATGCTAATAGACCTTGATGAAGCAACACATATCGTTGTAAACAAACCATATAATAAATCTGGAGGTTTGTATGAAAAGAAAATATTCTCTCCTGATACTGCTCGTCATCATATCTATCCTGATCATGACACCTTTCTCTGTTAATGCTGCAAAAAAGACAACAATAGCCCAATTACTGACATCGCCACACAATAATCTGTCAACTCCTGCCATCATCACAGACGATGTCGCGTTATTTTATCAGCAAGTCTGGCAAAATACAGATGCAGATACCGTATTAGATGGCAATGAGCTTTTTATTGTCAGAGATGCCAATGGCGTTCCAATTCCCATTTCGGTAACCGAATCAAAACTCGAAGCCTACAGCGGGACTTATACTGCTCAGGATGATTACTATCAAACATATATTATTGTAGATGGTCTGACTGTTGATTATGATACTCAATATTGGGACGACAGTGGTGTCTGGACCGTCGTACCAGACGTACCGGATGGCAAGCCTGACCTGACGGAACCAATAACGATGGTGGAGTATCTTGAAGCCAACAAACCTTGGTATCCACATGCCAGCATATTCACAACAATTCCAACACCGGTCGCCTATGATGGCACTAATTTGGATGCTGCAATCGCCAGTTTGTGCAACAATTTGGTTTGGAACACAGATTATGTAAGCACTTATAATAATGCCTGGCAAGCGGATTGGGCCAGAGCAACCGAACCTGTCAAGATTGACTTCATTGATTGGGGCAACCCGATTGAGAACACAAATCCTCAGGTTGGTTACCGTTTCCCCATCGAGCTGTATCTCTACACCAAGCTGACCGAACCGATGACCGGTTATACCATGGCGTGTCTCGAGTCACCGAGTTCAGCTGATGAGGTCTATGGAACAAACGGAACACAATTTGAAAGTTACTATGCCACTGTTTTAACAAATAAGTTCCGGGCAGAGGCGATCAATTTGACATATGGTGGCGTCACAAAAATTGTTCTTGAACCTGCTATCGGCCCAAGCGGCAAGATGAATTTCGCCTCAGCAAACGGTGGCTGGATACCCCAGACACCCGGTCTGTATCGCATCTTCTTCTATGTTGATGATTCACTGATTTCCTTTGAAGGCACAAAAATAAACAACGATGAACACTACATTTTCAGTCTTGGACTTGAGGCAGAAGGATTATCACAAAACAAAGCCGGCGCGTCTTACGTGGTCAATGGCGCGGACTATACCTGGATTGATGTCCTGGTGGTCGATCCCAATGGCGGAGGCGGCAAAAAGCCCAGAAAATAGCACAAAAACAAATACCTCACAGGGGCGGTCCTCAGGACCGCCCTTTTCTTTTTTTTAGCAAATTCCATCATTTATATCTGTACCTTCAAAAATATAATCTTCAATCGTACTAATAGTTATATCGTAACTTTTTCCGGTGATACTACTGTCTTTGAAAATCATCAGATCTGTATTCGCAGCACTTACTAGAATTTTCAATCTGCGCTTGACCCAACGGTCAATTCTACCACTGCCTTCTGTTTATCCACGTGCATCAAACCACATCCACAAGAAAGGAGTGCCACCTCATGAAAAGCAAAATCCCCCGAATCCTGTCAATCATGATGATCAGCATCCTGCTGGTCCTGTCCTCAGGTGCCACGGCCATGCCGGTCCGAGCAGCCGCAAAATCGCCTGTTGTGTCGCTGGACGAGACGGAAATCCACCATCTCGAATTCATTAGAGAGGAAGAGAAACTGGCACGCGATGTCTACCTGGTCCTCTATGATCACTGGGGGCTGGAGATCTTCCGCTCTATAGCCGAAAGTGAGCAGCGGCATATGGACGCGATGGCCTTGCTGCTGGCAAAATACGGCCTCGCAGATCCGGTCACCGACGATAGCATCGGCGCGTTTAATGACCTATACATCGATGGCCTCTACGACAACTTATCCGAATGGGGGCTCACATCCGTGGAGGATGCGCTTCAGGTGGGCGCGTTCATCGAGGAATACGACATTCTCGATATCTGGCTTGCCTATAAAGAAACCGATGAGGCGCACATCCAGGATGTTTACCAGAGTCTTTATGAAGGCTCGTACAATCACCTGGCCTCGTTTGTCTACAATTATGAGTTGTTTTACGGCGAATATGAGATCCGGCTGCTGACGGCAGATGAGTATGACGCGGTCCTTTGCTTCGACACGGATGCCAGGCAGACCCACGGAGACAAGTGAGCATTCGCCCCTTTCCCACACGCTCCCTCTCAAAATCGAGCCAGGCGTCGTATTTGAGAATAGAAGGCCATTTCGCGGCTGTCCACAGCTGCTCGAAAAAAGGAGAGATAGAAATGAAAAGTATGAGAAACCAGATCCAACCGACCGTCCCGGCCAAGAAGCGCCGTATCCGGCCCATGTTCATCGCCGTCAGTGCTGTTTTGGTACTGGCTTTGACGATCCTGATCGGCCAGGGACTGCTGTTCAACCCGGTGTACGCCGAAGTGTCGGTCGACATCAACCCCGCCGTCCAGTTCAGGCTCAACCGTCAACTCGAGGTTCTTTCCGTCCATGCCTTGAACCAGGAAGCCGCCGCCTTGCTTGAAGGAAATGAACTGAAGGGGCTCGGCATCGAGGAAGCTGTATATCGTTGGAAAGAACTGGCCAGCAAGCAGTATCAAGTCCAGACGATGCTGCTCGCGTCCGTCATGCCGGCCAACGAAGAAGCGCTGCGCGCGATCCTGACCCGGCTGGAGCAGGTCCAGAACGCCGGCGGGGAAAGCCAGCTTCAGGTCAAATCCCAGTTCATCTACAGCCATGACAAAGAAGTCGTCGCGCAGGCCAAGAAGAACGGCCTGACTGTCGGTCGACAGATGCTGCTGAACCAGGCCCAGGCTCAGCATCAGGCCTACACGGCCGAGACGATCGCCGAAGCACCGCTCGATGACGTCATGCCCAAACTCCTGAAGCATCAAGAACGCAACCAGACCGGCCTGGCTAGGCAGACCCAGAATTTATCTGATCCGAGCGCCACCGGTGAGCAGTACAAGGAACAGTTCAAGGCGAAGAATGGTCCTCAGGCCGGCTCAGAGGCACCTTATCAGGAGCAGAACCAGGCCACCAATGGTACCGGCACTCCGACCGGCGAGGCTCAGAAAGAAACCTTCCGTGAGCAGAACGGAACCCAGTTTGGTCCGGAAGCGCCCAACCAGGAGCAGAACCAGGCCACCAACGGCACCACCACCGCTTCCAGCACGAGCGAAAGCTCCGGTGATGGCAGCATGGGTCCCAATGGCTACAGCAACAATGGCGGCAACGGCGGCAGATAATTCTGCAACATCCGCCGTCCAGTCCCAAGGGTGCCTTCCAGCGTCCAGGAAGGCACCCTTTCTTTATGCAAAAAAGTGCATTTTTCCATCGTTCACCTCTAAAAACAGGAACCGGGGACGTATTAACGAGTAGAAGATCAATGACGGACCGAAGGTGGTCTGTTTGGAAATGAGGGACTTACGATGAAAAAGGGCATGATCCTGACGACAAATAGAAAATGGGCGACCGTTTTTACAGAAGATTGTCAGCTGGAAAAGCTGCCAATACAGCCACATATGGCTGCAGGAAAGGAGATCATCCTGAATATGCAAGAGAACACAACCCGTGCGCCCCAGTACACCCGTCGCTTCAAGCCGGCCCTTGTCGCCGCCAGTTTCGTACTGGTGCTGGCCATGACCCTGCTTTTGAGCCAAGGCCTGTTCCTCAATCCCGTCTACGCGACGGTGTCGGTGGACATCAATCCCAGCGTCCAGTTCAGCGTCAACCGCAACCTCGAAGTCGTTGAAGTCAAGGCGATGAACCAGGAAGCCGCCGGCCTTCTGGAGGGTGTTGTCTTCCAGAACATGGGGGTGGACAAAGCGATCCAGAAGTACAAGGAACTCGCCGAAAAGCAATACCAGGTCAAGACCATGCTGCTGGCCGCTGTCATGCCGGAGAATGCCGATGCGCTCCGGGAGATGCTGATCCACATCGAGCAGACCCAGAACCAGGCAGTCGACTCGCAGATCAGAGTCCAGTTCATCTACAGCGACGAAAAGGAAGTTACCGGTCAGGCTGAAAAGAACGGTCTTTCCGTTGGACGCCAGATGCTCCTCAATCAATCGGAAGCCCGGAATCTCGGCTACGATGCAGAAAGCATCGCCCAGGCCCCGCTCAACGAACTGTTGCCCAAGATGATCAAAAACCAGGAGCGCAACCAGTCCGGCGTGGCCAACCGCACGACCCAGTCCGCATCCGAGTCGAACGGACCGAACAGCACCACGCAACAGGGCCAGCAGGAGCCGTCCGGCAACCAGACCCATCAGTCCACCACCGGCAGCCAGTTCACCACCGGACAGTCCACCAACGGCAGCCAGAGCGGAACATCACAAACACCGTCCGGCAGCACCTATCAAAACCAGCAGACCCCGTCCGGGACGACGAATCAAGCCAAGCAGGAGCCGTCCGGCAGTCAGTACACCACCCAACCGAAGTCCTCTGAAACACAGGAGCCAGTCGGTAGCCAGTTTACTGAACCACAAGAGCCCACCGGCAGCGCAAGCCAGCAAAACCCATGACTTGACTGAATCAAAGCCGTTACCGAACGCATGAATCAAAAAGCCCTTGATTGAAGGGCCTGTCCCCTACCGGAGTTGCCGGATGGAGACAGGCCCTTTCTTTTGCGATCGTGCGTGTGATGCATCATTCTGAAGATGCACGGATGCCACTCGGACAGGATAGCCCGTTCACGGCTCGACTTCCACCCATCGGCCATCTTCGTTCTGAACCCAGGCCGGCAATCGGTCATCGGCTCTCAAGTGCACCAGGGTCGTCGGCAGCCGGAAAGTCCATGGCTCCCCTTCCGGGATTTCCTCACCCGGACGATCCAGCCGCTCAGCCAGTTCGTCGGCGATCGGCAGATACAGCGGACTGGAGATGGCCGGCAACGAGCCGCCCATCCACAACTCGCCATGATTCATGAAGTGGTCGATCGCGCCTTCAAAACCCGGTCTGGCCGGGACCGAGACACGGCAATAGCCCGCTTTCAGGAACTGGTTGAAGAGAGGGTCGGTGTCCTCATAGGTGATCATGTCCTCCCAACGGCCCTTGCGGCCCCAGAAGTAGGGGTAGGTCAGCCAAGTCATCTGCTCCCACTCGAACGCCTGCTCGAAGAATCGGACGTAAGGTCCCTCCGCCTCGTTTTCATGCAGATCGATCTGGGGCATGCCATCCGTGCCTTTTTCGATCGAATCGAACCGGTTGAAATGCTGGTCGGTCAGGATGCTGACACAGTTCTTCTTGATTTCGTCCTTCATCAGCTCGAGGTTCCAGCCGGGATTTCTCCCCTGGATCTCGATGCCGGCCTGGATCTGCAGTTTGGCCAGTTTTTCCTCATAAGCCATCTTCCTGGCCTGATAGGCATCCTGGATCTTGGCGTGGGTCTCGAGTCGCCAGTTCATCATCGCCCGCTCGGTCCGCTGGCAGGTGACCTCGACTGCCACGGAGACATTGGCGATCTCGTCGGTCACCAGGGCGAACGGGACCGAGTCGCGCTCGTGGTCGAGAGCGACGCCCCAGATGCCGTACGTATCTTTGTGGAACCGGAACATGTGTGATCCGAGCGCGGTCTCGATGGCGAAGGTGTCGTTGAAAACCAGCGCGCCGGCCGTGACGTTGCCGTAGACGGCCTCGTAACCCTCGTCGATGTCGATTTTGGTGGCGTACTGGTAATGCGTGTGCTTGTTGCCGCCACCGTCCTTCCAAGCATCCGACTTGGTGCGGAAAAGCTCCGGTGGAGCGGTCACACTCGTCGCCCCATAGCGGTGGGCCAGTTCACAGTAGTTCTCCTCTGAAATCTGATCCGGTGTGATGTCGAAGGGCATCGGTTCTTCCAGGGCGATCGCGCCGGCATGGGCTTTCTCGAGGGCAGCCACCAGATAGGCGGCCGGCTCGGGGATCATGAAGTCGTAGATCGCCCGCAGACCGTAGTTGTACATCCGGGCCTGGTACACCTTGTCCACCCATTGGTAGACGCCGGCGATGTGCCCGGAGCCGTTCACGTTGTCCAGCAGATGCAGGTTCTTTTCCGTGATCTCGTTCGTCACTTTCAGCGTCGTGCGTTCCAGGAACCGGTTGTTCACCTTCTGGGCGCTGCGTTCGGTGACATCCTGCGAAAAATGTGTCGCTGTCTGGATCGCCTTTTCCTTGCTTTGGTTCTGTTCACCTTCCAGGCTGGTTGAGACCTCCAGGAAGTCGCCGTATTTGGCCGACACCTGAAGTCCGCCCTTGAGTGAAGAGTCCTCCTTGAGTGTCTCCTGGACCTCGCGGCTCATTTCGAATCGGCTGGTCGAAGTCAGCTCGCGCTCTTCGGTCAAGGTCATCTCCGCCTCGGTCAGCTGGGTCTTCTCCGTCACATCATGGCGGATGTGCTCCCGCTCCTTTTTCTCCCCGCGAAGCACGTTCTCGATGTGGGCAACGTCCATCCCTTCATAGCCGATGAGCTGCTGCTTCACTACCATCAGGTCGGCGACGCCGGCCGGCGCGACCGAACCGTGCGTGTGCGGTATCCGGTTGTCAAATGGACTGAAAATCGGTGCTGTTGCTTCAATGCCCAGTTTTTCAAGATCCCAGGCCGTTTTCAAAGGTGACATGGATCTGATCAGGGTGTTGCCGATCCTCCTGAAACTCTGGCGGATCGGGCTGCCATAGAGGAAATCGAGTTCGCGGCTCAGGAGTGACTTTTCTCGCTGCAGGGTGTCGATCAGCTGATCCAGCGGTTGTTCCTGCAAGCCGATGCCGTGTTTTTTCAGAACTTCCCTCGTCCCGTCGGACAACTGCCGTTCCGCCGACGTTTTCAGGCAAAACCGGGACGTCGCCATGCCGGCCGGCTTGAAAGAAGTCGTGCCGGCCTTGAACAGGGTGTCATGGGAAAACAACGAGGTCACGCTCTGGCGTCCGGCCTCCAGGTCCACGATCAGGTCCGGGCTGCTCCGGGTGTTCTCGGTCGGCCGGCTGACGGATGACTGGATGCGCTTGAGATTGAGATCGCTCAATTGCTGGTAAAGCTGCATATCCTTGATGAAGACCTGTTCCGGGCGATAGGCTTCTGGCACCAGATGGCCTTCGTGCGCCTGGCTGACGGTGCTTTCGATCAGGTCCGGACCGGCTCGGGACAGCTCCGCGATCGCTGACTTGAGCTGACGGTACCGATCGAGCTTCTGCCGGCGCGCCTCCTCTTCCCGCTTCATCGCATCGGCCTGCTGTCCGGCCAGTCGTTCCCGCTCGACAGCGGTCGAAAGGATCGGTCTCAGTTCGAATCGGACGGGCATTTCAAGCGGGCGTCTCATCATGCGCCGGAGCTGGCGGGCATCCTCGGGGAAGGCCGGGTCCGTTGCCGTTCGGGCGATCAGCTCGAGGAGTCGAAGCCTGCTGGTCAATGGTCCGATCGGATGGACCTGTGCTTCCGGCAGCAGTTTGATGGCGATGATGCTGTCAGCCAGCGTCTGGCGATCCCTGGTCAAATTTTGCGATGTGCGTAATGCGCCCATCGGTTGGTCGAATGCCGTTTCTATGGCGGACACGACAGCCTCGTGACTGATGTCCGTCGAACGGACCAGAAGCGCCAGTTGACTGGCGAGCCGGTCGAGCGACGCACTGGACAGCAAGGCATCCGGTTTTTTCTTGAAGGCGGGGGATGCGACAAAAGCGCGGACAATGGTCTTGACTGCTTCACGCGAAGACGAGGTCTGCTGCGCCTGGGCAAGCTGCTGTTGAAACGGGGTGTTGTAGGCCAGCTGGATACCGGGGGCATCCGCGTCCGTTGAGACAGGCGGGCGGATCAGGGCAAATCGGAACAGGCTTTCCATGAGCCATCGAGCTCCCTTCCTGATGACCGGTCTTTCGGTCGCACACCAACCGAGAACACATCTGCAAATCAGGAAAAAGGTCCTGTCATTAAGTGCCATGATCCGGACCGGAACGGTCTTTTCCGATCTGTCGGCCCACCGCTCACAGGCCCTTTCTTTCGTGTAAAATGGAAGCAATAGCGAATGGCCGTCCAGCGTCAGGGGATACCATCATGGAACACACGGGATCATCGCCCACAACCTGTCCGGATCCAAAATTTACCGCCGGTGATCATCTGAGCCAGGCACCGGTCGGTGCGTTGGCTCGGGAGGCGCTCGCCCTCACGCGGGATTGCCTCATGGTGTCCCTGCGCTTCCTCGATGTCGCATTGTGTGCGCTTGAGTGGCGATCGTCCGGCGAAGACCTCTGGGCGACGGATGGAACCGGCCTTTACTATGACGCCCGGGAAGTCCTGGCCCGTTACAAAGGCGGCCGTGAGAGGCTCAGCCGGGATTATCTGCACACCGTGCTGCACTGCGTCCTCAGTCATCCGTTCACCGGTTCGCCGGTCCGACCCGATTGCTGGAATCTGGCCTGTGACATCACAGTCGAGGCGATCATCCACGAGTTAGGGCTGCCGGCAGTCACGCCGACGATCGAGGCCGATCAGCGGCCGATCCTGCGCCAGCTGGAGAAGGCGGTCAAGTCCCTGACGGCGGAGCGGATTTACCGGCATCTGCTGGACCAGGCCATGCCGGAAGCGACGGTCGCCGACTGGCAAAGGCTCTTTTTCCGCGATGAGCACGATCGCTGGTCCGGCCTGCCGCACCGGGAACAGTCGGACGACATGGATGAGGGACAGGGGGATCGGCAGGTGGCCGAGAAACGCTGGAAGGAAATCGGCGAACGGATCGGCGTCGATCTCGACACGGTCTCGCAGATGTGGGGCGACAAGGCCGGCTCGCTGACACGGAATGTCCGGGCCGCCACCCGGGAGCGCGTCCGTTTCCGTGAATTCCTGCGTCGCTTCATGGCGCTGGGCGAAGTCATGAAGGTGGACATGGACACGTTTGACTATGTCTATTACAACTATGGGATGGCGCGCTATGGCAACATGCCGCTGATCGAGCCGCTCGAGTACAAGGACGAGCGACGGATCCGCGACTTCGTGATCGCCATCGACACCTCGGCCTCCTGCTCGGGCGACCTGGTGCAGGCGTTTGTCGACAAGGTCTGCGCGATTTTCCGGCAAAGCGAGAATTTTTTCCGGAAATTCAATGTCCACATCATCCAGTGCGACGCTGCCATCCAGTCCGTTATCCACCTGGAAAGCCTGGCGGACTTTGCCGGTCTGCAGGACCGGATCCGGCTGTGCGGTTTTGGCGGCACCGATTTCCGGCCGGTTTTCCGGCTGGTCGACCAGATGATCGCCGAGCAACAACTGACCGACCTCAAGGGGTTGATCTATTTTACCGATGGTTACGGCAGGTTTCCGGAAAAGAAGCCGGCCTATGAGACCGCGTTCGTATTTCTGACTGACGAAGGGGACGACCGGAGCGTGCCGCCGTGGGCGATCCGGGTCGTGCTGGACGAGACCGACATCCGGATCCTGTAGCGAGTACATGAGGAGGGTTTGAATGGACATCAGCAAAGCCAAGGAGCAGATCAAGAACGCGATCGTCGCGTATCTGAAAAAGGACCCGTTCGGGGAATACCGGATCCCGCTCGAAAAGCAGCGGCCGATTTTCCTTCTGGGGGCGCCCGGCATCGGCAAGACCGCCATCATGGAGCAGATCGCGCAGGAGCTGGGGGTCGGGCTGGTGTCGTATTCGATGACCCACCACACGCGCCAGAGCGCGCTCGGCCTGCCGTTCGTCGTGCGCAAGACCTACGGCGGCCATGAATACGATGTCACCGAGTACACGATGAGCGAGATCATCGCCTCGATTTACGACACCATCGAGGAGACCGGCATCCAGGAGGGCATCCTGTTCCTCGACGAGATCAACTGCGTCTCCGAGACTCTGGCGCCGGCGATGCTGCAGTTTTTGCAGTTCAAGATCTTCGGCCGCCACCGCGTCCCGAGCGGCTGGATCATCGTCACGGCCGGCAATCCGCCCGAGTACAACACCTCGGTGCGCGAGTTCGACATCGTCACCATGGACCGGCTCAAGCGGATCGATGTCGAGCCGGACTACCCGGCCTGGAAGGAGTACGCCGGCCGGTACGGCATCCATGGCTCGATCCTGACCTACCTTGAATTGCGGAAGACGGACTTCTACACCGTCGAATCGTCGGTGGAAGGCAAGCGCTTCGTCACCGCGCGCGGCTGGGAGGATCTGTCCAAGGTGGTCCATCTGCACGAGGAGCTGGGCATCCAGGTGGACCAGGACCTGGTCGGGCAGTATCTGCAGGATCGACGCATCGCGCATGACTTCGCGATCTACTACGACCTGTACAACAAGTACAAGGCCGACTACCAGATCGACCGGATCCTGCAGGGCGAAGCCGGCGAGGAGCTGAAGAGCCGGGCGTCGGCCGCCCGTTTTGACGAGCGGTTGTCGTTGCTGTCCTTGCTGACGGACGCCGTCTGCCAGGACATGCGGGCCTGTCTCGAGTCCGAGGCGCTGGTCAGCTTGCTGCACGAGGCCTTGAAGGAATTCAAGGAGGAGCTGCTTCGCTTCACCGGCAGTGGCGGCGCGGCCGTGCTCGAACGGATGATCAAGCAGCATCGGCGGACACTGGAGGTGTCGGACAAGGCCGGTACACTGTCGGACGAGCAGCGTCACCTGCGCCTGTCGCTGATCAAGACGCTGGAACAGTATCAGGACGAGCTGACGGCCGTTCCGATGGCAGCCGACCAGCAATTCTACCAGGTCAAGGACCGCTTCGATCAGACGGTGGAAGCCATGAAGGCAAAGGTGTCCGAAACGAAGGCCAGGGTCGCGCACCTGTTCGATTTTGTCGAGGACGTGTTCAAGGACGGACGCGAACTGCTCGTGCTGGTGACCGAACTGACGGTCAACTACCATGCGGCCCGCTTCATCAGCCGTTTCGGCTGCGAGGCCTACTTCGCGCACAGCCACGAGCTCAAGCTCTTCCATCGCCAGCAGGATGTCATCGCTGAGCTGGAGAAACTGGATCCGTCATGATCCTGGCTGACGGCACAAGCATCATCGCCGACCGGGCATACAGCGGAAGGGCCGACTTGAGGCGCGTCGTGGTGCCGGACGGGGTGGTCGAAATCGGCGCGGCAGCCTTTGCCAACTGCGCGAACCTTTGCGAGATCACGCTGCCGGACTCGCTGGTCGTGATCAACGAGCAGGCGTTCCTCAACTGCACGGCGCTGACCGAGATCGTCCTGCCGCCCCGGCTCGAGTACGTCGCGGCCAGTCTGTTCGAGGGCTGTGTCAGTTTGGAGTCGGTCCGGCTACCCGACACAATCCGCCATATCGACCGCATGGCCTTCGCCAAATGCTACCATCTGCAGAGCATCAGCCTGCCGTCCGGCCTGGAGCGGATCGCCGAACGGGCTTTTCTCGGCTGTCTGAGGCTACCGGCGATCGACCTGCCGGACACGGTCCGCAGCATCGGCGAGATGGCCTTCAAGAGCTGCGAAAGCCTGGCGTCGCTCACCTTTCCCGCGAATCTGCAGATGGCCGGCAAATGGGCGTTTGACGGTCTGTTGCAGATCCGGCGCGTCACGCTGCCCGCCCGGCTCGAACGGCTGGGCGAAGGGGCTTTCCTGCGCTGTGGCCGGCTGCAGGCCATCGAAACGGCGCCGGAAAACAGGCACTTCCGGTCGATGGACGGGGTCCTGTTCAGCCACGACGGGAAGCGCCTGCTCATCTATCCGGAGGGGCGTGAAAACACCGCCTACCTGGTGCCGGACGAAGTGACCGAGGTGGCCGACAACGCGTTCATGAACGCCCTGTTCCTGCGCGATCTGTCGATCGGTGACCGCGTCGAGCACATCGGTCGCTGGGCCTTCTCCGGCTGTGGCCGGCTGAGACGGATCCGCCTGCCAAAGGGGCTGGGTGAAATTGGTGAAGGCACGTTTTCCACCTGTATTCGTCTGCGCGAACTGGTGATCCCCGACACGGTCCACCGCATTGGCGACCGGGCCTTCTGCGAATGCCGGAGCCTTTCACGCCTGGTGGTGCCTGACCGGCTCGAGGCGATCGGGAAACGGGCTTTTTTCGGATTGGGGCTAGTGGAAATCCGGCCTTCGGAGCCGTCAGTCGACCGTCATCAAACGCACCGGCGTGAGGCGATCCTCTTCCCTGACTGGTCGCGTCTGACCTGGGAGCAGGGCAGCGAATTCAGCGCTAGTGTCACTTCCGAAGACGGCTGCACCCGCTTCGACTACGACCGGTACGACCGGCTGTTCGAGCAGGTGCCGGACCTGGCGGACCGTTTTCGCATGGCGGTCGTCCAGTTCCGCTGTCCGGCCCGCTTGACACCTGACCGAAAGGAGCGCTACCTCAACTTCCTCACACAGCATGTGGAAGCCGGCCTGCGCGCGTCATTGGAGAAAAATGATCTCGAAGGCGTCCATCTGCTGCTGGCATACGGGCTCGTGGCGGAGAAGGACATCGATCACCTGATCGAAATGGCCAACACAGGCCATCACGCGGAGATCATGATGGCGCTGCTGACCTACCGGCATGACCGGTTCGGGGACCGTTCCCTGGATTATGAACTGTAGTGGCGGGCTGGCAGCAGTCTGACCGGCCCGGTCTTCAGAATCGTTCGTAATACGTGTAGCCGCGCAGGCCGTTTTCATAGGCGGCCATGATTTTCCGGCGGTCCGAGGCGTTGATCAGGCCTTCGTGGATCGCCTGCTCGGCCGTCTGGCGGAAGCGGGTCTGCATGACCTTGGGGTCGAACTCCACGTAGGTGAGGACATCGGACACACTGTCACCGTGGATCTCCTTGACCAATTCGAAGGTGCCGTCGACATTGATGCGCACGCTGACGACATTGGTGTCGCCGAAGAGGTTGTGCAGGTCGCCGAGCGTCTCCTGGTAGGCGCCAACCAGGAAGATGCCGATGTAATAGTCGTCCCCGTTGGCCATGTCATGCAGCGGCAGCGTGCGTTTCACGTCATGCATGTCGATGAACCGGTCGATCATGCCGTCGCAGTCGCAGGTGATGTCGGCGATGACAGCCTGGCGCTTCGGCCATTCCAGCAACCGATGGATCGGCATGATCGGGAACAGCTGATCGATCGCCCAGCTGTCCGGAATCGACTGGAAAACCGAGAAATTGGCATAGTAGATGTCGGCGACCGCGCTGTCGAGCTCGTCGAAATCAGGCGGCGGATTTTTCAGCTTCGTCTGTTCCCGGGCGATTTGCCCGATCGTGTTCCAGAAGATTTTCTCCGAGAACGACCGCTCGCGCAGGCTGATTCGCCCGTGCTTGAACATGTCGCGGATCTCGTCCCGGTAATAGAGGGCGTCGTTGTAGCACTCCTGGAGATTTTTCAAGCTGATGTTCTTGTAGACATCGAACAGGTTGCGGATCTGCTCCGAGTAGTGGTCGTCAAGCGTTTCCGGCAGCTCGTATTCCTTGAGTTTCTCGACGTCGAGGACGTTGGTGACCAGGACGGAGTAATAGGCGACCGTCGTGCGGCCCGATTCGGTGATGATCGTCGGATGCGTGACCTCGGCCGGGTCGAGGATGGACATGACCGCTTCGACGATGTCGGTGCAGTACTCTTCGACCGAATAGTTGCGGCTGTTGACATAATTGGTGTTGGAGCCATCGTAGTCGACCGCCAGGCCGCCGCCGAGGTCGAGGTAGCCCATCGGAGCCCCTTCCCGGACGAGTTCGGCGTAGACGCGCGTCGCCTCGAGGACGGCGGAGCGGATGTCCCGGATGTTCGGGATCTGCGAACCGAGATGGTAGTGCATCAGCTTGAGGGTGTCGAGCATGCCGTGCTCTTTCAGCTGGTCGACGATGCTGATCACCTGGGTGACATTGAGGCCGAAGATGCTGCGGTCGCCGCCGGACTCGGTCCAGTGGCCGCCCGCCTTCGTCGCCAGCTTGATCCGCACCCCGATGTTCGGCGTGATGTCGAGCGCCTTGGATCGCTCCAGGACCGCTTCCAGTTCGTTCGGGATCTCTATGACGAAAAAGCACTTGAAGCCCAGTTTGACCGCGTAGAGGCACAGGTCGATGAATTCCTCGTCCTTGTAGCCGTTGCAGATCAGGCACGCCTCCTTGTCCTTCATGACGGACAGCGCGGCGATCAGCTCGGCCTTGCTGCCGACCTCGAGGCCGTGGTGGTAGCGCTTGCCGAACTTGATCACCTCTTCGATGACCTGCTGCTGCTGGTTGACCTTGACCGGGTAGACCCCCCGGTAATTGCCCTTGTAGCCAAGCTTGTGCATGGCCGAATCAAACGAATTGTTCAGAAATGAAATCTGGGAGTCCAGCAGATTTTCAAACCGCAGGAGCACCGGCATCGCCAGTCCGCGTTCCTGGATCCCGGATATGATCTCCATTAGGCTGATGGCCGTCTCCGGGTCGTTCTTGTACGGATTGACCAGTACTTCACCCTGTTTGGAGATCGAGAAATATCCCGCGCCCCAGTTCCGGATCCCGTACAGTTCTTCCGATTTCTCCTTGGTCCACCTATCCAACAGATCTGCCATTTCACGCTCCTAATGTCCTGTAATGCATCCGCGCCCATCAAAATGGGCGCACAGCCATGCCACGATGATTCGCGCGAAATTCCGGCCGGTCTAGCGCCCGTCCGGAATTCGCGTCTTTTCATCATATCAGTTTATTAGCGTGGAATAAAGTGGATCAGATCGCAAAGGTGGAAGGTCAATGGTATCAATGGACGACCAGGATCGGGATCTCGATCGCGGTGATGACCTTTCGCGCGATTGTGCCGATCATGCTGGCCGTGAAGCCGGATGTCCCGTACGCCCCGATCACCGCCAGGTCATAATCGCCCTTTTTGACATAGTCCAGGATCTCTTCGGCCGGATTGCCCTCCACCATGGCCGTCGACACCCGGTCACCCAGGTCTTTCAGATGATCCTTGGCCTGCTCCAGGATCGCCTCGGTGTTCTGGACCATCTGGACTTGAAGCTCGATGGTCTTTTCCGGTGAAAAATTCAAGAAGCTTTTTGCGGCCTTGATGTCGCACACGCACAGGATGGTGACCGTACCGCCGGTCAACTCAGCCATGTACTTCGCCTGGTCAAGCGCGCGTGTCGCATTGTCGGAACCGTCCACCAGGACCAGGATCTTACGCATGGGAAGTGCCTCCTTTCCATGATTGGCGTGCCAATCAGCTCGATGGGATCATAACTTGTTCACCGGCTAGGCTGTCTGTTTCGAAACTGTCGACAGAGTCGAAGACGTAGTTGCCTCTGCTCGCTTTGCGTCGCATCCTGAAGCCTCCATCAACGCTGAAACATGCTCCTGATTTCATTATACACCCTTCACAGGCTTCGCTTTTCAAACCGGAATGTGTACTATAATGAAAGCAAATAGTTTAAAAACAGCTGGAGGATTTTCATGGACAACGTCCTGCTCGCTTTCGGGTTGACCCTGTTTGCCGGCCTGAGCACCGGTATCGGCAGCGCGATCGCCTTCTTCGCCAAGAAGACGAACACACGGTTCCTGTCGATCAGCCTGGGCTTTTCGGCCGGCGTCATGATCTACGTCTCGATGATCGAGATTTTCAACAAAGCCAAGGATTCACTGACCGGCGAGCTGGGCGACAAGCCGGGCAGCTGGCTGTCCGTCGCCTCCTTCTTCGCGGGCATGCTGCTGATCGGCATCATCGACAAGCTGATCCCCAAGGCCGAAAATCCGCATGAAATGCACCGGGTCGAGGAAATGTGCGAAAGCGGGGTCTGCCTGTCAAAGACGAAGCTGCTGCGCATGGGCCTTTTCACGGCGCTGGCTGTCGGCATCCACAATTTCCCGGAAGGGCTCGCGACATTCATCTCCGCCCTTCAGGAGCCCTCCATCGCCATCCCGATCACGGTGGCGATCGCCATCCACAACATTCCGGAAGGCATCGCTGTCTCCGTGCCGGTCTACTACGCCACCGGCAGCAAGCGCAAGGCCTTCCTGTACTCCTTCCTGTCCGGTCTGTCGGAGCCGATCGGGGCCCTGATCGGGTACCTGATCCTCATGCCGTTCCTGTCGGACGTCCTCTTCGGCGTCATTTTCGCCGGAGTGGCCGGCATCATGGTGTTCATTTCGCTCGATGAACTGCTGCCCTCGGCCCGCGAATACGGCGAGCCGCACCTGTCGATCTACGGACTGGTGTCCGGCATGGTGGTCATGGCCATCAGCCTCCTGCTGTTCCTCTAAATCATTCACGAGAGCCATCTACAAATTCGACGAGGCAGGTGCATCATGCAAAACGGCGTCCTTTTCCAGACTTTTGAATGGTATTGTCCGGATGACGGCAGTTTTTACCGCACCCTGACCGAGCGTGTGGCGGACCTGGCCGGCAACGGGGTGTCCGCGGTCTGGCTGCCGCCGGTCTACAAGGGCACCGGGCCGTCCGATGTCGGCTATGGCGTCTACGACTTGTATGATCTGGGCGAGTTCGACCAGAACGGCACCGTGCGGACCAAGTACGGCACAAAGGCCGAGTTGCACGCCTTGATCGACCGTCTGCACGAGGCCGGGATCCAGGTCTACCTCGATGTGGTCCTGAACCACATGGGCGGTGCGGACAGCACGGAGCGCTTCCTCGCGGTCAAGGTCGATCCGCACGACCGCACCAAGGACATCGAGGAGCCCCGCGAAATCGAGGGCTGGACCCTGTTCACGTTTCCCGGCCGGGCGAAGGCCTACTCCGATTTCGAATGGCACCACTACCATTTCAACGGGGTCGATTTCGACAAGCTGACCGGCGAGAAGGCGATTTTTCGCATCATCGGTGAAAACAAGGGCTGGAACTGGGGCGTTTCGGGCGAGCATGGCAACTACGATTACCTGATGTACGCCGACATCGATCACGCCCATCCGGACGTGCAGGCCGAGCTGTTCAAATGGGCAGACTGGTTCATTCACGAAACCGGGGCGGACGGCTTCCGGCTCGACGCGGTCAAGCACATCGACCAGGCCTTCATGCGGCAGTTCCAGGCCAAGGTGCGGGAAAGCCATGGTGAACCATTCTATCTGCTGGGTGAATACTGGCAGCCGGATATCGAGTCCAAGGAGGAGTATCTCAAGGGAACCGACTGTGGCATCGACCTGTTCGACGTCACCCTCCACTACCACCTGCATGCCATTTCCGTCAACGCCGAAGGCTTTGACCTGCGAACGGTCTTTGAGCACACCCTGGTCAAGGATTACCCGCAGCTGACGGTGACCTTTGTCGACAATCATGACTCCCAGCCCGGTCAGTCGCTCCAGTCATGGGTGGAGCCCTGGTTCAAGGAGGCGGCCTATGCCCTCATCCTGCTACGCCGGGACGGGTACCCGTGTGTCTTTGCCGGTGATTATTACGGGACGCGCGGTGACACGCCCTTTGAGGGCCTGAAGGAACCGATCGACCGGCTGCTGGCCATCCGGCGGCAGTATGCCTATGGCGACCAGACGGACTATTTTGACGATCCGGGAAGGATCGGCTGGGTGCGCCATGGCGACGCGGAGCATCCCGCTAAAATGGCGGTCATCCTCTCGAGCGGCGACTCCGGCCAGATCACCATGAACGTCGGCCCGGACGGGGCCGGACGGGCTCATATCGATAAGCTGGGCCATCACCCAGGTGAAGTGGTCATCGGTGAAGATGGCCAGGGTGAATTCCCCGTCGAAGCCGGCAGCGTGTCAGTCTGGATGGCGCGCGAGTAGCCGGTCGTCCCGGATTGTTTTTTCAATGAAAAGGGAGAGGGTGTTGCCACCGCTCTCCCCTTTTATTGGTTCTTGACGCTTATCGCGCTCTTATTTCAGGAACAGATCGATATCGTCCTCAACGGTGCCGATACCGGCAATGCCGAAGGTCTCTACCAGGACTTTGGCCACGTTTGGCGACAGGAAAGCCGGCAATGTCGGGCCGAGATGGATGTTCTTGACACCCAGGTACAGAAGGGCCAGCAGGACGATGACGGCCTTTTGCTCATACCAGGCGATGTTGTAGGCGATCGGCAGCTGGTTGACGTCGTCGAGGCCGAAGACTTCCTTCAGCTTCAGGGCGATGACGGCCAGCGAGTAGGAGTCGTTGCACTGACCGGCGTCCAGCACGCGCGGGATGCCGCCGATGTCGCCGAGCGGCAGTTTGTTGTAGCGGTACTTGGCGCAGCCGGCGGTCAGGATGACCGTGTCGGACGGCAGAGCCTTGGCGAATTCCGTGTAGTACTCGCGGGGCTTCATGCGGCCATCGCAGCCGGCCATGACGAAGAACTTGCGGATCGCGCCCGACTTGACCGCTTCAACGACCTTGTCGGCGAGGGCGAAGACCTGGGCGTGGGCAAATCCGCCGACAATCTTGCCGGTCTCGATCTCGACCGGGGACGGCAGCTTCTTGGCCATCTCGATGATTGCCGAGAAGTCCTTCTTGCCGTTTTCGTCCGGCACGATGTGGGTGCATCCGGGGAATCCGGCTGAACCGGTCGTGAAGATCCGGTCGCGGATTTCATCGGTCCTCGGCGGCACGATGCAGTTGGTCGTGAACAGGATCGGGCCCTTGAAGGTGGCGAACTCGGTCGTCTGCTTCCACCAGGCATTGCCGTAGTTGCCGACGAAGTGCTCGTATTTCTTGAAGGCCGGATAGTAGTTGGCTGGGAGCATCTCACTGTGGGTGTAGACATCGACGCCGGTGCCCTGGGTCTGCTCGAGCAGCTGCTCCATGTCGGTCAGGTCGTGGCCGGAGATCAGGATCGCCGGGTTGCCGCGGACACCGATGTTGACTTCGGTGATTTCCGGGTTGCCATAGCGGGATGTGTTGGCCTCATCCAGCAAAGCCATGGCGGCGACGCCCATTTCACCGGTCCTCAGGGTCAGGGTGACCAGTTCGTCGGCGGTCAGCCCGTCGTTGAGCGTGGCGGCCAGTGCTTCATACATGAAGGCGTAGATCGCCGTGTTCTGCTTGCCCAGGTTGTAGGCATGCTCCGTATAGGCGGCCATGCCCTTCAGGCCGTAGATGACCAGCTCACGCAGGGAGCGGACGTCTTCATTTTCCGTCGCCAGGACGCCGACAGCGGCAGCCTTTTCCAGCATGGCGCCGCGGCCTTCGACATGGAATGTCGCGGCGTCGCCGAGCTCAACCTCGACCTTGGCCGCCAGCTCATCGCGGATGCCGATCATCTTCAGGATCTGTCTTTCAAAAGCTTCATCGTCGAAATTGGCGTTGGTGATCGTCATGAACAGGCTGTTGATCAGTTCAAAATTGGCAGTTTCCAATTCGTTGACATCCAGACCGCCTTTGATGACGATCTCTGACAGGCCCTTTGCGGTGTACACCAGCAGGTCCTGCAGCTTGGCGACCGTCTCGTTCTTGCCGCAAACACCCGCGACCGTGCAGCCAACATTCTTGGCGGCCTCCTGACATTGGTAACAGAACATGCTCATCTTCCAAACCCTCCATTATTCTTCTTCATAGTTGCGTCCGATTTTTGACCAGGGTGATAAATGCTTTATGGCAAGCCCGCCTGGCGCAGCCTGCCTTTAGGCCTGGGGTGCGGGGGCTTTGACGACAATCAGCTCAAGGACGGCTTCATGCCGGTTCTTGACATTCATCTTGGTCTGGAAAGGAATTTTCAAAACGGTGCCGGCTTCATAGAGGTGGACGTCCTGGTCTCCCAGGCCGATCGAGAGTGTGCCACGCACGACGGTCATGTAGACATTGGAGTTGGCAAAATGCTCCGGCAGACCCTCGTCCTTGCCAAAAACCATGTGGATGTAATGGACATTCTCGTCCATGATGACTTTTTCGACCGCTTTTTCATCTAACGTTGAAATCTTGAAAACCTGTTCGATCATTGCGTTTTTCCCTCCGATAATCACATTTTACCATAAGATATGGCCGCTTTGGGGCACACTTGCTGGCAGTTGGTACACTGATGACATAGATTATCCTGTACATGCGCTTTGCGATCCGTAGCCGTGACTACGATCGCGTGGGAGGGGCACACTTTTTCACAAAGCTTGCAGCCGATGCACGTGTCCGGGTCCACCCGCTGGGAAAACACCGGCTTTCTGGCGAATATTTTCTGGATCGCGCCGAACGGGCAAAGCAGATTGTGGAAGACAGACGGATGAAACCGCAAGGTGATCAGCACGGACAAGGCCAGCAGGATGGGCAGGATGGGGAAATTGATGCCCCGCAGGCGTTTCAGGAGCAGCATGGACGCCATGCTGACCACCAGCACCGCCCAGGCGAACCGGCCGGACTTCAGCCAGCCGGGCACCTTGTCCGTCTGGAGCTTGAACTTTCGCGCCAGCCAGTCGGTCGGGATCATCACGGTGTTCATCGGGCACATGTACCCACAATAGAAACGGCCGAAAACCAGCTCGGCCACGAGACTGACGGCAAACAGCGCCAGCCACAGCGTCATCTTGCCATTGGCGATCAGGAAGACGAACAAACCGAGGAACAGGAGGCGGATCACGGTGATGAGTGTTTTCTTGGATGATACGTTTTTCATGTGGAAAGTCCTGCCTTTCTTGATCAATGTTCTTTCGTGGTATAGACAATCGCCTTGGTGGGGCACTTCTGGACGGTCTGGCGAATTTTCTCCTTCGGTACACCAGGGCCCGGGTCAAACAGCACGATCGCCTTGCTGTCCCGCATCTCATAAAGGCCCGGCATCAATTTGGCACACACGCCGCAGCCGACACAGTATTCCGGCTTGACATGAAGGCGCTTTGGTTCTTCTTCATGCTCAGCCGGAAGGTCCTTCTTCTTGACGATCCGGCCAATCATGACTGACATGGCCATGATCGCGGCCACGGTCAGGACCCAGCGGACCGCCATGAAGGCCGGTCCGAGGAATTTGGCCTCATTGGCCAGCATGGGCACCTTGATGACCGCCCAGGAGCTGAGGATGATGACGATGTTGCCGATACTGGCGCCTTTCCCCAGAAGCGTCTTGCTGATCGGAAAGGCCGCGTAGACCGGCCCGGCTGAGAGGCTCCCCAGGGCCAGTGACAATAGGCTGCCCCGAAGGCCGGATTTTTCACCCATGTGCTGGATGATGATTTCCTTGGGGATCCAGGCCTCGATCACGACGGTCAGCAGGAAAATGACCGGCAGGACCTGCATCATTTCGACCAGGTAATAGACGCTGTTCTTGACAGACAGGGCGGCCTTTTCCGGCATCGCGACAAACAGGGCCAGGTACACCAGGGCGACCAGGACGAGCAGTCGGTTTTTCCTGATGATCTGCAGCACGGCTTTCATAGCACCACCCCCATGATCAGGGCGATGGCGACAGCAAACCCGAAGCTCATCAGATTGCGCGACAGCGCGAATTTCAGTCCGAATTCCTTTTTCTCCAGCGGAAAGGTCACGACTCCGACCATGGTCAGCGTGGTCAGGAACGCGACGGCCGGTACGATGCTGGCGCCGGCGTTGACCAGCGAGCCGACCAGCGGGAAGGCGACGAAGGCGGGGATCAGAGTGATACTGCCGACGATTGCCGCGATGACCGTGGCCAGATAGGTATTGGCCGAGCCCAGGGCATTCTTGATGGTTTCGGGCGGGATGAATGTCAGGACCAGCCCGATCAGGAAAATGATCGCGACGATTTCGCCAAGCATGCTGCCCATCATGCCCTTTGACTTTTTCATCGCGGCAACGGTTTTCTGACGGCTTCGGACCAGCGAAAAAATGAACAGCACAATCGCCACGGCCCAGAACAACAGGGTGAAAATATCCATGATGATCCTCCGAATTTGATATTGCCCCATTATGGCGGTAAAATGGCGATAGAGGTGTTACCTTGGTCACACACGACCGGAATATTTGGAGGGACTGCAGATGGGGACACGCAGCAGGAACAAGTCAAAATCAGCAGGAGCAGATGGAAACAAGCCTGCCGGTCAGCAGGTCCTGCATGCTTCACAGGCCACCTTGCTGAAACCGCTCGGGGCTGATTTTGTGGCGGAATCGTTGAAAAACGGGCGATTTCGAGTCGCGCATTACGCGCAAGGCAATACGATCCATTTCGAGGGAGAGCGATGCGACCGGCTGGAGCTCATCCTCTCCGGCCAGGTCGCGATCGAGCGAATCGACGCGGAGGGAAACCTCATGACCGTCGCCCAGAGTGTGCGCAACGAGGTCCTTGGCGGAAATCTCGTGTTTTCAAGGCAGCCTTTTTACCCGATGACCCTGACCGCGGTCCGGGAGTCATCCCTGCTGCAGATCGAACGGGATGAACTGTTCGCGCTCTTGAGCCAGAACCCCGGCTTTCTCAAGGTTTTTCTCGAACTGGCTTCAGACCGGGCCTTCACGCTCGGCGACCAGATCCGCCATTTCGTCAACAAGCCGATCCGGGCCTGCATCATCGGTTTCCTGCAGCAGGAATACGGCCGGCAAAAGACAAACCCCATCCGGATGAGCCTGTCCAAGAAAATGCTGGCCGAGAAAATGGGCGTCCAGCGGACATCGATCTCGCGGGAGCTCACGAAGATGCGCCGGGATGGCTTGATCACGTATGACCGTGACAGCGTCACGATCCTGGACAGGAAACTGATCGAAACTTGATCCGGTCGCCCGGTCAACGGACGGCAGGATCATGACAGATGGTCACGGTTTGGGTTTGTAGAACGTGCAATGGATTTCGTGGTGATCCTCCTTGCACCGGTGTTCATGGAAAGTCGGGAGGGTGACCGGGCAGCTGCAGATCTGCCATCCGTCATTGTGATATCGGCAGGTGTGACAGGGATTTTGAATCGCTTGTACACTCATATGCTCTTTTGTTGTCGCTTCATCGGATGCTTCACGACGGTCCGGTCGCGCGGTATCCGAAAACACGGCGTCCTTCCTGAAAGATGTCTGATTTGAAAACAATATATCAATGATGGTCAACTTGCACAACCATTTTTAATAAAGTGGACACATCATGTTAGAAGACGGATAAATTCAGCAAAAAGGATCGATGCGACGTGCAAGTGGAAATGGAAAACCCTCAGGAACCAAATAACCCCGAGATGTTCGGCCCGGACGGCTTGTCATCAAACATGGCCTATCCGGACCTGATCGCCGGATGCTGTCATTTCAGTAGGCCTGGTATTGAACAGATAGCCGAATTGATGTTCCAGTCTGTCCGGGACATCATCAAGAACGGTCAGGTCGGCGCTTTGCTGGACCTGGAAAAAGAAATCGATTTCAGCTTGTTCGCTCAGACAGGCACGATTGGACCGGAGCAGCTGCGGGACGTGAAGGACCTCTTCATGGCCTTCTGCACCCTGCAGTTCCATTGCGCGGTCGAAGCGGGGCTGCCCCGAAGACGCATGCTCAGCCTGGCCGACCAGCAGATCGCCAAGGTCATGCGGATGAACCAGCTTCAGGATGTGCTGAACCAGATGAAAGCATCGGTGGCCGCGTTCACATACGCCGTGTACCTGGACCTGGTCAGCCGGCATAAAGCCTCGATCGAGGCGATCCAGCACGAGTTGATGTCCGCGATCAGCGTCGCCGAATTTACAAATTATTAAAAACTTTTTCTTGGTTTGTACACACTTAAGGATTGGATGCAATCATGCGCCAATCCTTATTTTGATGCTTTCACCGGTCATCCGGGCAAGCTCGATCAGGCCCGAATCAGATGAATCCATCACTAAAAGCAAAGGACGGTCAGGGACATGGTACCGAACAAGGAAGCGATTCTAGAACTGATGGAGTGTTTTACAGAAGCAACCGGCATCGGCCTTTATTGCCTGGACCAGTCGATGGAAATGCAGCCCTTTTCGACAGCCCGATGGACCCCGGACGAGTTGGAGTCACTGGAGCTGGCCGATGTCAGCTGGCATTTGTGGAAACAAACGCGGGGCGGTCCGGCCAAACGGGTCATCAAGGCAAGTCTGCCTGAGACGGGGCATGAGTCCTTCATCACCCGAAGCGGACTCCATTACCTGATCAGCACCATCCCGGCCTCTCTGTCGGCTGGTCGGCCTGACTGTTATCTGGTCACAGAGCCATTGGTGACCCGCCCAATCGATGCGAAGGACGATAGGCTGGCCAAAGTCCGGCGTGTCTCCAGCCGTCGCGCCGATCAGCTGGGCAAAACGCTCGACCATCTGTGCAAGTCCTTCCACATCGTGAAATCAGGATCGCGAACCATCATATTCAAGGAAAAACCGCCGACTGCCCAGCCGGTTCACGACGGTCGCTTCCCCTGCTCGGAAAGCGCCTATGCTTTCGCGCGCAAAATCCTGCCGTCCTGATCGCGGCACACCCTTTGGTCACGGGGTGTCGCACTGTTTTTAATTTATTAACATTTGTCTTTTGAAAATGAGCACGTTTCCCTACTAAATATTCATGTCCTTGCGTAATTAGAAGTGATGGGCAGTCCCGTCGCTTGATTTTCATATGCAAAGGACAGCCAAATGAAAACTTATTCAACCGATTACAACAGTAAAGGATTCATGTTTCAAAACATGCCCTTCCATGAGGGCGGTACAATCAAGTTGTTCGAATACACCATTGTCGAATTGCTGGAATGTTATTCTGACGCAACCGGCATCAACCTGATCTATCTGGACAACAATCAGATGGTCCATCCCGGCAGCACGTCACGGCGCACGATGGAAGAGCTCCGGCAGCTGGATTTCCAGGAGGTCATTGACCGACTGGCGATCATCAAGGACAAGCAAAAGGAATCCGGTTTCTACTTCGAGACATTTTTCACGGAAAATCACTTCACATACAACCTGCACATCCTCCGGGATGAAAGCTTCGGCCAGGTTTATCTGGTCTCCGAGCCGATGGTCGTCCAGCCCATCAGTGAACAGTCGCTGCAGCGGATCAGCAGCCAGCCACAATTTGGTTCGGTCGATGTCAACACCCGGCTCCAGAACCTGAAAAAAATCCCGATCGTCTCGTGGCGCCGCATCTACCAGCTGGGCATGATCCTCAATCGGATGTGCCATTCCGCCTTCAATCTCCAGCCGGGACAGCCCGCCACCGATGCCGTTGCGTTCGGTCACTCGTCCGCCCGGGTGAATGGCATGCTCCAGTACGCTTCTCCGGCCAGCCTGTCGAACCCCATCGCCCTGGATGACACCACATTCATCAAGCTCCGGGACATCGTCAAGAACGGCAACATCGTCGCCTTGCCTGAGTATGACACCTACATCCACATCGGCAGCGTCAATACGCCCTGCTTCATGATGGACGATTGCCTGAGGATCGCCAAAGACTATTTCATCCTGTTCAGCTCGATGCACCTGTACAGCGCGGTGGAAGCCGGCCTGTCCTTCTCCGAGATGATGGCCCTCTCCGAGCGCCTGATCGGTGAAGCCGAGCAGATGAAGCAGCCGCAGGATGTCTACGCACACATGCAGGTCGCCCTGTCGGCCTTCACCCACGCAGTCCACGAATACATGAGCCGCCAGTACAGCCGACCGGTCAACGCCTTCATCGGCTTCATCCGCAACCATTTCACCGAGCGGATCACCCTCGAGCTCGTCGCCGAGCATGTCGGACTCAATCCCTCCTACCTGTCCAACCTCGTCATGAAAGAAACCGGCATGTCCCTCGCCGACCACATCAACCGGACCCGCATCGAGGCCAGCAAATACGAGCTGCTGCATTCCAACCGCCCGGTCCACGAGATCGCCCAGCGGGTCGGCTACGCCTACCAGAGCCACTACGCCCGACTGTTCCGCCGCTTCGTCGGCATGACCCCGGTCGAATTCCGGGACAGCAAAGGCAGCACGTAAGGCGCGGGGTGGCGCGGATGGCGCAATTGGCGCTATCTGTTGCGCTTGGGTATTCCGGTTCGGTGTTCCGATTGGGTGCCAGGCACGAAAACGGAACTTCATAGCGCCAGGCTCGAAAAAGGAACTTCAGCATAAACAAGGACCGGTTGTTGATCAGCCAGTCCTTTTTTTCATGGGCGATTCATGGAACAAAACATCAATCTTGAAGTTCAGTCACAATACTGGACATCCAGATGGATGCCATAGAAGTTGTTCAGCGGCACTTCGACCACAAACGGGCTTTCCGTGGCAGTAACCTTCCAGTCGAAGTCACCGGGAACCGGCGCCTTCGTCGGCGCCACTGCGTAATCCTGGATTTTGACATTGTCTGGAACAGGCGCAAAGCGCCAGCCCTCGTTCAGCGTGATGGTCAGGGTGACCTTGCCTTCGTCGACAGCTGAGAAATAAACTGTTCCAGCTTCCATGTACTGTCCGGCATAAAGGGTGACATAGGTGTCAGCAACATACGGTGTGTAGGTCGCCCAGTTGCTGCCGGGATACGGCAAGCCGGCCGCCCAGGCGGTTTCATCATGCCAATCGGGGTCATCGGTGAAGTTGACGGTCGCATCGTCGGAGGCTTGGCAGGACTGTCCCAGTTCATCCTCTGCAATGACGGTCACTACGTTGACATGTGGGATGCCGGGCACGCCGACAAGCCATTCGCTAAATGAGTATGTGGCAACATCACTCGGCTCGAGATATGTCTTGTCAAAATTGCTGAGCGCGAGCGCGCCGAATACGGTATCGATTGCGGAAGTTAAAGTGACCGCAACAGGTCCCGTATTTTCAACTGTAATCGTGAACGTGACATAACCTCCTGTTTCCGGCACTTCCGTCGGATTGGCCGTCTTGGTGACAGTGATCTCCGGCAGTTCGGGTGGCGGCGGCGGTTCGACTTCTTGGTTACCGAACCAGATATCCGATTGCACTTCGTTGGTCGTCAGCCAGATGTATTCGTAGCTGCCGTCTGGAAACAGATAGCCATTTATGTTGGTGCATTCATAACCGGGATGTGGCAGTTCCACCATCCGGTGCCAGCCATGCGGCTGCATGCCGAATGTGGCTTGACCGTTGGGCGAAGCTGAAGTAACGGTGACACCGACCTTCTGCCAATCATCTGGATCAGATGGATAATATTCTGGTGTCTCTGTTCCTTTATACTCATACAACTCAAATTCAAACCCTGCCATCCAATACTCAATTGCGCCAGTCTGATCTTTGTCGCCATTGCCGTTTTCATCAAAATACTTGGTCGCGATAATGTTGACCTGTGAACTGCCTCCTCCACCACTCCCCGGTGCTGCGAAAACGAGTCCTCCCATGGTCAGGACTAATGCCAGGATTGTAAGAACGGCCAAACCTTTCATTTTACTCATGACCTTCCCTCCTTACCCGCATTCATGAGCTCGCATAAAAAGCCTTTGCAATTTTTCTTACATCATTTTCCTTCAAGCGCCATCGGGTTTCAAACGAATAAAATACTTGCGACTGATCTTATATTCATTATAGGCTCATTGCTTTGATCTCATGAAAACAATCTACAGATCCTGGGCACGAAACATGTGAATAAACCATGAATCATGGGTTTTACACAAATCGGAGTGCCGATAGGGTGCCTGGCACGTTTTCGGTATTATACGATAAGGTGCCTGGCACGTTTTCGGTATTAAAATAGCCCCGGAGTTTGTTGCTCCGGGGCTGGCTGTTGGGTCATTCGTTGTTAATATCTCTGTATCCGTGCTAATGGGTCATTCGATCTCGACCTTGCGGCCGGCCGGTTTCGTAGGCTCGACTTTCGGCAGCCTGAGGGTCAGGAGGCCGTTTTCCATCTTGGCGTTGATCTTCTCCACGTCGATGCTGTCGAGACTGAAGCTGCGGCGCATCGAGCAGGCCCGGCGCTCGCGGCAGAGGTAGTTGTCGTTCTTCTCCTCGGTCTGTTCGTCCTGGTTGACCGAGATCGTCAGGTTGCCGTCCTCCACGTCGATGTTGACATTTTCTTTCTTGATGCCAGGCAGCTCGGCTTCCAGTACATAAGCGTCACCATCGTCCTTGATATCGACTTTCATGAGTCCGCTTTGTCTGAAATAGGATGGGAAAACGGAATCATTGAAGAAGTTTTCAAAGACCCGGTCGATATCGAAGGGGTTGTTGGTCCTGTTCTGCATCTGGTTCCTTCTGCTGTTATAAGGGGTGAGTCCAAACATAGTGCATACCTCCTTTGACTTTGACTATCTTTGACTTTGTGATTTCATTATAATCCGCCTTGCACATGATTCAATGAAGTCATTTTGAAGCAAATGTAAATATTTTATGAACGAAACTTGCCTATCGGATCAGGTCCTTGACCACTTCGCCGGCTAGGATGAGGCCGGCTACAGATGGCACAAAAGAGACGCTGCCGGGTACTCGTTTGTGGGATTTCGCGTTCGTTTCCGGCTGTTCTCCCCGTTCCAAAGCCTGAACGGGATCGCCGGGCTCCTCCGGAAGCGCTGGAACCACCGGCGGTTCCTTGGAATAGACGACTGTCAGACGGTCGACGCCCCGTTTTTTCAGTTCGCGGCGCATCACCTTGCTTAAAGGGCAGACCGATGTCTGGTAGATGTCGGCCACTTCGAACCGGGTCGGGTCCAGCTTGTTGCCGGCCCCCATGCAGCTGATGACCGGGATCCCCATCGCTTGTGCCGCGACGATCAGGTCGATCTTGGCGCTCACGGTGTCGATCGCGTCGACCACATAGTCCAACTCCGGTGTCAGAAGCGCGGCAGCAGATCCCGGCTGGCAAAAAACCGCCTGCGTCTCGACGATCGCGGACGGGTTGATGTCAAGGATCCGCTCACGCATCACATCGACCTTCAGGTGGTCGATCGTGCTGTGCAGGGCAATCAGCTGTCGATTGAGGTTTGAGGGCATGACCCGGTCACTGTCGACCAGCAGGAAATGGCCGATGCCGGCACGCGCGAGGGCTTCCGCGGCAAACGAGCCGACTCCGCCGAGCCCGAACACCGCCACCTTGGACCGGGCCAGCCGCTCGATGGCCTCATGGCCAAGCAGCATACCGGTCCGGGATGGATCGAACAAGTTGCGAGCCGGGTCTGCGCGATCCGTTTCGCTCATTCGCTGTTGTCGCTCGAATCGTGTTCAAGCGGGATGATGTCGCCTTCATCCGTGAGCACGCAGTACGGGACACATTCGATGTCGAACTTTTCCAGTTCGTCCGGACCGCGGGTCACGGTGCGGATGATCTTGAGGTTGCCGAAACGGTCCGCCTTGATGTTCCATTCGACCAGCAGGATCTTGTCGTCGATGATCTCGATCCCGGTGATGCCGCTCGCGCGGATGCAGCAGCCGGTGTTGAAATACGGCGGTTCACCCGACTTCGGATACTTTGCCCGATGTGTGTGGCCGCAGATCAGCATCATCTTGTGCGCTTCGATCCACTTGTTGTACATGCGTTCGATCTTGTGGCGCTTGCTCGCGTTCTTGGCCGGGCTGGCCGGGTTCTGGAAACCGACGACATGCATGAAGCGCCAGAAGAAGCGCAGCATCATCATGGAGATGAACCAGGCCTGGTCATTCATCGTGTCGCCCTGATGGCCATGGACCGCCAGGATCTCCTGTCCGGTCTTCTGATGGGTCAGGAGAATCGACTCGTAGACGATGATGTTCGGAAACAGGTCCCGCTTTTCCTGGTAGTAGTCGTCGTAGTACTGGTACAGGTTGTTGCGGACAAACTGCTGCTTTTTCATCGCCACATTGTGGTTGCCGTACAGCAGATACAGCCGCCCGTCATCGAAGAATTTCTTCATCGCCTGGAACGTGGCGGCATGGGCCAGCCGGATATGACGGAACTTGGCGTGCTCCCACAGCTCGTCACCGTCCCCCAGCTCCATGTACGTGTAGCCGTTGCGGTAATAGTAATCCAGCGCATAGAGAAAAATGTTCTCGTTATGCGTGAACTCATCCGCCAGGGAACTGTCGCCGCGATGCGCGTCACTCAGGAACGCGATGCGTGACGTCTCGTCGATCGGCACGACCTTGGCGTTCTTGTAGGCTTTGGACAAACGGTCAGCCGCTTTTGTCGCGCCCATTCACTTGCCTTCGATCACACGAAACACTTCTTCGATGTCCGGAAGCTGCCGTCTCGGGTAAACCTTGACCCAGGCGACTTTGCCTTCTTCATCGATCAGGATGTTGGCCCGTTCCGACGTGCCGAACTCCGGATCGAAAATGCCGTAGTCGGACGCGACCTGGCCATGTGGCCAGAAATCGCTGGGCATGCTCAGGTTGCGAATCGAAAGGACCGCTGCCCAGGCTGTCTTGCAGGGCACCGCGTCGACGCTCAGTCCGAGCGGGATCGTGTCCAGCTTCTCAAACCGGGCATGGTTGACCTCCAGCGCGCGCATCTGGTCGGTGCAGACCGACGTCCAGGCAAGCGGATGCCATGAGAGGAGCACCTTGTGGCCCCGGAACTCCTCCAGGGTGACGTCTTCTCCCCTTTGATTCTTCAGTAAAAAGGACGGTGCGACCGCACCCACTTCAATGGCCATCTTGCTTTCCTCCTTGATTCGTGGCGAGCAGAAACTTTACGAAAAAGCCTGCGCCGGACTGTTGGAACCAGATTCATTTTATCACAGGTGAGCGATCATGAATCGGCTGTCCCTTTTTCTTTGCGATGAAACAGGCGCTCAATCGTGCCGGTCACTTTGCCTTTTCCCTGATCGAAGGTGTGAACGGTGGCGTTCTTGACCGCGCGCAGCACTGCCTGGGTGATTTTTTTCGAATTCTCCCCGATGATCGTGCCCAGCAGCGAGCAGGCTTGCACGGTGGCCATCTTGCTGATCTTGCGTGGCTCCACCCGAACGGTGCTGCGGCAGTAGGACTGGGCGATGAAGCCAACGCGCAGGGTGAGCAGGGTGTTGAGACTGCCTTCGAAAATGGAGTCGACCACGAACGAGACGACATAGCTGACGCCCGGCAGCAAGTTGCCGACCGTGCCGCCGAACAGCGTGGTCAGGACCGGTTCCAGTTGCTCCGCGATCAGGTCGAGGTCGTCGATCTGCCGGGTCATGAGGACAGTGCCGAAAATCTGGGTGTACAGCTTGATCAGGTCCCGGATGGCCGGACGCTGATGGTAATGTGTGGACAGACGCCAGACCAGTTTGATCACGGTGACAAAGACGAACAGGCTGTCGAGGGACCCGTTCTGGGACACCGCCGTCGTCACGAACACGGTGGCGGCCTGGCTGCGGATGATCCGCTTCCCTTCCTCATCCAGCACGGCGATCGCCTCCTGGATCGATTCCTGATCCGTCTTCCCTTCAGGCCAGGCAAAGCCGTGCTTGTTAAGATAACGGTTGCCCTGGAGCCGCTTCTTGAGGCGGCCGAGGTAAGTGGCATACGCTTCTGTGTCGGTTTCGTCCGGAACCGGCAAAGGCTTTTCGAGACCGACGATCAGGATGATGGTCCAGACAAGGGTCGCGGCAGCCAGCAGGATGAAAAACCAGAGCAGGATCTGGCCGAAAACCGGATGGACGGTGGTCGCGAGCTGGACCAGCTGAGCCGCCTGGTTGATCATGATGACGATGAAGGACACCAGCAGGATGGCCGCGACGGTCACCAGCAGATTCATGATCGGCCGCTTGTTGAAGCCGTCCCGGGAACCGGCCTGCTCCTTCGGGGTGTCAAATTGTGCCATGACGGGCCTCCTGTGAGTCGCCAAAAAAGCGAATGAATGATTTCATTATAAAACAAATCGGTCCAGACGGGCAGTGTGATGTGGGATCGGTGAATCCCGCACCTTTGCGCCTGACCGTTGGTATGAATTTATGAAACTTTTGTAAAATTTGAACACAGTCTTTTGAAATTGAACACTATATCTAGAAAGTGATATAATGTTACAAAACGATGACATGGTTTTTGTCACGTTTATTTCATCCCCCATTCCTTGGATGTGTCGATCGTCTGATCTTATCTGGACGCTTTGATCAGGCGGGAGCAGGTAGCGTAACCGGCCAAGAATCGGCTGGTTACGATGGAACCGGCCAAGCATCGGCCGGTTTTTTACCGGCAAACACATTTGAAAGGAGCGACCCCCTATGAAACGAATGCTGCTTATTGTCCTCGTCATCATGTCCCTTCTCATCACCGTTGTCCCTGTCTCCGCCCTGTCCCCGCAAAGCACCATCGGGATCAACGTCCTCCTCAACACAGATATCTCCGACCCGATTCTGAAAGAACTCGGCCGTTTTGGCAAAGTGCGCGATCAGTTGATTGAGATCGACGCCCTGACCATGAGTGTCAAGGCCGGTCAATTGGAGGCGATCCGAGCCCTGCCCTTCGTTGCAGCGGCCAATCCGGACGCGGAAAGAAACGGTGCCCCGATCGATACGGTGGAAGCCGAGGATTTCATGGACGGGCTCAGTACCTGGAACCTGGACGCGATCAACGTCACGGATTTTGGGTTTGACAATCGTCAAGTCGCATATGACGGCACGGGCGTCTACGTCGCAGTCCTGGATACGGGTTTGGTTGACTCCTGGCGCCAGTATTTCCCTGAAGAACGGATCGCCACTGAATACGCCATGTCCTTTGGCGGTGGCGGCGGCATGATGGGCACCGTGTCCAGCCAGCCGAACAAGTGGGAGCACGACCAGAGCACGCACGGCACCCATGTCACCAGCACGATTCTGGGCTACAGCCTGCGTGGTACACCGATCAACGGCGTCGCACCGATGGCGACCGTCATCCCGGTCAAAGTCCTGAACCAGAACGGTTCCGGCTGGTCGTCCGTCATCGCCCGCGGCATCGAATATGTTGCTGAACTGAAGGCCGGCCCGCTCGCCGATTATCCGGTCGTCATCAACATGAGCCTCGGTGGATCGGTTCTCGACGCTGTGGAAAAAGCTGCCATTGATTATGCGATCGAGCAGGGCGTCATCATCGTCGCCTCGGCCGGCAATAGCGGCACACGTGGCATGGGCTACCCGGGCGCGTATGAGCCGGTCATCTCGGTGGCTGCGGCCGGTTGGAAGAAAGAGTTCACCGTTGGCAATTGGTGGAATGGTTTGGATGTCGAGGAACCGACAAATACGGATGACTTCTACATTGTCGACTTTTCCAGCCGTGAGTTGCCCGAACAAGACCTGGATGTCGCGGCTCCCGGTGTCTACATTGTCGGGCCTTATCAAATCAACAGTGGTAAAACCAGTTATTACTATCTCAGCGGCACCTCGATGGCCAGTCCGCATGTTGCCGGCATCGTCGCCCTGATGGTAGGAAAAGATCCAGGATTGACAGCGTTCGAAGTAGAGGAAATCTTGACCACAACGGCTTTAAGTGATTTCGCAGTTGATTGGGGCGAAGATGCTGCCGGTTCCGGTCTTGTCACCGCTGACGCCGCCCTGGACGCCATCCCGTAAACAATCGTCCCATTCTGGTACATTATAATCACATCACACACGAAAGGCTGCCGGCTCGTCCGGTGGCCTTTTTCATGGTGCATGCTTTTGTTTGTAACATTCACATATTGTCTGACAAGGGCCATGCTTTTTTCGCGTCATATCAATAAGTTAATCTGGCTATTCCGGTGTATAATAAAAACAGACATCTCATCATACGGTATTTCGAGTCTCCCTGGATTACCCGCTTCATGGCAATTGGCACCGCAGTAGAATTCATTTTTTGACAGGTCGCACCCATTCCATAATGTGTTTATCGGGAGGTAAACGTATGAAACGTCTTCTTTTCACCAGCCTGATCATCATCTCGCTTCTGTTCATGGTGATTCCAGTCTCGGCGGCCGCCCCGGACAAGATGGTGGCCGTCAACCTCGTCCTGAAAGAGTCCGTTTCGGAACAACACCTGGCAGAGCTGAAAACGCAGGGCGAGCTGCTGGATGTCATGCCCGGCATCCGCGCGGTCCGGATGAAAATTCCTTCCAGTCGCCTCGGCGCGATTCGCAACATGCCGTTTGTCGCCTCCGCCAATCCGGATGCGGTGCGGACCGCGGTACCGGTCACGGCGGTCGAAGCGGACAACTTCGCGGACGGCCTTGGCACCTGGGATCTGGACGCGATCAACGTCACAGACTTTGGCGAGGACAACCGGACGGTCGCTTATGACGGCACCGGGGTTTATGTCGCGGTCCTGGACACCGGTCTGGTCAGCATCTGGCGGGATTTTTTCCCGGAGGAGCGGATCGCTGAAGAATACGCCATGGCCTTTAGCGGTGGCGGACAAAACGGTATCGTCGAGGAACTTCCTTTCAAATGGGATCAGGACGTTGACTCGCACGGCACCCATGTGACCAGCACAATCATCGGCTACCATTTTGACAGCACAACGCTCGGACCGACCCCAGTTAACGGCGTCGCCCCCATGGCGACCATCATCCCCGTCAAGGTCCTGAATCAAAGTGGATCCGGTTGGTCGTCCGTCATCGCCGCCGGCATCACCTATGTCGCTGATCTGAAAGCCGGTCCGCTCAAAAACCATCCGGTGGTCATCAACATGAGCCTCGGCGGCCCGGTGCTGGATGATGTCGAAAAGGCTGCCATCGATTATGCGATCGCCAAGGGCGTCATCATCGTCGCGTCAGCCGGCAATAGCGGACTGGATGGCATGGGCTATCCCGGAGCATATGAACCGGTGATCTCCGTTGCCGCCTCCGGCTGGACCGGTGAGTGGCTGATTGAAAAGGACGGTGAATTGGTTTTCGATGAATCACCTCGTGAGTGGTGGTACCAGGATGTCGAGGATCCAAAAAAGGCGGCACTCGACATCAACGATTTCTATATCTGCGATTTTTCCAGCCGCGAACTTGATGGTCAGGACCTTGATGTGGCCGCTCCCGGTTCCTGGATCCTTGGTCCATATCAGGTCTCAGGCGTGACCCCCACCTACTACTTCCTCGGCGGCACCTCGATGGCCAGTCCCCATGTCGCCGGCATCGTCGCCCTGATGGCGCAGAAAAAGCCATCCCTCAAGGCCTCGGATGTCGAATCGATCCTGGAGCGGACCGCCGTGCCGCTGCCCGCCGGATCACGCACGGTCTGGCAGCCATCTGCTGATAATAGCCAAGTCGGCGAAACCATCGTCTATAGTTGGGGTGAAGACGCCACCGGCGCGGGACTGGTGGTGGCAGACCTGGCCTTGAAAGCGGTGAAAGCGCGCTGACAAACGCCCCTGAAACTTTGTTCCGATCCATATCGTTTGATGAAAGCCGTCGGTTCGTCCGGCGGCTTTTTTGATTGAAAAGAGTGATATTTGACACTGCCGCAACAAAATGACAGAACTGCGCACGTTTCGTTCACTTTTCATCACATAATCCGCAACCAATCTCATCCTGTACAGGTTGCGGTTCGCAAGTCCATCCCGTACGCTGGTTTCAATTGCAAAGATGGCCGAATGGCCCAGCAGAAAGGCGGTCTTATCATGGTGCTTGGCATACCTGATTTCTGGATCTGGAGTGCGTATCTTCTTTGCGTCGGCAGCGCGATCGCTTGCGTCGTCTATGGGGCCATCAACTGGAACCGGGGTGTTGAGATCGAGGTCGACCAGATCGATGAGGAAGTCCAATGGGCTGAAAAGGAACTGGAAGTCGAAAAGAAACTCTGATCGACGACGATCACGGAAATCATCAACGCATAGGAGGTCCACCATGTTTCTACAAATTGCCGCGACTGTCGTCTATCTGTTCATCCTCGCCTGGCTTGGCTATGTCGGATTTCGCGGGACCAGGAATGCCCGGGACTACATGCTCGCCGGCCGGCAGATCCACCCGATCGTCATGGCGCTGTCCTATGGCGCCACCTTCATCAGCACCTCCGCCATCGTCGGATTCGGCGGCAATGCCGGCCTGTTCGGGATGTCCCTTTTATGGCTGACCTTCCTCAACATTTTTGTCGGCGTTTTCATCGCGTTCATTTTTTTCGGCAAAAGAACCCGTAAAATGGGGCACAATCTTGACGCCCACACGTTCCCGGAACTTCTGGGTGTCCGCTTCCAGTCGAAATTCATCCAGGGATTCTCGGCGCTGATCATCTTCTTTTTCATGCCGATCTACGCGGCGGCCGTCCTGAAAGGCGGGGTCGGCTTCCTGGCCACCCAGTTCGGGATCGACTTCAACGTCACGCTCTTTTTCTTCGTTGTCATCATGGCCATCTATGTCGCCATGGGCGGCCTCAAGGGGGTCATGTACGCCGACGCCTTCCAGGGGACGATCATGTTCGCGGGCATGACCTTCCTGCTGATCTTCGTCTACGCCAGGCTCGGTGGTGTGACGCAGGCGCATCTGGCCCTCACCGACCTGATGAAGGAGGCGGCCGTTCAAACGCAGACGGCCAAGCTGACGGCCAATGGCTTTGCCGGCTGGACCGCCATGCCGTCTTTCGGAACCCCTTACTGGTGGGCTGTGGTCTCCTCTGTGGTCATGGGTGTCGGCATCGGCGTGCTGGCTCAACCGCAGCTGGTCGTCCGGTTCATGACCGTCAAAAGCAATCGTGAGCTTAACAGGGCCGTCGCTTCCGGCGGGGTCTTCATCCTGATGATGACCGGTGTCGCGTTTGTCGTCGGCGCTCTCTCCAATGTCCTTTTCTTCAAGGAAAGCGGCAGCATCGCCCTGGTTTCGGCCAAAGGGGTCATCGACAACATCATCCCGCTGTTCCTGAAGCAGTTCCTGCCCGAGTGGTTCAACACGGTGTTCCTGCTCACCCTCCTGGCGGCCGCGATGTCGACACTGAGCTCCCAATATCACGCGATCGGCACCTCGATCGGCCGGGACGTATTTGAAAAATGGCTGGGGTTCAAGGGCAATTCCGTCATCATCACCCAGGTGGGCATCCTGTTTTCAATCCTGGTCACCGCATTCCTGGCCTTTGTCGGCAACCAACTGAAAACCGACATTGGATTGATCGCGCAGGCGACTTCCATCTTCTTCGGCCTCTGCGCGGCAGCGTTCCTGCCCGCCTACATCGGGGCGCTCTATTTCAAAAAACTCTCACGCAAGGCTGCGGTCTGGAGCATCCTGACCGGCTTTGTCTCAAGCTTTGTCTGGATCTTCTTCATCCACGCCAAGAACGCCACGACAATCGGCCTGGCCAATCTGCTGTTCGGCAAACCCCATCTGCTGGCCGGCACGGCGCTGGAAAAACTGTCCATGGTCGACGCGGTCATCGTCACCTTCCCGCTCTCCTTGCTGGTCATTGTCGTCGTCGGCCTGATGACGAAGCCGGACATCGACGAGGGGCATGTGGACAAGTGCTTCAAGGGTGTCGTTTGATTCTGGCCATACGGCCTGCATCAGTCTGGGCAAGGGCTCTGCGGTTGATCCGTGGAGCCTTTTTCATTGGGCTCATTTTGTACAAGGGCACTAAATATTTCTTCGAATATTATACGTTGACGTTCTATATTATTCGTCATATAGTATAAGCAAGGAGTGATGACATGGATGTGCAGATGAAACGGGGCATCTTGGACGGACTGGTGCTGTCCATCCTCAAGCGCGGCGACACCTACGGATACGAGCTGACCGAGCAGGTCTCCCGGACGATCGACATTTCGGAGATGACCCTGTATCCCGTGCTCCGACGGCTTGAAGCCCAGGGCTTCCTGGGCAATTACTCGATGGAGATCAATGGCCGGCTGCGGCGGTATTACACAATCACGCCATCCGGCCTCACAAAACTGGACGACATCACACTTGAGCTCAAGGCCTTGCGGCAGCTCATCGATCACATGATCGGGGAGGAAGAGACATGACAGACCAGATGGATTACGATAGGAACGACTCGGTCGAGCTCGAGCGATCGGTATCAGCCCCGGCCGGCGCCGGTCGGCTGGACGCGTTTCTGGTCCAGCTGCGCCAGGGGCTGGCGACTTTGCCCAAGGGCGCGGCTGACGACGCGATCCGCTATTATGAGGAATACGTGGCTGACGCCCGCATGGAAGGCGCGACGGAGGAAGCGATCCTTTCGCGGATCGGGCCGGTCGAAAGAATTGTCCGGTCGATCCAGGAGGAGCTGTCCATTAAAGCGGCCCATGATCGGCCCAGCGCGTCCCGATTGCTGAGGACATCCCGCAAGATTTACGGAAAAGGCGCCGCGCGTGCGGTCAAAAGCACCTCCTTCGCGTTCCTCTCCCTTTTCCCGCTGATGGTGTCGATCCTTCTGTATCTGGTCACCTTTGTGCTGTCACTGGGCGCGATGGTCATCGTGGCGGCGATTGTGCTGAACATCCTGATGCACAGCGATCTGACGACCGCCGACATCCTTGCCCAGTCCGGCCTGGCTGCCGCGCTCGCCTCCATCCTGTTTCTCGTTGCGCTAGCCTTCCGATTGGCGGCAAACGCCGCCGCCCGGGCCACCTTGACCCTGTTCAGAAAGGTCGCCGCACGCCCTCAGCCGGCAATGAAGCGTGGTCCGGACGCAAACGATGCTCGCGTCGAGGGAACGGCGGTCAGTCAGCCGAAACGGCGTCGTCGGATGGCCGGGTTTTTCGCGGTTTTGCTCCTGATCACCCTGACCGCCGGCTTGATCCTGTCCTTTGTCTACGGGCTGCCCCAGCAATATTTCCGGGTCTGGAACAGTCAGGTGCCCCGGCAGACCGAACCGGTCAGCCTGGCTTTCAGTGGCGAGTCCAGTTCGATTCAAAAACTGGCCATCGAGGGTCTGAACGCGAACATCACACTCCTGCCATCCGGCGACGGCCAGTTCAGACTGACCTATGACAAAGCGCCCTATGTCAGCCTGGACTGGGGCCAGACCGGTCGGACCTGGCGTCTCGAGGAGACCGCCAATGGAAGGCTGCCCTTCTTTGACTGGCTGGCGGTTCACGAGGGCACAGCAGCCCTGACCGTCTACCTGCCCGGCCAGACAGAGACCCTCGAACTGGACATCGAGACGAAGGGCGGCGATGTCACCGTCCGCGTTCCGGTGGCCGGCGGGCAGATCCGGACGATCAACGGCGACATCACGGCCTTGGTGTCCGGCGATGGATTATCGCTGGATTTGATCAGCCGGAACGGGGCCATCAGCCGGATCAACAACTGATCGATCCTCTGACCCATGAAGGAGTTGACCAACATGGACCGAACGATCCTCATCACCGGGGCAACCTCCGGCATCGGTCTGGCTGCCGCCGAAGAACTGGCGGCCCGGGGCTGGCACGTCCTGGGTGTCGGTCGCAGCGACGAGCGTTGCGCGGAGGCGGATCGCACGATCAGGCAATTTTACCCGCATGCTCAACTGACCTGGTTTTCAGCCGACCTCTCCTCCATGAGGGAGGTCAGCCGGCTGGCCGACGAGGTCCAATCCTGGCTGGACCGGTCTGCCGATGGGCGGCTCGATGTCCTGCTCAACAATGCCGCTTCAGTGCGCAACTGGTACACAGCGACCGATGACGGTTATGAAATGCAGTTTGCGGTCAACCATCTGGCTGCTTTCCTGCTGACCCGCTGCCTTCTTCCCTGTCTTGAAAAAAGCCCGTTCGCCCGCGTGCTGACCGTGTCTTCGGCATCCCACCGGGGCACGCGCATGCGCTGGAACGACATCATGAACCGGCATCGCTACAGTTGTCTTCAGGCTTACAAGCAGTCCAAACTTTGCAATGTCCTGTTCACCGCGGAACTCAACCGGCGGCAAAGCGGCAACCACGTCCGGGCATATGCCGTGGATCCCGGGCTGGTCGACACAGCGATCGGATCGAAAAACACCGGTGGACTGGTCGCCTGGTTCTGGCGTCATCGCAGGCAACGCGGCCATTCCCCGTATCAGGCCGCCGCGACAATCGTCTGGCTGTGCAAAATGCCTGCAGACTGGCAGACGGACACCCTCTATTTTCACAACTGCAAGCCGGCCCGTCCCAGCCGTCAGGCGATGGATGAAACCGGCGGACAAAGGCTCTGGGACCTGTCCGAACAACTCTGCGGGCGCTGACCCGAAATGGACCTGCCCCATGAAAGGAGTCGATCCCGATGGAAAAGCGGGCGTTGATCACCGGCGCAGCCGGTGGTCTTGGCAAAGCAATGACCCTGGCGTGCGCGAGAAGGGGTTATGACCTGTATCTGACCGACTTGGACGCAGTCCGCCTGGCGCGCTTTGCGGACGGTGTCCGGCGCCAGTTTCCCGTGACGGTCGACAGTCATGCCTGCGACCTCAGCGATCCGGGCGCGATCGATGGCTTGTGGGCAGATGTGACGGCCAGGGATATTCGTTTCAATCTGCTGGTGAACGTGGCCGGGCTTGATTTTGAAGGGCGTTTCGTGGACATCGATGCCGGACGCCTCAACCACATCGTGCGTCTGAATGTCGAGTCCGTCATCAGCATGACCCGGGCAGTCCTGATGAGCCGGATACCCGGTCAACGGCTTCACATCATCAACGTGTCCAGTCTGGCCGCGTTCAATCCGATGCCCGTCAAGGCGGTGTACGCGGCTTCCAAACGGTTTCTCCTCGACTTCTCGCTCGCCATCGGGCAAGAGCTCAAGGGTGAAAATGTCCGGGTTCTCGCGCTCTGCCCGGCCGGCCTGCCGACCAATGCGGCCTGCATCCGTGGCATCAAGGCACAGGGTCTGGCCGGTCGGATCACGACGATGGACATCAATGCCGTAGCCCGCCGCTGCCTCAGCCGTGCGCTGGCCGGCCGGAGGGTCTATGTCCCCGGGCTGGTCAACCAGATCGTCCGACTGGTCAGCGGCCTGTTGCCGCGCCGGCTGGTTGCACGGCTGATCCATCGACGATGGGTGTCTGCCCGGGCTGCCGGCCATTCCAGTGCGACCTGAACCACAGGAAGCTTCCTGTCACACACAAAAACAGGACCGGCGAGCCGGTCCTGCTTCATTTCAATGCATGCATCAATCTGTCAGATCAGGAAGAAGGACACCACCACGGTGGCAGCGATGCCGGCCATGACCGGGATCAGGTTGCGGCGCGCGAGGTCGGAAGCCTTGATGCCGCAGATGGCAGCCACCGGGATGACGCCCCAGGGGATGACCGTGCCGCCGCCGACCCAGACCGTCACAATCTGGCCCAGCGCGGCCAGCGAAGCGATATTGGCACCGGTCGCGACCGAGAAGGTCTGGGCCAGGGATCCGACCAGCGGCAGGCCGGAGAAGCCGGAGCCGTCGAGGCCGGTGATGATGCCGATCACGGTCTGCATGATCGCGACCGGGATCTTGGACATCGGGATGATGCCGGCCATGTAAAGGCCCAGGTCATTGAGGATGTTGGGCGAACCTTCGCCCAGCATCTTCGCCGCCATCTCGCCGCTGCCCATGAAGAAGAACCCGGCGATGACGATGACCGGAGCGAAGATCTTGATGGCGAAAATGAATCCGTCCTTGAACTGGTCGGTGATCTGCTCGAGGGAATCCATGAGATCACCTTTGCCGACGAGGATGATGGACATGATGACGACCGCCGTGCCGCCGACCAGCGCGGTCGCGTCACCGCCGACGATGTCGAAGATGATCATCAGGACCACATCGACCAGGAAGGCCAGCGGGGTCAGCACGGCGATGACATGGGCGAAGACCGTCCGCCGGCTGGCTGCCTCTGACGGGGTCGGTTCCGGATTGAGGTCAATCGTCACCGGATTGGCCTTCATGTCCCTGAGAAACAGGAAGAAGGCGACCGCGATGGTGACCACGGACATGACGATCCATAATGGGACGCTGGCCTTCATGATCTCCGTTGTCGGGACACCGGCTGCTTTCGCCGTGATCGCCGGCGCGCCCTGGATGAAATAGTCACCGGAAAGGCCGATGCCATGGCCGAACAGGTTCATCGCGACCGCGGCCCAGATGGCCGGCAGACCCGCCCGTAGGGCGACCGGCAGCAGGATGGCGCCGACCAGCGCGACTGCCGGGGATGGCCAGATGAACCAGGAGGCGACCAGCATGACACAACCGATGACGAAAAAGGCCACCTTCTGGGTCTTGATCGCCTTCATCAGCGGGCGGATCATCAGTTCATCCGCGCCGATGCTGGCCAGCGTCTTCGACATCGACACGACCAGCGCGATGACGACGATGATGCCCAGGAACTCCGTCGCCGAGGCGACCAGCGAGTTGTACATGATCTGGATGGTCTTGATGATGTTGCCGCTGCTGGCCAGCCCCATCAGGAAAATGCCCAGCACACAGGGCAGGACGATCTCCTTCTTGAGCAGCAGGACGACGATGATCAGGATGGTCATGATGATGTAGGTGTAGTGCAGGATGCCTAATGTAACCATGTTTCTCCGACCTTCAGACTGTATTTACTCCGCGCGTGGACGCGGGGCATGGCATGTTCAGGGCAGGAATGGCTGCGGTTTCCGATAGATGTCCTTCAGACCGGTTTTTTCGACCCGTGTCCGGATCGTGTCCAGGTCCGTCGTGTACAGGTCCAGTGCGATCATCCGTTCGAACAGGACGGAACCGGAAAATGTGTATTTGAGACCCAGCCCCACGCTGGTCTGCATCTGCTCGCGAACGTAGGCGATTCCCTCGCCGATCGCGAGTGTGCGCGGCAGTTCGAGAAGCGGGTTGCCCAAAGCCAGTTGGACCGCGTTGAACCCCGCCAATGTGCCGGTGACGATCGCCTCCGTGTGGCCGACCAGAAGGCCTGCCTTCTCCCCGGCGCAGAACAGGTTGTCGACACCGGTCACCTGAAGGGCGTTGCTGCGAGGCGCCATGGCGAAATACCGCATCGAATTGCCGCGACCGCCGGCATACGGATCCTCATAGCGGGCGTTTTCGAAGCCGGGCACCTGATGGAGCTTGTGCAGGTCGAAAAAGGGCGACATCAGCTTGGCATGGCCGGTGTCGAGCAGGACGATGTTTTTCATGAAAGCCGGCAACGCGTACTGCTGGCAGGCCTTGACGTCGAGGTGGTCTTCGATGAGGGATTCCGGGATCGGAATGACCGCGACACCGGTTTTTTCCAACGTCTCGACGATCTCTTTCGAAAGCGATTCCTTGTAGAGTTTGCATGAGCCGCTCATGGCGCCGACCTGGCCATTGGCTTTTTGCCCCTGTATCTCGTCAATCCCGCAAAGGCCGGTCAGGCTGATGCGGCCACCAAAGCTCGGGCAGCGCAGGATGCACATGGCGCAGCCGTTGCCATGCCGCGTGCAGTTGGCCACAGGGCCGGCCGTCCCGGTCGTGTCGATGAAGACATCCCCGCAGCATTCTTCGCCTCGGTCGTTGCTGACCGACAGGAGCCGACTGCCATCCATCTTCACGGAATGGATACGGGACTCATATTCAATCCGGACGCCCAGCGATTCGAGATAGCGGGTCACTGCCATCGGCGTGCTGCCGATATCGTACAGGCTGGCATGATGATGGCCGGGAAATTCGACGCCGGTGTGACGGCTATGGCGGTCGATCAGTTCGAACAGCTCTCCGCCGCCGAGTGCGATCGCTTCTTCGGTCGCGGTGAACCGGCCGTTATTGCGCATGATGCCGCCGACCAGGCCCGTGCCCAGCAACATGTCGGTCCGTTCGTGCAGCACCACCTCGGCCCCGTTCTTTCTGGCCGCGATGGCTGCCGCGCAGCCTGACCATCCGCCTCCGGCGATCACAACTTTCATGACATGCATTCCCTCCATGGTTCATTTGAAAACGTGCAATTAAAAAACATATTATTATGATTTTGCAGGATCGACAAGCGCAATTTTCGTTTATAATCCGCCGTTTGACACTTTAGAAAGTGAATAAAGCCGCAGATGCCTGCTGCACAGGCATTCGCGGCTCCTTTCAATTGCTGGTGAATTGCGTAATGTCTATTTTTCAGCCTTCGTCATTCTGACGATTTTTCGCATGGTCTTTTTAGGCACAAACTCTAAGTCGGTTCGGAATCCAAACTCATCATGCAGGGCATCCGTCAGGTCTGTCCGGGTATAGGTAGGAATATAGCCTTCGCCCACCTTCTCCAGAAAGTTCATTTTGCCCAGCGTGTTGACGATGGACTCCCCGCTTGGACTTTCACCGGGCAGTCGCAAACGGATTTTCTTCGTCAGGATACGGTAAACCAGAAGCGCGATAAAGCAGGTCAGGAAATGCGCCTGAATCCGATCATCCCGCTTCAGGTAAACCGGCCTCGACTTGAGCTCGCTTTTCATAATGCGGAAACACGCCTCGATTTCCCAGCGACCCCGATTCACCGCCAGGATGCTCAGCGGGTCGTCCTCCAGATTGGTGCAGACCCCATAAAACCCGTCAAACCGTGCTTCCTTGGCAATGGCCCCCTCATCCAGATAGTAGATATCCTTCTGGGCCACCTCGCCATCCGGGGTGACGGCCAAGCGTTTGACAAAACGGCTGGGGTCGTTGGCCTTCTTCCGCTCCAGGCTGGACGGCTGGGCCACCTTCTTCTGGGCGCGCTCGATCTGCTGCTCCCGGATGCCTTGCTGGTAAAGCTGGTATTTGGCCGAGAAGGTGACGATCAGCTGTTGTTCCAGCCCGTTTTCCTTGATCCAGCGACTCTTGTAGTACACCAGATCCCGCTGGGAATCGGCGTAGAGATCGACCTTGCTCAGGTCATAGCGCTCGTCTGAATGCTTCAATTGCCAATCCTTTGAATCCAATGCCCAGTCCTGCAGATGCTTTTTCAGCGTCTTCAGCGATTGGATGACAATATAGGCCCGTTCACCCTCATTATTGAACATCCGGTTCTCCCGGGACGCCAAGCCGGCATCAGTGCAGACAATGAACCGGGACAGGTTGAAATCGCGCAGGATCGTTTCTTCCAAGGGCCGCAGCGACGGCTGTTCATTTTCGCTGCCGCTGAACAGCCGGAAAGCCAGAGGCAACCCGTCCGCGTCCATGAACAGGCCCATCTGGACAATGGGATTGGGGCGATGCTCCTTGCCGTGGCCGTATTCTTTCAGCCCTTCCTCGGCTTCGATTTCAAAATAGTAGTTGGTGCAGTCATAATAGAGAATCTTGTCATTGCGCCTGGCCAGCTGCTTGCTGTTCCTGTATAACTCGGCCTGAAGATAGTCGCTGTTCCTGGCCAGCACTTCCAGGGAACGATAAATCTGGTGCAGCGCAAACGCCGGCTTTTCCAGATAGTCTTGGGCGCTGGCCAGGGAGGAGCGTTTCGAGGCGGGCTCCAGGATTCTGGTCGTGACCAGCGTATTGAGCACATCGCTCAGGGGATAGGTGATTTTGGTGTTTTTCCCGATCTCCCGGCAGATCCTGGGCAGCCCGAGCTGGTGATACAGGGACTGCAAAAACAGATACCCGCCTTTGAACTCCCGTTGCTGGCCCTTTTCGAGTTGTTTGGCACTGGAATACTTCGCGATATAGTCGAACTGACCTTCCTTTTCCCGGCGATTCAGGTCTTCAATGTAGGCTTTTGCCCATTCCAGCGGATCCCGATCACCGCACCTGGCCAGCAGATCCGCGCGCGTACCGAGTTTCTCGACGACCTGGGTCGAGCGCTTGCCGTTTTTCGCCACATCCTTGATCACATAATACGACGTCGCATTCGGAGACTTCACTGTGTTCAACCGCATATCCAACACCTGCCTTTGCCTAAAGTATAACACATTACGAGACATTACGCCATTGCAATTGTGTTACACTTGCCAAGGCCGGACATGAAAAAGCCCGCAGCTGCGGGTTCTTCGGGAAGTTTCTCTATTCGTCTATTCTATGCAAGTGTCAAACTCCCGAATTAAAAAACATATTATTATGATTTTGCAGGATCGACAAGCGCAATTTTCGTTTATAATGAATCCATGGGATAAAGTTCACTTTTCTTCATGATCATGATCACCATAAAACCGGTCATGATTTCCAGTTCAGCAAGCGACTCCGTACCGCGTCAAAACAAATCTCCACCCGTTCGGCACTTCATGAAAAGACTGTTTCCTGTCCATGCATTCCTGGCTCATTCGTTCGGCCAAAAGAAAGGAAGCGCGCTTATGAAAAAGAGAAATCCCTTCCGCACCTCATGGATCGTCACATTGGCCATTCTGGTCGCCATCTCGATGTCAGGCGCTGTCGCCGCGGTCAGCCAGCCGGCGCAGTCCGTCGCGATCGATCTGGCGGGCGCCGAATACGTACCGGATGAGCTGATCGTCACGTTCCGTGCCAATGCCACGGCCTTGGACCGGGCCAACATCCATGCGCAGGCCGCGCTGGAAAAAATCAAGGACCTGCCGCTCGCGGGCAAGGAGCTGGTCCGGATCAAGGATGGCCGGACCGTGGCCGACGCGATCGCCCGGCTGCAGGCCAATCCCAAGGTCAAGGCCGTCCAGCCGAATTTCATCTACCAGGCGGATGACGTCATGCCCAATGACCCTTCTTTTCCACAACTCTGGGGGCTTCACAACACGGGACAGACCATCACTTATCCGGGCGTTGAAGACTGCGACATCGACGCGCCGGCAGCCTGGGACACCACCATGGGCAGTCCGTCCATCATCGTCGCCGTGATCGACGAGGGCATCGACATCACGCACCCCGACCTCGCGGCCAACATCTGGGTGAACACAGCTGAGAAGAACGGCATCACCGGCGTTGATGACGATGGCAACGGCTTTGTCGACGATGTCAATGGCTGGAATTTCTATGGCGACAACAACATTGTCTACAGCAGCAAAGATGGCGACGATCATGGCACCCATTGCGCCGGCACCATCGCGGCGGTTGGCAATAACGGTATCGGTGTCATCGGCGTCGCGCCGAATGTCAAGGTCATGCCGCTGAAGTTCCTGGGCCGCCGGGGCGGCAGCACGGCTGACGCGATCGATGCGCTCGGTTACGCGAAGCTGATGGGGGCCCATCTGGCCAGCAACTCATGGGGCGGCGGGGCATACGACCCAAGCCTGTACGAAGCCATCCGCTCTTTCGCGAAACCGTTCGTCGCCGCGGCCGGCAACTCCGGTGAGGATGCGGACGAAACGCCGCACTACCCCTCATCTTATGACCTGGACAACATCATTTCCATCGCGGCGGTGAACAACCGCGCCCTGCTCTCGTCCTTCTCCAACTATGGCGCGACCTCCGTCGATATCGGCGCGCCCGGCGAATCCATCCTCAGCACCTTGCCGGTCGCCCAGGGATCCTATGGGACCTATAGTGGTACCTCCATGGCAACACCTCACGTCTCCGGCATCGTCGCCCTGATGCTCAGTGTCGATTCGACCCTGACCGGCACAGGGGTACGCCAACTCCTGATCAACACCGCGGTCGATCTGCCCTCCCTGGACGGCAAAACCGTGTCCGGCGGCATGGCCAACGCGGCTGCGGCCCTGGCAGCGCTTGGACCAGTCACCCCGAATGATCCACCGAGTGTCGCGATCAGTGGTCCGGCTGACGGAGCTTCATTCGAGGAAGGCGCGTCAATTGCTTTCTCAGCAACTGCGTCCGATACCGAAGACGGCGATCTGACCGGCAGCATCGCCTGGACTTCCAGCGTTGACGGCGCGATCGGAACCGGCGGCAGCTTCAGCAAGGTTCTCAGTGTCGGGATTCACGTGATCACAGCCTCCGTGACCGATTCAAAAGGCCAGACCGCTTCCGACAGCGTGACTGTCACCGTGAATGACACGACTCCTGACCAAATCATATCAGTCGCCAGCGTGACCGGCGCGAGCTCGAAGATCAACCCGGCCACCTGGCAGGCCATTGTCACCGTGACTGTCGATCCAGCCTTGGCCGGCGCGGTCGTGACCGGAACCTGGAGCACTGGATTGGCCGGATCGGCCACGACCGGCTCGGACGGTAAATGCACGATTCAGGCGACGTTCAACAAGAAAGTGCCGTCCGTCACCTTCAAGGTGACCGGGATCACGCTGTCCGGCTACACGTTCGACGGTGCCGAAGTCACTTCCGACCCCATCACCAAGCCTTAGTCACAACCACCCGCCTGCGCGTCAAGCAAGAGTCCATGTCAGCAATTTTGGGAAGAGGGTCGCTCATGCGGCCCTCTTTTTGACAGAAATAATGTTCCATTATTCATTCGATTGAATCACTGAAATGCGATTCTTTTGAGAACCATTCGCACTTATTCATTTCATGCCTTAAACTGCTATAGACAATCAGTCTGCAAGTCATTAAAATAGCAACTTATAGCGGATGACTCGCGACACCAGTCAAATATTCAATTTTCAGTTTTGCATGATGCAAATATGATTCTTGCATAATTACATTGACAACGCAGTTGATCCGACCAAATTTTCAAAAACTGAAGGAGAAAGCAACATGATGATCAAAAGAATATCCCTCATGATCCTCATCCTGGCCCTGCTGGTCCCGAGCCTCGCGGCCTGCGGCAGCTCGGCGACCACGACCGCCGCCACGACGGCAGCCACGACCGCCGCGACCACGGCACCGGCCGGCACGATCAAGATCGGTGGTCTCGCGCCGCTGACCGGCGACGTCTCGGTATACGGCATCGCCGCGGCCAACGCCATCAAGATGGCCATCGACGAAGTCAACAAGAGTGGCGGCGTCCTCGGCAAGCAGATCGAGTACATCGTCTACGACGAAAAGGGCGACGCCACCGAAGCGGCCACCGCGTTCAACAAGCTGGCTGAACAGGACAAGGTCATCGCGCTGATCGGCGACATCACATCCAAGCCGACCATCGCCGTCGCCAAGTTGGCCGCCAAGATCAACATGCCGATGATCTCGCCGACCGCGACCGCGCTCGACGTCACCAAGCAGGGCACCAATGTCTTCCGCGCCTGCTTCATCGATCCGTTCCAGGGCAAGGTCATGGCCCAGTTCGCCGATGAGACCCTGACAGCCAAGAAAGTCGCTGTCATCTACAATTCCGGCGACGACTACTCCGTCGGCCTGGCCGAGTCATTCAAGGCTGAAGCCGCTTCCCGCGGCCTCGAGGTCGTCGGCTACGAAAGCTACAGCAAGGGCGACACCGATTTCAAGACCCAGCTGACCAAGATCTCAGCCGCCAAGCCGGACGCGCTCTTCGTTCCGGACTACTACAACACCGTCGCCCTGATCGCCAACCAGGCCAAGACCCTGGGCATGACCGTGCCGATGCTCGGCGCGGACGGATGGGATGGTGTCCTGACCGTTGCCCAGAAGGAAGAGGTCGAAGGGTACTATTTCTGCAACCACTACTCGGCGGAAGACCAGGACCCCAAGGTGCAGGACTTCCTCAAGAACTACAAAGCGCTTTACAACATGGAGGCCAACGCGCTGGCCGCCCTCGGCTATGACGCGGCCTACATCCTGGTCGAAGCCATCAAGAAGGCCGGTTCCACGGACGCGGCCGCGATCATCAAGGCCATGAACGAGACCGATTACACGGGCGTCACCGGCAATGTCAAATACGATGCCGATCGCAACCCGAGCAAAAGCGTGGCGGTCATCAAGATCGTGGACGGCAAATACACCTTCCACAGCAAGGTCGCCCCGTAACCTGAAATTGACCGGTATTCCGGTGAAATCCTTACCATGACCCGCACGGCAAGGGCGGGCGCGCCTTCACCTAAAGGGCGCGCCCACCCTTTAGCCATAGGGGAAGAGGCTTCCCTTCTTCCCTGAATTTCTAAACTGAGGAGCAGCGATCATCATGGCATTCGTCAACTACCTGATCAATGGACTGCAAGTCGGCGCGATCTATGCCCTGATAGCCTTGGGCTACACGATGGTTTACGGCATCGTCCGCCTGATCAATTTCGCCCACGGCGATGTCATGATGGTGGGAGCCTATGTATCCCTGTTCAGCCTCGACCGGTTCGGATTGCCCCTGTGGGCGACCATTATCATCACCATGGTTTTTTGCGGCCTGCTTGGTGTCGTCATCGAACGGTTTGCCTACAAGCCGCTGCGCAAATCCGCGCGAATCTCCGCCCTGATCACGGCCATCGGCGTCAGCCTGCTGCTGCAGAATGTCGTCATGCTCCTGTTCACCCAGAATCCCCGCCGTTACCCGTCGGTGCTGGACAATGCCCCGTTCATCCAGATCGGCGAACTGAAACTCAGTTCCATCACGCTCGGCAGCATCGTGCTGGCCCTGCTGCTCATGGCGGGCCTTTACCTGTTCATCAACAAGACCCGGATCGGCAAGTCGATGCAGGCGGTCTCGGAGGATACGGGCGCGGCCCTGCTGATGGGCATCAACGTCAACACGACGATCTCCGTCACCTTCGCCATCGGCTCAGCCTTGGCCGCGTTTGCCGCCATCCTCTACTGTGTCGCCTATCCGCAGGTCCAGCCCTTCATGGGCGCCCTGCCCGGCCTGAAGGCCTTCATCGCGGCGGTCCTCGGCGGCATCGGGGTCATCCCCGGCGCCATGGTGGGCGGCATGGTCCTGGGCATCGCCGAAAGCATGGCGAAAGGCTTCATCTCATCCAAGCTCTCCGATGCCGTCGTTTTCGGCATCCTGATCCTCGTCCTGCTGCTGCGTCCTTCCGGACTGCTGGGCCGTCAGGCCAAAGAAAAAGTGTAAGGGGGCGAACCGTCATGAACAGGCATCTTCGCCCCTATCTCGTCAACTTCCTCATCATCGCCGGGATATTCCTGGTGCTGTGGGGCCTGAACAGGACCGGCGCGATCAACCGGTTCTATCTCAGCATCCTGATCATGATCATGATCAACATCACCCTGACCGTCAGCCTCAACCTGGCGACCGGTTTTCTGGGCCAGCTGACGCTGGGCCATGCCGGTTTCATGTCGGTCGGCGCGTACACGGCCGCCCTGTTCACCATGAACTGCGGTCTGCCGACCTCGGTCTCCTTCCCCATCGCCCTCGTGCTCGGCGGCCTGGTCGCGGCCCTTTTCGGCATCATCATCGGCATTCCGGCCCTTCGGCTGAAGGGGGACTACCTGGCGATCATCACGCTCGGATTCGGAGAAATCATCCGGGTCATCATCCTGAATGTGAAATTCACTGGCGGCGCCTTCGGGCTCACCGGCATCGATACCCTCACGACCCTGCCCTATGCCTATGTCGTCGCGGTCCTGACGATCGTCGTCATGTTCCTCCTGATCCGCTCCCGCCACGGCCGGGCGATCATCTCGATCCGGGAGGACGAGATCGCGGCGGAGGCTTCCGGCATCAACACGACCTATTACAAGATGCTGGCCTTCACCCTGGCCGCCTTTTTCGCCGGTGTGGCAGGCGGCCTGTTCGCCCACCTGATCTCCGTTCTCGACGCCACGAAGTTCGGTTTCATCTACTCCATCGACATCATGGTGATGGTCGTCCTCGGCGGCATGGGATCGATCACCGGGTCTGTCCTGGCAGCCACCGTCCTGACGGTCCTGCCGGAGCTGCTGCGGCAGTTCGCCACCTACCGCATGCTGGTGTACGCGATCCTGCTGATCCTGATGATGCTTTTCCGTCCGTCCGGCCTGCTCGGCCGCAAGGAACTCACCCATCGCGTCTTCGGCTCGCTGCTTCGGAAAAAGGGCAAGCCCGAGTCCGGCAGACCGGTCGTTTGAAAAGGAGTCCATCGCATGGCTTTGCTTGAAATCAATCAACTCGGCATCACGTTTGGTGGCCTGCGGGCGCTTGACGACGTCCGACTCACGATCAACGACAACGAGATCGTCGGCCTGATCGGGCCAAATGGCGCGGGCAAGACCACGGTCTTCAACCTGCTGACCAACGTGTACACCCCGTCACACGGGTCAATAGAGCTGGAGGGCGTCAGCCTGATCGGCAAGAAATCCTACGACATCATCCAGCATGGACTCGCGCGCACCTTCCAGAACATCCGGCTGTTCAAGGACATTTCCGTCATCGACAACATCCGCATCGGGGCGCACAACCAGTCCCGGTACTCGGTGCTGGCCAGCATCTTCCGCCTGCCCGCCTATTGGCGCGAGGAGCAGCGCGTGACCGAAGAGGCCTTGGGGCTGCTGCGGATGTTCAAGATGGAACACCTGGCGCAGGAGCGGGCCGGCAGCCTGCCGTACGGCATGCAGCGCAAGCTGGAGATCTGCCGGGCGCTGGCCACGAAACCGAAGCTGCTGCTGCTGGACGAACCCGCCGCAGGCATGAATCCGACCGAGACCCGGGAACTGCTCAATACCATCCGATTCATCCGGGACACCTTCAAGATCGCCATTCTGCTGATCGAGCACGACATGAGCCTGGTCATGGAACTATGCGAACGACTGGTCGTCCTCGATTATGGCCTGGTCATCGCGGCCGGCACACCGGATGAAATCAAACGCAACCCCAAAGTCATCGGCGCGTACCTGGGAGGAACCTGATGCTGGAAGTCAAGAACCTGAATGTCTACTATGACGCGATCCACGCGATCCACGATGTCTCCTTCCATGTCGACCCGGGCGAAATCGTCACGTTGATCGGCGCGAACGGCGCCGGCAAAACCACCATTCTGCAGTCGATTTCCGGACTGCTCAAGCCTCGCACCGGAGAAATCACGTTTCGCGGCCAGAATTTGCGGAAAATCGACGCGCATCGGATTGTCGAGCTCGGTCTGGCCCAGGTGCCGGAGCGGCGTCGGATCTTCACCCGGATGACCGTGCAGGACAATCTTGAGATGGGCGCGTTCGCCCGCAAGGACCGGCAGAACCTGGCCGAGGAGTATGAGCGGATATTCGAGCGTTTCCCGAGGCTTCGCGAACGGCGCCGGCAACTGGCCGGCACGCTGTCCGGCGGCGAGCAGCAGATGCTGGCCATCGGTCGCGCCTTGATGTCAAAGCCGGCGCTGCTGCTGATGGACGAGCCATCCATGGGTCTGTCTCCGATCCTGGTGCAGGAGATTTTCCGGATCATCCGGGAAGTCCGGGAAAGCGGCACCACCGTGCTGCTGGTCGAACAGAACGCCCAGATGGCCCTGGCGATCGCGGACCGGGCGTATGTGCTGGAGACCGGCAGAGTGGCATTTCATGGCCAGGCGCATGAGATGCTCGGCAATGAGCAGGTCATGCGGGCCTACCTCGGCAAATAGCCGCGCATTGACAAATCGCTGCATGTAGTTTTTAATATTACGTGTAGTGATTTTGTTAACCGGACGAAATGATCGTTCATGTGCGAAAGAGGGAACCCGATGGCCAGGCCCCAGACCCGTCTTGAAGAACGATGGAACGCCACGACGCATGGTGTCATGGCCATCCTGATCCTGATCGCCTTGCCATTTGTCTGGATGTTCATCCTGTCCCGCAACAGTGCGCAGGCGCTGGCGCAGTCAGCCCTCACCACGGTTTTCTGTCTGTGCCTGCTTTTGATGTTTTCAGCCTCAGCGCTTTACCACCGACTGCCGCAGGAAAGCCGTTACAAGGAACGATTCAAACAGCTGGACCATATCGCCATCTATTTCGCCATCGCCGGCAGTTATACGCCGGTGGCCCTTCTTGTGATCGGCGGTCGGCGCGGCACCGTGCTGCTGGCGGTCGAATGGGCTCTCCTGCTCCTGGGCATCCTGTTCAAGCTGCTGGTCCACCGGCGCAATCGACTGGTCGAAGTCCTGTCAGTCGGCCTCTATCTGGCCATGGGCTGGATTGTGGCGTTCGCGTTCCCCCACCTGGCAGCTGTTTCAAACCCGTTTTTTCTCGGATTGATCATCGCCGGCGGTCTCGCCTATACGATCGGCATCGTCTTCTATGCCATGCACATCCGGTTCGCCCATGTCGTGTGGCATTTTTTCGTGAACATCGGCGCCATCTGCCACTTCCTTGCAATCGTTTTTTTCATCTAGTATGATGAACATCTCAGATTGACCATCAAGGGGGGCTGATCCGATGATCCGGGACAGAGTCAGAACTTATTATGTCGAAGGTGACATGAATTGTGCCGAAGCCGTTCTCCATGCGGCCAATGACGAATACGGCCTTGGCATCTCGGACGAGTCATTCAAGCTGATCGGCGGATTCGGCGGCGGCCTGGGCTGCGGCAGCATCTGCGGCGCGCTCACCGGCGGCATCGCGGCGATCGGCCAGCAAACCATCGAGACCAAGGCGCATGACGCCAAAATGCTCAAGGAACGATGCGCCGCGCTGGTCAAGGATTTCAATGACCGGCTTGGCACAGACAACTGCGAGGAACTGAAAGCCAGGTACCGGACAGAAGACAGCCGCTGCCTCGAAATCGTACTGTCGGCCGCCGACGCCCTGGATGAGATACTGGGTCAGTCGGACACCTGACCGTCAATCCGATCCGCACAGACAAATCAAGGCCGCCCGCAGGCGGCCTTTTTGTTTTTCCCGGTCACGCCAGGCGTGATCACCGGTTGCGACCCGTCGTGACCAAGTCCGGCATGATCAGTCAGAATGATATTTGAAAGACAGTTTGACCTTGGCCCGATACAGATGGATCTTCCCATCCTCGATCGCGGCGTCGAGCAGGACCACTTCCGCGACCCGCAGGTCTTTCAATTTTTTCGAGGCGGTTTCAATCGCGTTGGATACGGCTTTTTCCCAGGATTCCGTGCTGGTTCCGACGAGTTCAACGATCTTGTAGACACTATCCGGCATGCTTCGTCACACTCCTTGCATCAAAGGTTTCCCGCTTCTTCTAAGGCGACTTGCGCGTCCGACTCTATGACTTCAGATTATCACATGCGCCGGAGCCTTACAAACCGGTCCCGGCTTTGATCGATCGATGATAGATGCGGTAGATGCGCCGGGTCTTGAATCCAACACCCCGGATGGTGGACAGGGATGACAGGTTCATCTGGGCGATGGTGGACCCTTCCATGTCGGTGTAGCCCTTTTTCACGAAGCCCTGGTAAAGCCGGAAGTAAAGCGTGGGCGTGACAAAGCTGCCCTGATGCCTGGGCAGGACGAACTGCATGAACATCCGGACACGGGTGATCCGGGTCCGGTAATGCAAATATTTCAAGGCCGAAAGCGGCGTCATCCGTCCATTGAGATGAAAAAGGACCTGATTGTAATCCGGCAATCCGGCCACAAAGCCGACCGGCTCTCCGTCGATCCGGGCGATCATGACCAGATTCGGATCGATCAAGGACTTCAGGCTCTCGAACTCTGCCCGGATCTGGTCCTCGGTCGGTATCTCCAGATGTTCCCAGCTGGCCTGCATGGCTCCGACCATGATCTGGTGGATCGCTTTCACCTCGCCGGTCACGTCCTTCAAGTCGATCGGCCGGACCGTCAGGCCGGACTTCTTCTGCCCGTAAGCGACAATCCGTTCCACCCGCTCCAGTTCCTTCTGGTCAAAGATCAGCTTCAGGGCGTAGAAATCCAGATGGGGTTCAAAGCCGAGGCTTTCCAGTAGTCCGGGGTAATACGACGGAGTATAGGGTGTGTTGATCGCCGGCATTTCGTCAAATCCCTCGATCAATATCCCGCGATGGTCATCCCCGTTGGTCGGAGACACCGGACCGGTCAGAAAATCGACAGACTCATTTTCCAGCCAGCCGAGGACTCCATTCATCAGGGTCCGGGCAGCCTCCCGGTCATCGATGCATTCAAACAGGCTGAAATAGCCTTCGTTTTTGCCATGCTGACGGTTTTTGACATGGTTGACCCCGGCAAGTGCCCTCGCGACATCCCGGCCATCCGTCTCGACGAGGAACAGGGTGAAAGGGCCGCCGCCCAATTGCATGCCCTCGCCCCGGGCCAGCTGCCGGCGCATGGGCCGGATCAGGGGCGGCACCCAGCATGGATGGCCCCGGTACAGGTCATAGGGCAGTTTGATGAAGCGTTTGAGCAGCGCCTTGTCCGACGGGTCAAACTGAATCAGTCGCATCGTCATCTCCTTCCGTCCGGCGGCAACCCGCCCTTCCCTATGGAATCAGCCGCAGCAGCAAGGCCATCCCGATCCCCAGATAGTTGCCGATCGCATAGCCGAGGATGCCGCACAGCAGGCCCGGCAGGACGAGCGACGGGCTTTTCAAAGCCTGGGCGACAGGCGCGACGAACGCGGGACCATAGACGCCGGCCGTCGAGGTGATCAAGGTGATGGGGCCGTCGATCCTGGCGATACGGGCCAGCAGCATGTGCAGCACGATCGCGCCGGTCTGGACAAAGCCCAGAAACAGAAGCAGCATGACCATGCGGGTCGTGATCGCGCTCAGTTTGAAGGACAGGCCGATGGCAAAGGAGAACATGTAGATCAGGTATTGGCCCATCGCGAAAGAGCCGGGGGCCGTCCGCACTTTCGGGATCAGTGAAAAACCGATGCCGCATGTCGTGACCACCAGCATGATGACGATGACATCCAGCCGGTTCGTCAGAACGATCGAGAGACCGGCCGCGATGCCGAGTGACAGGATGCCCAGGGCCAGGATGGGAATGTGATAAAGCAGTCCGCGGATGGAAAACGGCTGTTTTTCCGGCACATATTCATGGCTCAGCCGGTCTGCCAGCGGTTCATCCGCGATCAATCGACTTTCTACCGAGGGCAGGAATTTTTTCACCAGCACGGGCATGGCGGAGATCAGCACGAAGAAATAGAGTCCGCCCACCACAAGATCCGCCGTGTTGACCAGCACCAGGTCGACCTGGGGAAGGCCGAGGGCCACCCCGATCGCCAGAAGGTTCGGCGTGCCGCCTGTATACAGGCCGATCAGCATGCCACTGATGGTCGCCGCGTCATGGATCTGTCCCCTGAACAGAAAGAATCCCAGCAAGGAGACGGCACAGACAGACAGGCAGGCAGATCAGGAAAAAGGAGACCAGGATCGGCCGGGCCAGCCGGCGGATCGACTTCAGGTCCGCGGTGAACAGGATCAGCGGGATGGCGACCGGCACCAGCACCTCGGACAGGCGCATCGCAAACGCGGTGTCCGGAATGATGAAGCTGAACAGGAACCCCGACAGGTAGCACAGGAAAACCGGGCTCAGCATGCGGAACAGCGTGTGCCGATCCGACAGCAGGATCATGCCGCGCGGCACGAAGAGGATCAGGATGGTGATTGCGATGGGCCAGATCATGGTCATGTTCGCCTCCTGTCGGCCGGGTCGCCCATGTCTGGCGTCCGGGGCATTTCTCTCATTATAGCGATCCGATTGCCCATGCGTCATCCTTTTTCGTTGTTTTATGACGATTTGAAGGCATTCTGCTTCATTGGAATTACATGATTTTTACGGTTCTGTATCCGGTCTCGACAGGATCAGAAATGGTGCTACTATAAAGAAAATGATCGATAACTCCATGAAGTCAGGATTCGCTGGATTCACAGAGATTGATACGCCGTTTTCATGTTTCATGCAGGGTCTGTTGCAGAAGGAACCGTCCGCGCTGTCTTAAATGGCCGATTGCATTGTTTTCGGAACTGCCGGGAAGGAAGTGATCGTCTTATCGATAGACCTATTGGGTGCATTCCTTTATGACTGAACACAAAAAGCCACTGATCATGAAAACTGAATAGCTCATTGGATTCGATGATCTCACGATCATGCGATGATTGAGCCCCCATTTTCATGGGGGCTTTTACTTGTTTTTTATGAATGGTGCTACAATGAAATTGTAGACAATCCCAATGACTGGTCCAGGCGATCCGTTCCGTTGCATGGATGAAAGGAGTGATGCGCATGTCACGGAAATGGCTTAGAAGGACAGCAGTCGTCGTGGCCTTGGCCCTTCTGGTCCTGCTGGCCGTACCGGTCTCTGATGTTCGTGCCGCGGCCCGTCAGTACACCGCATTGGGCGACTCGATCAGCTATGGGCTGACCGACCTGAGCGGAGCCGGCGGCTATGTCGGCCTATATGCCGACTGGCTCGGGAAACGCTACACCATGACCAACCTCAGTTACCCGGGAGACACGACACAAGACCTGTTGAACACAATCGCCGCGAATGAGTCACTGATCAAGAAATCGCAGATCCTGACCGTCAGCATTGGCAGCAACAATCTGCTGGGGCCGTTCATCGCCTCGATACTCGACCTCTACGACATCGATCCGGCAGACTATCCGGGCGACCTGAACGGTGCCATGATGCTGGGTGCGTTGTACGAGCAGATCCATCTGGACTGGCTTGACGGGGGCGAAACCCCGGCCCAGAGACTGGCTCGGCTGATCTACCCGATCTTCCCGGAATTCTACGAATTGAATGCCACCCTGGCCGCCGGCACCGCAATGTTCGCCCTGCACTGGCCGGTCATCCTGACCCGGATCAGGCTGCGGGCCCCGTTGGCCAAGCTCTATGTCAACAACCTCTACAATCCGCTCCTGATGTCGAAGACGTACGATGATGGCATCGGCATCCAGTATCTCTATGATTCGGTCGATGCCTACATGGGACGGATCAACGCCAACATCACCCGCTACGCCAGCCTGTACCGCTACAAAATCGTCGATGTCTATGGGCCGTTCACAGCCCCCGCCAGCTATGCGGGATATGTCACCAATCCATTCTCCGCGCCACTGACCTTCAACATCCCGGCCGCATTGATGATCGCTTCCGGAGCAAATCCGGCCTACCCATACCCATCTTCGTTTGAAGCCTTCTTCTTCGCCTGCGACCCGCATCCGACGACCGTCGGTCACACGATCATTTTCGAGGCCTTGAAGTCCTTGTCCTGACCCGATCCTGACCGGTCATCACAAACAAGGGTGCCGTTCGCCAAAGTCATGGCAAATGGCACCCTTGAATGATTTTCATAAGAAGTCCTGATTTTCAGTCGCCGCGGTTTCCGAACAATTTGCCCAGGAAGTACGGGATCTGCAAGCGCCACCAGGCCCAGTCGTGATTGACATCATAGCCCCAGTAGTCCACCATGGCCGGAATCCCCTTTTCGCGCAGGATCGATTCCAGAAGGCGTGTGTCGCGCACGGCTTCCTCTTCCCACGCGCCCTGTCCGGTGCACAGGATGATGCGACCGGCTTTGTATCGTTCGAGGTACCAGGGATCCGTCAGGAATTTCAGGTAATCGACCGGCGAATTGATGTAGACATCAAAATGGCTGATCTGGTCGCCGACAAACATCCGCAGATCATAGATGCCGGACAGCGCGATCGTGGAATCAAAGACATCCGGATGACGGAAGAAGAAGTTGGCGGCATGATACCCGCCCATGCTGCAGCCGGTGCTAATGATTCCCTCCGACCAGGGTTCCTGGTACCGGATGGAAGGAATCAGTTCGTTGACGACATACGCGTCATAGGCGTTATGGTAACGGGCCCGGTCAAGCGGACTGGCCATCCGGTTGAGCCAGCTGTCGTTGTCAACACTGTCCAGCGTGTATAGCCGGATCAATCCGTCTTCAATAAATGGGCGGCAGGCTTCGACCATGCCAAAGTCCTCGTATTCGAAAAACCGTCCGCCGGACGAAGGGAAGACAACCATGGGTTTCCCGGCGTGTCCATAGGTTTTGAACGGCATCTCCCGACCCAGCTTTTCACTGTAGAACGTCCGATATATCGTGTGCATGCTGTCACCTCAATCAAATATTCAGAATCTTTTCATGATGTCCTGGGCGATCGTCTCGACTTCTTTCAGCTGCGGGCTCCTGATCAGGAAGGCGTAGTCAGCCATGGCAGGGGAAAGCACCTGTGGGACCGGACCATGATAGACGATCTGGTTACGGAAATCGGACAGGATCTTTGGCAGTTCTTTGGTCCGCCAGGCTAGGCCGCGATCCCGCAGTCCCAGAAAAGCGCAGAAGTACGGGCGATGGATCGTGGCGTCAAACCGGTTGCTCGTCACGATCCTGGCGTATTGGTCATACAGGCTTACATCGTTGGAAAAATTGAACATGTCCATGGCCATGCCGCCCGGCGGCCGGACATTGAGCTCGAGCGCCACCAGTTCGCCTTTCGGCGTCCGGAAGAACTCCAGGTGAAAGAACCGTTCCCTCAGGCCAAAGGCGGCGATCGACTTCTGCCCGAGTTCCACCAGGTCCAAAGCCAGTTCGCGTTCTGTGTGGAAGAAGACGTCTATCTGGTCGATGACCATCTCCATGATGCCACCGTAGCGGAATGACGACGCGAAGACGACGTTGCCTTGCTGATCGGTCAGTCCATCAAAGGTGTTGATCTCACCCTCGATGAATTCCTCGAGGATGAAATCGACGGGCGGCTTGGATTGGAAGAACGCGGTCAGCTCGTCCCGGTCCGCGATGCGGTAGGTATGGGTCGCGCCCATGCCCGAGTCAGGCTTGACACAGACCGGATAGCCGATCTCGTCCGCGAGCCGCACCGCTTCGTCCAGCGTTCGGACGACAGCCCCCTCAGCGACCGGAACGCCCGCCTGCCGGAAAATCTCCTTCATGCGTGATTTGCGGCGTATGTCTGTGATCGTCTCGGCCTTGAGCCCGAACACGTTGAAGTCGGTCCTCAGACGGGCATCCTGTTCCAGCCAGTATTCGTTGTGCGACTCGATCCGGTCGATCTTGCCATGCTTGAAGGTCAGGTACGCCATGGCACGGAGCATCTGACCATAGTCTTCCATGTTGTCGACCTTGAAATATTCAGACAAAGCGTCACGCAGCTGCGGATCCAGATATGAGTACGGCTCCGATCCGATGCCCAGGACATTGACCCCTTCCCGTCTGAGGCTGATGGCAAAATTTTTGTAGTTCTCCGGGAAATGGGGTGATATCATGACGAAGTTCATTCACAACACCCCTTTTTTCGTTTTCGGCCTGACTGGTGATCGGCGTTCTGTTTCTGTATGAATCCCATTTTGACACAAATCCTCGTTGCTGGAAACAGTTGATTCATTCTGTTCCTGCTGCAATCTCGACAATCCTGGCCGCCGGCATGGTTTTTGTGACGATGGTGCGTGACAGGTTGATCCAGCTGGCACAAGCGTCAAGGACAAAAGCGTCCTGAGACACCACCCGTTCCTTCCCCTGCAGGCAACTGTCCGCGTTTGGCACCAGGCTGACGGCCACCGCGCATGGCCATTGGGTCGCACGGGTCAGGAGCAGCTGCTTCAGGCGGCCAGAGTTGGAGACGTTCTGGTCCAGGAAAAAGGTGGCGGCAGGCACATTGAGCGACTCGAGCGCCAGACCGATCCGGTCGATCGCCAAACCGGTCGCGTCCAGGATCCGGTAGGTGCCACGCAGTCCGGCGAGGTCACGCAGGACACCGTCCAGGCCCAGGATGAGCAGTCCGCCGGTCAGGGCCACTTCCAGAAGGATGATCAGATTGAAACCATCGATCAGAACCGGCCCATCGACCATGGACTCGTCGACCAATTGCTTCATTTTCCTGGCTTCAAGCTGCCGGTCCGACGCGGTGGCCCGCTGCAGGGCGACGCGCTGGCGTCCGGTCAATTGATGGTGGCTGCCGACCAGTTCCGTGACGGAGCCCATGGGGTATCCAAGGTTGAGGAGCCAGCGGATCTCCGTCTGTGCCTTCATGAGAACGGACATGGCCGGGTCGCCGAAGAGTACGTCATCATCCGGCCCAAAGCCACGTCTGGAAGGTCTTGCGGTCATGGTCAGCCTCCGGTGAATGATGAAGATCGATTGATTGATTGATTGATTGCGGAGCGGTTCTGTCCGTACCGACATTGTACCATGACCCCTCACACAAATGGACCGATTCCATTTTGCGCGTGACCGTCTGTGTTATGATGGAAGCAGCCCATCGCATTCAAGAAGGCAGGCAATGAGTTCATGGAGTTGAACAAAAGCACCATCCGAAAAATCCTTTGGCTGATCACGTTCGCGATCGTCCTCCACTGGGGGCTTCAGAACCATCAACTGGTCGGATCCCTGGTCAAATGGCTCCTGTGGCTCGTGAACCCGTTCATCCTGGGAGCCAGCATCGCGTTCATCCTCAACGTCCCGATGCGCCTGATCGAAGCGCACCTTTTCCCGGCTGCGGTCGGTCCTAAGGCCGCGCGAGCAAGGCGCCTGGTCAGCCTGTCGCTGGCGTCCATCCTGATCCTGGGCATCGTGGTGCTGGTCGTGATCCTAGTCATCCCGCAACTGACGCAAAGCATCATGACGCTGGCGGAACGCCTGCCGGAAGAACTGGCCGTATTGCAGGCCTGGCTCACCGGAATCGTGGCTGATTACCCGGACATCCGAGACGCGATTGCCACTTATTCATTCGACCTGGAATACTTCGGCCGGATCGTCGCCGACTTCCTGTCCAAGGGGGCCAGCAGTTTCTTCAGTTCAACCTTCAGTTTTGCCGCCTCCATCGTCAACGGCATTGTGATGGCGATCCTCGGCATTGTCTTCGCCTATTACCTCCTGGCGAAAAAGGAAACATTCGGTTCCCAGGCCCGTCGTCTACTACAGGCGTTCCTGCCGCCGGCCTGGGCCAGGAAGATCCTGTCGGTCGCAGCCCTCACCAGCCACACCTTCGCCCGATTCATCACAGGCCAGTGTCTGGAAGCCGTGATCCTTGGCCTGATGTTCCTTGCCACCATGCTGTTGTTCGGCTTCCCTTATGCCATGCTGATTTCGGTTTTGATCACCTTCACCGCCCTGATCCCGATAGTCGGCGCCTTCATCGGCTGCTTTGTCGGCATGCTTCTGATCGCGATCATCAACCCGGTCCTTTCGATCTGGTTTCTGATCCTGTTCCTCGTGCTGCAGCAGATTGAGGAAAACCTGATCTACCCCCGCGTTGTCGGCAACTCGGTCGGACTGCCGGCCATCTGGGTGCTGGTTGCTTTCACAGTGGGTGGCAAGCTTTACGGGATCATCGGCATGCTGGTGTTCATTCCGCTTTGTTCTGTTCTATACGCGCTGCTTCGGGAAGCGGTTCACAACCGGTTAGGCGAAGATCCGCAAAAAGTGGCAGATGATGTATAATGAAAACAGAAGCAAACCTTCATATGCCCTGGCAGAAAGGAGGCAAGTTCCATGAAACACATTGCGGTTGCAATCGATGATTCGGATTGCTCAACACGGGCGATCGCACAGGCCAAGGAACTGGCTAAGCTCTATGGGGCCAAGCTCACGCTGATCCATGTTTACGACAACAAGTATTTCGACACCTTCATGGAGGGTTCGTACAACCGGCTGGATGTCATTGAGAAGATGCGCGCGGAGGTACAGGAAAAATCAGCCAATCTACTGGCAAAAGCCAAGGAACAGTGCGCTGACCTTGAGACACCGGTCGAGACTGTTTCACTGGAAGGCTATGCGGCCGGCAAGATCATTGATTTCGTCGAAGAGAGCGATGTCGAACTGCTCGTCATGGGATCCCACGGCATGGGCGGATTCCGCCGCTTCTTCCTGGGCAGTGTCACGCATAAAGTCGCCGTGTCGATCGAAAAACCGATCCTGATCGTCCGGTAAGCCCCGGACCAGTCTCATGAAACCCCGGCCATGGCAGGCTCACGCACCCTGCCATGGCCTTTGTTCAAGGGAGGTGACGCATGCGGGTCTTTTTCGCGATCGAGCCGGATGCTGACAGTCGCCGGCAAATTGAAAGCCTGATCCGTTTGGCCGAGCCGCAGCTTCGTCGTTGCGGGCGGATCACGCCGGTGAAGGACATCCATCTGACCCTGCTTTTTGTCGGCGATTGGCCTGACGACACCATTTCGGATTTGTCGAGCATGCTCGACCAGACAGCCGGGACCACCCCGCCCTTCACCATCCGTTTCGACCATTTCGGTGCATTTCGGCGCGGACGCCAGGGGCTCCACGGCAAGGCCGAGCCGGCCATTCTCTGGCTGGGCGACTCGACCCATGTCCCGGGGAAGTCTTCTGGACAGCCGGATCATGCCGCCCTGGAAATGCTGGTCAGCCAGCTGCGCGGATCCGCGCGCCGATTGGGCATGGCGGTCGAAACCAGACCTTTCACACCCCACCTGACGCTGACCCGGAAAATGCCGGGCGAGGCAGTCGACGACATGCTGCAGTCGCTGCCCGCGTTCGCCCCCATTCTGTTCAACGTTCGCGAGATCACGCTCATGCAAAGTATTCCGAAGGACGGCCACATGTGCTACGAGCCCGTGAAAAGGGCCATATTGCGAGGAGGGACCTGAATGGAACTGATCCTGTTCCGCCACGGCATCGCGAAAGACCGTTCCGAAGACCAGGAGGACGCCACCCGTCCTTTGACAGATGAAGGGCGCAAGCGGCTTGACGCTTCCATGGACGGCTTCAGGCGATTGATCGGGTCCTCCGGCAAACCGCTCATCTGGTCCAGTCCGCTCGACCGGGCCGCCCAGACCGCGCGCGTCATCGCCGACCATCTGCACGTTCGCGACATCACATACAAGCCCTTTATTGCCAGTGGCGAGTTCGAGGAATTCGTCCAATCCATCACCGGATCCGACGGCGATCTGCTTCCGGACGACACCGTGCTGATCCTGGTCGGACACGAGCCCTGGCTCGGCGACTGGTGCCACCAGCTGTGCCGGACCCGCCTGCCTTTCAAGAAGGGGGCGGCCGCCTGCATCCGGCTTTCCGGCGGAAAAGATCCGACAGGGACCCTGCAATGGTTTGCCCAGCCACGGGTTCTCAAGCGCACCAGCCGGGCACGAAAGGGGTGAATCGAGATGTTTGAACGGCTTTTGGTCGCTTCCGACCTGTCTTCTTCCGTCTATGCGGTCGTCGACTGCCTGGCCGGTCTGCGTCCATTCGGCGCCAGGGAATGCCTCCTGGTCACCTGTCTGACTTTGAGCCAGTACGCTTCGGTGCCGGGTGGCCAGGTCGAAGCGATCCACGAGAAAAACCTGGCGGCCCAGAAAGAACGGCTGGAGAAACTGGGGTTTACAGTCGGGACTCGCTGCGTGCACGGCAATCCGGACGAAGAGATCAACCGGATTGCCCGCGAGGAGGACTGCAGCGCCATCGTGGTCGGCACCTTCAACCGTTCCCTCGCCGCTGGCGCGATCATGGGCGGTCTGGCCTATGACCTGATCCATTCAGCCGAAAAACCGGTGCTGATGATCCGGCTTCAGGAAGACCGCAAGACCGGCACGGTCCAAGTACAGCCAAATGGATGCGATTTCAGCCGGCATGTTTTGTTCCCGACTGATTTCTCACAGAACGCGGACGAAGCGTTTTCATTCATCAAGAACCTGGTCTGGACGGGCCTTCGCAAGGTGACGCTGATGCATGTCCAGGACCAGTACCGGATCGATCCGTTCCTGATCGATCGGCTCGCCGAATTCAACCGGATCGATGAATCCCGACTGGCCCAGATGCGCTCGGTGCTCACGGGGCTAGGCCCGGTCGAGGTCGATACCCGGCTGGTCTATGGTTCGCCGGCTGTCGAGATCATCCGGCAGGCCCGGGAGGAAAAAGTGCCCCTGATCGTCATGGGCAGCCAGGGCCGGGGGTTCGTCCACGAATTTTTCCTGGGCAGTGTCAGTCACAATGTCGCCCGCAAGGCGACCGCTTCCGTGCTGATCATTCCCGCGAAGCGCTGATCAGCAGACGCACGGCCTCGACCGCGACTTCGATCGCCCCGGACGTATCGTGGGACTTCGGGTTGGAAAGGCCCGCCTTGGCCCGCTCCTGGTTCCACACGACATTCAGGACGCATCCCGCTTTCGCTCGCAGGACAGAGCTGACACAATAAAGGGCCGCGCTCTCCATCTCGGAGGCCAGGCTGCCGGCCTTGACCCAGGCATCCCATTTGCTGTTCAGCTCATATCCGACCGGCATCCGGTCCGGGTCGTGCTGGCCATAGAACGAGTCCTTGCACTGCACGACTCCGACATGCCAGGTCTTGCCGAGTTTCCGCGCCGCGTTGACGAGTGCCTGGGTCACGTCAAAGTCCGAGATGGCCGGGAATTCCACCGGGACATACTCCTTGGACGTCCCTTCCATGCGGATCGCGCCATTGGCGATGACGATGTCCCCGCCAATCACAGGAATCTGCATGCCGCCGCAGGTGCCGATGCGGATGAAGGTCCGCACACCGGTCATGTACAACTCTTCCACGCCGATCGCGGTCGACGGACCGCCCATTCCGGTTGACATGACCAGGACGGGCTCGCCCGATAATGTTCCGATCCAGGTCGTGTATTCGCGGTTCGTGCCCAGAGGACGGGGATTGTCCAGATAGGCCGCGATTTTTTCGACTCGTCCGGGGTCGCCCGGAAGCAGGGCGTACTTGGCACCATGCGAGTCATCCAGTCCAATGTGGTATCTTTTATCCATCAGCTGCCTCCTCACGGCTCCGGCAATGGCCGGGCCTTTTTTTAAACCATGTGCCGATCAGGTACGGATAGGGACAATGCGCGCGCCAAACGGCATCAGCGCCAGTTTCGCGAATTTGAAAGCCTGGAGGCCGAACGGGATGCCGATAACCGTGATGGAGTACACCAGGCCGACCATGACCGCGGCCAAGGCCAGCTCCCAGCCCAGTAGCAGGATCCAGAGGACGTTGAGCAGAAAGGATCCGACGCCGGCCCGGGAAAAATCGATATCCCGGCCAAAAGGCCAGAGCGCCAGGGACGCGAATTTGAAGCACTGAAGACCGATCGGAATGCCGATGATCGTGATACAACTAAGAAGGCCGGCCAAAAACCACACCGTGGCCAGAATGATGCCGCCAAACAAAAACCAGAGAATATTGCCGATCAGTCTCATATGGATTTCCCCCCCTGCATGGAACACGCTGTCATCCATCGATGATATCTTCATTATATCAGTCCTGTCCGGATTCTCACTGTCTCCTGCCAGAAGCCGGTCTTGAAAAAAGGCGCCCCGGACCGGTCCGGGACGCCTCTTGTTCGCTGATGACAGGTCCATTCACTAAATGAGATGTCAGGCCTCTGTCGTTTCAGGCTCCGATTCCTCGGGATCCTGCATACCGGCAAATGCCTTGAAAGCCTTGACATCGAAGCGACCAGTCTCCTCATCATAGAATTCTTCCATCAGTTCCATAAGCTGGTCCATGTAATCTTCAAACAGCCAGGCCGGGTCCGATTCGGTTTCATCTCCATCTCCGGCGGTTTCCGGATCCATGTCTTCCTGTGCGATCAGGTACTTGAGCATCAGGTTGGCGTGTCCGGGCGGGATATTTGCCTCTTCCTTGGCCCACAGGTTGCGGGCATGGACGAACTCGGCCCGCCAGCTGATGCCGTCATCCTCTTCCGGGTCTTCCACTTCGTCCTGATCGGCGGCTTTGACTTTTTCCTGGTTCTTGATGTGTCCGAGGGCAAGGCCCTGCGCTGTTTTCGCCTTGACGGGCTGAACGGCCAGAACCGCCATCGGCAGGATCGTGACGAGCAGCGCGATCACGGTCAGCGACACGATCATTTTTTTAAGAGATCGAGACAGCAACATGTGTAAACACCTCCTGGATTGAATCAACGAATCAGCTTGAGTGATCCGATAATGGGCAGCGGCTGGTAGCGGCCATTGGTGGCATTGACAAAGCCGATCACCGCGAAGGCGAACAGCACGGGCGCGACCGCCCAGCGGATGAACGGCAGGAACATCGCGAGGATGGAGCCGGCGATGCCGAGCAGGAACAGGGAGAGCGCCTGGTTGGTGTGATATCGGCCAAAAGGCGAGGTCGGACAGACCAGAAGCGGCAAAAAGAACACAAAATAGGCCAGTCCGGCCACTGTCCGGTTTTTCATGACATCGTCCGGATCCGGCGTGTCTGTTTCTGAAGGCGTCGGTGGCGTCTGCGGCATCTGGGGCGGGGGTGGAGGCGGTGGCGGTGTCGGCTGTTCGTTGGGAAAATTATCCTTCTGGTGTTCCATCAAAAAGCCCCCCTTCTGCTTCCAGTATTCCGCCCGTTGATGATAAGGCCAATCAAACGGGGCTGTCTTTATTAAACCATTTTTTTCGTCATTTGGCGACACCTTGTCCCGGGCGCTTCTGACTGGAAATCGGGACGGTACAACAATAGCCGGCCGTCTCCCTTCCTGAAGATTGTGCCTGATCTGCTGTTTGTTCAAAGCCTGGCCATCATTTGTTATCAAACATGTTATCAACCGGCAATCCAATCGGGTTGACGAGACAACTCAATTCTATATAATGACAGAAAGTCAATTCCTGACAAGTTTTCAGGTGTCATTTAGATCTGTCCATCAGAATCAATGGCACATCATAAGCATAAGCCATGGCCGGTTCAGCCGGTCATTCCATCAATCGAGGCACAAGACCTGATGAATCGTATGTCCAGGAAAATTGGCGGGATCGCGATCCTGCTCATCATAACTGTCATTCTGTCCGGCTGGGTGCTGGCACAAAACCTGACGCCCCAGCCGAGCGAAACAATGACCCGTTCGGGCGAGTCATCAGTCGCCCGGAAGACCGAAGATCCGCAAATGTCTGCTGCGGGCGAATCAGTCCTCCCTTCCGCGGAAAAAACCACCGGTATCCAGACTGCTGATGTAACGGTCGCCATGACCACCATGCTCATGAAACCGACAATGGCCATCGCCACAACAACGGCCAGGTCCACGACAGACTCAGCGGCGCAAACCACCATCATTCCGTCGACGACAAGCAGACCGACCACCACAGTGGCGCCCACGATGACGGCCAGGCCCACGACGACAACAACTGCTCCGACCACCACCACGACGCCTACGACGACGGCCGCACCCACAACCACCGCTGCACCCACAACGACGGCCGCACCCGCAACGACGGCCGCACCCACGACCACCGCCGCACCCACGACCACCGCCGCACCCACAACGACGGCCGCACCCACGACAACGGCCGAAACGACCGTTGACACAACGGACCCCCGTTACTGGCAGTCCGAGATCCTGCGCCTGACCAACATCGAACGCGCCAAGGCGGGGCTTGCACCCTACCTGGCGGCTCCGGCTGCCCTGACAAAGGCGGCCATGACCCGGGCCATCGAAATTTCCGGTTCGGGATGCTTTTCACATACCCGGCCGGACGGGACCGACTGGTACACTGTCCTGGCTGACTTTGGCGTCAGTTACCGGACCGCTGGAGAAAACATCGCTGCCTGCACCGCGGGAAGCCTGACACCGGCCGGAGTCGTCAGTCTCTGGATGAATTCTGCCGGCCATCGGGCCAACATCCTGAACGACACCGATCCCCCTTTCACAACCCTCGGAGTCGGCTATTACCGGGCCAATGGCAAGGATTTCTTCGTTCAGCTCTTCATCGGATGATCATCAAACAAATCGAAACCAGGCTGTAAGACGGATGTGACAATCAGTGCCAGGGGCGATGCTATAATGTCATTGCACGCGATGAACCCCTGACAACTGAAAGGATACCGCACTTCATGAAAAGAAAATTCATGGTCCTGATAGCCTGCCTGATTGCCTGCGCCCTTCTGCTCCAAGGATTCCCCGATGACCTGGCGGCGACGGTCAGCCCGACGAGCACAGGGCTCACGGAGTTCGCTTTCAAGGCATTACGGGAACAATGGGGCTACGTCTACGGGACATATGGCAAGACCGTCACCCAGTCCCTGATCGACCGGAAACGGATCCAGTATCCATCCATTTTCAAGGAAGTGATGGAAGACGGCCGCACAGCCTACGAACACTCGAAAGAGTGGATCGGGGTCCGGTCAGTCGACTGCGCCGGCCTTATGAAGGCTTATCTGTGGTGGCAGTACGACACCCGCGGACCATCCTATGTCAGCACCCAGGATCAGTCCGCGGACACGATTTACCGGTCCGCGAAGATCAAGGGCGAGATTGACACATTGCCCGAAACACACGGTGTCCTGGTGTGGCGCAGCGGCCACATCGGCGTCTATGTCGGCAATGGCGAGGTGATTGAGGCCCGGGGGGTCGAATACGGAGTCGTCAAAACCCGGCTCGCCGACCGTGGCTGGACCAACTGGTGCCAGTACTCCTATCTGTCTTATCCAACCACCGGCTGGGTCACCATCGATGGAAATCAATATTACTACCAGAACGGCCAGTATCTCACCGGGATGCACACCATTGACGGCAAGACCTGGCTTTTCGGGTCCAATGGTGTCCGTCAGTCCGGCTTCCAGACCATCAATGGACAGATCCGGTATTTCAGCACGGACGGTGCGTTGCCAACCGGCTGGCAGCAGATTGACCAGGGACGCTACTACTTCACGGCAGACGGTCATGCCGTCACCGGCTGGCAGACGATTGACGGCAAGCGCTACCGATTCAGCGATCGAGGTGTCCTACTGGACGGCTGGCAGCAGATTGACGAGGCAGTCCACTATCTGACCGAGGGTGTTCCGGTCACCGGAAGCGCGAGCATAGCGGACGAATCGTTCGCCTTTGACAATGACGGTCGTCTGCTGACCGGCTGGCAGCAGTCCGGCTCCGACTGGGTGATGCGCGGTCGCGATGGGCGTCTGTTGACCGGACTGCAATTCATCGGCGACCAGGTCTTTCTCCTGAACGAAAATGGTGTCCGTCAGACCGGTTGGCAGGAAGTCGACGGCCGGAACACCTATTTTGATCCGGAAACCGGCGCCCGCCGGGCCGGTGGACTCCAGGCCATCGACAACGAGCCGGTGATCCTGGACGTCCTTGGCGCGATGCCCGCTGAAGGTCAACTTGTCTTCTCGATGGACGGCATTCTGCTCTCCGGGATGAACGGCAAACCCCTGTCCGGAGACGTGTCAGTCCCAAGCTATCGGGACGGCGAGGCGGATCCGGTCACGGTCAGTCTTTCATTTGATGAAGAATCCTTCGCGTTGATCATGGCGGGACAGGATCATCTGACTGTCACCGGCCTCGAAGATCCGCTGGTCATGGCCGAGACGCCGCCAACGTCCGAACTGGCAGTCGAAGGGGACAGGCCGGATCAATCCATGTGGCTGACCCTCGACCCGGCCATCGCCCGGGTGGACGAAAATGGGCTGGTCACGGCGGTCGCGCCGGGTCGCACCCTGATCGTCCTGACCGATGCGGAAAAAACCCTGGCCATCGTGCCGGTTGCTGTCCTGCCGGATCCGAAGACATTGTCCGTTGACGAACAGAACCTGACTGTCCCGACCGGTCAGGCAGCCATTCTGCCTGTGGTGAATCTGCCAGGCGAACTGGTTTCTTTCTATGAAGTGGCGAGTTCAGACAATGCCGTTGTCGAGGTGCTCCCTGATGGTCGTCAGGTGGTGCACGAAGCAGTAGGCGCCACGATCAGCCTGTCCTTTGGCGGTACGACACTGTTCGACTGGACAGTTTCCGGTCAGGATCCCGTCATCGGTATTGCCTTGAAGCGCTCGAGCCTGACCTTGCCGGTCGGCGGTCGTCTGGACCAGCTGGCCACCCTGGTGCCCGCCCGGGCCAACGGTCAACCTATCACATATGCCAGTTCCAATCCGTCGGTCGGATCGATCGACGATAAGGGCACGGTGATCGCGCTGACAGCCGGTACGACCGTCCTGACAGCCCGGTCTGGTGATCTCACGGCCAGTTGCGCGCTGACGGTCAGCGGCCAGTTGCCGTTGCTCAGGCGTGGCGATTCAGGCGAGGCGGTCAGTCAACTGCAGACACAGCTCAACAAACTAGGATATCTTGCCGGGCCGGCAGATGGCCGGTTCGGTCCCTTGACGGAATTTGCCGTTCTGGCATTGCAACGGCGGATGGGCACAGACATGACCGGCCAGGCAAGCACCGCACTGCAAGGGCTCCTGACGACAGACCGGGCGCCGACACCGACCGGCCTCAAGACAGCGGGTTCATTGACGGCCGGGGACAAGGGAGAGCAGGTCTATGTCATGCAGACCCGGCTTCTCGACCTCCACTTCCTCAAAGCCAGACCCGGGGGCAATTTCGGCCCCTTGACCCTGCAGGCGGTCAAAACGATGCAAACCCTGAACGGCATGCCCGTGACCGGAACCATGACGATGGAAGACCTGGCCGTGCTTTTCGGCAACTCGGCCAAGGCCGGCCAGTCGATCCTGACTCCGGGATCGACCGGTTATGAAGTGCAGGTGCTCCAGGAACGGCTGCTTCTGCTCAATTATGACGCCGGCCAGCCGGATGGGGTCTATGACACCCAACTGGAATCCGTCGTCAAACTGTTCCAGAAAAACAACGGACTGACCATTGACGGTCGGGCCGGTTATATCACACAAAGCAGGATCTTCGCGGCCGGCGCACAGCCGCTATCCGAAACACAGGCGCCGGACGCGACACCGACACCGGTTCCGACACCTACTGAGCAACCGACCACCCCGGATCCAACGCCTACACCTGCACCTTCCCCGACACCCGCACCTGAGCCCACCGCGCCATCGGTCCTGCAAACTGGGGTCAAGCATCCGGATGTCACGGCTCTGGAAGCACGCCTGGTGTCGCTCGGCTACCATCTGGCCTTGGCTGACCAGGCCTATGACAGTCTGACAGCTGCCTCAGTCCGAAGCTTCCAACGCCGGGCCAGCCTGCCGGTCACCGGTGTGGCTGATCCCGCCACCCGGCAGAAACTGGCCTCCGGCTCCGCGCCCAGGTCTTCTTCCCTCTACAAGTACGGTCATTCGGGGGATGACGTCCGGCGAATCCAGCAGCGACTGATTACACTCGGGCATCTTCGCGGCTCGGCGGACGGGCAGTTCGGCCCCCTGACGCTCGCGGCCGTCAAGCGATTCCAATACAGTGCCCGGCTTGACGCGGACGGCGTGGTCGGCAGCCAGACCATCGCAAAGCTATTCTATCATCCGGTCTCGGAAGGTGCGGTTTCTTCGCCGTCCACCGGTGAGCCTACGGCCCCGGCACCCACCCAGCCGGCACCGGTGGTCACACCGACACAGCCTTCGTCGTCCACCGACTTGAAAGCGCCGGTCCTGACATCGATACTGAAACGGGGCAGCCGAGGCGAAGCTGTACGTCAGGTACAGAAACGTTTGATTGAACTGGGCTATTTGAACGGATCGGCAGACGGGATCTTTGGTCCGATGACCGAAGCCGCGGTCCGCGCCTTCCAGCGCAAAGCCGGAATCGTGGTCGACGGTCTTGTCGGCAGCCAGACCATCGCGAAACTGTTCAGTTCAACCGCGCCCAGAGCCTGATCGTCTGTTCCTTGAAATCCTTTGAAAAAGCCGTGCGGTCTTCAAAACCGCACGGCTTTCATGCTGTCTCACATCCAGGTGTATCGTTCAGGAACCGAACCAGATCGCGATTTCCCGCTCCGCGCTGACCCTGGAATCCGACGCGTGCACGGTATTTTCAGATGCGTTGATGCCATATAAACCACGAATGGTGTCCGGGTCCGCCTTGGCCGGATCCGTGCAGCCATTGATCAGCCGGACCCTGGCGATCGCGTCCCTGCCCTGGAGCTCCATGGCGACCAGCGGACTGCGCGTGACGTAGGCGATCAGCTTCTCAAAATAGGGACGTCCCAGATGCTCGTGGTAATGCTCGATTGCCCGATGACGTTCCGCCATCAGCAGTCTTAAACGAGTCACCTTCAGTCCACTCCGCTCATAAATGGCGATGATGTTGCCGATCAGGTTCCGTTCCACGGCATCCGGTTTAATCAAGATCAGTGTCTTTTCCATTCACACTCCAGGCAGTCGCTTTCACGTCGCTAAATTCCATACTATTCTAGCAGATAATCCAGCAAATGTTACGTTCGCTTCATTGGTAAAAAATACGAATATTTGTTCAAAATATACGGTTTTTTTGTTCATTCGACGCACCGTTCCCGCAAGATGGAAAATCTGCTATGATGAGGCTGTCCCCATCATTCATCAGGGCAGGAGGTTTCGTCATGGCGTTTTTTCAGGAACTGGGTAAAAAGATCGGCGAAGTGGCACAGGATGCCCAGAAAAAAACATCCGAGTTGATTGAGATCAATCGGCTGAATGGCTCCATCAAGGATGAAAAAGAAGCAATAGACAGCATATATAAAAAAATCGGCACCGACCTGTATGCCCGATTCGCGGCCGGGGAATCCGTCCCGGACCATGCCCTCGCGGACCTGCAGGCGGTCGCTGACCGTTTGAGGACCATCCTCGGCCTTGAAGCCAAGATCACGCAGCTTAAAAGTGATAGCGAGAAGCCAGCGACCACCCCCGCCGCACCGACTGCGGACAACGTGGTCAACGAGGCTTCGGTTGAGGCTGTGCCGGAACCGGAACAGCCGGAGACGGCACCGGAAGAAGCCCAGCCAGTCGCCACTTCGGCCAGATTCTGCACCGGTTGCGGGACCCCGCTGGAGCCGGGCGCTGTATTCTGCAGCCATTGCGGCAGCAAGGTCGACTGATCAATCAACCATCAAGTCAGAAGCCGGTATCCCAAGGACAGCGGCCATGTCAAACAACCGCGACAAAGCCATGTCCAGTTCTCCACGCTCGTATTTGACGACCTGCGCCAGTGACGCGTCGATCCGTTCCGCAAGCTCCGACTGGGTCATCTGCCGGTCTTCCCTCGCCTTCGCGATCCTGGCACCGACTTTTGGTGTGATCTTGGCATTATCAAATTGCGTCATTTTGGCTCACGCTTTCATGGATGTTGATTTCATCATACAGAAAAAAAGCCCCCATGACCACTTGGTGTGCCATTGCGGATACCGGCGCAGGGTGGGTGCCGGCGCAGGGTGGGTGCCAGACAATATTTCAGAACCAGCTCGTCGTCACAGCCTCTAATGCCACAGCCGCAGAGGTTTTCAGGCGAGTGCGTGAATTGGTACCGAAACGGCAACTGGCACCATAAGTGAGCGACCGGCAGTCAGTTCCGCCGAGTACCGAAATCGTGCCTGGCACCCGAAAGGAACTCGCATGGGCCCAGGGCTGAAAGTGCTACAGGCTCAGGGCTTACGAGGTGCGTCTTTGGCGAAGTACCGAAATCGTGCCTGGCACCGCCAAGCGGGCGGTGCCAGACAATATTTCAGAACCAGCGCGTCGTCACAGCCTGTAATGCCACAGCCGCAGAGGTTTTCAGGCGAGTGCGTGAATTGGTACCAAAATGGCAACTGGCACCCACACCGGAACTATCGGAACTAATTCAGGTACAAGCGGTATTGCTTCGCGCTCAATTTGACATGAGGCACCGTTCAATTGGCCTTTTCCGGTATGGTCATGGTATCCTGTCAACAAGAAAATCATCATGGACTGCGAGGAATGAACATGACCTATCTGGGCGAGAACATCCGAAAACTGGGCTTTGGCCTGATGCGGTTGCCGATGGTCGACGGGGAAGTCGACCTGCAGCAGCTGATGGACATGGTAGACCTGTTTCTGGAAAATGGTTTCACCTATTTTGACACAGCTTACGGCTATATCGGCGGGAAGTCGGAGAAGGCCGTAAAAGCCGCGCTTGTCGACCGTTATCCAAGAGATCGGTTCCAACTGGCGACCAAGCTGCCGGCCTGGGATGGCGCCAAAACGGCCGAAGAGGCCAAATCGATGTTTTACACATCCCTGGAAAGAACCGGAGCCGGTTATTTCGACTATTATCTGCTGCACAACCTCGGCGAAGTGCGAACACGCTTTTTTGATGAATTCGGAATCTGGGACTTTCTGGAAGAACAGAAGAAAAGGGGTCTGATCCGTCATCTGGGCTTTTCATTCCATGACAAGGCGGATGTCCTGGAGGAACTGCTGATGGCCCATCCCGAGATGGAATTTGTCCAACTGCAGATCAACTACGCGGACTGGGAAAGCGATGCCATCCAGTCAAGGTTGTGCTATGAAACAGCCAGGCGGCACAACAAGCCGGTCATCATCATGGAGCCTGTCAAAGGCGGGTCACTGGCCAATCCGCCCCGAAACATCCGGGAGATTTTCGAGCAAGCCAGCAAAAACGCGTCACCGGCTTCATGGGCCATCCGCTACGCTGCTTCGCTGGATGGCCTGATCACCGTGCTCAGCGGCATGTCGACACTTGACCAGATGAAAGACAACGTGGCCGTCATGTCGCCATTCAAGCCACTGGATGAGTCTGAACGGGCGGTCATCGACCGGGTACGCGATGCATACAGCCGGATATCCGGCGTCCCGTGCACCACGTGCGGTTACTGCGCGCCGGGCTGCCCGATGAGTATTCGCATCCCCCAGATTTTCACGACGCTCAATGTCGAGCTCGTCTATGGCGAACACGCGCTGGCCAAGAGCAAATACGCGTTCGTCACCCGGTTTGGTGCCCTGACTTCAGAATGCATCGCCTGCGGACACTGCGAGCAGGTTTGCCCGCAGCATATTGACATCATCAACCAGCTGAAAAAGGCGGCCAGTTTGTTCGAATGACGGTTCAGGCCTTCCCGTCTTCCCAGGGCAGCGGGACAATCTCGGACTTGGTGTAGCGCATGATCTCGTCGAGCCGCATTTTTGTCATCATCGTGACAAAGGTGTAGGCGATGCCGGCTCGTTTCGCGCGCCCGGTCCGGCCGATCCGGTGGACATAGTACTCGTTTTCGTCCGGTATATCGTAGTTGAACACCGCGTCGACGCCTTCGACATCGATCCCGCGTGCGGCCACATCCGTTGCCACCAGGACGCGCAGCGTGCCCTGGCGGAATCCGTTGAGGGTCTTTTCGCGGCTGCTCTGCTGGATGTCGCCATGAATGGCGGAAGCTTTGCAGCCGGCTCCCGTCAGACGACGGGCGACATAGTCCGTGACATATTTGCGGTTGCAGAAGACAATCGCCTTCTGGTAATCGTTCTCCTTCATCAGGCGGGCGATCGCGTCTATGCGGTCATGGATGCCGACTTCGATGCTGTACTGTGTGATCGGGGGTTTGTTTTCCTCATCTTCGCGGACCGTCAATTCAACCACATCGCGCTGGTAAATCCAGGATATGTCCATGACCGCGCGGGACATGGTGGCGGAAAACATCGACACCTGCCATGCTTTCGGCATCTTGTCGAGGATCTTGCGGACATCGCGGACAAATCCCATGTCCAGCATCCGGTCCGCCTCGTCCAGGATGACGGTGCGGACGGTGGCGAGGGAAACGGTGCGCCGGTTGAGATGGTCGATCAGCCGACCTGGCGTGGCGACAATGATCTGCGGCTTGTGCTTGAGCTGGTCCAGTTGGCGATCGATTTTCTGGCCGCCGTAAATGGTCGCGATCCGGATCTCGGGGCGATGGGCCGCCAGACTGCGCAGCTCTTCGCTGATCTGCAGGGCGAGTTCGCGGGTTGGAGCCAGGATCAAGGCCTGCAGGCCGATCAGCTCCGGATCGAAATGCTCGATGATCGGGATGCCGAACGCAACCGTCTTGCCAGTGCCGGTCGGAGCGCGCGCGATGACATCGCGCCATTCCATCATTGGGGGGATTGTCTGTTCCTGGATCGAGGTCGCGGTCGTGAACCCCATTTTCCGGACCGAAGCAAGTGTTTCGGCGGAAAGGCCCATTTGAGCAAAGTCATTGGTGGTTGTCATGAAATGTAATTCCTCAATCAATAGGTGAAGTGTCCGTTGCGCCGAACCTTGATCGTCAGCTGCCCATACTGGAAGCGAATCTCTGATTCGTCGACCAGGGCCCCCAGCATGTGATAGCCTTCATCTCGATACTCACAGCCGATCAGTGCGTCATAATACTCTTCCATCTCCGGCTGCCGCGGGCCCTTCAAGGCTTCCGCCAACTCGTCGATGTCTTCAGGCGGCTGTTCGGTCGGCACGCTGACTTCGATGGTGAAATGGTCTTCCTCCAGCATCATGACCATATTGATACGATCCATGTCGTTCTGCAACAGATAGTCCACCAGTTCAGAACTGATTTGGAGTGCTTTCATTCGATCACTTTTCATAGGTCGTGGTCATCCTGTCCTTCATTTCGTGTTCTTGCGGACAACAGCTTTTTTAAACCGCTCTTTCCTGTTTTCGTCGAGCACTTCTTTGATGATGTCGAGGGCGGGAACCATCGCCGCAGCGATGAATCCTCCCGAAAAGCCGTTGTTGTATAGGTTGATCCCCCCATGCAGATAACCGATGTTCGTCACCATGGCCATGTGGAGCACACCCGCCAGTATACCATATCCCGCGCCATAATACCCGGCAATTGGCGCCAAAGTCGTGCCAAACAGGGTGCTGACCAGGGCGGTGGTCGAGTCAAACTCATAAATGTTCAGCAAATTCGCGAGAAAGACACCCCCGAATATGGGCAGGACATTGCGCAAATGCTTGCCGAATGCGCCAAACCCCACCATGGTGAAAATGCCGCCAATGATCGGCCCGTTGATCTGGCCGCCGATCGCGAGGACATAAGACGTCGCCAGGATGCCCAGCAAGGCCATGTTGATCAGGGTGATGCCCGGACCGACTATGAGGATGTAGTCTGATGCCAGTTTGCCGGATTGGCTGAGCATTTGCCGGTAGCCGGTGAAACGACGGCCGTTGTAGAAGAATCCAAGGATGATCATGACGGCGAAAATGCCATACAGCAAGAAAGCGAGGCTTTTGTTGTTGCCGCTGGAGAGGATCGAGACGGGCTTGACCTCGATTCCGAAACCTCGGAGGACCGCGATGAAAATCGTACCGATGATGCCGGCCGTAAAGCCGATGTTGTAAAGGTTGAAGCCCTGGTGGAAGCGGAGGAAATGGGTGGATAGCGGCGGCAGGAGGAACCCGGCGATCATGCCACAGGCAAAGCCGGCCAAAAGGCCTAACGGCAACGGCAATCCAACGGAAAATGTGACCATGCTGACCAACGGTCCGAGTGCGGATCCAAACAGGGACTGTGCCAGGAAACGGTTGTAGGGCAATCGCACGAATCTGGCATAGAGCAGGACGCCAAGGGCGATGGGCATGGAGTTGTACATATTCTTGCCAAAGAAGGAGAACCCGGCCACGGTGAAAATCGCAGCCGCCACCGGCCCGGTGATCGTGGCCTTGTTCAGCATGACGAAGCCGACAGACACCAGCGTCATGATGCCGGCGTTCATCAAGGTCGCCCCGATGCTGGTCAGTTCGAAGTAGTCGGTCAACAGGTTGCAGGGAGACAGGATGATCTGGATGCTGCCCTTGAGGATTTCCGCAGGGCTATTGAAAAGGAACGCGACCACCATGAACAGGATGCCCAATGCAATGAAAAAAGTCCTTCGGGTTGTTTCAGAAACCTCCGGCGGATGGCTGTGTTGAGATTCAGGACCCATCATGGCCATTTGTCTGTCCTTAAATACTTTAATTACTTTCAGACAAATCACGCTCCTGTCCCTTGTGAAATCATGGTCATTATGACAGAAAAACAGCCGGTTGTGCAATGCCAGCACTGTCCGGCAACGTAAAGACAACCGGCCGAACACGATGCATTCGGCCGGTTGCTGTATTCCGTTCACGATGGCAGACTCAAGTCTTGATCATTCGACATCCTGCAGGGCATCGTACCCTTCTTCACCGGTCCGCACCTTGATGACATTCTCGACATCATAGATGAAGATCTTGCCATCACCGATGTGACCCGTGTAGAGGACCGACTTCGCGATGTTGATGACGGTCCGCACCGGAACCTTGCTCACCACGATCTCGATCTTGATCTTGGGCAGCAGGTGGGTCTCCACCTCGACGCCACGGTAGAATTCGGTCCGGCCACCTTGCAGTCCGTAACCCAGGACATTGAAAACGGTCATGCCGGTGATGCCGATTTTGTCAAGCGCCGACTTCAGGGCTTCGAACTTGCTCTGCTTCGTGATGATCTCGATCTTGGTGATCTTGATGTCGGAAGCGGTGGCGGACTTGGCTTCAACCAGTTCGACCGGAACCGCTTTCTCGATCGGCACGCTGCCCGTGACCACCGAAGCGGCCCCGGCGCCGGCCAGCAGAGCGGTCATTGCCCCATTATTGAGCCCGGTGCTGACAAAGTCTGCGTAAGCACTTTCCAGACCATGCTCGGAGATGTCCAGTCCAGTCAGCTCATCCTCTCGTGAAGCCCGCAGACCGACGGTCTTCTTGATGACCGTGAAGACAATGAACATCGTCAGAGACACCCAGGCGATGACTGACACGACACCGATGGACTCGACAGCCAGAAGCTTGAATCCACCGCCGTAGAACAATCCCTTGGGCATCGTGCCGCCGGCGTATTCATATTCGGTCGCAGAGAACAGGCCAACCATCAGGGTGCCGGCGGCACCGCACAGGCCATGTACACCGATCGCGCCGACCGGATCATCGATTTTAAGTACTTTATCGATGAATTCGATACCGAACACCACCAGGACGCCCGCGATCAGGCCGATGAAGAACGCGCCGACCGGCGTCACCAGATCGGTGCCGGCTGTGATGGCGACCAGTCCGGCCAGCGATCCGTTGAGCGTCATTGAGACGTCCGGTTTTTTATAGCGGATCCAGGTCAGGATCATGACTGCGATCGAGGCTGACGCGGCAGCCAGGTTGGTGGTGAAGAATATGCTTCCCATCGCCTCCAGGACGGAGTCGCCTTCCGCGTTGACCGTCGAACCGCCATTGAAGCCAAACCAGCAAAACCACAGGATGAAGACACCAAGGGCTGCCAGTGTCAGGCTATGGCCGGGAATGGCCTTGGCTTTTCCATTCTCGTCATACTTGCCGATTCTGGGGCCCAGGATTTTTGACCCGACCAGCGCAGCCACGCCGCCGACCATGTGGACAGCTGTCGATCCGGCAAAGTCATGGAATCCCAGTTGTGCGAGCCATCCACCACCCCAGATCCAGTGGCCGGAAATGGGGTATACCAGCGCACTGATGGCCGCGCTGTACAGGCAGTAAGAGAGGAACTTGGTTCGCTCGGCCATGGCGCCGGATACGATGGTCGCCGCCGTGGCACAGAAAACCGTCTGGAAAATGAAAAACGCGTATTTGGGTACACCAGCCGGCAGGATGCTGGTGTAAGCCCCCTGGCTGAACAGGTCGATTCCACCGACCAGGGCGCCCCCGCCGGCGAACATGAGGCCAAAACCGATCAGCCAGTAAAGCGGTGTGCCGATCGAAAAATCCATCAGGTTTTTCATGATGATGTTGCCAGCGTTCTTGGCCCGGGTCAGGCCGCTTTCGACCATGGCAAATCCGGCCTGCATGAAAAAAACAAGCGCGGCGGTGACGAGAACCCAGATGGTGGTGGTTGATGAATACATGGGACACCTCCTCTTCCATTTGAGAAAAACCAATAAGAAAAGGCGCTGCGGCTTTCAATGCCGGCGGCGCCTTTGCTATTGCTTGCGACTATACGATTTCCGGGGCACGGTGTCAAGCGGTTTCAAGATAAATTATGCATGTAACTAATTAATCTATTTCTTTCTATCAGGTTTTTTGCCACTATATACGGAATCTATTTGATATTTTTGCAAGTTATATGTACTGATCCTTCATTTTAATGGATATTGTCGATTCGATTGCCAGTCGATTGATTGACAGGCCTGTCACCAATCTGTCAGCGGAATGCCGTCAATCTGAAATGACTTTATATTGTTGTATCGATATAATAAAATTGACACAGCAAAGGAAGACAGGAAATCCGATGAAAGCATTGGTGATTTATCGGTCCAAGACCGGCAATAGCAAGGTATATGCCAAATGGATCGCCCGTCAGATCGGCGGAGACCTGCGCGAATACAAAACTGTTTCGCCATCCATTTTCGTTGCCTACGACACAATCATTTACGGGGCCGGCCTATATGCGTCCGGTATCAATGGCATTCGCCTGATCACGGACAATCTGCAGGCGCTGAAGGACAAGCAGGTCATCGTGTTCGCGACCGGCGCGACTCCGGAGCGCCCGGAAACGACCGAATGGATCCGCAACAGGCATTTCACACCGGAGCAGCAAAGGCTCGTGCAGTTCTTCTATCTGCGCGGTGGATTCGATTTCAGAAAGCTCCATCCGGCGGACAAAATGCTTATGACCCTGTTGAGATGGCGACTGATGCTCAAGCAGGACAAAAGTCCTGACGACCGCGGCATGCTCGCGGCGTTCAGCCATCCACTCGATTTCACGCAACAACAGAACCTGGCGCCCCTGCTGCTCAGTCTTCGCCAGTGATTCCCGGTCATGTGCCTTGGCCGCTCAGTTTTTTCGGATCGTCACACGAGTCGGAACCAGGCCGGAAAATTCGAAGTATCCGCCCGGCGTGATGCTCAGGGAATGGATCTGCAATTGCGGTATCTGCCGGTATATCCGTTCGACATGATCCATGACCCAATCGCGTGTCGCCTGATCCGTGTCGCCGATGATCGGCCGCAGGGAAACCGGACCGATCGACAAGATGTCCAGCTGTTCCGGCAATGTGATTTCGTTTTCCGTGATCGTGAACGGAACGCCTTCAATGTGGAGATTGAAAGATGACGGGATCAGTCCGGCGACTGACTCCGGAATCTGCTCCACGATATCGGCGATCAGTTCTTCCTGTACTATGTCAAAACGGACTTTGAAGGAAGCCGCGGCATGACCGTTCTCCAGCAACGTCACCTGGCTCTGCTCCACCCAGTTGAAGGGCGGCAGGAATTCGTTCATGAAAGCGGTCGCTTCGGCCATGCTCAGCATCACACGGATTTCCTCGTAATCGGAAAAAGCGAAGGCGTAGTCCTTGATTTTCAATATTTGCCGTTCGTTTTCGTCCAGATAAGCCTGCCATTCGGACTCGCTCATGTCGAGAAAATCGACAGTCACGCCTGTTTTCGTCAAAAAGCGGTCGTAATCCTCATCCGTGTAGCGGATGCCAAGGTCCTTGGGCCGGCCGACAAAGCTCGTGAAAACGATATAAAGGACAACCGCCACGATGAGCGACAGGATGACCAGGAGCGTTTTCATACCGATCCGTCGCCCATGACGATCGTTCATGTCCGATGTCCTCCTTTCTGTCAACCGTACAGGACATGTCTGGATTCAGCCTTCAGCAAAATCATAGCATGTTCACCGGTGCGCTGTTAAGAGAATCGACCCGATCGATGCATTATGATAGAATGATTGTTCGTGCAGGCGATCATTCGGCTGCTGATTTGATGAAGAAACTGGAGGAAGGCGCGGTTTGCGAACATGAATGCCCATCGACACCCGACCAGTCGGATCCATGACCTATGGCTGCTGCTCGCGGCCCTGATCTGGGGGTCCGGTTTCATCCTGACCAAGATTGCACTCGATGCCGGGATGACCGCCTCTCAATTGATGGCGTGGCGTTTTTCCGGAGCGACCGTGATCTTCGCCTTCATTTTCGCGAAACACCTGCGCGGCCTGACTCGCCGGGACTGGCTTTGGGGCGGCGGAACCGGTGTGCTGCTTTTTCTCGGGTTCATTACTCAGACAGCCGGCCTGGTCTACACGACCCCCTCGCGAAATGCCTTGCTGACAGCCATCTATGTCGTCATGGTCCCCTTCTTCAGTGCTTTCATATTGAAACGAAGGCCGGAGAAACGCGTGTATGCCGGGGCGGTCATCGGTTTTCTGGGCGTCGCCATTCTCACGGTCTCTCTGGACGATATCTCGTCCGTCCATCTCAAAGGGGACATCCTGACGCTGCTCTGCGCCGTTTTTTTCGCCATGCACCTGATCGCGCTGGAGTTTTCCATCAGCAAAGTCAGTGTTCCCCGACTGATCTTCCTTCAAATGCTGGCCACCGCGATCTGCTCCCTGCTGTTCGTGCCGTTTGACCGCAATCCGCTTCCAGTGATTGACATGAAAGCCGCTGTTCCGGCAGTCCTCTATCTGGTTGTGTTCAGCTCCTGCCTGGCCTATGTCCTTCAGACACACGGCCAGAAGCACACACCGGCAGCCCGGGCCGCGATCCTTTTGTCCCCCGAAGCCTTGTTCGGAAGCATCCTGTCGGTCCTGTTCGGCTTCGATCCATTTTCGTTCCGTCTGGTCATCGGCGGCCTGATTGTCTTCGGCTCCATCCTGCTGGTCGAATGGCCGTCTCGGAGAGAACCCCAGCTTTGATTGCACGCCTTTTCCCACGGTGCTATCATGAAATCAGGAACCTTGCATCGCGAAAGACTTGTTTGGGAGGAGGACCACAAATGGCTGAGAACATTGTTCGAAAAACATTGGATTTTGGTCTGGGTGTGGCATTGTATTCCAAAGACAAAATCGAAGCGCTGGTGGAGGACATGGTCAGCAAAGGGGAGGTTGCCCGCAAGGACGCCCGTCAGCTGGCTGAAGATCTGGTGAAAAAGGGCGAGGACGGACGAGCCGAAATCCGCGCCCTCGTTTCAGAAGAAGTCCGCAGCGCCCTGAAGACGCTGGGACTGGCCAAGGACGACCAATCGATCGATGCCGAGCAGCTCGACAAGCTGGTGGCTGAAAAAGTCGAAGCCGTCCTCGCCAAACGCGAACAGGCCGCCACTCAGGAAACCAAAGAAGCCGCCGACATCGGCTGAGCGGTCGCAGCGTCATGGCCGCAGTCAGCCGGCACCATTTCCATCGTTACCGCCAGATTGTCACCGTCATGGCCAGGAACGGGTTTGGCCTCATGCTCGAGCAGGCAGGCCTGTTTCGTCTGCTCCGGATCCGGCGTCACGAAATCGAAACGGACGAGACGCATGGGACTCATGAAAAGCTGACACCGGGGGTGCGGCTCAGACGCGTTTGCGAAACCCTGGGGCCGACTTTCGTCAAGATCGGCCAGCTGCTCAGCACACGACCCGACCTGTTGCCGGGTGATGTGCTGCACGAGTTGGAAAAGCTGCAGCACGCGGTGCATCCGATCTCTTTCGACGATGTCGCCGGCATGGTCGAAGCAGAGTTCGGCAAGCCTGTTGACGAAGTCTTTGACCATTTCGAGCGAGAGCCACTGGCATCCGCATCGATCTCTCAGGTGCACGCGGCCACGCTTCATTCCGGCCAGCCCGTGGCCGTCAAGGTCCAACGCCCCGGCATCGAGGAAAGCATCCGGATCGATCTGGAGATCCTCAAGGACCTGGCGAGCCTTCTGGACAAGCATACACACTACGGGGAGACCTATGATCTGTCGAGCATGGTGCTCGAATTGGAGCAGGCCCTGACCCACGAACTCGACTTTATCCGGGAGGGTGAAAACGCGGACCGTTTCCGGAAAAATTTCGAAGACGACGCGCGCGTGCATTTCCCGGTTGTCCGCTGGGTGTATACGACCCGCCGGGTCCTGACCATGGAACGGATCGAAGGCGTGCGCATCAGCCAGGTCGACCGGCTGGACGAGACCGGAGTCGATCGCAAAGAGCTTGGTCTCCGGCTCTGCGAAGTCTTGGCTCGCCAGATGCTCCGGGACGGATTTTTCCATGCGGACCCGCACCCGGGCAACCTGCTGATCCTGCCGGACGGCACCCTGAATTTCATTGACCTGGGCCAGGTCGGCACCCTGAGCCAGGGGCGCCGACGGATCCTGGTCGACCTTTTTCTCGGCATGGCCAGTCGTGATGGCGCGAAAGTGGTCGAAGCGATCGTCGCACTGGACACCATGCAGCAGCGTGCGTCCCTGCGACGATTCGAACGCGATGTCAACAACCTCCTCGACCAGTATCTGGAGCGGCCGATGAATGAAATAAGGGTCGGCGACCTGCTGGTCAGGATTTTTGAACTGGCCAGGAAATACAAGGTGCGCATCCCGGGTGATTTCGCTCTGATCGCCAAAATGCTGGTCACCCTCCAGGCGATCGTCGAGCAACTTGACGAGTCGCTGGAATTGCTGACGATCATGAAACCGATCGCTCGCAAGCTGATTCTCGAGCAGCATGACGCCAGAGCCCGCATCCGCAAACTTTCCCGCGGCGTGTCGGCACTGGAGACATTGATGACGGAAGCGCCGCAAGGGATTCTGAATTTCTTGCGAAAACTCGAAGACGATGACTACACCATCTATCTGGACCTGAAAAACCGCAAATCGCTGCATCATCAGTTCAACCAGGTCTTCAACCGGCTTGCGTTCAGTGTGATCCTTCTGGCGGTCAGCATCGTCCTGGCCGCCATCATCATCGGATCAAGCCTGACAGCCGAGGCGGACGCCGCTTCTTTCCTAATGAACCAAGTGGTCTTGCGCCTTGGGCTGGTCCTGTGCATCGTGATTGTCGCTGGCGTGATCATTTCCATGTTCCGGGGGCGGAAACCACGCTAGTGGGGGTCATGCTGATATTGCCCGCGTCTCCACATAGTGCCTCATGATAAATTGAGCGCGTAAGGACCATGATGTTGGTCAAGCCACGCGATGATTGCCACGGCTGCAAGTTAGTTCCGTTCGTTCCGGGGTGGGTTAAACTGGACCCTATAAAGTGGACACTTAGTTTGTTCCGATCCCGAATTGTGGACACATAGCAAATTTGAATCCTACAATGTAGACAGTGGCATGGGGTAATCAGCCAAAAGTGACCCCAGATCGGAGCGTGACAAACTTGAGAGAATTCACAAATCAAGAGCGCATCAAGCTCAGGAAGAATCCTTATGTAAAACGTGTCACCGCCATGAGGGTCAGCTTCACTACCGAATTCAAGGAAAAGTTCTGGGAGCAGTACCAGGCTGGCAAACATCCGACCGAGATCCTAATGGATTTTGGCTTCGATCCGGAAGTGCTGGGAACAACCCGCATCAAGGGGATCCGGCAGCATATCCAAGATGCCGTGAGGAGCGGAGATGGCTTCAATACTGTCCGGCAACCGCGCAGAGTGGTTAAGAAGATAGATGAGACAGACCCATCCAACGCATTGGTCCGAGTGCAACATGAGCTCGAATACGTGAAGCAGGAAATGGAATTTATAAAAAAAATTATGTTGGTGGACAGAGAGGCCAATCGGAAATGCTCATCAAAGGACAGCCGTGCATCAAATTTGGAATCATCCATGAGATGACCACGCGCGATGGCAATATGCTGAATCTGGCGCTTCTCTGTCGAATTGCCAATGTATCCAGGTCCGGGTATTATCGTTGGGTCGCTGCTGCTGACGATCGGCTTTGTCGTGAGGAAAAGGACAAAGCGGATTTCCTGATCATTATGGAAGCCTACCTTTACCGCGGATACGCCAAGGGTGCGCGCGGTATTTACATGCGGCTACTTCACAAACAGCCACCCATCGTGATGAACATCAAGAAGATCCGGCGGTTGATGGCAAAATACAGGCTGATGTGCCCCATTCGCAAGGCCAATCCATGGCGTAGAATGGCCAAAGCCCTGAAAACCAGCCAGGTCGCACCCAATTTGCTGAATCGGGAATTTCGAGAGCACGGAGCCCGAAAGGTCCTGTTGACCGATATCACTTACATTTTGTACAACAATGGGCAGCGCTGCTACATGTCCACGATCCTGGACGCCTTTACCAAGCAGCTCTTGGCTTATGTAGTGAGCGACTCCTTGGAGGTTGAATTCGTTTTGGAGACGATTCGGATAATGGTTCGTGACCACGGAATTTCTTTGCAGGCTGAAACGCTCATCAATAGCGACCAGGGTTGCCACTACACCAGTTTCAGGTTCATCCAGCTTGTCAAGAATGCCAACCTCCGCCAATCCATGTCGCGCCGAGCCAACTGCTGGGACAACGCGCCTCAGGAAAGCTTCTATGGCCACATGAAAGACGAGATCGACATCAGCCGCTGCAAGACATTTGCCGAGGTCAAAGAAATAATCTGCGATTGGGCGGATTACTACAATAACGACCGATATCAGTGGGAACTCGCCAAGCTGTCTCCGAACGAGTATTACGAGTTTATAAGGACCGGCGTACATCCGCTAGGATTGTCTCATCAGCAATCACCCGATGTTAACCAACCATAAATCGTTACATCCTTGCCCACATCCTAGACTGAGGAACAAACAAATGTGTCCTTGACATGGGGTACACAATAGGTGCCAGTTGCCGTTTCGGTACTAATTCACTAACTCGCCTGAAAACCCCGGCGGCTGTAGCATTACAGGACGTGACGACGCGCTAGTTCTGAAATATTGTCTGGCACCATCGGGGGCAGCACCACCCAGCTGGCGGTGCCCCAATGCACTTCGCCTCTCGATTCAGGTTCGGCAAGCCGCGTCTTCGTTGCGCGTCTGGCTGTGTTTCCTTATAATCAGATTAACAGATTAACAGAAGCCGGAGGCCGATGGGTTCATGCCTGAATCCAACCGGGACATGATGCGATGACGAGGAGTGTAACAAATGGCGATACTCGTGCTCGAAGCCAGTACTTCCGCTGCCAAGGCCATGGTCTATGACCCGGACAAGGGCGTGCTCAACCTGATCACCCGCATGTACCCGACATCGATCAGTGATGTCGTGAGCATCGAGGCCGAGGCGATGATCGACCTTGTCCTGGATGTCGGTCGTGAAGCCGCATCCGGTCATGACATCGATGTGATCGCCCTCAACTGCACCTGGCACAGCGTCCTGGTGCTGGACGAGAACAAAAAGCCAAAGACCCGCATCCTGACCTGGGCGCACCGCGAAGCGGCGCCGATCGCCAGTGCCCTGCGGGCTGACGAAGCGCTGACCCGGACGATCTATCATGAGACCGGATGCATGGTGCATGCCATGTATCCGCTTTACAAGATCATGATGCTCCGACAGGACGGTACGATCCTGCCGACTGACACCATCGCCGACCAGGGGAGTTATCTTCACTTCCGCCTGACTGGTGAACTGGCGGCGTCGACCAGCCTGGTCTCGGGAACGGGCTTGATGAACACACACACGCTTGACTGGAATGAAAGAACGCTAGACATGGCCGGCATCAAAACCGGCCAATTGCCCAAGGCTCGCCATTTTGTCAAGGCCGACACCTATGCGACGCTCCTGCCCGAAGCCGCTCAGGCGCTCGGCGTGAAGCATGGCGTGCCGGTCGGCCTGCCCTACCCGGACGGGTCCATGAACCAGGTCGGTTCCGGCGCTCTGACGCCGGGCATCATGACGCTGTCAGTCGGGACCAGTGGCGCGCTGCGTGTCACATCCCCGACACCGATCCTGCCGCAAAATCCGGGCACCTGGTGTTATTACGCACCGGACCGTTACATCTGCGGCGCCGCGACCAATGGCGCGACCAACTGTGTCGACTGGTTCAAGGCGACCTTCACCCCCTCGATGAGCTACAAGGACATGGATCTGATGGTGCATGACGCTCAGACGCAAAACGCGCCGACCTTCCTGCCCTTCCTCTTCGGCGAGCGCTGCCCGGGCTGGCAGGATGCGCGCCGGGGCGGGTTTGTCGGAATCACGGGGCCGCATCGCATCCCGGATCTGTATGCAGCCATGCTGGAGGGCATCCTCTTCAATCTCTACCAATGCTATGAACTGCTTCGCACCGCAGCCCAGCCGCCGAGCGAAATCCGGATTTCGGGTGGCATCAACAATTCGAAAATCTGGCTGCAGATGGCTTCTGACCTGTGGAACCAGCCGCTTTGTGTCGCCAAGTCAAGCCAGGCTTCGATGATGGGCGGTGCGGCCATGGGGCTGGCCGCGATCGGGATCATCGATGAGCCGGCCGATTTCAAGGGGGATCGCGGTTATCCGTCTGAGCCGAATCCGGAAAACGCCCCGAGGATTCGTGCGCGCTACGAGCAGTACATGGCCTATTATCAGGGGGAAAAGGTCTGATGGTTCTCTCGTGTCCACGTTGGTTCACCGGATCAGTGGTGGATAATCGGGCAAAATGTGATGAACAGTCAGGTTAGCCGGTGGACTGATGGGTTAAAACGGATCTGGCGGTTTGCCAGGAAAATCCTGACCCGCTACAGTCGTGAGCGAGTTTCAGAGCGAGCGGCGCAGATCGCTTATTATCTGTTGCTGTCTGTCTTCCCGTTCCTGATCCTGCTCATCAATATCCTCGGACTGATCGGCCGCATTTCCGTCATGGACCAGGCGTTGATCGGTGAGTTGTCGGGGCTGGTCCCCGAAGCCGTTCTGACGCTGCTGACCGGTATCATCAACGGCATCCTGAAGGAAAGCAGCTGGACCTTGCTGTCCTTCAGCTTCATCGGCGTCATCTGGGCGGCTTCAAACGGAACGTCCGTGATCATCCGCAGCCTAGAACGGATTTACGGCCTCAAACAGCCTTCGCATTTTTTGAAATCACGAGGAAAAGGGCTGTTGCTCACTCTGGCCCTCTCTGTCGCCATCCTGTTGTCCATGCTACTGATCGGTTTTGGTGACACGCTGCTTCGGCAGCTGGCTGTTCTGACCAACCTGCCGATTCTGACCGGAGCAGGCTTGCGCATGCTTCGTTTCCTGCTCTCCCTGCTGTTCCTGACGCTGTTTTTTTCCGGGCTGTATCATTTTGTCAGCCGCAACCATGCGCGGTTCAGCCATGCGATACCCGGCGCGATTTTTGCTTCTGTGGCCTGGGTCCTGTTCGCGCAGATCTTTTCCTTCTATGTCCAGTACATCAACAACTTCACGCGGCTTTACGGCAGTCTGGGTGGCATGATCATGGTCATGCTCTGGCTTTATTACGACAGCGTCGTGATCCTGGCGGGCGGCATCATCAATGTCGCGCTCGAAGAAAGACGTGTCGCGAGGACAGCGGAAGCATAAGGCGTATGGGCTGCGGTACCTGTCACCTAAACAAAGCAGACACAGACCGGAGACGGCGCGTCGAGTCTCATGACTTCCTGCAGTCCGCCGTCTGTGCGGTCGATTGCAAAGGAAACCAGGCAGTCGCTGTCCTGATTGGCCACCACCAGGTGGTGGTCATCCGGGCTGATCGCGAAGCTGCGCGGTGTCCGGCCGCCGCACGGGAAAATCCCGGTTCGTTCGAGCCGACCGCTTTCCGGGTCGATCCGGAAGCAGGCGAGGCTGTCATGCCCGCGATTGGACACATAAAGGAAGCGACCGTCCACTGTCATTTGAAGATCCGCACTGATGTTGTCGCCTGAAAAGCTGTCTTCCAGCGTCGGCAGGGACTGGATCGGTTCAAGCCGACCCTTGTTGTCATATGCCAGCACCGTCACCCGGGAAGCCAACTCGTTCACGACATAGCAGAACTGCCCGCTCGCGTCGAATCGGCAAAGACGGGGGCCATGGCCTTCCGGCAGACGGACCCGGCCAGATTCAGTCAGCACAGGACCTGTTCCCGATGGATCGACAGTGTAGATCATCAGATGGTCTATCCCAAGATCCGGCACGACGGCGAAACGCCCAGCGGGATCGAGAGTCAGTGAATGGGCATGCGGGCCGGTCTGGCGGACCGGGTGAACGCTTCGCCCCTCATGCTCCACGAGCTGGCACATTTCCGCCAGGCTGCCATCTGCCAGAACCGGTAGGACACAGACGCTTCCGCTCGAGTAATTGGACACGAAAACCAGACTGTCATCGGTGCTGACTGTCACATGGCAGGGGTCTTCGCCGCCCGTGATCCGGCGGTTGAGAAACACCAGGTCCCCCGTCGATTCCTCGATGCGGAACGCGCTCACCGTCCCGGTGGCCTGCCCGGCATAAGACTTCAATTCATTGACGGCATAGAGAAAGCGTTTTGAATGGGAGACAGCCAGAAAGGACGGGTTGTCCACCCCTCCGACCGTTTTTCCCGGCAACAGTCGTCCGTCGGATGTGTCGAGCGATACGCGTCCGATCCCCTTCCCTTTGCTTTGCAGGATCTCGCCGGTGCCGAACACGATCGGGAGGGTGTAACTGCCGATGTAGATCGGATACAGGGTTGTGTCAGGTGAGCGTACCATGGACCTCGCTCCTTTCGATGAGTGGACACATTCTGTTCAGTTCGGTAGCCATCGGCCTGGAGCCGGCCGGCTTCAGCCGCAGGCTGGTTCGTTGATCCCGGTTTCGAACTGGCTTTTATACAGCCGGCAATAGAAGCCGCCATCCGACAGCAGGCCCTCGTGCGTCCCCTGTTCGACAATGTCCCCGTCCTTCATGACCAGAATGAGGTCCGCGTCGCGGATCGTCGACAGCCGGTGCGCGATGATGAAGCTGGTGCGGCTTTTCATCAGGCGGGCCATCGCCTTTTGGATCAGGACCTCGGTGCGTGTGTCGACCGAGCTGGTCGCCTCGTCGAGGATCAGGATCCTGGGATCGGCCAGGATCGCCCGGGCGATGGTGAGAAGCTGCTTCTGCCCCTGCGAAATGTTGCTCGCCTCTTCGTTCAGCACCAGATCGTACCCGTTGGGCAACGTGTGGATGAAATGGTCGGCATTGGCCGCGCGGGCGGCCTCCTCCACGGCTTCATCCGTCGCGTCGAGCCGTCCGTAGCGGATGTTGTCACGAATCGTGCCATTGAACAGCCAGGTGTCCTGAAGCACCATGCCGAACAGGCTGCGCAGATCATGGCGGCTGAACTCGCGGATGTCGGTGCCGTCGATCAGGATCGCGCCTTCGTCGACATCATAGAAACGCATCAGCAGTTTGACCATCGTGGTCTTGCCGGCACCGGTCGGACCGACGATCGCCACTTTCAGGCCCGGCTCGATCCAGGCCGAAAAGTCCTTGATGACCGGCTTCTCCGGGTCGTAGCCGAAACGGACATGGTCAAAGGTCACTTCTCCGCGGATCCCGTCAACGGAGGGGGTCTCACGCGGGTCGACAGACTCCTCCGGCTCCTCCAGGAAAGCGAAAACCCGTTCCGCGGCGGCAATGGTCGACTGCAGGACGTTGGCGATGTTGGCAACCTGGGCCAATGGCTGGTTGAAGGACCGGACATACTGGATGAACGCGACGATATCACCGACCTGGATGGTGCCGCGGGCAGCCAGGAGGCCGCCGGTGATGCAGACGACGACATAGCCGAGGTTGCCGACAAAGTTCATCAGGGGCATCATCAGGCCCGACAGGAACTGGGACTTCCAGCCGGAGCCATACAACTCCTCATTCAGGGCATCGAACGTGTCGATGGCACGCTGTTCGCCGTTGAATGCCTTGACGACCTGATGGCCGCCATACATTTCCTCGATGTGGCCGTTGATGTGGCCCAGAAAGGCCTGCTGGGTCCGGAAGTGCTTCTGTGAACGTTTGACGATGGTCCGGATCAGGACCATCGACAGGGGCAGGACGATGATGGCCGCCAGAGTCATCAACCAGCTGATCGACAGCATCATGATGAGCACCCCGACCAGGGTCGCCACCGAGGTCACCATCTGCGACAGGCTTTGGTTCAAGGTGTTGCTGACCGTGTCGACGTCATTGGTCACCCGGGAAAGCACCTCACCGTGTGTGACCCGGTCGAAGTAACCCATGGGCAGTCGTTTGAACTTCAGGGCAATGTCCTTCCTGAGCTGATAACTGATGCGGATCGCGACACCGGACATGATGAAGCCCTGGGCATAGCTGAGCAATGCGCCCAGTCCATACAGCAATGCCAGGGTCAGCAGGATCCGGCCAATGAAGTCGAAGTCGATCGCGGCTCCCGGCAGGCCGGTCATTTTCGCGATCACACCCTCATACAGGCGGTTGGTCGCCCGGCTCAGGATCTTCGGTCCGACAATCGTGAACACAGTGCTGCCGGCGGCAAAAATCAGCGTGATCAGGATCTGGATCCGGAACGGCCTGAGAAAGGCAAGCAGTTTTCGGAATGCCCCTTTGAAGTCCTTGGGTTTTTCACCCGGCATCATGGCCAACGGTCCATGCCCGCCGGGGCCGCCACGACCGGGCCGGGGCCCGCTCGGTCCGGCATCGCCGGTTGGCGGATCCAGTTTGCCTTCCCGGATCAGTTTCAGACGGTCGCTCATACGGCCAGTTCCTCCCTGGACAGCTGCGAATAGGCGATTTCCTGATAGACAGGGCAATCGCGCATGAGCGTGTCGTGTGTTCCGATACCGGTGATGCGTCCCTGGTCAAGGACGATGATCTGCTCGGCGTTCCTGATCGTCCCGATCCGCTGCGCGACAATCAGGACGGTCGCGTCCTGCGTGTCCTGCTTCAGTGCCCGGCGCAGATTGGCGTCCGTCTGGAAATCCAGCGCCGAAAAGCTGTCGTCGAAGATGAAAATGGACGGCTTAAGCGCGAGGGCCCGGGCAATCGAGAGGCGCTGCTTTTGTCCGCCGGACACATTGGCACCGCCCTGGGCGACGATTTTTCCATATCCTTCTTCGGAGGCTTCGATAAACCCGGACGCCTGGGCGGTCATGGCCGCCTGGCGCACCGCTTCGTCAGTCGCATCCGGGCGCCCATACCGGATGTTGCCGGCGATATCGCCGGTGAACAGGATCCCTTTCTGGGGCACATAGCCGATCCGTGCGCGCAGATCATGCTGGGTGACTGTGCGGACATCGATCCCGTCGATCAGGATTTCCCCTTCGGTGACATCATAAAACCGCGGGATCAGGTTGACCAGTGTCGACTTGCCGCTGCCGGTGCTGCCGATGAAAGCAGTCGTTTCGCCCGGTCGGGCGGTGAAGCTGATATCATGCAGGACATGCTCCTCGGCATTCGGATATCGGAAACCGACTTGCCGGAACTCGATTGCTCCGCGGCCGTCCGGTGAAAACACGACCGGCGTCTCAGGGTCACGGATTTCCGGCTCGGTTGTGAGAACCTCATCGATGCGCTGGGCCGAAACGCTGGCTCTTGGCAGCAGGATGAACACGAACGAAAACATCAGGAACGACATGATGATCTGGATGCTGTATTGCATGAAAGCAAAAAGGTCACCCACCTGCATGGCCTCCATATCGATCCGCTGCGCACCCACCCAGACGATGACCAGCGTCACGCCGTTCATGATCAGCATCATGAACGGCATCATCAGGACCATCAGGCGGCTGACGAATAGGTTGACCGCTGTCAGGTCCCGGTTGGCGACGTCGAACTTCTCTTCCTGATGGCGCTCGGTATTGAACGCGCGGATGACGGGCAGTCCGGACAGGATCTCACGCGTCACCAGGTTGAGACGGTCAACCAGTTTCTGCACCTTCTTGAACCGGGGCAGGGCGATAGTGAACAGAATCAGGATCATGGTCATCAAAAGGGCAATCGCCACGCCGATGATCCAGGTCATCGAAATGTCGCTCCGGACGATCTTGAGGATGCCGCCGACCGCCATGATCGGTGCGTAGAACATCATGCGCATCAGGATGACCAGCGTCATCTGGATCTGCTGGATGTCGTTGGATGAACGCGTGATCAGGGAGGCGGTCGAAAAACGGTCGAATTCGGCATTGGAGAATGATTCGACCCTGCGGAACACCTGATGGCGCAGGTTTCGCGCCAGACCGGCCGCGACACGCGCTGAAAGAAACCCGACCAGGATGGTGCACACGGCTCCGAGCAAGGCGACCAGCAGCATCAGGCCGCCGGTATTCAGGATGTACCGGTTCTGGATTTTGCCCATGTCCAGGCCGACCTGCGCGTATTCGGCCTTCTGCCAAGCCTGGGACGACTGTCGCATCGTCGTTCCGGAAAGCCCAGTCAACGTGGCGCGCGCCTGAGACAGCAGCGTTTCACGGGCGTCGGCCGGCATGTCCTGCAGCATCTCGAACACATCTGTGCCGGGGGGGATCGGCAGGCCGCCTGACACCGGGAGGCTGCCTTTACCCATGACGATGCCCTGGTAAATCGTCATGGCGGGCATGAGCGCCGCGTCAAGTGCGGATCGTTCCTCGGCCGTCATCGGCAGTGGGCGGGCAATGTCCTGGGTCGCCAGGATCGGATACTGGATGATCAGGGCGTCCGGCAGGGTGCCGCAGCTGACCGGGGCTTCCAGGCGCTCGAACCGGGCATTCACCAGGGCACGGTCCGGCTCGTTCATCAGCAGCAAGAGTCGATCCAGCTCGGACGCGCGCAGGGCAAGCGGGACCGCGTCCTCGATACCCCCGCCCTGCAGCCCGGTGTTGACGATATCGGACATGAAGTCAGGCAGGGCAAGGTCGGCCTGAGCCTGCCCGAACAATAGCAGGAAGATCAGGATGATCGACAGGATAAAGGGCTTCAGGTATTTGACCAGCTTCAGCATGGATTCTTGCGTCCGATCACAGGATGACACCATCCTTGAATATCGCGATTTCGCGGAGGTCGTTCCTCTCGGAACAGGTTCGGATCTTTCCCGACGCGACATCAACCACGAACGACAGCAGCGCGTCCGCCATCTCGTCCAGCGAGCGGCCATTTGCGATCGGGCCCGCGTCAAAGTCGGTCCAGGCGCGTTTTCGCTCGAACAGCGCCGTATTGCTGCTGATCTTGACCGTGGGTGCCGGTGCGCCGAGCGGCGTTCCCCGTCCCGTGGTGAACACGACGAGATTGGCCCCGGCCGCGGTCAATGTCGTGATCGATATCACATCATTGCCCGGGCCGGAGAGCAGATTGAGCCCGTTGGTCACCACCCGGCCACCATAAGGCAGCACATCGGACACCTGGGCGCTCCCGCCTTTCTGGATACAGCCGAGCGACTTGTCCTCCAGGGTCGAAATGCCGCCTGCCTTGTTGCCTGGCGACGGGTTCTCGTAGATCGTCTGGCCGTGATCGATGTAATACTGCTTGAAATCATTGATCATGCGCACGGTTTTTTCGAAAACGGCCGTGTCCTTGCTCCGGTTCATCAGGATCGTCTCCGCGCCGAACATCTCCGGCACCTCGGTCAGGATCGTCGTGCCGCCCAACGCGATCAGCCGGTCTGAAAAAGCGCCGACCAGCGGGTTGGCCGTGATGCCGGACAGCCCGTCCGAACCGCCGCACTTCATGCCGACCACCAGGCCGGACAGGGGCACCGGCTGACGCCTGAAGGCCTTGGCCCGTTCGACAAGCGCCTCCAGATGACGCATCCCTTCGGTGTATTCATCCTCGACATCCTGGCAGATGAGAAAACGGACGCGGTCCGGGTCGTAATCGCCCAGAACCTGCTTGAAGTCGGCCACCTGGTTGTTTTCACAGCCCAGACCGACCACCAGGACACCGGCCGCGTTCGGATGGTCGACCAGGTCGGCCAGGATCCGCTGGGTCATTTCGTGGTCTTCCCCGAGTTGGGAGCACCCGTACGGGTGTGGATAGGCGATGATGTCGTCGATCCCCTCGGTCACAAGCGACTGTGCAGCCTTGGCCAGTCTCTGGATCGTCCCGTTGACGCAGGAGACGGTCGGGATGATCCAGATCTCGTTGCGGGTGGCGGCCCGGCCGTCCGGGCGGACATAGCCGTCGAAGGTCATGGGGACCTTGGCCTTCGGATCGGGGAGCGGCAGGGAGTCGACCTCGGTCGGCTGATACGCATAGTCGATCTCACCGGACAGGGCAGTACTCAAATTATGGACATGGACCAGCGTACCGGGCAAAATCGGCTGGGAAGCGATCCCGATCGGATTGCCGTACTTGATGACCGGATCGCCGGCCGCAATGGTGTCCAGCGCCATTTTGAAGCCTTTCGCGATCGGTTCGGACGCGATCACATCACAACAGCCTTCACCGGCCATGACGGGCTCGACAGCTACGGCGACATTATCCGATGGGTGAATTCTGATCAGTCTGGACATTTCCCTTGTTCTCCTTGTTCAATTGCTTGTTGTCAGGTCCTCGGCCGGCAGCGTCATCAGCCGCTCCACCAGGGCCGTGGTCAAGACCAGGTCATCGATCGTGATGTATTCCTGGCAGGAATGCATCTGCTGCATCCCACAGGAAAGGACCATGCCCTCCAGTCCGGCCAGCGAGAGGACATTCATGTCGCTTCCCCCACCCAGGGTCACCAGCTGAGGACTGATGCCCAGGTCCCGGCAAGCAGTCTGGAACTGGCGCATGGCAAGGCCGTCCGGCGACACCCGGTAAGCGTGGTATTCAAGTGACTCCTGGATGGAAACGCGCGCGCCCATCTCTTCGGCCGCCGTCTCGAAGCATGCCTTCATATGGTCGGCCTGCTCTTTCAACCGGTCCTGGTCCAGCGATCGGCATTCAGCGGTCACCTTGCAACGCTCGGCAACAATGTTGGTGACCGTTCCGCCTTCGATGCGGCCGATGTTGGCAGTCGTCGCCGGATCGATCCTACCCAGGCGCATCCGAGCGATCGCATGGGCCGCCACGGTCACCGCGCTGACCCCCTCTTCCGGGTTGATGCCGGCATGGGCCGCCCGGCCTTCGATCTCAACGACCAGGTTGATGTGACCGGGCGCGGCGACCACACCGATGCCGGGCGAACGGTTCGCGTCCAGGACGTAGGCCGCACCGGCCTTGAATCGGCTCAAATCGGCGTGCCGGCTACCCTGGAGGTGGATCTCCTCGCCAACCGTGAAGAAAAGTTCGACCTCACGATGCGGGATGCCGGACCGGTGAAGCGACCGGAGGGTTGCCAGTATGGCCGTCAGCGCGGCGACATTGTCCGCCCCCAGCACCGTCGTTCCATCGGACTTGATCACACGATCCTGCGTGATGATGATCCGTTTTGACCGGCAGGGCTCCACCGTGTCCATGTGCGCGCAGAACAGGACCGGCGGACCGGGCAGGTCGCCCGTGACGGTGGCGTACAGGTTGCCGCAATTGCCCCCGATCCGCTCACCGGCATCGTCTTCATCCACTTCGATGCCCATTTCGGCCAGGTAGGCACTTACTTCCCGGGCGACCGGGCGTTCATATCGGGACGGCGCGTCCAGAGAAGCCAGCGCACAGAACAGATCGACAATTTCCTTTTCCGAAAGCATGTCTGTCCATCTCCTTGGCATTGAAAAGTCGGAACTCATGAGGATAGTATACCAGTCTTCGCCAGCCATATATCCGGAATCTGTACAAGTCTTTTCCAACCCTGTAAAATGATACACAAACCGATTCCCGACAGGAATCTGCCGCATAAGGAGACCGGGCCATGACAAAATCCATGGGGGTCATGCGAAAAGCCAACACCTTGAACGCGATCCTGCATATCATCCGCTCAAAGGAAAAGGCATCCAAATTCCAGATCCAGAAGATCAGCAAATACAGCATGACGACCGTCCTGACAGCGATTGAAGAGCTGCAGGAAAAAGCCCTGATCCGTCCGATCGGCAAGGGACCGTCAAACGGCGGCCGCCGACCGGATTATTTCGCGATCAATCCGGAGGGCGGCTATTTTGTCGGTATCGAATTCAATGCCCAGGCGATTCACGCGGTCGCCCTCGATTTTGGCCTGTCCCGCGTCAACTCCCGTCGGATCGTCCTGGAGACCGGGGTCACCGCGCAGCAGCTGCTCGACCGGGTCATGGCCGTCACGGGGGAAATAGTGTCCTCGCTTCAGGAATCCAACGCGCGCATCTTCGGCATCGGGATCGGGTCGGCCGGCCTGGTGGACCACGAGCGCGGCATCGCGCTGAGCTATCACGAACTGAAAACCTGGCTGAATGTCCCGTTGAAGGAGATCATGGAGAAAGCCTTCGGTGTCCCTGCCTGGATCGACAACAATGTCAACATGATCGCGGTCGGCTGTCAGCATGCGAAGCCGAGCCAGCATATGACGGACTTTATCCTTTTCTCGATCCGCAAAGGGATCCGCATCAGCACGATCAGTGACAATGTCATGCATCACGGCGTCACCAATTCTGCCGGTTCCATCGGACACACACCCGTGCAGCGCCTGGGGCGCACCTGCTCCTGCGGCCGGCGTGGCTGTCTGGACGCCGAGGCCTCTGACGACGCGGTGCAGGCCAAGTTGCTGGAAGGCATCCGGAAAGGGCGTTACTCCGACCTGTTCGAATCGGTCGACCGTGATCCGGGCCGAGTGAACATCGCCACGTTTGTTGATTCTGTCCTGTCCGGTCACCCGGAGTCCCTGGAGCTGCTTGACGAGCTGTGTGAGTTCATGGGGATCGCGCTGACGCACGCCGTCAACCTGCTCAACCCGCCCCGGGTCATCATCTATGGCGAAATCACCCGCATCGGCAAACCGTTTCTCGACCGCATCCGGTTCGAAGTCGAGCACCACGCCGTGCAGAGCACCTACCAGGCCATGCAGATCGAGCTGGCTGAACAGGATCACCTGAAAGGGGCTGTCGGCGCGGCGATCACGGTGCTGCACAAGACATTCCCGTTCGTGAGCCTGCTGGACGAGGCCTGATGAAAAGCGTCCTGCCGGTCAAAGGCAGGACGCTGTCTGATGATGTAGCGCAAACCGTCCTTCTTCAGGCAAATTCCGCTTCAAGCGCCTGTTTCATCACATCGACCGGAGCGTCAAGCCCGATCCAGAGTTTGATCGCGATCGCGCCCTGCCACACCAGCATGCCCAGGCCGTCAAACGTCCTGGCGCCCATGCGCGCGGCGGTCTGCAAGAACCAGGTGTTGGCTGGATTGGGAATGATGTCCTGCACGATCATGCCCGGGTGGATATCCTCATAAACGATGTCCGGCCGGTTCGGATCCGGATACAGGCCGATGTCCGTCGCGTTGACGAGGATGTCGCAATCCGGGATGTGAGCCGTTCCCACCCATTTCACGAAACCGGCATCGGCCGGCGTCCGTTCCACGACCAGCTGGCAAAGCGCTTGTCCGCGCGCCTCGCTGCGGTTGATGATGTCGATCGAAGCGCATCCGGCCAGCGCGCTTTCAACACAGATCGCGCGGGCGGCTCCGCCGGCTCCGAGAACGACCAGCCGTTTTCCCTTCAGGTCCACCCCTTGCTCGGCCAGGCTTCTGATGAAGCCGCGTCCGTCCGTGTTGTCACCGATCAGTGCGCCATCCTGCACGGTCACCGTATTGATCGCCCCGATCAACTGCGCGTTCGAAGTCAGTTGGTCCATGTACTGCAAGGCGTTGACCTTGTGCGGAATGGTCAGGTTGATGCCCTTGAAATTCATCGCTTTCAGGCCGGTGAACGCTTCGCCCAGGCCATCCTCCGCGATTTTGAAATTGATGTAGCGCCATGGAAGGTCCATCGCCCGGAAGGCGGCCTCCATCATCACGACAGAAGGATTTTCCTCGATCGGGTCACCAAATGCCCCGACCAGATTCGAAAGGTAATTTTTCGCCATTTTCGCGATCCCCTTTCCATATTGCCAACGGTCGGCGTGCTGTTGAACAGGCGGGTGGTCAGTATCCCGTCACTTCCTGATTCTTCACGATCTTGACGATCGAGCTTGTTCCGAGGCGGGAGGCGCCGAGGGCGATGAAATCCTCAGCGTCCTGGAGCGAACGGATTCCGCCGGCGGCTTTGATGAACACGCCGTCTCCGACGTGCTCAGCAAAAAGCTTCACGTCTTCGCGGGTGGCTCCCCCCGTGGAAAATCCGGTCGAGGTCTTGATGAAATCAGCACCCGCCTTTGTCACCACATCACACATGGCGATCTTCTCGGCCTCGGTCAACTGGCAGGTTTCGATGATCACCTTGAGCACCTTGTCACCGGCGACCGCTTTCAAGGCGCGGATCTCCTCCTCGATCGCCTGGTGGTTCCCCTCCTTGAGCCAGCCGAGATTGATGACCATGTCGATTTCATCCGCACCGCTGTCCAGGGCGTCCTTCGCCTCGAAAACCTTGGTCTTCGTCGTGTTGTATCCGTTGGGGAAACCGATCACGGTGCATACCTTCAGCCGCCCGCCAAGATATTCGGCCGCGCGGGCGACATAGGACGGCGGAATACAGACAGAGGCGACACCATACTTCAGGCCGTCATCGCAGATCGCTCTTATTTCCTCCCATGTCGCGGTGGTGAGAAGCAGGGTGTGGTCGACGGTCTTGAGGATGTCTTTGAGTTCCATAACGCGTGTCCACCTTTCTTTATGAATAAATCCTGGCGCCGGTCTGTTCCACGGTCTCAGCCGATGTAGATGCCCCCGTTGACATCGAGGGTCGCGCCGGTGACAAACCCGGCCGCGTCGGACGCCAGATAGGCAACGGCGGAGGCGATCTCCTCCGGGGTGCCCAGACGGCCGACGGGGACGGCATCCTTGGCGGCCTGCAGTTCTTCATCCGTATAGCCTTTCATGATGTCGCTGTCTGTCGGTCCGGGCGCCACGGCGTTCACGGTGATGCCGGTCCGGGCGTATTTACGGGCCATGCTTCGGGTCAGTCCGAGGATGCCGGCTTTGGAAACCGAGTAGGCGATGCCGGAACTGATGCCGCCGCCACGCCCCGCGTTGGAGGATATGTTGATGATCCGGCCAAAGCCGTTCTTCAGGAGATGCGGCATGACATATTTGGTGCAGAAGACCGCTCCCTTGAGGTTGATGTCAATGACCCGGTCCCACTCCGCTTCTGTGATGTTGTCCGGCCAGGCCGTGCTCAGGACGCCGGCGTTGTTCACCAGGATGTCGATCCGGTCAAACCGGTCCGCGACAACTTGGACCGCCCGCTCGATGCTTGCCACGTCCGCGACATTGACCGCCAGCCCGACAGATGTGCCCCCCATGGCCTCTATTTCTGCTGCCGTCTGCCGGGCGTTGGCCTCATCGATGTCGAAAACGACCGGAATGGCCCCCTGACCGGCCAGCGCGATGGCGATGGCCCTGCCGATCCCACGGCCTGCTCCTGTGACGATGGCGACTCGTTTGTCTGTCATGAATTTCTCCTTTTTCATCGATGAAATGGGTCCGGGACAATCGTCATTTATTGATCACCCATTCGGCGATATCGACCACACAGTCGACATTCAGCCCGAATTTCTCGAAAAGGACCGGTCCGGGCGCTGACGCGCCAAAATGGTCAAGCCCGATGACTGCGCCATCCGTGCCGACATACCGGTACCAGGGCATGGTGGCGCCGGCTTCGATCGCGACCCTGGCCTTGATCGCAGGCGGCAGGACCTGTTCCTTGTACGCCTTGTCCTGCTCCTCGAAAACCTCGATCGACGGCATGGACACCACACGCACCGCATGTCCGCGCTGTTCCAGCACGTCACTGGCCTTGACGGCCAGCTCGACTTCCGACCCGGTCGCGATGAGGATCAGCTTCGGATCCGGCGCGTCCTTCAGGACATAGCCTCCCTTGCGGGCAATCGGCCCGGACCCCTCCAGGACCGGGAGCGTCTGGCGGCTCAGGGCCAGCACCGTCGGCCCTTTCCGGCTGAGTGCCTGGATATAGCCGGCTGCCGTCTCCTTGCCATCGGCCGGTCGCCAGACACAGACATTGGGCGTGGCTCGAAGCGCGGCCAGGTGTTCGATCGGTTCATGCGTGGGTCCGTCCTCGCCGACACCGATGCTGTCGTGGGTCAGCGGGAAAATGGCCGGCAGCCCCATGAGGGCGGACAGCCTCAGTGCCGGCTTCAGGTAATCGCTGAACACCAGGAAGGTGGCACCAAAGGCTCTCAGTCCACCATGGAGGATCAGGCCGTTGACGATGTCCGTCATGGCAAATTCACGCACACCGAAATGGATGTTGCGGCCGGTATAATCGGCCGGGCTCATCCAGCCAAGGCCTTTGAGCTCGGTCAGGTTCGAGCCGGCCAGGTCAGCGCTGCCGCCGATCCAGTTCGGTAGACGCCCGGCAAGCAGATTCAGGATCTTGCTGCTCGAATTTCGGGTCGCCTCGGCTTTGTCGAAGGCCCAGAACTCCGGGTCGTTCTCCAGGTCCGGCAGGGAGCCGCTGTAACATTCATCCAGTTCGGCCGCCAGTCCGGGGAAAGCGGCGCGCCAGGCGGCATACTTTTCTTCCCAGTCTTCCTGCAGCCGGGCCAAGTCTTCTTTTTGCATCTTCAGATAGGCGGTCAGCTCATCCGGCACCGCGAACGGTTCGGCAAGCGGCCAGCCAAGCGCCTCCCGGGTCCTGGCGACATTTTCGGCGCCCAGTGGCGCGCCGTGCGTCTTGGCCGAGCCGGCCAGCGGCGACCCGAAGGCGATGGTGGTCTTCACAATGATCAGGGACGGATGATCCGGATCTGCCTTGGCATCGGACAGCGCGTTCGCGATGGCGGCCGTGTCGTTGCCATCGTCGACCTTCAGGACCTGCCAGCCATACGCGTCAAAGCGTTTGCCGACATCCTCCATGAATGTGGTGTCCGTGTCGCCTTCGATCGAGATGCCATTGTCATCATACAGGACGATCAGCTTGCCCAGCTTTAGCGTGCCTGCCAGAGAGGCCGCCTCGCCGGCCACACCCTCCATCATGCAGCCGTCACCGGCCAGGGCATAGGTGTAATGATCAATGATCTGATGATCCGGGCGGTTGAAGCGGGCCCCGAGGTGGGCCTCGGCGATCGCCATGCCCACGGCTGTGGCCACGCCTTGTCCCAGCGGTCCGGTCGTCGTTTCGACGCCGTCCGTGTGGCCGAATTCCGGGTGGCCCGGCGTCCGGCTCCCCCATTGGCGGAATGCTTTCAGGTCATCGATGGTCAGGTCGTATCCAAAGAGATGGAGCAGCGAATACAACAGCATCGACGCATGGCCGGCGCTCAGGACGAAGCGGTCGCGATCGATCCATGACGGATCGGCCGGATTGTGCTTCATCGCGCCGGACCAGAGGGTGTAGGCCATCGGGGCCGATCCCATTGGTTTGCCCGGGTGGCCGGAATTGGCTTTCTGGATCGCGTCCATGGACAGGACGCGGATCGCGTTGATGGCCAGCTGGTCCAGTTCAGGATTTCTTTGCATGGTGGGGCCTCCTTTCAGAGCAGCCTTTACAGGTCGCCGAAGAACCGGAATATCCGGTCAGCCGCGTAATTGATCGGTTCATGGGCATATTCAGGGCTGATGAGCATGGTCTTGGGGCAGTTGAGCTTGTTGTAGGCCGCGAACTGGGTCGAAGGCGGACATACGGTGTCCATCAGGCCGGTCTGCCAAAGGACGGATGCCCGGACACGACCCGCGAAGTTCTGGACATCGATGTAGCCCATTCTGTGGAAAAACGCGTCTTCACGCTCATGCAGGGGATCATGTTTCTTGAAATAGAAGTAAAGCCCTTCATATGGTCCCTTGTTCAGATCCATCTCGATAATGCGCTTGAAATCGGACAGGAACGGATGAATCGGCGCGGCCATGCAAATTCGCGGGTTGAGCGCCGCGGTCACCAATGACAGGGCACCGCCCTGGGAGTTGCCGAAGACACCGATCCGGTCAGGGTCGACAAAATCCATCGACATGAGGATATGGGATACCTTGACGGCATCCAGGTAGACATTGCGGTAAAAAAGCCGATCCGGATCAGGATCGTCGACGCCGCGGACAATGTGCCCGAAAAGCGACGGGCCGTCCGCGGTCGAGGTGTCCTGGGACTGGCCGCCCTGGCCGCGCACGTCCATGGAAAGCACGGCGGAGCCGGCGTAGGCGAACGGCAGGAGATTGAACCAGTCACCGCTGTGATGCGTGTACCCGTGATAGGAGACGATCCCGCGGATTTTGCCCTGGATCGAGGTCGGCCGGACATATTTGCAACGGATCCGGGCATCACCGATGCCGGTGAACCAGAGATAGTGGCAGTCAAGACCGGGAGCGGAAAAATCAGCCGGCTCCAGGGAGAAGTCGAGTCCGGTCGCGTCGAGGTCCGAAAGCCCCCTCTCCCAATAGGCGTCAAAATCATCGGGCAGCGGGCTGATGCCGCGGTAGACTTTCAAGGCATCCATGCTCATTTCAAAAGCGGGCATACCATTCCTCCTTCGCGATCGTTCAATATCTCGTCTGTAGCCGGCCTGCCCGTCCGACACCCGGGAGAATCACGGGGAATACGACGATGGGCACAAGCCAATTTCAGCATAGGTCAAGCGAAGATGGACTGTCAAGCAAGATGGGACCGCACAAGAAGAGCCGGTGCCGGAGCCTGGCACCGGCCGTGATTTTGCCGGGGAACGTTGTCGTGAAGCCTTATGGTTGCGGGAACACCCGCGATCGGATCAACGAGTCAGTTTTTCGACGATATCCATGATCTCGGTGATCTTCTCCTGTTCATGCCCCTCACGGATCGCTTCGACGACGCAGGATTGCAGGTGGGCCTGGATCACATCGCGATTGACCTTGTTCAGAATGGCGATCGTCGCCAGCAGCTGGTTGGATATGTCGATGCAGTAGCGGTCTTCCTCGACCATCCGCAGCAGGCCATCCATCTGGCCACGCGCGGTTTTCAGCAGTCTGGTCGCTTTTTTCCTGTCTGCCTTCACACGCTTCCCTCCTCTTGTTCCCCTTTGGCTACTCCCGTTTCCGGTCGATTCAACTGAACAGCCCTTTTTTCTCACGAATGTCGACCGGTTCGTAGCCCAGTTTTTTGATCGTCTGCATCAGGGTCTCGTCCGGGACATCGGCCGCCAATGTGACGGACGCTTCCTTCTTCGCGATATTCACCCGGGCATTGACCCCGGGTATCGCATTCAGGGCATTCTCGACTTTCGCTTTGCAGTGGTCACAGTGCATGTTGTGGATCGTGATGACTTTCTTCATGATGATTTTCCCTCCTTGGGTTTGAAGAACCTCAGTCTCAGCGCGTTGGTCACTACGCTGACCGAGCTCAGGCTCATCGCGGCGGCCGCGAACATCGGGCTCAGGCGGATCCCGAGCAGCGGAACCAGCACGCCGGCGGCCAGCGGAATGCCGACAATGTTGTAGAAAAAGGCCCAGAACAGGTTCTGGCGAATATTGCGGATCACGGACTTGCTGAGTGAAATCGCCGTGGCGGCGTCCATCAGGTCGCCTTTCATCAGGACGATGTCGGCTGACTCGATGGCGATGTCCGTCCCTGCTCCGATGGCAATGCCGACATCGGCTCTCGCCAAGGCCGGGGCATCGTTGATGCCGTCGCCGATCATGGCGACCCGTCTGCCACCTTCCTGAAGCCGGCGCACTTCCGCTTCCTTGTCCTGCGGCATGACCTCGGCGATCACCCGGTCCAGATTCAGTTCACGTCGGATCGCCTCCGCCGTGCGACGGTTGTCCCCGGTCAACATGACCACATCGATACCCATGTCCCGAATCCGGTCGATCGCCTCGCGACTGGTCGGACGGATGACGTCGGCCACGGCCACGATGCCGGCCAGTTGGCCGTCCACGGCAAAGTAGAGCGCTGTCTTGCCTTCTTCCGCGAGCCGTTCACTGTCCGCTTGCCAATCGGCGGTTTCGATGCCCCGCTCGGTCATGAAAGCCAGGTTCCCGGCCAGGATGGCCTGACCACCGAGCACTGCCTCGACGCCTCGTCCGGGGACGGCGTCAAATCGATCGATCGGATCCAGGGACAGGCCCTTGGAAGAGGCGTAATCGACAATCGCCGCTGCCAACGGGTGTTCCGACGGTTTCTCGACCGAGGCCGCCAGCCGCGCGAGCGCTTCGGTGGACAGCGTGCCAGTCGGCAGGATGTCGGTCACAACCGGTCGGCCTTCGGTGATTGTCCCGGTCTTGTCGAGGACCACCGTCTGGACGGTGTGGGTGATCTCCAGCGCTTCAGCTGACTTGACCAGGATCCCGTTGGCGGCACCACGGCCGGTCCCGACCATGATCGCCACCGGTGTGGCCAGCCCCAACGCGCAGGGACACGATATGACGAGGACCGCGATGCCGATCGACAGGGCGAATTCGACATCTTTGCCCAATATCAGCCAGATGGCCGAGGCGACAATCGCGATCCCGATCACAACCGGGACAAAGATCGCGCTGATCTGGTCCGCGAGCTTGGAAATCGGGGCCTTGGTCGATGCCGCCTCCTCCACCAGCGCGATGATCTGGGCCAGTGTCGTGTCGTCACCGACCTTCTGGGCCTTCATGGTGAAAAAGCCCGATTGGTTGATGGCAGCGGCCGCGACGGTGTCGCCGACTCCCTTTTCGACCGGAATGCTCTCACCGGTCAGGGCGGACTGGTCGATCGAAGACCGGCCTTCGATGATGATTCCGTCGACCGGGACTCGGCTACCCGGGCGGACCAGACACAAATCGCCGACCACGACATCTTCAATCGGGATCTCCATCTCCTGACCGTCACGCAAGACCGTGGCGGTCTTGGGCGCGAGGTCCAGCAGCCGGGTGATCGCTTCCGAGGTCTTGCCCTTGGACCGGGCCTCGAGGAACTTGCCCAGTGTGATCAGGGTCAGGATGGTCGCGGCGGACTCGAAGTAGAGGTCCATGGTGTAATGCTCCACCAGATGCAATTCCTGATGCCCGAGGCCGTACCCGATCCGGAAAATGGCAAAAATTCCATAGACAATCGCGGCGGACGAACCGATCGCGATCAGCGAATCCATGTTCGGATGACCTTTGAACAGGGTTTTGAACCCGTTCTGGAAATAGGACCGGTTCACATATACGATCGGCAGAGTCAGAAGGAACTGCAGGAAGGCAAATGTGATCGCGTTGGGCGTTGTATGGATCCACGTCGGGAGCGGCCATTTGAACATGTGCCCCATGGCGATGTAAAGAAGCGGCACGAGGAACGCGGCGGATACGATGATCCGATGCCGCATCGAAGCCAGCGCTTCGGCGACCGGATCCGCCTTTTGACCGGACACGGCGGCTTCGCCCCTGCCTTTGGTCGCGACGGACGCACCATAGCCGGCGTCCTTCACGGCCTTGATGATTGAATCACTGGAGGCCACACCTTCGTCAAACTCCACCGTCATGCTGTTGGCCAGCAGGTTCACCTGGACCTTGGCCACGCCATCGACTTTGCTCACGCTCTTGTCGACAGTGGCCGAGCAGGCGGCACAGGTCATGCCCTGTATATCGAATTTCTGATTCATGTCATTTTCCTTTTGTCAGCCTATATACCACACCCCGGGTGGGGTGTCCTGCCTCTATCATGAAGTGGATTCGCGAAATTGTCAAGGGCTCAGCCGGAAAGCCGATGCGACAGTTCGATCCGGCTGCCGCCGATACCGGCCTTGATCCGGATCTGCCGGTCTATCCGCTCCTTGAGTTCACTGACATGGGAGATGATGCCGACCAGCCGGTTGCCTGAAGTCAGGGTGGCCAACGTCGCCACCGCCTGTTCGAGGGACTGCGCGTCCAGCGATCCAAAGCCCTCGTCGATGAACAAGGTGTCAATCTCGACACCGCCGGAAAAACGTTGGATGACATCGGACAAGCCCAGCGCCAGCGAAAGGGATGCCTTGAACGACTCCCCGCCGGACAGGGTCTTCACAGGACGCAGTTTGCCGGTGTACTGGTCCAGCACTTCAAGTTCAAGTCCGGACTGCGAGCGCAGGTTGGCGGCATCTACCTTCCGCACAAGACTGAAGCGGTTGGCGGACATGACCTGGAGACGCCGATTGGCTTCGGTGATGACCTGATTGAAGTAGGCAGCCTGGACATATTGCTCGAAAGCGAGCTTTTGCTTCCCGGTCAGCTCGCCGTTGGCCGTGCGTGCCAGATCACTGACCAGATGATGGTGCTTGACGCGATCATCGCGGGTGGACAGGGTCTGGGCCATTTCCGATGCGACGAGCCGGTTGCGGTCAAGCCGCGCATGGATCGTCCGTTCCTCGGCTTGAACGAAGTCCCTGCGTCCGCGCGCTTCTTCCAGCGCCCGCTGCAAGGCCGCAATGTCCTGCATCGACTGGTCTTTTGTCTCCTCATCCAACCGGGCGACCGTTTCCAGGACTCGGCGGGTTTCTTCCTGGTAATCGGCAAGCTTTTTCTTCTCGCCGGACAGTGCGGGTTCGGGAAGCAGTGCGGTCTGGAACGCTGCCTCATCCGCAAAGCCCTGTTCCACGAGCATCGTCCGGAATGATCGGTCAGCCTTCTCGAAGGCCGCAACAGCCGCCGGCCGGTTCAGATGACAATTTTCCAGCAGGGTCCTGACGCTCAGCCTCTCGCTGTTTTTCGCCTCATGACGGGATTGGGTGGTCGCCAGTGCCGCCCGGCTCAGCTTTTGCTGCTCTTCCAGATCGGAAAGCACCTTCCGGGCCTCATCGGGTGAAGCATAGGCCAGCAGACCGGTCAGCGTGTCGCGCTCCCTGCGGCCGGTCAGCACGCGATTCATGCACTCGATCCGGTCGGCATCAGCCTTGGCGATCCGCTCGCCGAGACGATCCAGCTCCTGCTGCCCGGACTCGGCCTCTTTGTGCAGTTTCGACCTGCGCTCGACCTGTCCGATCAGGGACTGAGCCTGTTTATCATGCAAGGCCGCCTGCTCGTCGGCGATCCTGCGAAGCGCGGTCACGTTTTGCTTCCAGACAGCCAGTGGCAACGACTGCCTGATGTCGATCTGACTAGGTTCATGCCAATGGGCGGCCAATTCTCGTACATGCTCCTGGGTGGACTGATCTGCGACATCCTGTCGGAGCGCTTCCTCCAGCCGGTCAGCCAAAAGCCTGCCATGCTGCCTAGCGAGGTCGAGTCGAGTGCTGATCTCCGCCATTTTCCGTTCGGACGTGGCGTTCGCCGTCTGCCAGAGGTGGCGGCTCTGCTCCCTTTTTGTCTTGCAGGCCTCAAGGTCGGCCTCGGACGGCGCGCCTTCGGCCAGGGTCGCTTTGACCGGATGGTCTGTAGCGCCGCAGACCGGGCAGGCCTCGCCGGCCTTCAGGGAAGCGGCCAGCCGGCCGGCCTGGTTTTGCAGATAAAGCGATTCCTGGTGACGGCAGACATCGTTCTCGGTCTCAAACCGGCCTCGGGCCTTCAGGGCAGCCGTCACCGATTCCCGGTACTCCCGATCCAGCCTTTCGATATCGGCCAGCGATTGTGCCATTTGAATCCCGTCCTGCGCCAACTGTTTATATCGTTTGACCCGGTCCTGGCTGTCCCGCAGCGCCATGTCCGCACCCGCCAGCGCCACTAGCGCCTCCTGGTCCGCCTTGAGTGCCGATGTCAGGCGATCCCGGTCACCGGCCAGCCGATCCTGCTGCTCTTTCAGACGATTGAGCGCCTTTTCATCCTCCATCATCGCCTGATCCAGTTCGGCCAGACGCTCATACTGCGGCAACTGGCTTCTCAGGCGAAGAATGGACGTGGCCAATTCCTCACGGACCGGCTCCTGTGCCAGCTGCTCATCCAGCGTCAGCTGAAGCGCTTGCAGCTCCGGTTCCAGATGTTGCAGCCGTTCTTCCAGGCCGGCGATCGTCGCGTCCAGCTGATCCAGGCTTGACCGTTCCCGATCAGCCGCATTTTTCAGTGGCGAGACATGGTATCTGGCTTTTTCCGCCTCCTGAACCGTCTGCTGCAGTTGCGCAAAGGCCTCGCGCTGACGCGAAAGCTGGTCCAGTCGTTCGCGAGCCGTCGCCCGTTCACCAAACTGCCGGTTGATGATTTCGGCCCGGCTGATTCCTCCCGTCAGGTCAGATACGGCCGCGTCCAGCGCGACGGATCGCTGACGGGCTCCTCGAGCCATCTCTTCATCCCGGGCAATCAACTGCTGAAGTTTCTCCAGAACCGGTCTGGCCGCATGGACGCTGGACTGCCTGATCAGGCCCGCCAGTTCATCCTCCGGTTCAGGCGAAAGCGGGAGACTGATCATCTGCATGCTCTGGACAAGGCTTTGGGCGAGGCCGTCACATTCGCCCTTGACCGCCTTTTCCTGCTGTTTGAGCACTTCCTGCACCCTGGCATAAAGGTCGGTATTGAAAATCGTCCGGAAAATCAAGGCCCGATCCCTGCTGTCAGCCAGCAGCAGCCGTAAAAACTCACCTTGCGCGATCATGGCGATCTGCTTGAACTGATCCGAGTCGATGCCCAGCAGCAGCCGGACCCGCTCCGTCACTTTGCCGTAGCCGGAAATGGCCGTGCCATCCGGAAGTTCAAGCCGTGCGTCAGCCGGTTCAGTGGTCGTACCTGACCCGCTTTTCTTGGGGCGCGTGTATGCGGGGTTCCGCCTGAGACCATAGATTCGCCCTTTATGGCGAAAAGTCAGTTCGACGTATGTCTGGTCGTCCGGCGAAGCAAAGTCGCTCCGCAACGATTCCGCCGTCCGGGTGCTGCCGCTCGCTTCACCAAAAAGCGCGAACGCGATGGCATCGAAAATCGTGGTCTTGCCGGCGCCTGTGTCGCCGGTGATCAGAAAAAGGCCCTGATCGGCAAATTCGTCGAATGGCAGGGTGACAACACCGGCATACGGGCCAAAAGCGCTCATGACCAGGTTCAACGGCTTCATCGGCTGCCACCTCCCGCCTGTTCGAAAGCATCGATCAGGACCCGCTCCTGTTCTTCATCCGGCGCCTTGCCGGTCTGGCTTTCATAAAACTCGGCGAACAGTTCCAGCGGACTCTTGCTGGCGACATCGCCGGAGGACGCGCCGGACGAGGTGGCATCCCACTGGGTCCGGCTGTTGTCAAAGTCGATCCGCATCAGGTTCGGGTACACCTGACGCAGTTGGCCGACCGCATCGAAGACGGGCCCTTCATCGGTGAGAATGGCACGAATGTAATCGGACGAGGCCTGATCCGCGGCTTTGATGCCGGCTTGTCCGGCTTCGACCAGTGCATCCAGCGGACCCCGGATCTCACGCAGGTCGCGGTCAGGCTGAAGCGGAAGGAACGTCAGACAAATGTCGCCTTTTGCCCTGAGATCGACCATGGTGACCGACTTCTGGTGCATCACCTCGGAAAATGAATATTTGTATGGAGATCCGGCATAGCGGACCGTGTCGCGGCCAATTGACTGGGGGCCATGCAGATGGCCCAGGGCCACATAGTCGAAGCCATCGAACACGGATGCGTCGACCTGGTCCGATCCCCCCACGAAGACGCTCTCCGAGTCTGACCGCACCGGCTCGGTCGTCCCGCTGACGACAAACTGGTGCGCCACCAGGACATCGCGCGCGTCCGGATCGAGTTCAATCCCGGAAAGCGCTAGCCGGACCGCGTCCCGGGTGGTCGGAATCGTCTCGTCGGGAAACCAGGACATGACCAGCGCCGGCTTCAGGAACGGCAGGAGATGAATGTGGACCGGTCCATGCTCATCCCGGAAGGAAACACGCTTGACCGAGCCATTGTAACTGCCGGCCAGGTGGACACCGCTCCGGGCCAAGAGCCGACTGCCAAATTCCATCCGCTCCGGCGAATCGTGGTTGCCACTGACCAGGAGGACACAGATGCCCATGTCCGACAGCCGGGTCAGGAAATCATCGAACAGCGTCACGGCATCGGCGGGGGGGATCGACTTGTCGTAAATGTCTCCGGAAAGCACAAACACTTCCGGCCGATGCTCGGCTGCCAGACCGACCATCCGGTCCAGGACGGCTGCCTGGTCCTCGAGCAGCGAATATTCAAACAGACGTTTGCCGATATGGAGGTCACCCGTGTGAAACAGTCGCATCGATCATATGGCTCCTTTGACATTCTTGAGGACAATTATACCATTCTGTCTCCGGTTCAGCCTTGAAGCATCCCTTCTCAAATAACGCCATGGCCTGTCAGATTTCGGATCCATCCGATGGACAAAGGGGATCCTGAATCGGTATCTTCAGAATATGGATGATTTCTGGACCGATTTCGAAGAAGCAAAATTCCGGGCGTCCCACCAGGCGGTGTGGACGTCCTGCGACGATGTCCTGCAGTTGGCAGCCGACCATGACGACATGGGGCTCGTGGTCGAGATGGTCAAGCTCCAGGGCATCCTGATCATGCAAGAACTCTGGAGGATGTTTCCACGGGACCCATCTGTCACAAACGTGGACAGCAATTCCTGAAAGGACCGGCTCGCCAGAAGGCATTTTGGTCAAGTTCCATTGTGGTATACTGGATCAAAATGGCAGGAAACGGGGTGGCTGATTCAAGTGGAACGCACCTGGCGCAACTATCTCAAGCTTTTTTCCGTGACTTTCTACCTGAGCGCGTTCACCTTTGGCGGGGGTTATGTGATCGTCGCCCTGATGCGCAAGAAAATCGTCGAAGACCTGAAATGGATCAGTGAAAACGAAATGCTCAATCTGACCGCGCTCGCCCAGTCCTCCCCCGGGGCTGTCGCGATCAACTCCTCCATCCTGGTCGGATACCGCATGCTGGGTGTGCCAGGCGCGTTCGCCGCCATTTTCGGCACCATCCTGCCCCCGCTGGTGATCATCACCGTCATATCCTACTTCTACCAAGCGTTCCGGGAAAGCGCGGTCGTCTCCATGGTGCTCAAAGGGATGGCAGCCGCCATCGGCGCGATCATCGTGGACGTCGTGTTCAAGATGGGCCGGGAGATCATCCGGCAGAAACTGTTCTATACGACCGCCATCATGTTCCTGGCTTTCCTGGCCAAGATCCTGTTTGACAGAGTCATGCTGATCCTGCTGGTCTGCGGGGTCATCGGCTTCCTGGTCGCCTGGTTTGCCAACCGCACAGAAAAGGAGGTGGACAGTCCGTTATGACGACCCTGCTTCAGCTTTACTGGAGTTTTGTCCAGATCGGACTATTCAGCATCGGCGGCGGCTATGCCTCCCTGCCCCTGATCCAGAAGCAGGTCGTCGACCTGCACCATTGGCTGACACTCCAGGAGTTCATCGACATCATCACCATCTCCCAGATGACGCCGGGCCCGATCGCGATCAATTCCGCCACCTTCGTCGGCACACGCATTGCCGGCCTGCCCGGTGCGCTGATCGCGACGCTTGGCAGTGTGACACCCTCGTGCATCATCGTCCTGACCCTGGGGTACCTGTATGTCCGGCACGGCAATCTCTGGGCAGTCCAAGGCATCCTGAAGGGCCTTCGCCCCGCGGTGGTCGCCCTGATCGCGTCCGCCGGAATGTCCCTGATCCTGGTCGCCTGGTTCGGCGGCCGCTTCCAGTCCTGGCTCGATGTATCCCTGAACGATCTTGACGCGATCGCCCTGCTGATCTTTGCCACCAGCCTGTTCGTCCTACGAAAGTTCAAGACGGACTCGATCCTGGTCATGGCCGGTGCCGGAGCCGCGGGGTTGCTGCTGTACAGCATTTTCTGATGGACTTCAGTCTTGATTGCCGGTCATGCGCGCCAGGCGATCCGCTAACGGCTGGCCTCTTCAATCCCCTCGCGGACATCGTCCGCGAAACGGGTGACCAGACCGGCGACGTAGGCGCCGACGTCACCACTATGCATCAAGGATGTCATGTCCAGCGCGAACGAGGCGCTTTCCATGACATCGATCGAATGTGAGGTCCGGAAGGTCGCGTTGGCGTTCTGGCGGCCGATCGCGGCCCGGTCGTACCGCTTGCCGCCGGCGATCTGTGATTCGAAGACATTCAGCAACTGCTGGCGCAGCGGTTCATATCCCGAAACGTCAAGCACCATGCGGTCGTCCTCCAGCACCCAGTCCAGGGATCGCCAGACCTCACAGCCATAAAGCGCGCCGGGGAGCTCGTTCTTTTTCAGACGGCGGATGGCCTCGATCAGGCGGACGAGCACCGCGACGTGTGTCCGGTGACGGTCCGCCGGCTGATGGGTGTAGACAATATCCGGTTTGGCGCTGCGCAGGATCGCTGCCAGATCCTCGATCACCTGAGGCTCGTCCGGCGAACGGACAATCGAGCTCGGGTAGTTCAAAAAGACGACCGCCGAATACCTGCCGATGTCAGCCGCCTTTTTCTGCTCGGACGTACGGATCCAGACCATTTTCTCATCACTGACATTTTTGAACCGCCCGCTGCGCGGGCTGCCGCTTCCGTCCGTCACGATCACGGCTGTGAAGTGGCGGTCTTTTTGTTCGTAACAGGTCAGGATGCCGTGCTGGGCCATGATCTCGACATCGTCCTGATGCGCGGCAATCGCCAGATGCGTGGTCCGCCTGATCGCCTCGTCCGGGTTGGACCAGTCGGGTACATAGATTTCAGCCTGTGGGTTCAGTTCCAGCATACCATGCTCCTTGCCTTGTTCTGCCTGATGGTCAGGCCTGTCGCGCCAGCAACTCTGCCACGGACACAACGATGGGGATCGTGACGACCGAAAACACATTGGTGATGGTCACCACCATGGTGCCGAGCTTGACATCCCCGTCGAAACGCTCCGCCATCAGGCTCGTGTTGGCCGGCGCGGGCAAGGCCAGCGTCAAGGTGGCGGTCGTGAGCATCAAACCACGCATGCCGGCCAGCCACATCAGGGCCAGTCCGACCAGCGGGATGCCCACAAGTCGCAGTCCGGACAGCAGATAGGCCCGTGCGTCCGTGAAAAAATCCCGGATCGCGAAAGTCGAGGTGATCATGCCGACCGTCAGCATGCCCATCGGCGACAGACTGCCGGCCAGCGCGTACATGGTGGTCTCGATGATCACCGGGAACCGCACGCGGGTCAGCATGACCAGGATGGCCACCAGAAGCGCGATGATGGGCGGGTTGATGAATGCCCGGCGCCAGTTGATCTTTCCGGAATCGCCGACGCTGCGCTGCATGATGATCGTCCCGAGGGAATTGTAGCCAAACCGCAGGAACAGGACGAACATCGTCATGTAAAACAAGCCGATGTCGCCGTATACGGCGGTCATCATGCCGACTCCGACGAAGCCGAAATTGGAGAACATCAGGGAGAAATAGGTCACATTGGATGAAGGGACCTTGAGTTTGATCAGCCGATTCAGGCCGTAGGAGAACCAGAAGGTCGCCACGAGGGCCACTGCGCCGGCAACGACAAGGACAAACCCCTCTGACAGCATGTCCGGCGTGACTTCAGCATAGAAAGACTTGATGACGGTTGCCGGGAACAGCACGTTCATGCAAACCTGGGACATGATCCTGGTGAAACGGCCATCCACCATGCCGATCCGTCCAAGAATGATGCCAATGCCCATCATGATAAACAGGGGTGTGATCTGCTGCAGGACGACTAAAATACTCATAGGCAACATCATAGCAAATGTCTGATCGATCATCCAGTCATAATTCGACATCCATCAGCTATGGAAATCCAGATTTGCTTCCTGATGACCAAGTCTTGACCGGTAAGAAAAGGCCCCCTTTTGGGGAGGCCTTTTCAAAAAGGTCGGAAGAAATGTCGCGTCCAGAACGTCAGATCTTTTCGCGGGCGATGTAGTGGGTGTGGAGCAGTTCATGCGCCTTCTCGCCATAGAACTCGCCAAGGAACTCCTCGTAGAGCCGCATGACATCCGGGTTCTGGTGCGATTTGCGCCGGGCCTTGCCTTCGTCCTCACGGTAGATGGCCGCCATCCGCCGTTCGATGATGCTGGCGTCTCCGTGGTGATAGGGCTGTCCGCCACCGCCGATGCAGCCGCCGGGGCACGCCATGATCTCGATCGCGTGGTACTGGGACTCCCCGCGCTGGATCGATTCCAGCAGTTTTCGCGCGTTGCCGAGGCCGTGCGCGACACCGATCTTGACTTCCGTGTCGCCAATCATGACAGAGGCTTCGCGGATGCCTTCAAAGCCGCGCAACTGCGTGAACGAGACCTGCTTGAGCGAATGACCGGTCAGCCACTCGTAGGCTGTGCGCAGGGCGGCTTCGATGACGCCGCCGGTCGCGCCGAAGATGACGCCGGCGCCGGTGGACTCGCCAAGCGGATTGTCGAACTCCTCATCCGGCAGCGAATTGAAGTCGATGCCCGTCTCCCGGATCATCATCGCCAGTTCGCGGGTGGTGATGACATAGTCGACATTTTTCAAGCCCTCATCGCCAAGTTCCGGCCTGGCGGCTTCGTTCTTCTTGGCCAGGCAGGGCATAACCGACACGACCACCAGTTTTTTCGGATCAATGTTGAACTTCTCGGCGTAGTAGGTCTTGGCGATCGCGCCGAACATCTCATGCGGGGATTTGCAAGTCGACGGAACGTCAAGCAGATCCTGGAACTGGTGCTCGAAGAACTTGACCCAGGCCGGGCAGCAGCTGGTCAGGATCGGCAGCCGGCCGCCGTGCTGCAGGCGGTGGATGAATTCGGACGCTTCCTCGATGATGGTCAGGTCTGCCGCGAAGTCGGTGTCGAAGACCTTGTCAAAGCCGAGCGCGCGCAGTGAGGCCACCATCTGGCCGGTCACGATGGTACCCGGCTCGTTGTCGAATTCTTCACCCAAAGCGACGCGAACAGCCGGGGCCGTCTGGGCGATGACGACCTTTTCCGGATCATTGATCGCAGCCCAGACATCGCGAATGTTGTTGATCTCGGTCAGGGCCGCGGTCGGGCAGACGGCGACACACTGGCCGCAGAACGTGCACATCGTGTCCACCATCGGCAGGCCGAAGGCAGGGCCGACGATCGTGGTGAACCCGCGGCCGATACCGGACAGGATGCCGCAGGTCTGGACCGTGTTGCACATGGTCTCGCATCGGCGGCAACGGATGCACTTGTCGAGGTTCCTGTAGATCGCCATGCTCGAGACATCTTTCGGATAGGACGACATCTCTCCGGCGTAGTGCACTTCACCCCGGACGCCCAGGTCCGCGGCCAGTTTCTGCAGGTCGCAGTTCTGGTTCTTCTCGCAGTTCAGGCAGTCCTTCGGGTGGTCGGACAGCAACAGCTCCACCATGGTGCGCCGCGCCTTGACGACTCGGGGGGTGGTCGTCTTGATCGACATGCCCTCCATGACATAGGTCGCGCAAGCGGGCGCCAGGTTGCGCCGGCCTTCGATCTCCACCATGCAGACGCGGCAGGATGCCGCCTGGTTGACGGCTTTCAGCTCGTGCAGGTCGAGATGGCAGAGGGTCGGTATTTTGACATTCACCAGCCTGGCCGCTTCCAGGATCGTGAGCTGGTTCGAAACGGTCAGTTCCTTGCCGTTGATCTTGATTTTCACGTCTCGCATTCGTCTCACCTATCCTTCTTCACTTTTTCACGATGGCGCTGAACGGGCAAGCGGCATAGCAGGCGCCACACTTGATGCACTTGTCCTGGTCGATCACATGCGGTTTCTTGACCGATCCGGCGATGCACTTGACCGGGCAGGCCCGGGCACAAGCGGTGCAGCCAATGCACTTGTCCGGCAGGATCTCATAGCGCATCAGCGCCTTGCAGACACCGGCCGGGCATTTCTTGTCGATGACATGGGCCTTGTATTCATCAAGGAAGTGGTGGATGGTGGAAAGGACCGGGTTCGGCGATGTCTGTCCGAGGCCGCACAGCGCCGTGTCCTTGATGATCTGGCCAAGGTCCTTCAGTTCGTCGATGTCCTTCATCGTGCCCTTGCCTTCGGTGATGCGGGTCAGGATCTCGAACAGGCGCTTGTTGCCGACCCGGCAGGCCGTGCACTTGCCGCAGGACTCCTCCATGGTGAATTCGAGATAGAAGCGGGCGATGTTGACCATGCAGTCCGATTCATCCATGACGATCATGCCGCCGGAGCCCATCATGGAGCCCAGCTTGACCAGGTTGTCATAGTCGATCGGGGTGTCGAGCTGGCTGGCCGGGATGCAGCCGCCGGAAGGGCCGCCGGTCTGGACGGCCTTGAAGGCCTTGTCGTCCTTGATGCCACCGCCGATGTCAAAGATGATTTCTCGAAGGGTCGTGCCCATCGGCACTTCCACCAGTCCGACATTGTTGACCTTGCCGGCCAGCGCGAACACCTTGGTGCCGTGGCTGAGCTGGGTTCCGATCGACGCGAACCAGTCGGCGCCCCGCTGGAATATGACCGGGATGTTGGCCAGTGTCTCGACGTTGTTGACAATGGACGGTTTCTCCCACAGGCCTTTTTCAGCCGGGAATGGCGGCTTGACGTATGGTTCGCCGCGATCGCCCTGGATCGAGCGGATCAGTGCGGTTTCCTCACCACAGACAAACGCGCCGGCGCCATAACGGATATCGATGTTGAAACTGAAGCCGGTACCCATGATGTCGTCACCGAGCAGTCCGTATTCACGGGCCTGCCGGATCGCGACAAGCAGCCGTTTGACCGCCAGCGGGTACTCCGCCCGGATGTAGATGTACCCACGTTTGGCGCCGATCGCGTAGCCGGCGATCGCCATGGCCTCGAGCACGCTGTGGGGATCACCCTCCAGGATGCTCCGGTCCATGAAGGCGCCGGGGTCGCCCTCGTCGGCGTTGCACAGGACATATTTCTCGGGGCTGTCATACCTGCGGGCAAACTGCCATTTGAGGCCGGTGCTGAAACCGCCGCCGCCGCGTCCTCTGAGGCCGCTCTTCTTGACCGCTTCGATCACCTCTTCCGGCGTCATCTCCGTCAGTATCTGGCCCAGTGCCTGATAGCCATCCTCGGCAAAGTACTCCTCGATGTTCTCCGGATTGATGCGGCCGCAGTTCCTCAGCGCGATCCGGATCTGTTTGCGATAGAAGGGGATGTCCTTGTTCTCCTGGATCCGTTCATGGCGGTTTGGTTCGACATAAAGGAGCCTCTGGACGACCCTTCCCTTGATCACGTGCTCATTGACAATCTCTTCCGCGTCTTCTGGCTTGACTTCGACATACAGGACATTGTCCGGATGGACCTTGACGATCGGTCCTTTTTCACAAAAACCGAAACAGCCGGTCATGACAACCTGGACCTCTGCGGCCAGGCCGGCATCCTTGATCAGCCGCTCGAGGTTCTTGGCCAGTTTCGGGCTTTCCGACGAGACACAGCCGGTACCGCCACAGACAAGCAGATGCAATCTATACTTGCTCATTCCCATTCCTCCATCTTTGTCCGACTTGCTATGATTGGTGACAGGTACGTGCTCAGGCGTTTTCGAACGGGCGGCCGATGATCAGGTTGGGGACCAGCTCGCCGCTTTTGATATGCTTTTCGACGATCTCCCGGCCCTTTTCGGCATCGACATAGCCGTAGAGGATCGGCTCCTGTCCGGGGACCTGCACCTCGACTGTGGGCTCGGCATAGCAGGATCCCATGCAACCGGTCATGATGAAGGTCACATTGGCCAGGCCAAGTTCACGGGAACGCTCGACCATCGCGTTGAAGGTCGTCCGGGCTCCGGCCGCAATGCCGCAGGTTGCCATGCCGACGAGCACTTTGACATTGGCTTCGTTTTCATTGCGCAATTCGACGTTCGCCTTGACCTGGTCGCGGATCTTTTTCAGTTCTTCAAAGGATTTCATTTTCGCCATAATCGCACGCTCCTCATTCCTGCTCGTCTTCGACGCTCTTCAGGATGTCGGGTATCTGTTCCTTTTTCACCCGTCCGTACACCTTGCCATCGACGATGATGACCGGCGCGAGTCCGCAGGCACCGACGCAGCGCAAGGCATCGATGGAAAACCTTCCGTCCGGTGTTGTCTGGCCGGCATTGATCTTGAGCTTGTCCTCCAGTTCATGGAGCAGTTCCTCGGAACCGCGGACAAAGCAGGCTGTTCCCAGACAGACACTGATGATATGCTCGCCTTTCGGAACTTCAGAAAAAAACGAATAGAACGTCACAACCCCGTTGACCTTCGCAGCCGGAAGGTCGAGTTTGCGGGCGACATGAAGCTGAACCTCTTTCGGCAGATAACCGAACAGCTCCTGCGACTTGTGCAGGACCGATATCAGCGCACCCTGTCGATCATCCATGGAATCAATGAAGTCGTCCAATTCAATGAATTTCTGGTGAGTCAGACTATTACTGCCCATTTGCATTGCCTACCTCCTGTTTTCATTTTTTACGTCATGTACTAGGAAGTCGATGGCCATAAACAAAAAATGGAGTCCATTCTGTCGATGCCAGGAGATGTCACTCTGAAAGCAATTGCGGTCATGACGTGCCGTTCAAAACCGGCTGCCGTTCATGATCGGTTCCGGGACGGGTCAGATGCATGCGTTAAATAGAAACTATGACTTCATTGTAATTCGAAAACAGAATCATCGCAACTTATAACTTATTCAAACTGGGCACGAATCAGCGATGCATAACGCCCATTCTGCTTCAATAGCGCTTCATGGCTCCCCTGCTCGGCCAATTGGCCCTGATCCATGACCAGGATCCGGTCACAGCCACGGATGGTGGACAGCCGGTGGGCGATGATGATGGAGGTGCGCCCGGACGTGACCTGCTCGATCGACTGCTGGATGGCCAGTTCGGTTTCCGAGTCGATCTGCGCAGTCGCTTCATCCAGGATGAAAACGGCTGGCTGACGAGCGATGGCCCGCGCGAAACTCAGCAACTGACGCTGTCCGGCGGAGAACGTGCTGCCCCGCTCGGTCACTGGCGTTTCCATCTGCTCGGACAGGCTTTCGATGAAATGGTCCGCCTGGGCAAGCCGGAGCGCGTTGGCCACCTGCATGTCATCGATCTGGTCATCTCCGAGGCGGATATTATGGGCAATGGTACCCGAAAACAGGAATACGTCCTGGAGGACAATGGCGATCTGGCGTCGAAGATCGACCTTGCGGATGGTCCGGATGTCGATCCCATCGACCCGGATCGTGCCTTGCTGACAATCATGGAAACGCAGCAGCAACGCGATGATGGTCGTTTTGCCGGCGCCTGTGGCCCCCACGATCGCGGCCTTCTGACCAGGTTCGATGACAAAGGATACGTCACGCAGCACCCAGTCCTCATGCTGATAGGCAAACCAGACATTGGAAAATTCGATCCGGCCTTCGATCCGGTCGAGCGATTCACCGACCGTCAGATCCTCCAGTTCCTCCTGCTGGTCCAGAAGTTCGAAGATCCGGTCAGCGGACACGGCAGCCGACTGGATCGTGACATACTGCTCAGCGAGGTCGTTGATGGGCTCGAAAAACTGCTTGATATACGTGGTGAACGCGTAAAGGACCCCGATTTCAAGCGTGCCGCCTGATATGCCACGCATTCCGGTCCAGACCAGCAGGGCAATGCCGACTGTGTTGATGACCTCCATCATCGGTCGCATGATGCTGTTGAGCCGGATCTGGACCAGCGTGCTTTTGAAATAGTCACGGTTGATGATCCCGAATGTCCCGAGCCGCTCGGCCTGGCGGGAGAAAAGCTGAATCATCCGCATGCCGGCTATGTTTTCACCGAAGAACGCGTTGATCCGGCCGATCAGCTGCTTCATCAGGACAAAATTTTTCGTCAATCGCTTTTTGACGAACAAAGTCACGCCCACGATCAGCGGAATGGTGACCAGGGCGATCAATGCCAGCTGCCAGTCAAGGAGGATCATCATGATGATGATGCCCAGCAGCAGCACTGCGTCCCGGAAAAGATTGACCAGCACATTGCTGAAAAATTCGTTCAGGGTCTCCACGTCATTGGTCGCCCGCGTGATCAGCCGTCCGGATGAGTAACGGTCCAGGATCCGCATGGGCAGATGCAGGATATGGCGGAAAACTTCGCGCCGGATGTTCATCAGGATGGACTGGCCGAAGCGTGTGACCAGCAACGCCTGGAGATAACGGAACAAAGACCCGGCCACGATCGCGGCCAGGTAGAAGAGCCCCAGCCGGACAATGCCGTCGAAGTCGGCCGATGCCGCTCCCGAGGACAGATGTCCATCGATCACCTGCTTGAGGATGAAGGGCTTGAGCAGTTCCGCGCCATTGACGACGAGGATCAGACCGAAAACCAGGGCAAGCGATGCCAGATGAGGCTTGAGCCAATGGAACAGCCGGCCAAGCCCTTTGGCACGGACCGGTCGGCCCTTGCCTTCCTTCGCGGGCATCAGCCTTCACCTCCTGTCGTCGACTCCCGCTGCAGGGCGGCAATCTCGGCATATAGCCCCGACTGGTCGAGCAATGTCCGGTGCGTCCCGCGGCCCGTGACCCGACCGCCCTCCAGGACGAGGATTTCGTCACAATCCTGCAGCGCGCTCACCCGGTTGGCGATGATCAGGACCGCCTGGTCCGAGTGTCGTCCTTTCAAGGCTGTCAGGATGCGGCGTTCCGTCTCGGTGTCGACCGCGCTCAGCGCGTCATCCAGGATCAGGATGGGCGCCTGGCGAACCAAGGCCCTGGCCAGACTGACACGCTGCTTCTGCCCGCCTGAAAGCGTGACCCCGCGTTCGCCCAGGATCGTTTCGTAACCATCCGGAAAATCGAGCACGGTTTCATGGAGATCCGCCATGATCGCAGCCTTCTGAACCTGTTCGATGCTGATGTCGTCGTCAAAAAAGCGGATGTTGTCCAATATGCTGGCCGAAAACAGAAAATTGTCCTGTGGCACAGTCGCCACCTGCCGACGAAGCCAGACCAGCGGGTAATCGGTCAGTTCACGGCCATCCAGACGGATGCATCCGGCCGGTGCTTCATGCAGCCTGACCAGAAGATTTGCCAAGGTCGTCTTGCCGCTCCCGGTCCTTCCGAGGATACCGACCCGACGCCCGGGCGACAGTTGAAGGGTGATGTCGCTCAGCGCGTCCTCACCCTGCCCCTGATAACGAAAAGTCAGGTGTTCGGCCGTCAGGCGTCCGTCGCTTTTTGTCGGCAACTGATCATCGGGAATCGTCTGCGGGCCATCCTTGATGTCGGGAACGATCGTGACGATGTCCTGGTATCGTTTCCATGAAGCCAGGCCCTTCTGCACCATGTTGATGATCCGGGCCACTGACTGGACCGGGTTGACAATCAAGGTCAGGTAGCCGTTGAAAGCCACGAAATCGCCAAGCGAGATGGATTGGTTGAGCACGAGTTGGCTGCCGTAGATAAGGCTCACCGAAAAACTGATCCCGAAAAACAGGCTGACCGTCGGGCTCATCGCAGCGGATACCGCCGTCATCCGCATCTGGTTGTCAAAGCTCTGGCGGTTCAGCGTTTCGAATCGCGATGCCTCTTCCTCTTCCTGACTATAGGCCTTGATCACCTGGATACCCGAGATGCTTTCCGAGACTCTGTCCGAAACCGCGGCGAATGTCTCCTGTACGCGGCGGAAACGGCGCTGCACAGCAGTGCCCAGGCGGAACGCGAGGATCAGGATGACCGGGACCGGAAGCAAAGCGAACAAGGTCAGACGCGGATCAACCGTCCCGGTCATCCGACTGATCGACAGGAAGCCCAGCACGATGGCGTTCGCGGCGAGCGCCAGGCCCGGGCCGAAGGTCATGCGGATGGCGCCGATGTCATTGATGGCATAAGCCATCAGGTCACCGGTCTTCCTCTGCTGGAAAAAAGTGGTCGGCAAGCTGAGGAAATGGCTGAAAAGACGTTCGCGCAGATATTTTTCAAGATTTCTCGAGTTGCCCATGATCAGGGAACGCCAGGCAAAGCGGGCACCGAAGACAGCCAACGCGATCAGGAGCAGTCCGACCAGCGCCTGCCGGACCGCGACCTCATCTATCATGCCGCCCGCCCGGTCAAGCAGATCGATCACCAGTCCAAGCTGGCGCGGCACGAGCACCTGCAAATAGGACGACAGGGCCAGGAACGCGATCCCGGGCAGGTAAATCCAGCCATATCGGCCAAGGAAGCCTCCCATGGGGTTTTCATAATCACGCTTTTCCGTTCCAGTGCCAGGCGTTTTCACCGATGTCCGACCGTCCTGTCCGTCAATGGTCATCTTCTCTTTTTCAAACATGCAGAATATCATTATAACCCGATTGGCTGACGGATGCCAGTCGACCCCCGTCTGGAAAGACAATCCCTTTGATGGGTCCATGTCAGGTGCCTGATACGCCTTTCGCCATGGCGTCGCCACAAACCTGTCACCTTGACATCGTCAATTTATGATAAAATGAAAAGCATCATCACGAGTTTTCATTATCAACGCATCAAGGAGGAAAACACATGGGCATCTTCAATCTGGCCACCCAGGCTTCAGGTGTTGGCTGGATCACCGATTTCCTGTCCCAGATCCAGACGATAGAAGCCATCCTGCTCGTCCTCGGCCTGCTGCTCCTGATTGTCGAGATATTCGCGCCCGGATTCGGCATCGCCGGCGGATCAGGCATCGTCCTGATCATCATCGCCATATTCCTGACCGCCCGGACACCTATGGAAGCGTTCATCATGTTCCTGGTCCTGGTGGCGCTCGTCACTGGCCTGGTGATGCTGCTCCTGAGATCGGCACGAAAAGGGCAGATCGCCCGCCGGCTGATCCTGAAGCAGTCCACCTCGCGGGAAAAGGGCTACTCATCGGCCAAGGACTACTCCTTCCTGGTCGGCCAGTCCGGCACAACCGTCACGCCCCTGCGGCCAGCCGGCATCGCGCTGATCGACGGCAAGCGCTATGACGTAGTCACGGAAGGCGGCTTCATCAATGCCAACGCCCCGATCCAGGTCACGCACACCCAAGGCTACCGCATCGTTGTCATCCCAATTGCGCAAGCAAACAACCAATAGAAGGCGAGGGTTTCATCATGCCATCATCATTCATCCTCTATTTCATCGTCATCATCGTCATTGTCCTGTTCCTGGCCCTGTTTTTCAGCTTCATCCCGATCGGGCTCTGGATCTCATCCTCGGCCGCCGGAGTCAAGGTCGGCATTTTCAACCTGATCGGCATGCGCCTGCGCCGGGTCATTCCGGCGAGGGTCGTCAATCCCCAGATCAAGGCCACCAAAGCCGGTTTGTCCACCAACATCAACGAACTGGAAGCCCATTACCTGGCCGGCGGTGACGTCGACAAAGTCGTCAACGCCCTGATCGCCGCCCAGCGCGCTGAAATCCCGCTTGAGTTCGAACGGGCCGCCGCCATCGACCTGGCCGGTCGTGACGTGCTCGAAGCCGTCCGCATGAGCGTCAACCCGAAGGTCATCGAGACCCCGCTCGTCGCAGCCATCGCCAAGGACGGCATCGAACTGAAAGCCAAGGCCCGCGTCACCGTGCGCGCCAACATCGACCGACTGGTCGGCGGCGCCGGTGAACAGACGATCATCGCCCGTGTCGGAGAAGGCATCGTCACGACCATCGGTTCGGCCACGACGCACAAGGATGTGCTGGAAAACCCCGACCGGATCTCCCAGACCGTCCTGTCCAAAGGCCTTGACGCCGGTACAGCCTTCGAGATCCTGTCGATCGACATCGCCGATGTCGATGTCGGCCGCAACATCGGCGCCCAACTGCAGACTGACCAGGCCGAGGCGGACAAGCGGATCGCCCAGGCCAAGGCCGAGGAGCGCCGCGCCATGGCGATCGCCCGTGAGCAGGAAATGAAGGCCTCCGTTGTCGAGATGCGCGCCAAAGTCGTCGAAGCCGAAGCGGATGTGCCGAAGGCACTCGCCCAGGCCTTGCGCGAAGGCAATCTTGGTGCCATGGATTACTACAACCTGCAAAATGTCGTCTCCGACACCCAGATGCGCAACGCGATTTCCACAACCGGCAAGGCGGACGCCTCGCAAGACACCCAGAAGTAATCCGCCATCAGGCATGAAAAGCAAAGGCGGTCGATAAACCATGCAAAACCCGAATCAGAAGCCTAGAATGACGCCTTTCCAGGAGGCCATGCTCAAATTCGAGCAGGCTTTGAAGGAAAGCATGGAGGTGGAGCAGGCGCGCGCGCGGGAGCAATCCGCCCGGATGGCCCAGCAGCGCCCGACCCAGTCGGCCCGGCCGGCAGGGCAGCGACCTCGGCAGCCCCAGCCAATGGCTCCCCGGATCGTCAATCCGGCATACACCGCCGCCTCTACCGAGGGCGACCCCGGTTATGACCTGCGTTACCCGAACATCGGCGGGCAGGTGACCATGCCGACCATCGCGGCATCCACGCATGAGCCGGCCGGACAGCCGGTCCGGCAAACAGCGGCTTATGCCGAGACATCAAGGGCCATCGATTCCTTCCAGGGACATCAGGCAGCCGCAACGGCCGCGGATGCCGCCTATCAGACGATCGTCCCGCTGACGCAGACGGCCAGCCCCCTGATGCAGGGCGTCATCTGGTCCGAAGTGCTCGGAAAGCCGGTCAGCCGGCGCCGGGGGCGCGGGCGGCACGGATTCTGACGCAAACTTTACACACTTACATAAAACAGCCGGATCGCCATGCGAATCCGGCTGTTTTATTTTGCAGTCGAATTTTCAAGGCAGACCTAGCCAAACACCCTCCATTGCACCAGGATCAAGGTGTAAAGCGGCAGGATCAACATGCTGAAAGTTGTCGTCACCGTCACTAAAAGCGAAGCGAACTCATAGTCGCTGTCGGACACCTTCGACATGATGCCGAGCTGGGTCATGGCCGGCATGGTGGCCAGCAGGAAAAACACCTGCTTCATCAGGATCGGAATGGGCATCAGACGCAGCAGCAGGATCATGAAGATCGGGGTCAGGATAAAACGGACCAGCAGGACCATCACTAATTCTCGAGTCAGTTTGACCTGCTTGAAATCGGTGTTGCGAATGATGCTGCCCGTGAAGATCATGGCGATTGGCAGTGTCGCCTGTTTGAGCAATCCGATTGGCGTCATGATGAAGACCGGAATCTGAAGACCAAGCAGGACAACAACGACGCCAAGCGCGAAGCTCACGATCGGGGGGGAAATGATGTGACGCAATTCCTGCCAAAAACCCAGCTTCTGCTTGTTTTCACTGTCCCGGCGAAGCAGATAGGTGCCGATTGTCCAGAACAGGGTCGTGTTGGCCATGTAATAGATCATGGCGTCGGGAAGCGCCTTTTCACCGAACAAGGCTTGCACCACAGTGAACCCGATCAGGACCGTGTTCGAGAAAGAAACCGCGTTGATGAAGACGCCCCGGCGCGTGCTGGACACCTTCAAAAGCCTGGTCAGCACAAGTCCCAGGCCAACACTGACCAGGATCGTGAAATAAGGCAGCGGCAACCCGGCAAACAGGGTTTTCAGCTGCTCCGGAGAATCCGTCGTCGTGATGACACTATGAAACATGTAGCACGGGATCAGGACACGCGCGGTGAACTTGGACAGAAAGTCCGCGCCCCATTCGGGAAACCAGTTGCGGCCGGTGATGAAAAAGCCAATGCCAATGATGATCAGCAACGAAAGAATGCTCTGGATTGCCTGGATGACCATGAAAAACTCCTTGCCCTGTCGGGATCGCCCGGTCGCTTGAATGGCGCAAGGAACGTCATTCAAACGCGCCTTGCGCCATTATAACCGAATCAAGTCCCGCAAGGCAAAGCCATTGCAGTCAGAAGATGATGCAATTTTCAATTCAGGCCGCTACCGGGCCTTCGGATCAGGCCGAATGGAGAATCTCCATGAATTCCTCGCCTGAAATCGTCTCCTTTTCCAGAAGGACGCGGGCGATGGCATGCAGTTTGTCCATGTTTTCCTTCAAAATGGTGATTGCCTTGTCGTGCGCCTTGCCGATGATCGACATGACCTCACGGTCGATTTTTTCGACTGTGCCGGATGAGCACGTCATTGAGGACTCTCCACCCAGGTAAGGGTTGGCCTGATGTTCCAGGGACATCATGCCGAACTGGTCGCTCATGCCGAAGCGGGTCACCATGGCCCGGGCGATATTGGTCGCCTGCTCGATGTCATTGGCGGCGCCCGTGGTCGCCGTGTTGAAGATGAGTTCCTCGGCCGCGCGTCCGCCCGTGTAGGTCGCGATCTTGTTGAAAGCCTCCTCTTTGCTCATCAGGAAATGCTCCCCTTCATCGACCTGCATCGTATAGCCCAACGCGCCGGACGTGCGCGGCACGATGGTGATCTTGTGGACCGGTGCGGAATCGGACTGCATGGCCGCCACCAGTGCGTGCCCGACTTCATGGTAGGCGATGATTTCCCGTTCCTTCGGTGAGATGACGGCATTCTTTTTCTGATAGCCGGCGATGACGACTTCGACGCTTTCTTCAAGGTCGGATTGCGTGACACTGCTCCGTCCGGCCCGGACGGCCCGCAGCGCGCCTTCATTGATGATGTTCGCCAGATCGGCGCCCGAAGCGCCGGCGGTGGCCCGGGCGATCGCGTTGTAGTCAATGACCGGCGCCATTTTCACAGCCTTGGCATGAACCTTGAGGATCGCCTCGCGGCCATTGAGGTCAGGCAGCTCGACCGGAATGCGCCGGTCAAATCGGCCCGGCCTCAGGAGCGCCTTGTCCAGCGAGTCCGGACGGTTGGTCGCGGCCAGGATGACGACGCCCTTGCGGCCATCGAAGCCGTCCATCTCCGTCAGCAGCTGGTTGAGCGTCTGCTCGCGCTCATCATTGCCACCAATGCCCATCGCGCTGTCCCGGCGTTTGCCGATCGTGTCGATCTCATCGATGAACACGATGCAGGGTGCCTTTTCACTCGCCTGCTTGAATAGGTCACGAACCTTGGCCGCGCCCATGCCGACAAACATCTCCACAAACTCCGAGCCCGAGATCGAGAAAAACGGCACCTTGGCCTCACCGGCGACCGCCTTGGCCAGCAAGGTCTTGCCCGTGCCCGGAGGGCCAACCAGCAATGCGCCTTTGGGCAGATTCGCGCCGATCTGCGCGTACTTGTCAGGATTATGCAGGAAGTCGACGATTTCCGTCAGCGCTTCCTTGGCCTCGTCCTGGCCGGCAACGTCGGCAAATGACTTGCCAGTCTGGGCCTGGACGTAAATCTTGGCGTTTGATTTGCCAAAGCTCATCGCGTTGCCCATGCCGCGTTTTTGCATGTTGTTCATCAGCACACGGCCCAGCCAGAAGAACAGTGCGATCGGAAGGACCCAGGAGACGATGAATTGCATGAGGGGCGAGGCTCCCTCGGGAATCACCCGGGCAAAGGTCACACCGGCCTGGTACAGCCGGTCTGTCAGCTGGTCATCCGGCATGGCCCCGGTTGAATGGACAACCTCCTCACCGTCAACCCTGGCCTTGTAGAAGAGCATGTTATCATCAAGCTCGACACTCGTGACCTCACCGGCATCAAGCTTTTTCAAGAACGTACCATAATCGGTCTCGACAACCTGCGGCGCCATCAGCTGCGGAAAAACAAAGGCATTCAGCAGCAGCAGAACCGTGATCGCGATCGTGATGTAATAATAGAGTGGCTTTTTGGGCATATTGGATTCTTGCATGGCTGTATCCCGACCGGGGTTGTTATGTCGGGATGTCTCCTTTCATTGAAGAGAATGATCGAATTTGTGTTCCAGTATAAACGACCGGAACGTGTTTGTGGCAAATCTGACGTGAACAGGGCGTGAACAATCGTGGCGTTTTCCGCATGAGTGTTTCGTATCGAACTGGCCATATGGTTCTGATGGCATTTTGCTTGCCAGCCGCAGCCAGCTGGGTTCATAATGATAACAGGTTCACTGATCAGACGCACAATCGCTGTTCAGGTTTTTGATGATTTGCCGGGCCGAGGAGGTGCACCATGAAGATCACGATCTATCGCGCGTCAAGCGAGTCCAGCGGAAGCCTCATCGAGATTTGTTCCCGGCAGGCCCGGATTCTGTTCGACATGGGTCATCCGTTGTTGAAAAACGGCATCCCCCTGCAAAACTTTTCGGAATTCAACCCGGACATCTTGGTGGTTGAAAAGTCTGAAAGCGATACCCTGCCGCCGATCGAGGGGCTTTTCCACTGGGACAAGCCAGCGTTTGACGCGGTCATTCTCGCGCGGGTGGACCTGGATCATGACAATCTCCTGCGCTGGATCCATCCCGACATCCCCATCTGGCTCTCTGCCGCGACGAAAGCGCTCATCGAACAGGCCCGGCGTTTCCGCCTGATCCCGGCCGGTCATGCCGAGTTCGCGCTTTTCTCCCTGGAACGGCCATTCACGATCCGGGATGTCACCATCGTGCCGCTGCAACTGGACCACACGTTCTGTGACGTCTCCGCCTTCGAGGTTCAGGCAGATGGTCGCTCGTTCATCTACACAGGCGACTTTCATGGCATCACCAGCCAGTCAGCCTGTCTTCGCAAAATTGCGGCCCAGGCGGGAAAGCAGTCTGACCTGCTGCTCACAGACAGCGCCATGTTCACTCGTGGCAGCGCCCATAGCCGGACTGAAGAGGACATCGAGCAGGAACTCGTTTCGCTCCTTTCCGAGCCGGGCCCGTTCTTTTTCCAATGCGCTAGCCACAACATCAGCCGGATTGCCACGTTCTACAATGCCTGTCGCAATACCAGCCGCCAGTTCATCATCGACCCGTTCACGGCCAATGTCCTGCATGAGCTGAGAAAACTCGGGATGAGCCTGCCCTCACCCGGTGTCGGTCGCGACGCGATGCATGTCTTTTCCCCAAGGCGAGTTCAATCCAGAGACGATTCGCTTGAGATCGTCGACGAATTCCGCCGTTTCAGCCGCTGGCGTGTTTCCCGACCGCAAGTCCAGGCAATGGCCGACCGCGTCTGCATGCTGGTCCGCCCATCGATGCTGACCGACCTGCGGAAAATGCCGGGATTGAAATACGGCCAGCTCGTCTACTCCATGCCACAACGGTATCGTGAAACGCCGGCGCAAAAACGCCTTGAACACCTGATGCTGGCCAGGGGCACGACAATCGTGCCGCTCCACACCGGGGGCCATGCCCGGATGTCGGATCTGGAAAAGTTGATCCATGATCTTGAACCCAAGACAGTCCGCCTGATCGGCGACATCCCGGGAAAACTGCTTGGTCAATTGAAAAAGCCCGTCGAGATCATCCGTAGCCAAGAGACAATCGACCTATGATACCGATCACCGTCGCTCGCTAAAGGCTTGCGGCTTTTCGCTTCTTGGCGTCCGGCACCAGTGGGCCGTCGTATTTTGTGATATTCGCGGTCATGATCTTGCCAAATGGATCAAAGTGATAAACATGGTACAGCCTGAAACGGTCGGCATGCTCCTCGCTGAACGTGATTTCCTCCGGCAGCAGTTTCACCGGGTGGGAATGTCCTCGCGCGGTGGCTTTGACCAGGATATAGAGCGGCTTCATGTCTCTGTCCAGTGACCGGATGCTGTATCCGATCTCCCGGCCCTTGAACATGCCATCAGGCATCACGTCGAAGTGGGTGCAGAATCGGTTGACTTGCTGTTGCTCCAGTTCCCGGATCAGCAGAATCGCCGCGTCGAGATAGATCCGCTCCTCTTCCGACTCCACACCGGTCCCGGACCGCAATTCATGCTGCTCAGGGGGCTTGGGCACCAGAAGGCTTCGCGGCCTGATCATGACCGGTTCATTGAACACGGGCGCGAACCACTCGCTCTTCAGACTGGCTACCAAATCCTGAGCCAGCAGCCAGTGATCAGGATCCGGATATTCATGGGGTCCGATCGATTGGCGGGCCAGGTCCACCAGCTCCCGGTCACGCGCGATTTCGAAACGGATCAGGTCAACCAAGCGCAGGTACAGTTGGAGTTTGCCGAGATCGCTGATCCCCTTGGGCTGGTAAAACCGTATGTTGGCTGCCCTGTACAGCCGGTCGAAGGCCGACGGGCTGAAAAAGGCGAACCGGTCCGGGTACCTCAAGGTCAGGTAGTACATGGCGGCCAGTTCGTTCTGCGTGCAGGCGCCCTCTGGTTTGTACTCGCCATGAAGCCTCAGGGCAGCCTTTTTGAACATGTCAAGCGTTTCGGCAAAACGAACAGTCCGGAAGTCGAGATTGTCCTGAAAAAGCAGACGGAACAGCCGTCGCACCCCTTCCGGGCGGAAGGTGGCCAACCGATGCATTTGGTCAATGGAGGGACAGGACGCGTCACTGGCCAAACGGCTGGAACGCCTGGGCAACGCTTTTTTCAGCATCGCGCCAAAGTCGGCCGCCTCGATGTCCCAGAAATCCTGGAACGTCTGGACACTTCCCCACTTGGCCCGGCCCTTCCCGTTCAACTCATCGAAATGCGCCTTGTAAATGGTGATCATCCGGCGGATGCTGCCCGTGTACATACGTCAGAACGCCCCCTCATACCGGTCGAGGCTGCCATGGGAAATGCCTTCAAGGCTCCTGACAGCAGAGCGACAGAACGAACACCCTCACCTATATTTAAGCACGCTTGGTCGCACAGGACAACCTCGCTTCGTTTCCGTCCGGCGTGTCCGGATCCGTCACGGCGGGGGGCCGTCTCGAAAGTAGCCGACCGGAAAGATCACATGGTCGTCCTTGGGGTTGATCCGGCCAAGGGACCGATCGCTTAAAAGAACGGCCCGGCCGATCGCGGCGTTACCATAGCGCCGGCGCAAATGGTCGATGGCGCACTCAAGCTTTTCCTGCCTGGCCTGGCGCGTCTCATCTTCCAGAAGCGACAGCTGGATCCAGGTGTCGGCCGAAACCAGGTCGCAGCCCCGCACGCCGATACTGCGGACCGGCCGCCGCCAGTCATAGGAGGCACTAAAAAGCGCCATCGCAAGCCGGGCGATATCCGACGACAGGCTGCTGGGCCTGGAGAGCGGGGCCTGGCGCTCGAAACTGATGAGCTGGCTGTCGCGCACGTGGATCTGGACCGTACGGCACTTGAAGTGGTGCTCGCGCAGGCGGGCCGCGACGCTCTCGCTCAAGACGAAGAGGATCATCCGGACATCCTCGTCGCATTCCAGGTCACGCGGGGTTGTGGTGCTGTTGCCGATGCTCTTGACCGCCGAGGCATAGCCTGTCGTCGTGACCGGGGCGATGTCCTCGCCGTTGGCAAAGCTGTGCAGCACCTCCCCCCACTTGCCCAGGCTGCCGCGCAGGAACGAGCGCTCCAGCAACGCCAGGCTGCCGATCGTATGGACGCCGATCCGGGCCAGTTTGCGGCGCGTGGACGGCCCGACGTACAGCAGGTCGGCGGCCGGCAGCGGCCAGACGAGCTCGCGGTAGTTGTCGCGCGTGATGACCGTGGTCGCGTCCGGCTTCTTCATGTCGCTGCCCAGCTTGGCGAAGATCTTGTTGTAACTGACGCCGACGGAAGCCGTCAGACCGATCTCCTCCCGGATCCGCTCGCGGATGCGGTCAGCGAGGCGCTGGCCGGTGATGCTGCCGCGACAGGTGCCGCCAACATCCAGCCAGGCCTCATCGAGCCCGAACGGCTCGACCTGGTCGGTATAGTCGCCGTAGATCCGGCGAACCTCGTGGGCGAAGCGGATATAGCGCGAATAGTCCGGCGGCACGACCACCAGAGAGGGGCATTTCTGCCGGGCCTGCCAGATGGCCTCGCCAGTCTTGATCTGAAAGGCCTTGGCCGGCTCGTTCTTGGCCAGGACGATGCCGTGCCGGAGCGTCGGGTCACCGCAGACGGCGACCGGCACATGGCGGATGGCCGGATTGTACAGGCATTCCACCGACGCGTAGAAGCCGTTCAAGTCAGAATGAAGAATCACCCGGTCGTTCATGTCGTCAGCCGCTTTCAGTCAGATTCCGATCTTCGTATCGCTCATTATAGAACGTTTGTTCTTTTTTGACAAGGCAGCGGCGTACCTTATTTTGGCGTACCTTATATAAATTTAGCGTGAAATGGTAATGGTGCCTCACACCCTTTTTAGTGCGAAACAAAACGCTGTCACCAAATATGAGCGTCTGGCAGTTAGTTCCGTCGGGTACTGAAATCGTGCCAGGCACCCGACCGGAACTCGTAAAGTCACATGGCTTGTGACTTTACAGCCTCAGGGCTTACGGGTTGCGTCTTTGATGAAGTTCTGAATCGGTGTCTGGCACCGCCCGTGGCACCGCCCGCGCCCGTGGCACCGCCCGCGCACGTAAAAAACCCGGTCGCGACGTGCGCGGCCGGGCGGCGTTGATTCACAAAGGTCTATTGATGGATCAGTACACGATGCGGCGAACGGTCGGGATCGGGTCGCGGCTCAGGTTCAACGTGGATTTGATGACCTTCCCGGCCGAGGCCGAAGCATTGATGTACACGCCGTTGCCAATGTAGATGCCGACGTGGTCGATGACCCCGCGTGGCGAAGACCAGTCAAAGAAGATGAGGTCACCGACCTCGAGGCTCGACTTGGAGACGGCCTTGCCGCGCTTGGCCTGTTCGCTGGCCTTGTGCGGCAGATAGATGTCGAACAGCTTGTCATAGATATAGGCAGTCAGCCCGGAGCAGTCAAACCCGCGTGAAGGCGACATGGCGCCCAGGATGTAGCGTTTGCCGAGCTGGGCCGTCGCGAGGTCGATGATCGCCTGTTTCTGCGCCGAGGTCAGCTTCGATCCGGTCGCCGTCGGGGCAGGGGCGGACGTGGGCTTCGGTGTCGGTTTCGCAGTCGGCTTGGGAGTTGGTTTCGGTGTCGGCGTCGGGGTTGGCTTGGCGACAAACTCGGTCGACAAATAGCTGGACAGGATGTAACCGGTCTTGCCGGACGATGTCTTGACAAATGACCACTCGCCGGTCGGGGCGATGTGGGCCACGACGTCACCGGTCGAAACCGATGAAAGGATTGGCGACGAGGTGTCGGGCTGCTCCCGCACATTGACGGCAGAGGCGGCTACATAGCGGACCACCGGTTCGTCCGTCTCATCAATGGCCGGTCCCTGGTCGACTTCGACCTGGTTGAGGACCGACATCGAGCGGCCGAATGGCTGCAGATCGACCAATCCGTCCGGCTCGGGCATGCCCAGTTCGGAAAAATCGTCCTCGGGCCCTTGGGCGGCCGGATCACCGGACTCGATGTCCATGGCCGTCTCGACAGTCTGCTGTTCAGGTTGATCGGAAGGGACCGTCAGAGCCGAAGCATTCGGCTGCATGACAGCAGGAGCCGGCAGCATCAGCGCCAGGGCACCGGTCATCAGGAGGATCGCGACCACGGAAAGACCGCTCATCAGGCGCAAACGGCCAACGACAAGAAGCTTGTCCTTCGCTTTTCGTACAGTCAGATGGGCAGGCAAAACAGGGGAGTTGTTTTTTCTCTTCATGGCGGCCATTATATCGGATTATTGCGCTGTTGAAAACGAACGATTTGTAAACATTTCCTTTTTCAATGGAATTTCAGCTTTTTCCGGCCATCCGCAAGCCCTTGGAGGTCATGCGGCTGGCCGCGTCGAGCGCCAGTGGACTGCGCGTGCATTCATGGCCTTCAAACGAAGTCTGCCAGCATAGCGGGCTGCCTTTCATCCGCTCGGCCGCGTAAACCAGACCGTTGGTCCGGCGGTCCAGCCGGGGGTGGTCGATCTGGTCGGGGTCGCCCGCCAGGATGATCTTGGAGCCGACTCCGGCGCGGGTGATGATGCCAAGCGCCTGGGTCGGTGTCAGATTCTGGGCTTCGTCGATCAGGATCCAGGTGTTGGTGATCGACCGGCCGCGCAAATAGGCCAGGGCCTGAGCGGTGATGATGCCATCTTCAAAAAGGCTTCGCACTTCCATGTCGATGTCGCGCTCCTGGACATGCTCGCCCTTTTTTCGGCCACGCGCGCTGATCAGCAGTTCAAGGTTGTCGATGGACGGCCGGATCAGCGGCATGATCTTTTCTTCTTCCGTGCCTTTCAGAAAGCCGATGTCCTCGTCGAACTTGACATTGGCCCGGGTGATCAGGATCTTGCGGTATTCATCGGTGCGCATGACCTTTTCCAGGCCGACCGCCAGTGCGTAAAAGGTCTTCGCGGTCCCGGCCGGCCCTTTCAGGATGACAAGCGGCGCCTCTTCCGCCCCCGTCATCAGCATCTCCTGGACAAACTGCTGACCGACGTTCCGGGCGACCACGCCATATGGTTTTTCCTTCTGGTAGCGCAGCGGCACGATCCGATCACCGTCAAACCTGCCAAGCGCCGTTTTCTTGACATCATGGCGGCTGCGCAGGATGAAGAATTCGTTCTGCACCGGATTGAGGCCACGCAGTCGCTTCGGATCGATCCCGCCTTCCGCGTAAAAGGCTTCGAGCGTCGATTCATTGACAGGAACGGTGCGTCGTCCCCGGTACTGCTCGGAAACATCCACGCTCTTGTCGGCACTGTAGTCTTCCGCTCGCACACCGCAGATGTCGGCTTTCAGCCGCATGCTGACATCGTTGGTGACCAGGATGACCGGCCCGGCAAGCTTTTCGCTCATGCCTTTCGCGACCCTCAGGATCCGGTGGTCCGGCCGTTTTTCGTCCCAGCCGGGCGGCAGGGCCTCGTGGATGTAGTTGGTTTCCACATGAAAACGACCGCCGCCTGGCATCTGGATGCCGGCGGCGATACTGTTCTGGCTTTGCAGTTCATTGAGGATGCGGTTGGTTTCACGGGCGTTGTACCCGGTATCCCCCGGAGCCGTCTTGAGATGGTCCAGCTCTTCGAGGGTGATGTCCGCGAGGACAACATCGTTGTCATCGAACGCGTACAGGGCATACGGTGATGTGAGCAGAACATTGGTATCCAGTAGATACGTTTTCTTGGCCATCTGCAGCCCCCCTTGATCTTAAGTATGCCTGATTTCACGACAAATCAAAGGGGGAGATGTTAGGCCTTTTTTGCAAGTATGTTACCGCTCGATGTACGTGCGGACAACAACCGCTTGTGGTGCCCGGATCATGGATCCCCTACCGCTTGTAATCAACAGAATTTATTTTGTGGTTGCCCGCTGGAGGCCGTCGCCGGTGCCGGGTAGCCGCGCACGGGCCATCGTTCGCCAGTAAAAATATTTCCAATAATATGCAAAAAGTACTTTACTTATCGTAGTAATCGGTGTATGTTGAAAGTACTACGACAGTCGTTGCAACGTCACTCATAGTAAAAGCCATCAGACTTGCTTGATTGCACCATGATTTCGAACCATCTGGAAAGGAGGAGCCGGCCATGATCAGCAGTGATGTCATCCGCGGTTACAACGACACGATCATCCTGTTCCTGCTGCTTGAGAAGGACTCGTACGGCTACGAGATCTCGCGACAGATCCGGCAGATCACCGAGGAAAAGTACATCATCAAGGAAACGACCCTTTATTCCGCTTTCACAAGGCTGGAAAACAACGGGTTCATCGAGTCCTACTCGGGCGTGGAGACATTCGGCAAACCGAGGACCTATTATCGGATCACACCGTCTGGCCGCCAGTATTATCAGGGAAAATGTGACGAGTGGAAACTGACACAGGATGTAGTCAACCGATTCATCCGCAATTGAGATATGAATGGCCAGGCGAAGCGCCTCGCGCCCTCACAAGAAAGAAGGAGAAAAACATGGATACGATCATCAGCTATCTGGAAAACCTCTTCGCCAGTCTGCCCCGCACCGATGCGGTCCTGAAAGCCAAAAGGGACCTGCTGGCCAGCATGGAGGAGAAATATCTTGCCCTGAAGGAAGAGGGCAAGTCGGAGAACGAGGCCGTCGGCACCGTCATCGCCGAATTCGGCAACATCGACGAGCTCATCTCAAGCCTCGGGATCAGCCGGCCGGAGGTCGGCCAAAGCCTGCCGATGCTCAAGGAGGAAGAGGTCCGCCGCTTCCTGGCCACGGCCCGCCAGTCCGGACGACTGGTCGGACTGGGCGTCGCCCTCATCATCATCGGTGTCGTCATCCTGATCACAGCCAACCAGCTTGCCGCGGATGGCCTGATCGGCGGTGTGATCACGGAAGGGGCGGCCAGCGTCCTGGGGCTGATCGCCATGCTGGTCATGGTCGCGATCGGTGTAGGCTTCTTCATCTTCTCGGGGATCAACTCGGACCGCTTCAAATACCTCGACAAAGGGTTCGATCTGCCTTCGCACATGAAGCTCGACCTGCAAAGCGAATATGACCGGCACACGGCTTCATTCACCGCTTCGATCGTCATCGGCGTCGGCCTGTGCATCATTTCGCCTGTCCCGTTGTTCCTGACCGCCGTGTTTGACCAGTTCCCCGAACAATATGGCGTGGCCATGCTGCTGTTGATCATCTCGGTCGCGGTTTTCACCTTCATCCGCGCCGGCACCATCCGCAACAGTTATCAACGAATGTTGAAGCTCGAGGACTTCGCCCCGGAAAAGATCGAAGAAAACAAAGTGACCGACGCCGTTGCCTCGGTCGTCTTCCCGCTGGCCGCCCTGGTCTATCTCTACCTGGGGTTTTTCCAGGGCCTGTGGCATCCCGGCTGGATCATCTTCCCGGCCGTCGGCATACTCTTCGGTATCTTCTCAGCCATCTACAGCATCGTCCGCAGGCGCGAAAAATAGGTTGCCGCCTGTCCCGACCCCGATCAAAGCAATCGGGTAGGACCCCGGCCATTAATTGGCCGGGGGACCTCCCACAGCACCGTACGTACCGTTCGGTATACGGCGCTTCCAAGGTTTACAGATTACTTTGCAGAATAGCATTCCATCAAACTAAGATATCCAGCGCGTTTAATTAGTTCATTGGGTATGGCGCGCTTCAGGATCGGGCTATTGGCGACACGCCAGTAGCCTTTTCTTGTGTTCGCCCACATCCATGCCCTTTCACGGTCGATTCCGGCTCGCATCAGGTTCACCCCTCGCGTTCGGATTCGCTTCCATCTTTTCCACGTGACCATCCGAATTCTCCGCCGAATCCAGTCATCCAGTCCTGAAAGCAGATTCTTTGCATCCGCCAGTTTGAAGTAGTTTATCCAGCCCCGCACAAGACTGTTCATTTTGGCTTTGCGTTCCTCGATTCCCATTCCATTGCTGCGTCCCGTCACTTCTCGGATTTTATCCTTGAGTTTCTTGACGCTTTTCGGGTGGATTCTCAGTCGGCCTTCTCCCCGGTAGATGTAGAAGCTGTAGCCCAGATATTTGACGAAATTGACGTGGGCAACTTTGGTTTTATCCCGATTCACTTTGAGGAATAGTTTCCCCTCAATGAATGGCAGAATCTTGTCCAGCGTGCGGGTGGCCGCCTTCTTGCTCTTGCAGAAGATCATCAGATCGTCCGCATAGCGCACGAAGCGGTGTCCGCGCCTTTCCAGTTCCCAGTCGCACTCGTTCAACATCACGTTCCCCAGCAGGGGACTTAATGGCCCTCCTTGTGGTACGCCGTCCGGGCTGTCCTCGAACATCCCGCCGACCATCACCCCTGCTTGCAGGAATTTGTGGATCAGCGAGATCACCCGTCCATCCCGTATCGTTTCCGACAGGATCTGGGTGAGTCGGCTCTGGTTGACCGTATCAAAATACTTTTCCAGATCCATATCGACCACATATTTGTAGCCCTCTGTGATGTTGGTCTGGCATTTCCTCAGCGCGTCATGCGCGCTTCGCCCCGGCCTGAATCCATAGCTGTTGTTCGAGAATTTCTGCTCGTAGATCGGTGTCAGGATCTGACAGATCGCCTGTTGGATCAGTCTATCCACGACGGTGGGTATCCCCAGTTTTCTGGTCTTTCCGTTCTCCTTGGGTATTTCTACCCGTCGAACGGGGCTCGGACGGTATTTGCCGTCCCGAAGGGCCTGCATGAGCTCGTTCTGGTGGTCTTTCAGGTAGGGCAGAAGTTCATCCACCTGCATTCCATCAATTCCGCCTGCACCCTTGTTCCTCTTGACCTGACGACATGCCAGATCCAGATTCTCAGGGGTTAGAATTTGCTCGAGCAGTCCTTCCGTCTGCTTCGCTCTGTTGGTGATGTCCGTTTCGGTTATCCTTCCTGACTCGCACACTTCTGCTTGCTCTTCCCGTTCCGCGGTATCCCTTGGCAGATAGTCCCACATCGTGAGTTGTCTGTGCTTATATTCATCATTTCCGGTAATCCTCATTGACCCTCACCTCCCTTGGTTCGGCCCTTCCCAGCCGTTCTAGATCCGTCTGGTACTATGGCCTCTGCTGACTTCTCACGGTAAATCTTGTTTCAACCGGGCTTCCTACGCCATGAACTTGTTCATGGTTGTTTCCACCCGTCCGTGAGACCTCCCACGGTAAGACCCTTCACCTTCGTTCCATATACCCGCAGCATTTACACTGGCATGTCCGTGTAGCTTTTGGACTTTGGCTTGATGAGCAGCCTCATCCCACGCTTTGTGCCTGATACTGTTCGTGTTCCTCGGGTCGGAACTTTGCCGCCGGCTTCCTTCAGATTCCACCTCGCGATGGACACCCTTGCCTTAGGCTAATGGTTGGTTGCTACATACCCCCATAACGGACTTTCACCGCCAAGTGAAGCGCCATGCGTGGCGCACTCATCGAAAGGCGCTGTCCTGCTCACCGCAAACAGCGCCTTTTGCTTGTGAACATCGCCTGCAAGACGGTCATTTCACAAAACGGATCAGGAAGTCCGGACTTATGAATCCACTCAAGGAAAAACTGCTAAAGGTCCAGACACGGATTGTCAGCGGTTCGATCGCACTGCCGCAGTAGTCACAGGTCTTTTCGCCCAGAGCCGGAACCGGGGCCCCACAGTTCGGACAGGAAAAGGCAAGCGCGTCGACAGCTCCCGACCGGGCCAGTTCCCGGTCCTGGATGTAAAGCGCTTCCAGTTCGCACTTGAACTGCGTGATGCCGCCCACGTCCATCCGGTCCAGTTCATCTGCCCCCTCCCGGCTGATCCGGGCTCCGACAGCCAATTGGAAACGGATCCGGCAGGTGCCGGCATCTTTCCGATAGTCCGAAATCACCTGGCGGTGAATGGTGATTCCATCGTAGCGCTCCCTTTTGCCCAGGCTCTGCAGATTTTCGATGTAATGCCGGACCTGGGCGCTGTATAGCGGCGCGGATTCACTCAGAAGACCCGGGTTTTCCGCGTCGATGGCCAGTAGAGTTGTCGTGGCCAGCTGCCTGGCCCTTCCGGACAGTTCATCCAGGTTCAGTTCCGGGAAGTCCGCCTGGATCTCCGGTCGGTAGATCCGGTCCATCCCGGAAAGGGACACCGGCTCCTGCAGGCGTCGGGCCAGGTCGCCCGATTCGATGTCCTTTCTCAGTTCCTGCATCAGGGCAGCCGGAACCGATTGCCTCAGGCGGCGCATCATCGTGCGGATCGAGCGCACGGCAACCAGGGCAACAATCAAAACCAGCAGGACGATCCCGCCAATCAAGATGCCGGGCGGCAGCGTCATGGCCAGGATGTCAGACCTTGTGAAAGCAGGATCTGACAGATGGAGCATCCGGCATCACCTCCCTTTTTGTCATGGCCGCTGTTTCATCTCAACCAGTTCATAGACATCCCGTCGCCGCTGCGTCAGCACCGGGATCTGCTGGCGGACGCGGTCGACCCGGTCGAGGTCCAGGTCAGCCACAACCATGCCCGCCTCGGCGCCCATCTGGCTGACAATGTCACCCCAGGGGGAAACGACAAGGGAATGCCCGTACGACACATAACGCTCGCTTTCCTGACGGGCCGGCGCGACGCCGATCAGGTAGACCTGATTGTCCAGTGCCCTGGACCGGAACAGGATGTCCCAGTGGGCCGGTCCGGTCGTCATGTTGAAAGCGGCCGGCACCACGATCACTTTTGCGCCACGGTCGGTCAGGAGCCGGCTCAGTTCGGGGAACCGGATGTCATAGCAGACAACCAGGCCGATCCGGCCGAATTCCGTGTCAAAGGCATTGACGGTGTCGCCTGCGGTCAGGGTGTCGGACTCCTTGAAATGCTGGCCGCCCTGCACCGCGATGTCAAACAGGTGCATCTTGCGGTGCTTGCCGACCAGACGGCCGTCACGGTCAAAGGCATAGGCCGTGTTGTACACGTTTCCTGCCGCGTCGGACTCCGGCATCGTACCGGCCACGAGGTAAACCGCGTTTTCACGCGCGGCCGTGGCCATCTGCACGAATGCCGGTCCACCCTCCTGTTCCGCGTAAACCGGGAAATTCGCCGTCTGATAGGGGCAGCAGAACATTTCCGCAAGCACCACCATGTCCGCGCCCTGCCGGGCGGCCAGCCGGATCTGCGAAGCGGCATGGGTGACATTGGCCTGTTTGTCGGCGACAACCACTGACTGGATCAAGGCGACTCGCATGCTCATTTTTTCCTCCATGTTCATTCAAAAACCCTACTCGTGCACAAACACCTTGTGCACGTATTCCGACGTGCTGGCCGCGACCAGTGCCCCGTAAGCCAGCGAAAAGTCGATGGTGTCACCCACGGCATAAAATCCGGGCGCCGATGTGACATCGAGGATGAGGTGGTCGCTGGATGCGCCAACCAGTCTGACCCCGCGCTCCCTGGGTGTGATCAGGTCAAAAGGGATGTCCTGCCTGCCACAGGCCACAATGGCCCGGAGCATCAAGCCCCGGTCATGGACATGCGGTTTATGGCCGAACGCGTCTTGCCGCACCTGGCCGGAAGGCATCGATGGCTTTTCCTGCAATTCGACGATTTCGGCCCGGAACGTGAAGGCGTCGGTGTGCATGCCTGGCACGTGTCGGCGAAAAGAGGTTTCACGTCCAAGAAGCAGGACTTCACCCAGTCTGAGGTGGTTGACGCCGGCAGGCATCCGGCCGGACAAGGTCAGGTAGATGGAGCCTGAATTGCCGCCGGAGACGATCTGGAGCGGGATTTTGAAGGCGGTCTCGATCTGGCGGGCGAGGACGACCAGTTCGGTCAGGTTGTGTTCGTCGGGGATGACCCCGCCGTAGCAGTTGAGGTTTGTGCCGATGCCCAGCAGCCTGACCCCCGGCAGACGAAGCGTCCATCCGGCCAGGTCGATCAGTCGTCCCGGCAAGACGCCTTCCCGCAGGTCGCCCAACTCAGTCATGAGGATGACACCATGGATCAGTCCCTGACGGACCGCTGCCTGCGACAGGCGTTCAAGCGTCGTCCACTCGGAGTTCAGGCTGGCGTCGGCATAACGGACCACCTCATCGGCTTCAGAGGGCATCGGGATGCGAAGCAGGAGTTTGGGCACCGGAAAGGATTCCAGTTTCATCAGATTCTCCACGCGCGAATCCGCCAGGCTGGTCGCTCCACCTTCAAGGAAAGCCTGGGCGATCTCGGGCCGGGCACAGACGGCTTTGGTCACGGCGCAAAAGTCGATGCCGGATCCTTGGCACAATTCAGTGATGATCCGGGTGTTTTCCTTCAGTTTTTCCAGATCGATGATCAAGGCGGGGTGTCTCATCCGGGCGTCTCCTCCAGGAATTGCTGTCGCAGCAGTCGTTCGGCAGCCAGCGGGAAGCGTTTTGACAGCACGCCGATCGCTGACAGGACATAGGCCTTGTCGATCCGCACGGTCGCGTCTTCAGGCGGATACAGGCGATTGCCTGTCCGGACGGACAGCATGGCCTGCAGGATGGTTTTCCCGCCCGGCAGGCGAGACAGCGCGCCGCCCGTCCCGATGACCGTCCGGACGGCTGTCAGATCCTTGCCGACGGCGATGGTCTTTTTCCCGGTCGGACCATAGAGGTCTTTCAGCCGGCCGGCGTGCCGATCCATGGCCGCTATGGCAGCCTCCCGGGCAAGGCGTTCAATGAAACGCACCTGCTCAGGGTTTTGCGGAATCGCACCGACGGTTTCATTGAGCGATGCGGCATCCGGAAATTCCTGTGACAGGCTTATCCACCCGATCCGGTCGACCAGGCGCATCCGATTGACGAAGACGCCCAGGTCGCCTTCGACAGTCCGTTTGGCAAACGGTTCCGGACTCACCAGCATCCGGCCGATTTCTTCTGAACCGGCTGTCACCGAGTGCAGATCAGTCGTCGCGCCGCCGATATCAACCACAATCACATCCCCCAGGATCCCGTGAAGCAGACGGGCAGCCTCCATGACGGCACCGGGCGTCGGGATGATCGGGCCGGAAACAAGTTCCCGGATGCGTGTCATGCCCGGCGCGTGGACGATGTGGTCTTCAAAGGCATCATGGATGATCCGGCGGGCCTGCTCGACCTCGAGCTGATCGACGGATGGATAGACATTGTCGATCACGTATGCCCGGACACCCTCTTCCCCGGCGATGCGGCGGACCTCGTCCTGGTTTTGCGCGTTGCCGGCATAGATCAAGGGTATGTCCGGGCAGGCCTGCGCCAGCCGTTTGAAATTGAAAAGGGCCGTCTCGCGCTCACCAAAGTCGACGCCTCCGGCCACCAGGATCAGGCTGGGCCGGATCTGCTTCACCTGATCCAGATCCTGCGGCAACAGTTTGCCGGCCGTGATCCATTGGATGATGGCGCCCGCCCCCAGGGCGGCTTCCTCGGCGGCCCGGACCGTCATGTCCCGGACCAGCCCGTGGACGGTCATGCGAAGACCGCCTGCTGCCGAGCTTGTCGCCACCATGTCCCGCCAGTCAAGCAGCGGATCGCCAAGCGTCGTCCTCAGATGACGGATGGCCTCTTCCAGACCGACCGTCACATCGCCCGCCTCGACCGATGTCGGCGCGTGCCCCTGGCCCAAAAAAACCGGCGCATCTGATTCCAGGCGGTCAAAGGCGTTCACCTTGGTTGTCGTGCTTCCGATTTCGGCGACCAGTAGGTCGATCTTCATACCGTCTTTTCCCTTCTGCGGCGCACCAGGAAACTGGCGACATCAATGCCTTTGGTCCCACGGCCGAACCCGGCGTCCATGCCGGCTTCACAGGCGATTTCCCGGTTGACCTGAGTACCGCCGGCCACCAGGACCAGCCGGTCGCGCACACCTTTTTCGACGCACAGGTCATGCAGTTTCCTCATGTTCCGGATGTGGATGTCATCATGCGTGATGATGGTTGAAGCGAGAATGGCGGTCGCGTCTGTCTCGATGGCCGCGTCGACCAGTTTTTCGACCGGGCAGGATGTCCCGAGGTACAGGTACTGGATCCCGAACTGCTCGATCCCGCCGTGCTTGATGTCCAGGATCTCTTTCAGGCCGACCGAATGCTCGTCCTCACCCAATGTCGCGGCAACGACCCGGATCGGACGCAGGGCGATGTCGTCCCGGATATCCGCTTCGGATAGCGTCGGGGTCGGCTCGGGGATCACCAGAGTCTGCCGATCGATGTCGAACGTGACGCGCCCCTTGATCTCCACCAGGGTCCCTTCGGACGGATGCATCACCTGTTTGTGGATGACCGTGACATCGGAAAGGCCCATCTGCTCGCCACAGCGGATCGCCGCGAACTCGGCTGTCCGTTCGTCGACCGGCAAAAACAACGTCGTCGCCACGATGCCGTCCGCCCGCCATTCGACTTCCGGCTTGATCCGGTCCGTGCCAAAATACGCCGCTCCTTCTGCCAGCCGGACGGTCACGTTGTCCTGCTCGTCCAGTTCATCGATGTAGACGATCTTCGCCGGGTCCTCGAACGTGTCGCCGTCGATCGCGTCCGATGCCCGCCGGAGCGGCGACGGAACATGGTTGTAGCCATAATGCACCGAAACCGGCGCGAAATAGTCTTCGTCCCGTTCAAAGATCATGCCGGCCCCGATCCCACCGTCGATGGCGCGGGCAATGCCATCTCCGTGTCGCTCCGGATAGAGTCCGCTATCGACAAAATGGCCTGCTTCCACGGCCTTGAAATAGCCGCCGATGGCAAGCATCTCCTCCATGAACAAGATGGCTCGCTCCTTGAATTCCCGCGCTTTGGCACCCAACTCCCCGGCCCGGTCGAGCCTGACCAGGTCGCGGATTCCATCAAGCCCGTTCAAGGCTTGCCGGGCCGTGTTGACCGCCGCGATGTTGTAGTAATGCCAGGGGACGTTTCTGCCCTCGTCCGGCGTGATCGTGGACTGGATGTCCGCACTGGTCAGACGGGAGATCAGCATGTTCAGGGTATGGGTCACGGTCGCTTCGCGCGTGTCCGACTCCATGTAGCGGGTGTTCTGCTGCGCGCGCATCCGGAAACGGCCGAACAGGTCACGCACGGCCACGGCGAAGGGCAGGTCCAGCCGCACGCAGGGCGCCGGCGGTGCGGTGGGCGGCACGGTCGAGAGGGCGATCCGGTCGGGCGGTATGCCGATCCGTTCGGAAAAGGCGCAGTTGATGGCGTGCTGGACCAGTATCTCCGGGTACACCTTCCAGGCTTTCATGGCGGTCGCGTTGGCGTTGTGTGCGCCATCGATCTGCACCATGCCCGACCAGGCGATGATCTTCTTGACCTCGCAGGCGTCAACGAAACTGCGGATCATGTTGATGTTGCGGTACAGGATGTTGTACTGCGGATCCTGGTGCGCGCCGTTGACGCCCTCTTCGGCAAACATCACGGCGATGTCCGGGCCGGCGACTCCGGAGATGTAGGAGTGGAAATTGATGGGGCGGCCGACTTCCTCCTCGATCAGGTCCAGAGCCTTGCGGGTGGCCCGCACCTGCTTTCTGGTGATCGGGATGCCGCCGATTCCCTGCGGGGTCCCTTCCAGCAGGGAATCGATGTGGGACTGCCCTGCGGTCCGGATCACCATCATGTGGTCCGCGCCGTTCCAGGCGGCCATCCGCATCCGACGGATGTCGTCCTCAAAACGGCCCGAGGCGATCTCGGTCGTGATGACACAGTCCGGCTGCGGGTCGATGTAGTCAAAGCCCCGGCTGCCCGGCAGCGGGATCGACCGCTTCAACGGGTCCGAGGTTTCCCGATATTCAAAATCGCCGATCACGCGCCTTTGGCCCTGGCCTTCCCGCCAGTGCCAGCCGCGCCTTCTCGGGCGGTAGTGCTCCAGATCCTGCAGGATCTCCCGGATGTCGAGCTTTTCCTCCGGCTTCAGGGGCATGGTCACCGCCCCCCCTTCCCGAACAGCGATGCCGCTTCATCCCAGCATCTACCTTCGGCCAGTTCGAGGCCGGCCTGTCTGACGCTGATCCCTTTTTGCACGGACAGCCGCCAGACGACATGTCCGCAGCCCTTGCCCATCAGACCCTTGCGGATCGCGCCTTCCACGATCGGCCCAGCCTCGATGCTGGAAAACCCCATGCGCAACAGGACACTCCGTTCTATGGCCGGGGTCGTGTATCGGCGCCCCAGGTCGAGCATCGGATCGACCAGCTGATTGGCCAGCATCCAGAATCGCTCAGTCAGCCCGTCCTCGGACAGACCTTTCAGATGGACGCTCCGGGTTTCAAAATCATCCTCCCGTTTCAAGGTCTCACCTCCAGCAAAGCCAGTTGCCCATACGGCCCCCTGCTTGTCAAACGTCGACTGCCATCTTGTCCCATGCCTTGCGTCACGAGTCAAAACAGGCTTCAATCGCCTTTAATACAAACGCTTCCGATGATCGGGTCTCGTCCATCAGGTAATGAATGGTTTCCGGATCCCGACCGAGCGCCTTCAAGGCCGTGTTCCGGTCCGTGGAAGGGTCAAGCCTGGCGTTGTCCAGGCAGCGCCGGATGTACCCCTGGCGGATGTGATCCAATGACACATCCCGAGCCTTGACAAGTGACGGGTGCGACGGCAGAACGATGGTCTGGCCGGGGATTTCCGCTTCCGGGTCTCCGGTGCACACCCGGATCCCGTTCCTTTCAGCGAATGTCAGCTGGGGCATCGGGTGCTTGCCGGCCCCTGTGTACTCGGTCTCCTGCGACACGATGATCTGGTCCCGGTCCATCTCCCGAGCCAGCGCAAAGGCGGCCGCCAGTGACACGTTGCCGGCCGGACCCCGCTCCAGGCCCTCCAGCGCGGCCAGGGCTTCCGTCATGTAGAACACATCGCCTTGCCGCACGAGGACATACCGGTCCATGTAGCGCAGCGATCGAGCCGCGTTGCGTGGGACATCCGACCGGTCCGGCCAGGATGCGAAGGGAATGCCGAAACCGGTGTGGCCGGTCGTGAACGACTTGCGATTGAAATCCCGGTCCGATGCCATGTGCAGGCCGGCAAGGTCGACGCTGGCCGCGATGATGGGGATGGATCCAGCCTTTGCCTTGATCAGGCCGCGTGCCGTCCCGGTCACATTTCCGCCACCGGCATGCGTCACCACCACGGCATCCGGAAGCCGGCCCACCTGATCGGCAAACTGCCGGGCAAGTTCAGCGCCCAGGCTCTCGACACCGGCGATGCCAAAGGGCGTGTATAGTGAGGCGTTGAAATAGCCGGTTTCTTCCAGCAACCGTAAAAACACATAGAAAAGCTCCGGCCCCACAGACAACTGGATGACCTCGGCCCCCATCGCCTCGCAGGCCCGCTGCTTCTCCAGGATCTCCGGCTGGCCGAGCTTGCGGCTGTCATAGCACTCCTGGACCACGATGCACGCCAATCCCTGCATCGCAGCCTGACTGGCAACCGCGGCGCCATAATTCCCGCTGGTCGCCGCGATCACGCCTCTGTATCCGAGTTTTTTCGCCTGATGCACCGAAATGGCGGCGCGTCGCGCTTTGAAACTGCCGGAAGGATTGCAGGCCTCATCCTTGACGAAAATCCGCGCGCCCTTGCCGGGCGGCGCGATCTGCCGCGCCAGACGAGTGATGTTTCGCAGCTCGATCAGCGGCGTGTTGCCCACATGCATCCGGTTCTGGATGGCGATGACCTCGTCGAGCGAATAGCCGACCTCGGCCATCATGCGTTCATAGTCAAAAGCGATGCCATTTGTTTCAAAAACGTCGTAGTCGATCCCGACGGATCGCTTCATGATTTCGTTTTTGCGGGCAATCACCGCCTCATAGGACTGGCTTCGCTTCACGGCTCCACCTCCGGACCGGCTACTTCCGCCGACCACGCCAGGGCGCGCACCTGCGGTCCGATCGTCGCCAGCGCCTCGACAAATTCGCCGAAATCATGAGAATAGCCGGGACAAACCTCCTCCAGGATCCCGGACACAATCCGCCCGGGGACGGTCCTGACCCGCATAGGCTCACCGATGCGCCCGGCCTTCAGTGCCCTTCCCTTGATCCATAGGACCAGCGGCACCTGCCGGGTGTCTTCCGGCACCTGAGCAGCCCTTTCTTCAGGTGTCAGCACCACTTGCCGAACCTGGACCCAGTCGCCTTTTTTCGCGTCCATGCGCATTCAAGCCTCCTCCCAGTCGATCAGCCGGCCCATGTCCCCCAGGATCGCTCGCGGAACCGGCAGATCCAGCATCGTTTTCAAACCCGGGCGGGCATTGATCACATGCGGGATCATGTTGACCGTCATGGCGATCGTGCCCAGGCCGCCGGGAATTTCCGGGACAATGGCCAGATTGATCGACGGATCGCCCGTGATCGTGATGAAGTCTCCGGTCGACACCTGTTCCAGATGCGGCAGAATCTGCTGCGGATGATCCATCTCGACAAAAAGACGGTCGCCGACATAGCCGAACCCGCGCTGACGGATACCGGCCAGCTGGCCTGGATCGACATGGGCATAAGGGGTCTGGCGGGTCGTTTTTGACACAATCGGTTCGCGAGTCTGTTCAACCCGGTCGATCGGGACACCCAGTCCGTCCGCGATCATGGCCATGGACTGCAAAAACCCCACATGGCCGGCAAGCCGGCCTTGCGACAGGCGCTGCCGGTATTCCTCCCCAGAAAGGCCAACCCCTTGCTCCTCCATGACCGTTCTGCCGAACGGCGACAGGTCGTTGACCCGTCTCGCCTCGATTTTGCGGACCGACGCGCAGGTTCCGGTCAGGGCCAGGATCAGCGTGTCAAGGACAAACCCGGGATTGATACCCGTTCCCAGGCAGGTCACGCGACGATCCCTGGCCAGCCGGTCCAACCGGTCCGCCAGTTCAGGAGAAGCGGCCTTCGGATAGGCCATCTCTTCCGCAGTGGAAATGACATTGAGCTGGTGTTCAAGGCAAAGGGCGATCTTGTCAAAAGCGGATTCGAGAAAAGAATCCGTTGCCAGCAGCACGACATCACAGCAACGCGGCGACAGCACCTGATGGATGTCGTCACGGATCACAACCTCCGGATGTCCCGCCGGATCAATCTTCAAAAATTCAAACAGCGGTTTGCCGGCCAGTCCGGGATCGCGGTCACAAACGCCGACAATCTCCACACCGGTCTTTTCCAGCAGCAGCCGGGCCATGCCGCGGCCCATCGCGCCCAGTCCCCAGATCACGACACGAACGTTCCTCATGGTCTCCCCCTCGCCTGTCTCAAAAAACGGCTTCATGGCTTCCATGAACTTCATATGGCAACAATCGGGTCGGTTACACTCTCAGGATACCATAATCGGACATCCGGATGTAGCCGGTCAAAAGGCCCGCATTTGTGATCAGGACAGGATGGTCCGGCTTGACGCAAGCACCTTGAACGGACATGGACTATGGTAGAATTGAAGCGATGACAGCACCTCGACGCTTCGCGACGAAAACAGGGTGCAACGGCAGACGGTTCCAATCCGGTTGAATATCGCAACGTGCGAAAGGCAGGCCGCAGGATGGATATTTTGAAAAGCAGGGCGTGGGCCGAGATCGACCTCGCAGCCATCACACACAATTTTCGTGAATTCCGTCAACTGGCGGACCGGCAGGCCGATGGCTCACGGATCCGGATCATGGGCGTGGTCAAGGCAGACGCCTACGGTCATGGCGCGATTCCGGTCTCCCGCGCCCTGATGGATGCCGGCGCCAATTGCCTGGGAGTGGCGACACTGGATGAAGCCATCGCATTGAGAGGCGCCGGCCTTTCCGGCCCGATCCTGATCCTCGGGACAACCGTGCCCTGGCGGGCCGGTGAAGTCGTGCAGCATGGCCTGGCCCAGACCGTTTATGATGAAGCGCTCCTGGCGGCTCTGGCAATGGCGGCCGACAAGTCCGGAAAGGACGCACGGATCCATGTCAAGGTCGAAACCGGCATGACCCGCCTGGGGGTTCCATGGCCACAAGCCGCCGACTTCATCCGCCGTGTGGACCGGACGGGCGGCATCCGTCTGGAGGGCATCTTTTCGCATCTCGCGACCGCGGATGAACGTGAAAACCCGTTTGCCGAGCTCCAGTTCGACCGTTTCCGGCAGGTCCTGTCCGCATTGGAATCAGGCCTTCGCTCCCGTCCGATCCGGCACATCTGCAACAGTGCCGCCGCGATCCATTTCCCGGACATGCATCTGGACATGATCCGACCCGGCATTTCTCTTTATGGCTACCTGGCCTCATCGACGGTCGATCCGCGGAAAGTCACGCTCAAGCCCGCCCTTTCCTTCAAGACGCGGATCGAACAGCTCCATTTCATCGAGCCCGGTGTGGGCATCAGTTACGGTCAGCATTTTGTCGCACGAAGAAAGAGCACGATCGCCACGCTCTCGGTCGGATACGGCGACGGCTACAGCCGGTCGCTGTCCGGAAAGGCCGAGGTGCTGATCCATGGCCATCGCGTGCCGCTGGTCGGCAATATCTGCATGGACCACTGCATGGCCGATGTCACGGATCTGGCTGTGCCCGTCTCCCCGGGCGACGAGGTCGTCCTGATCGGACAACAAGGCGGCCAGGCCATTACTGCCGATGAACTGGCAGCGAAACTGGGCACAATCGCTTACGAGGTGACCTGCATGATCTCCGGCCGAGTGCCGCGAATCTACCTGAACAACTGAATTTTTCATGAAAAGGGGCTGAGGGTCCATGCCACTGCAAATCATCCGAGACGACATCACCCGCGTGAAGGCGGACGCGATCGTCAATGCCGCCAACAGCGGCCTGAAAGAAGGCGGGGGCGTCTGCGGCGCGATATTTGCCGCGGCCGGAGCCGAGCCGCTCCAGGCGGCTTGTGACGCGATCGGGCACTGTGACGTCAGCCAGGCCGTCATGACCCCCGGCTTCGGCCTTCCGGCCCGCTACATCATTCATACGGTCGGACCTGTCTGGCGCGGCGGATCATCGGGTGAAGAGGCGCTCCTGTACGACTGCTACAGGCATTCGCTCGAACTGGCCCGACAGCACCGTCTGGCTTCCATCGCCTTCCCGCTCATCTCGTCCGGCATTTTCCTGTTTCCGAAAGACCGGGCCCTGAGGGTCGCCATCGCAGCCATCGGCGACTTTCTGCTCCAATACGAAATGATCGTCCATCTTGTGATTTTCGACCAATCGTCGTTTGTCCTGACAGAAAAAGTCTTCAGCCAGGTCCAACAGTTCATTGATGACCATTATGTCGAGGAATACACCTTCTCCCGCAATCGCGGGCAGTACGTGTACAGCCTCGAATGGCTCGAACCGAAGGCGCTGCCTGCTGTAAAGGAGACTGTATCCGACAAAGGGAAACGGCACCTTGACGATGTCTTGAAACAGCTTGATGAGACCTTTCCCCAGATGCTGCTTCGCCTGATCGACGAAAGGGGCCTGCGGGACGTGGATGTCTACAAGAAGGCCAACATTGACCGCAAGTTGTTTTCCAAGATCCGCGGCGACAGCCATTATCGGGCGAGCCGGCAGACAGCCCTCGCCTTCGCCATCGCGCTCGAACTCAGCCTGGACGAGACCCGCGACCTGCTTGGCAAAGCCGGGTATGCGCTCTCCCGCAGCAGCAAGTTCGATGTCATTGTGGAATACTTCATCGAGCAGAAAAACTACAATGTTTTCGAAATCAACGAGGCTTTGTTCGCCTTTGACCAGCCGTTGCTGGGCGCAACCTGACGGCATCCGACGCGATCTGATGCCGTGGGTCGGGATAAAAATGTCGCCTGACGGGCGACCAACCTACCCTTCAAAAGTTTTATCCTCACATCAGCACATGCAAGGAGGATAAAAGCATGAAGGAAGATAGAACTGAACTGGTGTTCATCCTGGATCGCAGCGGATCCATGTCGGGTCTGGAGAGCGACACGATCGGCGGGTTCAACGCCATGCTCGCCAAGCAGAAGCAGGAGCCGGGCGATGCGATCGTGACCACCGTCCTGTTCGATGACCAGTACGAACTGCTGCATGACCGGATTCCGATCAGAGGCGTTTCGCCGATCACGGAACGGGAATACCATGTCCGCGGCACCACCGCCCTGCTCGACGCGGTGGGCAAGACCATCCACAAGATCGGCAATGTCCAGAAAAACACCCGCGAGGACGAGCGCGCGTCAAAAGTCCTGTTTGTGATTACGACCGATGGCCTCGAGAACGCGAGCCGTGAGTACTCGGTCCTCAAAGTCCGCGAGATGATCCAGCGCCAGAAAAGCAAGTACCATTGGGAATTCATCTTCCTGGGCGCGAACATCGATGCTGTCGCGACAGCCGGTCAATTCGGCATCCACCGCGACCGTGCGGTCAATTACCACGCTGACACGATCGGCATGAACCTGAATTACGAAGCAGTCAACCTGGCTGTATCCCGGGTTCGCTCCGGGGAAAATCTCGACTCGACCTGGAAACAGGCGCTCGAACGTGATTTCCAAGAGCGGGAGAAAGAAGTTTGATCAACCTGGCCAGTCATCATTTCAGGATTATTGTTTTGGTTTCCCTGGCGATTCCGGTTAAGCTTGCTCCAAAGTCTTTCAACAAGGCTTGAAATCGCGGCTGTCCGACCGTTACACTGGTGAAAATGCCGTGGAGGAATGCACATGAGTCACTGGGCTGAAGAAGTGCTGGCCGAATATGCAGAGGAACAAAAATCACAGGGTGTGACCGTCCATGGTCATTATGACCCGGCACGGCGGATGCTGCAGATCACATTTGCCAAGGGAGAGAAAACTGATTCCGGCGAGGTATCGGTCGGCGCGCTGGAGGACATGAACGTCCGCGGGACAGACAGTCCGATTTTCGTCCGACGTTCCAGCCTGAACACCCAGCTCATGCTGCTGGGCGTCCGATTGGGTTTTTGAAAAAAGGCGGACGCTCCGGTCGAGCGCCCGCCTGAATACCCCATATTGTTCACACGTTCGAGCCGATGACCGGTCTTATTTTTTGAACCGGTCGACCAGCGCTTTGGACTGCTTCATGAGCTCCACACTGTCCGACATCGCGACAACCAGCTGGTAACCACGATCGAAGAGTTCCTTGGCGACATCATAACCGCCGGCCACTGTGCCGAGGAACTTGCCGCTGCCAATGACTTTTTTCTCGATGCCCCGGATGACTTCCTGAACCTCCGGATGGCCCGGGTTGCCCAGATGGCCAAGCGAAGCCGCCAGATCGAACGGGCCGATGAAGATGCCGTCCACCCCTTCAACCTGCATGATCTCATCAAGGTTCTCGACACTCTTGGGCGTTTCCAAAGCAATATAGATGAGGACTTCCTCATTGGCCCGTGTGTAGTAATTCACACCATCCATGCCATATCCGCAAGCTCTCGGGCTGCCGGCGATGCCACGGATGCCATGCGGCGGATAAAGCACGCCACGAACAGCTTCGCGAGCCTCCTCGGCTGTGTTGACGTAGGGCACATGGATGCCATGAGTCCCAACATCCAGGATCCGTTTGAACGTGACAAAGTCATTCCACGGGGCGCGCACCAGAGGCGTGGTCTCATACTGGGACATGGCCTGAAGCTGGGTCATCAGGTTCTGGAAGTCGCCCGGCGCATGCTCCATGTCAATCAGGACGAAATCAAAACCGGCGCGGGCGAAAATCTCCGCCGTCATCGGGCTGCAGAGTTGAGCCCAGGCGCCCAGGAGCTTCTCTCCATTCTTCAGGCGTTGCTTGGCTTTGTTGACAAAGGGGGTTCCAATCGGCAGCATGTTTAAGTACCTTCCTTTCGTGTTTGAACCTTGCTTTCCAGCGTATGGGCAGTCAGATGGCGACTTTTCAAGTTGCAGCCCCTGATTCCACATGGCAATTGTATCATTAAAACCGCAAACAGGAATACAGTGACCTGAATCATCCTTGAATCTGATAAAATCAATCTTGGCGGGGTCAGACCGGCATCATGGGCCGGATGTCGATCCCGCGACATGATTTTCAAGGAGATGACATCATGATCGGCCAGACGATTCAATTGAATGAGCACGCGACCCTTGACATCTATCAGGTTACACCTCAATCACCGACCGAGCGGCTTCCCCTGATCCTGATCCTGCCCGGAGGGGGGTACCTGTTCATCAGCCCAAGGGAAAGCGCACCGGTCGCTCTGCGTGTCAATACCCACTATGTCCACGCGGCGGTGCTTCATTACACAACTGTCATCCAACGGCCAATCACGCTGCCTGAACTCATGGAAGAAGTCCGGCTGGCGATCGACTGGATTCATGGTCAAGCCCAATCACTTCAAGTGGATACCACCCGCATCAGCCTGATGGGTTTTTCGGCCGGCGGGCACCTGGCCGCGCATTGCTCCAGTCAATTGGCACATTTGCTGGATAAAACCATCCTTGCCTATCCGGCCACCCGATTCCCGCGCATGACCCCGGAGCAGCAGGCCGACACGTTCCATCGCCTGTTTGGCCGCATCTTCAATGAGAACATGAACGAAGACCTCATCCGGGAAACCGTGTTCGGCTTGCTGGCGAACGATCCGACCCGGTCGGTCAACCGGCATACCCGCCCGACTTTCGTTTTCCAGACAACCGAAGATGTGACCGTCGATCCGCGCGCGACCGTCCAGTATGTCCTCCTGCTGTTGCGGCATCACGTTCCATGCGAAATGGTGCTTTATCAGAAAGGTCCTCACGGTCTTTCGCTTGCCGATGAAACCTGCAACCCGGCTGTTTTCCCGCATCAGGCCCGCTGGTTTGACCAGGCCATGGAATGGCTGAAAGACCAGGATGGCAGCCAGTCCTTGCGCTAAGGACCCGGCGTATGTAACGCAAAGCACCGAAAGCTGACCGGTTTTTCAATACAATCATGTTGTAATCTTGTCAATTTGAAAAGCCAGTTGGCACCTGGACCGGTGCCGATCGTATCGCAGGAAGGTACTGCCAGATGAACATTTACGATATCAACGTGAAGGACAAAACCCACAACGATGTTTCCCTCGCCGAATACAAGGGCCAAGTGCTCCTGATCGTCAATACAGCGACCGGATGCGGCTTCACCCCCCAGTATTCCGGTCTGGAAAAACTCTACGAAACCTACAAGGACAAAGGTTTTGTTGTCCTTGATTTCCCCAGCAACCAGTTCATGAACCAGGCTCCCGGATCGGACGAGGAAATCACCAATTTTTGCACAGCCAATTACGGGATCACCTACCCGCAGTTCGCCAAGGTCAATGTCAATGGCAAAAACGCCGACAGCCTTTTTGTATTTGTCAAATCAGCCGCAGCAGTCGAAAAGGAGAATGCGGCATCCGGAAAATTCGCCAGGGTGCTGACCGACCTGAAGCAGACAGTCATCGGAAATGACATCAAGTGGAATTTCACTAAATTCCTGGTCGATCGCAATGGCCAGGTCGTTCGCCGTTACGCGCCATCGGTCAAGCCGGAAGATATCGCGCCGGACATCGAAGCGCTGCTTTAATGGAGCCTGGCGAGATAATCCCTTGCGCTTGCCGTCAATTGCGGCCTGAACCGATTTCCATATTGTCAAACAAACCGCTGTAAGCGTATGATGAATATAGCGTCATCATGTAAAGAAAAAGGAGTGAATGCAATGAATTTTGATGGCAAACAGATCTTGTCCACGTTCGTCAAGATGGAAGAAGAAGTCTCAAAGTACTATGCCGGCATGGCTGAAGCTGCTCCTGACCAAAAGAGCAAGACCTTGTTCGAGCGCTTGTCAGTCGAGGAGGACCGGCATCACAAAATGTACAACGCCCTTCTCGAAAAGCATGACAAGGAGCTGACCCGTGAGTTCTCCGAGGAGGAAGTTGAGTTTGTCAACTCGCTGATCCAGGAGAATATCTCGGCCAAGCACACGTTCGACAAGGACAAGACGCTGATCGATTCCCTGGAACTGGCTGAGAAGATGGAGAAGGACGGCATCCTCTTTGTCTATCAGATGATGTCCATGTACCCGGATATCGCCCAGAAGGAAATGAAGATCATCCTCAATGAAGAGAAGAACCACCTGCAGATGGTTCGTGAGCGGATGCGCTTCGCGCCAACCCGCAGACTGGGCTTGTAAGGTCCCATATTTCGATCCTGCGTCCGTCCTGGTCTTGAACAACCGACATGAAAGAAGAACCCGTTTTGCCTGTTTGAGCAAAGCGGGTTCTGTTTTTCACTGAATACATGCGCGCCGGTCAGTTATGCCGGTTGGTGAAAACGGCCCAACTGCTCTGAAAAACCTACTTTCCCTTTAACAGACGCACAAGCCAGAGCAGGACGATCGCGCCAAGGACAGCGATGCCCAGGCCCGCCAGGCTGAAGTCCTTGAACGAGCCAATCCCGACCAGCGAGGCGATCCAACCGCCGAGCACCGAACCGATCAGTCCGACCACGACGTTTGCGACCAGGCCCATGCTGCGGTTGCGGCCCATGATGATGCTGGCAAGCCATCCTGCCACACCACCAAATACTATCCAAAGCAATACGTTCAGCATCATTGAAATCCTCCCACTACAGTCATTTGTCAAAAACCGCCAACCGGCTCAAATGATATTGTTCGTTGAACCCTGAACCAATGGTTTGTTATCATGATACCAGTCTGACCCTGAAGATTCAGGAACAAAAGATACGTCCGGCTTCGAAATTCCGCATCAATTGAGGTCCTGATGATTAAAAAACGACCGGCAGATACCGCAAACCGCCCGACAATCGGCAACCAGGCCGTCAATAGACATCCATGGAGACGTCTTGCGGCTGTTTTTCTCGCTTTTTTGTGTGTTCTGGCCTTGGCTGTCTTTTGGATCGATCTAAAAGTGGAGCGTGTCGGTCAGCGGCTGACCGTTTCCATGAATCAGCTCGAACCGGCTGACTGTATCATCGTGCCGGGCGCCCTGGTCTACGGCAATGAAACGCCGAGCCCGATCCTGATGGATCGTCTGGACGTTGCCCTGCTGGTGTATCAGGAAGGGATGGCAGACCGCATCCTGGTATCTGGCGATCATGGCTCGCCGGATTACGACGAGGTCAATGTCATGCGGCAATACCTGATCAAAAACGGCGTTTTGCCGGAACATGTCTTCATGGACCATGCCGGCTTCGACACCTATGACACCCTGTTCCGGGCACGAGATGTATTTCTGGTCCAAAAAGCGATCGTGGTCACGCAGACATTTCATCTCAACCGGGCGCTCTATATTGGCGACAAGCTTGGTCTGGACATCCAGGGCGTCGCAAGTGACCTGCGGCCATATGGCCGCTCGGTCTATTACCGGCAACGCGAATACCTGGCCCGGTTCAAGGCATTCCTGGATTGCGTTGTCCTGGAGTCAGAGCCTGTTTACCTGGGCCCGCCGATCCCGATATCAGGCAATGGTCTGGCAACCGTCGATCGGGCTGACTGATGCCTGGTTCAGTTGCGATACAGCCCTTTCAACGTGAATTGGTCCAAAATGTGGCCGTCCATCGCCTTGTATAGTTCATTCATATAGAACCCGCGCCTCAAATCGAGCAACGTGTCGAGTGCGTACACATGGATTTCGTATACATGCGGCGCATCCGGCGGAGCCGGTCCGTCATAGAAGCTGGCAGCCATCCGGTCCACGCCGCCCAGACGGCTGGAACTGCTGTTGGTTCCCTGCACGAAGTCGGTGGCCTGGGCGCTTTCGTTCTCCTTGATCTCGGCACGCGTCAGGTTGGCCACCGTCCAGTGGATCCAGCTGAACCCGCAGACCGGAATCGCGTCCTTGTCTTCCATCACCAGCGCGAAGGAGGCTGTGTTTTCCGGCGCGTCCTCGATTTTCAACGGCAGCGACCAGGTCATCAAGCCAGCCTTGCTGAATTGCCGGCCCCGCTTGCCATACTGATCGGCGATAACCCCATCGACAATGCCTGCACTTGTCACCTTTATTTCAGATGCCACTCCTTCCTCATGCCAAATGAAGCTATTGCCGGATATTTTTTCCGGCAATCCTGTCCCTGTATCGATTTTCATTATATAATTTATTGAAAAGCCTGCCCAGCCATCCGTATTTCAATCAACCCGTACAAAGGAGTACAAAGAAATGGATATCATCGTCAGAGACACTTATCAGGAAATGAGTCAATACGCAGCCCAGGTCATCGCGAGGCAAATCAAGTCCAAACCGAACTGCGTCCTTGGTCTGGCGACCGGAGGCACACCGATCGGCACTTATCAGGAGCTGATCCGGATGCACCGGGATGAAGGACTGGATTTTTCGCAAGTGACAACCTTCAATCTGGATGAATACCTGGGCATAGGCATGGATCTGTCCCAGCACTACGAGGTTGACCAGAGCTACGCTCGTTTCATGTATGAGGAATTGTTCAAGCATGTCAACATCAAGATGGAGAACGTGCATGTTCCCAACGGACTGACCAAGGAGCCCAAAGCCTTCTGCCAGTGGTATGAAGATCAGATCGTCAAAGCCGGCGGCATTGATCTTCAGCTTCTGGGCATCGGCGGCGATGGCCACTGGGGATTCAACGAGCCGGGCTCTTCCCTCGCCTCCAGGACTCGTGCGCAGGCCTTGACCGAGCAGACCCTGGATGACAACTATGAGGCGTTCTATCGCAAAGCCGGTGTCGACCGGGCCCACATGCCGCATTATGCCATCACGATGGGCATCGGCACCATCCTGGAAGCCAGAAGCCTGCTCATGATCGCCAATGGTGTCAAAAAGGCGGATGTCGTCGCCAAGGCGATCGAGGGGCCGGTGACTTCCCAGATCACGGCTTCCGCGATCCAGCTGTATCCGGGCGAAATGACCGTCGTGCTCGACGAGGCAGCCGCTTCAAAACTCAAGCATCTTGATCACTATCGCTTCGTTGAGAAGCTGGAGCTCGAGTTCAAGTTGTAAGACTTTCGTCTGATAGAAAAAGACGTCCGTAAAATCACATGCAGACGTCTTTTTTATGGCGCAGGTTTTCGGCGCTTGAGCGGTCGACCATGACTTCTCAGAAAAACTCTTCAATCTCCTCCATGGTGTAGAACAGTTTCAAGTTCTCTTCTTCTGTCGGTTTCCGGTCCAGCCGGATCAATGTTTCCCATTTTTCCTGACGGTTGCGAGCGGCTGCTTCTTCGAGTTGGGCCATTTGTTCCGTGATGCCGTGCTCGTCCAGCAGTCTCTTGATGCGGTCGAACAGGTCGCGGCTCCCGCAGAGGAACAGGGCTTCATGCAGGATCTTAACCGCCACCATCGATTCGAACCGGTCGAATTTCAACTGATCAAGCACTCGTGTGAGGTCCTTGACAATGTAGTCGATTTCCTCATTGTACATCGGGTTTTTCAACAGCATGTACTTCTGGTTGTAGATGGATTCATCGAGTGCGCGAAGCAATGGGGCCGGCAGATTGTCCGTGATCACGACGATGTCGAGATCGGAGCCATTGACCAGCTTACCCGTCGAAGATTCCGGACGCGGCTCGAGATGGGCCATGCCGTACGCCACATCGCCGGCGATCAGGAAGCAGGCCTGTTGACGCAGCAATTCCGGGTCGGGCTGGCTGTCGATCACTTTCGCCAGAACCTGTCTGGCCAGTTCATACTTGTCCTGGCTGATCCGGCGAATGGACTGATGGATCTCGTCAGCCTTTTCCAGCACCTTTTCCCGGTCGGCATGAAGGCCGATCACCGTATAGCCGAGAAACTCTCTCAGGATGGACGGCGACAGCCGGGCATAGCCATCGACCTGGCGGTCGAGCCTCAGGTAGCGTTTGCCGATCGTTGTCTGTGTGAGCTGGTCGCTGCTGTTGCATGCCTTCCATACGATGAACGCGTCAAGTCCGGACCGTTCGACCAGTTGCTTGCCGGTCATGGGACCGTATTGCTCAAACAACCGGATGATCCGTTCCTGTTCGCGTGGCAGGTCATTCATCGGAACAATCACGCGCCTGATTCGACTTTATGCACGATTTCGTCCCGTGACTTGTAGATGCAGCGTTCAGAAACAAAGCCGCGCACCATCGACAGCGGGTAGATGTTGGTCTCCCGTCCGACAATCGAGCCGGGGTTGAGGACGCTGTTGCAGCCGACTTCGACGTGATCGCCAAGAATGGCGCCGAATTTCTTCAGCCCCGTCTCGATCACTTCACCGCTGATGCGGATGGTCACCTTTGTCTTGTCGCTCTTGACATTGGATGTGATCGATCCGGCTCCCATATGGGCCTTGTAGCCCAGGACGGAATCGCCGACATAGTTGTAATGCGGCACCTGGACCTTGTTGAACAGGACCACGTTTTTCAGCTCGGTCGAGTTGCCGACCACCGCGTTCTCGCCGACGATCGCCGATCCGCGGATGAAGGCACAATGCCGGATTTCAGCCTGACGGCCGATGATCAGGGGGCCGGAAAGGCTCGCCGTCGGGGCGACAGTCGCCGATTTGGCGACCCAGATCTCCGGACCGCGCTGCTCGTATTCATCAGCTGGCAGCGTAGGGCCAAGCCGGCGGATGAAATCGGCAATTTTCGGCAATACCTCCCACGGGTAGGTGCAGCCATCGAACAGGTCGGCGGCGATGGTCTGGCTCAAATCCAGCAGGTTCTCTATCCGGATGTTCTCGTTCATGGGCATCTCCTTTTCATGGACGAATCACAAGGCGATCCGTTTTATTCGACAGTCACGCTTTTGGCAAGGTTCCTGGGCTTGTCGACATCGAAGCCCTTGTGCACCGTCATGTAATACGCGAACAACTGGGCCGGCGTCACGGCGATGATGGGTGCCAATATCGGGTCGACGGCCGGCAGGCGCACCATGACGTCACAGACCTCCTCGGCGCGTGCGGCGCAGGCCGGTGTCGCGATCCCGAAAATGATCGCGCCGCGAGCCTTCACCTCCCGGATATTGCTGATCATCTTATCCAGGACCGACTCCTGGGTCAATGGGCAGACGACCATCGTCCCTTGTTCGATCAGGGCGATCGTGCCATGTTTCAGCTCGCCGCCGGGGTACGCTTCAGAATGGATGTAGGATATTTCCTTCAGTTTCAGGGAAGCTTCCATCGAGATTGCGTAATCCAGGCCGCGGCCAATGAAGAAGATGCTCTTTTCGTTGAAATGCTGCGAAGCGAACCGCTGAATCTCGTCCTTGGCTTCCAGTGTGGACTGAAGCAATTCCGGCAAACGGCCCAGTTCCTTCACATAATGGTCGTAGGTCGCCTCATCCAGGTTTCTGGTCAGCCGGCCCATCTCGATGGCCAGAAGCGACAGGGCAGCCAACTGCGTGTTGTAGGCTTTGGTGGAAGCCACGGCAATTTCCGGGCCGGCGGCCGTGTAGATGACCGCGTCCGCTTCTCGCGCGATGGAACTGCCGACGACATTGACGATGGCCAGGATTCGCCCGCCCCGGCTTTTTGCCTCGCGCATGGCAGCCAGCGTGTCCAGTGTCTCACCGGACTGGCTGATGATGATGACCAGTGTCTTGTCCGTCACGATCGGATCGCGGTAGCGGAATTCAGAGGCATAATCGACTTCAACGGGAATGCGGCTGAGTTTCTCGATCAGGATTTTTCCGATGACGCCGGCATGCAGGGCGGTTCCGCAGGCAACAACCCGGACCCGGTCGATGCCGTCCATGAAGGCTTCGTCCAGTTCGATCTCCGTGAACCGGATCCGTCCGTGATGCAGGCGCGGGTAGATCGTGTCCCGGACCGCTCTCGGCTCCTCGTGGATTTCCTTCATCATGAAGTGCTCGTAACCGCCTTTTTCAGCCGCTTCACTGTCCCAAGTGACGTACATTGGCTCACGGGTGACTTTGCGGTTGTAAAAATCAATGATCTGGACCTCGGCCCGGGTGATCACGGCCAGTTCACGGTCTTCCATGATCAGGATGTTGCGCGTGTGGTTCAGGATGGCCGGAATGTCGGACGCGATGTAGTTGCAGTCCTCGCCCAGGCCGATGATCAGGGGGCTATCCTTGCGCGCCGCGATGAACTGGGTCGGGCAATCCGCGCATAGCACCCCCAGCGCATAGGAGCCCTCGAGCGCTTCAATCGTCTCACGGACCGCTGCCAGGATATCCCCATTGCCTTGGTGTTTGAAGTGATGTTCGACCAGATGGGCGACGACCTCGGTGTCGGTATCTGACTGGAACACATAGCCCTGTTCTGTCAGATACCGGCGAAGTTCCAGGTAATTCTCGATGATCCCATTGTGCACGACCGCGATGCGGCCGCTTTGCGACAGATGCGGATGAGAGTTCTCATCGCTGGGCGCGCCATGGGTCGCCCAGCGGGTATGTCCGATCCCGATCCGAATCGACGGGTCTGAAGTCAGGCCTGCTTCTGTCAAAGTGTCTGCCAGGATTTTCAGGCGGCCCTTCTTTTTGCGCACCTCAATCTTCCCATTGTGAAGAAAGGCGACCCCGGCAGAGTCATAGCCTCGATATTCCAGCCTTGAGAGCCCATCGATCAGGATGGGCAAGGCAGGATCCGGTCCGATGTAACCAACAATGCCACACATATTGTTCCTCTCTATGCGCCGTAACGGCTGACAATCAATTCCGTGATCTGGTCGGCCATGGGGCCGATTTCATCGACGCGTTCACCCTCGATCATGACACGGATCAACGGCTCGGTGCCGGACGCCCGGACCAGGATCCGTCCGCGGTCCGCCAACTGGGCCTCGAGTTTGCGGCAGACAGCCAGGACATCTTCGTCCGCCATGGCCTTGGCCTTTTTGTCATTCGGGACGCGCGCGCTGCGAAGCACCTGCGGCAGAACGGTCATGATCTTCTTGGCCTCGGCCAGGCGCTGGCCGCTGTTTTCCAATGCCCTAAGCAGCCGGAGGGCACTCAGCATGCCGTCTCCCGTTGTCGAATGTTCCAGGAGAATGATGTGTCCGGATTGTTCACCACCGATGGCATAGCCGTTTTTCAACATGTCTTCCAGCACATACCGGTCACCGACCTTGGTTTTGGACAGCTTGATGCCGTTCTGGGACGCCATGATGTCCAGGCCCATGTTGCTCATGACCGTGACCACGAGCGTGTCGTCACGCAACTGGCCCTGGTTTTTCATGTCATGCGCGATAATCGCCATGATCACGTCACCATCGACCATCGCGCCATTTTCGTCCACCGCCAGCATGCGGTCCGCGTCTCCGTCAAACGCGATGCCGAGGTCACAGCTTTCGCGACGGACCAGTTGCTTGAGCCGGTCCATGTGCGTGGACCCGCAGTTCTCGTTGATGTTGACACCATCGGGCTCGACACCGATCGCGACGACATCCGCGCCAAGATCACTGAAAAGGCCGGGCGCGATATGGGCGGAAGCGCCATGGGCGCAGTCCAGACCGATCTTGAGGCCGCTGAGGTCGACACCCATGCGGCGTTTCAAGTGCTCCGCGTAATCGCGTGACGCGTTCTTCTTCTCGATCCGTCGTCCCACGTCCGCGCCCACCGGGCGGTTCTGCATCTGCTCATTGTCATTGCGGACCAGTTCCTCGATCAGGTCCTCTGTCTCGTCCGGCAGTTTGTATCCGCTACTGGAGAAAAACTTGATGCCATTGTATTCGAACGTATTATGCGAAGCGGAGATCACGACGCCGGCATCACAGTTGTATTTCTTGACCAGATAGGCAATGCCCGGTGTCGGGATGACACCGCATATGAACGCATCCGCTCCGGCTGAGCAGATGCCGGCGACCAGCGCCGACTCCAGCATGCCGCAGGAGATGCGCGTGTCCAGGCCGACCAGGATCACCGGTTTGTGACTGCATTCGCCAGCCAGCACAATCGCGCCGGCCAGGCCGAGCCTGAAAGCCAAATCAGGTGTCAATTCTTTATTGGCGACACCGCGAACCCCATCCGTACCAAACAATCTGGACATAAATGCACCCCTCGTATCATCCGTGTAAACGGTTTTTTCGATCGAACCAAAGACATTATATCATGCTCATGGAACAAACAATGTTTCATTCAGCAAACGGACCGCTCCGCCTTATTGTTGTTGTTTGATTTCTATTGCATTGCAACTTTATTACAAAGGCCATCATTTGGTTTGTTTTCAGTCGATAAAGGCTCTTTTTGTATTACATTATGATGACATCAGCAAGACGTATTCTATCGGTGAAAACGGGCTATTCGTCAATTTTCCTTACACTGACCGTGACGGTTTTCGGTGAAATGTAGGTGGTCTGAAGATGGAGCAGCCGGTCAACCCGGATCTCAATCGGCATGGAAAGCAACCCTTCCGACTCGACCTTGGAAAAATCCAGATAAGCGGTCACATCCTCGGTGCGAAGGTCAGCCACGGTCTTCTGACGACCCATGAGCGTGACCTGGACAGACTGGATCGGGACCTGTAGCTGGAAGCCCTTGCCTTCCGCTGTCTCGATGTTTTCATATGTCAATTGGAGATTGAAATTCCGCGTCTCGATTGGATTCACCGTCACCTGGACATACAGGAATAGAACGATGGAGATGGCCATGGATGCGATAAACAACAGGATCTGCTGACGCCGGGGCTTGCGCAGGCGTGTGTCGCGCGCCTTCATGTCTTCCCGGGTCGGTGCGCCTGTTGTCACCGCCGAACGGACCGATGCCGGAGAGGACCGGGCCGGACCCGGCGCAGCCTGGGGCTCCGTCTTGACCGGCTGCGCGGATGGCGCTCCTGAGTCAAGTGCTTCAGGCTTGTCCTTGGACGATTCTGATCCAGTCGGCGCAAGCTGTGGTTCGGTCGGTGCGGGTGGTGTTGTCTGGATGGGGATCGGCTGGTTGATGGAAGGCAGCGTCGAAATCTTCTGGGCCTTGAGCGCCGCGACCGCCGCCGCGCGGTCGGATCGCCGACCGCGGAACAGGCTGGCCCACCCCTTGGCCGGCCGGGTCGGGTTAAGCAGTTTGTGCAGCAAGGTGCGCAGCGCGTCCGCATTGTCGAGGACAAAAAGCCGGCCATCCATCGCCAGGCTGATCGTGCCCCGTTCCTCCGAGACACACACGGCGATGGTGTCGCCCATTTCACTTGCTCCCACCGCGGCCCGGTGGCGCGTGCCGAAGTCCTTGCGCAGATTGTAGTTGTCAGACAAAGGGACATGGATCCGGGCGCCGGCCACTCGCCCGTCGCGGATGAGAAGGGCACCGTCATGCAGGGGCGAGCCCTTGTAGAAGACCTGCATGAGGAACGTGGCGGAGATGGCGGCGTCCAGCGCGACGACATTTTCCTGCTCCAGGAGTTCGGTCAGGCGCGTCTGGCGTTCGATGATGATCAGGGCGCCGGTGTATGTCTCGGACATGCGCTCGCAGGCCCGCACAATAGATTCGATCATGTTGTGCAGCGCGCTGCTTTTCTCGTCTTCACCGGATGTGGCGCTGGTCAGCACGTTGAACGTGTTTCTGCCAACGGTTTCCAAAGCGCGGCGCAGTTCCGGCTGGAAGATGATGACGAAGGCGATCGCCAGGACGGAAATGGTGTTGTTCAGCAGGAAGCCGACGGTTGTGAGGCCGGCCAGGCTGCCCGCGAGAGCAAAGGCAATGATCAGGATGAGGCCCTTCAGAAGCTGCCAGGCACGCGAATCGCGCAGCAGGCGCAGGATGTAATAGACCACGAAGGTGGTGATGACCACGTCGAACGCGGCAATCACGATATCCAACGGACCACCGAAGAAAATCAGTCCATTGGTGATATCCTGAAACAGATCCCTGAAAAATTGCCCCATCCCGGACATCAGGTCGCCATTCGTCAGCACCGGCTCACCTCCACACAGTTGTCTTCATTATAATATACAGAACAGCCGGTTCGCGACTTGTTTTCCTTGATCATCGTGATTTCAAAGCCGTTTTCGTGATATTCCGGCATTCACCACGCGTTTTCAGGCCATCAACGATCTTCTCTGAAATAGGGCTGACCCAACGAAGCCGGCCCTTGATAGGCGGTCTTGCGCGCGTATGTGATGATCAGCACGATGATCGTCATGAGGTAGGGGTACATGTCAATGACATATTGCGAAAACACGACAACACCAGCCAGCTGCTCGACATGCTGCAAGCGGAAGCCGATGATCTCGAGCGCGCCGAACAGCAGGGAGCCGGCGATGGCATTGAGCGGGTTCCAGCGGATGAATATGACGAGCGCCACCACGATCCAGCCGCGGCCGGCCACGATGTTCTCCAGGTAGGACCCGACATTGACGACCGAGATGTAGACGCCGCCCAGACCGCAGATCATGCCGCCCAGGATGACATGGACGTATTTGTTGGCGATGACCCGGATTCCGGCCGCTTCGGCTGCTGCCGGGTTTTCGCCGATCATGCGCACGTTGAGCCCCTGGCGGGTGCGGAAGAGGTAGAACCAGCCGGCCAGGGCCAGGATCAGGGTGAAGTAGATGAACAGGTTGTGCTGCAGGAACGCGGTGTCGATGAAACGCAGGACCGGCCCGAGCACAGGAACGCCCTCGGCCAGGTCCTGCGGCAGACGCAGCGGCTGGGCTTGTGCGAATGCCCGGATGGCTGACGGTGTGTTCTGGTTGGCCAGCTTTTTGCACAGGGTGTTGGCAAAGCCGGTGCCAAAGATGGTCAGCGCGAGTCCGGTCACATCCTGCTTGGTCCGGAACGTGATCGTCAGGATCGCGTACAGGAGGGCGCCGAACCCGGACCCAACCATGCCGACCAGAATGGCCAGCAGCATGCTTTCCGTGTGATAAGCGGCCATGAAGCCGGTCGCGGCGCCCATCATCATGAGGCCTTCGACACCGAGGTTGACATGACCGGTCCGCTGGGTCAGGGACTCACCGAGCGTACCCAGCAGCAACGGGACAGCCATGCGGATGGCGGAAGCGACAAACAAGGCGATCATCATGGCGGAATCCATCAGGCTCTCCCTCCCTTCCTGAACGCACGCGGTGTTTTTTCGACCACGACCCGATAATTGATGAAAAACTCGGACGCCAAGGCCAGGAACAAAATCAGTCCCTTGACCATGTCGGATACGGAAACCGGGATCGACAGCGAGAGCTCCATGCTCATGGCTCCCTGCTCCATGGCGGCGAACAGCAAGGAGACAAGCACCATCACCGGGGCATTGAGCTGGGACAGCCAGGCGACGATGACCGCGGAGAACCCGTTGCCACCGCCAATACTTTCCGAAAGCATGAAGGACGCGCCGCTGAGCTTGACAAAACCAGCCAGTCCGACGATCGCGCCGGACAGGGCGACGCCCAGGATCAGTACCTTGCGCACGTTGATCCCGGCATAATGGGCTGTCCGTTCGCTTTCGCCGACGACTCGCGTCTCATAGCCGCGCTTGGTGTATTTCAGGAAAATGAAAACGAAAACGGTGACGACCAGGGCAATGATCCATCCGGCATGGACACCGAGCACTTTTGGCAGATGGGCGGCGTCGGGAATGGGCTTGATGTGCGGGAACCCTTTCGCGGCCGGGTCCTTCCACAATTGCAGTCGCAGGAAAACCGCGATCTTGATCGCGACATAGTTGAGCATCAGGGTGAACAGCGTCTCGTTCGTTCCGGAGTAAGCTTTGAACAGCCCCGGGATCAAAGCGTAGAGGGCTCCGCCGGCCATCGCGGCCAGCATCATGGCGGTCCAGTACACGAATGAGGACGTGTTTTCCGGCAGGTGGTGCGACACGTATGTGGCAAAGATCGCCCCGACAACCAGCTGGCCTTCGCCGCCGATGTTCCAGAAACGCATGGAGAAACTGACCGTCAGGCCCAGCGCGAGGATCAGCAGCGGAATGGCGATCGTGATGGTGCTGGTCAGACCGTATGCAGAGCCAAACGCGCCTTTGGCGATGGCCGCGAAGGCGGCGATCGGATCATATCCCATCGCGGCCATGATCAGTCCGGCAAGGACCAGCGCGGCCAGGACCGCGGTGACCCGGATCAGCAGGGCCCTGGGCGTGCTCGGTGATTCTTTCTTGGCGATACGCAGACGCATCAAACCACCTCGCTTTCCGGACGGCTGTCCGTCGTCTCCCCCTGGTCGGGAGCCGGTACAGGCGTATTTTCTTCTCCGGCCATCATGAGGCCGATTTTTTCCTTGGTTGTTTCACACGTCCTGACAAGGCCGGTGACACGGCCATTGCACAGGACCATGATGCGGTCGCACAGCTCCAGGAGCACGTCGAGGTCTTCACCGATATAAAGCACAGCGACCCCCTTTTCCTTCTGCTCGTTGATCAGCTGGTAGATCATGTAGGAGGAGTTGATGTCCAGCCCGCGGACCGCGTAGGCCGTGATCAGGAGCTTGGGGTTGAGATTGATTTCACGTCCGAGGATGACCTTCTGGATATTCCCGCCTGAAAGCTTGCGGACGGTGTGAAAGATGCCCGGCGTGTTGATGTCGAGCTGTTTGACGATCTCACGGGCTTTGGCACGGGCTTTGGCCCGCTGCAGGAAGACCCCCTTGTGAAACGCGTAATCCTTGAGCATGATGTTGTCGGCGATGTCCATCGACGCGACCAATCCCATGCCAAGCCGGTCCTCGGGGATGAAGCTCATGCTGATGCCCATGCGGATGATTTCGCGCGGGGGCTTGCCGACGATTTCAGTGCCGTGGAACTGGATGCTGCCGGACTGCGGGGTGATCAGCCCGGCGATTGTCTCGCACAGCTCTTTCTGGCCACTGCCGGCCAGTCCGGCCACGCCGAGGATCTCGCCATGGTCGAGGCCGAAGCTGACATCCTGCAGCCGCATGACACCGTCATGGTCCCGGACATTCAGGCTGTCGACCGACAGACAGGGCTGCTGTCCGGAAACCGGTGGCCGGCAGATCGACAGATCGACACTGCGGCCAACCATCATTTCGACCAGTTGGGTCGTATTGGTCGTGGAAACATCGACGGTTCCGATTGTCCGCCCCTGTCTGAGGACAGTGACCCTGTCGCACAGGGACATCACCTCATTCAGTTTGTGACTGATGAAGACGATCGCCTGCCCTTCTTCGCGCATCCGGCGCAGGACAGAGAACAGCTTTTCGATCTCCTGAGGCGTCAGGACGGCGGTCGGTTCATCCAGTATCAGGATGCGCGATCCCCGATAAAGGACTTTCAGGATTTCTACCGTCTGTTTTTCACTGACCGACAGGGATGAGACCATGCGATCGGGATCCACACCCATTGCGAACTGTTCGGAGAGGGCTTTCACCCGGGCTCCGGCCCCGTTCCGATCGAGGAAGAGGCCTCGTCCCGTGCCGGCCAGGATGTTGTCCAGTGCCGACAGGTTTTCGACCAGTTTGAAATGCTGGTGGATCATGCCGATGCCCTGGGCTATCGAGTCTCGCGGCGAACGGAAGACGACCCGTCTGCCGTGTATCGCGATTTCGCCGGCGTCAGGCAGGTAAATGCCGGACAGGATGTTCATGAGCGTCGATTTGCCGGATCCGTTCTCGCCCAGGAGGGCATGGATCTCACCCGATTTCACGGAAAAGCGGATGTCCTCATTGGCCCGGACCTTGCCAAACGACTTCGTGATGCCACGCATTTCGATCGCCGGCACTGTGGTTGGAGTCTGCATCCATGCACCTCGGAAAATGAAATTCCCGCGGTCCGCCGGTCAATGGACAAAGGCCGGCGGACCGCAGGGATAAATCTGGATGAACAAAGGCTATTGCCGTAGTTTGACTGGTGCCTTATTCGCCGGCGACTTCAACACCTTCGACATACCAGTCCATGCCCATCTGGTCGTCCTTGGACAGCGACGAACCAGCCGCGACACGTTCTTTGCCCGTGTTGTCCTTGATCGGACCGGCAAACACGAAGTCGTTGCCCTTGGTCTTCATGGTGTCGACCAGGGCGTTGACCTTGTCCTGGACGTCTTTCGGAACGAGCGCGGTCATCGCGTCGAGCGCGACGATCCCTTCCTTCATGCCGCCCCAGTATTCGCCGGTGGCCCAGTTGCCGTCCAGCATGGCCTGGATGCGCGTCTGGTAGTAGGCGCCCCACTTCCAGATCGGAGCGGTCAGGTAGGCATCCTTGATGGCTTCGCTGTACATCGGGTTGTCATAGCCGATGCCGAAGACTTTCCTTTCCTGGGCTGCCTGCTGGACAGCCGTGGAGTCCTGGTGCTGGGCCAGCACGTCCGCGCCACCATCCACAAGCGAAATGGCCGCTTCCTTTTCCAGCTGCGGGTTGTACCAGGTGTTGGTCCAGACAACCTTCACGGTCGCGTCCGGGTTGACCGAACGGACACCAAGGGTGAAGGAGTTGATGCCGCGCATGACTTCGGGGATTTTCTGGGCCGCGACATAGCCGATGGTGTTGGTCTTGGTCATGAGACCGGCGACGATGCCGGACAGGTAACGGGGCTGTTCGATCTGGCCGAAGTAGTTGGCGAAGTTGTCGGCCTTCATGTAGCCGGAGCAATGCTCAAACTTGACTGTCGGGTTTTCCGCGGCCAGTTTGGCGACCGTCTCCATATAGCCATAGCTGGTCGCGAAAATGATCTCGCAGCCTTCAGAGATCAGCTGCTTGATGGCGGTTTCGGTTTTCTGGACGTCCGTGTCCTCGATCGACTCGATTTCCTTGAGTTCGACCTTGTCGGCGCCGATGGCAGTGACGGCTTCCTGGAAACCATTGGCATGCGCTTGCGACCATCCGCCGTCATTCTTGGGGCTGATGTAGATGACGCCCACCTTCACTTTTTTGGCGGCGGCAGTCGTGGCGGCCGTGGTGGCGGCCGTGGTGGTCGAGCTCTGGCTGCAGCCGGCTGCGGCCGCGGTGCTCAGCACCAGGGCCAGGCATATGATGAGTGTCATGATTTTGCGAAGTCTCATGGGTAATCTCCTCCTGCTTTATAGACTGTCGACAAACTGGACAAATCCTTGGGACATGTCCTTTATATTGGCTAGGGATTCAACCCTGATGCCCGTGTCACGGATCTTCCGGCCCCCGCCCTGGAAACCCTTTTCAATGACGATGCCGGCGCCGGCCAGCGTCGCGCCGGCCTGGCGGACGAGTTCGGCCATGCCGAGCAGCGCTTCTCCATGCGCGAGAAAATCATCGATGAGGAGGACGTGGTCGGAAGATGAGATGTATTGACGCGCGACCCGGATCACGTTGTCGCGGTTTCTGGTGTAGGAATGGACAGGTGCCATGTAGGTCCTGGCATCCTGGTTGGCGGACTCGGTCTTTTTGGCGAAAACGACCGGCACCTTCAGGGCCAGTCCGGTGAAAAGGGCGGGCGCGATGCCGGAAGCTTCCAGCGTCAGGATGCGGGTCACCGGCTCGCCCGAGAAACGGGCGGCGAACTCCTCACCGATGGCGGCCATCAGGACCGGGTCGATCTGGTGATTGAGAAAACTGTCGACCTTCAGGATATTACCCGGAAGCACGATGCCGTCCTGGAGGATCCTTTCCTTGAGCAGCTGCATGATGTCTCCTTGCCCTTGTGCCGCTTCCTGCGGCTTGTCTCACCCGGGGCGTTCCGCGAGATCTTGCGACTTGTCACCGGCCCATGGAAGCGGCTTCTTCTGTCAGTCCCGCAAACAGTAGCATTATAGCGGATAACCGTCACTTTGCAAACGGCCGGACGGCCGGGGCCGGGGCAAAATTTCAGTCCCCGGGACGAAACCCTTCGATCATGCCGCGCTCCAGTCCGTCCATGTCCAGAAGCCAGATCACCCGGCCGCTGACGCGGATGAGTCCATCCCGTTCCATCGCGATCAGTTCCCTGGAAAAAGAGGGCCGCGGCATTGCCAGAAGGCGGGCGACCACTTCTTTCGACACAGGCAGCTCCACCGCCTGCGTCGAAACGACTGATTTCAGGGGCGGCGCAGGGTCGGCCGCTTCAGCCTCGCGCTGTTCGCGCAGCAGTTCCAGGAGGTAACTGGCGATCTTCTGTCTCAGGCTTTTCTGGGACAGGAGCGAAATGCGTCGGTTCTGGGCCAGGACACGGTCCGACAGGACCATGAGGAAGTTCTGCATGATGCCCGGATCCTGCTGCAGGATGTGAAGCAGTGTTTCCCGGGAAATGAAAACGATTTTCGAGTTGGTGACCGCCTCGATCGTCGTCGGGTAGCTCTTGCGCGTGCCAAAGATCAGGTATTCGCCGAACATGTCGCCGGCGGACAGCAGCTCGATGGTGGCGAAATCACCGGTGCTGGCATATTTCTGCAGGGCGATCTGGCCATCGATGATGATGCCGACCCCGTTGCACGGATCGCCTTCATTGGCGATGACCTCACCTTTCCAGACCAGCCGGATGCTGGTCTTGGAGCAATAGTTGTTGAAGATTTCATGACCCAGCCCGGAAAAGAGCGACGTATCGTTCAATGTCTCGCAAATCTTCTTCATGTTCCCCCCAGATAAGACGGCAATCCTGGTCGATCGCCCAATCCTGTCACCCAAACAGTATCATCATACATGAACCGGTCGCGCTTCTCCAGTCCTGCAAACGATTACTTTGCATGTACATTCCTGTATGAATGTCGATGTCCCCTTTGTGTTAAAATGAACAAGCAGCAATCCCCTCATCAGGCAGGAGGTGTGAAATGGCCGATCGAGCATTGACCCAAGTCATCCGTGGAAAGCAGGCCGTCGACGGCGCTGGTGTCCGGCTGCGCCGTGTGCTTGGCATCAAGACCATCCGGGATTTCGACCCGTTTCTCATGCTGGACGGCTTCGACTCGACCAATCCGGACGATTACACGGCCGGTTTCCCCTGGCATCCCCACCGCGGGATCGAGACCGTCACCTATCTGCTGGCCGGCAAGATCGAGCATGGCGACAGCCTGGGCAACTCCGGCGTCATCGGCGATCTCCAGTGCCAATGGATGACGGCCGGCTCCGGGATCATCCACCAGGAGATGCCCAAGGCGTCCCCGCGCATGCTCGGGTGCCAGTTGTGGGTCAATCTCCCGCGAAGGGCCAAGATGACCCGGCCGGCTTATCGCGATATCCAGTCTGTCCACGTGCCGGTCGTCGAGGAATCCGGGGCCGTTGTGCGGGTCCTTTCCGGCCAGTACAACGGCACGGCAGGCGCGATGACCGGCGAGTATGTGTCGGTCCAGTATCTGGATGTCACACTGAACCCAGGGGCAGGCTGGGCGTACAGCCAGACACCCAATGATGAGACACTGTTCCTGTATCTGATCGAAGGCACACTCGCAGCCGGTGGCGGAACAAGCCCGTACGAGGAAAAAGCCTGCGCGATGCTGTTCGCCAGTGTCTCACCGGCGGACGGGCCAAATGATGCTGTCCGGGTGAATGCCGGTGACCACGGCGCGCGTTTTCTGCTGATCGCGGCCAGGCCGTTGAAGGAGCCGGTCGCCTGGGGCGGCCCGATCGTCATGAACACACAGGAAGAACTGGATCAGGCTTTTTCCGAATTGAAAAGCAACACGTTCATCCGGCACCCAAACCCGGCTTTCCAAATCTGACCGAGCCGACCTGACCTAAGATGTAACAGCAACCCGCTTCCGGACGGCTTTCCAAAGCCATGTGACCCGCCTGGCCGCATGGCTTTTTTCGTCATGACAATTTCATCACAATTGGCTCTTATACTGATCATTGTCCTATGAAAAAAGTGTTCCACATAAAGGTTTGAGGTGTGATCTATATGAGAAGAAAGACGTTATCCGCGATCAGTGCCATCCTGGCGTTGGCTCTGCTCGCAGGCGGCTGCAGCGCGGGTCAGGAGACGGACTCCACGGTGAAAATCAGTACACAGGCGGTCAAGCAAGGCAGCCTGCAGATCGGGGTCTATGCCGATGGCCGAATCACGATTCCCCTGACCAAAGTCAATTTCGCCACCGCCGGCACGATCGGCGAAATCCTCGTCGAGCCGGGGCAGACCGTTTTGGCCGGCGACCTGCTGGCCAGGCTCGACACCACCGACATGCAAGCCGCGATCGACAATGCCGAGACCAGTCTGCGCAAGGCCCAGATTGCCTATGATGACGCAATCGCCACCCGAGACTACACCCTGAAATCAGAAAAAATCAAACTGGATTCCCTTTATGCGAAATATGTCGCTCGTTTTGACGATACGATCTACCAGCAGGCGATCGCAGATGCCACGGACAAGGTCGCGGACAAAGAAGTCGCCCTGGCCCTGGCACAGGCCGATCTGGACGCCCTGCTGGCCGAACAGGAAGCCCTGGACACTTCCGATTCGGTACCGGGTACCGAATCGGAAGTGTCCCCGACCCCGGCTACGACCCCGACCCTGACCCCTGCAGCCCCAACGCCCACCCCGTCTCCAAAAGACGCGGATGACCTCGACGCCGCCATATCGGCCGCGCGAAAAGAGGTGGACGCGGCCACTGCCGCCCTGGATACGGCACAGACCGGCCTGAACAACGCGCTGGTCAGCCTGGCCAACGCCAAAGCGCGTTATGACAGCGACAAGGCGGCAGCCAAGGAAGCCTACAACCTGCAAAAACTCAAATATGAAAACCTGAGCGCAAGCACCACATCCATTGTCAACGCTGAGCTGAACCTGGCGGAAGCGCAAAGGAAGCTCGACGAGGCAAGGACCGCGCTCGACCACGTCAATCTCACCGCGCCGGCTGCCGGCAAGATCATCGACATCGCGTTCTCGGCCGGAGACATCGTCCTGGCCCGTACCAGTTCGACTGCCGGCACATCGGATTTCATCACACTTTATGACCCGGCAAATGTCCAGCTCGTCGCCAATGTCAATGAAAGCGACATCAGCGGCCTGGCGGTGGGCCAGGAGATGCGTGTGGGCGTCGATGCCCTGTTCCTGGAAAACCAGCCGGGAACGGTCCTGGCCGTGGATATCCTCCCGAAAATCGACAACACGGGCATTGTCACCTATGCCGTGACCGGGCAGCTGACCAAGCCCGATGAGCGGATCCTGGACGGCATGAGCGTATTCGTCCTGTTCCTGAAGAAAGAGAAAACCGGCATCCTGCTGGTCTCCAACAAAGCAGTCTTCATGAATGACGGGCGCCAGCACGTGCATGTGCAGCTCGCGGACGGCACTATCGAGAAGCGGGCGGTCACACTCGGGCTGACCAATGGCACGGTCAGTGAAGTCATCGACGGCCTTCAGGCCGGGGAGATGGTCGTGACAAGCGGTGTCAAGCGATGAGACCGTCCGAGATTTTCCGTGCCGTTTTCCTGGGGATCTCGACCAACAAGTTCCGGGTTTTCCTGACCTCCCTCGGCATCATTATCGGCGCTTTCACCATCATCATGGTCGTCGGCATCGGAAAGGCCGGCGAGGCGGCCGTGTCTGACCAGTTCAGCCGTCTGTCCGTGGAGACGATCACAATCGCCCGTACGCGTGGGATGGGATCGGCCCAGATCAGCACGGCGACTTTCACACGCGACGATGCGATGCAAATGGTCGATACGCTCAACTATGTCCGGGCGGTCGGCGTCAGCACAAGAACCACCTCGGACATCACCGCCGGCATGGTGTCCGCCAGCGTTTCGATCCTGGGCATCGACGAAAACTATGCCACGATCACCAATCTGCGGCCACGCTATGGCAGTCTGTTCACGGATGAGGACTCGCAGATGCGCGCCAGAGTGGCCGTCCTGGGCTACAACCTAGCCTATGACCTGTTCGATGGCGATGTTCAGAACGCAGTCGGGGAGACCGTCAAGATCAAGGGCGCGTCCTTCACGGTCGTGGGCGTTTTCGACCGGGTCGGGGGCACAGGCGGCATGACGGGGCCAAGTGCCGGGGGCTCGGTGTCCCCGGACGACATGGCCTACATCCCATATGACGTTGCCCTGAAGTACACCTCGGGAACCTCGTCAACGCGCAACCAGACCAGTAGTGCGACGACTAGCTATGTCGCCCTGGCCAGCAGCATCGACACCGTGGCTTTGGCCATCGAAGAGATCCAGGCCTATATTCTCGAGACCATCGGGACTGACGAGGCCTACACCGTGACCGATGCGGGCAGCGCGCTGGAATCGGCCCAGGCGACAGCCCGGACCATGTCCTCCCTGCTGGTGGCTGTTGCCATCATCGTCCTCGTCGTCAGCGGCATCGGCATCATGAATGTGCTGATGGTCGCTGTCAAAGAGCGGACGCGTGAAATCGGCATCCTGAAGAGCATCGGTGCCACACGGCGCACGATCATGGTCGAGTTCCTGCTCGAGGCCATCGTGATCAGTGTCCTCGGCGGACTGGCCGGCGCAGGGCTGAGTGCCGCGGCACCCTGGCTTCTGTCCTACGTGGACATCGCTTTCCAGCCTTCGCTGGACGGGATCCTCCTCGGGCTCGGATTTGCCGCCCTGACTGGCATTTTCTTTGGATTCTACCCGGCTGCCAAGGCCTCCGGCCTCAAACCGATTGACGCACTGAATTACGAATGATCCTGAAGATGGAGGAACCCTTATGAAAAAACTGATGATTTTCATCCTCACCCTTTCCCTGCTGCTGGCTGCCACGGCCTGCGGCACGACTGCGCAAAACGAAACCACCGCTTCAGGCGGCACGGAGGCAACGACGACTGCCACCGGCACGGGAACCGGCAATCCGGTCAACAATGTCTATGACATCCAGGGCGAGATCACCGAAATCATCGGCAACGAAGTCACCTTGAAGCTCATGGAAATGAGCGCCACTGAAACGGAATCATCGCGAGTCCCCGGATCCGGCATGGGCAAGAACAGCGGCGGATCCGGTGTCCCGGCTGAAAAAAACTACACGGGCGAAGAACGGACCATCGTCATCCCGGTCGGCACGCCGCTCGTCATGCGCGTGACGGCCCAGAGCACTGGCACCACCGCCGAAAGCGGTACAGGAACCGGACCAGTGGAACAGGAAATCGGGCTCAATCAGCTGACCAAAGGCATGATCCTCAGAATCCGTTATCTGGATGATGACAAGACGATCGAAAAAATCCTGGCGCAGAAGCCCAGGACATGAAATGAGGAAATGGCCATGCAACCGATCATCGAAATGACGGAAATCCATAAATCCTATGGCAAGGGCGAAAACCGCGTCGATGTCCTGAAAGGGATTTCCCTGAGGGTCGACCCGGGTGAGTTTGTCGCGGTCCTCGGGCCATCCGGTTCCGGCAAGACCACCCTGATGAACCTGATCGGGCTGATCGACACGCCGGATCGCGGCACCTACCGGATCGATGGCCTGGATGTCAGTCACCAGTCTGATCGCGCGGCCGCCCGGATCCGCAATCAGAAAATCGGCTTTGTCTTCCAGAAGTTCAATCTGATCGCCAAATACAACGCATTGCACAATGTGGCCCTGCCATTGCTGCTGGGCGGCGAAAGCAACCGCACGGCTCGGAAAATGGCCATGGAAACCCTGGAGCGGGTCGGGCTCGGTGATCGCTGGCATCACCGGCCAAACCAGCTTTCCGGTGGTCAGCAGCAAAGGGTCGCGATCGCGAGGGCGCTGGTCGGCGGCTGCTCGCTTATCCTCGCCGATGAGCCGACCGGTGCGCTCGACCAGAAAACCGGCCATGACATCCTGTCATTTTTTCGTCAATTGAACGATGAAGGCACCACGATCGTGATGATCACGCACGATCCGTCCATTGCCGCCGAGGCAAAACGGATCATCCGGGTGGAGGACGGTCTGATCCTTTCCGCCTGACCGGTTCAAGGCCGAGGTTCGTGCTCATACAGACCAGCTAGATAACGCCGGTAAAAACCCGACGAATCCTTTTTCAGCAATCGCAAAATCGGCAGGCTGACCAGCAATGATCCGACCAGTCCGCTGACCAGGTCCATCGTCGTGTCCGTCAGCGCATGAACAGCTCCAAACTGCCAACGCTGCATGTTCGCCTGGATCAGCCGGTCCCCCGCGAACTCATAGAATTCCCAGAACACCTTGATGGTGATCGCGAACGCGACGCACCACATCGCGACAAACGAGGGACGAACGGTCAACGGCCCCCGTTGTCGCGGATTGATCCCGTAGAAAACCACCAGGCCGATCACCGCCAGCACCGCACCCGCAAGACCATGGTTCAGCTTGTCGAAAAAGCGGGTGGTGTCATACCAGTCCAGGATTGTTCCAAACAGGACCGCTTCGCAGCCCATACCGACAATCATGGCCTGGAAGATCGGCAGATAGGATCCGGCGGCCTGCTTTCTTGTCAGCCAGAGGAAAAGACCGATCACAGCCAGACCCCCTCCGGCTGCTGCCGCCTCGTAGGATTTACCGATCGACAGCATGATCACGCCTGCCGCGAAAAGGATCAGGCAGCAAAACAGGATCACCGCTTGAGCAATCCGGACAGCCCGAGGCTTCCGTTGGACCTGTTTCATGAAATCACCCCCCTGTGACTTTTCCGGATCACCCGATAGAGCCCCAGGCCAATCAATCCGATGGCGAATGGCACACCGGCCCAGACCCAAGGGCCGGCGAGGCTTTTTTGAGGCGGTTCCATCGGCTCATAGACAGCGTGGATCGTCAGGCGCTCGGTTACGGCCGTCGACGAACGGTCCCAGCCGGTGAACCGGTAGCCCTCCCGGACCGGGTTGACAGGCGGGATGGCATCCTGGCCATAAGTGACCAACGCAGACAGCAGGATCGTGCCATCCCAGTCCACAAAGGTGACGGACAAGCCGCCCGTGTGCAGCACTTGAACCGGATACCCCGGGGATTCGAATCCGGTCCGTCCGTCCAGGCAATAAATCATGAAGCTGTCATGACAGTCCCTGAACGCCAAGGGCTCCAGATCAGGTGCGTTGCCAAGGAAATGGGCGTATTCGAGTTGGTCACACAGATAGAACCCCTCTGTCTCGATCCTGTCGACACTTTCTGGAATCGTCACCCGCTGCAGGTTTTCCGCCAGGTGAAACGCATGGCGCCTGACTGTCGTGACGCCGGCAGGGATCACAAAGTGCGGACCCGGCAAGGTTGCCGGGTAGTGGATCAGAACCGTCCCGGTCCGGTCATACAGCACGCCGTCGAGACTCGAAAAAGCCGGATTGTCAGGATCGACCACGATTCTTGCCAGTCCCTTCAGGTTGTGCAAGGCATCCGGGGCTATCTGGTTGACAGCGGCCGGAATCGTGATCTCCTTCAGAGACGCACAGTTGGACAGTACGCCAGTCGATAGCACGGCCAAGCGCTCCGGCAGTCGGATCGATTCCAATCTGTCACAGTAGGAGAATGCCTGGACACCGATCGATTCGACCGTATCCGGCAATTCCATGCGCGTCAGAGACTCACAGCCGAAAAAAGCCTGGTCTCCGATCCTCCGGATGCCCGCTTCGATTCCGACCTCACGCAAGTCAAAGCATCGGGAAAAGGAATAAGCCCGAATTTCCTCGATTTGTGCCGGGATCACGATCGACTTCAATCGATGACAGTCGCTGAACGCCCCATCACCCAGGGTGGTGACACCGGCCGGGATGGTCACCTGTTCCAGTTGCCGGTCATTGCTGAAAGCGAAGGACCCGATGACCGTGACCGTTTGGGGCAAGTGGATGGAGGACAACGCTCGGCACTGGGAAAACGCGTAGTCGCCGATTTCCGCGACAGGATCCGGAATGTTGACCATGACCAGGCTCCGGCAGCCCATGCACAGGAAGTCGCTGATCCGGGTCAGTCCGGCCGGCAGGTGAAGTTCAAGGAGACTGGCGCAGTTTCTGAAAACGCCCTGTCCCAGATTGACGACTGTGTCTGGCACAGCAATCTCCAGTATGCTCTGGCAACCGGAAAACGCGTAGTCGCCGATACTTCGCAGATGGGGGGGCAAGTCGACCGAAATGAGGCCATCGCAATTGAGAAAGGCTGATTCTGCCAGAGATGTGACTGTATCCGGAATCCGGTATGTCGAACCCGGTCTGCTGAGCGGATAGCGGACCAATCGGGTCTTCCCCTTGTCGAAGAGTACGCCATCCTCGCTCGAATAGAAAGGATTGTCCGGGTCCACCTGAATCGAATGCAGGGTCACCAGGCCGCTGGTGTAATTCCACAAACCGTATCCAAATGCGGTTTCACTGATCGTCTCGACACTGGGCGGAATGTGGACCAGCGTCAGGCCCGGTGACTCGACAAAGGCACCGCTCGCGATTCGGGTGACCGGCAAGCTATCGATCCGTTCCGGTATATAGGCCTCCGGACTCGTCCCGCGATACCCGGTGATGGTGACGGAATTGCCCACGACGACAAAATAGAAATCACCCGGTGAATCCGCTTCCACCGGTCCTGCGCAGGCGACGGCAACCATCAGGAGAAGCCCCAAGGCCACCCTTCTCGCGCATCTCCTATTCACGAATCTCCTTGAACAGCTCATAGGCCTGCTCTCGGGCTTTGGCCAGCACGTGTGCGCCCTTTTGCGTGATCGAGTAATACTTGCGGATCTTGCCGTCAGCCAGTCGGTCCTCGCGCGTGAGGAGTCCATCGGCTTCCATTTTGTGCAGGATGGGATACAGCGTGCCGGCACTCATCTCGTATCCATGATGATTCAGTTCGTCGATCATCCAGGAGCCAAAGAAAGGCTCCCGCGCGGCGTGATGGAGAATGTGGATGCTGATGAACCCCAGCACCATTTTTCGAATGACCGGATCACGCATCGACTGGCTCCTGTCAATTAGTGTAACTCTTGTTATAGATATTCGATATCGTTATACTATAATTATGGTTCAAACAACCACCTGTGTCAATGACAATACAGTTGAAAGGGGCGATCGAACCATGGACCGATCAAATTGGAACGGATTCCTGAAAGATGTGATGATCTGCTCTCTGGGATCTTACGGAGGACCGGAGGCCCATATCGGGGTGTTCATTGACCAGATGGTCACCAAGAAGCATCACCTGACCGAGGAGGAGCTGATCGAACTGGTCGCCTTGTGCAGCGTCCTGCCGGGCCCGACGAGCACACAAACCATCGTCTCCATCGGATACAAGGTGGGCGGTCCGCTGCTCGGGTTTCTGACCCTGCTGGTCTGGGCCCTGCCTGCCCTGGTCGTGATGACGCTCCTGTCCTTCCTCTACCAGTTCCTGGACCTGCTGAGCATCGAGCCGGACACCCTGCGATACATCGGACCGCTCGCTGTCGGGTTCATTCTGGTCGCAGCCTGGAAAATCGGCCGCAAAGTCGCCACCGACAACCTGACCCGGTTCCTGATGCTGTTCGGGGCGGTCACCACCTATTTCATCCGCTCCCCTTGGGTTTTTCCCCTCGTCCTTCTGGTTGGCGGGGCGGTCAGTGTCCTGATCTCACAAGAACGGCCTTTATGGAATCCTGTTGCCATCCGTCCACCGTGGCCTTATCTATGGGCCTTCGCCATCCTGGCCGTCGGCAGCCTGGTTTTGACCCTGACATGGGATGTCCGCATCGTCCATCTGTTTGAAAGTTTCTATCGCTATGGATATCTGGTGTTCGGCGGTGGTCAGGTGGTTGTGCCGGTCATGCTTGGTGAAATGGTCGATATCCGTGGTTATCTGACCAATCAGGAATTCCTGACCGGATACGGCCTCGTCCAGGGCCTCCCCGGACCGATGTTCAGTTTCAGCGCCTATGTCGGCGGCATGGCCGCCAGAAGTGGCGGACCCTTCATCCAGGCCTTGTCGGCCATGGTAAGCGGGATCGGCATTTTCCTCCCCGGTCTGCTTTTGATTTACTTTATCTATCCCATCTGGGAAAGTCTCAAAAAGATCCGGGCGATCAAGGTCTCCCTGAAAGGCATCAATGCGGTGGCCGGAGGCATGATCGCCGTGGCCGCCATCATCGTGATGCAGAAGAGCGGTTTTCAATGGGACAACCTGCTGGTGTCGCTCGTCACGGTCGTTCTGCTGTTCACCCGAAAAGTTCCGGCGCCCTTGATCGTGGTGCTGGCCCTGGTGGCCGGATTCGTTTTATAAGGCTGATCCCTCGTGATCAGACAATCAATGATGGTTCCCTGTTTCATAGCACAACTTCGCCATCTCGGCGATCAGTTCGAGCGGCAATGGCTTGTCATACGGTAGTTGCCAGGCCCCTTTGCTGGTCTTGTATTCGGTGAGCCGATCAGCGAAATGCACCATGGCCTCGCTGCCGGGGAAAATCCCGACATGATTCTTGAATGCCGCAAAATGAATGATATTGGTCTTTTTCCAGAAGGTCGGCATTTGCCAGGATATCTTTTCCGAGGCCTCCGGCAACGCTTGGCGGATTGTGTCACGCACCTGGTTCAGGATCGGTCGGACTGTCTCCGGCTGCTCGGCTATATAGGCCTTGATCGTGTCCGGCGCCTTGCCGCAAAAATGATCCTGGTCCTGCCTTTTGAAAGATCGTCCGCACTTTAGGCATGTCCACATGAAAATCCCCTCTCCTGTTCCCAAAAAAGATCTCGACAGAAGCGCCGTCCAGATCCGGCACTTTTCGGATTTCGACTGTACATGAGTAAACTTCCTGATCCATCGTTCCTCTCTGGCAACCTGGGCCCGGATTGTCTGTCTATACTATCAAGATACAGCAGTCGTTGGAGCAGACGCAAGGTTCTTTCCGATAGACATCGATGTTGAAAAAAATTATAATCAGGCGTAGAAAAACAGCCCTTATCCGGTCATCAGCAAAAATTGAACTGTTCGAAGGAGGACACTCGCTATGAGCAAGCCGAAAGGTCTTGTCAAGCAGGCAGTTTTGGTCTCGATCGGAAGCCTCGTCATCATGGGTCTGTCGTTTTCACTCTATGTCGTGCTGTTCCGTATCATGGAAAGATTGTTGTTCAATCCCGGCGGTGACCTCAACCATAACTTTGTCTCCCCGCTTCGCATGGGTTACGGGCTGATCTGGATCCTATTGGTCCTGCTGCTTTACCGGACCAGGTTGCCCGATTGGCTCAAGGCGGTCTTTTTGGCCGGAGGACTGGCTTCATTGGGTGCTGCCTTTGGCGTCCAGGCCTATCAGTATCCTGTACTGGTCATTGGCCTGATTCTTTCGGTCCTGGTTGTCACCGTTCTTCTGCTGCGTCATCGGAAGAGCGCCTGGTACCATTATTTCGCTGCCATCCTGGCGACTGCGGCATCCTTCCTTTACACGGCGCCACAATGACAGCCCTTTTCCACCCCGGCCGAATCAGCAAGGATATGATTCCACAAAGACGGCTGCTTCACGCAGGATCGTATCGCGCATCGCGTCACTCGTATAACACCTCCGGCTGAAGCAGTCATAGCCGGCCTCCCGAACGGCGTCGGCGATTGCCCGGTAGATACGCGCAGCAGCGACGAGCGATAGCCGGCAGGACGGATGAAACCGGCATAGCCATGCCTCATAAGCTGCATAATAGGGATCGGCGATTGCCGCCAGATGTTCCCAAAGAGCGACAATCGAATCCGGGATCACGCGAGGTGCTTGTCCGTCTGCCGTCCCGGCCAGCGCTGCCAGTTCATCACGCGACACGCCAAAAGCCAATCGCAGGTCTGTCGGTAGATAAATCCGGTTTCTGAGCCGCAGATCCTCCCCCACATCCCGCAGGATGTTCGTGATCTGCATGCCAATGCCCAGGTGCTCGCACGCCAGTTGCCAGTCCGGATCCTGAATGTCCGCATGGTCCTCAGCCAGCAAGGGCAACAGCATCGTGCCGACCGAACCGGCCACCAGCCGGCTGTATTCGATCAGGTCCTCAAGGGTGCGCATTTCCTCAAACGCCAGGTCCCGGCGCTGTCCCTCGATCTGCTGCAGAAAACTGCCCATGGGGACATTGAAACGGCGGATGGTGTCTTCGAGCGCTTTCCACCAGGTCAAGACCGGAGGCACATCCAGTGGTCGCATCCCATTTTGATAGTATCGGACCAGCGCGGACTCCAGGTCATCGAGACTTTGCCTGGTCTGCCCGGGTTGATGCAACGCCTCCTCCCGGTCGGCGATATCGTCCGCGGCCCGGCAAAGCGCATAGACCGCCGCGACCCCTTTGAAGCGGTCTTCCGGCAGCAGCCGGAACGCCTGGTAAAAGCTGACCGCCCTGGTTTTCATGATCTCGACGGCAGCCCCGTATGCTTCTTCCAGCAAGTGGTCTACACTTTTTTCTTCCATCATGAGATCAGCCCTCCAGAAGGATAACGTACTTGAATTCATCGATTGTTCACTACAGTTGTATCGAACTGGAAAATCACTGTCAAATGCACCTGACCTCCGCATCCAGTCAGGTTTATTTTGTAACACGAACTGCTGATATGCCGTATAATGGTTGCAAAGGGACGCAATCACCGCATGCAATCCAATCCGGAAAGCATTCAGGTGGTCGATCCAGTCAGGCGGGCCTGATGAAATCGATAGGTCAGGTCAAAAAAGGGAGTCTGGAAGATGGAAAAGCAAAAGCGCACCTTGAGCCGCGAACGACAGGACGCGCTGCTGACACTGCTGAAGAACCGATTCGAGGACAACATGGCCAGGCATCCCGACCTGGATTGGTTGCCGGTCCGGGAAAGGCTGGAGCAAATGCCTGACAAGCTGTGGTCGCTCGACCAGATGGAGCAGACAGGCGGAGAACCGGATGTCATTTGCCGGGACAATGAAACGGGGGAATATATTTTTCATGACTGCTCAAGCGAGAGTCCTGCGGGCCGCCGGAGCCTGTGTTATGACCCGGACGCGCTTGCTTCGCGAAAAGACAACAAGCCCCGCGCCAGCGCGATCGGGCTGGCATCTGAAATGGGCGTGGAATTGCTGACGGAGGATGTTTATCGTGCGCAGCAGTCACTAGGTGTCTTTGACACCAAAACCTCCAGCTGGGTCAAAACCCCGGACTCCATCCGCAAATTGGGGGGCGCGCTCTTCTGTGATCGACGATATGATACGGTCTTCACCTATCACAACGGCGCCGAATCCTATTATGCTTCCAGAGGTTTTCGCTCTTCACTTCGTGTCTGAACAGACGATGATCCGTCATGATGGCTGTTCGATGCTCTCGATTGCACCAAAGGGTGAAAAATGGATGAATTAGTTTCTATTTGCTACAAAACACGGAATTTGTCTTGAATTGGCTTTAGTAAAACGATATAATTGTCTAGTCATGATCAATAATCGAACAAACGTATCGAAGGGGGGAATCACCCATGATCGCTCAGGTGCTCTTGCTGGTTTTCGCCGGCGCGCTGTTGGCCCTGGTCTTCGCCTATGTGAAAACCCGATGGATCCATCGACGCAGCCTCACGGTCCCTGCGCTCATCGAAATCGGCGGGTATATCTCGGAAGGCGCCATGGCCTTCATGACCCGGGAGTACAAGGTCCTGTCCCCGTTCATCCTCGGAGTGGCCGTCCTTTTGACAATCGGAAACAAGGGCGCGCTGCGTTACCAGGGTGCGGCCTTCGTCCTGGGCGCTCTGGCATCGGCTTTGGCCGGTTTCATCGGGATGAAAGTGGCCACGGCAGCCAATTCCCGCACCGCGCAGGCTGCGCGGGATGATGGTCTGAACGCGGCGTTGGGCATTGCCTTCTCCGGTGGCACGGTCATGGGCATGAGTGTGGTGGGGCTGGCCCTGGTCGGACTGTTCCTGGTGCTGTTCTTGAGCACACAGGCGTTCGGCGTGGATGAAGCGACCCTGGGCCAGGTCATCTTGCCGCTGGGCACCGCTTTTTCGCTCGGAGCCTCTTCGATCGCCCTGTTCTCCCGCGTGGGTGGCGGCATTTACACCAAGGCCGCCGATGTCGGCGCTGATCTGGTCGGCAAGGTGGAGGCGGGCATCCCGGAGGATGATCCGCGCAACCCGGCAACGATCGCGGACAATGTCGGCGACAATGTCGGGGATGTAGCCGGTATGGGCGCGGACCTGTTCGAATCGTTTGTCGGCTCGATTATTGGCTCGATGATTTTGGGCCTTGCCGTGACCGCGGACCCAGACGTGAAAATCAGGTTGATGCTGCTGCCGCCGTTGATCGCGGCCATCGGGGTCATCGCTTCGATTGCCGGCACTTTCCTGGTCCGCACCAAACCAGGCCGCGATCCGCAGAAAGCGTTGAACGCCGGCACATTCGGTGCGGCCATCGTGGCAGCCGCGTCAGTCTTCATCGTCCTGCATGTGCTGATCGGCCGGAAGACCTTCAATGATAATGCCGGCCTTTACCACATTTTCGGAGCTTCCATCATCGGCTTGGCTGCCGGGGTGATCATCGGTCAGATCACGGAATATTACACCGGCACGGGCAAGAAACCGGTCATTTCCATTTACAAATCCTGTGAAACCGGCGCGGCCACCACGCTGATCACCGGCATCGGGGTCGGCATGATGAGCGCGTTCCCCACGGTCCTGATCATCGCGGCCGGGATATTCGGCAGTTACCTGCTGGCAGGGCTTTATGGCGTTGGCATCGCGGCGGTGGGCATGCTGGTCACCCTTGGCATCCAGCTGGCCGTCGATGCCTATGGCCCTATCGCCGACAACGCAGGCGGCCTGGCCGAGATGGCGGAATTCCCCCACTCGGTCCGCGAAATCACCGACAGCCTCGATGCGGTCGGCAACACAACCGCAGCGATCGGCAAAGGTTTCGCCATCGGGTCTGCCGCCCTGACCGCGATCATCCTGCTGTCCTCTTTCAAAGACCAGACCGGCCTGGGCAGCGTCGACATCACCAACACCTATGTACTGGTCGGCATCCTCATTGGATCGGTGATCCCGTTCCTGTTCTCTTCCCAGGCCATGTCGGCCGTGGGCAAGGCCGCCCACAAGATGATCGCCGAGGTGAGACGCCAGTTCCGCGAAATGCCCGGCATCCTCGCCGGCACGCAAAAACCGGACTATCGTCGCTGCATCGACATCAGCACCCAGTCCGCCTTGAAGGAAATGCTGCTGCCGGGCCTGGTCGCCCTGGTCTCGCCGGTTCTGGTCGGCTTCCTCGGCGGCCCGCAGATGCTGATCGGCATGCTGACCGGGGTGACGGTCGTCGGCGTGGCACTCGCCATCTTCATGTCCAACTCAGGCGGAGCCTGGGACAACGCGAAGAAAATGGCGGAAGCCGAATCAAAAGGAATCAAGAACACGGAGGCCTACAAAGCGGCTGTGGTCGGCGACACGGTTGGCGATCCGTTCAAGGACACCGCCGGTCCGGCCCTTAACATCCTGATCAAACTGATGTCCATGGTATCACTCGTCATCGCGCCCATGCTGCGTTCATTCTGGGGGTAATCATATGAGCCAGGAATACACACCTCATCTGTACATGATCTGTTATCCAAATGCCGCCCTGGTGCTCTCGCATCTGGCGCCGGAACAGTTCGGATTCCGCTACAATTACGGATCCGCCAATTACTATGCCGGCAAACTGATATTTGCCGAGCTTGACATCCATTACCGTCATCCCTATTTCCAGATCGACAAGGCGATGGAAGGCCTCAAGCCCCATCCGGACGGCAGTCCGAAGGCGACCAAATATGTGTCCAGCTATCGTATCCTGGAGCATGTGTCACTTGATGCCATCAAAGTGCTGTACTTGGCCAATGCCGACGGCACCAGTTATCCACTGTATCCCGGCGACGCCTCTTCCCTGCCCGATCAGCAGGCAATCAACGTCTATGCCGAGATCACACCGGTCCACATGCTGACCCTGTCCAAATTCAACATCCTGGATTTCGGCAAGTGGTTCACCCGGGAGGACAATCCCCTCCATGTGCCACGGATCATGTACCTGCAAATTGATCTGGATATCGATGAATTCCTCAAGGAATTTGAGGAAAATCCTTTCCTGCCCTCCCCGCTCGAAGGAGTCCATCCTTCCAAGCTGCGGGATGCCATCCTGGACATGCGCCGGCGCGAGGAAAAATTTGTCAAGGGCATCACGCTCAACACCTCTTTTTCCAATGAATCCTATCGGAAAATCAAGCATGGCATCATGATGGCGGACGCCGGGCAGGTGAAATACTTCCCCATGCCGGACCTGCGGGAAATCGAGAAAAACAACCTGCGTTTCTGGCGGGACATGTAAGCTCGATGAAATATTGACACTCAGGATCCGATGAAAGCTGAAAACGAACGACAGGACCGGGCATTCAACAAATACCCGGTCCTGTCCTGTTTCAATTGGCTTTGTCCAGCGCGTCCTCGACCGCTTTCTGGATGACCTTGCTGCTGTAGGTCGCACCCGCGATGACATCCACAGCTATCGTCTGTTCTTCGATCATGACGGGAATGATGGCCTCCGCCGGCTGGCCTTGCCCATTATTGTGCTCCAGGAGCAGGATGTTGTCGATCCGGCCATCTTGAATGATGACTTCAACTTTTACGGCAACCGGTCCGGCGGAAAACCGGCCCGGATAAGCCCCGTCCGAAATCTTCGACAGGTCAAACTGCCTGATCTGGGCAGTGGCGAGGGGCTCCAGCTCTTTTTCCATGTTCCTCACGGCCACGGATACGGCGATTGCGATCAGGGCGAGGACTGCAACAAGGACGATCAGGATGGTCCGGTTTCTCTTCTTCATGGTTTCCCCCAATGCGTTTTTCTTCAATGTCAAATTCGTGGTTGTCCTGGCATCAGGCAAAGTACAGTGAAGCGGTCTTTTGCTTATGGGGCCGGCTGCTTTTCAGTGAAGACGATGATGGCCATGAACTCCAGATCGACATCGCCGATGTTGGTGATCGAATGGGACTCCCCGTCCCGGCACAACATCATGTCACCGGTTTCGATGACATGCTCCTCGCCGTTGTCGTTGACCAGGGCCTTGCCCTGGAGAATGTAATAGAGCTCGAACTCGCCCTGGTGATCATGATACCCGACCGAGCCACCCACGGGGATGACGAGCCGCCCGAACAGCCGGCCCGTGTTCGCGGCATCGGCCTGTTCCAGGACATGGATCATCCGGACGACCCCTGCTCCGCCTCGAAGGTTGAATTTTTCTTCCACACGCAGTTCCGACTGCTTCTTGATCATGTCTGAATCCTCCTCGATTTTTCTTGTTGTTGCGAAATAAGGTCTCACTCATTTATCCCATTTACCATTTCCCATTGTCAATGCCATTTGTCAATCATTGTCTGTCCAGTGCCGGTCACCAGACGGGCACCTATGATAAAATGAAGATGGCCGATCGGTTCACTCAAATCGTTCCTGTATGGAGGCACTTATATGGAGCCGGAAAACAAATCCAAGTCCAGGCAACAGTGGATCATTTTCGCTATACTCCTCGTCGTCGGTCTTGCTTCTCTCAGTTATTCAGTCTTTTCATATTTTCAATATCGATCGTCCACTGCTGACTATCTCACGGCAGAAGGCCGTGTGGTCAGCCATCTGGATCGGCCCGGCCAGGATAGCAAAGGGTCCCCGATCACCCGATTTGTCGAGGTGGTCGAGTATCAGGTCGAAGGGAGCGTTTACACGATTGTTTCGCCTGTTGAGAAAACCAGCCCTGCCGCAATCGGCAAGGCCATGGACGTGAAGTACGATCCATCCAGTCCGGGTCAGGCAGTCCTCGGGGCAGTATTGAACCAGACCACCCTGATCACTGGCGGATCTGGTATCATATTGTTAGTAGTCTCAGTGCTTGTCTTGTTTCAAAACCAAAAAAGGGCGGGTCTGCCAAAATCGAAGCGGACCTGATTGGAGATCATCATGAACGAACCAATCGACCACGAAAAACTGAAGCGACTGATTTCTGACATTACCCGGAGGCACAATATAAAATCGGCTGTCCATCAGGCGCCAACCCATTCCTTGTCGGACATCCTGGATCTGCGCAGCATCACAAAACTACGGCAACTGGGCCGGGCTCTTCAGGTCAAATATTACGGGAAGCTGGCGAAGCCTGAGTTGATCTCGAAAATCGTCGACCTGATCAGTCAGCCGGATGGCCTGATCCCGCTATTGAACAATCTGGACAAACCGGCCTGGCAATTTTTCCAGACTGCAGCTGCCGAAAACGAGCATGTGGTCGACAGTCTTTATCCCGAATTATATCTGATGGCCCAACTTACAGGGCTCATGCAGTCTTTTTATCACAATGGCAACATCATTTTTATCGTTCCGGATGAGATCAAGAAGTCCTTCGATGCGTTGAAAGCAGTCGGATACATCGAGGAAAAAGACTTCCGCGACGACGTCGTCGACATGGCCATCGCGGCTGTGAATCTCTATGGTGTCATCAGCCAGGAAGACTTTGTATCCCTGTTCAATAGCTATCATGAACGACAGACCGATGAGGATGAGGTTTTCTCGATCCTGATCAGCCAGGTTTATGCCCAGATCGGCTTCAGTTTCTGGGACGACTATATTGTGGATGATTCCTTCGAAGAGGACGATTTCAAAGGGGTCCGGCATCTGCTGCGCGACCGCCGGGGAAAACCCCGATACAACCCACCGTTTGACGAGTTCATCAAGTATGCCGATTGGAATTACTTCGAAGACACCCCGCAGTTGGAGGCATTGCGATTGGCGTTGGGAAAGCATATCGCAAATCCGGATGAAGTCCTGGATCTGGTTGAAGAACTTTACGATGCTTTTCGGGCAGAATGGGGCATGCAAGAGTACATGGATCTGCTGTCTGACCATGGTGTTGTCTTTGATGATATGAATCAGGTCAAGGCCATGCTGCAACTGCTGGTGGATGCGAAAAACAACACCCGTCTATGGCAAAACCATGGCCATACACCACGCGAGTTGGCCTCCCGCGGACGATCGAAAATCATCCCGTTTCCCGGAACCCAGCAGCAGCAGGCTGTGAAAGTCGGCCGAAATGAGCTCTGCCCTTGCGGCAGCGGGAAAAAGTACAAAAACTGCTGTGGCAAGACAACGTGAGTTCCGGCTTGGCATTCAGGACGGGCTGACTCACAACCGTGTCCAATGATGGTGAGTCAGCCCTTTCATAATCATTCAGCGCCGGGGCCAAGCATCCAGAAAGCCTTGGTGATGATCTCGTCGTCAACGGTCAGTCGAAGCACCGCCATTTCGTCATAGATGGTGGCCTGACCGGTCATGTAGGGTGGCTTCATGTACAGGAAGTAGATTTCCCGTTCGCCATAATAGGCAAAGGCGATTTCATGGGTTGTAACCTCACGGTCCAACAGGTTCGGATCGCCATAAAGCACCATGTAACCTTCGTAATTTGCTTGGCCAGGATCGCGATGGAAGAGCCGGAGGACATCGGAAGCCTTATCGCCAACCCGGATTCCACGCGTGAGAACATACCCTCGTCCGGTCACCTCGACATATTTGAGCTGTAATGCCGAGTCCGCTTCTTCCGCCTCCATGAAGATCATCTGTGCCCCATCGTAGGTGTAAGTCAGGACATCCAACCCGGACACCGGGTCGATGTCCGCCCTGGATTCCACTGGCACTCCCAACACTTGTTCCACTTCGTGAGGAGTGGAGCCGACGAGAATGCCATCGACCGTCAGGTCTGCCGGCGAAAAGCGGTCGGGTGAGGCGATCTGGCTGCCGGTAGTCGTCCAGGTCCCGGTTGTGGGAGTGGTTGTCACCTGACCGCTCGAAGCAGTCGGCTGGCTCGCAGACGTCTGTATTGGCGCAGTCTGCGATGATGCCGGCTGTGTTGTTGGCGTTTGACCGGAGGGGGTCGTTGCTGAATGGCTGCATCCCGCCAGTCCGACGAAGATAACAGACAGCGTGACCATCAGCATGATGGCCAGATCTGTCAGACGACCCGTATCACCGCGCCATGTCCCTGGGTGATCATGATTCATGGGGTGCCTCCTGAACGGTCGAACAGTTCCCGTCTCAACGGTATGGGCTGTCCGTGACCTCCGCGACCACATGGGAAACGGCAGTCGCGACACTGCCCTCGGCAAACGGGTTGGCCAGGCGGGCCAGGCTCAGCAGGTCAAGGTAGCCTTTGCTACCGCCCGCCTTGCATAGCGTCAGGTAATCCGACCAGGCGTCCGATTGACTGGTTTTCATGCGGCCGTAGAATTCGAAAGCCCCCATCTGCGCCAACGCATAATCGATGTAATAGAAGGGGTACATGAAGATGTGCTGTTTCTGCATCCAGAAACCGCCCTCCTCCAGGAAGTCGACGCCGTCATAGTCGCGCCATGGCATGTAGGTCCGTTCGAGGTCGCGCCAGACCTGTCGCCGCTCCATCGCCGTCATGTCCGGCTTGTCATAGATCAGATGCTGGAACTCGTCGACACACATCATGTAAGGCAGCACATTGAGCGATTGGCAAAGATGGGCATAGCGATACTTTTCCGCCTGGTCGCCAAAAAACTTGCCCATCCAGGGATAGGTGAAATGCTCCATGGACATCGAATGGATTTCGTTGATTTCATTCGTGGAATGGCAGTACTCTGACAGTACCTGTTCGCGCGAAGCCGTGTAATAGGCGAACGCATGGCCGGCTTCGTGCGTCAGCACATCGACGTCGGCGGATGTGCCGTTGAAATTGGCGAATATGAAAGGGGCCTGCCAGCTGGCTAGACTGGTGCAGTATCCGCCCATGCGCTTGCCCGACCGCGTTTCCAGGTCAAAAAGCTCATATTGGGCCATGAAGTCGAAAAAGCTGCCGGTTTCCAGGCTCAGTTCCCGGTACATGTCACGCGCCCAGGCAACCATCTGGTCCTTGCTGCCGGCCGGCACGGGATTCCCCTCCGGAAACAGCAGCGATTCGTCAAAATATTTCAGCTTTTCGACTCCGATCCGCCTGGCCTGGTCGGCCCGGATTTTCGCGCAGGCCGGCACGACGATATCGAGCACTTGGCGGCGGAAACGCGCCACGTCATCCGGCCCGTAGGCGGTCCGATGGCGGTTGAGATAGGCGAGTTCAGTGAAGCGGGCATACCCCAGTTTAGTCGCCATGCGCACGCGGACGGCGATCAACTGATCGTACAGCCGGTCCAGCTCATCGGCATGGGTCGCGTACAGATCCGCCCAGGCCAGGTACGCTTCGCGCCGATGCGCCCGGTCCGTGTGTTCCATGTGCTTGAGCAGCCCATAGAAATTGAAGGACTCGCCCCGGAAGGTGGTGGTGCAGCGGGCGGTCAGCTTCTGGTAAGCCTGACGCAGGTTGGCCTCTTCGACCTTCTCGGCCATGATCGACTCGTCCTGCACCTTGAGTTCCGTTTCGGCGTTGATGAACAGCTGGCTGCCAAACTCGGCTTCCAGTTCACGGCGGAAGGGGCAGGCCAGCAGGGCTTTGAGCAGCCGGATCCTCATCGGGATCAAGGTCGGCAGCGCTTCGTTCAGATAGGTCATCTCCGCGTCGTAAAACACATCCGTCGTGTCGATCGTATTGCGGACGTGCGCGATGGTGACCATCGTGTCAATGGTGGTTTCCAGCGCTTCCAGGTCCATGAGCGCCCGGCGGGCCTTGGCATGCTCATCCGCCTGTTCCAGCACGCTGATCAGGTCCAGGCTTTGGTTTTTGAATGTTTCCAGGTCGGGCCGGGTGTATGGGATATTAGCAAATTTTTCCATGTCTGCCTCTTTTCGCTATGGTTTCACGGATGAATCCGATGGATGTGAATATCCCTATTTTAACATATTCATGCCAGACAACGAACAGACGCCTGCGCGCTTTAAAAGAAGCCGGACGCCATGTTGTTGCGACACCGAGCTCTGGCAAGAAGTTTATAAAACGAGGCTGGAAATGGCGTTCAGTTGAACTTCAGGCTGATGTCTGCCGCCGTGATCGAGTGGGTGAGCGCGCCGATCGAGATCAGATCGACCCCCGTGCGGGCGACCTCGAGCAGGTCCTTCTCGCCCATGTTGCCGGACGCTTCGACCAGGGCTTGCCCATGAATGAGCCGCACGGCTTCAGCCATGTCCTCAAGGCTCATGTTGTCCAGCATGATGATGTCCGCGCCACATGCAAGCGCTTCCTCGACCATGGTGGCATTCTCCACCTCCACCTCGATCTTCAGGGTGTGCGGAATGGTCTGGCGTGCGGCTCGGACCGCCTGGGTGATACCACCCGCCGCCTTGATGTGGTTGTCCTTGATCAGGACACCATCCGAGAGATTGAACCGGTGGTTGCTGCCGCCGCCGGATCGGACCGCGTATTTTTCGAGGGCCCGCAGACCGGGCGTCGTTTTTCTCGTGTCCGTGATCCTGGCTTTTGTCCCGCGCACCGCTTCAACGCAGCTGCGGGTTCGGGTGGCAATGCCGGAGAGATGCTGCAGGAAATTGAGGGCGACGCGTTCACCCGACAGGATCGACCGCGCCGGGCCGGATATATCGGCGACGATAGTGCCGGCTTTCACGAACGTACCGTCCGCAGCACCGATGACCAGCGAAATCCGATCGTCGAGCAGCCAAAATACCCGCTCGACGATTTCGATCCCACAGACCACCAGGTCGGATTTGGCAATGAATCGGCCGCTGGCGGTCTGTTCTTGCGGCACCGTGCTACTGGCTGTAATGTCTCCCATACCGATATCTTCCTGCAATGCCCGGCGAATCAGGTCGTCAACATAAAATGACTGGTTCATGTCATGCCCCCCTTGTCTTGTCATTCATAATCGTTCATGTCCAGAGAAATGTCGACAAAATCGATGTCACCTGCCCAGACACTCGTTTTGACCGGTTCGTCCGGTGCATGGTCTTCTCGATAATGTGAGCCAACACTCGTCTTGCGTTTGATGGCTGCTGCCAGGATGTGATCAGCGACGGTCGTGATGTTGATCGTCTCGATGGCGGTCCGATCAGTCAAGCGCAGGTCGTCCATTTCCTCAAGCGTGTCTTTCACCAAACGGCTCGCGAGCGCGAGGTCGGCACTATTGCGGATGATGCCACCCTTTTGGGTCATCGTATGGCGAATCAGGGACCTGGCTGTGTCGTAATCGAAAGGTCCCTCCCTGACAGTTCGGCGCGGCGGACTGACGATCGGTGGTTTCGCGGCGGTGGTCGTATGAGATTCAAGATGGTTGATCGATCGGGCGCAGCGGCGGCCGAAAACCAGGCACTCCAGAAGCGAATTGCTGGCCAGGCGATTGGCACCGTGAATGCCGGTGCAGGCGGTTTCGCCGCAAGCGTACAATCCGGAAACGGACGTGCGCCCGTCAACATCTGCCTCGACACCGCCCATGAAGTAATGCTGGACCGGCATGACTGGAATCCAGTTGACTGCGATGTCGATACCACGCTCCATGCACGTTTCATAGATGACGGGAAATCGGTCACGCAGGAATGCGCGCGGTTTGGCCGTGATATCGAGGTAGACGTTGGGCAGGTCATGTCGCTGCATTTCCCGGACGATGGCTCGGGCGACAATGTCGCGCGGTGCCAGGTCGGCCTGAGGGTGAATGCCTTTCATGAAGGGTTCCCAAAGCCGGTTGCGCAGGATCGCGCCCTCGCCGCGCAATGCCTCCGAAATCAGGAAAAAGCGCTGATGCTGATCCGGGTGGATCAGGGCAGTCGGATGGAACTGGACAAACTCCATGTCCTTGACGCGCGCGCCGGCCCGGATGGCCGCGGCAATGCCGTCACCGGTCGCGCAGGCCGAGTTGGTGCTGTTGCGGTAAACCCGGCCGACTCCGCCGGATGCCAGGACAACGCAAGGCGCTCTCATGGCGATGAACTGTCCCGCGGATGTCTGCGCCAGAATGCCGCAGACAGAATCATGATCATCGGTCAGGACATCAAAAAGTGTCACCTCATGCAGCATCGAGATGTTCGTCCGTTGTCCGGCTACATCGATCAGGGTGCGCATCAGGTGATATCCGGTCGCGTCACCGCCGCAGTGCAGGATCCGGGGGCGACTGTGCGCGCCTTCCAGACACAGTCTGACCTGGCCGCGCTCATCCCGGTCGAATGGCACGCCGATGTCGATCAGTGCGCGGATATTTTCCGGGCCTTCGCGAACCAGGATCTCGACGGCCTTTTGGTCACACAGGCCGGATCCGGCAATGAGTGTGTCGTTCAGGTGGCTTTCCCAACTGTCGCTTGACAGAGTGACTGCGGCGATTCCGCCTTGGGCGTAATTGGAGTTCGATTCATGGAGGCCGAGTTTGTCCAGTACCGCCACCTGGAGCCGGTTGTCCAGATTGAGCGCGGTATACAGCCCGGCTGCGCCGGCCCCGACCACGATGACATCGTAGGTGCAACTGTATTCGTTTGGCAGATCCAGAGGATTGGCGTAGTCACGCATCTCGATCACCCCATTTTCCTGGACCGGTCCCGACATGATTTTTCAGCAAACAGCCAGCATGCGCTCAAGTGCTTCGGCTGCCCGGCTTTGGACCGATGCATCCAGATGGACGGCGTACTGGTCTTGCTCAAGACTGGAAAGAACATCCCTCAGTCCGATCATTTTCATGTCCCGGCAGATCGCTTTTGAGGAAAGCCGGTAAAATGTTTTTTCCGTACAGGCTTTGCGAAGGGGATGGAGAATGCCGGATTCGGTCCCGATGATGAACGCCCGATCCTCCGACTGGGCTGCATAGGCGATGATCCGGGATGTGCTGCCGACAAAATCGGCCATTTCGGCGACCAGCGGCGGGGACTCGGGATGGACCAGAAGCGGAACGCCCGGATGACGGCTTCGGGCACGTCTGACCTGCTCTGCCGTGTAACGGTGATGGATCGGGCAATAGCCGTCAAAGTAATGAAAGATTTTATCTGAAGATCCGGCTACATACTGGCCGAGATTCTGATCCGGGATGAAAATGATTTCCCGGTGGGGCAAGGACCGGACGATGGTGGCCGCATTGGCGGATGTGCAACAGATGTCGCTTTCCGCCTTCACGGCCGCAGACGAATTGATGTAGGTCACGACTGCGGCTTCGGGATATCGCGACCGGAGCAGGCGGACATCTTCCGGTGTCACCATGTCGGCCATCGGGCAGCCGGCCGAAGGATTCGGGTTCAGGACCAGTTTGTCCGGGCACAGGATCTTGGCGCTCTCCGCCATGAATGAAACGCCGCAAAACACGATGACATCTGCATTCGATGCCTTGGCCCGCTGGCTCAGTTCCAGGGAATCGCCGACAAAGTCCGCCAAGTCCTGTATGATGCCCGGCTGATAATAGTGGGCCAGGATCACGGCGTTTCGTCTGGTTTTCAACTCGTGAATCCGTTCAATGAGTGTTGGCATAAACATCCCCCCACGGACAGGTGCGATTGGTGTCAATATTATTATAGCAATTTATTGCGACCCTTAATCCGCACCTGCGAAAAAAAGCCCCTCGAGGGAACCTCGGGGCTTTTTGTCTGGCAAAATGCAGTGGTTGCAGTGGCACGAAAAATTCGACACAGACGGGGTAGAAACGCACACACCCCCACCCTATTGATCAACGATTACAGGGCTGGGGGTGTGTAAAGAGACCTTGGGGTATTTGCATCAGAGCCATTCCAGTTACGATCATTCTATTTATTTGTATACATCTTTGCGGTGACCGATTTCAACAATAACAATTATCAATCGTTCATCTTCGATTTTAGCCAAAATTCGATATTCACCAACCCGGTATCGCCAAATATCATTCAAGCCACCTTTTAAAGATTTGCCATATAGTCGAGGGTTCTCACAGTTTACAAGCTTCTCATCAATATATGAAACAATGAATGCTGCAATTTTCCTGTCCATTTTTTCTAGTTGTTTAACAGCAGTTTTCGTATATTCAACACCATACATCATAAGCCAAGTTCTTTTTTCAACTGTTCGTGGCTGACTCGCTTCTGATCCTGCTCTTGATCCCAAACTTTGTTGAACAAAGCCAAATCATACTCGTCTTCGATCTTTTCAATGACTGCCTGTCGAATGAATGCAGACAACTCCATGCCATTCAATTCTGCATATTTTCTTATCAGGGTGTTATCTCGTTCATTCAATCTCAGGGAAACTATGCCCATAGCTTCACCTCCTGTTTGTATTACGTTGTATTACAACCAAATTTTATCAGTGGCAATTTGAATTGTCTATACTGCTAATTGTCTGTAATCAAGTCAATTCAAAAGTTCTCACGGGCTTTTCAAAGCAAATCAAAAGGTTCAAATCCCGTGCCGAGCCCGCAAAAAAAGCCCCTCGAGGGAACCTCGGGGCTTTTTGTCTGGTGCGGATGACAGGACTTGAACCTGCACTCTTGCGAACTGGAACCTAAATCCAGCGTGTCTGCCAATTCCACCACATCCGCCTATCGGAACATGCCCTATTATCCCAGACAAGTCCGGCAAAATCAATGCGATGTCAGTCCATTTCGCCCTTGAGCTGAGCCCGTCTTTTGCGGTATTCGATGATCGGCGCGTCGCCCTGGATCAGCTTTTCATCCATTCGCAATTCGGATCGGTCGGGTGTCTGGGTGATGACCACCCGACGGTCCTGGTGCAGGATCTTGCGATTGCCGAACCGGCTGGCCCAGTTGACCATTTGCTTCAGGCCAGGGACTCGCATGAACCGCTGGTAGAAGCGGATGTAAATGCGCGTGTGATGATCATCAACCGGAGCGAAGACCGCGACGATGCGGATGTCGTCGCTGATCCGGTTCTGCCAGAGGTTGGGCATCTGGAACTGGAGGCTGAACAGGTCCCGGTAATCCTTGATCTCCGACGGTTTCAACGGTCGGGTCTTGCCATCATCGACCGTGTTGTAGACATAAAAGGTCATCCGCTGCTCGTCCCATTCGACCACCGGGCCATTGACCAGCGTCTTGTTGCCGCGACCGATGGTGGTGGCATGGACAAAAGGCAAATGCACGACATCGAGCTGATTTTCGATCGCCCGGGTGTAATGCACCGGCCAGGTCTCGGCAAATCCGCCGTAGGAAAAGCCCTCGCGCAGCTCCCTGAAAAACGGCACTTGTGGCAGGCTTTTCGGATCCTCCGGCATTTCACCATGCCAGAGCCAGATGAAGCCGTCTGACTCGATCGCCGGATAAGCTTTGACCCGATAGCGATCGGGAACGGGTGTATTCTTTCCGTTGGCCGGAATGACCAGAACTTTTCCGGAAGCGTCGTACACAAAACCATGGAAGGGGCATTGGACGCCCTCATGCTCCCTGTGTCCGTCATCCTGTCGAGAATGGACGACGCGGCCGGCGCTCAAGGCGGCGCCGCGATGGCAGCATTGGTCGGCCGCACACCCGATTGAACCATCCGATGCCCGCCAGAGCACCAGCTTTTCACCCAGGCGGGTGACACCGATCGGGCGCTCACCTTTCAGTTCCTTTGCGTCCAGAATGCCGTACCATTGGTTTTGAATCATGGGCTCGCCCTCGCTGATCGTCTGATTTGGCTTTGTTGCTTCTTCTACAGTGTTGATCATACGCTCGCGAAATGCAATCTGTTATACTGGTTTCAGGCGGTGATGCTGATGAAGGAAACCGATCGGATTGACGAACTGGAGAACATGGTTCGCGCCTCACACCGAATTGTGTTTTTTGGCGGCGCCGGTGTCTCGACCGAAAGCGGGCTGCCGGATTTCCGCAGCGTCGATGGCCTGTACGCTTCAAAATACCCGTACCCGCCCGAAATGATGCTGAGCCGCTCGTTCTTTGACCGTCACCCCGAAATTTTCTTCATCTTTTACCGTGACAAGATCGTGTACCCGGACGCAAAGCCGAACGCGGCGCACTTGAAACTGGCCGAACTGGAGGCCAAAGGCCGCCTGAGCGCGGTCATCACGCAAAATATTGACGGGCTGCACCAGGCGGCCGGCAGCCACAAGGTCCTGGAACTGCACGGCAGCGTCCATCGAAATTTTTGCATGACGTGCGGCAAGGCACACAGCCTTCAGGATATCCTGAAATCAAATGGCATCCCCCGCTGTGACTGCGGTGGCATCATCAAGCCGGATGTCGTGCTCTATGAAGAAGGGTTGGACGCTGACACCATGCGTGAAGCGTCAAGATGCATCCGACAGGCCGACATGCTGATTGTCGGCGGCACCTCGCTGGTCGTGTACCCGGCCGCCGGTCTGGTCTCCGAATTCCGGGGAAGCAGGCTCGTGCTCATCAATAAAGAATCAAGCCCTTTGGAAGCGCAAGCCAATCTGGTTTTTCATGCCCCGATCGGTCAGGTCCTGGGGCAATTGATCGTTGATTGAGGTCACCGTTCATGGCGGAAATCCCGCCTGAACCAGAGAGTGGAGGATGTGCTCCATGCTGGAAATCAAACGCAACAATCTGGATCGCTCTGCTTCTCCCTACCTGCGTCAGCACCAGGACAATCCCGTGTGGTGGCAGGAATGGACCCCTGATGTCCTGGCTTACGCCCGTCAGAAGCAAATGCCGCTTTTTGTATCCGTCGGTTACTCGACCTGCCACTGGTGCCACGTCATGGCGGCAAAGACATTTTCCGACCCGGTCACGGCCGATTTTTTGAACCAGAATTTCATCAGTATCAAAATCGACCGGGAAATGCGGCCGGACATCGATCAGTTCCTGATGCAGTACGCGGTTTCATTGATCGGACGAGGCGGCTGGCCACTGAATGTGTTCCTGACACCGGAACAGCAGCCGGTCTACAGTGTGCTCTATGCGACACCGCCCGAACTGTTGAACACGGCGAACCAGGTGCTCGAGCATTTCCTGCATCGTTCTAAGTTCATGCAGCCGTTCAAGGTCGCCTGGCAGCCACCCGCCAAGGCCGAAGACCATCAGGTGGTCAAACGGCTCCTGGCATTTCATGATCCGGAGCTCGGCGGATTTGGCAAAGGTGCCAAGTTTCCACCACACAGTTCTCTTCTGTTTTTGCTCTACCAGCTTTGTGTCAGTCCGGATAGTGCCGTCGAGGCCGCCTGCCAGCGGACGCTCGATATCATGCTGCTGCGCGGACTGAACGACCATCTCCAGGGCGGCCTGTTCCGATACTGCGTCGACCGGGCCTTCACGACCCCGCATTTTGAAAAAATGCTGTATGACCAGGCAATGGCGCTCTGGTGCTATTCGCTCGCGGCGAAAGTGTTCCAGGACAGCGACTACCGGCGCATGGCGCTTCGCATCGCCGACTGCCTCGATGACTCATTCCTGGTCGATCCGGATGCCAACGATCACCGTCGCCCATCCCTGTTCGAAAACGAAACCCTCGCGGTTTTTTCACTGGCTGAAGGCATTTTCAAATCCGATGCCCAGGCTGTCAACGCCTTGTATTACACCGCCCTGGACGCGGACACCAACCATGAGGAAGGCGCGACCTACCTCTTCACCTACGACGAGTTGGCCAGATCGCTCACTGACGGCGAGTTCACCCGCCTGCGAGAGGTGTATGAGATCAATCCGGGCGGCAATTTCGAAGGCAAGATCCATCTGATCCGCAAGACCAGCGAGCGGCTGGACGATGTGGAGGCCAAGCTTCTGGAGAAGCGCCGGCAAAAGCCCCAGCCCCGGCGTGACGAAAAAATCCTCTGCGGTCTGAACGCCCTGACGGCCATCGCACTGCTGCAAGCCGGTCGACACCTGGACATGCCGGTCTTTGAAAAGAAGGCCGTCCGCATGATGCGGCAACTGTTGTCGATTTTCTGGGACGGCAAGACGCTTCATCACGCCCTGTCGGATGGACAGTTCCAGAAGACTCCGTTCCTGTTCGATGCGGCCGCGATGCTGCTGGCGTCCGGCATGCTGCTGGAACTGCATCCATCCTGGAAATCCGTTCAGGAACCGCTGGTTTCTTTTGTCGAGCAGTTTCGCCGCAATGGGATCTGGTATGAGTCGCTGGCGGATGATTTCGATCCGGTGGCCGCCTCATGGTACGACCACCCTATTCCATCCGGCGTCAGCATGGCCGAGACCGCGCTCATCCGCACCGCGTTCCAGAGCGGACGCGACACATTCCCCAGGACCTATGTCCAGCCATACCAGGTGGATTTCTACAATATCGGTGTCATGATCTCAAAAGGACTCTTCCATGTGATCACGCGGGAAAAACCCATCCCCTGGCACCAGGTGGCGCCCAACACGATCCAGATCGCCGGCCAGCCGGCGACCGAATGCTATCGTGGGGTATGTTCGCCGCTTGATCCGGAAAAAAGGGGTATCGATCAGTAAGGGCGGAACAGGCTGGACAAGACCACTGTGACCATGCCGACCAGCATGACCGTCGCAATGATCAGGGCGATCACCGAGACCCATTTTCTTCGTATCATGGTTTGCACGCTCCCTGGCGCCCCGGGGGCTATTCGTCCAGGCGCAGGACACTCATGAAGGCTTCCTGCGGCACTTCGACACTGCCGACCTGGCGCATGCGTTTCTTGCCTTCCTTCTGCTTTTCCAGCAGTTTCTTCTTGCGCGTGATATCGCCGCCGTAGCACTTGGCCAGGACATCCTTGCGGAAGGCCCGTACCGTCTCGCGTGCGATGATCTTGCCGCCGATGCAGGCCTGGATCGGGACTTCAAACTGCTGGCGCGGAATGTTGTCCTTCAGCTTCTCGGCCATCCGCCTCGCCCGACTGTAAGCCTTTTCACGATGGACGATGAAGGACAGGGCATCGACGATGTCGCCGTTCAACAGGATGTCCAGCTTGACAAGATCCGAAGGCTGATAACCGGTGAACTCATAATCCAGCGAGGCATAGCCGCGCGTCCTTGATTTCAAGGCGTCAAAGAAGTCGTAGATGATTTCATTCAACGGCATGTCATAGTGCATCATGACCCGGACGGTATCCATGTAGTCCATGTTTTTATAGGTGCCGCGACGGTCCTGGCACAGATCCATGATGTTGCCGACATATTCCTTGGGTGTCATGATCGTGGCGGCGACGATGGGCTCTTCCATCTGCTCGATGTCATTGACCTCCGGCATGTTGGTCGGGTTGTCCAGCATCAGCGTCTCGCCGTTCTTCAAGGTCAGCCGATAGACGACAGAGGGCGCGGTCGAGATCAGGTCAAGCAGAAATTCCCGCTCCAGACGCTCCTGGACGATCTCGTAGTGCAGCAGGCCCAGAAAGCCGCAGCGGAATCCGAATCCGAGCGCAGCCGAGGTCTCCGGCTCAAAGGACAGGGCCGCGTCGTTGAGCTGCAGTTTTTCGAGGGCGTCCCGCAGGTCCGGATAGTCCGCGCCGTCGACCGGATAAAGGCCGCAGAACACCATCTGCTGGACTCGCTTGTAGCCCGGAAGAGGCGATTTGGCCGGGCGCGAAGCGAGGGTCACCGTGTCACCCACGGCTGTGTCGCGGACATTCTTGATGCTGGCGACGATGTAGCCGACATCGCCGGCCAGCAGTTCCTGGCATGGGGCAAGCTCACCGGGGCGAAAATAGCCCAGTTCGGTGATCACGAACTCCTTGCCGGTGTTCATCATCAGGATGCGGTCCCCCGTGCGGACACTGCCTTCCTTGACATTGACATGGACGATGACCCCTTTGTAGGAGTCGTACTTCGAATCGAAGATCAAGGCCCGGAGCGGAGCCTCTTCATCACCCTTCGGATGGGGCAGGTAATGGACGATGTTTTCCAGCACTTCGTCGATATTGAGATCGTTCTTGGCCGAAATCATGGGCGCGTGACTGGCATCAAGTCCGATGACATCCTCGATTTCCGCGCGCACCTCTTCCGGCTGGGCAGATGGCAGGTCGATCTTGTTGATGACCGGCAGCACCTCAAGGTCGGCATCGATGGCCAGGTAGGCGTTGGCCAGCGTCTGGGCCTCGATGCCCTGGGCTGCGTCGACGACAAGCAGCGCGCCATCGCAGGCGGCCAGCGAGCGAGAGACTTCGTAGTGGAAGTCAACGTGGCCCGGTGTGTCGATCAGGTTCAGGGTGTAGGTCTGGCCGTCCGTCGCCTTGTACACCATGCGCACGGCCTGGGCCTTGATCGTGATGCCGCGTTCGCGCTCGATATCCATGTTGTCCAGCACCTGGCTCTGCATCTCGCGCGCGGTCAGGACACCCGTGTGCTCGATCAGGCGGTCGGCGAGCGTCGACTTGCCATGGTCGATGTGGGCGATGATGCAGAAATTGCGGATGAGTTTCTGTCTGTCAGATGACATGCGGGTGTTTTTCCTCCTCGAAGTTCAAGGCACGCCGAACTTGGAAATCGGCGTGACCCGTAGCAGGACCTCACCGATGATGAAACTCTTGTCCACCGGGCCGAAGACCCGGCTGTCCGTGCTGTTGCCCCGGTTGTCACCCAGGACAAAATACTCGTTTTCATCAAGCGTGACCTTGTTGTATCGTGTGTTCAGCTGCTCGGTCTCCATGCCGGGCCGCAGGTAGGGCTCATCGATCGCGGAGCCGTTGACATACACGCGGCTGTTCCTGATCTCGACCGTGTCACCCGGTATGCCGATGACCCGTTTGACGATGTTGATGTCGCCGTCATGGTAAGGCAGACCCTTGGTGGAAATGGTGATGATGTCGCCGCGGTCGAGCCCGTTGAACCATTTGCTGACTTTTTCGACTATCAGCTGGTCCTGGTCGTTCAGCGTGTCGTCCATGGAGTGGCCGATCACGGAGTTGCGCTGGATCACGAAGGTCACGATCAGAAGGCCCAGCAGGATCGCGAACAGGATGTATTTCACCCAGTCGAGGATCTCCATCAGAAGATCCGGTTCCTGCCGCTGCAGATCTTGTTCGAAATCAGTATAGGCGCCGCGTCTTTTCCCTGGGCTCATCTTGCCTGGCCTTCTTCCCCGCTATCTGCTTCCGCGACCAGTTCGGCCGCAGCCTTCTGCGAAAGCACGAGCCCCAGCTCGTCGAGCTGCTTTTGCTCCACTTGACCGGGCGCCTGTGTCATCAGGCAGGAGGAGTTCTGGACTTTCGGGAACGCGATGACGTCCCGGATGCTGTCCAGTCCCGCCAGCAGCATGACGATCCGGTCAAGGCCGTAAGCCAGGCCGCCATGGGGCGGAACACCATAACTGAACGCCTCGAGCAGGAAGCCGAAACGGCTCCAGGCCTGCTCCGAAGTGAATCCGAGCAGGGAGAACATCTTCTGCTGCAGGTCCTGGTTGTGGATCCGGATGCTGCCGCCCCCCAGTTCCGTGCCATTGAGGATGATGTCATAAGCCTTGGCGCGGACACGACCCGGATCAGTCTCCAGCAACGGTACGTCCTCGTCCATCGGGCTGGTGAATGGATGGTGCATGGCCACATATCGGTTTTCCTCGGCATCGTGTTCCAGTAGCGGGAACTGGGTGACCCAGAGCAGGTTGTAGGTGTTGGCCGGGATCAGGTTCATCCGGCGGGCCACCTCGATGCGCAGCGCGCCCAACGCGTTATGGACGATCGGTGTCTGGTCGGCAACGATCAAAAGCAGATCGCCGGCAAGCGCTCCGGCCCGCGACGCGAGGTGTCCGAGCATGGTGGCGTCGACAAACTTCGTGATCGATCCGCGGGGATGATCCTCGACGGTGATCCAGGCAAGGCCCTTGGCCTTGTATGTCTTGACATACTCGCCGAGGCTGTCGATCTCCTTGCGCGACAACTGGGATCCGGACGGAACACAGATCATGCCGATGCTTCCGCCTGCCTCGATCGCATGGGTGAACACCTGGAAACCACTCTGGCCAGCAATGTCGGAAATGTCTTTCAGCTCGATCCCGAAACGGGTGTCCGGCTTGTCCGAGCCATACCGTGCCATCGCTTCAGCGTAAGTCAGGCGAGGCAGCGGCAGGGTGATCTCGATGCCCATGACCTTCCGGAACAGTTCGGCCAGGAAACCTTCATTGACAGCGATGACATCTTCGACATCGACAAAAGCCATCTCGAGGTCGATCTGGGTGAATTCCGGCTGGCGGTCAGCCCGCAGGTCCTCGTCACGGAAGCAGCGCGCGATCTGCATGTACCGGTCGTATCCGGCCAGCATCAGCAGCTGCTTGAACAGCTGCGGCGATTGCGGCAGCGCGAAGAACTTGCCGTTGAAGATCCGGCTGGGCACCAGGTAGTCCCGGGCGCCTTCGGGCGTGCTTTTCGTCAGGATCGGCGTCTCGATGTCGAGAAACCCCTCCCGGTCGAAATAATCGCGCGTGACCTTTGTGATGAGATGACGCAGCATCATGTTTTTCTGCATGTCCGGCCGTCGCAGGTCAAGGTAGCGGTATTTCAGGCGCAGGCTTTCATTGGCCGAAGCCGTCTCCTCAATATAGAAGGGCGGAGTCCTCGACTCGGAAAGGATGCGGAGCTCATGAACATGGAGTTCGATTTCGCCGGTCGGCATGTTGGGATTGGGCGAACTGCGGCGCTGGACCTGGCCGACAGCGGCGACAACAAACTCGCTTCTGACTTTCGCGGCTGTTTCACGGGCGCCTGCCGGAGACTGGTCATCGACCAGCAATTGGATTTCACCGCTGCGATCGCGGAGCGTGATGAACACCAGCCCGCCCAGGTCACGCTGCTTATGGCACCAGCCCATCAGGGTCACCGTACGGCCGACATCGGCGGTTGTCAGTTCGGCGCCGCGGCATGTGCGTTTCAGTCCATTCATGTTATCTGCCATCTGAAAAATGCCTCCTTATGGATGCCAAGTCGTTCAAATCAATGTCCACTTCAGTGCCCTGGGACAGGTCGCGCAGCCGGGCCTGTCCGCTCGCCGCCTCGTCTTCACCCAGGACCAGGACGTGGCGGGCTTTCTTGGCCGCGTATTTCATCTGAGCCTTGAGGCTGCGGCCGATCAGGTCCGTTTCAGCGGCGATCCCCATGTCGCGGATCCGTGCGCAGAGGACCGCCGCCTCGTCACGGGTCGGTTCCATCGACGCGATATACAGTCTGATGCCACCGCCATCCGACGGCTCCACGCCTTGGGCAGCAAGTTCCATCAGCAGGCGTTCGACGCCCAGCGCGAACCCGATGCCGGGTGTCGGATGCCCACCGATCGATTCGACCAGGCCGTCATAACGTCCGCCACCGCAGATCGTGCCCTGTGTGCCGACATGTTTCGAGACAAATTCGAAAACCGTGCGCGTGTAGTAGTCCAGTCCGCGCACAATGCCGCGATCGATGACCGGCTCGATCCCCAGAAGGTCCAGATGCCGGCGCAGGCTGTCAAAATGGTTCTGGCAGTCAGGACACAGATGGTCCAGAAGCGCCGGAGCCTCCTGTGTGATCGCTTTGCACCGATCGACTTTGCAGTCGATGACGCGAAGCGGGTTCTTGTCAAACCGGACGTTGCAGGTCTCGCACAACGTACCGAGATGAGGACGCAGGTAATCGCGCAGGATATCATGATAAGCGGTCCGGCAGACCGGGCAGCCGATGCTGTTGATGTGCAGGCTGGTCTTGGCCAGGCCGAGTTTTTTGAAGTATTGGTCCAGCAGATGGATCTGCTCCGCGTCCACCGCCGGCCCAGCCGCGCCGAAGGCCTCGGCGCCGAACTGGTGGAATTCACGGTAACGGCCCTTCTGCACGTTTTCATAGCGGAAGGCCGTGATATTGTAATAAACGCGAAGCGGTGACGGCTGCGAGGCCAGGCCGTTCTCGACATAGGCGCGCACGACCCCGGCTGTGCCCTCCGGTCGCAAAGACAGGCTCCGGCCTGCCTTGTCCTCGAACGTGTACATCTCTTTCTGCACGACATCGGTCGTGTCCCCGACGCCACGCTGGAAAAGTTCGGTGTGTTCGAAAGTCGGGACGCGGATCTCCTGATACCCGTAAAGTGCGCAGGTTTCGGCAAAAGTCCGCTCGACCCACTGCCAGCGGGCCACTTCATCCGGCAGGATGTCGCGGGTCCCCTTCGGCGCTGTGATTTTCATGCTTTGTCTCCTCATGTCCGGTCTGATGAACCGGTTGTCAGCCTCGCGACGAAAGCCGAAAACCGACCGTCTCATCGCGAGAGCTCAAAATATTATAGCGCATTCGACCGCCTGCTCCTAGTCTCATCGTCGAAGTGGCATTTCAAAATTCGTCAAAATGATACCCCAGCATGGCAAGGACGGACAGGCTTGCCGTTTCCGTACGCAGGATCCGCCTGCCCAGGGACACAGTCTGGATATGGTATGCCTCTGCGAGAATCATTTCGTCGGGCGAAAATCCGCCTTCCGGGCCGATCAGGAACATCAGCTTCGCGCGATCCTTTTCCACAGAGACTTCATCGGACGTTCGATCCGGTTGCGACCCTTCCTCCATCTTTGCGCGGGCTGAAGGCCGATTTTGCTCCAGGTACTGCCGAAGGCTCATCGACCGCTCCCCCTCAAAGGGAATGAAGGCCAGTCCCCCGTCTGCCGTCAGCGCCGCGGCGTCCGTGATCGCCCGGCTGAAAGGCACCGGCTCCGCGACCTCCGGAACAAGCCCGCGACCGCACTGCTTGGCGGCTTCCAGGGCGATCCGGTTCCAGCGCTGGACTTTTCGGGCAACATCCGTTGGCGTCACTTTGGCGATGCTGCGTTCACAGATCAGGGGCACGATCCGGCCCACACCCAGCTCGACGCTTTTCTGGATGATCCAGTCGAATTTATCCCCTTTGGGCAGTCCCTGGTACAACGTCACAAAGAAGACCGGCTCTGTGTCGTTGGGCCGGCGGTCCTTGATATTCAGGCGGACACGGTCCCCCTCGATCGATGCGATCTCACAGTCCAGATCGGTTCGGGCTCCATCGCAGATGGTCAGCCCGGCGCCGGGTTTGAGCCTTAGCACATCCTTGATGTGCCGGGCATCGGGACCGGTGATCTCAGTCTGCCCCTGCTCAGGCAAAATGATCGCTTCCACAAAAAACTTCGGCATGATGCATCCCTTTCCCTTACAAAAGCCAATGGTCATTCCACACGATGCGACGCTAGGCGAAGCCGTCCGTTTGGATTACAATTGTAACCGATGACCGGCCTTTGATCGAGTGTCACAGGAAACCTTCCTGACCTGACGGACGGTCCGGATCAGTGACTTGCACGAAGGAGGATCGCTCCACATGGCGGACAGCAGGAAATCCAACGGCACGACCCCATTCGGGTTTGAACCAAAACCGCTGCTCTGGAAAGACCGGAAGCGCTATTTCGGCCTGCCGATCTCATTCACCCGTTATGAGTTCGACAGCGACCGGCTGACCTGTCGCATCGGGCTGTTCCGGACCACGACGGACGAGGTGCTGCTTTACAGGATCCTGGACATCAAAATGACCCAGACGCTGTGGCAGAAGCTTTTCGGGGTCGGCTCGATCATGCTCTACACGGCTGACCAGTCGCATAGCCAGTTCCCGCTCATCAACATCAAGCATCCGGAAAGAATCCGTCGCGGTTTGAGCGATCTGGTCGAAAAGGAGCGCATGGAAAAACGTCTGCTTGGCCGTGAGCTGTTCGGCACGGCGGCAGCCGGCCTGGTGGACATCGACGGTGACGGCATCCCGGACTGATCCTGCGTTACTGATATGCCAGAAACCATCTCGTCACGTCTGAGCCTTGCGTCAGAAGGAAGGACGGCCTCCCAGTTTGTAGTCCACGATTGTCAGTTTGCGGACAATGTCGATACCGTACGGACAACGCGGCAGGCATTGGCCACAGGCTGTGCAATCACCGGCCTTTACGGCTGTTTCCGCGTATCGGCTTGTTGCCAGCTCCTGATTCCCGAACCAGAAACGGAGCCGTTCCCGCATCCCGTATTCCGCGGTGTCGTCGACGGTGCCATCCGCCAGTTGACGGTCAAACCAGCCTTCCAGTTCAAACAGGCGCGGGATGTCGATCTCTGACGGACAAGGCAGACAGCGCATGCATTGCCTGCAGACATACGCGCCCAGTTCCGGAGCGGCATGATAGAGGACCTGTTTTTCCGGTTCACTCATGGGGATGAACGTACGGGCATACTCCAGGTCTTCCAGCAGCATCTTCCGATTGTTGATGCCGGTCACAATGACCGACGCGGGCATGCTGAACGCGAACCGGAACGCCCTCGGTGCCGATCGATACAACAGGCCATCGGCCAATGGCTTCATCAGGACAACCGCGGCGCCCTTTTCAACGGCAATCGGCAGGAGCCGTTTTTCAATGTCCGGAAAATTGAACCGGTCCAGATAGTTGATCGTGGTCATCATGGCCGAGAACGGATACGCTTCAAGCGCGCGGATCAGCACATCCGGCTGCCCATGCATCGAAATGCCCAGAAAACGGATCTTACCTGATTTGACGGCCGCCAACGCCGCCTCCATGGCCCCGCCCGGGGCCATGATGGCATCGAGTTCGGTATCGGATGCCACATGATGAAAATACATGATGTCAAGATGTCCCGTCATAAGGTTCTTCAGGCTTTGATCGAGAGAGGCGGTAAAACCGGCTCCATTGCGCCGATCGGCCTTGGATGCGAGGATGAATTCGTCCCGGCGATGATGCACCGACTGCCCGATCTTGCGCTCCGATTCACCATCCCCGTAGCCGGCCGCGGTCTCGATGTAATTTCCGCCCGCGTCCAGATAGGTATTCAGGAGCCAGCTGGCTTCAGCATCAGGAATCTCCAGCAGATGGAATCCACCAAAGCCGAGCAGGCTGGTTTGCAGTCCTGTTGTGCCAAATGCTCTCATGTCCATGGACGCACCTCCATTGCGCTTCGCGCCGATCAGTGCCAAGGCGGGCCAGGTCTGTTCTTCCATTTTACCCTGAATGGACGATTGATGGAAAGCATCTGGAATCCGGCCAGGCAAAGTCGTTGGAACCGGTCACGGCCTGCCGGCGTCTAATAACCAGTGAAAGCTGAACTGTTGGCGTATGTCGACGTGTCTTTCATATTGGAAAAGTCCTCAGGAAAGAAGGTGTTTGAACCATGATCAAACGGATGAAAGTCCTTGCCCTGCTGGTGGTCCTGGCCCTGCTGACGGCCGCCTGTGCCGCCAATGGGACGACAACCGGAACGTCAAAGGCAACCGACGGGAAGACCGGCCCGACAACCGGTCAGACGACCCACCCCTCAGGTGAGACGAGTTTGAACGCGGTCGACCTCATGAGCGCCATCAAAGCGACTCCTCGTCCGGCTTTGCCGGAAATGCCAGACGCGACGTACCGTCAGGCGATCAATCGCTTTTCGGCTGAATTGCTGCAAGCCGTGACGGGCAACAAGGGAAACCTCATGGTATCGCCCGCCTCTGTATACCTGGCACTCGCCATGACCATGAACGGCGCCGAAGGAGAGACGAAGGAAGCCATGCTCAAAGTGCTGGCGGACAAAGGTCTGACACTTGAGCAGGTCAACCGGTACAGCCGCGACTTGATGGCCCTGCTGACCAAAACCGGTCCGAAAACCAGTCTGACAATCGCCAACTCGATCTGGTTCGACCAGTTCTTCACCCCTTACAAGCCGTTCCTACAGGACAATGCCGACTTCTTTGGCGCCGACGCGAGAAAGCTGGATTTCAAAGATCCAGCCACGATCGACACCATCAACCGCTGGGTGGAAGCGGCGACCACCGGCACCATTGACAGCATCCTGGACCAGATCCATCCGGATGCGGTCCTTTACCTGATCAATGCCATCTATTTCAAATCGGACTGGCAGGTGCCCTTTGAGAAGAACGACACCGTCGACCGGACATTCCATGCGTCCGATGGCGACATCGAAACGCCATTCATGCACCGGGTCGGCAGCATGGGCGTGTTCGACGCACCTGGGGCGACCGGGTTGGTGCTGCCCTACGATGACGGCCGCTTCGGTTATTTCGCCCTCCTGCCGGACGAAGGCCTTACCCCGCGCGCCTGGCTGGGGCAGCAGGACATGGCGACCCTGTTCTCGGACATCAACAGCCGGATCGAAAAGCGGACAAATGAAGCCGTGTCCTTGGCCATGCCGAAATTCGAGTCCACTTTCGAGGACAGCCTGAACGATGAGCTGGCCGGACTGGGGCTCGGAATCGCGTTCGACGCGGGACAAGCCGACTTCTCCCGGATGAACGAAAGCCATGAGAAAAACCTGTTCATCGGCGAAGTCCGACACAAGACCTTCATCCGCGTCGATGAAAAAGGCACCGAAGCCGCAGCTGTCACATCCGTCGAAATGCGGATGACGGCGATGCCGTCGGTCGACAGGATCCTGACATTCGACCGGCCATTCCTGTATGGCATCATGGACTTGCAAACCGGTTTGCCGCTTTTTATCGGCATTCTGGAAAGCCCGGAAGCCTGACGCTCGAAAGACTTGTCGTCCATGAGGTGCTGGCTGGCCTTGAAAGGCCGGCCAGCGCTTTTCTTTTAAATGCATCTGGCGATCACGCAGACGTTTGACGTCTTTCACCGTGCCCGATACACTGGAAGGCAGTTCATTTTCCTGGTGAAAATCAGTTCAGAAGCCTGACTCGTCACTGAAAGCAGTCAGTTTGAGGCAGTTCAACATGAGCACACAACGACAAATCCAAGAACCAGCATCAGACTGGCCAGAACGTCTGCTTGCCCATTACCGGACGCGAAGCCGGGACCTCCCATGGCGCAGGACAACCGATCCGTATGCGATCTACGTCTCGGAAATCATGCTGCAACAGACGCAAGTCCAGACGGTCATCCCATATTATGAACGTTTTCTGGCCCGGTTCCCCAATCTGGATAGTCTGGCGTCAGCGGATCCGGATGAAGTGCACAAGCTATGGGAGGGACTTGGCTACTACGCCAGAGTCCGTCAGATGCAGGAGGCGGCCAGGCAGATCGTGGCGCATGTTGGCAGTCAGATGCCGTCGGATCCCGAAACGCTCCAAAAGCTGCCCGGCATTGGCGCTTACACGGCGGGCGCGATCGCGTCGATCGCGTTTGGTCGGCCGGTCGCCGCGGTCGATGGCAATGTCGTCCGGGTCATGTCCCGGCTGTATGGAATGTCCTTGACACAAGGATCGGTGGCGGACAGAGGCCGGGTCGCCGCGATGATCGAGCCGCTGATCCCGCCAAGGGCGCCGGGAGACTTCAACCAGTCCCTGATGGAATTGGGCGCGTTGATCTGCACACCAGTCGCACCACGCTGCCCATCGTGCCCGCTTCAGGTGGACTGCGTCGCCTTTCAGTCGGAAAGAGTGCATGATCTGCCCTTGAAGCCACAAAAGAAGACCGTCGTGGAAGAACCTTATACCGTGGTGATCGTGAAAGCCGGATCCCTTCTGCGGATCCAGCGGCGAGAGCAGGGGCTTCTCAAGGGGCTCTACCAGTTTGACCTCTTGCCCGGAAGGCTGGACAGTCGGGCCGTCATCGACTGGCTGGAATCGGAAATCGGGATCGCGAATGCGCAAAAAATGGCTATCTCGGCTTTGCCGGACCGCATCCATCGTTTCACCCATCGGCTGTGGCATCTGAGCGGGTATCTGGTGTCGCTCGAGCAAGCTCAGGAATCACCGGCGCCACCTGCTCCGGACCCGGACACGGGGATCACATGGGTCACGGAATCGGACTTGATGCGGTTGCCGTTCCCAACAGCCCTGGCCGCTTACCGGATGGACGCAGTGGGTTCACGTCCGGCTTTGAGCCGGACAAAGCCCTCCACCAGTTCCACCGGCAAGCGGAAACGGTCGTAGTCGGAAACGCACGCCCGATGAAGGGGCAGCAGCGGCTGCAGAAACGCATTCTGCGTTAGATTGAAATCGGACGCGAAGTGTTCGTTCTTGAGGCCCAGGATGGCGATCAGGATGACCAGAGGCTTCACATCCGCCAGATGCAGTCGAATCTCGATGATCAGTTTTCTGCCATCGATTGCGGTCACGACCGATTCATCCCGCTCCGGAGGCGCAAGGTCAAGCAGCAAGGAAAGGTAAGCCGCCTGCGCGGCGTACAGGTATCCGGCCGCCTGACCATCCGGTCCAAGCACCAGGATCGCGTTCGCGTCGTGCCGATTGTCCGGCTGACGGCATAGCCGAACCGGATCACCGGCGGACAGCTGTTCCGCAACCTCGCGGAAAGGCTGGCGGCCGGAAAACGCGACACCCGCGCGGACCACATAGTCCGCTGATCCCGAAGGCATGGCAAAAGGCTGTGTCAGATCAGCCATGCAGGATCGGGTTTCTCGCGGCCCTCAGTTCGTCCGGTCTCGACACCGGCGTGTTGTGCGGTGCGTCGTGGAGCAGATCGGGCTGTTCCCTGACCTCGCCGGCAATCGCGATCAGCGCGTCCGCCAGGTCGTCGAGCGATTCGCGGCTCTCCGTCTCGGTCGGCTCGATCATCATGGCTTCCTTCACCGTCAGCGGGAAATACACCGTCGGCGGGTAGAACCCGTAGTCGATCAGGCGTTTGGCCATGTCGAGCGTCGAGCAGCCGGCTTCCTTCTGGCGGCTACCGGACAGGACAAATTCATGCAGGATCGGCTGGTTGAACGGCAGGTCGAAATAGGGCCGGAGGCGGTGCAGCAGATAGTTGGCATTGGTCACGGCCGCTTCCGAAACGGCTTTGAGCCCGGCGGCGCCATGGCTCAGGATGTAGGCGTACGCCCGGACGAGCATGCCGAAGTTGCCGTTGAAAGCCCGGACCCGGCCAATCGACAACGGGCCGGCCGATTCGAGCGAATAGGTGCTGTTGCCCTTTTTATCCAACGACCGGCAGTTGACAACCGGGCTTGGCAGGAAAGGCACCAGCTTTTGACAGACACCGACCGGGCCGGCGCCAGGTCCGCCGCCACCGTGCGGCGTGCTGAATGTCTTGTGCAGGTTGAGATGAACGACGTCGAACCCCATGTCGCCGGGACGGGACTGCATGAGGATCGCGTTGGCGTTCGCGCCATCATAGTAGAGCAGGCCGCCTGCGTCATGAACCAGTTTCGCGATCTCGGTGATTTGCCGCTCGAACAGGCCAAGCGTGTTGGGGTTGGTCAGCATGAAGCCGGCCGTGTCGGGACCGACAGCCTCGCGCAATTCGTCGATGTCGACCATCCCCTCGGCGTTGGAGCGGATCTGCAGGACTGTGAAGCCGGTCATCATGGCCGATGCCGGATTCGTGCCATGGGCGGAATCCGGAATGATCATGACCTTCCGGGCCTTGTCGCCGCGCGATTCATGGTATGCCTTGATCATCATGAGGCCGGTCAGTTCGCCATGGGCGCCGGCTGCAGGCTGGAGCGTGAACCGGGCGGTCCCGCAGATCGCGCACAGCATCCGTTCAAGCTCGTGCATCAGTTTCAGGCAGCCTTGGGCCGTGGAAGGATCCTGCAAGGGATGGATGCCGGCAAAACCGGGCAGGGATGCCACATCCTCGTTGACTTTCGGATTGTATTTCATTGTGCAGGAGCCCAGTGGATAGGGACCCGTGTCCACGCCGTAGTTTTTGCGCGACAGGGCGACATAGTGGCGCACGACTTCGTTTTCGGCAACCTCCGGCAAGGAAACCGGTTCTGGTCGCATCAAGTCACCGGGGAAAAGCGCGTCAAGCGCCTGTTCCGGAACATCGCACGGGCCCAGATAATCCCGGCAGCGGCCGGGCACGGATTTCTCGAAGATCAGGACAGCGGGGTCTTCCCTGCCCACGCTCATGTATCCTCGCCTCCTTCCGGACTGACATATTCGCCGATCAGGCTGACCAGCCGGTCGATTTCCTCGCGCGTCCGCTTCTCGGTGACCGCGAAGAGACAGCAACCGGAATATGACGCGTCTTCCCGGCCCAGGTCCAGACCCCCGGTCACACCGTGGCGATCCAGGAAGCGATTCAGCGATGATACATCCTGATCGGGCAGTTTCAGCCGGATCGCGAATTCACGGAAAAACGGCCCGCTGAAAAGCATGGAACCAAGGTCGGATTCGACCAGACGCCGGCTCAGGTACGCTGCTTTACGGGCCGACTGCGTGGCCGCGTCGACGAGGCCGGCGCGTCCCATCAGGCTCAGGTGGACCGTTGCTGTCAGGGCGCAGAGCGCCTGGTTGGTGCAGATGTTGGAGGTCGCTTTTTCACGGCGGATGTGCTGTTCACGGGCCTGTATGGTCAGGACAAAGGCACGCCGGCCTTTCCGGTCGACCGTTTCGCCGACAATCCGCCCGGGCATTCGCCTGAGCAGCTTCTCGCCAGCCGCCAGATAGCCGGCATAAGGTCCGCCATACGAGAGCGGCATGCCCAGCGGCTGGGTTTCGCCTGCCGCCAGGTCGACGCCGCAGGAGCCGGGCGGGTTCAGAATGGATAAAGACAGCGGGTCGCAAATGGCGATCATGTAGGCGCCGGCCGCGTGAGCCTGATCGGACAGCGCTTTGAGGTCCTCGACAATCCCGAAGAAATTCGGACTGGCGACGATCACGGCTGCCGCCTCGCCGACCGGCTCCGGCAGCTGACCGGTGGCTGACCCGTCCGGTCCAATGCCAAACAGACGGACCGCGTAACCTTCCGCCTGGAGGTATGTCTCGATTGTCTTGCGGTATTGCGGCGCGACCGCGCCGGATACATGCACGAACTGCCGGTCCGTTGCCCGAAGGGCCATGAGGGCTGCTTCCGCGGCGGCGGATGCGCCGTCATACATGGACGCGTTCGCGACCGGCAGTCCGGTCAGGCGCGACATGTAGGTCTGGAATTCGAATATCGCCTGCAGTGTCCCCTGGCTGATTTCCGGCTGGTACGGCGTGTAGGCTGTGTAGAACTCCTGACGGCCGACCAGATGCTTCACCGGCGATGGGATGTAATGGTCATAGGCACCGGCGCCGAGAAAGCAGGGTCGTTCCGATGCCACGGTGTTGAGGGCGGAAAGTTCTTTCATGTGCCGCATGAGCGCTTGCTCGGGCAGCGCCGGCGGCAAGTCCGGCAGGTCCTTGAGCCTCAGGTCCGCGGGGATGCAGTCGAACAGCGCTTCCGCTGTCCCGATGCCCGCTTCCTGGCGCATGGCCTCCCGCTCGTGGGCAGTGGACGGGACATACACGCTCATGTCAACCTCCAGCGCAGAACGCCTCATAGGCTTTGGCGTCCATCAGGCCTTCGAGTTCAGACGGGTCGGACATGCGGATGACGACAAACACGGTCGCGAAAGCGTCCTCGTTGATCGCTTCCGGCTTGTCGCCCAGTGTTTCATTGGACTGCACGATTTCACCGGAAACGGGCGCGTAGATGTCCGAAGCCATCTTGACCGACTCGACCGCGCCGACCGCCTCGCCCTGACGAACCACGCGTCCGGTCGGCAGAGCCTCGGCGTAGACCAGGTCGCCCAGTTCGCACTGCGCATGGTCGGAGATGCCGACCGATGCCAAGTCGCCATCGACCTTGACCCATTCGTGTGTTTTGCTGTAATAAAGACCTTCCAGGAATTTAGCCATGAGAAACATCCTCCTTGATGATGGTGATTGATGGCATATGGTTTCCGGCAAAGACGGCAAAACTCCCGCCCCGGTCGGAAAAAGACTGTCAGCCGGACTTTTTCTCGCGTTTGTAGAAAGGCAGTTTCACCGGTTCGACCGCTTCTTCCCGGCCGCGGATCAGGACCGACATCGGACCTGCCTCAGGGCTGGATCCCGCTGACACCAGCGCCATGGCCAGTCCTCGACCCAAAGTAGGCGAAAACATGCCAGATGTCACCTGCCCGATCGGCAGCCCTTGCTGCATCACAGGATAACCGGCGCGTGGGATCGCCCGGCCGCTCATGGACAGGCCAACCAGGTGCCGCGCCGGCTCGCCGGACAGCGCGTCGCTGCCGATGAAGCGCTTCTTGCCGAGCGCGGTGAAACGGCCCAGGCCGGCTTCGAGCGGGGTGATGGTGTCGGAAAGCTCATGGCCGTAAAGGGGCAATGCGGCTTCGAAGCGGAGGGAATCGCGTGCCCCGAGGCCGCACGGAGTCGCGCCGGCGGCCGCGAGCCAGTCGAACAAGGCGACCCCTGCGTCGGGCGAGCAATAGAACTCAAACCCATCTTCGCCGGTGTATCCGGTCCGGGAAACGATCGCCGGTACGCCGTGGCACATGTCCAGGATCATGTGGTGAAAGGGGCGAAGCGTCAAAGCCGGGGCCAGATGGGAGAACTGCTCGACGATTTTGACGGATCCGGGGCCCTGCAGCGCGATCTGCGCGTATTCCAAAGACCGGTCCTTGATCTCGATCCGGGCGCCTTGATCGTGATTCCATTCTGCCGCCCTGGACAGGACATGTTCCAGATCCTTGTCCTTGCAGCCGGCGTTGACGACCAGCAGATAGCGCTGGGCCCCCAGCTGATAGACGATCAAATCATCCACCACACCACCGTCGGGCTGACACATCAGGCTGTAGACAGCCCGCTCGAGGGTCAGCCGGTCCAGGTCTGCCGTCAGGAGCCAGTCGAGGAACCGTCCGGCATCGGTTCCGGTGACCTCGATCTCGCCCATGTGCGAGACATCGAACAAGCCCGCCTGCTGACGGACCGCCTGATGCTCCTCGATGATGCCGGTGTACTGGACCGGCAGGCTCCAGCCGCCAAAATCGATCATCTTGCCACCAAAAGCCAGATGACGCTCATAAAGCGGGGTTTTCTTGAGTTCGCTCTCCATTTTAACACCTCCAAAGCCCGTTTCGGGAACATGGGAAGGCATCCGGCCGTCTAACCATCAAGTGTCAGGAGCGTTGGTTTGCGCGGGCAGCTGCTCCCGCGTCCGGATCAGGGAGAAGACGGGGTAGCCTGCAAGTCTGGCCCGGCCGCCCAGGTCCTCAATCTCGATGAAGAAAAGCGTGCCGACCACCGTGCCACCGAGCTGTTCGGCCAGCTGGATGTTGGCCAGGGCGGTGCCGCCGGTCGCCAGCAGGTCATCGACCACCAGCACCCGGTCACCCGGCTTGATCGCGTCGACGTGAATCTCCAGAATGTCGGTGCCATACTCGAGCTGGTAGGACGCCTGGATGGTCTGGTATGGCAGTTTGCCCTTTTTCCGGACCGGCGCGAAACCGCGTCCGGTCGCGTAGGCCAACGGCGCGCCGACGATGAAGCCGCGGGACTCCGACCCGATCACGATGTCGAAGTCGATCGGCGCCACCATCTCGGCCAGGCGGTCAATCGCCGTCCTGAAAGCAAGCGCGTCCTGCAAAACGGTGGTGATATCGATAAAGTCAATGCCTTTTTTCGGAAAGTCGGGAATGTGGCGAAGCACTTTTTCCAGATCCATGGAAGGACGAGCCTCCTTGATACTCGGCTGAGCACAAACCGGCACTGTCATGGGAAAGCCGGGCGATGAGCCGGATTACACCTAGATTATAACCTTGAATCAGGATAAAGGGCAAACGAAAAGCATATGGCAAATCGGACGGTCATCTGTCATGATGGGACCAATGCCCGAGGTCATGGACAGACTCGAAGTCCGGCAGCAAAGGAGGGACTCATGAAACAGGCCGAATACGATCACTTGACGAAGGTTACAGCCCGCAGGCAAACCAGGTCAGTCAAATCGACCCTGCAGCCGCTCGCGCTCCTGATGGCCCTGGCAATCCTCATCGCCGTCATCACCGGGGCCTGTTCGGCGTCGACCGGGGAAATGTCGCTTTCCACGACGATCGCCGCGACAACACACGGCGGATATGAGAATGAAAAGGACGGTTTTTCCTCCGGCTATCCCACTGCGGACACCGGATCTGCCCAGCCGGCGAATCCGGCCGCCCTGGCGGTGAAAATCATCCGCAATGCCAGCCTGGACATCGAGGCGGACGATGTGCTGAAAGCATATGACACCCTGCTGCAGCGGGCTGTGGCAAACGGCGGCTACGAGATGTCCCGGAAGGTGTCAACCAATGACGAATACACCACACTGGAGGCAAAAATCAAGATCCCGCCGGAACATCTGGATGATCTGCTGGCCTTTGCCGGCACCACCGGCAAGATCATCAATGTCCAGACCAGTTCCCAGGACATCACCGAAAATTATTACGATGCGCAAACCCGGCTCGCCACCATGGAATCGATGCTGGGAAAGTACCAGGAGTTCCTGGACAGAGCCGATACGGTGCAGGAAGCCTTGTCCGTGCAGTCGGAAATCAATCGTCTGACGACTGAAATCGAATCCCTGAAGGGAAAGCTGCGCTATTATGACGCGATGGTCGCCGAGTCGGTCGTGACTGTCCGGATCCACCAGACAAATGACCCGGTCCGGATCAAAAAGGAAATCACCTGGTCCTCCCTGACCTGGGAGGACATGACGTATCTCATGCAGCGCGGCCTCATGGGCGTTGTCAACACCTTGACCGGCGTGACCCAGTGGCTCGCGATCGCCCTCGTCGCCGCCTCCCCGCTGATCGTGATCGCGGTCATCGTCCTGGTCATCGTGATTCGTCGCCGTCGCAAAGCGAAGACCAAGTCGCATGCGATTCACCCGGAATCCGGCGACGCGGACAATCCCCCGCAGGCGTGATCCCGTTCCCGTCGAAAGGTCCTGACATCGATGGGCCAGCGTAAAAAACCGCCCGGAGCTTCTTGTAAACCAAGGGATTCCGGGCGGTCATGCATATATGATTGAAGCGTTTCAGATCCGGGCGACACCGGTCTTTCTTGCCGCCTTGGCCACAGCCTCGGCGACAGCCGGACCCACCCGTTTGTCAAACGCGGCCGGGATGATGGAATCCACTGTCAGGTCTTCATCGGCAATCAGGCCGGCGATCGCATAAGCGGCGGCGATTTTCATCTCATCATTGATGTCGCTGGCCCGCACGTCGAGCGTCCCGCGGAAAATGCCGGGGAAGGCCAGGACATTGTTGATCTGGTTGGGGAAGTCGCTGCGTCCGGTTGCGACGACCTTGGCACCGCCGGCCTTCGCTTCATCGGGGAAAATCTCCGGTGTCGGGTTCGCACAGGCAAAGATGATGGCATCCTTGGCCATGGTTTCCACCATGCCCTGAGACACTGTCCCGGGCGCAGACACCCCGATGAACACATCGGCACCGACCAGCATGTCCGCCAGTGAGCCGCTCTTTTTCGCAAGATTGGTGACCTTGGCCAGCTCTTGCTTGGCCTCGTTCATGTTTTCCGGACGTCCATCGAAGATCGCGCCGCTGCGGTCGCACAATGTGATGTCGGCAAACCCTTCCGAGAGCAGCAGTTTCGTGATGGAGACGGCCGCGGCGCCGGCGCCGTTGACGACCAGCCGGACCGAGGCCTTGTCCTTGCCGACCACCTTCAGGGCATTGATCAGGCCGGCCAGTGTGACGACAGCCGTTCCATGCTGATCGTCATGGAAAATCGGGATGTCGCAGCGCTGCTTGAGTTTGCGTTCAATCTCGAAGCACCGGGGAGCCGAGATGTCCTCCAGATTGACCCCACCGAAACTGCCAGCCAGGAGGGCAACCGTGTTGACGATATCGTCGACATTCTTGGAGCGGATACAAAGCGGGAACGCGTCGACATCCGCGAAAGACTTGAACAGGACGCACTTGCCTTCCATGACCGGCATGCCGGCTTCCGGCCCGATGTCGCCCAGTCCAAGCACCGCCGAGCCATCCGTCACGACCGCGACCAGGTTCCACCGACGGGTCAGTTCATAACTGAGATTGATGTCCCTCTGGATCGCCAGGCAGGGTTCAGCCACACCGGGCGTATAGGCGATCGACAGGTCGTCCTTGTTGTTGACCGGGCAGGTGGCAACCACTTCGACCTTGCCTTTCCACTGGCGATGCATCTGCATGGCTTTTTCTTTCACGTCCATGGGTGTGCTCCTCATCTTTCATCATGACTATCGTCTACGGTTGACCGGATCCATCCACCCGGTCATGTCAAGGCAAATCTACCATTTGCGCCCAAACACTGTCAATCGGGATCCGAGTCCGCTCCTTGCGTCCGCAGTTCTTCCATGTGGCGCAACAAGCGAAAGTTGAGCTGGCCGGAAAAGCGGTTTCCCGGCCTGGATTTGATTCGGAGCCGGCCGACCACCCGTCCATGTTCCCGGCAGGTGAAAAGCGCTTCGGCACTGCGCCGGCGCACCGACCAGTCGGTTTCACGAACAAGCACGACCTGGCAGGCCGGGCAGACTGCTGACTCGTCATCCAGTTCCGCGACGGCCTCACGGATGCCGGAAAGCTCTGGCAGATACGTGGACAAGGACCGGTTGAGCGACGGGTCGACCAGGAATGGACCGATCACATCCTCCTGACCGCTTTCCGCACGGATCGTGTTGACGATTTCCGACAGGATGCGGCCGGTGTAGTGGGCGTCTGTCACCGCCTGGTGGAAGGGCTGGTTCTTGGTTATCCTCAGGAAATCGATCGCGTACTCGATGCTGCGCTGCATGCCGGACCGCTCGATCATCGCGTCAAACAGGTATTGCACATCAAGGCTTTTCGGAGGCATGAGCGCAGTCAGTCCGAAATAATCCAGGTTCATCTTCAATGTCGCGATATCGCTGTCACTCCAGGTGCAGAAAACAAAGTCATCTCCACAAAAATCACGAAAGCTTCGCGCCGCGTCCTGGAAAGACAGGCCAAACTTCATGCTCTGCTGCATCCGCCGGGTCACAGCCGCGACATAGCCCGACAGGATCGGGTAAAGCTGGGGCCTGACATGGACGGAAAACCGGTTGACAGGTTTGAAATCGGCGTCCAGCTTGACCGCGCCGATTTCGATGATTTCGAAAGGGATGGCCTCCTTGACGGCAGGGTCCACTTTGTTCGCCCGACCGGCGATATTCCATTCGAGGTCAAATACAATGTAATGCATGCGATCTTCCTTTTTCGGTGAATGCTAGATTTTATCTTCCAACGCGACCTGCTTCGCTGTCAACCGTCCGGTCAGGTTTTTCAGCCAACGCCCTTTTCTGAAATAGTGCACGGCCACCACCAGCTTGACCCCTTCACAGGCCTGGATCGTCAGGTAGAAAACGGGCAAGGCCGGCTTGATGACCAAGGCCAGCAGCAAGGCGATCGGGACCGTGAACAGCCAGACAAACCCCGAATCAATGGCCAGCGCTGAGCGGGTGTCTCCGCCTGCCCGGAAAATGAGGAAGCAGGAGACGTTGATCGTGATCACCACATAGAACGCAGCCTGGATCCTCAAAAGAACCGCCGCCATCGCGCGTATGTCCTCGCTGACATTGACGAGATGCGGAATCAACGGTGACAAGAGCATCATCAAACCGGCCATCGCCAGGGAGAACGCGCTGGCAAAGGCGATGAGCCGGCGCGCGTTGCCTCGGGCTTCATCAAAAAGCCCGGCGCCCAGCCGTTTGCCGATCATGACCGAGATCGAGACACCCAGGCCGCCAAAGACCACGAACGCGATATTGGATGACATCTCCACCAGGGAGAGCGCGGCGATGAACGGTTCGTGCACCTTGCTGTACGACCAGAACAGCATGGTCGTCCCGGTCGACCAGAGGATCTCGTTGCCCAGGAGCGGCAGGGCCCTTGAGACAACCTGCTTGAGAATCGGCCGGCTCATGGCATGAAGTTCCCGTCGGCTGGCGGTGAAAAACTCGTTGCCGCGAACGATCAGGGCGATGAAGAAACCGGTTTCAATCAGACGGGAAATCAGCGTCGCAAGGCCGGCGCCCTTTGCTCCCATGGCAGGCAGACCCAGTTTGCCGAAGATCAGGACATAGTTCAGGACGACATTGGTGATGACCGAGCTGATGCTGATCACGAGCGGGGCGCGCGTCAGTCCGATCGAGCGCAGGGCTGTCATGATGGCCAAACTGATCGCGAACGGGACATAACTGAACCGGACATAACCCAGATAGGCTTGTCCATGATCGATCGTCGCCCCTTCGGTCAGGAATAGGCCCAGCAGCTGCCTGGGGAAAGCGATGACGATCGCTGTGGCCAGGCTGGTGATGGCCAGGCAGCTGATCAGGTTGAGCATGAACAGGCCCTGGCATTTTTCATGGTCATCCGCCCCATAATACTGCGAGATGAAAATGCCGACACCACCGGTGATGCCGAACAGGATGCTCTGGATCACCATGAACAGTTTGTTGGCGACCGTCACGCTCGACAGGACATCCGCGCCCAGCTGGCCGACCATGATGTTGTCGGCAAAACCCATGAGCGTCGTGATGAGCATCTGCAGCATGATCGGGACAGCGACCAGGATGACCTCGCGATAAAACGCACGGTCACCGATCAAGGCATGGCGGGTCCGGTTCAATTGATTCATGAAGACTCCTGTGTCCTGTATTTCAAATGTCCAGTCGATCCGGTCAACCGCGACCAAACAGGAACGCGTGCCAATCCTGCCGAATGCGTTCCTCCAGCAGAACCAGTCCATGCCGGGCCGACTCTTTCAGCACGCGGTCAGCCTTGTCCTTGATGATACCGGAAACGATCAGTCGACCGTCCGGATTCAGTTGCCGGACCATCTCGGGCATGAGCGGGACAATGACATCCGCCACGATATTGGCCAGAATCAGGTCAAAAGGGCGGTTCAGGCTGTCTTCGAGCACACCTTCATGACAGAGTACGTCTGACTGATTGATCCGGCAGTTCTCGAGGGCGACCTGGACGGCCAGCGCGTCGATGTCGATCGCCTCCACCTGGCCCGCGCCCAGTTTGTCGGCCAGAATCGCGAGTATCCCGCTACCGCAGCCCAGATCCAGCACGTTCATGCCGTGATGGACCGTCTCGTCCAGGATCTCGGCGCAAAGAGCCGTCGTTTCATGTGTGCCAGTCCCGAAAGCGCTGCCGGGGTCGAGGGACACCACGATCTCTCCTTCACGGGGTGCGTAATCGATCCAGGACGGATTGATGACCAGACGCCGGGTCAGGTGCAGGGTCTGGTAATGCTGCTTCCAGTTATTGGCCCAGTCCTCTTCCGCCACTTCCCGCCATCCCTGAAGCCCTTTGCCTGCAGGCAGGAATTCGCCGATCCGCCCGATCTCGGACTTGACCGACTCCAATAACTGCTCGATCGGCACATAGGCGCGGGGCTGGTCGTCATACAGTTCAGCCGTCGTGAAGTCTGGTGTTTCATGCACGCGGACACCCTGTTCGAACCGGGCAAAATAGGCCCGGATCCGGACCGTTTCCGGCAGGGAGTCCACATAGCCGTCATCGGCATAGGCCAAGGTGTCAGGATCCGCGAGGACTGCGCGGATTTCTTCCCGGTCCGTCACCTCGACTCCGTCCGCTCCAATGGCAGACAACCGATCCGTGATGATCTCCGACGCTTCATGGGTGGTCTCAATATCCAGTTCGATCCAGTTCATGTCCTGCTCCTCAAGTCAAGTTCGTATGGCCTGGCGGACAATGCGCGCCAGCGTGGTGACGGCTTCGACGACGAAACCGAAAATGGAAAGGCCAATGATCAGGCGGCTGATGAATTGTGGAAGAGCCATGCCCAGCAGCATGGGGTCCTGTGTGTTCGAGAGCGCGTGAATTTCTTCGAAAAAAGCCGGGTTGAACAGATTCGGGTCCCGGAAAAAGAGGATGGTCAGGATCAGGCCGGGCAGACCGAGTGCCAGATAAAACACCGACAGGGAAATGGTCCATCGACCCGCCACCAGCTTGCCGATCTCGCGGATCACCCCGATCACCAGCACAACCAGGATGAACGGCAGGTAAGCCCGGTAGACTGATTCATTGAATAGCGGGATCATGCCGCCCTCCGGCATGTCGATCCAATACAGACCGACAAATCTTGGCACATAAAGGGCGACGATCATGGCGATCAAGGCAAAGACCATCGACGCGATCGGATCAGCCGGATGGATGCGGTCCTTCTTTTGCGGGACATCCGGCAGATCATGCGGGTCAAAGGATTCCGCCGCTTCCGCACGGACTTTTTCCGGACTGTAGCGTTCAATCGCGGCAAAGATCAGGGTGACGCCGCCGAAAGCGCCAATCACACCGCTGATGAGGCTGCCGATCGTTTCCAACACGGTCTGGACCGGATTGCTGAAACGTCCGGTCAGGAAGCTCACGACCATGGCGATCAAAAGGCCGCCGGCAGTCGCCAGCAGGACGATCTTGAGCACGATCGTATACAGGTGGAAAATATCGGGACCGATCAGATGCTGCTCAGTCCCCCGATAGCGGGCAGCCAGCAAAGCCGGATAGCCGAGATTTTTCAGGACCGTTTCTGCAGCCTTGTCGGTGGGAAGGCCCTCTTTCGTCTCTTTTGCCAGCATGTCCTCGATCAGGCCACGAAGCTCACGCTCGATGTCGGCCCGCTGGTCAGCAGGAAGACGCCGGGTCACAGCATAGACATAACGATCAATCAATTCCATAAGATGCCTCCTCGGATGAATCCATCAATCATGGGTGTCCTGGTTCTCAATCGCTGATGCCTTGGTCCATCATGGTCTCGATGGCCGAAGTCATGACTCGCCATTCTTGAGTGAGCCTGTTGAGCATGTCATGGCCGTTGGGGTTCAAGACATAATATCGCCGCGGACGTGTCTGGTCAATGTCCCATTCGCTGTCCAGAAGGCCCTGCTTCTCCAGCCGGCGAAGCAACGGATACAAGGTGCCGGCTTCAATCGGGATGCCGCTCTCCTCGAGCCCGGAAACAAGCGAATAGCCATATTGCGGGTCGCGAAGAAGAGACAGGATGCACAGGATCAAGGTGCCTCTCCGAAGCTCGGAAACCAGATTCTCAAATAGTGTATCTTGCTCGGACAAATGGATCACCCCCTGATTCAACTATAGTGTGTGTTATACATTATTGTCAATATTATGTTATTAATTATTTTATAATAATATTTGTAACCGATTAAGTAAATGAAAAGACCTGCTTCCCTCCCTCGCATGGGATGGCCACAGGCCTTCATTCATCTTTGCCATGATCCGTGCTGAAAGTAAGGATGTCCTCCGTTCAGGTTTTGAACATGTCTTTCAGTTTCGAGAAAAAACTGCCCCGCTTCTGATAGTTCTTGTCCGTGCAGGTCTGTTCAAACTGCTGCAGCAGTTCCCGTTGGCTGTCGCACAGATTCTTGGGCACTTCGAGGACAACACGGAAGATGTGGTCTCCCCGGACGTTGCTGCGGTTCAGATGGGGGATCCCTTTGCCGCGGATGGTGAACGTTTCGCCCGGCTGGGTGCCCTCGCGGATCCGGTATTTATGCGGCCCGTCAATGGTCGGGATCTCCAGCTCGGCGCCGAGTGCCGCCTGGGGGAACGTGATCGGCACTTCGCAGGCTGTGTTATAGCCGCTTCTTTCAAAGACCGGGTGCGGCCGGATATGCACTTCGATATACAGGTCGCCATATGGGCCGCCTTGTGAACCGGGCTCGCCCTCGCCACGCATGGTCATCATTTCGCCTTCATTGATGCCGGCCGGCACTTTGACGGACAAGGTCTTGCTCTTCTGGCGCAAGCCCCGGCCATTGCAGGCCGGGCACGGGTCCTTGATCATCTTGCCTGTTCCATGGCAGGTCGGACAAGGGCGCGCGGTCATCACCGTGCCAAACATCGTCTGCTGGCGCTGACTGACCTGTCCCGATCCACCACAGGCGGTGCAGGTGGCTGGCGCGGAGCCATCGCGTGTGCCCATCCCTTTGCATGTGTCACAGTGGTCTTCCTTGTTGATCGTGATCTGGCGTTCGACTCCGAAGGCAGCCTCCATGAAGTCGAGATTCATCCGGTACTTGAGGTTCGCGCCCCGCTGAGGGCCGGCCTTGCGGCGCCCGCCCCCGCCAAATCCGCCGAAGCCGCCAAACAGGTTGCCGAACAGGTCTTCGAGGTCGATATTGAATCCGCCTTCAAAACCGCCGAAGCCCTGGCCATCGACGCCCGCGTGGCCATATTGGTCATAGACCCGCCGTTTTTCGGCATCGGACAGCACGGCGTACGCTTCGTTCGCTTCCTTGAAATGCGCTTCCGCCTCCTTGTTGCCAGGGTTCAGGTCGGGATGATATTTCTTGGCGAGTGTCCGGTAAGCTTTCTTGAGTTCTTCTTCTGTCGCGGTCCGGGGAACGCCCAGAATATCATAGTAATCGCGTTTTTCAGGCACCAGTCGGATCCTCCTTCATGTGACGGACAAATCCCGCCCGACCTTCAAGAGCCGGGCGGGATCCGTATTTTGCGTTCAGAACGGGAGCGTCACTGGTCGCCGCCCGCGTCCTTGAAACCACCGGCGTCAGGGCCTCCGGCCTCCGGGCCGCCTGCGCCATGCACATCCGGTCCGCCGGGCTGGCCGTGCTGCTGGTACAGTTTTTCGCTGGCCTTGTAGAAAGCCTGCTGCAGTGCTTCCGTATCAGTCTTCATCGCATCGATGTTGTTGGCGGCAATGCTGTCCTTGAGTTTGGCGACCGCGCTTTCGATAGCCGCCTTTTCATCGGCTTCGATCTTGTCCCCAAGGTCCTTCAAGGTCTTTTCCGCCTGGTAAACGGCTGAATCTGCAGCGTTCTTCGTATCGACCTCTTCCTTGCGCTTGTGATCCTCGGCCGCGAAGCGTTCCGCTTCCTTGACCGCCTTGTCAATCTCTTCATCGGTCAGGTTGGTCGAGGCGGTGATGGTGATATGCTGCTCCCGGTTGGTGCCCAGGTCCTTGGCGGAAACATGCACGATGCCGTTGGCGTCAATGTCGAAGGTGACTTCGATCTGGGGAACACCGCGCGGAGCCGGCGCGATACCGTCGAGGTTGAATTTGCCGAGCGTCTTGTTGTATTGTGCGAGCTCGCGTTCGCCCTGGAGGACGTGGACCTCGACTTGAGTCTGGCCGTCCGCTGCGGTTGAGAAGATCTGGCTCTTCTTGGTCGGGATGGTGGTGTTGCGTTCGATGATCTTGGTGAACACACCGCCCATGGTCTCAATGCCAAGTGAAAGCGGCGTGACATCAAGCAGCAGCAGACCGGTGACATCTCCTGCGAGAACAGCAGCCTGGATGGCTGCGCCGATCGCGACACATTCGTCCGGGTTGATCCCCTTGAACGGTTCCTTGTTGAAGAACTTGCGGACTGCGTCCTGCACAGCCGGAGTCCGGGTCGAACCGCCCACGAGCAGGATTTTCTCGATGTCAGCCGGCTTGAGGCCAGCATCCGAAAGCGCGTTTCGGGTCGGTCCCATCGTCTTTTCGACCAGGTCCGCGGTCAGTTCATCGAACTTGGCGCGCGTGAGAGACAGGTCCATGTGTTTCGGACCGCTGGCGTCAGCGGTGATATACGGGAGATTGATGCTGGTGGTCGTCACGCCGGAAAGCTCGATCTTGGCCTTTTCCGCGGCTTCCCGAAGGCGTTGCATGGCCATTTTATCCGCCCGGAGGTCAATGCCCTGGTCCTTCTTGAACTGATCGACCAGATAATCGACGACCCGCTGGTCAAAATCATCGCCGCCGAGGCGATTGTTTCCGTTGGTCGCCAGTACTTCGAATACGCCATCGCCGATTTCGAGGATCGAGACGTCGAACGTGCCGCCGCCCAGGTCGAACACCAGGATCTTCTGGTCATTTTCCTTGTCAAGGCCGTACGCCAGCGAGGCTGCTGTCGGTTCATTGATGATGCGCAGGACATCGAGTCCGGCGATTTTACCGGCGTCCTTGGTCGCCTGGCGCTGGGCATCACTGAAATAGGCCGGCACGGTGATGACCGCCTGCGTGACCGTCTCGCCCAGATAGGCCTCGGCGTCCGACTTCAACTTCTGCAGGACCATCGCGGAGATTTCCTGCGGGGAATATGTCTTGTCATCGATTTTCACCTTGTGGGCCGAGCCCATTTCGCGTTTGATCGACTGGATGGTCCGGTCCGGGTTGGTGACAGCCTGGCGTTTGGCGACCTGGCCGACCAGGCGTTCCCCTGTCTTGGAGAACGCGACGACAGACGGGGTGGTGCGGTTGCCTTCCGCATTGGGAATGACAACGGGCTCGCCGCCTTCCATGACAGCGACGCATGAATTGGTTGTTCCTAAGTCTATACCGATGATTCTGGCCATTTCTATTTCCTCCGATGGTTATGATTCATTGATTCTTGTATATGAAATGCTGTTTCAGTTGGCAACTTTCACCATGCTGTGGCGGATGACGCGATCATCGCGCATGTAGCCTTTCTGCAGGACTTCGACGACGGTGGACGGCTGAGCCGACTCGTCTTCGACATGCAGCACCGCGTCGCATTGATTCGGGTCGAAGGGCTTGCCCAGGCAGTCGATCTCCCGCACGCCGAGTCGAGTCAGTGCCTCTGAAGCCTGCTTGAGGATCAGGAGGACGCCCTCCGCGATCGGCCTGGCTTCCTCTCCCTGGGCTTGAAGGGCCGCCTGCTCTGCCCGGTCCAGATTGTCGATCACCGGTAGCCATTCCTTGACCACGGCGATCACAGAATCGGCGTAAAGGGCTTCTCGCTCTTTGACGGTCCGTTTCCGGTAATTGTCATATTCAGCCATCAATCGCATGTAACGGTCTGACAGCTCCTTGAAATCAGCCTGGGCTTTGTCAAGTCGTTCTTCCAGTTCCGCTTTCACGGTCTCCTCGGAAACAGCGTCAGTTTTTGCTTCTGCATCCGGCTGTTCCGCCTTCGCTTCCGAGGTCTGTTCAAGCTCAGGCTCATAGGCCTGCTGACGGACCATGCGCTCCGCCTCTTCAGCCAGTTCCTGCTGCTTGTTCTTCTTCATCGATGATCTTCCTCCGTTTCAGTGTCGACACCGGCGATCTTCCGCATCCGGTCATCGAGCGCAGTCTTGATGAAATTGATATGGGAAATCACCTTGTCGTAAGCCATCCGGCGAGGCCCGATGACACCCATGTGGCCGGCGACCGTATCGCCGATCCGGTAGGATGTCGTCACGAAGCTGCAGTCGGACAGCCCATCGAGGGCGATCTCCTGACCGATCCGGACCATGTAGGCCGGTTTGCGGCCATCATTTCGTCCATGGGTCAAGGCCAGGCCGGTGGGCATATCTGACTGGACAGAACCGTCTCGATCAGATTCAAGGCTTTCCGGCTCGTCTTCTCCGATTTCGTTCATATAACCGGCAATCAGTTTGTCCCGGCTCAAGGCGTCGAGAAAACCCCGCGCCTTGTTGATATCGCGAAATTCGGGATAGCCCAGCATTTTGCTGGAACCGTCCATGTAGACTTCGAGGTTGTCCGCCTGCTTGATGGCGATGTACGCTTCATATAGCACCTGGTTCAGGACGCTTTCCGGAATCGTCGTTTTCCGGGCAGCCGACGCGACGGTCACAAGCGTGATGTCGTCCAGCTTCATGCCCGAAAGCCCCTCCTCGATGGCGGCCGCGACCTGCATCAGCTGGGCGCTGTCCACCATCTGCGGGATGCGGACCAGCCGGTCCTTGACCACACCGGCCTCCAGCACCACCACCACGAGCGCGCGACCCGGCTCGATCATCAGCATTTTGATCTGCTTGAGCTGGCTCTTGCGCAGCTGGGGAGTCAGGACCAGAGAGGTGTAGCCGGTGTTTTCCGAAAGGACGCTCGTCGCGCGACGGATCAGGTCCGTCACCTCGTCGAGGCAGTCGTTCAGGCAGGCGCGAATCCGGTCCGCTTCCTCCGGCGGGATGTCCCGCGGTCGCAGGAGGCTGTCGACATAGGAACGGTAGCCCTTGTCAGACGGCACTCGACCGGAGGATGTGTGCGGGTGCTCCAGATAGCCCTGCTCCTCCAGTTCCGCCATCTCGTTGCGGATCGTGGCGGAACTGACATGGAAAGCATGGCGGGCGATCAGGTTTTTCGACCCCACCGGCTCAGCGGTCTCGATGTAGTCATCGACGACGGCTTTCAATATTTCCTGCTTGCGATGATCCAGTGCCACAGGTGCTCCCTCGATAAGTCGGTTAGCACTCTCGGTCTTAGAGTGCTAAAAATACTCTACCACCAAGGTCTCACCCTGTCAATCGTTCCCGATCGGCTTTTCCGGTACGGATGATGACGGTCATCTGAAGATCATGCGACCGTTAAGAGACGAGTCAGACAAATTCCATGAACACCTGGTTGGCCAGGTCGATGCCGCGGCGCGTCAGGCGGTACCCGGACAGGGTCTTCTCGATCAATCCTCTGGCGAGGCACGAATCTAGTTCACGCTGGAAGCGGATTTCCAGCGGCCGCCCGAAACGATGCCGGAAAGAACCAGCGTCCACTCCTGCGATCAATCGCAGGCCGAGCATCATGAATTCCTGCTCTTGCTCATCAAGCGTCATGTGATGCTCCTCGACGGCCGCGGCATGCGGTCCATCTGCCGCAGTCAAGCGGGCGATGTAATCATCGAGCGCTTGAGAATTGGCTCGTCGCACGCCATCGGTATATCCATGGGCTCCCGCACCGAAACCGTGATAAGGACGAGCCTGCCAGTATACCAGGTTATGCCGGCACTCGTGTCCGGGCTGCGCGGCATTGCTGATTTCATAATGCGAAAGTCCGGCCTTTCCGGCCTGTTCCAGAATGGTTTCGTAGTGAGCCCGTTCCATTTCATCCTCCGGCAGTTTTTCCGGATGAAGACCGTAGCGCTCATGAAAAGGGGTTCCTGTCTCGATCGACAGGCCATAAAAGGAAAGGTGTGACACCGGCAGCGCCAGAATGGTGCTGACCGTGTCAGCCACATCGTCAATCGACTGTTGTGGCAGTCCAAACATCAGGTCCGCGCTGATCCTCTGGAATCCGGCTGCCCGGGCATTTAAAATGGTTCCGATCGCTTCCTCGGGCCGATGGATCCGCCCCAGCAGATGAAGCAAATGTGGCCGCGTCGACTGGACACCGATGCTGATCCGGTTGAAGCCGACCCCAACATAATCACGTAGTTTCGCGGCATCAACGGTACCGGGGTTGACCTCAAGGGTGATCTCGGCATGCCGCGCAAGTGAAAAACGGTCTTCGAGCGTGCGCAGCAGCCGTTCGGCCTGCACCGGGCTCAACAGGCTCGGTGTTCCGCCGCCCAGATAGATGGAAGCAAGAGGCGATTCCGAAAGGGATGGCGGCACGGCATGGATTTCCCGTGTCACAGCGTCGATATACTCAGGCAGTCGCTCCAGACACCCGGCATAAGAAACAAAGTCGCAGTACCCGCATTTTCGGACGCAGAACGGAATGTGGACATAGGCCGCGGTAATGGGTTCGACCACGGGACGACCGACTTCAAGACCGGAATGCGAAGCCGCTTCATGATCACGCATGTGACTGCATGGCCCGTTCCATCTTGAGCCTGGCGCGCTCCTCTTCTTGATGGAGCACCCGGTCCAGGCTCTTCCTGAAGCGCCTGAAGCTCGGTGAGCGGTTACTGTCCGGGTCGAGGGCGAGCGCGATGCGGCGGGCCCATTCATATTTGTATTGACCGACCGCCGGATATCCGAGCCGGATCACCCGATCCGCCTTCGAACCGTAAATCGCCCTGGCCAGCACTTCCCAGGTCCCGCAGATGCTGTCCTGCTCATAATCTCTCAGGATCGCCCGGTTGGCCTGAGGGTAGGCCGTCATGACCGCCTGCTCGTCGCCCAGCAGCCACGCTTCCATTTCCTCGACGCAGATGCCGATGACGTTTGGCAAGGGGTCGGCGAATGTCGACAGGATCTGGCTGATCCGATCGTGCACCGTCCCCGGCGCTTCAGAGTCCGAGTCGATGATGACAACCAGGATCAGTTCCTCCGGATAGAATGAACGGGCGTACGCACGCGCCTTGGCCGGAAGCAGATCCATCAGCCCCGAATTGAACCGGCCTGGTTTTTTGTATGGATTCTGGGGGACTGCCCCTTTTCCGCGGTGCGGCCTGATGGCGAATGTGTGGGCGGCTGTTCGATGTGCCAGCATTTTTTCGATCAGGATCTGCATGACCGCCGCTCCGGACCGGTCTTCAGTCAGAATTTCCAGATGCATGGAGGTCCTCCCAGGAGCTGTCCAGATGTCCGCTGTACCACAAGGCACCCATGCCGACGCCTTCCGCGTGCATGGCGCGCACGATCGCGTCCCGGGCCACACACCGGGTCCGGGTGTAAAGACCGTCCGGTCCCGGGGGTGATTGCTCCCGGCGACGCTCGAACACCCACACCTCCTCGGGACGCATGCCCTCAAGAATGAACTGGCTGTGGGTGGTGAAAAACACCTGGCAGTCCGGATTCTGGATGACATAATCCCGGATCGAAAGGGACAGCGTTTCGACCATGTCATGATAGAGACCGCCGTCCGGTTCTTCAAGGCAGACCAGGGGGCGAGGCTGCCTGTCCTCGAACAGGAGCAGGAGCGTGTAGAGTTTGCGAAGGCCGGAGGAAGCACTGCCGTTGCGGAACGCTTGATCGATCCGTTTTTCGTCCGGCAAACGCTCGCCGATCCGGTCTATGATCGTCTGATAATGATCCGGGTGCTCCTTTTGATAATAGGCCAGGACATTCTTGACATTGTCACCGGCGACACTCAGGTGGCGGTGGTCGCCAGCCGGCGTGAGGATCGGGGTGCCTGCGGCATGACGGGATCCGAAGGATCCGAAGAACCATCTGGTCACCTGATGATTGATCCTGGAAAGGTGCGGATAGGCGACCAAGGAACCATAGACGGTCAGGGCGGGCTTCTTTGTATCGGTCACACCGGCCGGTCTCATGCCATCCGGTTCAAGGATCCTGCCCTGGCCTTGCTTGAGTTCGAGAATTTCCCCGACATCAAACCGCCCGTCTTTGAAAACCGCCCGTCGGACAACCTCCGTGAGGACACGTGGACGGCCATGCGAATTGCAGGAAAGGACGAGTTCATAGCCCAGGAACACGTCCTTGTCCGCATCGTCGAAAAGCATGTCAAAACGGATGTCCGCATCATCGCCGGATGTCTTCAGTCGCAGGAACCCACCCCGGCCATTCTGGTCAGACGCGAAGGGAACGCCATGCCTCATGCAGTCCGATATGAAGGACAACGCGCCGAAAAAAGCGCTCTTGCCGGAACTGTTCCGTCCGATCAGGGCGCTGACCTGGCCGATGGGCAACCGGTCGTCGGGCTTGCCGGGGCGGCCGGCATCATACAGGTCATCGATCTTCCGGATGGACTGGCTGACCAGTTCGTCGAACGTGATGCCGAACACCGTGTCATGCAGGACACCGAAGTTCTGGATGTGTATGCCCAGCAGCATGCCCGTCACCTCCGCTTCGCGGTCATGTCAGGCGGGGTGGCCGCCGTGTTCTCATCCTTGACCAGTTCTTTCAAGGATACGGCGAGCGATGCCATGGACTGGATCTCAGAAGGGATGATGATTTTTGTCGATTTTCCGTCCGCCACTTTCTCCAATGTCTCAAGGCTCCTGATCGCGATCAGGGACGAATCCGCTCCGACTGACTTGATCATCGCAAGTCCCCTTGCTGTGGCGTCCTGCACCTTCAAAATCGCTTCCGCCTGTCCTTCCGCTTCCCGGATCGCGGCCTCGCGCTTTGCCTCAGCCCGCAGGATCGCAGCCATCTTTTCGCCTTCAGCCGTCCGGATGGCAGCTTCCTTTTCCCCTTCAGCCCGCAGGATGTTCTCCCGCTTTTCCCGTTCCGCCTTCATCTGGCGTTCCATGGCGACCTGAATCTCCTTGGGCGGCAGGATGTTCTTGAGTTCGACACGGTTGACCTTGATGCCCCACGGATCGGTCGCCTCGTCCAGGATGAGGCGCATCTTCGCGTTGATCAGATCGCGTGAGGTGAGCGTCTGATCCAGTTCCAAATCGCCGATGATGTTGCGAAGCGTGGTGGCCGAGAGGTTCTCGATCGCAAGGATCGGGTTCTCGATGCCATAGGCATACAGCTTCGGGTCGGTGATCTGATAGAAAAGCACTGTGTCGATCTGCATCGTGACGTTGTCTTTCGTGATGACCGGCTGGGGCTGGAAATCGGCCACCTTTTCCTTGACCGAGATCACTTTGGCGATCCGGTCAATGAATGGCACTTTGATGTGAAGGCCGACACCCCAGGTGGTGTGGTAGGCGCCGAGCCGCTCGACGATGAAACAGGACGCCTGGGGCACAATCCGTACATTGCGGATGATGATCAGGAACACGAGCGCCAGGAGCACAATGACCGTGATCCAGCTCCCCAGGTTTGATCCGTTCCCCGATGATCCGAGAACCGTGACAGGAACTGCTGACAAGAATGATTCGATCGCGTACGCCATTTCAGGATCCTCCTGCCCATTGGACGGGCCTGCTGCCATTCATCTTCAACTCAATTTCCATATGCTCCGTGCTTTTCGGGTTTTTCAGGATGACGGACCATCCTCACGAACGACTGCTTTGACACCCCGGATGGCGACAATGCGGACCCGCGTGCCCTCAGGCATGACCTCGCCGGTTTCGCTGACCGCGCTCCAGATCTGGCCGCCAGCCTTGATCTGGCCTTTGCCGGCCACCGGATCAATGCCTTCCGTGACGACTGCCGGTTCACCGATGAACCGGTCGGCATTCGTCGCCACGACGCGGTTGGCGCCGCAACGCAGACGGGGTTTGATGTAGAGCAGGAAAAACATCAGTGAAACGGACGAGACGATCATCATCACAATGAACTGGGCCTTCGGCGAGGCGCCCAACAGATCCAGGACCAGGGCAACCAGACAGCCGGCCGCGAACCAGATGGTGGTCATGTTGACAGTGGCGGCCTCGATCACCAGGAAGACGATGAGAAAAAACAGCCAGAAAATCCATGCCTCGAAGCCAAATATCATGGGTCGCACCTCACGGATCGTGAATTTTGCTATCATTATAACATAACACGCGAAAGAACGACGGTCCGCCCGATGGCGGGCGGCACCCAGGAGGCATCATCATGAACACAGGTCCCCATCCGGCGTCACCTCGCCGGCAAGCACCCGGCATGCTATTTATCGAAGGTGACAAGGCGTCCGGACTGGTCATCGGTGACAGCGGCGAACCCGTGTTGTCCTTTTGGTGCGGCGACGTCGCGGTTCAGGCAGTCCTTGAGCGAAAACAGCCTGGCCCGGGGATTGTCGCAGACACCCTGACCCTTTCGATGGCTTCGCCTGTATGGTTCAACTTGAAATGGCTGGTTCCGGATCATGTTCTGAACGCGGCCATGACCATGAATGGCGGGCTTCTGATCAGCGCGTTTTCCGATCGTCTGCCGGAAGGCGGACTGCCGTTGCCCAGTCCCGGCTGTGGTCATGACAGCCCGATTTCCACACTGAAGCCGGGATGTTTCCAGTCTCTTGCATTCAACTGGCATCCGGGTGATCAACTGGTCATGTATCTGGTCTATGAAATTCCCTGAACACGGTGTCAGGCTCAGCGGGCCACCGCGCCCGCCTTGCCTTTGCGAATGGACTCAAGGATCAAAAACGCGGTATTGTTGATCCGTCTTGTCAACTGGTCTTCAAGGACCGTTTCCTCACGCTCCCCTTCATCCTCCGGCGTGGTGGTCGTGGCATCCGTTGTCGCACCTGACCCTGCACTGGTCCGTGTCGTGACGGAAGATAAGCCGGGGCTCGGGCTGGCGGCCGGGGTGGCTGTCACGGAGATCTCACGCTGCTGGTCAAAAAGGGCATCCAGGAAAGCAATGGAGTCATACGGCGTATCCTTGATCTGGCCGTTGGTCGCCGTGAATGCCGGGTTGCTGCTTTCCTTCATTTCCTCAAGGGTCTTCGCGTTATAGTCGAATCCTTCGAAAAACACGATCGGGATACCCAGTTTGTCAAACGGGGTGTGGTCTGACTCGTGCAGTGTCCATTCACGGTAAAGTTCCAGGGTCCCGTTGCCATCATGGTCCACTTCGATCGACGATTGGTTGGTGTAGAGCGCGACCCGGTTGTTCGTGTACAGCTCATGCTCATAATACACGTCCGTCGCCTCGTAGAGCTTGCGACGCTTTTCGTAGTCCTTCTGCGGGCCGGGAAGAATCGAATTCTGTCCAGCGTGCGCGTAAAGCTTGTCACCCGCGTATATGCCTTCCATGTTATACATGGCATCCGTCGCGGCGATTTCTCCGGAGGTCATCCCGGATGCGAAATGCCTGGCCCCGGCCTGTCCGCTCTTGCCTGCGCCAAACGCGACCAGGATGACATCATAGCCCGTGCGCTGGTTCTTCATCTCACGGGCGATCATCATCAGGGCGCCGATCGATGCCGCGTTGTCCGTAATCCCGTTGAAATCCGCCCAGGTCGGGACAAACGTCTGGGATCTGCCTGTCGTGGACTTCGTGGAGACTGAGTCTGACGCGGCTTTTCCGGCTTCTTCTATCAACCGGGCCGTGGCGACGGCGTCATAATGCGCCCCGACAATCACCTGTCGGGTCAGCGGCTGGGCGGTGCCGCCTTCGTCCTTGATTTCGAAACCGGTTCCCGGTATCCGGACGACAATGTTCCTGGATGTCCGGGTGACACTGTCATCATCCCGGAATGTGAAATCAAAGACCTGCGGTTCATAGCCAAGTGATTTGAACTCGGCGATGATCAGGTCACCGGTCTTCCGTTCACCTTCCGAACCGGGTGATCGGGCCGGATTGGCCAGAGCCATCTTCCTGGCGAAGTCTGCGCCGTAGCTGCCATAATCGGCCGGTCTTTCAGAGACTGTCTGCTCCCCTGCGCAGCCGGAGAACAGGGACAGCATCAGCACCATCACGATGAAAAGGGCAATCAGTCGATGAAATCGGGGCGGACGAACAGTCATAGGTCGGCTCCTTTTTGTCTACGCTAGGACGGATATCAGTTCCGTGATCCTCGACTCCAGCTGCTCCGGCTCCAGTATTTCACTGAACGGAGTCCCGGACTCATCCACCCGTACAATGGAAAGGGGCATGCCGCCTGTCTGCAACGACCGGACAACCCGTCGCGCGATCGTGTCCAGCGTGACTCCCTCCAGTTTTTGGGGCAGTTGGAACTGCTGCAGGAGCGATCGCATCTGATGGGTCGGGCTGGAAGCCAGCATGCCCAGCGCCAGGGCTTCGCCATGCTGGTATTTGAGAAACCGGAAGTGGCCCTCGATCGCGTCGCCGAAAACCTGGCCGAACTGAAGCAGCTCCGGTCGCTTCCGCTCAACTTCAAGCCGGGCATTGATTGCGCGGCTGATCAGGATCTCGACATCGGCAGACCCCTCGGTCATCATGTCGATCAACTGCGGGTCGGCTATCATGCCGAAACGGATGATCTGGGCATACCCGTTGGCCAGCTGCCGGGCTGAAAGGCTTTTGAGGAAATCAGGATCAATCAGGACGGTCCGCGGATTGCACGGTGTGCTGATGACGTTGCGGGTGCTGCGGAAATTGAGGCAGCTGCGGCTGTTGACCGAGGAATCGACCATCGCGGCCAGCGATGTCGGCATCAGGATGAGCGGAATGCCGCCCATGTATGTAGCCGCGGCAAAGGCAGCCATGTCGATCGTGCTGCCGCCGCCCAGGGCGATGATCACATCATCCGGGCTGCAGTCAATGTCGGAAAGCTGGTCATAGATGGCCCGGATGCCATCGGGGTTCTTGGCTGCCTCGGATCCGTCGATGACAATCGAGTGCACTTTGCGGCCGGTGTCGGTTAGAAAGCCTGCGAGTCCGGCATAATGCAGGGCAAAGACCTCACGGTCATTGATGATGATCACCCGGGCGTTTGGCGGGCAGCAGGACAGATACGTATCCGCGGATCTGGAAAGGCCACGGTCGATCATGAGCATGCAGTCTCCAGATGGCCCGATTCCGGTCAAAACCATGAGATTTTCTCCTTTGAGGCAAATTGAACGCTATCATGTTACCATGAAGCAATGGGATGTGCCAGATAAAAGCCAAATTCAAACATCCTGGTCCGATGGTCTTGTACCCTGTCCAGCATCGCAATCCCTGATCAGGTCTTTAAGGGTCATTCCTTCCAGATGCGTGGCAATAGCCAGACTGACCGGTCCGTACACCGTTTCGTGCAGCAGTCGGCGTATCGTGGATGCAGCCTCGTCGATCGGCTCGTCGACGATGGACAGGTCACCCTCTAGCGCTCGGATCACTTCATCGAGGCGGATCATCTCGGCCGGTCTTGCCAGGGAATATCCGCCTTGAGCACCCCGGATGCTTTTGACAAGGCCGGCTTGTCGGAGCATGGAAAACTCCGCCTCAAGATATTTGGGCGAAATTTTCTGCCGTGATGCGATCGCTGACAGCGGCTGATGACCCTGCTGTCCGTTCAATGCAAGATCAACCAGCGCACGAAGTCCATAACGGGTTTTCGTGGTCAGCTTCATACGCCCTCGTCCTCCGGCTTGTCCGGTTCCTTGTCCTGCCAGAAGACCAGGATGTCCGCCAGGGTTATCCGGTCCGTCACAGACCGGATCGTCATGAGCAGGTCTGCCCATAGGAATCTCGTCAAGCAGGTTTCATACTCGTCGCAGTGAGCCTTTCCGGATTCGACGCAGCGCACCGGAGCGATCGACCCTTCCCCTGCTTCAAGGATCGCGCTGATCGTTATCCGTTCAGACTGTTTGGACAGCAGGTATCCACCCTGAGTGCCCCGGACGCTCTCCACCAGGCCGTCCCGTTTCAGGTTGGCAAATATCTGCTCCAGATAAGCCTCGGAAATCCCGGTCAGTCCTGAAACCGCCCGGACACTCAAGGATTTGTCCGGATCAGCGGTCGCCAGAGCGACCATGGCTTCCAGAGCATATTGACCTTTTGACGAAAGCCGCACAAACAAACCTCCTTGAAGGCTGTGACGATTCCAGGATGTGTCATTCATTTTACTCTTGAAAGCAGAAAACAAAAAGATGCCGGCAGTCGAATCCTTATCGCGATTGACTGCCGGCATCCAAATCATATGCGGGCATACCATTGGTACTTTGTCTGTCAGATCAGTGACTGATCATCGCATGCTCCGTTTCTTTCTGCTTCGCCGAGTGCCGGTAGCGGCTCGGTGTGACTCCGGTCGCCTGTCGGAAAGCGGCAGAAAAGCGACTGGCAGAAAAGAATCCGCATTGCCGGCCGATATCGGCCGCCGGCATGCGTCCTTTGTGCAGCAGACGCTTGGCCTGTTCGATCCTGAGGTCGGTCAGGTAGTCATACGGGCTTTTCCCGAATGCCTGCTTGAACGTCCGGATGAAATGGAAACGGTTCATGCCGGCCATGGATGACAAGTCGTCAATCGTGATTTTTTCGGCCAGATGGGTCTGCATGTACTCGATCACCTGGCGGAAACGAAGATAGCGCTCATCCTGCATCACATTGAGATTCAGAGAAAAGTCATCACCGGATCCCAGTCCATGGTAGGTGCGGATAAGCAGGATCGCGATCTCGTCCGTCATGGCCCGGATCAGTCGTTCGCGGCCGGGCCTTGACTCATCGAACTCCTGGATGATCCTAGCGCTCAGCGTCTGGATATCCGGATTCAATGTGAACGCGTCATTGCCGAAAGGTCGGACTTTCCCCGCTGTCAGGTCATTGATCAAATCCAGGAAATAACGAGGCTCAAACTGGATCAGGATGAAAGACGCCCCTTTGTTTCCTCGCCGGAAACCGTGGGATTGTCCGGGGTTGATCGGAATGATCTGTCCCGGCAGGCAGTCCAGCAATTGATCGTCGACATTCAGTTTCTGTACGGAACTGAGCGGGATGAAAAATTCAAACCGATCGTGCTGGTCCTGGTGTTCTCTCGGGATGTTGATGGGGTCTGATGTCATGATCATGGTGAGCGGGCCATGTGACATGGCTTGCAGGCCTGAGGCCAAAACAGGGCTGGTCATGAGTGAGATGGGTGTTTGTATGCTTTGCTCCATATCTTTCCTCCAGTTGCTGACCTCGTCAGTAGATGTCTGTTTGTCATTGTTTCATAGTGAAACACACTTTATGGTTGACAAAATCATTATAAAATTATATTGCACTTGATGACAACAATTAATAGATATAGTATATCGTATTGTCATGACTTTTTGTGCATTTATCCCTAAAATGTCATGGTTTATTTAATACCAAGCAACAAATTTCAGCCAGTATCTAATAGAACCCATTTTGACATAAAAATCGTCCGGATCAAGGCCTCTTTTGTCCTGTCAAAGGATTCTTCCTGATCAGGAAACAGGCCCGATGTAACTTCCAGACCGGTATGCTACAATGGAACAGTCTTCATGGAGGAGTATATCTGACACATGATTGTTTTCCGTTTGACAAGTCTGATGACTGCCCTGATATGCGCCGTGATCACGGTTTTTTCACCGTTTGTCCAGGCGCCGGCAGTCATGGCCCTGGCCGCGCCGACTGCGTCGCAAACGGATCAGGCAGAGCCGGTTCAAGGCACGGAAACGACGGAACAGCCTGTGGCAGACCTTTATCCCGACCGGTTGACCATCGAGCATTCCGCGGCGAACGCCATTGTCATCGACAGCAACCGCGGCCGGATCCTGTACACGAAAGCCGCTGACGAACGTCTGGAGATCCCTGCGGCCAACAAGATGATGACTGCCTTGATCGCCACGGAAAAGCTGACGCTGGACACGAAGGTCACCATCAGCAAGGTGGCGGCCGGATTCGGTTACAAGGAAGCCTCCGACGATGGCGTTGTCCTGAAGACCGGCGATAAGTATTCTGCCGAATACCTGCTCCTGCGGCTTCTCTTTTATGATTCCAACGCAGCGGCCATCGCCCTGGCTGAACAGATCGCGAATGAAGAGCCCGAATTTGTCAAGCTGATGAACGCACGAGCCGACACCTATGGCTTGAAGGACACCAATTTCGTGACCGCTTCAGGCGAGCCGCCCGTATTGACTGTTCCGGATGGCACCAGTGTCACAGATGAGCAAACGCAAGCCAATGCGCAGCACACGACCCTGAATGACATGGCCAAATTGGTCCAGCAGGCTTTGCAGAATGATAAATTCAGCCGTCTGTTCAGAAAATCGACGGACTACATCGTGCTCGACGGCATGTCCCTGATCCCGATGACCAATCGGCTGTCACAATTATGGCCCTATTCCGAAGGCAGGGTCAGCGGGGCCTTCCTGAGCCGGGATCCAAAGACAGGACTGGCGACCAGCATCTCCCTCGGGGCGATCAACGGGTTCGGCATCATCAGCATCCTGGTGGCCGGCAATGCCAACCGCGTGGTCTGGGACGTGCTGGCTCTGTATGACGCATGCGAGAGCACCTATGAAAACACACCCCTGGTCACGGCCGGCGAAGCGTTCACCGGCGCGCAGGAAAAGACGCTCGACGGTGAAGTCTTCGGACTGGTTTATCAGAAAACCGTCAACTACATCCATCCGGTCGGTGACCTGTATCTGACAACTCCGGTCCAGTACAACTCGTTTGGCCCGTTCAGCCGGCCGATCCAGACGACCATGACCGTTGGCCAGGTTGTCTTCACTTTGCAGGACGGTTCACGGATCGCTGTCGATGTCGCGCCTGACCGGCAGATCCTGTCCAGCATCAGTCTGGTGGACCGGACCTTGTCCCTGCTCGCGGTCAATCGCAATCTCTATTTCCTGTTGATCATCCTCCTGGCCGCACTCGTGATCACGATTGTCATCCGGGCCATTTTCGTCGCGGCGCGGCTGAAAAACAGGTCTGAAGGGATCCGGCGGCCGCCGCGCCCGCCCGGCAGGCATTCCCTATGATTTTTCCGGCATTCTCATGAAAAGCGAGATTGTTTAGTAGCCTTTGCTACAGAACAGCCTTGTTTTTTCTTATATGATGGTAGCGTTCAATACGAAAAGCCGTATGTCTCATCAGTCCATTGGTGGCCATCAGGAGGTTAATCACATGAGTGAATGGATCAACAATAGAAAGCAATTATCCGACAAAGAACGCCGCGAGGGTCTCAAGGAATTGATTCGCCAGCTGCACCAGGGGGCCGCGCCGGAAGCGGTCAAAGCGGAATTCGCCCGCGTCACCCAGGGCATCAGCGGAGATGAAATCGCCCGACTGGAAAGCGAACTGGTCATGGAAGGCATGCCCCCGTCTGAAATCCAGAGCATGTGCGATGTCCATGCCGCGGTTTTCGCCGACCAGCTCGAGGAGGCATCCAGCCTGACCCCGGAAGAAACCCCAGGGCATCCGGTCCATACGTTGAAATCAGAAAACCGGGCGATCGAACAACTGGTCGCCACCGCTGTCAACCCCGCGATTTCAAAGTTCCGTGAAGATCCTTCCGCGGAAGGATTGACGCTTGCCGGCGCCTTGAGCCAGCTGCTCGACATTGACAAGCATTACGCCCGCAAGGAGCAGCTGATCTTTCCCTATCTCGAGAAATACGACCGTCCGGCCCCGGCCAAGGTCATGTGGGGTGTCGATGATGAGATCCGGGACGCTCTGAAATTCGCCCGTGATCAGGCTCGCAAGGGTGCCGCCGACGCAGCGGATCTGGCCTTGGCAGCCGTCTCGAGGGTGCAGGAGATGATCTTCAAGGAAGAACGCATCCTGATCCCGATGCTCATTGACCTGCTCACCGAAGACGAATGGCTGCTGATCGCACGTGAAAGCGACGAGACCGGTTATTGTCTGGTCGAGCCACAAGCAATCTGGCAGCCGGAACGGACGGACATTGGCCAGACAAGCGCGGCAGAAGCGCTGCAGCAGGCCGGCCAGGTCCGCTTTCCGACCGGCATCCTGAACATGGAACAGGTGGTGGCTTTGATGGACGCGGTGCCATTTGACATGACTTTCGTCGACGACAAGGATCTGGTGCGGTATTTCAACCGGGCCAACGAGCGCATCTTCGCCCGTCCGAAAACCGTCATTGGCCGACATGTCAGCAACTGCCACCCGCCGGCGAGCGTCCACGTCGTGGAAAAACTGCTGGCGGACTTCAAATCAGGCGCCAAGGACCAGGAGGATTTCTGGATCCAGATGGGGGACAAGTTTGTCCTGATCCGTTATTACGCGGTACGCGGAGAAAAAGGCAAATACCTGGGCACGTTGGAGATCACGCTCGACATCGCTCCGCTCAAGACGATCACCGGACAAAAGCGTCTGCTTTCCTGAATGGAGGACCGGATATCCTTCCGGAGCGCATTATCTGTAAGTGGACGGTCGACGGCGACTATACAGAATGATCAGCATGGATAAGGCATAGTCGTAGACCAGGACAATCAGCAGACCGACGAACGCGGCCAGTACAAGGAGCGGCAGGCCAAATCGCTCCAGGAAGCCGGAGAGTGCCGGTCTTGCGAACCAGAAAACAGACAAGCCCAGTAGAACGGCTGAAACAGCCAGTTTGAAGATGGCGGCAGGCAACTGCCGCCATTTCTTTTCCGAAAACGCCTTGATCAGCGGAAACGGACCGAAAAACGCCATGAACAAATAGGAAAACGAAATGCCCGGCCAAGCCCAGGCGATCGCAGAGACAGCCAGATAGACCAGCCAGCCTCCCCGCGGACCGATTTCCATGACAGCAATGGCGACACAGAGGCTCGACAGGGTCATGAGGGTCAGGTCCAGGGTGGGCATCAGGGCAGACAGGACCAAGAAAAAAAGCGCCAGAGCCGAAAGCAGACCACCGGTCGCGACTGAACGGGCCAGGCGCCGGTTGCGGTCAGCAGCAGCCACAAAGGTCTCCGCCCATGCATTCACAGCAGGAATCGGCGCAGCACAGGCAACCGAGCGTGTTGCAGATTTCACCGCTGCTCGGATTGTTCTGGTAATATGGGCCGCCTCTGTTGTCCTGCCGACGTCCCCAATCCTGTTGACCGCCAAACGGGCTGCCATAGGGGTTGCCGTTGGAACCATATGGATTGCCCGAACGGTTGTATGATCCGGCCTGGCCACCTTCTGAAGATGATGTCCAGGTCTGGTTGGCGGAAGGATTGGTCAGTTGATCGTAGGCCGTGTTGATCTCCTGCATCTTTTCCTTGGCAAGATCCTCAAGCGGATGGTTCGAGTAATTGTCCGGATGATATTTCTTGACAAGGGTGCGATAGGCACGCTTGATCTCCTCCTGGGAAGCGCCTTTGCGGACACCGAGCACATCATAAGGGCTTTTCGACATATTTCAGTTTCCTTTCACCGGGTCCGGCCACAACAAGCGTCGTGGTTTGCCCAGTCGCCTCTTCCCGTTCGCTGCAGGCTTCAAAGCCGGCCAAGCGGTTGGCCTGCCAGAACAGCACGACGGACAGACGGAAGGCCGAGTGTCACAATGTTGGACAGGATGCCCGCGTCCCGCCGATAGGGCAGCAATGCCGCGATCCGGTCCATTTCCACCTCGATCCCTGACATCTGCCGGTCCGCTTCAGCCCTGGCCGATTCCGGATCCATGCCTGAAAATGGATTCCAGTTTTCATTATTGCAATCACGGGCAAGGTCGTCAATCGCGTCGCACAGGTAGATCCAGCGACCGGTCAGACTGGCGAACAACACAAGCGCTTCACGTATCTGTTCTTCACTGATGGCCGCCGGTAAGAAAACGCGAACCAGGTCAGCCAGCAAATCACCGAATATGCGGGCGGCAGACAGGTCGGGCGGCCCTTGTTCCAAGGCCGTCAGGCGTGACAGATGGTCCGTGATCAGCCGGTCGCCATCCGGGAAGTCCCTTTTGGCCTTGTGATACCCACGCGTCAGGAGCAGCCGGATCGTTTTGCTCGTGAAGGTTGCCTCATCCGTCACATTGTCCGCCGCCTTGTGGTAGGCCAGCAGAACGGTCAGGGCCGCGCAATAGGCCATCACGTCCCCACCCTTGATCATGGGGCGTTTCTGAATCGGGTTGACAAGGCAGGTCTGTGCTTCAACGGGCGGCTGCTCATCGGTCAAGGACAACAGGAGCAACGCGAGCATGGTAAGATCATAGCCGACAGCCAGGCGGGGAAGTTGGCCGTAACGTTGGCCGATTTCCTTGCAGATGCCGCAATAGGCCGACCGGTAGCGGGTCAGCTCACGCACGAGCAGTTCTGTCTTCATCGGCCGTACATAGCCAAACATGCCTGTTCCCCTTGAATGTACCCGACAGGATCCGTCACGAGTCGACCGGATCTGTCAAAAAACTATGTTCTATGGTATCATATGGGGCGTTTATAAATGAGACAAAACTGTGAAAAATTCGAAATGATCCGGTGTCTTTCAAAATGCGGGCCTGTTTCTTTCCAAAGACAATGTCAGGACACATAACCCGTGCCACCCCGGATCGATGGAGGCCAACCCCATGACACATCCTGTTGTCCGCACCCGATTCGCCCCGAGCCCGACCGGCCTGATGCACGTCGGCAACCTGAGGACCGCATTGTTCGAGTACCTGATTGCCCGTTCCATGGGCGGCCAGTTCATCCTCCGCATTGAGGACACTGATCAGGGGCGTCTGGTCGAGGGCGCGATCGACATCATTTACAACACGCTCCGCCAGGTCGGCCTCCGGCACGACGAAGGCCCGGATGTCGGCGGACCTTATGGTCCCTACGTCCAGAGCGAGCGTCGTCATGTCTACAAGCCCTATGCGGAGCAGTTGATTCGCGAAGGGCACGCTTATCGCTGCTTCTGCTCCCGTGAACGGCTCGAGCAGCTTCGCGAGCGCTCGGGGACCGAGGGCGGCTTTGCCGGTGGCTACGACCGCCACTGCCGGAACCTGCCCCCGCACGAAATCGACCGTCTGCTCGAAGCGCAGACCCCTCATGTCATTCGACAGAAAATGCCACTGACCGGCAGCACGACCTTTGTCGACGCGGTCTATGGCAGCATCACCGTGGAAAACAGCGAGCTGGAGGACCAGGTGCTGCTGAAATCGGATGGTTTTCCCACGTATAATTTCGCCAACGTCATTGATGATCACCTCATGGCCATCACGCATGTCGTGCGTGGCTCCGAATACCTCTCCTCGACGCCGAAGTACAACCAACTGTACGAAGCGTTCGGTTGGGATGTCCCGGTCTATGTCCACCTGCCCCTGATCCTCGGTGCCGATGGCAAGAAACTGTCGAAAAGGCATGGCTCGACCGGCTACCACGACCTGATCACCGAGGGCTACCTGCCGGAGGCCATCGTCAATGCCATCGCGCTCCTCGGCTGGTGCCCGAAGGACAATCGCGAACTGTTTTCTCTCGAGGAGCTGTGCCGGGACTTCGATGTCACGGGCATCAGCAAATCGCCTTCAGTCTTCGACTACGGCAAGCTGGACTGGTTCAATGCCGCCTACATCAAAGCGCTGGATCCTTCGGCCTTCATCGAGCGGGCGCGATCGTTCCTGCCTGCGTCCGTCCTCGGGGACGAGCAGCGGGAGCTGCTGGTCGTCGACATGCTCAAGCCCCGGATCAGCCGGCTGACGGAGATCCCGGAGCGGCTGCGCTTCATCGACCGGATCGAGGACTACCCGCTGTCCTTGTTCGAGAACAAGAAAAGCAAATCGACCCTCGAGTCGGCCCGCGTCGCGCTGAATGCCCTGATTCCGGTGCTGGAGTCCCTGTCTGAGTGGTCGCGAAGCAGCCTGCACGACACGCTGATGGCACAGGCCGAGCCGCTTGGCATGAAAACCGGGCAAATGCTCTGGCCTTTGCGGATCGCCGCTTCCGGACTGGAAGTAACACCGGGCGGCGCCATCGAGGTGCTGTTCCTTGTCGGCCGCGCCGAATCCTTGCGTCGCCTGGAAAGCGGACGACAGCGGCTGGCTCAAGCCTGAACAGCTCATCGAACGCGAATCGGCCGCACTGGGCCAGTATAGGAGCGATAAACATGCGTGACAAAGAAAACAAAAACCCGGCGGACATTCCGGCGGAACATGATTCAAACACATCGACCCGTCATTTCATCCATGACCTGATCGATGAAGACATCGCCGAGGGCGGCCGGTTTGCCGGCATGGCCGTGCACACCCGGTTTCCGCCCGAGCCAAACGGCTATCTTCATATCGGCCACGCGAAAGCGATCTGCATCGATTTCGGGATCGCCGAGCAGTATGGCGGCCTGTGCAATCTGCGGATGGACGACACCAACCCGAGCAAAGAGGATGTCGAGTATGTCGAGGCCATCAAGGAGGACATCCATTGGCTCGGTTTCGACTGGGGCGACCGGTTTTACTATGCGTCGGACTATTTTGAACAGATGTATGGCTTTGCCTGTGACCTGATCCGCAAAGGGCTGGCCTTTGTCTGCGAGCAGACGCCGGAACAGATGCGGGAAAGCCGCGGCACCCTGACCACGCCGGGCATCCCCAGCCCCTGGCGTGATCGTCCGGTCGAGGAAAATCTCGACTTGTTCCGTCGTATGCGGGCCGGTGAATTCGCCGACGGAACGTACACGCTGAGAGCCAGGATCGACCTGAACTCCGGCAACTTCAACATGCGTGATCCGGTCCTGTACCGGATTCTGCGCATCCATCACCATCGCACGGGTGACGACTGGTGCATCTACCCGATGTACGACTATGCCCATCCGATCGAGGACGCGCTGGAACTCGTGACCCACTCCCTCTGCTCTCTCGAGTTCGAGGATCACCGGCCCCTTTATGACTGGGTCATCAACAACCTCGACCTGCCGGCCCAGCCGAGGCAGATCGAATTTGCCCGACTGGGCATCAATTACACTGTCATGAGCAAACGCAAACTCCGCCGCCTGGTGGAGGGCGGCCTGGTTGACGGCTGGGACGACCCCCGCATGCCGACTCTGGGCGGCCTGAGGCGCAGGGGCTACACGCCGTCCTCGATCCGCAATTTCACCGACCGGATCGGGGTTTCCAAGGTCAACAGCACGGTCGACTACGCGTTTCTCGAGCATTGCCTGCGCGAGGACCTGAACAGCAACGCCAGGCGGGTCATGGCGGTCCTGCGGCCTGTCAAGCTCGTCCTGACCAATTATCCGGAAAACCTGGTCGAGGACTTCACAGTCGAAAACAATCCGGAACGGCCGGAAGACGGCACGCGGACGGTCACGTTCTCACGTGAGCTGTGGATCGAAGCCGATGATTTCGCCGAAGTGCCGGCCAAAGGCTACTTCCGGCTCTTCCCAGGCAATGAGGTCCGGCTCAAGACGGCCTACATCATCCGCTGCACCGGCTGCGAAAAGGATGCCGACGGCAACGTCACGACCGTCTATGCGACCTACGATCCCGACACGCGGGGCGGCAACGCACCGGATGGCCGGCGCATCAAGGGCACGATCCACTGGGTCGACAGCAAGACCGCCGTCGCGGCGCAAGTGCGTCTGTATGACAATCTGTTCGCCGTTGAAGACCCGGATTCCGCCGAGCGTGATTTTCTCGAGCATTTGAATCCGGACTCTCTCGAGGTCTTGAAGCAGGCCTATGTCGAAGCCAGTCTGGCCGGCTCATCCGCGCCCCTCAATTGCCAGTTCCTGCGACTGGGCTATTTCTGTCTCGACTCGAAAGACAGCCGGCCGGACGCGTTGGTGTTCAACCGAAGCGTATCCCTGAAGGACAGCTGGAAGAAATAAACATCCTGCCCCTCATTAACAATGACGCCGGGCTGCTTGAAGCAATCCGGCGTTTTACTGTTCGCTGCGAGACATTCAATTTTTAAAACGGAACACCGTCTGGTGATGGTATGTCTCACCGGCTTTCAGGATGGGGGACGGGAAATGGAGGTGGCGCATGGAATTGGGGAAATACTGCGTTTCAAGGCAAAATCCGCCGTGCTGGCCGAACCGGCCACCACCCTTTCCGATTTGCTCGGGCAACGTGTTCGCGGTATAAAACTGCACACCCGGCATGGTTGTCTCGCAGACCAGCCTGCGTCCGCTCACCGGGTCGGTCGCGACCGCGCACAAGCGCAATTGGCCGATCGGTCCGGGAACAATCCAGTTGTGGTCATAGCCATGACTGTCCTGGATTTCATCAGCCCCAATGTCCCGGCCGAGCGCTTTCGGTTCGCGAAAGTCGAAGGCGGTGCCATCGACCCGCCGGATCTCTCCGTTGGGAAGGCCTTCCGGGTTCACCACTGTGAAAAACTCGGCCGGCATCATCAGGGTCTGGTCCATGATCGATCCCGTCTCGATCCCGGCCAGATTGAAATAGGCATGGTTGGTCAGATTGACCACCGTGTCCTGGTCACTATGGGCCTGATAGTCAAGGGTCAGGCTGCCCTCGTCATCCAACCGGTAAGTCACCATCACGGTCAGGTGTCCCGGAAATCCCTGATCCCCATCGGGACTTTCGATCGTGAAGCGCACGGCGTCACTGGACGGGTCGGCTATCACCGCTCCTGACCAAAGTCGCTTGGAAAGCCCGACCGGGCCGCTGTGCGAATTGTGCCGCCCGCTGTTTGCCGCCAGATGATATGTCTTCCCGGAAAGCTCAAACTCGGCATTTTCGATCCGGTTGGCATGTCGTCCGATGATCGCGCCCTGTTGGCCACGGCCTTTTTTCATACCCCTCGACCGTTTCATACCCGAGCACGATGTCCGCGGGGCGCCCCTCGGAGTCGGGTACAATGAGCTGCTGGATCGCGGCGGCGTATTCGATCAGGCTGACCGTGACGCCACCCCGGTCCAAGGTGAATCGCTGGACGGGTATCCCGTCATGATTGAGGCCGAAAGAGTCGATGGTCGTTCCCATGATCCGTTCCTCCTTGCTCTGGCGCATTGCTGACCACCGTCACCGGGATTCCCATCCCGACCAGTCGGGTCAGCATCAACCGTTCAATAATCGGTTCCCTGATTCTCCTTGTAAACGTGATGACCAGATCCTGCCCGTAAGACACGACGCCTGCGTTGACGACATTGTCCAGCGATGGCCCGAACAGCACCTCGAAGCCTTCGACTTGGTCGCGCATGGCTTCCGGCAGTTTCACGCTGCCCAGGTTACTGAAGGTGCTGGTGTAGCGGCTGTCACCATACATCCGGAACATGGCCCGGAGGATCCAGTTCTTGATAAAGAGCGGTATGAGCCTTAGGGCCAGTTGCCTTTCGCGGCGCAGATTGGCAGACATTTTGGCGTTCAGTTCTTTTTCGTTCATGCCGAGGCGGACCGAGTGATGGACCAGCGAAACAATCTCTTCAAAGGTGTGCGTCTGATAACCCGGCATCAGGGTTGGGTAAATCCGTTGAAAAAAGTTGCGCAGCGTCCGGCTGTTGTAGATTTGCCTCAGGTTGACCGGAATGGCAATGACGATTGGCTTTTGGGGATGACGTTCGGCTGCTTGCTGGACCTGACTGAAGGCATCCATGTAGGCAGCCGCGAGAAGGTCGTTGATCGACACCCCCATCAATTTGGCTTTTTCGCGGATGGCGGCTACCGGCATGCGCGCAGAGATGACATGGACACGCCCCAACGGTTCCGGAATCCCCTTGAGATGAAAAGCGGCAGGCTGTCGCCTGCTGAAACGGATGGTCGGCTTCGCGTATCGTCGTGCGCTGTCTTCCATCTCCTCCGGGTGAGGTGTTTCATGAAGCGGCAGAATCCCCTCTTCATCCGGGATCTTCATGCCTAGCAACGTCAGGTACCGGGCAGCCAGGGTCTTCATGAAAATCATGGCACCGCTTCCATCGGTCAGTGAGTGGAAAAATTCGATTGATATCCGGTTGGCGTGATAAAGGACGCGAAACAAATATCCCTCATTGTCCTTGCGGTACAGGCGACGGCAAGGGAATCGCGTGTCCGGATAGACGGCTGGTGGTTTGGGATTGGGCTCCAGGTAATACCAGAAAAAGCCCGGTCTCAGACGAAGGGTGAAGCCGGGAAACCGGGGCAGGATGTCCTTCAATGCTTGAAGCAGCAAAGCCGGGTCGATCTCTTGTTTCAAGAGCACTGTGACTCGAAAGACGGCGCTGATGTGGCTCGTCCGGATGGCCGGAAATATCTTGGCCGAGTTGTCGAGTGGGTACCAGAGCTGGCGGTCTGGGTGTCGCGTCGGGCTCACAGTCTTTCCTTTCAGGAAGTCTCGTGGTCTGGTTGCGTATCGATGATCACTGGAGACTTCGTCTTCGCCGAGTCCGAACGTCTCGGGAAGCCGCATTGAATGGCATCCTCCGGGCAGACTGCCGCACACGCTCCGCACCGGATGCATTCCGCGCTGTCCGGGTGGGCCGGGATGGGCGCGCCCATGGGGCAGATGCGGGTGCAGGCTCCGCAATTGGTGCAGCGGTCGTAGTCGACCGCTACCCGGTAAAGGCTGATCCGGTTGAAAAATCCGTAAATCGCGCCAAGAGGGCACACATAGCGGCAAAACGGGCGGTAGATGACCAGGGAAAGACCGGTGAAGAACAGCAGGAGAAACACCTTCCAGCCAAACAGGACACCGATGATCTCCCTCAGGTCGCTGTTGAGCGCGATCAGCGGCAATCCGGCCATCAGCGTGCCGGACGGGCAGATCAGCTTGCAGAACATGGGGGATCCGAAGCCGCTGGCCATGAGACCGGCAAATGGCAGCACCACCACAAAGACAACCAGGATGACCGTCTTGGCCGAGCGCAGCAGCTGGTCTGTCCTTATCCCGCCAATTCCCTTGAACCGCCTTTTCGCGCGTCGGCCCAGAAGATCCTGGAACAGTCCGAACGGGCAAAGAAATCCACAGACCGCTCGGCCCAGCAAAGCACCGATGGCGACGAGAAACCCCAAGACATAGAACGAAATCTGCTGTGAAGGATCAGCGATCGAATTCTGCAGCGCGCCAAGCGGACAGGACCCCAATGCCCCCGGGCAGGAGTAGCAGTTGAGACCGGGCACACAGACAGTCTTGAGCTTGCCCTGGTAGATGCCGCCCTCAAAAAAACCTTTCAGATAGCTGTTGCTGGCCACCAGACCGCCGAGTTGGATCAGGCGGCGCCTTTTTTCCTGTTTGCGGACGCGTTGCTTACTAGCCAATGCCGATACACTCCAGACAGATGTGCGTTGCTTTCGCCAGAAGGCGCGGCAGCTCGGTACCGCGCAGGATGCCGATAGCCATCAAGACCAGGCCGATGGCCAGTGGGATCAGGTAGGGTCTTCGACGCATGGCTGGACCTCCTGTGACGCGAACATTGACTGATCATGAATCCCTGAAGGTCAATAATATATTCAGTATAGCATGAACCGCTTCGTTGCTCAGCAGGTTCGACGAGGTTCGAGCAGTTTGGCGAAAGCCGGAAGACCTGCGACAATCCAGAGTGAAACCAGGCCGTAACGGGCAAAAGAACCGATCTGCTCCCCAAGCAGGCTGTTGAGCAAAACCTTGGCGGAAACAAGCAGCAGGATGGTCACGGCGAAGCCCAGGACAAGCTTCTGGATCTGCAAGACCAGACTGCTCTTCGGCGTATGCTTGATGAACCGTTGCTCCAGGTAAAAGCCGAAGGCAAATCCGGCAATGGCGCCGGACGCTTTGAAGCAATCGATCGACTCATGAGGATTGATGCTGCCCGGGGCAATGAATCCGGCGACAGCCAGCAGCATGGCACCGGCCAGAGCGGCCAGCAAGAGGATGAACGGCTTGATCCGGTCTGAGTCGTAAGCGTCAGCCAGCAGGCTGACAGACGCGGCCAGCGGAATCCCGATCAATAGCGAAACCACTACATCCACAAGCGTGTGGACGCCGAGGTAGAGGCGGGACAATCCCACCAGCCAGGGTACAACCCACAAGATGACGCGCAGCGGTCCGTGCACACTGAACCCGGCCATGCCATAGACAGCAACCGCATTGGCCGTGTGCCCGCTTGGCAAGGAGTAACCGGTCGCGGCAGGCAAGGCCGACTCGACCGGTGTCAATCCCGGCCATCGCACAAAAGGCCGGGCAACGGCAAACGTGTTCTTCATGAACTGGTTCATGCCGATCGCGACAAAGGCGGACGCACCGATGCGATAGGCCAGTTTTTTGTCCACCATCCAGTATAGGATGCAAAATCCGCCGATCAGCAGTTCCTGCTGACCCAGGAAAGTCACGACCAGAAACAGAGTGTCGAGAAATGGCGTCCGTATCGACTCAAACCACAGCAGGATCTCCACGGTCAACCGATCAACTGGTTCAGCACGTCACGGATCTGGTCGTCGCGAGCGCTTGAATATCCGGCCATGCTGCTTACCATTTCACCATTCTTGATAAACACGAATAACGGGATGCTGGTGGCGTTGTATGCCCGGGCCAGCGCCGTTTCTTCATCTACATCGATTTTGACGATATGGGCTTTGCCAGCGTATTCGGTCGCCAGCGATTCGACGAAAGGCGCAGCAGCCCGGCAAGGCGCGCACCAGTCAGCCCAAAAGTCGACAAAAATAGGTTTATCGGTTGTTTTGATCCATTCAGAAAAATTGTCGATCGGCTGATGGACAGGCGTTTGACTGCCATCTTTCACCACCAGTTCATATACACTGGTGTCCGTCTGGTCATCGGCCTTCTTGCCGCCAAGCCCGAACAATCCGTCAAATCCACCATTGAGCACGGCCAATGCCCCCACCGCCACGACGGCGACCAGCAGCACGAGCGCGACAATCTGAGCCGCTCTTGTTTTCAGCATACACATTCACTCCCTGTTATTGATGTATGAGCCGGTCCCATCAAGCCAGTCGGACGGAATGGCTGCCATAACGAGCGTCTTGCTGTCCGGGTCCGGTCAATTGTATTTGCGCTTGATTTTCTTGGAGGTGGTCTTCTCAAACTCCACATCGCGCAACGTGAAACTTCTGATATATTTATAGGTAGCAAGCTGGTGATTGACATTTTTCACTTCTTCAGCGATCAATCGGCGCACATCGTCACCCATCGCCGATTCAAACCCATACGCTTCCTTTATCTTCTCCATGTTCGGGAAAATCTCGGCCCGGACCACGATCTCCCCGTCCTCGTCGGTCCCGCCGAACACCAGGCACTCCTGGATCAAATCACTCTTGTAAAGCAGGAATTCGATTTCCTCAGGATAGATGTTCTTGCCATTTTTCGTCACAATCACGTTTTTCTTGCGGCCGGTGATGATGACAAATCCATCCTTGTCCAGATAGCCCAGGTCGCCTGTGTGAAAGAATCCTTCCGCGTCGATCGCTTCCGCCGTCGCCTCCGGGTTTTCATAATAGCCGAGCATGACATTCGGCCCTTTGCCGATGATTTCGCCGATTCCATTCTCATCCTTGTCGATGATGCGTATCTCGATCCCCGGCAACGGCAGCCCGGCTGACTCGTTCTTGAAATCGACATCCCGGTTGAGCGCGAGGATCGGCGCGCATTCGGTCAGGCCATAGCCCTGGATGCAGCCAAAACCAAACTCCTGCATGCCTGAAAGAACAGCCGGATCGATCGCCGCTCCCCCTGCTATGATCAGTCGAAGCTTGCCGCCGAAATTGTCCTGGATTTTGGCAAACAGTTTCCGCCGCTTGTCCACACCGACAGCCATCAGCAATTTGCTCAGTTTTCGTCCGAAGTTGAACTTCCTGGCGAGTTTCGGATCCGATGTCGCCGACTTCATGATCCGCTTGTAGAACAGTTCGAGCATCAGCGGCACGACCAGGATCACGGTGGCGTGCGACTCCTGGAGGTTTTTCACGATGTGCCGCAGCCCCTCGCAGACAGCGACGGACGATCCTCTGTAAATCGGGCAGAGAAAGCCGCAGGTGCATTCGTACGTGTGGTGCAGTGGCAGCACCGAGAGGAAAACATCGTCCGGTCTGATGTCCACCATGGAGCACATGGCCTGCAGGTTGATGCAAATGTTGCGGTGAGAAAGCATGACAGCCTTTGAGGCAGATGTTGTTCCTGATGTGAACAGCAGGATCCGCATCGCTTCCGGATCGACAGGCGCGTTGAGGAAACGCTGGTCTCCTGACTCGACCCGCATCCGACCATCCGCCAGCAACTCGCTGAACAATAGGTCGCCTGCTTCAGCCGGGTTGTCATCCATGCAAATGAAATACTTGACACCGGGCGTTTCCTTGCGGATCGCCTGGACTTCCTTCTGCTTGGACCTGGAATAGATCAGCACGTCGGCATGGGACCGGATCAGCAGATTCTTGATCTCAACCTGCGGCAATTCCTTGTCCAGAGGGACGACCGTGCCTACCCCGTTGACGGTCGACAAATAGGAGACATACCATTCATAGCGGGTTTCAGCGAGAATCGCGACACGACCACTTGAAAGGCCCAGTTGAAGCAAAGCGGTTCCGAAGCCATCCACATCACGGCCAAGCTGATGGTAAGTGACCGGCGTATAGTCACTGCCGGCTTCTGTCTTGACCAAGAAAGCTGTCTGATCACCATACAGTTTCACACTTTGGCGGAGCATGTCACGCAGGTCATTGATTTTCCGGACATCATACAAGGGGATGTTCTTCATTCGCTTATCCTCACCTTCATCTGATCAATTGTCACGATGGACCATGCCTGATAATCAATACCGTTCCAATGGTTCTATTGGTTAGAGATTATTATACAGGATGCGCCTTCCGGATGCGACATGAATGGCAAACTCCCCTCAATCAATGCGCTTTGTGCCAGTCTGCCCGGGACAATAACCCCGATAGCCTGTCTGCGTCACTATGACAAATCGCGTTCAGGTGTTTCCGTGACTAAGTCACAGCAAGCCTGTTCCATGAGCTTGTGTGCCGTTGCCCGTTAGTTCCGTTGGTTCCGGGATGGGTGCCAGCTGCCGTTTCGTTACCAATTTTCGAGTCCCCCTGAAAACCTCTGCGGCTGTAGCATTACAGGGCGTGACGACGCGCTGGTTCTGAAATATTGTCTGGCACCGCCAAGTGGGCGGTGCCAGACACCGTTTCAGTACTTATTAAAAGAAGCTCCCCGCAAGCACTGAGCCTGTAACATCACAAGCCGTGGGATTATGCGAGTTCCGTTCGGGCGCCTGGCACGATTTCGGATTTCGGAACCCGACGGAACTAACTTCCGGGCGCCCAGTGTGCATGTAACCGGCGATTGGAAACGGCCACAAACGGCTGCATTTCCTATTGACATTGATACGGCTGTATAATCCTGACTTTTGCAGTTGAAAAGTATAAAAAGAGCCGGAAAGTGCTGTGTGCCAGCGATCCCCGGCTCTTCTGAATCATGTGTAGATTGTAGTATAGTAGCCCTATTTTTTCATACTGGCAATAAATTTTCGAATGTCGCCACGCTTACGGAATCGTTTGTTCAATTCAATATTGAAGACCTTTTCAATGCTGCGGATGACCTCATCGGAGTAGTGGAAGTTGTAGACATTCTCGCTGACATGACTGCATTTGTATTTGCGCAGGGATCTAATGAGTTCAAACGATGAAAAAACACGCTTACCGTCTTTGCTCGGATGATCTTGAACAGCCGGCAGCTCAGCCTTGTTCATGCGCAGTTCGAGAACCCGCGTCAAAAGCAGGGCGGTGAAACAAGTCAGGAAGTGCGCCTCGACATGGGCCTCGAGCGAGACATAGATCGGCCGGGTCCTGAAGTCGGATTTGGAGATCTTGAACGTCTCTTCGATTCTCCAAAGGCCGTGGTAAGTCTCGATAATGTCTGCATCGCTGGTATCCAGTTCACTGGTGACAATCGCGTAATAACCGTCAAATTGCTCCTCTTCGCGAATCCTGGCTTCATCCAGATACAAGAAGGACTTGGTCTCAATGACTTCGCCATCCTTGTCGTACTGCAAACCCTTGATGTAGCTGGCGGCGCTGTAGGCCAGTGCCTGCTTGAGTCCCGATTCGTTCTTGATGTATTTCCTGGCCTTGGCCACGGTCCGGTTACGTTCGTACCGGGCTTTGTCGGCATAGTCCTGACTGAAGAACACAACCTGCTTCTGGTCGACACGGATCTTCTTCTTTTTGCCGTTAGCGTCGGTAAACGTGATTTCCTTGGGATAAATGCGGGATTTGCACTTGCTGTTTTCGCCGTTTTGCCTGTACCCGCCCTGCTCCAGGACATACTGCTTGAACTCCTGGTCCGCCCCGCGGATGGACTGGCTGTAGATGTAGCCATTGCCATGGGCCAGCTGATAGGCGATATTGTCGCCGCAGTTAAGGCCTTTATCGGCCACGACAACCAGCCGTCCCAAGCCGAAATCCTCTTTCAAGCGGTTCAACAGCGGGTTGAGCGACAGTTTTTCGGACTGGTTGCCCGGGAATAGGTGATAAGCCAGGGGCAAGCCTTGGCTATCGAGCAAAAGCCCCATCTGGACGATGGGGTTGGGCCGGTGCTCCTTGCAAGGGCCGCGGCGGCGCAACTCGTCCTCCTCATCGATTTCGAAATAGTAGTTGGTGACGTCGTAGTAGGCATATTCATGTTTCCGGCCGTATTGTTTCTTGACCGCCTCGTTAAGCCAAGTCTGCAAGTCCAGGTTGAACCGGTCAAAGTAGTCCAGGCTGCGTAAACCGACTCCAGGGATGGCGCCATGGTTTCAAAGAACTGGTCCTGTTTGTCATAGGCCTTCTTTTTGGAGCCCGGGTCCAGAATCCGCGAATAGACCAGAAGCCGGAAAATGGCATTGAGATTGAAATCGATGTTCAGCCGGTTCTCGTGGCGGGCAAAGAAGGTGTGAATGCCGAGTTCATGGTAAATTTTCTCGAAAACAGCATAGCCCAGATTCTTCAGGCCGATCTCCAGCTGGCCGATCTCGGCCGAAGGATCCAGTTTGAGACGGATCGGTTCCGATTCAAACGCTTTCTCGGCCGTTTTCTGCTTGGCAATTTTGCGGAAGTGGGCGATCGGATCGGCGTAGAGTTTCTCCAGGTCGTCCAGATACCCAATTGTTTCGATGTTTTTCTGCTTGATTTTGCCATTTTCGCGATAACCATGTGTAAAAGTCAGAAGAATGCGCCCGTTTTTGCAGCTGTTTTTCTTGACGTACATGGCAGCACCATCCTATCGCTCCGGTTATAGGCATTATACCACATAACTATGCAATACTATGTAACAAAAAGATTGCATCAAAATGAATAAAAAAAGAACCGCGGATCGCGGCCTCACCTGGGTTTCCGGATTTATGCTAGATCATGATGCTGCAAAACTTGGGAGATTATTATACAGGATGCGCCTTCCGGATGCGACATGAATGGCAAACTCCCCTCAATCAATGCGCTTTGTGCCAGTCTGCCCGGGACAATAACCCCGATAGCCTGTCTGCGTCACTATGACAAATCGCGTTCAGGTGTTTCCGTGACTAAGTCACAGCAAGCCTGTTCCATGAGCTTGTGTGCCGTTGCCCGTTAGTTCCGTTGGTTCCGGGATGGGTGCCAGCTGCCGTTTCGTTACCAATTTTCGAGTCCCCCTGAAAACCTCTGCGGCTGTAGCATTACAGGGCGTGACGACGCGCTGGTTCTGAAATATTGTCTGGCACCGCCAAGTGGGCGGTGCCAGACACCGTTTCAGTACTTATTAAAAGAAGCTCCCCGCAAGCACTGAGCCTGTAACATCACAAGCCGTGGGATTATGCGAGTTCCGTTCGGGCGCCTGGCACGATTTCGGATTTCGGAACCCGACGGAACTAACTTCCGGGCGCCCAGTGTGCATGTAACCGGCGATTGGAAACGGCCACAAACGGCTGCATTTCCTACGTAGTGCCTCATGTCAATATGAGCGCGAAAATAAATTGGTGCCTCACATAGATTAAGCGCGAACAGATCTATCCAGGATTGACCTTCAGCCCACCTTGCATGGATTTCAACCGGCGTCTTTTAGCATCTTCGACCACGGCCATCAGACTGTCGGTTTTTGCTTTGGCCAAGCTGGTTAAGACACATTGAAGGCGAACGATTTCCCGACTCAGCGAAGCGGGGTTGAGTGAATCCCGCTGGTCTTTGAGTTCTTGGATTTGGGCGATGGACAACACGTCGGCATCCAACAGACGTTCGAGGGGCGTCTTGGGGTTGTCGTACAGCCGCTTGCGCCGGCCAACGGCATCCGACGTCCAGCCGATTGGTTTTTTTGTGGCGGTGAAGAAGTTCATTTTAAGACAGACCACCTTCCACAGTTGGTCCAGCGTCTGTCTCTCCGCCTCCGTGTCATAGCGGTAATAGAAGCCGTAGCGACGGACGACATGGTTGTTCTTGGACTCGACGTGTGCCTGGTCGTTCTTTTTGTAGGGGCGGGCTCGGGTGAAGAAGATCTGCCGTCCTGCAGCCCAGTTGACGACATCGTAGTTGATGAGTTCGCTGCCGTTGTCACAGTCCAATCCCTGGACTTGGTAGGGGATGGTGTCAATCGCCGCATCCAAGGCGGAGCGAATGTGCACATGCGCGTTGTTCCGCATTGCCTCCAGATGGATCCAGCCTGTGAACACATCCGTCAGCGTCAGCGTCCTGGCAAACTCGCCTTTAAGGGTTGGGCCGCAGTGTGCGGCTGTATCGACTTCCATGAAGCCGGGCTCTGCTTCACACTCGTCGCCGGCCTTGCGGATTTTGATCGAGTGGCGCAGCAGTGCGCCAGGCTTGGTTGTACTGATGCCCTTGAGCTTTAACCGCGCTCGTTCCGGGTTCAGGTAACGGTCGACGGTTGCCGCACTCATGGCCAGCACTTCTGTACGCACACTGTCTGTCCAGCCGTGTTGACCCAGGACCAGTTCGCCGTGTGCTTCCAAAGCGGCAATCCACTGCGCACGTTCCGCTACGAGATACTTCCCACAAGGCATGAACATCACGCGCCACAACCACACCAGCTTCTCCTTGGCAGCTGTACTGTATTTCGTGGGTCGACTTTGTCGACGGTCGATGCGCACGACATTCTTCTTGCCCCGTGTCTTGGAAGTCAGGTATCCTCGGGCGCAAGACCTGCTCAATCCGGTGCTCTGGCAGAATGTGTCCAGAATGACAGACTTCTCACCCTTCGTCGCCCGGGTATACGCGGTCTTCAGTTTCCGAGATACTTCAATTCTTGATGCCATGGATACAACTTCCTTATTCATATTTCAAGTATATTTTTTTCGCGCTTAAAAGTATGTGAGGCACCATTACTATTTCGCGCTCATTTTATATAAGGTACGCCGTCCTATTGACATTGATACGGCTGTATAATAGAATCATTTAGGCCACGGGGCATTAGCGCAGTTGGGAGCGCACAACACTGGCAGTGTTGGGGTCAGGGGTTCGAATCCCCTATGCTCCACCAAAAACCACTGGAAACAGTGGTTTTTTCTTTTTCGAAGGGACATCCTTGACCTGATTGACGTAGGCTCTCGGTAACAGGGTGCGTGGGATGTTTGCCGTCAATCTGTTCAATTTTTATTGGCGAGTTCAAAATTTTCTTCTTTAACTTGAAGTGAAGACGCAGATTTGTTTGAATGAAATCAGATATTGCATCTGATTTCAAACGCAGGTTTTATGTCATGTTGATGACAGTGGAGAACAAATCCGCTGCAGGCTCGAAAGGAGTGCAGGATGGAACCAAACGTGCTATTGGGAGGTCTTGAAGAGCTCAAGGTCATCAAACAAAAGGTGATGGAATTCAATCAGTGCACCGAGCAGAAAGCGTCGCTGGGGACGCAGGAGACTCAGCTGGAGAAAAGCCTGGAAAAGAAAGAGCGCGAGATCGCGGATGAAATCGCGCAAGTCACCCGTCAGCGCAGGCTTCAGATCGAATCGACCATCGACAAGCAGGTCGATCATGTGACTGAAAAACTGAAGAAAGTACAGGCCAGCAAGGAGAAGTCACGTAAAAAAGCGGTTGTTTCACGAATCGACGTCGAAACCGCTGATTTTCGCAATGAAGCGGAAGAGCTGCACTTGACCGGAAAGTCGATTTTCAAGCAGGAGCACATTCCGCATGTGTACAACAATCGCCTGTTTTTCGCGCTTTATTTTCCAAGAGGGCTGGGGGATTGGGGGATCATTGCGCTGACGTTGGCCATCGTCTTTTTCGTCATCCCGTTCGGTCTCTACCAACTGCTGTTCGATGAAAAAGGTGTCCTTTATCTGGCCTTGTGCTACATATGCACAATCATCATTTTCGGTGGTGCGTATCTGATTTTGGGGAAAACAAAGTACAAACACCAGGCTGCGCTCGACCGGGTCCGTGAAATGCGTCGACGGATTCAGGAAAGCAAAAGGAAACAGAAAAAAATCAGGCGGCAGATCCAGAAGGACAAAGACGACAGCCCTTATGACCTGGAATCGTTTGACCAGGAAATCCAGGGCCTGCAGCAGTCCATCAACGATTTGCTGCAGCAGAAAAAAGCCGCGCTCTCCGATTTCGACACCGTCACCAGTCAGACGATCAAGGAGCAAATCCTTGCCAGACACGAAGAGGAGGTCAGCAGCCTGAAGTCGGAGTACCGGAAAGTCTATGATCAAAACAAGGAAAATCTGGAATGCCTGAATAAACTGTCGTTGAATCTTTCATCGGAATATGAGGGCTACCTTGGGAAGGATTTTCTGACGCTGGATAAATTGGAGCAGATGGAGATCATCGTGACCAGTGGGCAAGCCAATACGATCGGTGAAGCGATGGCGGCCCTGAATGCCGGCACTGAAAAAACGTAAGTGATCCTTTCATGGATTGGGTGATATCGATCAAATGGCGCCCTATACCTGGGCAATGGTCAGAAACGCTTCCATCGTCCGGGTCACATACTTGTTGTGCCGGTAAATGAACCAGTTCTGGCGAAGCGTATGGGGGCTGTCTATCTTGAAGTAGGCGATCTCATGCTCCGTAACGACCTGCTTGATCAGGGCGTCACTGACAAATGTGATCCCCATGCCGTGACTCGAAACTTGATAGGCGGTCGACAGCTGATCCAGCAACAGGACGATCCGAGGCTCGATCCCACTTTCCTCACAGATCCGGTCCGCTCTCAGGCGGGTGTCATTCCCTCGCTTGAGCAGGACAAAGGGCGACTTCTTGAACATTTGGAGCGGAATGGCCGGTGTCTGATCAGCCAGATGACGGTCAGACAGGACATCCTGTCGGCTGAGGGCAAAAGGCCGGCAACGCTCATGCGGGATCAAGCGCTCCGGAACTGATAAAACCAGTCGTTCCTGATAAAAAGGTCGTTTGATGAATTGTGTGTCATCATATTGATAATTATCGACGATCAGGTCGACATCGCCACTGCGCAGCATTTTTTCGAGTTCGACCGTGCTTGACTCGATCAGTTCTGTCTTGACATGGGGATATTTTTCCTGAAACCGGGCAATCATCGGTGGCAGGATAAACGAGGCGAAAAAACTGGTCGCACCGATTGTCAGGCTGCCGGCCACCGATTCGTTCATGTCGTTCATGAAGTGGTGAAAACCATTCTCGATATCCTGGATCTTTTCGACACACTTGATGTACTCGACTCCACAGTCCGTCAACTGGATTGGATAGACGCTTCGATCGAACAGGGCCGCGCCGATCCGTTCCTCGATGCGCTTGATGGTCGCGCTTAAAGAAGGCTGGGATATGAAAAGTTTCTCCGCCGCCTTGGAAAAACTGCGCACTTTATAGACTTCATAGACATATTCCTTGTTCGTGAACATACCGCACACTCCGGCCAACGAAAATCAGCACATCTATAACTTCTTATATATGTATTCTATAAATAATTATATATTAGATTATATATCAAAACCATCCTACAATGAAATTGGGATGTACGATTTTCATATCGTGAAAGGGTGGTTGGGATGAGTGCCTACAATCCTTACGACAATGTACTTTCGACGATTAAAAAAGCCGCTGACTTACTGGGCTTGAAAGAAAAAGATTACATTACCACCATGTATCCGGAACGGGAACTCAAAGTGTCCTTTCCGGTCAAGATGGATGATGGCAGTATCCGGATTTTCGAGGGATTCCGCGTCCAGCATTCCAGTTCGCGAGGGCCATGCAAAGGCGGCATCCGCTATCATCAGGACACCGACATTGATGAAGTCAAGGCGCTGGCCGCCTGGATGACCTTCAAGTGCGCCGTTGTCGGGCTTCCCTTTGGCGGAGCCAAAGGCGCCATCAAAGTGGATCCCACCAAGCTCTCCCGAGGTGAAATCGAAAGGCTGACCCGCCGCTATACAGCCATGATTCTACCGATCATCGGCCCTGAGAAGGACATACCCGCTCCTGACATCAACACAAACGCCGATGTGATGGGCTGGATCATGGATTCGTACAGCATGCTCAAGGGGTATGCCGTTCCCGGCGTGGTCACCGGCAAGCCCGTCGATATCGGCGGTTCGCTCGGCCGGGCTGAAGCGACCGGGCGGGGTGTCACGATCACCACCCACGAAGTGCTGGCCAAAATGGGCATGCCGATCGAACAGGTGACCGTGGCGGTCCAGGGCATGGGCAATGTCGGCTCCACCTCCGCCAAACTGCTTTCCGAGTCCGGCGCAACCATCGTTGCGGTCAGCGATGTCTCCGGAGGTGTGTACAAAAAGGAAGGCTTGCCAGTCGATGAAATCCTCAGACATCTTTCCGTACGCGGACATCTCCTGAAAGAATTCTCGGCTGAAGGGGTCAGCCATATTTCCAACGAAGAACTCTTGACGAGCGATGTGGACGTGCTGGTGCCGGCTGCCATGGAAAACCAGATCACCGAGGGAATCGCGAAACGGATTCGGGCAAAGGTCATCGTCGAAGGGGCAAACGGACCGACAACAGTCGCCGCGGACGAAATCCTCGAAAAGAGAGGTGTCATCGTCATCCCCGACATCCTGGCCAATGCGGGAGGCGTGGTCGTCTCCTATTTTGAATGGGTCCAGAACATCCAGTCCCTGATCTGGGATGAAGATGAGGTCAACAAGACGCTGAACCGGATCATGGTGTCCGCGATCGATGAAGTGTACGCGCTGCATCTGGAAAAGAACGTGACCTTGCGATCGGCCGCGTACATGGTGGCCTTGCGCAAACTCGTGCGCGCCAAAAACATTCGGGGCATTTTCCCCTGACGGTGGCAAATGATCCCGGTCGGGTTTCATGAACCATACAAAACATGTGCCGTTTATGAAGGAGGTTGACGAAATGGAACTGATTCGCCCGAACAATTACTGTCATCTGTGCCGGATTCCCCATCTGCATTTTGCCACATATCACGAATTGGCCGACTTGTCGTACAAGACACAGAACGACCCGGATATTTCTTCCCAGGAAAGCGAGTCAGCCGAGGAGTTCGTGGCACCTTCATCGAGACAGTCACACTGATGGAAGTGTAACTTTTACACAGACAACTAGCCTTTTCGCTATCTATCATGCCCTTATCTTGAATGAACAGGTGTGATTCATATGCGAAAATGGTTTATCTATCCCTCAACCCATCTGGTGGTCGCGATACCGGTTGTCCTGGCCCTTGGATTCCTGGCTGGACTGTATTTCGACCTTTCCTTTTTCAAGGACTATATCCTGGTCCTGACTTTCTTGATGATCTATCCGACCATGATCGGATTCAAGATCAAGGAAGCGGTCGATCTGTCCCATATGCGGCCCCTGCTTCTGTCCCTTGGCGTCAATTTCCTCCTGATTCCACTGGCTGCCTTCAGTCTCGGTTCCTTGCTGCTGCGAGGGCAGCCTGAAATGTTTGTCGGGCTGATCATGATCTCCCTTTTCCCGACCAGTGGCATGACCATTTCCTGGACCATGCTGAGCAAAGGCAACGTAGCCGCTGCCATCAAGATCACGGCCATCAGTTTGCTGCTGGGGTCGTTCCTGGCCCCATGGTATCTTTATTTCCTCGTGGGCAAACTGGTCAAGGTGGACATCATCCAGACCTTCATCACCATCCTTCTGGTCGTGGTCCTGCCGATGGTCATCGGCAGCATCACCTTCCGATTGCTTCAGAATCGGTACGAGCCTGAAGTTTACCTCAAGAAGGTCAAGCCTCTTTTTCCGGCAGTCAGTGTCTGGTTCCTCATGGTTCTGATTTTTGCCAGCATCGGCATGAAAGCGAAAAGCATCGTCCAGGACCCTTCCGCCCTGCTGCAGGTTTTCCTGCTTCTGGCCATCTTTTACGGATTCAATTTCATCATCAGCACCCTGATGGCCCGTTGGGCTCTCAAGCCGGCCGATGGTTATGCGCTGGTATACGGGACGGTCATGCGCAATTTATCCATCGCGCTTGGCATTGCTGTAACCGCTTTCGGGCCCCAGACCGCACTGGTGGTCACGCTGGCCTTCATCCTGCAGGTGCAGGGCGCTGCCTGGTATGGCAGATTGGCACCTCGGCATGGCTGGCTCAAGCCAAGGACGGTCGTCCAACTGTCTGACAAGTCGATGTGAACCCGCGATCATTGGGAGCCAGACCCCCGCGTTGAACGGAAAAAGACCACCTTTTCGAAGGCGGTCTTTTCTATGTTTCTATGTGATATTCAGGCAATCGCCTGTTGATGACTGATCATCTTACCCGAGTATGCAGTTCTCAGGATCACCTTGGGGGCCAATGCTGCCACCGCCGTTGCCACGATTCCCCGTGATGCCACCGAGCCGGTTGCCCGGATTCCGGCTTTCCGATAGATCATTGCCGAAGCGGCTGTTCCCATTGGCCTTGCCGCCGCGATTGCCGTTGACATCGGCTGATCCGCCGGCGCGGTTGCCTAGTCCAGTCTGGGTCCCATCTCGGGATACGCCCCGTTCGAAAGCGGCCAGGTGGTTGATGGAGCCGTCCCTCAGGTTTTCAAAGACTTCCCGGACATCATCCGGCAGATCCTGCTTGAGGAAGGCTTCATACATGGCGATATTCTTCTCTTCCGCCTCGACGCCGATGGCAAAAGTATCGGCCAGGGTCTCGGGGATCACGGCCTGTCCGGCCACGGAGCTCTCGGCGGGCACCGGAACCTGGTAGGCTTCAAAGAGCGGCAGAAGTTCTGCGATGTGCGTGTTCTCGGCTCTCATGATGTTGGTGAAGGGTCTGGCCACGTCAAAGGTGTCGATGATCGCTGCGTACTCGGCTTTGGCCATGTATTCGTCCTCGATCGCGTAGGTCAGCATTTCCTGCAGGGTGTAGCTTGTGTCTTCCGAGGCGGCTTTCGCCCCGAGTGAGTTTTCTTCTGCCATGACGGCTCCGGCGGTGCCAAGGATGGCGACGGCGAGGAGGCTGGAGGTCCATGTCTTTATTTGCCTGTTCATGATTCACAACTCCTTTTATTTGGGTAGCGGGCTTGGCCGCTAGCCTTTTTGTCTGGTTCATGGCTTCAGTCTAAACCGCAAATGTCAGGAATTTATGAGCGTCTTGTCAGGATTCTGACAATCTTTTTAAACATTGGGGTTGGATATGATACAATGGTGTCGAATCTGACTGGTCCGCATGATTCGGGTTCAGATCGGATATAACAAGCCTGGCGGGGGGCATGCATCATTTCGGGTAAAAGAAGCAAAACCGAAAAACTGATCATGTTCGCTGTCATCGCGAGTGTTTTCGCGATATGGTTTGTTTCCACCTCCCTCAAATGGGTCGACCCCAAGCTGGTCCCGGCACCGGCCTCCGTCTGGAAGGCCTTTGTGGACATTCTTCGCAATGGTTACAAGAACTTCACGCTGCTGCAGCATCTGGGCACCAGTCTTGAACGCCTGCTGATCGCGTTCTTCGCGGCGGTTGTCATCACCGTCCCACTGGGTCTGGCCAGCGGCAACAGCCCGAAGGTCCGGGCCGCCCTGGAGCCGCTGATCGAATTTTATCGGCCGCTGCCGCCACTGGCCTATTACACCCTGCTCGTGCTATGGATGGGCATCGGAAACGAATCCAAAATCTCCCTTCTGTTCCTTGCCTGCATGGCTCCCATATATATCGCGAGTGCTTCTGCTGTGTCAAAAATCCGAGAAGACTACATCAACAATGCCCGAATTGTTGGTGCAACAAAATGGCAGATCTACATCCATGTCATATTCCCGGCCTGCCTGCCGGACATTTTCACCGGGATCCGGACTGCACTGGGTGTAGGCTACACGACACTGGTATCCGCTGAAATGGTTGCGGCGAGGTCAGGTGTCGGCTGGATGGTTCTGGACGCGAGTCGTTACATGCGCAGCGACATCATTTTTCTAGGCATCATCCTGATGGGAATCACAGGAATCATGCTGGACAGGATCATCCTTTTTATTGAAAGAAAGTTAGTCCCCTGGAAAGGAAAAGAATGTTAGGAACCATTTGAGGAGGAACCGGACTTTATGAAATGCAAACGGGCCATTTCAATCATTCTCTCATTGACCATCTCCCTTGTTTTGCTGGCTGGTTGTAATCATTCAACACAACCATCCGATTCGACCGGCACACCCTTGCCAGTCGTTGTCAATATCGGCACCCAGCAGATACCCAACGGTGAGCGGATTGCCATCGAAAAGGGCCTGTTCGAAAAAGCGCTCGGCGTCAAGGTCAACATCATTGAATTCCAGGCAGGAGAAATCCGGAACGCATTGGTTTCCAAGGACATCGATTTTGCCCACCTTGGATCATCATCGGCGACAATCGGCATTGCCAATGGCATTGACGTGGAGTTGATCTGGATCCATGAGGTCTTGGGACTGGCCGAACAGCTGGTTGCCCGAAACGGATCCTCCATCGAAACGATCCAGGACCTGGTGGGCAAGAAGGTGGCGACACCGTTTTCATCGACAGCCCACTACAGCCTGTTGAAAGCATTGGAATTGAACGGCATCGCCGAAAAAGACGTGGAGATCTATGACATGCAGATGCCCGACCTTTATGCCGCATGGCAAAGGGGAGACATCGACGCGGCTTATGCCTGGGAACCGACCCTGTCCAACCTGCTGACAGACGGCAAGATGATCATCAGCAGTGAAGACCTGGCAAACCAGGGGATAGTCACCATGAACGTCGAGATTGTCCGGCGTGAATTTGCCCAGCAGTACCCCGACATCGTCGTCAAATACATCCAAACGGTGGACGAATGCGTGGCGCTGTTCAAGGAAAACCAGCCGGAAGCCGTCAAGTCCATTGCGAGGGCCATGGAACTCACTGAGGCGGATGCGCTCAAACAGATGACCGGATCGATCTGGCTCCGCGCAGAGGAGCAACTTGACACGGCTTATTTTGGAACGACTGAGAAGCGGGGCAATCTGGCAGCCGCCATCAAGGACACTGCTGATTTCCTGTATGAACAGAACAGCCTGGTCTCCGAACCGAAACTATCGGTTTTCGAAGCGGCCATCAATTCGTTTTATATCGAACAAGCCGTGCAGCAAATGAAAAAATAGCAAGAGAGGTGCAGTTGGCATGAATGCAGCCACAGCAGGACCGAAAGACCACATCATCTCGCTGAATAATATCCATATGACCTATCATGGCGCAAAAGGTGACGTGGTTGTTCTTCAAGATATCAATCTTGATATCGAGGCGGGTGAATTCGTTTGTCTGCTCGGTCCTTCAGGGTGCGGAAAAAGTACATTGCTTTGGATTATCGCCGGTTTGCTTCTACCAACCGATGGCGAAGCAATAATGGATCATAAGCCGATTACCGGACCGGATTGGGATCGTGGCGTCATCTTCCAGCGTCCTTCTTGTTTTCCATGGCTCAATGTACATGACAACATTTCATTTGGTTTGAAGATGCGGCATGTATCCAGGGAAAAGATCGAAGAATTGACTGCTGAAAGTCTAAAGACTGTCGGGTTGAGCGACTTTGCCAATTATCATCCATATGAATTGTCCGGTGGAATGAAGCAACGTGCGGCTTTTGCCAGGATACTGGTCAATCAGCCTCGCATGGTGCTGATGGACGAACCCTTCGGCGCTCTTGATGCGCTGACCCGAAAGAATATCCAGAATCTGGCTCGGGAGATCTGGCAGAAAACACAGAGCACGGTCCTATTGATCACCCACGATGTTGATGAAGCCCTTTCCCTGGGGACCAGAATTCTAGTGATGTCGCAACGGCCAAGCAAGATCATCAAAGAATTTCGCACGCATTTCACCTATGAAATCCTGAATGGCGATAGCAAACTGGATCACGTTCGCTATTCGCAAGGATACATGGAGGTACGAGATGAGATCCTGATCATGATCACCGGAGATATGGATACAGATACTGTCAGGATGGACAAAGATGAGCCGGTGAAAAGACAACGTTGAATTGTATCGAAATCGTTTCCGGCATTTGGTCAAAAACATGCACTTTTTCATGAATCACTGATATAATGACTGTCAACACCATTAATCAAAAGCACACGAATAAGAGGTAGGGTACTTATGAAGAATGTGGAGAAAGTGATTGGTTTTATCGGCATTATTCTGCTCATGATCCTGGGCAAGACTTTGTTGGCGTCAGATGTCCTGTTTTTCCGGCTTCTGGTCGGTACCGGAATCGGTTACACCCTTTCAAGGGCCTACACCGGCTTTGCCGGCAGCGTCAACCGGGCTGTTAGAACCGGATCGACAAAACTGATGCGAACCATGATGTTCATGTTCTTCATCGCGGCGCTCCTGACGACCGCGTTCTTGTTCCGACAGGATGCGACCACCTACAGTCTCTGGATCAATCCGATCAATCTGGGCTTGATTCTTGGCGGACTGCTCTTCGGTTTCGGCATGTCCTTCGCTTCCTGCTGCGCCTCCGGTGTGATGACAGACCTGGTGACAGGTCTGCCGCGAGCGTTCATCACGCTGATTTTCTTCATGATGGGCGTCTTCCTGGGTTATCCGCTTCAAAACGGAGCAGCTTGGGTCAAGCGGTCCTGGTTCTTCCTGGATGTGGACAAGGCGACCTACCACAATGGCATCTTCCTGCCCGACCTGTTCCGCGGGGACGGCACCGGCGGCTATATTGGCGCGCTGCTCATGACCGCAATCCTTTGCGGTGCGGTCGTCTGGCTGGCCACGCTATACGAAAAGCGCCGCAAGCTGAACAACACATACACCGGTGTCGGCATGGAGAAAAAGCAGGCTGCTCTGGCCGAGCCGGACGCCAAGGACTTCAAACCGCTGAGCAACAGCACATACGACCGTCTCTTCGTCAGGCCGTGGACCCTGCAGCAAGGCGCGGTCCTGCTGGTCATCTTCTACGGATTGATGATGGGCGTGACCCGAGCCGGCTGGGGCGCTTCCACCCCGTATGGAATCTGGTTTGGCAAGATCCTGATGCTGTTTGGAGTGTCGGCGGATTCGCTGGCTTCCTTCTCCGGCATGAGTGCCGGCAGTTTCACACAGCCGCTGTTCCAGAACCAGATTACCGTCCAGAACGTCGGCATTGTGCTGGGGACCGCTGTTTTCCTGCTGACAGCCGGCGTCTTCAAGGAAACCTTTCTGGAGGAAATCCACATCACCACCCGTGAAGCCCTGACGTTCGTGTTGGGCGGATTGACGATGGGATTTGGCACTCGACTGGCCAATGGCTGCAATGTCGGCGCCCTGTTCACGCCAATTGCCAATTTCTCGCTTTCCGGATGGGTATTCCTGGTTTTCATGGTGGTTGGCGGGGTTATCGGCCATTCGCTCTCAAAAGTCATTTTTGCCAAACGCTGAACGAATTCTCTCGTTCTTGATCACGATTCAGATAGTCAAGTGACATATCCGAACATATTTATCGATATTTTGCCACATGAACGGCATGTTTGAATTTGTCCGGAATCAAAGAAAGGAGAAATCAAAACCATGGGGAAAAAGATTCTGATCGTTGGAGGTGTCGCCGGCGGCGCTTCCGTGGCAGCCAGGGTGAGGCGCATCGATGAAACCGCCGAGATCATCATGTTCGAAAGAGGGCCCAATGTCAGTTTTTCAAACTGCTCCTTGCCTTATCATCTGAGTGGAATCGTTCCAAACAGCGAGGATCTTGTTCTGATGGATCCGATCGTTTTCAAGAAGCAGTACAACATCCAGGCCCGGGTCATGTCAGAAGTCGTCAAAATCAACCGGGCCAAGAAAACAGTCACGGTCAGGGAACTCGACACCGGAAAAGAATACAAAGAGACCTATGACAAACTGTTCCTTTCCCCGGGTGCAAACCCGATCCTCCCCAGGAGCATCGAAGGCATTGACGGCCCCAACGTTTTTGTCGTCAGAAATGTCGTGGACATCGACAAACTGAACAAGTACGTCAAGAGCCGTACGAAAATGACCAATGTCGAGATGTGCGAAGTCAACAACATCGCCGTGATCGGCGGTGGCTTCATCGGCGTGGAAGTTGCTGAAAACCTGAAGGAAGCCGGGTTCAATGTCACGCTGGTCGAAGCCCTCGACCAGATCATGGCGCCCTATGATTACGACATGGCACAGATCCTCCACAAGGAAATGATGGACCAGGGTGTCAACCTCATTCTGGGTGACGGCTTGAAAAAAGTCGGGGAAGAAGCCATCGAACTCAATTCCGGCAAGACCATACCGGCTGAAGCGGTCGTCATGGCCATCGGTGTCAGGCCGGAAGTTTCCCTGGCTGTCGATGCCGGCCTGAAACTGGGAGAAACCGGCGGCATTCTGGTCGACCACAATTATCTGACGAATGACAAGAACATCTATGCCGTCGGCGACGCGATCGAGACCTACAATCAGATCACCAAGCAGCGGACTCGGCTGCCCCTGGCCGGTCCGGCCCAGAGACAAGCCCGGGCCGCGGCAGACCACATGTACGGCAAACCCCATCGCTACACCGGTGTCATCGGTTCATCCTGCATCAAGGTCTTCGGCATGAACGCCGCCTCGACCGGACTGACCGTCAAAGCTGCCCAGAAAGCCGGCATTCATCATGATTTCGTCTACATCATCCCGAGCGACAAGGTCGGCCTGATGCCGGACAGCAATCCAATGCATTTCAAGCTGGTGTATGAAGTCCCGACCGGCACGATCCTGGGTGCCCAGGCCATCGGCAAGGGCAACGTGGACAAGCGGATCGACGTGATCGCAACCATGATCACCATGGGCGGTACCCTTGAAGACTTGAAAGAGCTCGAACTGTGCTACGCGCCGCCGTTCGGGACGGCCAAGGATGTTGTCAACCTGGCCGCGCTGGTGGGACTGAATCTGCTGAACGGCGATTTCGAACAGGTCAAGGTGTCCGAGGTCAGAGAACTGGTCGAGAGCAATGCCTTCATCGTCGATGTCCGTGAGAAGCGGGAATATGAAGCCGGTCACCTGATCAATGCGATCAACATCCCGCTCAGCGAGCTTCGGCAAAGAGTAGACGAAATTCCCCAGGACATTCCCGTCTATATGCATTGCCGGTCTTCCCAGAGAAGCTACAACGCCGTCAAGGCTTTGTACAATCTTGGGTATTGCAATGTCAGGAACATATCCGGATCGTATCTGGGCATCTGCTATTACGAATACTACAATGACCAGGTCACCGGTCGCGACAAGATCGTGACCAAGTACAACTTCAAATAACAGGCGGTTTAAACTTGACCTTGTCAGCACAGACAAGGTCAAGAGCGACGGAAATCATCTGACAGGAGGCTGACCGGCAATCGGGAAGCCTCCTTTTATCTGATCAAGGCTGGATCCGATACAAGCTGATCTGCCATGGATAGTCGTCCATAAACCGGGCGATCCGGGTCCCATACACCTTGGATTCGAACGTATGGAGCAAGTCGCCCCTTTCTTCGACCACCTGCTTGAGGGCCATCAGCATGTCGGACGGAGCTGTGCTGTCGGATTGCTCCTCATAGAGGATCCGCCACATGGGGTTTCTGATGATGTAGTCATATTCCTCATACCAGATGACCGTGTTGATTTCGTTTTTTTGCAGATAGGCCTCTATGTCAGATGCTGTTGTCATTTGCTTATCCGGGTCACTTATGCTGGTTGACGGAACATTGTTGTCCTGGCCATTCAGGTTTGCCACATGGTCCAGGTTGCGGATGTCATAGAACGGAACATCCATCAGGGCAAATCCCGCGCTCAGGTTGCCGAGCACGATGGCGTCCTGAGGCAGATGGCCGCGAATTTCAGCCAGATACAATTCGTATGGATCCGTCACCTTCATCGTGAACGGTCGAATCGTCTGGATACTGCCCACCAGGCTGAAGGCAATCAGCCCACCGGCTGCAGCAATCGCCGTCCCTCTGAGCCATTGTGAGCGGGACTGCCACAAGGCATTCAGCAGGTGTCCGGTCAGCAGTAGAATCGGGTAGAAGGCAAACAGGATGGCGGTCGGATTGTATCGGCCGATGATGAAGGTGGCCATCAAAAATCCCCCCATTCCACACAGGCCGTTTTCGAGACCGTTTCTCGTTTCCATTCCAATTCGTCGACCAGCCAAAAGCAGGGCTGCAATCGAGACAAGCGTGACCACTCCGCCTAGTATCAGCCAGAAACGGATGTCCGGCAGCCAGTAAGAGCCGCTGATCTGCTGAAATAGCTTGATGAAATAGGCAAGGAAGCCTTGCCAGCGAGAGATCAGACCCGTATCCATGCCGAATGTTGACCCGTATCGGGCATAATTGGTCAGGAAATCCGGCGTCATGGCCAGGCTGACAGATGTCAGCGCGACCATGCATGAAAGCAGGATGCCGGTGTACAACAGCAAACGGTTACGTGGGATGCGTTTTCGCCAGGCGTCCTTGAGAACAACCAGCCCGATCATCATGGCGATGATGAATGCGTTCGGGTGCAGCATCGCGGACAGACCGATCATGAGTGGCATGACCCAGAATCGTCCGGCTGTGGATCGATCATACAGAAAACCGGCCAGAATGAGCACCAGCAGAAGCAGGATTTCCTGGCGGGCCAGATGGGAAGCGTACAGGAACTGGATCTGGAGACTGAACAGGATCGTGAAGCCCAGGGCTGCCTTCTTGTCTGAAAACAGGCGATCGGCATGGACATGCAACATGACGAGGCAGGCCATCGCGGCCATCAGGCTGATCAGCCTGATACTCTTCAGCTGATAGCCGAACAGCTGGATGAAACCGGATTGAAGCGCATGAAAGAGGATTTTGAATGCGTGAGCCTGTCGGGGGAACACATCGAAAAAGGGCTCGGTCACCAGGAAGGATCTCGCGCGGAGCATGGTCAGCGACAGCCCGGACAGCCATGCTTCATCGGAATGGACGAACGGGAAGCGGTCCAGGGTCATCACCTGGATCGATGTCCAGACAAGGCCATAGAGGATGGCCTGTGAATGGATGATCCTGCCGGATCGATCCCGATGCGGCCGTTCCCTGCTTCCTGTTCCCTTCACACCCTGTCCTGCCTTTTGTGTTTCCCTGATTTTATCATACGTGGCAACCAGGACGACACATGCTTTTCTCTCTTGACCGCAAAACAGATGCAATCGTTTACGTTATTTAGGCAATTTTGCCCCCTCATTGAACACTGAGACAGGTGACAATTAAACGATTTGTGATATGATGGGAACAGTGTTACCATCATATGCTATTTTCAGGAGGAACAAACAATATGCGTCTCATGAAACAGGCTGTATTCTGTCTGCTGGCGATTGCTTTACTGTTGACAGTTGCGGCTTGCAACAAGACTGAATTCACCGACAGTATCCACTTTGTTGAGGCAACTGACCTGGCGGAACTGATGAAGGATCCGGATGCCGTCGTCATCGATGCCCGGCCGTCGGAAAATTATGGCGCTGGACACCTGGAAAACGCGATCAACCTGCCCCCGTCCATGCTGTCCGTCCAGGAGCCCGTCCCCAACCTGATCGCATCGCAGGCACAGGTTGAGGAAGAACTTGGCCGGATGGGCATCAGCAACCAGTCGAAAGTGTATATCTACGACCACAATGCCGGCGTCAACGCCAGCAGGGTCTGGTGGGTGCTAAAGGCGTACGGCCACGAGAACGCCTGGCTGGTCAATCACGGCGAAGCCGGCATCGTTCTGGCCGGTCTGCCCATCACCGGACTGGCGACCGAGCCCAAGCCCACGACATATACAGCCAAACCGCTTGATCAAGGCATCTACGCGACAATCGACGAAGTCAAGGCTATAACTGAAGGACGCGAAAAGGGTGTCATCATCGATGTGCGCACCAAAGCCGAATTCGCGGAAGGCGCCATTCCGAAAGCCATCCTTTATCCGCACACCGACAATCTTTATGATAACGGACGGTTCAAGTCCGGTCATGACACCCTGCTGGATTACATGGACAAGGGTGTCAAATTGAATGACAACATCATTGTCTACTGCAAGACTTCTTTCCGTGCGACACAAACCTACATGCTGCTCAAAGAAGCCGGATTCAAGAACGTACAGGTTTACGATGGCGCATGGGTCGAATGGTCCTCTATCGACCAGACCCCTGTCACGCCGACCCAGCCGGCCCAGCCGACGGGACCCGCTCCGACAACCATCGCGCCAACACAGGGTGATGGGTCATAACCGATTCCCACCAGCATAATCCACTTGATTGCCATCCCGGTCAAATCATCCATATGATCCCCAATATGATCCCCAATTTGAAGGAGAAAACGTTTATGAAGAAACTGACCCTTGTAGCGCTCCTGCTTATTCTTGCACTGACCGTCGCCGCATGCGGCCAGACCGCCACCAGTGTACCGACCATGACAGCCACCAACACGACGGCGGCGACAACCGCCGCCACGACAACGAAACCGGCCGAGGCTTCGGTCGAGTCGGTCGTGAAGGCGCTGGTCGCCAACATGCCGGACCATATCTACAAGATCGCGGAGAAGGAATTCGTCGACAAGGTCAAGGCCGGCGAAAGCCTGGTCATCCTTGACATCCGCGGCGCCGCCGATTACGAGAAGGGCCATGTCAAGGGCGCCGTCAACATCCCGTGGGGCACGGCCATCAGTGACAACCTGGCCAAAATCCCGCAGGACAAGGACGTCTTCGTCTACTGCTACACCGGCCAGACCGCCGGCCAGGCCGTCATCACCCTGAACGCCGCCGGCATCAAGGCCCGCAGCGTCAACCTGGGCTGGAACTTCGGCATCTCCAAGGTCGAGGGTGTCGCCGATGTCACCGAGACGACAGCCAACACCCTGCCGGACAAGACCTATCCGGTCAACGCCAACGTCGCCAAGGCCGTCGCCGACTACTACGGCAAGATGGTCCAGATCACCGACAAGTACAAGAACTACAAGATCTCCGAGGCCGACCTCAAGGCCGCCATCGACGCCAAGGAAGACATTGTCATCCTGTCGGTGCGCAAGGCCGAGGACTACCAGAAGGGCCACATCCCCGGCGCGATCAACATCCCGTTCGGCAAGGCCATGCTCAATGACCTGAGCACGCTGCCGAAGGACAAGAAGATCGTCGTCTACTGCTACACCGGCCAGACCGCCGGCCAGGCCGTCGCCTCCCTGCGCCTGCTCGGCTACGACGCCGTCTCCCTCAACGGTGGCGCCGGCATGCCGTCCAACGCGCCGCAGGGCTGGGTCAACGCCGGCTTCGAGCTGGTCACCGGCACAGCCGAGGCTTCGGTCGAGTCGGTCGTGAAGGCGCTGGTCGCCAACATGCCGGACCATATCTACAAGATCGCGGAGAAGGAATTCGTCGACAAGGTCAAGGCCGGCGAAAGCCTGGTCATCCTTGACATCCGCGGCGCCGCCGATTATGAGAAGGGCCATGTCAAGGGCGCCGTCAACATCCCGTGGGGCACGGCCATCAGTGACAACCTGGCCAAAATCCCGCAGGACAAGGACGTCTTCGTCTACTGCTACACCGGCCAGACCGCCGGCCAGGCCGTCATCACCTTGAACGCCGCCGGCATCAAGGCCCGCAGCGTCAACCTGGGCTGGAACTTCGGCATCTCCAAGGTCGAGGGTGTCGCCGATGTCACCGAGACGACAGCCAACACCCTGCCGGACAAGACCTATCCGGTCAACGCCAACGTCGCCAAGGCCGTCGCCGACTACTACGGCAAGATGGTCCAGATCACCGACAAGTACAAGAACTACAAGATCTCCGAGGCCGACCTCAAGGCCGCCATCGACGCCAAGGAAGACATTGTCATCCTGTCGGTGCGCAAGGCCGAGGACTACCAGAAGGGCCACATCCCCGGCGCGATCAACATCCCGTTCGGCAAGGCCATGCTCAATGACCTGAGCGCGCTGCCGAAGGACAAGAAGATCGTCGTCTACTGCTACACCGGCCAGACCGCCGGCCAGGCCGTCGCCTCCCTGCGCCTGCTCGGCTACGACGCCGTCTCCCTCAACGGTGGCGCCGGCATGCCGTCCAACGCGCCGCAGGGCTGGGTCAATGCCGGCTTCGAGCTGGTAACCGGCACAGCCGAGGCTTCGGTCGAGTCGGTCGTGAAGGCGCTGGTCGCCAACATGCCGGACCATATCTACAAGATCGCGGAGAAGGAATTCGTCGACAAGGTCAAGGCCGGCGAAAGCCTGGTCATCCTTGACATCCGCGGCGCCGCCGATTATGAGAAGGGCCATGTCAAGGGCGCCGTCAACATCCCGTGGGGCACGGCCATCAGTGACAACCTGGCCAAAATCCCGCAGGACAAGGACGTCTTCGTCTACTGCTACACCGGCCAGACCGCCGGCCAGGCCGTCATCACCTTGAACGCCGCCGGCATCAAGGCCCGCAGCGTCAACCTGGGCTGGAACTTCGGCATCTCCAAGGTCGAGGGTGTCGCCGATGTCACCGAGACGACAGCCAACACCCTGCCGGACAAGACCTATCCGGTCAACGCCAACGTCGCCAAGGCCGTCGCCGACTACTACGGCAAGATGGTCCAGATCACCGACAAGTACAAGAACTACAAGATCTCCGAGGCCGACCTCAAGGCCGCCATCGACGCCAAGGAAGACATTGTCATCCTGTCGGTGCGCAAGGCCGAGGACTACCAGAAGGGCCACATCCCCGGCGCGATCAACATCCCGTTCGGCAAGGCCATGCTCAATGACCTGAGCGCGCTGCCGAAGGACAAGAAGATCGTCGTCTACTGCTACACCGGCCAGACCGCCGGCCAGGCCGTCGCCTCCCTGCGCCTGCTCGGCTACGACGCCGTCTCCCTCAACGGTGGCGCCGGCATGCCGTCCAACGCGCCGCAGGGCTGGGTCAACGCCGGCTTCGAGCTGGTAACCGGCTGACAGATCACATCCGGTATTGTCTGATGGAACATAAAGAAGGCCCGGGTCAGCCCCGGGCTTTCTTTTTTTCAAGACCTAGGAGCGATTGAACAGGATGTTTTCCATGAGGACGCCGGTCAGAATGACCAGGCAGATACCCGCATATAACCCTGTTGTGTCCATGAAGGCTCGTCTTTCAAACAAGTACCAGCCGATGCCTCCCAGCGCGCCGATCGCGCTGAACACCATCTCGGCGCTGATCAGGGCACGCCATCCTCGTGACCAGCCGATTTTCAGCCCGGTCACAACATGATGACCGCTGACCGGCAGCAGGATGTGCCAGACCAGCTGCCAACTGTTCACGCCGACATTGAGCGCCGCGTCGATGTAGTCCGGATCGACGGAGCGAAATCCGGTCGACAGGTTCAAATAGGTAGACCAGACAACCGCATGCAGGATCACAATGAAAACAGACTTCAGGCCAAGGCCGGCTATGGCCAGGACCAACGGCAGAATCGCGACACCCGGCAACGGATGGAACATGGCATTGAGCAGAGTGATCAGCGGCCGGGTGAATGGCAGGAAATAATCGAGGCACGCTAACATGAATCCAATCAGGCTGCCGACCACCAGTCCGGCCAGGACAAGGCCGATCGATTGAAGCAGCTGCAGGGCAAGTGTGCCTTCCCATAGGCCGGTGACCATCCGGACAAGGACCGCTGACGCGCTCGGCAGGATCAGCGGGTTGACCAGCTTGAGCCTGGCTGCCAGCTCCCATATTGCGATGATGATGGCCAGCCAGATCAGTTGGCGGCCAACGCTGCGATTTGCCGCGTTATCCTTGCCATACCAGTTCTTCAACATCGTACTGCCTTCCTATGTAACCTGTCCGGGTCATGAACGTACTGAATGCGGACGTGCCGCGAATCTCCGGTCCGAATCTGATACCGCGTTCGAACAAAAATTCCTCGGTCTGTTCCGGACTGAGCTCAAAGCTGGCAGCCAGCAAGGCTACTGTTTCGTCCCGGTTTTCGTCGATGAAAGCGAATGATTGGTCTAGTGCTTCCATGAAAGCCTCAATTCGGATCTTGTCCTCGTAAAGAGCGGGCTGAGCGATGCCGACAATGAAACTGAATGGTTCCCCCATTGCCGCTTCACCAGTCAGAACCGATCGAAATCCAACTGTTTCCGATTCCATGAAATTATACGGCGGCGCGGTGAAGTGTGCCACAATGTCCTGACCGGAAAGCAGGGCTTGCATCCCGTCCGGGTGCTTCATCGAGACCAGCTGGCGGTCAAAAATCGAGGCATCGCCCAATTGCTTCTCAGCGGCCATCGCCAGCAGGATGTGCTGGATGCTGCCCGGCTGCGGCAGTGCGATCTTCCCCGCACCGACCAGCGATTGAAAGTCAGGCACGGACGATTCGTGAACCATCAGGTCCAGCGGGCACTCCGACAGCCCGGTGATCATCTTCCAGGGCATGCCCTGGTCCAAGCCAATCAGGAAAGGCGGGATCCCGACGAATGCCACATCCAGTGAATCGGCCAGCATGGCTTCCCGGATCGCGGCCGTGTTCGCCAGTTTGACCCAGTTGACGGACACCGGTTGATTGACGCCAGTCCTCTTGGCAAGCGCCTGCTCCAGAAAGCCCTTCTCCTTCATGATCTGAATCGGCGCGTAGGCCAGGCCATATTGTTCGGCGACAATGATGTCGACCCCTTCTGGCTGACCACATCCACCAATCAACGCGGTCACGAAAACGAGCAGAGCCAGGACGGCCATGCGGATTCCCGGTGGGATGAAAGACCGCCTGCCGTTCATGCTGACACCTCCCGTCGTGGTTGATGGATCAGTCGGTTGTAGCCGTCTGTGTCGCGGACCGCCAGCACCTGATATAACCGGTCCACCCTTCTATCCACTTGTTTTTGCGAATCTCCGGTCACAATGCAGTACCCGACTCGGGCAGTCGCGTCGCTGATGTCCCGGATGGTTTGTCCGCAGCTTTTATGATATCCAGCGTCCAGTACGCCATCCAAAGCCAGGATTTCCTCAAGCGGGGTCAGACTGCCGATGGTGCACGGCTCAGCAAAAAACAATTGCACGGACAGGAAGTGCCGGTCGGACCGGACATCGAACCGGCCAAGCGCATCCCAGTTGTTTACGCCCGTTGCCATGCCGAGTACGGATTGCACCTGGACTTTCGTCAGGTCAAAACCCGTCACCTGTGGAAGGAATTGGGACTCGAATGCCCCGCCGATCCGGCAGGCGATCTCGTTGACCTTGATCCCGTCCGCCCCGATCAGGAATTGGAAATAGACCGGTCCGTTCCGGATGCCAAACCCGGAAACGATATCATGTGTGAGGGCGATCAGGTCTTCGCCATGCCTGGCCAGATGCTTTGAAGGCAGATCATGGGCCAGACAGATCCCGATCCGTTCCCGTTCGGAAAAGGTGACACGATCTGTAATCGCCAGCACCGTCGCCTGGCCATCCCGGACCCAGCCACTGACCGTGACCTCATCGCTCGGATAGTATGATTCGACCAGGATCTCATCGACCCGGCTGAAAGCAAGCACATCATTGACGCGTGCGAGGACCGCTTCCGGCGAATCCAGCAGAAAGACACCCCGCTGGCCTTGTGAGTCGACCGGCTTGACGACAACCGGCCAGGACGTAAAGCGGCGCAACTCCGCTTCGTTTTGCCGATAGATCAGGTAGGGCACCGTCGGAATGCCCAGCCGGGTGAATCGTCGCTTCATCACCCGCTTGTCGGTGACCGAGCGGGCAGTTGGCACATCAAGCGCGGACGGCAGGCCCATTTTCCGGGCGACCAGGGCGGCTGTCAGGACCGGTTGGTCAGAACCCATGGTCATGATTCCATCGATCGCATACATTTGAGCCGCACGATAAACACCATCCGGATCGAATGTGCTGGCGTAGGCCACATGATCCGCGAACGCATGCCCGACCGATTCAGGCTGATTGTCACAGGTGATGACGGTGACATTCATGTCCTTGGCGGCCTTGATCCCCGGCAACTGGGCCAGAGCGGCACCCAGCATCATGAGTCGCATCCAATGACCTCCCGGATTTCGTATTGTCTGCCCGCTTTTCTGAAAGGCTTGAAAACCGGGCATCTGCCATATTGGACAGTCAATCTGAAAATCAGCCCGGCCAGTTTCGTCATGGAGTATCCGGACGCGAGCGAAGCCCCGCGCCCTTCACGGACCAGCACCTGACCCACACGGACCGGCTCCTGCAGGATGGTGGCGGACACATAGACATGCTGTCGGGTTTCCCGGGCCACCCGGTCTGCGGTCTGTCGGTTCATGGCGCGAAACCCGGTCAACTGGATGCCTTCTGGTTTGCGACAGGACCAGTCGATGATCGATTCCTTCAAGGCTGTGCCGAATCGGCGGTGCAAGCGGGCAGACCGCATGTCGGCCGGCACCCCGTAGACGACATCGTAGTCTTCCGCAAGCAGATCCAGCAGGAGCCGGATGTCTTTTGGATCATCTTTCAGGTCGTCGTCCATTGTGACAACGGAATGGCCTGACGCCCGACGCAAGCCGGCCAGGGTGGCGTTCTGCTGTCCAACATTTTCTGCCAGCAGGATCCCTTTGACATCCGACCAGCGGCGACAAAGTGAGCGGATCACCATCGCGGTGTCATCCGGGCTGTGATCGTCGACCAGAATCAGCTCGAATGAACGACCGTAAACTGAATCGCCTGACAGGACATCCCGAATGTGTGCCACATGTTTGTCGAGCACCGATCCTCGACCGTAAGTCGGTATGACAACCGACAGCAATAGTCCGGCTGCAGCATCAAATTCGTTTTCGCTGGATGAAGCTTTCTGTTTGAGTTCAGATTTCACGGCTGGAATCCCATGAAGTATCGATCGATGGTCGACATCACCTGATCCTGCTCGGATTCGGTCATTGAGGGGAACAAAGGCAGCCGGACAAGACGGCGGCCGATGTCGTGCTCCACCGTGAAATGATTCTCCGGTCGGACGAAAGATTGGCCGTACCGGCTTTCATGCAACGGGACAAAGTGCGTGCGCGCATCGATGCCGTTGTTTTTTAGATGCAAAACCAGGTCGTCCGCGATGGTCGATTGTCGGAAGAGTAGAAAGAACAGGTGCCCGTTTTCCTCCACATCCGGCTGGGGACTGCTGAAACTGTCCAGGACCTGATGGTAGAGAGAAGCGCGTGTTTGATTTGAAAAATGATCGTGGTAACGCTTGAAAAGATGACGGCGCTGCTGAAGGATCTCGTCGCTCAATTCCAGCTGCGATGCGAGCAAGGCCATCTGGAGTTCGCCTGGCGCGTAACTGGAGCCGGGCGAAACCCACTCGTACCGATTGACCTTGCCGGATGAAAAATCATCGCGATTGGTGCCTTTTTGTCGGAATCGGCGGGCATCCACCACAAATCGGGCGTCGTTGACCATGAGCGCACCGCCTTCTCCGGCCACGATATCCTTGGTTCCGTGAAAGCTGAAGCAGCCGAAATGCCCGATTGTTCCTGTCAATCGGCCACGATAGCGCGTCAGGAAACTCTGGGCGCAATCTTCGATGATGAAAATGCCCCTTGGCTCTGTGAGAGCCATAATCCTCGACATATCGCAGCTGGCGCCGCCATAGTGCATCACGATCACCGCCCGCGTGCGATCGCTGATATGGATGGCAAGCCGGTCGGGATCGAGCGTCAGATGATCGGGTTCCACCTCTCCATAGACCACGGTGCCACCCGCGAGCAGGACAGCGTTCGCAGCGGAAGGAAAACAAAATGATGGGACGATGACTTCGTCCTGCGGCCTGATCCCGATCAAACGGACCGCCGCTTCCAGCGCATGGGTGCACGAGGTCATCATCAGGACATCAGGCGAGCCCAGTCTCGATGATAGCCAGGTCCGGCACCGCTCGGACATGATGCCATCTCCCTCAGTCCGCCCGGAATCCAGGACCTGCCCGATCAATTGGCCGGCCTGATCAAGTCGATAAGCTTTTTGAAATGGGATCATGCGGCTGCCCCTTTAGCTGTTCTGCAGCCCGTGCGCCTAGAACAAATGCACGTGCACGGTCTTATTGTACACGTTCCCTTTTGGATATGAAACCTTGGAGACAGCGAAAAGCCACAAGCAAAGGCGGCTGCAAATCAGTGAACCCCTCAGTTGTGGCTTTTTCATCGGCGTGGATGCCGGTTTCAGCGGATGACGAAACCCTCGGCCATGGCTGACATGCGAGCGCCAAAGCCTTCAGCAGTCGCGATCGTATACACCAGGTTGATCTCATAGACCCCGCCGTCATCCTCGATCAGGAAGAAATCCATGACCTTGCTGTCCGGCTGATCCCCATAGGTGACATGGACAATCGCGGCATCATGTTCACCGAGTTTTCCGGTGCTGGCCGTCGCGGTGATCCCCTCGGCGACATTGGTCCGGATCGCGGTCTCTGTCTGATTGTCCGTGTCCTCGATGTAGGTGACTGTCAGGAACACCAAATCGTTCGCAATGCTGCGGAAGAAGTCGGCCTCCTCCCCTTCGCGGAACAGGAAGCGGTCGATATCCATCGGCATCGCATAATCATAACGGCCCTCTGTCAAACGGTAGTTGACCGTCTCTTCCATGCCTTCGATCTCGATTGTGTCCTGGTAGACCGGATGGACCACGGTTGTCGGGGTCGGCTCAACGGTCGTCGTCGGAGTCGTCGTCTGGGATGGCTGCGTGGTCGGGGCTGTTGTCGGGGTTGTAGTCGGCTGTGTTGTCCCTGCGGTCGTCGGCGCGGTAGTCGCAGCCGTCGTCGTTGTTGCAGTTGTCGTTGTTGCCGCTGTCGTGGTCGCGGCCGTCGTGGTCGCGGCGGATCCGCAGCCGGCCACAGCCGTCAGGACAGCCAGCACCAGGATTATGATCGATAATTTTTTCATGGTCATCACCTTTCTGTCATATATCCATACGGTGCATCACACGTATTTGGTTATGAGACGTCATGGCACGGAAAAAGTTCCATTCTTCATAAAAAATTCATTCAGCCACCAATTTTGACGTCGAGATCAAAATCGGCCATGATCTGGCGGTACTCGACAAGGCTCTCTTCGCGCAGGCTCTTGACACCCTTGTAAGCATAGGGTTTGCCAAGCAGTTCGTATTTGTGCTCTCCCATCTGGTGGAACGGAAGCAGATTGACTTCTTCAACTTTCAGTTCACTGAGCAGGCGACCGAATTCAGCGGCATCTGAAAGCGCGTCATTGAATCCCGGGATGATCGGAATGCGCACGACCAGAGGGACTTTCATCTCGCACAGCATTTTCAGGTTTTCAAGAATCTGTGTATTGTCGACCCCGGTCTTTTCGAGGTGTCGGACCGGATCGACATGCTTGAAGTCATAAAGGACCAAGTCCAATTTGGATACGATTTTTTTCAGGACCTCCGGCTGGGCAAAGCCGGTCGTTTCCGCAGCCGTATGAAGGCCCCGGTCTTTGGCGATCGCCAGGAGCGCGTGAGCGAAATTTGGCTGGGCAAGGGTTTCGCCACCGGAAAGGGTCAGTCCGCCGCCCGAATTGTCATAGAAGGGTTTGTCCTTCATGACCTCTGTCATGGCCTCCTCGACCGACATGCTTTTGCCTTCCATATAGAGCGCTTCCGTGCAGCAGACTTCGGCGCATTTGCCGCAGTTGTCGCAAATGCTGCGATCAATTTTCGGATAAGGACTGTCGACAAAAGAGATCGCGTCCAGCGGGCAGGCTTTTTCACACAGGCCACAGCTGATGCATTTTTTCTGTGAGAACATGAGGACAGGCTTCGGATCCTGTGATTCGGGGTTGGAACACCACTGGCAGCGCAGGGGGCAACCCTTGATGAACACGATTGTCCGGATGCCCGGGCCATCGTGAATGCTGAAGCGCTGGATATTGAACACGATGCCTCGTGTCGCCAGATAGGTGTTCCTTTGTTCGGGCGTCAACTCACTCATCCGCATTCAACTCCATATTGTTCGCGCAACGGTCGATGATGTCATCCTGGACCTCCCGGCCCAGGTCCTTGAAATAGGCCGTGTACCCGGCGACCCTGACCATGAGTTCAGGATACTTTTCTGGATGCGTCTGGGCGTCCCGCAGGTACGATTCATCCACCACACTGAACTGGATATGCAGGAGCTTGAGTTTGATGAACAGCTTGATCAGCCGGAAGAATCGGTCGAAACTGTCCGCCTCGACAAACGAGGCGCGGCTGAACCGCATGTTGAGCAGACTGCCGTTTGACAAGAGCTCGCTGTCCAGACGACTGACCGTCTTGAGTAGCGAAACCGGACCCAGCAGATCCCGGCCGGCACTGGGCGCCAGTCCCCCATCCGCCAGTTTTGTGCCGGTCATGCGGCCATCCGGGGTCGCCCCCACCTTCTTCCCCATCGGGATGTGGGCCGACACCGTGTAGCTGCCGGGCGAGAACCGACCACCCCTCGGATTGGTGTTGGCCGATACAAACTCGCAGAATTTTTTCAGATAACGGTTCGCCAATGTGTCGACCGCATCAATGTTGTTGCCGTACTTGGGGTAGTCTTCGATAAATGACTGTCGGATCGATTCATGCCCGGCGTAGTTGTCCAGCAGGATACGGCTCAACTGAGCGAGTGTCATCCGCCGCTGTTCAAACACCACGGAGCGGATCACGAGCATGGCATCGGCCAGATTGGCGATGCCGGTCTGCTGAAGGCCGGTGAAGTTGTAGCGGGTCCCGCCTGCTGTCATGTCCCGGCCGCTTTCAGCGCATCCCGTCATCAGGGTCGACAACAGCGGCACCTGGGCCAGGTCCTGGTGTGCCCGGTCAACGACATTCGCACCGAGGCAGGCCTGACGGACATAGTGCCGCACCGTTTCCATCACGGATTGTTCGAAGTTTTCAAATCGACTCTCATGGCCATCCACCAGCTCGACCGGCATCGTGGATCCGGTGATCGGATCCAGCCCCCTGTGAATCACCAGCTCCAGGCATTTCAACAGGTTGAAAAGGGCGACATCGGGCATGCCATACATCTTGCCGGGTATGGACAGCTGGACACAGCCGACAATCGCGTAATCTTTGGCGTCCTCCCGATTGACTCCTTCCTTGACCAGCGTCTCGATGATCGTATCATCGTTGAAAATCTGGGGCATGCCAAATCCCTGTGCCACCAGTTCGGACGACTTTTTCAAGAACGAAGTCGGGGTGCTCGCGTGGACCCGGACCGACAGGTTTGGCTGAGGCAGGCGAAGATCATTCGTGATCTCCAGGCAAAGATAGCTGAGCGCGTTGGTCCCGTCCCACCCGTCGCTGGTGATCCCGCCCAGAACCATGTTGTATCCGGTCGGAAAGCCGCCGAAATAGCGGGCGCTGTCCTCACTGCGGATCATGATGACCTCGTTCATCTTGATCCAGAGGCAGGACAGCAGCAGATGCGCCTGTTCGAAACTCAGCCGGTCCTCTTCGATATCCTTCTGGAAATAGGGTAGCATGAACTGGTCAAAACGGCCGATCGAGATTGAACTGGCATTGGACTCGAGTTGAAGCGCGACACAAGTCAGCCAGAAAAGCTGCAAGGCCTGATGAAAATCTGCCGGCGGCGCTTCCCGGATGGATTTCAGGTTGACGGCGATGGTCCTCAGCTCTGCCTTTCGCGCCGGATCCGGTTCATGATCAGCCTGATCGGCTGCCAGCCGGGCATATCGGTCGATCAGGTGCTGGAATCCTCGATAGCAGATCAGGGTCGCCTTGTAGAATGTGTTGTCCGGATGGTCTCCCAGGAGGGCCGACATGGCCTCGATCATCTGTCCGATCCCCTGCTTCAGGAGAATCGAATAATCGGGCAGGATGTGCCCCTGCCCCTTGTCAGTCTGGTTGAGGCGAAAAATCCCGGCATCCCGGGCCGCTTTCTGCTCATCGGACAGATCCGCCTCGATCCGTGACCGCATGTCATGACCTTTGTGATACGGATAAAGCACATCACGGAAAAGCTGTTTTTGTGCCGGGCTGATCTGGAACGGATCGACCGCACGTGTCGCGATCGTGTCCAGTTCTTCCATCAGCCAGTCGGCCCCCAGGCCGGCCGACACGACTCCGGCCCTTGGATTGGCCGTTCTCCCGCCGACAATCAGTTCACCGGGATGGATCGCGATCTCGAATTTTGACACCATGTGGCCAAATGACATGGCGCGCCGGATGATCTCCGGCAGACCGGCGGAGGCCTCCATGGATTCCTTGTGGATCAGTGCGCGCTCCAGAGACACCTGGCGCGGGCTTTCCATGACAAATTTTCTGAGACTTTCGATTCTTTCCAGCATTCTTTCACCTTCAACCCTTGAAGACAAGACAGGGGACAGCGGCTTTCAGATCGTGAAACGCCTGATATCTATGTTTGCAGACCATTTTCAACCAACACGGGTTAAAATGCAAATAAGTCATTTTGATTTTAATCGAAATGCTATACACTTTCAATAAAAACAGTTATAATTTTAAACAAAAGAACCATAACGGGGTGTCTTCAATCCGTTAATCAACAGGAGTGTGACATCAAATGAATGAGCGACGCATGCAAATCCTCAAGGACCTGTCAGAAAATGACAAATTAACTGTATCAGAGCTGGCCTTGAAGTACAATGTCTCCCAGGTGACGATCCGTAGTGACCTCAAAGCATTGCAGCAGCATGGTCTGATCCGGCGAGTCCATGGTGGCGCCTCGGCTGAACGTGTCGCCAATCGATTGCACTCCAATTTTGAAATCAAGCAGCGGATCGCGGAACGGGCAGCCCAGATGGTGGAATCGGGTGAAACGATCCTGATCGAGTCCGGCTCGACCAATGCGTTGCTTGCCAAGGCACTCGCCGAGAGCAAGGATGTCACGATCGTCACCAACTCCTGTTTCATTGCCAGTTTCATCCGTGAACACCCCCGGGCAAAAGTCATCCTGCTCGGCGGCGATTTTCAGCCGGAGTCCGAGGTTTGCGTCGGCCCACTCACACGACAGTCCCTGCAGTCCTTTTTTGTCGACAAGGTGTTCATCGGTTCGGATGGTTTTTCCGAGGATGGATTCACCTGCATCAACCTCCAGCGCGCCGAGGTCGCCTATGCGATGGCCCAGCGGGCGAACAAGGCGATCATCCTCACGGATTCCGGCAAGTTCAGCATGCGGGGTGTTGCCAAGCAACTGTCTCTCTCCGAGGTCAGCGTCATCATCACCGACGAATGCATCCCGGAAAGCGCACGCAAAGTCATCAGCGGATATGGAATCGAGTTGATCACCGTTCCCTGCTGACCAGGGCTTCAGCACCCTTTCAACTGCCTGTCAACGGGATGGTTCGGCGAACGCCACCACACCCGTTTCCCGCAAGGCCAGGACAAAATCAGCCATTTCTTCCTGCGTGAACATTCTGGGATTCTGGTCAAACAGGTAGGGCTGTTCCAGAAGGACATATTTGTTCATGGCCAGAGGATTGTAATTCAGCAATTCGATCCGGGTTGTCGGGTCAAGCCGGTAAAAATAGGCGCCGGTCTGACGAAGGTTTTCCAAAGTGGTGTTGTGGCCGGGGATCATGGGAATCCGGACCAGCAGTTCCGGATCGGGTGTCTGATGGCCGGCACGCTGTCCTTTCTGCTCCCGCATCTGTCTCATACGCAAAATGATCCATTCGAAGTTGCGCTTGATCCGGTCATTGGACACGCCGGTCCAGGCCAGATGGTCCTGTTCGTCAAACACCTTGAAATCCGCGATCAGCAGGTTGATGTGCGGCAGAAGTGACTCGAGCACGTTCCGGTCCGCAAAAAGGCTCGTTTCGATCGCCGTGTGGATGCCGTAAGACCGGCACGCCTTGAGGACCTGGACATTGAACGCATGCTGGACCACCGGATCCCCGCCCGTGATCGTCAATCCACCGTTATCGCGATAGAACGGCCGGTCGAGCAGCACCTCGTTCACGACCTCGCGTACCGTCATCTCCCGCGAATCAAAGCTCAGGGCCTGGGGCGGGCAGACATCGACACAGATGCCGCACAGATCGCACAGCGATCGGTCGATGGCGATCTTGTCGTCCACTTTCCGGATCGCCTTTTGCGGGCAATGGGCGACACAGGTCCCGCAGCCGATACACTTTTCACGGAAATAGAACAAATTGCGCTTCAGTTCGATCCCTTCCGGGTTCTGGCACCAGAGGCACCGAAGCGGACAGCCCTTGGTGAAAACCGATGTCCGGATGCCGGGTCCGTCATGCGTGGAAAACCGACGGATATCAAAAACCAGACCTCGGCGGTCCCAGTCGATGTCCGACCGGGACCGTCCGGCCTCCTGCACGGGTTTGGCCGCCTGGTCGGCTGCCATCAGATATCACCGTAGCTGGTGCGGGCGATGATCTCATTCTGAAGATCGCCGGCCAGCTCCGTGAAGTAGGCGGTGTAGCCCGCGACCCGGACGGTGAGGTTCCTGTATTTCTCCGGCTCCTTCTGCGCGGCACGGAGATCCTCCTGACGCAGGACATTGAACTGGATGTGCGGGATCTTGAGATCGACAAAGGTCCGCAGCATCAGGGCGAATTTCTCGACCCCGCTTTCCGTGAAGAATTCCGGCAGGAACTTCATGTTCAGCAACGTCCCATTGCTGCCATACATGGAGCTGATCTTGGAGACAGACTTCAGGACGGCGGTCGGCCCCTTGATGTCACGACCATAGACCGGCGACATGCCGCCATCGGCCAGCGGTTCGCGCGAGAATCGCCCATCCGGGCTGGCGCCGACGTTCTGGCCCATCGGGACATGGGCTGACACGGTGTAGAGACCCGTATGGTAGCGACCGCCACGGTAGTTCGTATATTGGCTCAGGTAGGTGTTGAAGTGGCGGATCCAGTGATTGGCGATATCATCGACCCAGGCGATGTCATTGCCGTATTTGGGCGCGTGATTGAGCAGGGTCAGGCGAAGCGGCTCGTCATGGGCAAAGTTTTCACGCAGGGCATTCAGCACCTGCTCTTTCGAAAAGCGGTTTTCATCAAACACCAGTTTTTTCAAAGCTGCCAGACTGTCCGCGATGTTGGCACCCTGGATGATCTGGATGCCCGACAGGTTGTACTGGGCGCCACCGGCGGTCACGTCCTTCGCGGCCACCATGCAGTCGTCAATGACGGTTGACAAGAAGGGTGAAGGCAGGACTTCCTGATGCATCCGTTCCACCACTTCACAGCTTTTCACCATCCGGTCGATGAAATGGTCGACCTGTTTCTGGAAAGCGTTTTCCAGCTCTTCATAGGATGCGTAAGTGGTCAGATCGCCCAGGGGCAGTCCGATCCGTTCGCCGCTGACCAGGCAGACACCATTGTTGAGCGTCAGTTCCAGAGCCTTGAGCATGTTGAACATCGCAGCATCGCTCCAGCCGAGGTTGTTGCCATGGGTTGTCAACTCCACACAGCCGACAATGGCATAATCCCTGGCGTCCGGCTCCTCGATCCCCTGATTGATCAGAGCAGGTATGACCGCTTCATCATTGAAGAATTGCGGCATGCCGCTGCCCTTGGCAACGACTCGGACACACTGGCGGACAAAGGCTTCGGGTGAATTCTTGTAAAGCCTGGCCGACAGGTTTGGCTGTGGCAGACCGATGTGCTCCTGGGCCGTCAGGAACAGGTAGGACAGCTCATTGGTCGCATCGTTGCCATCTGCCAGCTGTCCGCCGACCGCCAGGTTGAATCCGATGGGGAAACCAGCGAAGTATTTGGCACTATGCGCATTGCGCAGATAGACGATCTGGTTGAATTTCAGCCAGAGGGACTCGATGATCTCCAGGGCGCGAGTGTCATCCAGACGACCGGACGCACGATCCGCCGCATAATACGGGTAAAGGTACTGGTCCGCCCGACCGGGTGAAAATGACGAGGCATTGGATTCCATGTGCAGGATGACATACAGGAACCACATCGACTGGACCGCTTCATGGAAGGTCTCCGGTGGCGCAGAAGCCAATTTATGACAGATTCTGGCCACCTCAAGCAGGTTTTCCCGGTTTGGGGCGTTTATTTCATCGGACGCCATCCCGGTCGCCAGTTCAGCGTAACGTTCCATGAATCGGCTCGCGCCGGTCAGGACCTCGATGACACTGGCGTAAAAGTCATGCGCCTCGCCCGAACTGGTCTGAATCAGGTCTTCAGCCTGTTTGCGCAAGCCGGCCGGTCCCTTTTCCAGCCAGAGTTCGGTATCCGGACAGATATGACCCTGCGCGTGGTCCTTCTGGTTGATCTTGACGACCTTGGCGATCGCATTGATCTCTTCCCCACCCGCCTCGACAATCCGGTCCTCGAGCGAATGGCCTTTCCAGTACGGATAAATCTTTTCACGGAACTCGACCACATCCTCCGGCCGGACATTGAACCGGTCCTGGGGCCGGGTCGGCAACGTTTCGATTTCCCGGTCGATCCAGGAAGCGCCCGACTCCGGGAACACGACACCGCCGCGGACGCCACGTGTCCGGTTGCCAACGATCAGTTCTTCAGGCTCAATCGCGATCTCAAGCTGCTCGAGCGAAGCCCGAAGAGAAAGCGCGCGTTTCAGGATGACCGGCTTGTCCGGATTGGCCTGATACACCGCAGTGATGATTCTGGCCTGTTCAATCGACATGTAGCGTGGCTCATCGAGCATTTTCTGCTTTAATGTTTCAATCCGCAATGTCTGCGGCGTCTGGTTGAGTCTGGCGATTTGCTGATCATTCAAATGGACAGGTGACTTCATGGTAAACCCTCCGTTCAAGCCATGGGTGTGCGCCGATTGCCTTGTCTCCATTTTACCCCCTGCCAGTGGTGAAGTCATCCGCCAAAAAAAGCCTGATGGTGTCTGCCATTGAACCAGAAAGGTCCTGTTTCGACCCCTGCTTTCAAAATGGGCCGAAAACGGTCGGCAAGTTCAGTTCTGTCCACCTGTAGGCAATGAATGATCCTATCCACAGGCACCTGCGGTGCGGTAGAATGAAGATAATCAGGACGAAGGCCAGGATATGCGTACAGGAGGCAGGCTCTATGATCGATTCTTTGCTGGCAAAGGCCAGATCCGACGAACCCGTGTTCATCCATGATGTGGCCGCCGCGTTTTCGCGTCTGTCACCCCAAAGCATGCTGACACTCACGCTGGAACGGCTGGACGGGAGTTACAAGCGGTTCGACCTGGCCTTGCCTGGCGATCCGGACCTTGAAGAGGAGCATGTCCTGTTTGTCCGGTCGTATGTGAGCGCGATCATTTACAATATCCTTTCCAGCCTCGGTGGGCGCCGGCTATTCCTTGACCTGGACGACCGACTGCCCTGGCTTTCCGGATTGATTGACGAGCTGGACCGACTGTTTTGCATTCACCAGCCACGTGCGAAACGGAGCGGCTATGGCAAATGCATCAATGTCATTGACCGGATGCTCGAGCATCTCGATCATGGACCCGACGGAGGAAACCGGTTCCGTTTCCTGGCGGGACGGCCGGAGACAATGGCATTTCAAGCACCTTCCACGCGAAATGAAGTCAGCGGGAACGCTTTGCAGAAGTTTGTCGCCGCAGCCTCCGACCTTGATGGGAAAGTTCTTCTTGGCATTGATGTCGGCGGAACGGACATCAAGGTGGCGGCCAGCGTCAATCGTGACATCCGCTGTTTCAAGGAATACGACTGGTTTCCCGCCCAGTTCCGTGAAGCGCATGAGATGATCGACCCCATCCTGCTGCTGGTTCGGCTCGTCCGGGCCCGTCTGACCCAGCTCGATCTTCATGACCAGGCCTTGCGAGCGTCCCTTGACCCGGTCCTCGACGAGGCCATGGAACGAGCGTGCCCGCTCGATCGGATGAAAGAAATCATCCTGGATGCCGAATCAAGGCTCGGCGATCGCCTGCTGGCTTTCGACGCGATCGGCCTGTGTTTCCCCGATGTCGTTGTCGAGAACAAGATCGTAGGTGGCGAAGTGTACAAGACGCGGGGCATGCGGGAGAACCCGGACATTGACTATGAAGTCGAGTTTGCCAAACTGACTGATCTGGACAGCCACTTGAAGATGTTCTGCAAGACGGACGGCAAGGTCCGTATGACCAACGACGGTCCGATGGCCTCCTTCACTGCAGCCGTGGAACAGGCATTTTCCGATCAGGCCGACCGGTTGGCCGATGGCGTGTTCGCCCACACGCTCGGCACGGAACTGGGAACCGGCTGGATCGATGAAACAGGATCGATTCCGGACATTCCGCTCGAAGTGTACAACTTTGTGATCGATCTAGGCAGCTTTCGCGCGCGACAGTTCCATTGTGACGATCTCCGTAGTATCAACAATTTCAACACCGGACTGGCCGGCACCTTGCAGAAATACGCCAGCCAGAGCGGTGCGTTCCGTCTCGCGATCCGCTATTTCGAGCAGGGGCGGCCTGATTTGTACCGGGAAATGGTCGACAAGGGCTTCATCGTCACTCGTGAACACGATGGCATGGTCGAGCGAGTGGTCCCGACCGAGCCCATCGACCAGCGCAAACCATTTCTGCAGTATCTGATGGACCTGGTGGATCGGGAAAACGATCCACTCTGTGACCAGATTTTCATCGACATCGGGCAATACCTGGCAGTCACGTTCGCGCAGACGGAGATGATCCTGGAACCGAAGGCAAAATCGAGGGTCCTGTTCGGGCGTCTGGTCAAGAATCCGCGTTGCTTCGAACTCATGCAGCAGGGGGCACGCTCGATCGTGCCAGACCTTGTCTTTGAAGTCGCCGACGGGTCAATCGCCAATACTCGTCTGATGAAACAGCTGGAGGCCGATAGGGACTACACCGTCGCCCAGTTCGCCCAGGCGATCGGCGCGATCTACTTCGGGAATGTCAAAGATGCCTGACGCATATCTGGCATCTCTCCATGCCGGCAACTGCCGGGCCACCTTCTGTGAGCAGTTTGACGAAAAGAGCAGAATCTGGAATTACAATCGGCACGAACATTCGCTGATCGAGCTGATCTATTTCCTGGAAGGGAAGGCGGACATCAAGGACAAGGATCGCACCATGGCCTTGTCGCTCTTTGAACTGGTGGTTTATCCGGCTCACGTGGCGCATCAGGAATACCTTGACACCCGTTACCATCAGGCGGTCATCTGCCTGCATTTGTCGTGCGAGGCCGCGTTGCCATTCGACCGGCTGTTCAAACTCAAGGATGAACAGGGGATTCTCCGCTGGCTGATGCGCCAGATCCATCATGAATTCCATCACGAAGGGCCATATCAGCAGCAGTTGCTCAATGACCTGATCAACCTCCTGATCAGCCAGATGCAGAAAATCTCCCATGAATACCAGGCGCCAAAAGCGAACATCGCGGAAAAATGCATGCAGTTCATCCAGGAGCATTTTTCCGAGCCGATCGACATGGGCCGGCTTTCACAGGAGATGTTCGTCAGCCCTTCCTATTTGAACCGCATGTTCAAGCGACGTTTCGGCACGACGCCGATCCTGTATCTGAACCGGTACCGCATGGAAGTCGCACGGGAAATGCTGGTCCAGACAGACAGCAAGATCAGCGCCATTTCCAGTTTTGTCGGTCTGGAGGATTCCAAGCATTTCGCCAAGCTCTTCAAGCGGATGACTTCCCTGTCGCCAGCGGCCTATCGGGTCACCTTCACCAACAAACCGGAAACGTCCTGAAGCCTGCGTGCCGGCTTGACACTGAGTCAATAATAAAAGGCGGCCTTTCGCAAGGCCGCCTTTTTCGAATGTCCGTTGTCTTTGACTTAAACGAGCTCACGCTTGCGTTTCCGGCCAAAGCAGTCGAGCCAGATGATCGCGACGATGACAATGCCTCTCAGGAGGATCTGGATGTAGGAGCTGATGCCCAGCATGTTCATGGCATTCTCCAGGACGCCGAACACCAGGAGGCCCAGCGCAGCCTGCGGAATGCTGCCGACACCGCCTGCGAAAGAAACACCGCCGACGACACAGCCGCAGTTGACGATCAGGGCGATGTTCTCACCGTAGAGGTACGATCCCGAATTGAGCTTGGATGACAGAAGAACGCCTGCCAAAGCCGCGATGAATCCACTGATCAGGAAGGTCGCCCATTTGGTGAAAATGACCGAGATACCGGAATATCGGGCAACTTCATAGTCACCACCGATGGCATAGCAGTTGCGACCGAATGTGGTGTAGCGCATCACGTAATGCATGGCGGCAATGACAACGATCATGAAGATGACCAGGTTGGTGATCTGCCCGAGAATTCGTCCGTTGGCCAGTTGCATGTACGCCGGGACCTCGCCTTGGACAGCCCGCCCGTTCGTCAGCTGCTGGGCAAAGCCGCTAAGCAGCATGCCCATGCCGAGCGTGATGATGAAGGGCTCTGTTTTCTGCTGGACCACGAGGAAACCATTGACGAATCCGATGACGACACCGCTCAGCAGCGCGATCAGAATCGCCAGGAACATGCCCAGTTTCGGCATCAGCTGGATGGCGATGATGCCGGAAGTCACCATGACACCGCCGATTGACAGGTCACAGCCACCGGCGATGACCGTGATGCTGACACCGGCCGCGAGAATGATCAGGATCGCGGACGAATTCAGCAGGTCGATCAGGTTATAGGCTGTGTAGAAATTGGTGGGGAAAAACAGCATCAGCACCAGCATGGCGAGGATGGCCACCGTGGCCTTCTGCTTGACGGCAAGTTTCCCGACTGTCTTGGCCATTGATTTGATTTCCATGCTCATCCCCTCCTACAGCGGCTTCCGGTTGTCCAGCCAGATGGCGACAACCAGGATCAAGCCTTTGACCATGTTCTGCATGAAGGGTGAGACACCCAGCAGATTCAGGCAGTTGGACATGAGGATGATGAGCAGGGTGCCGAGAACGGTTCGGAGGACACTGCCTTTGCCACCTTTCAAGGACGTGCCGCCGACAACGACGGACAGGATCGCATTTGTCTCATACCCGGCGCCCAGAACCGGCGAGGCGGTGGTTACACGGGAAAAGAGGGTGATGCCGCCAAGGCCGGCCATCAGTCCTGACAGGGTGTAGATGATCATGATCGAGCGTTCGACAGGCAGTCCCGTAAGCCTGGCCGCGGTCTTGTTGCCGCCGGTCAGGCTGATCGTCCGGCCCATGTAGGTTTTCGACTGGAAAAAATACAGGATCGCGAGACAGACCAGGAAAATGATGAACGTGATCGTCAGAAAGCCGACCATGCCGGATCCAATGGCTTCAAAAACGGATTTGTTACCTTCGACATTGCGCATGTGCTGGGTGGCGCCGCCGCAATAGATCAGGGCCACCGCGCTGTACACGAGCTGCATGCCGAAAGTGATGAACAGGGCCTCAGCCTGTGTCAGGGCTCCCGAGGTCAGGCACAGGAGGCTGTTGATATACCCGCAGGCCGCGCCGATGATCAGGCCGACGATCAGGGCCGGCACCTGTCCGATCGGATCGATCAATGATATGGTGACGACCGCCACCAGCGAGAAGGTGCCCGCGACGGAAAGATCGATGAAGCCGCCTAGGATGACGAAAGTCATGCCGAGTGACACCAGGCTCAGGGGGCCGAACTGGCGCAGGATATTGGTCATGTTCAGCGGGGACAGGAAGTTTGGCTGGACGATGATCGTGACGAGGACCAGCACGATGATGCCCACGAGGACAAGGTTGTCCTTGACATACGTGCCGAACCGCGCCATGACCGGATTTTTGCCTTGCCGGATATCAGTGTTGACCTGCATGCTGCGCCACCTCCATACTGCCCATCCCGAGCGCGCTCGCCATGATCTGGTCGGGCGTGAATGCCTGGGGATCGAATTCACCAGTGATCCTGCCTTCAAAGATGGTCAGGACCCGGTTGCTCATGTTGAGAACCTCGGGGAGCTCGGACGAAATCAGGATGACAGCGCCACCGCGTTCGGCAATCTCTTTCATCAGGACATAGATTTCGTATTTGGCGCCGACATCGATACCGCGGGTTGGCTCGTCCATGATGAAGATTTTCGGTTCGATCTCCAGCCAGCGGCCAATGATGCATTTCTGCTGGTTGCCGCCCGACAGGCTGACAACCTTGGTCTTGATGGACGGGGTTTTCACGCCCAGGGACTTGACATGCTTTTCGGCGATCTGTTTCTCGATGGACTTGCGCAGGATCCCACGGACTGTGATCTTGTCCAGGCTGGCCATGGCGATGTTCGATTCGACAGAAAACGGCAGGACCAGCCCTTGCTGTTTCCGATCCTCAGGGACAAAACCGAACCCGGCCTTGATCGCCTGGCTCGGCTTTTTGATCCGAACCGGTACGCCATCCACCAGGACCTCGTGGCCATGCGCCTTGTCCGCGCCAAACAGGGCCCTGACAATCTCCGTGCGGCCCGCACCGACCAGGCCAACCAGGCCGAGGATCTCTCCCTTCCGGACATTGAAGGAAACATTCTTGAGCTTTCGGGTGTTGATATCCTTGACTTCCAGAAGCACCTCGCCGATACAGCAGGGTCTTTCGGGATATTCGTTCTCGATTGTACGGCCCACCATCTTGGCGATCATCTCCTGGCGGGTCAGGTCCACGGCTGGCTTGGTGTCGATGACGCGACCGTCGCGCAGGATGGTCACCACGTCACAAAGCTCGAAGATCTCATCCAGCTTGTGGCTGATGAATATGATCGAAATGCCCTGGTCCTTCAGTTGATGGATGATCTTGTAGAGTTCCTTCATTTCGTCAGCTGTCAGGCTCGAGCTGGGCTCGTCCATGATGATCAGCTTCGACTTGTAAGAAAGGGCCTTGGCGATTTCCACCATCTGCTTTTCAGACACGCTCAGGTCGTCGACCATGGTGTGCGAGTCAAAACGGCAGCCGATGCTGTCCAGCAGTTCCTTCGCTTTCGCGTGGATGCCGCTCATGCCTTTCATTTCGCCAAAACGGCCAAGGAAGATGTTTTCTCCGACGCTCAGGGTGTTGACCAGGTTGAGTTCCTGATAAATGATGCTGAGGCCGCTGTGCATGGATTTGATCGGTGTGGTGCTGACCACTTCCTCATTGTCGAAAATGACGGTGCCTGTATCTTTCACATAGACGCCTGACAGGATCTTCATCAGGGTCGATTTGCCTGCGCCGTTTTCACCGACAAGGCCGTGGACCGTTCCTCGCCTGACGGAAAACGTCACTTGGTCAAGGGCTTTGACGCCAGGGAACGTCTTGCTGACATCCTTGACCGAAAGGATATACTCTGATGCTGCGTTTGCCATATCTCTAGCCCCTTTTGCACTGGATGCATCGGCAAAGCCCGTTCTGGAGCTGAATGCGTCCAGAACGAGCTTTGCCTTGGCAGTCTACCGTTTGACGCAAATCACCACTCCGGTGTCGGGAACTGGCTGATGTTGGCCTGGGAAATGACATCGAGCGGGATGAAGTTGATCTGCTCGACTGTCTTGCCGGCGATTTTGTCCCTGGCCAGTTCGAGCGACTTCTTGGTCATGTTGGTGAAGTTCTGGGAGATGGTTACGGACTGGGTGCCCTCCTTGACCTGGGCGAACCCGGCCTTGTTGCCATCAACGCCGACCAGGAAGACACCGCTCTTGTTGGCGGTCTTCAGGGCCTGGATGATGCCGGTGGCGCCGTTGTCCCAGTGGCAGAAGATGCCTTCGATCTTGTCACCGTGGCGGACGATCATGTCTTCGGCTATCTTCTGGGCCTGCTCGGTCGACCAGGCAGTCGGGGCCTGGTAGTCGATGACCTTGATGTTGGTGTTGGCGATGACCTTGTTGAAGCCGTCATGGCGCTTGATCTGCGCATCATGGCCGGACTGGCCGCCGATTTCGACGATGTTGGCGCCGTTCGGGAACTTGTCCATGAAGGCTTTGGCAGCCGCTTCGCCGGCCTGCAGGTCATTGACCCCGCAGAAGAAGTCGCGGTACTGCTGATCGGCAGTGCCGAGGTCGGATGAGAACATGCCGATGGTGATGCCGGCTTTCTTTGCCTCCATCAGGCTGGGGACGATGGCCTTGATGTCATTCGGGTTGAGCCAGATGACCTTCATTCCCTGCGCGATGCAGTTGGTGACCAGTTTGGACTCGGTCTGCGTGTCAGCCTTGGCGTCAAGGATCGTGACATCGAAGCCGTATTCCGCACCATATTTCTGGAATTCTCTGGAAGAGAAAGCCTGGGACTCGTTCGCCATGTCGGCGACGATGAAGGCGGCCTTCACCAGGCCGGCTGCCGTGGTGCCGCCAGTGGTCGCGGCGGTGGTCGCTGCGGTGGTGGTCGCGGTCGAACCACAGGCCGCGAGGCTGATGATCATGGCCAAGGCCAACAGGAGTGTGATGACTTTTTTCAGATTCATGTTCATTTTCTCCTTTTTCTTTCGCATTGTAGTCGAGTTCAGAAATGAAGTTGTCGAAACGGTTGTTTCCTCGCCCCTTTCAGAATCGTATCGGTTGTTACAATTTGCATATTATACGAAAGTATGTTGGCTTTCAATAGAAAATCTTTAGATTGACGATCAAAAAACAAAATAAGATTATTTGAACAATTATGCGCTTTTAATTTTGTACATTATGCCTTCATCAAGGATCAATAACGCGGCTGATTAAGATATTTAGTTCAATAAGTCGAAAAACAGATGGTTTTAAGGATATTTCATTTATCATTCGTTTTGCTTTCATTCGAAAATTCAGACTTGACGAAACCTGCCTCATAAAATATGATGGATTTGAGTCATTGCAGCATTGGAAGATGAAACTGTTTACAAGAACATTATATACCTTTTTGGATCAAGGAGGTCTTTATGTCTGATTTTTTTGGCCAGTCAAGCGCACAAGTCCAGGACATGCGCAATCGGGTCCTGGACACGAAGTCTACAGTCTGCATCGATCGGGCCCGGATCATTACTGAAGTTTACAAGCAGAACGAGGACAAACAGGTCGTCATCAAGCGCGCACTCGCCATGAAAGCCATCCTTGAGCAAATGCCGATCTTCATCGACCCGTCTGAACTGATCGTCGGAAACCAGGCGTCCAACCACCGGGCGGCCCCGATTTTCCCGGAGTACGCGGTCGACTGGATTGTCAACGAAATCGACGAATTCGACAAACGGCCGGGTGACCGGTTCTATATCGACGAGGACAAGAAACCCGAGCTGCTCGAAATCTGTGACTGGTGGAAGGGCAAGACCCTGAAGGACAAGGCGCTTTCGACCATGACGCCCGAAGGCCGGTTCTTGTATGATATCGGCATGATCAAGGCCGAAGGGAACATCACCTCCGGTGACGGGCATATCGCCGTCGATTTCGGCAAAGTGCTCCGCGAGGGCATCGCCGGTGTCAGAAAGCAAGCCGAGGAGCGTCTGGCCCGCCTTGACATCGCCCAGTTCGACGACTTCAAGAAGCAGTTCTTTCTCCAATCGGTGCTGATCATGTGCGACGCGGTCATCGCGTTCGCCCACCGGTTCGCCGACCTGGCCGATTCCATGTCGGAAACAGAACCTGACGAAAACCGCAAGAAGGAATTGTCACGTATCGCCTACAACTGCCGCCGAGTCCCGGAAAATCCCGCGGCCAACTTCTATGAGGCGGTCCAGAGCACCTGGTTCATCCAGCTGATCCTGCAGATCGAGTCCAACGGACACTCGACCTCCTTCGGACGCCTTGACCAGTATCTGTACCCTTATTATGAAAAGGATATTGCCGCCGGCCGCATCACGGAAGAAGAGGCGACCGAACTTCTGGAATATCTCTGGATCAAAGCCTATACGATCAACAAGATCCGCAGTTATGCCCACACCCGCTTTTCAGCCGGCGGACCGCTTTACCAGAATGTGACCATCGGCGGTCAGACCCCGGACGGCCGGGACGCGTCCAATCCTTTGAGCATCCTGGTGCTCAAGAGTGTCGGCCGGATCCGGTTCACGCAGCCGAACCTGACCGTCCGTTATCACAAGGGCACACCCGACGCATTCTTACGGGCGACGATCGAAGTGGTGAAGCTCGGCTTCGGCATGCCGGCCTACAACAATGACGAGATCATCATCCCCTCTTTCATGAAGCTCGGGGTCCGGAAGGAGGATGCCTACAATTACAGCGCCATCGGTTGTGTTGAAACAGCCGTTCCCGGCAAATGGGGCTATCGCTGCACCGGCATGAGCTTCCTGAATTTCGGCAAGGTGCTGATGTCCTCGCTGAACAGCGGCATTGAGCCGCTATCGGGCAAACGCATCCATCCTGGCGTTGGCAAGCACTTTGTCGAGATGGAAACCTTTGACGAAGTCTTCGATGCCTGGTCCAGGACCGTCAAGTATTTTGCCCGCCAGGCAGTCATCATGGACACGGTTGCCGACTACGCGTTGGAGAAGGAAGTGCCGGACGTCCTGTGTTCTGCCCTGACTGACGACTGCATCGAGCGCGGGCTGACAATCAAGGAAGGCGGCGCGGTCTATGACTTCATCAGCGGACTTCAGGTCGGCATTGCCAATCTCGGCAACTCGCTCGCCGCGATCAAGAAACTGGTTTACGAGGACAAGGTCCTGACCCGCCAGCAGGTGTGGGACGCCATCATGAGCAACTTCGAAGGTCCGGAGGGTGAACGCATCCGCCAGACCCTCATCAACCGGGCTCCCAAGTACGGCAATGACATCGATTATGTCGACAATCTGCTGGCTGATGCCTACAACGAGTTCATCGACACCTACGCGTCGTACAAGAACACTCGATTTGGCCGCGGCCCGATCGGCGGCGGCTACTACGCCGGCACGTCGTCCATCTCGGCCAACGTGCCGCAGGGCAGCACAGTCGGTGCGATGCCCGACGGTCGCAAAGCCCGAGAGCCGCTGGCGGAAGGGTGCTCCCCGTCACACGGCACGGACGTCAACGGTCCGACCGCGGTCTACAAATCCGTCGCGAAACTGCCGACCGGGCGGATCACGGGCGGTGTCCTTCTGAATCAGAAGATCAGCCCCACAAGCCTGTCCAATGAACCCGGCATCGGCAAATTGATGGCCATGATCCGGACTTTCTTCAATGACCTGCATGGATACCATGTCCAGTACAACATCGTGTCGCGCGACACCCTCGTGGCCGCCAAGAAGGAACCGCAGAAATACCGCAACCTGATCGTTCGGGTCGCCGGCTACAGCGCTTTCTTCAACGTCCTGTCGCCCGAAACCCAGGATGACATCATCGAACGTACGGAACACTCGATCTGATGCCCGCCCGTCCGGCCGGGCCTGGCCGGACGCCTGAATCACGAAGGACAGGACATGTTGAAGCACGTTGTCATGATCCGGCTCAAGAACGGCTATGACGCCACCCGCTGCCAAGCGCTGGTGATGGACTGCGCCCGTCACATCCCCGACGTTCTTGCCGTCTCTGCTGGCGAGGACATCTCTCACCTGAACAGTTCCTGTGATTTTTGCTTCATTCTTGATTTCAAGGACATGGACGGGCTGAAACGCTATGACACCAGTGACTATCATCAGCTGATCCGGGAGGAAGTCCGGAGGATCCGGGCCGCGTCGTACAGCGTTGACTATCTGGAATGACCCTCGAACCAGCCGGTCCAATGGCCGGGCACACGCGAAAGGATGATTCTATGGGCAAATATTGCGTCGGCGTCGATGTGGGCGGCACAAAAGTCGCCTACGGTCTGTTCGATGAAGACCACACGATTGTCGCCCGCTCGAAGCATGCGACCCGGCAGGATGGGACCAGCGAGGACATTCTCCAGTCGATCGTGGACGGCATTTTCAGTCTGGTGGAAAGCAATGGGCTGGACATGGCCGATATCGACGGCGTAGGCCTGGCGTTCCCTTCTTACATTGATTTCGAAAAAGGCCGCATTCTCTGCACGTCCAACATCTGCACGCTGCAGAATTGCGACGCGAAGGTTTTCTTTGAACAAAAACTCGGTGTCCGTGTCCTGCTGGACAACGACTGCAACGTGGCCGCGATCGCGGAGCATCGGTTCGGGGCGGGGCGGGGCGCGAAGCATATGCTCTATTGTGCCGTCAGCACCGGTATCGCCAACGGGATCATCATCAACAATAACCTCTTCCGCGGCAGTTATGGCGCTTCCGGTGAAACCGGACACATGCTGATCACGCCGGATGCCGGTCTGATGTGCGGCTGTGGCAATCAGGGTTGCTTCATGTCCTACTCGTCCGGTTCGATGATCGTCCGCCACATACGAGCCTGGCTGGAGCAGGGAGAAACGAGCACCATGCTTGAAATGGCCGGCGGCGACCCGGAAGCAATCGATGGCAGGATCCTGGAAGACGCCGCGAAAGCCGGAGACAGACTCGCGAACCGGGCTGTCGATCAAATGGCCTATTACCTCGGCGTCTGGACATTCAACCTGTATCAGGCGTTCAACATCAACCTGTACGTTTTCGGCGGCGGACTTTCCCGGATGGGCGATTTCCTGTTCGACAAAGTGCGTCATCATTTCGACCGTTTCAACCAGTCACAGAAAGACATGCCGGTCTATTTCAAGTACGCCGAGCTCGGAAGCGATTTCGGCATCATCGGCGCGGAGCAGCTCTTGTTCGACAACTGTTCCTGCGACATCTGAAATCGAAAATCAGGGAGGTTTTCACCATGGCCAAAAGTTATCCTGTCGTCTGCTGCTCGATTGCCGGATCAATCGGTGGCATGGGCGTCGTCATGCACAACGCGGCGTTCAGTCATCTGGGACTGAAGTATGTCTATGTGTCTTTCGAGCCGGACGACCTGCAGCAGGCTGTCGCGTCTGTCCGCAACCTCGGGTTTCGCGGGATGGGCGTGACCATGCCGTTCAAGGTTGATGTCATCCAGTATCTCGATCGTCTGGATGACTCGGCCCGCGAGATCGGCGCGGTGAACACCGTGGTCAATGACCAGGGTGTGCTGACCGGTTACAACACGGATTACATGGGCGCGATCCGCGCGTTGGCGCGCATCACCGACCTGAAGGGCAAAAAAGTCGCCATCATCGGCGCTGGCGGAGCCGGCAAAGCGGTCACCTGGGGACTGAAAAAATACACCACCGACATCTCCATCTACAATATCTTCGAAGACGAAGGGCAGCGTGTCGCTGACCAGTTTGGCGTCACTTTCGCCGGCAAGCCGGAACTACTGGACAGCCGCACGGAATATGACATTCTCATCAATTGCACGTCAGTCGGTTTCAAGACCACCGAAACGATCCTGACCCGGGATCGCTTCCGCCCCGGGTCCATTGTGCTTGACGCTGTGTTCATCCCGATCGAGACAACCTTCGTCAAAGAGGCCCGCGCAGCCGGCTGCACCGCGATCGAGGGGTACAAGATGCTGCTCTACCAGGCCTGCGGCCAATTTGAATTGTACACGGGTGTCGACGCGCCTTTCGAGGTCATGGAAAAGGCGATGGTCGATTACGTGAACAGCAAATGACTGGCCGTCAGGCCTGGTTCATGCCCCCTATTGTCCCTTCTGAGGGCTGAAAGGAGAAAACAATGGCAATCATCACCATTTCCCGTGATTACGGCAGCCTTGGCGATTTGATCAGCCAAGAGGTCGCGAACGCCAAAGGCTATTCGTTTGTGGATAAAACGATGATCGAATCGATCCTTTCACAATACGGCATGGTCACTTTCGGCAAATTCTATGACGCGGACCACTCCATCTGGGACCGGCTGGACTCGGACAAGGTCAATAGTGTCCGGATGCTGGACAAGACCCTCGAAGCGTTTGCCAGGCAGGACAATGTCGTGATCCGCGGACGCGGCGGCTACATGGTGCTCCAGGATTACGACAATGTCCTGAATGTCCTGATCAAGGCACCCCGCGAGCATCGGATCATCAGCACCATGATGACGCTCGAACTGCAGGAGCGCAAGGATGCCGAAAGGGTCGTCGATCAGAATGACCGCATCCGCGGCAGCTTCCTCCAGACCTACTACAATGTCAAGGCGGACGACGCGGCCTACTTTGACCTGGTCATCGACACCCGGCACATTAAAGCCGAACTGGCCATCAAATGGATCGTCGAAGCGGCAGATTCGCTTGACCGCCGGAAAGACCTGAAAGGCAAGCGAACACTCCAGATCGAAGTGGACCCGGTCCTTGACGCGACCGTGAGGAAGGCCCTGAACCGTTAATCCCACTTGGTGCGTTCCTGGCTGTGCGGACCCGTTGTGAAATCCGGCTGTGTGGCTTATGCTGTAACAGTCGTCAGTTCATGTGCGGCCGTCTCGGCAAGGCAATGCCAGGCCCGCTCCCAGGGGGTGTCATGGTCATTTCAAACAAGGTACGCATCTGGCTTTTCTATGTCCTGACCCTGTTCTTCTGGTTCGCCAACTACGCTTATGTCCCCTATCTCTCAGCCTATGCCACCACGATGACGCCGAACGCGGCCCTGGTCGGCGTGATGCTGGGCTCGTACGGCTGGGCTCAATTGACCCTGCGGATCCCGATCGGCATCCTGTCCGACCGATACAACAATCGGCGGGTTTTCATCCGTGTAGGCTGTCTGGCCGGCATCATCGCGGCAATTGGCCTATATTGGTCCCCCAGCGTCGGATGGCTGATCCTGTTCCGCACCATGAGCGGCGTATCGGTCTCGGTCTGGGTCGCCATGTCCGTCCTGTTCAATTCCTATTTCGACCCGAAAGAATCCGTTCGGGCCATGACCCTGCTCAACGCTTTCAACCTGATGGGCCAGATGCTCGCATCCCTGTTCGCCATGCCGGTGACCAAAGCTCACGGCATCCGATCCGCTTTCCTGCTGGCTGCCATGGCCGCTGTCATCCCGATGGTCATCAGCCTGACACTCAAGGACAAGGCTGTCAGTAAAAAACCACTGGCGTTCGGGACATTGCTGGCAGTCGGCAAGACACGATGGGTCCTGGCTGTCAGTCTGATGGCGATCATCAGCCAGACCATGTCCTTTGCCACAACCTCGGGGTTCACTCCGCAGATTGCCCTGCGTCTGGGCGCCCAGCCCAGTTTCCTGGCTTTCATCCAACTGGCAGCCACCCTGGGCGGCGCGCTTTTCTCCCTGCTTTCCGCCCGAACATTCGTCAGCCGCTTCGGCGCGCGCAACAGTCTGGTCGTCCTGCTGGCGATCCAGGCGGTCACCTGTGGGCTTCAGCCCTTGGCTCCTTCCTGGTCGGTCCTGTTGATCATCGTCTTCCTTAACGGCATCGCGCGAGGCACTTCCCTTTCCCTGATGCTTGGACTGGTCGTCCTTCCCTTCCCGTACGAGAAGCAGGCCGCGGCCATGGGTTTCTACCAGGCGTTATACAGCCTGGGCATCACGCTCGGACCGACCCTGGCCGGCTTTGTCATGCAGTCAAACGGACTGGATGCCGGCTTTTACGTCATCACCCTGATCGGTCTTGCGGCACCTGTCATCGGCATCACTCTGCTGTCGGATGAACGGAAAGAACTGCCCACCTTCAAGTAGACAGTCCTTTTCAAAAATCAAATCAGCTGGCAACCGTCTTTCAGTCAGTGATCGGATCAACCTGGATCGAGGCGATCTTCTGTTCTTCGACCGGCCGGTCCATCCGGCCCGTTCTGGCGTTGGCGATCCGGTCGACAATGTCCAGGCCCTCGATGACTTTGCCAAAAGCCGCGTACTGGCCATCCAGATGGGGCGAATCCTGATGCATGATGAAAAATTGCGATCCGGCCGAGTTCGGATCCATGGCGCGCGCCATCGAAAGAACACCCCGCTTGTGGCGGATCGGATTCGGCACACCATTGGACGCGAACTCCCCTTTGATCTGATAACCCGGTCCGCCCATGCCGGTACCATCCGGACAACCGCCCTGGATCATGAAGCCCTTGATCACCCGATGAAAAATGAGACCATCATAGAATCCTTTTTCCGCCAGTTTCACAAAATTGTCCACTGAGATCGGGGCAGCTTCCGGATCCAGTTCAAGGCGGATTTTTCCGCCATCAGCCATGGTCAGGGTTGCGAATCGTTTCTGCATAAAGGCACCTCCCTTTTGTGTCCTGATCAGATTATTGTCCCAGATCGACCACACCATGGCAATCCGGTTCAAATGTTCCGCTCATTGTCACGCAGCAACTGGTCCTTGATATCCCACAGTTTCTGCGACAAATCGACAAAGTAGGTCTGGGGGTTTTCAAAGCGCCGGACCGATTCCCAAAGTTTGTCGACTTCACGGGCACATTGCGCCCTTGTTTCATCAATCGGCACACGCGCGTAGATCAGTTTGCCGCCGACAAAGATCGGTGTCAGCAGCTTTCGGATCGTGAAATTGGTCAAAGTCTTCCGCTTGTAGGTGTGTAACGGATCAAAAATTTCCATCGGCGCGTTCTCGTCGATTTCTTCTCCGGCCAGTGTGATCAGGTCAGCGATCGCCTTGCCGGTCGACTTGTCGTAGAACCGCCAGATCTCCTTGTTGCCCGGATTCGTGACCTTGCCCGCATTGTCGGAAAATTTCATCTTGGGGATGACCTGGCCGTCCCGTTCGATCGCCGACAATTTGTAGACGCCACCGAAGACCGGCTCAGCCCGGGCTGTGATCAGCCGCTCACCGACTCCGAAGGAGTCGATCGCCGCGCCTTGCTGGATCAGGTCACGAATGATGTATTCATCCAGCGCGTTGCTGACCGTGATGCGACAGTCGGTCATTCCGGCTTCGTCCAGCATTTCCCGGGCTTTCAGGGTCAGATAGGTCAGGTCGCCGCTGTCGATCCGAATCCCCTTCAAGCGCTTGCCGATCGGTTCCAGCACCTCTTTGGCCACCCGGATCGCGTTTGGCACACCAAACTTGATCGTGTTGTACGTATCCACCAGGAGCACGGTATCGTCCGGATAGGACTCGGCGTAAGCCTTGAACGCCTCATACTCGGTATCGAAGGCCTGCACCCAGCTGTGTGCCATCGTCCCGGCCACCGGCACGCCGAACTGTTCACCGCAGATCGTGCACGATGTCGCCGCCGCGCCTGCGATATACGCCGCCCTCGCGCCGAGCACCGCGGCATCATAGCCTTGCGCCCGGCGAGCGCCGAACTCCATGACCGGACGGCCTTTGGCGGCCCGGACGATCCGGGCGGTCTTGGTGGCGATCAAAGACTGGTGATTGATCGTCACCAGCAGCATCGTTTCGATCATCTGGGCCTGGATGATCGGACCGCGGACTTTGACAATCGGCTCATTCGGGAAAATGGGGGTCCCCTCCGGGACGGCCCAGACATCACAGGCGAACTTGAAATTGCGCAGATAGTCGATGAACCGATCATTGAAGGACCCTCGTTCAATCAGGAAGGCAAGGTCATCTTCACTGAAATGGAGCGATTTCAAATAGTCGATCATCTGCTCCAAACCGGCCATGATGGCAAATCCGCCATCCTGCGGAACCGCCCGGAAAAAAAGGTCGAAGTAGGCGATCATGTCCTCGAACCCATGGTCCAGATAACCTTTCGACATGGTCAGCTCATAGAAATCCGTCAGCATGGTCATGTTGGTCTGGTCGGTCCATCGTAAGCTATACATTCGTGTTTCCCTCCGTTAGCCATCCTTGGCTAAAGCTGCGTTCTTGCAAGAATACTTGCGGTTCGTAGTCAACTTTCGTCAGATAAAGCCCGCAGGCCGGCATCGTCTTGCCGGTCAGGCGCCGGTCAGCCTGCCGGACCAGACGAGGCATGTCTTCAGGGTCGATCTTCCCCAGTCCGACATAGACCAGGGTGCCGGCCAGGATCCTGACCATATGGTACAAGAATCCATTTCCACAGGCTTCGATCATGACCTGGCTTCCCGCATGCGCGATTGTCAATCGGTCGATCCGTCGGACCGTCGTCCCCACCTCGCTGCCCGCATCCATGAAGGCACTGAAATCGTGCTCCCCGACGAGTGCTTTGGCTGACAGCCGCATGGACGCGACATCCAGAGGTCTGGGCACGAAAGCGGCCCGGCCGGCCAGCAAAGGCGACGGCGTGCGGGACTGGTGGATCAGGTAACGGTACGTTTTGGCAACCGTACCGTACCGGGCATGAAATCCCTCTCCGACTTCAACTGCTTCGTGGACCGCCACATCCTCCGGCAATCGGCCATTCAACGCGAAGGGGATCCGATCAGCCGGGATGGTCGCAGTGGTCATGAAATGGGAAACGTGTGCCAGCGCATGCACGCCCGCGTCAGTCCGGCTACATCCGATCAGCCGGACCGGATGGCCGACCATGCCTGAGAGCGCGTCCGTCAGGACCTGTTGCACCGTCCGTTGCCCATCCTGGATCTGCCAGCCGTGAAAACGGCGACCGTCATATTCGGTCCGCAGCGCGATCCGCCGGATGACACCGCCGACGGCTCCGGATACCCCTTCAGCCAACCAGACCGTCCTCCAGGCAACCCCTGGCCATCATGGCTGCCCCGACGATGCCGGCATCATTCCCCATCTGGGCCAGTACAATCCGAGGCTTGACGACACCAGCCGCCAGAAAGCCGCGTGACAGGGCTCTTTCACGCACGGGTTCAAGCAGCGACTCACCCTCATGAGAGATGCCGCCACCGATTGCGATCACTTCCGGCATCAGCATGTTGATCACATTGGCGAGGCCTTCGGCGAGCAGGTCGATATAGCGGTCGACAACAGCGGCGCCGATCGCGTCTCCCGCGTCTCTTGCGATGAACGCTGTCCGACCGTCCGCCTTGCCGCCGTTTTCTTCGATCAGGCGATTGAGCATGGAATCAGGATTTTCGCCGGCAGCCCGCATGGTGTCCCGGATCAGGGCCGAAGCCGATGAATAGGCTTCAAAGCAGCCATTGCGCCCGCATGTGCAGGGCTCGCCGCCGACGATCAGCACATGGTGCCCGATCTCACACCCGGCCTGGTTGAATCCGCTGTAGATGCGGTCGCTCAACACGAACCCGCCGCCGACTCCCGTGCCGAGCGTGATTGTGACTGAACTGCGCGAACCCTTGGCCGCTCCCGACACACTTTCCGCAAGGGCGGCGACATTCGCGTCATTGCCAATGAAAAACGGCAGATTGAACATCTTGTGGAATTCTTCCCGGATCGGCATATGCCGGAACGACAGATTGCCTGTGAAAATCAGTTCACCGGTCTCATTGTTTGACGTGCCGGGTGAACCGACCCCAATCGCCGCGATCCCGGACAGGGGGATGCCGGAGGCCTCGATGACGCGCTGACCCAAAAGCCCCATGTCCCGGACAATCTCATACTGATCCCTCATGGCGAATGTCTTGATCCGGTCCTTGTGCAGGATTCGTCCCTGATCATCAACAACGCCGGCTTTGGTGTTGGTCCCGCCCAGATCAATGCCAAGGTAATAGCGCATCGCGTAACCCTCGCTTTCATTTCGCAACCGCAGTATCGTGCCGGCAGTCCGGGCACGGGCCTGAAACGAGTACTTGGCTCAATTATACGTTCGCAGGATTGTCAATTCAAGAAAACTGGAGGAACAGCACGCACACAAAGAAAATGGCGAAAGCGGTCGCAAAGGTTGCGTCCATCCGCGTAAAACGCATCACCTTGAGGCGCGTTCGGCCTTCGCCGCCCCGATAGCAGCGGGCTTCCATGGCAACGGCCAGTTCCTCTGCCCGTTTGAAGGCGCTGACGAAGAGCGGAATAAGGACAGACACCAGGCCTCTTGCTTTGGTGATCAGCCCGCCCGTGTCATAATCGGCGCCACGGGATGATTGCGCCTTCATGATCTTGTCCGTCTCCTCAAGCAAGGTCGGTACGAAACGCAACGCGATCGACATCATCATGGCCATTTCATGGGCCGGGAATCCAAATCGGGAAAGTGGCGACAGCAGACGTTCCATCGCGTCCGCGATCAGGATGGGGGTCGTCGTCAGCGTCAGCAGCAAGGTCGTACCGGTAATGAGGAGAATCAATCGGATGGCCATCCGGATGGCGACATCGATTCCTTCCCGAGTGATGCTCAGCGGCCCGATACTGTAGAGGACACGCCCCTGGACGCTGAAGACATTGAGGACGAAGGCGAATACCAGGATGAAGAGGACCGGCCGAAGACTCAGGATCACTTGCCTGAGCGGCACGTTCGAGAGGAAAATCATCAGCAGAAGACCGAGCACCACCAGCCCCATGGCCAATGGATTGCTGACCAGAAAGACCAGGGTCATGTAGGCGATCACCAGGACGATCTTCAGGCGGGGATCCAGCTGGTGGATGGTCGATCGGGCCGGATAATACCGGCCCAGGGAGATATTACTGAACATGGACATGCCCTGGCACCTCCTTGCGATCGATCCGTGCTTTGATCAGGGCTTTGGCGGCCGCGTCGGACGTGAAGCACGCCAGGTCGAGTCCGGTAATGTGACTTGACAAACGCTTCAAGAATGACCCAGCCATGGGCAGCGGCAGACCGGCCTGGCGGAGATGTGCTTCATCGCGGAAAATTTCAGCTGCCGTACCGATGGCGTGCACCCGACCATCGGCCAGGACAAGGACCCGGTCGGAAAGCCGGGCAATGTCTTCCATGCTGTGGGAGACCAGGATGACCGTCACCCCCATGCTGCGCAGCCTGGCTGCATAGCCAAGGATTTCGTCCCGTCCGGCCGGGTCAAGTCCGGCCGCGGGTTCATCCAGAACCAGGATCTCGGGATTCATGGCCAGGACCCCGGCAATCGCAGCCCGCCGTTTTTGTCCGCCGGACAATTCAAAGGGCGAACGGTCCAGCTCTTCTTCAGTCAAGCCGACAATCCTGGCTGCTGACAGCACATTCTGTTCGATGACCAGCGGATCGAGACCCATGCGCCTGGGGCCGAAGGCAATGTCCTGAAACACCGTCTCCTCAAACAACTGATGTTCAGGATACTGGAACAGCAGACCGACCTTCTGGCGAATCCGTCGAATGTCGGCATTAGCCGAAGCGTCGAGTCCCAATACGCTGACCCGGCCGCTTTGGGCCCGCAGAAGGCCATTCAGATGCTGGATGAGGGTCGATTTGCCGGAGCCGCTCTGGCCAATGATACCCAGAAGTTCGCCTTTGTAGACATCGAAGGAAACCTGGTCCAACGCTTTGTAAGCCATCGGTGTCCCCTGCGAGTAAGTGCAGCTGAGATCGCGGATGGAGATGATCGCTTCTCTGGAATCAATGGGCATCGTCGATGTCATGCCGGTTCCCGTCACTTCGTCGGTTGCCCTTTCCAGGGAAGCGGCTGTCGCTTCGTCCAGTAGCCGGATGACAGCCCGCTCCGCGTCCGGTTCCGATGAGGCTTCAAGGGGTTTCAATTCAAGCCCCAGTTTGCTGGCGACCAGATGGGCAATTTCCGTGTGAACCGGCACATCCAGGCCGAGTGATTTGATCAGGGTCACCTTGTCGAAAATCTCGGCAGGGGTGCCGGATATGACGATTCGGCCATCATCCATGACATAGGCCTGGTCGGCGGCCAGAACCTCCTCCATGTTGTGTGTGATGTTGATGACCGTCATCTGTTCTTCCCGGATCAGACGGGCTACAAGCGCCATGAATTCGCTGCGGCTGACCGGATCCAGCATCGATGTCGCCTCATCCAGGATCAGGCAGTTTGGCCGCATGGCCAGGATGCCGGCAATAGCCAGTTTTTGTTTCTGCCCACCGGACAGGAGGTGGGGCGCACGATCCGGCACGTCATCAAGACCGACAAACTTGAGCGCCTGGTCTACGGACAGCCTGATTTTTTCCTGAGGGAACCCGAGGTTTTCAGGACCAAACGCCACGTCCTCTTCGACGGTCGTCCCGACAATCTGGTTGTCCGGATTCTGGAAAACCATGCCGCAAAGCTTCCTGATCTCCCAGATGTGGTCTTCGTCATCGGTTCTCAGACCCTGGATGACCACGGCCCCCTCGGACGGCAGTTCCAATGCGTTCACCAGTCTGGCCAGGGTGGATTTACCCGATCCATTACGGCCCAGGATCGCGATGTGATTGCCTTTCTCAGCCGTGACCGTCACACGGTCCACCGCCAGAAGCGGCTCTCGTCCGCTGCCCTGGTATGTGTAACTGACATTCTGGATATCGATAAAGTGTTCCATGATCCTCTTTGCCTTGAGATGAGACTCATCTCAAATTAATACGGGGCAGGCGGTTCCGCCTGTCCCGTACGTTGTGCTTTCACGTGATCCTGGGGCGGCGTCAGCGTCATAAAAGACCCGCAGGTAGCCGCGGCATTCCTCAGATCAGTTCCAGGATCGCCATTTCAGAAGCATCGCCCCTGCGTGCGCCAAGCTTGATGATACGGGTATATCCGCCATCGCGACCGGCATACTTGGGGGCGACATCCTTGAACAGGATGTCGACAGGATTCACAACGGCCCCGTTCTCGTCGTGGCCCTTGTTCAGCCACAGCATCAGCATGCGGCGAGCGGCCAGTCGTGACGGCGCGTCGACCTGGACCATCTCGGTCTTGGTTTCGCGATCAACAACATCATATTTCGCGCCATTTTTTGATGTGGCGGACTTGAGCACTTTACGGCCCTTTCCGTCCAGCTTGGCACGGGTGACCTTGACTTCACGGGTGGTGAAGTTGTCTTTTTCACGGATCGCGGTCGTGATCAGCTTTTCCGCGATTCTCTTGACTTCACGGGCTCTGGCCTCGGTCGTCTCGATCTTGCCGTTGACGATGAGAGCCGTGACCAGCCCTCTGAGAATGGACAGGCGCACATCTGTGGCGCGTCCCAGTTTTCTCTGTCCTGGCATGGGGTAACCTCCTAACTGCTCGGCGTCTTCGTTCCCGGCTTACTCTTCAGCAGCGGCGAGCGAGAGCCCAAGTTCTTCAAGTTTCTGGATGACTTCTTCGAGGGACTTTTTACCGAGGTTGCGGACTTTCATCATGTCTTCCTCGGTTCTTGCCACCAGGTCGCCGATTGTGTTGATACCGGCGCGCTTGAGGCAATTGTAAGTCCTTACTGAAAAGTCGAGGTCTTCGATGGCGGTGCTGTATTTTCCATTGTCACCAGGACCGGCTTCAGTCGGCGGGAAAATACCGCTTTCTTTGTCGCCAAGCGCTTTGAAAAGCCCGAGGTGTTCGGTCAGGATGCCGGCCCCGATGCTCAGCGCTTCATTGACATCGATCGTTCCGTCTGTCCACAGTTCCAGTGTCAGCTTGTCGTAATCCGTAAACTGGCCGACTCGCGTGTTTTCCACTGAATAGTTGACCTTCCGGACCGGCGTGAAGATCGAATCGATCGGTATGACGCCGATCATCTGCGTGGCCATCTTGTTGCGGTCGGCAGTATTGTAACCGCGTCCCTTGTTCAGGGTCAGTTCGATGAAAAGCCTGCCGTCCCCGTTCAATGTGGCGATCGGATGATCCGGATTCATGATCTCGACTTCATCGTCACAGACAATATCACCGGCCGTGACCAGGCCTGTGCGCCCTTCTTCCGTACTGATGTAAACCGTTTTCGGTCCATCGACATGCAGGCGGGCCCGGACCCCCTTGATATTCAGGATGATTTCCGTCATGTCCTCGATCACGCCTTTGACGGTCGCGAATTCATGAAGGACCCCATCAACCCGGATCGCGGTAACCGCGGCACCGGGCAAAGATGACAGCAGGACCCGGCGCAGCGAATTGCCAAGCGTGATGCCATAGCCGCGCTCGAGGGGCTCAACGACGAATTTGCCATAATACAAATCGTCGAGGTCGTCCATTCTTTCAATGATTGGTTTCTTGATCTCGATCATGAGTTGCCTCCTTCATGCGCAACAAACTGCAGCAATCGCATATACGTCCGCATTACTTGGAGTAAAGCTCAACGATGAGGGTTTCCTTGACACTGATGTCGACATCGCCGCGAGCCGGTTCCTGCACGATCGTGCCGGTCAGGGTCTCGGGGTTGAGCGACAGCCAGGCCGGGATCGCACGATTGCCAAGTTCAGCGAACTTGGGGGACTTTCGCGATGATTCGCGGACAGCGATGACATCGCCGGCCGACAAAGTCATCGACGGGATATTCGCTTTTTTGCCGTTGAGCGTGAAATGACCGTGTGTCACCAGCTGGCGGGCATCGGCGCGTGAAGCGGCCAGGCCCAGGCGGTAGACGACGTTGTCCATGCGCAGTTCCAGAAGGCGGAGCAGGTTCTCACCGGTCTTGCCCTTCTGACGGTTGGCTTCATCAAAAGTCTTGCGGAACTGACCTTCGAGCACCCCGTAAAAGCGCTTGGTCTTCTGCTTTTCGCGAAGCTGTGTTCCGTATTCGGAAATTTTCTTTCTTCCCTGTCCATGCATGCCGGGCGCGAAGCTCCGACGAGCGATGGCACATTTGCCTGTGTAGCATCTCTGGCCTTTGAGAAAAAGCTTCTCGCCTTCACGGCGGCAAAGCCGGCAGGATGCGTCTGTATATCTAGCCATTCTTACACCTCCGGATCAGACTCTTCTTCTCTTTGGCGGCCTGCAGCCATTATGGGGAATCGGCGTGACATCCTTGATCAGTGTGACATCAAGGCCTGCTGCCTGCAGTGAACGGATCGCGGCTTCTCTACCGGAACCCGGTCCCTTGACAAACACTTCAACGGTTCTCATGCCATGGTCGATCGCGGTCTTGGCCGCCTGCTCCGCTGCCATCTGAGCGGCGAACGGCGTGCCCTTGCGGGAACCCTTCATGCCCATGCCACCGGCACTGGCCCATGAAATGGCGTTTCCGGCCGGATCAGTGATCGTGACAATGGTATTGTTGAACGAAGAATGAATGTGGGCAGAACCACGGTCGATATTCTTGCGCTCTCTTCTTTTGGGGCGGATTGCCGCCTTCTTGGTCGTAGCCTTAGCCATGCAATTGCCTCCTTACTTTTTCTTTCCTGCGATGGTGCGCTTCGGGCCCTTGCGGGTGCGTGCGTTTGTCTTGGTCCGCTGGCCGCGCACAGGAAGGCCCATGCGATGGCGACGGCCGCGATAGCAGCCGATTTCAGTCAGGCGTTTGATATTGAGCGCGATCTCGCGACGCAGGTCGCCTTCAACGGTGTATCCGTTTTCAATGGCGTCCCTGATTTTGGAAATTTCTTCGTCAGTCAGATTTTTCATGCGGGTATCGGGATCGATGCCGCACTTTTCGAGAATCTGGTTGGATAGTGTCCTGCCGATGCCGTAAATATAACAAAGCGCAATCTCAACGCGCTTCTCGTTCGGCAGATCCACTCCAGCGATACGGGCCATCTGTTTTTACCTCCATGGTTGACAGGTATACGGTCGTCTATCTGTAAACACGAATCGGGAATCTCGACAACCCGCTGTCGCGGATTGAAGCAGCCGCATCCCTTATTCTCGTGTGTGTTCGCAAAGAAAGCCGGCTGAGGACATCCTCAGCCCTGCTTCTGTTTGTGTTTCGGGTCCTCGCAGATCACCATGACACGGCCTTTGCGGCGGATGATCTTGCACTTTTCGCACATGGGTTTCACGGACGGTCTAACCTTCATTATGTTTCCCTCCTGTCACGGCAATCCAGCCAACTGGACGCATTCGTCAAACGACGCCAATCGGCGCATGCTATAACATTTTAACAGATATCTCAGCGATTTCAAGAGCAAAGCTGAAACTAATTGATTATTTCGCCATTCTTCACTTGGCGCGCCAGGTGATCCGGCCACGTGACAGATCGTAGGGCGACAACTCGATTGTCACCCGGTCGCCGGGCAGGATCTTGATGTAATTCTGGCGAAGTTTGCCGGAAATGTGCGCCAGCACTTCATGTCCGTTTTCAAGTCTGACCTTGAAAACGGCATTCGGGAGCGCATCGGTCACGATACCTTCGACTTCAATGGCTGATTCTTTGGACATGGGATTCCTCCTTCAAGGATGCGTGCCGGCGGCTTCTTCCGGCAATGTTTTCCGCGCTGGTGACGATTCCGGAAGACTTTTCGCGATCAGTTTGCGGATGGCACTGTCGCGCTGGCCTTCTTCCGGAAGGCCGATCGCCTGGGACAGATCGTCCGGGTTCACCGTGGCGACCGGTCTGAGGTGCTTGAGTCTTTTCCGCTTCGGTTTGCCGACCGGACGATGCTTCCCATCCACGATACTGGCAAAGGGCGGCCTGATGGCGATGATCACAGCCAATCGACCGAAGTCATGGCCGGCCATGGACTGGACAATGGTTCCGACTGCCATCCCTCCGGAAGCCAGTGCTTCGTAAAGCGTGACAGTTTGTCCGGGCGAGGGGTCAGCCGCTGTCCGAAGCGGCAGATCCGGCCGTTCATGTCCGGAAGGTGGTGTTTCTTTCATGATCAGCATGACGCGCTCCATCAAAGGGCTGTCAGGATGACCGGACCATCCCTTGTGACGACAAACGTGTTTTCATAATGAGCCGATGGCTGCCGGTCCGCTGTCACGATTGTCCATTCGTCATCCAGCAGTTCAATGCGGCGGGTTCCCAGGTTGATCATGGGCTCAAGGGCCAGGACCATGCCCGGCTCAAGACGCATGCCATGCCCGGCCCGCCCGAAATTCGGCAGGTCAGGCGGCTCATGGAGATGACGGCCAACGCCATGCCCGGTCAGTTCACGAACCACGCCATAACCGTTTTTCTCTGCCATCTGCTGGACCGCAGCCGATATGTCACCCAGGCGGTTGTCAGCGGTGGCATTTTTCAGTCCTTCCCAAAAGCAGGCCTCAGCAATTTCCACCAGTTTTCTGACTTCCGGCCTGACATCACCGACCAGAAAGGTCCGGGCCGCGTCGCCGTGGTATCCGTGCAGGAAGGCGCCGACGTCAATGCTGACAATGTCTCCATCCCGAAGCAGCCGGTTGTCACTGGGTATGCCATGGACAACTTCCTCATTCACGGAAGCACAGATCGACCCGGGGAACGGCGGTTCACCATATCCCAGGAAAGAAGGCTCCGCGCCTGCCTCCCGGATCATCCGGTGTGCCTCCTGGTCGAGTTCCTGGGTCGAAACGCCCGGACGCACCAAAGTTTCGAGATGGGCCAGGACACGGGCCACAACCCGTCCGGCTTCCCGCAGCTTCTGGATCTCAGCGTCAGATCGCAAATTGACCAGCCCAGTCATTTTCCAGCGCCTGTCCGTCTGGTGATTTCAGCGATGACTTTGGCATAGTTTGATCCGACCGGACCGTCGTTCACCACGCTGAACAGGATGCCCGCCGACTGATAATAGTCAATCAGGGGCGCGGTGGATTCATGGTAGGCCTTCAGTCGTCTGAGGATGGTTTCCGGTTTGTCATCGTCCCGCTGAATCAGCTGACCGCCGCAGGCATCGCAAATCCCCTCGACTTTTGGCGGCAGGTCGATCACATGGTACCCACGGCCGCAGCCACTGCACAGTCGTCTCGAGGAAAGGCGTTCGACGACAAGCGCGTCCGGAAGCTCCAGGTTGACAACAATGTCTATCTTTTCACCTGTCGAAGCCAAATGTTCTGACAGTGCCTTGGCCTGCGCCAGTGTCCGCGGGAATCCATCCAGCAGATATCCGGGATGGCAATCCGGCTCAGCAATCCGGTCAGCGACCATCGCGATCGTGACCGAGTCGGGAACCAGAAGTCCTTTGTCGATGTATCCTTTTGCCTCTATACCAAGCGGTGTCTGGTCTTTGATGTTCTTTCGGAAGATGTCACCAGTCGAAATATGTGTGATCTGGAACCGGTGAGACAGTTCACCGGCCATGGTTCCTTTGCCGGATCCCGGCGGGCCCAACATAATCACATGCATCGTCCTGTCCTCCTAAAACTGGAATAAGGGCATCCGGAAGCAAAGCGTCCGGATACCCTCGGCCATCATGTTCAGCATTCAATCAAGGAAGCCCTTGTAATGGCGCATGACCATCTGAGCCTCCATCTGGTTGACAAGGTCAATGGCGACGCCAACCAGGATCAGCACGGCTGTTCCGCCAAACCAGATGCCCTGCATGCCGGTGACCAGGCTCATCAATGTCGGCATCAGCACGATGAGGACAAGGAAGAGGCCATCAAACCACGCGAGGCGTCGGGAAGTCTTGGCGACGAATTCGGCTGTAGGCCGTCCCGGTCTGTATCCCGGGATGAAGCCGCCATTTTTCTGCAAATTGTTGGACACCTCAATCGGATTGAACTGGACCATGCCATAAAAGAAAGTGAATCCGATGATCAGTAGTCCGTAAATGACATAATAAAGCGGATTGGAACTGAAATTCTGGAAAAACTGGACCAGTGCGCCTTGTCCTTGCGTCCGGTCGAACATCGAGACGAGTGTGGACGGCAGCGAGACGATCGAGATCGCGAAGATGACCGGCAGAACACCGGACTGGTTGACCTTGATCGGCAGATATGTGCTTTGTCCTCCATACATTTTCCGTCCGACCACCTTCTTGGCATACTGCACGGGAATCCGGCGTTCTGCGCTCTGCACAAACACGACCAGCGTGATGGTGAGAATGAAGACGATGATGACGACAATGGTCATGAGAATCGACACGATGACATTGCTGGTGAGCGCGATCTGGCGGAAGTAGGCATAGAGTGTCTGGACGGCGCTTGGTCCGCGAGCCACGATACCGGCAAAAATGATCAGCGAAATGCCATTGCCGATGCCGTACTCATTGATCTGTTCACCAATCCACATGATGAAGGCCGTTCCGGCTGTGAAGCTCAGGATGATCAGGATCGCGTTGATCGCGGCCGGCAGCGAGCTTGAGGACGCGTCCTTCGTGGCGAACCAGTAAGCGGTCGCCTGGAGCAGCGCAAGTCCGATGGTCAGATAACGCACATACTGCTGGATCTTCTTCCGGCCGGCTTCGCCTTCCTTCTGGAGTCGTTCCAGCGCGGGAATCGCGACCGTCAGGAGCTGCATGATGATGGATGAATTGATGTACGGCGTGATGCCCATCGCGAAGATGGAAACCTGTTTGAACGCACCACCGGATATGATGTCCAGCAAGGCTCCCAATTGACCAAACCGGTCGATCAGGGCGGTGAACGCGACCGGGTCGATGCCCGGAACGGGAATCTTGATGCCAACGCGGTAAACGATCATCATGCCGAGTGTGAACATCAGCTTCTTGCGAAGGTCCGGAATCCTGAAGGCGTTCTTGATTGTGTCGGTCATACCGGGCATAGTCAAACCTCCTCGGCTGTTCCTCCAGCTTTTTCGATTTTCTCTTTGGCGCTGGCGGTGAACGCCTGGGCTTTAACGGTCAGCTTGCGGGTCAATTCACCACTGCCCAGAATCTTGATACCGTCGTAAACCTTGGGAATGGTCACAACACCTGCATCGCACAGCGCGTCCGCGTCAATGGTCATGCCATCCGCGAAACGCTCCAGATCACCCACATTGATTTCGATGTAATCCGGTTTGAAACGCTTGTTATTGAATCCACGCTTGGGCAGGCGCCTGTAGATCGGCATCTGGCCGCCTTCAAACCCGGGGCGTACACCGCCGCCGGCCCTGGCGTTCTGGCCCTTGTGGCCCCGGCCGCTGGTCTTGCCGTTACCGGTGCCGACACCGCGTCCCTTGCGGAACGGTTTTTTGCTGGCTCCGGGAGAAGCCTTGAGTTCATTCAGCTTCATTTCCGTCGTCCTCCTTAGGTTTCTTCGCAGCAGACCAGATGGGCCACCTTGCGGACCATGCCGCGCATGGCGGGAGAGTCTTCCTGCTCAATGGTCTGGCCGATACGGGAAAGGCCGAGGGCCTTGACCGTCGCGACTTGATGCTTGTTCGCGTTATTGGTGCTCTTGATGAGCGTAATTTTCAATTTAGCCATTTTCGAGCCCCTTTCCTACATGATGTCTTCGACGGACTTGCCACGAAGCCTCGCGACCTGTTCCGGCGATTTCAGGCTCTTCAATCCTTCAATGGTCGCGTTGACCATGTTGTTGGGATTGTTGCTGCCCAAAGACTTGGTGCGGATGTCCTTGATTCCTGCCAGTTCGAGAACCGCACGGACAGGACCGCCCGCGATGACGCCCGTACCGCCGCCAGCCGGCTTCAACAGAACCTGGCCGGCGCCAAAGCGCCCCAGTGTCTCATGCGGGATGGTCGAGTTGGACATCGGCACTTCCACGAGGTTTTTCTTGGCATCCTCAATCCCCTTGCGGATCGCGTCGGGAATTTCTGCGGCCTTTCCCAGGCCCTTGCCGACATGACCATTCTCATCGCCGACAATGACGAGCGCTGCAAAACGGAAATTGCGGCCACCTTTGACGGTTTTGGAAACACGGCCGATGTGAATGACCTTTTCTTTCAATTCCAATGTACCTGGATCGATACGCATGATGTTTCCTCCCTGCTTAGAACTTCAGGCCGGCTTCGCGGGCGGCCTCGGCCAGAGCCGCGACACGGCCGTGATAGATGTAACCGCCTCTGTCAAAGACAACGGTTTCGATTCCCTTGGCAAGCGCACGTTCCGCGACCAGTTTGCCGACAGCTTTCGATGCGTCGACGTTGCCGCCGTAGGCGTTTTCATCCTTGACATCTTTGTCGAGAGAAGACGCGGCCGCGAGGGTCACACCATTTGTATCATCGATCACCTGGGCATAGATGTGGGAAAGGCTTCTGAAGACACAGAGCCTCGGACGCTCGGGAGTGCCGCTGATCTTGCTGCGGACACGCTCGTGTTTCCGCTTGCGGATATCATTTTTGCACGGTTTGCTAATCACTCTTTGTCACCCTTTCTCTTACTTGCCTTTGCCCTTGGCGCCGGTTTTGCCTTCTTTGAGCTTGAGGACTTCGAAGTCATACTTCACACCCTTGCCCTTGTAAGGATCCGGTAGTCTCAGCGCACGGATCTTGGCGGCAGTTTCACCGACCATCTGCTTGTCCGCGCCCTTGACGACAATTTTATTTGGAGCCGGCACTTCGAGTGTAATTCCGGCTGGCTCGACGACTTCGATCGTATGGGAATAGCCCAGATTGAGAACCAGTTTGTTGCCTTGCTTCTGAGCCTTGAAGCCAACGCCGTTGATATCGAGGTTTTTGGAAAATCCCTGGGAAACGCCAACAACCATGTTGTTGACCAGGGAACGGGTCAGACCATGCAGCGCACGGTGTTTTTTCTCATCGGACGGGCGTGTGACAGTAACGGTGCTGCCGTCGACATTCACTTTGATGTCCGGGTGAATGGTTTGTGTAAGTGTCGCGTTCGGTCCTTTGACCGTCACGACTTGGCCGTCCACACGGATGTCGACATTCGCCGGCAGCGTGATGGGCATTTTGCCAATTCTGGACATGGTTTCTTTCCTCCTGCTCTTGAGATTACGGACGCGGATTGCCTTGTTTCCCGGAATCCGGTCCCTTTCAGAGTTCTATCACCAGATGTAGGCGAGCACTTCGCCGCCGACTCCGGCCTGACGGGCCTTGCGGTCAGTCATGATGCCCTGTGATGTTGAAATGAGCGCGATGCCAAGACCGCCAAGGACTTTCGGAAGTTTTTCGGATTGCGCGTAAACGCGCAGGCCCGGCCTGGATATCCGCTTGATGCCGGAGATAACCGGCTTTTTGGCGGCGTATTTCAGGGTGATCCGAATGATGCCCTGATGCTCGTTGGCAATCAGTTCGACTCGGCTGATGTAGCCTTCCTCCTGCAGGATCTTTGCGATCGACTTCTTCAGGTTGGATGCGGGGACATCGACGGTCGAGTGACCGGCTGAAGCGGCATTGCGGATCCGGGTCAGCATATCGGCAATGGTATCAGTAATCTGCATGTTTGTTCCTCCTTCCTCGCGTTCCGCTTACCAGCTGGCTTTGCGGACGCCAGGGATCTGTCCCTTGTAGGCGAGCTCACGAAAGCACAGACGACAGATGCCATACTTGCGGATATAGGCATGGGGGCGGCCGCACAGTTTGCAGCGGTTGTACGCGCGTGTGCTGAACGCCGGTGTCTTCTGCTGTTTAAGGATCATTGATTTCTTAGCCATTTCCCGTTCCTCCCGCTTACTTGCCGAACGGCATGCCGAGCAGTTTCAGAAGCTCTCTGGCCTCTTCGTCGGTTTTTGCCGTTGTCACAATAATGATATCCATGCCGCGGATCTTGTCGATCTTGTCATAATCGATCTCCGGGAAAATGAGCTGCTCCTTGGCACCCATGGCGTAATTGCCATGACCGTCGAACGAGTTGGGGTTGACACCGCGGAAGTCCCGGACACGGGGCAGCGCGATGCTGATCAGTTTGTCGAGAAATTCATACATCTTGTCGCCACGCAGCGTGACCTTGCAGCCGATGTTCATGCCCTCGCGGAGCTTGAACGCGGATACGGACTTCTTGGCCTTGGTGATGACCGGCCGCTGTCCGGCGATGATCCCCATGTCCCGAGTCGCGTTCTCGATGGCTTTTGGGTTGTCCTTGACATCGCCGACACCCATGTTGAGCACGATCTTCTCGAGCTTGGGAATCTGCATGGGGGATTTGTAGCTGAAAGCCGTCTGCAGGGCAGGGGCGACTTCACTGACATATTTTTCCTTGAGTCGTGTCATTTGGTCCTACCTCCTTGCCTTGCTTTACTTTGACGCCTCGCGAACCGTGCTGATGGCCTCGCCGCATGCCTTGCAGACACGGACCTTCTCACCGTTCTCGAGAACTTTGCTTGTCGTCTTGCTGGGGCGTTTGCACTTCGGGCAGACGAGCATCACGTTGGAGCTGCTGATCGGCGACTCCTGGTGGATGATGCCGCCCTGCTGGTAACGGCCCCTGGGCTTCTTGTGCTTGACCGACATGTTGACCCCTTCGACAATCACTCGACTGTCTTCCGCGATCACTTTGAGCACCTTGCCGGTCTTGCCCGCGTCCTTGCCCGAAAGGACATACACGTTGTCATCTTTCTTGACATGTACTTTTGTCATGATGTTAGTCCCCTCCTTACAGCACTTCCGGAGCCAGAGACAGGATCTTCATATAGTCCTTGTCCCTCAACTCGCGTGCGATGGGCCCAAAAATGCGGGTGCCGCGCGGATTCTTGTCTTCCTTGATGATGACAGCCGCGTTTTCGTCAAATTTGATGTAGGAGCCGTCCGGACGACGGACACCCTTCTTCGAGCGGACGATGACCGCCTTGACGACTTCGCCCTTCTTGACAACGCCGCCGGGTGTTGCTTCCTTGACCGAGCAGACGATGACGTCTCCGATATTGGCGAATTTACGCCATGAGCCGCCGAGCACCTTGATGCACATCATTTCCTTGGCGCCGGTGTTGTCAGCGGACTTGAGGATGGTCTGTACCTGAATCATGAGTCTTCCTCCTTCCCGTACCTTCTAAGCAGGGTCATTTCGCCTTTTCGATGATCTCGACCAGTCTCCAGCGCTTGTCTCTGCTCAAGGGACGGGTTTCCATTACTCTGACCTTGTCACCGGGCTTGCATGCGTTTTCTTCGTCATGGGCCTTCAGTTTATAGGTTCTTTTCACGATTTTCTTGTATAACGGGTGTTTGACATGCTCGGTGACGGCGACGACGATCGTCTTGTCCATCTTGTCACTGGTCACCAGTCCGACCCGGGTCTTCCTGAGGTTGCGGTCACTCATTGCCAAAATCCTCCTCTTACTCTTTGATGCCCTTGAGCTCGCGCTCGCGCAGGATGGTTCTGACACGTGCCAGGTCCCTCTTGACGGTCCGAAGTTTCAGGGGATTCTCAAGCTGATTGGTCGCATGCTGGAAACGGAGACGGAACAGTTCTTCCTTCAAAGCCAGCAATTCCTTGTTCAGTTCTTCACTGCTCTTTTCACGAATTTCACTCGGCTTCACTCTCGTCACCTTCCTTCTTCGCGGCCACAAACTTCGTTTTGCAGGGGAGCTTGTGTGCGGCCAGCCGCATGGCCTCACGGGCGTCTGCTTCTGAAACGCCGGCGATCTCGAACATCACTCTGCCGGGCTTGACGACGGACACCCAGTATTCTGGCGAGCCCTTGCCGGAACCCATCCGGGTTTCAGCCGGTTTTGCCGTGACTGGCTTGTCCGGGAAAATCTTGATCCAGACCTGTCCGCCACGTTTGATGAAACGGTTGATGGCGATACGGGCTGCTTCAATCTGATTGCTGGTGATCCAGCAGGGCTCCATGGCGACAAGGCCAAATTCACCGTAATTGACGACGTTGCCGCGAGTGGCTTTGCCGGTCATGCGGCCACGGTGCTGCCTTCTGTATTTGACACGCTTGGGAAGCAGCATCAGGCTTCGCCTCCTTCCGTATTCTTCACTTTGCGGGGAGCGGGATAGATCTCGCCCTTGTAGACCCAGACCTTGACGCCGATGCGCCCGTAGGTGGTCTTCGCTTCAGCAAATCCATAATCGATATCCGCACGCAATGTCTGCAGCGGAATGGTTCCATCGTGATAGTGCTCGCTTCTGGCGATTTCAGCACCGCCCAGTCTGCCGGCCACCATGGTCTTGATGCCCTTGGCGCCCATCTTCATGGCGCGTCCCATCGACTGCTTCATCGCGCGGCGGAAGGAGACGCGCTCCTCGAGCTGGCGGGCGATGTTTTCAGCGACAAGCTGAGCTTCCGTGTCGACGGACTTGATCTCGTTGACATTGAGGAAAAACGACTTGCCGAACTTGGCTTGAAGCTTTTTCTTCAAATCTTCGATCCCGGCGCCCTGCCGGCCGATGATGATACCGGGCTTGCCGGTCCAGATGGTGATCTGGGTCTTGTCATCACCCTTGCGCTCGATTTCGATCCTTGACACGCCGGCCTTGAAGCACTCGGTTTTGACGAAGTCGCGGATCTTCTTGTCCTCGACCAGGTATTTGCTGAAATTTTTCTTGTCGGCATACCATCTTGTGTCCCAATCCTTGATCACGCCGACGCGCAGTCCATGTGGATTAACCTTCTGGCCCATCTGTCACCCTCCTTAAACTCTTTCCTTGAGAACGACAGTCACATGGCTGGTCCTCTTGTGAATTCTGGCCGCGCTGCCGCGCGCTTTCGGGATAATCCGCTTGATGACGGGGCCGGGATTGGCGAAGCAGTCTGCCACGACAAGCGCGTCGCGGCTCAGGCTGTTGTTGTTGACTGCGTTGGCTTCAGCGGATTTCAAAAGCTTTTCGAGAACCGGCGAAGCGGCCTTCGGCGTGTAGCGCAGGATCGCGTAAGCCTCATCAAGTGACTTGCCCTTGATCAGGTCCGTCACGATGTTGACCTTGCGCTGGGAGATCCGGATGTTGCGGGCAATGGCGCGACCTTCGTCCTTGCCGATGCCGAGCACCTTTTTCTCCTTCTTGGTCAGCAGGGCTGACTTCTGGAACTTGCGCTCTGTCTTATGGTATTGCTCGAGTATGGCTTCGCGATTCTCGAGCAGATGTTCTTTGCTCATGACCTTTTTTTCCACTTGCGTTTTCCTCCCTTTGCGTCCTTCAGTCACGCCTTACCTGGAACCCGATGATTTCTCGGATCCAGCATGGCCTCTGAAGGTTCTGGTGGGAGCGAATTCACCAAGCTTGTGGCCGACCATTTCCTCGGTCACATAGACAGGCACATGCTTCCGACCATCATACACAGCGATTGTGTGACCGACCATTTCGGGGAAGATGGTCGATGCACGGGACCATGTCTTGACGACTTTTTTCTCGTTCTTCGCGTTCATGGCTTCAATTTTGCTCATCAACGCTTCCTGTACGAAATAGCCTTTTTTTGTTGAACGACTCATTTGCCGCAAGCCTCCATTCGATTACTTGTTGCGTCTCTTGACAATGTACTTGTCAGAGGGCTTCCTGCGATCCCGGGTCTTCTTGCCGAGCGTGGGCACACCCCAGGGGGTGACCGGTCCGGGACGACCGATGGGGGATTTGCCTTCACCACCGCCATGGGGATGGTCGCAAGGATTCATGACAACACCGCGGACAGAGGGGCGGATGCCCATGTGGCGTTTGCGGCCGGCCTTGCCGATGTTGATGTTCTCGTGCTCGCTGTTGCCTACCGAGCCGATCGTCGCCTTGCACTGGATCGCCACCATGCGGACTTCTCCGGAGGGCAGGCGAACCTGGGCATAGGCATTCTCTTTAGCCATCAGTTGGGCGCCGGCACCGGCCGTGCGGACCATCTGCGCGCCTTTGCCGGGCTTGAGCTCGATGTTGTGGATGACGGTGCCGACCGGGATGTTTTCAATCGGAAGGCAGTTGCCAGGAACAATGTCGGCAGCTGGGCCGCTCACGACGGAACTGCCGACCTTGACGCCATCCGGCGCCAGGATGTAGGCTTTCTGCCCGTCCACATACTGGATCAGGGCCAGGTAAGCGGTGCGATTCGGATCGTACTCGATCGCGATGACCTTGGCCGGGATGCCATCCCTTTTACGCTTCCAGTCAATGATGCGGATCTTCGTGCGGTTGCCTCCGCCCTGATGACGGACTGTGATCCGGCCATAGGAATTTCGGCCGGATTTGTTGCTTCTGGAGGCCAGAAGGGCCTTTTCAGGCTTCTTGTCGGTGATTTCTGAAAAATCAGCGACCGTCATCTGCCTTCTGGCAGGCGAAGTCGGATTAAAGCTTTTGACTGCCATTTCGGTTCACTCCTTCTCGTGGTCGACCATCGCTTACTGGCCGAATCCGAATTCCTCGATCGAGGTCTTGTACTTGCGGGCGGACTGTGTCTGCTTGCCGCCCTTGACCAGGTACAGCTCGGGTGACGGTTCGGTGTCGATGGTGACGACGGCCTTCTTGAATGAAGGGGTTTTGCCCTTGTGGACGCCCTGCCGCTTCATCTTGCCATCATAGTTGACTGTGTTCACGGACTTGACCTTGACGTCGAAAAGCTTCTCGACCGCCTGACGGATCTGGGGCTTGGTGGCGTCAGTGGCGACGATGAAGGTGTACTTGCCGATCGCGGCATCCGTGGTGCTCCGTTCGGTGATGACCGGGCGGATGATGATGTCGTATTCCGTTTTCATTAGACATACACCTCCTGGACTTTCTCGACAGCCGCCTGGGTCACGACGAACTTGTCGAACTTCAGGATGTCGAAGACGTTGATGGTATTGACGCGGGCGGTCTTGATGCCGACGAGGTTGCGAGTCGATTTCTCGACATTCTCGTTTTTATCATGCATCACGACAAGCGCGGAGCCGGTGACGCCGATGTTCTTCAGAACACGGACCATGCCCTGGGTCTTGATCTCCGGGAGTTCCAGCGTATCCAGCACGATGACGCTGCCACCCTTGAGCTTTGTTGAAAGGGCCGACTTCATGGCCAGCCTGCGGACCTTCTTGGGCAGTGTGTAACTGTAATCACGCGGTTTGGGACCAAAAATGATGCCGCCGCCGACCCACTGGGCTGAACGGGTGGATCCCTGACGGGCGCGGCCGGTGCCCTTCTGGCGATAAGGCTTCTTGCCGCCGCCGCGCACTTCGCTTCTGGTCTTGGTGGAGTGTGTTCCTTGCCGGCGGTTGGCCAGCTGGTTCAGGACAACGCGGTGAAGGACATCTTCATTGGGCTCAATGCCGAAGATCGAGTCGGACAACTCAATGCTGCCGACAACAGCGCCTTCCATGTTGTATACATCTACTTTTGCCATTTCCATGCTCCTCCTTCTCGCCCGCTCATCTGGCCTTGACGGATGTCGTGATTTCCACGAGTCCGCCACGGGGGCCGGGCACAGCGCCCTTGATGACGAGGATGTTGCGTTCACCGTCCACCTGGACGACATCCAGGTTCTGGACAGTCACATTCTCGGCGCCCATGTGGCCGGGGAGCCGCTTGCCCTTGAAAACGCGGGCCGGGTCCGTGTTCGGGCCCATGGAACCGACGCGGCGGTGGTACATGGAGCCGTGTGTCTCCGGTCCGCCGGACTGGCCATAACGCTTGATCGTGCCAGCAAAGCCTTTGCCTTTGGAAACGCCCCGGACATCGACACGGTCGCCGGGTGTGAACATGTCAGACACTTTGATCTCCTGGCCAACCGTGAAATCCGCTTCTGTCTTGAATTCGCGAAGCCACTTCCTTGCATCTGTGCCAGCTTTCTCGAACTGGCCGAGATGCGGCTTGTTCGCCCTGCGCTTCTTGATGTCGCCGAAGCCGACTTTGACAGCCTTGTAGCCATCGTTCTGCCCGGACTTGTTCTGGACGACGACCAGCGGGCCGCACTCGATGACGGTCACCGGGATCGCGGTGCCGTTCTCGTCGAACAGCTGGGTCATTCCTGCTTTTTTGCCAAGCATGAATTTGTTCATGAATTCCTTACCTCCGTGGTTATTGGTTCACCGTCTATGCCGGTGAACATGACCTTGCCGCCACCATCGTCTGGTTGGTGGCGGAGAAAAGCTTTACAGCTTGATCTCAATGTTGACGCCTGCGGGCATCTCAAGCTTCATGAGCGCCTCGACGGTCTTCTGGTTTGGCGCGAGGATGTCGATCAGCCGTTTATGGGTCCGGATCTCGAACTGCTCGCGGGCATCCTTGTATTTGTGCGGAGAACGGAGGATCGTGACGATCTCCTTCTCGGTCGGCAGGGGGATCGGGCCGGAAACAGATGCGCCTGTGCGCTTTGCGGTGTCGACGATGCGCTCCGCGCTCTCGTCGAGGATGTTGTGGTCGAAAGCCTTGAGACGGATTCTGATTTTCTGGTTGACTGCCATGGACTTGTGTTCCTCCTCTTTATGCTGCTTCACAGGCTTCAACTGTACCGGGCGTATCATGCTCTTCCAACAGAAAACCCAGTCGCTGGCGGATGACCCCGCCTGGCTGGGCATATGCTCCGTTTTGAAGCACACGCTGCGCTTGTACATTCCACCTGCCGCCCGGGCTCTCAGGTCCGGGCTGCTCCGCCAAAGTTACCCGTCTTGCAGCCGCAGCGGCTGCATCCGGCAATCTCCGGCATCTACGCTGGTTCTTTGACACGGCATTTTGCGGGACAGGCAACCGAAACCGCCTGCGCAAAAGTCGCGCACGTAGTATTCTATAACAGATCTTGAGCTTATGCAAGGGCGTTTTTCAAGGAATTTCAGTCAATTTTCCAAAACGGTAGCCACGTTTTCGAGCTGCGTCGATCATTTGTGGCAGAATCGCGACATTCGTGTCCGACACGGCATGCAACAACAGGACTGATCCGTCATGGAGTTCTCCGAGAACGAGATCCAGGGCATATTCCGGATCAGGCTGGTCGTCCGTGATCCAGTCTCGATAGGCAAAACTCCAGAATACCGCCCGGTAGCCATTCAATTTCATCAGGCCCAGGAGCCGTTCGCTATAGGTTCCTTCCGGCGGCCGCACCAGACGTGGCATGGTCGAGCCGGTCACAGTGGCGAAATCGTCGGCCAGCTTGTCCAGTTCCGCCATGACGGCCACAGTGCCTTTGTCGCTCAGCAGTTTGGCCAGGTTTGGATGATGGTCTGTGTGATTGAGGACCAGATGGCCTTCACTGACCATCCGTCTGACCAGGTCAGGCCGGTTCCTCAGGTAAGTGCCGGTGATGAAAAAGGCGATCGGAACATCTTTTTCCCGGGCAATATCCAGGATTTCCCGGGTGTTTTCTTCATATTCGTACCCTTCGTCCATGGTGAGGTACAAGGTTGGGGCTTGAGTCGGTTTCGCCTGCCAGATCACGGACCACGTCTGGACAAGTTTCGCTGCCGAGTCGGGGATTGTCGCCGGAACATCCTGAAAAGTCGGCTTCGGCCGGTTGTACCACCAGGGAACCGGATCGAGCGACAGACGGGACAAATCGGCCGATGTCGATGTCGTTGTTGGTGGTGGGGTCGGGGTCGGACGGACGGTGGTGGTCGTCGTGATCGTCGGCACAGGCGTCGGCAATGCAGTCGTCGGCGGTGCTGTTACCGTGGTGGTCATCGGGGTCGGGGTCGGACGGACGGTGGTGGTCGTGGTGGTTGTTGTCTCGGTGGTTGTTGACGTAGCCGAGGGGGGCGTTGTTGGTGAGGATGTTGCCGTCGGCGCGGTCGAAGTTGGTTTCGGCCCTGTTTCTGTGGTCATCACGGTCGTCGTCTGGTCGGGCGCCAGCCAGGTGCAGCCAGCCATCAGAGACAGTGTCAAAACCAGCAGGGTCAGGCGAACTGCCTGTCCGGTTCGGCGGGCAGCCCTGCGGTGGCAAGCCCGGTTTGTCTTCTTCATGTGTCATCACGCTCGATTCTGGGGATTGCCTTCCGTGAAGGAATTCAGGATTCTGGCGAAATCAGGTGGAGCACTTCCTCCTGAGTGAAATGATAAGTCCGGCTGCAGAAATGGCAGGCGAGATGGATCCCGTCCGGATCAGCGGCCAGCTCGGAAAGTTCCTGGCTTCCAAGGGTGACCAGACTCCGTTCCATGCCTTCCCTGCTGCATGGACAGTGATATGAGCAGCGGTTGACGTCCGTGTACTGGATTTCAGGATCACCCAGAAGCAGGTCCAGAATCTGGTGTGGGTTGAATCCTTCCTCCATCAGATAGGACACCTCTGGAAATCCGGCGACGCGCTGCTCCAGATGTTCAGCAACCGCATCACTGGCATCGGGCAGCAGTTGGACCATGAAGCCACCGGCCTGCCTGACCCCTGACTGGTCGAGCAGAACACCAAGTCCCAACGCGGTCGGTATCTGTTCGGACAGGGACAGGTACGCAGTCAGATCCTCGGCGATCTCGCCGGATACCAGATCGACCTGGCCGACGTAAGGTTCTTTCAATCCGAGGTCTCTGACGATGGTCAGCTGTCCTTTTCCGACCGCGCTGCCCACATCAAGTTTGCCGGGTCTGGAATAAGTTGTCGGTACGATCGGTTCACGGACCAGTCCGCGGACCCGGCCCACAGACTGGCCGATCACAGTCATGCCCTCGATTGGGCCGTCCGAGCGGATGATGGCGGTGATGCTGTCGTCCTTCTTCTCGAGATCGAGAGTCATCATGAGCACCCCAGTCATCAGGCGGCCTAGGGCAGCAGTCGCGATGGGGGACAATCGGTGTATGCCCCTGGCTTCCTCACACAGGCCTGTGCTGCGCACCGCGACCGCGCGGACTGCCCCACCCAGTGCCAGGGCCCGGACAAGGTAGTCTGTGCCCGGGTCAGATTTTGGATCTAGTGAACCACTTCTGTCATTCTGACTCATCATCCTGATCGGACTCCTTATATACCATTATAGACCATCATGCGGCGATCCATCACGTCAGGCCACTGTCCTGACGTTGACAGACGTAGAAATGTCGGCTATCGGACCGACGGGCCGGGTTTTGGGTCAGATCGCCGAATATTGCCAGAACCGGCAAGTGACTCTCAGCGGCCACCTGTTCGATGAAGGAACGGTCGTAGACTCGTTCACGGATGACCGCCTCACTTCGCAGATAGCGGCCATCCGGCTCACGGGTAAACAAGAGGATGTCCGATTGGCTGATCCTCGATCGTGCGTTGAAGCGGTTGTTCCAAAGCAGCGTTTGTTCGTCACCGTCGACAAAAAACACCTGATTGCCCAGCCGCCGTCGCAAGTGCTCATCAGTCGCGACATCAAAAATCATCAGGCCGCCTGGATTGAGATAGTTGGCACATAATCGGAACAGATGAGACACATCAGCGGGACGTGTCAAATGATTCAACGTGTCGAGCAGACAGACGATCAGGTCTACGGTGCCGAACAGCTCAAACCGGGAGATGTCCTGGTGCAGGAAGAGGCTCCTGGCAAGACCGGCCTCACGAGCCTTTTCACGGGCCTTGTCAAGCATGACGGTGCTGTGGTCGATCCCGATGGGGTCAAATCCGCGTCGCTCCATTTCCAGGCAGAACGATCCGGTCCCACAGCCCAGGTCCAGAAGGATCAGCCGGCCATCTTCGCCGTCACCCCTGGTCCGACCGGCAAACCGATTCGCAAGCGCTTCGACATGGTCCGCCCAGGCAGTCGTGTCGATGGATTGCTGCAGCTGATCATAGACCCTGGCCAAGGTGTCGTAAGATGGCTGTCCCATGTCAGGCCGCCGATGGCAGACCGATCAGCCGACGCAAATACGCAATGCCGGCTTGAAGCTGAGTATCCTCGGCCGGGTCGATCAGGGCCAGAGACTGGTCCTGCAGCTCTTCCGGCAGCGACACGATCTCATCGGGAATCAGGCCTTCACCCTCGATGCTTTCCCCATCCGGCAGATAATAGAGGAAATTCGTCAGGTTGACGGCGGAACCATCATCCAGTCCATACGTGACAGTACCTGATCCTTTGCCGAATGTCTGCTCGCCAATCAGGTAAGCCAGATCATGGTCTCGCAGGCAGCCGGACATCAGTTCGGACGCGCTGGCAGTCATGCCGTTGACCAGGATGGCAAAACGCATGTCTGTCGGCATGGCGGATTTCCTGTCTGACATCTTGATGTCGGTAAACGACTTTCCTTCGGAACGGCCGATAAACCGGGTCAATTCAACTTCCGGCAGCAGGTAGTCGAGCATGGCGAGCACTTCCGTCGCCAGTCCGCCGCCATTGTTGCGCAAATCGATCACGATATGGCGAGCACCTTCCTTCTGGAGGCTTTCAAACGCGTTTTCGAACTGCCCGGAAACGCCGGTGCTGAATTCGCGGATCTGGATATAGCCGATTTCATCCTCGAGCATCCGGTAAACGGATGTCGTACTGACAATCCGCTTGCGTTCTATGACCATCTTGACTTCGCCCCGAATGGACGGGCGGTAGAAAACAATCTCGACGTTTGTGCCCTCCGGTCCTCGAACCAATGCCGCAACCTCGGAAATGTCACTCACGCCGGTTACATCCGTTCCGTCCACCGCCAGGAACTGATCACCTATCTTGACCCCGGCTTCGATCGCCGGGCTTCCGGGTGTCAGTTCGACAATTTCCGCCAAACCTTCTTTGTTCATCGCGACCATGGCGCCAATCCCGCTGTAGTTGCCGGACATGGAGTCGGATATCTGCCGGTTCTGCTCTGCGGAAAGATAATAGGTGTACGGGTTGTCCAGTTCCGCGATCAGGCCACGGGCCATCGCAGCGATCATCTCTGCGTCCGTCAGGTCTTCAACGTATTGCTGGTCCACCAGGTCGTAAATGTCTTCCAGTTTTTTCACCGCATCACGGGTATCGGGATCGGTTGTATCAATCATGGACAGGGCTGAACTGGTTCCCGGCAGACCGGAGGAACTGAAAAAACCGGCGCCGGACAGAACAGCGGCACCAAGTCCGACAGTCAGTGAAAAAGTGACAAAGGCAGTGATCAGCACAGTCAGGACAGTCATCCAGAAACGATGTGGCTTTGCAGACGGTTCGTGGGCAGCAGGAGGCGTTGATTGGTCCCGATGCTGATAGAGGGGTTCTTCACTCATGGTATGCTCACTTTCAGAAAATCATCGCGAAATAAATGTCCCTGATGACGGCCATTTCCAGGCGCGGGGGGGTGTTGGCGCGCTCGTCATCGGATATAGGGGAGCGGATCTGTCGTCGATCCGTTGATCCGGATTTCAAAATGGAGATGGGATCCGGTCGATGTTCCGGTGCTGCCGCAGGTGCCGATCTTGGTTCCGACCTTGACGTACTGGCCCACGCGAACGTAAGTGTTTTTCAAATGGCCATACAGCGAGGTGAATCCCCCGTCATGGGCGATGACGATGTAGTTGCCGTATCCGGTTCCCCCCGTGTTGCGCCCCTCGACCGGATTCACATGCAGGATGACCGTGCCCGAGCGGGCGGCGACAATCGCGTCGCCGTAATCGCCATCGATGTCGATGCCGGAATGAAAACGCTTGACTTTGTAGACAGGATGGGTCCGCCATCCATAGTAGGATGAGATGTTGCGTGTGGCGGGCAGGGGCCAGGCCCATCCTCTGCTGTTGACAGACGAGGACGAAGATGACGATCCGACTGGATTGTTCCTGGCTGCCTGGGCCGCGGCAGTTGCTCTGGCATTCTGTTCCGCCACGAGTTTTTGCGCGAGGGCATTGATTTGCTCTCCAAGCCGCTCCGCCTCAGCGTTCAAGGCATCCTCGGCCTTTTGCGCGCTGCTCATCTTGCCTTCAATGCTCTTGAGCTGGGACGCGGTCGTGGCCGCCTCCGACCGGATCTGTTCAAGCTGGGCCGATATCTCCGCCACAACCGCCTCCATGTCTTCCTTATGGGTCAGCGCGTGGGTCTTCTTGAGTTCGGCATCGTCTTTCGCGGCTTTCAGGTCATCGATCATCTGCTGGTCAGCTTCGGCAACCAGGGACATGAACTGGAGTGTCGCGAAGAAGTTCTTCAGACTGCCTGCCTCGATGAAGATCTCGAACCAGGACTTCTCACGATGGGCAAACATGGTCTGCATGCGCTGCTCGTACTGCTCCTGCTTCTGTTCGAGTGTTTCACCGGCATCTATGTAGGCCTGGTTGGCATTCGCCATTTCACGCAGGGCTTCTGTCAGCTGCTGTGATTTTTCCTCATAAAGCATTTTCTGCTCGGCACTGCGTTCATTCAGCCAGGAGAGTTGCCCGGAAATCTTGTTCTTCTCGTTCGCCAGCTGCGCGGTCTGCTTTTCAAGTTCCGCGATCTGGCTGTCCAGCGTTGCCTGTCTTTTTTTTGCCTCAGCCAGAGCCTGACTGGTTGTCTCGGCCATCGTCGCCGTCCCGACTGACGTGAGCAGAAGGCTGACAATCATCAGAACGGCCAGAAGTCGCGCCATCCGGACGACACTGCGGCCAGATTTCAAATTCATATCACATGAGGGTCGAGACATGATGAGCCTCCTCAAACCTTGATGTGGCGACGGACCGATATGGCACTGCCAACAGCGCCAACCAGCATGCCGATGGCCAGGCTGATCAGGATCAGCGGCAGGGCGATCTCCCGCTTGGGGATCATCGAAAGCACCATGTCCGCGTCAGCGCCTGCCATCAGTGTCTCATAAATCCGGTCATAAAGTCCATATACGGAAAGGGACGCGACCAGCGCGCCCAGCAGGCCGACAAGCGCGCCTTCGATGATGTAGGGCACCCGGATGTACCAGTTGGTCGCCCCGACATATTTCATGATGCTGATCTCCTCACCGCGGGCGAAGACCGCGATCCTGACCATGTTTGAAATGATGAACAGCGAGACGACCAGCAGAATGATGGTCGCGACGAGGGTCGCGTAGTCGGTCCAGACGATCGCCTTCCCCAGGAAAGCCATGACGGCGACTTCCAGCGTCACGCGGTTCACACCGGGGATAGCGCCATAATGGGCGGCAAAATCCTCACCGGCAGTCGGATCCACCAGGCGCACCGACACCGTGTGGGGCAAACTGTCGGCCGAAAATCCTTCAAATAGCGATTCGTCCTCAAGGTCCTGCTTGAAGGACTCCAGATTCTGTTCCGGCGTGAAGATCTCATGCTCCAGCACGTCCGGGTCTTCCGAAAGCTGCCGGTCAATCGCTTCAACCCCTGCCGGGGTGATGTCGAGATCGAGGGTCAGCTCAACCGGCGGTTGCTGGCTTAGACGGGTCATGATGGATCGCGCGTTGATGGAAAAGACAGAAAACGAGCCCAGGATGAACAGCATCAGGGCAATGGTCGTTACGGAGGCGATCGTGACGATCGGATGCCGGAGAATATTGGCAACGCCTTCGCGTATGGAATTCTTGAATGTCCTGATCTTCATGGGTCAGTACGCTCCGGCTCTTCGATTTCAACAGGGGGCTTGGCTCCGTCCGGTCGGCTTTTGACGGGTGTCTGGTCTGACCATTGGTCATCGATGAAGACTGGCCTGACTTCATCGATGGTGCGAGGCGGCCTTCGTTCGCGTCTCAATCTTTTTGCGATCACCCGGGCCGGCACCTGAACCGGTGGCTCCACGTCCGTGGCATTGGCCGGGGCAAGGGCTTCCCGCGGGAAAGCGCAGAAGTAGCCGCCCTCACAGTCATCGCGCACCAGCAGCCCATCGTCGATCTCAATGACGCGCCGTTTCATGCGATTGACCAGGTCCCAGTCATGGGTGCAGATGATGACGGTCGTGCCGCTCCGATTGATCTCCTCCAGCAGGGCCATGATGGACTCACTGTTGCTCGGGTCGAGATTGCCCGTCGGCTCGTCCGCGAGGATGATCATGGGATTGTTGACCATGGCACGGGCAATCGCGACGCGCTGCTGTTCTCCACCTGAGAGCTCACCTGGCCGGATGTGCGCCTTGTCACGCAGACCGACAATGCTGAGCACCATCGGGACCCGTCGGCGGATGGCTTTCGTTGACGCGCCGACAATCTCCATCGCGAAAGCGACGTTCTCGTAAACGGTCTTGGTTTCGATCAGGCGGAAATCCTGGAAAATCATGCCGATGTTGCGGCGCAGGTAGGGAATCAGACGGTTCCTGATCGTCGAGACATCATACCGGTCGATCAGCACGCTGCCCGAAGACGGTCGTTCTTCACAGGTGAGCAGTTTGATCAGCGTCGATTTTCCGGCGCCGCTTCGCCCGATCACAAAGACAAATTCACCGTCGACAATTTTGAAGCTGACATTTCTCAGTGCTTGAGTGCCAGTATGGTACACCATGCTGACTTGGGAAAACTCGATCAAGGACTAACCTCCCGAGACAAGCCTCAGGGTCAGTTGTGCCACCATTTGCCGCTCTGGCTCTTGAGCGGGCCCTTGTCCTGTTTCTCGAGATACTTGCGGACCATCGAAGCCAACTTGAAGAGGACAGCGTCATCAAAGCTGCGCAAGTCAAGGCCGGTGATCTTCTGGACCTTGTCGAGCCGGTAAACAAGGGTGTTGCGATGGACAAACAGCTGACGGGATGTCTCACTGCCATTCAGATTGTTTTCAAAAAACTTGGCGATTGTCAGAAGTGTCTCGCCGTCGAGCGCTTCATAGGCGCCTTTCGGGAACACTTCATCGAGGAACATGTGGCAAAGTGTCGGCGGCAACTGGTAAATCAGACGGCCAAGACCGAGACGGTCGTACCGCATGATGTAGCTGTCGCTCTCGAAAATGTTGCCCACCGTCAGGGCCAGGGACGCTTCACGGTAGGATTTCGCGGTGTCTTTCAGGGTGTCCGCCGGCATGCCGATGCCGATGCGCGCATGGGGCATGGATTCAGAACTGAGGTTGTCGAGGATCAGTTCAGCTGTCGCGTCGATCTGCTCAGGATGCTCCCTGGGGTATTCCGTCAGCAGGACGATCGTCTCCTCATCCATGGCCAGCACATAAGTGCTCTTGCGATCCGGAAAGAGGCCGGAGATCAGTTCCAGGCAGTCGGTCCCCTCCGGCTGTTCGATCCGGATGAGGTAGGCAAGTCGTGAGAAGGAGTACGGGATCTTGAATTCACGGGCTTTAAGCGGGATGTCGCCGGGCAGTTCATTTTCGAGCAGGACGTTTTTCAGGAAAGCCTCCCGCTCGGCGTCTGTATTGCGCTCCTTCATCGCCGCGGACAGCCAGCGGGACAGAAGTTCGACATAACCGCGGGACACCTGGTCCGTTCCTTCGATGAAACAGATGAATGCCGGTCTGCCGGCGTCCGTCAGTTTCATGTAGGTGCGGCCGAATGTGGCGACCGCCGTTTCATCGGACAGGAGCACGGCACGGGCCGAGGTGTCCTCGGTGCCTTCGAGGCGTTCATCGGTGCAGGCAATGACCACCCCATCGGCATCAAGGACGCCGGCGACACGGTCCAGGATACGGGATGCCTCGCGAATGCATTTTTTCAGCTCTTCCATACATGAACACCTTCCTGTCGGCAGATTGACCAAAAAACGAAACCCGTTCACGCTACAATCTATTCTATCTTATACGTTTCGCACTAAGGTTTCAAGGATATGACATGAAATTGAACAAATTGTGCGGTCTGTCCTGTCGGTTCTTCACAACGACCGTTCGGAAGTACAGGCTGTCCGCAAGGCCGGGACAGGCGTATAATCAGGTCATGGGCCAGACGCAAGCGCGAAGGCCCGGGTCGACTATGTGGCGCGATGCTTGAAATGTGATTATTTATGCATTATAATGCATATTTATAATTTTTTAGCTACAAACAGCGTCTGTTTTCGCTGTGAATTGATTAAAAACTCAAGAGGTGTACAAAAATCATGTCGCAGGACAAAGATCGGACCAGAATTGGAATCATCGGGGCTACCGGGTATGTCGGCGTCGAACTCGTCCGTCTGCTCGCCGGGATCCCTCATTTTGAACTTGCCGTATTGAACTCGAAAAGTTATACAGGAAAATTGTTTTCCGAAGTCTACCCCGCGTTTCGCGGCCTGGTCGATCTTCCGCTGACCGAGGCGGATCCGGACACTCTGGCCGAAAGCTGCGATATCGTCATCACAGCTTTGCCGCATGGTGTCTCGGCAACATTCATCCCTGGCCTACTGGACCGTGGACTGCGTGTGCTCGACCATAGTGGAGATTTCCGGTACCGGGATGTCAAGGTCTATGAGGAAGCCTACCAGTTGGTCCATCCCAGGCCGGACCTTGCGGAAAAGGCTGTCTATGGCCTGCCGGAAATCTATCGGCATCAGATCGCGAACGCCCCGCTGGTCGCCAACCCGGGATGCTATCCGACCTGTTCGATCGTGCCGCTGGTGCCGCTTTTCAAAGCAGGTCTGATTGACAAAGACGGCCTGATCATCGACGCGGTTTCCGGCGTCAGCGGAGCCGGCCGAAAGGCCGACCTGTCCTACTCCTACTGCGAGACGGACAGCACATTCAGGCCTTATGGGGTGACAGGGCATCGCCATGCCAGTGAAATCGAACAGGAGCTTTCATTTTCCGCCGGCGCGCCTGTCGTGATCAGTTTCACGCCGCATCTGGCACCAATGAAAAGGGGCATGCTCGCGACCATTTACGCTCAACCAAAGCCGGGCGTCACGCAGGAGCGAATCGAACAGGCCGCGCAGGACGCATATGGCCAGGAGCCGTTCGTCCGCGTCCTGACCGGCAAATCATTACCGGACACGCGCTTCACCATGGGTACCAATTTCATCGATATCGCCTACCGGCTTGACCCGCACAGCAATCGGCTCAAGGTGTTCTCAGCCCTCGACAACCTCGGCAAGGGCGCGGCTGCCCAGGCGGTCCAGGCACTCAACCTCATGGCAGGGCAGCCTGAGACCCAGGGGCTTCTCATGGCCGGGCTGGCGATCTGAAACGAAATACCCGGCCGCCCGGATTCTCAGTCCGGCGGCGGACCTGAAGGAGATCATGAATGGAAGAGATGCAGAATATCATCGCGAAGGCTGGAATCCTGATCGAGGCCCTTCCCTACATCCAGAAACTGGCCGGCAAGACGGTCGTCATCAAATATGGCGGCAATGCCATGGTCAACGATGAGTTGAAGGCCAGCGTCATGGAGGATGTGACACTGCTCAAGTACATCGGGATCAACCCGGTGCTGGTGCACGGCGGAGGACCTGAAATCAACGCCATGCTGAACCGGCTCGAGATCCCGTCCCGTTTTGAACGGGGCCTCAGGGTCACCGACGAGGCGACCATGGGGGTGGCCCAGATGGTCCTGGTCGGCAAGACCAACAAGGAGATCGTTTCCCGGCTGAATCTGATGGGCGCAAAAGCGATTGGCATCTGCGGCATCGACGGCCGTCTGATCGAGTGTGAACGCATGACCCAGGATGAGGATGGCAATCCGATAGACATCGGCTATGTCGGCCGGATTGTCCGGATCAACACCAAAGTGCTTGAAACGCTTGCCAGCGATGAGTATATACCGGTCGTCGCGCCGATCGGCATCGGCGCTTCCGGTGAAAGCTACAATATCAACGCGGACACGGTCGCTTCCGAGATCGCGGCCGCGCTGAAAGCGGAGAAGCTCATGATGCTGACCGATGTGCCGGGGGTGATGCGATCGGACGAATCCGGTGAAAACCAGGTGATCGCCGCCTTGACCGAGGCGGAAATCATCGACCTGGTGGACCGGGAAGTCATCAAGGGCGGCATGATCCCCAAGGTGCTCGGCTGTCTCGACACCGTCCGGCGCGGCGTGGGCCGGGCCCACATCATCGATGGACGCATCCCCCATTGCCTGCTGCTGGAGATTTTCACCAACCGCGGCATTGGCACGATGATCACCCTCGAGAAGACCCCCTACCACGCCGGGGAACTGATCTGACACACATTTTCGTGAAATGAACGCAACAACAAGCCGGAGGTTTGATCCATGGACGAGAGACTGAAAGCCATCATTGAGCAGGACGAGGCCTATTACCTCAAGACATTCGGACCCAGGACGCCTGTATGCTTCGACCATGGTGAAGGTGTCTACCTTTATGATACGGAAGGCAAAGCTTATATGGACCTGTTCGGCGGCATTGCCGTGAATGTCCTTGGCCATGCCCATCCGCACCTTGTTTCGGCTGTAGCCGGGCAGGCCGGCCGACTGATCCATTGTTCCAACATCTACTATATCGAGAACCAGGCCCGTCTGGCCGAACGTCTGGTCAGGCGATTCGGTGGCGGGCGCGTCTTTTTCGCCAACAGCGGCGCCGAGGCCAACGAGGGGGCGATCAAGCTCGCGCGCGGCTATTTTTTCCACAAAGGCGAACCCAGGGCCCGCATCGTATCGACGGTCAAGTCCTTCCATGGCCGTACCCTGGCCACTGCGACGGCAACCGGTCAGACCAAGTACAGCGACCCATTCGCACCCCTGCCCTCGGATTTCGTCCATGTTCCGTTCAACGACCTGGAAGCCATGAAGAACGCTGTCGACGATCAGACATGCGCCGTCATGCTCGAACTGATCCAGGGTGAGAGCGGTGTGAACCCGGCTGATCCGGCCTATGTCAAGGCGGTTGCCGACTGGTGCCGGGAAAAGGGCGCCCTGCTGATCATTGACGAGGTCCAGACCGGCATGGGCCGGACCGGCACGTTCTTCGCCTTCGAAGCGTTCGACATCCGGCCGGACATCGTGACGCTTGCCAAGGGCATGGCCGGCGGCGTCCCCATTGGCGCGCTGATCGCCAGCGACCGGGCGTCCGAGGGGTTTGTCCCGGGCGACCACGGAAGCACATTCGGAGGCAACCCACTCGCCTGCGCCGCCGCGCTTGCCGTGCTCGACGTCTATGAACGCGATGGTCTGGTCGAACGGGCCGGCCGGCTGGGCAGCCACTTCCGCAGTCGCCTGGAGGAAGTGGCCCGGCAGGGCACGGCCATCCAGGCTGTGCGCGGCATGGGGCTCATGATCGGTGTCGGTCTGAAAGAACCCTGCGCCGTCACTGTCAAAGAGCGACTCCTCGAGAAAGGATACCTGGTCGGTTCGGTCGGCCCTGACACAATCCGCCTGCTGCCACCCCTGATCATCAGCGAGGAGCAGATTGACCAATTCATTTCAGATCTGGAAGCGACTTTGAAGGAGGTATCGGCATCATGAAACACTTCATCAGCCTGGCTGACATCACCCCCGAGGAATTCTCCGATCTGCTAAATCTGGCCGATCGGCTGAAACAGGATCATAAAGCCGGCAAAGCCGGCAAACCACTGGCCGGCAAGACACTCGGCATGATTTTTTCCAAATCTTCGACGAGGACACGCGTCTCGTTCGAGGTCGGCATGTACCAGCTCGGCGGCCATGCCCTGTTCCTGAGCGCGAACGACATTCAGCTGGGCCGCGGCGAAACCATCGCCGACACCGCACAAGTCCTTTCCCGCTTTGTGGACGGCATCATGATCCGGACTTTCAGCCACCAGGATGTCGTCGACCTTTCTATCTATGGAACGATCCCCGTGATCAATGGACTGACCGACCTGATGCACCCATGCCAGGCCCTGGCGGACCTGCAAACGGTCCGCGAACACCGGGGAGAACTCGCGGGTTTGAAACTGGCCTATCTGGGCGACGGTAACAATGTCGCCAACTCGCTCCTGCACGCGTGCGCGCTGGCCGGCATGACCATCGCGGTGGCTTCTCCCGAAGGGTATGAATGTGATCCGGGCTGTGTTGAGCAGGCGACCCGGATAGCCGAAAACACAGGCGGGAAAGTCATGCTCACGCACAGTCCCGAGGAAGCCATGACTGGTGCGGACGCTGTCTACACCGACACCTGGGTCAGCATGGGGCAGGAGAGCGAAAAGCAGAAACGCGTTGCCATCTTCCAGGATTATCAGATCAATGACACGCTCATGGCGATGGCTGACAAAGAGGCCATCTTCCTGCATTGCCTGCCTGCATACCGCGGGTATGAAGTGACCGGATCAGTCATTGACGGCGCGCAGTCTGTCGTATTTGACGAGGCGGAAAACCGACTGCACGCGCAGAAGGCGATCCTGGTCAAGCTGTTGGCTGACCAGGCATGAGCGAACTCAATCCGGATGTGAGGATTCGCGAGGCGGTCGCAGAGGACGCGCCTGTTCTGCTTGAGCTGATCCGGTCATCCTTCCGCCAGTACGCAGAGGATAGCGGCATCCGGTCACCACTGGACGCGATGCAGGAAACGGAAGCGGACATGCTCGCCCATATCGAGACAGACCTGGTGCTGATTGCTGAAAGTCATGGCCAGTTGGTCGGAACCGTCCGGTTGACCATCCAGCCAGACAAGACCGCCTATTTCGGTCGATTTGCGGTCGTGACCCGCCGGCGCCAGTCCGGAATCGGCAAAAAACTGATCAGCCTGGCCGAGGAACTGATGGCAGAGCGCGGCGCGACCTGGCTTTTCCTGCATACTGCTGTCCAGAACAAGGCGCTGGTCAAACTCTATGAAGGCAAAGGTTTTGAACTGATCGAGGTTTCGACAGACCGTGGTTACGAACGCGGCCTGTTCCGGAAAAGGCTCAGGGCGGATTCAGGAACCGGGCAGCCGGGATCGGCAGATTCCGGACAATCATGAAGGCCAGCGCCAGTCCGACAAGCCAAATCGCCCCCCGTCGACCCAGCCTCAGCGGGCGAAGGGTCTGCTTTCCTGAGAGTCGGTTGAGCAGTAGCGCGATCGCCTGATAGAGCACGAACGGTATAAGAAGAACGATCAGCGCGTTCTGCTGCACGGCCACCATAACGTCTCCACGAAGCAGGGAGAAAACGGCCCGGGTCGCACCGCATGTCATGCAGTTCAGACCGGTCAGATCATGGAACAGGCAGGGAAAACCAAAGAGCGTCATGGCAGTCTGTTCACATGGGTCAGCGATGCAGCAACGGGCTGAACCGTTTGTAGATCACCGCGACGATCACCGATACGACCAGGCCCTTGAATAGATTGAATGGTATGAATACATAGAGGATCAGGGTCTCCAGGCTGGTGACCCAGGTGTTTCCGACCTGCTGGGACATGCCGATGATCGCCTCGAACGGAAAGCCCATGACATTTACGTAAAACGGGATCATGAAGAAGTAGTTGATCAGGCTGGCCGCAAGCGTCATCACAAGCGTGCCGATCATCATGCCCAGGAACGCGCCCTTTCTTGACTTCTGGTACTGGTATATCAGCCCGGCTGTGCCGACAAAAAACGAGCCGATGATGAAATTGGCCAGTTCGCCGACCCCACCGGTCGCCGAGGTCGCCAGATGGGCCAGGTTTTTGATCAGTTCGATCAGGATCGCGGTCAGCGGTCCCATCGAAAATGCCGCAAGCAGCACCGCGATTTCACTGAAATCGAATTTCAGGAATGTGGGCATGAGGGGCAGAACCAATTCCAAATACATCAACAGGATGGCAACCGCGCTCAAAATGCCGGCCTTGGCGACGAATCTGGCTGTTTTGCGGCTGCCGGCGGCTGTTTTGCCATTCTGGCCGGGATTCTTCTCGGGGGATGTTTCCTGTGATCTGCTTGTTGCATTCATGTTCTGTTGACCTTCCTTCACTGGTTTTGTCCCATTGCCGGGACCTGATCCCGAGGCAGGTGTCCTGTGGTTTCGCGGCCACGACTATTTGCACGAAAAAACCCCATCTTCGAAGAAGATGGGGCACTCCCTGGTCGCGTCAAAAGACCAAAAAGACGTTTCCTTCCATCCAGACTGTACTGTCGGCCAAGGATTGTCACCTTGTCAACCGCCTGTCACCAGGCCGCTCGCGGGCTTGTCACGCTGTTCGTGCTTCACCGCCGGTCGGGAATTTCACCCTGCCCCGAAAACGATTCAATTGTCATCGGTATTATAACACATGTTTCCGACTTGGCAATACGTACCAGTCAGATCAGGTAGTTATGGACCGAACAGATGCCGTCTTTGTCCCGGTATGCCCGCGGCAGGCGGCGGCCGATGATGCAGGTCACTTCATAATTGATGGTTTCCATCCATTCCGCCATCGTGTCGACCGAAATGGAGGCAGAACGCCCATCGACCGCCTGATGACCGAACAGGACAACCTCGTCGCCTGTTCTGACCGGAAAGTCAGTGTCAGTCACATCGACCATGCAGTTGTCCATGCAGATTCTTCCGACAATCGGGCAGTCCTGTCCGCCAATCAAGACCGAGGCTTTGTTGGACAGGCGACGGGAATACCCGTCCGCATAACCGATCGGCACCGTGGCGATTTGTGACGGTCGATGGGTGACAAATGTCCGGCCGTAGCTGATCGGTGTGCCGGCGGGAACGTCTTTGACGAGCACAACGTTTGATTTGAGTGTCATCGCAGGCCGCAGATCGACCGGCAGCACCGGCTGAGGGCAGCCCGGCGGCATCATGCCATAAAGGATCAGGCCTGGCCGGACCATGTCCAGGTGCATTTCCGGGTAAAGTAGCGTCGCTGCGCTGTTGCAGACATGTTTGATGGGGATCTGGATGCCGACGCGGTCGAGTTCGGCCCGGATGCTCATGAATCGTTCAAACTGGAGCCTGGTGAAACGATCGTCCGCCTCATCCGCCGAAGAAAAGTGCGTGTACAGTCCCTCGATGATGATGCGGGGCAGTCGACGAATGTCCTCGATCGCCTTGATGGCTTCGTAGCCAGTCTGAAACCCGACGCGTCCCATCCCGGTGTCGACTTTGATGTGGATCCGGGCATCAAGGCCGGTCCGGACACCTGCTTCAGAAAGCGCGATCGCCAGGCCCCTAGTGTAAACTGTCTGGGTGATGTTAAGCCGGATGATCTCCTCGGCACGCCGTGGATCCGTGTACCCCAGGACCAGGATCGGTGCATCCACGCCGCTTCGGCGCAGTTCGATCGCCTCGTCCAGCATGGATACCGAAAGGCGCGTGGCACCATTGGCCAGCAGGACGGGCACCACTTCAGAAACACCATGACCATACGCGTCCGCCTTGACGACTGCGCAAATCTCGGTTTGCCGGCGCACATGCCGGCGAAGGCTCTGGATATTGCTCCGGATGGCCTGTAGGTCGACCTCGGCCCAGGACCGGTTCAAAAGCCCTTCGACTGCGTCTGGCCTGTCCCTGTTTCCTTTTTCGGATGACTGCCCTTGTGTCCGGGATGATTCGGCTGTTTGTACCCACTGTTGTTGATTCGATGATTGAGGCATGTCACACGTGCTCCTGTCATTCGTATTGATTGGACCCGTATCCTGACCAAACCTGTCTTCTCCGGTCGAAGATGACTTGGCTCAAGTCACCCAACCGGCTTCGCGAAATGCATCCGGCAGCAGCCGGATCACATCTGTCGGCAAAATCGTCCGGGAAATCGTTCGAGAAGCCGCTAGGTCGGCAGCCAGGCCATGCAGGTAGACACCGCTGACAGCTGCATCGAAAACGCTGAGGCCCTGCGTGGCCAGACCGAGCAGCAGGCCGGTCAGCACATCGCCGGATCCGCCCCGGGCCAGACCGTCATTGCCGGTCGGATTGATTCCCATTTTCCCGTCCGGCGACGCGATGACACTCGAGGCCCCTTTTAGAACGACCACCGAATCCGTATCCCTCGCAAGCCGCATGGCAGCCTCGTGCCGGGGAAGCATGGGTGATTCGGGCATCAGTCGCCGGTATTCGCCCGGATGGGGGGTCAGCAGTGCTGGCCGTAGGCCGCGGGACAGGCGTCTTTTCAATAGCGGCACAAACAAGTTCCGCTTTTCGGCCATCAGTGTCAGGGCATCGGCATCGACCACCAGAGTGTCGCACATCTCCATCACCGAGGCCAGTAGCGTGGCCGACCGGACATTCACGCCGATTCCCGGGCCGATCGCCACAGCAGTCGGATTTTTCCCCGCAAGCTGCCGGAGCAGGTCCACGGCTCGGGTATCTTCATCACCTGTGATGCCGGTCACCATGACTTCGGGGAGCCTTGCCAGGACAGCCGGAACAAGGGACTGGTCCGTCAGCAGGTTCAGCAGCCCCACACCGCTTCGCAACGCGGCTTCGGCCGCCAGCAAAGCAGCACCGCCAAATCCAGGACTGCCGGCGATCAGCAGCGAACGGCCGGCGATTCCTTTGTGCATGTCCCTGGGTCTTGGCAGAGCCAGACCCCGGACCTGATCCAGATCAATCCAGTCCGGGGATCCGGGGAATGGATCGATTTCGTCGAGCAGGCGGTCCAGCACATCCTGGCCCAGGCCAAGCCGGTCGATCACGATCTCACCGGCGAAATTGCGCCCAGGGTCGCTGACAAGACCGGTCTTCGGATAGAGAAATGTCACCGTCCGGTCGGCCCGGATGGCGGGTTCGGACGCGATCGCTGTGTTCGCGTCGACGCCGGAAGGGATATCGATGGACAGAACCCTGGCCCCTGCTTCGCGGGCCAGATGAACCTGACGCATGCAGGCAGCGACCGGGTCGGGCAGTTTCCTGTCTGCGTTGAAGCCGGTGCCATAGACCCCGTCGATGATCAGAGTGGCCTGGGCCGGAAAATCACCCAGGCCGAGGCAGCGAATGCCAAGCGCCCGGATCGTCACGAGCTGGGCCGCGAACTCGGTTGTGCCCGGTGGTGCGTCGTCCAGAAAGCAGGTGACTGTGTGTCCTCGGGCCTGAAGAAGCCGTGCCGCAACCAGCGCGTCGCCGGCATTTTGTCCGTGTCCGCAGATGACATGGGCCGTTGTCAGTCCAGGGTGTCGCGCGAACATGTCGCTCGCTTCCCGTGCGACAGCCAGGCCGGCGTGTTCCATCAGGATCCGGACCGGCAGGCCCAACACTTGTCCGATTCGCTCGTTCATCATCCGTTGCTGTTCTCGTCCGATGGTTCTCATGCCAGGAAGCCGCCTTTCTTCATGTTCTTTTTGATTATCTCACATTGTAGCGTTCATTTTTTGCCCGGAAAACAAAAAGGACTGCCATCAGGCAGTCCCTATGGGTTAAAGGACAGCGTACATGAACACAGGAATCCAAAATCACTCCGGTGATTACAGGTGCTTTTCAAGCGCGGCGGCAAGCTCCGCGTAGGGACGGGCTCCGATCAGGCGTTCGGCAACCTGGCCGTTTTTCAGGATGTAGATGGTCGGAATGCTCATGACCCGGAATTGCTCGGCCAAGGTGGACTCTTCATCCACATTCACTTTGCCGATCACAGCACGCCCTTTGTAGGATTCGGCCAATTTTTCAATGGTTGGGGCGACCATGCGGCAGGGGCCGCACCATACTGCCCAGAAATCCAGCATGACCGGTTTGTCGCTGTTCAGTACCTCTTTCTGAAAATTGTCATTGGTGACAGTCAAAACCATGACGTTCATCCTCCCTGATTGATCCGGTTTGGCAGCGCTCGCGCCCGGCCGGTCACTTGTATTTAGTCAAGTATACCGTCCGCGACCAGTTGGCTCAGTAACTCAAGTTACATGGCGATTGCCTGGCTTTCGTCAAGTGACGGTCTTCCCTTTCGGCATCTCCTCCGGTCCGCTGGTGGCACCGGAAATCTCCGTCAGATTGAACGGCGTGGCCTGGTAGACATAGTAGTTCAGCCAGTTAGCGAACAGCAGATAGGCAGAGCTGCGCCACCTGACCTGTGGCGTCGCCGCGGGGTCGTCATCCGGAAAATAATTGACAGGCATGGCGATGGGCAGGCCCCTTGCCAGATCGCGTTCGTATTCGTGCTTGAGGGTCAGTGGATCATATTCAGAGTGGCCTGTGATGAAAATCTGGCGCCCGGTCATGTCAGAGACGGCATAGACTCCGGAAACGTCGGATTCGGAAAGGATTCGCAGCCCCGCGACCTTTTCCAGGTCTGAACGGCGAATCTCCGTATGGCGGGAATGGGGAACATAGAATATGTCGTCAAAGCCGCGGAACAGCTTCACCGGCCGGGTCCAACTGCGGAAATGCTCAAACACGCCGAACATCTTCTGGTCGAGGTCATGCTTGGGCACACCATAATGGTGGTAAAGGCCGGCCTGCGCGCCCCAGCAGATGTGAAGGGTCGAATAGACATGTGATTTGCTCCAGTCCATGATCCGGACAAGCTCCGGCCAGTAGGCCACCTCTTCGAACGCCATCAGTTCGACAGGTGCCCCCGTGATGATCATGCCGTCATAACGGTTTTCACAAATGTCGTCAAAGGTCTGGTAAAACTTGGTCAGATGGTCGGTCGATGTGTTGCGCGGGTTGTAGGAAGCGGTGTATATCAGGTCGACCTCGACTTGAAGCGGCGAATTTGACAGCAGGCGAAGCAATTGGGTCTCGGTGACAATCTTGGTTGGCATCAGGTTCAGGATCAGGATGCGCAGCGGACGGATATCCTGTGCGTACGCGCGATCCTCATACATTACGAAGACATTCTCCTGCTCGAGAACATTGGCCGCTGGCAGATTGTCAGGGATCTTGATAGGCATGGGATCACTCCTTCAAGAACCAGCCGGGGCTGGTTGGTCAACGAACGTTTTTCGGGTCAATCAGCTGATGAATTCATGCAGGATGGAAGATGGCGGCACGACAATCGGTGACACATGAGGGATCAACCGGGTCGCCTGTTCCAGGCGCCGGGCCTCCTTCAAAGCCGTCGACAGGTCAGCATATCCACTGGCATCCTTGATGTAAATGGATCCAGGCAGATTGCCCATCACGTTCTGTTCGAGCGACTGCCGGATATATCGGGCGGCGACAGGAGCCACAACCAGAAACTCGTATGGCAGGGTCGTGTCGATCATGAAGTCCGCCCGTGCCAGGTAAGGCGGGAATATTTCCTTTTCGGTCCTGTCCATCATCGGCCAGTAATCGATTGTCGCCAGCGCGGTCGAACCCCGGTGGCTGACATCTCGTGCCACTCGCCGAAGGATCCGGATATCGCGGCTGTCCAGCAGCTGCCGGTCATGATGGAGCGCGCCATAGGGCATGACGTACACACTCAGATAGCGACCGGATGGCAAATGGTCGACCACCTCGCATGAAAGCGCATGCAGGCCCTCGACCAACAAGATGCCTTCGTCCTCCAGATGGATGCGTCGATGGTTTTCGAATACACGTTGCCGTGTTTTGAAGTCGAAAGTCGGTGGCAAGGCGGACCCGCCATTCACCAGTGCGGCTATGTCCCGGCTCATCCTGTCGACATCGAGCGTATTCAGGCTTTCAAAATCCGGTCGTCCGGATGCATCGTACTGGATGGCCTTGGTCAGATAGTAATCGTCCAGGGAAAGGACCAGTGGCTTGCGGCCGGCTTCGGTCAGCAGATCATGGAGGCGGTGTGTGGTGGTCGTCTTGCCGGAAGCGGATGGGCCGGAGACCAGCACCGCACGAATGGACGGGTTTTTCGCCTGATCAGCGACCGTCGCGATCCGGTCGGTGAACGCCTGTTCATGGAGCGCGGCATATCTCAGGAGTTTTTTCTCTCCCATGGCATTTTCCAGGTCGTCGATCGTCACAATTGTCATTTTGGGTAAAACAGCCACTTTGCCTCCCTGTCGGATCAGAAGCATCCCGTCTCGCGCGGTATCACAAAAAACGCCGTCTTCTCTTCGCCATTCGCCGATTTGAAAATTGATTATAACATATCGGTCGTTCCGGCAGAACATCCTTGCATCAATCGAGCTGTTTTGATGGTATAATCGGGACTAGTCAGCCTGTCACCATCGAGTCACCCTGACCTCAAGTGCTGGCTGATGGAAACGAGGCTTGAAACGATCCCGGGAGGACCGTCATGACTGATGACACCTTGACTGTCGCCGGCCGGAAAGTCTGTCCCTGGGTTGGCAGCGATCCGGTATATCTTGATTATCACGACCATGAATGGGGCATACCCGTCCATGATGACCGGCAGTTTTTCGAACTGCTGTCCCTGGAAGCCATGCAGGCCGGGCTGTCCTGGATCACGATACTCAGGCGGCGGGATGCGTTTCGTGAAGCGTTTGATGATTTTTACCCGGACAAGATTGCCCTTTACGACGAATCAGACATCACTCGTCTGATGCAGAACGCGGCCATCATCCGCAATCGGCGCAAAATCGAGGCGATCATCCGAAACGCGAAGGCCTTCCTGGAAGTTCAGAAATCGCATGACACTTTTGACGCCTTCCTCTGGTCCTATGCGCCGGACGGCACGATCGTGAACCGATGGGAAAACATCCGGGACATCCCTGCCCGTTCGCCACTTTCCGAGCAATTGAGCCATGACCTGAAACAGCTTGGATTCTCCTTTGTCGGTCCAACCATCATGTATGCGTTCCTTCAGGCATCAGGTGTCATCGACGACCATCTGGCGTCCTGTGATCGGGCAACCCCTGGACAATCCTGAATCGAGGTGATCTGAAATGGTCGCGATCTGGGCCCATCGAGGCGCAAGCGGCATCATGCCGGAAAACACCCTGCCGGCTTTCGCAATGGCCATCGAACAGAAAGCGGATGGCATCGAACTTGATGTCCAATTGACACGCGATGGCGTCCCGGTCATTTGCCATGACTTTGAGATCGACCGCGTGTCGGATGGGAAAGGAATGATCCGCGATCTGACGCTGGCCGAGCTTCGCAGTTTCAACTTCAACCAGCTGCATCCTGAACAGGGCTTCGTTCCCATTCCCACGCTGGCCGAGGTCTTTGACCTGGTCCGCCAGACCAGTCTGGAGATCAATGTTGAAATCAAAAGCGGCAAGGTGATCTATCCCGGGATCGAGGAGAAAATCCTGGACCTGGAAAAAGAATTCACGATGCAAAGACGCATCTGGTATTCATCATTCAACCACCTCTCCGTCATGAAAATCCGTCAGTTGAATCCGGCTTCCCGTTGCGGCGTCCTTTATGACTGCGTCCTTGTCGACCCATGGGTGTATGCCTCACGGCTTGGTGTCCAGGCGATCCATCCCTATCATTCGATCCTGGCCTATCCGGGGCTTGTCAAAGCTTGTCGTGAAGCCGGTATCGCCATCCATGCCTGGACCATCAACAAACCGGATGATCTGCGGCACGCTTTCGAGCTGGGGATTGAGGCCTTGATCACCAACTGGCCGGATAAAGCTTCCCGGATCAGGGACGAGGTCATGGGATCACAGTAACAGACTGAACCTGAACAGGATTGAAATTGGCCCGCTCCATCCAGCCTGATAAATATCAAATGGAATTTGAAGGAGAACAGACGGATGAAACTGGATTACAAAAAGACATTCCTGATCGGTTTCGGATTCTTTGCCAGCTCGATTGCCTGGAGCCTCTACAACAGTTTTGTCCCCCTGATCCTGAAACAGTTCGTCACACGCACCACGCTGATCGGCCTGGTCATGACCATCGACAATATTTTCGGTGTGGTCTTCCAGCCGCTGTTCGGCCAGCTCAGCGATCGGACCCGGACCCGTTTCGGCAAACGGATGCCCTATATCATGGTCGGCATCCCCATCTGTGCCATCGCCTTTGCCACGATTCCGCACATGACGACGCTGCCGCTCATGATGGCCGTCATCATCGTGTTCAACTTCGTGATGTCCACCTGGCGTTCACCGGTCGTCGCCCTGATGCCGGACGTCACGCCCTCCCCCCTGCGCAGCAAGGCCAATGGGGTGATCAACCTGATGGGCGGTGTCGGCAGCATCATCGCGTTTCTGGTCGGTGGCAGGCTCACCCGAATGGGCGGTTACACCCTGTCCTTCGCGATGGGCTCGGTGGTGATGGTTTTCGCTCTTACCATGCTGCTCTTTTTTGTCCGCGAACCTGGTGCCACCTACTGGCCCCGTCATTTTGACCATAAGCCCGCAAGCAGCGCCATCGATGGCATAGAGGAAAATGCAGACGACCCGGATGAGGATGACAGCAACAAGTCATTCGCCCATACGACCCGGCACATGAGCAAGGAAGAGAAAAAAAGCCTGTTCGGCATCCTGTTCGCCATCTTTTTCTGGTTCTGCGGCTACAATGCCGTTGAAGCATTCTTCACGACCTATGCCACTGAGGTTTTGGGCATGGATCCAGGATCCGCGGCCAGCATCCTGACCTATTTCTCATTGACACTGGTCGCTTTCGCCATTCCATCCGGCATCATCGCCAGCAAGGTCGGTCGCCGGAAAGTCATCCTGACCGGACTGGCAGGTTTGATCGGTGTATTCACACCCATGCTGTTCATCGACAACAAGCAGTTGATTGCCCTCCTGCTGCTGCTCGGCGGCATTTTCTGGGCCTGCATCAACATCAACTCGCTGCCGATGGTTGTCGAACTGGCCAAGTCAAACCGGATCGGCAGTTTCACCGGTTATTACTATTTCTTCTCTTTCAGTGCGGCTATCGCCAGCCCGATCCTTTTTGGCCTCCTGCGCGATATCACCGGCAGTTACCGCGTTTTATTCATCTTTTCCTGCTCCATGTTCGTACTCGCGCTACTGTGCATGCTGACCGTCCGACATGGTGAAGCTAAACCGGAGCCGACCCATTCGTCATCCTTATAGAAAGGAGCCTGTCCCATGAACAAACTCTTTTCCGGCAACCTGGCCATCCGCGAACAATCGAGAACCCTTTTTTCATTCATTCTCACGGCCGGACCAGTCACGCGTCCGATGATCCTTGATCATCTGACCTTGCCGCCAACGACCTTGAACCGTGCACTGGATCGACTGGTTGCTGATGGGCTCATTGAGGAAAGTGGCCAGGCGGCCTCAACCGGCGGCCGACCGGCAAGCCTGTTTTCCGTCCGTTCGAAAGCCCGTTTTTTACTCGGCATCGCGTTATCCGGCCAGGCCGTTTCATTAGCCTTGCTGGATCTGGGGAAAAACGGCGTGAGTCAGAACGAATTCGCGCTGGATGGATCGCCTGGTTCAGACGAATGGGCCGTCGCGCTGGTGAAATTGATCGTTGACTGGGTCAAGACGATTCCCGACGCACGTTCGAAAATCGTTTGTGCGGGTCTTGCGCTGGATGAAAGCCTGATGCCATCCGATTGGTCCAACCCGTTGATCGACCGTCTGGCCAAAAGCCTGTCCTGTCCGGTGTCAACGGAACAGCCAATCCCTTTCGCGGGAGCCATCGCCGCCTCCGATCCTGACAACGCCCGGCCGATCGCCTGGGTGACCATCGGCAGTCAGTTGTCCGTGCGTTGGCCGGACAAGGTCAGGTCGGCCGGCGAAGCAGGGCATGAAAATGCGATCGGTCGCTTTTTAATGTCCGACCCGCTCAAACTAGAGCCATTTCCGATCGTGGCCATCGAGGATCTTGTCACGATCGGAGCGTTGGAGCGGCGGTTTTCCTTGCTGCGTGACAACAAGGACCTTCGGATCGACCAATACCTGAACGCGTTTCATCAGGGAAAGAAAAAGGCTGTGCGGCTGGCCGAGGCGGCTGCTGAAGCGCTTGCCCTGCTTTTTGTGGACATTGCCTGCGTGACCGGCACCACACAATTTCTGATCAGTGGGGAACTGGCAGAGATCATGCCGGAACTGACTTCGCTGATCGCAGAAAAGACGCCTGCCCTGACCAGCCTGTCCGGACTTCCGATCCATGTGTCACATCAGGATCCGGTGGTCCAAGAAAAATCTGCCGTTGCGGCCGCCCGGGCTCTGGACCGGCTGTTGAACCAGTCGGACCGTTTCAAGAGTCTTTGACGGCCTCTATCCCCGGGATGAAGGAATTTTCCTGAAAGACTCGCCGTCGAACCGGAACCGGTCCCCGTTTTCACGAATGGGTGCGACCGGAATTGGCAAATCAGCCACCTTTGACGCGAATGACTCATAAAAGGACTCATAGCCGAAAGCATGCATGGGAACAACACCTTTCGGATCAAGCCGGGTCATCGCCAGACGGCAGCCTTCGATCAGCGCGTCCTCCTGCCAGCCATCGCTGGTGGAGACCGGAATGAAGGCCACGTCCGGCCGGACGCCGTACCCGGCAAGCGTCCCCATGCTGTCCACGTAGGGGACACGAAATTCGTCGAGATCATCCCAGATGGCATGGTCGCCGCCAAAGTAAAGGTTGATTTCCGGCAGTTGCAGGATGGCTGCGACACCCTTGTCCGTGGCCCGTACGGTCATCACCCGGAAATCGTCGATTGACCGGTCCTGATCGGCCTCGAGCCGGATCGTGGCGCCGGCTGTCCGGCTGAAATCCCCGGCCAGAAAACGGCATCCCGGTGTCCGGTCACACCAGTGCTTCACATCCGGATCAAAATGGTCGGCGTGATCGTGCGAGGAGAAAACCAGGATCGGCTTGCCGGATTTCGCCAGACCGGTCAGGTCCGGCACGCAGCACGCCGGTCTGGACGGCACACGCCCGAAGTCCAGCAACAGCCACCGCCGATCCGTTTCGCACAAGAATGCACTATGCGTCAGATACTGGATATCGATTCCGATCGAACCACTCATGATCATGCCTCCTAAACCACACAATAATCCCATGCCCCGGCCGGATTCCTGAAGGTCTGGACCTTGATTCCGTAAACATAGGCGATATGGCCTTCGTGCAGGACTTCCTCCGGATCACCGTCCGCGACTATCGTTCCCTCGTTCATCAGGCAGACCCGGGTGCAGTTCCTGGCCGCGGCGCGAAGGTCGTGCAGGACGGCGATGACGAGTCGACCATTTCGGGCCAGTTGCCGGGCTGTTTCATAAACATCGATGCTGTAGCGGATGTCCAGGCTTGAAGTCGGCTCATCGAGCAGCAGGACGGGTGTGTCCTGGGCCAGCACGCGGGCCAGCATGACCCGTTGCCGCTCACCGCCGGACAGTGTGTTGACCGCCCGATCGGCCAGATGATCACAACCGACTTCCATCAGACAGTCACGCGCAATGCGTTCATCGGCTGACGAATGACCCTGCAGCGGGCTGGCATAGGGATGACGTCCGAACAGGACGACCTCCCGGACGGAAAAATCAAATGGAACCTGCGTGTCCTGATGCATGTAGGAAACAAGGCGCGCTGACTCGCGAGGAGCATAGTCAGAAAGGTCTTTGTCCTTTAGCATCACCTTGCCGAAACTTGGCCTGGCCAGGCCGCCGAGCAGCCTGAGGAAAGTTGTCTTTCCGGCGCCGTTCGGGCCGCAGACGCCAAAGAATTCACCTTTGCGAAAAGACTTGCTGATATCATGGACAATCGGCAAAGATGGCCGCCCGCCCGTACCATCGATGGAAAGGCCAAGGGCCTGGCAGGAGAGGATCGGTCGGTCCTCATTGTATGTCAGTTTATCGGCCGGTTGATGGATCATGTCTTGACCACTCCCCCCTTGCGGGCCGCATTGAAAAGCAGATAAAGGAAATATGGCGCGCCGACCAGTGCGGTCACGACGCCGGCTGACAGCTCAGCGCCGGTCGGCCGGGAAAAGAGCCGTGTGACCAGATCGCACAGCAGCAGGAAGATACCGCCGCCCAGCGCGCTGGCAACAATCAGCTGGCGGTGGGCCGGACCGACCAGCATCCGCATGATATGTGGCACAATCAGTCCGACAAAGCCGATGGGTCCCGTTACGGACACGATCGCGGCCGTCACGAGTGATGACAACAGGATCAGCAGCGTGCGAGTCCGGCCCGGGCTGACACCGAGTGCTTTCGCCTCCTCATCACCCAGCAGCAAAATGTCCAGATCGCGAGACTTGTAAATCAGGAGCAGCACGGTCAGCAGGACAGGTGCCAGCATGGCCAGAGCGTGCGACCACTGACGGTTCGCCAGCCCGCCCATGGTCCAGAAAATGTAACTGGCGACCTGGTATTCATTCGACACGGTTAAGATCAGCGATGTCAGCGCGCCGAAGAACGCGCTGACCGCCATGCCGCTCATGATCAGGGTGACGGTGCGTGCCCCGCCCCGCGCGACGAACGACAGCAGCAGAATGATCATCACCGCGAGGAAAGCGCCGAGAAAGGCATAGAGTGACAAGGCATAGAACGCGCCTGTCCCGGTCACCATGGCGACCAGGGCACCCAGGCTGGCTCCGGCGGATACACCCAGAATGCCCGGTTCCGCCAGCGGATTCCGGAACAGTCCCTGCATGACGGTGCCGGCCATGGCCAGCCCGCTCCCGGCCAGGATGGCCGCGGCGATCCTGGGCAGTCGGATCATCAGGATGACCGATTTTGCCACAGCAGGAATCGACGGATCCTTCACCAGTCCCAGACGGTCCAGCAGGACAGTCAGCACGAGACCCGGATCGATGGAAGTCGCGCCAAGCGCGGTCGATAGAACGGCGGAAATCGCCAGGGTCGGCAGGCCGATGGCCAGAATTGTCACGGTTGATCGCCGGCGCAATATCTGGCGGGGCTTTTTCAAAGGGGCCAACGTAACACTCCTTGCGTTCTGTCAGGGAAACAATTGTGGATAGGCAGCTTTCGCCAATTCCTCGACGGCCTTGGCCATGTACTGGGAGGTGGACCCGCGATAAGCTTCTGTGAGCGCGAAGACCCGCCGGTTCTGCACAGCCGGCAGTGTCTCCATCAAGGGATCACGGAGCACGGCCTCGACCAGGCTCTTGTCCAGGTCCAACGATGGCTCATACTGCTCATTATAAACAATACCCGGCACGATGAGGATGTCCGGCTGCCATTCCCCGACGATTTTCTCCTTGCTCACGGCTGAATAATTGGGCGCGTTGCAGACATTGACCAGTCCGGCAGCCTCGGCGATGGCGTCGAAGGTCGAGCCCTTCCCGTAAGCGGCCAGCATGCCGGCATTCGTTCCCGACTGGTCATAATAAGCCTCATAGAACAAGGTTTTCAGCCGGTCTTCGTCCTTGATCCGGTCAACTGCTTCGCTGACCCCATCCAATGTCCGGTTCATCTCGGATATGATCTGCTCGCCTTGTTCAATCGCGCCGACCGCCTTGGCCAGGGTCCGGATCGCGTCCGTGATCATGGTGAAATCGGTGGGGGAGTTCATGGCCAGGACGACCGCGCCGGCATCGGTTAAAATTTTGGTCAACGCGCCGTCAGGGTCGGAAAATGAATCGATGATGACCAGATACGGCATGAGGGAGATGATCCCTTCTGCTTGCTGGGTCGACACTCTTGTCTTGACGGATTTGGCTTTCTCCGCCGTCACGGTCATGGTCGGCTCATCATTCCACATGGACAGACCGACCAGGCGGTCTGTATCCACCAGCTCAAACAGGATTTCCGCTGCCCAGACATTGGTGCAGACGATGGCCATCGGTTCCGATTGAATCACGACATCCTGACCGGCCCCATTCTGAATGGCAACCGGGAAGCGGTCCGTGCGTATGGTGGCAGTCGTACCGGTCGGTGCCGTTGTCGGGCTGGATGTCACGGTCGTCGGAACAGTTGACGGCGTGCTCGATGTCGTGGTGGTGGCAACCGACCCGCAACCGGACAGTACCAGCAAGGCCATCAGGATGACGGCCAGTAGGGAAAGCATCTGTGATTGACGTTTCATATCCCATTCCTCATCTTCTTTCACTTTTTTGAACCAGCGTCAGTGTACTCCACAGTCTCAATGGCCTTCAAGAAAACCATTGTCGAGTTTTTGTATTTTATTGCGGTTCCGTCAACGTGTGGCGCACCAAAAGGAACAGCCGTCCGGGCACCACTCCGGACGGCTGTCATTTATTGGAGGAGAAAGTATGAAAGAAGGAGGTTCAAGCAATTCCTGTCTTGCTTGAATTCACTTTAGCAAATGAATTTGGCGTCAGTTAAGCAAGAATGTGAAGAATTATGAACGCGCGCGTTCACGCTGGCGGCGGTGCCTTGCCATCGCCGCGAGTACAATCGCACCGATCGCCAGACCACCGAGGACATCCGGCGTGTAATGCTGGCGGGTAAAGACCGTCGACAGGCACATGAGGACCAGATAGGTCCAGTTGAGAATCTTCAGGACGGCACGACGGCCGATCAGACGATGCAGATAAGTGCATGCGATCAACGTCCAACTGACGTGCATGCTCGGGAAGCCATTGTATGGCCGGTCACTGGCGTAGACCAGCCGGATGCCCATGATCGCCAGCGAGTCCCCCTCAACTGGCGGTCTGGGGACATGGGTCGGCATGACCAGGAAAACGACGCTCGACAGGGCAGCCGCGAAAAAAAGGGCCCAGGCATACTGTTTCAGAAGCTGAACCCGTTCCGGCCTATAGAGGAAGAGCAGGACAGACGCGAAGATGAAGATGTGATAACTCAAATAGACAAAGACAAAAGACGGGACCAACGGCAATTTCAAGTCAAAAGGGAACGCAAAGATGACCGTGTCGGTCCTTAATTGGCTCAATCGGTTTGTCGCCAGATAAAACAAGGTTCCGACGATGATCGGCAATGTCAGCATACCCCTGGACAGAAGGGCTGGCCAAGAGTCACCGGGGCGAAGCAGTCGACCGATCATGGTTCAGGAAATGCTCTTGACTGCTTCACCACTGTCCAGCATCGCAGACGAGGCGTTTTCGATCAGGAAGCCGCCACCCGCATGGGCCAATCGCAAAGTGATCCCTTTATAGAGCGAACGCTCGTCGGCTGTGTCCACACCATGGACTTTACCGCGTTCAAGGCTGAATGCCTTGAACAGATCGATAGCCTGTTCTTCGGTCACAGTCTCCCCGGTCACCACCATCAGGAACGAATTGCCCGTCTTGCGCAGGGCAACTTCAGACTCCGGATCGAGCGGTATCGGTGAAGTGGTCTGGAGCGCAGCCAGGATCGTGGTCCGGTCCGCGTCGCGCTTGATGGCCGTTGGAACCGTAACCGCGGCGAACAGGGCAAAAATGCCGACAATCACGGCCGCGAAGATCAGTTTGGTCTTCATGGTCATCCGGATGTCAGGCACCTTGATGTCTTTCTTGACATACGGCTCCGGCTCGTTTTTCGAGGCCACCTTTTTGCGGACCGCGGTCTGGGCAGCCGGCAGGGAATACGGGGCCGGCGCTTTCGGGTTCAGGGCCGGGCCTTCATACTTTGGCTGCGGCAGGTTGGGGTATTCATAATCACCCGGATTGGCCGCGATGTCGAAAGACTGCTTTGCCGGGAATACTGCGTCACAGAAAAGGCAGTGCCCGTTTTCCTGATTGGATTCCAGATGCAATAGCGAACCGCAGTTCGGGCAGCGCCCATCACGTAAAGCCATGTGTCAAAAACCTTCCTTTTCTTCCTGGAGACATGAATCCAGCCGGTGACTGCTTCGAGCCGGGCTGGCGACAACTCAGATAAATGCTACGAGGTATTATATAGCCTAGCCTGATCGAAAAGCAAGGCAACTTGGCAAGCACCCTTGAAACAAGGCGGGTTCAATGGTTTGATGAAAGGGAATGACTAAATCGGCCTGATCGGTCGATGCACCCTGACGGAGGAATCAATCAGCATGACGAAGACAATTCTGGTCATAGACGGACAAGGCGGCGGAATGGGCAAGGCGATTGTCGAAAAGCTTCGACAGGTTTTTGCTGACCGGATCCGACTGATCGCCGTCGGCACCAATGCCATCGCCGCCCAGTCCATGATGAGGGCTGGCGCGGACGCTGCGGCGTCCGGCGAAAGTGCCGTTGTCTACAATTGCCGGCAGGCTGACTTGATCGTCGGTCCGATCGGCATCCTGACCGCCGGATCGATGATGGGCGAGATGAGCCCGGTCATGGCCGCGGCCATCGCGCAAAGTGATGTGGAAAAGGTCCTGATACCCTTGAGCAAGTGCCATCTTCAGGTGGTCGGTGTCAGCGAAGACAGTCTGCCGGGCCGGCTGGAACAGATGGTCGGCCTCATCACCCGGCTTCTTCAAGATGGCGAATGACCGGTTCGATCAACCTGATCAGACAAGACCTGTCCGGAGGGCTGTGCCACATGACGGGAGACCAAGCATGACCAAAAAGCGCGATTTTTCGAAACAGGATCAGCAGTATATGAAGCAGGCGCTGGGCCAGGCAGCGAAAGCGGCGGCAGCAGGAGAAACACCGGTCGGCGCCATCGTGGTCCATGACGGCCGGGTCATCGGTCGTGGTCGCAACCGGCGGGAAACCAGGCAGGACGCCACGGAGCATGCCGAGATCATGGCCATCCGGCAGGCCTGTCGCAAGATGGGTTCCTGGCGGCTCGCGGACTGTGACGTGTATGTCACCCTCGAGCCATGCCTCATGTGCGCCGGCGCGCTGATCAATGCCCGGGTCCGCCGCGTGGTTTTTGCCGCTGCCGATCCGAAAGCCGGCGCCATGGGTTCCGTTGTGGCCGCACAGGACTTCCCGCTCATGCATCCAATTGTCTGCGAAGGCGGATTGCTGGCTGACGAGGCCGCTGGTCAACTGCGTGATTTTTTTAAGAAGCTTCGACTCAGGGACAAGGATAGAGGGACAAAGGGCGAAAGACGGGCCGAAGCCCGGTCGGGGTGCAAGCCGATGATGCCAACGGACAAAAACGATTCATGACGAACGGAGACTGTCATCCATGGTGCTGAACAAGCGGATCGCTTTCTGGCTTCTGGTCGGGTGTGCCTTGCTCTGGAGCACCGGCGGATTCCTCATCAAGTCCATCCAGATCGCGCCACTGGCCATTTCCGGCGGCAGAAGCATCATTGCAGCGATTTTCCTGGTGCTGGTCCGGGGCAAGCCGATCCTGTCCAAAAACCTTAGCTTCTGGGGCGCGGCCGGAGCCTATGCCGCCACCCTCACCTGTTTCGTCCTGGCCACTCGTCTGACGACAGCGGCCAACGCCATCCTCCTGCAGTATACTTCGCCGATCTTCGTCCTGCTGTTCGGTTACTTCATCATGAAGGAGCGAGTCACCCGTGTCGACCTCCTGGCCACTATCCTGGTCATGGGCAGTCTGGTGGTCTTCTTCCTGGACAGTCTCGGACAGGACACGTTGCCGACCGCGATGCTCGGCAACGCGCTCGGGATCCTGACCGGCGTCACGTTTGGATTGCAGGCTGTGCTGATGCGCAAAGTCCGGCTGAGCGGTCTTTCCGTTGAATCCGTGCTCATCGTCGGCAACGGGCTGTGCTTCGTGATCGCGATCCCATCGATGCTATCGAGCCGGCCGGTCTTCATGGACCTGGTGTGGCTACTGGTCCTGGGCGTCTTCCAGGTTGGTGTCGCCTATATCCTGTACATGGCAGCCCTGCGTTATGTCACCTCGCTCGAGCTGATCCTCGTGCCGATCATCGAGCCGGTGATCAACCCGCTGATCGTGTTTTTCCTGCATGGTGAACAGCCGGGCATCATGACGATCATCGGCGGTACATTCATCGTGCTGATCGTCACTTTGTGGTGCCTTTATCGGACGCGTCAGGAGAAGGCCGCTCAAACGGGATGAACCGGCCATCGTGCACGGCGAACACCAGCCGCTCACCCACCGTCAGTCCGGTAGCCATTTCGATGGCCTTCGTGTATGTGTCAATCTGGACCTGATAGCGCTTGTACAGCATCTGTGCACGCACTTCGGGCGGGCCGACGATCCGGTCCGATTTGAAATCGACCAGGACGGCCCGATCCCCTTCCCTGAACCAGAGATCAATCATGCCCTGGACCATGACCCGATCTGAAAGCGCGGTCCCGGCAGCTTCCGGCAGAAGGTCCGCGGCTGGCACAGCGATCGTGAAAGGCATCTCCCGGTAAAGCAGGCCGTGCGCTTGGGCCACCAGCATTCGACGCGCCAACGGTGACGCGTAAAACACCGCGATGGCATCGATCATCGGATTCAGTGCTGCACGTTCTTCCGAGGACAGGATCCTGTTCTTCACCAATTCGTCCAATGCAAGCCCAATCGCCTGCCCTGATGGGTCAGAGACCATCGTGGCCAGATCAAGAAACCGGAATGCCTGGTGGACAGCGGTGCCGATGTCCGCGAACGACAGGGAACGCGCCTGCGGCCCAGTCCATTCCACTACAGTCGTCGGGATGCCATCCAGTCGGGAAGACTGGATATCGTCCCCATCTTCGGCCGGCATCTGGTCGGCCCGGCGTTTCAGTTCACTGACTGTGATCTTCTGGGGAAGCGCCAAGGCTGCCGCAAATGGATATGTGCCCAGAATATCCCGGTCGATATGCCGTCGGAGGGTCGATTCTTCCAGAGGTGGCATTTCTGGCTCCGTGATGCCTTCCGGAAGTTTTGCGGCCATGATGAGCGCGCTGCTGAACCGATCGAGGTTTTCGAGCGAATGGGCTTGTAGCGGTCTGGCTTCTTCATGCAGTCGCGGGCCGGTTTTTGGACTGAACGGGCTGTCCCAGATGACCGTGATGGGCTGACTGTCCGTCAAGGCCATCCGGATCTCATCCTCGGCGGTTTCTCCGTACAGCGGTTTCAAGTCAACCTGATCGTTTCTTGAAAGGGCCATCAGGATCCAGTCCTGGAATGACCGGGCGGACAACACCAGATGGTCCGGCAGACTGGTGGCCGTTTCGGACCGTGCAGCCTTGATCAGGCGAATGGCGGCCATGTCACCGGCCGATGTGGTGTGAAAGGAACCGGTCAGGTAAAGAAGGCGCATCGCCCTGGTCATCGATACATACAGGAGCCTGAGTTCTTCTGACCGGTTTCGAGCCTTCAATGCCTCAAACATCGCTTGTTTCAATGGGGTCGGATAGAGGACCCGGCGCACCGGGTCAACATAATCCAGACCGATGCCAAACTGCTCAGACAGAATCAGATGCTCATTTTTTTCACCGAGATTGAACGGGCTGACCGTACCGACGATGAAAACCACCGGGAACTCAAGGCCTTTGCTTCGATGCATGGTCAGAAGCCTGACTGCGTTGGTCCGGGGCAGTTCCTGTGCCAGTGCCGGCTGATCCTTTCCCCGCTCGTGCAAGCGCTCCATCTGACGGGCAAAGGCGTAGACCCCCTTGCGCCTCCTTTGTTCGAACCGCTCCGCGAACGCCTTGAAGCGGTCGAGTTCGACGACCTGTCCTGGGCCGTCCGGTCCCCTGGCCATACGGTCACGAAAGCCGGTCTCCTCAAAGGTCAAGTCGAGCAATTCACTGATGGACAAAAGCGGCTCCTTTTCGCGCAGGTGGTCAAGATAGGCCAGGAATGAACGGACCCTCTCCTTGATTCCGGGCTCGTCACCCGATGCCGCATACCATTCCACCGTTTCGTGAAACGTGTTTTTCACCAGACCTGCGTTACGCGCCGACAGACGGATCCTGGCCATTTCGTCGTCGGTGAAGCCGCCAGCATAATAGGACGATCGCATGACGGCCGCGAGCGGAATGTCCTGTCGGCGGTTGTCGATGACATGGATCAGAGCTTCCAGAACCCGAAGCAGGGGGGTGTCAAGAAATGGCTGGTCAGCTTCCTCGAGCAGTTCGATCCCCTGTTCGGTGAAGACAGCGGCATAATCCTTGAGAATGCTCCGGGTACGGGCCAGGATCGCGATGTCACTGAAAGCAACGCCTTCCTGCCCCAGCCGCCTGATTTCACGGGCAACCATCAGGGCTTCCCGCTGGTACCGGTTCCGATCGGCCGCGGTCGATAAAGCGGGATCCGGCCCCTCTTCCGGCCCGGTGCCATCTTCTTCCGGCTCAACCGGATCCGATGGTTCTTCCGACTGCCCCTGACCGTCTGTATCACCCATGTCCAGGAAAAGGAGCCGCACGGGCGATCCGGCAACTGCAACCGGCTGGGCGCCGGCAATCAGGGCGTGCCGTTCGTCATATCGGATCTCACCGGCCGACTCGGACATCAGCTGGGCAAAAAAACCATTGACTGCATCGATGATGCCCGGTTGGCTGCGGAAATTCCGATTCAGCTCGAAGAGCTCACCATCCAACCGCCCGGCATATGCGGCCTGCTTGTCAAGGAATATCTGCGGCCGGGCATGACGGAACCGGTAAATGCTTTGTTTGACATCTCCGACCATGAGGCAGTTGCTGTTGGTCATGCTCGAGACGATCGCCTCCTGAATGCTGCTGGTGTCCTGATATTCATCGATGTAGATTTCCTTGATCCGGTTCCGGTAATAGTCCCCGGCCTCCGGTCTGCGCAGGATCGTCAACGCCAGGTGTTCGAAATCGCTGAAATCGATGATGCCGACCTGCTGTTTCAATTGGCTGTGACGGCTGTCAACCGTCAGAACGAGCGCCATCAGGCATTGGACGGCCGGGAGCATCGCGGTCAGTTCGGCCTCGATCACATCCGAGGGCCGCTCAAACGCGATCAACGGTTCAAACTGGAAGGCATCCAGACATTTCTGTTGACCGGCCCCGCCGGATGCCGTGTAGACCGCCTCCGCGACATCCGCGCAGAATCGTTCGACGAACGCCTTTTTTTCCGGTGTGTCCGATCGGGTTCCCCGTGGCGCGGCCAAGTCTGACAACGGTCTTGAAAGCCGGTAAATGTCATCATATCCAAGCTGACCTGTCACGATGCCCGACCACAGCGACCGTAGAACAGAAAAGGCCTCCCGGTAGCGATCGGTCCACTCCCCGTTCTTTTTCCGGTCAGCGTAGAAACGGATTGTGTCCAGTTGCGGCTCCCATTCATCGATGGCTTTCATGGCCCGGTCAAGACTGAACTTCAGTTGGGCGATCAACACCCTGGCTGCTGCGCTTTGCGCAAAGCAGGCGGCCGAATGTTCATAATCAGCCAATTTTGCCTGGACAAAATCCCGGTAATCGGGCATGCTCCTCAAAAACCGGTATAGGCTCAGGATCAGGTTTTTCAGCAAAACATCCGATCTGGCCGAGCCATAACCATCGACCAGCAGGTAAAACGCCGTGACAAACGCTTCGCCTTGGCAAGTCGGCGGCAATCGTCCTTGAAGGTCATCCGGCAGGATGAGACGTGACCGGTCATCCCCGGCCAGGTCAATCGACTCGTGGCACTCCTGCAGCAGGCTCTCCAGGGCGTCATCCAATAGAATGTCGCTCTCCGCCCCGTCATCGACCATGAAGTCAGGCTGGATCAATGACTTCCCGTTCTCGTCGACAGCCTCGTGGTGAAAATCCCGGATCACAGTCAGGCAAAACGCGTGGATGGTCGACACTTGCGCGCCCGGCAGCATCAGCATCTGGCGACGCAGACGGTCGATCGTCGGCCCGTCTGTCTCTTCGATGAGCGCCTGTCTTAGTTTGGCCGCGATTTTCTCGCGCATCTGACGGGCTGCCATGTCCGTAAAAGTCATGACCAGAATCGAGCGGATGTCGGATTCCCCACTGATGATCCTGTTGACGATCCGGTCGGTCAGGACGCTGGTCTTGCCGGACCCGGCGGCCGCGGAAACCAGCATGTTGCCGACCGGGGCCTGGATGACCGCCTGTTGCTGCGGTGTAAGCTGGATCACGTCTCTTCCCCCCTCGCGGTCTCGTGGCTTTCCCCGCCTGTCCGGCAAGGATCCTGTCGCTCGAGCAGTCGGATCAGGGCTTGCCTGCGGTTAAGCCGTTCCTCGTTCACGGCAGCCAGCCGCGTGACAGGATCCAGGTAGTGGTAGGATTTGCGATTGAAGCCACAAACCGCGGCATAAGGGCAATATCGACAGGCGGCTTCCTTGCCGCGGACCCGTCGGGGCGCCACCTCGAACCGGCCATCGAACAGGCTTTCCGCAAGCGATTCCGACTGGGAGACGGCGTGCCGAGACACGAGGGCCAGCGCTTCGCGCGACATTTCTGTTTTGCGCAGTTGAAAATGCTTTCTCTGAAGCGTTCCGATATCCACCGGGGCTTTCCCGGCCCGTTCCAGACGGTGAACGGGCCAGTCAAACCGGAAATAGGCCGCTTCGTCCGCCACATAGTCCGGATTGTTTCTGGAAAATGCAGCCACATACACTGGCAGCTGAAGGTCCAGCCCATGGTAAAGCCGATCCGGGTCAACAACCGTGTTGCCGCTTTTATAATCGATGATCCTGAAGCAGGTCTGCCCGTCATCGTCACGAATGTCGATCCGGTCGACGATGCCACGCAAGTCGAGCAAGGGGCCGTTCGGGACGCGGATCGCACAGTCGGCCGGATACCCCGGACCAAATCGCCACTCCAGGTATTTCGGCGCGTAGCCGTCCGCGGACAGTTGGCGCATGACCGCTTCGATGGAGGTGACAGCCACCAGAGACAATTTACGGCTGATCCGTGACTGGAAGCCAGGGGTTCTCACAAGCAAGGGGCCCAGATCCTTTATCGCCTTGCTCAGCCAGTGCGCATGGCGCTCCGGCAGGACACGGTTGATGAAATCCTCGATCAGGACCGCACGCAGATCCGGGTCTGCACCCCCCAGTTCCACGGCATCGGCCAGTTCCCGAACGGCGGTTTCGACCGTGCGGTGCAGGATCGTCCCGATATCCGCGGACTGCGGCGAATCATCGGCACGCTCCTGAAGGCCAAGGATATAGGTCGCCAGATGGGAATAGGGACAGGCGGCATATTTTTCCAGTTGCGAAACACTAAGGCTGGGCATGGGCGCATACCATCGGGCCACCACGTCTGTCGAGACATGACCAGACGGCAGGCAACCCACGTCAGGATGATCACCTGAAAAACGGTCTTCGAGTCTGTCCGGACAGGCCCCCTGTGCCAGAAACGGCATTGAATCCGCTTTTCCACGCAACTCATGGGCCAGCATACGCCAGGCGGCAGCCAGGGGTGGTGGCAGCGTGATCGATGAACCGCTCAGCAGGGAACAGCGATGCCAGGCGGCAGACGGCGCGTTCATGCGCGGACTGTAAAGGTCGGTCAAGTCATCCGATGATCGGACACGATGTCCGGGGAACGCATCCATGATCGGACGGACCACATCTGCCGGCTCATTGCCGGAAACACCGAGATAAAGACGTTCTGACGCGCGTGTCAACAATTGGAAGGTCGTGCCGGCGTCGGCGAACACCTGGTCCCGGGCATTGCTGGGCAAGCGGACTTGAAGCAGGTCGGAAAGCTGCTGACGGTCGAGATCCTTGAGCAGGCCTTCCGGAGCCGGGCGTGGCGGCAGGACATCCGACCGGGCTCCGACCACAAAAAGGACACGGCAAGGCTGGCGGCTGACATGTCGCCAGTCGCCTACCATGACCTGGTCAAGCGAAGACGGGATCAGCGTGACAGACGCGCCGGCCAGGCCGGAACGGATGGTGTCCCTCAACTGGGCAAGTGTCATCGGAATGGGCCCGGCGATGGATTCAAGCTGATTCAGCAGTCGACCCAGCGTTTTATGGGCGGAAGCCAGAAGCAAGGCCGCGTCCATCTCGCCTTTGTCTTGAAGCAGTGAAACCAGGTCCCGAATCCGGTCCACCATCTGGTGATCAATGAAGTACTGCCTGATCAACTGGCAGGAGTGAGCCGTTGTCGGCGCCTGGCGAAGCTGGTCCGTCAATTGGCGCATCGGCAGGAATATCTGACGGACCACGTCTGAAATACGACGCTCGTCATCCGTCATCCGGCCATCATTGTCCCCACCTTCCGGGGTGCCCACCGCGAAAAGCCGGTCCTTGCGGAACAGTCCACGCGCCAGGAATTCGTTTTCCAGCCAATCAGACTGGTCTGCGGTCAAGGATGTCAGTCCGCTTCTCAGGACCGTCATGACCGCGTCACGCGACCAGTTGCGCAAAGAGAGGTCAAACAGGCCCAGCACGAATCGGAACAGGGCTGTCCCCTCAAGCGAGCGGGCCTCATCCAGAAAAAGTGGCAACCGATATCGCCGGCCGGCGGTCCTGAGCAGTGGCAGGCTTGATGACGGTTCACACATCGCAATGGCAATGTCTTTGTAACGATAACCGCCTTCCTGGGTCAGACGACGGATTTCGCCCGCCAGCCAGTCCACTTCATCCGCTGGCGATGGCAATTCGATCCGTGTGACCTGGCCATCCCATGAGTCTGTATGCTCTTCCGGTTGTGGTCCGGATGGCCATGAGCCGTTCAACGCACCGGCGATCCGACTCTGGATTGATGTCTGCATGGGTGGGATCCGGTGTGTTTCCGCTTTTGCAAACCGGGATTTCAGACGGAAAAGTGTCCTGCGGGCAATCAGGAACGCTTCCGGACCGTGCTCCGCGGCCACATCACTGTCCGGCAGCGCGTCGGCCTGGATGGCGACGGTCAGCGAGGCGCATCGTTCATCCAACTGTGCCAGGATCCGATGCTCCTGCGGCGTGAAGTCTCTTGTAAAACCAAATCCGGTCACCGTGACATGGATCTTGCCCAACGGTCGCGACAGAAGCCTTGTGTCCATCGTCAGCGCGTCCGAACCAAGCGGCGGGTTTGCCATGCGTTCCAGCAGTTCAGCCAGTCTGTTCAGATCATCATCGCCGTCAGCCAGTGAGCGGTCGGTCAATGCTTTGTCGAAGCCATCCAGAAGGATCGCAAGATCATGACATTTGTCCCGCAACGGTTTGGCGGTATCCATCGCCTGCGCGACCGCCATCAACTGGGTTGCCCGGATGCCGTGACGTTTGAGGTCGCCGATCACGGACTCGGTTTGATCGATGAAGCCGCTGCGGTCAGCCAAATGGCCAAACGAACGGAAACGGTCACTATTTTCTTTTAGAACACGATAGATCAGCATCCGTCGGCCAAAAGCATCAAGCGGGCTTGCCGGCAATTGTCCGGCTTCATCGAGCAGCCGGTGAGCCAGGCGGCGAAAACTAAGCACCTCCGCCATCATCAGGCCGTCGGTCCCGGTCGTTTCCATGTATTGCCGTTCCATCTGGACTTTGGCGCGTTCGGGCACGATCAAAAACGCGCGCTGATCGGGATAGTCGATCGTGCGCTGATGAATGTCAGTCAAACATCGCGCGACAAGGGTGTTGGCATCCATTCCGAAGATCAGTTTCACGCGTGGTTTCCTTTCCCGCCGGATGCCAGACAGCGGTTCTGGTTCATTATCCGGGTGATTCCATGATCATTCTATCATTCATTTAAAGTCGAAATCATCGAATTTTCCCAGCCAATGTGGTATTCTGCAACTGATACAATCGAAAGAAAGGTCCTGCCTCATCCATGAACAAACCTGCGCCCACTGACCTGAAGAAACCCGACCCCATGGCCGAATACCCATTGCCAAGAGGGTTTCCCGGCTGGTTCGGCTTTTACGGCGGCATGTTGCTCAGCCGTCTTTTTCTGCGCCTCAAGGCCGTCGGGACAGAAAACATCCCGGAAAAGACACCCTATGTCATCGCGGCCAATCATGAAACCTATGTCGATGGCATGTGGATCGGCGCGTACCTTCGCCAAGGGCATTTCCAGCACTTGGCCTGCATCGCCGCCAAGGACCTGGAGGAAAGCCACGGACCGTTCGGTCGCCTGATCGTGCGTGTCGGGCGGGGCGTTCCGGTCGACCGGTTCGGCAATCCGGTCCGCGGACTGATCATCGCCAAAAAAAAGGTCGATGAGGGTAACATCATGCTGGTCCATCCGGAAGGCACCCGATCGATGGACGGGCGACTTGGCGAAATGAAAAGCGGGGCCGCCTACATCGCGATCAAGAGTCATGTCCCGCTGGTGCCGGTTTTCATCGATGGCGGTTACGAGGTTTTCAACCGGCACATGAAACGGCCGCATCCGCTCGACAGCCGGTGCCGACCCAAAAAAGTCGTGATCCATTTTGGAAAGCCGTTGATGCCCGGCGACTACAAGGATGCCCAGTCGATGACGGACGCCCTGACCGCCTGGATGGAAGAACAATATCGCCAGAAGCAGGTGCCCAGGAAGCTGGACTGACCCATCAATAAAACGCGAACGGAAGCGCGAGCGGCAGAACGCGGAATGTCACTTCTTCGGTCTGGAAGATTTCTCCATCATAATTGCCTTGCAATACACCCTCGGTTGGCCGGATGACGCCCGATTGGGCCTTGAAGACGTGGACTGCCGGGTGTGCTTCATGTTTTCCGGCTTTGTAGAGTGGCAGCAGGCGGATGATCTCGCGCAAAGGCACGTTGTCGACGATGCAGATGTCCAGGATCCCGTCCATCGGGTCAGCTGAAGGTGCCGGATGATAGCCGCCGCCGTAATATCCACTGTTGCAGATGGCCGACAGGATGAATCGGGATGAACCGGAATCGGTCCGGACGGATCCATCCGCGCCAGTCATTTTCAACTCGTATTGGAACCCGAACTCACGACTGCCGAACAGGGAGACCAGGATGGAGATCGGATAGATCAGGCCACCCAGAAAATGGCATTTGCGATTGATCGACTCGGCCAGTATCTGCACTCTGGTGTCCAGACCGAAAGAAGCGATATTGATGCAGATCTCATCATTGATCAGGAAGAGGTCAATCGGTCGGATCACCGGTGTGGTCAGCCGGGCCAGCAGTTCTGTCACATCAGTGGTCGACAGGACCTGACGCGCGAAATCATTGGCCGTCCCGGTCGGCAGAATGCCCAGGGCCGCGCCGGTGCCATACAGGCCTTTCGCGGTCTCGTGAACGGTGCCGTCTCCGCCGCAGGCATAAACGAGGCCGCGACGGCCCAGTCTCTGGCCGATGGCGCTGGCCAGTTCACTGGCGTGTCCGCGGCCTTCCGTCAGGACAATCTCATAATCGTTTTCCATGGCGCGGTTTTGAAAAACCGAACGGATCTGGTCAGACAGACGTCGGGTCGATCGGTTGCCGGCCTGCGGGTTCAAAATGAAAACATACTTGAACGCAAGTCCTTTGTCATCATCCAATGTGGCAAAACCATCGTTCCCATTCGCCATTTCATTCAACCTGTACCCTGGCATCCCGCCTCCCGGCGTACTTCCCATCATGTGGAAGAATCAGTCGGACGATCAGACGGGTCATGGTCAGGCATCGCTTGATTGGCGGTCAGATTGTCCAGATTGCGCCCAGTGATTTCACGCCAGCGCAGTTTCGACTGCTCCATGAACGAGCGAAGAGCAGCGATTTCGATCGGGCGCTTGATCTTCAAGGTGGTCGTTTTCACCATTTCCTGAAAGCTGTAGCCGTAATGGCGAATGGACTTGAATGACGGCAGATGACGATTGATCTCCCCGATGACGGTGTCCAGCAGCCGCTTCAGTTCCCCCTCATCCGTCACCTCGACACCCTTTTGCTGAATGCAGTCACGATCAAGCACCAGTTTGGCGTTGACAAACACATCCCCATTGGGATCTTCTTCTCCCCAGACCAGCGATTCCTTGATACAGGCATTCTGGTTGATCAGGAACTCGATTTCCTCCGGGAAAACCTTCTTGCCGTTTTTCAGCACGATCATGGACTTGAGGCGGCCGGTGATGGACAGGAACTGGTCTTTCGGGTCGAGGACCCCGACATCGCCGGTATGGAACCATCCATCCTGGTCGATGACCTCGGCCGTGGCGACCGGGTCATTGTAGTAACCCTTCATGACGATCGGCCCGCGCACCAGGATCTCACCCGGCTCACCCGGCCCGTCGGAATCGATGGCGATCTCAACGCCCGAAATCGGGAAACCGACCGTGCCTGGCTTGAAATCACGGTCGTTGCATCCCGCAGCGACCGGAGAAGTCTCCGTCAGGCCATAGCCCTGCAGGATCCTGAATCCAACGGAATCGAAAAACGCAATGATCTGTCCATCAATCGGTGCCGCGCCGCAGATGCCGAGTGACAGCCTGCCGCCGAACGCGTCCAGAATCTGATGGTAGATCCTGCGCCGGACATCAATGCCCGCTTTTCGCAGAGCGTTGGTCAGCGGGATCATCCTGCTGACCAGCTTGTCCTTGCCGGTTTTCTTGAGTGTGTCCTGGACCTTGCGGTAGAAATTCTCGAAAACAGCCGGTACCCCGATGATCATGTCGATATGGTATTCCTGAAGATTCTTCTGGATATAGCGCAGCCCATCGCAGATCACGATTTCACATCCGAACGCCAGGGCCGTGTAAAGGCCGCATGTGTTTTCAAACGTGTGGTGCAGCGGCAGAATCGACAGCATGCGCGTACCGGGCTTCAATTTCAGGATGCCGGCAAGCCCCTCGATGTCCGCGCAGATGTTGCGATGGCTCAGCATGACAGCTTTCGACGTGCTGGTGGTCCCGGAAGTGAACAGCAGGGATGCCAGCGCGTCGCCATCAATTGTCAGGTCGTCATAAGTCTGATCACCCTGTTCAAGCATCGTGCGCCCCTCGGACAGCAGATCGTCATACCGCACGAAGGAAGCCTGCTTTCGATCCGGGTCCGTTTCACCAGCCGATTCGAAAATCGAGGCGGCAGATGGTTTGAGCCGATCGGGACGCATGCAGCAGAACAGCTCGATCTGGCCATTGAGTGACCGGTTTGCCTCCAGACAGACGTCATGAAAGGCTGCGTCATAGAAAATGGCCGACACGCCGCCCCGCTCCAGAAGAGCGAGTATTTCGGCCGCCGGTAGCAGACGGTCCAGCGGGACGCTGATCCCGACTCCGTTCAGGACCGCTGTGTGGGTGATACACCATGAATAGGAGTTCTCACCGATGACAGCGATCTTCTTCCCGCGAAAACCCCGGGCAACCAAAGATGTGCCCAGCTGACGGTAGTTTTCGATAAACTGGGCATAGGTTCTGGTCTCGGGTTCGGACGCGGGATCCTTGCGAAAACGGAACGCAACCGCCTGGCCATACTGCTTTCCGCTTGTCTGGATCATATCCCTCAAGTCCTGATAGGCCTGGACCGGATAAAAACGATGACCTTTCACGATCTGCATGGGAATTCCCTCCCAGTCATATTTTGATCATCCAGCATGACGCTCGATATAGCCGACAATGTCGGTGATGGTTCTGATCCGCTCGATGTCTTCATCCGATATGCGAAGGCCGTATGCCTCCTCAAGCTCGATCACCAGCTCGAACATGGCCAGCGAATCCAGACTGAGGTCCGCCACCAGTTCCGTATCCGGACCCAGGCTCGAAATCTCCGCGCCGGAAACGGTCGCGACGGCTGCCATGACCCGACGTGTCGTCTCTTCCCTGCTTTTTGTCATTGGTTGACCTCCCCTGAATCACCGGCCAGCGCGTCCGGGCGGCTGTTGTAGCGACTGTACTGGTCTCCGACGAAATCCGAAACACGCGTCAGCAACCGGACCAGCAGATCCCGTTCCTGTCCGGACAGTGGCTCGACAATCCGGTCGACCAGCAGCGTATGGAATTTGCTGTGCATCCGGAAGGCGAGCTTGCCTTTCTTGGTCAGTCTGACCCGCACAACCCGCCGATCACTGGTGTCACGATGCCGTTCGACATAGCCCTTGCGGACAAGCCGGTCAATCGCGACGGTCAATGTCCCTGTCGTGATGCCGAGCCGCGCGGCCGTCTCGCTCATGGTGCGGGTGTCGTAAAGGCCGATCCCCTCCAGCGTATGCATCTCCGCAATCGACAAGTCACTGAAATTGCCCTTGCTCAAGGCCTTTTCCTCTGTGACCAGTATCTTGTCAAAAATGTCCAGCAGCAGTTCATTGACGATGCTGTCGTATTCGTTCATGATCCATCCTCTTGTCAGGTGTCATTTGAAAAAAATTTGATTATCAAACATTCTACTCTGTTCCCTTTTTTTTCGCAAGGCGAAGGAACTTCAGCAAAGGTCCCGCACGTTCAGGATCCACCTCAGATTTCAGGGCAACACCGTCCGGATCATGCCGGATCGAGAGGATCCTGCCGTGCTCGCGGACATAGCTGATCCATTCAGAGTCCGGATACGGGATGAACAGGTCGAGTTCAACCGGACGGTTCAGGGCCAGGGCTTCAATAGCGTCCAGCAGTTCCGGGATCCCGAAGCCGGTCATGGCGCTTGTGGTGATGGTCCGGTCCGCTCCGCGGCCACGGATTACGGAAAATCCGGCCACGAGCGATGACGAAAGCGGACTGTCCTGCCGGTCTGCCTTGTTGAGGACCAGGATACGGGGTTTTTCAGCCGCCTTCAGTTCGTCAAGGATCTGTTCGACAACCGCCAGATGCTGCAGCGCGTCCGGATCGGAACTGTCCACAACCTCCAGGATGACGTCGCTCTCGGTCACCTCCTCAAGCGTCGCCTTGAAGGCGTCGATCAGGGTGTGCGGCAATTGACGGATGAAGCCAACCGTGTCGATGGCCAGGACCTGCTGTCCCCCGGGCAGATGAATCCGTCGGGCTGTAGGGTCCAGTGTCGCGAAAACCTGGTCCATGACCAGTACATCGCTGTCACAGAGCCGGTTCATGAGCGTCGACTTGCCAGCGTTGGTGTAGCCGACAATCGCGACCGTCCGCATCAGCGCGTTGTTTCGCCTTGTACGGGTCCTGGCGCGACGCTGGGCGATCTTGTCCAGTTCCTGCTTCAAAAAGCGAACCCGTCGCATGATGTGGCGCCGGTCACTTTCCAGCTGGGTCTCACCCGGTCCCCGGGTGCCGATTCCACCACCGAGGCGGCTCAGGGACTGGCCCATGCCGGTCAGACGACTCAACCGGTCGGTCAGTTGGGCCAGCTCGACCTGGAGCCGTCCTTCCCTGCTGTTGGCTCTTCTAGCGAAAATATCCAGGATCAGCAATGTCCGGTCAATCACCTTGAGCTGGCAGAGCGCTTCGATATTGCGGATCTGGGAACCGGAAAGCTCATTGTCGAAAATGAGCAGGGTTGCCTCTTTCATTCTTCCGGCTTCACCAAGTTCCAGGATCTTGCCGCGACCCGCGACTGTCGCGGCATCCGGCTGCGCCCGTCGCTGGACAGCCTGAAGCACAACCTCTGCCCCGGCCGCCTCCGCCAGGCTTTTCAGTTCAGCCATTGACGCCTCGGATTCCTGAATCTGCTTGGCAGAACTTCCGGTGATCACACAGAAGATGATTGCTTTCTCAAAATAGGCCGTGTCGCGCGCTCCGATGCCAGTTATCATGCCGATCCTCGATTCAAATGAATATTTTTGGGTGAAACCGATTCTCATAAACCGTTTTGTTCGATATAATGCACGTGATCTCAGCACCAACATAAGCCGCGTCAACGACCGGGATTGAGAGGATTTGCCATGAGACACGCCTATCTGGAACGCTTCAAAAACCAGGTTCCGATCCATGAAGCCATACTGCCCGCCGCGACGGGTGTCGTCATCAAGCTGACCCGCGAGTTCCTGGGTCTCACGCAGTCTCAATTATGCGACCGTGTCCTGATGAACAACTCCTATATCAGCGATGTGGAAAACGGCATGAGCAACATCAGTATAATCAAGCTCTTCAGTATCTGCAATGGATTGGGGGTCCCCACGGCCGGTGTTCTCGACCGGGTCACGGATATCCAGGCCAGGACCATCCTGACCGGTGGCGGCCTTTTTTCACATGACCTCGCCTTCCGGATCAGCCAGTACACAGCCGATGCCCTGTCGATCGAGCAGCTGGTGAAAGCGGGTCATCACGAACATGACATCCCGTTCCTCTTCCACCGGTCTGCCGGGCCTTCATAAACACCTGAAAGGATATGAGTTGACATGAAGCATTCATTCCCCGTGGCTTTCGACGGGTTCCCTGCCATCGCGATCGGTCTGGTCCTGACTGTGATGGCAGCATTCATCCATCCCCTTGCCGTGATTCTGCCGGGTTTGCTGACTCTGTTCTTTATCTATTTTTTCCGAAACCCGAAGCGAGATGGGCCAGACATGCCGGACTGCCTCGTCAGCCCGGCCGACGGCCGCGTGATGGCTGTCTCGACCATCGACCATGATCCCTTTCTTGAATCATCAGCCGTCCGGGTCAGCATTTTTCTGTCTCTGACCAATGTCCATGTGAACCGGTCACCCATGAACGGCCGGGTCAAACAGGTGCTGTACCGGCCGGGGAAATTCCTGCCGGCGTTCAAGAGCCATGCATCCGAGATCAATGAACGCAACACGGTCATAATAGAAGGCGATTCGACGACCATCGCCGTGCATCAGATCACCGGATTCATCGCACGGCGCATCGTCTGCGATGTCAAACCCGGCGATCTTCTCCACCAGCGCCAGCGATTCGGCATGATCCGTTTCGGGTCCTGCACGGAACTGATCCTGCCGCCCGGTTTCAACGTGGCAGTGCGCGAGGGGGACAAGGTCAAGGGCGGCATCACGGTTCTGGCTCGCAAGGTCCTGTCCGGACAACCGGATCATCCATCGGGGGACTGAATGAATGGCATTTAAGAAGAACCTGCCAAATATTCTGACCATGATGAACCTGTCGTTTGGCGTTCTGGCAATCCTGGTGGCCTCTTCAACAGAAAAATTCTCACTGATCGCACGCGGTGAAGACCTGGGCCTCATGTTTTACAGCTGCCTGCTCATCATGGCCGCAGCCATCTTCGACCGGTTCGACGGCAAGCTGGCGCGTCATCTGGACGCAACGAGCGATCTGGGCAAACAGCTCGATTCCTTGTGCGATCTCGTCTCCTTCGGCGTAGCCCCTGCTGTCATCGCCTGGAAACTGCACTTCAGCTTCGCTGTGTTCGCTTTCCCGGGGGCACGGATGATCGGCTATACGATTGCCCTGCTGTTCGCCATGGCCGGCGCGTTCCGACTGGCTTGTTTCAACCTTCAGGAGGAATGCGACTGCTTCTATGGCATCCCGATCACCCTCGCCGGATCGATCCTGACGCTCATGAACCTGGTCAACACTTTTCTGATGAGCCGCGGCACGTTTGGCCGCTGGCAGGTCGCTCTGGCGGCAATCATGATGGTGGCGCTGTCGGTCCTGATGGTCAGCCGTTTTCGTTTGCAGAAAAAATGAAGCCGCCCGATTGAAGGACGGCTTGTCAGAAACGTTTTGCCAGGTTTGGTCAACTGACCGTGCCGCGATCCACATCGACGGTGGCCGATGTGCCGGTCTTCAGGATCCGTGTCGCGTTTTCACAGGCATAAATGACCGGTATGTCAAGCGCCAGACCGACAGTCACGGCGTGGCAGGCCGGGTCCGTGTCTTCGACGACCAGTGCAGCCGCTTTTTTCATGTAGGGCAGCAGTTTATTGTTGGTGGTCTGGGCGACCAGGACATAATCGTTCATTTCATCGGCGGTCTTCAAATCCTCCGCTGACCGGATCACCAGGACATCCGCGCACAGGGAGCCAGAGCCCACGCTCTTGCCCTGAACCAGCATGTGTCCGATTGTCTGCACCTTCACGGTGTTGGTCGTGCCGCTCATGCCGACCGGCGTACCGGCTGTGATGACCACAACATCGCCGTTGGTCGCGGCTCCGGATTCGATCGCCTTTTGAATGCCGATTTCAAACATCGAGTCCGTGTCCTTGAGTTCCTCGACCAGATAGGGGATAACCCCCCAGGACAAGGCCAGCTGGTTGCGAGAGCGCTCGGATACGGTTGGCGCGACGATCGGGCACTCCGGTCGGAATCGCGAGACAAGACGGGCTGTCCGCCCGGAATGCGTGACTGACACGATGGCCGCGGCCCTCAGGTCCATGGCTGTCATGCAGGACGCATGGCTGATCGCATTGGAGATGCTCGGCACCATTTCGTTCCGGGTGGTCACAAACCTTTTCCAGTAGTCGATTGACCGTTCTGTCTCCTCGGCGATGCTGACCATCATGGACAGGGCTTCGACCGGGTACCTGCCCATGGCGGTCTCGCCCGACAGCATGATGGCGCTGGTGCCATCGTGGATGGCGTTGGCGACATCGCTCACTTCGGCCCGTGTCGGCCGGGGGTTGCGGATCATCGAGTCAAGCATCTGGGTCGCCGTAATGCACGGCTTGCCCACCTTGTAACTTTTCTCGATCAGGGTTTTCTGCACGTTCGGCACTTCCTGGATCGGGATCTCGACACCAAGATCACCCCGGGCCACCATGATGCCGTCCGCAACCTTCAGGATCCTGTCGAAATTGCTGATGCCCTCGCGGTTTTCTATCTTGGCGATGATGTGGATGTCACTGCCGTTGTTCTTTTCCAGAAAACGCCGGATCTCGCTGACATCGGACGCTTTGCGGACGAACGAGGCGGCGATGTAGTCAAAGTCGTTCTCAATGGCGAACAGGATGTCGGCCATGTCCCGATCAGTCAAGGCCGGAAGATTGAGTTTCGCGCCCGGCAGGTTGATGCTCTTGTAGTCTGAGACGGCGCCGGAATTGAGCACCGCGCATTCGACAGTCCCGTCTTCGACCTTCAGGACTTCCAGTTCGACAAGCCCATCGTCGATCAGGATGCGAAAACCCGGCGACACGTCTTTGGCGATGTCCTGATAGCTGACCGGTATCAGGGTTTCCGTACCGGGGACATCCTCCGGGGTCAGCACAACATGCGCCCCTTCCTCCAGCATGACCTTCCCCTTCTCAAACCGGCCGGTCCGGATCTCCGGGCCCTTGGTGTCCAGCAACAGCGCGATCGGTACGTCCAGACGGCTTCTCAGACGCTTGATCCGATCGACACGGACCTTGTGTTCCTCATGCGTTCCGTGGGAAAAATTCAGGCGGGCAACATTCATGCCCTTCTCGATCAGGCTGATGAGCACCTCTTCCTTGTCCACCGCGGGTCCCATCGTGCAGATGATTTTCGTTTTGCGCATGGAAGTTCCTCCATTCGTCAAAACCCGGCCTAGGCCGGGTTTTTCATTCGTAGTCCTGTATGATTGTGTGGATGGCCAGCAGGTCGATGCCACGCTGGATCGCCCGCATGAGCGCCATCCAGGCAATCGGCAGGACAAGGGCCAGGATCACGACGACGGCCAGCGCCAGCACGACCCCCAGTCCGCCGACGACGATACCGACCAGCATGCCGGTGCCCTGGGCCATTTTTGTGAAATATTCCGTACTGCCGCCGATGATCTTGTTGATCAGGTCAAGCGCGTCCTGGGCGACCGTGTCGGTGTTGATACCGATCCGGGGAAGGGCCAGGCGGATGAGCACCAGCATCCCGGAAAAAAGCTTGATGGTCTGCAACGCAAGGATGGCCAGCCTGACCGGCAGGACCATCCGGTAGTAGATATGGCTGATCAGCGGAGACAGGAGCGTCAGGAGGGCGAACAGGGCGATCAGTCCGTTCAGGTTCATGTCAAGCAGGATCGGCAATTTTTCCGGGTACAGGAATAGATAGGCCATGAGGACGCAGGTGGCCAGTCCGATAAACCAGAAAAATCCGGTGTGCTTTCTATTCTCGTATTCAGTGTCACTCCAGAGCGGCCCGAGCAGAAAACCTTCCAGGAAATCCAAACTGCTTCACCTCGTATGATATTCATGATTGATCATTGGCAATGAGAACATGACTTTCGCCATTGTATCATGATGGCGGCAGATACATCAACGCCAGCAGGGCCAGTAAAAGGGAATAGATCAGCGTCCCATTCTGCTGTTCCTTTTCAATTTGGCCCCTAAGCGTGCGTTTCGCGTACCGCATGCGGCTTTTGACCGTGTTCTCCGGGCAGTCCATGATACGGGCGATCTCCGCGATTGTCATCTGCTGAAAATAGAACAGGGTCAGCGTGACGCGCTGCTCGTCCGGCAGCTGGTCGACCATTCTCAGGATCAGCGCACCGGCCTCTTTGTTTTCCAGAACAGACAAGGGCAGGAATTCAGCCGTTTCATCCGGGATGGCCGCGACCACGCTTTCCTCCATATCGCTGAAAACCAGCGGCCGTTTACGGCGGAACAGGCGGTTGCACTGGTAAAGGGCGATTTTATAGAGCCATGGACGGAAGACAGTCGGATCCTTCAGCTGGGGCAGATGCCGGTACGCCTCGATAAATGTTTCCTGAAGGACATCTTCCACATCGGATTCATTTTTCAGCGTTTTCCAGATGAAATAACGGATCTGGCGCCAGAACAACTGGTGCAGGTCGTGGAAAGCATCCTTGTCGCCGTTTTGCGCGTTTTGGACCAGTGATGTGACGCGTTCCTGATCCATGGTCTCCTCCGGCTATCGAATAAGCCTATGTCATCTGACGGTGAATGATATCCAGGTCCCATTCATCGCTCAAAGGCGAAAGCTGGTCCGGCTGAGCCGCTCGATCGCCCGGCAGAATGATTCCCATTGGCCGGGCAGGCGATCCTCCCCCTCGCGGTTCCAGGACTTGCCATCGTGACGGAGCTTGACCTGCCAGGAAAGAAACGCCGGGTGTCGCTCCCCGGTCGGGCCGTCCTCGCTGCCAGGACGGCGAAGACTGCGCCAGTTGAGCAGGCGGCAATCCTCCAGATCGCTTCGAAGCTGGCGGATCTGTTCTTCTGTCACTGTTCGGGTGAAGTTGTTGCACCAGCGCGTGCTTTCCCGCCAGGTGAGATACCCTTTTTCAAGATCGATGAAGACAGACAGGCTGCCCTTTCGGTAGCCGTTCAACTCAGCATTGATGGAACGGATCATGTCGTAATCGTTCATCTCTCACCTGTATGACCGGTCAATGAGGTCAAGTGCCCATGGCCGATCAAGTGGCCGCCAAAATGAATCATTCTTGACGAATTCCCGAATATTATAGCATCAAATCAACAATGATGACAAAAATCAACTTCACTTGTCATGGACAGTTTCAGATTTTTATCGAAGACCATTGAATCCGTTCTGCCGAAACGCTTCATAGGCGACAATCGCGACGGCATTGGACAGGTTCAAGGAACGATTCTGTTCGCGCATCGGAATCCGGACACAGCGCTCCGGCCTTGCGATCAGGAGCGAATCGGGAAGGCCCCTGCTCTCCGGCCCGAACACCAGGATCGACCGTTCCGGAAACACGACATCCGTGTAGCGGACTTCAGCCTTTGTGGTGGCATAGAAGACCGCTGGCCGGACAGTGACCGTGTGCACTCGCGCAAGGTCGGAAAGACAGGTTTCGAGATCGTCCCAGAGCGTGACATCCAGGTCGAACCAATAGTCCAGGCCAGCCCGTTTCAGATAGCGGTCCGACAAAGAAAAACCCAGTCGGCCGACCAGATGCAGTCTTGCGCCCAAAGCAACGCAGGTTCGGGCAATATTGCCTGTGTTCTGTGGTATTTCCGGTTCGTAAAGGACAATGTCAAGGCTCATCAGTCATCGCTTTCCGGTGCCGGCCTGCTTACCGCCCGCGCCTGTGGAGCAGCCTCCAGTTTTTCTGGTGACAGTCCGGCTGCAAGATTCTCAAGTTTTTTCAGCCGGTGGTTCATACCGGATTTGCCGATCGGCGGGTCCATCAGTTCACCCAGTTCACGTAGGGAAAGATCCGGATTTTCAAGACGGGCTTCAGCTGCCGCCTGCAGCTCGGCCGGCAACTGGCCCAAAGTCCTTGAATCGCGCAGAAAACGGATCAGTTCCAGCTGGCGGGCCGACGTGTTGGCTATCCGCTGGGCATTGGCATTGTCGCAATTGACCACACGATTGACCGAGTTCCGCATCTCCTTTTCAACCCGGAGCGATTCGAATGCCAGCAAAGACTCGTGCGCACCGGACTGAAGCAGAAATTCGGCAATGTACTGGCCTTCCTTCAGATAGACCACATGATATCCATTCCGATCCAGTTTACTGGCCCGGATGGATGCCCTGGCCAGCAGGCGAACCGCCAGCCGGGCCGTTCCCGGTTGTCGTATGGAAAGTTCCAGATGGTATGCACCCTGTGGTTCGGCAATCGAACCACACGCCAGGAAAAAACCGCGCAAAGCCGCCCTCAGGCAGCAATCCGGTTTGAATGCCCGCTCATGAAAACCACCGGTGGCAGGATCATATCCAAGCTCGGACACCATTTGCCCGAGCAGCGTATTCATAGCGTCTTGACCCGAAAAAGTCAGGGTCAGCAATTCAGAGCCCTGACGAACCTTCATCAGAAAGGCGTAGCGTCGCGACATCTGTTCAATCAGACGGTCCGCATAAGGCAGGTGGGCTGTCGCGATTGTCAGCTGATCGTCGCGAAATCTCCCGGCACTGGCCAGCGCGACGGCCAGCTCCGCGAAACCGCAGCAATCCAACTGGTTGTGCTGGCGACACAACTCGTCTTTCACCTGTCGGGAAAATGTCACATGCTTGCTCACTTTAGCCCGCCCGCACCCTTGGATTTCCGGTTCACACGATCCGGAGAAGCGACGCTTCCCTTTGAACGGTTTTCCAGGACAAGCCGCATGATCAATCTGGCCAGCAGGGTGTGGTCGTGCCGGACCAACCCTCGTCCTGTTGAAGCCAGTGGAGCCAGCACCGGACGGATGCCCATTTTTTCAAGCATTTCCGGTTCGGCTGGAACGGGGGCAGCCATCTCCTTGCGGTAACGTTCGACAAGATCTTCCGGAATTGGAGCATTGTTGAGGACGCATGTGTCGATCAAACCGACCGGTGAATCCTGATGCGCATGGCGCATGATCGCCTGCACATGCCGGACCGCGTCATAATCAAGGGTCTCGCCCGGCTGGGTCATGATATTGCATACGTATATCTTGTAGGCCGGGCTTTTCAGAATCGCGTTCTGGATTTCCGGAAACAGCAGATTGGGGATGATGCTCGTGTACAAGCTGCCGGGGCCGAGGACGATCACATCGGATCGCAAAATCGCTTCGACAGCTTCAGGCAATGGACGAGCCAGTTCCGGTTCCATCCTGATCCATTCGATATCATTGCCCGGTGTCGGCACCCGGTCGCCAATGGCGCTCTCACCATGGATGATGGTCTGATCCTGAAGAACCGCGCTGATCTGGATGTCCTGCAGTGAGACAGGCAATACCTTGCCCCGCACCGCAAGCACCTTGGAGACATTGCGCACCGCGTCATAGAAGTTGCCTGACACCGCGTTCATGGCCGCGATGAACAGGTTGCCGAAACTCTGGCCTTTCAGACGGCCATCCACGAACCGGTAGTTCAGCAGGTCGTTCATCAGCGGTTCCGTATCGGCCAGGGCCAGGATGCAGTTCCGGATATCCCCGGGTGGCAGCATGCCCAGATCTTCCCGCAGCATACCGGATGAACCACCATTGTCGGCGACCGTGACGATCGCCGTCAGGTGGTCTGTATAGAGTTTCAAGCCGCGAAGCATCGTCGACAGGCCGGTCCCTCCGCCGATGACCGTGATGGATGGCCCTCGCCGAGGATTTTTCGCGCAACGGATGATCTGTTCTTCGATGTCAGTCAGCATCGGTCACTCCTCTTAAAGCACCAATGTATGGGTTTGTCTCGGATCTTTGTTGATGTCGCGATGATCGACCAGGACATGCATGCCATTATCCCGCAACCGGTTCGCCAGGTCCTCCGCAAGGGCGACAGACCGGTGTCGGCCTCCCGTGCAGCCGACCCCGATCGTCAGGCGCACTTTGCCCTCCCGGATATAGAAGGGCAAGGCGAATTCGATGGTTTGTTCCTGAAGATCCATGAACCGGTGCGATTCGTCGAACTTCAGGACAAATTGCCGTACCGGCTCGTCCAGGCCACTTAATGGCCGCAAGTCTTCGATGTAATATGGGTTTGGAATGAAACGGACATCAATGACCAGATCACAATCCGGTGGTATGCCATATTTGAAACCGAATGACTGGATCAGGATGGTCATCCGGTTTTCCACGCCTGGCTCGGACAACATGCTGTACAATCGGTCCCTCAGTTCATTGGATTTGAACTCCGAGGTGTCAATCACCGTATCGGCCAGCTCCTTGATCGGTTCCAACAAGGCCCGCTCCATGGCAATCGCCTGGGTAATGCCGTGTTGCCTGGCCAGCGGGTGGTTGCGCCTGGTCTGCTTGTATCGGCTGATCAAAGCCTGATCTGTCGATTCCAGGTAAATGATCGTGTAGTGGATGCCCATCCGGTCTATTTCCATCAACGCCGGCAAGAACCCGTCAAAAAGTTCAGCGCTGCGAACATCGACCACAAAAGCGATGCGGTTGATCCCTGTCTTCACGCCTGAAGCCTCAGGATCAGCGCTTCGAAGGAAAGATTTCGTCAGTTCCGGCAATAGATGAGGCGGCAGGTTGTCAATGCAGAAAAATCCCATGTCTTCAAGGTAATTCGCCGCCTGGCTCTTCCCTGCGCCGGACATGCCGGTCAAAATGATCATGTCCATTTCCGGCCCTCCAATCAATTTTCCTCTCATGCCACACTGGCCTGCCTGTTTCAGATCATCCGTCTGATAACGGACAATCCGGCAGATCCTGCGCTTCATGGTCCGGCCAGTCTCCAATGAATCTCACTTCCGGCGACAGCCAGACTCCGGTCTTTTCGAAGACTTCACGCTGCACCTGACGAAACAGGCACCGGACATCCGAGGCAGTCGCTGTTGCTGTGTTGATGACAAAACCAGCGTGTTTTCCGGATACTTCCGCACCGCCGACGCGACATCCCTTGAGCCCGCAATCGGCGATCAGTCTCCCGGCATAGTGCCCGGGTGGTCGTTTGAACGCGCTGCCGGCGCTGGGCCATTCAAGTGGTTGCGAGGCGTTGCGCCGGCGTCCCAATTCAACAATCTCCTGTGTGATTTCTTCTATTGGCCTTTTTTTCAACTCGACTGCCATGCCGAGGATCACACTACCCGCCAATGGCTGTCCGTGTGAAAACACACTGCAGCGATAGGACAGGTTCAGTTGCTCCACCGTCAAGGTTAAAATGGACCCGTCTGGGGTCAGGCAAGTGGCTTCGGTCAGGACATCAGCCATGCAGTGGTCATAGGCGCCCGCATTCATCAGTACCGCACCGCCAACCGTACCCGGGATGCCGGAAGCGAATTCGAGCCCGCCAAGGCCATTGCGCAAGGCGATGGCCGATAGCCGGGCCAACTGCAGGCCGGCTTGCGCCTCAATCCGTCCATCCAAGACCCGGAAATCTGAAAAATGCTGGCCCAGGACCATGACCAGGCCCCGGATTCCACGGTCTGCCACGACAATATTGGATCCATTGCCAAGGACAGTCAGTTGTATGCCATGCTCACGCACATAAGCGACAGCTGTGCGGATCTCGTCGATTCCGGACGGTTCGAACAGGACATCTGCCGGTCCGCCGACCTTGAAAGTTGTGTGAAGCGCCATTGGCTCGTTGATTCTGATGCGCTGCGCCGCTTGCGGCAGCCGCGCCCTGAAGGCAGCGACGTCCATCATGTTGGTCCACTCCATCTTTTTTTCATCGTCTGCCGGGCATGATGGCCCCTCTCCTTTTCAGGTGGAGGATTGGCCGAACACCCGGTCAGTCAGTGCCTTGGCTGCATTATAACCCATTTTCTTCTGGCGGAAGTTGATCGCGGCAACTTCGACAATGATCGCCAGGTTCCGGCCCGGGCGAACCGGGATCGTGATCGATGGGACCTGAATCCCAAGCACTTCCGTTGTTTCTTCGTTGATGCCAAGCCGCTCGTAGATCTTGTTTTCTTTCCACGCTTCGAGGTTGATCACGAAATTGATGTTTTCCTGCATTTTGACCGAAGACACACCGTATAACTCTTTGACATCCAGAATGCCGATGCCACGTATTTCGATCAAGTGCCGGATGATTTCCGGCGCGCGACCCAACAGGGTCGTATCGGAAACACGACGCACCTCGACCAGGTCATCGGCAATCATTCGGTGGCCTCGTTTGACAATTTCCAGCGCGGTTTCCGATTTGCCGACGCCGCTTTCACCCAGGATCAGGATGCCCTCGCCATAGACCTCGACCAGAACACCGTGCAGGCTTGTTCGTGGCGCCAGTTCGACATTCAGGAACTTGACCACGGAACTGATGAATGTCGCGGTCGGCTCACTCGTCCTCAGGATCGGGACACGGTACTTTTCCGAGCAGTCGAGCATTTCCTGCGAGGCTGTATGGTGCCGGGACAGGATCAGGCAAGGGATGCCTTTGCTGAATAATGCATCCAGCCTCATGAAGCGCTCCTCCGAACTGAGCTGCATAAGGAATGCGGTCTCCATGTTGCCCAGTATCTGGATTCGGTCCGGCCCGAAATGGTCAAAGTAACCCGCCAGCTGCAATCCCGGCCGCGTCACATCGGCGATCGAGATCAGGGCATCGTTGAAATTGCCGTAATCGGCAACCACTTCCAGGTCAAATTCATCTATGATGCTTTTCAATGTCACGGGTGCCATCTCTTGCCATCCTCCATAGCCGAAAGGCTGCTGCATGCCGATGCTGACTTCACGGATCCAACACCTTCAATAGAAAAAAAGGGCTGGCGACAACCAGCCCTGGAGCGGGATACGAGATTCGGACTCGCGACTTTCACCTTGGCAAGGTGACACTCTACCACTGAGTTAATCCCGCGAACCTGGTGGGTACTACAGGACTTGAACCTGCGACCCCATGCGTGTGAAGCATGTGCTCTCCCAGCTGAGCTAAGCACCCACATATGGTGACCCGTAGGAGAATCGAACTCCTGTCTTCGCCGTGAAAGGGCGATGTCTTGACCGCTTGACCAACGGGCCATGTGGTAGCGGCGGTCGGATTTGAACCAACGACACTCCGGGTATGAACCGGATGCTCTGGCCAACTGAGCTACGCCGCCATATGTTGTGCAGGTGCTTGCGCACCGAAAGTCTCAATGCGCTTGATGAGTTTATCATCTCACATCGCATCCTGTCAAGCGATGCACATGAAAATTCCCCATTTGGCATCAGGCGCCAAATGGGGAATTTCGAACAGTCCGTAAGAGATCACTTCATCTCGACTTCTGCGCCAGCTTCCTTGAGTTTGTCCAGGATTTTGGTCGCGTCTTCCTTGCTGATGTTCTCCTTGACAGCTTTCGGAGCGGTGTCGACAAGGTCTTTCGCTTCCTTCAGGCCAAGGCCGGTCAGCTCGCGGACAGCCTTGATGACATTGATCTTGTTCGCGCCAGGGCCTTTCAGGATAACCGTAAACTCGGTCTGCTCCTCAACCGGGGCGGCTGCGGCAGCAGCACCGGCAGCTGGCGCAGCCACGGCCATCGCGGCGGCAGAAACGCCAAACTCGGTCTCAAGGGCTTTCACCAGTTCAGAGAGCTCAATGACGGTCATCGCCTTGACTTCTTCCATCAACTTCAATACTTTTTCGCTTGCCATGGTATAATTGCCTCCATTTCATCGGCCCTACGGCCGTCTATTCCCATCACCCTCCGGTGATGCGGGTTTGTGCCTGCCGCTTGATCAGGTCAAGCCGGGCAGGCTGGTTTCTGATGGTTCACTCTGCGGTTGCAGCCGGGGCGGAGCTGATTGCGGCGACAGTGTCGACGCCCTGCTCGCCTGCTTTCTCTGCGATCGCGTTCAGGATCATGGCGAGACCGGCGATCGGTGAGATCAGGCCGGAAACAACCTGTCCGTAAAGGACTTCGCGTGGCGGAATCGCCGCCAGGCGAACCACTTCCTCAACGGAAATGACCTGGCCGTCCATGACACCACCCTTGATCTTGAATTTGTCGAATTTGTCCGCAAACTCCTTGATTGCCTTGGCCGGAGCGATCACATCCTCCGTGCTGTAAGCAATGGCGATCGGGCCGGTCAGCAGCTCATCAAGCCCTTCGATACCGGCTTCTTTCATCGCGCGGGATGACAGGGTGTTCTTGATGACCTTGTAATGGATTCCGGCCTTGCGAAAGTTCGTCCGCATGGCCGTGTCCTGGGCAACCGTGAGCCCAAGGTATTCCGCGAGGACGATGGTCTTCGCACCTGAGAACTCTTTGGCGAGGCCGGTGACGATTTCCTTCTTGGCTTTCAGGATTTTCGTGCTTGGCATGTTCTTTGGTACCTCCTTGTTCAGAATAGAATACCCCTCGTGCCATCAGGCTCGAGGGGTACGGTGCGATCTGGTTCCAATCCATCGACAACCTTGTTGTCATCTGGACTTTCAACAGATGGATACTCCGTTCACCTCGGCAGGACGACCGTCGTTTACGCCACTGTGGGCTCCTGCTGTCTATGGCACAAAGCATATTTCGTTGGTTGTGGCTGCCCCTCTTGATCACGAACCTGTTTGTTCCTTGTCAAAGGGGCCATCCAGCCTGTCAGGCAGGCGGATGATGTCCGATCGGCATCAGCCGATGCGGGTGGTGTTGATCCGGATGCCCGGGCCCATGGTTGAAGCGATCGTGACACTCTTCAGGTATTGGCCCTTGGCGGCTGATGGCTTTGCCTTGACCACCGCGTCCATCAGGGTCTTGAAGTTCTCGGCCAGTTTTTCCTGACCGAAGGAGACGCGACCGATCGGGCAATGGATGATGTTGGTCTTGTCAAGACGGTATTCGATCTTGCCGGCTTTGATCTCGGCGATGGCCTTGGCGACATCCATGGTGACCGTGCCTGACTTCGGGTTTGGCATCAGACCCTTGGGGCCAAGGATCTTGCCGAGTCGGCCGACGACGCCCATCATGTCCGGGGTCGCGACAACAACATCATAGTCAAACCAGTTCTCGTTGCGGATCTTGTCCACCATGTCCTCGGCTCCGACAAATTCAGCGCCGGCATCTTTGGCTTCATCAGCCTTGGGGCCCTTGGCGAAGACCAGGACACGCTTGGTGCGGCCTGTACCGTGGGGCAGGACAACCGCGCCGCGAACCTGCTGGTCAGCGTGACGGGAGTCGACACCCAGTTTGATATGAATTTCGACTGTCTCGTCGAATTTCGCATTGGCTGTTTTCTGAACAAGTTCGATGGCCTCGGCCGTTTCGAAGGTGGCCAGGCGGTCATACTGCTTGATCAGGTCCTTGTATCTCTTGCCTCTTTTCATACGCTTCGCTCCTCCAAAATCAATCGTCAATGACGACGATGCCCATGCTGCGGGCTGTTCCGGCGACCATGCTGGCACAAGCCTCAAGGTCGGAAGCATTGGTGTCGACCAGTTTGACCTGGGCGATTTTCATGACTTCAGAACGAGTGATCTTGGCGACTTTGTCGCGATTGGGTTTGCCTGAACCGCTTTCCAGATTGCAGGCTTTCTTCAGCAGCACCGGTACCGGAGGAGTTTTCGTAATGAAAGTGAAGGATCTGTCCGCATAGATGGTGATGATGACCGGAATGATCAGGCCGACATCCTTAGCGGTTCTTTCATTGAATTCCTTGACAAACATGGCGATGTTGACACCATGCTGACCAAGGGCTGGTCCTACCGGCGGCGCTGGAGTGGCTTTGCCAGCGGGTATCTGCAGTTTGACATACCCTGTGACTTTTTTTGCCATTTTTCGTCCACCTCCCAAATTATTGTGGTTTCATTTATTATCAGCACCTGGTGGTGCCCATAACCTTTTTTACATCGGCCATCACGAATGGATTTCGTCCCGGCCGGGGCTTCTTCAGATCCGCATGATCTGGTGAAGTTCCAGTTCGACGGGCGTTTCACGGCCAAACATCGATACCAGGACACGGACTTTCTTCTTGTCGAGGTTGATGTCCTCAACGGTTCCGATAAAGCTTTCAAGCGGCCCATTGATGACTTTGATCGAATCTCCGACACCATAGTCGACAACCGGTTCCCAACTGGACTCAAGACCCATCAGCATGAGTTCCTCGTCCGTCAGCGGCGTCGGCTTCGAACTGGAAGGGCCGACAAATCCGGTCACGCCACGGGTGTTGCGGACGATGTACCAGATTTCATCCGTCAGGACCATTTTCACCAGAACATAGCCAGGGTAGATCTTGCGCAGGATGGTTTTTTTCTTTCCGTCCTTGATCTCGACTTGCTCCTCCATCGGGACCGACACTTCCTGGATGAATTCCTGGATGCCGCGGTTCTCGACGATTCGCTCGAGGGTTGCCTTCACCTTGTTCTCATAACCGGAATAAGTGTGGACAACATACCATTTGGCTTCGTTCGTGTTTGTCTCAACCATGAATAAATACTCCTTTACGCCAGAGCAGACTCAAGCCGGTCAGCCAGCTGTCGAAGTACTCGTGGTCGCAGCGGTGGTTTGGGTCGTCGTCTCTACAGTCGTCGTGACCTGGGTCGTTGGCGTGGCCGCCTTGACATCATAGAAGCCAATGCCGTTCAGGATGCCTCCCAGCACGGAGTCAACAATGAACAGGGTCAGTCCTGCCAAAATGCAGATGACCAGCACGGTCAACGTGCTCTGGATCAGCTTCTTGCGATCCGGCCAGACGACGCGCTTCAATTCAGCCTTCAAGTTGGTGAAAAAGGTCACCAGTCGCTTGAAGATGTTCGGTTTCTGGGCCTTGTCTTTCTTGTCCGTCTTCTGTTTGTCAGCCATTGTCAGCACACCCTCATTTCCAGTTCACTCAAGGATCACTTGGTCTCCCGATGGGTTGTATGCTTACGGCAGAACCGGCAGTACTTCTTCATCTCGAGTCGGTCGGGATCGTTCTTCTTGTTCTTCATCGTGTTGTAATTACGCTGTTTGCAGTCAGAGCAAGCCAGGGTAATCTTGTCACGAACACCTGCTTTGGCCATCTGTATCACACCTCCGCACCTTGGGCAATGATTTCTTTACATAAAAAAAAGAGCTATTTGTGGACAAGCAAACGAATTCTATCACAGGACACCTTCTATGTCAAATAGAATCCATCTTCTAGCAATCGGATTTTTGCGGAATTCTTGCGAAATTCAGCGATGAAAATTGTCCGGCTGCCAAGTCCAGAGGGGCGTCCCGCTTCAACTCACCGTCGCTTCTTGAGTTCCGCGTAAAGGTCATCCAATGTGACGCCTTGCTCGACCAGGATCACCAGCAGATGGTAGATCAGGTCGCCCGCTTCATAGGTCACCTCGGACGGCGCGCGGTTCTTGGCCGCGATGATGACTTCAGCCGACTCTTCGCCAAGCTTCTTGCACATCTTGTCGATGCCTTTGGTGAACAGGTAATTCGTGTAAGACCCCTCTTTGGGGTTGGCCTGGCGGTCAAGGATGACCGTGTACAATTCGTCCATGATCTGACCGATCTGACTCATATCTCGCTCCTTGTCTTGATGGATGATGGGCACTTTACGTGGCAGTTCTGTAAAAACCTCGCGATCAGGTTTCGCGCTCGACAACCAGGCTGGCCAGCGGTCTGAAAAAGCAGCTTCTCGCACCCGTATGGCAAGCCGACCCCAACTGGTCGACCCGGTATAGCAGCACGTCCTGATCACAGTCGACCGCGACCTTCGCGACTTTCTGGAAATGGCCCGACTGACCGCCTTTCAGCCACAACTGACCACGGCTGCGGCTGAAATAGTGCATCAGGCCGGTCACCAGCGTCAGCCGGAACGCCTCTTCATCCTGATAGGCCTGCATCAGGACCTTGCCGTCATCCATCGACTGGACGATGACATTCATGAGACCATCGGCGTTTTTCTTGAGTGCCTGCCAGAGCTCGCCTGACTTTTCAGGATGCGGCATCCGGTAATGCGGACGGGCCGCCGCCTTCTTCACCAGTTCGGCTGCCTTCGCTTCGTACGAATCCTCAGGCCCATCGAGCCGGACCGGCATGCCGCGCAATGCCAGGTAAGCCTTGAGGTTGGGGATCGCGATCTCGCCGAAATGGAACAGGCTGGCCGCGAGGACGGCGTCAGCGCCACCGGTGTCAAGACCGTCATAGAAATCCTTGTAACTGCCGGCCCCCCCTGACGCAATGACAGGTATCTGGACCGCGTCCGTGATCTGGCGAGTGATGTCAAGGTCGAAGCCGCTTTTGGTGCCATCCCGGTCCATGCTGGTCAACAGGATTTCGCCTGCGCCGAGCTGTTCGACCCGTCGGGCCCACTCAATCGCGTCGAGGCCGGTGTAACGGGTGCCTCCGGCGATCACGACCTCGTGACGGCCTTCGGCGTTAAGCTTGACATCGATCGCGACGACAATGCACTGGCTGCCATACCGGTCAGATGCCTCTTTGACCAGCTCCGGATTCAATACAGCCGCGGAGTTGAGCGAAATCTTGTCCGCGCCGGCCGACAGGATCGCGCGAATATCTTCGTTCGACCGGATGCCGCCACCGACCGTGAACGGGATGAACACCTGCTCGGCAACCTTGCGGACAACCTCGATCATGGTGCCCCGTTCCTCAAGCGTGGCGGAAATGTCCAGAAAGACGAGTTCATCAGCGCCGGCGGCATTGTATTGCCGGGCCGCGTCCACCGGGTCACCCGCATCGCGGATATTGACAAAATTGATGCCTTTGACCACCCGGCCACCTTTGACATCGAGACAGGGGATTATTCTTTTGGCCAGCATTCTTCGAGCCTCACTTTCCCTTCGTATATGGCTTTGCCGACGATCGCCCCGGCAGCGCCGGCCTGACGGGCAGCATCGATGTCAGCCATCGACGCGATGCCGCCTGAAGCGATGATCGCGAGTCCGGTTGTCCGGACCAGTTCTGAAACGCCCTCGACAGCCGTGCCGACCATCATGCCATCCCGGCTGATATCCGTGTAGATGATGGTCCGGGCACCCGCTTCCTTCATCGAGATGGCCAGCGCCATGACCGTCATCTGGCTGTCGCTCGTCCATCCGTCGACACGGACCATGCCGTCTCGGGCATCCAGGCCGATCACCACTCGCTCCGGCGCGAACTGGATGGCTTTTCGTGTAAATTCCGGATCCTTGACTGCCGATGTGCCCAGGACGACCCGTTCGACGCCCTCGGTCGCAAGCAGTCTTTTCACGGTATCCAGATTGCGGATACCGCCGCCGGTCTGAATCAGGAGACCGCTTGCCCGGGCCATCTGTTCGATCAGCATGTCATGGCCACGGACACCATCACGCGCCGCATTCAGATCGACCACATGAAGGTGTTTCGCGCCAGCCCTCCTGAAACGACAGGCCAGGGCCACCGGATCCTGGTCATAGATGGTCACTTCGTCATAACGGCCCTGGCGGAGGCGGACTGCCTGACCGTCAAGCAGGTCGATAGCCGGGTAGATGATGAATGAACGATTTGAAGCCTGATCGATCATGATCGGGTCAGACCTCCTTTCAGATTCAGTTTGTCTCCTGTCTCCACCCAGCCGGCCAGAAGTCTCAGCCCTTTGTCGCCGCTCTTTTCGGGATGGAACTGAGTCAGCAGGATCGGACCGGCACTGACAGCAGCGGTGAAAAGCCCGCCATGGTCACAGGTCGCGGCGACGAGGCTTTCATCCTCCGCGCGGACATAATAGGAGTGGACAAAGTAATAGCTGGTGTCCATCGGGATCAGGGGCTGATTCGACCACGCGATCCTGTTCCAGCCCATGTGCGGGACCTTGAGCCCGGGTCGTATGGAGAATCGGCCGACCACGCCGGGCAGGATGCCAAGGCCCAGCGCGTCACCCTCTTCGCTTCTGGTGAACATCAACTGCATGCCGAGACAGATGCCGAGAAACGGTCGTCCGGATGACAGATAGTTCACGATTGCCTGGTCCATGCCGCTTCGTTTCAGGTTCTGCATCGCGTAAGACATCGCGCCGACACCAGGCAGAACCAGTCGATCAAAAGCCATCACCTGTTCGGGATCCGACAGGACCTGTGCCTGATAACCCAGGAAAGCCATGGCCTTGGCGACACTGCCGAGATTGCCCATGCCATAGTCAATCACGCCGACCGTGGGACCGGAGCGCTTCATTTGGCTCATTTCAGGTGCCGACCGGAGCGGAAAACCAGGGACACGCATCGCTGGCCTTGCCAAATGGCCTGTCGGTCAGCCGTTCGTACGCCATCCTGTATTTCTCGGCAGTTCGTTCTATGACTTGTTCCGGCAGTTTCGGAGCAGGGGGTGTCTTGTCCCAGTCCAATGTCTCCAGCCACTCGCGCAGATACTGCTTGTCGAAGCTGATCTGGGCCCGGCCGGGCTCATAGGTCTCGACAGCCCAGAACCGGGAGGAGTCCGGGGTGAAAATTTCATCGGCAATCACCATCTCGCCATCGACCAGGCCAAACTCGAATTTGGTGTCGGCCAGGATCAGGCCACGGCTGGCTGCGTGCGAGAGCGCGGCTTCATAAAGTGTCAGGCTTTTGTCACGTAGCTCGGCAGCCTGCTTCTCGCCGACCAGGTCAGCCAGTTCGTCGAACGTGATGTTGATGTCATGTCCGGATTCGGCTTTCGTCGAAGGGGTGAACAATGGCTGTGGCAATTTGTCCCCCTGGCGCAAGCCTTCCGGCAAGGCAATGCCGCTGACCATTCCCGTCGCGTTGTATTCCTTGAGCGCAGATCCTTCCAGATAACCGCGCACAATGCATTCAGCCGGCAGCATGTGGGCCTTTCGGACCCACATCGAGCGCCCGGCCAGTTCTTCCGAGTACCGGGACAATCCGGCGGGATATATAGCCGGATTGGTGGATATCACGTGGTTTGGCATGACATCCTTGAGATGGTCGAACCAGAAAGCGGCTATGCTGTTGAGCACGATCCCCTTGTCCGGGATCAATTCGTCGAAAACGACATCAAACGCGGATATGCGATCTGTGACGACGATCACCAGTGTATCGCCCAGATCGTAGATGCTGCGCACCTTGCCTTGCGCGCTGACCGGCAGATCAATGAATCGGGTGTCGCGGACCATTTTGTTCATTCTTTCTGTCCTCCTTGAAGCCATTTGAGACGGCCATCGAGTCATGATTCTCAGCCAGGGCCTGGATCATCAAAGCTGCCCCTTGGTGGACAGGATCGTGTCCGGGTTGTCCGGATCGATGCTGAGCGCCACTTTGAGGCTGCGGCCAAAGGCCTTGAAAAGGCCTTCGATGACATGGTGGTCATTGGTGCCGTAATGGCAGATCATATGGAGTGTCAAGCCGGCGTTGAAGGCGACTGCACGGAAGAACTCCTCCGTCATCTGCGTTTCAAAATCGCCGACATGAAAAGACCGGATGGGCGCCTTGAACACGAGATAGGGGCGTCCGGACACGTCGACAACAGACTGGACAAGCGCTTCGTCCATTGGCACGGTGGCTTCGCCATAACGGCGGATGCCCCGCTTGTCGCCAATCGCGCGCGCGATCACCTGGCCGAGTACGATGCCGGTGTCTTCGACCGTGTGATGACAATCAACCACCAGGTCCCCTTCTGCCCGCAGAACCAGAGAAAGGCCGCTGTGGCGGGCAAACAGCTCCAGCATGTGATCAAAAAAGCCGATACCGGTCGTGATATCCGACTTGCCCTTGCCGTCAAATACGAGACTGGCGGTGATGTTGGTTTCCAATGTCTGGCGTGTGAGCTGTGCGCTGCGCATATAGGTGACCTCCCGTACAGTCCGTGTGGGGTGAGATGAACTAGATTATAGCGCAGGCTCGGGAGCAGGGGCAACCGGTTGCGCCAGAATCGATTCCAGGGCTTTGACCAGGGCAGCCATCTCTTCGCTTGTGCCTATGCTGATCCGGAGATAGTCTGTTGTTCTCGGCTGGCTGAAATGGCGGACCAGGATGCCATGTTCCCTGAGCCTTTTGTGCATCAGAGTGCCACTTGCGGCCTCATGGCGCGTGAAGATGAAATTGGCCGTGGACGGGATGACCGAGAATCCCAGGGCAGTAAGCTGTTTGACGGTCCACTCGCGCGTTTCGATGATCCGGCGACGGTTGGCCTCGAACCACGCGCCATCCATGATCGCGACCTCACCGGCTATCTGGGCCACGAGGTCGATCGTGTAGCTGTTGAAGGAATCCCGGATCCTTTCAAGACCCTCAATCAGGGCTGGTGCCCCGAGCGCATAGCCAAGCCGGAGTCCAGCCAGCGAGCGGGACTTGGAAAATGTCTGCACCACCAGGATATTGTCATGGTCTTTAAGCAGGGATACAGCGGACTCCGCGCCGAAATCGACATACGCTTCGTCGATGATCATGAGCCGGTCCGGATCAGACTCAGCTATTTCTATGATCTCGTCCAGTTCCAGCGCACGGCCGGTCGGCGCATTGGGATTGGCCAGCAGGATGCCGGCATTGGGTTCCTTCAGAGAATCCAGAGGGATCCTCATCTCGTCATCCAGTCGAATGGTCCTGAAAGGAACGTCATAAAGCCGTGTGTAAACCGGATAAAAACTGTACGTGATGTCCGGGAACACCACTTCCGACGCAGGTCCACGGGTTGGGCCGGGATTGAAAAAGGCCTGGAAGCAGAAGGCCAGTATTTCATCCGAGCCATTACCCATGAAGACCTGGGCCGGATCCAGGTTGAAATAGGCACCGACGCGCTCCCTCAGTCGCCTCGAGGAAGGATCTGGATACAGGCGTAACCGTTCTGTATCCAGGGAACGAAGGGCAGCTGTCACAGCAGGCGACGGTGGATAGGGATTTTCGTTCGTGTTGAGCTTGATCAGGCGCTCCCGAGGCTGTTCCCCGGGAACATAAGGCACGATGACCCGGGTCTTATCGCTCCAGAAACGGCTCGATTCAGATTCACGCATGACAGAGGGCCTCCTTAAGGTTGATTCCGGTTCTGATCGATGACGGACTGACCAAATCGGACCCGGACGGCCTCTGCATGACCGGTCAGGCGCTCAGCCTCCGCCAGCAGGGCGACCCGCTCCCAGACCTTGGCAAGGGCTTCCTGTGAATAATCGATCAGGCTGATCTTTTTCTGGAAGTCAGCCGTGTTGAGTGGTGAGAAAAACCGCGCGGTGCCGCTGGTCGGCAAAACATGGTTCGGACCCGCGAAATAGTCGCCAAGCGGTTCCGGGCTGAAGTGACCCAGAAAAATCGCGCCTGCGTTCCGGATCAGTGGCAACAGGCTTCTAGGCAGTGCCACACAGAGTTCCAGATGTTCCGGAGCCAGTTCATTGGCAAACGCACAGGCTTCGTCCAGATCAGGCACAACAAGGATCGCGGCATAGTCCCCCAGCGAAGCCGACAGAATTTCAAACCGGGGCATCAACTGGGTGCGGCGCCTGATTTCTTCGGCAGTCTTTTCCGCGACCTCATCGGATGTCGTGACCAGGATCGCAGACGCCAGGCGGTCATGCTCAGCCTGGGAAAGCATGTCGGCGGCCACGAAAGCTGGATCGGCCGTCTCGTCTGCGATGATCAGGATTTCGCTTGGACCGGCGAAAAGGTCGATGTCGCATTGGCCGAACACCAGGCGCTTAGCCGTGTTGACGTAAATGTTGCCCGGGCCGCATATCTTGTCCACGGCCGGTATTGTCTCTGTTCCGAAAGCCATGGCAGCAATCGCCTGGGCTCCGCCCACTTTGTAGATCGCGTCGATTCCGGCCAGTGAGGCCGCAGCCAGAATGACCGGTTCGATTTTGCCGTCCGGTCTGGGTGGGGTGCACATGATGACTCGGCGGACACCGGCAGCCTTGGCCGGCAAAGCGTTCATCAGGACAGAAGAAGGCAACGGTGCGGTGCCGCCTGGGACATAGATGCCGACCTGGTCAAGCGGCCGGATTAGAAGGCCCGTGCAGGCACCTTGCCCATCATCGATTTCAATGGGCTCCTGCAGTTGGGCCCGGTGGAAATTCAAGATACGATCCGCCGCGTCCCGCAGCACGGACAGAAGTTCCGGCGCGGTTTTTTCGATCGCCTCGCTGACCTCCCGTTCTGTGACAGCCAGTCGGTCCGATCCAAGGCGAACCTGGTCAAACTGTTCCGTAAACTGTAGGACAGCCGCATCGCCCTCGCGTCGAACCGCCTCAAGGATCCCCTGGGTGGTTTCCATCACATCTGTCCGGTTCATCTTGCCACGCAGACCGAGCCGGGCCGCGATCGTTTTCCGTTCGGCACGACCCGTGTGCATGATGGGAACATCGATCGGCTTTTTCATCCTTGGTTCTCCCTGTTTTCAAGTGCGCTCTGACTGATGTCGAGTTGTCTGCGGACCGCGTTGATCAACGGGTTGATCCGCGCGGCTTTCATTTTCAGGCTGACACGGTTGATCACCAGCCGGGCACTGATGTCGGCGATCGTCTCCAGTACAACCAGACCATTCTCTTCAAGCGTACGACCGCTTTCAACGATATCGACGATCACCTCGGCCAGGCCGATCAGGGGCGCCAGTTCCACGGACCCGTTCAATTTGATGATTTCAACACTTTCGTGCCGATGGCCTTCGAAATATTCCCGGGCGATATTCGGATACTTGGTTCCGACCCGTTTGTTGGGTATGCTGTCCAGCCGGCCTTTCAGGGAAGCCGGTCCGCAGACGCACATCCGGCAGGCACCAAAGCCAAGGTTCAGCACCTCATAGAGCCTTCGCCCTTCCTCCAGCAGCGTATCCTTGCCGACAACGCCGATATCGGCTGCCCCATAGTCGACATAGGTCGGCACATCAGCCGGCTTGGCCAGAATGAACCGGACATCTGCCGCATCATCTGTCAGGATCAGGCGGCGTGATTTCTCCTTGGCGGCTGTGCAGTCAAATCCGGCCTCTTCGAAGAGTTCGATAGCCTGCTCCGCCAGGCGTCCTTTTGACAACGCGATGGTCAGCGTGTTCATGTGTTTCCCTCCAGAAGCGTTGTGACCGCTCCTTGTCCATTGACGTAATGGACACTCGTCGCGCCGTTCAGGATGGCTTGTTCGAGCAGGCCTGCCGGATTGAGCCGCTGGCAGTCCATGATGACGTGCCGTCCCTTTTCCCTGAGAGACTTGGCAAACGCGTACGCGACATCGCGCACCTGTGGCGCATAGCCCACCAGCACAGTGGCAGCCGGGAAGGCCAGATTGATCTGCTGGCGTCTGAGCGCCGTCAGCACCAGGTTCAACCCTATTGAAAACCCGGTGGCTGCTAGGCTGCGGCCAAATGTTTCGGCCACGCGATCATAGCGGCCACCACTGAAAATCGGGAACCCCAGGCCATATGTGAATCCCTTGAAAATGGTTCCCGAATAATAATCCAGGCTTTGCAGCATCCCGAGGTCCAGCGTGACCGTGTCCAGAAGTCCGACATCGCGGAGCGTGGTCAACACATCGCTCAGGTTGTCAAGCGCCTCGACGGCCCTGGGACTGTCAATGACCGACTTGAGCTGGTCGATCACGTCGAATGTGCCATACAACTGAGGCATCATGAGCAGCGTTTCACGCACAGGCGCCGGCAGCGTCAACGACGACACCAGTTCCTCCAGCGCTACCATTTCCTTGCTGTCAATCCGCCGCTGAAGCGATTTCGCGTCGTCATCCGAAATGGCGAAATCATGCATCAGGCCTTTGAAAAAGCCAACCTGGCCAAGCGAAACCTGAAGGTTCTCTATCCCGCACGCCCGTGCGCCCTCAATCGCCAATGCGATGACTTCGGCGTCAGCCTCGGGGGTCGAAACGCCCATCAGTTCGACGCCGGCCTGTGTGAATTCCCGTTGGCGTCCGCCACCGAACGCCTGGTATCGGTACATTTCATTGATATAGGATAGCCGGAGCGGCGCGGGCGCGTCTCGAAGCAGCGTGGAAGCCAGCCGTGCGGCCGGGATGGTCCCATCATACCGCAGGCAAAGGATCCGCCCTTTTTCATCGAAGAACTTGAACAGATTCTCCTGCAGGGCAAACCCGCCTCCTGCGGCATAGACATCATAGAACTCAATGCCGGGTGTCTCTATTTCCCGGTAACCATACGAGGAAAACAGCTGGCGCAGCCCGGATTCAAGCCTGCGCTTCACGTCGCAGTCTTCAGGCAGCCAGTCCATGACACCGTCAGGTGTATAAAATTTCCAAGTATTCAAAACAAACCTCCGTCTAATGTTGTCGGCACTTTATTTTGGTAAAGCATTAAAGCAATGAATTGGATTATATCGGTACCCGGTCGCCCTTGTCAAGACTTGGGCAAAAAAACAACTGCCGACTGGCGATCCGGCAGCTGTCTTGATCGTGGATGTCAGTCAGGGCATCGTCCTGGAAAAACTTAGGCAAGAGCGGCAGCTTCGTCAGCCAGCCTCGCTTTCTCGATCGCCTGTGCGACGATCATGTCCTTGACCTTCATCAGTCGAGTCAGGTTGCCGCGCTCGTTTTCGTCCATCTTCATCGAGATGGACCGGATGGATTCCTTGAGTTCTGGGATCAGGATATACTCCAGCGAGTTGACACGTCGTCTGGTTTTTTCGATCTCATCCGCCAGCAGTTGGGCAGTCTTTTCCGCTTCGGCCAGTTCGATCATCTGGGGGAACACTTCATTCAATGTCATGATCGCCATATCCAGCTCGGGTGATGTCGAGGCCATGCCATAAGGCAGATTCTCGATTTGTCCGCTGATCAAAAATGGAGAGGTGAAAACAGGGACATTGACGCTCATGATGTTGTGCGTGTCGATGTTGATTTCCAGAAGCTCATGTCCGGCCATCAGCGCTGAACCCAGGATTTCCGGCGACATGACGGCTCGAGCCAGCAGCATCTGACGGTTGGTGGCTTCGAGCTTTTCCTCGACAGTTTCGCGCAGCACTTTGTTTTTGCGGATAATGTCCAGGAACTGGCGCATCAGTTCATCCCGCTTGTCCTTGAGCAGCTTGTGGCCGCGACGCGCCGTCACCAGCTGTCGCTTCAGGCGCAGCAGTTCCATGCGGTTCGGATTGACCTGTCGTTTGGCCATCGGTTGCTATCCTCCAGTCAGTACCGTCCATCAGTTCGGGTCAGGTTCGGCAAAATCATGCTTTGCCGTAGTATTCGTCCAGGAACTCCTCCTTGATACGCTTGAGCTCGTTTCTGGGCAGCATGTTGAGCAACTGCCAGCCGATGGTCAGCGTTTCGTCGATCGTCCGGTCTGTCGTGAAACCCTGGGACACATATTTCAGTTCAAAGGCGTCCGCGAACCGGGCATAGATCCGGTCGACCTCAGACAGCGCGTCTTCACCGAGGATGACCTGCAGTTCCTTGGCATCCTTGCCGCGGGAATAGGCGGCGAACAACTGGTTCATCGTGTTGGCATGGTCCGCGCGTGTCTTGCCTTTGCCGATACCTTTGTCCTTGAGTCGGGACAGGGACGGCAGCACGTCGATCGGCGGCCGGATGCCCTTCTTGTACAGCTCACGGCTGAGAATGATCTGGCCTTCCGTGATGTAGCCGGTGAGGTCAGGGATCGGATGTGTCTTGTCATCGTCCGGCATCGTCAGGATCGGGACAAGCGTGATCGAGCCTGCCTTGCCCTTCTGCCGGCCGGCCCGCTCGTACATGGTCGCGAGGTCGGTGTACAGGTATCCCGGATAGCCACGACGGCCAGGGACTTCCTTGCGGGCGGCGGAGACTTCGCGCAGCGCCTCCGCGTAATAGGTGATGTCCGTCATGATGACCAGCACATGCATGTCCTGGTCAAACGCCAGGTATTCAGCAGCCGACAAGGCCATGCGCGGAGTGGAAATACGTTCGATCGCCGGGTCATTGGCCAGGTTCATGAACAGGACCGCGCGATCGATGGCGCCTGTGCGCCGGAAGTCGCTGATGAAGTAGTCCGCCTCTTCAAACGTGATGCCCATGGCCGCGAAAACGACGGCGAAATTGCCGGACTTGTCACGAACCTTCGCCTGACGGGCGATCTGGGCGGCCAGCTGGGAATGTGGCAGGCCGGATGCCGAGAAGATCGGCAGTTTCTGGCCGCGGACCAGGGTGTTCAGGCCATCGATCGCCGATACACCGGTCTGGATGAATTCATTCGGGTAATCGCGGGCAGCCGGATTCATGGGCTGTCCGTTGATATCGATCAGACGATCCGGAATGATTTCCGGTCCCCCGTCCTTGGGATGGCCCATGCCGTCAAAGACCCGTCCGAGGATGTCCGGTGAAACCGCCAGTTCGAGGCCACGGCCAAGAAAACGGACTTTGCTGTCCTGGACATTGATCCCGATCGAACTTTCGAACAACTGCACCAGCGCGTTCGTGCCATTGACCTCGAGCACCTTGCAGCGCCGGATCTCACCGCTGGGCAATTCGATTTCGCCAAGTTCGTCATATTTGACCCCGCTGACTTGTTGGACCAGCATCAACGGACCGGCAACTTCCTCAATCGTACGATATTCTCTTGGCATGTCAGATCACCCCCGTCGGCAGCAGTCCGGCGATTTCCGCCGACAATGCCTTGCTGATCTCTATCGCTGTTTCATTCACATTGTCCTCGGGAACCTGCTTCAGGCGGGCTATGCTGTCACGAACCGGCAGCCGGCTCACTTCCCTGAACGAGACACCGGCCGAAAGGGCCTTGGCGCCTTCATAATAATAGGCCATGATCAGGGACAGCATTTTGAACTGCTTGTTGAGCGAGGAATAGGTGTCGATCTCGTCAAAGGAGTTCTGATGCAGGAAATCCTCACGGATGGAACGGGAGGCCTCCAGTTTCAGCCGGTCCAGCGGTGAAAGGCTGTCCTGGCCGACCAGACGGACGATTTCCTCCAGTTCGGATTCCTCTTGTAGCAGGCGGATCGCATCGCCACGCAGTTTGCTCCACTCTGGTGTGACCTGGCTGTTCATGTACTCGTCAATCACATCGGCATAAAGCGAGTAGCTATTCAGCCAGTTGATCGCGGGGAAGTGACGCTTGTACGCAAGTGCGGAATCCAGTCCCCAGAAGACCTTGACAATGCGCAGGGTCGATTGGACAACCGGGTCGGAAAGGTCGCCACCCGGTGGAGACACCGCGCCAATCGCGGTCAGGACGCCCGTGCGGCCATCCTTCCCCAGGCATCGGACATAGCCGGCCCGCTCATAGAAGTTGGCCAGCCGGGATCCAAGGTAGGCCGGGTACCCTTCTTCACCAGGCATCTCCTCCAGGCGGCCGGACATTTCACGGAGCGCTTCAGCCCAGCGGGATGTCGAGTCGGCCATGATCGAGACGGAGTAGCCCATGTCCCGGTAATATTCGGCGATTGTGATGCCTGTGTAAATGGAGGCTTCCCGGGCCGCGACCGGCATGTCGGAGGTGTTGGCGATCAGGATGGTGCGCTTCATGAGTGATTGTCCCGATTTTGGATCGACCAGTTCGGGGAATTCAAGCAGGACATCCGTCATTTCGTTGCCACGTTCACCGCAGCCAATATAGACAACGATGTCGGACTCGGCCCATTTGGCCAGCTGATGCTGGATAACGGTCTTGCCGCTGCCGAAAGGCCCGGGGACCGTCGCGGTTCCGCCTCTCGCGACCGGGAAGAATGTGTCGACAACACGCTGGCCCGTGACCAGCGGGGCATCCGGCGCGATTTTTTCACTATAGGGGCGGCCTTTGCGGACCGGCCATTTCTGGATCAGGGTGACCGGGGCAAGCGTCCCGTCAGCCTGCCGGATCTGGGCGACCGTGTCCAGGGCCTTGTACGGTCCGGCCTTGATTGAAGCAACCTCGCCGCTGATGCCATACGGCACCATGATGCGGTGGGCCACCAGTTCGGTCTCCTGGACCGTGCCAAGAATGTCTCCGGCAATCACCGGGTCTCCGACAGCGACCGCCGGTTCGAAGTCCCAGGCTTTCTCACGGTCGATGGCCGGCACGGAAACGCCTCGGGCGATATTGTTGCCGGCCAGTGTGACGATCCGGTCCAACGGGCGCTGGATGCCGTCGAAGATCTGCCCGATGAGGCCAGGCCCCAGTTCGACAGAAAGCGGCGCGCCCTCCGATACGACGGCTTCACCGGGACCCAGGCCCGCTGTTTCCTCGTAGACCTGTATGGATGCCTTGTCGCCGTGCATTTCGATGATTTCTCCGATCAACTGTTTGTCGGAGACACGGACCACATCGAACATCTCGGCGTCCCGCATGCCGCTTGCAACGACGAGCGGACCCGAAACCTTGACAATCGTGCCGGTGCTCTTGGTCTTCATAGTTTCACTCCTTTAATCACTGCGCCGGTTTTCTTCGTCCAACCCGAGGATATCCATGCCGACGGCCTTCCGGACCGAGTCGCGGACCTGAGACATGCCCAGACCCGTTCCTCCGGTGACCGACGGGATCGGGATGATCGCCGGAAGCCTGCGGCTGCGCAGCGAGCGGATATACTCCTGGTGAAATTCGAAACAGGGTTCAGTTATATACACAATGGCGAAACCCTCTTCAACAGATCTGCGAAGATGGTCGCCAGCCGCTTCTGGCGAAGAAGCTTCCAGGACTGTCAGGCCCAGGGCCCGGAACCCGATGATGCTGTCAGGATCGCCGATAACGGCTACTTTGTACATGGACGGTCCTCCTAGGTTTCAAAACGGGTCCGGCAGATCAGATATAGGTCAGCCGGGCCAGTTCGCGAGCCTTGTCAAGCGGGATGCGGTTGCGTAGACATGTCAGGATCACCCGGACTGTCTTGACCTCCATCTCGCGCGCGATCAGATAACCGATGATCACTTCCGGCCCCCTGAGGACCATTTTTGCCTGCTGGACATATTTGACCAGCAGATCATCGGATTTGAGGCTGAACCGGGCCACCGCCTCGCCGCCTTCGGCAAAAGCCTCCGCCTCTTCCGCCAGTGGAGACAGGGATGTACGGGACAGGAAACCGGCGATCTCTGAATCTGACGCGCCGTACAGGGCAGTGAGCGGTTCATGGGAAATGGCCCCGCCATCCAGCAGGATGCGCTGCAGGTATTCCGGACCGCTCTTCAACAGCCGGGTGCGCAGCAGGAGGCCGACATTGACCAGGTCTGTCCGTAAACGGACGAATCCGGTGAAAAAGGGCGAGTCAAACCGGTTAGCTGTCCGGGCGACGATCGTCGATAGCGCTTTGTCAAGCGAAATGTCGATCTCGCTGATGTCATAGGTCCTCAGATACCGTTTGGCAGCTGCCGAAGCCGCCTTCGCGACCTCGGGTGGCAAGTCGCCCGGCTTCTGGTCACGCAAAGCGGTGAACAATTTTGACGCTTCGATGGTCGACGGTGAGCGGAGCAGATTCTGCAACTGGTCAAAGGAGACCGGTCCGTGGACTGCCGGCCAGATGACAGCCATTTCCGTCGACGCTTCCAGGTCGATCCCTTCAACAGATGGGCGTCCGCCGGCTTCATAAACCTGCTCGATGGCCAACGCCTCCTTTGCAGGCGTCGATGTTGTGTCACGTCTCGGCCAGTAAACGGAAAGCGCCTTCAGAAAAACCTTCAGGTTGTGAAAGTCATGGGACAGGAGAAAGGCGTCGATGATCTCCGGATCCTTGCACAAGGCACGGGCCAGCCGGTAGACGGAATCCAGCTCCTCATTCATGCTGGTCTCAGGATCAGGGGCGACCGGATAGCCGTTCTCGACGAGAAGACGCCCGATATCCTCGGCACTGCGCGCCTCGAGGTAACGCGACAGTCTGGCCGCGTCAATCAGGCGGGTCTCGAGCGCCCGTATCCGGCCGGTCGAATAGGCATATATTTTGGTGTCAATCGGTCTTTTACTGCTCATGGCCGTCCCTTCCGTACCGGTCAGGTTCCGAACAAGGCCTTCGCCGCCAGTCCGACCAGTTCGGAACGAAGGCTTCTGGCCAGGACCTCCGGTGTCAGGTTTGTTTCGATCGGTCCCTGGCGCAGGATGATCCCTCCGCTGAAGCTGCCGGCATCCGGTGCCAGTTTCAGATTCCAGCCCATCCGGGTGTTGACTGCTTCCAGCACACCTTTCGCCAGCGGCAGGTCACGGCTCGAAAATACGACTGTCTCTTGCCCGCGGGCATTCTCCAAAAGCTGGCGGCGATAAAGAGCTTCCTTTTCATTTGCCGGCAAAGATGCCACCTGCTGGGTCGCACGTGTGATGACCTCATCTATCAGCTCTTGTCGGGCTGTCAGGGCGATTTTGCGCGTTTCGAGGGCGGCCAGGCTGTCGGATCGGCGTAAAAGGACTTCCGCCTGCTCATTGGCTTTGCGGCCGGCCTCTTCAACAATGGCAGCCGCTTCGCGATCAGCGGTCGCCAGCAATTCGGCACAGCGGCTATCCGCCTGCTCGACGATATCCTGGACCCGATCATCGGCATCTTGTGTGATTCGGTTGAGAATCGCTTCCAGACCTAGCACAGGCCCACCTCCTTCCCTTCAGGCATCATGTTCCTGTCAGACGACATTGATGCTGAGGATGGACAGGATGGAGGCCAGAAGGGCCAGGATGGCATAGGTCTCAACCATGGCCGGCATGACAATGGCCTTTGACAGTTCATCCGGCTGTTTGGCGATCAGCGCGATGCAGGCTTCGGACGTGCGTCCCTGCGCGATGGCCGAGAACAGGCCGACCCAGGCGATCGGCATGCTTGCCATGAAGAACAGGACGCCGGTCTGCCAGGAAATGTTGACGTTGCCTGTCAGAAGACCGGACGCGTTCATGACCATGAACCAGGACAACAGACCATAGATGCCCTGGGTTCCGGGGAGAGCCTGCAGAATCAGCAATTTGCCGAATTTGCCGGGATCCTCCGTCATGATGCCTGCTGCCACCTCGCCCGCGCGGCCAACGCCGATCGCGGAGCCGATTCCCGGCAGCAGAGCGGCCATGGCACCACCGAGCAAGGTAATCGAAGGACCGATCAGTTGTGCGAAATTGGACATTTGCTTTTCCTCCTGTTATTTCATGACTGCTTGTATTTCACGATGGCATTCCTGCCAGATGGATCATGGAGCGGCCCGGCCATTTCAGTGTGCGGCAGCTGACTCACGCTCGATCTCGACATAGCGTGCGCTGAGTCTTTGCGGTTTCCAGAGTCGTCCGCCGCCTTCGAAGAATTTGCTGAAAAATTCAACGAACTGGAGACGAAGCGTGTGGATGTAGGCCGAGAGAAGGGAGAGCGCGAAGTTGATCGTGTGCCCAAGAAGCGCGACCAGGATGAAGACCATGTACCCGAAAAAGCTCGGCCCGCCCAGGAAACCGATCAGGTTGACGACCATCGCGATGACGCTGGTCGCCAGGACCAGGGCAAGGACACGCATGTAGGAAAGGATGTCACCCAGGTAGGCCGTGACGCCATAGAGTTTGTATAGTCCGGCTCCGACTCGTGCCAGCGGGTTTTTGGATGTCCTGTTGGAAAACAGGAGGATCACGGCCGCGCCCAGCATGGCCGCATAGCCGCCGAACGGCTTGCCGATGCCGGCCAGCTCCAGCACAAGGCCCGCGATGATCAGGTACCAGGGGAATATGTCGAAAACAGCCCCCTGCCAATTGCCGGACTTGAACTCCATGTAGGCTTTGGCGCCCATGCCCGCGAACAGGTGGGCGATACCGAAACCGGCGCTCAGGATCATCAGGGTCGTCGGATTCTGGATCGGATCGAAAAGTAGCGGTTTCAAGGCAATTCTGCCACCTGACAGGACGGTCAGGATGTCACCGAAGAACCCGCCGAACATGAAGCCCCAGAACATGGCGGATATGCCGCACTGCATGAACATGGTCAGGGTCTGCTTCATCTTCCCCTTCGCCTTGAGGAAATGGATACCGAGCGCGCAGCCAAGTGTCAGTAGAAAGCCGTAGCCGACATCGCTGAGCATCATGCCGAAGAACAGGAAGTAAAAGGGGGCCATGACAGCCGTCGGGTCTATTTCGCTGGTCTGCGGCGGGTTGTACATTTCGACAACGGTCTCGTAAGGGCGGATCAGGCTCCGGTTCTCCAGCAGGATCGGGAAAGCCTCGCCCTCATCGGGCGCGTATGTGGCGACGGCAACGAGATGCTCTTGCGTCAGGGCCTGCTCGACTTTCTCGGAAAGGGCGTGCGGCACCCAGCCGGTCAGGTAGAAGGTCTGTTCCGTGCTTTCCAGCTGGCGGGCCAGGCTGAGCTTGTCATGCTGCATCTGGAGGTGGTCGTGCAGGATCTCAAAATCGACCAGCCGGTCGGCCGCGCTTTCGATCCGTCCGGTTGCCTGCTCACGCTCCATCAGCAGCTGCTGACGTTCCAGTTCAATGCGCTCGAGCAAGGACCTTGGCGTGGCGGATTCTTCCTGCACTGGAAGGAAAGAGAAGTTGAGCCGGCGCAGGGCGGCAAGCACCATGCTTTCACGGATGCGCAGCGTGATGACATGGACATGGATGTCCGTCTCATCTTCGGCCAGCACCTGCGTGATGCTCTCGGGTGCTTCATAGGCCAGCGTTTCCTCGAGGGAGGCCAGTTCCTCGCGGGACTTGAAACTGCCCAGGTAGGAGCGCGTTTTGTGCGTGCGCTTGTGACCCAGGTCGACCTCGATAGACTCCCATGGGCGAAGCATGTCGGCCGTGTTCTGGAGGCGTACCAGCTGGCTGTCGATCTCGCCGACCCTGGCACTGGCCTCTTCGTAAGCCTTGAGATCGTCAAAGACGGCCGCCGGCGATTGCGTCACCTCATGGAACCGTGCTTTCGAAACGAGTCTCCTGGCTGTGAATGCGGGCTTTTTCACCGGCTTGATCTTTCCGGCTGTTTGGATGGCCGCGTTCAGTCGCGACAAGAACTGGGGAATGTCCTCCAGTGGAATGGACATTGAACCTGTTTTCACAGTCCAGCCTGATTCGCGATGCGCCACGACAGTCTGTCCGGACGGTCTGGCCACGACCGCTTCCGTTTCGATGTCGACAACCCCCAGACGCATCAGCGTCTCGACAATGCTTGACCGCTCGCTTTTCAGGCCGACAACGGTCACCTTGTCCATTCTGGCAATTGACACGTTACTTCACGATCCTTTCAGCGATGATCCGGATAGCTTCCGGTACGGAAGACTCAGCGGCAGAGCGGATCAGGATGGCCTCGTCCCGGGTCTTGTCCATGGCGGACTGTTCCCGCTGGCTCGCGAGACTTTTCGCCTTCTCCATGGTCCGGGCCGTTTCCTGTTCAGCTTGCTCGCGGGCTTTGGCGATGCGACGCTCGGCCTCAAGCCTGGCCTCCTCGACACGCTGGCGCGCGTCGGCCTGGGCTTTTTCGACTTTTGCTTCAGATTTCTCTTCAGTTTCGCGGATCAGGGCGAGAAAATCCTTTTCGATCACGGACGCCTCCCAATCACTTGTCAATTGTGCCAGGATGAAGCGTTGTCCGGGGACGGTTTGGCACAAGGAACCGGGTGAAGTTATCTTGATGTGCGATTCATTATAATGGATGACCGTTCGATTGTCATGGAAAAATGGATTACAGGTGAGGTATTTGGTTCATAATATTTATATTCTATGCTTTTTTGCTCCATGATTCAACGTATCGAAACGATATTGCGTGAACGTTTGCGTTTGCTGTCAGGCGAGAATCGACCGGATCAGCCCGGGCGCTGAGCGAAACAGAATCAGGATCAGTCCTGCTGTCAGGGCAATCGGCAGCGGGATCACCAGCAACAGGGTCGCAAAAAAGCCCAGGTCAAACGCGATGACCGGTACGACCACGAGGCCTGCCAAAAGCGCGGCCGCGAGCATGCCGAATACCACATTGAGGTTTCTTTTGACCGCGATCGCCTCATTGTCCCAGTGCAGCTTTGGCCAGAGCAGATCAAACAGGATGCCGGACAGATTGGGCAGCAGCAGGGCGGCCGGCAGGATGGCCGCCAACAGGACCAGATACCAGAGGGGCGGCAAGAGGAAATAGATGAGAAAAGGCAGGATCATCAGGCATCCGATAGCACTGAAGATCACACCGACCGAAACCTTCGCCATGATCTGGCGGTTGTAGGACATCGGGATCATTTTCATGATGTAAAGCAGGCGCCCCTCACGCGAAAGCGCGCTGGCGGCGATGCCGTTTATCGATGACAGCAAGGCCGCTCCGGCAAATGCGATCGCAAGGCTGAGGGACAGGGCGGGCCGATCCCCTTCGAACAGCATCGGGTGTAGAAACTGCCTCAAGGTGCCGATGGAAAGGGCTTCTTCACCTGAAAGGAACGGCAGCAGGATGAAGACCGGCCACAGGAAATTCATGAGGACGCAATTGGCAAAGTAGATCGGGGTTCTGAACAGGATCCGGATGTCTTTGGCCATGTAGCTGATGAATGCGGAGCTGCTCTTGCCGGCCCGGTCAAGTTCTGCCGATGTCAGTTTCCGGCGGGCCGAAGACACGGCCGAGATACCGATCACGCCTTTGAAATAAAAGGCCCGGCCGACCAGCAGGACAATCGCTGAAGCCACAGCGGAACTGGCCAGAAGGAGCAGCAGATTCAAAAGCCCGGAACCGGTCCCGGCCCCGCCCAACGCGGCCGCGGCAAAAGCGGTGCCGGGAAAGGCAGACGCCGTGATGGCGGCCAGACGATCGGCGCTGGCGGTGAGCAGGGCTGCCAAATCCAGCGGGTTCATGGATGTCATGGACTGCATGCCGAACACGAAAGCCATCGAGAGACCAAGCGCAAGCATCATGGACACCATGTTGAACCGATCTTTGTTGCGTGCAAACGTGGTGAATCGCATGATGGCCATGACCAGGACAGATGCGATCGCCAGGGGAATGATCGGCAGGAGCAGGAAAACGGCGATCATCAGGGGATAATAGACAATCGGAGCCTGGCTGCGGATCCCGTAAACGGTCAGGGCCGGCGCGATGATGATTCCGAGGAACAGGTATTCGTATATCAGTGACACGAGAAACTTGGCCGCGATGATGTGTTCGGCCCGGATCGGCAAATGCAGCAGTTTCTCCACGTCACTGGAAAAATAGAACACGCTCATCACATACAGGATGCCGAAGAAAAACACGATGACCACACCGGCCGACAGGAAGATGCCAATCATCATCGGCGCCAGTCCGACCGGGTCGAGCAGGCCATAAAAACCCCAGGCGGAAACCGATGCGATTGCCAGGAAGTAGACAGCCAGAACCAGGAAAAGAACATAATTCCCGATCCTTCCGATCAGTTTGCCCCGTTTTCTGGCGTCACTGCCGAACCCGGAATTGCCGCCGCCCCGGATCATGACAAGGGCGATTTTCAGGACTGTCTTCATGTTTGACGCCCCCTCACTGATCGTTCTCAGCGGTCAGCTTCAGGAACATGGCCTCCAGCGACCCGTCACTCTTGAACTGCTCGCGCATCTCATCGATCCGGCCACAGAACTGGATGCGGCCGCGATCGATGATCGCGACACGATCGCAGATCTTTTCCGCCACATCGAGGACATGCGTCGAAAAGAAGACCGATTTGCCCGCGCCGGTGTGTTCACGCATCATTTCCTTGAGTTGGAAAGATGACTTGGGATCAAGTCCGGTCATGGGTTCGTCCAGGATCCAGACGTCCGGACTGTGCAGCAGCGCGCCGATGATGATCAGCTTCTGCCGCATGCCATGCGAATAGCTCTGGATGCGGTCCGACAGGGCATCGGTCAGTTCGAATCGCGACGCCATCGCGGCGATCCGGCGTTTTCTCAGATCCGACGGCACCTGGTAGAGGTCGCCCATGAATTGCAGGTATTCGATGGCCTTGAGCCGGGGGAAGATATTCGGATCGTCCGGTACATAGCCGAACGAGCGCTTGGCCGCCAGGGGGGCCTTGGCCATGTCATGGCCGCTGATCTCGATCGTGCCGCTATCCGGGGTCAGGATGCCGGTCATCATCTTGATGGTGGTCGTCTTGCCGGCACCGTTCGGCCCGAGGAAACCGAAAATCTCGCCATCCCGGATGTCGAGCGTGATATCATCCGCGGCTTTCACCTTGCCACCATAGGTCTTGCTGACGTTCCTGATCGCGATCATGTCGTTCCTCCTCTTCCTGTTGCCAGATCAGTCCGTGACAATCAAACAAACCCATGATAGCCCTGTGAAAAAGCCTTGTCAAAACCCTGCGCCAAGAATCGACGGAGGGTGATGACAAGGCTGTCTGCCTCAAAATGGATCGATCATTCGCTGAATGGTTCGTCCGATTCGCGATACCAGCCCAGAAGCTGCAGCATGGCCATTTCCCGGTCCAGCTGGCCAAGCGCCCGCAGGGCTTCTTCCGAGCCTCGCGGGCTTGCGAAATCAATATGGAAACGATAGTTCCAGGCTTTGAGCGGGTCGGGGCGCGACTGGATCTTGAGCAGATTGAGGCCACGATCGCCAAAGATGGAAAGAGTCGAAGCCAGTGATCCGCTTTGGTGCGACAGTCCGATGATCAGGCTGACACGGTCGGCATCCAGCGGAATGACAAGCGATCGGCTGATCACAATGAACCGCGTCTGATTGTGCAATAGGTCCTGGATGCTGTCGGCCAGGATATCCAGCCCATGGATCCTGGCCGCCTCGGAAGACGCGATCGCCGCCAGCGTCTCATCGCCGCTTTGTGCCACAAGCGCCGCCGCGTGGGCTGTGTTGGTGCTTTCCTTTATCGAGAAACCCTTTTTGCGGATGAACTCCTGGCACTGGGCCAGCGCTTGTGGATGGGACACGACTGTCCGGACCTGGTCGAGCCGGGTGCCGGGCAGGGCCATCAGGGAGTGGCCGATCGCCAGGCTCGCGGATCGAATGATGTGCAGCCTGCGCTCCTGCAAAAGGCCGTACACTTCATCAACGGTGCCGGCCGTGGAATTTTCCCAGGGCAGGACCGCCACATCGGCCGTTCCGTCCTGAACGGCTTCACAGGCATCCGCGAAGGTCGCGACGCAGATGCGCTCGGCCCGGGGGAACAATCGCTCGCCGGCCGCCATGGAATAAGCGCCGGGTGAGCCCTGGCACACCACTTTCCGGATCGGTCCAGTTCCGGTCGGAGCGCTCCGGATCATGGACCCCAGGACCCATTGGGGATCAGACAGGTCAAGATCATCATACTGGGCTTCGCGCGATAGGCGCATGACGCTTTTCATGAGGCTTTCCGCCCGCATGCCGTCGGTTGACGGAAACCTTGCACGGGCCAGTGCCGCGACGGCAGCCTCGCGCTCGAGATCGAGGACAGGCAGCTGATGGGCTTTTTTGTAATCCGACACCTGTCGCACGATCTGCGTGCGCCGCGCGAACTGGTCGAGCATCGTCTCGTCGATGAGGGATATCTGGTGTCTCAGTTCCTGCAGATCGAAGGTGTCCGGTTCCGGCCGGGCCGCCAGGTCTTCACCAGGTGTTTGTGCCTTGTTTTCCAGAAAGTCGCATAAATGGTCAAGCGCGACCAGATAGCTCTTCAAGCCCAGGCCGCTGATCTGTTTCAGGCAGACCGGTTCGATCACCGACAGACGGCGGAAAGATTCACGCTTCTTGATGTCCGACATGTGGACCTCGATGACCGGCAGCGGACTGGCTTCGATCGCGTCCCGGACCGCGATGCTGTAGTGGGTCAGCGCTGCGGCATTCAGTAAAATCCCATCGTAGCGCAGGCGGGCTTCCTGTATCAGCTCGACCAGCCGTCCTTCATGGTTTGTCTGGAAGGCGTCCAGCCTGTATCCTCTGCCCATGGCCGCTTTCCGGGTCTCGTCCTCGACATCGGCCAGGGTCCAGTGACCATATTGGGCCGGGTCCCTGAGGCCAAGCAGGTTCATGTTGGGGCCGTTGAGCAGCAGCAGGCGATAGAAGAGTGATGGTTTTTCCATGATGTCACCTCGTACGGATTGGCCTGGCCAGGTCTTGTCGGACAGCCGGGCCGATGGTGTTTCAAAACAGGCGCCTCTGATTGGTTTCAGAAGCGGGTGCGATCTCCGATCAGCAAGTCGAGAGATACGATGGCGGCTGCGGCTTCGACGACCGGGACGGCCCGAGTGACAATGCAGGGGTCATGCCGGCCGTGTACAGAGAGCCGATCGTTTGTCCGTGTCCTGAGGTTGACTGTGTCCTGCTCGCGGGCAATCGAAGGGGTCGGCTTGAATGCCACCCGGAACACCACCGGCATCCCGTTCGTGATCCCGCCGTCCGCCCCGCCCCCGTGGTTGGACCCGTAATGGATCTGGCCGTCCACGAATCGAGGCGCGTCGTTGTTGTCCGAGCCGCGGCTCCTGGCGACATCGAACCCACGCCCGAACTCGACGCCCTTGACTGCCGGGATTCCGAAAAGCAGACTGGCCATACGGGATTCGACACCGCCGAACATCGGGTCACCCAGGCCGGCAGGCAAACCGCGGACCAGGCATTCCACAATGCCGCCCACCGAGTCCTGTTCTTCTTTCGCTTTGAGGATCGCCTGGACCATCGGGGCTTCAAGTTCCGGCCGGATGACCGGGAACGTCCTTTCCGACAGCAAATCGAGTTGATGGGTGTCACGGGTGACCGGATCGAAAGGTTCGTCCCGGATGCCGGCCAATTCAAACAAATGGGCTGCCATGCGGATCCCGCGTGTCGCAAGGACCTGGATGGCGACCGCACCGGCAAAGGCCAGGGGTGCGGTCAGCCGGCCTGAAAAATGGCCGCCGCCTCGAGGATCCTGGGCACCGCCGTAGCGGATCATTGCCGTCAGGTCAGCGTGACCTGGCCGCGGTTTTTCCAACAGGTTCAAGTAGTCCTGGCTGCGTTTGTCCTCATTGCGTATCAATGCGGCCAGCGGTGTGCCGGTTGTCCGGCCCTGGTGAAGACCGGACAGGATCTCCGGCTGGTCCGTTTCGGATCGGGCGGTCGTGTAGTCTTGAACGCCCGGTGCCCGCCTGGCCAGGAACGACTCGATTCTGGACTCGTCGATGGGGATGCCCGATGGCAGCCCATCCAGGACGACACCAATGCCGGGTCCGTGTGATTCGCCGAACAGGCTGACTTTCAGATGCTCACCCCAGATCGATCCCATGGACATTTCCTCCCAGTCGTTTGAATTCACGGAAAAAATCCGGATAGGACTTGCTGACACAGGCCGCGCCATGGATGGTGACGCCTTGCCGGGTGTTCAGGGCCGCGATCGCCAGGGCCATGGCGATGCGATGATCCCCGGCCGAGTCGATCTCGCCACCGGCCAGTTGTCTGCCATGCCGGCTCATGGATCCTCCGGCGATCACCAATCCGTCCTCTGTTTCCAAGATGTCGGCGCCGATCGCCGCGAGCGCGCGAGTCGTCGTCTTCAGGCGGTCACTTTCCTTGAAACGCAATCGTCGACCATTGACGATGCGGGTTGTCGCGTTCACTTGTGTCGCGGCCACAGCCAGGATCGGAACCAGATCGGGAATCTGTGATACATCGATCTCATGCTCGGTCCGCTCACCGGACAATTCCGAGAGCAGGTCGACAATCCGGCGATCCCCCTGGCAGGAATCGTTGTCCAACCCTTCAACAATCAGCTGGCCGCGGCCAAAGTCGGCGGTCAGCCAGAACGCCGCCTGTGAGTAGTCCCGTTCAACTTGGTAAGGTTTCGGCCGATAGCTTTGACTACCGGGAATCCGGAAACCAGTCGGCCGCTCCTCCACCACAACGCCGAATCGTCGCATCGTCCGGATCGTCATGGCCACATAAGGGGCGGATTCCAGCGGCGATGTAAGCCGCACTACCGACTCTTCCCCCAGCAGGGGCAACGCCAGCAGCAAGCCGGACAGATACTGTGAACTGATGTGTCCCGGCACGTCGAACAAGCCGGGATGAAGCTGGCCGCCAACGCCAAGCGGCAGGCTGGCTTTTTCAGGAAACGCCAGGCGGACGCCTTTGCCGGCCAGTATGGACTCGTATTCACGCAGCGGCCGATGCGGCAAGCGGCCATGGCCGACCAGCGTCACATCCCGGCCCAAGGCGGCGGCAAGCGGGATCAGAAATCTCAGCGTCGTGCCCGACTCACCGCAATCCAGTGTCTGCTCATTTGAAAAAAGGCCAGCAAGACATTGGCGCGTCACCCGGATGTCATCTGACAGGGGGCCGTCCAGTCCCCGGACAAGGGACAGGTCGCCGGCCAGGGCTGCGCAGAAAAGCGCGCGGTGAGCGTCGCTTTTCGACGGGGGCGGCGTGATCCGCCCGATGAGTCTTCCCGGACCGACAAAAACATCAGTCATGATGCCATACCGCAGTGAGCGCTTCGGACAGTTCTTCCTCCGTCATCGGGTGGACAAAGGCTTCGCCGATCGAGCGCAGCAAGATGAAGTGGATTTTCCCGGCCCGTTTTTTCTTGTCCTGGCTGACCGCCGCAAGAACCGCTCCTGACGGAAGTTCCGGCATCTGGGCGGGAAGATGGGTCTTCTCCAGAAGCACACGGACACGATTGGCTGTGCCATTGGGTGTCAGGCCCAGATGCTCGCCAATTTTCAAGGCCGTTATCATGCCGATGGCAACCGCCTCGCCATGGGACCAGGTCTGGAAACCCGTCACCTGCTCGACCGCATGGCCGATCGTGTGGCCGAAATTCAGCAGCATTCGTTCGCCATGATCCTGTTCGTCGCGTTCCACGATCCCCGCCTTGATCCGGACGCAGCGGTCAATGATCCATTCCAGATCGTCCATCTGCTGCTCAATCTTCAGGAAAAGTTCCGCATCCCGGATCAGGCCGCTCTTGATGACCTCTGCACGTCCTTCTGCCACCCGGCGCAGCGGCAGGGTCGACAGGACCAGCGGGTCGATCAGGACAGCCTTCGGCTGATGAAAAGTGCCCGCCAGGTTTTTTCCGTATGGGAGGTCGACCCCGTTCTTGCCACCGATCGATGAATCGACCTGGGCCAGAAGGGTCGTCGGGATCTGGAACAAAGCCGTACCCCTCAGCCAGGTGGCGGCCGCGAAACCCGCCAGATCTCCGACCACCCCTCCGCCCAGCGAGACAACCAGGTCGTCCCGGGTCAGTCCGGCCAGATGAAACGTGTCGAAAATCTGAAGGACAGTCGCCATGTTCTTGCTGCCTTCACCCGGCTCGATCCGATGCGAATCCACTGTGAATCCGGCCATGGACAGGGATTGTGCCACCGTCTTTTCATACAGGTTCGCCACATGGAGATCCGTCACGATGACAGCCCGTCGGCCACGACAGCATCCGGCAGCCATCCGGCCTGCCTGGACACCCAGCGCCTTGTTTTCGATCAGGATCGGATAGGATCCCGATTTTACAGATACGGTCAATTCAGGCATCTCGCACCTCCCGGGTTGATCAGGGTCGAAGCATGGACGCTCAGATCGTCCGTCCGACCGCTGCGGCGACCGGTCGCAGTTCGTTGACCAGACGCTCGAACGCTTCTGGCGTCAAGGACTGCTGTCCGTCAGACAAGGCATGCTTGGGGTCGTTGTGGACTTCGATGATCAGTCCGTCCGCGCCGGCAGCGATCGCGGCCTTGGCCAGCGGCGGAACCAGCCAGGCATAGCCGCCGGCGTGGCTGGGGTCGATGAAGACCGGCAGATGGGTCTTGGATTTCAGGACAGGGATCGCCGAAATGTCGAGTGTGTTGCGCGTGCTGGTCTCAAAGGTGCGGATGCCCCGCTCGCACAGGATGATTTCCGAATTGCCACCGCTCATGATGTACTCGGCGGACATCAGCAGTTCGTCGATCGTGTTTGAGAAGCCCCGCTTGAGCAGGATAGGCTTGCGGACCCGGCCCAGCTCCTTCAGCAGTTCAAAGTTCTGCATATTGCGCGCGCCCACCTGGATGAGATCGACAAACTCCATGAACAGTTCAAGCTGGGCTGGATTGGTGATCTCCGAAACAATGGGAAGCCCCGTGGCCTCACGGGCCTTTTTCATGTACAGCAGCCCCTCCGCTTTCAGTCCCTGGAACGCGTAGGGGGATGTGCGCGGCTTGAAGGCACCGCCACGAAGCAGCATCGCGCCGGATGCCTGGACCTGGCTGGCGATTTCAACAATCTGCTGCTCAGATTCAACCGAGCAGGGACCGGCCGCGATGCAGATGCGCTCCGATCCGATCTCTGCTTCCCCGATCCGGATGATCGTGTCGTCCGGGTGGAATTTTCGGTTTGCCCGTTTGTAAGGCTCCTGGACCTTCATGACCCGTTCGATGGATTCTTCCATCTGAAGGGCAGACACGTCGATGCCTGATGTGTCCCCGACCAGGCCGACGATCGTGGTGTCGCTGCCGTAGATCGGGCTTGTCTGGACACCATACGTCTTTTTCAAATGGGCACAAAGCTCTTCCACTTTCTGGCGCTCGGTTCCATGTTTCAATACAAGGATCATTTGATCAGTTCCTCCTGAGGTTCATATCCCAGCTTTCGGGCCAGGTCAGCCGCGACCGCTTCCGCATCGCCGCTGCCATCGACGGTCAGATCGGCGTGGGCCAGATAGCGGGAGAAGCGTTGATGGTACAAGGATGTGATCCGTTCCCCGACATCACCGGCAAGCATCGGCCGTCCTTGGCCTTCAGCCAGTCGAATGGCCAGTTCTGCCAGCGGCACGTGCAGGTAGACAATCTGGGTGGGGTGCTGTCGGACTGCTTCAAATGCCGACGGCTCGATCATGGCTCCGCCACCGACCGCCAGCACCAGGCTTTCCGGACGGTTGAGGGCTGTTTCCAACTGGCGGCGCTCCAGGTCGCGAAACCAACCCTCGCCCCGTTCCGCGAAAATTTCCGGTATGCTTTTGCCGGCGGATCGTACCAGGTCTTCGTCAAGGTCCATGAAAGGGATCGACAGGCGATTGGCCAGGAGCTTGCCGACCGTCGTTTTGCCACTGCCCATGAAGCCGGTCAGGACGATGCGCACCGGGAACTTGTCAAGCAATCGCCCGGGCAATCTGCGCAGGATCTCCTGCTGGTCGGGCAGCGCAAAGGTGGCGTCGGGATGCCAGATCCGCTCGGCTTCCAAGGCCTGCTCAAAAAGCATCCTGAGCCCGTTGACAGCCACCGGCAGGCCGTTTGCACGGGCCGGGCCTGTCTGTCTGCCGTCATCGGCCGGAGAGGCGGGATGGATCGATCGGGCTTTGAGCAGCATCCGGGTCGCGGCAGGGTTGTAGATGGTGTCATAGACGGTGTGGCATGTGGCCAGCAAGTCATCCGGGACCGGTTGGTCGCCTGTTTTTGGCCACATCCCTGCGGGCGAGCCATTGAGGATCACATCAAAATCCGGCAAAGACAGCCCGCCCATCAAATCCGTCAAGGGGACCGCGCCCACCCCGAGCTGCCGGGCCATCCGATCAGCCTTTTCCCATGTGCGGCTGGCGATGGTCACATGGGCGCCCGCTCGGGCAGACTCATACGCCATCATGCGGCTGACCCCGCCGGCACCGATGACAAGAACCCGCTGCCCCTTGAGCGCCAGACCTTGCCGGACAAAACCCGTCCGGTCCGTATTGTAGCCACGCCTGTTGAAAACCGTGTTGACCGCGCCAAAGTCGGCCGCGGACGGATCCATTCCGTCGAGCAGCGGAATGATCGCCTCTTTGTGCGGAATCGTCACATTGAACCCGTCCAGGGTCGCAGCCAGGCCGGAAAACGCTTGTGCCAGCCGTTCCGGCGCGATCTCGATCAGTTCGTAGTGGCCGGGGATGCCGGCAGCGGCCAGCAATGATTCGTGGATGAACGGGGAAAGGCTATGTCCCAGCGGGTAGCCGATCAGTCCATGCCTACTCGGTCGCATATCCGGCCTCCTTGAGGATTCCGGCCGCTTTCCGGGCCTGTCGGCTGTCCGGCAGAAGGAGTTGGAGGACGCCTCCCTCGTAAGTCCTGAAATCGCGGATCCGGATGTTGCGGATATTGATCTGCCGGTCACCCAGGAGCGTCGTCACTTTACCCAGTTCACCGGGCTGGTCAGACAGATGGACCGTCAGGGTGCAAAGCGCTTCCATGGCGCCGCGACCATCGATAGGCAGGCTGTTGCGGTATGCGGCCGCATCCGCGAACAAACGCATCAAGGAATCCCGGTCATCCTGCCGCAACGCGGTTTCGAACTCCTGCAAAGTCGACCGGTATGCTTCGATCAGCGGCAGCAGCGATGGCCGGGCAGACTGGCAGATCTGGGCCCAGAGGCTGGGATCAGACGAAGCGATCCGGGTGATGTCCCGGAAGCCGCCGGCAGCCAGACGCTTCAGGACTCCGTGGTCGGCACGGGCCGCGAGCAGTGTGAGGGCGGATGCGGCCACATGCGGCAAGTGACTGACGGCCGCCACGGACTGATCATGTACCGCAGGCGCAAGGTGAAGCGGGAAGGCGCCAATGGCTTCTATGATCGCCGTCAACCGTTCATCAGGTTTGCATAATACATAAACTGCGTTTTCGAAAAGGCTGGCTGACGACGCGCCATAGCCGACCCGCTCGGAGCCGGCCATCGGGTGCCCGCCAACGAAATTGTCGGCTTTGATGGCAGAGCAGATGGCCTCTTTCGTGCTCGCGACATCGGTCACCAGTCCCGGGCAGATGTCACAGATCTGACGGGCCAACGGGACCACCGTCTCGACCGGTGTGCAAATGAAAACGGCTTCGGCTTGCGAAAGCACAGACAGCGGGGCATGCGGCAGCAGGTGAATCTCATCCGCTGTCCCGTCAGCCAGGGCCGCGTCGAGGCTTTTCTGATCAAGGTCGTAGGCGATGACACGCTGGATTCCAGCCCGCCGCTTCAAGGCCCGTGCCAAGGAACCGCCAATCAGGCCGAGCCCGACAACACCAACACACCCGGGCAATCCGCTATCGGGTCGTTGTTGTTCCCTGGGTTCCATTTCGTTCCTGGACATATGAAATGCCTGCCTTCACCTTTCTACAGCCCGGCCGCCCGTGATAGTGGGAAATGCCGGAAAAGGGCAGCAGGCGGCCTGATTTTGACTTATTGTGACCGCTTTGACGCGATCCGTCAATGGCTCTTCATTCAGATTTGTGATGGTTTCCTGTTTGATTCTGAGGCAGGCTTCTGGCCAGCGCATCCGGATTGACCGAGAAATGAAGCGCATCTTCCCGGCTGATCCGGTTTTCAAGGCACAGCTTTTTCAAACTGGCATCCATGGTGACCATCCCTGACCCCGTGTTCATCTGGATGACGCCATCGATCTGGGGGGTCTTCCCCTCCCGGATCATATTGCGGATCGCACTGTTCATGAGCATGATCTCGAAGGCCGCAATCTGCCCGCCGTCCTCGCTGCGGATCAGCTGCTGGGAGACGACTGCCTGCAGGACCGTCGACAGCTGGACCCGGATCTGCTGTTGCTGGCCGGCCGGGAAAACGTCGATGATCCGGTCGATGGTCTTGGCGGCACCGATCGTATGCAGGGTCGAAAAGACCAGATGGCCGGTTTCGGCCGCGGTCAGGGCGATCGATATGGTCTCGAGGTCCCGCATCTCGCCGATCTGGATCACGTCGGGGGTCTGCCGGAGCGCCGATCGCAGCGCTTTCTGGTATGACCGGCTGTCCGTGCCGATTTCCCGTTGGTTGACGATGCTCTTTTTATGAGGATGCAGGTACTCGATTGGATCTTCCAGTGTCAGGATATGGACCGCCCGGGATTCGTTGATCCGGTTGACCAGCGCGGCCAGGGTCGTTGTCTTGCCGCATCCGGTTGGGCCTGTCACCAGGACCAGTCCCTTGTTGCAGTCGGCCAGGTCCATGACGGACCGGGGGATGGCCAAAGACACGGGATCCGGCAGTGCGGTATAGATCCGCCGGATGGAAACCGCCATCGATCCCCGCTGTGAGAACACATTCACGCGAAACCGGCCAACATGTGGCAAAGACAGGGAAAAATCATGCTCCATGTCCTCGTCTTCCGCACGTTGGGAGGCCATCTTCTGCAAGAGGGCCCTGGCATGTCTATGCGTGTCGTCCGGTGTCAGTCGCGGGATCCCGGGAAGTTGCTTCAACTCACCATTGATCCGGACCATCGGGGGAACGCCGACCGTAATCAGGACGTCTGACGCCTCAAGCTTCACTGCCTCTTTTAGAATGTCAATTATGGAATCCATTTGCTCAGCCTTTCCAGATACCGCCACTGGTATTGTCGTAGTCGAAGGGTTCCTGCCAGTATGTCCATTGGGTCACCGTCATGACGACTGCTCCTGAAGCTGGATCCGTCAGCTGGAAATCGGCACCCGCTTCAATCGCCTGCTCGCCGGCATGGATGCGCAGCAGGAGTCGGACAGTTGTGCCATCCGCTTCTGAACGGAGGATCTCGACAGATGGCTGTCCGGCAAGGCGGCTTTCCAATTTTTCTTTCAGCGAGACCGCGTCGATCTCATCAGTCGTGTCAGAAACATATTGGCTCAGGTCACCCAGAACGACGACCGCCGCCTGGTCAGCCGTATAGTAGGACCGGACCCACTCGGCCCGCCGCATGGCCAGCCGGTTGTCCGCCGCGGCCGTCACCAGGGACAGGACACCAAAAAAGACCAGCAAGACCAGCAGCATCACAATCAGAGCTGACGCGGAACCGCGGCGCCCCTTGCCCATGTGCCGGACCCGGCCCGCGGGCATCATGGAGCATCCTCCATGACGGGAAGTCGTCCGGCAGACAGTTCAAAAAGCACCTGGCCACCCGGATCGCGAACTTTGATCATCAGGGTTTCGACACGGGTCATGGGATCGGCGGTCATCTGTGACTCAACGTGGAATATTGCCGCTTCTTCCGGCACAGCAGTCCATTCTTCAGACAGGAAAAACGTGATCAGCTCCCCGGAACGCAAGGCAGAAACATCCGGTTCCGCCACCGGAACAGACGGTTGGTCCGGAGTCGTGGCAGCCGCCTGCCAACGTTCCGCCAGGTTTCTGGCACAAAGAACCGCCTGGTCAAGCCGGTCGGTTCGCGTCGACAGCGTCTGCGAGGCGGCAAAGAGCTGGACCACGATGACACTGAAAACCGCGAGCAGGGCCAGGGCGGCGATCATCTCGGCCAGGGTGAAGCCATTCCGTTTTCTCATCGGATAGCACCCCCGGCACCACTTCGCAGGAAAATCCACTGCGTCGCCTCACGGGAGGACGCTTCATCCGAATCACGGTCAGACCAGTCGGCAGACAAGGTGATGGCCAGCAGATTGCCGGTTTCCTGATCGATCCGGATGGCAGTGGCGCTGGCCAGGTCAGCCGCCATTTCCGGTGTAACCGGTCGGCCCTTTTCGATGGTCAGTTCCTTGAGTCGGCCTCCGTCCACATAAAGATAGGTCTCATAATCGCCGGACTCGATGTGCTGAGATAGAAGCAGGGCCTGACCCTGTCCGAACGGAGCCGGGCATACCGTCACCTGTCCGGTTCCATCCATTTTCTTGATCCGCACGTCGATATAGGAAAGGGCGATCCGCAAGTCAGACGAGGCGCGCCGGTTGTCAGACAGGCGAATATAGGCAGCGCTTCCGGCCCCGGTCAACAGGAAGACCGAGACAGCGACGAAAATCAGCAGCAGCATGACGAGCACCAGCTCGATAAGGGAAAAGCCGCCGCGCCGCCTCATTTGTCCAGCACCTCGATGATCGGATGAATGTTCGACCCGATCACTTCATAGAGATAATGATAACGGTCATGATCCAGCACCAGTCCGTAATTATCCTCCAGATATTCCAGGGTGGGCGGGTAGGCGCCCTCCAGGGCATAGCATTGACGTGCGGCCCGGTCAATCGCCGCGGCCGTGATCCTGCGGCTTTCAAGGTCGTTTTGCCGGCCAAGGCCGGTCATGGCCATCGCCAGGACCACAAGGGCAAGGATCACCGTCGCGATGGCGATCACCAGTCCTGTTTGATGGCCAGGCAGACCATTGAACCATTTTTTCAGGATTTTGCCCATCGAAAGGCCCTCAGCCGACCGCGCTGATGATTTCCACCAGCGGCAGCATCACCGAAAGGAGAATGGCACCGACCACGATTGATAAAATGACCACCAGAAACGGTTCGACGATACCGGAGAACCGGGTAAGCTGCGCGTCCACCTCTGACTCATAAGAAGCAGCCACCTTTGCCATCACGCCATCCAGGTCACCGGTCCGGTTGCCAAGCGCGAGCAGACGGACAAAAAGTTTCGGGAAGATGCCTGTCTTTTCGAGCGAACTGAAAAGGTCCTGACCATCTGCCACTTCTTTCCGCAATGTGGCAATGCGGTCGGCGACGATCCGGTTGTCCATGACTTCCTCGGTCATGGACAGGGCACTGTCCATGTCGACTCCACTTCTCAGCAGATAAGACAGGGCTTGGGAAAAGCGGGCGGCGTAGACCTGTCGCAGGAGCGGCCCAATGACCGGGCCGTTGAGCGCGATCCGATCGCGCAACCGGCGGCCGGGCGCGCTTTTCCAGAAAGCGACGGCAGCGGTGATCACCAGGATCAGGACAAGTCCGGATAGGAGCCAATGTTCCCCGATCAACTGTCCAAAACGCATCAGCCCTTTGGAAAAGCCGGGCATGCTGCCGCCAAAGGAGTGCAGGATCCCCTCGAAGATCGGCAGCACCCGGACGATGATCAGGATGATGACAGCCGACATCATGACCGCGAGCACGGAAGGATAGACAAGGGCGCTGCGGAGTTTTCTTCTCAAGTCGGCATCTTTGGCATAATAATCGGAAAGGCTTTCCATGACACGGTCCAGATTTCCCGAACGTTCACCGACCCGCGCCATCTGGACCAGATAGGCTGGAAAACCGCCGGATTTCGCCATGGCTTCTGACAGCGGTGCGGAGCCGGCCATGGATTTTGCCAGATCTTCAAGCACCGGCTCGATCCGTCGGCCGCGGGCACTTTCGAGCATCATCTCGATCCCCTCGCCCAGCATGATGCCGGACTTCTGGATGAGTGCAACCTGTTCACAGAAATTGGACAGTTCGTCCCTCGGAACGAAGAATCGGTTCTTCGTGCGCATAATCCACTCCCGTCATTGATCCCGGAGGTCATATCAGGCTTGTCTGGATCGTTTTTTCCATTATACTCATATTTCGCGATGATGCCTACACAAACAAGGCATTTACCCGGAGCCGTACGGAAGATGGCTGTCATGTCTCTGTCCTTGAACTCTATCTCTCAGTACGTCTATAATGAGGCGTAATCGATCCGGAAAGTGAGGACGGGCGATTGCCTGAATTACGCTTGGTCTGGTACAGGATTCGCCGGCTGGCAGCCCTGGTGTTCGTGCTGGCTGTCCTGTGTGCGCCCGTTCTCGTATCGGGCTGTCGGCACTATGCCATCACCACGCTCGTTCAGGCCACCCGGCCCCCTTCAGCCACATCCGGCACCTCGACCGGATCTGCGCCCATCGCCACGACGTCAACCGGCCAGTCATCTGCCACAAGCAGTTCTTCAGCCACCACTTCCAGTGAAACAAGTGCCATTGCGACAGAATCGTCCGTGACAGAATCGATCACGTCTCCCTCGACTGTGGAGACTAGCGACAGCACGTCCGTCATCACGACGATCACCACAGCGTGGAGCACAACCGGCGAGTCGGTCAAGACAACCACGACCCGCCCAACGACTCAGTCCGCCTCAACGACAACAGCCAGCCCCGGCACCACGACGTCCACCACATCCCAGGCAACGACAACACAGGCTGCCACGACTGCCGTCCCAACATCCGCGGCCACTACAACAGTAGCCACCACAACAGTAGCCACCACGACCGTGGCCACCACAACGACCGCACCTACGACCGCGGCACCTGCCAGCAGTTTCCCCGTTCGCATCTACAGTACGTTTTTCCGGGATGAATATGGAACGAATGCCAACCTGGTGACCAGTGGGGATGGCAGTGTCCAGCTTGATGTCGGTTCCACGCCTGAAGGTGTCGTCCTCGTGAAAATCATCAGCATACCGACAGACAAACGGGTCAAGGTCATCGTCAAGGGGCCCTCCGGAACTTCCTATCAATATGAAATCACCAGCCGCAACCGCTTTGAGGGGTTGCCTCTGCAAATGGGGAGCGGCAACTACACCGCCACTATTTACGAACAGATCAGCGGCACCAGTTATTCGACTGTTTTCGCGCACACGTTCAGTGTGTCGCTGGCTTCCAGCCTGAGGCCGTTCACCGCGTCGTCGATCATTGTCAACTTCTCGACCGGATCAGACTGCACGGCCAAAGCAAAGACCCTTTGCTCCAGCAAGCCGGACCAGGTGGCCCGCATCGAGTCAGTCTACCTCTGGATTGTCAACAACATCGATTATGACCGGGTTCTGGCGTCCAGCATCACTTCCGGCGAGCTCAAGGCCTATATCCCGGATCCGGACCGGACGCTGGCGACCGGAAAAGGCATCTGTTATGACTACGCGGCCTTGATGGCGGCGATGCTCCGGTCCCAGGGGATCCCCACCCGGCTGATCATGGGGCAGGTGCCACAAGGCTATCACGCCTGGAACGAGGTATACCTGCAAGGAACCGGCTGGGTCATCATCGCCGGGTTCCGGTACTGGGAGGTCGACGGCAGTGCCTGGGTGATGTTTGACTCAACTTTCGCGGCCGGTGGCATGTCTTCGGAAACCATCCTGAACACGACACACACGAAAGAACGGACCTATTGATGTCCGTTCTTTCGTGCCTCATCTACAATCCTTATGGTTCTACTTCTTCTGGCTCAGTTCGTAGGCCACATCGATGATCATATCCTCCTGGCCACCGACCGTGCGACGATGGCCCATTTCAATGAGGATGTCCCGGGCATCGACGTTGAACTTGTCCGCGGCACGGATGGCGTGGAGCAGAAAGCTGCCGTAGGTGCCGGCATAGCCGATGCTCAATGATTCACGGTTGATCATCAACGGGCGCGCCATGCGTGGGACAACGATATCGTCAGCAGCATCCATCGCTTTATACAGATCCACACCGGTTTCATAGCCGGTTTTGAGCAATACCGCGTTCAGCACTTCAAGCTGGGTGTTCCCGGCGGCGGCCCCCAGGCCTTTCAGGGTAGCGTCAACCACTGTCGCGCCCGCTTCGATCGCCGCCAATGTATTGCCGACAGCCAGGCCGAGATTGTTGTGCGCATGGTGACCCACTGGAACAGTCACGGCAGCCCGGACAGCCCGGATCCGCTCCGACACCTCGGACGGCACCAGGGCGCCGGCCGAGTCCGTCACGTAAATGATGTCTGCACCATAACGCTCAAATAGTCTTGCCTGTTCAACCAGTTTCCCGGCATCGACCATATGGGACATCATCAGGAAGCCGACCGTCTCCATGCCCGCCGATTTGGCGAAACGAATGTGCTGTTCAGCGATGTCCGCTTCGGTACAGTGCGTGGCGACGCGAACCATACTGGCTCCGGCTTCATGAGCCCGTTCCAGATCTTCGATGGTTCCGATACCGGGTATGAGCAGGACCGCGATTTTGGCTTGCCGGACCGTTTCTGCCGCCGCCCGGATCAGTTTCATTTCATCAACCGCTGAAAAGCCATATTGATAGGATGAACCGCCGATGCCATCACCATGGCTAATCTCGATGGTGTCGACACCGGCCTGGTCCAAGGCACCGGCGATGAGTCGGACATCGTCCTCGGTGAAACTATGAGAGACAGCATGACTGCCATCGCGCAATGTCGTGTCGATGATGCGGATTTTCTGCTTGTCCATCGGTTCAGCCCCTTCCCTTCAGTAGTTTGTCTGCGATTTTGTCAGCCGCAAGAACGGCCGCAGATGTGATGATGTCCAGGTTGCCGGCATACACGGGCAGATAGTCACCTGCACCTACCACCTCGATCGTCACCATGACCCGGTTGCCATCGTAAATGGGCGGAACCCGCAGATGGTAACCCGGGGTCTGCAGTTTGACTTTGGCGATCATCGCGTCAACTGCCGCGTTGATTTTTTCCTGGTCCGGATTCTCGACCCGGCAATAGACCGTGTTGCGCATGATCATTGGCGGATCGGCCGGATTGAGGATGATGATCGCTTTGGCCTTGTCCGCGCCGCCGACCTTTTCCAGGGCCCTGGCGGTCGTCACGGTGAACTCGTCTATGTTCTGACGAGTGCCCGGGCCGGCGGAAAGGCTGGCAATCGTGCCGACAAATTCCGCGTACTGCACATTCGCCACCTGGTTGATGGCATGGACAATCGGTGTGATGGCCTGCCCGCCGCACGTGACCATGTTGATATTGTCCGCGTCCAGGTGTTCGTCAAGATTGACCGATGGAACCAGATAGGGACCGACCGCGGCCGGTGTGAGGTCGATCGCGATCTTGCCGTCCGCCTTGAGCAGCGGTGCGTGTTTCAGGTGGGGTTTTGCCCCGGTGGCGTCAAATACGATTTCTATGCTTTTATCGCCCAGGATCGCGCTGATCCCCTCGTGAGTCGCCTTGTAGCCTTCTTTGCGGGCCAGCGCAAGTCCTTCGGATGTCTCAATGACGCCAACAACCGTGTCCAGCTGGACATACCGGCTTCTTTTCAGCTTGTACATCAGGTCCATGCCGATATTGCCGGGTCCGATGATGGCTGCTTTGATCTTCTTCATGGCAATTGACTCCTTTGTTTCAATCTGCTCAGTCAATTTCAAAAATAGTTCCGGATCAGCCAAAACGGGCTGTCACGGTTCCGATTCCGGCAAACTCAGCCGTAAACACATCACCGGCTTTGACATCGTATGCCCTGGTCAGTGATCCGGAAAGAATGACTTCCCCGGCTTTTAGTCGGATGCCGAATTCATGAAGCTTGTTGGCCAGCCAGGCAACCGCCTGCGCGGGGTGGCCCATGACAGCTGAAGATTCGCCTTCGTCGATGATCGTTCCGTTTCTTTTGAAAACCATGTGCACCGTTGTCAAGTCCTCGATCGCCGTGACCGGCAGACGATTTTCGCCAAGAACCATCATGGCAGAAGACGCATTGTCGGCTATGGTGTCCTGGATGGCCATTTTCCAGTTCAGGATCGCGCTGTCGATGATTTCAAAAGCAGGGACAATCACTTCCGTCGCGGCCAGGACACTCTCGATGTTGGCATTTGGCGCGTCATCAATGTCCTTTTTGAGAATGAAGGCCAATTCACCTTCCAACCTCGGAAAGATCAATCGGGTCGTGTCGATCCGGTCTGATTCGAGTGCGACCATGTCATCCAGCAAAATTCCATAGTCCGGTTCCTTGACCCCCAGCATTTCCTGCATGGCAAGACTGGTCAGACCGATTTTTTTACCGACAATCCTGGCACCGCCCTGAAGCCGCCGTTCAATGTTGGTTTGCTGGATCGCGTAGGCCTCCTGAACCGAAAGGTCCGGGTAGCGCCCGGTCAGTTTTTCGACAGCTCTGACCTCGTGTCTGGCCTGCCATAACTCGTCGGCTATTGTTTTGATCCGATCGTGGTCCATTTTTATAACTCCTCGTATATTTTTATTATCCGTGATGCCAATGCTGTTTCGCCTGTAGTGTTCTGGTGAGCGAATCAGCGATCAGGGTAGCGGTCGATTTTTTGTCAAGGCCATTGGCAAGGGCCTTCAGCAGACTATCCAGTCCAACTGCGACTTCGTCATTCGGACCGGGCAAAGCAACAAGAAGTGACTGACCCACTTCGCCGACACCGATCCGGACCCCATCTTTTTCGTGACGTCCGGTCCCCTGGCGGAACTTCATGATATAAGGGGTTTCCGCCTGTGCGTCAACAGTCAGGAGTCCTTCAATGCTTCTGTCCTTGTCTTCAGCACCCACGCCCCCGGTTGTGATGACAAGCCCATATCCGTCCAGTACTGCATTGTTCAGCCGAGCGCTGATTCTGTCTGTGTCGTCATCCAGTATGGGTCCGACAGTCACCAAATAGCCCTGTGCTTCCAAAGCCTGCTTGATCATTGGTGTGTTGGTATCTTCGATCATGCCACCCTTGACTTCAAAGCCGGTCGGAAAAACGATCGCGCGCATGCGAATGCGTTTGACCATCTGGTCGCTCATAGCATTCATCCGTTCAATCACTTCGGTCGCTTCATGCTCATTGAGGCAGATCATGCCAAGAATGCCATCTGAGTGAATCGATGTTTCGTCAGTCAACCGGACACCCGGAACTTCTCTCAAAGCTTCCAACAGTTGCTTTTCTTTGCCAAAAACATCCTTTGCGTCTATGTTTCGTCTGAGAATATCCAGCGTGATATGATTAGAACGGACATCAACCACCAGCACCTCGGCCCGATCAAGCGACAGCACGTCGGCAACCGACTGGGCCAACCGGGTCAGATTGGCATTGTCCAGTGTCAGATTCTCAATCCATATTTCCGTTTTTTCCAAAAGGTTCAGTTCCATTCCAGTCTCCAGTCTTATATGTCAGGCTTTTCAGATCATTCAAGTTTAATAGTCCTCGGATGTTAAAATGTCCATTTTCATGTCCAGCAAAGGTGCGTCGACGATTTCCCGGCCAATACAGAGAATGTCTAACGATAGTTCCACGAAAAAGGGAATATCTTCGATCTTTACCCCACCGGCAAATGCGACCTGTTTCCGATCGTGGGCTCCAGCCTTTTCCAGGACTGACTTGCAGCGTCGAATATCCGTAATGTCTCCGGTGTCTACCATGAACACGTCACAGCCGCCTGCCAGCGCAAGCCGTGTTTCTTCCTCTATTGTAGCAGTCATGCCTCGGATCTGGATTACTTTTTGATGCTGCTTGAATGGTTCCACCGCCTTGAGCGCCTGAGGGATCCCGCCGAACATCCGGATGTAGTTCTTGTCCAGATAGAGAAAAGGACCATCGCAAATGCGAAAGGCAGCACCACCTACGGTGACAGCGTGACGCACTGGAGCTTTCAGTTCTTCCGGCATTTTTTTCCATGATCCGGAGACAATCCGGAGACTGCCACCCGCCAGCTGGACAGCACGGCGGGCAGCAGTCGCGATTCCGGACGGTTTCGCCATTTTTCCAATGATGGTGTCTTCAGCCTGTGCCATTTTTTTCGGACTGGTCCTGAAAGCCACAAGGACCGTGCCATGTGTCACCGTGGTGCCTTCCGGAACGATATAATCCAGGATGATGCCTAATGCCTGAAGCTTTGCGGCAGCTGCTTCCGAACCGGAAACAATCCCAGCCTGTTCACAAATGATCCGGGCAGAGAACAACTTCTCGCTGATGCTACTGAAAATATCGTCACGAATGTCAGGCGATCCAGTCATGGCAGATGCTCCTTTAAATGAACGTGAGTTCTCAGGCTTTGTCTTTTTTGAAATCATGTGGTTCCGCAATCAGGGAAATGGCAACACCAATGACAAGCGCCCAGAAGGCTGCACCGATCTTGAGCATGGAAATTCCGCTCATGGCGATGACCAGAGCGAAGAACGATCCCAGACGGTACTTGTTGGTGGAAAAGGCACCCTGCAGCGCACCATACAGAACATTGATCATCGCGACGCCAGCGAGGACACTGATCAGACCGGACGGCAATGCCCTGACGAAGGATAGGGCAATACTGGCAACAAGGCCAAAGGCGCCAAATGTCAGACCATTGACGACGGAAGCGGCGTAGCGGCCTTCCTTGTTTTCACCGGACTCTTCTGAAGAACAGATTGCAGTCATGGGGCCGGCGATGTTGGCGTTGGCCGCACCAAACAGCCCTGCCACCATGCCGCCAATACCCGACCAGATTGTCATGGCATTGATCGGCGGCTTGTATTCCTGTGCATATAGCACACCGATTGCCTGGGCGTTCTCCGCGCCTATGACCAGGGCAGCCAGAGGTACGGAAACAGCCAGGAATGTTCCCAGACGGAACTGGGGAACGATTATCGTCGGCGCAATGAAGGAAAGGTCACTGGCTGCAAAATTGGTTGTGCCTGTCGCGGCCGCAGCCACAAGTCCAACCACTAGGGCGGCTAGAACCGGCGAGACCTTCTTGGTCAATTTGGGCATCAGAAGGTATGCGATGAGAGCCAGGCCACCGACAATAAGCGGATTGAGATTCAGCGTGCCCGTTTTAGCGTCCCGGTTGATGATCGCCGTAATGACCCCGGTTCCAAACCGGATCATGGCACCCGCAATCATCGCCATGACAATTGGCAGCGGAATCCATCGCATGATCTTCCCGATCAGGCCTGACAATCCCAGAAGGAGCACCAACGCTCCCGACATGATGAAAGCGCCACTCGCTTCTTCAAACGGGACACCCACCAGAGCGGTCGACATCATGGCAGCACCGGGAATCGAATAGGCACCACTGATCGGAATCTTGTAATATAGTGCCAGGATGATACTTAACATGCCGCCAAAGAAATAGATGCCAAATAGCCAGGTGACGATCTGATTCTGGTTATAGCCAGCCTTTGTCGCCGAGTCGATGACGACAAGCGCCGGTCCGGTGCAGCCGAAGATTGTTGAGATGATTCCCGCGGTAATGGTTTTCTGGTTCAGATGATGGGGCAAATCCTTCAAGCCAGACCGATATCCAGGTCCTTTTTCAAACAGGGGCGCCTTGGGTTGAACTGCTGTACTCATCCTTTTCTTGCTCCTTCATTCAATTTGAGACTGCATTTCATTCTGTTGTTTTCAAGTTGATTTGCATGATCAAAGGAACTGCCAAAATTGAGAATCGGTGATTATTTATTCAGAGCGGCCGGGTCAATACCACGTTGACGCAACCACTTCGGCATCAGCTCCTCGTCGACCATCTTGCTGGCAATCGGTGCCTTTTCCAGAAGAAGCTTGGCCATGCTTTCGCTGACATTGATGCCGCCAGCCGCACCGTCAAAAATGATCACTTTGTCCGTTTTAGCGACCTTGTAAGCAAATTTCATGGCAGTATCAGTCGAGACGGCGACAACGGCGTTTTCCATGTACTTGGCATTCATGGGGCAGCGGTTCATTACTTCAGCCTGCTCCTGGCCAACCACGACCGTCGGTGTGTGATGGCTGAAAAATGCGCTTGGGTAACCACCCCAGGCATAGTTGTGGATGATCATCTTGATGGCCGGGTTGACCGGTGGAATGGAGGGAATCAAGGGCTTACCGTCCTTGCCATAAAACGCCTCCGTGTACCACGTGTAGGGCGGCAGACCGTCCAGGTCGAACAAGTCAATGTTCGCGCAGGCGAAGTTGGCGTAGATGACACCCGAGGCGAAGACATAAGGCACCGGGCACGGGAAGTCCAGTCCGACAATGCATTCGTCGATCTGGCCATAGAGCGTGATGATTTTGCCATAATACTTGAGACCTTCTATGGTGAGCCGGTCATTCAGTGCGAACAGATCATTGTCAGAATCGACACCGACGACTCCGGCAGGGCTCATGGAAAGGAATGTGGCAAAGGCAAATTTCTTTTGAACAAAATCAGAGTTGAAGATTGACCGGGCCGTAAAATTGGCACCCCTTGGTCCAAGATTCTGATGGTAAGTCGATCGGGTTTCTGCGCGAGCGTAAGACATCCCGAACGGTTTGACTGCTCGATCAACCTGACGATGGAAATGGATCTCACGAACATCCGAATTGTGCGCGTGAATGATGAAATCAGCATCATAGATGGCTTTGATCCCGTAAAGCGTACCAATTTCCGTTTCGATCGGAATTGCTTCATCAATCGGGGCAACACCCTTGGTCTTGCCCTTGCCGAAATGCTGGTCAAGGCCAAAAGCCTTGATGTATTCTTCTGTCTCTCGAAGCCGCATGCCAACACCGGCTCTCAGCCGAATATTCTTGCAGCCTGTCCGTTTCTCCACTTCATCACGGATAGTTTTAAGATGGGTCGCGTAAGGGATGCCACCCAGCAAGGTGAATCCATGATGGGAGGCACAGATATTCACTGAATTCTCCGGTCCGATCATGCTCATGTCCACACTGGCCAGCGAACGGATCGTTGCCTCACGAACAGCCTCTTCGCCATTTTCGGATGGATAGATGACATCCGGTGTATCAGGAAACAGTTCTTTCAGTGTCACTGATGTTATTTCGGGGAAATCCGAGATTCGTTTTACAACGTACTTGGGGTCAACACCGTACTGGGAGACCCTTGGTTTGGTCGGAGCGATGGGTTTTCGCACGTTCAACCCTCCTTATCCTGCTCTTTTGCGTGAATGACTTCCTCAAATATCCGGATATCATCATCAAAGAAGAAGCCTCGTTTCTGATATTTGTCCTTGACTTCCTGAGGAATGTCATAAACTGTCGGTGTCAGTCCATACCACTGATATCCCCCCTCAGGAGGTGTTGGCTTGAAACCGGCAGCATCCAGAATCCTGAGGATCGGCTGAATGCATTCGATTTTGCAACCTGTCCGGATTCCTGTGGTGGCAGAAACCTTTTCAGGTGTGTCGTTACCTGCCAGGACACTGGCCGCAACCTCTTCAGCCCGTGTCTCCGTGCAATAGCAGACAATTTGCTCCGGATGGAACTTGGCTTTGCGGCACAAAGCGTCGATCTCCGTCCGTCGGGATTCGTCGATATCAAACGAGATGGTATATGGGTCTTCTCGTTTGACCAGCGTAATGGCACGACTTGGGCACCGTTGCTCGCAGCCGCCGCAGCCAGTGCAATGGGGTTCGTCCACGACCGCTTTTCGATCGATAACTTTGATGACCAGGGTCGGGCAGACACGCTCACAGATTTTGCAGCCGATGCATTTGTCCCGGTCAACCTTTGCCAGAAGTGTTACCTGTCTCAAGTGATTCCCTCCTTACATTTGTTGATTTCGTATGGATATATGGTCAGGATCTGAGGCGGATCCTTCACAAACAACGTGTCAGTGACCCTTGGTCCCCCCAGTGTCGGATGATAGATTGTCGGGAACATCAGGTCGACGGCCATTCCTTCTTTCAAAACGTAATCTCTGTTTTTACCGATGATCGGGTAGAACTCGGATTGTCGGATACCAATACCATATCCGATATCGGGAATCAGGTATTTCCCGAGCCCGGCTTCTTCATAAACCTGCCATGCGGCTTCCCAGACCTGGCGAACTGGCACTCCTGGGCGGCACTGTGCAATGGCTGCCTTTTGGGCTCTGGTCGTCACAGCATAAGTATCGCGAACGGCTTGCGGTACATCACCCATCATGACAGTGCGGCACATTTTTGCACCATAGCCACTCGTCGTCGCGCCGATGTGGATTACAACCGGTTGATTATCTTTCAACGGGATATTGCGAGCATGCGGGTGTGTCAGCAACTGACGATCGGATGACAGGACCTGCATCCTGAAACTTGATCCTTCCGAGCCTGCTCTGCGCATGGCCAGTTCTGCGTGACCCAGCACTTCGGTCTCTGTCATGCCTGGTTTGATTACGGAAATAGCAGCCTCCATTCCAGCCAGTACCATGACGCTGGCCTCCTTGATAAGCGCGAGTTCTTCATCGGTCTTGTCACTCCGGATCTGATAGGCGATTTGCGTACCATTAACCAGTTTGAGGTTTGGAACCGCCTTCCAGAGCGCTTCAAAGACCGCAACTTCGACAAAGTACTTGGTAAAAGCAATCCTGGGTTCCGAGATGCCCAGACCGACTACCAGTTCAGCCAAAGTTGAACCTAGCGATCCCGACCCATACATGTAACCATGCAGGGGGCAGACACCCGGAATTGTCTTCAGTAATGGCAGATCCACGGTCATGGCTGCAATCTGAGGTTCACCACTGCTAGGCACTATCAGCCCCAGACATTCGATTTCAGTGAGACCAGTGTAGTAAATGAGATTTTCCCGATCACAGATAACCATCAAATCAATTTTGTGTTCTTGGAGCACCTCCTGAAGACGGTTGATCCTTATGGTGAATGACAAAGTACACTCCTCCTTTCCTGTTTGACTATTGCGGATATGGTTGCGATATTATGACGCGAAGTCTGGCGTGTGCCATGTATTTGTTCGTCATTGCCGCACATTGTTCTGATTCTTGTTCATATATAAAGCCGGAATACTCTGGCATCTATTTGATCATTTAAGAACAGCAATAATCAGGTTATCCCGATGACCAATTTTTCGTGGGAACCCTTTCTGTCAGCGTTTTGAATAACCCAGACGTTCTGAAATCATGGCACTCACTTTCCGAACGTCTTCTATCATCTGACCGACCACCTTGTCATCGATCCGGGCTGCCGGCCCTGCGACACTGAGCGCACCTACGACATCGCCCTTTCTATTGAAAATCGGTGAGGCAACACACCGAAGTCCGATTTCAATCTCTTCATCATCGATGCAAAAGCCTTTATCACGAATCTGCCTGATCTCCTGACGAAGTGCCTGCGGAGTCGTGATTGTATTTGGCGTAAATGCCTTGAGATTTTTCTGCTCGATGATCTGGTCGATATTGCTGTCATCCAGGAAAGCAAGAACCGCTTTACCAACACCGGTGCAATGAAAAGGCGCTGCCCGTCCCATCTGAGAATACATCCGCATGCTTCCAGGCCCGTCCACCTTGTCTATGTATATGACTTCTCCCTGAACGTAAAGACATAGATGAACCGTCTCTTTATATTTCTCTGATAGCAACTTGAGAAACGGTTTCGCCACGTCTCTGATGTCGAGGTTGACCTCGACAACACTGCCCAGTTTAAACAACTTGATACCCAGACGATAGCGACTGTTTTCAGGATTCTGTTCAAGATAGCCACGGGCTGTCAGCGTATTCACCAGGCCAAACGCTGTGCTTTTGTTCAGGTCCAAAAACCGGGCGATCTGGGAAAGGCTCATTTCCTTTTCATTGCGATCGAAAACCTCAAGAATTTGAAGAGCCCGATCAACTGATTGAATGAGGTGATCTCTGACCACAATAACCCTTTCGTCAAACGGACTTGAATGACTTGCCTTTGTGCGGCATTGTCGCACTGTGTTCAGTTGTTACAAGTTCATTCTATAGGACTAATCATGATAATGTCAATATTGTAATATGATCTGATTTGCGAAATAGCCATATTCGACAAATCAGGTGACTGATTTGTCGACAAAGTTCCGACTCTTTTTCCTCGAGCGCTCATGCCTGACTGAAGAAGTTCTTCTGGTAACCATTTTAGTCATCAAAGATTGCGCCGATCGATGACGCGCTTGGCTTTGCCTTCGCTCCTGGGCAGCGTGCGCGGCTCGACCAGTGTGATTTTCGCTGAAATGCCCAGGACGGACTGGACATCGGCATTGAGCTTGCGCTCCAGATTTTCGATCTCCTTGATCGAGTCGGAGAAGAAGGCCCGGGTCATCTCGATCTGGATCTCCATCCGGTCGAGATTGTGGACACGATCGATATAGATCATGTAATGGGGTTCAACTTCGCCATAATTGAGAAGAAGCGCTTCGATCTGGGTCGGGAAAACATTGACGCCCCGGACAATCAGCATGTCGTCCGCACGGCCCCGGATCTTGTCCATGCGCACCGTGGTCCTGCCGCATGCGCAAGGACCATGGAACAGCCTGGTGAGGTCATGGGTGTTGTAGCGCAGAAGCGGCGTCCCCTCCTTGGTCACGCTGGAAAAGACCAGTTCGCCGATCTCCCCTTCCGGGAGCGGCTTGCCGGTCTCGGGATCGACAATCTCGGCGATGAAATGGTCGGACTGGATGTGGAGCAGGTCTCCGGCTGAGCAGCTCATTGACACACCGGGCCCCATCGTCTCTGACAGACCGTAGATGTCAAAAGCCTTCAGTCCCAGCTTTTCCTCAATCTGCTGCTTCATAGCCAGGGTCCACGGTTCGGCACCGAATATGCCGACCTTCAGACTGAGCTGGTCCTTGGTCACACCATAGGTCGCCATCTCGTCTGCCAGATGCAGGGCATAGGAAGGTGTGCACGCCAGCGCAGTCGGCTTGAAGTCGACCAGGATCTGGATTTGCCGCATCGTGTTGCCGGAGGAAACAGGAATGACGGTGGCGCCGATCCGCTCGGCACCATAGTGAAGACCGAGGCCGCCGGTGAACAGCCCATAGCCATAGGCGACATGCAGAATGTCACCTTTGGTCATCCCGGTTGACGCGAGGCTTCGCGCAATGCATTCGCTCCACATGTCGATGTCGTTCTGGGTGTACCCGACAACCTTCTGTTTGCCGGTTGTGCCGGATGACGCATGGATGCGGACAATCTCGCTCATCGGCACCGCGAACGTGCCGTAAGGGTACTGGTCGCGCATGTCCTGCTTGTCTGTGAAAGGCAGCTTCACGATATCTTCGAGACCTTTGATATCGCCCGGCTTGACACCGGCTTTGTCCATCAGGTCCGTATAATACGGAACAGTCCCGTACATCCGGTTGACACACTGGACCAGCCTTTCGCCCTGCAGCTGTCGAAGCTGCTCGATCGGCATCGTCTCCCGTTCCTTGTTCCAGATATAATCTTCCATCTTACCTGTTCCTCCTGATGAACCCGCCTCAAAGAAAAGTCGGCCGGAAAACATAAAAGCCCTTCATCCCCTTGGGACGAAAGGCGTTCTGCCATGGAATGATTTTTCATTATCATGGATTGGCTGTTCGCTTGTCAAGCAGGGCCGCGACTCGATCAGCAACCTGGATGACCTGCTGTCCCTGCTCGAAGAAAAACCGGCAGGAGCTGTCCGCGTCCTTGAGTTCGATCGAAGATCCGAAATCCGCATTGGTTCCACCTCGAGCCGGCAGCGCGAAATGACGGATGACCGGCTGATCCTCATGAACGCCCTCGTAGTCAAAGCCCGCTTCAGACAAAGTCAGCGTGCCGCTGCCAAAGGGGGTATACGGGTTTTCTTCATCCGCTGTTTCAAGCCGCACCGCGTATGCCGCCCTGAATCCGGCCACCGAAACAGCCTTCTGTTGCTGCGTCAATTGCCAGACATGCCAGGTCCGGATATCCTCGAAAACACGATCTTCAGGACTGGCCGGATGAAAAAAGCCATAACGATCCATCACAGCCGTATTGCCGCAGTTGGAGCAGAACAGGCGATTCACCCGACTGCGCATCGCCAGTTCGGCTAAACACTTCGGGCATTGGTGCAGGATGTGGTGGACCGATTCAGCCGGTTTCGCGGATCGGAACCGGACCTTCTCCTGCCGCTGCCAGTCAAACTCATGATAATCGAGCGCCTTGACAATGCGCGACTGGATATCATCCACTGACAATGTCGCCACCTCGTCGCCCGTGAGCAGCAACTCGCTTTTGACATGGATCCGACCGCGTCGGAAACGGTTGGTCGACCAACGGGGCCATGTCAGGTAGCCGCCTTCAATATGCACGATGGAAACGCTGCTCTTGGTCTTGCGGACCAGTTTCGCGATCGCGTCATCAAAGGGCGTCGGAGTGCCGTCCAACGACCGTTGTCCTTCCGGGAAAATGCCCAACGCACCGCTGCGGTTGAGGACCCGCATCATGGCCTTGACCGCCCGGGAATCCGAGCGGAACTGGACCTTCGGAATGGCACCGACCTTGTTCAGGATCCAGCCGGCCAATCGTTTGCGGAAATAGACTTGCGTAGTCAGGAAATTGATCCGGCGCTTGACCAGGGCCATGGCCATGAGCGGCGGGTCAAGGAAGGAGGGATGGTTGCCCAGCACGATCAGGGGGCCGGCCACCTGGTCGATCCGCGGATCGCGATGGATCCGTGGATGGACAAGCAGCCGGCAGAGCATGGCCGTCCCCTTCTGGATCACCCGGTAGAAAAACGGCGAAGGGGCATTCCCCGGCAAACGGTTTTCATTGGGTCTTGGTCTGGCCGATGACGGGTGACCGGTCATGGTTTTTTACCCTCAATTCCTTTCATGGAAAGTGAGATCCGTTTGCGAGCCACATCAACCGACAGGATCCGGACCGTGACCGCCATGCCGGTTTTGACTGCCTCGAGCGGATGGCGGATGAACCGGTCGGACAGTTCGGATATGTGAACCAGTCCATCCTGATGGACGCCAATGTCGACAAAAGCGCCAAAATCCGCAACATTGCGCACAACGCCCTGCAGGACCATGCCGGGCTTGAGGTCGGACATGTCGACGACATCTGCCCTAAGGGTCGGCTGAGGCAGATCATCACGCGGGTCCCGGCCCGGTTTTTCCAGTTCATTGAGAATATCGGCGAGGGTCAGCGGCCCAATCCCCGTTTTAGCTGAAAGCGTACCCATGTCCGTCTGGCGCATGCTCCGGGCCAGTTCCGCAGAAGGGGCAAGCCCGAGTTCCTGCCCGATCCGGATCACCGCCTCATAGTTTTCGGGGTGGACCGAGGTGGTGTCCAGATAATCCGGGCTGTCCGGTATCCTCATGAAACCGGCACATTGCTGGAACGTCCGGGCGCCAAGCCGGGGAACGGACAGCAGCTCGGAGCGGCGCAGAAACCGTCCTTGCCTTTTCCGGTAGGCTTCGATGCCGCGCGCGGTCGTCTCGTTGATTCCGGACACGAAGGACAGCAATCGGGCCGATGCCGTATTGAGATCGACACCCACTTCATTGACACAATCTTCGACAACCCCTGTCAGAGTTTCATCCAATTTCTTTTCCGGCATGTCATGCTGGTATTGCCCGACGCCAATCGACTTGGGGTCGACCTTGACCAGTTCGGCCAGGGGGTCTTGCGTACGCCGGGCGATCGAGATCGCGCTGCGGAGGGATACATCGTATTCCGGGAATTCTGAAGCGGCCAGCGCGGACGCTGAATAAACCGACGCGCCGGCTTCATTGACCATCAGATAGCGGACCGGCAGCTGCTGCGCCTTGATCAGACCGGCCACGAACCGTTCTGTTTCTCGAGAGGCGGTTCCATTGCCGATCGCGATCAGGGTCACTTGATGTTCCTGAACCAGTCGGGTCACAGTATTGGCCGCATCCACCAATCGCTCGTGCGGAGGGGCCGGATAGATGACGCCCGTGGTGATCACTTCGCCCTGGGAACCAACGACACACAACTTGCATCCGGTTCGATAGCCGGGATCAAGCCCCATGACGATCTGGCCCCGGATCGGTGGCTGGAGAAGAACGCTGCGCAAATTGGCGCCAAAGACCGAGAGCGCGCCGGCCTGTGCTTTTTCCGTCAGGTCATGACGGATTTCCGTGTCCAGGGATGGCAGGATGAGCCTTTTCCAGGCATCAGCTGCGGACACCATCAGATACCGGTCGCAAGGGGACGGGCTGCCGGGCGTCAACAACTTGCCAAAATGGGGCTCTGCCAGTTCATAGGGCACCTCGACTTTGACCGTAAGCGCTTTCTCGTTTTCCCCACGGTTGATCGCCAGCACACGATGACCGGGGATCCTCGACACGGGCTCCTGGAAGTCGGCATAATCCTGATAGACACCCGGTTCATCCGTTTTGCCCTTGCTGATGATCCGACCGCTTCTCCAGGCCAGTTCGCGCAGCTGCCTGCGCAGGTCGGCATGGTCAGAGAGTGTTTCGGCGATGATGTCTGAAGCGCCGGCGAGCACCGCGTCCCGGTCAGGGAGCGTTTTTTCCGGATCGATCAGCGCATCGGCAAACGAAAGGATATCCTTTTCCCGGCTGTTGCGTGCCAGCAGCAGATCCGCCAGCGGTGCCAGGCCGCGCTCCCGGGCAATCATGGCCCGGGTCCGCCGCTTGGGGCGGTAAGGCCGGTAAATGTCTTCCAGTTCCGCCAGGGTCCTGGCCTGGTCGAGCTGCCGCGCCAGCGATTCGTTCATCTGGCCGGTCGCCTCGATCAGTCGACGGACATCTTCCCGGCGCGCTTCAACCGCCCTCAGGGACATCAGCTGCTCGGAAAATTCCCGCAATACCTGATCATCCAGATTTCCGGTCATTTCCTTGCGATAGCGCGCGATAAACGGAATCGTGTTGCCATCATCGATCAGGCCGACGATGGCATTCACCCTGGACGCATCCAGGCCAAACCGTTTCTGGAGTTCAGCGGTCACGGACATGAGAGACTCCTTCAGAACGTGCGCCGGTACGGAAGCACGTCCATTCATGCATCTTCTGAAATTATATGATACCATATCCGGGATAGCGATCATAAGCGGTCGCCAGGGAGGGGATACGTTCAGTTATGGCAAGATCATGCATCTATTGCGGCCGGACATTGGCACCCGGCGAAAAATGCCAGTGCCGAGCAGCCGGAACTGCCAGCCAGCAAAACCCTTCGGCCAAAGCCGAGACAGAGGGCCGGCGTGAGGATGAGCGCAAACAGGGGAAACCATCCGGTCAGACACAGGGACAGTCGCGTTCGCACACGAAGCAGACCCGAAGCCGGCCGTTTTTCACAGGCAATTCGCAGCAGCGTCGCGAGGCATTCCAAAAACGTCTGCCGGGACTGCTCGCAGTACTCCATTCAGCCAGTCGCTACTTGTCAGCACCGGTTGAGGTGATCCGGGATCACGTCTATCGGCCATCCCGGAAACGATCTGTCGGGTTTCACGGTTTTCTGGCCATTGTCTCCGGCCTGATGCTGGTCCGTCTGGCCAGCCGGGCGCGTCTGGCAGGCTGGCCCGTCATGAACCTGACCGAGTGGCATCCTGCCCTCCAGTTCATCACGGGCGTGATGCTGGCCACCGTCACGGTCCTGCTGCTTGGCGGTGTATATTCGCTGTTGCTGAAATACATCCACAGAAGACCCTATCCCTATGCGACGATCCTTTCAGCGCTCGCACCATCAAGCCTGTACGCCGGCCTGTTGATGCTGTTCGCGTCAGGCTCTGTACGGTCCGCTCCCATTTCGGCTGCCATGATGTTCCTGGTGGGTCAGTCAGCCGGTCTGATCGCCCAATTCTTTGCTATGCGCCAGATGACGGCATTCGATGAAAACCGACTGGTTGTCCTGGTCCTTTCCGCAGCCGTACTGGCCTCATCCTTGCTGGGCATGATCCTGCCCGCCTTTTTCTGACAGACGGTTGATCCGGGCGACAGCAGACGTTTCGTCTATCGTTTGCCACCCTTCATCCGGCTCAAGGTCATCCGAAAACAAGGATTCCGTGTTCCGGTACAAGTCGGTCGGAAAGTCGACCGTGAACCATTCTCCGTCTGCCGACCGGACCAGGAAACGCATGGTTCTATCATCCGCGGTCAGAAAATGGATTTCTTCCGGAACCGGGTCCAGTAGGCCGCGTGACCGGATCGCCACTTTGACGACCGCCATCAGACGATCATCAAAATGGTGGTCCGCGATGTGGACCAGTTCAATCAGTTCATTGTATTGACGGACCCGGCGCAGCCTCATTCCGGGGAAATGCTCAGGATACGGCAACGGGGCGTCTTCGCCTCTTTCCGCCGGCCAGTAGAAGACCAGCAACTGGTGCTGGTCTTCTCTGTAGATGAGTGGTTCGGCCAGGACAAAGGTCTCGCCGCAGTTCTGGCATTCCTGCTCTTGGATCTGCTTGCGGAAGAGTTTGTCTTTCAAGTCCGGGTCGGAGCCAGCATCGATCATGTCCCAGATGACACCGTCGATGTCGTTGCTGCACCTGGGGCAGGTCACCAGGGAACGGTGAAAACGGCTCACGGTTGATCCTCCCCGCTTTCCGCGGGCTTTTCCTCTACGGGCTTTTCCTCTACCTCATTTTTCCGTCCGGTGATGGAGATCTCCCCGTCGACCACATCAACAACTGCTACATCACCTGGTGAGACAAGGTTTTCCAGCATGGCTTCGGAGAACTGGTCTTCGATCATGGACTGGATCACTCGCCGAAGCGGCCGGGCACCGTATGTCGGGTCGTAGCCCTTTTCCGCCAGCAAGGCCTTGGCGGCGTCGGTCACCTCCAGGGTCAGGCCAATGTCCGTGATGCGCTTGCCAAACGAGCCGATCATGATGTCGACGATCTTCAGGACCGACGCACGGCTGAGCATGTGGAAGAAGATGATCTCGTCGACACGGTTGATGAACTCGGGATTGAATGTCTTTTTCAGTTCATCCATGACCACCTGGCGGGCTTCCTGATAGGTCTTGCCACCATATCGGCGCTCTTCCGACGCTTCGTCGGACCCGTTGCGGCTGCCCGGCACGTCAAACCCGATCCGTCGGCCCGTCGAACCCGTGATCAGTCTGGCCCCGATGTTCGAGGTCATGATGATGATCGTATTGCGGAAGTTCACCGTCCGGCCCTGCCCATCGGTCAGGCGACCATCCTCCAGGATCTGCAGCAAGGCATTGAACACATCCGGGTGCGCTTTCTCGATTTCGTCAAACAAGACGACCGAATACGGGCGGCGACGGACTTTTTCCGTCAGCTGGCCACCTTCCTCGTAACCGACATAGCCCGGTGGCGAGCCGATCAATTTGGATACATCGAATTTCTCCATGTATTCGGACATGTCGATCCGGATCATGGCGTTTTCGTTGCCGAACATGACCTCCGCCAGGGCTTTGGCCAGCTCCGTCTTGCCGACACCGGTCGTGCCGAGGAAAATGAACGAACCGGTCGGCCGCTTGGGATCCTTCAGGCCCAGGCGTCCGCGGCGGATCGCCTTGGCGACGGCCTTGACAGCCTCGTCCTGGCCGATCACGCGCTTTTGGATCTCATCTTCCAGTGTCTTCAGTCGCTCTGTATCGGATTCGGTCAACTTGCGGACCGGAATGCCGGTCCAGGTGGCCACAATGTCCGCCACCTGCTCGGCATTGAGCACGCGGTCCATTTCATTTTTCTCCTGTGCCGTCTGCCTGGCTTCGGCGATCGATTCCTCGAGTGCCTGTTCCTCTTTCAGCAGTTCAGCCGCTTTTTCAAAAGCCTCCGTCTGGGCCGCCTCCTTCTTGGCAGCTGTCACGGCTGCCAGCTTCTCTTCGAGGATCTTGAGGTTTTCCGGCTTTTCCACTGTCACCAGCCGAAGGCGAGAGGCCGCCTCGTCGATCAGGTCGATGGCTTTGTCCGGCAGGAAACGGTCCGGGATGTATCGAACCGACAGATGCACGGCTGTCTCCAGCGCGTCGTCCGTGATCCGGACCGCATGGTGCTGTTCATATTTTTCACGCAGGCCACGCAGGATGAGCACGGCTTCGTCTGCCGTCGGCTCACCCACGGTCACCGGCTGAAAACGACGTTCCAGCGCGGCATCCTTCTCGATATGCTTGCGGTATTCGTCGATGGTCGTCGCGCCGATGATCTGGAGTTCTCCGCGCGTCATCAGCGGTTTGATGATGTTGGCGGCATCCATTGCACCCTCTGCCGCGCCGGCCCCGATGATGGTGTGGAGTTCGTCAAGGAACAGGATGACATTTCCGGCTTTCACGGCTTCATCCAGGCCTTTCTTGAGCCGCTCCTCAAATTCGCCGCGATACTTCGATCCGGCGACCATGCTGGCCATGTCGATCGCGATCAGCCGCTTGCCATGAAGCGGTTCCGGAATGTCACCCTCAGCGATCTTCTGGGCCAGTCCTTCGGCGATCGCCGTCTTGCCGACGCCTGGCTCGCCGATCAGTACCGGGTTGTTCTTGGTGCGACGGCAAAGGATCTGCATGACGCGGGCGATCTCTTCATCGCGCCCGATGATCGGGTCATACTTATCTTCGGACGCCATGCGTGTCATGTCACGGCCGAATTTTTCCAGAGTCGGCGTCTTCACGCCCTTTGTGCCGCCTGCTTCTGTCTTGCCGGCCATCTGGGCCAGATTGGCGTTGATATCGGAAAAATCTTCACCTGCGGAAGAGTCGGGGCCGGACTGTTGCTCGTCACCAGATCCCTCCTGATTTTTCCCGAATGCACGGGCTGATTCGGCAACTGTGGCGAAAAGGCTCCGGACATCCACGCCCAGTCCGACAAGGATTCGGGAGGCGACACACTCCCCTTCACGCAGGATGCCCATCAGCAGGTGCTCCGGTTCAAGCACGCTCTGCTGCAGCTTGCGGGACTCCTGGACAGCCAGCTGGACAACATGCTGGGTCCGCGGGGTGAACATGCCCACGATCTTCTCCACGCTCATGGATTCGTCCGGTTCCACCTCAACCGGTTCTTTGCGAGATATTTGCGATACCGCGGCAGTCAGTTTGTCCGCGTCCAGGCCAACCCCGAAAAGGGCCTCGTATGCGGCTCCCGCTTCTTCTTTCACGATCCCAAGCAGGATATGCTCGGTCCCGATATAATCAACCTGATAGGATCGGGCGGCCTGATAGCTGCGGATGAGCACGGCGCCTGCTCTTTCTGAAAACTGGATCATCATGTCTCTTGCACCTCTTTCATATGGTTTCAGCTTTGAGCAGATCCCGGATCAGGGTCGCTCGGGCTATGTCACGTTCTTGTGGATTCATCGGCCGGCCGTTGGCCTTCTGGATGCTTGCCGGACCGATCACGGATGAAATCCGGTTCAGGGATGTGACGTCGATGTCTCTCAAAATACCCAGCGAAAGCCCCAGTCGCACTTCGGAAATGAGTTTCTGGGCCTCCTCGTGCGTCATCAGTCGAGCGCTTCTTAAAACAGCGATCGCTCGTTCCGAACGATCCTCCAGGTCGATCGGCGACTTCTGGTAAAGCGCTTTCCGAGCCTGCCGCTCCTGTTCCATCAACTGCATGACCATGCGCTTGAGATCATTTTGCAGATCCTCTTCGGTGAAACCGAGCGTCAACTGATTTGATATCTGGAAAAGGCTTCCCTCTGCCTTGCTGTGTTCGCCATATTGACCGCGAACCGCGAATCCCATCTTCCCCAGACCCTCCAGGACAGCGCGGATCTGTCCGATCTGGACTAGTCCGGGCAGATGGGCCATGACAGAGGCGCGCATACCGGTTCCCGTGTTGGTCGGGCAGGCCGTCAGGAACCCATACTGCTCACTATAGGCCACCGGCAAGGTCTGCTCCAGGGAAAGGGCGACAAGGTAGGCAGCCTGATAGGCATCTTCCAGATTCAGCCCGGCTCTCATGGACTGGATGCGGATGTGGTCTTCCTCATTGATCATCATCGACAGTGATTCGTCCCGGCTGATGACCGCATGCGCGCCCGTCCGGTCTCTCGCCAGTTCTTCGCTGATCAGGCGTTTTTCGACAAGAGAGTCCCGATCCTCCTCAGACAGCGTCGACGGTTCGACATCGAGAAAGAGTCGCCTGCGTTCCGGGTCTGCGCCGAAGAACGCGTTCAAGATCTCTTTTGACAGCTCCCCGGCCTGCTTGTTGTCCAATTTGTGGGGAAACGGGTACCGGTCCAGATTGCGTGCCAGGCGAACACGGCTGCTGATGATGACATCACTCTCCGGCCCTTGATCGATGTACCAGGTCATTTGGATGCCCCCTTCCCCTCCGGGCCCTAAGTCTCAATAGGTGATTCACAGATCCGGCTTTCAAGCCCCTTGATTTCGTCGCGGATCCTGGCGGCCTCTTCATAAGCCTCCCGTTGGACCGCTGCGGAAAGGTCCTTTTTGAGTTGTGTCAGTTTGGTTTTCAGCATCAGCTGTTCACGGGTCTCTTCCGAGCGGCAGACCGCCCGGCCGACATGGCGTGTCCCGCCCTGCACACGACGCAGGACCGGATCGAGCCGCTCACGGAACGCATCGTAACATCGACTGCACCCCAGCAGACCGGATTTCCTGAATTCCTCGAAGGTGGTCCCGCACTCCGGACAAACCAAGTCTTTGACCGAGCCCTGCCCGAAGGCCGGGATACCGCCTGTCGTGTTGAATACGGTCGATCCGAACATGCCAGGCGAGAAAAAGGGCTGGACCATCCCTTTCAAATCAAGACCATAACCGCCTTGGGCCGCGCACGCCTCACACAGGTGATGCTCCGTCCGGACACCGTTGACCACCTGGGATATGTGGATGTTCGCCTCATTTTTGCCACAGCGTTCACATTTCATGGAGCGCCTCCTCAAGCCATGTCCTGGACAATCAGGCTGGTCAGCATGTTCTTGAATATTTCCATGCGGACCTTGTCCTTGTGTTCGATACCGACCTCCTGCAGGGCCCGATCCGATGAGGCCGCCAGGATCAGCCTGGCTTCCCTGTGTCCGAGGATGTCGTAGTCTCTGAAATTGCGGACCAGGATCTCAGCCTCGTGCTGGGACAGCTGTTCGCCGATGTTGTTGAGCGTATGCATCAGATAGACCGATGGAGTCGCCAGTTCGACACGCCGGATCCGGATCATGCCGCCACCGCCGCGACGGCTCTCGACCAGATAACCCTGGCTGTTCGTGAACCGGGTCGACAGGACATACGTGATCTGGGACGGCACGCAGTTGACCTGGTCAGCCAATGCGTTGCGTGTGATTTCAACATAACCATCATTGTCTTCGATCATCCGCTTGATGATCGTTTCCACAATGTCGCTGATCCTTGCCATGGCATTGCCACCCCTTTCTGACTTTGACTATCTTTGTCTTTTAATTCATTATACAGCCTTTGACACGTTTTTCAAGCAGATAGCGGCATTTTTTGCCCTTCATTTTGAAATGAGAAGAAATTCAGTAAAACCTGTTCATGCTGACGCAGATCGCTTCATTCATAACGCAGGGCGTCGATCGGATCCAGGGACGCGGCCTTCTTGGCCGGATAGATGCCGAAGAACAATCCGACTGAACTGGCAAACAGCACGGCGAGCACGATGACCGGCAGGCTCAGGACAGGCGTGATGCCACCGATGTTCCTGACCGCGTAGGCAATGCCGTACGCCAGCCCGAGACCGGCCAGGACACCGATGACACCGCCGATCGCCGTCATGATGATCGACTCCGTGATGAACTGCATCATGATGTCGGTCGTGGTCGCGCCGATGGCTTTGCGGATACCGATTTCCCGTGTTCGTTCGGTGACGGAGACGAGCATGATGTTCATGACGCCGATCCCGCCGACCAGCAGTGAAATGGCCGCGACCGCACTGATGAAGATGGTCAGGATGTTGATGATGTTGTTGATCTGGTCAAGGACCCTGGCCATGTTCTGCGTCCGGTAGACCTCCCGTTCGGCGTTGCCGCGCCGTGACTCCAGCAGTCGAACGACGCTGGCAGCCGTGTCATCGGCGATTTCGGCGGAGGTTGCCATGATGTTGATCATGTCAAGGTCCTGGTCGACCGTCATGATCCGGCCGGCTGTGTAAAGCGGCGTATACAGGAAGAACGGGATCGTGAATTCGTCGCTGCCGGTCATGCCGTAGGCCGACATCATGTCCGTCATGTCACTGGTGATGGATGTGCAGACGCCGATGATCGTCGTGTTGACCAGTTTGCCTCTCCGTTCGATGGTCACGGATTCGCCGACCACGTTTTCCCGGCCAAATATCTTTTTGGCACCGACCACATCGATGATCGACACCGGACGGCCGTCCGAGTACTCGATCTCCGTGAAAAGCCGTCCATGCAGCAGATCGATGTCCGAAAAACTCGTGAATTCACGATCGATGGCATACAGGATCGAACGTGACTTGGCATTTTCCGCCGTCACATTGGCCACGGTCTGGATGGATGCCGTCACATGCTTGACCGTGTCGATCCGGCTGCGGATCGCCTCGATGTCCTTGGCATTGATATAGTCGGACGGCTGGGCCCGGCTGGAGCGGACCTGGATGGAAACTGTCGAGGCGCCGATCTGGTCGAACTGGCCAAGCACCTCGTTCTTGCCGCCCTCGCCAAGCGAAACGATGGCGATCACGGAGGCGATGCCCACAATGATGCCAAGCATGGTGAGCAGGGCACGCATCTTGTTGGCCATCAGGCTGCTGACAGCCATTTTCACGCTCTCGAAAAACACGGGTCAGGCCCCCTTTTCCGGCTTCTGGAGCACGGGCGGCGCGTTCCGGCCGGATGAATCATGAATCAGGCGCCCATCGCGAACCGTGACAATCCGGTCAGCATATGCGGCAATATCGGCTTCATGGGTGATCAGGATGATGGTCTTGCGGTCGCGGTTCAATTCCATGAACAGCTTCATGATCTCGGCCGAGGATTCAGAGTCCAGATTGCCGGTCGGCTCGTCGGCCAGGATGATCGCCGGCTTCAGGATCAGGGCACGGGCGATGGCCGCCCGCTGCTTCTGACCGCCTGACAGTTCCCCTGGACGATGCAGCGCGAAATCGGAGAGACCGACTGACTGCAAAGCGGTCATCGCCATTTCCTGCCGTTCCCGCCTGCGATAGTCAGCGTAGACAAGCGGCAATTCGACATTTTCCGCCAAAGTGAGCTTGGGCAGCAGATTGAACGACTGGAAGACGAACCCGATCTCACGATTGCGGATTCTGGCCAGTTCATTGGGTTCAAGGTCGACAATGCTGGTGCCGTTGAGAATGTACTCGCCCTCGTCCTTGTGGTCCAGGCAGCCAAGTATGTTCATCAAGGTCGATTTCCCACTGCCGGAAGGACCCATGATCGCCGTGAACTCGCCCTGGTCGACATCCAGGCTGATACCGCGCAGAGCCGTGAAGGAAACGCTGCCGGTCTGGTAGGTTTTCCAGACATCCCGGACCGTGATGACAGGGGTGTGTGTCCTGCTTTCAGGCTGGTTCATGGATTCTCCCCACCCGAAACGACGACTTCCATCCCCTCCACCAGGCTGTTGGACGGGTTCAGCACGACACGTTCGCCGATCTGCAAACCTTCCAGGACCTGTGCGTCCATGTCCGACTGGATGCCGGGCGTCATGAACCGCTTCTCGAGCGTGTTGTCTGCTTTTACGACATAAACGAAATACTCGCCCAGTTCGCGTTTCAATGCTTCAGCCGGTACACAAGGCACATTGCTCGCGCTGTCCGTCTGGATCTTGGCATCGATCGTGAATCCAAGGATCAGGTCATCCTCACTTTGTCCGCGAATGCTCATTTCGACGTCAAGCATGGGCTCGCCGATGCTCGTCAGGTCCTGGCCGCCAAACATGCCGGAAGTGGAAGAGGAGGAGGAACCAAGTGAACTGCCCGTCGTCGCGATCTTGGCCTTGTAGGTGATTTCTCCGAAAAATGTCTTGCCATCCTGCTCATATGTGACCGGCATGCCCGTCTTCAATCGGGTCGAGTCGATCCGGTTCGCCCTGAAAACGGCCTTCGGATTGACATTGTCGTAAAGGACGAGAACAGGTTGTGCCGTTGAAAGGGAGCCCGACAAGGCTGACGCATCGCCAAAGGACGCGCCCAGCATGCCGCCAAGTGAGCTGTTCAGCGCGCTGGTTCCGGCGCTGCCGACCGTGTCGCCGGGGCTTGCGTTGACGGACACCACCAGACCATCAAATTCGGCTCGGATGTCGAGCCTGGCATTTTCAAGCGCTTCCCGGGCCAGTGTTTCTGCCTGGGCTGCGGTCGATATGGCTGTCTGGGCCTGTGTGATCATGCTGCTTGCCTGTGACATGGCGGAGGATCCAAGCGCAGTCCCCGCGACATCGACCAGACCGCCGGTAATGTCGGAGAAAAGGCTGCCAATCCTGGCCGTGTTTTTGTCAATCGATTTTTTGGCTGCCTCGTGATCGGGGTTGGCGCTGACCGTGATGCCCGACTGAATCAGGGTCGTGATCGCATCCAACTGTTCACGGGCATTCTCCGCCTTGGGGTCAAACGCCTCCAGCAATGGCTTCAACTGCATGGCCAGGTCCGGGCTGATTTCCAGTTGGACCGGCATCGTGCTGATGAGCGTGTCAATGCTCGCCGTGATTTTCCCGATTGTGCTGCTGAGGCTATTGATGTCCTTCTGCAGTTGAGTGGATTTGGCAGACGCCTCGGAAGCCTGTCGCTGGATGAGATTCTGCGCGTCGGCGGCCGCCGATTCCGCCTTGGCCTTCAGTTCGCTCGCCTCTTCATACTGCTTTTCCAGTTCATCAAGGTTGAATGTCACCAGGACATCCCCGGCTTTGACCTGGTCACCGGCTTTCACGAAGACCGCTTCTACCGTCTGTCCACTGACGGTCGGAGTGGAAACACGACCTGGCTCGAGCGTCGCGGTGACGTTGAGGAACGAGGCGATGTCTTTGTTGCTGACCGAAGCAACCCGGACTGTCGGCAGCTGTTCTCGCTGAGACCGGATGTAAATGTATCCGACGATCGCGATCGTCAGGGCTATCAGGACGAACATGGCCCGACGGAATGAACGGATCCGCCGGCTTGCTTTGATCTGGGACATGGTGCACCTTCCTTAAAGAGACGGCGACCCTTCAGGACGCCAGGTTTTCATCAAAATTTCCAGACAGCTCACAAAACCGCCCGGCATCAATGGAATCATCAAAATTATACCACTTCAGCCTCCGGCAATGATGGCAGCCATGCCAACGAAATATGAACGATCATGAAGCGACATCTGCATGGCGTGTGATATAATGTCTAATCAAAAACAACGCCCCCGCTGTCTGATTGTTTGCATTCATGAAGCAATATGACCACGATGACGGGATCGTTTGCAGGAGCCTTGATCCATTGAAAAAACAGACGCCCCATCAACCCCGCACCACCGGCCGGCCGGTTGACAAGCGACAATTCATGGCCATGATCCTTGGCCTTGGCGCCCTTCTCCTGCTGCTGGTCACAGCGTTTCTTTACGGGCGCTGGTACCTGTCCGTCCGATTGGCCGGTGAAACAACCGTGACAACCGTTTCCACGACGACAGGACAACAGGAGTCTGTCGAACGGTTGCCGGTTGTGCCTGAACAACTCGTCGGCAATCTTGAGGATGTACCGGAAAAGGCGTTTTTGCGGGGTCGATCGATTGTATCCGCTGTCTCAGACCCGTTTGGACTGATCAACCCTCTTTATAGTTCTGGCGATGCCGACCATGAAGCGGCTACCCTGATTTTCGAACCACTCATCCGACTCGATCCGGAGGGTTTTCCGGAGCCGGTGCTTGCGGAATCGATGGTCAAGGACCTGGCCAGCGGACTGGTGAAGATCCGGCTGCGTGCAGACCACATCTGGCGCGATGGCCGCTCCGTCAATGCCGACGATGTCCTGTTCACCTACCGGTGTCTGCTCTCGCCATCCTATGACGGGCCACTCAAAGGCCGCTTCAGCGACATCCAGTCCGTTGAAGCCGGGCCGGTCGAAGATGGTCTTCAGACCGTCCTGTTCACATTCCATGCCGATGTGCATGCATTCAGTGACCGCCTGTTCACGGTCGGCATCTTGAAGCACGACTACTATCAGGTACCCGAAGACAAAGTGTATGAGATGGGTCTCATGGCCCTTCCGCCGGAAGGCAGTGGGCCTTACGCATGGACCCGGACGGAAAACGGTCGGCGTGTGCTGAATTTGCGGGAGGGTTTTGCCGGTGACATCCAGGAGATTACCCAGCTGGTCGTGGGTTCGGATGAAAAATACCCGATGCTGATGGCCGGTGAACTCGACATGGTCCGTCACGACTGGAACAGCCGGATCAATTCGAGAATTGACCGTCTGCCCGGCTACTCCCTTTTCAGGACCGGGCGGATTGAACTTTATCTACTGACACCGCCTGATCGGTCGGCAAAGGGTTTGCCTGAAGACGCCGCGGATCTGCTCATGTTGCTTAATACCGCGACCGGACAGTCATCCGGCCGGCTCATCGGCGGCGAATCGCTGGCGCTGAGTTATTTTTCCGGCATTGAAGAGACAGAACAGCGCGAGCGGACCGCCATGGCCCGGCTCATCGCCGATCGGCTGGAAGCGGCCGGACAGCCGGTGACCCTCGATCCGATGAATCTGCCCGATCTGGCGCAACGGGTCGCTGATGGCAATTTCCAGCTCATGCTGATGCCTGCTGCGGCTGACAACCGGTTGCCTGAATATGCGGTGCTGGAAGATACGCGGGACGGGCAGCCGGTCAACGCAGTGGTTGCGTCCCGCAGGATACAAGTGATACTGGCCAGCGCCCGTCTGGCCGACCTGACGGTCAATCCAAACGGCGCACCTTTTTCGGCCTATGAAATGACCTGCACAGACTGGATCGCCAACGTGCGTATCCTGAACCGGGATGGCTCCAGGCTGTCCGAGGAGAGTGGATGATGAGAAGACAGGATTTCCGATCCCTGATTCATGAAAAACCGTTGATCCTCGATGGCGCGACCGGCACCCATCTTCAGGCGAGCGGTCTTGTGCCGGGCGTCTGTCCGACGCGCTGGGTTCTGGAACACCCGGACGTGCTCACCGGTCTGCAGACCGCCTATTATGAAAGCGGTGCCGATCTCGTGCTGGCTTTTTCTTTCGGTGCGAACCGGAAGAAACTTGATTCCTCGCTGCTCGCGAACGCGACCGTCGCGGACATCAACCGGCAGGTCGCCGGATTGTCGCTGCAGGTCCGCGACGAATGTCAGCGCCGGCTCGGCAGGCACTTGCTGGTGGCTGGAGACCTGGCGCCGACAGGACATTTTCTCTACCCCGCCGGCGATCTTGACTTTGATTCGCTGGTCGGCATTTACGGCGAACAGGTGGATGGGCTGCTCGCCGCGGGTGTTGACCTGTTCGTCATCGAAACCATGCTGGATCTCGCGCAGACACGGGCGGCCGTCCTGGCCATTCGCGACCGCTGTGACCTGCCGGTCATCGCCTCCCTGACCATCGCTGAAAACGGTCGATCCTTGTCTGGCGATCTGCCTGAAGCCGCACTGCTTTCCCTGCAGGCGGCAGGTGTCGACGCGTTTGGTTTCAATTGTTCCTTTGGTCCGGATAAACTGGCCCAGGTCCTTCTGCCGTTGCTGGAGAAAGCAAATGTCCCGTTGATGATCAAGCCGAATGCCGGCATACCCAGGCTGATCGATGGGCAGACCGTTTTCCCGCTTGATCCGGCTGAATTCACGGATGCGATGATGCCTTTGGCCAAGGCCGGTATTCGATTGCTGGGCGGCTGCTGCGGCACGGGTCCGGAACATATCCGTCAGCTTGCGCAGGCGGTTTCCAATATCGCGATCGCGCCCCTTGTCACGCATGCGCCGGGCCGGGTCGTATCTTCCACTCGGCTGGTGCTTCCTGTTGAGGATCACACACAATGGGCTCTGATCACCGTGACGGAGCCGTCCGATCTGGTGGAACAGATCCTGGAAGCGCAGGATGACGATCCGGATGGTCTGCTGTTGGATCTCAAGAAAGTGCGACCGGACCAGGCTGACTCATTCCTGACGGCTTTGGCGGAAGCGGTGCTTTCCGTATCGTTGCCAATGGTGTTCGAGGCCAACGGGTCTTTGCTTGATCGCGTCCTCCGGCAGTATCCGGGCCGGGCCGGGGTCAAGGGGGGGTCCCATTCAGTGAAGATCGACGCGGTGGTGCTTGCGCCCTGATCCGCGAAGCACGGCTATACCCATATCAGTATCTTTCAGGTAAGAAAAAGCGCGCCCATCGGACGCGCTTTCCATTTTTGCTGTTTTAGTCATTCAGGCGGACTGTCGACACCGTTTGAATTCTGTCAGGACTCCTCAAACAGACTCATGTTGCGTTCATCCAGCGGAACAGCAGTGATGTTGCGATAGTTGGCCATGCCGGTGCCGGCCGGGATGAGTTTGCCGATGATGACATTCTCTTTCAGGCCCAAGAGTGGATCGATTTTGCCCTTGACGGCTGCGTCGGTCAGCACCCGGGTCGTCTCCTGGAAGGAGGCGGCAGACAGGAAAGAGTCTGTGGCCAGTGAGGCCTTGGTGATACCCAGCAGGACGCGTTTGCCGGTGGCGGGCAGCAGCCCGCGCTGCTGGGCCTTGATGTTCTCGTCTTCAAAATCGAACATGTCGACCAGGCTTCCGGTCATCAGGTCCGTGTCCCCCGGATCGTCGATCCGGACTTTACGCATCATCTGGCGTGTGATGATCTCGATGTGCTTGTCATTGATCTCGACACCATTGTTCTTGTACACCTTCAGCACTTCGCCAAGGATGTACTTCTGGACGCCGAGGACATCTTTCACCCGCATGATGTCATGCGGATTGACAGAGCCGTCTGTGATCAGGTCGCCAGCCTCGATCGTGTCACCAGTGGTCACCAGCAACTGTGCGGAAAGCGGTACGGTATGGGTCACCGATGATCCGTCCGCAGCGGTGATGGTGATGTCCCGCTTGCGCTTGCCGGATTCCTCGACCCGGACTGTGCCGTCGAGTTCGGATATGATCGCCTGGCCCTTTGGTTTGCGGGCTTCGAACAGTTCCTCGACACGCGGCAGACCTTGTGTGATGTCTTCACTCGAGGCGATACCACCGGTGTGGAAGGTCCGCATCGTCAACTGGGTGCCGGGCTCACCGATCGACTGCGCCGCCATGATGCCGACGGCTTCGCCGCTGACCGCCTGCTCATTTGTCGCCAGGTTGAGTCCATAGCAACGCGCACAGACACCGTAACGAGCATGGCAGGCCAGGACCGAACGGATCGGGACCTGCCTGAGTCCGGCATTCTGGATCGCCTTGATCTGCTTTTCACGGATCAGGGAATCCCGCGCCACCAGCACTTCGCCTGTTTCCGGATGAAGGATGTCCCTGGCAGCGAAACGGCCATAGATGCGGTCGGCCAGCGATTTGACGACCAGCTTGTGCTTGCCCGAGCCAACGACGACTTCACTGACATTGACATATTCCTCTGTATGGCAATCATCCTGGCGGATGATGACATCCTGGGCGACATCGACCAGGCGCCGGGTCAGGTAGCCTGAGTCAGCAGTCTTCAAAGCAGTGTCGGACAGGGCTTTGCGGGCACCATGGCTCGAGATGAAGAACTCTAGCACGTTCATGCCCTCACGCAGATTGGACTTGATCGGGATTTCAATCGTCTTGCCGGACGTGTCGCTCATGTTGCCACGCATGCCGGCGAGCTGCTTGATCTGGTTGATGTTGCCGCGCGCGCCAGACTGCGACATCATGTAGACCGGATTGAATTTGCCCAGATTGGACTTCAAGGCTTCCGTGATGCTGTCTGTCGTCTCACGCCAGATGCGGACCGTTTCACGATAACGGCCATCGTCATCTGTCAGGCCGCGCATGTAGCGGGCGGAAATGGCATCGACCTTGGCTTCGGCCTCGGACAGGTACTTCTTTTTGACATCCGGGACGATCATGTCGAAAATGCCGATCGAAATACCACCCTTGGTTGAGTAGTGGAATCCAAGGTTCTTGATTTTGTCCAGCAATTCAGACGTGACGGAGATGCCGTGATAGCGGATGTTGCGTTCGATGATCTGACCCAGCTCTTTTTTCCCGACCAGGAAATCGCACTCCAGCAACAGGGCATTTTCCGGCTTGGTGCGGTCTACATAGCCAAGATCCTGGGGGATGACCTCATTGAAGATGAACCGGCCCAAAGTGCTGGTGACCAGTCCGACCATCTTTTCGCCATTGATGGTTTTCTCGGAACGGATGTTGATCCGGGCATGCAAGTCGAGTTCCCACTCATCATAGGCCATGATGGCTTCTTCGAGGGAGGCAAAGCTGTTGCCTTCGCCCTTCACGCCTTCTTTGTCGATGGTCAGGTAGTAACAGCCAAGGACCATGTCCTGCGTCGGAACAGTGACCGGTTTGCCATCCTGGGGCTTCATCAGGTTGTTGGCGGAAAGCATCAGGAAACGCGCCTCGGCCTGGGCTTCGGCGGATAGGGGCACGTGCACAGCCATCTGGTCGCCGTCGAAGTCAGCGTTGTAGGCAGTACAGACCAATGGATGCAGTTTGATGGCACGGCCTTCGACCAGGACGGGCTCAAAAGCCTGGATGCCGAGACGGTGCAGGGTCGGGGCACGGTTCAGCAGAACCGGATGGTCCTTGATGACTTCTTCAAGCGTGTCCCAGACGAGGTCATTCGCACGGTCGACCAGACGGCGGGCTGTTTTGATATTGTGCGCGTATCCGGCCTGAACGATTTTTTTCATGACAAATGGCTTGAAGAGTTCGAGCGCCATCTCCTTCGGCAAACCGCACTGGTGCAGCTTGAGTTCGGGACCGACGACGATGACGGAACGGCCAGAGTAGTCGACACGCTTGCCCAGCAGGTTCTGACGGAAACGGCCCTGCTTGCCCTTGAGCATGTCAGACAGGGATTTCAGGGCACGGTTGCCGGCACCGGTCACCGGGCGGCCACGACGGCCATTGTCGATCAGGGCATCGACCGCTTCCTGCAGCATGCGCTTCTCATTGCGGACAATGATTTCCGGCGCGCCCAGCTGCAAAAGCTTGTTCAGCCGGTTGTTGCGGTTGATAACCCGGCGGTAGAGGTCATTGAGGTCCGACGTGGCAAACCGGCCGCCGTCGAGCTGGACCATCGGGCGCAGTTCGGGCGGGAGCACAGGCAAGACATCGAGCACCATCCAGTCCGGGCGGTTGCCGGACTTCTTGAAGGCCTCGACCACTTCGAGGCGCTTGACGATACGGACCTTCTTCTGCCCGCTGGACGTGCGGAACTCCTCACGAAGTTCCTTGGCCATCTCGTCGATGTCGATCGCCTTGAGCAGGTCCTTGATCGCTTCAGCGCCCATCTTGGCCTTGAATGCGTTTTTGCCGAACTCCTCCACCGCCTCGCGATACTGCTTGTCCGTGATGACCTCGCGCGGTGAAAACCGGCTGGTTCCTGGATCGATCACGATGTAGGCGGCAAAATAGAGGACTTTTTCCAGGTTCCGCGGCGACATGTCCAGGATCAGGCCCATCCGGCTCGGGATGCCCCGGAAATACCAGATATGAGAAACAGGCGCGGCCAGCTTGATGTGGCCAAGACGCTCTCGACGAACCTTGGCCTTGGTGACTTCGACACCGCACCGGTCACAGACAATCCCCTTGTAGCGGATCTTCTTGTATTTGCCGCAGTGGCATTCCCAATCCTTGGTCGGGCCGAATATCTTTTCGCAGAACAGGCCATCCCGTTCCGGCTTCAGTGTACGGTAATTGATTGTTTCCGGCTTCTTGACTTCGCCGCGGGACCATTCCAGGATTTTCTCCGGTGAGGCCAGGGCAATGCCGATCGCTTCAAAATGATTCATTTCAAACATGGAACGCCGTCTCCTTCCATTGTTGGGGCGTGAGTTGTCTGGGGCGCGTGCGGTTGATCAATCGGATTCTTCCGTTTCCGCGTCCATGTCCGGGATCTCGAGTTCTGGGTCGATCATGTCGTTCATGTCATCGCTGATGTCCAGATCGACCTGGACACCACCGTCCTCATCCAATGTCCCCGAGCTGAAGCCACGGGCCGCGAAATCCTCCACGATCTGATCAGGAGAGGTGAGTTCCATCAGCTTGGCAGGATCGATTTCCGGTACATCACCGTCCTCGTCGACTGATTCCTTGATGTCGATCAGTTCGTTCTCATTGGTGAAGATGCGGACATCGAGCGCCAGACTCTGCAATTCCTTGACCAGCACTTTGAATGACTCGGGAATGCCGGCTTCAGGAACGCTTTCGCCTTTGACAATGGCTTCATAGGTCTTGGTCCGGCCGGTGATGTCGTCCGATTTCACGGTCAGGATTTCCTGCAGGGTGTAGCTGGCGCCATAGGCCTCCAACGCCCAGACCTCCATCTCACCGAAGCGCTGGCCGCCAAACTGGGCCTTGCCGCCCAGCGGCTGCTGGGTGACCAGCGAATACGGGCCGATCGACCGGGCGTGGATCTTGTCGTCAACCAGATGCAGCAGTTTCAGGTAATACATCATGCCGACCGTGATCCGGTTCTCGAAAGGCTCGCCGGTGCGGCCATCGTACAGGACAGTCTTGCCGTCATCGTCCATGCCGGAAAGTTTGAACGCCTCTATGACATCCGCTTCCGTCGCGCCGTCGAAGACCGGGGTGGCGATTTTCCAGCCCAGCATGCTGGCTGCGCGGCCCAGATGGACCTCCAGCAGCTGACCGATGTTCATGCGGGACGGAACGCCCAGTGGATTGAGAACGATGTCAAGCGGCGTGCCATCCGGGAGGAACGGCATGTCCTCTTCCGGCAGGATCCGCGAAATGACACCCTTGTTGCCGTGGCGTCCGGCCATTTTGTCACCGACCGAAATCTTGCGCTTCTGGGCGATATAGACGCGGACCAATTTATTGACGCCGTGCTTGAGGTCATCATCATTCTCACGCGTGAAGACCTTGACGTCCACCACGATGCCGGACTCTCCGTGCGGTACGCGGACAGAGGTGTCGCGGACTTCGCGGATCTTCTCACCAAAGATCGCCCGATACAGACGCTCCTCGGCTGTCAGCTCGGTCTCGCCTTTGGGAGTGACCTTGCCGACAATGATGTCTCCGGCGCGCATTTCAGCGCCGATACGGATGATGCCGGATTCATCGAGATCCTTCAGGGCATCATCACCGACGTTGGGGATCTCACGGGTGATTTCTTCAGGGCCGAGCTTGGTGTCACGGGCTTCACACTCGTACTCCTCGATGTGGATGGATGTGTAAACATCATCACGCACCATGCGCTCATTGATCAGGACAGCGTCTTCGTAATTGTAGCCTTCCCAGGTCATGAACCCGATCAGGACATTGCGTCCGAGCGCCAGTTCTCCATTGTCGGTCGAAGGGCCATCGGCAATGATATCGCCCGCCTCGACTTTGTCACCCTTGCGGACCAATGGACGCTGGTTGATGCACGTGCCCTGGTTGGATCGCTGGTATTTGGTCAGGTTGTATGAGTCAAAACTTGCCGGACCGGTCCGGATATTCACCTTGTCAGCGCTGACGTATTCGACCGTGCCCGCGTTTTTCGCGACCAGGCAGACACCGGAGTCCTTGGCGGCCCGGTGCTCCATGCCGGTGCCGATGATCGGGGACTCGGTCTTGATCAGCGGAACCGCCTGGCGCTGCATGTTGGATCCCATCAGGGCCCGGTTGGCGTCGTCATTGCCCAGGAATGGAATAAGCGCTGTCGCGACTGAAACGAGCTGCTTGGGCGAAACGTCCATCAGGTCGACCTTGCTGCGGTCGACTTCGATGAATTTGTCCAGATACCGGCAGACCACCTTCCTGGCAAGGAATTTACCTTCCTCGCTCAGTGGCTCGTTGGCCTGCGCGATGTAGTAGTAGTCTTCTTCATCCGCGGTCATGTATTTCACTTCGCGGGTGACAATGCCTTTTTCCTTGTCGTAGACCCGGTAAGGAGTCTCAATGAAGCCGTATCGATTGACCCGGGCATAGGTCGCCAGGGAATTGATCAGACCGATGTTCGGACCTTCGGGCGTCTCGATCGGGCACATGCGTCCATAATGCGATGAGTGGACGTCACGGACTTCAAAGTTGGCACGCTCACGCGACAGTCCGCCCGGACCAAGGGCCGAAAGACGGCGCTTGTGTGTCAGTTCGGCCAGCGGATTGGGCTGGTCCATGAACTGGGACAACTGGCTGGAGCCAAAGAACTCCTTGACAGCGGCACTGACCGGACGTGTGTTGACAATCATCTGCGGGGTGGCGCTGGCCATGTCGGTCAGGGTGCCCATGCGTTCACGGACAACACGCTCCATGCGCGAGAATCCAACCCGGATCTGGTTTTGCAGCAGCTCACCGACTGAACGGATCCGGCGGTTGCCCAGATGGTCGATGTCGTCCTTTTCGCCAATTCCGTATTCGATGCCAATCAGGTAGCTGACAGACGCGACAATGTCTTCGACCGTCAGGTGCTTGGGCATGAGTTCGTAGACGTGACCGGCCAGCTTTTCGCGCAGCACGGCGATCGGGTTGTCACTGGCCTTGGCTTCCGCGATGTAGTCCCGCAGGATATTGGTGCGCACTTTTTCATTGACACCCAGTGACACGACATCGAGACCCTCCAGCTCCTCTTTCGAGAAGTGGCGGGCGATGTAGGTAGCCGCGTCGACGCGGTTGTTGCCGATCACCTTGAGTTTGTTCTCAAGCTGAATGACCGAACTTCCCGAAACATGCATCGGGTAGATGGTGACATCGTTGATGCCGGCCTCTGCGATTGCCTTCGCGATCGGTGCTGTGATGATCTCGCCCTCGGCCAGAAGCAGTTCACCATCTTCATCGACCACATTCTGCGCCGCCTTGTGGCCGACCAGACGGGTCTCGATGGACAGTTTCTTGTTGATCTTGTAGATGCCGACTCGCGCCAGATCATAACGCTTCGGGTCAAAGAACATGTTGTTCAGCAGGGTCTCGGCACCCTCCACGGAAACCGGCTCACCGGGACGCAGTTTCTTGTAGAGCTCCTGGAGGCCTTCCTCACGGTTGCGGCAGCCGTCTTTCTGCAAGGTCTGCATCAGGCTGTTCTCTTCACCAAATGTCTCGATGATCTGCTCGTTCGTGCCAAAGCCAAGGGAGCGCAGGAATACAGTCAGGTGGAACTTGCGTGTGCGGTCCACCCGGACCCAGAGGATGTCATTGGAGTCGGTCTCGTATTCGAGCCAGGCACCCCGGTTCGGGATGATCTGGGAGAAATAGAGCTCTTTGTCGGTCTTGTCGCGAGTGATGTCAAAATAGGCACCCGGCGAACGGACCAGCTGACTGATGATGACACGCTCCGCACCATTGATGATGAACGTGCCGTTGTCGGTCATGATGGGGAATTCGCCGATATAGATCTGCTGGTCCTTGATGATATCGTCCCGCTTGTTGTGCAGGCGGACCTTGACACGCAGCGGTGCCGCGAAGTTGGCATCCCGCTCCTTGCATTCCTCGATCTGGTAAGTCGGATTCTGGATGTCGAATTCCTTGTCGATGAAAGAAAGCTCGATATCCCCTGAGTAATCCGTGATCGGGGATACGTCTCTCAGGACTTCCATCAGTCCCTCATCGAGGAACCATTGATAGGAGTTTTTCTGAATCTCAATCAGATTCGGAATATCGATGACCTCATCGATCCTGGAGTAGGACATTCTTTCGGCTCTTCCCAACTTGACGGGACGCACCATTGATGATCACCTCACGCACGTGACGGCCAGGCCGTTTGCTCTGCCACCGCAATATCACGTTAGTCACAAATATATTGACGGCTTTGCGGCTCATGTTATAATTGACTCGAAAAGAGAGCCTTTACGCTGTTTTCACAAGGGGCGAATTTTTCCCACCTTATAAAGCGCTATAAAATGATAGCACCCGCGGTTTGATGTGTCAATCCGCTTCTTAAATTTTTAGACCATTTCAACAAACTAGCCCGAAGGTCCCTGCCGTGGCCTGTAGGGTCTTTTTTCGCGCACTCGACGCGAGCGGACAACTCAAAGCCCTCCGGTGAAAACCGGAGGGCTGATTGCCATGAACAAGGGCCGGACCGTGACATGCCTGTTTTCGCTTCTTATCCGACAAACAGCATGCCCAGCTTGCTCAGTGAATAGGGGTACTTGGCTGTCTCTTCCGTGACGAACGTGTTGTAACGGTCATTCTTGAGGGTGTCAGAAACCTTGATTTCCCAGTCCACGCCGTTTGATTTCTCGAAATACATCACATGGAAACCGAAATCGGTCTGAACGATGCCTGTATCCCCTGGCTTGCGCTCCGGGGCAAAGCACCAGGCATCGAACTCCTCGACCATGTCGCCCGGGCTGACAAACTCGTAAAGCCCGCCTGTATCAATGCTTCCCGGGTCGGAGGAGTGCTCGGTCGCCAGCTTGCCGAAAGCCTCCGGTGTCTGTTCGCCGGCCAGATAGTCGGCCAACAGTTGATCGGCCTTGCCTTTGGCCTCGGCGATTTCTTCAGCCGTACCCTTTTCACGATCGGCATCGACCAGGATATGACGGATGCTTACCTGATGATAATCAGGGCGGGACTTGGATTGGAACATCAGGACATAATAGCCGGTGTAAGCCTCGGTGACCAGTTTGTCGCCGGTCTTGCGCACGTCGTCAAACACCCATTCACTTGCCTCGTCGGTTGAGACCGTGTCCTTGTTCACATTCTTGAACAAGGTGGGATCACCCGTCTCATAGGTCTCTTTGCTGTCTTCCGGCGCATAGGCGATGGCCGCGGCCTTGAAGGTCTCATCGTCCGTCACCTCGGCCATCATCTTTTCAGCCTTTTCCTTGGCTGTCTTCATGGCCTCGGCTTTTTCCTCGTCGGTCGCGTCGTCCGCATATTCGGCCGCCATGAAGAACTGCCGGTACTGGGCCACATCATAGTCGTCCTTGTTGGCCTCGTAATGGGCATTCAGCTCTTCCGCGGTGAAGGTCATGTCATCCACCGTCTTCTGTGAGAACTGATTGGCCAACAGGATCCGCTCCAGGATTTTTTCAAGTTCAGCCTTGTTCATGCCCTTGCCGAACACCTGTGAAAGCAGTCCGTCGAGGGTGTCGCCCTGGGTTGTCGCCTGGAGTTCTGCCTCCGAAAAATAATCTGAAATGATCTTGCGGTCGTCATCCGACAAGGTCAGGCCTGACTCCTTCGCCTTGCTCGACAGCATCACGACATTCTGCGCTTCCTGCACAGCACTGTCCTTGATGTAGTCAGCCAGGGTCTCAAAGCCCTCCATGCCGCTTTCATCATTCAGCATGGCCTTGCCTTCTTCCGTGGTCGGATCGATCTGGTACTGATTGCAAAGGGAATGATAGTAGAAATTGACTTCTGTTCCCTTGATTTTTACATCGCCAATCGTCGCTGCGGTCAGAAGGCGGGTCGGGACGCCGGTGCGCACGGCATACCATGCACCGGTTGTGATCAGGGCCACCACCAGGACGATGACGACCACCAGCCGGACAACCGGATTATTCATTCGGATCGGTTTCTTGCCGCCGTCCTTCGATTTCATGGCGGCAAGCCGTTCCTTGCGGGCTTCGCGGCTTACCTCTGTTTTCCATTTTTCTGGAGTTTGCTTGGTTTCACTCATGAGGGACCATCCTTTTATTTGATCATTCTGCCTGTTTCGTCCAAATGGACCGTGTCCGGCCTGTCTAGACTCAACAAAAGGCCGGCCCGGCCATTCATCGAGTCCAAGAAAAAAGTCATGGCGGTTATTATATCTTTTTTTCACCGTATAAACAACCAACAGAATGTGGTGTGACTATGGCAGGAATATGTCATTTATCATCTGTTTTTTCATGACGTTTCATTTTCGGACGATAACCCAGTTCAGCAGCTTTTTTATAAAAGCTGGTCTGTTTCAATCCGCTTCTCAGGACAGCCTCAGGGCCACTGATAAGGCCCAAGGACCAATCACGGCACAAATCCCTGAACCCGGAAGGCACCGAAACCGGTGGGCGGCCGATACGCCGTCCCGCTTCGCGGGCGTTGGCAATGCCAGCTTTCTTCCTTTCGGACTGGCTTGAGAAATCAATGCGCTGGAACGAGGCCAGAAGCCGGATCATCTTCTGTCCATGAGCAGTCCGTGTGTCAAGCCCTTCTTCCAGCAAAACCAGATGCGCTCCCTTTTCTGACAAGATGCGGATCCAGCCCAGGAAATCCTTCAGGCTGTCACAGACGCGGTCGGCCGATGACGAGACGACAAGGTCCCCATCCTGCAGAAGGGCTGTCAGGCGATCCCGTTGAGTCCAATGGTGATCCTTTTTGCTTCGCTCGATAAAAATCCGGTCAAAACTGCCGATCGTATCCAGATGCAGCGCTTGACGACTGATATCCGTCTCCTCACGATCCAGGCGAATGAATCCATATCGGCTCAATCGACACAGCCTCCCATGACAATGTCAACGATTTGTGACGCGCGGTCAGCCCAGTAATCGGGGTGCTGCGCCAAAAGGTCCCGGCGGGGCATGCGCGACCAACCGACCGCGCAGGCCGCACAGCCCGCGGCGCGCGCGCTTTGGAGATCGTGGATGCTGTCACCGACATAGATGATCCTGGATGGATCCTTCAGCCCGAGTTTGGCCATGCCGAGCCAGAGGGGATCCGGATGCGGCTTGTGACGATCGGTGTCCTCTTTGGTGACAATGATGTCAAAGCTTTTCTCGATTCCAAATACGCCAAGCGTCAGCATGGCTGAGTTCCGCCGTTTCGCGGTCACGATCCCGACCGGGACATGCAATGCCTGAAGCCGTCCCAGCATGTCGGGAACTCCGATGAAAATGGCGATCGCCTGGCTCAGCATCCGGGCATTGTACTGCATGTATGTTTTCATCAGTTCCTGGGTGTCGACCTCGGGGAACTGCCGGAAATAGGTCTCCAGCGGGGTTCCGATACCGCTGAGGATGTGTTCCTCGGTCACGCCCTCGATCCCGAGACGGTCGAAGGTGTATTGAAACGTCTCGACGATCAGGGGTATCGTGTCAATCAAGGTGCCGTCGAGGTCGAAAAGGACACCGTCAAACGCCCGTCGCTCACTCATCGGAACCCGGCTCCGATTCGATTTCCGGCTCGATCTTGGTGATCCTGAGGCGCGAAATCCGTTTTTCATCCATTTCCATGACCCGGAACACCAGATTTTCGTACATCACCTCAGGCTGCTCGTCTTCATCGGGGATCCGGCCCATGAGTGTGATGACCAGGCCCGCGATCGTGTCATAATCTTCATCCGGCAGGCGCACGCCGAGCACCTCGCCCACATCTTCCGGAGTCGCCATGCCCGACACATCATATGATCCGTTTTCCGCCTGGATGATCAGGGTCTCCTCTTCATCGTACTCATCCTGAATGTTGCCGACAATTTCCTCAAGCAGGTCTTCGATAGTGATGATGCCGGCCGTGCCGCCGTACTCGTCGATGACGACAGCCAATTGGGCCCGGTCCCGCTGCATCTCACGGAATGTTGCATCAATGTTTTTCGTTTCCGGCACAATGTAGGGCGGACGAATCATGTTCCTGAGCGAAAACGGCTGTTTCAGCCCTTCCGCCGCGTGGTACAGGAGGTCCTTGATATGGAGGATGCCGATGATGTTGTCGATATTGTCTTCGTAAACTGGAATCCGTGTGTACTTTTCGTTGACGGCGACGCTCAGCACCTCGTCGTAGCTTGAATCGACGTCGAGTGAGACGATGTTCGTCCGGTGCGTCATGATCTCAGACACCTCGGTGTCATTGAACTCGAAGATGTTCTCGATCATCTCCTTCTCCTGTGCGTGGATGCTGCCGGATTCGCGGCCGACATCCACCATCAGGCGGATCTCCTCTTCCGTCACGGTCCTGTCCGAGACATTGGGGTCGATGCCGAGGATACGGAGAATGAGGTTGGTCGAGATGGTCAGGAAAAGCACAAACGGGCGCATGATCTTGCCGACCGTTGTCACTGTGCCGACGACGGCCGAGGAAAACTTCTCGGGATTGTGCTGTGCGACCCGCTTGGGCACCAGTTCACCAAAAACCAGTGAAAAGTAGGACATGATCAAAGTCACCAGGATGACACTGACTGTCTGAAGTGCGGATGACTGGACGCCGATCAAGGCAAACAGGCGTTCGGCGAACCGATCAGCGGCGAAAGCTGAAGAAAGGAAGCCAGCCAGGGTGACCCCCACCTGTATGGTGGCCAGGAAGCTGCTGGGTTCGCTGATCAGTTTGTAGAGGCGGACGGCATTTTTGTCGCCTTCCTCGGCTTTCCGCTTCACTTTGTTGTCATTCAGGGAGATGATGGCGATTTCTGACGCAGCAAAAAAAGCGTTGATCAGAATCAGGAGCAATATCAGTAAAATATCAAGGATAATCGGTGATTGATCGATCACGGGCACAGTCCCGAGAATCATGCGTATATGACTGGAATCTTCCACGATGGCGGGTCTCCTTTGCCATGCCGGTCCTGGCACGTCACGCGCCGTTGGCTTGCGTCAGCCTGATGGTCTATCCGGTATGCCGGTGACAGTATAGCATTTTTCCCTGTCGCTCACAACAGAATCCCCTTCAGCAACGGAAAGCCTGGAAAAGCCAGACGGAATTCTGGATGAATCGGACGGTCATGACATGGACAAATGGTCTATCACGATTTTGACGCCAATCAGGATCAGCACGCTGCCGCCGGCCACAGTCGCATATCGCTGGAACAACGCGCCGAGCCGACGACCGAGCAGGACACCCGTGCCGGAAAGAACGGCTGTGATCAGCCCGATGGCGATCACGGACTCGACAATCGGAATATCGCCAAGCGCCAGGCTGATGCCGGCTGCCAGGGCATCGATCGATGTCGCCACCGCCATCAGCAAAAGCGGACGGGTTGCGGTCGGATCCTCCCTCGGGCAGGCTGCATCCCCATTCTCGATCGGTTGTTCGTGCAAAGCCTCATAAAGCATCTTTCCACCGATCAGGCTGAGCAGCAGGAAGGCGATCCAGTGATCGACCGGCTCGATCAGCCCGGCGACGGAACGCCCGGCCAGATAGCCGACCAAAGGCATCAGAGCCTGGAAACCGCCAAAGAAAATTGCCACTTTCAGGGCATGGCGAAAATGGATCTCCGAACGGCAAATGCCGATCGTGACAGCCACCGCGAGCGCATCCATGGAAAGTGAAAGCCCAATCAGAAAAATGGAAATGTGAATCATGTGTCGGATTATAGCACAATAGTCAATCGTCATTAAATGTCATTGACAAAAAAAGTTGTCACGTGGGATAATTTGTCGAGAGTCCACTGGCCGGCGCCACGTGATAATATTTTGAAAGGGCGGGGGTATGTTGCATGTATTTCGAACAGAAACTCAATACCCTGATGCACCTTTTCAAACTGAGCAACAGCAAACTCGCTCGCGGGATCAACGTGGACCCCTCACTGGTCAGCCGCTGGCGGTCCGGTGAGCGCCGGATGTCATCGAACTCCCCTCATGTACCCGCAATAGCCAGCTATTTCCTTCATCTGAACGCCTATCATTATCAAAGGGATTATCTTGACCGGATCCTCCACCAGAAAAGAACGGGCATCCACCAGCTGGGCGAAGCGGACCGGATCCGCATACTGGCCGAGTGGCTGGTTTCCAACGACCCGCTTCGACTGCCGGACATGGATGACAGCGAAGGGCAATCCGCCAGGAACACTGAAATCATCAACAGTCTGGCAACCCTGATGAACACGACCGTCGCACGGAAGGCGGTGCCTGGCGCCCAGACCCATTCCTCCGGCCAGCCGTTCAACACTTCATTGCCGCTGCCAAGAGGGCTTGTCCAGCAGCATGAACTTTTTGAAGGCCGGCAGGGCATGCGGCTGGCATCAACCCGACTCCTCCAGCAAGTCATCGGTTCGGAAAAACCAGTTGGCATTTTCCTGACCAGCGAAGACGCCATGGACTGGATGACCGAGGACCCGGCATACACCTCGCATTGGTCAACCCTGATGCGACAAGTGCTGCAGAAAGGTCACCAAATCACAATCATCCACATTGTCAACCGGGGTCAGGATGAGCTCATGAAGGCCCTGGCGCTTTGGACACCCCTTCATCTGGCTGGAAACATCCGATCATTTTACGCGCCAAATCACATGGAACAGCCGGTACGCCGAACACTGTTCGTTGTCAGTGAACAACTGGCGATTGTTGGATATCATACAGGGGACCGCTCAGACAAGGACAAGACGTTCCTTTACCAGGACATCGAAACCGTACGTCATTTTGAAAACATCTTCAAGGCTCATCTTTCTGCCTGCAAACCACTCTTTTCCGCATACAGCCAGCGCAATTTCCGTCAGTTCATAGAAGCGCTCCATGAATGCCAGCTCGAGGAAGGCACATTCAGCCACATCCGACACCAGTTCAATGCCATGATCTTGCCGACGGACCGGCTGATGTCGCTTTTGCCGGCCAATGGCACAGTGGCCGGAAGACAGGTCCAGACCGAGGTCGACCGGCAATCCCGGTATTTTTTCCAAAGTCTGGCGACAAGCAGATATATAGATATCCTGCCGTTCAATATCCTGGACCGGATTCGTAAAGAACGAAGTCTGGAACTGACCAGCGGTTCCTTACTGCAGAACGTGCCTGACACCATCCGCGGGGACATACTGGTCCTCTATTTGCAGAACCTGATCGCCATTCTGAAGTCAGAGGATAATTACGAACTGCTTTTTTCCACGGGAAACTCTGATCTGGAAAAACTCAGTCTGGATATTGCCTTGAAGGAAAACAAGGTTGTCTTTGTGTCATCACCTGATTCAGGAGCCGCAAACCCGATCATGATGCTGTTGAATGAATCCAGACTGCTTCATTCATTTCACATCATGGTTGACGAAATCATCGAGAAGATCCCCTCCGGGCTGAAAAGCAAGCCAGATGTGATCCGTCTGCTGGAATCCCTTCTCTCAGACCTGAAATCCGGCAGATAGATGGAAAGCATCCGGAGCCTCATCCCCGTCATCCGTCCAGAAAACAAAGGAGAATCTTTATGCTTCGAATGAAAAAGCTGTTGACCGCCACCGTCCTGACACTGATCCTGTTCGCGCTTGTCCTGACCGGCTGTGCCGGCGCCGCGACCACCGCGGCTACAACGGTCGCCACGACCACCGCTGCCATGCCAAAACTGGTCGTCGGCATGGAACTGGCCTATCCCCCCTTCGAGATGACGGATAACGCCAACAATCCGACCGGTTTATCCGTAGACTTCGCCAAAGCGCTCGGCCAGAAGTTGGGCCGAGAAGTCGTCATTGAGAACATGGCCTGGGCCGGACTGATCCCCTCACTGGAAACCGGCAAGATCGACCTGATCATCTCTTCCATGACCATCACGGAGGAGCGCAAGAAGACCATTGATTTTTCCGATCCTTATGCGATGTCAAACCTCGCGCTCCTGATCGCCAAGGATTCGCCCGTGACCAGTTACGCGGACCTTGACCAGAAAGGGCGCAAGCTGGCAGTCAAAAAGGGATCGACCGGACACTCCTATGCGCTGGCCAACCTGAAGAACGCTGAACTGATGGTTTTCGACAAGGAAAGTGCCTGTGTGCTTGAAGTGGTCCAGGGCAAGGTCGACGCATTCACCTATGATCAGTTGACCATTTTCCGCAATTGGACAGAAAACGAGGCCAAGACGCGTGTCAACCTCGAGCCGTACCAGCAGGCCCCTGAGTACTGGGGCGTCGGTATCAAGAAGGGCAACGACGCGCTCAAGGACTCAGTCAATGCCTTCATCAAGGAATTCCGCGATCAGGGCGGTTTTGACAAACTGGCCGAAACCTATCTGACGGAGGAAAAGAAGACCTTTGATGAAATGAAGATCCCGTTCTTCTTCGACATCGGCAAATGAGTCACGGTGTCCATAAGGATTGTCCTGCCGGGCCGCCGGTTATCCTGATCATCCGGCGGTCACGCCCATGAAGAAGCGAGCCAGCCTATGGCACAAAACCTGGAATATCGCGCTCGTCGGACTTCTGGCCATCGCGTTCTTCGGTTATGCTGTCCATCAGATCGACCATCGCTGGCAATGGGCGCGACTACTCGAATATCGCACCAAATTTGGCTACGGCTTTCTGATCACATTGGCGATCAGCGCCAGTTCGCTGCTGATCAGCCTTCTGATCGGGCTGGCCACCGCGGCGGGAAAACGTTCACGCATCACTTTTTTCAAATATCTGTCGACTTTCTACGTGGAAGTGATCCGCGGCACCCCCATGCTCGTGCAGACGCTGATGCTCTTTTACCTGATCGGCACGGCTTTCCACCTGAATAATCGCTACACCATGGGCGTCCTGATCTTGTCGGTCTTTTCCGGAGCGTATGTCAGTGAAATCATCCGGGCCGGTCTGGAAAGCATTCCGGCCGCTCAGCTGGAAACCGCCCGGTCCCTTTGTTTCACACGTATCCAGACCTACCGCTACATCATCCTGCCGCAGCTGGCCCGCATCATCCTGCCACCGTTGGCCGGTCAGCTGGCCTCGCTAGTGAAGGACTCTTCCCTCCTCTCATTCATCGCGGTCAATGAATTCACGAAAAATGTCCTGGAAGTCGACTCGATCACCTTCACCACTTTTGAAAACTACACCCTCCTGGCGGTCGGCTACCTGATCATCACCTTGCCGATTTCGCAGCTGTCCCGCTATCTGGAACGAAGAATGCATTATGAAAATTGATATTCACAATCTGACAAAGACATATGGCAATCAGTATGCGCTGGACGGGCTTGACCTGACGGTTGATTCGATCAGTTCGCTGGCGATCATCGGCCCCTCAGGCGGTGGCAAGACAACACTGCTTCGTATCCTGGCCGGACTGGAAACGCCAGACAGCGGTTCAGTCACGCTCAACGACCACGAACTGGTTTTCCGCGAACAGGAATTGTTTGCCCATCGCCAGCGCGTTGGCGTCGTCTTCCAGGCCTACAATCTATTTCCCCATCTCACGGTCTTGCAGAACATCGTCCTGCCCCTGACCAAAACGCGCAGCGTTCCGGCTGACCAGGCCAAAGAAACCGCCATCACGCTGCTTGAACAATTCGGCCTGCTCGATCACATGGACAAGCAGCCCAATCAGCTTTCCGGCGGTCAGAAGCAGCGTGTCGCCATCGCAAGAGCGTTGGCCCTGAAACCGGAGGTGCTCCTCTTTGATGAGCCAACCTCCGCCCTGGATCCGGAAATCACATCCGATGTGCTGCAGACAATCCTGGAGCTACGCCAGGAAGGCCGCAACATCATTCTTGTCACCCATGAAATCGGCTTTGCCAGGCATGCCTGTGATTATGTCGCTTTTGTCAGCAACGGCAAAGTGGCCGCGCATGGGCCGAGCGACACATTGTACAAGAACCCCGGTTCAGATGAGTTTGAGCGGTTCGTCAGCCGGATCATCGAGTGGAAGGTCTGAGTCTTTCACCTCAAGCCGCTCATGAGGCAGGCCGGATGATTCGTCCGCCTGCCTTTTTTTGCGACCGCCGCTGTAAATGACAGGCGCCGTGCCAAACAGGATGCCGGACTCGGCTGCTGCCCGCTCCATCCGGACCAGTTCCCTGGCGATCGAGGTGATGTTCCGGACCTGCTCCGGTGATTGAACCTCAGGAATGGTCTTTCCTGACTGGCGTCGATAATAGACATAATTTTTCCAAAGGCTCTGTGTGATCCTGCGTGCATTGGACGGCTTTCTCAGACGATCACCGATCTGGCGGCGGAACAGGGCCATGTACTCTTCACCCGGGTATTTGGCAATGCCCGCCAGTTCACGGCCCAACGCCCTTGCGAAGGGCTCGTCCAGTTCCTGGGTCAGGAATTTGAGTCGATACCAGACAGCGTAAAGATCACCACGCGTCTTCAGCGGCACGTCCATCAGATACTGGAAGGCGAGCAGGCGACGACGCCAGTCCCACCAACGCAGCGGACTTTGCAGGTCCAGAGCCGGGATGAGGAAAAAGCCGGCTTCATCGAGCATGGCGCCAAAAACGCCGGGTGGCTTTCCCCGTTTCTGGCTTTTCAAAGTGGTGCGGTACACTCCGCAGGTGGGGCTGCCGTCCATGTAGATGAACGCGCGCGCACCGGCCCGTTCCAGCGTCTGCATGGATGCGCGGGCACCCTCCAGCACCTTTTCGGTCACATCACGACCGCCCCTGCTAACAACCCGGCCTTCCCCGTGAAGGACAGCAGCTCCATTTTCACCGGTCAGGTGGATCGGGTCGCGCATCACACCAAGGCCGGCCAGCGTCTCCGGGCACACTGGACAGTAGGTGAAATCCCCTTTTTCACGGCCCAGGTTTTTCAGCAGATCAAACCCCCGGCCATTGTATCGGACCGGACAGCCCATGCAGCAGGCGCTGATGCCAAGGACCGGTTTCTTGTCGAGCAGAATCGGGGATTTCTGATTGGTTTCGGGCATAATTCAACCTCTTTCTTCATGCCGACCATGCTGGCTCATGCGTTGGATGTATGCGTTGACATCGAATTTTCTTCTGCAGCCTTCATATGACATATATCGGACCTGGCCGAAAACGGGACGCTCGCTGAAGGGCCGATCATGAAGACCGCCAATCGACCAGGCCACCCCGACATACCCATTGGGGTCACGACCATCCAGCGCATACCGGTCGTTCAAGGTGATGGCAAAATCGAAGGCGTCCTCCGGATCCGGTCGCCATTCCAGAATCTTCTTGGCCCAGTACATTCTCATGTAGCCGGCTATCTTGCCTGTGTGAAGCAATTCTTTCTGAGCGGCATTCCAGAGTGGGTCGTCCGTTTCGCCCTCCTCCATCTGGCCGCGAGGGTAGACACGCGACCGTGGATCGAGCCGATGGGCATCGAGAGTCCGGAGCCCCCAGGCCGGGAGACTGTCATAGCGATCATAATTCGGTTCAAAAGCGCAGTAATTATCTGACAATTCGCGTCGGATGATCAGTTCCTCCAGAAAACCGTTGTCCGGCTGACCCGACTCGAGAGCAGCCAGGGCTGCCCGGGCGGGACTGACCTGTCCAAAATGGAAGTACGGTGAAAGATTGGAGGTGACCGGTTGATTGGGATCATTCCTGAGCCCGTAAAGAGGCAGCCGCTCATGAATGAACCGCTTCAAAGCCCTTTTACCGGCTTCTGCCCCAGGTGTCGGGAAGGCCGAGTCGATCATGTGGGTCATCGGCCACTCCGGAAGGGATAGATTTTGAAGCAGTTGACACTGATCATCCGGAAGCGGATACGGATGGAAACTGATCTGCGGGTAATCAACAAGATATCGTCCTGTCAGGCGGTGAATCTTCGGGCGGATGGTCCGGGCCGCGAACTCACGCTTGTTCGACACCTGATGCCACGGTACAACATTGTGCGCATCAACTTCCACCACTGGACAGGGATCGTTTGTCGCTCCGATACGCTTCGTTGTTTCAGTCCGGTCATCCATGATCTCGCGCAGCGGGCTGAAATCCGTGACAATCAGGCCAGCGTGAAGCCGGTCAGTCAATTGCGGCAGCCATTCCGAAGCAGGGGCCGGCAGCAGGTAAAAAGCCATGTTCAAGGCTCGCAATTGATCACGGGTCTGCTGAAGGCCAGCCAGCATCATCTGATAATGCCGGTCTCCGGGCCTGGCCTGTAAAAAACCTTGATGAAGGAAAAAGAGGATCACAACCGGCTGGTTGAGCCGGGCGGCAGACTGGGCTGCAAAAATCAGAGCCCAATTGTCGTCGGCCCTCTGGTCACGGCTCATCCAGTAAATCACCGGCCCGGGTTTCACCGGCCGGTCAAGCAGGGTACGGGTCCTTTCCATAAGGATTGGATCATCCGTCAATCGGGAAAGCGGCAAGCCATCGGGCAAGACAGTCACCTCCCTTGTCTGCGCACTTCAATATTTCTTATTTTACCAGATCAGCACATCGAACAGATCTGATATTTGAACCGGCAAAATTCGTAAACGTTTATATTGCATCAGAAAACCGAAATAAGCAGGTGCACAAAACCATGTCATGCGATATAATTTATGAAAAGTCATAAAAAGTCACGTTAGAGGTGAAAAGCATGCCACGAACTGCGGCCCAATTTGAAGCAATGAGGCAGGCCAGTCAGGAAAAGATCATCAAGAGTGCCTGCAAACTCTTTACACAGTTCGGTTTCCAGTCCACGTCCATCAGTATGATCGCGAGGGATTCCGGATTTTCAGGCGGTCTGATCTACGCGTACTTCAATGACAAGGAACATCTGCTTGATCGTGTATTGGCGCAAACGTTTTCGAACATGGAAACCGTGTTCGCGGCCATGACACCGATCGACCCTTCATCCGTTTCTGTACCGGACAGGGTGGATTTGACCTTTGATCTCATTTTGAAAAGGATTGACTGCCTCAAACTGATGATATACCTGAACATGCAGGAAGGGACACCGCCAAAGGCGATCGAGCAGATCAGGCAGATCTCCATCCAGCTCAAAGCACATATGGATAAACTGTTCCCGGAAACCCGCTGTGCCAACCTGCCTGTCATGATCCATGCTGCCATCACCAATTATCTGGTCTTCGGGAATGAAGACATGCATGCCCAGCAGCGCCGGGCGCTCCATCAACTGGCTGAGAGATATCAGGATGCCCTCCTGAAGTCACCCGCTTCCCCCTGATCAACAATCGAAGAAGCCAGCTGACAAACAAATTGAAAACAGCCCTGCAGGTCAAAAACTGCAGGGCTGTTTTTTTACACTTGACGCGGCCGGCTTGTTGCAGTCGCGTCGGATCCGGCTGAGCGGGATCCCCAGGGCCTGATCAGGACTGGGTGCGGTGACGCATCATGAAGTCTAGCACACGGACACGATCTTCGGGGTTTTCGCACTCGAACTCGATTTCCTTGACCGAAGCAACCTTCAGGATGTTCGCGTAGCCGACCAGGGCGGACAGCATGCTGTTGGTGACCAGACGATCACCATCTTCTGTAACAATGACAACCTGTCCTTTGCACTGCTGTATCATTTCGCTAAAAGCTTCTACATCAACATTAAACACTTTCATAACCTATTGACCTTCTTTCAATTTTCGCTGTTCATCAGCGATCACTTTGTTGACAACATCACTATTTCTACAATGCAATTATACATCATGCACATAAAATTGCAAGTAAATTTTATGTTTTGCACAATGTTGTTTTTTTGTGTGAACTGTATAAAAGCGCCTGTTGAAATGTGTGGAATCAATCAGCCATTCCCCGGATCGGTTACCGGATCGGTCACCTCGCCAGGGTCGTCCGGAGCCTGCGTCGGGACTGGGGTTGGTTCCGGTGTGGGGGTCGGAGTGGGCTGGTTGGGGTTGTACTCATAAATACCCTGGATCGGCCGGTAATAGCTCTTATCCACCACTTCCCGCTCAATGACCGCGCCATCCTTGTACCAGACCTTGTATGCAGTGGCCCGCTGGCCGGTCCTGGGCGCGCGGATTTCTACCGTTTCGCCCGGGGCAAGGTCATAGTTGACTTTCATGACGGGTTCACTTTCCTTGACATAGCCATTATGCTCCGAAACCAGGCTGATGCTGACGCCGGGTTCGAGCAGCCGTCCGTAGATGTGAAAGACAATGTCCGGTTTCTTGAAGGACGCGACGATCGCGATCGGATAATCCGTATTGTTCCTGAACTGGAAGTCCGGACCGGGCCAGCTGACAGTGGCGTCGAGGCCGATTTTGGTATACGAGCTCGGCCATGAATGTGGACTTCGGTTGACTATTTCGAGGTCTGCTTTCAACACGGCCTGATACAAGGTCGTGTTGGGCTGGCAGATGCCGCCGCCCAGTTCCTGGATCAGGATACCGTCCTGGATGCCTCCGGCTTCCTTGAATCCCTTCGCGGCTGTACGCTGGCCTATCGTCCCATTGAATGAAAATGTATCACCCGGGTTGAGGACAATTCCATTCAATTTCTTGACGATCAGGGATATGTTGTGATCCCGGTTGGCTCCGCTGCTGGATCCGGCCAGGGTTGTCGCGGTCGAAACATGTCCCAGACGGCTATCCAGGTCTTTGGCATAAAGCGCTGCTTCAACAGGTTTTCCCTGAACCATGTATTCGATCTGGAACTCACCGGTTTGAAGTCGGCTGACCAACTGATCGGCGATGGCTTCTGCGTCGACCAATAGACCCGGCTTGGCTTCCTCGAGGATGAATGCGCGGGAAGCCAGTTCAAACCCGGCGATCTGTGCGTCAATCGGGTCATAATTCAGGGAATTCGCCATTTCAAATATGGCGGCCCGGGCTTTTTCCGGATCGACGGCAGCAGTGACTTGTAGTTTCAGCGGGTTTGTTTTCAGGGCTTCGATGGCCGAATGACGCTCAAGAACCTGTTCCCTTTCATCTTTGGCAGATGATGTCCGGCCTGTTTCATACGCTTTCCTGAAAATGGCATCGGAATCAAATGACAGTCCGGCCTGTTCAGGCGTCAGCGTCAAGATCTGGTCTTCAAGTAACAATTTGACCGAAAAATTGTCGCGAGCGTTCTTTTCAAACGCGTCAAGCGCTTTGCGCACGGCTGTCTGGGACATGCCGCCGATCGGCATGTCGTTGACGAAGATCCCCTCGAAAAACTTGTCCTGGTTGACAAAGGCTTTCATGGCCTGGAAAGCCGCTTCTTCAGCGGCCAGGCGCCTGGCCTCCTCCTCCTGGACACGCTGGAGTTCGGCCTGGCGGTCCTGATAAATGCTATAGGCATAATAAGCGCCGCCTGCGAGTGTCAGAACCAGGAGAAGAATGACAGGGACGATCCAAAGGCGTTTGCTCACCCGGCCGGCTTTACGTTTTCTGGACTTCATGCAGATATGGTCCTTTCCTGATGACAAATATTTTCGTCAATAGATGATCCGCTTGATGGCGATGATCGGGTTTCTCGATAGGTTCAGCGTCGATTCGACAACTTCGTCGCGCGAATAGGACGCATGTATGTATTGGCCGTTTCCAATGTACAGGCCCACATGGTCACATACACCATAGGGCGAACTCCAGTCAAAGCAGATAATGTCGCCGACCCTCATCTGTGCCAGGGAGAAGGGCTCTTCCAGCGCGATGCCGGAATAGAGGCACTGGTCTTTGGCTGAATGGGGCAGTTTGATGTTGAACATCGTCAGATAAATATATCTGGTAAACCCGGAACAGTCAAATCCGCTCATGCTGCTCCCACCGTAAACGTAGTCCACGCCCAGGGCGGACTTGGCCAGCGCGATCATCTGCTCCTCCTGCTCGGGAGTCAGGCCACCGGATGTCGGAGCGGGCGCCGATGTCGGTGTCGGTGCCGGTGTCGGCGCCGATGTCGGTTCTGCTGTCGGCGTGGGAGAAGCCGCTGAGGGTTCAGTCGGCGGGGGGGTAGGCGGGGTCGTCGGCACGACAGTCGGTGTCGGCGCAAGCGTGGGTGTCGGTTTCACAATGGTCTCTGCAGTCAGTAAATCAGAAAAGATGAATCCGGTCTTGCCGTCCGCAAGTGACACGCTCGACCAGGCCGAGCCTTGACCGATCACCGTGACGACATCGCCGTACACGACCTTGGCGACTGTTTCCGCGGTCGATATCGGTTCACGGCGGACACGGGCCACACTGACTTGCACATATCGTTTCTCATTCACCGCTTTAAACTGGTCGGGTGAAAGCTGTTCCAATGGGACGCCGTTCGCGTCAACCGTCGGTGCGGGTGCCGGTGTCGGGGCAGGGGTCGGTGTGGGTGTCGGCGCAAGCGTGGGTGCAGGGGTCGGTTTCACAATCGTTTCTGCAGTCACCAATTCTGAAAGGATGAACCCCGTTTTCCCGTTATCAAGCATGATGCTGGACCAGGCCGATCCTTGACTGATCACCGTGACGACATCGCCGTACGCGACCTTGGCAACTGTTTCAGCAGTCGAAATCGGTTCGTGGCGGACGCGGGCCAGGCTGACCCGTACATACCATTTTTCGTTCACAGCCTTGAACTGGTCCACAGGCAGCTGTTCCAAAGTGACGCCATTCGCGTCGACGGTCGGTGGAGCAGGATCAGCCTGTGGATCTGTCGAGGCAGGTTCATCGGTTTGAGCCGTCGGCTCATTGGAAGGATCGGACTCAAACAATGGCTTTTGCTGGTTTTCAAGGATTCCGTGAGCCGGATCTTTAACTGGCTGGGCTCCGGCGATGACATCGACCGGCTCCGGGTCGTCGGGAGTATCAGAATCGGCCAGGAGGACGACAGTCGTGGCCACTGTCGTCGCCTGTGTCGATGAGGGTTCTGGCCTGGTTGTCCGCTGGGTGAGGATTGGTTCGTTTCCGTTGCCTCGATAAAGGACATTGTAGGTGTCAAGATCAGCGTCAGTCGGAGAAAGGATGATGGTCACAGTACGCTCCGTGACGGGCGGTTCAGATGGCTGGTCCAGATCGGAGGGCGTGCTGGTCAGAAGTGATGTGCCTGCGGTGGAAAGCATGAGCAGGACTGCGACCACGATCGGCCACAGTTTCATGGAAAGGCTGCCGAGTGAAAAAGCGCGATTGCGGCGCGCAGACCGTTCGCGGGTTGTCGGCAGGATGAGGTTCCGGGCTGGCCGGACCGGCTGTATCGGCGAACCAGAACGGACCGGATCGACGGGACTGTCAACCGGTGTCTGTCTGATGTCCTGATCGAGCCTTTTTTTCATCGTACGGGCAATCCCCCAAGTTTGTTTGAAAATCTGTCATGCCATTGTGTTGAATGATCAAGCAAACACGCCTCCATTATAACTGTTGAGTGCCAGTCAAAAAAGGTCAGGTTCTGAAACAAGGCTGGAAATAAAGGCCTTCCGGATGCTTTTCTCGAAATTGTCCGAGAGATTTAACATGATTTCAATATTGATCCCATCAGGTTTCGATGGATCCGGAATCCGTGTTTTCCCCATTGTCAAAACCTGACTGCTGCTTTTGAATCATGTCAACCAGCGATTGCCGAACCTGGTCAGCCGGCGCTTTGCCACCGAGCTGACGCATCGCCTGGCCGGTGAGGAAGGACAGCACCTTCTCTTTTCCAGACAAATAGTCAAGAACCGCTTTTTTATTGCTGGAGAGGACATCCTCGACTACCGTGCGGATCGATCGCTCATCACGGATGACCGCATGGTCACCCGTCCGGATCAGATGCTCCGGATCGGCTTGTTCTGCCAGGACCCGGGGCAGAAGGCTTCGTCCGGTCTCGCGTGTGATGGTGCCGTCGAGCACGCGTGCGATCAGCCGTCCAACGAGGCCCGGTGGCGTCTTCAGCTGTTCAGCCGATAGACCCTCCCCCCGCAGCCATCTGAAAACGTCTCCAAGAATCCAGTTGGCTGCGTCCCTGTAGCTGCCGCTCACGGTTCCCACCGTTTCATACCAGTCGGCGAGCGCCGGTGATTCGAGCAATAGCTCGGCGTCATCCTCGGAAAGTCCATGCTGCGTGACATAAATGGCCCGACGCTCGGCCGGCAGTCTGGGCATCTGAATACGGGCCAATGCCACATGCTCGTCCGAAAGCACGATGGCCGGCAGATCCGGATCCGGAAAATACTGGTAATCCGGAGCCTCTTCCTTGCTTCTCATGGGCAGGCTCCGGCCCTTGCTTTCATCCCAGCGTCGTGTCTGTTGGATGACGGGTTTGCCGGATTCCAGCAGGTCGATCTGTCGGGCGGTTTCGCTGACAATCGCGCGGTTGATCGCTTTCAAGGAGTTCATGTTTTTCATTTCGGTGCGTGTGCCCAATTCATTTGAGCCGACCGGACGGACCGACAGGTTGATGTCGGCCCGGATCGAACCTTCTTCCATCTTGCAATCTGAAACACCCGTATGCCGCAACAGGGTGGTCAGGGACGACAGATAGGCGATGGCTTCCTCAGCAGAGCTCATGTCCGGCTGACTGACAATCTCGATCAGGGGAACACCGCACCGGTTCAGATCGATCCAGGTCGCGTCCGTCCAGGGATCATGGATCAGTTTGCCGGCGTCCTCCTCCAGGTGGATCTCGCGGATACGGACTGTCTTTTCCCCTGTGGCATCCGTTTTGATCCGGATCCGGCCACCAGTGCAGAGCGGTGCGTGGAACTGAGAGATCTGATACGCTTTGGGCAGGTCCGGATAAAAATAATGCTTGCGATCAAAACGGGAAAACAACTCAATCCTGCAATCAGTCGCCAGTCCCGCCAGGATGCCCAGTTGAAGGACCTTCTGGTTCAATCTCGGCAACGCGCCCGGCAAGCCGGCGCAAACCGGGCAGACCTGCGTGTTTGGTTCGCTGCCGAACCGGGTGGAGCAACCGCAGAAGATCTTGGTCCTCGTGGCCAGCTCGACATGGACTTCCAATCCGATGACGGTTTCATAAATCATGCTGTGCGCCCTCCTTCATGAGGGATGGTCGTGAACGATGGTGGTCCGTCCATTGCTGAAACACATGTGCAGCCCCCAGGATTCGGGCATCATCTCCATGGCGGCCGATTAGTTGCGCACCAATCGGCAGACCCTGTCCATCATGACCGCAGGGCAGGCTGATCGCCGGCAGGCCGGCCAGATTGGGGATCACGGTGTACAAGTCTTTCAGATAAAGTGTCAGCGGGTCGTCGCCTGATGCACCCAGCAGGGGCGCCGTGTCCGGAGTTGTCGGGCACAGCAGCAGGTCAAAACGGGTGAATATCTCCTCCAGTTGTCCACTGATCAGGTCACGAGCCTTGACAGCGCGCCGGTAGTAGGAGTCGAAAAAACCGGCGGACAGTACGAAGTTGCCCAGAAGCAGTCTGCGTTTGACCTCCTCGCCGAAGCCTTCCGTGCGGCTTCGGGTGTAAAGGTCGACCAGATCCGTGGCCTGGTCGGACCGGTGACCATATTTGACACCATCATACCGTGACAGGTTGGACGCTGCCTCCGCACAGGCAAGGACATAGTAGGCGGGGATCGCAAGGTCGGAGCCGGGCAGACTGACCGGCTCGACCACTGCGCCGGCCGCTTCGAAAGCCCGGGCTGCATCCAGGACCTTTTCCCTGACTGCCGGGTCAAGCCCTTCGCCGAAAAGCCCGTCCGGCAGCCCGATCCGAAGACCTTTCAGATCAAACCGCCGGATATCATCGATTTGAATCGCCGTGTCTTCAAGCGCCATGCTGTCAAAGCCATCCGGTCCCTTGATCTGGTTGATGACAGCCGCGCAGCTCAGGGCGTCGCCTGCCAGGACACCGATCTGATCCAGTGAGGAAGCGTAGGCGACCAGCCCATAACGGGAAACACGGCCATAAGTCGGCTTCATGCCGGTCACACCGCAGTAAGCCGCCGGTTGACGCACGGAGCCACCGGTATCTGAACCCACCGCATAGAAAACCATGCCTGACGCCACCGCGGCGGCACAGCCGCCGGAGGACCCGCCCGGGATCCGGGACGGATCGACCGGATTTCGTGCCGGGCCAAACCAGGAGGTCTCATTGGTGCTGCCCATGGCAAATTCATCCATGTTCAGCTTGCCCATCAAAACAGCGCCACTCTGACGAAGCCGGTTCCAGATGGTGGCGTCATAGGGGGGGCGATAACCGGCCAGCATGCGGGAGCCACAGGTCGTCGGCAGTTCTGTGGTGCAGATATTGTCTTTCAATCCCATGGGGACCCCCGTGAGATCACCCGGATGAGGGGTTTGCGCAAGGATCCGGTCAGCCACCAGGCGAGTATTCTCGGTGACCGCTTCTTCCTGACTGATAAACGCGTTCAAGGTCATATCCATTTGCTTGGTCCGTTGCCTGCAAAATTCCAGTGTTTCCTCCGTGCTGATGGAGCCGGCGCGGATCAGCGCGCCGGTTTCCACGGCTGAAAGAGTGGATAGATCAATCGTCTGTGCCATTTTGCTTCACCTCTTCACTGGACCGCGCGGGGAACGGTCATGCAGTCTTCTGTCGCGCCGGGGCTGCCAGACAGCAGCGACTCGCGGTCAAGTGAAGGCTGCTCTTCATCGGTTCGCAAACCGAGCGGCTGTGAAAACGCGGCATGGACTGGAGTTGTGCTGTCCACCTGAGACAGTCGTTCCATGTATTCCAGGATCCGGCTCAACTCTTTGCGGAACAAGGCCCGTTGCGTCTCATCCAGCTCGATGCGGGCCAGTCTTTCCAGATACAGGATCTGTTCCTTGTCAATCATCGGTTTGCTCCCCTCATGGATCCAGTCGACCCATGTCCCTGGGGAACATGGACGATAAACGGATCTGGCTGTCGCCAAACAACTTCATGCACAGCCGTTCCAGTCCGATGCCCAATCCGCCGTGCGGTGGCATCCCGTGCCGATGGGCCATCAGGTAGGATTTGAAATCTTCAGGGGCCAGTCCTTTGTCCACCATTTTGGCGACCTGCTCATCATAATCATGAATCCGTTGTCCGCCAGTGGTGATCTCAAGCCCTCTGAACAGCAGGTCGAAACTCAAGGTCAGTTTCGGGTTCTCCGGATCGTTCATCGCGTAGAAGGGCCGCTTGCTGGCCGGGTAATGGGTGACAAAAACGAAATCGCTGCCGGTCTGACGTTTGATCACATCACTGATGAGCCGCTCCTCCTCCGGTTCCAGGTCATGGGGATCCTTGATTTTCCGGTTGTATGTCCTGGCCACCAATTCCTTGGCCTCGACAAAGCGGATGCTGGGAATGCGGTCAACCGATGGCAGGCTGACCTTGAGTGTCTGGATCTCTTCCGCGAAAGACTGTCTCAAATAGTCAAACACGGAAGCAAGCATCGCCGTTTCCATGGCGCACAAGTCCGTGAAATCGTCAATATAGCCCATTTCGAAATCCAGGCTGACATATTCATTGAGATGACGGGCGGTCTGGTGCCTTTCGGCCCGGAAAACGGATCCCACCTCAAACACCCGCTCATAGACGCCGACCATCATCTGCTTGTAAAACTGGGGGCTTTGTGCCAGATAGGCCTTTTTGCCAAAATAGTCGAGAGAGAAGACATTGGCCCCGCCCTCCGCTGAAGCGCTTTGCAGCTTGGGGCTACGGATTTCGGTGAACCCCTGCGTCTGGAGAAAGTTGCGGAACTGCTGGACAATGCCGGCCTGGACACGAAAGCGAGCCCTGCGGTCACTGTTTCGGAGCGCGATGGGACGGTATCCGAGTTCTGTTTCCAGCGCGGGTCCGATCTTGTGCCGATTGACCGGAAACGGCAATGGTGCCGCTGGTGACGACAGGACCACCATGTCTTGAATATGGCATTCAAGTCCATGTGGCGCCCTTTCCTCCGCGGAGATCACGCCGGTCAGGCGGACACAGCACTCTTCATGTAGATGGGGCCGGTGCTTTTCGTACGCTTGCCCCTCGAGCACGCACTGGATGATCGTGTCAGGCAGACGTACAAGCAGAAAGGAAAAATGGCCCATATCGCGAATGCGATGAATGGCACCGTGCAGTGTGACGGGGTCAGAACCGCCCGATTGAATCAGGTAGTCTTTCAGACAAAAGGCCGGTCTGGCCTTTTCACGCTCAATGTATTCCATCAGGGAACCTCCTGGTCGTCTTCAAAAAAATAAAAAACCTCCACGAAAACATGCGAGGAGGAATGCCTGAAGCCGACTGAAGGAAATCCTTTTTGTCAATCTGAATACATCCGGTCGGCTGTTCTGCAGACATTCCTCATGAAATTCATATTCGAATTGACGTTCTGCCATATTTTCATGTCTGCAGCTCCTTTCCCGCAGCCCTTCCCTGGACTGCCCCGAATGAAAAACGCGCCGGCCCGTGCTTGGGGCCAGGCGCCATTGCCTTGCTCTAAGATGAGCGCCATTATGCCATATGCAAGATCACATGTCAATACTTGCATATTTTGACGCGGGACAATTCATTGAAATATTTTATATTTTATAATATAATAATTAATACTACATCAAGCAATTGTGTTAACAATATTACTGCAAGGGGAATCATCATGACAAGAAGTTTTCCGAAGATCGCCATCTGGGGTGACTCCATCCTGAAGGGAGTCGTGTTCAATCACCTCCGGGGCCGGTACGAGCAATTGACCGATCACTGCGTCGCGTTGGTTTCGGCAGGACTGGGCATGGATATTCAAAACAAATCCCGTTTCGGGTGCACCATCGACAAAGGGTATGCCCAGCTGGAACGGGCATTGGACGCCGGCTTGGCCTGTGATGCCGTCCTTCTGGAATATGGCGGGAATGATTGCGATTTTGACTGGGTCGAGGTCGCAAAGGATCCGGACGCCCCGCATCAGCCAAAAACAGATTTGACCCGTTTTTGTGACATCTTCCAGAATATGATCGACCTGCTCCGGGAGAAAGGGATCCAGCCTTTGCTGATGTCGCTCCCACCGATTGTCAGCGAGCGATACCTGGATTTCCTGGTCGGCAGAGGCCTCGACCGCAAGCGGCTGATGATGTTTCTCGGCGATGTCCACCAGATCTATCGCTGGCATGAATCCTACTCCCTGGCGATCACCCGTCTGGCAGAAAAAAACCGGTGTCTGTACGCACCGGTTCGTGAGCATTTCCTGATCCAACGCAATAGCCTTGATATGATCTGCATGGATGGCTTGCACCCGAACGAGGCCGGCCATCGCCAGATGCAGTCTGTTTTCACCGCGATGGCACTTGGTTGAGGAGCGCGGGAACGATCATGCCCCGGAATCATGCTGGTCAGCCCTGTCGATGCGTGAAACCGTATTTCCCGACCAATTCAACAAAAACCACCCGCTCGATACACGTTTCATCGAGTTGACCCTGTTCGTCCCGTGTGATCAGCAGCAATTCCTGGCACCCCTGCGGTCCGACCGGAATGATCAGCCGTCCGCGACAGGCCAATTGATCAACCAGTTCCTGCGGCAGCCGACCGGCCGCCGCAGTCACGATGATCCGGTCGAACGGGGCTTGTTCGGACCAGCCGACACTGCCGTCACCGATTTTATACCGGATGTTGGTGTAGCCCATCTCTTCCAGACGTTTTTGCGCTTTGAAACACAGGTCCGGGACCCGCTCGACGGTGAAGACTTCACGGGAAAAAGCAGCCAGAAAGGCCGTCTGGTATCCGCTTCCGGTGCCGATTTCAAGGACCCGGCTGTTCTCCTCGGGGGAAAGCAGCCGGGTCATTTCAACGACCAGTGTGGGTTGGGATATGGTCTGCCCATAGCCGATTGAAAGCGGCTGGTCGAGGCTCGCGAATGGAGCCATCACCGGATCCAGAAAACGGCGACGGTCCAGGTGTTTAAAGAAATCGACCAAGGCACGCTCGTCCATTTACTTGAAAAACTTGCCCAGCAATCCTTTGACATCGTCTAGTATGTTGACATCCTTGTCCGCATCCAGCAGGCTGGCTATGCCTGACAATCCGCCGCCATTGGATCCGCCCAGGAGCGAACCTAGTGAAGGCAACAGGCCGACGATGCCATTGGCATCCAGGTTCTCCTCCTTTTTCTGATTGCCCAGCGCACCGAGAAGCAGAGGGGCCAGCTGGGTCAGCAAGCCGGACACCTGGCCCGACTCAAGCCCGGTCTGCCGGGCCAGGTTATTCTGGACCCGCTCATTTTTGTCCGCAAACACATGGCTTAAAATCTTGGCACCGTCTTCGCGGTCGACTTGCTGTAAAAAGCCATTGAGATCGCCGACGGCATCATCTTTGTGCTGATCGAGCGCATTGGCCAAAGCCTGCGCGCCGTCCGGTGTCTGAGCGTTGCGCTTGAGGCCTTCCAGCATCGCCGGCAATCCAAGCTGAGTCAGTTTTGACACCTGATCGGCATCCGCGCCGACGGATTGGCCCAATTGGGACAGGACATCCGGATTGCTCAGTTGGTTTTTGAATAAATTCATCAGGTCCATGACTGTTCCCTCCCATCATGAATGTATCTCGACAATTCCATTGTAGAACGATTCGACCAATCTGTCTAAAAGGATCACATTTCAAATGTCCAGCCGTGATCCTGGTGGTAGATCATCTGGCGGCTCATGCCACCGTCCACCGTGACATTCTCGCCAGTGATGAAGCCAGCGTCCTCGCTGCATAGGAACAGTACCATCCGGGCAATGTCGGATGGCTGTCCGATTCTTCGGACCAAGTGTTGGGACTTGTCCGCAGCGCTCCAGTTGCCGTCGCTTGTATCGATCCAGCCCGGCGCGATCGAGTTGACACGCACATGGCCTGCCAGGCTGACGGCAAGCGCATGAGTCAGGGACAAGATCCCACCTTTGGCCGCCGTGTAGCTTTCGGTATCTGGCTGAGACATGACCGCACGGGTAGAAGTGATGTTGACAATCGCGCCACCTGGCCGGAAATGTTCCCTGAACAGGCTGGCCAGATGGTAGGGTGCTGCGACACCGACTTTCTGGACATACAGGAAATCGTCAAAGCCGCATCTGGACAGGATGCCGCGCCGACTGAGGCAGGCGTTGTTGACGAGATAATCGATGGATCCATATCGGTTCAGGACTTGTTCAGCAAAAGCGTCCAATGTCGCCTGATCAGCGATATCACCCTGATAATGGAAATCAGCGGCCATCAAGTCCTCTGGCTTTGGCAACTGGTCGATGATCGCCACCCGGGCGCCAGCCTTCGCGAAAGTCTCAGCAATACAACGGCCGATGCCCCGCGCTCCACCGGTAATGACGGTGATTTTTCCCGAAAAGTCCATGTCGGTTGCCTCTCCTTCTCCAGTCAGTCCGCCAGCAGGATGTCATGATTGATGGTCCGGTAAAACAGTGCCCGTACCTGATCCGGCTCGCGAGTCAGCGACAGGATCCACATCAATTTGGTGACCGCTGATTCCAGTGTCATGTCATAGGTTTCGATCATGCGAAGCTGATGCTTGAGTGTCCGGCCGACGGCATAAATCCGCATGTCGCTGCCTTCCTGTGGGACCTGGGTGGCCATGACCACAATCTTTCCATGCTCAGCCCATTTGTTGACGGCAGTGGAAAAACCTGTCCGGCCTTTATAATCAGGTAGTCCACCGACACCGAACGACTCGATGATCAAGGCATCATAATCGCGTTCCAGATGCGTCAGGACAGAGGGGTCCAGTCCGGGGATGAGTTTAAGCAAGAAGACCCGGGGGTCCATTTGCCGATAAAACACAGGTTCTACAAAATTATCCGGCTTGTCGTCGATGTAAAACAGGATCCGTTCGTCCCGGATCATGGCAATGACGGGGAAGTTGATGCTGGAAAACGCGTTGTAACTCTTGGATCGCTCTTTTTTTGCCCGAGTTCCGGCAATGACCTGGCCATCGAAGACGAGGGTGACATCATGCGCCCGGTCATGACAGGCCAGACGGAAACTGTCCGCCAGATTGATCCGGGCGTCTGTGTTATCCATGTCGATCGGCTTTTGCGATCCGGTGATGACGATCGGTTTTGGCGATTGCTGGATCAGATACGACAAAGCCGAAGCCGTGTACGCCATGGTGTCTGTCCCATGGCAGACGATAAAACCATCGTAATGTGGATAATGGTCCTCAATCGTCCGGGCCATCGCCAGCCAGTGGTCGGTCTGGATATGCGTGCTGTCCAGATTGAACAGCTGGATCGCGTCGACGCCGCAAAAAGACAGGACCTCCGGCACGGTTTTCAGAAGTTCTTCCGTTGTCAGCTGGGGGGTCATGCCATCTTCGGTCCGGCGCGAGGCGATGGTCCCCCCGGTGGCGATCATCAGGATCTTTTTCATCACTTGTCCTCCCGGTCGCTCACGCTATCAGTCCTTCATCCGGTCACAAGGGCAGGATCGAGAAAAACGCAACCCCGTTGGTCGCATAGCACAGGACAGATGGATCAAGACCCCGATCATTCGGAACACCGTCGACCTGCCCCGCCATGACCTTCCCGGCCGCCTCGTACAGGTGGTGAATCGCGTACGGCGCAACCTCAAGGTCATAGTGGGAAGCGTACACCTGGTCGAATTCAGGGATCCGTTTTTGCATCTTGAGCATGCTGGCGCGAAACGCGTCGAAATTGCGTCCGTTGCCGAACATGAAGATCTTGCCGGTCTGGATGCTGTCTCCACCGATCAGGAAGCGTTGCTCACGTTCGAGCAAAGCAATGCTGCCGGGCGTGTGACCGGGTATCAGGATCACCTCGAAACGAAAGCCGTCCAGGTCGAGGATGTCCCCTTCCCACACAGGCTCCATCGGAACTATGGTTTTGTTTCTTTGTCGATAATAATCAAATTCACTGGGATGCATGAGGCGGTGTTCAAACTGCCCGGCATGTCCGACATGATCGGGATCGGCATGCGTGAAAAGTGCTGTCACCGGTTTTTCAGTCAAGGTCCGGACATAGGCCAGGAGGTCACCGCCACCCAGCCCGGCATCGATGAGCAACGCTTCCTGACGTCCTGCGGCCAGAAAACAGCGCACATGGCCCTGTTCGATCACAGTCAGGCCGGGCCGGAGCAGCCGGGATGTGAAATCAGCCATCCGGATTCTCCTTTCCGGGCTTGTCCGGATGATCCCCGCGTCCGCGGCAGCTCTCCAGATTGTGGACATGGACATATTCGCCCTTCTTGATTGGTCTTGTGGCGATCCCGATCACTTCGCCGTACTTGACGATGGAATCACCTTGCACGATGTCGCGGATCGCGAACTTGTGGGCAAACGGGATGTCATCAAGAACGGTGACCGTCTCCAGGCTTCCGGACCGATCGATCGTGACCTCGTTTCCCCGAGCCTGTGCCTCGACAACAGTGGCTACATTGTCGATCGGTTTCATGACGATAGCTTTGATTGCATTCATGTTGGCAACCTCCAGTAGGATCCGGTCACATGGTGGGACCGATGCGACGGATCGCAAAGTCGTTGAAGCCAAGGATTTCCGCTTTGGTCTGCTTCCCGGAAGCGACCGCCAGCATCTCGTCAAACAGACGTTGACCGACCTGGGCGACTGTCTCGTCCCCTGTGATGATGGTGCCGGCATCTACATCCATGTTTTCGATCATCCGGTGATACAGGTCGCTGTTCGACGACAGTTTGATGGTCGGTGCGATCGGGGAGCCACACGGAGTGCCACGACCGGTCGTGAAAATGACGATATGGCAGCCACCGGCCACCATGCCGGTGATCTGCTCGATGTCCTGACCGGGCGTGTCCATCCAGACCAGCCCTTTGCTGGTGACCGGCTGCCCATATTCGATCACATCCTGAAGCGGGCTTGTCCCGGCCTTGTATATGCAGCCCAGCGATTTCTCCTCGATGGAGGAAAGCCCACCCTCAATGTTGCCGGGCGTCGGCTGGCCGCCGCGCATGTCGACACCCATTTGATTGGCCGACGCCTCACAACGCTCGATCAGGTCGAAGCACATCGCCGCGACCGTCTCATTGACGGCACGGGCAGCCATCAGGTGCTCCGCGCCGATGATTTCGGTCGTCTCAGCCAGGATCACGGTGCCACCGGCCTCGATCAGCGTGTCACTGACATGCCCGAGGGCCGGATTGGCGGACATGCCGGAGCAGGCGTCGGAGCCACCGCACTCCGTGCCGAGGATCAGCTCGGACATGTCAATTGCGGTCCGTTTCTGGGCTGAAGCCTGTGCCATCATTTCACGTGCGGCGCTGGCACCTTTGGCCGTTGCCTTGACCGAACCGCCCTCGTCCTGGATAATGACGAGCGCGACCGGCTTTTGCGGGCACTGTTCCTGTATCCGGGCCGCGATATCCTGGGCCCGGACCGTTTCACAGCCCAGGCCGACCACGACGACACCAAACACATTGGGGTGCGTGCCATGAGCCGTCAGAATATGCCGGGTCAGGTCCGCGTCGGCGCCCAATTGCGTGCAGCCATGCTGGTGCTCGACCCAGACCGTTCCCTCGACCGACTGAGCGATTGACCGCGCGACGCGGTTCGCGCACACGACCGACGGAATGATCAGGACGTGATTTCGAATGCCGACCGTACCATCCGGTCGGCGATAGCCTTCAAATGTCATGATGCCCTCCAGATTCCGCACCATCGCCATGAAAACTCCATGGCATCGAGCGGCCTATGTTTTTGTCAATGAATCCATTATCCGACTTTCATCGGGCACTTTCAATTCACGAAATGGCGATTGGGTGCCTGGCACCCAATCAGGCACTTCACAGACCGGATGCCTGTTTCGTCACATGCACGTCCATCTGCGGGTAAGGAATGGAGAACCCTTCTTCCTGGAAGCGATATCTCACTTTTTCGATCATGTCGAAGTGGACCGTCCAGTAATCCTCACTTCTGGTCCATACGCGCATTGTGTAGTGGATGGCGTTGTCACCATGCCCGGACATTCTGACAAAAGGTGCTGGTTCCTGCAGGGCCAACGGGTGACTTGCAGCCAGTTCCGACAATACGTTCGTCACTTTCGCCGAGTCATCCTCATAGCTGGCGCTGAACTGGATATCGACCCGGCGCGTGTCTTTTTCGGAAAAGTTGACGATGCTGGCATTGGAAAGGCTGCCGTTTGGAATCCGGACCACCTTGTTGTCAACCGTCACCAGGTCGGTATACAGGATGTGGATGGCCTCAACGGTGCCCATGTAGCCTGCTGATTCAATGAAATCACCCACCTTGAAAGGCTTTGTCGCCAGAATCAGGACGCCGCCGGCAAAATTCGACAAGGAGCCCTGGAAGGCCAAGCCGATCGCCAATCCAGCGGCACCGAAGAGCGCGACAAAAGAGGTCGTCTCAATGCCAAGGATATTGATGATCGCCACGATCAGCAGCACTTTCAGCAACGCGCTGACCAAAGACTTGATGAACGGCTTCAGGGTGGGGTCGAGTTGTTTTCTATCCAGAATGGCACCCGCTTTTTTCGTGAGCCATTTGATGACCATCAAGCCGATGACCAGGACAACCAGAGCAAATGCGATGCTCCTGGCCACTGCAATGGCCAGGTCAATTAAGTTCACCATAATAAAATCCTCCTACTTCAATCTCTGGGAATATTATGCCATGGACTGGAAAATGCGGCAAATGAACACCGGGCGCATGCAAAGCCATGCGTCTGTCTGCCGGACATGATGAAAAACACATGATTCAATGCGGCTTGCCTGCAACGGCCCTTCTTATTCCCGCTCGTCTTTTCCGGGCGCTTTTCTGAGGATCAAAGCGATGCCCCGTTTGTCCGCAGCCGCTTTCATTTTTCGCACCGCCACCTGTGCCCGTTCTTTAACCGTCCAATCCAACGGACGGTCAACTGTATCCAGCTCGCGCATGATGCTGCGCAAGTCCTCCAGTTCCAGCAGATTGACCGCCAGACAGAAAAAGCTCTTTCGCCGGCCATCGTTGAAACGATCCAGCAGGACCGCCAGGATGGACGATTTCTCGTTCAGTTCCGTTTCATAAGCCGATTCGCCTATCCGCCGATGCTTTTCCAAGTCTCTGGATCGATTGCGATAGGTGATGAACGAATCGGCCCTGTCGATCTCAGGATACTTTTCGCAGGGAAACTGATCGCACTGATAGCAGTACTCGACACCTGGACGCTGATTCGCGCAGCGTGCGATCGCACATGGCTGGTTGCCTGCTCCACCACCACAGCCCGGGCAATAATGTCCCACATTCATGGGGCAGAGCGCGCAGTTCAAGCCACACAGTGAAAACCGGGGGTTTTGTCGAATGAATGGTTGCATGCTTCAGATTCCTTTACTGCCATCCCGTCCACGCTTGAAAGCGTGGCTCAATGTTTCCAGACAATTTTCGCCGGATCTGGTTCGTTTTCCACGGCTATCGCACGTAGGGCATCCATCATGCGGCCACATTCGCCGGCAGCGAATTTTTTCACTTCCTCAAAAGCGACATCTGTGCCAACTTGATCGTATGCCACGGCAATCGCTCCGTAGCATGCAAGCCCGATGCAATGCCTGGCTGAATGGATCGTCGAAGCGGATTGGCCGATCGCCCGGGCGGCAGCTTGTGCGGCCGGCTGACCATCCGCGCTCCGGGCGGCTGCATGGCAGGAGAGAATGGCTCTTTTCGCAGCAGGCAATTTGATGTCACCCTCGAGCCAGACCCGGGCAGCCTGGATCGCATCCTTCGGCCGTTGATCCTCCGGAAAGTGCTTTTGCCAAAGCGGCAAAATCACCTGTTCGGCATAGTCGATCGCCCATCGAGCCAACGTGGTCTTGCTTTGCGTTTCAATCAGACCCATGAGCGCCTGGATGCACGGGTCATCCCGATCACGAAGCATTTTTCGCGTTTTCACCATGTGCTTCCACTTCTTTGCATGTGCCAAACCACCCAACCCAATCCTGAATCAGATCACCTGCAGCGCTTCGGTCCATTCCTTCTCATTGAAGCCAACCAAAACCAGACCATCCCCCACAAGAATCGGCCGTTTGACCAGCATCCCATCTGAGGCCAGAAGTTTGATCTGCTCTTCTTCGGTAAGCGTAGCCCGCTTGCTCTTGACGTCCAGTTCTCGATACAAAAGCCCGCTTGTATTGAAAAATTTACTGGCCGGAAGGTCGCTTTTCTTTATCCAGTCTATTAACTCGACTTCGTTCGGGTTGTTTTCCTTGATATTTCTCTCCGTATAATCGATCCGGTGGCCAGAAAGCCATTTCCTGGCTTTCTGGCATGTCGAGCAACGCGGATAGCAGATAAATACTAGAGACATGGGTTCCCTCCTCAACAAAATATATTTCCGGTCTTGGAAGGTCTGCTGCATCTGACTGGAAAAATATTCGCTCTCCCGGACAAACGAAAATCCGCACTTTTCGATCACCCGGCGTGACTGGTCGTTTGTGATGAAGTGGCCGCATGTCAGTGCTTTCAGGCCCAATTGTCCAAAGCAGCAGTCGATCACAGCTTTCACAGCTTCCGGCATCAGCCCCTGACCCCAGTACTCCTTGGCCAGCACATAGCCGATTTCCTTGACGGGCAGATGCTTGAAGCGTATGTCTTCATTGGCCCACGACTTGTGGAGGCCGACTGACCCGATCACCTTGCGATCCTGCTTGTGATAGATCGCAAAGACCTCTTTCCCGTCCATGAACGATTGCATGATGCGTCTGGATGTTTCCATGGATTCATGATGAGGCCACCCGGCCATCTCACCGACACCCGGAACGGAAGCGTAATCAAAAAAATCGCCCAGGTCCGCCTCCGTGAACGAACGCAATATAAGGCGACCAGTTTCCAGAATGATGCCTGATAAATCGATGTGACTATCCATTTTCAATCTCCCGGCTTGAATTTCCAGTTCACCCGTTCACCGTATTATTGGCAGACAAGGTGTACTTATTGTAATTTCATGCATTTATGCCAGACAGGTGAAACAAGGTGGCCCAGTTGTATTCAGCGAAATTGAACTGTCAGTCAGACCCGTTTCAAAAAACCCAGGAGTAAGTGATATCACTCCTTCTCCCGTGTCTGATCCTGATGAAGGTGCTCATGCTCATCGGCTGACAGAAAATGCCGGTGTTTGTGTGCGTGCGTGTAGGTCTGTCTGCGTATGACCCCTTCATGTGTATCCACAAAGGTATGCGTGTGAACATGTGTATGGCTTGTCATCAGGGTGTCCAGGACCAGCAGCGCCGACCCGGCGACCATGATCAGCAAAGCGACGACATAATTCGCGGTGATCTCCTCCCGCAAGATCGCAAAAGACAGCAGCGCGCCCACAAAAGGCGCGATGGCATAATAGGCACTGGTTTTAGCGGCTCCCAGGTCGTTCTGTGCTCGAACATACAGAAATATGCTGAGTCCGTAGGCGATGAATCCAAGGCCGAGCACAGACAGGATATCCATCCAGTGCGGGAAAGCGGCTTTCCCGATTCGCGCCACGATCAATGACCCCAGCCCGGAAAAAATTCCTTTGATCATGACGATCTGGAAGGTGTTTTTGGCGGATATCTTCCGGGTGAAGTTGTTTTCAAACCCCCAGCACACCGCTGCGGCCAACACAAAAAGGGAGCCAATGGAGAATCTGATGCCCGAGAGATCTTCAAGCGAAAGCAGCGCGCTGGAAAAGGTGATCAGCAGGATGGCCAGCCATAGTTTCAATGAGATTTCTTCCTTGAATACGAGTAGCGCGATCAAGGAGGTGGCGACAATTTCAAAATTGTTCAGCAAGGAGGCATTGGCCGAGGAGGCCGTTGTCAATCCAATCATCAACAGGATCGGAGCCGCAACGTCGAGCAAGACCATGCCCAATACATAGGGCATGTCCGGAGCAGACAGATTTTGATCACGATCGGTGCCATTGCCCTTTTTCAACAAATACAGCATGCCGATCCCGATCCCTGCGCCAAAGTACAAAAAGGATGCCATATATGCGGGTTCGACTCTTTTCAGCAGTATTTTGGACATCGGCATGTTGACCGCATAAAACACAGCTGCCAGGATCGCCAGGATGGTTGCCCTGATTTTCCCTTTATCCATTCAAATATTTCCCTTTGCGTTGCCGGTATCTGGAAAATAATCAATCATGTTTCAATCTTCCCGCTTCATGATGAAATCCCGGATCGCTTCCACTGCGATAGCCTGTTGATCGACACTGGATATTGTCGCATCCGGATCGCCTTTCTGCCGGCCATAATTGCCAAACTGGGCATGGTTCCCGCCTTCAATGACAACGATGTTTTCGACATAATCGATCTTTTCCGCCACGCTTGTGTTGAATGAGCCATATATGGTCAGCGCGTCTTCCGGTGGGTAACTGCCATATACATAGGCCCCTAGCAGAATCAGTCCTTTCACCTTGTCCGGATGCTTCGAAGCATAATCGCTCGCCATCGCCCCGCCCATGGAATGACCGCCTATGTACCAGTTTTCCATGTCAGGAAAACGAGCCATGACTTTTTCAGCAGCATCGGCATCAAAAATGGCCATGTTGAAGGGCATTTTCACAATGATGCAGGATAAACCGGTACTTTCTCTGATCTTTTCCATCATCGGCAGATAGGAAAAATACTCCACCTTCGCCCCTGGATAGAAAATCAGTGCGGTATCGCCGGGGGTATCAGAAGACACCATCAGAAAGTTGTCCTGAACCTCCACGGCTGGACTGGTTTTCAGGATCGCAGCCGCCACATCGTCTGCCCGGTAATAGTCGGAGGCATAAATCAGAAAACCGCCAATCAGCACGATCAGCAGTGCGACACATGAGATCAGGAAAATTTTCAGCCGCTTTTTCATCAGTCCTCCACCTTCAATTCCCGCCTGCTTGAGGCATTCGGCTCCCTATCACAAGGCCGCATGTCAATCGATCAAACCGGGCGGGATCGTCAGCTGACTGACATGATCATAACCCATCTGAAAAATTTCCTGATTGTGACTGGTGTCCAGAATGCCAAAATCGGCTATGCCCTCTATCCGGACCAGCAGGTCGCAATCCGCTTCTCGATCCGCCTGCATGCCAATGCTCATCTGGAAAACCTGGATCATGATATCAGTCAGGCTGTCAGCCTTCTGAATGCCCTTCACGGGGCTGATGTCGATGGCTATGACGCGATCGCATCGGTCAAGCAACGGTTTTACCGGCACATTGTCGAGCAGTCCCCCATCGACGTAAAGTTGGCCATCGATGTTGACCGGCGAAAAAAGAATGGGGATGGATGAGGACGCCTGCACCGCCTTGGCGACATTGCCTTGACTGATATACTCAACCCGGCCAGTGCTGAGATTCGCCGCGCAGACAATCAGCGGATGTTCAAGGTCGGCAAAGTCCTTGCCCCCTAGAAGGTCATCCAGTTTTTCTGCCAGATTGTCAAGCGAAGCAAGACCGTCAGTTGGCAGTTGGATCTTGGCGGCGTCCGTCAGTTTGATATCCTGCATGATGTCCATGACTTCATCCGGTGATTTGCCGGCAGCCAGCAGCGACGCCACAATCGACCCGGCACTGGTTCCGGAATAGATATCGGGATGAATGCCCTTTTCCGAAAGCGCCTTGATCGCGCCAAGATGCGCGAAACCTCTGGTACCACCGCCACCCAAGGCCATGCCTGTCCTGTACATGTTCGTGTGCACCACCTTCCCGAAGTTCATTCAATCATTAAACGTTCGGCATAAGACAATCAATTTTCAAATCGCCTCAGCCATCCCTCCAGGATCACACCATAGATGATTCCCGCCAGAAAACTGATCAAATCGGTAAATCCTGTCGAACTATAGAAAGCGAAAGAAACCAGAAGCCCCAGCACCGCGCCGCGAAGCAAGGACTTGCCTTTGTCGGTCACATCCCAGGGTGCGCCTACAGCCAGACCGATCACCACTCGGTTGTACCAAAGTGAGAACACAAAAACGGGAGACGCCGTGAGCCCGGACCGGACATAGGCCCCCGCCACACAAATGAGTCCCAGAACCGCGCCACCAATGAGTGCCATTGTCATTCTCTTTTTCATGTTTGCTCCTTTTTGTGTTTTGCCTGATCACATAAGTGAATTGTAAACAATTGGATTCACTAAAGCCAGCACGCCTCTAGGCACAAAGGTCTGATTCAGTATATTCGGGGCAACAGTTTCCAGGTTCGTTTGATATATTCGGCATATTGCCCACCAAACATCTCGAGAAGCATGGCTTCCTCGTTCTGGATCCTGAAGTGAATGAAAATGAAAACAAGAATGTCCAATACCATCACAGCAACACTGCTCATCGCCAGGCCAATGCCCAGAATGGAAATCAAGTAGCTCAGATATCCGGGATGACGAATCCATCGATAAACCCCAGTCATCACCAACGGCTGGCTCTCACGAACACCCAGACGGACCGTGTAAAATAAACGGAGTTGCCACATGGCGATTGATTGAAGAATGATGCCCAGTGCAAACAGAATCAGACCGATCCAGGCAGTCAGCCCTGCTCGCGGAATAGGGCCTGTTAAATGTGCAAATTCCCATGGAGGAACGATGATCAAAAAGGGCACCGACAAAAGCCCAGTTAATGCGACCCATAATTTCTGTTTCCTGTCATAAGGGGTCTTTTCTCCTCTCCGACGACCCAAGAAAGTGACAAGCCACCAGACGTTCCAGAGAAGCAAATAAGTCAGACCGATCGAAGAACGGCCAAAAGCCATTCCGCCGCCAATCAGCCAGATCACCAGGCTCGTTCCGGCCAGATATGTCAGACGTCCCAGAATATTCAAAAATAACACCCATCGCTGATGCATGGTTCATAACCTATCGGTTGAGGCGGATTTCAATCGTGTTTTACCTGTGCTCACGCCAAATTATTTCACGCCGGACAACCAATCCATCCATCCATTATCATGATAAATTCGAAACTTGTTTCACACAACGATTTTCGATGAATGGAGTCATTGAATCAGGCCTTAAGGGACATGCGATGAGCATCTCATCCGCAGTCCCATCCTGAATTTCATATCATTTTTATAGGGATTGATCAATTTGGCGTATAATGGTAATTAACAGGATTGCCTGCTGATTTATCGATTTCAGCATTCATTTTGATCCTGCTTGATAAGGCTCACTTTATTGTTTACAAGGATATGTAAAATGGCGGATGTATTCTGGACAGGCGAAATATCTTTTTTCAAGAGGATCATCTTGAATGTCAATGGTATCATTGCATGGGTTTCCGGACATATGAAAGACACGGAAACGATGAAAGATGATGTCAGGGCTGCCTATAATGGGGAAAGAACGGCTGACGTTGAAAACTATGACAACTTCGGTTGGCATCATTATGCGAAGGTTGCCGACACATTGCTGGAAGACATGGCCATACAAGGGAAGCATGTTCTGGATGTAGGCTGTGGCACAGGCATATCGACCTTGAAGTTATTGGAACGTCATGCGGGGAAAATATGTGCTGTTGATATTTCTGAATATATGGTGGACATTCTTAAGAAGAAAATTGAAGCGGGGGGATATCCTCAAAAGGTGGCGGATTTACGTGTTGCCGATGCCGAAAATCTCCCTTTTGATGATGGCGTTTTTGATATTGTCCTATCAAGCATGGTGTTAGGCATGGTGCCGAATCAAGAAAAAATGATATCGGAAATGATAAGAGTCGTGAAGCCTGGGGGTATTATTGCATTATCCACACATGGACCAACCCATTATGCTGAATTGTCAGATGCTGTATTCGCCGTGATTCCGAAGCGATACATGCTCGGTCGGAGAATTTTGTACTGGCCTAGAGGGTGCGATCGAATGCATCAGTTCCTCCAGACCTCCGGGTTATGTGACATTCAGGTGAAGCAAGCCGTTTGGCAGGATTCCTTTCAGGACGGTCATGAAATGTACGAATTCATCGCTTCATCGACCGCCAATTTCTATGCTTCCTTTGTACCGGACCAGGTAATCGACCCTGTTCTTGATGATGTCCGACGTTACTTCGTCAAACAGAAGATCAACCGGATCACACTGGATGTCGTTTTTGCTTATGGGAGGAAGGCAGACGGGGTAAGATGATTTGCAGCAAAACCTCTCTTACCCTCTGTAAATACATGATTGTGCGGTTCGGACTCCCACTGATTGAGCTAACCCATAATGATTTCTTCAGGTTTTGTCATTTCGCAAGAATTCCATTAATTCTGCGTTGAATGAATCAGTATTATCCATGATCGCCAGCAAATCGTCTGCCAGAATATCAATTGTGATTTCCGGTCCCATGGGCGTTGATGAACCATGTCCATGCAACTCCCATGTGACGACGTTTGCGCCAACCGATGACGCATTTGAAGCACTGGGTTTGACACCAGATAATATTGATTCCTTGGATCAGGACGCACTGACCCAGATTCTGCTCTATCATGTTGCCAGGGGTCGACGGGACGCCGAAGCAGTTGTGGAGTCTTCACGCATTCGCACACTTCAGGGTGGATTCCTCATGCAATCGGGCGGGATTCTTACCGACAAACTGGGACGTGAAGCAAAGATCATCGTGACAGATGTTCCGGCCACCAATGGGATCATCCATGTCATTGACGCAGTCTTGTTGCCCTTTGCTCCGTAATTCTATTTAGTTCATATCGAAGCCTCCTGTTACTGTTCTTTGACGTAACGGGAGGTTTTTTATTTTCCAGTTTCGTCCGGCGACAGAACGATCAAATTTCTCTTATGATTTTCCCTCACTCAAGCATCACTTGAAATTCAAAACGGCAATCTCAACGACCGCTTGATTCTTTCTATACATTGTCTCTGTTATCATCAAGGTGCATCTAAAGATGAAGGGAGACGAGTGACATGTTTGATACGGTAAAAATAGGCCAGACCATTAAAGCCCTGCGCCAGAAGAAAGATATGACGCAGATGAACCTTGCCGACGAGTTGGGTGTCAGTTATCAGGCGGTTTCCAATTGGGAACGGGGCAATTCTATGCCGGACATCTCAAAACTTAAGGAATTGGCCGGTGTATTGGGTTGCACCATCGATGAGTTGCTGGGTAATTCGTCGGAGACTGAGTTTGTCAAATCTGCCATCAAAGCAGAGGAAGTGAACAGCCCGGTCAAATCACCTGATCTGGCAACGATTGCAAGCGTTGCGCCACTGCTCAAACCGACTCAGACGGAAAGTCTACTGGAGAAGACGCTCGACTCAGTTGATTCTCCGAACATGGAGGATATTGTCTCGCTTGCGCCATTTTTAAGCGATGATTATCTGGACAGACTCATTGCCAAATTTGATGTAGCTCAAGCCGGAGTCCGATCCATCGCCGGTCTGGCACCATTCTTGAACGATCGAATTCTTGAACTGCTGGTCGACAAGATGATCGCAGCCGGGCAGGCCGACCGGTGCCAGGCCCTGTACCCGTTTCTGCCCCAGGAATCATTGCAGAGACTCGCCAATGAACTGGTCAATAAATATGGCGTCAAAGCATTGGCTTCATTGGCACCTTTCCTGAGTTGATCGCATGATTGGTATGAGGTCAAGCCCAGGACTGGTCAAACATGACTTGTCAGTTTTCATGGTGATATAACTTTATTTCGACAACGTCCATCTAATTTCATAATTCATATACATGTCTATAATCTGTCAAAAATTATTTTAGATATATATCTAATATTATATTGACAAAGATATTAGACGGATGTATTGTTAGGGTGAGATAAGAAAGGAAAGGGATCGACTATGTTTAATCAGTTTTTCATTGATTTTTCTGACACCAGGAGTTCTGCCTTGAAGCAGTACTGCAAAATGGAACATGTGTTGCCAGAATCTCTTGTGAACACTCGTAAACCCAGGAAGTCGATGAAGCTTCATCTGGAGTCGGCCGCTTTTCACTTGTTACGGCGGATTGACAGAAGGATGGATGTCATGATCAGTCGACTGACAGCCGATTTGGAAGACTGCGGCATGGTCCAGAGGCCTTGCTCATGAAGCGCGTAAAAGTGTCAATCGACACCAATCCGGTCTTTGAAATGCTGGTATCGCTCAAGCGTATTGCAGACAGCGACCAGATGGAAAGCAATTATTTCGAAAACGCGGGATATTCTCCTCACCCGCGGATGATCGAAATCATCCAGGAGATCAAGAACAGCCTGTCGATGTTCTACCGGCAAGATATCGATTTCTTCTTCAGCAAGCCGGTTGGTTCTACGCTATGGGACATGGTCATTTCTGAAGGCATTCGGGATATCAGTCAGTTGTCCGTAAAGTTTGCCGCCCTGTCAGACAAAGATGTCTTAAGGCATATGCTCGCTGACGTCATTGAAGTCTTGTGCCAACAAGAAGGAGACCTATGCGTGGACGAACAGGCTGTTGAGACGATGTTGGCTGACCGGCCGGCACTTGAGCAGCGGATGGCAGACTGCCCGGGCCTCTCGTCTGCTGATCTGGAAAAAGCACTGGAAATCATGAATTATCCGGCGGATGCCAAGCAACGTCTGGTGCGTCTGCTTGAGCGATACGCCCAAGTCTTCGCCCCCTATGTGGAAGAGATTGAAGCGCTGGACCGCGCTGAAGTGGAGAAAAGCCGTGAGGCCTGCCTCGCCAATACGGAAGCGTTCATATCGAACTACCTGAAAATCAATGTCAACATCCTGGAGCCTGCATCGCGCATTGAATTGATCCCCAATGCTTTTTCTGAAATTCTCACATTTGTCTTGCAGCCGGAAAAGGACCGGTTTGTGCTGATCTATGGCACTTTCATCAGCAAAAAGCGCTTGCGCGAAAAACGCAGTGAAGAGAGAAAACAATTCTTCAAAGTTCTTTCAGAAGAAAAAAGGGTGGAAATCATCAAGAGCCTGGCTTTGAAACCTGCAATCGGAAACGACCTGGCCAAACAAATCGGGTTGACCAATGCCACCGCGTCCTATCATCTGACCATGCTCTTGGGTATCGGTCTCGTAGAATATGAGCGGATCGGGCAGAAACTGCACTATGTCCTGAACAAAGACATGCTGAAAGACCTGTTCGATAAAGCTTATCGAGACCTGGTCAATCAGTAGGCTCTTTATGAATATACATTCTTGACCGTTCAAGTTCCCCGTTTCCTTGAACCATGCAGAGAAACTCCCAACCATATCGCTCATAGAACGAAGTGTGATCGGTAACCAGATAAAGCGTATCAATTCCCCTGTCTTTCATGTCAGCGCAGACATACTGGAGCAATGAACCCGCAATTCCTTCCGAGCGCCTGTGCTCTTCTGTATATATGGCGCAAACATTTGGCGATAGATTTTTTCTATCGTGAAAATCATTGTCGATTACACCCATTCCTCCAACAACCCGTGCATGATCAACTGCAAGATACCATTGAGGAACTGCCTTTCTGTTTAAAAGGCATTCATCCATACTATCCTTGTATGCTTCAAGCGGAATCCCCCATTTTTCGGAAAACCACTTTGCGGCTTTTTCCTTCAGTTCCGGACGATCAATCAATCTCACTATTTCATATCCCATATCGATTCCCTGCTGTAACCCTCTTCCTCATTTTAAACATCCCTACATAAATCAAATATGCTCATTCATTCGTTCGAAGATTCTCATGCACAAGTATGTCAAATAAGGAGAAGGCCTATTCTTCTGCCCAAAATCCCAATTTTTCAACTTCATGTAAATGGATTCAGGTGTAAAAAAGCCATTGACATCCTGTTTGTCACGAATCAGTTTTACCATTTCCTTGAAACGTGGATCCACTCGCGAAAACTCATATTTACTTAAAACACTTGCGACGCTAACAATATCATACCAACCGGACGGTGCCTTCAATTTGCGGAAATCAGTTCCCATGTAAAACATATACGGATGCTGATCAAGACTGTTTTCCCACAAGTCCAAAAGCGTCATCACAGAAGTGGCTGCAATTTGGGAATCCCGATATTCAGGAATATGCGACAGCAAATCAGCCATGATCAGCGTTGCGTATGGACAGCAGTCATCTTTCCTCCCCGGACCGCGAAATTTGCCAAGCTCCGGGGAAACGGCGCATGGGAATCCGTTATCCCTGATAAGCGAAACCAAATGATCAATTCCAGGCTTGATGTTTTTGTGATAATCCACTTCTGCTATCAACAGGGCAAGCAACAGTAAAGGCGCGTCACACAGGCACCAGCTGAACACATCGACGCCAGTTCCGCCGAAGTGTTTCGGTACATTCGTCAAGGACTGATATATGCCGTGATCGTCCTTGTGTCTGATGATTTCATCAACGGCTTTCTTGATCTCCGGAACATCCAGGCCAAACCCGAGGTCCAGCAGAAACAGCAGCTTGTGAATCGGCAAATCCGGATTTTTATGATTCGACACCAGGCTCCCGTGAAAGTTGGCAACATCCGCGAGATATTTTTGGATACGGTCATCTGATAATGCTGTGTTTCTGAGTTCAACTAGTGAATCCTTTGGCTCGTGGTACAAATGCAGACGGATCGCATACTTGAGCCAGTTTTCACTGCTTTCCAAAAGTTTTTGATATTCCATGTCGCACGCCGCCTCCAATGCCAGCATTGGAAATTTTTCACACAACCAATCTGGGCATACACAAATCGGTTTATAAAAAGGTGATTCCGTTTAGCTTGCGATTTTGGAAAAAGGCAAATCGATCAATCAAATCCAAGACATCTTTTTCCTTTATTTTCTCATCATCCCACAAGGATATTTCGACTACCAAACCGCTGCCCTTTTTGTTGGATTTCCACATGCCCGCAATTTTACCCTGCGAAAGCAAAACACCGGGGGTTGAAACAGTCTGCCAGATTTGTCTTTGCCTGACGCGGTCATCGAGGATCACATCCCGATCATGCAACCCCAAATAGGGGTCATGACCGCCGAGCAAGTGAATTTTTCTTTCTATTGGTGGTGGAGCGGCAATCATTTTTTTATCATCTGATAGGATATAACGAACTTCACCAGCAAAAGACACAGGCTCAATCTCGTGGATGACCGTCAGCCACATTCGCTCAGCCTGTGCTGATGAACAGCCAAGCCACGTCCTAAGCCCGTCAATGGAAGCCGGGCCGTAGCAGTGGATGTATTTTCGCACCAGTTTGTGCTCGGGGTCACCATTATTCTTGACTGGATGACCGATCCAGCTTTTGTATGAGGTGAATGTCGGGCTAATACCCTCTCTCTTGCCAAAAACGACCAACCCCAGGCACGCACACGGCCGAAGCAGAAAGGAAACGACTGCGCCACCAACCGTCTGTTTTTCCGGATTGCCGTACATGGAAGGGTCGTTCCACAAACGCATTTTGTCATTTGGAAGAAGTGGCAACATCCATTCAGCCAAAGTCTGGTCCAGTTTCGTTTTGCTTTTCAATACTTCGCTGTCCAGTTTCGGCATGACCTGCTTGATCAAGCTCAACAAATCGTCGAAGGACATCTTCAAATAGTCGAGCGCCAACTGTATCCCTTGCGTATAGATCCATGGTTCGTGCTGTTCGGGAACAAGGGCTGACAAAAACGTTTCGCTCTCAGACGTGGGAAAGACCACGGGTGCGCCACGGAAACTCCAGGCCTGCAACAGTGTTTTTTCGACCTCAAGCAGATGCTGCAAATCGCTTCGCCGGAAATCATGGACACGGTTATGCAAGGCAATTTCCCATGCTCCGGGCGGCGAATTCTGAAAACCACAAGCACCGGCAATACGCTCCAGATCAGACTTCGGATACCATGTATCCAAATGATGTGCATGCAAGCGAAACTGACGGACCTGTTCTACAGAAACTTTCTCCATCTCGCCATTCCTTCCCAGACGGTTCAACGTTCAGGTTTGCTTCATAAATGGTGCCAGCACCTCTGCAGCCTTTTGCAAGCCGGTCGCATCCGCATCGTCAAATCGTCCGACCTGCGGACTGTCAATGTCGATCACGCCCAGAACACGGCCTTCGGTATCCAGCACCGGCACGACCACTTCGGCGTTGGATGCACAGTCGCAGGCTATGTGGCCGGCAAATTTATGAACATCGTGCATCACCTGAGCCTGGCGAGTCTGCCAGGCCGCACCGCAAACGCCCTGTCCATATGGGATGGTCATCACCGCCGGCTGGCCTTGGAAGGGGCCGAGCACCAGCTGCTCGTCATGAACCAGGTAAAACCCCACCCAGTTGATGTCGCGCAAAGCTGCCGCCATCACAGCCGAGGCGTTCGCTAGAGCGGCCATGGCGGTAGGTGCATGGGCCGTGTAGATGGCGAGCTGATCGCATAACGTTTTGTAAAACGCAGTCTTTTCTGCTGGATAATCGACAACTTGATAAGACATGGGCACCTCCTGATTGTTTGATTTTGATCCACGTGTGTTTTGATAGAATACTGATACTGAAACGCTTAAATCATTGCTTGTTTCTGAGATTTTTCAGGCAACAGCCAGATTTACATAAACCAGAAAACAGGATGCGACGTAAGCGGAATTGTTAAACAACTTCTACTCCTATTTAGTCGTATCAGTAAAAATCTCAGAGTGCCACCAATCAGATTCAGATCCATTCATTTCATCATACAAGACGCCTGCAGTTGGGTCATCTTTATTAATGGTCGCAGCCCTGAATTTTTGATTGTGTTTGAAATCCTGCCAATAAATAAATGCTCCCAGTTCCTTATGAGTAGTCTTTGCAGCTTGGAAAAAATCTTGAAACCATGTGGACCGGTCAAAAACATGTCCACTCAAATTCTGTTCATTCTCAGACAACAATTGATTCATGATCCCCAATTCAACAATCATAAACGGTTTATCAGGATTAATAGATATTGCTTCCGACCAAACAGGTTCCACTACTTCTGCAAACGTTTTATTACTTAAAGCAACCGGACTATCTCCAGGATAATACACATCAATGGCGTGCCAATCAACATAATCATCTCCAGGATACCATTGAGCATAAGCCCCATCAAATCGTGCCGCTATCGCCCCCATAACCCAAGTAATATTCGGCGCCTCAGAAGAAATCATATTATGGACGTGCCTGCACATATCCACATAACGCTCGGGACCGTCCAGCTTTCCGGGAGAACCGTATTGGTCATAAAGACCATACCCCTCATCATTTGCTTGTTTTCTCGTTAAAATCCCATCAGGTCCATACCCTCCGCCGTCATATCCTATACCAGGTTGTAACGACGGCTCCCTAGGATATATCCAAAAAATCGGCCTTCCCCATTCTGCTATATCTATAGCCATCTCCTAGTATTATTATGTTGCGCTGTCAAGCGCAAGATTTCTTGTTGCTTGATATAATGCACGCAGGCGCTGTGGACTGGTTGATTCTCCTACCGCTATGACGGTTTTTCAAAGGCTCCAGCCACAGCTTTTTGCATAATTGGTGATGAGTCAGATACCGCACGACGGTTAATATGGAACTAGGATCCGGCAGCAAAAAGTCTGTGGAATATTCAGCGTACTTTCTATTAAGGATGGTTCAGTTATGATCTATGTTGGCATTGATGCCGCCAAGGACAAGCACGACTGCTGCATTCTGGGTGGTAACGGACAAACAGTTCAGGAGGCATTTACCTTCCAGAACAACCACGAAGGGTTTGAGCAGTTGAGAGCTGCAATCCAGAGAAACTCAGAGGCCGAGGGGTCCGGCCAAATAAAAGCAGGACTTGAATCCACCGGACACTACAGCGGCAACCTTGAAGCTTTTCTCCGTGACAGCGGAGTCGAGCTGGTGGTTTTCAACCCGTTACAGGTCAACCTGTACCGTAAGTCCCAAACTCTTCGGAAAACCAAAACAGACAAGGTCGATGCCAAATGCATCGCGCAACTGCTCATGACAGCAGAATCAAATCCGTAAGCGTCAAAAGCACCACACATTGTAGCAGTCACTGAACTTTGACAAAATTCCTCCATCAAGCGATGGGGGATCATAAAGATGAAGCAAAATCAAAAGCGCATCGAATGGGAGCAGCGGATTGCTGATTGTGAGAACAGTGGTCAGACGATCGCTACCTGGTGCGAAGCCAACGGCATCAAGACCTGCAATTTCTATTACTGGAAGCGGCGAATTCGGGAGCATGCACAAGGCGGAACCGGCCAACCCATCAAGTGGATGTCGCTGGATATTAGACCGCTGGACGACCAGCCGTCCTGGCCTCAAGGGGCTGTATCGGTCGAAGTCGGTCATGCCAGAATTATTGTGACGCAAGGATTTGACCAGCATGTGTTTCGGGATATCGTGAATATCCTGCAAACCCTGTGATTGACGAATGGGCAAACAAGCAGGTGCATCTGGCTTGCGGCAGCACCGATATGCGCAAATCGATCGATGGGCTGGCCGTACTGGTGAAAGAAACATTTGAACTGGATCCGTTCGGCCCATGCCTGTTTGCCTTTTGCAATCGTCAGCGCAACAAACTCAAGATCCTGCAGTGGGATCACAATGGATTCTGGCTTTATTATCGTCGACTGGAGCGGGGGAAATTCGACTGGCCAAATCAGTCCGGTGACGCTGTGAGCATCAGTTATCGCGAATTTCGCTGGCTCCTGGACGGGTTGTCACTTGTGCAAAGGCAGGCCCACAAAGCGGTTTCGGCACGGACAATTCTGTAATCAACGAGGTGCGTATAACGCCCTATTTTCGGGCGTTTCCAGACTTTTTAAGAATGAAAAAAGCGGCCATTTGTGGTACTCTGTCGGGGATGGAAACGCAGGTAAAATCATCCGAGTCAAACGAAAAATTGTTGGAACAAATTCGCCTTCAGGAAGAGCAAATCCTGCTTCTTCAGCAGCAGCAGGCGGAACTCAACGCCAAGGTAAAATGGTATGAAGAGCAGCTGCGCCTGCAACGCCAGCGCCTGTTCGGAGCATCGAGCGAGAAGAGCGCGTATCCGGAACAGATCAATCTGTTCAACGAAGCCGAAGATACGGCTGACCCTAAAGCCGCAGAGCCGACGACGGAAACGATCACCTATTCCAGAAAGAAACGCGAACCGGGTCAGATTGCCGAGAAGATCCAGGATCTGCCGGTTGAAGTCATTGATTACGAACTGTCTGAATCCGAACGGGTCTGCCCCTGCTGTCAGGGCGAACTGCACGAGATGAGCACCCAGGTTCGCGATGAGCTCAAGATCATCCCGGCAAAAGCCAGCCTCGTCCGTCATGTCCAGCATATCTACGCCTGCCGGCATTGCGAGAAGCACGCTGATGACGCCCAAGCTAAGGTGCCGGTCATCAAGGCTGCCATGCCCAAGCCCCTGCTGCCCGGCAGTCTCGCCTCGGCGTCCGCCGTTGCCTACATCATTGACCAGAAATACACGAACCATCTGCCCCTGTACCGTCAGGAACAGATCCTGTCGCGGCTGGATATCAACCTGTCACGCCAGACCATGTCCAACTGGATCATCCGCAGTGTTGAGGCCGCGCTGGATCCGATCCATGACCAATTACACCGCCAATTATTGCGCCATGACATCCTGCATGCCGACGAAACAACCTTGCAGGTGCTGAAGGAATCGGAGCGGTCGGCACAGTCGGACTCGTATATGTGGCTCTACCGGACCGGCCGAGATGGACCGCCGATTGTGCTTTACGATTATCAGACAACCAGAGCCAGCAAACACCCGAAGCGATTCTTGGAAGGGTTCAATGGGTATTTGCAGACCGACGGCTACGGTGGCTATGACAACCTGACCGGCATCACCCAGGTCGGGTGCTGGGCGCATGCCCGGCGCAAGTTTACCGATGCGCTCAAGGCGCTGCCACCTGCCCAGAAAGATAAGCCGGTCGCTGCCAGTAAAGGGTTAGAATATTGCAATAACTTGTTCAGTATTGAGCAGGACCTAAAAGATGCTACCCCTCAGTGGCGATTTGAGCAACGTCTGCTTCGCAGCAAACCGATTCTGGACGAGTTTTACGGCTGGCTCAAGCGGACGGGGCAGCAAACCCTGCCGCAAAGCGTATTTGGCAAGGCAATCAAGTATTGCCTGAATCAGTGGGCTTCGCTCAATAACTTTCTGCTCGACGGACGGCTGGAACTGGACAACAATCGGGCTGAGCGTTCGATCAAACCGTTCGTGATCGGGCGAAAAAACTTCCTGTTCTCGAACACGTCCAAGGGCGCGCGCAGCAGCGCGATCATTTATAGCATCGTCGAGACCGCCAAGGAGAATGGACTGAAGCCGTATGATTATTTGTTATACCTGTTTGAGCGGATGCCGAACATTGATCAGAAGAATCCGGATGCGATCCGCCAGTTGATGCCGTGGTCATCGACATTACCGGATTCCTGCTGGACAAAGGATAAAAAGAGCACATCAAGTGAATCCTAAGCGTAAAGTGTGTGCGTTTTGACGCTTACTTACGTGAGGTTGTAGGATAGTTTAGTACATGGTCGGCGATGTAGAAAACCGCAGGTCGGATTCACGATATCCCGAAACACATGCTGGTCAAAGCAGTGCGCCAAAATGATTCTGCTTGACCGACATTCACAATCGGCGATCCGCTGCTCCCATTCGATGCGCTTTTGATTTTGCTTCATCTTTATGATCCCCCATCGCTTGATGGAGAAATTTTGTCATTGTTCAGTGACTGCTACAATGTGTGGCGCTTTTGACGCTTGCGATTAACCAATAATTTCTTTTTTTATCTCATTAATTAGAGAGTCATATGTTGTTTCGATAATAACTGAATGTTTATCCTGTGGTGGTATGATTTTTACGTTTTCGATTTTGACAAAACTATCAATTGACCCAATAAACATATACTCAAAATACTCACGACCACTAAATTTATCCGGTTTAGTAAGAAAAAATATATATTTATCTCCGACAACAGGTGACGGAACAGGAGGGTCAAAAATCTCGTAGGATCCATTAACCTCTGCACCGCAGCGCAAATCAACCTTGAGCTTCATGCCGGTCGGGACAGTGCCCTTAATTATTTCATAAATATTAATATAAAAGCTAGAAACATTAGTGAACATCTCACCTTCGGCATTAACATAGCCTTCTGATACCAAGTCGATTCGATTGACTGACGAAAAAATAACTTCTCCGACAACAATAATATCACAAGCATTTACTAAACTTGCTAATGATGGAAATGTGCCTACATAGGATTGATGTCTAACAATTTTTGTTGTGGCCGTTGTTGATGTTTCAATTGTTCCCAACTGAACTGAAGTGGAATCTGTCTCTTTGTTGGCTGAACAGGCTACAAGCAAAAGAACAGCAATTATTAATAATGGTACCCCACATTCAACACCTAAAATGACCTAAAATTCGGATAATTTCTAACCGCTGTCACAAGCGGTTTTCATTTTCCGGCTTGTACATCACTAATAATAGTGGTATACTTGAATCATGTCAAGCGAAACGATTCAGAAACTAATGAAACGGCGCCAGCGGCTTGTTGAAGAGCTGACACAGCATGCTGCCGTGCTGCACGGAACCTGGGTGGAACGCTACACCGTTTGCACCCGACCCAACTGTGCGTGTCATCGCGGTGAAAAACACGGACCACGTTATCATCTGGCGGTCATGGAAAACGGCAAACAGCGACAGCACTATATCCGTCTGGCTCAGCGGGAGCAGGCATTGAAGGGGCTGGAGCATAATCGGATCATCGAGGAAATTTTACAGGAGATCACAAAGATTAACCTCGAGCTCATGAAAGAGGATGCGTATGGAGCGGACTGAACAGGATATCAACCCTTTACTGGCGTCACTGAAGGATGTCGAAGTTTACCAGCATGGTCATTTACCGCTGGCTGCCGCTTATTGCCGGCAGCTGCAATTGGCCGAAACCATCAATACGCTTGTCCCGTCCGAGATGCAGCTGTCACCGGGGATGGCGGTGACGGCCATGGTCTTGGACGTGTTGTCCGGACGCAGTCCACTGTATCATGTCAAAGACTTTCTGGCCGGGCAGGATCGTGAGCTTCTGTTAGGCGAAGATCTGGACCCGGAACGCTTTGGCGACTATACGCTGGCTCGATCGCTGGACGCCGTAGCGGCGTATGGCACAGGCAAGATTGTGACCGAACTGGGCATTCGGGCGGTGCAGCAGTTTCAGCTGGACACATCCGCGATCAGTTTTGACACAACCTCCACGAGCGTATGGGGTGAATATGAGCGTGACGATAACGAAGCGGGCCCCCTGATCACACTCGGGCATAGCAAGGATCACCAACCTCAGCTCAAACAGTTCATGACCGAATTGCTCTGCGTCGACCGAGGGGTTCCCATTTTCAGCCGGATAGTGGACGGTAATGCTTCAGACAAGAAACTGAATAATGAAATGCTGCAGCGTATCGGCAAGCTCATGAAGGCGCACGGACTGGGTCCTGGCGCTTTTATCTATGTGGCCGACTCGGCGATGGTCACTCAAGAGAATCTGGCGCTGCTAAATGGCCATCGGTTTATCTCGCGGTTACCCGCCAATTTCGCCGTCTGTGACCGGGCGATTCAGGAAGCGGTCGCGAGGGATGACTGGAGTGATATCCAGGTTCTACAGGAGATCGCACCGTCCCCTAAACGCCCGCCTGCACGTTATAAGGCCTATGAAACGACCGTTGAGATTGACGGCAACGTCTACCGTGCGGTGGTTGTTCACTCCAGTGCGCATGACAAACGCCGGCAGAAAAAAGTCGAAAAACAGTTGGAAGCCGCACGCAGTGCACTGGAAAAAGACCTGCGCAAACGGCAGACCGAGTTCTTCTGCGAGGCCGATGCGCAGCGTGCGATTGACGCAGCGTACCGGCGCAAAGGTGCTTTGTACACGCTCAACGGTGAAATACAGGCCGTTGCGGTCCGCCGACCGGGCAGACCGCCGAAAGATCAGCCGGCGCCGACTGTGCAGCGATACCTTGTGACTTGGTCAATCGAAGAAAACACGGCGGCCATCGACGAACTGATTAATCTGGCCGGGTGTTTTGTTCTGTTGACCAATGTTCCCCGAACAGGGCCGGATGGCTTGGACAGCTTCGGCGTGCTGCGCACGTACAAAGGCCAGTATGGTGTGGAAAATGACTTTGCCTTTCTCAAGGATCCGCTGGTCGTCAATGATTTGTTCTTGAAAACACCGGCGAGGATCGATGCGCTGGGCATGATTCTGGTTCTAGCTCTGCTCATCGCACGGCTGATGGAGGTTCGCATGCGCCGGTTTCTTAAAGAATCTGACGAAACCGTCATCGGCTTGCATGAAGTCAAGACCACTAAACCGACTTTTTATGCGATGACCTGTGTCATTTTGCATATTCAAGTCTTTGCTCTCAATCACCAGCGCGTCTTGAAAAATCCTCCTTCTGCACGGCAAACTCAGTTTCTCAGAGCGCTTGGTCTGGACCAGTCTGCCTTTGTTGATCCCCAAAGCAAACCCACATTAATTGTTCGGAATCAGGTGCGCTAAGGGTGTTGAATGTGGGATGGTACCATTAATTTGTATTTCATAATTTCCCCTTTCTGCATAGGAAGTGAATCAGAATTTTAAAGAATTAACACACTTCATCATTCATTGGATAATCGCGAAAAGTAAAAAATCCATTTATCTACCATACTGAGTTTACACCAGCGATATCACTTACAGTTGGGTAATTAATCGCATTCTCACCGCCATGTCCCATCACGCAAAAATTGTGATCTGGTTCATAATCGCCCATATCGTGTGGCCCAATCGTATGACCTAATTCATGAAGACAATAAGGAATTGGAGTAGTATCCCAAGTATCACATTCAATATCTATTTTATTAGTGTTAAAGTACATCTCAAATATTGAATACGGAGAAGTACCAGCGCCGACTCCTGCAGGATACGGATATGTATCATCAATGAACACCTTATTTCCTGTATAGTTATTTTGATAAAAGTAACAATTGGCACCTGAGCTATTCCAGCGAAGCATCGCAGTATTAAATTCAACCGTGTATTCAGTCAATCCATCAAGGTCTAATGCCACACTGTTACTAATATAATGAGGCCCGATAATGTAGTAATCATCAGTTGTATTTACATTGATAACAAGTTTTGGCTTATAAATTGCGGTTGAATTGTCAGATGAACAAAATGTTGCCCATATATTAGAATTGTTTTCAACTGAATTGTATATTTTCACACCATAATTGGGAAATATTCCGTATCGCCATCGCTTTGCGATGTACGTTAAATCAATTTTATACCAATCATCTACCAAGCCATCACCATAAATCACTGTCGAATCACAACTTGGGGAATTCAACCATGTTACTGAGCTTGAAGTCCATGATGATAATATGCGCTTTGCTCGAAGTGTAATTGAACCAGCACTTGAATATCGTTTTAAATCGATATATGCTGTGTCAATCGGATGCTGAACATCAATCTGTGGGAAGGTCCACTTAATATATGTATGACGATTTCCATAGGTTGTGTCGCATCCAGTTCTTAAATATGCATTCAAATAATAATTTGTACTCTGGTTAAGGCTTGAAGTATATGTATCAAAAGTAACAGAAGCTCCCTGAACAGTTGGATCAAGAACAACAGGGTATTTAGTTAAGGGATCACCTAGAAATTCATTATCTAATAAAACGTTTAGACTATACCCTTCTTCCGTATTTCTATAGTCCCATCGCAATGGGCTACTATACTTGCCATTAGCATCAACGATGAAGATGTTAGTTATCCTAAAGACTTCATCAAAGGTCGTCAAATCGTAGAATACACCTATTCCGCTTGTACTACTCCATTCTCCAGTATCATTGTTTTTTTCATCTGTTACTGTTGTGGTTTTTTTGAATTCAAGGTTATTAACTTGTATATTATACGTTATTTCATTAAAACTTGGTCTTGAGTATAAAATAATATCTTCCTTAAGAGTATCTCCAGAAACTGTATAGGCCAAGTCACTATTCTCAAAAATGTTTTTATATATAATCGTATTAAGATTTCTGTTAAGATTGATTAAATAATCATTCTTGCATTCTTCAACACTATTACTAATTTCCAACGAAGTATTATTGTTTGCGGGTAATGAGAACTCAATTGAATATTTATTTTTTGATATTTTTGTTAATATCTTTTCGTCATCAAGCCCGAAAGACACTTTAAAATCGTTTGCCTTGTTTTCAAATTGATAGTTTGAATCAATGATATCCATTTTAATAATCTCGTCATTTACTTTTTCCCATGCCCAATTATCACTTCTGAAGTTAATTTTTTGTGATTCAATTATGTATGAAATTGTAGATTCATCCACTTGATATGCATTAGAATACTCCGAAGTTAGCGAATCAATTCGATTGCATGATTCAATTTGATCAACGCTCAAACTATTTGAAGAATGTTCATTATATGATTGAATTGTCGTAGCCGAAACGCTGTTGAAAGTCAAAAATATAATTACAAACAATGATAGAAAAATTACAAGTTTCTTTTTCATAAGGTCTCCTTCGCATTCTTCATGATGTAATACATTTTTTCTCTTCATCACTATGCAAAAATCAAAATTATGAATTTTCTGTAAGCTAGTATATTCGTTGACATCAATTATTACCATTTCCAAACCGGTTAGACACCCCTCCTCAAAAAATAATAGTTTATTGAGCTAAACATACCTATCTGCAAATCATAAATCCGTTAAGTGGTCTCAGAAGGGCTCGTTCGATCCACAATTGTCCAGATGCTGCTTTGGGGGTCTCGCGTCAAATAGACATATCCCACCAGTATCCCGTCATCCATGGATGTTTTCGTGTGATCGAACTCGCACTCGTACATCACCTTAACGACAACAAAGTGTTGATCCAGAAACGCGTTTGTCCAGCCGCGGCTGGCAGCAAGATCACTGCCTTTATAATTGTCAATTTGTCGCTGTGTTTCCGAGTCGTCAACCTCCGCAAGAAGTACCCTCATGCTGATGGTATAGTCTTCATTCAGCCAGGATAGATAATCCGCACGGACAAGCTCGACGGGGTCAGTCGCAGTAAGAAAATAGCTATACGAATCTACATTATCTTGCACTTTGTCAACATCCATTGTATGCCAATCATATTTTTGTGCCGTTTGTTCAGATACTTTGATCAGTGCAATTTCTCTAACGGGTTTCGATTTGGTAAAAAATCGGATTTGTATACCTTTGAATTCGTTGGCATCTTTTCTTGGAAATAGTTTATATTCCTGCAGAAGAATTTTGGCTTCCAATTTAATAAAATCCTCTCTTAACCACCCAGGGTCATCTTGAACGACCAAATCAACTGATATGTTTCCATTTAAATTTTCATAATTTGAAATGGTGAAATCCGTACTCTTTTTTAGAGTAGTAAATAAGGCATCACTATATAATTTTGAGAAAGTAACAAACAGAATAAGTAGACAAACCAGAATAACAAGAATAAAACCTGTGACTGTTTTCAATCGTTTCAAAAACACACCTCCGATCCTAATAGGCTGTCATGGCAGCAAGTTCAGACTCTTCTACTCACTAAACGAATTCGAAGGCGGATTTGTTACAGGCATCGTTTGTATTTTTCGACAAATATTTACAAATCTCCGAATTCGACAAATCTTCTGTTCTTTTCTTGGTGATGTTGACAATTAGTTGGTAGTAAGAATATTCAACCCGGTTGTTAAGTTAAAAATACTTAAGTCATTAAAAATTGAGCAAGTTTCGAATGTAAGAAAATCCATAATATGATTAATGGTACAATACAAATATTATCATACGACAACATCGGTTGAGGGTCCAATCATTTCACACAGGAGCGGACTATGCTCCCGACTTTAGGAGCAAAAGCGCTGTAACCCTTGAAAATGGTGGATTACAGCGCTAAAAAATGTCCTGCTATTTCAGATTGGTTGACAAGTCCAGCTTGGTGCTGGCTCGAAATTGTGTTAAGGTCATGTTCGTGCGCAGCGATGGCAAGCCAAGTATCCGGGCCAAATCCAGATACAGTTTCGAGACTTTCGTGGGCGTCACGACAATGTTGGGGTACTCGCCCTGAGCCAAGGCAAGGGGCTCATGAATGGCAGTCATGACCATCTCGGCTGAAGCCCGGACCTGACTCTGCGACTCCAACAGATACTGGGTGTAACGCAACAGGCACAGACTGACATAACACATCAGGAAATGACCCTGGATATGTTTGTCGTTCCAGACGAATACAGGGCGCGCTCTCAGGTCTGTTTTCAGGATCCGGAAACTCTCTTCGATTTTCCATAACCCACGATAGGTCTGGCAGACTTTCTCCGTTGTCAGATTCAGATTATTGGTCACGATGGCATAGTAGCCGTCAAACCGGGCCGCCTGCTCGATCTTGTCTTCGTCCAGCGAGCAGTTCTCCAGATCGACCGACATCTGCAGATATTGGTTGCAGCCGCGCATGATCGACGCTTTCAGCTGATAAGGTTTGTCCAGACGTTTCTTGAGTCGCTCCAACATCCTTTCCCGATCAGCCCTATCCTTTTCCGCGCGTTTGGCAGACCAGGTCAGATGGATTTTCACCGGCAGTTCCAGGACTTCGCTTTTTCTGGGCCGCCCCCGTTTCTTGACGGTTGACGGGTTCTCTATCGCCTGTTGTGAGAGCGGGACTTTGACCGCCAGTGTTTGGGTGACAACCTTTTCCCGGTAGATCACCGCTTTGTTCTCCTCGTCCCGGGTGTCCTGCCAGCCATCTGTCTGGAAAACCAGTTCTTTAAAGGCGTCAGGGGAGCGCTTCAGGGTATAGCTGATGACAAAATCGTGGCCTTTGCCAGTCAGGTAAGCCAGGTTCTCGCCACCATTCAAACCCCGGTCAGCGACGACGGTGATCTTGTCCAGGCGGTAGATTCCCTTGAGCTTTTCCACTGCCGTAACCAAGGTGTTCTGGTCCATGGTATTGCCGGGAAACAGCTCATAGGTGATGGGGATGCCGTTGTTATCCAAAAGCAGGGCCATGACAACCTGCACTTCATTGTTCTTGTGATCTTTGGAAAAGCCGAACATGCGCAATTCACCCCAGCGGGTGCTTTCGAAAGCATAGGTCGTCACATCCAAATAGGTGTCCGTTCCGCTGCGGTCTGTTTTCTTTTCAAAATAGGCACACAAATGAGCAATGATGGCCTCTTTTTGCTCGGTCAGAACGTCCAGCACGCTATAAAACACGTCCAGCCCCAGTGGGGATAGTCCGGCATAGGCCGTCTGGTCCAGAGCACAGGCCCGAATGCTGTCCGGCGCCGAACAGCGATGGGCAACCAGGTAGAACAGCGCCTGAGCCACGGCTTCGGCGTTCTTTCGATCGCACTGGTTGGTCAAGAACGTGTCCAGTTCAATCTGTTTCCACAGTTGTTTAACCAAGGCATGACCGAAATGATACGACGCCACCACATCTTCTGGTTCAGTGATCTCGGTTGTCGCCACCTGAATGGTCAGTGGTTTGCTGGACTCTTTTTTGTCCTGGGTCAGCCTTGCTGCCTCTGCTTTGAGCTTGGTGATAATATCTGGGTCTTCGGCCAGCATGCGCTCGTAGTTGCCCAGGGTCTTGATAACCTTGGTCTTCTTCTTGCTGGTACCGGGGATGCGTTTCTCTTCTCTGAACTGGATGACTCTGGCTTTACCATATCCTGAAACAGCAACGTACATAGATCCCTCCCGGCGAGCAAAATGCTCCTAACACTATTGTACCCGAAAAGGCAAGAGAAAGAAAGAGAAAAGACGGACATAGCAGGACAATTATTATTAAATTTTTATTACACACAAAAACCCGGAAGTTGCGTCGCTGCAGTGCTTCCGGGCTTCGATTGATTTGGTGTTTCGTCACTTATCTCATAAAGTCAGGAATAAGGCATCACTATATAATTTTGAGAAAGTAACAAACAGAATAAGTAGACAAACCAGAATAACAAGAATAAAACCTGTGACTGTTTTCAATCGTTTCAAAAACACACCTCCGATCCTAATAGGCTGTCATGGCAGCAAGTTCAGACTCTTCTACTCACTAAACGAATTCGAAGGCGGATTTGTTACAGGCATCGTTTGTATTTTTCGACAAATATTTACAAATCTCCGAATTCGACAAATCTTCTGTTCTTTTCTTGGTGATGTTGACAATTAGTTGGTAGTAAGAATATTCAACCCGGTTGTTAAGTTAAAAATACTTAAGTCATTAAAAATTGAGCAAGTTTCGAATGTAAGAAAATCCATAATATGATTAATGGTACAATACAAATATTATCATACGACAACATCGGTTGAGGGTCCAATCATTTCACACAGGAGCGGACTATGCTGGCATTCTATCTGTCCCTGATCGACGAAGAGGCATCAAAGAGCCAGTTTGAAGAATTCTATGAACAGTATCGGCACACCATGCTGCATGTGGCGCTCAGCATCCTTCATGACCGTTCTCTGGCCGAAGATGCGGTCCACGATGCATTTTTGCGAATTATCAAAAGCACCAAATTTTCGTTTGATAATTTGTATGGTCTGGAGTGTCACAAAAGGCAGGCTTTCTTCGTTATTGTAGTGAGGAACACAGCCATCGACCTATTGCGGCAGAGATTTCGCAACGCCGAGATCCCTCTGCCGGAATACGGCGACATTCTGCGAAGCGAGGATAAGATGCCAGATCAGACGGTCATTGATCATGAAACGTCAACCAACCTGCTCGATGCCGTAAAGCGGATGAATCCGGCGTATCGGGATGCCTTGATTCTGCACATTGTGTACGGTTTTTCCGGACGTGAGGTCGCAAGCATGCTGGGAACCTCCGAAGTGACGATTCGCACCCGGATCCACCGTGGGAAGAAACAGCTTTATTCGATTATGGAAGGTGACGAACATGTTATCCACAGTCGAAAAGGATCGGCAACTGAGCCTGATCCTGAGTGAATACCTGAGGCAAAGTCTGGCCGATCTGCCTACTGAGGACGACCTTGCGGCAACCATGACGCTTTCGCCTGAATTTGAGGCGCGCATGCTGCCATTGCTCGCCAAGGCCAGAAAAATGGAAGGTCGACTGAAAAAGGCAGAGCTGACAAGCATCACTTTTTCTACCAGCAAGGAGATTCCAGTCCGCCGTACGAAATTCACGAACCGCAAGCGCTTGATAGCGGTCGTGCTGGTTCTCGCGGTCCTGGTCTCTGCTTTGAGCATCTCGGTTGCTCGTGAACGATTGTTCGATTTTTTCATACAGATCTATGAACGATATTCCGAACTCAGCTTCATCAAGCCTGACCATACAACAGAAACGACACCCGTAACGGATCCAGCAAGCAAGAACAGTGAGGGGTTGTTGCCTGACCGGATGCCGCCTGGTTACGTTGAGACCGATCGTCTGGAGTTAGTTGGCTTGGTCCAGATCGTCTATGCCGATAAGGCTGGATCTGAAGTGATGTTCTCCCGGCATCTGGCAGATGGCCTTAAGATCGGGATTAATACAGAAGGCATTCAAACGGAGAACGTTACTATTCACGGCACCAATGGCCTCTATTATTCCAATAAAGGGATTCAGAATGTGATATGGAAAGAGGGTCCGTTCGTTTATACCTTATCGGGGCAAATTGAAAAAGAGGTCTTGATCAGCATGGCCGAAGGGACGAAATGATGATCTGATTGGGGAATTGCCAGAGTTTTGTTGATGGAGGTATACATGAAGAGATTGCTAATTGGATCAGTATTCATAGTCTTGGGAACGATTATTCCGTTATCGATATTGCTTACAGCCGCTGTATCTCTCCCTCAGATTCATCAATGGCGCGGTTCAAGATTGTTATACACAATATTCAGTTCTGATATTAGCGGCGGATTATCCCTTGGCGTCCCATTTATTGTTGGACTCGCTTTATTTATCAGTGGTTTCTTGATCCTGGCGATCGAGTTAGTCAATAGTCCTCATAAATTATAATTGCGCCAATTCATCCAGATAGAAAGGACTGCAGAATGAAACAAAAAACCATCAATCTCATCGTGTTGACTGGATTTCTTATTATCGTTGCTGCGGCAGTCTATTTATTCATCTACTTCACACCTCGACCGGTTGTGCAAAATCCGGTAACTGCGAAGCTGCAAAACATCCGCCACCATGGGGCTACTGAATTAATTGCGTTTGATGCCAACCAAGAGAAAGCCATAATGGATCTTCTTTCCCAATATCAGTGCAGGCGGACTTTCAAGTCATATTTCCCTTTTAACGGTGAGGATGCCGACTATGAGCTGTGGCTGCGTACGCAAACGGAATATCCCTGGATTATCTTGATCGGAGAATTCAATATCTGCTATATTCCAAGCGATCAAAGGGCAAAGGTATATGAGATCTTGGATGCACAGAACCTTTCGGCCGAGCTCAAAGAAATTGTGGGTTGAAATGGATAGATAAAACTTTTGGTGCACGGAACAGCTGTCTACTTCAAATATTCCATCAGCCCAACAATTTTTTGCATATGCGTTTCACGCATCATGGCTTGAGATTACGAGAGATTACGTGAGGTTGCAGGAGGGTTTTGTATGTGGTCGGCGATGTAGAAAACCGCAGGTCGGATGGGCTTGAAATTGTAATTAAATAGATTGGAGTGTTTATTACATGAACAAAACCTATTGGAAAAGGCAAAGCCCGTGGCTTAAATTCAAATCTTATTCTTCTTCCGATAATTAAATCAATGGGTCGAGTATGCCGGGGAATTGCACTCCAAGCATCTCAGCCCATTTTTGCTCTTCACCCACTCTACCCCACCTGCCTCTTCCCGCCCACCTGCGGCTTCAGCAGGTCGTCCAGCACCTCGCTCGCCAGCTCGTCCGCTGACTGGATCGCGTGCGAATAGATCACACTCGTCGTGGCCGTACTGGCATGCCCCGCACGTCGGGCGACCGTCCGCAGTGGAACTCCCGCCATGATCATGAGCGTGATGTTCGTGTGCCGAAGCGAGTGGATGGTCACCTTTGGAAGCCCCTGACGCTTGACGAAATCCGTGAACCAACCCGTGATGCTATCCGGATGGATCGGATATCCATCAAAGGTCGTGAACAACCGGTCCGACTCAAACCAACGGTCACCCAGTCGGTTTCTCTCCTCGTCTTGCCATTCGCGGAACTTTTTCAGCATGTCAAACACCATGCTCGGTAGCCGGATGCTCCGGTCCGACGTTGTTGTCTTGGTCTCCTTGGTGATGATCCCCTGCCCGGAGATGTACTGCGAGGATCGTTGGATCGTGATCATGTTCTTGTCCCAGTCGATGTCGCTCCACTCGAGCCCTGCCAGTTCGCCGCGACGAATTCCTGTGTACAGGAACAGCTTGATCATGGTCCGGTGCTTGATCGGCTCCTTTTCAAGCAGCTCCACCACCCGTGTCGCTTCATGCTCGTCCAGAAAATTGGCCTCGAGGCGTTTCACATTCGGCGGACGGACCCGCTTGGCGGGATTACTGAGGATGATCTGCCAAAACACGGCCGTGTTCAGGATTGAGGATATCAGCCGATGGTAGTGAAGGATCGTGCGGCTCGAGAGCTTTCGGATATCATCTTGCTCATCAAAGGCTCGCCTCATTGGTAGTTTCAATGCCAAGCACAGCTTCTCGGCCGTTGGGTAAGTCACCGGACGCCCTGCCAGGATCGAGTCGATGGTGGCGGAGCCGATTTTGGCATGAAAACTTACTTCTCTTTCAGTTACGATCTACTGCAGGATTTCAATTTCTGCATCCGTGAAGAGGTCTTTCGGCATGGAAATTGTGAGTCTGTCCTCGGTTTCAACGTAAGCGTCAAAACGCACACACTTTACGCTTAGGATTCACTTGATGTGCTCTTTTTATCCTTTGTCCAGCAGGAATCCGGTAATGTCGATGACCACGGCATCAACTGGCGGATCGCATCCGGATTCTTCTGATCAATGTTCGGCATCCGCTCAAACAGGTATAACAAATAATCATACGGCTTCAGTCCATTCTCCTTGGCGGTCTCGACGATGCTATAAATGATCGCGCTGCTGCGCGCGCCCTTGGACGTGTTCGAGAACAGGAAGTTTTTTCGCCCGATCACGAACGGTTTGATCGAACGCTCAGCCCGATTGTTGTCCAGTTCCAGCCGTCCGTCGAGCAGAAAGTTATTGAGCGAAGCCCACTGATTCAGGCAATACTTGATTGCCTTGCCAAATACGCTTTGCGGCAGGGTTTGCTGCCCCGTCCGCTTGAGCCAGCCGTAAAACTCGTCCAGAATCGGTTTGCTGCGAAGCAGACGTTGCTCAAATCGCCACTGAGGGGTAGCATCTTTTAGGTCCTGCTCAATACTGAACAAGTTATTGCAATATTCTAACCCTTTACTGGCAGCGACCGGCTTATCTTTCTGGGCAGGTGGCAGCGCCTTGAGCGCATCGGTAAACTTGCGCCGGGCATGCGCCCAGCACCCGACCTGGGTGATGCCGGTCAGGTTGTCATAGCCACCGTAGCCGTCGGTCTGCAAATACCCATTGAACCCTTCCAAGAATCGCTTCGGGTGTTTGCTGGCTCTGGTTGTCTGATAATCGTAAAGCACAATCGGCGGTCCATCTCGGCCGGTCCGGTAGAGCCACATATACGAGTCCGACTGTGCCGACCGCTCCGATTCCTTCAGCACCTGCAAGGTTGTTTCGTCGGCATGCAGGATGTCATGGCGCAATAATTGGCGGTGTAATTGGTCATGGATCGGATCCAGCGCGGCCTCAACACTGCGGATGATCCAGTTGGACATGGTCTGGCGTGACAGGTTGATATCCAGCCGCGACAGGATCTGTTCCTGACGGTACAGGGGCAGATGGTTCGTGTATTTCTGGTCAATGATGTAGGCAACGGCGGACGCCGAGGCGAGACTGCCGGGCAGCAGGGGCTTGGGCATGGCAGCCTTGATGACCGGCACCTTAGCTTGGGCGTCATCAGCGTGCTTCTCGCAATGCCGGCAGGCGTAGATATGCTGGACATGACGGACGAGGCTGGCTTTTGCCGGGATGATCTTGAGCTCATCGCGAACCTGGGTGCTCATCTCGTGCAGTTCGCCCTGACAGCAGGGGCAGACCCGTTCGGATTCAGACAGTTCGTAATCAATGACTTCAACCGGCAGATCCTGGATCTTCTCGGCAATCTGACCCGGTTCGCGTTTCTTTCTGGAATAGGTGATCGTTTCCGTCGTCGGCTCTGCGGCTTTAGGGTCAGCCGTATCTTCGGCTTCGTTGAACAGATTGATCTGTTCCGGATACGCGCTCTTCTCGCTCGATGCTCCGAACAGGCGCTGGCGTTGCAGGCGCAGCTGCTCTTCATACCATTTTACCTTGGCGTTGAGTTCCGCCTGCTGCTGCTGAAGAAGCAGGATTTGCTCTTCCTGAAGGCGAATTTGTTCCAACAATTTTTCGTTTGACTCGGATGATTTTACCTGCGTTTCCATCCCCGACAGAGTACCCCTATGTGTCACAATAGTTGTCGTAGACCATTGAAAGAATTATCCTATGAAGGGAAAATAGATGGAGGACGACAATGGCCTATCCAAGAAAAGTCAAAGAGACCGCGATCCGCATGATGCTGGCGCCGGAAAACAAATCAATAAACCAGATCGAACAGATGTTGGGGATCCCAGAGACGACGCTCAAAAAATGGCGACAGGAGCTACGGGCCAATGGACACCCGGCACCGGCTAACGGGGAACCGGCCGACCAGTGGAGCAGTCAGGACAAGTTTCTAATCGTACTGGAAACAGCCAATTTGAGTGAAGCGGAGTTGTCAGAGTATTGCCGACAGAAGGGATTGTACCCGGAACAGGTCCATCAGTGGCAAGAAAACTGCCAGAACGCGAATTCTGACATTCCCGGCCGGATTGCGGAAATCATGCAGCAGGACAAGGCCACGCAGAGAGAGCTGCGCCAGGTCAAGAAGGAACTGCAGCGCAAGGAATCCGCCTTGGCGGAGACGGCGGCGCTCCTGGTCTTAAGAAAAAAGCCGAAGCGATCTGGGGAACCTCGGACGAGGAAGAATGACCAGCACCACAGATCGCGCCCACATCATAGAGCTGGTCGATGAAGCCGTCGCTGCCGGAGCCCGCCAATTCATGGCATGTGCGGAACTTTGTATCAACACCCGAACCTATCAGCGCTGGAAGCATCCAGACAACCCGAACGAGGATCAGCGGCCACTGGCTAAACGGCCGGAGCCGAAGCATAAACTCACTGATGAAGAAAAAGCCTTGATCCTGAAGACCGTCAACCAGCCCGAACATGCAAGCAAACCGCCCAGCCAGATTGTCCCCATCCTTGCCGATCGAGGCGAGTATATTGCTTCAGAATCCAGTTTTTATCGGGTTATGAGGGAGTTTGGTGAGCAAAACCATCGCGGCCGAGCCCTCAAACCAGAAAACAAGGCTTTATCCAGTTTCTGTGCAACCGCCAAGAATCAGGTCTGGAGTTGGGATATCACGTACTTGAACGGTCCGATCAAAGGTCTCTATTATTACCTGTATCTGATCCTTGACATCTTTACCCGGGACATTGTCGGTTGGGAGGTATGGGAAGAAGAATCGGCCGAACATGCCAGTCAGTTGATTCGCCGGGCGGTGATGGCTCAGAACTTGCGCAACACACAGGAACCGTTGATCTTGCATTCAGATAATGGAAGCCCGATGAAAGGAGCGACGATGCTGGCCACGCTGTATGAACTCGGGGTAACGCCGTCACGAAGCCGGCCGCGTGTCAGCAATGACAATCCTTATTCCGAGTCAATCTTTAAGACCTTCAAGTATCGTCCGGAGTTTCCGACCAAAGGATTCTCAGGACTGGAAGACGCCCGGAACTGGTGCTTGCGATTGGTTCGCTGGTACCGGCAGGAGCATCGGCACAGCGGTATTCAATTCATTACACCAAGTCAGTACCACGCGGGGCTAGCCGATGAGATTCTCGAAAATCGCCGCCAAGTTTATGCTGATGCTAGGGCAAGAACCCCCCTGCGCTGGCGCAAACACACAAGACCCTGGTTACTCAGCAAGGAAGTATGGCTCAACAAACCAAAATCTTTTGATGACGATTTGCGACAACTATCTTGACAATCACCGGTACCACAAATGGCCGCTTTTTTCATTCTTAAAAAGTCTGGAAACGCCCGAAAATAGGGCGTTATACGCACCTCGTTGATTACAGAATTGTCCGTGCCGAAACCGCTTTGTGGGCCTGCCTTTGCACAAGTGACAACCCGTCCAGGAGCCAGCGAAATTCGCGATAACTGATGCTCACAGCGTCACCGGACTGATTTGGCCAGTCGAATTTCCCCCGCTCCAGTCGACGATAATAAAGCCAGAATCCATTGTGATCCCACTGCAGGATCTTGAGTTTGTTGCGCTGACGATTGCAAAAGGCAAACAGGCATGGGCCGAACGGATCCAGTTCAAATGTTTCTTTCACCAGTACGGCCAGCCCATCGATCGATTTGCGCATATCGGTGCTGCCGCAAGCCAGATGCACCTGCTTGTTTGCCCATTCGTCAATCACAGGGTTTGCAGGATATTCACGATATCCCGAAACACATGCTGGTCAAATCCTTGCGTCACAATAATTCTGGCATGACCGACTTCGACCGATACAGCCCCTTGAGGCCAGGACGGCTGGTCGTCCAGCGGTCTAATATCCAGCGACATCCACTTGATGGGTTGGCCGGTTCCGCCTTGTGCATGCTCCCGAATTCGCCGCTTCCAGTAATAGAAATTGCAGGTCTTGATGCCGTTGGCTTCGCACCAGGTAGCGATCGTCTGACCACTGTTCTCACAATCAGCAATCCGCTGCTCCCATTCGATGCGCTTTTGATTTTGCTTCATCTTTATGATCCCCCATCGCTTGATGGAGGAATTTTGTCAAAGTTCAGTGACTGCTACAATGTGTGGTGCTTTTGACGCTTACACATATTCGGTTCCGTATTCCGAGCCAAATACCTTAAATGCCCTGATACCAGGCACTTTCAGGCAAAATAATACCACCTGTTGACAGAGGTTATTCCCCACATTCAACACCCTTAGCGCACCTGATTCCGAACAATTAATGTGGGTTTGCTTTTGGGATCAACAAAGGCAGACTGGTCCAGACCAAGCGCTCTGAGAAACTGAGTTTGCCGTGCAGAAGGAGGATTTTTCAAGACGCGCTGGTGATTGAGAGCAAAGACTTGAATATGCAAAATGACACAGGTCATCGCATAAAAAGTCGGTTTAGTGGTCTTGACTTCATGCAAGCCGATGACGGTTTCGTCAGATTCTTTAAGAAACCGGCGCATGCGAACCTCCATCAGCCGTGCGATGAGCAGAGCTAGAACCAGAATCATGCCCAGCGCATCGATCCTCGCCGGTGTTTTCAAGAACAAATCATTGACGACCAGCGGATCCTTGAGAAAGGCAAAGTCATTTTCCACACCATACTGGCCTTTGTACGTGCGCAGCACGCCGAAGCTGTCCAAGCCATCCGGCCCTGTTCGGGGAACATTGGTCAACAGAACAAAACACCCGGCCAGATTAATCAGTTCGTCGATGGCCGCCGTGTTTTCTTCGATTGACCAAGTCACAAGGTATCGCTGCACAGTCGGCGCCGGCTGATCTTTCGGCGGTCTGCCCGGTCGGCGGACCGCAACGGCCTGTATTTCACCGTTGAGCGTGTACAAAGCACCTTTGCGCCGGTACGCTGCGTCAATCGCACGCTGCGCATCGGCCTCGCAGAAGAACTCGGTCTGCCGTTTGCGCAGGTCTTTTTCCAGTGCACTGCGTGCGGCTTCCAACTGTTTTTCGACTTTTTCTGCCGGCGTTTGTCATGCGCACTGGAGTGAACAACCACCGCACGGTAGACGTTGCCGTCAATCTCAACGGTCGTTTCATAGGCCTTATAACGTGCAGGCGGGCGTTTAGGGGACGGTGCGATCTCCTGTAGAACCTGGATATCACTCCAGTCATCCCTCGCGACCGCTTCCTGAATCGCCCGGTCACAGACGGCGAAATTGGCGGGTAACCGCGAGATAAACCGATGGCCATTTAGCAGCGCCAGATTCTCTTGAGTGACCATCGCCGAGTCGGCCACATAGATAAAAGCGCCAGGACCCAGTCCGTGCGCCTTCATGAGCTTGCCGATACGCTGCAGCATTTCATTATTCAGTTTCTTGTCTGAAGCATTACCGTCCACTATCCGGCTGAAAATGGGAACCCCTCGGTCGACGCAGAGCAATTCGGTCATGAACTGTTTGAGCTGAGGTTGGTGATCCTTGCTATGCCCGAGTGTGATCAGGGGGCCCGCTTCGTTATCGTCACGCTCATATTCACCCCATACGCTCGTGGAGGTTGTGTCAAAACTGATCGCGGATGTGTCCAGCTGAAACTGCTGCACCGCCCGAATGCCCAGTTCGGTCACAATCTTGCCTGTGCCATACGCCGCTACGGCGTCCAGCGATCGAGCCAGCGTATAGTCGCCAAAGCGTTCCGGGTCCAGATCTTCGCCTAACAGAAGCTCACGATCCTGCCCGGCCAGAAAATCTTTGACATGATACAGTGGACTGCGTCCGGACAACACGTCCAAGACCATGGCCGTCACCGCCATCCCCGGTGACAGCTGCATCTCGGACGGGACAAGCGTATTGATGGTTTCGGTCAATTGCAGCTGCCGGCAATAAGCGGCAGCCAGCGGTAAATGACCATGCTGGTAAACTTCGACATCCTTCAGTGACGCCAGTAAAGGGTTGATATCCTGTTCAGTCCGCTCCATACGCATCCTCTTTCATGAGCTCGAGGTTAATCTTTGTGATCTCCTGTAAAATTTCCTCGATGATCCGATTATGCTCCAGCCCCTTCAATGCCTGCTCCCGCTGAGCCAGACGGATATAGTGCTGTCGCTGTTTGCCGTTTTCCATGACCGCCAGATGATAACGTGGTCCGTGTTTTTCACCGCGATGACACGCACAGTTGGGTCGGGTGCAAACGGTGTAGCGTTCCACCCAGGTTCCGTGCAGCACGGCAGCATGCTGTGTCAGCTCTTCAACAAGCCGCTGGCGCCGTTTCATTAGTTTCTGAATCGTTTCGCTTGACATGATTCAAGTATACCACTATTATTAGTGATGTACAAGCCGGAAAATGAAAACCGCTTGTGACAGCGGTTAGAAATTATCCGAATTTTAGGTCATTTTACCCACATTCAACACCCTTAGCGCACCTGATTCCGAACAATTAATGTGGGTTTGCTTTGGGGATCAACAAAGGCAGACTGGTCCAGACCAAGCGCTCTGAGAAACTGAGTTTGCCGTGCAGAAGGAGGATTTTTCAAGACGCGCTGGTGATTGAGAGCAAAGACTTGAATATGCAAAATGACACAGGTCATCGCATAAAAAGTCGGTTTAGTGGTCTTGACTTCATGCAAGCCGATGACGGTTTCGTCAGATTCTTTAAGAAACCGGCGCATGCGAACCTCCATCAGCCGTGCGATGAGCAGAGCTAGAACCAGAATCATGCCCAGCGCATCGATCCTCGCCGGTGTTTTCAAGAACAAATCATTGACGACCAGCGGATCCTTGAGAAAGGCAAAGTCATTTTCCACACCATACTGGCCTTTGTACGTGCGCAGCACGCCGAAGCTGTCCAAGCCATCCGGCCCTGTTCGGGGAACATTGGTCAACAGAACAAAACACCCGGCCAGATTAATCAGTTCGTCGATGGCCGCCGTGTTTTCTTCGATTGACCAAGTCACAAGGTATCGCTGCACAGTCGGCGCCGGCTGATCTTTCGGCGGTCTGCCCGGTCGGCGGACCGCAACGGCCTGTATTTCACCGTTGAGCGTGTACAAAGCACCTTTGCGCCGGTACGCTGCGTCAATCGCACGCTGCGCATCGGCCTCGCAGAAGAACTCGGTCTGCCGTTTGCGCAGGTCTTTTTCCAGTGCACTGCGTGCGGCTTCCAACTGTTTTTCGACTTTTTTCTGCCGGCGTTTGTCATGCGCACTGGAGTGAACAACCACCGCACGGTAGACGTTGCCGTCAATCTCAACGGTCGTTTCATAGGCCTTATAACGTGCAGGCGGGCGTTTAGGGGACGGTGCGATCTCCTGTAGAACCTGGATATCACTCCAGTCATCCCTCGCGACCGCTTCCTGAATCGCCCGGTCACAGACGGCGAAATTGGCGGGTAACCGCGAGATAAACCGATGGCCATTTAGCAGCGCCAGATTCTCTTGAGTGACCATCGCCGAGTCGGCCACATAGATAAAAGCGCCAGGACCCAGTCCGTGCGCCTTCATGAGCTTGCCGATACGCTGCAGCATTGTGTTTTGTCAACAGCTTTTCCCATAATCGATCAACAAAAAATCCCATTCGTAATCACTGGGAATTCCCTGTTTTAATCATCGGCCATTGAGGCAGCCATTCTCACCCCCTTGTCGGCAGGCGGCCGTTGCGTCTGGCGCATCAGCGCATGCTTCATGCGGTAGCTTTCGCCGTCGAAGATCAGGAGATGGCCATGGTGCACCAGGCGGTCAATCATGGCAGCGGCCATCTGCTCATCAGTAAAGATCGAACCCCATTTGGAGAACTCGAGGTTGGTGGTCAGGATGAGGCTCTTCTGCTCGTAGCTGTCGGCGACGACGCGGAACAGAAGCTGCGAGCCTTCCTTGTCGACCGGGACATAGCCCCATTCATCGAGGATCAGCAGGTCCAGGTTCAGAAGGTCGCGCACGAGTTTTTCCAGCGTGCCGTCCTTAAAGGCCTCGCCCAGCTTCAGGACCAGGGCTGTGACCGAATAGAAGCGGACCCGGAGCCCCATCTCGCATGCTTTCAAGCCCAGGGCGATCGCCAGGTGGGTTTTTCCAGTGCCGACCGGGCCGTAAAGCACCAGGTTCTTCTGCTCCGAAATAAACCCAGCCGTCAAAAGCTCGTCCCTGGAAAGCGTCGGCGGGAAGCGCACGTTGGTGAAGTCGTAGTCGGAAAAACCCTTGAGCGTCGGAAAGCCAGCGCGGTTCAGGAGCCTGGCGATCCGATTCTTTTCGCGTTGCTGAAGCTCCTGCTCGAGGACCCTGAGCAAAAACTCCTCCTGCTTGGGGGTGGCCTCGTCCTCGCACAGGCGCAGGACGTTCTTCGAGAGGTAAAGCGTCTTGCAGCAGGCGGCGATGGCGCCCCGGGCATCGTCACGTGTCCTTTGCGTCATGAGCATGCTCCGTCTCCCTTCAACAACCGGTCATAGACTCTAAGGTCCGGGCCCTTCTCCGGCGCCCGCATCAGGCCGTAGCCGCGAATCCGGGCCGCCAGCACCGCCGTGTCCGACAGCCGCGTGCGGTCCAGGCGCAAGCCCTCTTCGAGCGCAGCGACCGCCGTCTCAAAATCGTAGGTTTGGCTCAGCTGCTCGAGCGCCCGAAGCGACTGGCGCAACGCTTCTTTCGGCTGCGCATCCAACGCCTGGCGCAATGGGTCCGGCAGTTTTTCCCGGATGCCGCTGTTTCTCCAGGCGCCGACATTTTTGAGAAGTGTCGCCAGCGTCGTGCGGTAGTCGGTCGTGTCGGTGCGTTCGGCGCCGAACATCCGGTCATAGACCGTCAGGACCGACAGGTCGTCCGCTAGGATCTCGACCGTGTGCGCCCGAAGCCCCACCATGACCTTTTTGCCGCCATACTCGGGGCAGGTGGCATAGCGGTGGCGCTCGTCGAGGCAGACCTTGCCGTAGTTGTCGGCATGGACGGTCTCGTAGCGGCAGACGTTGAACGGGTGCGACGGCAGCGGCCTTAACGCCTGCCGGTCTTCCTTGAACAACTCCTTGATCGGCAAGAGCTTCTTGTAGTGCGGTTCCTCCGACTTATCCTGATGCCGATCTAGAAGTTGTTGGTTGAAAACTTCGATGTCGTCATAGGCAAGCGGCGGCACGAACAGGTTCCGGCGCGTGAAGCCGACCTTGTTTTCCACATTGCCCTTCTCGTGGCCGGCGTTCGGGTTGCAGAACCGGAGCAGAAATCCGTAGTGGGCCCGAAACTGCCCGAACAGTTTCGCCTCGCGGATTATTTCCCCAACCCGTCGCCCGACGCCGGTGGCGTTGTCGAATACCAAAATCCCCGGTACGCCGCCGATGTAGGCAAAAATATCCTTCAGTCCCTGCCCTATGTGTCACAATAGTTGTCGTAGACCATTGAAAGAATTATCCTATGAAGGGAAAATAGATGGAGGACGACAATGGCCTATCCAAGAAAAGTCAAAGAGACCGCGATCCGCATGATGCTGGCGCCGGAAAACAAATCAATCAACCAGATCGAACAGATGTTGGGGATCCCGGAGACGACGCTCAAGAAATGGCGACAGGAGCTACGGGCCAATGGACACCCGGCACCGGCTAACGGGGAACCGGCCGACCAGTGGAGCAGTCAGGACAAGTTTCTAATCGTACTGGAAACAGCCAATTTGAGTGAAGCGGAGTTGTCAGAGTATTGCCGACAGAAGGGATTGTACCCGGAACAGGTCCATCAGTGGCAAGAAAACTGCCAGAACGCGAATTCTGACATTCCCGGCCGGATTGCGGAAATCATGCAGCAGGACAAGGCCACGCAGAGAGAGCTGCGCCAGGTCAAGAAGGAACTGCAGCGCAAGGAATCCGCCTTGGCGGAGACGGCGGCGCTCCTGGTCTTAAGAAAAAAAGCCGAAGCGATCTGGGGAACCTCGGACGAGGAAGAATGACCAGCACCACAGATCGCGCCCACATCATAGAGCTGGTCGATGAAGCCGTCGCTGCCGGAGCCCGCCAATTCATGGCATGTGCGGAACTTTGTATCAACACCCGAACCTATCAGCGCTGGAAGCATCCAGACAACCCGAACGAGGATCAGCGGCCACTGGCTAAACGGCCGGAGCCGAAGCATAAACTCACTGATGAAGAAAAAGCCTTGATCCTGAAGACCGTCAACCAGCCCGAACATGCAAGCAAACCGCCCAGCCAGATTGTCCCCATCCTTGCCGATCGAGGCGAGTATATTGCTTCAGAATCCAGTTTTTATCGGGTTATGAGGGAGTTTGGTGAGCAAAACCATCGCGGCCGAGCCCTCAAACCAGAAAACAAGGCTTTATCCAGTTTCTGTGCAACCGCCAAGAATCAGGTCTGGAGTTGGGATATCACGTACTTGAACGGTCCGATCAAAGGTCTCTGTTATTATTACCTGTATCTGATCCTTGACATCTTTACCCGGGACATTGTCGGTTGGGAGGTATGGGAAGAAGAATCGGCCGAACATGCCAGTCAGTTGATTCGCCGGGCGGTGATGGCTCAGAACTTGCGCAACACACAGGAACCGTTGATCTTGCATTCAGATAATGGAAGCCCGATGAAAGGAGCGACGATGCTGGCCACGCTGTATGAACTCGGGGTAACGCCGTCACGAAGCCGGCCGCGTGTCAGCAATGACAATCCTTATTCCGAGTCAATCTTTAAGACCTTCAAGTATCGTCCGGAGTTTCCGACCAAAGGATTCTCAGGACTGGAAGACGCCCGGAACTGGTGCTTGCGATTGGTTCGCTGGTACCGGCAGGAGCATCGGCACAGCGGTATTCAATTCATTACACCAAGTCAGTACCACGCGGGGCTAGCCGATGAGATTCTCGAAAATCGCCGCCAAGTTTATGCTGATGCTAGGGCAAGAACCCCCCTGCGCTGGCGCAAACACACAAGACCCTGGTTACTCAGCAAGGAAGTATGGCTCAACAAACCAAAATCTTTTGATGACGATTTGCGACAACTATCTTGACAATCACCGCCTGGCAGACGCACTCGGCCGTCTCGCCGCCGAACACCTGCGTGAAGCTGTCATTGCTGTAGGGAAACGACACCGTCAGATACTTCTTCCGCACCATCGCCTGGCGCTCGACAAAGTCCGCCTCGCCAAAGTCGACCTGCGCCTCGCCGGGATGCCAGACCAGTTCCTGGAACGCCTTGCCCGCTTTCAGGGCATCGTTCTTCTCGCGCACGTAGCGCCCCACGGTCGGGTAGGAGCAGTCGAATTCGGGATGGCGTTCCCTGAGCCGGTCGTAGACGCGCTTGGCCGTATGGCGCTGCTTGTGCCAACGTGTCTGGTCCGACTCCAGCCATTTGTCAATCGTCTCCTTGTAGGGGTCGAGCTTTGACGGCTTCCTTATAACCTTCAGTGGCCTTGGCGAATAGTCCCTGTCCTCCAGGTACTTGTTGACGGTCTTGATATCCCGTCCGGTTTCGCGGCTGATTTGTGCCGGACATTTCCCACTTTGGGCCAAATCCTTGATATGATTCACTTGGGACACGTTGAGCATCTCTCCTATTCCTCCTCTGCTGTGTGGTCGCGCTCACAACAAAGGATAATGATTCAGGGGACAGTTGTTCAACTGTCCTTCCTTTTAGTCCTTGATTTTTCCAGGGAATTCCAAGTGATCGATTCTGGGATTTTTATTTGATCGCTTCTGGTATTTCTAGTTTAGCAGACACAAGCATTTCATTATTCAGTTTCTTGTCTGAAGCATTACCGTCCACTATCCGGCTGAAAATGGGAACCCCTCGGTCGACGCAGAGCAATTCGGTCATGAACTGTTTGAGCTGAGGTTGGTGATCCTTGCTATGCCCGAGTGTGATCAGGGGGCCCGCTTCGTTATCGTCACGCTCATATTCACCCCATACGCTCGTGGAGGTTGTGTCAAAACTGATCGCGGATGTGTCCAGCTGAAACTGCTGCACCGCCCGAATGCCCAGTTCGGTCACAATCTTGCCTGTGCCATACGCCGCTACGGCGTCCAGCGATCGAGCCAGCGTATAGTCGCCAAAGCGTTCCGGGTCCAGATCTTCGCCTAACAGAAGCTCACGATCCTGCCCGGCCAGAAAGTCTTTGACATGATACAGTGGACTGCGTCCGGACAACACGTCCAAGACCATGGCCGTCACCGCCATCCCCGGTGACAGCTGCATCTCGGACGGGACAAGCGTATTGATGGTTTCGGCCAATTGCAGCTGCCGGCAATAAGCGGCAGCCAGCGGTAAATGACCATGCTGGTAAACTTCGACATCCTTCAGTGACGCCAGTAAAGGGTTGATATCCTGTTCAGTCCGCTCCATACGCATCCTCTTTCATGAGCTCGAGGTTAATCTTTGTGATCTCCTGTAAAATTTCCTCGATGATCCGATTATGCTCCAGCCCCTTCAATGCCTGCTCCCGCTGAGCCAGACGGATATAGTGCTGTCGCTGTTTGCCGTTTTCCATGACCGCCAGATGATAACGTGGTCCGTGTTTTTCACCGCGATGACACGCACAGTTGGGTCGGGTGCAAACGGTGTAGCGTTCCACCCAGGTTCCGTGCAGCACGGCAGCATGCTGTGTCAGCTCTTCAACAAGCCGCTGGCGCCGTTTCATTAGTTTCTGAATCGTTTCGCTTGACATGATTCAAGTATACCACTATTATTAGTGATGTACAAGCCGGAAAATGAAAACCGCTTGTGACAGCGGTTAGAAATTATCCGAATTTTAGGTCATTTTAGGTGTTGAATGTGGGATTTTAGGTGTTGAATGTGGGTTATTCTATCATTAGATGGTACTAGATTTGGCAAGGATAACAGGACTTGAAAGTTAACAGTCGAACTGAAGAAGAGCTTTGGTTGAAAGTGAATTAGACAAAATAGCAAATATGTTTGCCAGCTCGAACTAGACAAAAACAGGATTATGTTTACGAACTCTATCTAGACATAATTAGAGTTTTACTGCATTCAAATGCTGCACCGAACTCAACATAACAGTAAAACATAAAACAGAGGTAACAATTATCGTCGCAACAGTCTATTTGCACCTATTGCGACGATTAATCCCAAATAATTTCCAAAGAGCAAGGCTTATCAATTCGCAAGCGCATAATGAAACTCGAATTAACCTTAAGCATTATCAATGACTATCAGGTTGAATAGACATAATACGCATTTATCAATGAAAATATTTAATCATCCGGTTAATAATCAATCTATATAACAATCTTGAAAATGCTTACCTCCATAGGGATCTCGAGCAAATCATTAAATTGCGGCACAATTGACTTAAAATGCGAAGAATTGTTGTGGCTATCGATTGCTTGTTCGTCCTGCCACTCTTCAATGAATGCATAAACCGTGGGATCAGTCTGATCTTGGCATAGTTTGTAGGAGATGCAACCGACTTCCTGTCGCGTGTGCAGGGTAAGCTCTCTTGCAAGATTCAGAAAAGTGACGATTTCGGTTGGTTTATATTTCCCTTTAGCAACAATCTGGACCATAATTTCCCCCTTCTCTTTTTTGGAAGACTTTTCATCATAAATGGTGTTGATCAGATATTAGTGCAAAACGGATTTTTCGATCGTTTTCATGTAGGTAATCGCCTGCTCCGCAAAGTGATCCATTAATGCCGCTTGTGTTTCAATATTGCTTGAAGCATAAGGATTTGCTAATCGGGGCATAAACTCCATGGCAAGTGGTCCTTTATAGCCAATATCATTCAGAACATAAAACATTTCTTTAAAATCTGTATTTCCCATTCCGGCTGCTTCGCGTGTATTGTCTGCAATGTGAACATGCATCAACTTATCTGCTATCATTCTGAAAATAGCGCCGTTATTATTTTCTTCCAAACTCATATGGAACATATCAGCCATTATACCAACATTTGGGCGGTCAATCTCTTTGACTAATTTGTATGCTTTTGTAAGAGTATTTACAAAAAATGTCTCATATCTGTTAATTGCTTCAATACATAAACTGATATTTTTCAATTTTGCATAATCTGCTGCTTCTCGAATGTTAACAATAGCATTGTCCCACAGTTGTTCATAATACGTACCAAGAGGGATTTCTGTCCGTCCGACGGGAGAGGGCACAACGATAATATACGGTGCGTTTACACTAACAGCTAAATCAACACTATCTTTAATATACTGAATACCTTTTTGTTTTGAAATTTCATTTGAAGCAGTGAGATCTCGATCAGATGTGAAAATACCGCAAAGTGATGAACATCCTATATCATATTTATTCATGAGAAGCTTTACTCTTTTAACATCAGTCGTATATGGTTCTGCAGCCAATTCGATATAGTCATAGTTATATTTTTTAATACGTTTAAAGCTGTCCTCAATATCCTCATTGCCAGAAATCCATTGTGTAATACTATACTTAAACATATTTTTGCTTCCCCCTTACAGCCTAGTCATATCAAATTCATTCCTATTCCAAAGACCTTCTATAGTTATTTTTTTAGAGATGCATCGAATGACATTTTTGATGGCATGAAGTTAATTTGGTTTGCATATTTACAGGCCTCAATAGCACCAAATTCCCTATCCATCCCCGAGTCTTCCCATTCAACGGAAAGCGGTCCCTGGTAATTAAATTGATTCAATTCTCTAATAATGCCATCGAAATCAACGTCACCGTGTCCTAAAGATACAAAATTCCAGCCACGTCTTGTGTCTCCAAACTCTAAATGGGATCCCAAGATCCCTGCGCGGTCATTTCGATTTAACTTTACATCCTTTAAATGAACATGATATATACGGTTAGAAAAATCACGAATGAAAGTTGCTTCATTAATCCCCTGCCACACCAAATGACTCGGATCATAATTAATTCCGAGTGTTTCTCGATAATTAAAGGTCTTTAGTAATCTTTCAGTTGTGTAATAATCATACGCAATTTCTGTAGGATGAACTTCTAATGCGAATTTTACGCCACACTCATCAAAAACATCAAATATGGGACTCCAAAGTTCATATATCTGATTGTAGCCGCTATCAATCATTTCTTTTGTAGTCTGAGGAAAAGAATACCAATAAAACCATATCGGCGACCCCATAAAGCATGTTACGGTAGATACCCCCAATTTCATTGCTGCTTTGGCTGTTATCTTCATCTCATTAATAGCCCAATTTTTTATTTTATGAGGCTCACCAGCTATAGTATTCGGAACAAAATTATCTAGTCTTGGCTCCCATTCACTCCCAACGCATTGGCCAACTAAATGAGCGGAAATCGCATAACATTTTAGCTGGTATTTTGACAATGTTTCTTTTACTTCTGCTATGTAATTCTCATCAGCTAATGCACGGCTAACGTCAAAATGAGCGTGGGTTGCCATTTCTAAACCATCATAGCCATACTCTTTTGCCTTTTTGCACAAATCTTCCAATGAAAGATCCCCAAATTGACCAGTTGCCAAAGTAATCGGTCGCATAATTTCCTCCAATTTATAATATAATTTTTCTTCCGCTCATCGCTGACTCTATTGCGCCAAAAATCGCTCGCATCGAAAAAAGAGCATCTTCACCAGAAATGTCAGGTGGGGTTCTCTTAACTAAACAATCAAGCCAAAGATCGATAATCCCTGATTTTGTTTGATTTGTATTTGTCTGAATTTTATCGAGATCATAATAATAGGAATCGCCGTTTCTTTTTTCAATTTTTATAGAATAATTCGGATCATCGTAAATATACATGATTCCATCTGTTCCATAGAGGATAGTAGAATTATCTTCTGATCCATAATATGTCCAACTGACTGTCATCGTCCCAACTGCCCCGCCAGACAATTTGTAAATACATATTGTATTGTCATCAACACCGATCAGATTACCATTAGCGGATCTTTTATCCAGAGTCCCAATATAGGACGTAACTTCAATAATTTTTTGATTTGTTAAGAATTGTATTAAGTCAGTTTTGTGAATTCCTAGATCTGCTATTGCACCAAAGGCAGCAAGCTTTTTATCAAAAAACCAATTATTCTTAGCATCAATGGTCCATGATTCTGGTCCCTGATGGCCAAATTTAGTTGTGAACGTTAAAATATTTCCAATTTCACCATCTGCTATTAGTTTTCTTGCAAAAGCATGCGCCTTTGCCAGTCGTTGATTGTGTCCGATCATTAAGTATTTACCGGTATCTTGAGCGGTTCTGACCATAAGTTCACATTCTTCTAAAGTTGTAGCCATTGGCTTTTCACAAAAGACATGCTTCCCAGCTTTTAGCGCACTTACTGTCATTTCGCAGTGAGCATGATTTGCAACACAAATGCTAACAGCATCGATTGATTCATCTAAAAGAAGATCCTCGAAAGAATGGTAAAATTTTGAATTGTATTTCTCGGCCATTTCTCTGGCTCTATTTTCATTAGCATCAAATAGCCCAGCAATTATGCAATTTTCATTTGCAGCATATTCAGGCAAATGACGTGTTTGAGCAATTTTTCCACAACCAATAACACCTACGTTGATCATATCTTTTCTCCTCGCAAAATGAATCAAATAATTGTTGCATCTATTCTTTTCTTGACGCTCTAGTATCAAAAATAACAGCGAGCAAGATAATTATCCCTTTAATGATTTGTTGCCAATATGTAGAAACATCAATCATCGTTAGTCCATTCGTTAATATTCCTATCAGCAAAACACCTATTATTACTCCCCAAAGTTTTCCTTTACCACCAGTCATGCTAGTTCCACCGAGAACAACAGCAGTAATTACATCCATTTCTGCGCCATTGCCGGAAGCTGGTAATCCGCCTCCTAACCGACCAGCTAGGATAATTGCAGCGAGACCATTAAGACAGCCAGCAATTGTAAAGACAACTATTTTAATTAAATCGGTTTTCAAACCTGAATATAGACTTGCTTGTTCGTTTCCACCGCATGCATAAATATGGCGGCCAAAACGGGTAAACTCGATCAAAAAATAACCAAATATAACAACAATTATCATAATAACAACTGGAATTGGAACAATATTAAATACATATCCAGAACCAAGAACTGTATATTTGGGATTTGTAACTCCAATTGGAGTGCCTCCAGTCATTACTAATCCTCCGCCTCGTAGCATAGTCATAGTTGCAAGCGTAGTAATGAATGCAGGAATTTTAAACTTAGCTGTTATTGCTCCGTTAAAAAAACCGATAAATGCGCCAATTGCAAGAGCCGCTAAAACCGTAATCTCTGTGCTTTTTGTTGTATTAAAAATATACGCAGATAACACACCAATAAATGCATAAATTGAACCAACAGAAAGATCGATACCACCAAGTAAAATGATCATAAACATTCCAACAGATGATACGCCTGTAATTGAGACTTGACGCAATATATTAATCATATTTGAACTGCTCATGAATTTATCTGACATAACCGAGAACAAGACGATTTCCAAAACTAGAAGCAAAGCCAAGGTCCCTTGTCTAATGAAGTCTCTACTTTTAAAATTGATATTCATATCATTCACCTCGATTAATTCAGAGCAGCATTCATAATAATCTCTTGCGTCAAACTAATATTGTCCTTATCAAATGTAATTCTTCCGTCATGCATGACTATTACTCGATTACTAATTCGTAATATTTCAGGCAAATCCGAGGAAATAATAATGATACATTTACCCTCGGATGCTAATTTTTGCATCAGTGTATAAATTTCCGATTTTGCGCCGACATCAATTCCCCTGGTAGGTTCATCCATTATTAAAATATCCGTATCAATAGATAACCATTTAGCAATAACAACTTTTTGTTGATTACCTCCACTTAATCTATTTACAATTTGGTTTTGTCCACGAGCCGAAATTGCCAGTCGATTAATATAATGGTCAGTAATTTTGCTTTCATTATTTTTAGAAAGAAGAAGCCAATTTAGTTCACGTAGCTTGATTATTGTCGTATTCTCGCGAATATTTTGTTTCAAATTTAAACCATACAATTTTCTGTCTTCAGGGATAAGTCCAATTTTGTTATTAATTGCATTCCAAGGCTTCTTATTATTAATTCTCTTTCCCTGTTTAAAGATCTCCCCATCCCTAATCGTGTCAATACCAAATATTACCTTTGCAAACTCTGTACGTCCTGAACCAATAAGGCCAAATATTCCTACTATCTCACCAGCATAAGCTTTGAAATCAAATTTTTCCTTGTAACGGCCAACTGATATATTTCTACACTCAATCATTGGTGTATCTTTGCTAATTGAAACAGATGATTTGTTTTCATCGTAAAAATCACGTCCAATCATTAATTTCACAAGATGATTTGGGGTGGTATTTTTTGTTTTTAATGTATCAATGTATTTCCCGTCTCTTAAAACTGTTATTCTATCACCTATTTCGAATATTTCTTCCATTCTGTGTGATATATATATTATGCTGATTCCTTGCTTTTTGAGTGAAAGAATTAATTTGAATAAAGCCTCTACTTCTTTATCAGTAAGAGACGATGTGGGCTCATCCAAAATAATTACTCTCGCATTATACGAAACGCATTTTGCAATTTCCACACATTGCTTTTCTGCAACAGTTAATGACTCAACGGCTCTATTTGAGGGGATATTAAGATTAACCTTTGATAACTCGTGCTGTGCATCTATTTGCATTTTTTTACTATCAACAATGAAATTTTTCTTCGGCTCCCTTCCAATAAAAATATTCTCTGCAATACTCATATTTTCCATTAAGTTAAATTCTTGAAACACCATGCTTATCCCGTGATCTAGTGCATCTTTAGGTTTCTTGAACTCAACTTTTTCTAATTCTCCAGATGATTTCGCTAGCTCTATCTCTCCGCTGTCATACTGATAAACACCAGTAAGAATTTTCATCAATGTTGATTTCCCCGCCCCATTTTCTCCAATTAAAACATGTACTTCGCCTTGATTAAGAGAAAAATCGACATTATCTAAAACAGTAACGCCAGCAAATTTTTTTGTAATTTTCGACATCTTTAGAATCACATTCCCCATGCCGATTCCCTCCGTTCTCAACAATGAATTACCGCCCGCCGCCTTAGCGGGCGGTAATTCATATGGTTTAGAGTTGATTATCCTGCCTTCTTTAAATAATTCTGATCTCTATCAACGATCTGTTGTGCATTTTCTTTCGTCACAACTTCATGCGGAATCGCAATGTCCTTAACACTCTCACCTCTAAGATATTTAATTGCATTTGAAACAGCTTGATATCCCATGGTGTAGGGATCTTGAGTAACTGTTGCAATAAGATTGCTACCAGAAATTATTGCATCCATTACTTCATTATCTGAATCAACTGAAACAACATATATATCTGGGCGTTTCAATGACTGGGTAGCAGCATAGGCACCAAGCGCACATTCGGCATTGGCTCCAAAGATCAATGCTATGTCACTATTTGCCTGGATTATACTTTCAGATGTTGTCAATGATTTTTGACGATCTGATTGGACGTCTTGGTGCGAGATAATATTGATATCCGGATATGATTTTTTCATGGTATCAACAAATCCCTTTTCTCTATCAGCGGTTGCAGAAGCGGCGGCCCAACCCACGATTGCAATTTTACCTTTGCCGTTTAGCAATTTTGCAACATATTCAGCAGCTGAGACTCCAATCGCATAATTATCAGATGCAACATGGAACGCTACCTCTGCACCGGTAACTCCGATGTCACTAGTTCCAACTTTTACACCCTTGCTTTTCAAAGCATTAATTGTTGGAACAAATCCTTTTGAATCTGCAGGTCCGACGACTAACATATCGATGCCCTTTTCAACCATATTCTCGACATCTGCTATTTGTTTTGCAGGATCGCCATTTGCATATTCGACAGTAAAATCTGCACCAAGATCTTTTGCGGCTGTTTGAGCACCTAATACCTCAAGTTGCCAATGTTGCACCTTTGTAAAGCCAGCTGAAAATCCGACAAATAATTTTTTTGCTGTTGTACCTGCTGTTGTTCCTGCGGTTGTTGCTGCGGTTGTTGCTGCGGTTGTTGCTGCGGTTGTTGCTGCGGTTGTTGCGCTTCCAGCACACCCCGCCAACAATGATACGACTAGTAACATGACTAAGACCGTGAAGATAATCCTTTTCATTCTTTTTCCTCCATTTTTATTTAGAACGGCTAAGATAGTAGCAATCTTGCCAATTCTACAAATTCATAAATGATTCAATATTCAACAACTGTTTTGATTATGTTTTTATTGTTCTCAGCATCTTCTATTCCCTGGTTGATTTGCTCAAAAGATATTTTATGTGAAATAATTTTCATTGGGTCTATTAGTCCATTTTTAATAAGCCCAATTGCCTTAACAAATGTGTCGTAAGTACCCGCATAAGTAGATACAATTTTCAACTCTCTGCTATAAAGATCAAAAGGACGAATTGTTATTGTGGCATCAGAAGGTGCCGCTCCAAATACTAAAATTGTTCCTGCTTTTCTTACAAACTCAAATGCCTGTGTGTATGTGGTAGCTGAACCAACCGCTTCAATAACTACATCCGCACCCCTCCCATCGGTTAAGCGTTTTACTTCGCTTATTACATCAACATTTTTGGGATTTAAGACAAAATCAGCACCGACAAGTTTAGCTTTTTCCTCGCGAACCGGATTTAATTCTGTGATGATTACTTTCCCCGCTCCTTTCAATTTCGCAAGCAAAGTGTGAACAAGTCCCATTGGCCCTGCACCAATTACAACAACTGTGTCGCCGTATTGAATATCAACTCTATCTTGACCGCTGATAGCACATGCAAGTGGCTCAATATAGGCTCCTTCTATCCAAGATATTTCATCTGGCAATTGGTAAATACTGGACTCTGGCACTTTAATATATTCGGAGAAAGCACCATTAACATGTACTCCAAGTTGCTTAATATTTGGGCAGTGCAATTTATGTCCGGTTCTGCAATAGTAACAAACACCGCAACTCATATTGATGTCGGCTGTCACCCTATCACCGATTTTTACATACTTAACCTCATCACCTATTTCTACAACTTCACCGCTAAATTCATGTCCAAGAATAAGCGGTAAAGGTGCTGGAAATCTTCCTTCATAAATGTGTGGATCCGTGCCACATATACAACAGGCCTTAACCTTTACAAGTACATCCTTCGAGCCCAGACTTGGAACATCATACTCTTCTAGTCTCAAATCCTGAATTCCATATAGTACAGCAGCTCTCATTTTACTCTTCATTTTTCATCCTCCTTGAAAAGATTTCTAAGAAATTCAATAGAGTCTTTTGTATATTGGTCAAAAAATTCAGGCGATCCTTCTCCCTGTAATACCATGAATGGGTCTGCCGCTGCCGGAAGCAATTCCATAGACAATACGCCATTGTAATTAATCTTCTTAAGAGCTCTCTTAACCTCAGAAAAATCTATATGTCCGTATCCTGGTGCTTTTCGGTTGCTGTCAGCTATGTGGACATAGAATAATTTATCTTTACATAATTCAAACGCCTGGCCGATGTTCGTTTCTTCGATACACATATGAAAGGTGTCACCCATAACTCCAACACTCGGCAAATCAACTTGATTCACAATGGCAAGCGAATCCTCAAGCTTATTCACTAGATATGTCTCATACCTATTCCAAGCTTCCAATGTCAATTTGATTCCTTTTTCCAATGCGTATAAACCAGCTTCTCTTAATCCATCAACCGCCCATTGTGTTTCAGTTTTTTTATCAGCCTCCGGATGTATTTTCATGTTCGCAGTAGCAGATACTGATATGTACTTAGCCCCAATGTTTACGGCAAAATCGACACATTGCTTAATATATGATATTGTGTTATTTCGTATATCTGGGTTACTTGACACAAGATCCCTTTCAGCAGTAAACAATGCACAAATTGATGATGCTTCGATTTTATTTTCAATTAGCGATTTGTTTATCTCATTAACATCGTAATTCTTCGGCTCACCAACAAAGTCGACATAGTCATAACCATACTTCGCTAACCGCTTAATGCTGTCTGTTATGTTTTCCCCTGCATAAACCAATGTGTTGTAAGAAAATTTTACACTCATGATCTTTCTCTCCTTTTAAATGCGCCTAAGCAGTAATTCGATCGTAAATAATCGTTATCCAATTACTATGCTATCCTCCTTAATTCAAATATTTGATATATTCCTATTTCCTTTTCGGATTATGTTACTATGTAACGGATTACATTGTCATATTATTGAACTTTTTCATAATATAATCAGTTTTGCGATTTAAGCGATGATTCTCTTATTATTAATTTATGGTCTAGGATTATTTGTTTGCAGGATTCTCGGTGGCCCTTGATCCTTTCGATTAGCAAAGTTGCAGCTTCGGTACCTATTCTATAGCGCGGCTGGTCAACAGTTGTAAGTGAAGGTTTAATAATGCTAGAAAAACTGAGATTGTCAAAACCTACGAGTCCAAAATCCTTACCAATTCTTATGTCATGTTTATCTGCTTCGCGAATGATAAACTGCGCATTAAAGTCTGAAATTGTAAAAATTGCATCAATTGAATTTTTTTCAATTATCAATTTTTCGAAACTTGTCGATATTTTTTCTTCATCAAATTCAACATATTCGACCATATTTTCATCATATTCTAAACCGTGATCGAGCAAGGCATTTTGATAACCCTTTAAACGGAGTCTTGCATATCGAAACTTCTGGTTAGAATTGAACATACTAATTCTACGATACCCTTGATTAATCAGATGCGACACCGCATCGTAAGCAGATTTTTCATTGTCAATTGACACGTAACAAAGATCAGTTGCATCATACTGAGAACAAATAACAACAGGATAGTCTTGCGATATTTTACGAACATTCTTTGATCTAGCTGTAGCGTCCATCCAGATTAATCCATCAACTAATTTTTGCTCGAGCAATTTGATATATTTACTTTCGACATCCCATTCTGCTTCTGAGTTAGCTAGAAGTAACTGATAGTCATTAATCGAAAGGGTATCTTGAATTCCTTTTACTATCTCAGAATAATACGGATTTGAAATATTGGGGACGAGTGTTAATATTACTTTGCTACTTGAACGTCTCAAATTTCGACCAAGCATATTTGGTTTATAATCTAGCTCAGAAATTGCTTTTAAAACTTTGTCTCGAGTTTCGTCAATAACTAAATCACTATTATTTAAAACCCGTGATACAGTTGCGACTGAAACACCAGCTAAATTGGCAACATCTAGTATTGTGCTCATAAGCAACCTCACGAAAGCAAATTTACCGATTGATTTGTCAACAATGTAATCCGTTACATTACCGACAAAATAATAATTGGTTCTCTCAAATTGCTATAACCTTAAAAATATATTTAAGTGTTTTCTAATGTAATGCATTACATGATGCATAAAAACAACTATCCTCATTATTATTTGTGTGACTACAATAGTCAATAGAACTTTGGCATTACTCAAATACAAATTATATTATCAATTTTTGGTGCTTTTCAACAAAATCATTCCCAGACCATAATATGCTATCCCACATATGGGGTACTTTTCTTCGCTATTTTGGATGGTGATGATTAAATCACTAAACTGCAATTACGAAGGAATAATTGAATCAAGAGAATAATTGGAACTTCGCTTGCTCCTGCCTGTGGTTTCATTTTGTATTATACAAAAAATGACTACATTTAGTTTCAAAATGCTTTGTTTATGTTCATGATGTTTGCTTGAGAGTTGTACAGGTCGAGATAAATGTGATGTAAAATGAAATGCGACTTAAACGTTTTTAATTGAACTAGACAAAATTGAGATTATGTTTACGACATCAAACAAGACATAATAAAGGGTTATATGAGATCCACTAACGTTGCACTCTCGCTCCTGCGCCTTTCATTAAGGCTTCGACTTCTTTCTTGCGGGCCATGCTCGTGTCGCCAGGAGTGGTCATGGCCAGGGCCCCGTGCGCCGCTCCGTAATTAACTGCATGGCCCACATCGCCAGTCGTCATCAGTCCGTAGATGAGGCCAGAGGCAAAGCTGTCGCCGCCACCTACGCGATCCAAGATCGCCAGGTGGGGATAATTCGAGGACTGATACACCTGCCCATCCGAGTAAGCAATGGCTGCCCAGTCGTTGTCATTCGCGCTGTGGACTGTGCGTAGAGTGGTCGCGATCACCTTAAAGTTAGGATATTCGCGGGCAGCGGTCTCGATCATACGATAGTAGCCATCAAGATTCAAGATTTTTAGCCCCTCTTCGTTTCCCTCAACCTGTAAGCCAAGGCAGGCTGTGAAGTCCTCTTCGTTGCCGATCATCACGTCCACGTGACTAGCAATTTCCTTATTGACCGCCTGCGCTTTTTCCAAACCGCCGATGCCCTTCCAGAGCGACGGCCGGTAGTTTAGGTCGTAACTGACAATCGTCCCATGTCGATGGGCGGCGGTTACCGCCTCAATCGCGACCTGCGCAGTCGACTCGGACAAGGCTGCGAAGATGCCGCCCGTGTGCAGCCAGCGGACGCCGAGTTTTCCGAACAAGTGGTCCCAGTTGATATCACCAGGCTTCATCTTGCTAGTTGCCGTATTCGCCCGGTCAGAGATGCCAAGCGCACCACGCACGCCGTATCCGCGTTCGGTGAAGTTCAGGCCATTGCGAACATTTTGGCCGATGCCATCATAGGGAAACCACTTAATAAACCGGGTATCAACGCCGCCTTGCAGGATGAAGTCTTCAATCAGGTAGCCGATATCATTATCTGCCAAAGCAGTAACAACGGCGGTCTTCAGCCCGAAACAGCGGCACAGGCCACGGGCGACATTGTATTCACCACCGCCTTCCCAGGCGGTGAAATGACGGGTCGTGCGGATTCGCCCCTCGCCTGGATCGAGCCGCAACATGACCTCGCCAAGAGATATCTGGTCAAAAAGGCAGGAATTCACATCACGAAGGTTAAAATCCATTTTCAACACCTCTGTTATCATAAAGGGTTTTTTCAGCGGCGGATCGAGTGAAGCAAGGATACCGCCTGCTGTGTTTGGTTCGTGATATCCTCGAAATCGCCCCGGTCAATCATGTCGGCGGTGGCCATCCAACTCCCACCGACTGCCGCGATTCGATTGTTATTAAGATAATCCGGCAGGTTCTTAAGGGATACCCCGCCAGTTGGCACAAAGTCAATCGATGCGAAGGGTGCACAAAGCGACTTAATAGCGCCGAGCCCGCCATAGGACTCAGCTGGAAAAAACTTGAAGGTCTGAATGCCCAGCTTGAGACCCTGCATTATTTCGGTTGGGGTGACGGCACCGGGCAGTATCACTATTCCCTTAGCATGAGCAGCCTTGACGATGGCACCATCAAGTCCTGGCGACACGATGAATTGGGAACCGGCCTCAATTGCTCGATCCAACTGCTCCATATCTAGGATGGTGCCTGCGCCGACGAGCATCTCTGGCACCTCTCGACTAATGTTGACGATCGATTCGTAGGCAGCAGCTGTACGAAAAGTCACCTCTATGACAAAGATACCTCCGGCTAGTAGAGCTTTAGAGAGGGGTACGGCTTTGCTGGCGTCGTTGATGACGATGACCGGTACGATGCCACATTCACGAATTTTTTTCATGACTTCTTGCATGAGTATTTACTCCCAGATCAATTATCAAGAATTAGTGATGTATTTGATTTAGCCGAAATAATTTTTCATTCTCATGACGGCTTCAGCAAGATTTTCTTTGGAGGTAGCAAAGCAGATGCGGATAAATCCTTCTCCTGATTCACCAAATGCACCTCCAGGTGAAGTGACGACGTGGCATTTGTCGAGAATCAAATTTGCCGCAGCTTGTGAATTAAGGTTAAGTCCCTTAATGTTGGGAAATGCATAAAAGGTGGCAGGTGGAGTATGACAACGGAATCCATTCATACTGTTTAAGGCATCAACTAAAAGGTTTCTATTTTCCAAATACCCATTTCTCATTATTTTTATAGATTCATCACCAAAATCGAGAGCATAAGCACCTGCTAATTGAAAAGCTTCGCTAAGACACGATGTGATGTTTTCGTGAAGTTTAACCATTTTCTCGATCATGAAGGCATTTGTGCATGCATACCCCATTCGCCATCCAGTCATTGCATAGGTCTTTGAAAAACTATTAATTGTAATTACATAATTTTTCATCCCTTCAAAAGATGCAAGGCTTACATGTCTGTTGTCATCATACACTAAGCGCTCGTATGGCTCGTCAGATATGGCATATATGCCTCTTTCTTCGATCATTTTGGCAATTTCAGCCAAATCACTATGATCTAACATGGCTCCTGTTGGATTTGCAGGAGAGTTCAGGACAATAAGTTTTGTTTTATTTGTTAGTAATGGACGGATAACATCTGCTGTCATTTTGAACTGATTTTCCTCGTGAAGTTTAGCAAATACAGGTGTCGCATGGGACATGAGGACTTGGCCAAGATAATCTGGCCATGCAGGATCAGGAATAATCACTTCATCGCCAGGATTTATCAAGGTCAGCATCGTAAGCATTAATGCTTCTGTGGCTCCTGTCGTCACAATTATTTCGTCTTCTGGGTTAAAATATACATGATTCTCACGAATCATTTTTCTGGAAATTGCTTCTCGAAGCGGTAAAATGCCTAAATTTGGTGTATATTTTGTTTTTTTTGCCAACAATCCATCAACAGCTGTCTTGATGATAGCGTCAGGTGTCGTCGGTCCTGGTTCACCTAATACAAGGTTGATGGCATCATTGTATGCACGCGCTCTTTCAAACATTGCCCGCACGCCAGATGTTGGATAGTTTTCAGCTGCAAAGCTCATATTCATCATTTTTTTGGCCTCCAAAAAAGCATCCAGTTAGATCAGATCTATTACAGAGCTGAACGGTAGTGTAAGTGAGTCTGCAACGCCTTGACAGGTACATTTTCCGTCATAACAATTAACGCCATTTGCTAATCCTGAATCCATTCGGCAAGCTTTTTCAAGACCATGATCTGCAATCATGAGACCATATTTTAATGTGGTATTAGTGAGAGCAATAGTCGATGTACGAGCCACTGCACCAGGCATATTCGCAACGCAGTAATGAACAATGCCATCAATTTCAAATACAGGATTCTGATGTGTTGTTGCCCTTGTCGTTTCAATGCATCCGCCTTGATCGACAGCAACATCAACGATAACCGATCCTTTTTTCATTAGTCCAAGGTCTTGGCTACAAACAAGTTTTGGTGCTGTACGCCCCGGAATTAAAACCGCTCCAATAACCAAATCAGCATATTGAAGAACACTTTGAATGTTAGCTTTCGAACTGTATAGAGTGTTAATACGGCTTCCAAAAATGTCATCAAGGTATGCCAAACGCTCAGCGCTTATATCAAGAATGGTAACATTTGCACCCATGCCAACAGCTATTTTGCAGGCATTAGTACCAACAGTGCCTCCACCCAAGATTACGACATTACCTTTATCAACTCCTGGAACTCCGGCAAGAAGAATGCCACGTCCCCCATATTGAATTTCAAGATATTTGGCCCCTTCCTGCACAGAAAGTCTGCCGGCTATTTCACTCATAGGAACTAAACATGGCAATCCGCCTTTTTTATCCGTTATGGTTTCATATGCAATCGCTTTTACCTTCTTGTTAATTAATGTATTAGTTAAAGGAAGGTCAGCGGCAAGATGTAAGTAAGTGTACAAAATCTGTCCTTCTTGCAACATGTCATACTCAATTTCGATAGGTTCCTTAACCTTAATAATCATTTCGGCCATACGCCAAACAGATGCTGCATCTGGCAAAATCGTTGCACCTGAACAAATGTACTCACTGTCTGAAAAACTTGATCCTTGTCCGGCATCATGCTCAATGAACACCTGATGTCCATTAGTGACATAGTTTTTTACACAGTTTGGTGTTAATCCAACTCGATACTCATGATTCTTGATCTCTTTTACCACTCCAATATTCATAATCACTCCTGAATCTAAACGATGTTACAATTTGACATATATAATATATTTAATTGTGTTAAGTAAAAAATATACTAACCTGTATCGTGATTAAAGGGTTTGATTAATATTGCTTAATATTTCTTGTCTAGGTGGCATCTGACAAAAATTTTTTGGAAAAACTGATGCACAAAATTTTGTTTCGCTCCCAAATAAATGGCTAAAACATGCTCAGTTGAACAAGTTTTTGCGTTCATGTATGCATAACTCAATTTGACAATTATTTTTTTGCGAGAAGAGAATTTTAAGATGCAAACATGTAAATCCATTCTTCAAATCAATTACGCCTCAATTGTTTTTAAATCGATTTTAAATTTATGAATATTAATTTATTATGCTTCTTGCATCCATATTTTCGAGAATAGAGAAGATGATAAAAGCACCATGCTTGGCATGTTAACATAGTGCTTTCATCCACAACATCCAATAACCAACATGAATGATATTTGAAACTAGCAGTTATTGATAACACTGACCATATGTTTTCCCGGGAATAAATCGACCTTGTCCCATCTGACCGACAAATTCTCCATCATTAACAACAAGCATGCCACGTAAAAGTACTTTTTCTACTTTCCCAATCTGCTTCAGTCCTTCATATACGTTGAAGTCGACACCATTTGGATTGTCCTTTAGATTTACAATTCCTCGATAATTTGGATCAAAAATTAAAATATCTGCATCAGATCCAATTCCAATATGTCCTTTCTGCGGGAATATCCCATTTACTTTTGCGGGATATGTTGAAGTCACATCCACAAAGCGCTGTTTACTAATACGTCCGGTTTCGACACCATGTGTCCAAATCATATGAATTCGATCAGCTGCGCCAGGACTTCCATTAGGTATTTGCGTAAAATCGTCAAATCCTAAATGCTTCATAACCGCGTAATCAATGCCACAGTGGTCAGAAGAAATCGTTTGAATCCAATTGTTTTTAATGGCATTCCATAAGGCGTCAATGTGGTATTCATTTCTCAATGGCGGTGAGCAAACATATTTTGATCCTTCAAAATTGGGTCGTGAAAGTTCAACATCAGTCAGTACCAGGTGGTGTGTGACGCACTCACCAAATACAGGTTCGTTGTTTGCTCTTGCATTTTGAATTGCTTTAGCTGCCTCAGCACATGATACATGAACAATATGAACCGGTGCGCCTGCTGCTTTTGCTATGGTAATGGCTCGTTCTGCCGCTTCTGCTTCAACAAAAGGGGGGCGAGTTTCTGCGTGGTATTTAGGTTCATATTTGCCTTCAGCCAAATATCTTTTTTGAAGCGTATCTATGATATCTGCATTCTCAGCATGAACAAAGACTGTTATGCCATGCCGTGCAGAAAGACTTAGAACATTAAATAAAACTCCATCATCAACGTAAAGCGGTGATCCTTTATAGGCCATAAATAGCTTGATGGTTGGTACTCCGTTCTCAGCAAGATGAGGGATCTCTTCAAGTATGTTCGAGGTTGCATCTGTTACTAATGCATGAAGTGAATAGTCGACAGCAATAACACCTTCTGCGCGCTTTGATTTCCGAAATTCAATTGAATCTATAAGTCCCTTACCGGGATCTTGGGGAGCATAATCTATAATTGTTGTTGTCCCGCCTCGCAAAACAGAGTCAGTAGCCTCATATCCCGAGGTGTTCATGCATCCTGAATTACACAAAGCATCAAAATGAGTGTGCTGATCAATCCCGCCCGGAAGAATATATTTATTTTGGGCGTCAATGATAAGATCCGCTGATTGATTAATACAACTTGCAATCATCTGAATTTTTTCGTCTTCAATAAATATATCTGATTTATATTCATTTTCAGCCGTTACGATTGTTCCGTTTTTTATCAAAACGTTCATGTTTTCAACCTCCAATTTATTATTTCTTTTTTATTCTTTGCAGAGAGGTAATTGTGACAGCAAGAAGAATTACAATGCCTTTAGTTATATTTTGATAATAGTAGGGTACATTCAATAGAGTAAGGCCATTACCTAATACTCCGATGATTAAAGCCCCAACGAATGTACCTCCCAAATTTGGTTCTCCATCCTTAAAAGCCGTACCGCCAAGATAAACTGTTGCAATTGCATCCATAAGCAAACCATCCCCAGCTAATGGATGAGCCGATCCTAATCGAGAGGTTAATACAAGCGATGTGAGTGCAACAGAAATTCCACTAACAATATAACCTAGAATTTGGATGAATTTCACCCTAACACCTGACATCATTGTAGCTTCTTCATTACCGCCAATTGCATACGAATATCTGCCAAATCGTGTATGTGATAGCAATATATAAATAATGATTAAAAAGCCAAACATAATCGCAATAGAACTTGGGATAACTCCAAATATTCTCATAGCACCAAAAATATTAAATCCTGCAGGTAAGCCCGAAATAGGGTGACCAGTAGTGTACGCTTGGTTTATTCCCGAAACCAAAAATCCGACAGACAAAGTTGCAATAAAGTCAGGTATTCCGATGACTGCAACAGCTAAACCGTTAATTGCACCAATCACTATTCCTGCAACTAAGGTTAAAAAAACAGCGGTCCACATTGGAACTCCGAAATCAACAATTAATGCCGCACAGAAAATGCCTAAGAAACTTGTTGAATAGCCAATCGAAAGGTCTATTCGCTTTGTAATCATAACGATCGTTAAACCTGCACCCATGATGCTAAGCATTGCGATCTGTCTTAATACAGTTAAGATATTACCTAGAGATAAAAACACCGGACTCCTAATTGAAAAGAAAATACAAACAAACAAAAGGCCTATTACAGTGCCGTACCTTTTGGCGATTGTCGAATAATTGATATTGATGCCTTTCAAGCTCATAAGCAGATTAACCTCCAATTGCATACTTCAGAATGTTTTGAGCATCGCAAAATTCTTCCCGTTCCAGATTTGCAACAATCTTACCTCTTTTCATTACGATAATTCGATCGCATACTGTTTGGAGTTCAGGGATCTCTGATGAAATGACGACCACAGGTGTTCCCCCGACGGCAATACCATCAATTAGTGTATATATTTCACTTTTTGCCCCAACATCTATTCCTCGAGTTGGTTCATCGAGTATAAACAATTTTGTGCCACCACGTCCGATAAATTTTGATAAAACGACCTTTTGTTGGTTGCCACCGCTAAGGTCACTTGCATTTTGTTCGATATTCCTGCGTACGAGTCTCATTCTATCAACCGTGTCAGATACGAATAATTTCTCTTTTCTGGTGCTGACAAATCCGAATACTGAAAAACGCTCTAAACTGCCGAGTGTGACATTTGTACGAATGGATCGACTAAGCACAAGACCCTGTTGTCTTCTTTCTTCGGGAACAAGTGCAATACCGCATTTTAATGATTTATACATGCTCTTGAGCCTTATTTCTTGGTTTTCTAAAATGATTCTTCCACTATCCCTTTTATCTACACCCAGAATCGCTCTAAATGTTTCAGTTCTTCCCGATCCTACAATTCCAAAAAAGCCAAGTACCTCACCCTTTCTAATAGAGAAAGATACATCATTAACGACATTTCCCCTTGTAATATTTTCAACTCGAAACACTTCTTCACCAATCGTGTGATTAGTTTTAATTTCAGTCTTACATGCAAGTTGCCTGTTTACCATTAGTTGTATAAGACCACTCTCATCAATATTTGATACATTCATGTTACCGGTAACTTTGCCGTCCCTAAGCACAGTTACCTCATCAGCAATTTGAAATATTTCTTCTAGCCTGTGAGAAATATATATTATACTTTTCCCATTATTTTTTAAATAATGTATATAATCAAGAAGCTGCTTCACTTCGTGATGTCCCAGTCTTGCAGTAGGCTCATCGAACACAATGACTTGAGCATCGAGAGATAAACTTCTGGCAATTACGAGCATTTGCTTTTCAGAAACACTTAAGTCTTTAACTTTTTTCTTTGGGTCTAAATTTATTTTAAGACTTTCTAGCAGTTCTTTTGTGTTTTCAAACAGCAATCTCCAGTTAATGAGTTTGGTCCCTTTTATTTGTGGCTCTCGACCAAGAAAAATGTTCTCACCAACCGTGAAATATTCAACAAGAGAGAGTTCTTGCGGAACCAGAGCAATTCCAAGTTGAATTGAATGGGCGTAACTGTGGATGTCAACTTCCTGTTCATTTAGAATAATGCGCCCTTTGTCTTTCTTGACAACCCCTGTTAATATTTTCATCAGGGTTGATTTTCCAGCACCATTTTCGCCAACAAGTGCATGAACTGATCCTCTTTTCAGAATCAAGCTGACATCCTGGATTGCATAAATTCCACCATAATGTTTTTCAATATTTTCCATGCTTATTGCAATATCTGAAGTCAAAATGATCTCCTCCCATTTGCGTAGAAGAATGATTTTCATTGGCCCCCTCGACATCTTGATCATATAAATCAAGGTGTCGAGGGGGTTCAGTTTGTTGGATCCTATGCAGGTCAGCGAAATTATTTTTTCTTTTACACTTTGAATTGATGACTTACTTCAGGTATTTATCAACATTATCTGCTGTTACGATTTCAAATGGGATTGCATAAAATGCTTGCACTTCCTTACCTGCAGCCAAATCTTCTGCTACTTTAATTGCCTCACTTGTTGCCCAATTCTGATCTCCAATTACTGTTGCAATAATTGGTCCACCTTCTTTAATCATTTTCAGGGCGTCAGCTTCACCGTCAACTCCAACAATTATGATGTCATTACGGCCAAGTGCTTTGCATGCTTGAGCAGCGCCAATAGCTTCAAGGTCGAATGTTGCCCAAATTGCTTTCACCTTTGGATTTGCTTGAAGTGCACTTTCAACGCCTTTATAAGCAAGTTCGACCGTTCCAGGGAAACCAGATGTGACGGTTGTTACATTTTTAATTCCAGTGTATTCTCTTAATACTGCCTCTTGAACATTTCTTCTCGCCCTGATTGCTGGGTGATCATTGTGATTAATCAGAATAACTTCACCCTCAAATCCCATTTCACCTGCAACCATTGGATATAGTGCTGATGCAATAGCGAAATCATTCAGAGCAAACATTGACGACACGCCAGGAATCCAACCAGACTCCATGCTAATGGTATAAATGCCTGCATCCTTTGCTTCTTTGACAACATTTTTCAAGGCGTCCGTATCACCATTTTGAATGATAATCACATTGCATTTCTGTTGAATCAGATTCTCAATATCAGTTGCTTGTTGTGCAGCGGTACCATTCGCGTTAGTTGCAACAACTTCATGTCCTGCTGCCTTTGCGGCCTGCTGTGTTGCTTCAAATACTTTTTGGTTGTGGATATTGGATAACGCATTAATGCTTACACCAATTTTGATTTTTTTTGCTTGACCAGGATTCGCACTGGTAGTTTGACTAGCGGAGGTTGTTGTTGTTGCAGGAGCGGTTGTTGGCTGATCAGATGTACAGGATGTTACGAATGAAAGAAGAAAAAGAACTGCAACTAGAAATACGGTGATTCGACCTTTCATTTACTTTCCTCCTCGACATTTTGATTATTTTTTCATGCACCAAAGTCGATGCGTGAATTCCTAATAGTATAAAAATAAAATTGACAAGCTTGTCATTTTGAAAAAAGAGGGTATCCGATGATTTTTTTGCCTTCCGGATAATTCCATGTGTTGTACTTACTTGTTTCTAAACCAAGTTCAATTAATGACTCTGCGTATTTTACAGCTGGACTAACCCCATCAAGTACCGGAACTCCCAGTTTTGCTCTTAGATCATCAACAAACCCAACGAAACCAGCACAACCTAATAAAATGCACTCTGCGCCATCAATTTTAACGGCCTTTTCACTTTGTTCGGCTAATGCATCCAAGCCGCTTGAAATGTCCTTTTCAAAGTCAAGTACAGATAGTCCTGTTGCCCTAATGGATTTGCAAAATTTTTCTGCACCATTTGCGATTAGAACATCTTCAGTGACTTTTTTTGATCGCTCTAAAACAGATACAACAGAAAAATACGGGGCTAAGAATTTTGCTGTTGCGATGGCTGCTTCAGCGATGCCAATTACCGGTTTTTTCGTAAGTTCTCTTGCTGCTTGCAGTCCAGGATCACCAAAGCAAGCTATAATATACGCATCAACTCCTTCTTCTCTATCGCCTAGAACTATTTCATTCAGTACTCCTGGAATTGCCAAATACTCATCAACATAACATTCTATGCTTTCAGGACCCGTTTTGGGACTAACACATATAATTTCCGTCCCCTTTCTTGCGTACTTAATTGCCGTTAATTCAATGTTATTCGTCATGCTCAACGTTGTATTTGGATTAATAATCTTAATTCGCATTAGTTCTTCCTCACCCAATCGATTTATCAAGATGAACTAAGGTGTCTAGCATTACCTCAGTACCAGATGCCAAATCCTCCCAACGAATGCGCTCATTTTTTGAATGACTTATTCCATCAATACTCGGAATAAAGAGCATACCGGCCGCAGCAATTTTACTCATATTAATTGAGTCATGGCCTGCTCCGCTGGGCATTATTTTATAGTTCAAATTTCGATTTTTGCACACTTCAATCATCGCCGCTATTACGGATGGGTTCATGTAAGTTGGTTCTTCAAGTAGTATGCAATCCACTTTCATGTTCTTATCTGAAAATTCGTATTTTAATTTTTCAATTGCATTGTCCATGTTTGATTCATTCATATCTCTTAGTTCCAAAATGAATTCAACTTGGCCAGGTATAACGTTTGCTGCCCCAGGTTTAACATTAAGAACGCCAACAGTACCCACCAATGTGCTATTTAACTCGCGAACCAATGAATCTATTCTCAATATCATTTGTGCTGCGTCAACCAGCGCATCTTTTCTCAAACTCATTGGTGTCGTTCCTGCATGATTCTCAATACCATTGACTACAATTCGATATCTCTGGATTCCAACAATTCCTTCAACAATTCCTATTGTAATTTTCTCACTGTCAAGAATCCCACCCTGCTCTATGTGCATTTCAATATAATATTCAATTTCATCAATGTTTCGGCGTGACATTAAAATATCATCAGCTTTTAATCCGACTTTCTTGAGGCCAATCATATAATGCTCGTCAAGTTCGATCCCGGCCAGGCATTTGCTTCCAAAAGTACCACCAATTACATTGCCCTCCTCCTCAGTAAATGCAATTACTTCAAGGGTATGTTTATTTTGATATCCGCTAGAGTTGAGAACCTGAATACATTCAATTCCCGCTATAACCCCAAGACATCCATCAAATATTCCAGCGTTCGGAACTGTATCAATATGTGAGCCAATTACTATCGACGCAGTGCGCTCCCCCTTCTTTTTGCCGATCAAATTGCCTACAGGGTCAATTCTTGTCTCGAGTCCCGCATTTTTCATTAATGATTCAACAAAGTTCACACCACGTGAAAAGTCAGTTGAGTACGAAAGCCTAGTGGTTCCTTCCCCTGGAATACTACCTATTTCGCCAAGACGCTCGATATTTGATCTCAATCTATTCAAATCAATATGTGTCATATAATGCTCCTGAAATTGAATATTGGTCTGCTAAAAATAGTAATTCAGCTGGTTGTTTCCGAACCTTCCTGTTTCTTTATTGCTTCTAATATATTCGTCATGTGCGCCCACATAAGGCTCTCTGCATTTTGGGGATCGCTTTTTAAAATCGCTTTGGCTATTTCTTGGTGGTCCTCGTAAAATTGCATGCCCAAGTCCCGAGTAACAAGATATGGGAATTTATATTCCATCTGTTCGTTGTAAAATATGAATAGTTGAATAGCTGCTATGATAAAATGGCTGTGTGTTGATTCTGCAACTTTTATGTGAAAATTGAATGCTTCTCCGGTTGGATCTTTACCACAAGTAGCAATTGACTGATGCTCTCTAAGTCCTTGCATAATTTTATCTTTTTCTAAATCTGTTGCTCTTATTGCCGCAAGACGTGCTGATTCTGACTCAAGAGCTCGTCTAGCCCTAATTAGGTCAAGCAATTCACAAAAATCATCCGGGGATGCAGATTTGTCCATTCGTCTTTGAATGTATTTGTGCTCAGCTACTTTGCGCTTTTCAGACAAATAAGATATTCCCTTTTCAGTAATATGTCTTCCTTTTGTTGATACCAACTTAGTGTACCCTTTTGCATCAAGAATCATTAATGCTCTTCCAACACTCGCAATGCTTATGCTGACTCCCCGTCCATCAAGTAAAACTTTTAAAGTCCATGAACCCATTGTCTCTTTGGATATACTCATGCATTCCAGTATCAAATACTCAATAAGTTCGCCTCTTGATTCAAAGCAGTTTAATGACGTCAATTCATCAATGTTAACATTTGACAATTTCAACTGTTTTCCCTACTTTCATTTATTGCCTCCTCATCATTGATGAGCAGGTTATTTGATAGCAATATTAAGCAATATCAATTGTCAACTCATAAATTGTAGTGTGATTTTTGTAAATTTGCACAATTTGTCAGTTTGTTAGAAGATTTCATATTTGATAAGTGTTTCAATTTATAATTTGCGATTAAGCAATTATGATATTATATGTTCAAGCATTTCACCTATGAGAGGTAATTATGGATCAAACAGATCTTCGAATACTCGAATTATTGAAAAAGAACGCTCGCTACAATGCGTCTGCGATTGGTGAGCGGATCAACATGTCTGTATCTGCAGTTATTGAACGAATACGAAAAATGGAAAGTTTAGGAATCATTAAGCAATATACCGTTTTACTTGATAATAAGAAGCTTGGAAAAGATGTAATGGTGTTTCTTTCGGTGAGACTAGATCATCCAAAACATAATGCAAGTTTCATTGAAAGAATAAAAGAAATAACTGACGCAGTTGAATGTCACAATGTTACTGGTGATTTCGATTTTTTACTCAAGGTTGTAACCGGATCGACCCAGGAACTCGATCAAATCATTATTCAAATTAAGAATTTACCTGAAGTCGATTATACGAGGACTCAGTTAGTGCTTTCTACTTACAAAAACGAAACTGCAATAATCCCAAATATCGATAGCATTAAATGAAGAACAAATTGCCCAAAAACTAATTATAATCTTCTTGGCATTCCACTATTTATTTTTCAACGTTCAATAATCAGGTTGACTTGTTTGAAGTATAGTGAATTGGTTAAGCTGCGTAAATTATTCGATCATTTCCCATAAATTTTAGTCTAAATAGGCGTGACAACCGAATATTTTTGTCTTGCACTGTCGCAATCAATAATAATGTAAGCGTCAAAACGCACACACTTTACGCTTAGGATTCACTTGATGTGCTCTTTTTATCCTTTGTCCAGCAGGAATCCGGTAATGTCGATGACCACGGCATCAACTGGCGGATCGCATCCGGATTCTTCTGATCAATGTTCGGCATCCGCTCAAACAGGTATAACAAATAATCATACGGCTTCAGTCCATTCTCCTTGGCGGTCTCGACGATGCTATAAATGATCGCGCTGCTGCGCGCGCCCTTGGACGTGTTCGAGAACAGGAAGTTTTTTCGCCCGATCACGAACGGTTTGATCGAACGCTCAGCCCGATTGTTGTCCAGTTCCAGCCGTCCGTCGAGCAGAAAGTTATTGAGCGAAGCCCACTGATTCAGGCAATACTTGATTGCCTTGCCAAATACGCTTTGCGGCAGGGTTTGCTGCCCCGTCCGCTTGAGCCAGCCGTAAAACTCGTCCAGAATCGGTTTGCTGCGAAGCAGACGTTGCTCAAATCGCCACTGAGGGGTAGCATCTTTTAGGTCCTGCTCAATACTGAACAAGTTATTGCAATATTCTAACCCTTTACTGGCAGCGACCGGCTTATCTTTCTGGGCAGGTGGCAGCGCCTTGAGCGCATCGGTAAACTTGCGCCGGGCATGCGCCCAGCACCCGACCTGGGTGATGCCGGTCAGGTTGTCATAGCCACCGTAGCCGTCGGTCTGCAAATACCCATTGAACCCTTCCAAGAATCGCTTCGGGTGTTTGCTGGCTCTGGTTGTCTGATAATCGTAAAGCACAATCGGCGGTCCATCTCGGCCGGTCCGGTAGAGCCACATATACGAGTCCGACTGTGCCGACCGCTCCGATTCCTTCAGCACCTGCAAGGTTGTTTCGTCGGCATGCAGGATGTCATGGCGCAATAATTGGCGGTGTAATTGGTCATGGATCGGATCCAGCGCGGCCTCAACACTGCGGATGATCCAGTTGGACATGGTCTGGCGTGACAGGTTGATATCCAGCCGCGACAGGATCTGTTCCTGACGGTACAGGGGCAGATGGTTCGTGTATTTCTGGTCAATGATGTAGGCAACGGCGGACGCCGAGGCGAGACTGCCGGGCAGCAGGGGCTTGGGCATGGCAGCCTTGATGACCGGCACCTTAGCTTGGGCGTCATCAGCGTGCTTCTCGCAATGCCGGCAGGCGTAGATATGCTGGACATGACGGACGAGGCTGGCTTTTGCCGGGATGATCTTGAGCTCATCGCGAACCTGGGTGCTCATCTCGTGCAGTTCGCCCTGACAGCAGGGGCAGACCCGTTCGGATTCAGACAGTTCGTAATCAATGACTTCAACCGGCAGATCCTGGATCTTCTCGGCAATCTGACCCGGTTCGCGTTTCTTTCTGGAATAGGTGATCGTTTCCGTCGTCGGCTCTGCGGCTTTAGGGTCAGCCGTATCTTCGGCTTCGTTGAACAGATTGATCTGTTCCGGATACGCGCTCTTCTCGCTCGATGCTCCGAACAGGCGCTGGCGTTGCAGGCGCAGCTGCTCTTCATACCATTTTACCTTGGCGTTGAGTTCCGCCTGCTGCTGCTGAAGAAGCAGGATTTGCTCTTCCTGAAGGCGAATTTGTTCCAACAATTTTTCGTTTGACTCGGATGATTTTACCTGCGTTTCCATCCCCGACAGAGTACCACAAATGGCCGCTTTTTTCATTCTTAAAAAGTCTGGAAACGCCCGAAAATAGGGCGTTATACGCACCTCGTTGATTACAGAATTGTCCGTGCCGAAACCGCTTTGTGGGCCTGCCTTTGCACAAGTGACAACCCGTCCAGGAGCCAGCGAAATTCGCGATAACTGATGCTCACAGCGTCACCGGACTGATTTGGCCAGTCGAATTTCCCCCGCTCCAGTCGACGATAATAAAGCCAGAATCCATTGTGATCCCACTGCAGGATCTTGAGTTTGTTGCGCTGACGATTGCAAAAGGCAAACAGGCATGGGCCGAACGGATCCAGTTCAAATGTTTCTTTCACCAGTACGGCCAGCCCATCGATCGATTTGCGCATATCGGTGCTGCCGCAAGCCAGATGCACCTGCTTGTTTGCCCATTCGTCAATCACAGGGTTTGCAGGATATTCACGATATCCCGAAACACATGCTGGTCAAATCCTTGCGTCACAATAATTCTGGCATGACCGACTTCGACCGATACAGCCCCTTGAGGCCAGGACGGCTGGTCGTCCAGCGGTCTAATATCCAGCGACATCCACTTGATGGGTTGGCCGGTTCCGCCTTGTGCATGCTCCCGAATTCGCCGCTTCCAGTAATAGAAATTGCAGGTCTTGATGCCGTTGGCTTCGCACCAGGTAGCGATCGTCTGACCACTGTTCTCACAATCAGCAATCCGCTGCTCCCATTCGATGCGCTTTTGATTTTGCTTCATCTTTATGATCCCCCATCGCTTGATGGAGGAATTTTGTCAAAGTTCAGTGACTGCTACAATGTGTGGTGCTTTTGACGCTTACATAATAATGATTATTGTCAGACAATGACACGTCACCATAACCCCTTCAGTCAATTTGTTAAATAAATTAGCGATCCAACCTCAAACAGAATTGTTAGAGTCAAATTTGAATTGACAAAGGGTGCATCTACTACCCTGAGAATGATCTATCGAAGAAATGGAAGATACGAGAAAGATAACATTCCTTGCTCCGGCCTGCGGGTTTATGGTATATTATACAAGAATTGACCATTCATAGTTTCATATTACTTTATTGATGTTTATGATGTTTGTTAATTTTAGGGCTGTACAAGTCGAGATAATTGAGATGTAAATTTGACAACCCTTACCCCATTCTTGATGTTTACTTGATGTTTGTCGCGAAAATTATGGCCAATAATCGCCATCGATCACCTTTCACATTTTTGACAATACCTTTGATAACAGCCGATCACAAGCGATTACACACATTAATAATCTTATATATCATACTTCCTAAACCGCAGGCCGGAGGTTCGAATCCTCTCGCGATCACCACATGCCAACCGCTAAGGCTACAGCCGCAGCGGTTTTACTTTTTGTGATTGGTTAATATTGTTACGTGGAATTGGCGAAATTTGGAATTTGATGTTTGTTTGATGTTTGGCAAGGTATCAGGATAGCCGGAAAAGCCCGCCACGACGGCGTTTCACAGATCATGAGTTGAGATTGCGAGCATGGATTTACTTTCTTTGCCATTGATCCGGTCTAATTCTCTGATCCACTCTGCAATCGGGCAAAATGGAAATATCATCTCTTCGTTTTGAAAGTAAGTTTCTGAAGCCACATCCCACCTCGACACTCAATCTTTGAGACATCCCAACGGCACAACGTAAACGCCATCTTCACGTTTATAAGCAAAATCTGTTCCTGTTACAACCATTAAGCATGCAGGAGCTTTCATTCGATCCGTGTCGATTTTATCTTTCAGACGATGCAAGTTACCAGCCGCAATGTCGATATCCTTACCGCCTAATTTGACTTCAATCAGCGCTTAAGAACCGTTTCGCAAGTGAATGATTGCGTCACATTCAAGACCGGTTTTATCTCGATAATGATAGACCGTTCCATCCAAAGCCTCTGCAAAAACCCGCAAATCTCGAATGCACATGGATTCGAAAAGCAATCCCATTGTATTCAGATCATTCAATAGATCGGCTGGGCCAATGCCGAGCGAAGCTGCTGCTATGGAGGGGTCGACGAAATGTCGCGTATCGGAAGTTCTGATAGCGGTTTTTGATCTCAGGTTCGGGCTCCAAGCCGGCAAATCTTCAACAACAAATATCCGCTTCAATGCAGTGAGATAAGAAAAAATGGTATCTTCATCCAACGAATCCGAATCATTGGTAACCATATCCGCTCGAATGCTCGTGATCTTTGCATCTGATGCTATAAATCTTGAAAATGATCGCATCAACAGCTTGACACGCTGTGGATTGCGAAAGACGCCGTCCACCGCAGAAATATCGGACTCGACGACCGCATCATAATAGTCACGAGCTTGCCTTAACGCGATCTTGTCGCTCTGATCGAGAGCCTTTGGCCAACCACCTCGACAAATCAAGTAGGCTAGCTGGCGAATATCAATCATGCTTTTAGCCGCAATATCTCCTTGTTCGCTGAAAAGATCATGCAAAGCAATAGAACCATTCGAGTCGTCCGACTCAAATAGAGACATTGGCCGCATGACCATGCGGGATATTCTACCGGTGCCCGTATGTGATGTCATCCGGTCGAGAATTGGAACCGAAGAGCCAGTCAATATAAATTGGTTGCATTCGTCTCTTCGGTCAACTTCAAAGCGAATCGCGTCCCATAATTGTGGGGCCAACTGCCATTCATCGATCAAACGCGGTGTATCACCCTCCAATAACAAGGACGGGTTGAGCTCAGCCATTTTTAGAAATTGGTCCCTTTTGGCAGGATCCTGCATGAAAATGGAGCTTCTGGCAACTTGAGCCGCTGTCGTTGTTTTCCCGCACCACTTTGCGCCCTCGACCAAAACCGCTCCTTTGGATTCCAGCTTCTCCAGGAGAATCTTATCTGCTATTCTGTTGCGATATCGCTTCAAACTCATCACCCCTGAACATTATAAAACTGTACAGAGCAATTCATTTCGGCGATTCGGACGCTATTTGTTCGGCTATATGGACTATTTTTGTTCGGTGTTTTAGACTTATATTGTTCGGCTATATGGCAATACATAAGGCCTATTGCGTCAAGCACGGCCTGTCCCCTTCAAAACCTCCATCGGTTCAACATTTTCAGCTTGTGTTCCAGAAATACCATGTGGAAAATTTGCAGGCAGACATCATGATATAAATGGATCAAATTCGATCCCAATAATCATGCGATTTCTCCTTGCGGGCATGAAGAAACCACCCTCAGTCAAGAGTGGTCTTTCAATCATAATTGTCTTTTTGGAGATGATTAGCGTTTTTCGGCAAAGTCAGCATTCCTAATGTATGACGTGTTTCTGCCGGAGCCAATCTTGATGATAAATCCTTCCTTAAGCAACGACGCTAACGTAAGTTCAATGGTGGATGTACTGATGTCGGGAAACTTCTCGGCAATCATTCGCTTCGATATTTTTTGTAAAGTGGTATCGAATAAGGCCCGTATCCGCTCCGGTTTGGAAAGGCTGCGATCCTGCATCAGCTCGACACGCATCGAAAATTCCTTGTAGGCACTTAGAATAATTTCCAGATAATATTTGACGAATGGGTAATAGGAATTATGCGCGGGGTGCCAGTCTTGAGAACTGGCGTAAAGGACATCATAATAGGTCTCTTTTGTTTTTTCGATGAGCATTTCGAGACTGATATACTTGCCCACGATATAACCTGACCGGTATAACAGCAATAGGGTCAGCAACCGACTCATCCGCCCATTTCCGTCATTAAACGGATGGATGCACAAGAAGTCCAGGATGAACATCGGGATCAGCAGCAGGGGGTCGTACTTTTCAGCTTGAATGGCATCGATGAAAGCCGTCGTCAGACGGTCGACCGTTTCTGGTGTCTCAAATGAGGATACTGGCGTAAACCGCACCTTGCTCAAACCATCGACGTCTGTTTCCGTGATGATATTGTCCGAGTTCTTGAAGCGGCCACCGATTGATGAAGGGGTGAATTGATACAAGTCCCTGTGTAATTGCAGGATGACGTTCGTCCGTGGCACGATATAATCATAACTGTCATGGATCAAGTTCAATACTTCACGATATCCGGTAATTTCCTGTTCCGAACGATTCCTTGGTTCTGCCTTGGCTTTGACCAAAGCTTGAAGCCGTTCATCCGAGGTGAAGATTCCCTCGATGCGGTTGGAAGCACCCGTGCTTTGGACCTTCGCCACTTCGAGCATGGCCGTTAAAACATCCGGCTTGGCAGCAATGAACAAATCCTGCTTGCCTTTGTGCTCGTGTATCGCGGAAACAAGGTTCATAAGCTCATGGTTCAGCAGATCATCCGGCAGTCTCTCATAATCAAACGCTCTCATCTAGAGTCCCTTTCTGCACAATGAATTTCTTTACTGCATTATTTTACCATTATTTTATGCAGATAAAAACAAATAGTGCAGATTAAGTCAGAATATTTTTCAATCTACTGCCTTACATTCACGATAAATTATGCAGATAAGCAAGTCATTGGGCAGATTCAGATGATGGACAGGTCTTTAAATATGTGAGTTGGAACTGTACCATCGAGCGCTTCGGACGTACGCAAGAAGGGATTTTTCTCACTTGGCGTAGCTGCAAGGTTCCTAAGATTTACAAACAAGTCCAACCAGAGTATTCTTCAATTCAGAACCAGTTTGATTTGGCCGACCGACAATTGGAGCCTAGTACGCTTTGTCAGATTGGTTTTATTTTGTATGAATATGTATTTACATACAGGTTATCTTTTACGTCTTGTCTCGAGCTTTAAAACAGCTGATAAAAATGTTCATTGGCATTTCACTCTTCTAAACAGGCATGGAAAAAGCACCCTTCCGGATACTTTCTTGCCAGACTTAGATTGCTGGTATCTTATATCAACTTGATGTAGTCCTGCGCTCCATAGAAGAAGCGTAAGATAATGACCGACTTCGTAATTTCATTGATCCGATACACTGCGATGTAATTCTTGATTACGGCTTTTCTGTATCCTTCTGCTTCCAAACGAGGATCCCGACATTTTTCATACATCAGCGGATTGATCTGCAAGAATTGGTAGCACGCATCGACTTCATCAAGAAAATTGCCGGCAGCTGAAGGATTGGCCAGTTGAACAGCCATGTATGAAACGATGTTGTCCAAGTCCTGATGCGCAAGCTCTGTGACAACAAGCCTATACATTATATTTCTCTCTCAAAGATTTCAGCGAATCAGCCGCATCCAGCGTTTTGCCTTCCTTGATCTGATCTTCAGCTGCGTCAATTTTTTCATATACGTCATGAATGAACATTTTTTCTTCATAAGCGCTCATGCTCATGATCACCATGTCTCCATACCCGTTTTTTGTGACGAAAATCGGCTCCCTGGAAGAATGGCACAGCTTCGAGATTTCACTTGTATTTTTCAGGTCGCGTATTGGAATAATACGGGGCATATCGATCCCTCCTTAAGTGTGATAATTATACCATAATAATGCCCTTTCTGCTATCTATTCTTCCAGACCATTGCCGCAATAAGGAATCCACCTTTAAGAATTAAATTGTTCTTATATCGCGAAACCGATATGCGTTCAAGAAAACGTTCCACTTTCATATTACTTTATTTGATGTTTACTTCGGTATCGGGATAGCCGAAAAAGCCCGCTACGACGGCGTTTCACGGATCATGAGTTGAGATTGCCGTCGATTACGAGAGGTTGCAGGATTCTTTTGTATGTGGTCGGCGACGCGGAAAATCGCAGGTCGGATATCTAATGACTTTGCTGACTCTCACAAGCGACTGTATTTCGCTTGACTGTGATGATGCCGGCAATCAATAGCAATACGGGCCATAACAGTAACACGAACACTCCGCCAATGCCGTAATTATGGTAATTCCCTGCTGGATAATAAATGAGATACCACGCAATATCACAGACTATTTCAGATAAGAGCAAACTAAAAACAATCGTTCTAATTCCCTTAGTTGTACGGCACCGTTTAAACAATATGCAAACCACAACAATAATTATCGCACAAGCAAAAAATCCAGCAATCGTTGGTGGTTACCTCGTTTGATATTGTGCCTATGTGCTTATGTTGAGTGGATTTGTCCGACAGACCATCAAACATGATCAAACTCCAGGGTTTGTACCTCATTTGTTTTACTTGTCTCAGTCCGGATCCCGGTATGCCACTTCGAGATGGAGACCTTCTTTGGTATTGGTCAAATTGTATGATTCAACAAGCCGCTTATCGTCAGCGAAAAATTGATTTTTGCGTAATATGTACTCTTGAGCAATTTCCTTCATTTCTTGCAACAGATCAGGATCAGACTTTCCGATAAGGTTACTGAGCATGCCATATAATTCCTCGGTCGAAAGCTCCGGAATATTAGCTGCGTTCCATAAAATAATCATCAGGCCTATAGCGTTCTTCTCTTGTTCAAATGAATGGCATAGCTCAAGTATCGGCCTTGCAAATCCAAAAATCGCATCCGACAGCTTATTTGAGTACTGCCGTTTAAAGGAAATCTTCTTATCAGGGAAGTCTTGACGAACGATTTCCGCAATCCCATGGTCTCTTTGTTCGCGCTGTTGATTTCGATTCTCTTTTCGCTTCCATTTGGCCACTGTATTGATTACCTCGGCACAATATTTTCAAATTGATCCGTTCTAAGGAACAAGGCCGAGATCCGTTCGGCCACTTTGGTGTTACGAGCAAATGTCCGGTTGTTTCATATGGCTATGGCCAACGCCTTCTTGGTACCAATCAGCGCCATGATCTTCTTGGCTCGTATAATAAAGGTTTACAGCAGATTTCGTTGAACATGACATCGTGTTGCACCGTAAGCGGAGCTCGAGGAACGACTTTGCCTCACCGTCCCCATATCCCTCGTTAGCCCATTCCTTACTGAAGGAAACAGCTCTAGCTTTGATCTCGTTCCATGTCAAGGCAGTCATACGAACCTCCACGAGATGTCACTAAATGCCATTATGGCATAAACGACCTTACAAGTATCTTCTTGTCGGCATGTATACGGACGAATGTCAGCCTGACAGCAAGGCCATGGACTTTTATCCCATCGAAAATGACGGCGGGGTCTTCGAGATTAACCTGATCAACACGATTGAGACGGCCGAAGGCTTCGGCGCCCGTAAGTTTGCCATGGCGGAGGGATTGTCAGTGCCTCAACGGCACAGAAGTGGTCTGACGCCGAGGGCTTGTGTTCCCGGCTGTAATTGGTAAACTGATTGAGGAAATTTGCCTGCACGGCATCATGATTAAGGAGAAGACAGTATGGACAAATTTTTCGGCCTGCAAGCCAAAGGCACCAACATCCGCACCGAAATCCTCGCCGGACTCACCACATTCTTCACCATGGCCTACATCATCTTCGTCAATCCTAGCATTCTCGGGCTGACGGGCATGGACAAGGGCGGCGTGTTTGTCGCCACCGCGCTCGCGGCTGCGATCGGCACCCTGGTCATGGGTCTGGTCGCCAACGTGCCCTACGCCACCGCACCCGGCATGGGCCTCAACGCGTTCTTCACGTTCACCGTCGTCTTCGGCATGGGCTTCACATGGCAGGAAGCTCTGGCCATGGTCTTCATCTGCGGCCTGATCAACGTCGTGATCACGGTTACAAAGGTCCGCAAGGCGATCATCAAGTCGATCCCGATGAGCCTGCAGCACGCGATCGGCGCCGGCATCGGCCTGTTCATCGCCTACATCGGCGTCAAGGAGGCCGGATTCCTCAAATTCACGATGGATCCCGGCACCTATGAGCAACTCCAGGGCGGTACCATTGTCGGCAACGGCCTGGCTGTCCCGGCGCTCGTCAACTTCACCCAGCCGGCTGCCCAGCTGGCCCTGATCGGCCTCGTCATCACGATTGCCCTTCTAGTGCTCAAAATCAAGGGCGCGATCCTGATCGGCATCGTCGCCACGACCCTGATCGGTATCCCGATGCAGGTTGTTACCCTGCCCAAGACCCTGATTGACCTCGGCGCCGTTGGCGGGATCAAAAATGTGGCATTCTCGTTCTTTGGCACACCCGGCTTCGCCAGCCTGTTTGCCGATGCATCCCGCATCCCGATGGTCCTGATCACGATTTTCGCGTTCAGCCTCTCGGACACCTTCGATACGATTGGCACTTTCATCGGCACAGGCCGCAAATCCGGCATCTTCGATGAGGCAGACGAGAAAGCGCTCGAAAGCGGCAGCGGATTTGCCTCCCGCATGGACAAGGCACTGTTCGCCGATTCCACCGCCACCTCGGTCGGCGCGCTGCTCGGCACCTCGAACACGACCACCTATATCGAGAGCGCGGCCGGCATCGGCGCAGGCGGCCGGACCGGCCTGACTTCCGTCGTCGTCGCCATCGCCTTCCTTCTGACCATCCCGTTCGCGTCGCTTGTCGGCATCGTGCCGGCTGCGGCGACCTCGCCCGCTCTGATCGTCGTCGGCATCCTGATGGCCGAAGCCTTCCTCGGCATCGCCTGGGATAATCTTGAAGAGGCGATCCCTGCATTCCTGACCATGACATTCATGACCTTTGCCTACAACATCTCATACGGCATCGCGGCTGGCTTCATCGCCTACAGCCTGATCAACCTTATCACCGGCAAGGCGAAAAAGGTCCATCCGATCATCTACGGTGCCTCGATCCTGTTCATCCTCAATTTCGTCCTGATCGCCATCAAGGGGCTCTGACACCTTGTTGTGGATCTGAATCTGGCAGAATTCTTTCGAGAACCTGTCAACGCAAGAGCGGCGTCCGGCCTGATCGGGCGCCGTTTATAATCTGCACGAAAACCCGCACCCAATATCCGCGCACGCTGAATCAGTTTACAAAATGAAACAGATGAGTCATCCGTCGAAAAGTGACATGCTGAAAGTGGATCGCCTGACGTTTTTCCAGTCTTGGCTCATTCTGAACCATTTCAGTAAGCAACGCCAGCCTTAAAACCATGATATCATGATGCCATACGGCAATTCATACTGGAAAAGGTCCGGTTGGCAACGACGCACAAGACGAGGAAAAACCGGACGATGCAAGAGAGGTTGGGAAGGTCAGAATGGAACAGAGCGTTGCGGAAATGGACAACCTGATGAACGGGACGATCACCCAGCTGTTTCAACGTAAGAGCGTGCGCGCTTTCGAGCCCCTGCCGATCGATCCGGCTATGCGCGATCTACTGTTTGAGTCGGCTTTGCAGGCGCCGACAGCCGGCAACCAGACGCTCTATACGATTCTTGACATCACCGACCCTGTGCTGAAGGCCGAACTGGCTGAGCTCTGCGATCACCAGCCTTTCATTGCCACAGCGCCACTGGTGCTCATCTTCCTGGCAGATGGTCGACGCTGGCTCGGGATGTACCGCGCGGCAGGATGCGAGCCGCGACCGCAAGGCCCAGGCGACGCCCTGCTGGCGATGGCGGACGCAGTGATAGCGGCCCAGAACCTGGTGGTGGCCGCACATAGCCTGGGTCTCGGCAGCTGCTATATTGGCGATATTCTGGAAAATTGCGAGCAGGTGCGTGCACGGCTGCAACTGCCTGATGACGTATTCCCGGCCGCCATGCTGGTCATCGGTTGGCCGACCGCCCAGCAACAGGCACGCCGGAAGCCAGTCCGCTTTGCCCGCGAACAAATCATCTGCGAAAACACCTACCGTGAAGCAACGCCTGATGCCCTACGCCAAATGTATCACAACCGCCTGGAACGAGCACGCTCCGAGCGAAGCCTGTCTGGCCAGGAATCAGATGCACCGGTCGATTTCAACACCCAGCTGCGCGCCTTCTGGGCTCGCAAGTACGAAAGCAACTTTGCTTTGGAAATGAATCGATCCGCCGCCGAGTATTTGAAAGCATTCCGCTTTGCGGAAAATGGCTGAGCAATAGACGCTGACTGGGTGCTGTTTGGGAACTGTATTTGCGTTGTTTTGGAAAGTCATGAGTTTACCCGAAAGCGGTTTGCAATTGTCTACAGGTTCCTCACCAAATCTTCAAACCACATGATTCTATCTGCATCAGATTTTTCGATCAAAAGATGATCAAAGTCCCTGCGCTTACGGGACAGATCGGTCGAACCAGCATTATTGATGAGTTCCTCAACCAACTGTGCTTTATTGCAGATTGCGTTTTTCTGTTCCAGAAAACCATAATCTGGTTCCGTACGCTGTAAAAGGAACATAAGATCATAGAAGTCCCGGCCCTTGCCTCGATTCAAAACAGCCATCACCTTCATGGCACAAAGAACGGAAATCGGTGCAACCTTTAAAGGAAATAGAAAGCCACAGCGGTTCAGAAATACAGTTTCAAATGGATATTCGATCTCCTGATCCTGTGTTTCTATCTTCAGAAGAAAGCGTTGCTCACGATATCCCGACAAATTCAACGAATAGAGTAGTTCCGGGAAGTAGAAGTTGCGCCGGAACGCTGTCAGTTTTTCGCTTTCCTTGTCTTTTACTTCCACTTTGTAGCCGGATTTTTCAAGATAAACCCGCAGATTGTCTGTCAGATGCAAGAATTGAGTCTTATCCATATTCTTGCAATCAAAATCCAGATCCTCGGAGAAGCGATTGATACCATGAACCAGCCGTAGGCAGGTGCCGCCAATGAAAGCCATTCCCGCTGCGCCCGGTTGCCGGGACAGATATTCCAGAGTCTGGCACTGGATATATTCCTTCAAGATCATCGGATCGAATGCTTTATTCTGTGCGATCGCAGGCGGATAAAATATTCTGATACTGTCTATGGATTCCATCATATCAGACCGTACGCCTCCCTTAACAAATTTGCACGCTTCGTTAATGCCGGTGAATGGATGCGCTTCTCGTAATCCAGCAATCGCTCCCGATCAAACTCGCTTTCCATATAGTCCTCATCCAATCTGAGATTCAACATATCCTCGGTCGTGCTGTACTCGGGATACAGGTGCAGCAGATCGATGATAGCCTTCTCGGGTGTTGCCATTTGGATGACAAAAGGCAACTGCCCCTCAGTCCTTTTTAGCTCATATCCAAACATATAGCTTGCTGAGATATGGTGGTAGGTATATGATCCGAATGCGTTTTGAAACGATGCCGTCTTCAGTGTCGAGACCGATGTAAACTGAACCACTTCCTCTGGAATCATGCCGTGAAAGTGCAATGCAGTATGTAGGCTGACGTAGGATGGTCGGTAGATCTGATTGGCAAAAAACAGCGCACTGTCCGTGATTTGCAGATACTCAGGGAACGTATATAAATTCCGCTTCAAACGTAGTATTTCTCCGGATGCGATCCAGCGCGCGAAATTATCCCGGCAGAAATCCGGCTTCCACAACCGCACTTGTTCACCTGAAAAGCAGACCATTGGCAGGAAAGTTTTCCTGAATTGCTGCAAACTGATTCTATTTGTTTCCATAATGCAGTAATATTACCACGTATTAGAAACAAATGCAAATAAAATGCGGTACCGGGTGCTCATATTGTCACGACATGAATACGGTTTCCGTGTTCCCTGATGATCGACAATAAATCCTTGCTGTTCAGCCAGATCGTGGCTGTATTTTCATTAGGATGCACGCCGATGATTCCCGGCGCATCAAGGAAACTTTCATCAAGATAGAATTCGACGTTGCCTTCATTGTCGTTTAATAGACCCAGAGGCGTCACTGCGCCTTTTTCAAGCCCCAAGAAATACATCAATTCTAGGTCAGAAGCGAAAGTCAGCGGTCGGGTGTCGTGCTTTTTCCTGAATTCCTTCAGATCTACTCGTTTGTTACCTTTGACCGTGATCAGATAGTACTGACGTTTTTTATCATCCCGCACAAACAGGTTTTTTGCGTCCAATTCAGGGTAGGGCAACTCGATATTGGCAAGTTCCGCCATATTATAGACAGCCTCATGCTCTGTAATTTCATAAGGTATTTTATGATGATCCAGGAAATGTATGATATCCTGCTTATTCAAGACAGACTGCCTCCACAAATGTGAATCAAAACCCCTTCGCCCTACGTGCGAGGTAGTGGAACCCAGATACCGGTAGTGTATGGCCCGCTCACCTCATGCGATTGCGCCCCTTAATGGATATTGATTCTCCTAGTATTATTATGTTGCGCTGTCAAGCGCAAGATTTCTTGTTGCTTGATATAATGCACGCAGGCGCTGTGGACTGGTTGATTCTCCTACCGCTATGACGGTTTTTCAAAGGCTCCAGCCACAGCTTTTTGCATAATTGGTGATGAGTCAGATACCGCACGACGGTTAATATGGAACTAGGATCCGGCAGCAAAAAGTCTGTGGAATATTCAGCGTACTTTCTATTAAGGATGGTTCAGTTATGATCTATGTTGGCATTGATGCCGCCAAGGACAAGCACGACTGCTGCATTCTGGGTGGTAACGGACAAACAGTTCAGGAGGCATTTACCTTCCAGAACAACCACGAAGGGTTTGAGCAGTTGAGAGCTGCAATCCAGAGAAACTCAGAGGCCGAGGGGTCCGGCCAAATAAAAGCAGGACTTGAATCCACCGGACACTACAGCGGCAACCTTGAAGCTTTTCTCCGTGACAGCGGAGTCGAGCTGGTGGTTTTCAACCCGTTACAGGTCAACCTGTACCGTAAGTCCCAAACTCTTCGGAAAACCAAAACAGACAAGGTCGATGCCAAATGCATCGCGCAACTGCTCATGACAGCAGAATCAAATCCTGTGTCTGTATCTTACCAAATTCAGGAACTAAAGGCATTAACCCGTCACCGATCCCGGTTGGTTTCCCAGCGGGCCAAACTCAAAATAAGTATCTCCAGATTAATCGTCATTCTTTTCCCTGAACTGCCAACAGTCTGCAATTCTGTCACTCAAGCCGCTATTAAGGCTTTACTGCTTGAACTGCCTGGCGCCCGCCAAATCGCAGCTTGTCGAATTGACCGGCTGACCAATTTGCTGAAAGCCGCCTCCAAAGGCCGTTACGGCCGTGCTAAAGCCGAAGAGATAAAATCCCTTGCTCAGCAGTCTATTGGCGCTAACAGCCCAGCGACAGCGCTGGAGTTGCAGCTGACCCTGCAGCATCTGGATTTTCTGCTCCAGCAGATTAACGAGCTGGACAAAGCGATCCGGACAGCAGTTGTGCAGACTCAGTCACCGATAATGTCCATCCCGGGCATTGGTCCGACATTGGCTGCCATTATTCTGGCCGAGATCGGTGACATTCACCGCTTCAGCTCCCCAGACAAGCTTCAGGCTTTCGCCGGTTTGGATCCGTCGACTTACCAGTCAGGCAAGTTCAAAGCTGACAAAACACCGATGGTTAAGCATGGTTCTACCTATCTGCGTTGGGCCTTGATGCAAGCGGCACGCTTGGCCGCCGTACATTGCGAGACTTTCAATCGATACCTGGCAGCCAAGCAGGCCCAAGGCAAACATTATTTTGTTGCCCTTGGCCATACGACCAAAAAACTCATACGCGTCATATTCCGCATCCTGTCTGCCAACGAGGTCTTTGTCCCTCAGACGTAACTGAGTTCATCTTTCGTTGCTCAGGCTTGCGCCAGTTGGCTCAGGCCTTTTCAGCATGCATTATTGTCAAGGTTCACTGCGTCTAGCGTCTACGCTACTTTTTTCTCATTTAGTACTTGACTTCATATAGTCAGTCTTTTTCCTGTCATGCTCGTCACGGTCATTTTCATAACCGTCGTCACTTTCATCATATTCAGATTGAATTGGAAATCCTCCGCATGGTACTGCCTCATGAGAATAAGCAGTGCTTCATACTTCTCTTCCTCAGATAAAATCTCGATTGTGCCACGACCCATGACACTTTCATACCCCATCGTGCAGCTCATTCTTTCCTCATAGAGTATGAAATTGTGGTCACAGTCCATTTCGAATGATGCTTTATTGTTCTTTTTGATCAAGTCAATTTTTTTGCCTTCCAAAGCACCGTGGAAATAAAGCACAACATGTTGGTCCTGAACATCCATCCCGAAATTCAGAGGAACCAGGTAGGGATAATCTTCATCATTCAGTGCGATTCTGCAAACGTCGCACTTCTTGATGATCTCAATTATTTCCTCAAAGTCAGTAATTTCTCTACCTTTCCTTCTCATATCCGCACGGCCTCTCAAAAAATCAACTATGATGATTATATAGGTACCGGGTACCTTTTCGGAAGTGATGAGGTCTGAAGTCAGACACGGTATTGGGCAACTTCCGAAACGGTGCCAGGCTCTGAAACGGAAGCAGCATATTGTGGTACAGGTACGATGCTTTTAAGGAGTTATCACAGGATGAGTGTTGTATTTCACCCATATCAAAGCCCGGCAGGCATCACGGAGGAATATTTCCAATTGCGCGCGTTTTTTCTCAAACGGCGAGGAGATGATTTCCCTTTTGGACGCTGGGATTGGATGATCACGCATGGTTGGCTGGACCATGAGGCGCTCCGGAAAATCGGCATTTGGGAAGATGACGGCGAAATCGTCGGAGTCGCCACCTTTGACACCCGCCCCGGCGAAGGTTTTATTTGCGTTCTTCACGGATACGAGCACTTGCGTGCTGAAATGATCCGTTATGCTGCCCACCACCTTAAATCGAAGGACGCATTCAGGCTGCTCGTTGCAGACGCAGATTCGGATTTTCAGGAAACTGCGGTGCAGCAGGGCTTTGTGCCGACACCGGAGAAGGAATTTGATGCGGTATTCCATATCCGTGAACCTGATTTGATCCAATACCCGATCGAGCCGGGCTTTCGGATCATCAGCATGGAAGAGTCTTTTGATGTGGAAAAGTACGGTCAGGTACTCTGGAAAGGTTTCAACCATGAAATCAAGGGGGAAGGTACACTGGACTTGACTCAGGCGAAGCGGAAACAGCTGCTTGATGAGATGTTCAGGACGAATGTGGACTTGAGTTTGAAAATTGCCGTCGTTGCGCCGAACGGTGATTATGCGTCCTATTGCGGGATGTGGTTGGATCCGTCATCGCCTGACGCGCTTGTGGAGCCGGTTGCCACGGATCCTGCGTATCGAAAGCTCGGTCTTGGCCGGGCCGCTGTGTTGGAGGGCATCAGGCGTTGTGGATTGCGTGGGGCCAAGCGTGCCCTGGTAGGCTCAAGCCAACAGTTCTACTACAATATCGGTTTTGTGCCGCTGAACACGTATACCTGGTGGAAGCAACACTTTCGGTACCCGGTACCTTTTCGGAAGTGATGGACGCTCAACCCGTGAAACAATATGATGGAAAGCTCAATCAGACGCGGCTTTGTGAAACATCCGAAATGGTACCGGGTATCGTTTCTGACCATTTGCCCATGATAGAAACAATCCCGGATTACGTATAATACAACATATGCATCTACACACATTTTTCTGTCACGTACCGGTGAAAGAGATGGGTTTGACATGTTCAAATTGAAATACACCTGGATCGTCGCATCCTTCATGTGCATGCTGCTTGTCTTGGTGGCCTGCTCCGGCGCCGGTTTGCCCACAAAGGACTCTACAACAGGACCAACAACGATGCCTTCAGCTACCGGGTCCACGCCGCAGCCATCAACAACAACATTCAAGAGTTTCAATCCGATGATGCTGACAGTTCGGTCCGGAGAGAACTCGATCCAGGCTGAGCCAAATATTTTATGGAGCCACAACCTGAAAACGAATGTCTCCGCCGATTTTGCGCGTCACACGCCCCAGGAAATGGTTCATTCGGTTCAGTATTTGACACTCGACGATACACAAGGCCTGCTGGTGCCATTCATACCCTATGTCAGAGGGGAAGAAGTGATCGGCCAATACGCGGTTTACGATGAAAAACTGAATCAGCTTCCTTTCGAAGAGTCGGCCGGACGCTATCCTCAGACCAAACTGTTTGCCCAGGCTTTGCCGGGAAGATATCTGGTTTCGCTGACCATGACTGACGAAACCACGGATTCAAGGTCTGGATACCAGTATTTTTTCGGTGTCATCGTGCCGGACAGGCAACCTGAGACCACTTCGACCGATCCGGTTTCAGTCAACCCCGATCCGGTGGGCGCTTATCTGGTGGTGATCGACCATCTCATGGAGAATCGAAGGATCTCTGATTCAACGCGCCGGTATCTGGCGATCGATACTTCCAAGCTGCCAAACCTTTCCGTATCGGATAAGGAAAGAATTTTTCAGGGCTTGGAAAAATACAATCTTCAACTGTTCGACAAAACGTACGAAGCGTTAAAAGCCGAAGGGTACGCCGAGAACGGCTGGGTATTCACGAACGGGGTATTCATCGTCTTGGAGGATATCCGACTGAAAGGCTCGGTCATGACCTTGGATGCCGCGATTTATCTTGACGTTTTGAATGCTTATGGTCTGGACGACTTCGATGTCACCTGGCTGGGCACACACTGGGAAATCACCCGGACGCACATGACCTGGGTGTCGTAGTTTGGCAAAACGGAGGAATCGTCCATGAAGATACGCTATGTTCTGGTAGCCATCAGTCTGGTCCTGTTCTCTCTGGCCGGTTGTGGTTCGACCGCAGAGCGCGACCTGATGTCAGGGATCCATGCAGCCGAAAGGCCAGCCAATCCAGCTGATCCGGATCCGGCTTTCATCGAGTCGGTCGAGGCGTTTTCATGGGCCCTGTTCCGTGAAGCAATTCAGACATCAAAAAATCCGATGGTTTCGCCTGCATCCGTTTATTTCGCGCTGGGCATGACGCTGAACGGGGCGGGTGGCACGACACGGGATGCCATGCTTAAAGGCCTGGCCGCCGGCGAACAGCCAGTTGAAGCAATCAATACAGGGTGCCGGGACTGGATGACCAGCCTGATGTCTGATTCTGGCCAGAAAACACTCAAGGTGAGCAATTCGATCTGGTACAACGATGGCTTTGACGCGGATCCCGAATTTCTCCAGATCAATGCCGACTATCATTCGGCAGCGGTGCACCAGATGGACTTTGCCGACGGTCAGGCAGCGGCGATGATCAACGACTGGGTGAGCGAGGCCACGGATGGTTTGATCGACCTGATCATGGACAAGGCAGATGAAAGTCACCTGATGTATTTGATCAATGCCGTCTATTTCAAGTCAGAGTGGCAGGAACAATTCCCCAGCCTGATGACAGCAACCGGGGATTTTTCAATTGAGCAAGGGATCGCGAGCGTCCGCTTTATGCAAAGGAACGGTCCGGTCAGCCTTCTGATGGATCAGGACCTGGAAGGTGTCCTGCTACCGTTCAAAGACTCCCGTTTCACGTTCATCGCTGTCCTGCCGCCGAGCGGTCGTCCGGTCCGTGATGTGGTGAGCAAACTGGACGCGGCTACCCTCCGGCGACTGATTCAGTCCCAACGCCAAACCAGTCTCGTGCTGAAGATCCCGAAATTTGAAATCGAGTATGAAACCAGTCTGAGCGGCCCACTCACAAAGCTGGGCATGGGGCTGGCGTTTCAGGCTGAGGCGGATTTTTCGCGCATGACCGGAACCCGGATTCAGGGTCTCTATATCGCCGATGTGAAGCACAAGACATTTTTCAAAATGGACGAAAAGGGAGCCGAAGCAGCCGGCGTGACCGGTGTCACCATGGCGGCTACAGCTGACGTCACCAGGAAACGCGAGCTTGTCTTTGATCGACCATTCCTGTACGGCATTCTGGACCAGGACACCGGCTTGCCGCTGTTTCTCGGCATCATGGATGATCCAAGCTGAAATGGTACCCGGTATCTTTTTCGAAGTTTCGTAGGCTTAAGTCGTGAAACGTGCTGTTAGCAAGCATCATCCGGCACGGTTTCGTGAAACGTCAGAATCGGTACCGGGTACCCAAAAATACCGTGTCATGACCGCGCCGACGGCTATGACAATGGCGATGTAGACATACAGCAGGAACAGCTCCGCTTTGCTGGTGCCAGAAGATCCATGGGCTGCTTCCCCTTCTGTACTCCGGAAATTTTCGGTAATATTGACGCCTTGGGCGTCAAATAGAGAGGTGCCACCTAAATAATACTCATGTATGGGTTGATCGGCCGAGTCAAGCAGTCGGGACTCGACTTCCTTCGCCGAATGGAATTCCAGAAATTGCTGGTTTTTCACGTCAAAAAGGACGGATTCGGTCGATCGGTCTTCCGAATGGGAGCCCGGTTTTGAATAGGTGAAGTAGTCGATTCCATAGGACCGGATGTCATCGGACAATTGATACCCGCTGACTGCAATATAGGGCTCATCCTTGACTTCGACGCGAAAAAGCTGCACGATCGATGAATAGTCCGATACCTCCATGTCCGATTCGATGATCCGGTATCGTTGATTCAACCCCTTGTTAAACTGGGCGATCCCATTGACTCGGCTATCACTCTTGTCCTTGAACGATGCAAACAGGACCCCATCAATTTCCTTGGTTTCCAGCACGTACGCCTCGAAGCCGGGCTTGAAAGGCTCAAGAAATTCCGTGACCGCAACCGACAAATCCGCATCATTACGCGCGTAGGCATACTCCATGGCATACAGCGAATAAGACAAATAGAGTGTCAGAATGACACACAGAACCGCCGCCAGCAGCCGGGTCCGTTTGACCTTCTTGAGAAAATTGAGCTCGATTTTGACTGCTTTTTCCGGTCGGTCGATATCAGCCATCATCTCCTGGCAGATCGTAAGACAATCCGCACAATGCTCCAGATGGTCCTGTATCGCCTGGTTGGTCTCGTCGCACGTGAGTTTCTCAATATAACTCGGCAGCAAATCCTGGCAAATTCCGCACGTCAGTTCTGTTTTCAAAGCTTCTCCTCCTTCATGAGTTTCTGTTTGCCCCGGTAAAATGTGACCCGGGCCCAGTTTTCACTTCGGTTCAAAATGTCGCCGATTTCGCGAAAGCTCATATCACCCGTCAACCTCAAGCGCATCACCGCGCGTGTGTTTTCATCCAGGCTTTGCATGCGCTGCTGTAAGTCTGCTCTGGATTCATCGGCCCAAATGGTCTGCTCCATATCTTCTGGAGCCGGAAGGCATTCTGCCAGGTCTTCGATGGGAACTGACACAAACCGCTTGCTTTTGTCGTATTCTTTCAACCAAAGGTGCTTGGCAATCTGGCAAAGCCAGACCGATAACTTGCAGTCGCCACGAAACCGCTTGTAGGATTTGAGCGCCTGATAAAATGTTTCTTGTGTCAACTCTTCTGATAGGTCAGCATCATGCGTCATGCAGAACAGGTACTTGAAAACCGTCTGAAAGTGCGCTCGATAGAGCTCATCCATGTTCTGCACGCCATCACCTCCTATCTATAAGTCCTTTGAAAAGACATTTCGTTACATGATTGACGATGAATCATCGTTTTTTGAGCTGGTTCCAATCCTAGCCTGTCTTTTCGAGTATTTATCAAGAACAATCGGCAGGTTGCATCAGTACGCGTTTTGCATTGTCGTAAAGGATACTTCTGGCATAATGTAGCGCCTGATCCTCCGTCAGATATCCTTCCATCATCTTTTCATTCAACACTCGCGAAAGGACACTCAGGAATGCCATCCTGGCACCCACGCTCTCTTCACTTGTCCAGGTGTCACAACCCCAAATGATCCGGTCCGCATCACACACCTCGATCAGTTCATGCAGGGTCCGGCTGGCTGCAGACGGTGATATCATCGGCAGCCAGCAGATGTCCGCGATCACGTTCCGATACGATAAAGCCAGACCGCAATAGTCGTCCGTCCATGGATAACTGCCATGCATCAATATGAATGTCGTGTCCGGATGGCGCGCCACGAGCCCCTGGATCTGCATGGCGTTCGTCTGGTTCATCTTGCCAAGACCGGTATGGATTTGCATCGGGATATCCAATTCAGCCGACATGACACACATCTGTTCAAATACGTAGTCTTGAAAATGGCGAATATCTTGCACATCGCCTCTTGTTCCTTCATAGCGCAAGGCGACCTGAGCCTGGGTCTTCGTGGCCGGTGCGATATGAATCGGACGATAATAGGCAATGGCCGATTTCAAGGCTGTGCAGCCAGCTTCCTTCTTTTCAATGATCTTGCGTTGCAGCAATGCGACATACTCATCGATATCGTCGATTGTTGTCTGGTAAAGCAGCTGGGCATTGTTTCCATTGCTGTCCCTGGCGTCCTTGTCATAGCCGCACAGAAAGGAGTTGATCCGGAAAACCGGATGGAACAGCTCCGAATGGCCGAGGTCGCAGCCCGGCTCCCAAGGACAATCATTCGCGATCCCCTCATAGTGGCAGACACTTTTCAGGATGCTCAGATGCCAGCTCGGGTCCAAGTGCGCCTGCCGGATCTTTTCGTCATATTGAGACCATGTCTTCGCACTCAAGGGCTCACGTATGTCGTAAAGCCGCTGTATCCCACGCTCCAGCCACACATAGAAGCTGCGCGTGCCGAATTTGCGGAGCCACTCGTCCACTTCATCAGCCGCAGTCGGTGTGGCCACGCCGAGCCATTTTTTCGCTGTATAGGCGTTTTGCAGGATTTTGGGCAAGGACAACCCCATCTGCGCTGCATCCGGCAAGTGATGGGAATGCGCGCTGATGATCGGATGGTTTTCCAGTAGCCTTTCAAGTGCTTGATTGATCATGGTCGTGTCCCTCCTTGATGATCCATTCTGTCTTCCATGACAGATGCTTTCGTTTGTCAAAGGTTTGCTTCATTATTTTTAAATGATTCGCGTTCTTTGATGAAGGTGCATCCACACTGTTCCTGGTCACAGTCCGTTGGTTTTTGGGATTGGCCCTTCTTGCCTTTTCAATATACCAGACCGAACGTGTGAAAGTTCCCCCAATGGCGCGACCTTGAAAAACTTCCGAAATGGTACCCGGTACCATTTCAGAACGATCAGTAAATGCACATTGTCGATTTTTCATGTATGATTATTTGTATGGATAAGCAACAAAACTGGGCATTCAAGAATTTCGATGACCTGGGTCTGAATGACCTGTACGACATCCTGCAGCTGCGCAGTCGCGTCTTTGTCGTGGAGCAGCGCGCATTCTATCTCGATGCCGACGGTCTGGACAAGATGGCCCACCATGTACTGCTTCGGACCGATAATGGCAAGCTGGTCGCCTACTGCCGCCTATTGCCGCCGGGCAGTCTTTTCCCCAAAGCAGCCATCGGTCGGGTCGTCGTTGACCCGGACCATCGCGGCCAGGGGCTTGCCCGCTCGTTGCTGAGCCAGTCCATTCCCAGGTGTCTGGCCCTCTATCAGGTGAATGACATCCATATTTCAGCCCAGAAGCACTTGCACGATTTTTACGCCTCATTCGGATTTCAAACGGTCACAGCGGACTATCTGGAAGACGGCATCCCGCATGTCGGCATGGACTACGGTACCGGTTACCATTCATGAGGAGCATTCATGACCATCACCAAATACCTTCGAGTCAGCAAACGCTATCTATGCTTTCCAGCCGCCTACAGCGGGCAGGAAGTCCGTCTGGTCATCGAAAGCAACTTGAAGCGATTGCATGACATCGCCCTCTGGGTTTCGCCGGACTATACCTGCCAGACAGATCGGCCCGGGTTCATCGGCTGGATCGATCTGGCTGGCTTTCTAGGGCAGGACATCGTCCTGATAAGTGACGCGCCGGATCATTGGTTCGATCATGTGTATTTGCAGGATACAAAGCCCGATGTCGTCGACCGGGGCGAGCGGCCACAGATCCATTTCACGGCGAGGCAAGGCTGGATCAATGACCCGAATGGTTTGATTTACTATGAGGGGGTCTATCATCTTTTTTACCAGTACAACCCCTTCAGCAAAAGCTGGGGCAACATGCATTGGGGTCACGCGACCAGTACAGACCTGGTCAATTGGGTCGAACATGATCCGGCCATCTACCCGAACGAGTTTGGCGTCGCTTTTTCCGGTTGCGCGGTCATTGATCAGGAAAATATTTCCGGTCTGGGCGAGGGCGCGATGATTCTCTATTACACCGCTTTCGATGAAAATCTGCCAAATGCTGTGAACGGACTGTCCGCGCCAAGCCAGGCTGTGTCGACGATCAGGCGGTATTATTCGCTTGATCACGGTCTGACCTTCCGTTTCGATCCAGACTTCGTTATTGAGCAGATCGTCCCGGGGAATCGGGACCCCAAGGTCTTCTACCACTTGCCAACCGAGTCCTGGATCATGGTTCTGTTTCTTGAACATCATGAGTTTGCCATCCTACGGTCGAAGGATTTGAATGAATGGTCCATATCGCAGCGTTTTTCCCTGAAAAACACATGGGAGTGCCCGGACTTGTTCCAGCTGGAGGATCCGGATTCGCACCGATTTTTCTGGATATTCTGGACCGGCGACGGGTATTACTACATTGGTGACTTCGATGGCTACTGTTTCACGAACATCAGTGGACAAAAACAATCGTCACTCACCCCGCTGACCTACGCCGCGCAGACCTTTTTCAATACGAAGAACCAGATCATCAGCCTCTGCTGGCTAAGGACCGCCAACTACTATTCACCTTACACCGGCATGATGTCGCTGCCTAAGACATTGAGTCTGCGGCAGACCGAGGCCGGACTGATGCTGGTGCAGCAATTCGTTCATGAAATATTGAGCCGTATGGACAACACGATTGCGCAGGACATGGCAAGCCATTTCAGTCATGTCCATGTGGGGGGCGCTTTCCAGTTGAAATTCAAAGTCGACAGGCAGTCCTGTGTATCGGTCCAGAATGTGGCCGTCATCGAGATCCTCGAGAAAAAAATCAGCCTGGATTTGCGAAACATGACGTTTTCCATCAGCAACACCACGTATGACATTCCAGACAAGCCTGTACTTGATTTTGACATCTTTGTCGACTACGGCATCATTGAAATCCTCATCGACAAGGGGACTATCTACACCGCCATTGAGTATTATTTTTCCAGCCTGACTGGAAATGTCCGGTTGACAGCCAGTGAGGGGATGCTCTTCAGGGACATCGAGATCAACGATTTTCTTGACCGGAACCAGTCAACATCAAACTCAGGACAGGAGTTGAAACCATGAAGATTTTACTCATATCCGTACACGGGGATCCGCTGGAACGCCTGGGCAGTGTGCAGGCCGGCGGACAGAACAACTATGTCAAGCAGGTCGCCCAGGCCCTCGAAAACCAAGGCCACCAGGTGGATGTCGCCACGCACTGGAACAACAAGCGCAGCAAGGGTAGCCAGACCTTTGGCAAGAACATCACGGTGATGCGGATTGCCGCCGGACAGCGGAAATTTGTGCGCAAGGATGAGCTTGTTCATCTGTTGCCTGCCTTTTTTGAAGAGCTCGAGCAACGGACCGATCTGGCATCTTACGATGTGATCCACACCAACTACTGGCTGTCAGGACTCGTTGGTCTCATGATCAAGGGAAAATACAACCGACCGCTGGTGCATACTTCGCATTCACTGGGTCATGTCAAGGCCAAGGAAACCGGCAGCGTCGCGGAAGGACGGCTGGAAGCGGAAAAACGGATTCTCACGGAAGCGGACCGCGTGATTGCGACGACAAATGATGAAAAGAAGAAGATCGACAAATGGACGGATCGAAAAAGTTCGGTCCGCGTTGTTTCAATCGGGGTCCATGAGGTGTTTTTCAATGAGGAGCCAAGAGAGCTCCCGAGCCAGCCTCGCTTCATGTTTGTCGGGAGGATGACAAAAGCGAAGGGGATTTTTGTTCTGCTGAGCGCTTTTGCCGACTACCTGGCCCAAGTCAACCCGGATGCGTCTCTGGTCATCGCCGGGGGCGGGAAAGATGATTTTATCGAGGGACGCAATTTTGAGCCCAAAAGGGAGGAAATCAGGGCGTTGATTTCAGGGATCGAGTCTCGCGTGAACTTTGTCGGGCCGAAATCGCAAGCGGAGCTGGCCATGATGTTCAAGACTTGCACAGCCGTGATCGTGCCGTCGTTCTACGAGTCGTTTGGCATGGTCGCTTCCGAAGCGCAAGCCGCGGGTGTGCCGGTCATCGCTTCTGCGGTCGGCGGACTGAAGGACGTGGTCGTCCATGGCGAAACCGGCCTCCTGTTCCGAAACAAGCGGGTCGTCGAATTGCGGGCCTGCATGAGACGGGTATCAGAAGATCCTGCACTCAACCTGCACATGGGCGAGCAGGCGCGAAGGCATGCTGAACAGACTTTCAATTGGCAGTCCATATCAGCCTTGATGGAAAAAATCTATGCAGACATCCAGGGCTGAGCGTTGCGGTTCATTTCTGGCCACCGACCTGGATGGGACGCTGGTCGGTGACGACCAAGCATACGCGTCGTTGATGGCCTACCTGAAAAGTCTGCCGGATAAAGTCTGTCTGGCTTACATCACAGGTCGTCACTTCAGATCCGTGCTGGAGTTGATTGAGGAAAAGGCATTGGCGTGGCCTGACTTTCTAATTACGGATGTGGGTACATCCATCCGGGTGGCTCCGACGTTGACCGTTGAAAAGGAGTGGCAGGAACGGATGAGAGCCGGCTGGGAGCCGGAGGCAATCCGAACCATCGGCCGCTTGATCGAGGGTTTGCATGAGCAGGACCTGCCGGATGATATCCGGGTATCTTTCACCGTCGATCATGAGCGTGCGGCTTACACACTCAAGCAGAAACTGGCGCAGGCCGCTATGCCTCACACCTTTGTTTTCAGCTCCGGATCCGATGTGGATATCCTTCCGGAGGGCGGAGGCAAAGGCGAGGCCTTGAAGTATCTGGTCAGCAAATACACAAAACCGGATGCGCGCATCCTGGTGGCCGGGGATTCCGGCAATGACCGGGCCATGCTGGCGTCTGGCTTTCCAGCCGTCATCGTGGCCAATGCCCAACGCGAACTGGCGGACCTGCCGGACCACCCGCTGATATTTCGGGCCACGCAGTCTTATGCCGCCGGTATCCTCGAGGGCTGGCAGCACTTTTTTGGTACCGGGTACGATTTTTGACCCACTCACTCTTCAAAACGTGGAACTTTGGTACCGGGTACCTTTTTTACCTAGTGTTTCCCGCAATGGCAACCAACTTGGCAATCCCCCAGCCAACCAATGCGTAAACCAGCATGGCAATCAGCGTGCTGGTTTCAAACCCCGATACGAATGGTTCGAATATTCCTTCAAAGGGCGCGACAAAAACTCGGCTGGAGTCGTATATGAAGTTGACAAACGAGTTGCCCGCATTCGCGCCAAGCAATTTCAGCACGAGGCGGAGCGCAAGAAAAGATTCCAGTACCCCCAGAAACCAATAAATAATTCGGATGATTGGAGACGTCCAGTTCATTTGGTCTGCCTTGCTCGTTCGAACGGCCTCGGCTTCGCTTGTCGACACGACTGGCATCCCCTGGTTTTTCGTCCTGTATGGGTCAGCATAATGGGACCGGATCGGTTCGGTTTGTGTAATCGGTCCGGTTTGGACCTGTTCAGTGACCGTTTTGACTTTTTCACTGTCTTGATTGTATTCCATCATTTATCTCCTATAGGATATTGACCCTGTTTTTTCGGGAAAGCATGAATTCCGCAAAGGACTCAGTATTCCTCCCGGTTGCCAAATTCAGCATCTTCCACCCACTGTTTCGGGCGATGAAGCATTTTCTCCAGCGTCTCGAACAGCTCAAAATGGTCTTTTTCCTGCTTGATCAGGAAAGACATGATCCGCTGCGTTCGAGGATCAGATGTCTCTTTTGCCATTTCCTGATACAGATCGATCGATTTTTGCTCCATGTCCATCGCGAATCGATAAACTTCCAGCTGGTCGGCTACAAATCCGGCATCAACTTTGAAGTCGCCAAGATTGGCAAACAATCGCCTGGATTCTGCGACTTCGCTGTCGTCGATTTCCGGCGGCGATCCGGCCATCAGTCTATTGATGATCTCTTCATGTCTGTGTTCTTCTTTGGCTAAGATCTTGAACGCATTTTCCAGTGGATGTCCCTGGTTTTTTTGTGCCTGCTGATGATAGTACTGCCCAGCATCGACTTCCATTTGCATGGCTCTTTCCAATAATTTCATGTTCAGCACCTCCAAATCATAATCGGTTTGATTGTCAATGACCCTTCATTTCGTGGATAAACATATCCAGATTGATGGAATGTCCTGACAATATTCATGTCTTTATTATGCGGACTATTTACCATCTGTGCCGTATCATCTGTTTCAGTGATGATTCGGTACCGGGTACCGTTTCTGTCGATTCTTCCGATTCGGTACCGGGTACCGTTTCTGTCGAAACAGCAATTCAATGATCGGTGCTCTATATTTGAAGCAGGTCCAAAAAAATCAGGAATGAACAATCCTGCCATTTGAAGATAATCCCTTGGGGGTAATGCCTGTGAAAAAACATGCCATAAAAGCAAAACAACTGATTGCAGTCCTTGCGGTGATCATGCTGGGGCTCAGTTCCTGCAGTGTCGACCAGCTGACCACTGCTTCAACTTCGCCGTCAACGATGACCAATCCGGCGGCCACGTCATCCACCTCATCTGTAGCTGCCACCAACACAACTGGAACGGCGGTCTCCTCGGAAACAACGTCGCCATTACCGAAGCCGACTACCTGGACGCTCTTGCCGCCAGTTGAGACCAACTCACCCAATACCGGCTATGTGCCAGCGTTTGACGGTCAGACCCGGGCGCCAGGTGTCGCTACGTCAGCATCGTATACAGTCACGATCCTGACAAGCGATCTGAAAAGCCCCTGGGCGGTCACCGCTTTGCCGGACGGGCGGCTCATCGTGACGGAAAAAGCCGGGGCGCTGCGCATTGTGACCACCGATGGAAAAGTCAGCCCGGCCATAGGTGGTTTTCCCCAAGTGGATGACCGCAGTCAGGGCGGACTGCTCGATGTCGCACCGGCCCCGGACTTCATGGCCAGTCGGATAATCTATGTGACACTGGCCGAGCGGACACGACATGGCTCGCTGACCGCTGTCGGACGTGGCCGCCTGTCTGATGACGAAAGACAGATTGAAAATTTCGAAATCATCTGGCGTGCGCTCCCCTACTACAATAACAGCATGCATTTTGGCAGCCGTCTGGCATTTGACGAGGCCGGGAACATCTTTGTCACGACCGGCGAACGCTCAGACCTGGCGACTCGTCCCAAGGCCCAGCAGCTCGACAATGGTTACGGCAAGGTGGTGTACATCACACCCGATGGCGATCCGGTGTCCGGCAACCCGTTCATCGGCATGGCCGGTGCAATGCCTGAAATCTATTCGTATGGGCATCGGAATGTCCAGGGTCTGGCGATCCACCCAGTCACCGGTGATGTCTGGATCAGTGAAATGGGGCCACGCGGAGGTGATGAGCTGAATCTGATCAAGTCCGGTGGCAATTACGGCTGGCCGGTGATCAGCTACGGCATCGAGTATTCCGGCGCGCCCATAGCCGGTGCGCGGACCGTCCAGGAAGGCATGGAACAGCCCGTGTACTACTGGGATCCCGTCCTGGCCCCCGCCGGCATGACCTTCTACACCTCCGGAGCGATTCCGGAATGGGAAAACAACCTCTTCATTGGTGGTTTGCGCGGCCAGCACATTGCCAGGATCATCCTCGATGGCGATCGGGTCGTCGCGGAAGAGCGTCTGCTGGCGGACGAAGGCCAGCGTTTCCGGGATGTCGGCGAGGGACCGGACGGCGCGCTTTACGCCGTGACCGACAGCGGACGACTGTACCGGATTGGTTAGTGGCGGCAACGCGAGCCTAAATCTCGATCGAAAAAGGAACCGGGTTCATTTTCGGAAGTTCCGATCATGAACCCGGTATTTGAAGTTCAATTCGAGCGATCCTATGTACCGCCCCGCAACTTATTCGGACAGGGTGATGTCGATACTCGTGTAGTATAGCGTTGTCGTGCCTTCAAAACCGGAATCAGTGCCGACAAAAATCCACAATTCGCCGTTTGCATCGCTTGTAATCGTCAATGCCTGGCTCTCGTTTGACAGTGTCTTGATCGCGTAGCGATTGTCCTCGCTGCCATCTGTCTTGGCGACATTGCCAATCTGGACTGCGTATCGACCGCCGCCATTCTGCGCTCCTTTGTCCAGATTCAAACCCACGTAGTCATTTGAAGATTCGGCTTTTGGCTCGAGGGGCGCACCGCCGACCTTGACAAACACCGACTCCGCCGGCGATCCGCCGATGCCGACCGATCCGGAAAAGGCGTTGGTCGCAAACGAAATCTCAATGTTCGCTTTGTAGGTGCGATTGGGAACAATGCCGTCAGCTTTGCCCAATTGTTTTTTCAGAAACATGAATACGTCATCCGAAATGTTTCTCGTGCTGATGTGATACGCCTGGCCAAGCGGTTTCAGCTCATCAGGAAGCGGTGCGATCCCGCTTTCAAACTCAATACCCGATTCCATGCCGGTCGAATAGTCGGAATAACCGGTTGTCCAGCCATGATCGCCCTTGCTGAAATCATATTTGAACGTCAGTTTACCGGCCGGTGCCGTGGTTGAAGGGGCTGTTGATGAGCCTGTGGTTGTCGTGGGTTTCGTGGTTACCGGTGTGGTCCCGCCGGAACCGGCCACGCCGCATGCGGTCAGTATCTGTGCGCTGATGAAAAGCGCCATCAACGTGCTGATTGAACGTGTCATCCTTTTCATGTAGTTTGCCACCTTTCTGATTTTAGCCCTGATACCTTGGCAAATCGGATTTCGGATGGATCAGATGTTTGATCCATTCGATGACTTTTTGACGCTGGAAACGCTGACCAGGTTCCGGGGTTGGCTCAGGTTTGACGGGTTTGGTGGATTTTGGTACCGGGTACCAAATCTGCACACCCGAAAGAACGCCCCCCCTGGTACCCGGTCGCCATATCCCCTGGTTCTTGTCAGAAGTGCTATAATCTGTACTGGAAATGCGTATCAACCTGCTTACCTACCTGTGGAGGGATTTGACAATGAAGAAATACATCGTACCCACATTGCTTGTGATCCTGATCGTTCTCCAGTTGGTCTCCCTGTCCCGCATGGAGCAATTGAAAAACGAGCTGAACAACACGAAAAACCAGTTGTCGAATCTGGCCACGTCACAGTCCGGGCAACTGAGCATGCTCACCGCCAACATCAATCAGATGCTGTCGAAACAAGCCAGCATGATTGATCATTTTGAGTATGCTTTCGGTGAATTTGACCAGAGCCGGATGACTCTTCCGGTGACATTCAAGGTGGTTCCCAAGGAGGTCACGCCGGACGCACGCATGACGCTGGATGTATCAGGTGAACGGATTGCCATGGACCGAAGCGGCACCACCTTCACCGCCACCTTGCCGGTCGGGATATTCACCAAATTCGAGGCCAGCGTGATCCTGACCGACAATGGTTCGGACAAAAGCGAGAAACTGGCTGTTTCAGAACACCTTCGATTTCGGCTGCTTCCCACGGTGTTCGCCCATTTCGAAGGCGACAGTGTGATGAATTACACCAAGTCGGCTGACTCATTGTCGGGAGCCTATCACCGGTCCGGCAAAATCGCCCTTGATGTCAAGCCGGTCGAAAACAATACCATTGAAAAGGCACGCCTCGTTTTCGAGGTGGATGGAGAAATCATCAAGGAAATGCCCATCAATACCGGCGGAATGTCAACTGAGTTCGACCAGCGCTTGTCGCTTGCGGCTGGTCAGCATCTCGTGGTGTCCATCGAAGCGATTGACAGCTTTGGATTGATCCATCGAGTCATCGTGGAGAAATTTTCGCTGAACGGCCAGGCCGAACACATCCCGGAAGATGACTGGATGTGGATGGACGAAGCGATCATCAAGCATCCGGATGGAACGGTCCTGTTCAATCCGCTAGGAGACAAAATGCTTCCCTGACGACCCCTGACCAAAATCCGGGCGCGTTTAAGATCGGCGAAAGTCTTGAGCGTGCTGTTCATGCATTCGCCGATTCGTCGATCGCTTGATGAAAAGCCTCGCCGGCGTGGTATGAGCTACGCACCAGGGGGCCGGACGCGACATGGCGAAAACCGATCGTTTCGCCTATGGTCTTGTATCGCGCAAACTGATCCGGGTGGATGTATTCGATCACCGGGTGATGCCGTTTGGACGGCGCCAGGTACTGGCCGATCGTCAGCAGGTCGCAGCCGGCCTCGCGCAACGACCGCATCACCTCCACGACTTCTGTTTCGGTTTCACCGAGTCCGACCATGATTCCGGATTTGGTCAGGATGTCCGGCTGTGTCGACTTGACCCGTTGGAGCAGTTCGATCGACCGCGTGAAAACCGCCTGCGGCCGCACCGCCGGATATAAGCGTGGAACCGTCTCGACATTGTGGTTGATCACCTCCGGCCTGGCCTCGATGATCTGCTGCAAGGCATCCCAATTGCCCTGTAAGTCAGATATCAAGACCTCGATGGCCGGCACCGGAGTCTTTGAAAATCCGGCAGTCGCTGCCAGACCGTTCGAGCCTGCCAACTCAGCCGGCTCATTGAAATGGGCCGAGTCATGTCGTATGGCGGCGATGGTTTTGACAAAGTGCGACGCCCCGCCGTCCGGCAGGTCATCCCGTGTCACGGTTGTCAGTACAACATGCCGAAGCCCGAGTTGACGGACTGCCGCTGCGATCCGTGATGGCTCTTTCGGGTCTGGCGGTTCCGGCTCACCCTTGCCTACCGCGCAGAAAGTGCAGCGGCGGGTGCATTGGCTGCCGAGCAGCATGAAGGTCGCGGTTTTATGACTGAAGCATTCGCCAGCATTGGGGCAGTTTGCCTCTTCACAGACAGTATGAAGATCAAGCGAGCGGATCAGACGGACGACTGCTTCATTGGCATCACCGGCATTGGCCTTGACCTTGAACCACTCAGGCTTGCGTTTGATCCGGTCCGGTTGTTCCATTGAAAAGCCTCCCCCTGATTCAGGCTTTCTGATCGTATCCCCTGATCAGATCGTCCAGTTGTATAGATTCGACATTTTTCTGAAAATGGACGCCCAGGCGTTCGACAACCTGTCGCTTGACCTGTTCATAATCGGCCGGCCGACCGATTTCCCGCTGGACGGAGGTAACACCTTTGGAAAGGCCGCACGGATTGATCCATCGGAAGTGACTGAGATCGGTATTGACATTGAAGGCGAAACCGTGCATGGTCACTCCTTGTTTGACCGCGAGGCCAAAAGCGACGATCTTGGTTTCGCCGACCCATACACCGGAATACTTGTCGAATCGCTGCTCAGCCGTGATGCTGAATTCATTATGTAAAACGTCGATGATCGCCGCAGCCATGGCGCTGATGAATCCGCGAACGCTGCCCGGAAAGTCCTGAAGGCGAACGATCGGGTAGCCGACGATCTGACCCGGGCCATGGTAGGTCACGTCACCGCCGCGTTCAACCTCGAATATCTCGACACCGGCTGCTGCCAGCTCTGTCCGTGGCAGGAAAATGTTGGCATAGTCGCCTCGGGTGCCCAAGGTCAGGACAGGCGGATGCTCGACCAGCAGCAGTGTATCGTCGATCTCGTCCTGTTGCCGCCGCTCGACCAGAAGGCGTTGCAAGCGAAGCGCGTCGCCGTAGGGCATTCGTCCCAGATCACAAACGGTCAGTTTACTCATCTCATGAACCTCAGGATATAAATAATCCGCGTGTCCCGATCGATTGATTTTACCAAATATTGACTTTTCGGACAATGCGATCCATTTTCCTATTTCATTCACAGAGCAGGCAAAGAATAGTAAAATGAAATCCATAAATCGCAGCCGGCTGATCCGATCTGAAAACAACTCGATGGGTGCCACGTTTTCATTCATCGTGCAGCGGTCTGCCGACCGAAAAAGGAGTCCCCATGAGTCGATTTGTTTTTCGCAAAAGCAATGATCCTGAATTACCCCCAAACATCGTTCCAGAACTGGCAAACATGCGCATTCGGATATTTACGGAGGGTTTTCCGGAAACAGGGGCTCAATATTACGAGGGAACCGTACGCAAGTTTGTCATCGAACGTCTGCCTCATCCAAACCTGCTCGACAAACTGCCGCTGCTTTTGAGTCAGGAACGATTTTCTTACAAACCGGCCAGTGAAACACTCGTCGTCGAACGGGTCGATTGACCCATCACAGGATTGAATCGAGAAACACATTTATCTAGGAGGATGACTGCTGTGAGTGACAGAATTTTGGAAACCATCGACAGGCACAGACGATTTATAACATTCGGCGAAACCGACCGGCCGATTGTCGGCTTCTATATCGGCGGGTGGGAGGATTTGAGCCGCTATTCCGAGCAGTCTGAGAGCCTGTTCCCCAAAGGAATCATCGAGGCCGAAGATGTGACCATCGATAAATTCCGGGAGATGTATCGAAACTATTCGAGCCATCTTCTTTATGAGGACGACTTCATTCGCACGCTGGACCCCGTGCCATCCATTCCCTGGGTTGAATCAGCCTGCGGCTGCCCGATCAAATTCACCGGCAAGAACTTCTGGTCGCAAAAGATCGGCCTTGAACAGACCATGGCCAGTCTGGATCGCATCCCGGTCACGGATAATCCCTGGATCATGAAATATACAGAGTTTGTCCGGTTCCTGGCAGAGGAGTACCCGGACCAGGCCATCGGCCAGTCCATTCTTCGCGGGCCGCTGGATGCGCTTTGTGCGCTGGTGGGAGACTCTGAAACCATCTACAGTTTTTATGACGAGCCGGAATTCGTGAAGGCGGCACTGGATAAACTCGGGGATGTGTTCAACGAATTCATCGCGGCTCAATTCCGGCACACGCCTGAGTATTACGGTGGATACGGGCTGGGACAATTCTACATGTGGGCACCGGGCACCATCAGCCGGATCCAGGAGGATGCGGAGGCCTTGATCACGCCTGCGCAGTATGATGAATTCATTTATGATTCCGATGTCAAGATTTCATCATCCGCTCAATATTGTCTGTGCCATACCCATGCCACGGCCATGTTCATCATGGACAAAATTGTCCGCAACAAAAACCTGACCATGGTCCAGGTTTCAAAGGACGAGGGCGACACCACGCTGAGTGATCTGCTGGAAGGCATGAAGACCATCCAGAAGTCCGGGAAAGGGGTGTTGATCAAGGGCAAGCTGGACCATGACGATATCGAGATGATGAGAAAGCATCTTGACAAACGGGCCTTGGCCATCGGGTGCGTGGTCGCCAACCGTCAGGAGGCGGATGAAATGAAAGCGCATCTGCACGGTCTGGACTGGTGACGTATCGCGCCTATGGATCAGCAGGGGATCGTTGTTTCATAAAATCCTGTTTGGTCATGACCATCGGTGTGACCAGGTCGCCGTGGAAGTCCTTCGGGGCTCCGACAATGCCCCCGCCTAGCCGGAGCAGGATGCCGACGGTGATGTCACGCGCCTCGATGTGGATCTCTTCAGCGCCGAGTAAAAAATCTCGGCGATGGAATAGGCGGCCAGTTTTTTCCCGATGCCTGCGCCTCTCAAGCGTGGGGGGACAGCGAATCGGCCCCAATGCCAGACACCATTTTCAAGCCAACCGCAAGCCACACCGACCATCTCCTGTCCGCACCGCGCGTACCACCAGACTGGCTTCATGTGTTCCGGCAGCCGGTGCAGTTCGACCGGGATGTTCTGTTCGCCGTAGAAAACAGCCCGCAGCAACTGCAAGGCTTCCTCCATTCGTTCCCGGGGCATGCGTTCGATGATCAAGTCCATCCTGCTATACAAGCGTCCTTTCCATTGGCAAAATTATAATATGTTGAACCTTTGGGGAAAAGTGCTGATGAGATAAAATACAATGATAGGAAAATTGCGCAGGAGGCATTCGTCTGATGAAAGAGATCAAGCACTCCATCCTGTTCATCAGCCTGACCCTGATGACAGGCGCCGTAATGGGTGCCGCCTCAGCGGCGTTCCTGAAATCCCTGGAAATCGCGAAGGCACTTCGTGAACAGTATCCTGTTTTGATCTATTTTCTGCCCGTTGCCGGCGTGCTCACCGCCCTGGCCTACTCGAAAATCGGCAAGGGGTCCCATCGGGGCAATAATCTGGTCATTGAAAGCGTCCATTCGGACGTCCGGGTTCCTTTCCGCATGGCCATACTCACCTTTGTGTTCACCGGTCTGACCCATCTGACCGGTGGATCAGCCGGCCGGGAGGGGACCGCCGTCCAGATCGGAGGCGCGGTCAGCAACCGGTTGGCCTCCCTGGCCAGGCTGGACAAGACGGATCAGCGCGTGCTGGTGATGGCTGGAATCAGCGCCGGGTTTGGCTCTGTCTTCGGGACCCCGCTGGCGGGCGCCTTTTTCGGGCTGGAAATGTGTTTTATCGGCAAGTTGAGCTATGAGGCATTGCTTCCCTGTTTCATCGCATCCTTCAGCGCCGATCTGGTCGCCATGTCCCTTGGCACCACCCATGCCGTCTGGTCCATCGTTGATGTTCCTCCCCTGAGCCTTTATTCTTTTGCGATCACGTTCGTTGCAGCCTGTGTCTTTGGGCTTTGCGGCAGATTTTTTTCGATATCGGTTCATCAGGTCAAGTTGCTGTATGCCCGGTGGTTCAAAGGCAATCTGTTGAGAGCCTTGATCGCCGGTCTCATTGTTCTGGTTGTCATGCTGCTGGTCCGGGGAGTCGCCTACGCTGGCTTGAGCACCTGGATAATCGACACTGCATTCCAAGGCCAATCGACCGTTCGGGATCCTGTCATGAAATTTGCCCTGACCGTCCTCACGCTGGGAGCCGGATTCCAGGGCGGTGAAGCGACGCCCCTTTTCGACATCGGCGCCTCAATCGGCAGCCTGATCGGTCAAGTGACCCACATCGAGCCCTCTTTGCTGGCGGCCCTGGGACTGATCGGTGTTTTCGGTTGCGCGGCAAATGTCCCCCTGACAACCATCGTTCTAGGCATTGAGATGTTCGGCACCCGGGCCATCCCTTATTACATCATCACTGCGCTGGTCAGCTATTATCTCATCGGGCATCAGGGCATCTATTCGGCGCAAGTCATCGCGATTCCCAAGCGGCGTCTGAAGGCCGACCTGATCGGTCACTGTATCGACAGTTCTCAGGACAAGAAGGCAGGCAAGTGACATGAATCCGAAGCAAAAATTCCAATGGACCCCTGCTGTGATCATCATCCTGATCTTTGGGATCATCAGCCTGATGGGTGACATGGTCTATGAATCGGCCCGAAGTGCCAACAGCCAGTATTTCAACCTGCTCCACGTCAGCGCGGCCCAGGTTGGCCTTGTCTTCGGCCTCGGTGAATTCCTGGGGTATTTCCTCCGCCTTCTGGCAGGGATTTTTTCTGACAAAAGCGGTCGCCACTGGGTGTTCATCTTTGTCGGGTACGGCCTTCTTCTGGCTGTACCGCTGGTCGGTCTGACAACGCATTGGCCGGTGCTCGTGATTTTCGTCATGATGGAACGGATCGGTAAGGCGCTTCGCAGTCCGGCCAAGGATACTGTCCTTTCGGCTGTGGCCGAGCACCAGGTGGGAATCGGGATCGCCTTCGGCGTGCAGGAAGCCCTCGACCAGATCGGCGCGTTTCTCGGCCCGCTCATTTTCACCCTGATATTCTATGTCACTGGCAAGAGCGGTCTCGGTCAGTACCAGACGGGATACCAATCACTGGTCATCCCTTATGTCCTGTTGATGCTCTTTCTGATCTACGCGTTCCGACGGATCAAAAGAGGTCGTCTTCTACCGGATGTCATCCGGAAAGAACGTTCTACCGAGCAGTTGAAACCGATTTTCTGGATGTACACAGCCTTCACCTTTTTCACAACGGTGGGATTTGTCAATTTTTCCATCATCGGATATCACCTGAAAGATAGGAATTTATTGACCGACGGGCGTATTACGATGCTTTACGCGATCGCCATGGCCGTTGACGCTGCCATGGCCCTTGTCACCGGCAGCCTGTACGACCGGCTGAAGAAATGGACAGGCTTCAAGTCCGGCGGCATGCTGATTTTGCTGGCCACACCGTTATTGACGATTCTGCTGCCGATTTTTTCGTTGGGAGATCGTGTTGGGCTGATCGTGATCGGCATGGTTTTATTTGGCATGATCCTGGGCACGCATGAGACGGTCATGCGTTCGGCCATAGCGGACATGACGCCCTTTGACAAGCGGGGCACCGGTTACGGGTTGTTCAACACCAGTTATGGACTGGCCCTCCTGGCCGGATCTGCTTTGATGGGACTGCTTTACGACCGGTCACAACTCGGGCTGATCATGACCTTTGCTGTCATCGCGGAGGCGGTGGCCATCCTCATCTATGTCAGGATGTGGCGGATTGTGAAAAAGGACATCAGTCGATAGGCAAACTATTTCGCGGAGCAGATTCGCTTGCCTGAGGCAAAACGGTGCCGATGACCCCGGCGATGATGACCAGGCTGCCAAGTCCATGATACCAGTAGAACGACTCATTCAATAAAAGGACACCCGCCAGGATCGAAACGACGGTGGCAAAGTTGGCCATGATCGCGTTGCGTGATACCGGCAGATGGGCGATCGCGTAGTTCAACAGAAAGAAGGCGACTACAGAACAGGCGATGCTCAAATAAAGGATGGGCAGTAGAATGCGCGGGTTGCCGATGTTGGCCACGTAGGTGGCCATGCTCCCGTTCCTGAGATTGGTGACAATCGCAAGGCCCGTAAAAAAGACGGCTCCCGCGAAGATCATGGCCGATGTGCGCTCGACGGCTGAAAAATGGGTTGAAATCTTTTTCGTCATGATGCTGTAACTGGAACCGGCCAGGATGGCGGTCAGCAGGAGCAGTCGTCCAAGATTGCTGCTGTTGCCCGGCTCGTAACTGCATACATTGATCAGGACAATGCCCGATATGGAAAGCAGGGCAAAGAAAACCTGGCGGACCGTGACTCGTTCCTTCAGGAATATGACACCCAGGATGGTCGTTGTGACCGGCAGGACCGACAACATCATGCCGGCTTCAGAGCTGGCCACCCGGTTGACCCCGAAAATTTCGAATGTGAAGTACAGAACCGGGTTGAGCAGGCACATCGCCAGGAGCGGCCACAGGTTTTTGCCCGTGAAGTCCAGACGGACCAGCCTGGCTCTGGAAAGCACCAACAGGATGATGGAGCCCATAAGAAAGCGATACGACAGCAGGTCGAACACCCGCCCGTCATTTTCCTCAAGCGCGATCTTGAGAAACAGGAAAGACAGGCCAAACAACGTCGTTGCGGTCAGCGAAGCGCCATATGCTTTCAGAGTCTGCGCCTTGTTCTGGGAGTCAGTCATGGGCGTCAATTTTCATGTTGAATCGAAAGTCCTCGTAAAGTCATTTTTCTTTCTATAATACCATCAGATCAAGTGAAAATAATCTGATTCAAATGTTATAGTATAAGCACCATCATCAAGCTGATCAAGGGGGACCCCATGCAGGAATTCGCTGCCATCCTCGTCTCGTTTGCCATCATTCCGCTGCTCAGCCGCAAGAAGGTCCCCATCGGCATCGCCATCATCATCTGTGCCCTGGTCATGGCACTTCTGACCGGGCTTGGACCAGCCGAGATGCTTCAGGTCATCACCGGCACGGTTCTGGTGCCCGCGAAGCTGTATCAGCTGATCATCGTCTCGGAAATATCCATCATCGGCGTTCTCCTGAAGCAATATAAAATCATGGACAAAGTCCTTGAGCACCTGCTCAAGCTGATCCATAGCCGGCGGCTGATCCTCATGTCCGTGCCGGCCCTGATCGGCATGCTGTCTGTCCCGGGCGGCGCCATCATGTCGGCCCCGCTTATCGACGAACTGGGAGAGGGCGCGAACATCAGCAAGACCCACCGGGCGATCATCAATCTGGTCTATCGCCACATCGCCATGAATATCATGCCATACGCGACCGGCTTCCTGCTGGTCCTGGCCCTCGCGCCACAGGTCGATCTCTACCAGCTGGTCGGGCTCAACGTCATCTTCGTCATCCAATACATCCTGGCCGCCTATTTGATCTATATCCGCCCCATTCCGGAAAACGACGCGGCCAGGGAAAAGTTTGAGTGGCGCCATCTCGCTCAACTGTTGAAATTCACGTCCCCCATCACGGTCTCCATTTTCTTGAACCTGCTCCTGGGCGTTCCTTTCCATATCGGCATGCTGGCGAACCTGCTGATGGTCTATCTGCTGCATCCCACGCGCCATTTCCTGGCCGACGCAGCCAGGGCATTCAATTTTCATGTCCTGTACGCCTTGATCGGTGTTTACCTGATCCAGGGCATTGTCAGCCGGATGACCGTGCTGACAGCCTCATTGGCCTCTGTCCTTTCCAGTCCAGAGACGGTTCTGCTCGGCATCATCGGCATCTCGCTCTTTTTTGGCATCACAACGGGCTTCCAGCCGACTGTCCTCGGTATCGTCCTGCCGATTCTGGCCGGACTGCCGTTAAGCAGCGGCCGTTTGCTGCTGTTCGTCCATTTCACCTTCACATGGGCTTTTTTCGGCTATTTCTTCTCACCGATGCATCTGTGCCAGTTGTTCACCTGCACCTTCATGGGCGTCAAGACGTCTGACCTGTACAAGGCTTACTGGAAGTTCATCGTCTCTTTGGTGGCGATCCTGATCGCGAACTACTTCATCATGACCGCCCTGATCCATTGAGGACTTGACCGGCAGCCGGTCATTCTTCACCCAATATTCAGACTATCATCCTGCCAACTTCAGTTTGACTCCTGATACTGAAATCATTCAGGTAAAGGAGTCAAAGACATGCCAGGATCTCAAGGAAGACATGAACTGAAGCACCGGATCAACTATGCGGATGTGGTGCAGTTGCGCTCGAAACTGCCGCTTGTAGCCTGTCCGGATCAGTACGCGACGACAGATAACGGCTATCGGGTCAAGAGCCTCTACTTTGACAACTATCAGGATAAAGTACTGCAGGAAAAAGTCCATGGTTTGAATGAGCGGGAAAAGTTCCGCTTGCGTCTGTACAATGATGATTTCAGTTTCATTCGGCTTGAAAAGAAAAGTAAACGGAATGGTCTGTGCTACAAGGACAGCATCGCCATCACCGCTCGGGAATGCGAGCGTCTGCTGGCTGGCGACTGGTCTGTCTTGAAAGAGCGCGCGGGTCCTTTAGGGCTGGAACTCTATGCCAAAATGCACTACCAGCAATTACGGGCCAAAAGCATCGTGGAATACCGCCGAGAAGCTTTTGTCCACCCGATGGGCAATGTACGGGTCACAATCGATCACGACATCCGGACCAGTCCGGCCATTCATGATTTCCTGAGCCCAAAGCCGGTTGCCCTGCCGATGCCGGGTATCTATCTCCTCGAAGTCAAATATGACTGCTACCTGCCCGATATCATACGGGGGATCGTCACCTTGCCCGGTAGAACCAGCACATCCTTTTCCAAATACGCGATCACGCGCAACATCTGAATGGAGGCAAATGACATGACTTTCAACGACATCCTGAAATCCAGTTTTCTTGAAAAAGCGATCGAATTCTCTCTTGTCGATGCGGGGCTGGCGATGCTGCTGTCTTTCGCGATTGGTCTTTTCATTTTTTACATCTATAAGAAAACTTTTTCCGGTGTCATGTATTCAGCATCCTTCGGTGTCTCCATCATGGCCATGACCCTGATCACCACCCTGATCATCCTGGCGGTCACTTCCAACATCATCCTGTCTCTGGGCATGGTGGGCGCTTTGTCCATCGTCCGGTTCAGGACGGCCGTCAAGGAACCGCTCGACATCGCCTATCTCTTTTGGGCCATTTCGGCCGGCATTGTGATCGGGGCCGGCCTCATTCCGCTTGGACTTTTCGGATCCATCTTCGTCGGGCTGATCCTGCTTGTTTTCACCAATCGGAAAAGCACAGACACGCCCTATATCATGGTGCTGAATCTGGAAAATGAGGACGCGGAGATCGCGAGCATGGATCTGGTCAGGAACCAGACTCGTAAAAGCCAGGTCAAATCGAAGACCGTGTCCGGCAGTGGTATCGAGTTGACCGTAGAGGTTCGGCTTCGCGACATGTCCACCCGGTTCCTCAACGACCTGCTTACTCAAAAAGGTGTAAGAAATGCTTCTCTGGTCAGCTACAATGGCGATTTCGCCGGCTGATCCGACATTCTCCAGGAGACTGTCATGATCAATAGCAAGTATATCCATCTGATCGTTGCAGTAGTTGTTGCAATCGCCCTGATCATCAGCACCGTTCTCATGGTGATGGGTCACTCCGAGGTGCAAAGGAGTCCATTGCCGGACGAGCCTGCCTACGCGACAGACGTCTTCGGGCCAGATATCCTTTCCATTGAAATAATCGCCGAAGAGGATGCCTGGCAGACGATGCTGGAAACGGCTCGTGATGAGCAATACATCAGGGCGGATGTTGTGGTCAATGGAACCCGGTTTCAAGATGTCGGGGTTCGTGCCAAAGGGAATTCGAGTCTGACACAGGTGGCGAGCGCCAATAGTGACCGGTATAGTTTCCGCCTGCAATTTGATGAATATGTCAAGGATCAGACCTGCTTCGGGTTGGAAAGTTTTGTCATGAACAACATGCTCGGCGACCATACCTACCTGAAAGAGTATGTTTCCTATGAACTGATGCGCGAAATCGGCGTCGAGACGCCCTATTTCGGATTTGCAGATATACGGGTGAACGGCAAAGCCTGGGGGCTTTACCTGGCGGTCGAGCTTTATAATAAAAGTTATGAAAACCGGGTTTTCGGGGACACCTCCGGGATGCTTTACAATGTCAAAAGCATGGATGCAGGAGGAAAGCAACCCGGCCTCGACAATGGGGATGTGGCGTTCACACCGGATAGCCGGATTGATCGGCCGCAGATGCCAGATCCAAATGACACGATGCCTTCAAGACCCGATGATCCGTCTGCCGGGCGTGGCAGCACCGGTGGAAGCCTGGAATATACGGATGACCAATCCAGCAGTTACAGTGCCATCTTCACCAATGTTGTCGGCAAAGGCACCGAAGCAGACTTCCAACGGGTCATTCAGGCGCTGAAGGCGCTTTCCGCTGGAGAGGATCTGGAAACCTATTTTGATGTGGACCAGATCCTGCGTTATCTGGCTGCCCATACGATCGTTGTCAATCTGGACAGCTATAGCTCAACCATGGCCCAGAACTTCTACCTGTATGAACGATCTGGGCAGATCACGGTCCTGCCGTGGGATTACAACCTGGCCTGGGGCGGTTTTCAAAGCGGCAATGCCTCCTCGGTGATCAACTTTCCGATCGATACACCGCTGAGCGGCGTCGAACTGGAAAGCCGTCCGCTGATCGAGCGTCTGTTTGAGAATCCGGAATACCTGGAGCGATACCACTTGTATCTCCAGCAGTTGGTGGACCAGTATTTTTCAGACGGGCAGTTCGAAGCCAGGATCAGGGCACTGGATTCCCTCTTGTCAGGCTATGTCCAGAACGATGCCACCGCCTTCTGCACGTTCGAGCAATATAAAATCGCCATTGAAGCTTTCATCCAGCTGGGAACACTCCGCGCGCAAAGCGTGCAGGGGCAGTTGGACGGTACGATTCCTTCAACGACCTCCGGGCAGAACGAGTCGCCGGATCAGCTGATCCCCGCGGATGATCTGAACTTGTCCGACCTCGGCAGCATGAAAGGCGGAAAGGCCGGCAATACCCGAGATTTCCCCTTGGAAAGAAAAGGCTGACAGCACTCGAACTAAATTAATGATGTTCATCCTCTGGACAGAACGGTCTATCAGCAGTAGACTTAAATTGGGTCGATCGCTGATAGACCCCTGGAGGTACAAAGGATGGATGAGATGAAACTGGGAGCCGTCGAGTCACGTTTTGCCGAGTTGATCTGGCAGCATGAACCCCTTTCGTCCGGTGAACTGGTCAGGCTGTGTGAAAAAGAACTTTGCTGGAAAAAATCCACGACTTATACCGTTTTAAAAAAATTGTGCGAGCGAGGCATTTTCCAGAACCGGGATGGCATCGTGACCTCGCGGATCTCACGCTCGGATTTCTTTGTCCGGCAGGGTGAACAGCTCGTGCAGGAGGCCTTTGACGGCTCCCTGCCCGCGTTTATCGCGGCCTTCACCAGACGTCAAACGCTTTCTTCTGACGAGGTTTCACAGATCCGTCTGATGATCGATGCTTATGAGGAGGCCTGATCGTGGAATCGGTCTTCCTAAAAATGCTGAACATGAGCATCACGGCCAGCTGGCTGATCGTGGCGGTCATGGTGTTCCGCGTCCTGTTCCGAAAAGCACCAAAATCCATCCGGGGTGTCCTCTGGGCGTTTGTCGGCATCCGTCTGGTCTTTCCGTTCTCCTTTCAAAGCGTCTGGAGCCTGATCCCCAGCGCTGAAACCATCAGTCCGGATATTCTTTATAACGACAAACCTGTCATTCACAGCGGCATTCCGCTGATCAATCAGGTGGTCAATCCCGTTTTATCTGAATCCATGGCTCCTGCCATCGGCGCCAGTGTCAATCCCCTGCAGATCTTCACCTCGATCGCATCGGTGATCTGGCTGATCGGGCTGGTGGCTTTGCTGGCGTACGCGCTGGTGAGCTATGTTCGCTTGCGCCGGCTTGTTCGTCCGGCCATGTGGCTTCAAGGACAGATCTGGCTTTGCGACCGGATCCACACGCCGTTCATTCTCGGCATGTTCAAGCCACGCATTTACCTGCCATCCGACCTTGAGGAACCGCAACGGACCCTGGTCGTTGCCCATGAGTTGGCTCACCTGGCTCGGCGCGACCATTGGTGGAAGCCGCTAGGTTTTATCCTGCTGGCTGTCTATTGGTTCAATCCTCTGGTTTGGTTGGCTTACGTGCTGCTAAGCCGTGACATTGAGCTCGCCTGCGATGAGCAGGTCGTCAAGGAAATGGGGCTTTCAGATCGGAAAGCCTATTCTGAAACTTTATTGACACTGGGCGCCCCGCGTCGCCAGATCACCGCCTGCCCACTGGCCTTCGGTGAGGTCGGCGTGAAGCAGCGGATCCGGCACGTGCTTGATTTTCGCCGGCCGGCGTTCTGGATCATCGTCATCGCCCTCCTATCGTGCCTCGTGGTGGCTGTCTTTTTTCTGACCAATCCGTTGGCAGACGAAAAACAACCCTTGCTGAACTACAAGAATCTCGTATCACTGGCGAAACAGTCAAACACCTTGCCAGTCAGTCTGTCCGGGGCAGCAGGTGATTCGGATGGAGTCATTTCGGGCGAGGCCCTGGCCGCATTCCTGGACGAGGCAGCCTGGACGGAGCAGCGATGGGGCCGGTCGGTTCAGCGAGACGCGAACAAGAGCACGGCATCCATCGAGGTCCTGATGAACGGCACCGTGTGGCTTCGGCTATTCAACACAGATACCGCGAGGATTTACACAGACGGTAAAGAGCGCTATTACCGGATGCCGGAGGGCGATTATGCAGAAGCTTTTCAACTGGTGAATGCGCCCCCCTCCACAGAGGGGTATCCACATGTATCCATCAAATGTCTGTACATGAATCCCTTGAGTTCGCAATGGGGCCTTGATGACAGCGGACTGCGCTATTATATCGGAGCGGACACCTTCATGATCGAAAGAAGGGACAGTAATGAAACAATGGTCCCCTTGACGTCGGTCACCCAAAACTGGCAAAACCTCGAGCCGGCAGTCTGGAGCGCTTTTTTCAAATTGATACCGCCGGAGATCGACATCTTTGCAACCTTTCAGAAGCCGCAATGGCGAATGCTATCGGACCGATACTATCTGTTCGACATGGACGGAACCTTTTGGATCGGGCAATACAACGGTGAAAAAGTGGGTATGTGGAACCTTTATATGTTAACCCCTGAGGTTTCCGGTCTTGTCCTTTGGGAATACCAGCCTCTTTCCAGCGCCCGATACCCGGCATTTCCTTTCCGCTTCCAGATGGACTATTCGCGTATCGAAGCCACGTGCGACGGCGGATTTCTGATCGGGTATGACAACCACGATGGCACTGCTTATCCCATGGGCCAGACGCTCAGTTTTCCAGCCGGCAGTGCACTGTACTGGGCACCTCATCCGGTTGATGGCAGCGCCGAACTGGATTTGAGAGCGCGGATTGATTTCACAGTATATCGTGGGGATGAGGTCACACATACCGGGACGATCTCCCTGGCCTGCACACAAGATTCGGGGCCCATCGCTGCGCGTTACGAGGCTAGACTTGTCGAGGGGAAGGGCCTGGTGATGATCCCGGCAACCGATGAAAAGGGTGGTGGCTTGATTGTAACCGATGGATCGTCCTCGGTAACTCCGACGGGCGGCAGCACCGGTCCGACACCGATTCACGTCGCCCAGGCTGACCTTGACCGGGATGGATCTGAAGAAGCCATTTCCGTTTTGCCAGTCGATGATGGGATGTTGTTTCGTTTGATCATTGAAAAGGCGGATGGGACCACCCTATGGCAGACTGAGATGGCAACTGCCCATGTCGGCTGGAACTCGCTCTTTCTGTGCACGATCGACAACCAACATTTTCTGTTGCAGTACAATCCGACCATGTTCCAGGGCGAGTGTTCGTACGGATACCGCCTGTTCACACTGGAAGATGGTCAGGAGACGATCAGGCAAACCCGGGAAGTAGCGTTTGATGTCAATGGCCGCAATCTTCTGGATGTCGACGCGTTGACCTCGTTCGCCGAAGAGGTGAACAAATTGTTTAAAAGCAGTATCCTTCTGCTCTCCACCGAAGGCGGGGAAGCGGCAATCGGGCCGGGCGGCACCGAGAAATTCAGGGAATTCTATTCTGTTCTGCTAGTCGATGGGGTTAACAACCTGACCGAAGCGGTCGTGGTCCGGGCCGCACAAGTATTTGTCCGTAACCAGTCCATCGATCTGGAAGCGATCACCAATTTCTATGCACCGTCGTTCAAAAACGTCGATGCTTCCCGGTTTTCCGGTCTTCCGATTCTGGCTGAGGACTACGATAAATACGGCCCGTTCTATGAGGTGGTGTTCGAGATAAAACGAGACACGATGGCCGGCTCCATCATCGTCTACACAGATGGAAGCGGCACCGTGTTCGCGATCCGTTGGCCTTGATGGGAGTGCCCATCCATTCCACCCGGTGATAGATCACGCGAAACAGAACGTAATATGATATGCAGGCTCACAAAGTATACGCCGATCTGTGTTGTCGAGCCGGAAGGAGGCAATATGAAACGTGCCGTGGTGATCAGCCTGGTCTTCACTCTGTTGATCAGTCTATCCGCTTGTAGTCCTGCACCCACAAGCCCTTCGTCGACCGGTCAGCAGCAGTTGGCCCTGCGTCAGGTCACATCGCCCGATTATCCGGCCGGTATTGATTTCGACGATTTTGAAGCGCGCCGGACCATTCGCCAGGAAAACCCCGTGAGCCTGGATGGACTTAATGCAATCCAGTCGTTTGCCTACCAGACCGGAACCTCGATTCTCGGCTCTGTTCCCGTCAACGGCTGCTATTCGCCCTTGAGCCTGTATTACGCCCTGTCCCTGGCCGGTACAGGCGCTGAAGGACTGACACGCGATGAGTTGTTCAGCCTGCTTGGTGTGTCCGACGCCGATCAGCTTTCGTTGGACTTGAGTCACCTGTACCGCGTGCTTTTTGCGAAAAATAAAGTCAACCAACTGAAAATCGCCAACTCCATCTGGTTTGACCCGGATTATCAGGGTGAGGCTGTCAGTTACAAAGATTCATTCCTGCGAAATGGCACGAACCGGTTTTTCTCCGAGCTGTTCGAAGTCGATTTTGCACAGCCGCAAGCCGGGGAGGCCATGGCAAAATGGATTGCCGACCAGACAGACGGGACCCTCCAACCGACGTTTTCACCCGATCCGGAGCAGATCCTGAGCCTGATCAACACGATCTATTTCAAAGACGAATGGGTGGACCGGTTTGATGCCGTTAAAACCAAGCCGGATGTGTTCCATCTCGCAGATGGTCGGGATGTGACCTGTGATTTCATGAACATGACCTATGTCTCCCATGGTTTTGACCGGGGTGATGGATTTATCCGATCGGCCCTGGGCCTGAAGTCCGGTGCCCAGATGGTGTTTGTACTGCCGGACAAGGGCGTCGATCTGGGCAAGCTGCTCTCAAGTCCTGATCATCTGCGTAACCTGCTTGAGGGGGGCCAGCATGCCAACGGCAAAGTGATCTGGAAAGTCCCGAAATTTTCCCATGATTCGACCTTTGACCTGATCGACCCGCTGAAAAAACTGGGCGTTCAAGAAGCGTTCCGTCAGAACGCTGATTTTTCAGGCATCACCGATCATATGGCGTTCATTTCCGGCGTGACCCAGCAGACCCACGTCGCGATCGATGAAAACGGTGTCGTGGCGTCCGCTTTCACCAAGATTGATTACGCGGGCTCAGCCATGCCGGTCGATGAAGCGGAAATGATCCTGGACCGGCCGTTTCTCTATGCCATCTTCAGTCCCCCGGTGCCCTTGACCGAGATGTCCGGCCAATCCCAGACCGCCAGCCCCCCCAGCGTTCCGTTGTTCATCGGAGTCTGCGGCAACCCCGTTGACTGAAGACAAAGCTGAATGCATTGGGTCTGACCGAGAGACTGGTGATCTATTCCCCGCAATTCATGATGTTCGTGCTCTCTTTTTGTTACACTTATGGCAACAGGAATCAGAAATTCATATTCGCAAAATGGGTGAATTGAAAGGAGCCAAGGAAATCCAATGAAAGAAAACAAGCTGCGCCAACTACTCAACGAGAACAAACCGACCCTGTCGACGAGGCTCTGGAGTTCCTGGCCGTTTTACACCGAAGTGGTGGGCGACTGCGGGCATTATGATTACATCGAGTTCGCGGCGGAGTACGCGCCGTTTTCCCAGTATGATCTGGAGAACATCGCGCGGGCGGCCGAGCTCTACAACATGGGCAGCATGATCAAGGTGGATTTCCAGAATCGGGGCTATGTGGCCCAGAAAGCGATCGCATCCGGATTCCAGGCCATCCTGTTCACCGACCATCGCACGCCGGACCAGTTCCGCGAATCCATTCGCCTGGTCAAGCCGGAGACCCCGGAGGATCAGGGCTTGTTTGGATATCCCAACCGGCGCTTCATCGGCACGCAGAACCATATTTCTCAGATGGACCACGCCAGGCGTCTGCGAGACATTGTCTGCTGTTTCATGATCGAAAAGGCGGAAGCCATGGCGCACATCGACGAAATCTGCGCGATCCCCGGTGTCGACATGGTCCAGTTCGGACCGTCGGACTATTCGATGAGCCTGGGGAAAAACCGTCAGGAATATCTGAAAGAGTGGCAGGCGGCCGAGCGGCAGATGATCGAGGTGGCCATGAAGCATGGTGTGCAGCCCCGATGCGAGATCCGGCACTTCGAGCAGGCCCAGTACTATGTCGATCTGGGCGTGCGCCATTTCAGCCATGGCGACCAGCTTGGAACGCTCAAGGAATTCTGGCATGGTGAGGGCAAGTCCATGCGTGACAAGGTCGATCTGCTGTAGTTATGATCCATGTTGCCTTGGGCTTCTATGATAGCGCCTGCTCATCTGATCCCAACCGGAGTCTGATCGAAATCTGCGTGTATCACAATTCCTGGAAAAGACCAACCATCATGAATCGGAGGTATCATCCATGGGCAGAAAAATTTCCCCTATCGTCACATGGGTCGGCAAGACCGACTGGGTCCTGAGCAAATTTCATGGCGATGAGTATTCGACGCATAAGGGGACATCCTATAACGCCTACCTGATCAGGGATGAAAAGACCGTCCTGATCGACACGGTCTGGAAACCGTTTGACAAAGAGTTTGTCCAGGCGTTGAAAAGGGAAATCCCATTAAGCCAGATCGACCTGATCGTCTGCAATCATGCCGAGATCGATCACAGCGGCGCGCTGGCTGAAATCATGCGGGAAATTCCGGGAACCCCGGTCTACTGTACAGCCAATGGCGCCAGGATCATCAAGGGCCACCATCATCAGGACTGGAATTTCCGGACGGTGAAAACCGGCGACACCCTGGACATAGGGAAAAACAAACTGATCTTCATCGAAGCGCCGATGCTTCACTGGCCCGACACCATGTTCACCTATCTGACCGGCGAGAATTTCCTGTTTTCAAACGATGGATTTGGCCAGCATTATGCATCAGAATCGCTGTTCAATGACACGGTCGACCAAGGTGAGCTCTATGCCGAAGCGCTCAAGTATTATGCCAATATCCTTACCCCGTTCAGCAGCCAGGTGACTCGCAAGATCAAAGAAATATTGGGTTTCAACCTGCCGGTCGACATGATCCTGCCCAGCCATGGTGTCATCTGGAAGGAAGAACCGATCCAGATTGTCGAACAATACCTCAAGTGGGCTGACCAGTATCAGGAAAACCAGATCACGATCGTCTTTGACAGCATGTGGGATTCCACCCGCCTGATGGCCGAGGCGATTGCCCGGGGCATCGTTTCTGCGGATGGCCAGGTGGCGGTCAAACTCTACAATGCCGCCAAGATAGACAAAAATGACATCCTCTCGGAGGTTTTCAAATCGAAAGCCGTCCTGATCGGTGCGTTCACCATCAATAATGGTATCTCTTATTCGATCGCAGGCATTCTGGAGATGATGCATGGTCTAAAATTCAAGAATAAAAAAGCTGCTGCGTTTGGCAGTTACGGCTGGAGCGGAGAGGCTGTCAAGCAAGTCAGCGATTCTTTGGAAAAGGCCGGATTCGCCATGATCCAGGAGGGTCTGAAAGTCCAGTGGGTGCCGGACGAGTCCGCTCTGGCTGCCTGCGAATCTTTCGGTTCACAACTTGTAAAAGCAATGGCTGAATAAAGTTCAATTACTGTCAGGTACGATCAATATCGGTTTCGTCTCGCGGTCGCGATCATGGCCTTCATGTTTTCCTGCGGCGTATAATAGGCGACTTCGCAGCCGGATCCGAGGATGAACGCGCCACCCCGGCCGGCGTCGTCGATGCATTGCTGTGATGCTTCAGCGACCCGCTCCGGCGTCCCATAAAGAAGAACGGCGGATGGGTCGAGAATGCCGATCAGGCAGACACGGTCACCGATGAGTTGTTTGGCGGTTTTCAGGCTGACCTTGTGGTCGATTTCGACCAGGTCGGCGCCGGAGTCGGCCATGTCAGACAGGCCCGCAGCTGGGCCTCGGCCATGATTTTGCCATTGGTGCAGTAGTCCGAGATGCGCGCACCGCCGGTGATGGCCCCATGGTTGCCCACAGATGGCGCGACCGGGACGCAGTCAGTCGGCAGATGTTTTGCGGCGGCCATGATGCGTTCGCACGAATTTATTGTCGTTACCCCAATGTTCGTGATGATCTTCTTGCTGTATGAGTCTTCAAAGAGCACTTGAAGTATATACTTTTCCTTTGCCGCGTCCATGACTGACGATCAGGCCTTGCTCCACCATTTGTCTTGTCACGAGATAGGCTCTTGTTCTTTTCACGTTCAACAATTCCATCACTCCCTCATCGGTAATGGTAGGATGGTGTGACAAATAGTCTAAAATGATCTGTTTCTGCGGGGTAACCCGACCTGAATCAAGAAGCCTCATTTTGGAATCCAAAAGGGGCTTTTGATTTTGGTATTTGTATGATGTATTTCGATTAGGCAATGTCATGCGGAACGTATTATCAGTAACGGCAATTTCCGGGCAAACCATGTTCTCTCGGTACAGGTCAAAAATTCTTCGAATGCCCGTACCGTAAGCTTCAATATGTTTCAATCGGAAAAATATGTTTGCCAGCATGGTATTTCTTGGCTGTGAGATGCCAGACAGGATGTCTTTTTCTGAAAGCCCGGGAAGCAGTCCGCCCAGATTAATAAACTCCATACGTTCCTGATTGATGTTAATGATGATGCTTCCGCTGAAACTGTAATCCCGATGGACTAACGCATTGAGCAAAGCCTCTCGAATCGCCTCGGGAGGATAATCTTCAAGATCCAATCGATCCAAGCCACGTATCTCTGACGCCGTTCGGTTATTCAGCATCAGGTATTCGTAAACTTGATGCATTTGTGTGAAAATCGAACCGCCAAATTCACGGCGATCCTTGAAGACCGTGTTGGCCGGGTCGTCAAATACAGCCACTTTGATCGTATGTGCGCATTGGTCAGACAACAGCAAGGCCAGATTCGTATACAAATGCAATTCGGCATCCCAAATCCCGAGAGGCACATATTTATCTGTGGAAAATTCGATGTTCCTGCTCATAAATTCCCGTTCAGCCTCAAAAAAGGTCAGGTTTTGCTCGATACTCCGAATCGATTCATAGGCATCGCCGTCAGCTGTTTTAATCATACGACGGATCTGATCCCAGGACGCTTGAACAGACGATGCTCCTTGACGCACGAACACTCCCGATGGCTTCATCCCTTTATGTTTCAGATAGTAAGGTTTGGCTGATCCTTGGGAAATATTCAACCTGATGACATTTTTTTCAAGCAACTCATAGCGGATAAACATGGTGACGTCCGGAAGAATCGTGTCACGAATGATATTCGTCAAACGCGTATACGACTCGTCAACATCCGTCAGACCGACCTCATTACCTAGATTATCGATACCAATATAAAGAAACCCACCGTTTGTGTTGGCGAACGCGATCACTTCTCGGCCAATGTCATCACTTATGTTTGCCTTGTATTCGACAAGCTCGTTTTCAACCATTTACTTGAACCACCTTGATTATCGATTGTTTTTCATACTCAGTATAACATGAAAATTCACTTGTAAATAGTGAATTTTCACATCTGAAAGTGAATTTTCATCTGATATGCATCTGGTGAAAGATGGCTTACTTCGCGGTATGGCCGCCATCGACGGTCAGGACATGGCCCGTCATGAACCGGCTGGCATCTGATGCCAGGAAAATGGCCGGACCCACCACATCATCCACTTCTCCGAGCCGGCCCAACGGGATGTTGTTTAAGAAATATGTCCTGGTCTCAGGCTTTTCTGACATCAGTCTTTCGATCAGCGGCGTCCGGATGTGGGTGGGGGCGATCGCGTTGACCAGAATGTGGTGCTTGGCCCATTCGATGGCCAGGCAGCGCGTCATGGCGATCAGTCCGCCCTTGCTGGCCGCGTAATTGGCGTTTCCGGTTTCGATGCCGACCAGGCCCGTGATCGAAGCCATGTTGATGATCCGGCCACCCCTGCCTCTTTCGATCATGGTTTTGCCGACTTCACGACAGAGGTGAAAGGCGCCTTTCAAGTTGATGTCCAGAACCTGGTCCCATTCCTCGTCCGTCATGGATTCAGCCCTGGCCCTTCGACCGATACCGGCATTGTTGACCAGAATGTCAATCGAGCCGATTTGATCCAGGATCCGGGCGATTGTTTCGTGGACTTCACGGGAGTCGGCCACATCACAGGCAAAAGCGGCCGACTGACCGCCGGCTTGGCGTATCTGCCCGGCTGTGGCTTTTGCAGCCTCCCCGTCGGCATCCAGCACCAATACTGTTGCGCCACATTGGGCATAGGCAACGGCGATCGCCTGTCCCAGCCCTTTGCCCGCACCGGTGATGAGCGCCACTTTGCCGCGAAGTCCAAAGGTTTCTGTCAAAAATGCGTTCATGTTGATTGCTCCCAGTCGTACCGGAATGGTGCCTGGCACCATTCCGGTACTGGCTCCATTCCGATCTTAGTTGCTTTTTCCCCGGCTGGTGATGGGGATGCGATCCTCAACTTTGCCGTTGCGGAGCAGGTAGAGGTGGTCATGCAGGTTGACGGTCGTGCAGCAATGGCCCGGGATGAGGAGGTATCGGTCTCCCAGTCGAGCGGCATGTCCGGGCACTGTGATCGAGCTGTGCTCCTCGCTCACGCCGACAGGCACATCCGGGAAATCCTTGAAAACGGGCATTTTCTGGTCCACTGCGATCGACTTGCGTCCGGCGTCCACAATGATGGTCGAGTTGTTCGTGCTCATGACCGTGGCCGCTACATACAAGGCGTTTTGAAACGGCAGGTTCAGCGCGCCATAAGCCGTATCCATGAAGAGATAGCTGCCGGCCTGAATTTCCGTATAAGGGCTGCCGGAAGTGTGAAACTCAACCGTTCCCGTGCTGATGCCGCTGATTTCCTTGACCGAAAGGCCGCTTCTCTGCACCTCATCCCGCAGGTCAAAGATTGCCTTCTTGACTCGTTCAGATTCGGCCCTGCGTTTCTCTTCGTCCTCTTCATGGGAAAGCTGGCCGGCATATGCCTGGATCCCCTCAAAAACCAGATGGGGCGAGCGATCGAGCTGGTGAGCCAGCGCGATAAATGCCTCCGGTGTATCCACGCCGCAGCGCATCATGCCGACCTCATACTCGATCAGGCAATGGATGGTCGAGCCCTGGACTGCGGCTTCCTTTTCCAGTGCCTCGATCTGATCGGCACAGTCGACGCAGATCGTCAGACGGCAGCAGTTGGCAAGATAGGCGACCCGCGCCAGTTTGGCCGGTTCGACAATCTGGTTGGCGATCAGCACATCGTCGATCCCGGCAAAGACCAGGTCCTCCGCCTCGCCCAGTTTGGCACAGGAAATGCCCTTGGCACCATCCTCGATCTGCATTTTGGCGATGGCCGTCGACTTGTGGGATTTGTAGTGGGGTCGTAGCGCGATCCCGGCTGTTTCGACAAATGTCTTCATGAGGCGCCTGTTTTGCTCGAAAGCGTCCATATCCAGGACCAGGGCCGGCGTTTCCAATTGTTCCAGTCGCATGGGTGTGTCTCCTTTATATTCCTGTCTGTTCACGGCTGATCAGCCGGATCCGCTTGCCCATGTCCCGTTCGGGGATCCGTTCGTCCTCCGAGCCGTCAGCCAAACTTCTTATGCATGAAATTCCGGTACATCTTCTTGAACCGGGGGATGCCGTTGAAAATATCGCCCCAGAGGTCGTAATAGTCCCGCTGTCCGATGATCCGTCCGTCCGGATGAAATATCAGTTTGGTCGAGCCGTAGATGGGCGTATCCGGGTATTTCTTGAAAGACATCGTCATGATCCAGTCCATCAGGACCATGTCATCCGCTTGCACAAGCGAGAGAATCTCCATGTTGAGTTTTTTGCATCGGTCAGTCAGACGGCCGCACATCGCCTTGAATTCGTCAATCCCGTCAATCCGCTGAATCGAGTCCTGAAAGACAATGTCCGGGTGATAATAAGGAAACAGATGGGACCAGTCCGGTTTGCCATCCGTATTGTAGGTTTTTGACCAAAGTGCCCGGATCTGTTCTGGCGTAAGCTTGATCGGCTCGTTCCTTTCGTCTGCTTCATTTAACGAATGCTCTGTCATCCAAAGTACCCCCGGTAACGAATGTCGCCATTAAAAAGCCCTGCCGTCGTTTCGTGTGGGCTTGCCATGGCAGCCTGAGGAACACGACTCCAGTTAATGGAAGTCGCCCCAGCTGGCCCAATTGGAAAACTCAGTGAAGCAGAGAAAAATGTCGTTGATGTCTAGACCGGCCAGTTCGCTGATCGATCGGACCAGAGCCCGGGCAAATTCACCTTTCTTGTCTGCCGGAGACATCAGGTAGAGGCAGACATTGACATAGGCGCAGTTGCTTTTTTCCCCTCGGAAATACATCTGAAGGTCATCATCCAGCCGAACCATCAGGACACTTTCCGTTTTGCCGGGCAGAATCTCGATCAGCTTGCCGACACTTGATTTGATCGCTTCTTTCTCATCATCTGTCAGTTTCTTGGCAATACTCAGGTGTACGTACGGCATCAGTCTTCCTCCTGTATGCGCTTCATAGGGACCGGGTGCGCTTTTCACACACCCGTTTCCCATCGTGGACCATCAACCATAATATACCGTAAATCAGCCTGCTTGTGACAAAAAGCGCAAGCCGATGGTGTCCATCAGCAGTCAAAGCCGGCGTTTGGCCATTTGAGGAAACCGGAAAAATTTGGTATAATAGAATTTGAAACGATTATTTTCGCACGAATAGCAGCCCTTGTCAATATGAGGTGACCCCATGTATCAAGTCAAAGATTATGTCGTTTATGGCGCGAACGGTGTCTGCCAGGTGGTGGATATCTGCCTGGAGAATTTTGGTGGCAAAGAGGACCGGGAGTATTATGTCCTGAGCCCGGTCTATGGAAATAGCATGAGCATCTTCATTCCGACAGACCATGAGAATGCCCAGGTTCGTCAAGTCCATTCCAAAGACGAGATCATGGATCTGATCAGGCAAATGCCTCAAATGGACGGTCAATGGATCGACGATGATCACCATCGCCGCGCGGTTTTCAGCGATACACTCCAGTCTTGTGATCTGTACCGGACAGCCCGGCTGATCAAGATGCTTTATTTAAGGAAACAAGCGCTCGAGCAGCAAGGCAAGCACCTGAGCAGCACAGACGGTGACGCCATGAAGGCGGCGGAAAAGCTGCTTTGCCATGAGTTTGCCCTGGTGCTTGACATCGAACCGGATGATGTCGTGCCGTTCATCGCAGAAAAGATTGTGGAGGAAGCGTCCGTTCCCGCAGGCCGCAGCATCAGCTGAGCAGCATTCGGATCGCGCTGATCGCGGTCATGGCGATCAGCAGATAATAGAAAACCTTGTCTCTCAGGATCCGGACGATGGCGACTCCGATTCGGATCCCGATGAAAACACCTGGTATCAGGATCATGGCAAGAAGGGCCAGCCGACCGTCGATCGTTTGCCAGACCAGGACATGGATGGGCAATTTGATCAGGTTCATGATCAGGAATAGCCAGGCGGCCGTTCCCAGATAATGTTGTTTTTTCATGCCGATCGCCAGCATGTACAGGGTGAATAGCGGCCCAGAGGCGTTACCGACCATGGACGCGAATCCGCTCAGCAGGCCGGTGCCGATGATGTACGGGCGACTGTGCGGCATGACCGCCCCGTCGCCTTTTCTGTTCAAATATAAAATGATGCCGATGCTCACCAGGATTATCACGGCCACCAGGATCACAAACTGACGGTCATTGACAGCTTTGCCGACCAGGCTGCCGATCAGTAGTCCTGCGACAACGGATGGCAGCAGTGACTTGATCTCAGCCCAGTTGGTGTGCCTTCGGTATTCCAGAACAGCGAACACATCGCCGGACAGCATGAGCAACAAGATCAGCGCGATCGCGCCCTTGCCGCCAAATATGTACACCAGGATCGGCGTCGCCAGTAGGGACAGCGCGGTGATGCCGGATCGGGCCATTCCAACCAGGACGGCTGCGACGAGGATCAGGGCGAATTGCCCGATTGTCAGCGAGAAAAACTCAAAAAACATCATGGCTTCGTATCGTACGACCCTCCACTCAAATTCCAGTTCCGGTCTGCGATTTCACACGCCGCGCGACCGCTACACGGGTCCACTCGCTGCTGATCGCCATCAAGGCCAGTAGCAGCAGCAACAGGATCGGGTAGAGGAAAATTCCGATCCATCCCATCAGAAGGCCAAGGGCCGGCGGCATGACGGTCGTTCCCACATAGGCGACCGCCATCTGGATGCCCATCAGCCGACTGGAATTTTCCGCGCCAAAACGGGTCGGTGTCTCGTGCAGCATGGATGGGAATATCGGCGCGCAGCCAAGACCGATCAGAATGAGCCCGATCAGATTGAAAGCGGTCTGATCAAACAGGATGAGCAGGATGGCACCGATGCCGATAATGAACTGGCCGGACCGGATCAGGCCCGGATTGCTGAACCGGACAGACAGGATCCCGTTGAAAAACCGCCCGATCGTGATGCCCAGGTAATAAAGCGACACCCACCCGGCCGCGATGCCTGCCGTCACCCCTTTCACCTGCACCAGGTAGCTGGCCCCCCAGAGTCCGGCTGTCGTTTCCAAGGCACAGTAGCTGAAAAAACCGAGCATGGCCGGTCCGATGCCCGGTAGTTTCCAGATGGACGCACGGTTGGCCGCCATGCGGGTTTTCTCCGCCTGCTCGCTTTGGAAAGAGCGCCATGCGGGCAACGAAAACAACAGAACCAGTACGAGTCCGATCTGGATGATCGATACAATCCTGTAGCCGTTTTGCCAGCGGCCCAGATTCATGATGGCCAAAGACATGATCACCGGACCCGCTGTCGCCCCAACGCCCCAGAAGCTGTGCAGCCAGTTCATGTGACGGGCTGAATAATGCAGAGCGACGAAATTGTTGAGCGCAGCATCGACTGCACCGGCCCCCAGTCCAAGCGGAATGGCCAGCAGGCAGAGGAGCCGGTAGTCATGGCTCAGGGAAAAGCCGAAAAGGGCGATTGCGGTCAGTGAAACGCTGAATAGCGTGAGTTTTCCTGTACCGAGCCGGTCGATCAGGCGGCCGCTCAGGACGCTGGACAGGATCGTCCCACCCGAGATGATCATGGAGATCAGGCCGGCACCCGCCATCGGCAGCGCCAGTTCGGTCCGGATGGTCGGCCAGGCCGCGCCGAGCATGGCATCCGGCAGGCCAAGGCTGACAAAGGCAAAATAGATGATGATCAGCAGCACCGTCATCATGACTCGGTTTCTTCTATCAATTGATCCATGGCCTGCAGGGTCATCCGGGCCAGCCCCTCCGCATAATCCGCCTGGAAACGGTCGGACAGGCAAACGTCCGGCAGCATGGATCGATCAAACTGAAGGCAGCACGCGTCGAGCGCCTGATCGAGCATGGCTTGAGTCAGCCCTTCCCGGTAAAAAACGATCCGGTCCGGATTGACCAGACATGTGAAGGTGAGGATGAGGATCCGGAGCGCGTCATTCAGATGCGCTGAAACTGCTTCCGGGTCCTGCCAGTCGATCGGGCCGGGCAGGTATTTTACCTCACCGGCAAATCCATCGCGCCCCTGATGGATTCGTCCCCGGAGGCTGATGCCGGCGCCCAGCGGGTAGCGGGCCGGAATGTACACCCCGACAACGTCCAGTTCCTTGGCTTGATGGGTGGCGCAATAGCCGTGCACAGCGGCATTGACGTCGTTTTCAAAAACAACCGGGCGGTTGAAGCGGTCGCTCAGGTGACGGATCAGCCTATTGCCCGACAGTCCTACGTAGTCGATCGACTCCATCTGGCCCCTGATTTTTCGGCCGGGAAGTCCCAGTCCAATCATCCGGATGGCCGGATAACGGTCCAGCATCTGCTCAACCAGGGGATCAAACACCCACTCATTCAACTGCTCCGGTTCGATCATCGCCCGGTCCAGCGCCGCTCCATACAGGTCCAGAACCACCGCATGCAGCCGGTCACGTTGCGCATGCTCCGTCGTATAAAGGATCAGTCCCAACCGGAAAGTCGCGTTGAATCGCAAAACGGCCGCGGGCCGACCCCCGCTGGATACAAGCCCCTCATCCACCAGGATTTCACCGGATTCTATGAGTGACACAGTCACGGCATGAACCGTGACGACACTCAAACCGGTCAGTCCGGCGATTTGCGGCCTGGTGGCCGAGCGTTGCTGTCGAAGGGCGTCCAGAATCTTGTCGCGATTGAGTTTTCTGATCAAACTGGCAGGATCTTTCATATGCTGATTCACCTTCTGTAACTGCTTGTCTTACTTTATAAAGTATATTTATTATCATCCGAAAACACGTGCCTTGTCAATGGTACAGACAAGGCACGCTGAATATTTCAATGAACCTGTGTATGTGGTAAACTGGTTATGGGCATAGGCTAATAACCGGCCCATTTCACATGATACTCCTGTCAAGCAAGGAGGTGGCTGTTCGATGAATCAACTCAGTTCTTTCCAATGGATTGCCATCTTCGCGATCAGCGCGATGGTTGTCAATAGCCTCGGCATCTGGTTCATTTTCAAGCACAAGAAGTGGGCCGAGCAATCCAAGGAGTACTTCATGTGTTTCGCGGCCGGGGTGCTCATTTCTTCACCTCTGATCATGGCCTTTCCGCAGGCGGTCCTGAAAAACAAGAATGCGGGGCTGGCGGCACTGGCTGGCTATATATACATGTTTTTCAGCAACAAATTGATCCAGCGCAGAACCCGTCAGCGTGAGCTGGCTTTCGGAATCACCGCTTTGGAAGGCATCGGCATCCACTCTTTCATCGATGGAATCATCTACTCCGTCACGTTCAGCGTCAATGCGACCGTCGGTATCGTGGCCGGACTGGGACTGGTGGCCCATGAATTCGCGGAAGGCATCATCACCTTTACGTTTCTGGTAAAAGGCGGTTTCAGTGAGCGAAAAGCCATCCTGCTGGCGTTTCTCGTCGCGGCTCTGACAACACCGGTCGGTGCGTTTGTCGCCTACCCGTTCGTCAGTCGACTGAGCGATGCCATCCTTAGCCTGGCGCTTGGCTTTGTTGTCGGCGTGCTGATCTACATATCCTCATCCCATCTTCTGCCGGAAGCCAGGAAAAACGAACGCGATCATGCTTACGCGGCTTTTCTGATGGGCGTCGCCTTGTCCTTGCTCATGATGCTCAGCAAGTCCTGATCGCCAAACCCCGGTCTCAATAAAAGAGCCACCGGCAAAGTCTCCGATGGCCGTCCATGTGGATTTGTCCGGTATTATTTTTCGTGCTTTTTCAGCAAATTCTTGACCTGGTCCAGCTGATTTTCAAGAACCTTCACCTGGTCCTCCAGAAAAGCCTTTTCCTGTTCCGGATCATAGGGCGCCGGCGCAGCCGGAAACCCATAGCGCATGAACCGGAATCCGCGACCACGGCCGTAACCCATGCCGCATCCATAATAGGGATAAGCCGAGTAACCGGCACATGGGCCGAATCCTCTTCCGGTCCTGGGGCCTTGGCCCATTGGACCTGTTCCATCTCTTCCTGGCATATGTTTCTCCCTCCTTTCTTTTAACTTCATTCACGTGTCATTCTGGTCCCGCATTGCGGGCAAACCATCATATTGCATGGCTGTGCGGCCGTATGCAAAACCCGCTTGCCGCAACCGGGACAGACACAATATCCGCCCGGTCCAGCGACATTGCGCTGTCCCGCGCCACGCCGCCCGCGTCCCCCGAATCCTCCGGCATTACCGAGAGGACCTGTTCCGTCACCTCTTGGCATCTTGATCATCTCCCTTTCTGATCTCATTTGAGCCTTGTCTCGAATATGCCATGTCATGCACTTATGAGCCAATGCCCATAATTATCATATGTCAGTTATGAGCATATGTCAATATGTGAAAACCCAATTAGGGACTACTGCTCAACTGCCAATTTAAGAATTACGTCGGCCGAGGAGAAGCAATCAAGCCAATGGTAAATTGCGTCAAAGAGATCCCTCAGTCTCTTTTTCAGGTTCATCATCAGGATGGTGAGGTGGATCGTGGTGTTGCTGGTGTCCGAAAGGCGCGCCATCACGCGGTCCAGCCCATAGCGCCGCTTTGCTTCGCCAAACTTGCCCTCGATCGCGTTCCGTTCCCCGGCTTCATCCCGTTCCAGAATCTTTTGCTGGTCGTAGACTGTCTTGTCCTTGGGCGGTCGACCGAGCTTTGGACCGTTCATCTCAATGCCGTGCGTCTTGCAGAAGGCCAGGTTCGTGCGGTTTCGATAGATCTTGTCCGCCAGGATCCGCTTCGGGTAGACGCCGTTTCGCTCCCGGTATCGCTCGCAGCTTTCGATCAAGGTCTGGGATTCGTTGAACGCTTCCCAAGACAACTTCTCGATCCGAGCGTAGCCGTTTTCCAGACTCAGGGCGAGTTTGGCACCAAACTCGGTCTTGGCGGTGAGCTTGCCGCGCACGATTGGCCGCACCCAAGGCTGGCTAACGCTCACGATCCGGTTTTCAACGGCATGATGGTTGTTGTCGTACATCTGTTTCTGCTGGCGGTGCACTGCCTGAATCACGAGAAGCCTGGCTTGCTGCCGAGCCGTGAGATTGCCTGCTACAGCCAGATTTTCGAGGTGGCCAATGTTCCGGCGCAGGTACTGGAGCTGGGACTTGATGGTTCTTCGGATCAAGTTCTTGCCCGGGCGCTTGTTTCTGACCAACAACAGGTAGTTCTTACGAGCATTCTGGCGGTAGGTGCGCGGTTTTACTTTTTCAGTGGATGCCTCATGGAGTTCGTCAATCAGTTTTTCACTCAATTCCCGGGCGTCGTTCAGGACGCCTGCATCGGTCGGAAAATGGATATCGGCCGGAGCGCAAGTCGCGTCCAGAATCAGCGTTCCATCGTTATCATCGGTACCGTCGTCATCACCACTTCCTGCTGGCGGCGGATCCTTCTTCTGTGCTGTGATGATTGCCTCGTTGATTTCGGCCATCGCTTCGGGTGGGAAGCGCTTCCGGAATGCTGTCATCTTGCTGGCGTCAAACGGCGCTTTATCCAGAAATTCTTCCATGCCGATGAAGTACTGGCAATGGGGGTTCTCTCCGATCATCGTCACCGTATCCTCGTCGGAAAGACGAAGTTCCTCCTTGATCACCAGCGAGCCAAAGGCCATCCGGCTTTCGACGGCCGGATTTCCGGTCTTCTTACCGACGAAATTCTCAGCATACTTTTTGTCTACCAAGTCCCAGGGAATGATCTGGGCAAGCTTTACCCAACGGTTGTCGGAGAAGATCCGGGCACCGGAAAATCCACCCGGGAAGTCATGAAATGCCAGTTGCCTGCGTCTTCTACGATTCATGCGTCGCTCCTAGTGCAAGGTTTTTCGATGGTTTTGGTCGTTTCCCATGCACTAATTTTACCATTAATTGCCTTAAGATGCCCTATTTGCAGTGCTTTTCGGGTTTAGCAGTAAACTCCAATTAAAAAATAACCTGGGACTCGATTCAAGAGCCTCAGGTTCGAGATGGATGGTGCAATCGACAATTCTTATCCGGATTTCAAATTTGACTGGATATAAGCAAGCCATTTTTGACGAGTCTCATCGCTGATCGAGTGCTCGAGATGGCAAGCGTCAGATTCAGCCACCGACGCATCGACCCCCAGGATCTCGATGAGGAAGCGTTTAAGCATCCGGTGGCTGTGCAGGATCTTTGCGGCATGGCGTCGTCCTTCATCGGTCAGACTGATGGAGCTGTAGTGCGCGTGCTCGATCAGCCCCTTGGCATTGAGGCTGGTCATCGCCTTGCTGACCGCGGCCCGCGACACACCAAGATGGCGGGATAGGTCAATGGACCGGACTGACCGGTTTTCGCCCTCCAAAGTCAGGATGGCTTCCAGGTAATCTTCAACCGCAGGAGAAAAGGAGCGGGCGGTCATGGTCTTTCCTCCCCATTGGTGTCCGGTCCCGGCTTTTTCACCGTTCGGGCCATCGCGCACCGTCCGGCTGAAGGACAGCCACTGCATCCAGACCAACTCGGTGCATCACATGTATCCAGGTTGGAGCTGTTGCTGGCCGAGCAGCTGGCGCACCCGCTCTCGCCCCGGAAAAACCGGCGAATCCCGCGATAGACCAGCCAAGCCGCCGCCAGGAGAAGCAGTCCGACAACCAGATAAGGGCTCAGAGTCAATAAATTCATGATGTCAGCCTCCCAGCCCAAGCAAGCGACCACCTTGGAAAACAATCAGGGCAAACCCGTACGCCACGCCGATCTGGTAAACAACAGTCGCGAGCGTCCAGCGCCAGTTGTTCATCTCGCGAGCGATCGCGCCCAACGCGGCCACACAGGGCGTGTACAGCAGCGAAAACGTCATGAAGGCATATGCGGTCAGCGGGTTGAAGAAATCGACCACCTGCTCGGCTGTCAGCAGGATCTCCAGAGAAGCGACGACCGCTTCTTTCGCGATCAGGCCGGTCAGCAAGGTGACGCTTGACTGCCAGTTGCCAAATCCCAGAGGCCCGAACAGAGGAGCGATCACATTGCCGAGCACGCCAAGCATGCTGTCCGCACTGTCCTGGGCCGCCCTGAAGGACAGGGTGAATGACTGCAGGAACCAGATCACGATGGACATGGCAAAAATCAACGTCCCGGCTCGCACGATGAAATCACTGACCTTGTCCCAGACATGCAGGCCCAGTGACTTGACATCGGGCAGACGATAGGGCGGGAGTTCGATCACAAAGGGCGAGTCCTTGCCCTTGAGGACAGTCCTGCTGAGGATCAAAGCCGACAGCGCGGCCACAAAAATGCCCAGCAGGTACATGGAAAATGTGACGATACCTTTGTTGGTCGCGAAGAAGATCGACGCGAAGAAGGCATAGATCGGCATGCGTGCGCCACAAGACATGAACGGGGTGATCATGATGGTCAATCGCCGGTCCCGCTCACTTTCCAGGGTGCGTGAGGCCATGATGGCCGGGACCGTGCAGCCAAAGCCCATCAGCATCGGGATGAAGCTGCGGCCCGACAGGCCGAACTGCTGGAACACCCGGTCCACCATGAACGCAGCCCGGGCCATGTAGCCCGTGTCTTCCAGGATGGACAGGAAGACAAACAGCAGCGAGATTTGCGGCAGAAACGTAAGGACACCACCCACACCGGCGATGACCCCGTCCACCAGCAAGGATTCAATCCAGCCGGGCGCGCCGGCCAGCGCGAGCCAGGTGTGGACCAGGCTGCTGAGCGGACCGCTGAAAAAAGAATCGAGCCATTCGGTCATCCGGCCGCCCAGGTTTTCGTGAAAGGTGACCTGGAAGATCAGGAACATGACCAGGGCAAATATGGGCAAGGCCAGGTAACGATGGGTCAGGACCTGATCGATCTTCTCGGAGCGAGTCAGTGCTTCTTTGGGGTGGCAACGGGCCAGCACGGCTTCCCGGATGCGCGCGGCCTCCAGGTACAGGGCCTGGATTTCCTCTTCACTTTCCGGCTGATAGTCGGAAGGCAGGATCGCCAGGTTCTCCGGCTGTTCGTCGCGATGGTCATGCTCGGCGTGGGCGTGGTTTCGAGGCAGTGTCTCATCCCCGAACGGGCGCTCACTCAGGATATGATGATGATCGCTGTCGTGGTGACCATGTTCGATGGCCAGTTCCCGAACTGCCTGCATCAGCTCCTGGATGCCGGTGTTCTGCTTCGCGGAGATCGGCACCACCCGGATGCCCAGCAAAAGCTGCAGCGCGTCGAGATCGACCTGGTCACCGTTGCCGGTGAGTTCATCCATCATGTTCAGCGCGGCGATCATGGGCCTGCCCAGTTTTTTCATCTGCAGCGTGAGGAAAAGGTTTCGCTCGAGATTGGTCACATCGATGATATTGATGATCACGTCCGGCCGGTCCTCGAGGATGTAGTTCCTGGTGACGATCTCCTCGACCGAGTAGGGGGACAGCGAATAGATGCCCGGCAAATCGACAATCGTGAAATAATTGCCGCCACGCCGTATAACACCCATCTTTTTTTCCACGGTCACACCCGGCCAGTTGCCGGTGGTCTGCCGGGTGCCGGTCAGGCGGTTGAACAAGGTCGTTTTACCACTGTTGGGATTGCCGGCAAGCGCAATATGGATGTTCATGAACAGACCTCCGGCGAGACTTCTATGGATTCAGCGTCTTTCCTGCGGATCGACAGACTGTAGTCTCTCAGCCGGACCTCCATGGGATCCCCCAGGGGTGCGTATTTACGCACGGTGACCCGTGTACCGGGAATGACCCCCATCGAGATCAGACGCTGCCTGAGTATCCCATCGCAGTTGATGGTCAGGATGGTGCCGCTCTCACCGGGTTTCAATTCTGATAATGGTTTGCTCATGCACACGCCCTTCTGTCGGAGTAAGATGTGAACGGATCAAATGTAATCTACGGTTAACATTTTACAGAAATGTATGTTTTTGTCAACAGGAAGATCACTTTCGGTTTATAATGATGGACAATCCTTGACATGATGGCTCGCGGCCAGCGCTGTTGTCCGCTGTCTGTGATACGATGTCAGGGATGATCAATCCACTGCCTGACTGGGGGACTTACAGATGGCCATCACTGATTACCTGGAGAAAAACGCGCGACTTTATCCAAATGAAGTCAGTCTGGTGGAGATCAATCCGGCCAACCAGCCGGAGCATCCGATCACCTGGCGCGAGTACAGTCTGATCGAATCCAGCGCGACGGAAAAGTTCCGTCACGAAATGACCTGGAAGGAATTCGACGTCAAGGCGAACCGTTTTGCCAATCTGCTGTTCACCCGGGGCATCCAGCGGGGCGACAAGGTCGCGATCCTGCTGATGAACTGCCTGGAGTGGCTGCCGATCTATTTCGGCATCCTCAAGACCGGCGCCATCGCCGTGCCGATGAACTACCGATACACGGCCGAGGAGATCAAGTACTGCCTGGAGCTGGCCGAAGTGAGCACGCTGATCTTCGGGCCGGAGTTCATCGGGCGCGTCGAGCAGGTGTTCGACCATCTGCACGGGGTCAGGACCTTCTTTTATGTCGGCAAGAACAAGCCGACCTTCGCCGACAGCTACAACAAGCTGGTGTCCTACTGCTCTTCGACCGCACCGGCCGTCGAACTGAAGGACGATGATGACGCGGCGATCTATTTCTCCTCCGGCACGACGGGCTTCCCCAAGGCGATCCTGCACAATCACCGGGCCCTGGTGACAGCCATGCTTGTCGAACAGAAGCACCACGGCCAGTCGCGCGAAGACGTGTTCCTCTGCATTCCGCCGCTTTATCACACCGGCGCGAAAATGCACTGGTTCGGCAGCCTGATGAGCGGTAGCAGAGGGGTCCTGCTGCGCGGCATCAAGCCGCAATGGGTCCTGCAGGCGGTTTCGGACGAAAAGGCCACGATCGTCTGGCTCCTCGTTCCCTGGGTGCAGGATATCCTCGACGCGATCGACAGCGGTGAAATCCGGCTTTCGGACTACCATCTGGATCAATGGCGCCTGATGCACATCGGCGCCCAGCCCGTGCCGCCGAGCTTGATCCGCCGCTGGAAAAAGGTGTTCCCCCACCACGAATACGACACGAATTACGGCCTCAGTGAATCCATTGGCCCCGGCTGTGTCCATCTGGGTATCGAAAATCTCCACAAGGTCGGTGCGATCGGCAAGGCTGGTTTCCTGTGGGAAACAGCGATTGTGGGCGAGAATGGCCACCAGGTGCCTCAAGGCGAGGTCGGCGAGCTGATTGTCAAGGGTCCCGGCCTGATGAAGTGCTATTACAACAACCCCGAGGCGACCGCGGAGGTGCTCAAGGACGGTTGGCTCTACACCGGGGACATGGCCCGTCAGGACGAAGACGGTTTCATATTCCTGGTCGACCGGAAAAAAGATGTCATCATCACCGGCGGTGAGAACCTTTACCCTGTCCAGATCGAGGACTTCCTCCGGGCCCACCAGGCGATCAAGGATGTCGCGGTGATCGGCCTGCCGGACGAACGGCTCGGCGAGATCGCGGCCGCGATCATATCGGTCAAGGAAGGCCACACCCTGACAGAGGATGATATCCACGAATTCTGTATCGACCTGCCAAGATACAAGCGTCCACACAAGATCATATTCGCGGATGTGCCCAGAAACCCGACCGGCAAGATCGAAAAGCCCAAGCTGCGCGAGCGCTACATCGGCGCGCGTTTGGTTGAAGTCCAGACGAGCCGGTGAGGACGGTGTCAAGAACAGGATGGGCGGAGACAGCCGACCTCTGTCGGCATTCATGAAGGAGAGGTTGCATACATGAGCAAAGTAAATGTAGTCGAAATCGGTCCCCGCGACGGATTCCAGAACGTCAAGGAAATGATACCCACTGAATTCAAGCTGGAAATCATCGACGGCCTTGTTAAGGCCGGCTTCAAGAAAATCCAGTGCACATCCTTTGTCAGCCCGAAAGCGATCCCGCAGATGCAGGACGCGGCCATCGTCGCCAAAACGGCTTTGGAAAAGTACCCGGATGTCGACTTGTTTGCCTTGGTCCCGAACTATCACGGTGCCAAGGCGGCCGTTGCAACCGGGCTCAAGGAAATCTCACCGGTCATGTCGCTCAGCGTCAGCCACAACCGGGCGAACGTCAACCGCACGCTTGAAGAGTCCGTGTCCGAAATCGCCCGGATCCGTCAGGATTTCCCGGATGTCAAGATCACACAGGACATCGCCACCGTCTTCGGTTGCCCTTTTGAAGGAAAAATGGAAATCCCGCCGCTGATCGACCTGATCGGCAAGCTCTATGATCTCGGCATCCGGGCGTACACGCTCTGCGACACCATCGGCGTCGCGTATCCGAAACAGGTAGCCGATGTCCTGATGGCCAGCAAGACAGCCTTCCCGGACTGCGAATTCAATCTGCACATCCATGACACCCGCAACATGGGCATCCTGAACAGCTATATCGGCATCCAGAGCGGCGCCGACAGCATTCAGGCCGCCGTTGGTGGTCTGGGCGGATGTCCGTTCGCGCCGGGCGCTTCGGGAAACACCTCTTCCGAGGACCTGATCTACATGCTGAACCAGAATGGCTATGAAACCGGGGTCGACTTCAATGTGCTGCTCGGAGTCGCCAAGCAGTTGAAAGCCAACGTCAACGGCAACTATAGTGGCCACCATATCAACATCACGGTCGAGCAGTGCTGCACGTGATCGTCCATTCATGACGAGCTTTTTTCGAGATGAGGTATCACCCGATGCTGACATTGGAACAATTCGCCGATGCTCGCCGGATTTTGGCGCCGGTCATCAATAAGACGCCACCCATACACAGCAGTCACTACTCTCAGCTGACCGGCAACCAGGTATACTTCAAGCCGGAAAATCTTCAGCTGACCGGCGCTTACAAGGTGAGGGGCGCGTTCGTCAAGATTGCACGACTGAGTGACAAGCAGAAAAAACACGGTCTGATCACGGCCTCGGCCGGCAACCATGCGCAGGGTGTCGCGTTGGCTGCCCAGCTGCAGCATCTCAAGGCAACCGTCGTCATGCCGGCCACGACCCCTCTGGTCAAAGTCAACAACACCAAGGCTTATGGCGCGAATGTCGTGCTTTTCGGAGAAAACTATGATGAAGCATACGGTCACGCGTGTGAAATCGCGGATCGCGAAGGCTCGACCTTCATTCATCCGTTCAACGACCTCGACATCGCCTCCGGCCAGGGCACCATTGCCTTTGAAATCCTGGAGGACCTGCCGGACACGGACATCATCGTGCTGCCGATCGGGGGCGGCGGACTGGCGGCCGGTGTCGCCACCCTGGCCAAGTTGCTCAAGCCGTCCGTGGCAGTCATCGGGGTCGAGCCTTGCGGCGCGGCCTGCACCAAACTGTCTTTCGAACAGGACGAAGTCTGCACACTGGGGACGGTCAACACGATCGCCGACGGTGTCGCGGTCAAAAAACCCGGCGACATTGTATTCCCCTACATTCAGGCCAACGTCGACCAGATCCTGTCCATCGACGACGAGGAACTGATCGACGCGTTCCTCAACATCATGGAAACCCACAAGCTGATCGTCGAGAATGCCGGCCTGCTGAGCGTGGCAGCCCTGAGCCACCTGGGCATCACCGGGAGAAACGTCGTATCCATCCTGTCCGGCGGCAACATGGATGTGATCACGATTTCATCCATGGTCCAGCACGGCCTGATTTATCGGGGCCGTATCTTCACCTTTTCGGTGCTGCTGCCCGACCGGCCGGGCGAACTTGAAAAGATCGCCCACATCGTCGCGCATCAGAACGGCAATATCATCAAGCTCGAGCACAACCAGTTTGTCAGCCTGAACCGCAACGCCGCCGTGGAGCTTCGCGTCACGGTTGAAGCCTATGGCCATGATCACAAGGAAGAGATCATGAAGACCATGGCCGACTCGGGCTATCAGGCCCGGCTGGTGATGCCCGGCGCGTCCGTCGACTAAAGGTCCGCCATGCTATCAAAATACATGCCCTTTGTGTATGATAGGAACATATGTCTCAAAATTACGGGAATCATCGATCGGTAACCGGATTCTCGATTGACAAGGCGGTTTGTGTCCATGCTCGTCACCCTCAGGAAAATCGCGCGGATCATCATTGGGCTTTTCATTTTTGCCCTTGGCATCACGTTGAGCGTCAACGCCAATATCGGTCTGGCTCCGTGGGACGCGTTCAGCGCCGGCGTTTCCAATCTGACCGGTATTTCCTTTGGTTTGATTGTCGTCTTGACCGGCCTGGTGATCATCGTCGCCGATGTCCTGCTCGGCGAAAAAATCGGCATTGGATCCATTCTCAATGCCGTTTTGATCGGTCTGTTTGTCGACCTGATCCAATCCTTCAATCTGATCCCGAAGATGAACCGGCTGATCCCGGGAATCCTGGTCCTCGTCATCGGCCAGGTCCTGATTGTATTCGGCAGCTATCTCTACATCAGCGCCGGGCTGGGCTGCGGACCGAGGGATGCTCTGATGGTGGCCCTGGGCAAGCGTCTGCCGACATGGCCGATCGGCCTGATCCGGGGCCTGATCGAAGGGTCGGTCCTGGCCATCGGGTGGATGTTCGGCGCGAAGGTGGGCATCGGCACCGTCATTGCCGCCTTCGGCATCGGGTTCATCCTGCAGCATCTGTTCCGTCTTCTGCGTTTCGATGTCAAAGCGGTCCGTCACGAAAACTTCGCCGACACCCTTCGTCAGACATTCGTGTGACATCCCCTGTCTCTTGCACGGCAATCCGTAGCCGTGATACCATGGCAGACAATAGTTGAATTCATGATCGTCGGTTTCGGCGAATGCCCTGTGGCGGTGATCCATGGCCCTTTTGTTTGTTTCAGCACTGGCAGTCGGCTTTTCAGGAGCCATGATGCCCGGTTCGCTCCTGACCTACACGATCCGGCAGTCTTTGGCTGCCGGTCCAAAAGCCGGCTTCATTGTCACCACCGGTCATGCGATCCTTGAGTTTTTCCTGGTCATCCTGATCTTCCTGGGGTTCGGCACGATCCTGCAATCAAGTGTGGCCCAGATCGCCATTGGTCTGGCCGGCGGACTGCTGCTCCTGTACATGGGCATTGACATGATGATCGGTGCGATTCGCGATACGGTCAAAGTGTCGGCGGATGGAAGCGGCACCATGGCGCACAGCATGATCTGGTCCGGACTGGCCATCAGCGCCGCCAACCCCTATTTCCTGCTCTGGTGGGCCATCATCGGCCTCGGCTTTCTCATGAAAGCCTATGACGCGTTCGGGCCGGCCGGTGTGGCGATTTATTACCTGGGCCACATCAGCGCGGATTTCGTCTGGTATGGATTCGTCTCCACCGTGGTCGGCAAAACCAGGCGGTTCATCCGGCAAACCCCCTATCGGGTCATCATCGCCTTGCTGGGTGGCCTTCTGGTGTTTTTCGGCGGCAGTTTCCTGGTTTCCGCCATCTCGAAGCTGTTGGCATGACCAAGAAGGAGAAGATAACCTTGATATTGAACAAAACCCGATTGACCCTGCTTCTGATTGTCGCCGTCGGCTTTCTGCTGTCCGGCTGCGTTTTATCGACCAATACCCATGAGACTTCCACATCGCAAGACCCGAAACCAAGCATGACAACCATGCATACCACTGGGCAAGGCACCAGCCGCACACAGATCTCGCCTACCCCGACACCGACGGCTGTCCCCACTCCGACGCCGTCGCCAATGCCTACGGCTACACCCACGCCCACGCCAAAGCCAACACCCATCCCGACTCCCACGCCTCCGCCCACCCCGACTCCCACGCCAAAACCAACACCAACAGCCCCGCCCAGCCCAACGCCAACAGTGGCAACCGTCGTCACGATTGCCGACGGCTTTTCGTATGAACCCCTGGACAGCGCCGTGATCGACCGGATCACAGGTGTCAGCTACCCCGCCGACCCAGCAGACAGCCAGGTCGCTTACGCTGACCTTCGGTACATCCGGCTCCGCCATTACACATTTGAAGGCGATGTCGTCGACGGCGAGCTGATTGTCAATACCCGTCTGGCCAAAGAAGTCACGACGATTTTCCACGAATTATACAAGGCGAAGTATCCGTTGGCATCCGTCCGACTGGTGGATGACTACGACGCGGACGATAGAAAATCAATGACGGCCAACAACACCTCCGCCTTCAATTATCGATTTGTATCGGGAACGACCCGTCTGTCCCTGCATGCCTATGGAGCGGCGATCGACATCAATCCGGTGCAGAATCCATATGTCTATGGCGACTATGTCTCTCCGGAAAACGGCCTGCCCTATGCAGACCGCACACAGGATTTCGTTGGCAAGATCGACCATGATGACCTGTGCTACCGGCTCTTCACCGCTCGTGGCTGGACATGGGGCGGCGACTGGAAATATGAAAAGGATTACCAGCATTTTCAAAAAAGGATCGGCTGACGCTTCAAAGGGGTGCGCGCATGCTCTTGAGCACGATAGTCATCGTTCTGTCCCTGGTCAGCGGCCTGCTCTTGCTCTGGCGGATCCCGCTCGCGCGTCCGGTGAGTCAGCCGCATCCTGGTCAAGGGCCGATGCCCGAGCAGGACACCCAAAGCATTTCCGGCCTGAAGGTCACGGTGATTGTCCCGGCGCGCAACGAAGCCAGGCGATTGCCGCCCCTGCTGGCTTCCATCAAGCAACAGGATTTCGTGCCGCATGAATTCATTGTGGTCGATGACCAGTCCACAGACGATACGGCTTTGATCGCCCGGTCGTCCGGTGCCACGGTCATTCCTGCCATGGACCCGGGCGAGGGCTGGATCGGCAAGTCCCGGGCCTGCTGGACCGGCGCACAGGCCGCCACCGGCGACTGGCTCCTCTTTCTTGACGCGGACACCCGGCTGACCAGTCCGGACAGCCTCAGTCGGATCCTGCTGTCATTCCGGGATGCCGGCGGGCGCGGCAGCCTGTCTCTGCAACCCTATCATACGGTGGTCCGTCTTTATGAAAACCTGTCGGCGATCTTCAACATCATTGTCATGGCCGGCATGAGTGTCTTCACACCTTTAGGCGACAAGCTGAAATCAGCCGGTCTGTTCGGCCCCTGTCTGATCTGTCAGCGGACAGACTATTTCGCAGTGGGCGGGCATGAAGCGATCAGGGGCAGTGTGATGGACGACCTGTCCTTGGGACAATCATTCCTGGAAGCCGGTCTGCCGGTTCATTGCCTGGGCGGTCGAGGAGTCATTTCCTTCCGCATGTATCCGGAAGGGATCGGCCAGCTGTTCGAGGGCTGGACAAAAAATTTCGGCTCTGCCAGCACTTTGACGCATCCATTGGTGTTTTTGCTGATCATCATCTGGATCTGCGGCGGTTTCTCCCTGATCACCCTGCTGATCCGTGTCATGAGCCTCAGCTCGACCGGTTACCTGCTGTTTGCGGTCTTTGCTTATCTGGCCTATGCCGGCCTCATGATCCACCTGGCACGCAAGACCGGCAATTTCAAGTTGCCTTTACTGCTGCTGTTCCCTGTGCTGCTGGTTTTTTTCGCCCTGACCTTTTTCTGGTCCCTTTATCTGACCAGGATCCGCCGCACCGTCCACTGGCGAGGCCGCCAGATCAGGACCTGACATCCGGGAGGAATCATCCGCATGCGTCTCGTTGACTGGTCATCCCCGGTCACCATCCTGCTTGATTTTGTCGCGTGGTTCATCATCCACCTGTCAGTCGCGGGGATCGGGCTGCATCTGCCCGGTCGTCTGTTTGAGCAGGATGGCTTTCTCTACAAGTGCCGTCCTTTCGAAAACGGCGGTCGCTTCTGGGAGATGGTCTTTCATGTCCGGCGATGGAAAGAGCGACTGCCCGACGGTTCAGTCATCCTGGGTCGGGGATTTGCCAAGAAGCAGCTCCAGTCCCGCGACACCGACTACTTTGTCGCTTTTGTCAAAGAGTCCCGCCGGGCGGAACTGACGCACTGGATCACCCTGCTGACGGCGCCTCTTTTTTTTCTGTGGAATCCGCCTGCGGTCGGTTTTTTCATGATCCTTTTCGCCTTGTTCATGAATGGTCCCTGCATCATCGCCCAGCGCTACAATCGCCCCCGGTTCCAAAGGCTGCTGTCCCGTTCGGTTTGCGAATCGCATGCAGAGTTGCTAAAATGATGATCTGACAACTTGAACACGCATGATAAGTTGTCTTTTAAGAGAAAGCAGGTGTCATGGACATGACCGGGAAAATAAAAGTTGGTATCGGATTCGCGACGGGTCGCAAATATTTTCAAAAGGTTCTGAAAACCAATATCATCAACTGGAATGAGTCCGGTCTTGTCGAAAATTGCCGGATCAGCCTCAACCTTCTAGTGGCCTATGACCTGACCTATCAGAAAACGCGGGTGTCCGATTACACGCGCATACCGGCCGACCTGGCCAGGCAATTGGATGAAATGCATTTCATCGGAGACGATGTCATCCTCAAGGAAATCGACCGGCTCATCCGCGACAACGTGATCACTGAAGAGGAATCGCGTCTTGTTTTCGGCAAAGGCTATGCCGCCAAGCGCAATGCCGTCCTGTACCAGGCCATCGCGAACCGGATGGATTACCTGGTCTTCCTCGATGATGACGAGTACCCGATGGCGGTCACCCATACACGAAAGACGGCCGTCTGGGGCGGCCAGCATGTCTTGTCCACCCATTTGAAATACATCAACCGGGCGGACATCACGCACGGTCATCATTGCGGCTATGTATCGCCGATTCCCTATGTCGCGTTTGATGAGGTGCTGACTGAGCCGGATTTCAAGCGATTCATCGAAGCGATCAGCAATGATATCGTCAAATGGGAAAAAATCCGTTCCGTGATGGCAAACGGCGGCGTCACCTATGCCGACACGCAGGTCCTGGTCAGCGATGAAGCGCAAGAAGTGGCCGAGATCCATGGCGCCAAGTTCATATCCGGTGCCAATCTCTGCCTCAACCTGACCGACCCCGGTCGGATATTCCCGTTCTACAATCCGCCCGGCGCCCGGGGAGAGGACACCTTTCTCAGCACCTGTCTGAGTGACCGTCATGTCCTGCGCATCCCCTGCTACACCTTCCACGACGGCTTTTCCACCTACAACCATCTGCTCGACGGTGTCCTGCCGATCCGACTCAAATTCATCAAGGCCGACTCCGAAGCGGTCATCCAGCGTTTCCTCAGGGCCTGTATCGGCTGGGTCCGCTACAAGCCGCTTCTGCTCTACATCACGCAGCCCGGGCAGTATGATTCTCTGATCGCCGACATGCAGCGCAAACTCGATGAAACGCTGCCGAAGATTTGCGAATATTTCAATGAACCTGCTTTCATGAGCCTGAAAACCGAACTCAATAAATATCATCGCAACGTCCGCAAGCACCATCAGGAATTTCTCGACACAAAACGCGTCTGGGCCAACATCATGACTTACCTGGCCCAAAAAGAGCGGCCTTGAACATGTCGGACCAAAACACGGCGCAAGGCCGGTCAGGCTATTGCCCACGCATGACCTTCCAAGCCCCGGACGGGTCGCTTTTTCCGATCTATCCACTGCCCAGGACAGTCGTCTTCACAGGCAAAACAGCGTGTCTCAAGGCCCCGACGCTTGTCCGGCCCCATGCGTCGCGCGCTTTGGACCCCGGGCTCGCACTGCTGGAGCGCATGCCGGAGAACTGGGCATCGAGCCGGGAAAAGGATCTGCATCAGGCCATTTCAAGGCATGGCGACCTTGTCGGGGATGCACAACCGATCCGGATTGCCTACGACGCCGCGCTTCCTGACCAAGCATACCGGCTTCACATCAACGACCATGGTGTAAGCATCATCTCCGGCAGCACGTCCGGGCTTCATTATGCAATTGTCACGCTGCGCCAACTGCTTTTTCACTATGGTGCCCAAGTGCCGTCCCTTGAAATCGAAGACGAACCCGATCTCATGACCCGGGGAGTCCTGATCGACATCGGCCGTGGTAAAATTCCCGAGATGGAGACACTCTATGCGCTGGTCGATCTGTTCACGGACTTGAAAATCAACCATTTGCAGCTCTATATGGAAGGTTATTCCTTTGCCTACCCGTCCTACGCCGGTTTTTTCCCTGACGAAGCGCCGATCACGGCAGATGAAATCCGCGCGCTCGACAGATACGCGCGAGAGCGTTTCATTGAACTGGTCCCCTGCCAGAACTGCCTGGGGCACATGGAGGCCTGGCTGGCCTTGCCCGAGTTCAACTATTTGGCCGAAGCACCGGAGGGGATGTCGTTGGTGCCCGGACTGCCGCCCAGAGCGACCACCCTGAACGCGACGGACCCACGTTCCTGGATGTTTGTCCAGACCCTTTTCGATGAGCTGCTTCCGCATTTCACCTCGGGACATGTCAACATCTGCATGGACGAGCCGTACGAACTGGGCCGCGGGAAAAGCGCGGACACGGCTTCAAGCATCGGTGTCAGTGGCATCTATTTTGATTTTCTCGCCAAGGTCCTGGACATTGTCCGCAGGCACGACAAAAAGGTCTTCATGTGGGGCGATGTCTTGTTTGACGAACTGAATCGCCTCAAGGCCTTGCCACCCGGCGTGACCGTGCTGGACTGGCTTTACGAGGGCAAGAGCTCGTTTGCCGACCATGCCCGGTCACTTCAGGAGCACCGGATCCCTTTCATGGTCTGTCCTGGCACCAGCAGCTGGAACTCCATCGCGGGACGGACAGACAACATGCTGGCCAACATACTGGATTCGGCTGAAAATGGCATCCGTTACGGCGCGGAAGGTCTGGTGGTCACAGACTGGGGCGATTATGGCCACTGGCAGACCTTGCCGGTCAGTTACGCCGGTTATGCCTACGCCGCGGCGTTCAGCTGGAACCTCGAAGGCAATCGCCTGATCGACGCGGCAGCATACCTCGACACGTTCCTGTTCATGGATGATCATCACGTGATGGGGCGCTTCTGGCAGGACCTGGGCAACTATTACCTGTACGAAAACGCCATCCTGCCCAACATGACCTTGACGTTCCTGGCCTTGTCGCCGCTGACCCGGTGGAACGCCCGTGAAAGCCTGGACCGGAAACTGTCCATCTACTACCAGCTGATCCAGACGATCGGCGGGGTCTTCGGCCGGTATCCTTATGACACACACACAAACTATGATTACCATGGATTGAAGGATTTTCTGGCGATCATGCGCGACCAGCTCGAGTATCACCGGATGCAGTGCGAAAACCGTGAGACGATCTACCGCGAGGCCCGATACACGCTGCAGCTCGTTGGCCATGGGGTCGACCTGTACCAGTTCGCGCACGAGATGACCATCCTGTCCCATGACGAGGTCCGCGAACGTCTGGCCGTCATGCTGGACGATCTCGCCCGGATCCTGGACGCGTTTTTCCAGTTATGGCCCGGCCGCAACCGGAAAGGAGCGTCCGTCAACCGCAATGCGATGGGATTCCACATCCTGATGGCGCGTTACATGGAACAACTCGACCAGCCGGATGGGTCAATGGCCTCAGAACAACCGGACGACGGCTTTGCCCAGTTCCAGGATCAGCGGGATGAAAATGGCGGGCACCAGGTTGATCACCTTGATGCGGGCCACCTTGAGCATATTCAGGCCGATACCGATGATCAGGAGTGAACCGATACCCGTCATGTCACTGATGACCGATTGCGTGAGGAAGGGTTCGATCAGACTGGCTGAAAGGGCGATCCCGCCCTGGTAGACCAAGAGTAAAAAGCCGGACAGCGCGACGCCGAAGCCCAGGGATGAGCCCAGGATCACGGCGGAGATCCCGTCAATGACGGACTTGGCGAACAAGGTCTCGTGATTGCCGGAAAGGCCGCTCTGCAACGAACCGACGACAGCCATGGCGCCGACACCGAACAGCAGGCTGGCGGTCACGAAGCCTTGCGCGATGTTGGAAGGACTGCCTTCCTTGGAAAAGGTCCGGTCAACCATCCGCCCGAGCCGGTCGAGCCGGCGGTCAAGGTCAATCATCTCCCCGATCGCGCCACCGATCGCGATGGAGACGATGGTCAGAAGGACATTGCTTCCTTCCAACGCGCCGGAAATGCCGATATAGATGACGCATAAGGCCAGGCCGCTCATGATGGTCGCCCCGACCCGCTCCGGGATCCCTTTTTTCAAGAAAGCCCCCAGGATGCCTCCGGCCAGTACAATCAGACAATTGACGATCGCGCCCAATAGCATGTCGTTAACCTCATCGTTTGGAATGCGCATTAGTGTACCACATTTTTCCCATCATTGCCTCCATTGATCAACAGACAGGTGAGCCTGAAATAGGTTATGATAGAAGCAGATCCAGTCAAGTCACTCGCTTGACGTCCCATCGGCTCTGATCCGAATCTGAACTGATTCGAACGGGAGGTTTTCTGATGAAACACAATGGACTTTTGAACATCCCCAAATCAGAACCCGGCCTGAAGATCCTGCAGATCGATCCATGGCTCAAGCCTTTCACCAAGGATCTCGAACTGCGTATGAACCGCCTCAAGGAAGTGCGGCAAGCGATTCTGGGGGGCAGTCAGTCACTCTCCAGTTTCGCCAACGGACATCATTACTTTGGTTTTCACAAAGTCGACAACGGATGGTTTTATCGGGAATGGGCGCCGGCTGCGGAATCCCTCCATCTGATCGGCGATTTCAACCAGTGGAACCGCTCATCTCATCCGCTGACCCGCAAGGACGGCGGTGTGTGGGAGATTTTCATCCCGGGTCAGGATGCGCTTTCACACCAGTCCCGTGTCAAGGTGACGGTCCGTCACGGCGGCATCGAGCGCGACCGCATCCCCCTTTATATCCACAAAGTGGTCCAGGATCCCCAGACGCATGATTTCAGCGGGCAGATCTGGGCGCCTTCACAGCCCTTCCCCTGGACCGACGGCGATTTTCGTGTTCCGCCCGGACAGGCGCCCCTGATTTATGAGACGCATGTCGGCATGGCTCAGGAAAGGGAAGCCATCGGCACCTACCGCGAATTTGCCGACAACATCCTGCCCCGGGTGAAAAGCCTGGGCTACAACACGGTCCAGATCATGGCGATCATGGAGCATCCATATTACGCCTCATTCGGCTACCATGTCTCGAATTACTTCGCCGCGTCCTCCTGGTTTGGCACCCCGGACGACCTCAAGTATCTCATCGACCGGGCGCATGCGCTTGGCCTTTGCGTCTTGATGGACATCGTCCAGTCCCATGCCGTCAAAAATTTCGCAGAAGGGATCAACGCGTTTGATGGCACCAACGACCAGTTTTTCCACGCCGGTCCCCGTGGCGACCAGAGCGCCTGGGACTCCAAGCTGTTCAACTACGGCAAGCATGAGGTCATCCATTTCCTGCTGTCTTCGATCAAATACTGGCTGGAGGAATTCCACTTCGATGGTTTCCGTTTTGATGGCGTGACCTCCATGATCTATCTCGACCATGGCCTGGGCACGGCCTTCACCGACTATGGCAAATATTTCAGCATGAACACGGACATCGACGCGCTCACCTACCTGCAGCTCGCCAACGAACTGATCAAGGAGATCCGGCCGGACTCGGTCAGTATCGCTGAAGACATGAGCGGCATGCCCGGTATGTGCCTGCCGATGGAAGACGGCGGCATCGGCTTCGATTTCCGGCTGTCCATGGGCGTGCCGGATTTTTGGGTCAACACACTCAAGCTCAAGGATGACGACTGGAACATGCACAAGCTCTGGCATGAGCTGTCCACCAGCCGACCCGGTGAAAAGCGCGTCAATTACGTCGAATCCCATGACCAGGCGCTGGTCGGTGACAAGACCCTGATCTTCCGGATGGCTGACAAGGAAATGTACTGGCACATGAACAAAGACAGCCAGAGCCTGGAGATCGAACGGGCGATCGCCCTGCATAAAATGGCACGGTTCGTCACCATTTCGCTTGGGTGCGAGGGCTATCTCAATTTCATGGGCAATGAATTCGGGCATCCCGAATGGATCGACTTCCCGCGCGAAGGCAACGGATGGAGCTTCAAGCATTGCCAGCGGCTGTGGAGTCTTGCCGACAGTCCCTACCTGCGGTACGCCGACCTGAAAAATTTCGACATCGCGATGATCGGTCTCATGACTTCGGAATCACTGATGGGCGGGGGCATTCCGCAGCCGCTCTGGCTGGACCAGGACCGCAAGGTCATCGCCTTCCGCAAGAAGAACCACGTTTTCCTGTTCAACTTCCATCCGACTGAGTCCTATTCCGCGTTCGAGCTGCCTATCCACGAGGATGGCCGGTTCCAGGTGGTTCTGGACACGGACGAACCCCGTTTCGGCGGACAGGGACGCATCGCGCACGACCCGGTCTATGAGACGGCAAAACTGCCATCGCACCCGGATTTCAAGGGGTTCCTGATTTACAGTCCTTGCCGGACAGCCACCGTCCTGAAAAAAATCGACTGAACGAGCAATAAAGGAGTTCAACCATTCCATGCACGGAAGAAGCATCTACACGCGGTACACCCCCGGCTACATCCCGTCAACACCTGATCCGAACACGGCACGATGGTTCGTTTTCCGCAAGGACCAGATCCTGACCCGGACTGTCGCGAACACACCTGAAATACCCGACCAGGACATCCTGGAGTATTTCAACATTGAGCCGGAATACCGCCATTATCTGGGCCAACTCGACCACGACGGCTGTTATTGCGTCAGTGTTCCGTCTGACGCCGAGCCGCCCGAGGGCTATGAATTCCTCAACCTGCGTGCGTTCGGCTCACTTGTGGACGAAGAGGTCTTCATGCTCGCCGGCCGCGCGTCACAAATCCTGCATTGGGATCGACTGAGCCGGTATTGTGGGCGTTGCGGCGCGCCGACCCGGATGAAGGAGGACGAGCGGGCCAAGAAGTGCGACACCTGCGGCAATGTGATCTACCCGCGGATTTCACCGGCGATCATCATCGCCATCATCCGGGACGACCAGATACTTCTGGCGCACAACAGGAATTTCAAACCGGGCCTGTACTCTGTCCTGGCCGGTTTCATGGAGCCAGGTGAAGAATTCGAGGACACCGCCCGCCGGGAGGTGTTTGAAGAGGTCGGCATCCGGATCAAGAACATCCATTATTTCGCAAGCCAGCCCTGGCCCTTTCCCGATTCCCTCATGGTCGGCTTTTTTGGTGAATATGACAGTGGGGAGCTGCGGGTCGACGGCGTGGAGATCGAGCATGCGGACTGGTTCTACCGCGAGCACCTGCCCGAGATCCCCAACACGGTCAGCATTTCCGGTCGTCTGATCCGCTGGTTCAGGGATCATCCCGACCCGCTCCATGACCTGCCCCATGGATAAATACGAGCCACGGCCGGAACGAATCTGGCTCGGACTGGATGTGATCCGGGGCGGCGGCATTTTTGGGCTGCTGATCCTGCATTCGGCGTTTTATTACTATGACGGGCTCTGGACGCTCGACCTGGCCAATCCGCCGCCGGTCATCACGATCATCGGTTTCCTCCTGATGTTTGCCGGTCTGTTCGCGATCATCAGCGGCGCGGTGCATGGCATCGGCATCGAGCGGCTGCTGCGCAGGCCAGGCTGGACCCTGCGCAAGATTGCCATCAAAAAAGTGACATCCGGACTTTTCATTCTGTTGACGGCTTATGTCTATTTCATGTTCACCGGTCCGGGGCTGTCCGATTTCGAAAACCAGCGCATGGACAACAGCGTTCTGGTCGAATGGATCCAAAGCGGCCGTTGGGCTGGTTTCAGTCTTGATCGAATCCTGTATATCGACAGCCTCGTCATGATCGGCACCAACATCCTGCTGCTCACCCTGGTCTGGCTGGTGCTGGCCAAGGTTGGCCACTTGAAGCCAACCATTGTCCTGGCCATGGCTGGTGGGGTCATGCTGCTGTCCCTGCTTCGCCTGCCGCTGTACCCGGTCCTTCTCGATCATCTGGAAAGCGGGAATTGGGGGTGGGTGATCCTCCTGAATGGTCTGGTCAACAAGAACAACCCCATCCTGCCCTTTTTCGCATTCGGGCTTCTGGGATCCTGGCTCGGGCTTTTGCTGGAACGCGATCGGTCGTTGAGGCCGGCCCGATGGCTCGGCCTGGTGCTGCTCACGATCGGAGCGGCGCTTTACATCCTCCTCCCGGACACCATGCTGCAACGGGCAATCGACCTGAAGTGGTACAGCATCATGATCACGCAGTTTGGGCTGTTCATCCTGATTTTCATGGCAGCCATCCGCCTGTTCGATCAATCCGGATCCCATCGGACACCCAACCAGTTGACCCTTTTCTTCTGCCGTTTCAGCCGGGCCGGCCTGACCGCGTTCTTCTGGGAGAGCGTCGTCGCGGCGATCGCCTGGCGCGCTTTGAAAGCCCTCTTCCCCGCCATGCGATTCGACATCGCCGGATCGTTGCTGTTTGGGGCGAGCCTGGCGGTTTTCTGGGGGCTGCTCTTGATGATCTGGGAACGGTTCCGGTACGCAGGTACGATCGAATCGTTGTATGTCCGAATTGTCACCCGATTCGGACATGCCAGCAGCAAAGCCCTGAAACTGGGCAGAGGCGACCATGGGCATCCTGCGCAGCCTGCTTGACTACACGACGCTGAACCGTCACCTGTACCATTTTTCAACGGATCAGATCCGGCGATGGCAAACGCGCGCCGTCCTGGGCCTAGTCAGTGAGGTCCGTCGGGAAAGCCCCTTCTACCAAAAGTTGTATTCGGGGTTCACCATCGATTCACTGGACGATTTTTCGCGTCTTCCCACCATCGACAAATCCGTGATGATGGCTAACTTCGATCAGTTGAACACGGCCGGTCTGCATCTTGCGGATGTGATGGACTTCGCCGTGCGAAAAGAGCTGGCGCAGGACTACCTGGGCTATTTCCAGGACCGTTACGTCATAGGGCTTTCCAGCGGCACGAGCGGCAATAAAGGCATCTATGTCACGCCTCGCGAACTGACAAAACGCCTGCCGGGCGTGTTCCTGGCCCGGGGTGGAGTCAGGCTTTCAGACTTGCCGCTGCGAATCCTGTTCATCCTGCGCGTATTCAGCCAAGGGTTCGACGACATCAACGCCCCCGGCATCCGGCTTCACTACCGGTCCAGCATGACCGAACCATCATCGATCGTCGAGATCTGCAACGAGATGCAGGCCAACATCCTGATGGCTCCGCCCTCCTTCTTGCGCCAGTTGACCCCTTTCCAGAATAAACTGAATGCGCCGATCCGTCGGATCGTCACCTACGCCGAAGTGCTCGATCCGCTGGAAAAGGAGCGTTTCGCCAAGGCTTTCCGCACTGAAGTCGTCGAGATCTACCAGGCCAGTGAGGGCCAGATAGCCAGCCCATGCCGTCATGGCAGTCTACATGTCAATGAAGATCTGGTCTATCTCGAATTGCTGGACGCCAAAGGTCAGCCCGCGCCAAATGAGCCGGGTCAACGGTGCGACCGGATGCTGGTCACCAATCTGGTCAACCATGTCCAGCCCCTGATCCGCTATGAGATGAACGACATCGTCGAACTGGGCGAGCCTTGCCCATGCGGCAGCCGGTTCAGGGTCCTGGGCCGAGTCATCGGGCGAAACGACGATGTACTGCATCTGCAGACCCGATCAGGCGGCCCGAGGCCAGTCTATCCTGACCTGGTCAGCCGCTGGATCATCACAACCGATGACCGGATCCGTGAATTCACCGTCGAACAGGACGGTCCGGATCACCTGACGGTCACGCTGGACCTTGGCGAACTGGATGCTGAAAAGCCGGAAAACATGACTCATCCGGATGCAGCCGATATCCGCAATCGGCTTAAGAAACGCTTTTCGCATGAGCTAGACAACTTCGGCATCGATTGCCAACTGACCATGCACATATCACCCATTCCCTTGCCGGAAGGAAATCGCAAGCGCAAACGCTTCATCAACAGCTTCCGACCAGAGAACCGCGCCTGAATGATGAATCAGGCCTTTTTCGAAGGCTTCTTCGCGGTGGTCTTCAGAGCGCTCTTGGCAGTCGACTTCTTGGCAGCCGGGACAGCCGGAGCCGCAAATTCAACCGCGGCCGCTTCCTCGCCCGCGTATGCCAACAGCCAGTCGCGGGCCTGGTCAACCGTCACCGCAACGATGGAAGGCTGGGGATAAGCAGATGTTTCGCCACCCTGACCGAACAGGAAATAATCGTCCTTGGCTTTTGCATACAAGCGCTCTTCAAACCCGGCCGGGTCTCCGTAGCAGCTGAGCGCTCTCTGAGCGACCAGTCTTGATTTATCTGTATCATATACTTTACGTCCAATTTTCACGTTCATTTTCAATCCTCCATGCGGCAGCCCTATTCGTCTGCCCATCAGGTATTATAATAAACCTTCAACTCGCATACAAACGGCTGAAATACTGTATTTTTGTTTCGTTTGGAATCTCAATTTATCCATTTTAACCAAAAACTACGTCTATTCAGGCAGAAAGAGGATTCATCAGGACCGCCCGGACAAATATTTCCGCCAATTCCGGATCGAATTGGGTGCCGGCATTTCGACGGATCTCCTCGGCCACGATCGGGTCCTTGGTGGGATCAGAAATCCCATGACGAATGCTGTAGGCATCGCAAGCCTCCGTGATCGCGATGATCCGGGAGGCCAGCGGGATCTCTTCCCCTCTGAGTCCTCGCGGATATCCGCCTCCATCCCAGCGTTCATGATGGGCCAGGATCAGGTTCGACAGATTTGCCAGCGCGTGCACCGTGCTGAGGATCCGATGCCCGGTTTCAGGATGACGTCGGACCACATCGAGCTCCTTCTCGGTCAGCGGACCCATTTTTTGAAGGATCTCACGGTCGATATTGATCTTGCCGATGTCATGCAGCAGGCTTACGATCCGAAGGTCATTGAGGTCCGTGTCACTCAGCCGGATGGCTTTGCCCAGCAGGACACTCAAGTGACTGACCCGGTCGGCATGGTCGCGTTCCCCCGGATGGGTCTCGTAAAGAGTCTGGATGATCGTCTGGATCCGGCTGCTTCGCATGTTCGGACTTTCCAGAAGCTTGTTCCGGTACATGTGATCCTCGGCATGCTTCATGACCTCATCGATTGAGCGTTCCGGCTGTGTCTTGACATCGACACCGAACGAAATCGACAACGATTCTGACTGGATGACCACTTTATCGCAGCCTTCACGGATACGGCGGACAATTGCCTCCGCGCTGACCTGGTCGGTATGCGGCAGCAGAAGGACAAACTCGTCTCCGCCCAGACGCGCGATGATGTCATCCTCACGGCAGTGGCTCTTGAGGACATCGGCAGCATGCTTGAGCAGCAGGTCGCCGGCGGCATGCCCATAGGCATCGTTCATCGTCTTGAGACCATCGACATCCGCCATGATGATCGCGAGTGGCAGATTGCGGGATGTGTCCAGCCTTTTTTTCTCGGCTTCAAAAAAGTGCCGATTGTAAAGACCGGTCAATTGATCATGATAACTTAGATATTCGATCGCCTTTTGCCGGGTCCTTTCATCAGAGACATCCCGAAATGCCAGGACATAGCCACGGGTCGTCCCATCCTCAAGACGGATCGGCGCCATGCTGCCGGAGACCGGGAGTTCATCACCCTCCCGACTGATCAGCAAGGTCTGCGCGGTGCGACTGTCTTTCGATCCGTTCAGCAGATCATGCAACGGATCTGCCAATGTTTGCCGGGTCCGTTCGTCGACAATCCGGTAAACCTCGTGGAACGGTCGGCCCTGGGCTTCCTGCAAAGACCAGCCCGTCAGGGTCTGAGCCATGTGGTTGATGAGGAAAATTCGCTCATTGCTGTCAACGGCGATGATGCCGTCCGCGATCGATAAAATGGTTGACCGCAACAGTTCCTGCTCGGACTCGATCGCTTTCTCGGGCTGTTCCTGTTTTGCCATCATGCAAGGCTCTTCCTTATCATCCGTTTATCAAGGACAAAGTCATTTATACATCCAGATGAATATTGCAATCGCTCTGTCTGGCACAGGATGAATTTCAGAATGGGTCTCTCAGAGAGCGGGCTGTCATTGATTGACATTATAGGCTATCCGTCTGGCTGTTTCAATCAATCAGCCGGGCATCAGGAACGGTCTGACGGTTCATCGACAAGCATTTGTCGATATTCGGCAAGAGAACTTTTCGTTTCAGGATCCAGTTCCGGATAAGCCAGTGGCAGGTTTTTCAATGTTTTCACCAGGATCTCCGACACCAGAAGCCTCGAAAACCACTTCCGGTCAGCCGGGACGATATGCCAGGGGGCGTCTTTTGTCGCGGTGCCCCGGATCATTTCCTCATATGCGTCCATGTACTGCTCCCAATACTTGCGTTCATGGACATCGCCACCGGAAAATTTCCAGTTCTTGTCCGGATTGTCGATCCGCTCCAGCAGTCGCTTCTCCTGCTTTTTTTTCGAAACATGCAGGAAAATCTTGACGACGACAATGCCGTTTTCCGTCAGGTAACGTTCATAGTCGCGCAATTGCCGATACCGTTCCTTCCAGACTTTCGGACTGATCAGCTGATCCGGCAGGTTCTGCTCCTCCAGCAGCTGATGGACTTTGACCACCAGTACATCTTCATAGTACGAACGGTTGAAAATGGCAATGTTTCCCCTGGCCGGCAGATGGGGCTGGCAACGCCAGAGGTAGTCATGGTCCGTCTCTTCCGCCGAGGGGACCTTGAAGGGCTTGACCTGGACGCCCTGCGGATTGAGGCCTCTCATGACATGCTTGATCGCGCCGTCCTTGCCGGCGGCATCCATGGCCTGAAGCACCAGGAGGATGCCATACTGGTTGTGCGCATACAGCATGTCCTGCAGGCGGGCCAGTTCCTCGATGTTTTTTTCCAGCGCCAGGTCTGCCTCCCCGTAACGCTCAAGTCCCCCATCGTCCTTTGTGGGGAATTTCCGAATGGAAAAAGAATCGCCATCCGTGATCCGGTAAGTGTCAATTTTCATGTTCAGCTCCTCCAGAAAAATGGCCAAGCCCTGCGAACTTCCTTATCTGAATCATAACATACCGCAAGGGAAGACAACAAAAAGCGTCCCGTGCGGCCGAGACGCCTTCTGTGCCATGATCGGTTGTCCTGATCAGATGAACAGTGTCGTGTCTGATTGCTCAGCGGCTCCGATAAAGGTGGCCACACCACCGATCTCGACGCCATCGATCAACTCTTCCTTTTTAAGGCCCATGACGTCCATCGACATCTGGCAGGCTACGATCCGGATGCCTTGCGCCATCGCGGTCTCAATCAGCTCCTCCAGCGAGGAGATGTTCTTGGCCTTCATGATGCCTCGCATCATCTGGGATCCCATGCCGCCCATGTGCATCTTGGAGAGGCCGAGCTTTTTCGTTCCGCGCGGCATCATCCAGCCGAACATCGACTCGATGAAGGTCTTTTTCACCTTGACCCCCTGATGCCTGCGCAGGATGTTGAGGCCCCAGAATGTGAAGAACATCGTCACCTTGCGGTTCATCGAAGCAGCTCCGTTGGCGATGATCATCGAGGCCAGCGCCTTGTCAAGATCCCCGCTGAAGACGATGATCGCCTTGTCATGCGGAATTTCCCCGCCGGCTTCAACGGCTTTTGCGCCTTCTTTGCGGATTGCCGCCCGGTATATGGTCTTATCGTACACATTCGACACGAGCGTGTGGCCGGTCCGGTCGCACCAGACTGCGACATCGGAGGCAAATCCCGCGTCCGTCGCCTCGACCACAACGGTGTCGCCGATTTCCGCCTTCTTGATTCCGTCCGCCAGCTTGAGGATCGGACCCGGGCATTGCAGGCCGATTGCGTCGACCCGGACCGTCTTGCCTTCGACCACCGGCTTTTCCGGGATCACTTCAGTCGTCGGACAGATGGCCAGTTTCTCCCCTTCGCCTTCGAATGTTTCCTGACCGTAGCAATCGAACGGGATGTCCGGCTGGATCTCACGGGTCATCATGTGGTAGAGCCTATAGCCGCCACTCAGGTTGTAGACGTCTTCAAAGCCATTCTGCGTCAGGATGCGGGAAGCCAGGTAGCCACGGATGCCGACCTGGCAGAACAGGTAGATCGGCTTGTTTTTCGGGAATTCGGCGATTCGGCTGCGAATCGAGTCCAGCGGGATGTTTTTCGCTTCCAGAATCGAACCGATGGAAAACTCCTCTTCCGTACGGACATCGACGAGAAAAACCTCATCGAGATCCAGGTCCGCGATATCATGATAATGGAACACTTTCACATCGCCTTTGATCTCGTTCACAGCCGTGAACCCCAGCATGTTGACCGGATCTTTCGCGGACGAGAATGGCGGCGCGTAGGCCAGTTCGAGCTTTTCAAGGTCAAACACCGTCGCACCCAACCGCTGCGCGGTCGCCAGCACGTCAATCCGCTTTTCGACACCCTCGATGCCGACAGCCTGGGCGCCGAGGATCCGACCGGTCCTTGGCTCGTACATCATCTTCATCGACAGCTGGCTCGCGCCGGGATAATATCCGGCATGATTGAGCGGATGAATGTAGGTCTTGTGGTAGTCGATCTTGTCTTTGCGCAGCTGCTTTTCATTCAGTCCGGTCGAAGCGGCGGTCATGTCAAACACCTTGAGCACAGCCGTTCCCTGGATGCCATCAAACGACACCCGGCCGCCCAACGCATTCTCAGCGGCAATACGGCCCTGCTTGTTGGCCGGTCCGGCGAGTGGAATCAGTCCCGGCTGTCCGCTGACAAGGTTCTTGATCTCAATGGCATCACCCACCGCCAATATGTCCGGATCGGATGTGAACAAAAATTCATCCACCTTGATGCTGCCGGCCAGACCCAACTCCAGCCCGGCCTCTTTGGCCAGACGGCTGTCCGGGCTGATGCCGATGCTCATGATCACCAGATCGCAGACCAGGACCTGGCTTGTGGTCAGGCGGACAGCGATGCGTCCGTTTTCATCTTTGGCAAAACCGGCGGCACCGGCCTTGAAGAACAGTCGGATCCCGTGCTGACGGACATGGGCGTGCAGGAACATCGCCATGTCCAGATCCATCGAGGCAACCAGCTGATCCGTGAATTCGACCATGGATACTTCAAGGCCCCGATGGCGCAGATTTTCCGCCATTTCGACACCGATGAAGCCACCACCGATCACAACCGCGTGCTTCGGGTTCTTTTTGTCGACAAATTCGCGGATCTTGTAGGTGTCCGGCACGGTTCGAAGCGTGAAGATGCCGGGCAGATCGATCCCCTCCATCTGAGGCCGCTTTGGCTCGGCACCCGGTGACAGGATCAGGCGGTCATAGGACTCCTGGTAATCACGATGCGACCGATGATCGCGAACCGTGACGGTCTTGGCCTTCCGGTCGATTGAAATGACCTCGGAAAACGTCCGGACATCGAAGTTGAAGCGTTCCTGCATTTCCTCCGGTGTCTGGACCAAAAGACGCTCTTTCTCGGTGATCACATCGCCGATATAATACGGCAGACCACAGTTCGCATAGGATATGAACTCGCCCTTTTCAAAGAGAATGATCTCCGCCCGTTCATCCAGTCTTCTCAGTCTCGCGGCCGCGGACGCACCGCCGGCCACACCGCCCACAATCACAATCTTCATCGTAATCCACCTCATGTACATGGCGCTCCGGGCCGGAAGGCCGCGGGCTGTCTTTTCCAACGTTCACAATCTAGCAGGTACAGGATGTCTGTTCTGTGACTTTATCACACAAAAACCGTTTTCCCGTAAACGTTTTTGTGAGTTCGAAAATTGGATCAGCATCAATTTCACAATCCCATTTTCCCGGGCAGCAAAATGTGTTCATCATTCAATCACCTGCAGCCACAGGCTTTTCAAATAGTGGGACTCCGGATATCCGGCCAGCACCGGGTGATCATGGTCCTGTCGACGAAGCGCCAGCACACGCACGACACGCCGGGCATCACGGGCTGCTTCGAGAACGGTTGCGATAAAATGGTCCTGCGGCATATGAAAGGAACAGGAGTGTGTCGCGAGGATCCCCCCGGCCGAAAGCAGGCGCAAAGCGCACAAGTTGATCTCCTTGTACCCGCGTGTCGCGGATGCCAGGGCAGCGTGACTTTTGGCAAAAGCCGGCGGGTCGAGCACAATCAGGTCGTAAGTGGACCTGGCGCGAACAGCCTCACGCAGAAAATCAAAAGCGTTGGCCTCCTGCCAGTCAATTCCTGACAGCCCATTGTCTTTTTCATTGCGGGACGCAAGCGCAAGGGCCGGACCGGAACTGTCGACAGCCGTGACCGACACCGCGCCGGACCGGGCCGCGTGCAGCGCGAAACCTCCGATATAGGTGAAACAGTCCAGCGCCCGGCGACCGGCCGCGAAGCGCGCGATATAGGCATGATTCGCTTTCTGGTCAAGAAAATATCCGGTCTTCTGCCCGCCTCGAACATCGACATTCAGGATGACCCCCCGCTCCAGGATCCGGGTTTCACCCACTTCCGGACCGAACCAAGTCTTGTATTGCAGCGGCAATCCTTCCTTTTCACGGATGGCATCGTCATTTTTCAAAATCAAGGTCTCACAGCCAACCTGTTCCTGCAAGGTCCGCGCGATCACCGGCAGGAACCGCTCCATGCCAAGCGACAGGTTCTGCAGCACAACGACCTTGCCGAATTGATCGGCAATGATGCCCGGCAATCGGTCCGCCTCGGCAAAAATCAGGCGACGGCAGTCCGTGTCAGCCCGTTCGAACATCTGCCGGTAGTTCAAGGCTTCCCGGACGCGCGACTGGATGAGCGTGTCATCAATCGGCTCCTGGCGATGACTCATGATCCGGATCGTGATCATGGACCGGCCATTGAAGAGTCCGGTACCCAACGGCTTCCCGCGACTGTCGGTTACGGTCACCGCATCTCCATCCTGAACAGGACCATCAATCTGTTCGATCTGGTTGCGATAGACCCAGGGGTGCCCCTCCCGGTTACGCTTTTGAGTCCCGTCTTTCAGGATCACAGTCGCCATTTGCCTGCCTCGATTTCCTTGTGTTATGATCAGTCGGTCGGAGGATATGACCATGCCGCCTGAACTGCCCTATTCCTATCTGGTCACACTGCTCATCATCTGTCCGCTTTGCCTGACAGCCGGCTTTGTCGACTCGATCGCCGGTGGCGGCGGTATCATCTCCATCCCATCGTATCTGATCGCCGGTCTGCCGGTCCACCTGGCTTACGGAACAAACAAGTTCGCCATGGCTTTCGGAACGACCGCGTCTGCCGGCCGATTCTTGAAAAGCGGCCATGTCAATCTGAAGGTGGGCCTGTTGGCAGCTGCGGGAGCGCTGGCCGGTGCCTATGGCGGCACACGACTGGCTCTGGCTCTGGACGAACGCTACCTGAAGATAGTCCTCATGATCGCGCTTCCCTTGCTGGCGATCTTCCTGTTCACGCGACGGAACTTCGGCCAGTCGGCTGTCCGGAAGCCGGAGCTGACCACCCGTCAGACCGTTTTTTATGGGTTGTCAGCCGGTCTTGTGATCGGTGCGTATGACGGGTTCATTGGCCCGGGCACCGGAACGTTTTTGATCCTGGTGTTCACGGGACTGATGCGGCTTGACCTGATCAATGCTTCCGGAAGTGCCAAAATCGTCAATCTGGCCTCCAATATCGCATCACTGATCACTTACATCGTCAATGGCAAAGTCATTTTCATGATTGGACTGCCGGCTGCCGCGTTTACGATCCTGGGCAACCTGATCGGTTCTCACCTGGCCATCCACAAAGGCGCGCGCCTGATCCGGCCAGTGATCATCATCGTCCTGCTCCTGCTATTTTTCCGCTTTCTCAGCGATATCCTGAAGTTTGTCTGAAGCACTCACCAGACCAATCTGACGGATCAAAAACAGCATCCTGTTCTGGAAAAACCGGTGGCTTCGCTTGATCGCACTGCGGTTCGCCGGGTAATAGAACCGACGGCCATTCAGGTCGACAAGCACCGGAAATAGCGTCCCACTCTGGAAAAGCCCGAGATAATTGACGCAACCGGCTGCAGCAGAGGCCACATCGGCTGACTGCTCCATGCGGACCGCAATGACCAGAATGTTGCGTTCAGACTTGCGTTCAACCCGGTCGAGCTGGTATATGCAGTCCTTGAGCATCTGGTCGACCTGGAAAATATTGATGGACGATGATTCAAGCATGATCACCCGATCCGTGCGGCGCCGCCTGGTCCATAAATGACGGCTGTCCCTGGAATAGACAATGCCGGTCCTTCGATCACCACCCTCCCTGTTGAAGCCGTCCTGCTCAAGCCGGATCGATAAAAAATGCACCAACCCATCACCCTGCCACTGCCTTGGCAGCCGAAAGCGCAACTTGCGCTGCAACCGGCGGACACTGCGCGGGTCACCGGGATGATAGCGTTCCAACAGATAGGTGGTTGCGATATGGCGGACCGAGATGACAGCCAGGATCACATAGATGACATAACAGGCGGCCAGGAGCCAGAATGCAAATCCCTGCTCCTCCAGCCAGCCAAGCTGGTCAAGCTTTTGGGTCAGCCAGTAAAGCGCCACGCCGGCTGCTGCCAAAAACAGAAGCGGCATCATCACTTCTCTGCGCAGCCATCGAGCGATCCGCATGTGTCTACCTCCCCAGAAGCCATCAGATGATCCGTCCAACCCGTCTTCTAGAAAACGACCATAGAGACAAGACGACGTTCGTTTCATTTTACCATGAAAGAAGCCCGCCGGTCATCGGCGGGCTCTCATTTTCACGATCAAGGTTTGAATGTTCAAACCTTCATTATATGGATTGTTCAATGCTTCCCATTATACGACATTGCCATTGGATTCCCGGTAGGATGCCGGCCTGATTTCAGCCGGTAAATCCTCCTTCAGGATCAACTCGGCTGTCATCTCTTTCCCTTCTCGAATGAACGTGATGGTCATCCTGTCACCCACTTGATGATTCGATTTGAGATCATTCAACGCATCCGTGGTCAGCGCTTCCTGCCCATCCGCCCCGATGATCACATCCCCGACCTGGATTCCCGCGATATCGGCGGCACTATCAGACTCGACCGAGCTGACATAGATGCCTTCCGGCACATTGTAATACTGCGCCATTTCAGCGCTGATGTCTCGTGTCCCAATCCCGATTTTGGGCCGGCCTGCCACATATCCATGACGAATCAGGCTCTCAATGATCGGTTTGGCTGTATCGATCGGAATCGCGAATCCAAGTCCTTCAATGCCTGTCCCCGCGTTTTTCGCGTTATTGATGCCTATGACTTCACCAAAGGAATTGATCAGGGCGCCGCCGGAATTGCCGGAGTTGATCGCTGCGTCCGTCTGGAGCAGGTTCATAGTGATGCCATCAATCGTCACTTCACGATCAAGCGCACTGATGATGCCGGCCGTAACCGTGCCGCTTAGTTCACCAAGCGGATTGCCGATCGCAACCGCCAGTTCACCAACTTCCAGCTCGCTCGAATTTCCGAGGACAACTGTCGGCAGATTTGTCCCATCGATCTTCAAAACCGCCAAATCATTTCTTTGGTCAGACCCTACCACGACCGCTTTGTAAATCTGTCCGTCATCAAGCGCAGCCGTGATCGATTGCGCTCCTTCTATGACATGGTAATTGGTCACAATGTAGCCATTGGCTGTAATGATAAAACCGGAACCCGCCGCCGGTACAATTCCAGACTGCCCAAATGGATTGAAAACCTTTGTTTCGGTCGAAATGGCAACAACCGCCGGCTTGGCCAGCGCGGCGATCTGCATGATGCTCAGGGTTGTCTTGCCATCCGCTTGTTTGGATGCCGCGTCCTGAAGGCTGAAGTGCTTGTCCGTCGCATTGCCGCTTACCGCCGTCGTTGCCTGGGTCTGGCCGCCGGGTGTTGTCGTCTGGCCAGACGTCGGTGCCGTTGTCTGGTTTGGCCGGCCAAATTGACCGCCTGAAGAAGCTGTCACGGTTGTATTAGTCGTTGTGCCCGCCGTATCCCTGTCCCGATTGGCCACTCGATAAACGACCGCGGCCGTCAACGCCGTCAGGACAATGGTGACAGACAGGAACAAGGCTGTCAGTCCGACGATCATGCGTGTGCGCTTCTTCTTCGAATGTGGATCTTCCTCAGGCGCAGTTGCATGAACATAGCGGTACGGCGACTGCTGGCTTGTCGGCTGATAGGGCTTGTAGGGCGCTGACTGTTCATACGTCATCTCCGGCGGTCGCTGATACACCGGTGGCTGCTGGGCGGACTGCTCCATGACCGGACCCGAAGAATCGCCAGTCTTGGCATCAACTTGCCTGTTATCCACGCCCTGTCCATCGAACGGTTGCGTCGAATTTGTGTCTTCCAAAGACTCATCGCGATATTTTTCAGAATCGATCATTGGAATCGCCTCTTTCAATCATTTTGATTCTTTTATACACCAGGTGTTTGTCAGGCGATAGGCATAAATGAAACAGAAATTAAAAGAATTATGGCCAACATGTGTCATTCGTGCATGGTTGATTGCAATCGCTAATTCCCATTTGCAGAAGTAAAGTCCCAAGAAGCAGATTAATCGACGCTTGTCAGCTTATGCAGGTCAACGAAAACGTGCTATTCTGGGTGTACAGAACAGAGAAAAGAGCGACCTGAACACAGATCCAGCGATTGGGCATGGGTTTTGCAGAGCAAAATGCCCGTCCGGATTTTTGAATTGGGTGGCGATCTTCTCTGGGCCGGATGAAACCGGCAGTGGTTTTACGGGAGCAGGCGAGGGGTTAAGAGGATCTCGTCTGCTTCTATTTTTTGGATACCGAGGCGTTCGAGGATCCCGGGCCCGTAGAGGAACACAAAGGCGTCGATGGGACATTTGCCCAGAAGGCTGTCGCGGCGGTAACTGTTGATGTGTGAGCAGAGCCGGTCAATGTCGCATTGGCGGAGATCGTCGAAAGACGAACCTTTCGGGCGCACCATGCGGATGAATTCGTGGGCGCGCTCGATGCCGGACTTCTGGTTGGACTGCATCGGGTCGCAATAGAAGATGCGGGTGCGGCCGTCGCGCTCGAGGGCACAGGGGTTGCTGAACTCGGAGCCATTGTCGGTCAGGATGACCGGGAACAAGCGATGGAAGGTCTCCTTGCCGAGGGTCTGTTCGAGGGTGTCAAAGACCTCGAGGACGGAGCGGGCGGTATTGTAATCGCGGATGCGGCAAAGCAGGAACTGGGCCTGAGGGAGGAAGAGGGTGAGGAGCACCTTGCGACTGTCCTCGCAGCCGACGACGCTGTCCATCTGGGCCACGACAGTATCTGGTCGGTCACGGGCAAAGGCGAGAAATTCGGCGTAGGTACGGCCATGACGACAAGCCCGGTCGACTTTGTGCTCGGGCTTGGGACGCTTGACCTTGCGTCTGACAGTAAGCCTGAGGTCGAGGTTTCGAGCGGTCAGTCGGTTGCTGCCGATGAGGGAGTAGAGGGTGCGCTCTGAGCAGAACAGTTCATCGGCATGGTTGAGATAGATGTGGTGGACTGACTGGCCTTTCTTGAGGAGCGGAGACACCAGCAGGTCGGTGCGCTCGAGTTCGGCTTGGGACAAAAGAATGCCGCTCCTGATATCCTTGAGCCTGGTCAAGGCCTTGGCGTGGGCTTTTTCGGCGTCATAGACATAGCGCCTGATGGTGCAGTTGCATGGCTTTGCGCAACCGTTGCAGCAAAAGGGCGGGTGTTCAAGCCGCTCACACCGTGCTGGCACATAGTCTTTGCAGAGTTCGTTGCACGACCCGCACAGGTGACAGAGTCCGCGCCGGTTGAGGCAACGTTGACAGAGGTGGCGTATCTTGCATCCCTTGCGCCGGGCACAGTTGTTTTTGGGGGTGCCGAGTGTACCGCTGAAGACAGATGTACGGTTTTGCAGGATCTCCCGGACGATCGTCTTTCGGTCACGCCCCAGTTCCTTGGCGATAGCGCTTAACCCATTGGAGCCGGAGAGCATGCTGTGGATGGTAATTCGTTCACTCAAGGATAGATGTTTGAATCGGGCCATAATCCGATCCTCCTTTGGTTGGCCCAGAGAAGACTATCCTGAGTGTAGCAGATCTCATCATTTGAATAACGAAACGCCTGCATATGGTTTGCAATGCTTATTTCCTGCCTCGATGGGAAATAAAGATTTCAAATCACCGTCATTCGTGCATTGTCGGAACCAGGGTTGCACACATGGCGGTCAGATGTTATAATTTCATTCGCTGACATCTTTGCCGGATTGTGTAAGGGTAGCACTACTGACTCTGGATCAGTCTGTCTGGGTTCAAATCCTAGTCCGGCAGCCAAAAAAGCCCCGTAACCATTGCTGTTACGGGGCTTTTGCATGGTGCGCACCAAGAAAGGAAAAAGGGGGTGGCGCTTGGTGAAGTGCCATCCCCTTTTCAATCATAACATGCTTTGTTGCAGGTCAGACGCCAAGGTATGCTTTCTTGACGTCATCGTTCGCCAGCAGGTTCTCGCATTTGTCAGTCATGACTATCTTGCCGGTCTGCATGACATAGGCCCGGTGTGCGACTGAGAGCGCGATTTTTGAGTTTTGTTCGACGAACAGGACTGTTGTTCCTTCGGCGTTGATTTCACGGACCGCTTTAAAAATTTCCCTTGTGATCAGCGGCGCGAGTCCAAGCGACGGCTCATCCATCAGCATGAGCTTCGGACGATTGATCAGGGCGCGCCCAATGGCCAGCATCTGCTGCTCGCCGCCCGAAAGCGTGCCTCCCATCTGGGCGCGACGTTCAAGTAAACGGGGGAAACGTTCGAACACCTTGTCCATGTCTTTCTTGATGCCCGTCTTGTCCTTACGAAGGTACGCACCCAGCATCAGGTTTTCCTCTACAGATAATTTCGCAAAGACGTGACGTCCCTCAAGTGCCTGGGAGATACCAAGGCTTGCCACTTTGTAACCAGGGTAATGCTGTATCTCCATTCCTTTGAAGAGGATTTTACCCTGGACACCACGCCGTTTGGTCAGACCCGATATCGTCTGCATGGTCGTGGTTTTACCGGCACCGTTGGCACCGATCATGGCTACCATTTCCCCCTCGTCGACATACAAGCTGATGCCCTTGACGGAGTGGATGTTGCCATAGTAGTAATGGAAATCAATCAATTCAAGCATCTTTGTCATTCGTCTTCACCCCCGAGATATGCCGCTATGACATCCGGATTGTTCTGGATCTCGGTTGGAGTTCCTTGAGCCAAGAGCTTGCCGCTGTTCAGCACATAAATGTAGTCGCTGATGTTCATGATCAGCTTCATGTCGTGCTCAACAACCAGAATCGTGACACCGGTCTTCAGGATTTTTTGGAGAAGGCCGTCGAGCTCCAGCTTTTCTGCAGAATTCATGCCTGCAGCAGGCTCGTCCAGCAGGATGACTTTGGGATCACCAGCCAGACCGCGAACGATTTCGAGCAGTCTCTGCTTGCCATACGACAGACTGCCCGCAGGGGCATTCGCGAACTCGTCCAAGCCGACGAACTGCAACAGTTCATGGGCTCGGGCATAGATTCGGGCCTCCTCTTCCCGCTTCTTCTTCGTATGCAGCAGACTGTCCCAGAAATTGGCTTTAAGACGGGACTGCATGCCGACCAGCACATTTTCAATCACACTCATTTTCCAGAACAGGTTGATAACCTGATATGTCCGGGCAATGCCCGCTTCATTGATCTGGAATCCGCGCTTGCCCTCAAGGTGCTTGTCATCCAGCAGAACTTCACCGCTGTTGATTTTATAAACACCGCTGATGCAGTTGAATAGTGTGGTCTTGCCCGCACCGTTCGGGCCAATCAGAGCGGTGATTAAATTCGGCTGAACTTTGATACTGACCTCATTGACTGCAGTCAGGCCGCCGAACTTGATGGTGACCTTGTTTGTTTCCAGCATGATCACTCACCGTCCTTCCTATTTACGCCCCAGTTGGGCTTTTTGCAGTTTACGCTTCTCAATGGACTCTCTTGCATCTTTGATACCACCGTAGAACCCGCCCGGCAAGGCAATGATAACAACCAGAAGCAAGACACCGAAGAACAGCATCTGATACTCCTGCAACGGCCGGATGAGTTCCATCAGAACAGTGATCAGGACAACGCCCAGGATCGGTCCAACCAGCGAAGCAGTACCGCCAAACAACAGCATGGTCAGGAACATAACCGACTGGGTCAACTCCGCGTTATTGGGATTCATGTATTTCATAAAATGGGCATACATGGCACCCGCGAAACCGGTGTAGAAAGCACTGATCGCAAAGGCGATAATCTTGTATTTGTGGACATTGACACCCATGCCGTCCGCGGCATGCGTGTTCTCGCGGATCGCCATAAATGCGCGGCCGACACGGGACTTGACCAGCGATGTCTTGTACAGGAGCGCAATAACGACAAAGAACAATAGAAAATAATACCATCGGGTCGTGTTGGACAGGAATTTTATACCAATAACCGGCATGCCCAGATTGTCGCCTGTCACACCTCCCGGAGAAACATTGGCGAGGTTGAGGATGATTTCACCAAAAGCAATCGTTGCCAGCGACAGGAAGTGGAATTTGAGTTTGGAGGCCGGATAGGCCAGCAACGCGCCGATGGCACAGGCCAATATCGCTGCGATTGGGATCGTGAAGTAAAGAGGAATTTGAAAATATTTGGCTAACATACCTGTGGTATAGCCGCCGATCGAAAAGAAAGCGGCATGGCCTAGGGAAATCTGGCCGCTATAACCGAACAGGATATCCAGTCCATTGACAGCAATGATATATAGCAGGGCAAAGCATGCAATAGTGGTCAAGTAATCATTGCCAGACGTCAGTTTTAGCAGGAAAGGCAGTGCAAGGACTACTGCCGCAAGGATCCCCAACAAGGGCAATCGCTTTTGGATATTCTGATTTTTCAACTGATGAACCCCCCTCTCCTTATACATCCTGGATAGCCCGCTCGTTGAAGATACCGGTGGGCTTGACAAACAGGAAGAGAATCAGGAGCGTATAGGCGATGAGGTCCTTATAGGTGCCACTCCAGTAGCCGGCAACGAAAGTCTCGGCCATACCGAGCAGCAGTCCGCCAACCATGGCACCGTACATGTTGCCGTATCCACCCATGACCGCACCGGCAAAACCTTTGCGTCCGATGGTCGAACCTAAGGTGGTATAGACACCGTACATGGGTCCCAGCAACATACCCGCAATAGAAGCAATCGCTGCTGACAGCCCCCAAGTGATGCCAATGCTCAAGGATGTGTTGATCCCAAGAGATTCTGCGGCCATCGCATCCATCGCGGAGCCGCGCATGGCCGTGCCAAATTTGGTTTTGGTCATGAAGAAGTGCAATATCATCATGAGGACCAGGGAAACGGCCAAGGCAACCCAGGCTTCAGTCTGGGATGTGACGCCGATAATGGTCAGGGTGGGTTTTTGGAACACCTGCGGGAATACCTGGGGCGCGGATCCATAGGCTGCCTGTGCGGCATTCTGGATGATATAGGAAACCGCGATGGTCGCGAGGACAATATAGATGGTGATGATGTTCCTGTTCAGCATGATCCTGATGATGCCTTTCTCCAGCAGCATGCCGAAAGCGAAAGCTGCCAGGAAGGTCAGCAGGAGCGAAAGATAGATCGGCAAACCGAGTACTTTGAAAAAGGTGATGCCTAAATAAGCGCCAAGCGTGATCATATCACCTTGAACGAAGCTCATCAGACCAGATGCCCGGTAAATCAGGCTATAGCCGAGGGCAATCAGGCCATAGATCGAGCCGATGATCAGACCGCTGACCAGCAGATCAATAAACTGGGTCATTCATATTCCCCCTATTCTGACAAATCACGCCTACTTCATGATTTGCTTGAACGAGGGCGGGCAAAACATATTCTTGTTTTGCCCGCCCTTTTCATAAAGCAATACTAACAGGCGTTGTCAGCGAAGCTTGAAATAGACTCTACAACAAGTCTGAGTCCGATTGATTATCTGTCGCGGCCTGTCGCGGCCTTGTAAGCTTCATAGCCGCCGGACGCCAGCCACTGATCCATCGGGATGTCTTTGCCATCGATCAGGATGAATTCTTTGAATTCGCTGTAGCCTTCGCGGTCGCCCTTGGTGTAGTCCAATGTACCGCCGAGGCCTTCGATCTTGACCTTGTGCATGGCCTGACGCAAGGATTCGTCGTCATTCTTGCCAGCGATCTTTGCGGCTTCCCACATGGCCATCATGGTGTCATAACCACGGTAGGCACCTTCATGACGGGGCATTTCATTGTAATCTGCATAATACAGTTCCAGGAAGGCCTTCATGTTCGGGATTTCGCAGTCTTCGATCTTGGCATAGGTGACATAAGGATATGCATAGTAGATGTAGTTGGAGTTCTGCACGCCAGCGGTCTGCTGGTAGATCGGGGAGAAGGTCTCCTTGCAGGCGATCATGCCCTTGTAGCCTTTGTCACGGAGCTGCTTGACGAACGGTCCGAAGGTGGTGCCGATCAGCGACATGAAGATGGTATCAGGGTCCTTGGCAAGAAGTCTGGAGATCTGACCGGAAAAATCTGTGTCGTTCTGATTTGTCTGCTCACGGGCAACCACTTCGATACCCTTTTCTTGGCAGGCCTCGATGAACGCGTCAGCAGTGGACTTGCCGGTGTCGTCCGTGCCGTTGATGACGGCGACGGTTTTGTAGCCAAGCCTCTTAATCAGGTCGGCCTTCTGTGGGACGATACGGTTGTTGTTTGCGCTTGCGCGGAAGGTCCAGATGCGGCTGGTGTCAGCCATCCAGGTGGCGGAGGTGCCGAGGCCGAAATTGAAGACCTTGGCGTCATTGATGTAGGAGATACAGGCCGATACTTCGTTGGAGTTGATGGAGCCGATGATCGCGTCGACGTTGTCGCTGGCGAGCATCTTCTGGACCACTTTGACAGCCTCTTCCGGCTTACCGGTGGTGTCGTAATGCTTGGTGACAACTTTCGCGCCATTGAATCCGCCAGCAGCGTTGATCTGCTTGATCGCGATTTCGATGCCGCGCTTGCCGTCATCGCCAGCAACCTGGTTGGCGCCGGACAGCTGCAGGTAAGTGCCGATCAGGAATTCGCCGGCGGGAGCAGCAGTCGTGCCGCCCGTCGTGCCAGCGGTAGTGCCGGCGGTGGTCGCGGCGGTCGTCGCCGCGGTCGTTGTGGCGGTGCTGCCGCAGCCAACCAGGGCCGCGAGCATGGAAATGGCAAGAATCAAGGCAAGAATCTTTTTACTCATGGTTTCTCCTTTTCTGACTTTTATTTTGGGACAATTGGAAACGACAAAATATGAATGTGTTTACGAATATCCCCCCTTTGCTGCAGAATCGGTGATGTCAGATCGGCCGACGGCCGAAGTATAGGCGGTTTATCGTTAAAAGTGTAATAGAATTGACATATTACACAATATCAAAACAATGGTAACACTAGGTATTGGCGATGTCAACAACGAATAGACCGGTCTGGTAGAATTCTGGAATGTGATCCAAGGTAGACAGACTGTTTTATCATCTCACACTGAAAACAGTCTGTCATCAGTTTTTTTCATTGATATAATGGAAAGGAAAGCGAGGTGCTGATCAATGGGCAAATTTGTCATTTTCGCGTTCAGGGGCGACCCGATGTGCTTTATCCATGTTCTGTTGAACGCGCTTGACCTCAGCCAGAAGGGCCATGAGGCCAGGATCGTCATGGAAGGGGAAGCCGTCAAGCTGATCCGGGAGCTCGAGGAGTCCGCCAATCCGCTTTATGGAAAGGTGAAGGAGGCAGGTTTGTTCGCCAGTGTCTGCCGGGCCTGCTCAGCTAAAATGGGGGTTCTCGATTACAATGAGACCTGCGGCATACCGCTGGGGGATGACATGAACGGCCACCCGTCGATGGCCTTATACCTTGAACAGGGTTATCAGGTGATCACCCTTTAGAGCAAGCCGTTCCTTCATGCACCAGCGGAAGTGATTCCAATGTGAGATTTATGGAGGTTTTCATGAAACGGTCACAAATCAATGCGGTCATCCGTGAGACGCTGGATTTTGCACAACGATCAGGTTTCCGGCTGCCGCCGTTCACCGCCTGGTCGCCTGAGGTCTGGGCTGACAAAGGTCATGAATACGACGAAATCCGTGACAACCGGCTCGGTTGGGATATCACGGACTATGGTCTGGGCGACTTTGACAAAGTCGGCATGGCGCTGGTGACGATCAGAAACGGCAATCAGCGAGACCCCCGGTATGACAAGCCTTACGCTGAAAAACTGCTTGTCTTGAAGGAGGGCCAGCTGTCCCCCATGCACTTCCATTGGTACAAAATGGAGGACATCATCAATCGTGGCGGGGGCAACCTGCTTCTGGACCTGTACAATGCCACCGAAGAAGGTCTGCTGGCTGACACGGAGGTCGCGGTCAGCCAGGATGGTCGAAACTACCAGGTGCCGGCCGGCACCACGATTCGGCTCGTGCCCGGTGAAAGCATTACGTTGCGCAAGGGCACCTACCACAATATCCATGTCGAGGACGGCCTTGGCCCCGTCCTGATCGGTGAGGTGTCGCTTTGCAATGACGACGAGACCGACAACCGTTTTCTTGAGCCTGTTGGTCGGTTCCCGGCAATCGAAGAAGATGAGCCGCCGTTCAGGTTGCTTTGCACGGAATACCCTCCGGCACCCCTGGATTGACGAATGCGCTCCCGCTCCGGCGCGAGAACGAGGTCTTGAGCTGATGCTTATGAAATCCCCATCCCGGTCATTGAGCCCAAATCGGAAGAAACCGGTCTGGCTGTTCGTTCTCGCCCTGTGCCTGGCCATACTGCCGGCCGGATCGTCACCACTGGCAGTTGAAGCGGCAACAGCACCCTCGGCCATCGCATGGCCGACGGATGCTGAAACTGCCAATGGATCCGGCAAATGGCCGGAACTTGCCGACATCCAGTGCGGTGCCTATATTGTTCTTGAGCGGCAAAGCGGCACCGTCCTTCTGGAAAAAGAGGCCGATCTCAAACTGTATCCGGCCAGCACGACCAAGATTGTCACCGCCTTGCTCGGGCTGGAGCGGCTTGATCCGGAGGATACGGTCAAGATCTCGGCCGAAGCGGTCAACCTGCCATCCGGATACACCAAGGTCGGGTTCAAAGCGGGAGAGCAGGTTGTTGTCAAGGACCTGCTGGCCGGCCTCATGGTGGCCTCCGGCAATGACGCGGCCAATGCAGTCGCCGAAGCGGTCGGCGGCTCAATCGACCGGTTCGCGGCACTGATGAACGAACGGGCGCGAAAAGCGGGCGCGACCCGGACAAATTTTCTCAACCCTTCCGGAATCCATCAGGAACAGCATATCACGACCGCACGAGACCTGGCCTTGATCACGTCTGATGCACTGGCCGACAGTCGTTTCCGGGAACTGGTTTCTCTCAAAACCTGCTCCATGCCGGCGACGAACCTGCATCCATACAACGGATGGGCCATCCTGAGCAGTACAAACCGCCTGATGGTTTTTGATGACAGTTATTACGCGTCTGACCGGCTGACAGACATCATCGGTGTGAAAACCGGTTACACCAACGCGGCCGGGGACTGTCTGGTCGCCGCTGCGACGACCGAAGACGGAACCGAGCTGATCGGTGTGATCCTCAAGGTTCCTGCTTCCCTGCGTGACACCAACAAGTTTGCCTACATGAGGACACTTCTTGAGGAGGGCGCGATCTTGCATGACAGCAGCAAGCCTTCTCCCACAGTCACGCCAACCCCCACCCCTGCACCGACGATTGCCCCGACCCCGTCCACGCCTGCCACTGATACAACTCAAACAACCCGGTCGCAAACTGACCCGATCGACGAAAGCCAGACGGGATCATTGCCGACAACTTCTGAAAGCGTCGAGCCGGGAGGTGTCAAGGATCCGGCTCTTGCCGGTTTTCTGGAAGAATTGCGTGTACAGTTCGGAATGAGTCAAGTATCGTTTTCAATGGCGGGTGTGATCGTCGGGATCCTGATCGGTACGCTCCTGGGCCTGATCGTCGTCCTGTCCCTTGACAGACGACTGTTCAGACGTCGACCGAAAGCTCGGCGTTGACCCTTTTCAAGGTCCAATAAACTTGCAGGATGATCACCGCCAGGACAATGCCGCCCGCATCCGTGAAAAAATCCACCCACTCGCTGCTCCGGCCCGGCACGGCTGACTGGTGCCATTCGTCCAACGCGGCGTAAAGCAACGAAAAGATCAGTGTCAGCAGGGCGTTTGGCAGATCAATGACCTGGACCTTCCTGAAGGCAATGCTCACCAGCAAGGCCAGGACAAAGAAAGAGAACCCATGGGCCAGGATCCGGATCCAGTGGTTGACCAACTCGACAAGCATGATGTCCTGGCCTCTGCCGATGAGTCGAAGCAGATTTTCCGAGACCATCCGGCTTAACCCGGACGACTCGGTGGCTGGCTGATGGGACAGGTAAAAGATCAGGCCCATCCAGACCACCACAGCACTCCAGGCCAGGATACCTTTCAGAGGAAAACGACGGATCTGGTTGTTTTCCAAGTACATGTCGGATCGCTCCTTGTCAACGACGGCCCGTCGGCATGGCTGGCGGACCATCAAGCGGTTCCAGCAGACCATCCGTCTCCATGGCTGAGCGAACGGTTGCCAGGTCTTGAAATAGAGAAACCCGCTCCCGGTCATTTCTCAGGATATAAGCCGGATGGAAGGTCGGCATGATGCGATACCCGTTTTTTTTAATGAAACGGCCTCGCACTTTTGAAATGCCATCGTTCATTCCGGTGAAATATTTGTAAGCAGTCGCCCCTAACAGAACTATGTAGACTGGCTTGGCAAACCGGAACTGGCGGGCGAACAGGGGCCTGCACGCCTTGGCTTCGTCCGGGGTCGGCACCCGGTTGTCCGGTGGTCTGCATTTGACGATGTTCGCGATGTGGAAGTCATCCTCGGAAAAACCCAAGGCTGTCAGAAGCAGGTCCAGCAGCCGGCCGGCCGCGCCGACGAAGGGTTTTCCCTGGATGTCCTCTTCGGCACCGGGGCCCTCGCCAATGATCATCAAGGGCGCCCGGATCGCGCCCCGGTGAACCACAACCTGCTGGCGCGTCTCACCCAGCGCGCACTGGCGGCACCGCGCGCAATCTTCAAGGAATCTCGGCCAGGAGTCTGTTGTCCTGCCAGCCGAATCGTCCTGCTTTTCAAACTCCGTTGATTGCTGGTCCATCATCGCCTCCGGTATGATCTGACCCTGGAAGCCAGACTGCAGTCTGACCGGGTCTTCCATATTCTATCACAATGGCGGTTCGTTACGATCGGTGAATCGATACCCGCGACCCCGGACTGTCTGGATGAACATCGGGTTGGCGTCATCTTCCTCGATCTTTCTCCGCAACTGACGGACATGAACATCGACTGTCCGGGTTTCCCCGCTGTATTCAAAGCCCCAGACCGCATTGAGAAGTTCGTCACGTGTAAAGGCAATCCCACGGTTCACGATCAGGAACTTGAGCAATTCGTATTCCCGGTTTGTCATGTTGATTTCATTGCCCTTGAGAAACACACGATGTCGTTGATCATCGATCCGGATCGGTCCGAACTGGATCGTTTCCGATGTGAAACCCTTCTCATCCTGTTGCGGCAGAGACGCGCCTGATTCAGCGTCAGGCGAGACGGCCGGCCGTGGGGCGTTGCCATATCGGCGCAGGAGAGCCGCGACGCGAGCCAGGAACTCACGGACACCAAACGGCTTGGTGATGTAATCATCCGCTCCGATCGTCAAGCCGCGCACCTTGTCGCTTTCGGTGCTTCTGGCTGTGAGCATGAGAACGGGGACCGGCGCCGACGCGGCATCGTTTTTCAGCAGTCGGCAGATTTCAAAGCCGTCCGGTCCCGGCAGCATGATGTCGAGAATGAACAGGGACACCGGCATGAGACTGGACAGTTCGGCCAGCATCGCTGGACCGTCGCGAAAGCTCCGGGTCCTGTAGCCATTGTTCTGCAGGTTGAATTCAAGCAGTTCGGCAATGACCGAGTCATCCTCCACGATGATGATGAGCGGTTCAGACAACGACAATGGTGATCCCCTCGTTCTGACGGCCCCAATCCGGATCGGTCCGGAAAGAGGGCATCAGCTGGATGGCTTTTCGCCCATTCGCTTCAAAAGGTCCAAACTGCTCGCCCGGGCAAAAGGCCCTGATCCGGCCCTGCCGCAGCTGATCGTGCAGATAATTGCGGGTCGCGATGCGAATCGAGCCACCCGAGCCGGTCGAGCCATAGCCGTGAATGATCTTGATACTGCGGATCCCACAGCGACGCAATGTCGCCAGTTCCAGTTTCAAACGCATCATGGCCGCCTCGGTCTTGGGCATTCCGCTTTCCAGATTGATGATGCTCGCCGCCATGTGCGCCCCGCTTTCTTGAAATGTCTTGATATGACGCCATTTATGGGAAAATGATCACTTTTCATTCTAGCACAATTTGGAAACTCATGACAGTTGTCGTGCACAGATCGTGACAGCGTCAGTGTGAGCGGGATTTCGGAACAGGCTCCAATTGGCTATAATGGCTTCATGCGACTGGATCGACTGCTGGCAAATTCCGGATATGGTTCGAGGAGTGAGGTCAAGGACCTCATTCGCAAAGGACGGGTCACTTTGGATGATCAGATCATTCATGACCCGGCGCATGATGTACGCGATGAGGACTGGTCCCGGATTGGTCTCAGCGGCAGGCCTGCGCCTATCCAGCGGTTTCATTACCTGATGATGGACAAGCCCGAGGGGCTGATTACGGCGATGGACGATCCAAGACATCGGACGATCGCGGAACTGATACCGGAAAAATACGTCCATGCCGGGCTTTTCCCGGTTGGACGCCTCGATCGGGACACGACAGGCCTGATGATCCTGACCAATGAAGGAACGCTGGGCCATCGACTGGCAAGCCCTCGTTACGGCACCGACAAAGTGTACGATGTCCGCATAACGGGCAATCCTTTTCATGCGGATCGGGATCCGGCGGTTTTTGCTGCCGGATTGGTTCTGCCGGACGGTCTCGAATGCAAGCCGGCCACCATCTGCATCCTGGCCGCAGACCATGCCCTTCTGACCATCCACGAAGGCAAGTTCCATCAGGTCAAGCGCATGATGGCGGCAACCGGTCGAACGGTCACCGCCCTTCGCCGCCTGTCGATTGGTCCGGTCTCCATCGACCCGTCAATTGGTGTCGGCGGCATTCGCGAACTCAGCGATCAGGAGGTGGACGCGCTATATGCGGCTGTGAAGCTGGCAAGGCCCCGCTGAAGCGGTGAACCGCTATCGGATCGGCTTCATGGTCGGGAACAGGAGCACATCCCGGATCGAGTTCTGGTCGGTCAGCAGCATCACCAGCCGGTCGATACCCATGCCCATGCCACCGGTTGGCGGCATGCCATATTCCAGTGACGCGCAGAAATCTTCATCCAGCAGATTGGCCTCTTCGTCACCGGCCTCCCTTTTCTTGAGCTGGGCGGCGAAGCGTTCGCGCTGATCGATCGGATCGTTGAGTTCAGAATAGGCATTGGCATATTCACGCCCGTTGATGAACAGCTCGAACCGCTCGGTCAATCCATTGCTGCCGGGTTTTTTCTTGGTCAGCGGCGAGATCTCGATCGGGTAGTCATAGATGAAGGTTGGCTGGACCAGTTTCTCCTCACAATCGGCTTCAAAGAACAGATTGAGGATCTCCCCCCTCGTCATTGCAGGCTTGAAATCGGGCAGATTCCTGGCCCGGGCGGCCTCACGCGCCTGTTCATCCGTTTCAATCAAGGCAAAATCAATACCGGCGTGGAGTCTGACTGCCTCCACCATGGTCAGGCGGGTAAATGGCGGTGTCAGATCGATGTCAATTCCCTGGAAAGTGGTCCGGGTCGTTTTATTGACCGCCAGGGCAGCGGTTTCAATGAGCTTTTCGGTCAGGTCCATCATGCCGTGATAATCTGTGTAAGCCTGATAGGCTTCCAGGAGTGTGAATTCCGGATTGTGCTTGATCGAAAGCCCTTCATTGCGGAACTGACGGCCAATTTCGAATACGCGCTCAAATCCGCCCACAATCAGGCGCTTCAGATACAACTCGGGCGCGATGCGCAGAAACAGGTCGATGTCCAGCGCGTTATGGTGCGTGACAAACGGTCGAGCGGTCGCGCCGCCCGGAATCTGGTTCAGGATCGGTGTTTCGACTTCAATGAACCCCTGCTCTTCCAGCACATTGCGGATCGTGCGGATGATCAGGCTGCGTTTTTCAAAAGTCTCTTTGACTTCCGGGTTGACGATCAAGTCCAGATAACGCTGGCGATAACGGGTATCCGTGTCCTTCAGCCCGTGATATTTCTCGGGAAGCGGCCGCAGAGCCTTGGCCAGCAGGGTATAAGCCTTCGTCCGTACGGAAATCTCGCCTCGCTGGGTCCGGTAAACATCGCCGGTCACACCGACCAAGTCGCCCAGGTCGAGGCGCTGCCATTGTTCATATGCCTCCGGTCCGATTTCATCGATGCGGGTGAACAATTGAATCTTGCCCCTTCGGTCGGCCAGATCGCAGAAACTGACCTTGCCCATGCCCCGTTTGCTCATCAGACGGCCCGCCACGGAAACGGTGGTGCCCTCCAGTTCCTCGAACCGGTCGATGATGTCCGCACTATGTGCCGTTACGGGGAATTTCACCTGTTCAAATGGATCCCCGTCTGTCTCTCTCAACTCGGTCAGTTTGCCAAGGCGGATCCTCATCTGTTCGTTCATCTGGTCGACATTCTGGTCGACCGCACCGGCCGTGTCAATCGGCCCATTTTGTCCGGATTCTTTCATGTCAGGTCCCTTTCATCAAAGCAAGGCACCGCAGCCATCCATCATGCTCCGGTGCCTGCCCTCGTTATCTCGTCTGAAACCGTCAGGACGGTTTGTCGATCTTGACGATCTTGTACTTCAGGATGCCGGCCGGCGTTTTCACGTCGACGACTTGAGCGCGTTTCTTGCCGATGATCGCGGCGCCAACCGGTGAATCGCTCGAAATCTTGTTGTTGAAGATATCTTCTTCCTTGGCGCTGACCAGGGTGAACTCCATCTCTTCGCGGGTTTCCTCGTCGCGGAGCTTGACGAGGGATCCGAGCGACACCTTGGTCTTGCTGATCTCATCTTCGTCGATCACCTTGGCGTTCTTCAGAATCGCCTCGATCTCCATGATGCGGGCTTCATTTTCCGCCTGGGCGTTTTTCGCGTCATCATACTCCGAGTTCTCGGACAGGTCGCCGAGCGCCCTGGCCTCCTTGAGCCGTTCCGAAATCTCGGAGGCGATATTGGTTTTCCGGTTTTCCAGCTCCTCCTGGTATTTCTTGATGCCGTCATAGGTCATTTCATAAATTTCCTTGGCCATTGGGGTCTCCTTTCATCGCGTCCTGCCTGAAAGCCGGTTTCCGGCCGGGGTCATGGACGTCGTTCACTTTCCTTCTGGATGACATCATGGGCGCCGCCCTCGACAATGCTTGTCGCGGAAACGACCACCAGACGGGCTTTCTGCTGCAGTTCCTCGATGCTCAGGCTGCCGCAGGCGCACATGGTGGACTTGATCTTGGCAAGCGACGTGTCGAGATTGTCCTTCAGCTTGCCGGCATACGGGACATATGAATCGACACCCTCCTCAAAGGCCATGCGGCCGGCCTCAGTCCCGTCGTCGTACCGCTGCCAGTTGCGGGCCCGGTTCGAGCCCTCACCCCAGTACTCCTTGACATAGGTGCCATTCACCAGCAGCTTGCGGGTCGGACTTTCATCAAATCGGGCGAAATACCGGCCCAGCATGATGAAATCAGCACCCATGGCCAAAGCCATGGTCATGTGATAGTCATAGACAATGCCCCCATCGGAGCAGATCGGGACGTAGATGCCCGTTTCACGATAATATTCGTCGCGAGCGGCGGCAACCGCGAGAACTGCGGAAGCCTGGCCGGTGCCGATGCCTTTCTGCTCGCGGGTGATGCAGATCGAACCACCGCCGATGCCGACTTTGACAAAATCGGCGCCGGCCCGGACCAGGAATCGGAAGCCTTCGGCGTCAACGACATTGCCAGCGCCAACCATCACTTTGTCACCATACACATCTCGGATCCAACGCAGGGTATCGGCCTGCCATTCGCTGAATCCATCCGATGAGTCGACGCACAGGATGTCCGCTCCGGCTTCCAGCAGGGCAGGGACACGCTGTTCGTAGTCCCTGGTGTTGATGCCGGCGCCGACCATCAGGCGCTTGTCCTGGTCGAGCAGTTCCTCCGGGTTCTCCTTGTGCTCATCATAGTCCTTCCGGAACACCATGCCGACCAGGCGGTCGTCCTGTGTGACGATCGGCAGCTGATTCAGTTTGTGATCCCAGATGACATCGTTGGCTTCGGTCAGCGTGATGCCCTCCCGGGCGAAGACAAGATGATCAAACGGGGTCATGAACTCCTTCACCGGAGTGGAAAGATCCGTCCGGCTGATCCGGTAGTCCCGGCTGGTGACGATGCCGAGCAGCTTGCCGGCCGATGTGCCATCGTCCGTGATCGCGATCGTCGAATGGCCGGTCTTTTTCTTGAGGGCCAGGACGTCGGACAGCGTGGCATCCGGCTTCAGGTTGGAGTCGCTGGTGACCAGCCCGGCCTTGTATTTCTTGACCTTGCGCACCATTTCCACCTGGCTGTCGATCGACTGCGAGGCGAAAATGAAGGAAAGACCGCCGCTGCGGGCCAGGGCGATGGCCATGCCACTGTCTGAAACCGCCTGCATGATGGCGGAGACGATCGGTATGTTGATGCGCATGCGGCTTTCCTCTTCGCCCTTCCGGTACCGGACAATGGCAGTCGAGAGGTCGACCCGGGCCGGGACACAATCCCGCTCCGTCAGGTTCGGAATCAGCAGGTATTCACTGAAGGTCCTGGATTCGTTGTCAAAAATGACTGGCATATATCATCCTCCCATGTATCATCCGATGTCTTTGAACTTGTGAAGGGCAACCGCGTCGATGAGGGCCAGGAACAGGGGGTGCGGACGGGTCGGCCTGGATTTGAATTCGGGATGGAAGATGACGCCGATGAAGAACGGATGGCCCTTGAGTTCGACCGCCTGCAGTTCATTGCCATCCAGCGACAGTCCGCTCAGCACAAGGCCGACTTTTTCGACAGCCTCACGGTAATTCATGTCAAACATCCAACGATGATGATGTCTTTCCGAAATGACCGGTTTGCCGTATATGTCATACAGCCGTGAGCCCGGTGTGAGGGCACAATCCTTTGCGCCACCGCACATGGGCCGGACATTGGGGTCGGAGCCGTTTTCCGGCATGGAGAAGACCGGTGCGCAATGGCCTTCGTATTCTGACGAGTGGGCGTTGGCGATACCCCCGAGCCTGGCCGCGTCAACGACAGCCATCTGCATGCCCAGTCCGATGCCCATGAACGGGACGCCTTTTTCACGCGCGTAGCGGGCCGTGGTCACCATCCCGTCCATGCCGCGCGGACCGAAGCCGCCGGGCACCAGGATCGCGTCGGCCGTCTCCAGCAATGCACCGGGGCCTTTGTCCTCGATGTCCTCTGAACTGACGTAGCGGATGGAAACGGAAATGTCGGCGTGGATGGCCGCATGGCGAAGCGCTTCCGCAACGCTCAGGTACGCGTCGTGCAGCGAGACATACTTGCCGACGATCGCGATATCGAGTTTGCGGCGGGCCTTCTGGAATTTGTCGACGATGCGCGTCCAGTCCGCAAGGTCCGGCTCGACACCTTCAGCGATCCGAAGCTTGCGGCAGATGACCCGGGCCAGTCCTTCCGCCTCGAACCGCAAGGGCAGTTCGTAGACCGTGTCGACATCGAGATTCTCGATGACACAGTCCTGCGGGATGTTGCAGTAAAGGGCGATCTTGTTCTTGACACCGGTGTCGATCGGCACTTCCGAACGGCAGACTAGGATGTCCGGCTGGATCCCGAGCGACAGCAGGGTCCGGACACTGTGCTGGGTCGGCTTTGTCTTGATCTCGCCGGCCTTGCGCAGGTAGGGGATCAGTGTCACATGCACGAAGAGCACGTTTTCCCGGCCGACCTGGTAGCTCGCCTGGCGGATGGCTTCGATATAGGGCTGGCTTTCCATGTCGCCGATGGTGCCGCCAATCTCGGTGATGACCACATCCGGCCCCTCCGGCCCGGAAAGCCGGAACAGGTGTTCCTTGATCTCATTGATGATATGGGGGACAACCTGCACGGTCGTGCCTTGATAGCCGCCCTCCCGCTCTCGCGCGATGACGTCCCGGTAAATCATGCCGGTCGTGATGTCGCTTTCGATGTCCAGGTTCTCATCGGTGAAACGCTCATAATGACCAATGTCCAGATCCGTCTCCGCGCCATCTTCTGTGATGAACACCTCTCCATGCTGGGTTGGACTCATCAGGCCCGGATCGACGTTGATGTACGGGTCGAACTTCTGGTTGCGGACCCGAAGACCTCTCGCTTTCAGAAGCCGCCCGATCGCTGCTGCCGTGATGCCCTTGCCGAGGCCGGAAACAACGCCTCCGGTCACAAATATGAACTTGGTCGCCATACGTTCCCCCTTGTCATGGGTGATTCCCATTCACCTGGAAAATGGTGGTCATTGGCCTTCAGGATGCCGCATCCACTGCGGGACTGACGCTTCGAGGCCAGAAATGTTAGATGATATTCTAAATACTTGACTGTCACCTGTCAATTGAATGGAACCGTCCCATCAGATCCTCGATTTCCCAGAATTCCCGGGGAATCTGCGGGGACAGCAGTTCACAGCCCCGGTCCGTCACAACCACATCGTCCTCGATCCGGATTCCGACACCCCATTCAGGCACATAGACGCCCGGCTCGACGGTCAGGACCATGCCGGGCACCAATGGCGCTTCCCGGTCAGCCGGATCGTGGACATCCAGCCCCAGGTGGTGCGACACATTGTGCCAATAATAGTCCGAAGCAGAACCGTCCTCGGGCAGGATGCCCAGGGCGACCAGTCCTTTTCGCGCCGTCTCTTTGCATGCCTCGTTGATCTCCTTGATTTGAAGACCCGGCTGGATCGCCGCGAACGCCGTCTCCTGGCATTCGCGCACCAATTGATAGATCTGGCGCTGCCGATCTGAAAACCGTCCGGTGGCAGGATAGACTCTGGAAATGTCCGCGTTCAGTCCGCCAACTGTCGCACCGACATCGACCAGGACAAGATCCCCATCCGCGATCTGGCTGAAAGGGGTCATGTAATGAAGGCAAAAGGCGTTCTCACCGGTCGCGACGATCGAGGGGAACGCGGTGGTCAGACAGCCATGCTCATCAAGCGCGCGCTGGAAAGCGCCCCAGACCTGGTACTCAAAGGCCCCCGGCCGGATCGACTTCATGATCGCTTCACAGCCTTCGTGCGTCAATTCGACTGCCCGGCGGATCAACTCGATTTCTTCCGCCTGCTTGACCATGCGCGTCTGGATCAGCTTTGACGAGACATCCTTGATCTCGAGTCCGGGCCACTTCTCAGTCGCCATTTTCCTGAAGGCCTGCGCGGCAGCGTCCTGCGCTTTCTGGTCCAGGGCCAGGCAGATGTCCGGCGACACGAAAACCTGGTCCAGACGAAGCTGAAGGTTCTCAAGGGACAGCACCTCATCGACACCTGATCGTTCACGGGCTTCTTCCTGGCTCAGACGACGGCCTGTCCAACGCTCTGCCATCGCCTCGCGAGGCCGGATGAAAAGCGTTGACCGGATGCCATCAGCGGATTTTTCGATCAGAAGGGCGCTTTCCTCCTGCTCGATGCCGCATAGGTAGAAGAAATTCCGGTTGGCAAAAAACGGGTAGTTTTCATCGGCTGTCTTATGTGGCGCAAGTCCTGCGAAAAACACAGCCGCAGCGGGCTGCGGAAGTGATTCGGCAAACGTCAGCCGGTTATGGGTGAAATAGCCGCGGGAAAGGGTCTCTCGGAAGCGGTCATTCGTGGTTGTCATCGTTCTTGCCCCAACTTTCATGAAGTCTTGACTCCTAGCAGTTTACCCTCTTTCCAGCATGCATGCAATCTGACGAGCACAGCAAAAAACCGACCACGGACCGTCTTGATCACCGCAGTCGGTTGATTGTCGTTTTCCTTGGATCAGGATTCGTGGTACATCCCGATGCGGCGGAAGCGCTGATAGCGGTTCTCAAGCAGTTCATCCGCCCCGCTCCGGCCGACTCGCTCGACTGCGGTGGTCAGATACTGGCGAATGGATGCCGCCATGGCTGTCAAGTCGAGATGGGCTCCGCCCTCCGGTTCCATCAGGATCGTGTCGCAGACACCCAGGCGTTTCAGGTCCCTGGCGGTGATCTTCAGCAGATTGGCAGCCTCCCGTTCCCTTTGCGGGTCTTTCCATAGGATGGAGGCAAATCCTCTCGGCGATATGACCGAGTAGATCGTGTTGCTCAGCATGGCCAGTTCATCGGCCACGCCAATCGCCAAGGCTCCGCCGCTGCCACCTTCGCCCATGACGATGGCAACCACCGGGACCTTCAGGGACATCATGTCCATCAGGTTGCGCGCGATCGCCTCGCCCTGCCCGCGCTCCTCCGCCCCGACACCGCAGTAGGCGCCGGCCGTGTCGATGAAGCAGATCACCGGACGGCCGAATTTTTCCGCCTGGCGCATGAGCCGCATGGCTTTCCGATAGCCTTCGGGATGGGGCATCCCGAAATTGGCTCGCGTGTTTTCATCCAGCGTGCGTCCTTTGCGATGCGCGATAATCGTGACCGGCTGCCCATCGAGTCGACCAATCCCGCCGTACAGGGCCGGGTCTTCCCGATAAAGCCGGTCGCCATGCAGTTCAATGGCCTGGTCAAAGACCAGGGGCAAATAATCCCCGATGACCGGACGGCCTTTCTGGCGAATGAGATCCAGACATTCCTCTGCCGTGTGAAAAACACTTTCCCCATTCTCATCCGATCGCAAAGGCAGCCGTGCCGGGGGCATGGCAGGCAATGCGTTTCCCGGGGCTGGCATGGCCGGGGGCTGGTGCAGGGCCAGCAGGTCGCGGAGGGTTTCCCGCATCCGGCTCCTGGGCACAATCAGGTCCAGAAATCCGTGTTCGAGTAAAAATTCCGCTTTCTGGAAGCCGGACGGCAGTTCCTGGGCGATCGTGTCCTCTATGACCCTTCTTCCGGCAAATCCGATCAGCGTGCCGGGTTCCGAAATCAGGATGTCCCCCAGGCTGGCAAAGCTGGCCGTCACGCCACCGGTCGTCGGGTCGGTGAGGACCGAGATGTACAAAAGCCCTGCCTCGTGGTGCCGTCCGCAGGCCGCGGCGGTCTTGGCCATCTGCATCAAGGATACGATCCCCTCCTGCATGCGGGCACCGCCCGAGCAGGAAAACACGATCACCGGCAGACGCTCCTTTGTCGCGCGCTCAAAAAGCCGGGTGATCTTTTCTCCGACAACCGACCCCATGGACCCCATGAGGAAACGGCTGTCCATCGCCGCCATCATGCAGGCCATGCCACCGATCGCCGCGCGGACACAGACGACGGCGTCCTTGAGCCCGGTCTGGGTTGAAAGCTTGGCGACCTTTTCCGGATAGCCGGGGAAATCAATCGGATTCTCACTGAACAGGTCAGCATCCAGCTCTTCACTGGAGCCGGGATCGACAACCAGGTCGAGCCTGGCACGGGCAGGCAGCCGGTCGTGGTAACCGCAATGGGTGCATATCGATGCCGCCTTCAGAAAATCATCGCGGAACATGGCTGTCCCGCAGCGCGGGCAGCGTACCCACAGGTCATCCGGTATCGGCCGGCTTTCCGTGGTAATGTCCTGGATGTCATGGCTTTCAATGGTCTGCGGCCGTGTGAAGCGTGCTTCCGCTTCCAGCCGTTCCCGCATGGCGCGTAATGTGTCGACAACCATCCTTCAGCCTCCTTACTCAGATGCCTCGCTGGGGGCGCATTGCGCCAGCAGCTGTTCTGTCTTCTGGCCAAGATAGCCAATATGGTAGTCGCCGGCGATGAAATCGGCCTCCCGAAGGATCGCCAGGTGAAAGTCGATGTTGGTTTCCACACCGGTGATCAGAAACTCCATCAAGGCCCGGCGCATCCGGGCGATCGCCCGAGGCCGGTCCGGAGCGTACACGATCAGTTTGGCAATCAGGGAGTCATAGTCCGGCGGGATCGTGTAACCCTGGTAAATCGCACTGTCGACGCGCACCCCGGGCCCTCCTGGCAGATGCAGGGCTGTGATCGTGCCTGGTGAAGGTCTGAAGCCGTGCCGGGGATCTTCCGCGTTGATGCGGCACTCAATCGAGTGGCCCTTGAAATCAATGTCCTGCTGGGTGAATGACAAGGGTTCGCCCGCGGCCACCCGGATCTGTTCCTGGATCAGGTTGATGCCCGTGATCGCTTCGGTCACCGGGTGCTCGACCTGGATCCGGGTGTTCATTTCCATGAAATAGAAGTTCTTGTCCTGGTCGACCAGAAATTCGATCGTGCCGGCTCCTTCATATCCGACCGACGAAGCCAGGCGAGTGGCGGCTGTCCCCATCCGGTCGCGAAGTTCCACGTCACTGATCGGCGACAAGGCCTCCTCAAGGATCTTCTGGTTGCGCCGCTGGATCGAGCAGTCCCGATCGCCCAGATGGACAACCTGACCGTGCCGGTCCGCCATCAACTGGATTTCAACGTGCCGCGGGTTTTTGACAAAGCGTTCCAGATACACACGGTCGTCGCCGAAACAGGCTCGGGCTTCCGCCTTGGCGGTCGACAACGCCCCCGGCAGATCATCCGGTACCATGGCGATGCGCATGCCTCGGCCACCGCCGCCGGCAGAGGCCTTGACCAGGACTGGATAGCCGATCTTCTCGGAAGCCTTGAACGCTTCAGCCAGGTCGGCGACCACATCCGGCGATCCCGGAATGACCGGGACACCGGCCTCCATGGCCGTTTTCCGGGCAGTCGCCTTGTCGCCCATCCGCTCGATCGTCTCCGGTTTGGGACCGATGAACTGGATGCCGCATTTCTCACACATCCGCGCGAAAGCAGCATTCTCCGATAAAAAGCCGAATCCCGGATGGATCGCTTCGGCGCCGGTGATCGTGCACGCCGTCAGGATCGCCTGCGCGTTCAGATAACTGTCTCGCGACGCGGCCGGCCCAATGCAGAGGCATTCGTCCGCCAGCTGCGTGTGCAGCGCCTTGCGGTCGGCTTCCGAGCAGATGGCCACCGTACGGATCCCCATGTCGCGGCAGGCCCGGATGATCGTGACGGCGATTTCTCCCCGATTGGCTATCAGGATTTTGTTGAACATGTTCATTTCTCCCGTTCAATGGCAAGGATCATGTCTGCCGAGCAGGCCATCTGACCATCAACCGTCGCTTCTCCTTTGGCGAAACCGATCGTGCCACGCATCCGGGTCATGACGACCTCCAGCCTCAGCGTGTCGCCCGGCCGGACCTGGCGCTTGAAGCGCGCTTTGTCGATGCCGCCGAAAAAACCGATCCGACCGGCGAATTCAGGGCGGCTCAGGACGTTGACTGCCGCCGCCTGGGCCATGGCTTCGATGATCAGGACGCCCGGCATGACCGGATAGTCCGGGAAATGGCCACGAAAGAAGTCTTCTTCGCCGGTCAGGCGCTTTTCACAGACAATCCGGTCACCTTCCATTTCGAGCACGCGGTCGAGCAGCAGCATGGGGTCACGATGCGGAATGATTGTCTTGATCTGTTCCTGGTTCATGATCATGACTGGCGCTCCTCGATGACAAACAGGGGCTGTCCGTATTCCACCCGCTGCGCGTTTTCGACCAGGATGTCGACGATGACGCCCGGACAAGGGCTGACCACTTCGTTCATGAGCTTCATGGCCTCGATGATGCCAAGCGGGGTGCCGGCCTCGACCGATTTGCCAATGGTGACAAACGGATCCTGGTCCGGTGACGGAGCCGCGTAGAAAATGCCGACGACCGGCGAGGCAACGATACGGCCGGCAGGCCGGGCTGTCTTTTCTTCGGATGCTTCCGTCGTGTCAGATGTTTCGCCGATCGTTGGCCCGTCCATCCGGGGAAGATCCGTGGTCCTGAGTTGCCCGATCGCTTGAGCCAGGGCGGATGACACATCCGGTCCCGTCGGTTCATCCGGACGGGTCAGGGTCAGTTTCTGGCCGTCCGCCGACCATTCAAGCGTTGAAATACCGCTGTTCTTCATTTCCTTCATCAGTTTCAGAATGGCTGTCACATCCATGGTCAATCCTCCAGTCGTCTCAGCAGCAAAGTCGCATTATGCCCGCCAAATCCCAACGAATTGCTCAGCGCGACCCGGACATCGGCCTGCCTGGCTGCATGGGGCACATAGTCCAGATCGCATTCAGGGTCCGGCTCGTTCAGTCCGACCGTGGGCGGGATCGTTCCGCCGGTGATGGCCAGAGCACAGGCAATGGCCTCAACCGCACCGGCCGCGCCCAGCAGATGGCCGGTCATCGATTTGGTGGAGCTGACCGGTGTCGTGGCTGCATGGTCACCGAGCGCCTTTTTGATCGCGAGGGTCTCGTATTTGTCATTCAGTGGGGTGCTGGTGCCGTGGGCATTGATGTAATCGACGGTCCCGGGCTGTTCACCGGCTTCCTCCATGGCCAGGGTCATCGCCAGGGCCGCACCGGCACCCTCAGGATCCGGGCTGGTGATGTGGTAGGCATCCGATGTGGATCCATACCCGGCGATCTCGCAGATGATCGCCGCGCCCCGGCGGCGGGCGGACTCCAGTTCTTCCAGGACCACGATGCCGGCCCCTTCGCCGATGACGAATCCGCTCCGGCGACGGTCAAAGGGGATCGATGCCAGGGTCGGGTCCTTCTGGCTGCTCAGAGCGGTCATATTGGCGAATCCGGCCACCGCGATCGTCGTGATCGGCGCTTCAGCGCCACCCGCAATGCAGGCGTCCAGATAACCGTGCTTGATCGCCCGGAAGGCTTCTCCGATCGCGTGCGCTCCGGAAGCGCACGCGGTGGTCACGCAATAACTGGCTCCCTTTGTCCCGTAGGCCATGGAAACGTGTCCAGCAGCCATATTGGAAATCATCATGGGGATGAACAGGGGCGAAACACGGCCGGGTCCTCCCTTGAGCAGCAGTTTCTTGTACTCGGACTCCATGGTCTCCAGGCCACCAACTCCGCTGCCGATGACGGTGCCAACCCGTTCCGGCGAGTAGGATTCCATCAGTCCCGCCGCCTGGTCGACCGCTTCTTTTGTCGCGGCCAGCGCAAACTGGCAATAGCGGTCCATCCGCCGGGCCTCTTTGCGATCCAGGAATTTCAGTGGATCAAATGAATCAATATGGGCGGTCACACCGACTTTTTCAATCGCGATATCCGGATTGGTGATTGGCCTGATCCCGATCACACCGGCCATCAGGCTGTCGCGGAAGGCGCTGACATCCAGCCCGATCGGGCTGATGACACCCATGCCCGTCACGACAACCCGTCTTGTATCCATGCTTTTGTTTGACATATGTGTTTCTCCTCGTTTATAGCGAAAGTCCGCCGGACACTTCCAGCACCTGTCCGGTCACATAACCGGCTTCCGGCGACGCGAGATAGGCGACCGCCGCGGCGATGTCCTCCGGCAGCCCAAGGCGTCCGAGCGCAATGCGGCCAATGACACCCGAGCGCAGGTTTTCCGGCAGTCCGGCCGTCATCTCCGTGTCAATGAAACCCGGCGCGACCGCGTTGACGGTGATGCCCCGACTGCCCAGTTCGCGGGCCATCGACCGGGTGAGTCCGATGAGTCCGGCCTTTGCCGCGCTGTAGTTGGCCTGTCCGGCGTTGCCGTACAAGCCAGCGACCGACGTGATGTTGATAATTCGTCCACTGCGAGCCTTCATCATGTCCGGAACCACCAGTCGGCTCATGATGAACGCGCCGGTCAGATTGGTCGACAGCACGTCATTGAACTGTTCGGTTTTCATCCGGACCAGCAGGCCGTCGCGGGTGATGCCGGCATTGTTGACCAGGATCCCGATGGGTCCGAGTTCACGCCGGATCTGCCCGAACACCCGGACACTATCCTCTTCACTGGCTATGTCCGCCTGGACGGCAAGCGCACGGACCCCCAACGCCTGACAGGCCTGTACGGTGGCTTGAGCCGCGTCGGCCCGTCCGCGATAGGTGATGGCAATATCATGACCTTCAGCGGCCAGTTTTTTCGCGATCGCCGCGCCAATCCCGCGCGAGCCACCGGTGACCAGCGCGATCATCGGAGCACCTCGGGGCGGATCTGATTCATCCGGTCGCTCGCCTGCTCGAACAGGATGCGGATAATCACCGCGGCCGGTTCGATCGAACTGACCAGGCCGGCAGACTGTCCGGCCATGAAGGAACCTTCCTCCAGATTGCCATCGAGGACCGCCTTGCGCAGGGAACCGATCGTGATCGATTCCATTTCCTCAAACGTGGCACCACGCTTTTCCAGTTCCTGCAGATGTCGTGTCAGTTTGTTCTTGAGCACGCGGACAGGGTGACCGCCGCTGCGGCCTGTCACCGTGGTGTCGATATCCCGGGCTTTCAGGACCATTTGCTTGTAATGGTCATGGATCGTGCACTCCGTGCTGGCAAGGAAACGGGTTCCGACCTGGACGCCTTCCGCCCCGAGCATGAAGGCCGCGGCAACGCCACGACCGTCCGCCATCCCGCCTGCCGCGATGACCGGGATGCTGACCGCGTCGACGATCTGGGGAATCAGCACCATGGTCGTCAGCTCGCCGATATGGCCGCCTGCCTCAGTGCCTTCCGCCACGATCGCGTCAGCGCCAAGGCTTTCCATCCGTTTCGCGTACGCGACAGATGGAATGACCGGGACAATCCTGATACCGGCCTTTTTCCAGGCTTCCATGTATTTTCCCGGTGAACCCGCACCGGTGGTGACCACCGGAACTTGCTCCTCGATGACCACCTTGGCCAGGTCATCGGACACCGGGTTCATCAGCATGATGTTCACGCCGAATGGTTTGTCGGTCATGCCTTTTGCCTTGCGGATCTCCTGACGGAGGCGTTCGCCATCCATCGAGCCGGCGGCAATCAAGCCCAGTCCGCCCCCATTGGACACTGCAGCGGCCAGCTCGGCGTTGGCGACCCAGGCCATGCCCCCCTGGATCAGCGGATATTCAATATTCAATAATTGACAGACGCGGTTTTCACTCATGATTTCAACCCTTCCTTGTTTCTTTCCCAACAGGCTCAGTACCGGAAGATCGCGGCGCCATAGGTCAGACCGCCGCCGAAACCAGTGACCGCGACCATCTGTCCCCGTTTGAGGCGACCATCACGGACCAGTTCATCCAGGCAGATCGGAATGCTGGCCGATGAGGTGTTCCCCAGGTCACGCATGCGGGAAATCACCTTTTCCGGATCAACCTGCAGTCTTCTGACCGCAGCGTCCATGATGCGGCTGTTGGCCTGGTGCGGCACGATCCAGTCGATGTCATCGACTGAAAGACCTGCCTTTTCAGCAGCGATGGTCACAGAATCCGACAGCGCGCGGACTGCGAAACGGAACACTTCCTGACCGTTCATGGACAGGAAACGACCGATCGTATGGCCAAACGGATCGGGGCGGATGTCCTCGGTTTTCAGGAACGGATGGCTGACCGGAAGGGCTGCGCTGACCAGCGCGCCCCCGCTCTCGCCCTCGGCCCGCATGAAGGATGACAGGACGCCCGGAATAGTGGACTCATCCATCTGTCCGGGTTCGGGCCGGGCAACCACAACGGCGGCAGCGGCATCGCCAAACAGGACACAGGTGGTCCGGTCGGAATAATCGACGATCTTGCTCAGCGTCTCGCTGCTGATGATCAGGATCGGTCCCATCTCGGGATCGAGCAGATAGCGGGACGCCACGTCCAGGGCATAGACAAAGCCGGTGCAGGCGGCGTTAAGATCATAGCAGAAGGCATTGGTCGCCCCGATCCGTGCCTGGATCAGACAAGCTGTGGAGGGGGTGTAATGGTCCGGTGTCAAGGTCGTCACGATGATCGCGCTGATCTGCTCCGGTGCGATGCCGGCTGCCTCGATCGCGCGGAGCGCGGCCATCTCGCCCATGTCCGCGGTGCTTTCGCCGGCGCTCAGGTGCCGGCTGGAAATGCCGGTCCGGCTGAGAATCCAGGCATCGCTGGTTTCAACGATGCCGGACATACGGTGGTTGTCAACGGTCAGTTCCGGCAGATAGGCGCCGGTTCCCAACAGGGTCATTGGCCTCATGGTTTTTCCTCCGACAGGACTGGTCTTGGCAAACGGCCATTCCTGATTTATAATTAGTTTATCAAATATTTTGATTATCAAAATTAATAACAGGATACCTGAGCCATCCCTTTCTGTCAAGATGATGCGCCGGTTCCAAAATCAGGAGAAGTTATGATTGCCTTTGTATTTCCAGGACAAGGATCCCAGTCTGTCGGCATGGGCACCGGCATTCTTGCAGCCAGCGCAGCCGCATCCCGAGTGCTGGCCGAGGCTTCTGATGCGGCAGGTATCGATCTGGCCAGCCTGGATGAATCCGCATTGTCCCAGACCCGATACGCCCAGATGGCCATCGTGGCCCACAGCCTGGCCGCACATGCCGCGCTGCTGGAGCACATGCCATCGCTTCGGACGACCGATCCCGCCACATTGGCTTTCGCCGGTTTTTCGCTGGGTGAGTACACCGCCCTTTGCGCGTCCGGACGATTGTCACTGGCCAACACCATGCGACTGGTGACGAAGCGCTCCGAGCTCATGCAGGAGGCTTCCGATGCCAATCCTGGAGCGATGGCCGCGGTGCTCGGACTCAAGGACGAGGCAGTGATCGCCGTGCTGGATCAGCCTGATTTCAGAGGAAAGGTATTTGCTGTCAACTACAACGCACCTGGCCAACTGGTCATCGCGGGAGAGGCGGCCGCGATGGCCGCCTGCGTGGAGGCCTTGAAATCCGCGGGTGCCCGTCGTGTTGTTCCGCTGGCTGTCAGTGGCGCCTTTCACACCCGGCTGATGGCTTCGGCAGCATCTCCCCTGGCCGAATTTGCCCGGACATTGCCCTATCATTCGTCATCTCATCCACTATACAGCAATCGATCCGGTCAATTGATTCCGGACAGTGTTGATCTCCCGTCCCATCTGGCCGAACACCTGTGCAGCCCCGTGCTGTGGACCCGTACCGTTCTGAATATGAAAACAGACGGCTTCACTCATTTTGTCGAGTGTGGTCCAGGGAAAGTCCTCAGCGGTCTGATCCGAAAGATCGACGCGACGCTTTCCGTTTCGCCCGTGGACGATGAAAAAACCCTGCGCAATGTCGTGGAGACACTTAAAGTTTGACGTAACAAGCCGGACGCATCTGCTATAATGTCCCTAATCATGACTATCAAGCCAGCCGGCTGCCCGTTGACCGGGCGCCGTGTTTGTGTGTCGACCGAGGAGGACAGCATGCAAGATCCACGTCACGATGATCTGGCCGGTCTCATCCTGAACCATTCCCTGCGGCTGCAGCCAGCCGAAATCGTCAACATCAACGCGGACATCGTCGCTCTTCCCCTGGCTGAGGCGATCGTCCAGAGGGCAAACCAGCTGGGCATTTTCACCCAGGTCGAGCTGTCATCCCAGAAGTTGTCCCGGCTTGGTCTCGAAGGCCTCAGAACCGATGACAGCGGTGTGTCCGAGGCTTTTCTGGCCAAGCGCACCGCCTGGGGCCTGAGAAAGTATGAGGACGTATGCGCCAACATCTATCTGCGCGCTTTTGCCAATGATCAGGAGCTCTCCTCGGTTCCGCCGGCTGTGCGTCAAATGGAGGCCCGGATCGGCAAACCGCTCAAGGACCTGATCATCAACGAACGACGCTGGGTCCTGTTCGAATACCCGACCCCCGCCCAGGCCCAGCGGGCCGGCATGCCGTATGACCGGTTCTTTGACTTTGTATTTGATGTCTCTCTGGTCGATTACGGCAAGATGAGCCAGGATGTGAAGCCGCTCGTCGAACGGATGCAGTACACGGACCGTGTCCGCATTGTCGGCCCGGGGACCGACCTGTCCTTCTCGATCCAGGGCATACCGGTCATCCCCTGCTGCGGCGAGAGCAACATCCCCGACGGAGAAGTGTTCACCGCACCGGTCCGTGACTCCGTCAATGGCACGATCACGTTCAATACGCCCACGGTCTACTGGGGCAAGACAATCGCCGGCATTCGATTCGAGTTCGAAAATGGTCGTATTGTAAACGCGATGTCCGATACAAACCAGGAAACCTTGAACAAAGTCCTCGACACCGACGAAGGGGCCCGGTATATCGGCGAGTTCGCGCTGGGTATCAATCCAAAAATCCGTGAGCCGTTCATGAACACCCTTTTCGACGAAAAAATCTGCGGCTCGTTCCACTTCACCCCCGGGGCCTGCTATGACGAAGCCTCAAATGGCAATGATTCCAGCATCCACTGGGATCTGGTCCTGATCCAGCGTCCGGAATACGGCGGGGGAGAGATCTGGTTTGATGACATCCTGGTCCGCAAAGACGGGCTTTTTATCTTGCCGGAACTGTCCGGCCTGAATCCATGATGACTAAAAGCCCTTTACGGCGCGCCAAATCCAAGGAGGCACCAACATGGTTCTGACATCCGCACTTTTCGGGATCCCGGTCATCCACTGGGTGATTTCCCCCTTCATCGCGGCCATCCTGGTCATCGTGACCCTCCTTTACGCGCTGGTCGGCTGGCAGGTTCGCAGTCGCACCGCCCAGGCAATCTCCGGACTCGCGGATGAAATGGACCAGCTGGAGGGATATGGACCGGACAATCTGGATCCGATGCTGGTCCTGTCGGAAAACAGCGAATCACCTGCGCTTCGCAGCTGCTTTGCCCGGCTTCATGCCGACTCGGCCATGCTCCACCAGGGCCAATGGCTGCCCGATCCCGCGCCTGCGCTGACCTTTGAGCGGGTCCTGAAACCTTCAGAACAAAATCTGCTCAGTCAAAAGCCCGCCCTGACTGTGTTCCTGATCGGCATCGTCGCCAGCCTGAGCAGCCTGATCACCCAGATCCGGCTACCCCTGCCGGAAGGGCCGACTGTCATTCTCTTCTCCCTGCTGCCACTCACCGTCGGCACCGCCGGAGCCTTGACACTGGCCTGGCTTGCGGCTCATCGCAAGACAGACCTCAAAGACCGGACAACCCGGCTCAGTGAGGCAGTCTGCCGACACGTGCCGGCCTTTGGCACCCAAAGTGGCCTTTCCGCCCTGGTCAATTCCTTTTTGATCTATGACCGCCATATGCAGGGGGCCCTGAACAATTTCAATGAAACGGCTGCCCGGATCGCCGAATCCGACATGGCAGACGGTGTGAAGCGCAGCGTCGAGCGCGTCCTCATGGAGACGGTCTCGCCATCGATCGCACAGGCAGCCAGCACACTGACCGACCTTTCGACTGAATTGGCCGGGCGGCAGGAAAAGGGCATGCAGGATCTGGCCGTCCGGTTCGCGACCGCCTTGTCTGAAGAACTGGCTTCGCACCTGGAACCGATTTACCAGCAATTGGCGAATCTGACCCCTCTGATGGGCGATGTGAAGAACTATGTCGAGGTGGCGCTTCGCTCTCTGCAGACGGCCCGCACGGAGGTCGACGCGCTGGTCCGCCAGACGGACGGTTCCATCCGCGAACTTGCCAAGGCACGCCAGGACTTTGCCGACGACATGGCCAGCATGAAGGAACAGATCGGCAGGCTCTCGGATGCCACAGCCGGCATGGCCGAGGTCTATGGCGGAAACGAAGCGGCCTTGACCCGCACCATTGCGGACCTGAACGGCCAGATGGGCCAATATGCCCAGCGTCTGGCCGGACTGGTCGCCGAGTCCGGCCGTTTCCTGAGGGAGGCTCAGGAGGCCGCCCACAGCCAGTCTGAAACATCCGGCCAGTATGTCGCTGACATGCGCGAGCAAATCTCGCGCCTGACCGAGGGGCTGAGGCGCGAGACTGGCCTGCTGCTCGACCAGATGCGTCAGGAAACAGGCCAGCTGACCTTGCAGTCGACCGCCATCAATCAGCGGTTCAGCGAACTGAACGCCCTGATGGAGCACGCCAGCCGGCAGTTCGCCGCTGAATCCGGTCAGTATGTCCATGACACCCTCAAGTCATTTGATGACGGATTGGCCGATGTGGTCGGCCGGCTGGCCAGCGCGGCCAGTGAAATCCGCGACGCCGTCGATGCCCTGCCGCAGGTCCTGCGCCGCAGCGCCGACTTCAAATAAGGATGGGGCCGTCGGTTGCCAATGCGAATAGCGCCCAAGGCGCAAGCGTGACGGGCAGCCGTTTCCAGGAAACCCTGCAGTCTGTCCGTCAGCACTTCCCTTACCCGGATGAATGGGTGGGAAAGATCCGGGCGGACGATCTGCAGACATTGGCTTCAACAATCCTGCAAATGCCCGATACGGCCCGACTGCTTCAATTCGCCCGTGCCATGCCATCACGTCAGCTCATGCTCGTTTTCCCTGCCCTCGGTGCCCAAACGGCCAGAAGTGAACTGACGGATCGTCTGCTGCTCATTATCCGGGAACGGGCCTGCGACTCACTGCTGCAGGTCGGCTACCTCGTTTTCCAGCGCACGTTCCCCCACCCGCTGGTCACCCATGCCCTCGATGTCCTGAGCGGAATCATCCGGGTCAGGGAGGTCGCCCACGACCTCACCATCAACGATTTCCTGCGAGTCAACACACGTTCCGTGGTCAGCCGGTGCGCGCGCAAAGTCCTGGACAAGCAATTTTCACTCCACGAGTTTCTGATCAGGTACCGTGTCGATCCTCTGCTGCCCTTCGGCGAGCGGCTTTGCACCTATTTGTTCCGGATCGGTGATGAAACAGTCTATCAGGACAGCGTGCTTCTGTTTGAACAGGTTCTCTTGCGCTGCGGCTCGGAAAACCAGGCTGCGATCCTGAACCGCTTTTTCAAACTGGAGCGATTGGCCCCGCAAATCTTCGACCAATACTGCCAGGTCATCTATGAGCATCTGGGCGAGCCAGCTGACAATCTGCCCGCCTGGGATCACGTCCGACCAAAAGACATGGTCCGCTATGCCGCCTGGATCCGCGAAGCCACGATCGGCTCCCATTTCAAAGCCGATCCAAACATGGCGCGCTTCTTTCTTGGCTACCGCCGGTACCTTTCCTCCGTGACTGAAGTGTCGCCGGAAACCATCGACATGCACTTTCCAGGCTTTTCAGTCACCCACTGCCACCGCTGGGCAGACTCGGCCATGTACCGCGACCATGACGAAAACCCGGACAACCCGCGCGAACATCGCGATCCCGGTGACAGCCACCCGGAAATCAGCCTGGCCGACCCCAGGCGCCCACATCGACTGCCCATGGACGCAATCCGAACATCAAGCGGAGCCGGCCGTGTCCTGCTGCCGCTCGACCCTCATGGCATCCGCCAGAGTGCGGTTTTCCTCGACTACTGCCTCAGTCGTTTCAGGCCACTTACCGGGATTAGCCGGTTGCGGGCCCAAAAGCAGTCCCGACGAGATCTCCTATAACCTGCTACGAGCGCAAGGCGAAGTGGGTTGTGCCGATGATGAAGACTTTGCAAGTGGCTTCGCCCCGAAGCAAGATGAATTCCATTAAGTGGACACTTAGTTAGTTCCGGGGTGAGGCGGCTGCCTAGCCTCGTGGTGAGTATCCCGCTGCTTGTAAATTCCGTCGAGTACCGGGTTGGTGCCAGTTGCTGTTTCGGTACCAATTCACGAGCTCAACTGATAACCGCTGTGGCTGTAGTGCTCCCAGTAGCGACACCGCGCTGGTTCCGAAATCCCGTCTGGCACCGCCAAGTGTCCACCGCGCCCTTGACGTGGCCAACCGCCTATTTTATAATCGAGAGGCTTTCAACGGCAGGATTTTCGCGGTTTTAGCATTCAAATCCGACAATTGGAGAGATGGCTGAGTGGCCGAAGGCACCGCACTCGAAAGCGAACAAGAGTTTGGGAAGCCGTGAACACCGATCTACTGATCTGACTTGCTTTGCCGAGTCGCCTTGAAAACTGAATACCCTACGTTCTCTACATCAGTTCTCTACTTTTTCCGAAGAGTTTCTGAGACCTGATGTTTGGAAATATTACACGGAGAAGTACCCAAGTGGCTGAAGGGTCTGCACTCGAAACCGAATGAGATATCTGGAAGCCTAAAACTTCAAACCATTGATATGACTCGCTTTGCTGAGTCGCCTTGACAACTTAATACCCCAAGTTCTCTCCATCAGTTCTCTCCTTTTTCTGAGGGATATATGAGACCTGATGTTTGGAGATATAACACGGAGAAGTACCCAAGTGGCTGAAGGGTCTGCACTCGAAATGCAGTAGGACGGTTTAGAGCCGTCGCGAGGGTTCAAATCCCTCCTTCTCCGCCAGAAAACCCGCGGTTTTCCTCAGTTTGAGGGGAACCGCTTTTTTCTGCTTGTGTGCAGGAAAGACTTGTTTTTTTACTATTCTAATCCGTACATGACTCATTATTCGATCTGCTTTCTCCGATACTGACAAAATTTAATCCTTCAATCATAGCTTGAGCCGACGAAAGCTTTGAATTGTAATCCAAGTGAGCGTAGATATTGGCCGTCGTTGAAAAATCACTATGGCCTAACCAGTCCTGGATCTGTTTCATCGGAACGTTGTTTGCCAGTAGTAAGCTAGCGCAGCTATGTCGAAGATCGTGTGTGTTTTGTCAACAGCTTTTCCCATAAATGATCAACAAAAAATCCCATTCGTAATCACTGGGAATTCCCTGTTTTAATCATCGGCCATTGAGGCAGCCATTCTCACCCCCTTGTCGGCAGGCGGCCGTTGCGTCTGTCGCATCAGCGCATGCTTCATGCGGTAGCTTTCGCCGTCGAAGATCAGGAGATGGCCATGGTGCACCAGGCGGTCAATCATGGCAGCGGCCATCTGCTCATCAGTAAAGATCGAACCCCATTTGGAGAACTCGAGGTTGGTGGTCAGGATGAGGCTCTTCTGCTCGTAGCTGTCGGCGACGACGCGGAACAGAAGCTGCGAGCCTTCCTTGTCGACCGGGACATAGCCCCATTCATCGAGGATCAGCAGGTCCAGGTTCAGAAGGTCGCGCACGAGTTTTTCCAGCGTGCCGTCCTTAAAGGCCTCGCCCAGCTTCAGGACCAGGGCTGTGACCGAATAGAAGCGGACCCGGAGCCCCATCTCGCATGCTTTCAAGCCCAGGGCGATCGCCAGGTGGGTTTTTCCAGTGCCGACCGGGCCGTAAAGCACCAGGTTCTTCTGCTCCGAAATAAACCCAGCCGTCAAAAGCTCGTCCCTGGAAAGCGTCGGCGGGAAGCGCACGTTGGTGAAGTCGTAGTCGGAAAAACCCTTGAGCGTCGGAAAGCCAGCGCGGTTCAGGAGCCTGGCGATCCGATTCTTTTCGCGTTGCTGAAGCTCCTGCTCGAGGACCCTGAGCAAAAACTCCTCCTGCTTGGGGGTGGCCTCGTCCTCGCACAGGCGCAGGACGTTCTTCGAGAGGTAAAGCGTCTTGCAGCAGGCGGCGATGGCGCCCCGGGCATCGTCACGTGTCCTTTGCGTCATGAGCATGCTCCGTCTCCCTTCAACAACCGGTCATAGACTCTAAGGTCCGGGCCCTTCTCCGGCGCCCGCATCAGGCCGTAGCCGCGAATCCGGGCCGCCAGCACCGCCGTGTCCGACAGCCGCGTGCGGTCCAGGCGCAAGCCCTCTTCGAGCGCAGCGACCGCCGTCTCAAAATCGTAGGTTTGGCTCAGCTGCTCGAGCGCCCGAAGCGACTGGCGCAACGCTTCTTTCGGCTGCGCATCCAACGCCTGGCGCAATGGGTCCGGCAGTTTTTCCCGGATGCCGCTGTTTCTCCAGGCGCCGACATTTTTGAGAAGTGTCGCCAGCGTCGTGCGGTAGTCGGTCGTGTCGGTGCGTTCGGCGCCGAACATCCGGTCATAGACCGTCAGGACCGACAGGTCGTCCGCTAGGATCTCGACCGTGTGCGCCCGAAGCCCCACCATGACCTTTTTGCCGCCATACTCGGGGCAGGTGGCATAGCGGTGGCGCTCGTCGAGGCAGACCTTGCCGTAGTTGTCGGCATGGACGGTCTCGTAGCGGCAGACGTTGAACGGGTGCGACGGCAGCGGCCTTAACGCCTGCCGGTCTTCCTTGAACAACTCCTTGATCGGCAAGAGCTTCTTGTAGTGCGGTTCCTCCGACTTATCCTGATGCCGATCCAGAAGTTGTTGGTTGAAAACTTCGATGTCGTCATAGGCAAGCGGCGGCACGAACAGGTTCCGGCGCGTGAAGCCGACCTTGTTTTCCACATTGCCCTTCTCGTGGCCGGCGTTCGGGTTGCAGAACCGGAGCAGAAATCCGTAGTGGGCCCGAAACTGCCCGAACAGTTTCGCCTCGCGGATTATTTCCCCAACCCGTCGCCCGACGCCGGTGGCGTTGTCGAATACCAAAATCCCCGGTACGCCGCCGATGTAGGCAAAAATATCCTTCAGTCCCTGGCAGACGCACTCGGCCGTCTCGCCGCCGAACACCTGCGTGAAGCTGTCATTGCTGTAGGGAAACGACACCGTCAGATACTTCTTCCGCACCATCGCCTGGCGCTCGACAAAGTCCGCCTCGCCAAAGTCGACCTGCGCCTCGCCGGGATGCCAGACCAGTTCCTGGAACGCCTTGCCCGCTTTCAGGGCATCGTTCTTCTCGCGCACGTAGCGCCCCACGGTCGGGTAGGAGCAGTCGAATTCGGGATGGCGTTCCCTGAGCCGGTCGTAGACGCGCTTGGCCGTATGGCGCTGCTTGTGCCAACGTGTCTGGTCCGACTCCAGCCATTTGTCAATCGTCTCCTTGTAGGGGTCGAGCTTTGACGGCTTCCTTATAACCTTCAGTGGCCTTGGCGAATAGTCCCTGTCCTCCAGGTACTTGTTGACGGTCTTGATATCCCGTCCGGTTTCGCGGCTGATTTGTGCCGGACATTTCCCACTTTGGGCCAAATCCCTGATATGATTCACTTAAGACACGTTGAGCATCTCTCCTATTCCTCCTCTGCTGTGTGGTCGCGCTCACAACAAAGGATAATGATTCAGGGGACAGTTGTTCAACTGTCCCTCCTTTTAGTCCTTGATTTTTCCAGGGAATTCCAAGTGATCGATTCTGGGATTTTTACTTGATCGCTTCTGGTATTTCTAGTTTAGCAGACACAACCGACTGCGCCATATCGAAGATGCCCATGACGATATCAAAGGTATGGGTGACCAGAAGAACGGCCACAAAGGTTTTAAAGATCCATTTGAAGAAGATCCAGGTGTCGATGTCATGAAGATTATTCCGGTCGATGACCATTTGGATGAGCTCGTAGGTCATCACAAAGGCAAGGATCACACCCGCGATGGGGATGATGACACTTTCGGAGAGGCTGCGGATCATGGAAAAGACGCCGGCATTCCATGCCGCCGGCGTCAGTCCCACTTCACCTGCGATTTCGCCAACCTGCTGATTGACGTTATCAAACATCCCCGACAAATTTGTGATGATGCCTTCTACAAGCATCGTCTTCAGCCATTCGGTGATTTTGTCGAGTATGCTATCCATCGCGTTCTACCCGATTAACCGAAGAGACCGGAGAGCAGCGGCACCAGCACGATACCGATAAGGGCCACACCGCCGCCTGCCATAAGCTGCTTCATGCCCTGGGACTTGGCACCGGGGTTATCGTTACCGTAGCCTTCGAGAAGGTTGATGACGCCCCAGATGGCAAGGCCCGCACCGAGAGCGACGACGAGAGTCTGTAGTACATCTACTGCACTGTTAAAGAATTCCATTAAATTACCTCCAATTATTTTTGATTTTTGAGATGAAAAAAGCCGCTCATTCGGCGGCTTCGGGTTGGTTGGACAGATCCATGTGGTAGACCTCATAGATTTCATCCGGTTTGGGCTTGAGACGGGTGGACAGGTACTTCTCGATGTTGAAGGCGTTTCGCGGGTCCGCATCGGAGAGGTACTTGTAGTTGGGGTGTTTGGTGATGTCGTACTTGTTGGAGAGAAAAGGCCGTACCCCGCGCAGCTGCAGAATGCACTTGCCGCCGTCCAGCACGGCCAGTTCGTCGATGCTCATCAGCTCCTTTCCGAGTTTCTGGTAGTTCAGACTGTGGGAAACTTCACGGCCTCGGCTTTCCCCGGTATTGAAGGTGTCGATGGTCTCCTTCCCAAGGGTTTCTGAAAGCTCCTTTAATGTGGTGCGCTCCTTGCCGCCCAGAAAGATCGTGCTGTCCATATTGCCGATGATGGTATCGCAGTGATCTTTATAAAGAGCCTTCAGCTGGGATTGGGCCTGCAGTACCAGACAGGCCGAGATCTCCCGGCTTCGGATGGTGGCCACGAGCTTTTCCAGTTTGGGAATTTGACCGATATTCGCCGCCTCATCAATGAGACAGCGCACATGCACAGGCAGACGTCCGCCATAGACGTCATCTGCCTTGTCGCACAGCAGATTGAAGAGCTGCGTGTACGCCATGGAAACCAGGAAGTTGAAGGTGTCATCAGTGTCGCTGATGATGATGAACAGCGCCGTTTTCCGGTCACCTAGGGCATCCAGTTCCATTTCGTCATAGGCCGTCAGATCTCTGAGCTCTTTGATATCAAAGGATGCCAGACGGGCCCCGCAGCTGATGAGGATGGATTTGGCGGTCTTTCCGGCTGCCAGCTTGTATTTCTTGTACTGCCGGACTGCAAAATGCTCCGAGTCATGTTCCTCCAGAGCGGCGAACATCAGATCCACCGGGTTCTGAAAGTCCTCGTCGTCCTCCCGGACTTCTGAGGCATTGATGAGCTCGATGAGGGTCGTGAAGTTCCGCTCGCTTTCCGGTGCTTCATAATGGATGTAGCCCATGAGCGCGGTATATAGCAGAGTCTCCGCCTTCACCCAGAAATCGTCTCCAGCTTTGCCTTCACCCTTGGTGTTGGCGATGAGGGCCGTCACCAGCTTGAGGATGTCCTTTTCACTCCTGATGTAGGCAAAGGGGTTGTAGTGCATGGATTTGCTGAAGTTGATGGTATTGAGGATCTTGATCTTATAGCCTTCCCGAACGAGAAGCTGTCCGCATTCCACCACGACGCTGCCCTTGGGATCGGTGACCACATAGCTGGAATGGCACTGCATAAGATTTGGCTTCAGCCAAAACCGCGTCTTACCAGATCCGGAACCTCCCACCACCATGACGTTTTTGTTGCGTGCGAGCCTTGGGTCCCTAGGGCGGTTGTTCATGGTCAGGCGCTCCGTCTCCGTAAGGATGATGTTATTGCGAAAGGTGGGATCAATAAAGGGCTTGATGTCCTCAGGTCTGCCCCAGCGGGCTGAGCCGTATTCGATGTTTTTGCGGTATCTTTTGGCGTTCCTGCCTTTCACATAGACTGCCAGCTTAATTCCACCAGCAATCACAATGCCCAGTATCAGGTCCTGCGGGAGCAGGCTCGGCCATGGGGATTGGAAAGATAAAGCAAAGCCGTCCATCAGGTGCAGTACCTTCTGAGAAATATCTACTCCAACAGAAAAGCGCCAGGCTTCACCAATCTTGGTCGTACCTAGCGCTATGAGAACATAGGGAAGGTTTAAAAGGAGCATCCGCTTGATTTTTCCTATCATCGCGTCAGCTCCTTGTCTTTGTTTTTCACCCGGTCCATGACCTTGGTCTGAACCAGAGCCTTAAATTTGGCAAGCTGTTCCAGGATGGAAGGCTGCTTGTCCTTTTTGAGGACCTTCGCCGTATATTCTGTGAAGGCTGCGGTGAGGGCATCGGCGTCCCGGGCCTTGAAGAAGACCAGATATTTAGGCTTCTCCCCGGCGGTATCCTTCTTGAGGGCATAGTCTACGCCGTATTTTCTGGCGACCTGCTCAAAGGACTTGATGTTCTTGTCCGTAATCTCAATGTTGGAGACTCCGGCATTCTGACCGATGAGCTCTTTTACGGTCTGCTTGCCGTGGGGGATCTGTGGCGGACTGTCCCGGCTCTTCTTCATTTCAGCCAAGAGCTTGATGAGTGCGGCCTTCAGAACACGACCGGTCATTCGGGTGGTACTGACAGCCAGGGCAACGGTCCTGTTTTCCACTTCTTCCTGCATGAAAAATTCCTCCTTAACGTGGTACTAAATTTTTATAAACCTCAGTTTGTGCTATCTACAACTTAGGTCAGCAACAATCAAGTTGGCCTTAAACGTTGTGCATTGTATTGAAAAGTATATTTACAAATATACTTAAATGGACTATAATATAAGTATACTTGTAAAGCGAGGTGATGATGATGAATTACCTGGAAAAGCTTGAAAAACTCATTCAGAAGCAACACGGCACAGTATTAAGTGCCGATCTGGATTTATATGAAATTCCCAGAACTTATCTTCAGATGATGGTAGCCGATGGGAAACTGGAAAGAGTTGATCGTGGTATTTATGTTTCCACCGATGCCATTGAAGATGAGATGTATTCCATGCAAACGAAGTATCCGAAACTGATCTATTCTCATGAAACAGCTCTGTATTTGCATGGTCTTTCGGATCGGACACCCTTTGAGTATTCAGCTTCTGTACCAAGCGGTTATAAAGTGGTTGGGTCAATGGCCGAACGATTCAAAATCTACTACATCAAAAAGGAGCTTCATGAGCTTGGCGTCGAAACTGTCCAAAGCTCGCACGGCAATCCAATTAAGACCTACAACATCGAAAGGACAATCTGCGACCTGATTAGAAGCAGAAATCGCATTGACGTCCAAATCCTGAATGAAGCCTTAAAACGATTTGTAAAATTGAAGTCAGCGGATCTCTCGATGCTCATGGATTATGCCAAAAAGCTCAGAATTGATGCTGTACTCAAAAATTACCTGGAGGTGTTGCTATGAGTGGAAAAGCCATGAGCTTGAAGGCAAAAATTCGGAATTTGGCCAGGAAGAAGGATATGTCCGCTCAGGTCGTACTCCAAAACTACATGTTTGAACGGTTCATAGAAAGGCTTTCTAAATCTAAGTACAAGGATAAATTCATCCTAAAAGGCGGAATGCTGATTGCAGCGCTTGTCGGCATTGATAACCGAGCAACAATGGACATGGATGCCACGATCAAGAATTATCCCATCAATGTTGAATCGTTGACCAAAGCTATTAATGATATCTGCAGTATCGTCATCGATGATGACGTGTCTTTCTCGTTTTCTGGAATCGAAGCCATTAGAGACGATGATGCTTATGGTGGCTATCGAGTGAGTATTACTTCTGAATACGATACGATCACGACTCCCATGCAGATTGATATCACTACAGGGGATGCAATCACTCCTAAGGAAATCCTATATGAGTTCAAGATGATTTTTGAAGAAGGCAGTTTTGGTGTTTGGGCTTATAACATTGAGACCGTCTTAGCAGAAAAAGTGGAAACCATTTTGAGGCGAGGCGAGTTGAACACAAGACCCAGAGATTTTTACGATGTATATATCCTGACGAAAACCCAAAGTTTTGATTATTCCGTTTTTGTTGAAGCCTTGAGATCCACGGCCACACACAGGGAAACGACTCACATTTTTAATAGCATAAGCAAACGCCTGGAAGAAATCAGCGATAGTGAAGCCTTGAGATCCAGGTGGTTAAAGTACACAAAGGATTACAGGTATGCGGATGGAATCACTTACGAAGATGTCCTGGATGCTATCAGGGAATTGATTAAAAGTCTCTAATTTGAAAGTCAGTTTTACAAAAATACTTATCAGGCGGATGGTTTAAGTATTCTTGTTAATGAAAGAATGCCTCCTCAAATTTATTTCGTTTGAGAAGGCTTCTTCATTTTTGAAGCAACTAAAGTTCAGGTTCCGTGGACTTCTGTTTCGGTTTGGCCACATACAGATCGTCTTTGGGTTTGATGGGGATGGCGACGATTCTGCTGCCCATCTTCATGAAGATCTCAGGATCAGCAAATTTCTCGCGGTACTTCTCGGCCAGTTCTGGTGTGAGGGAATCAAAATCCTCTTCGCCAAGCCCACAGACGATGAAGGTTCCTGCGATAATGTCGTAGTCCTCAAGTTTTCGGTTAAGGGGGGGGCCAATGAGTTTGCCCTCTTCATGACAGACAATGGCAACCGGGTCATCATAGGGATAGACGGCTTCGATGTAGCCACCGACAACCTGCTGCAGGGAGTTCAGGTCACCGGTGATACTAGCCATACGCGGCGCTTTTTCAGGTTCAACAATCAATACGTCCATAGATTTCTTCTCCTTTTCTGTTTTTGAAATTGCACGAAACATTCCTTTTTTCCAATGTTTTGTGCATAATCAGGAATTATGCTATTTAGAGGTCTACTGTCCGTGGTTTTTAACGGTCCGGATGCCATTTAATTTAAAAAAACCACCTTTTCAGGTGGTTTGGAATATCAATCATGTTTTTTATAGCTGTGTTCACTATGTCAGGATAAAAAAGAACTGCCGGCCTCGTTACGGCAGTTCATTAAGATGCATTCGCCCTTCCGTCCTACTCATTAATTATTACCTCAGATCAACCTCAGTGATATAGTAATCTTTTCCGTCATACACTCCAGCGCGGATCTTAAGCCCGCCAATGGATGTATCCAGACGCGCCGAGATCCGTTGCGTCATATCATTAAAAATGGTATCAACCTGCAAAGTATCAAGGACAGGCGGATCCCATGATAAATCAACAACATATTGGTTCTGGCTTAGGCGAGTGGTCACGTCACGCTCGAGAAGACCCGGTGAATTGTACTCCTCAAAGATGTTGACTTTGTATTGCAGATCATCAAAGTCATTACCAAATGCTTCAGATATGACTTTACGAAAATAATCTATACTGCGGGCAGCCGCATATCGATCGATACTGTCCGCTTCATCCAGAGTCGAAGTGAACACTATTTCAGGCTCACTCTTTGAAGATATCCTGAATGAAAATTCCTTGCGTTTATAACCATAGCTTGAACTTACAATCTCAAAATCTTCATCATATCTTGTTTCATATGCCTTAATGATTGCTCTTTGCTGGCTGAATCGCTCAATGATGTTACCTGAAAAAGTCATATAGAAATAGAACACGAAGGCAAGTGCCGTAAGGAGAAGAAATCCTATAACACCAACAAGTCGCTTCGTTCTCTTTTTCATTATTCAGTTCTCCTTTCTAAATTATTTTTCTCATAGCAACATATTCTTCCGTACTTATAAGTATTATATTACACCCATTAAGGTATAGGTTAAAATTCTTACAATTAGGCTCTTCACAGGTGAGCCGGAGATGTCACAATGACTATACGCATAGCTATTTTGTTGCCTTCTGACCGTGGCTTTTAACGGTCAGGATGCCGCTTAAAGTAGTTGCCGGAATTCGATAGCGCTCAGCAATGGCAATGTCGTTTTTCACGGCTTCGTCGATCCGAGAGCCGCATACTACCAGGACATTGGAGCGTCTCAGGTAATCAAGCTCAATATCCTGTCTGTCCTTATGTTCCTGGGGGATGCCGTCATCTATGAAGTTTGAGAGCATCAGGATTGGACAGATGGGATTGTAGCCAGCATCGAATACTTTCCTGCTGTATTTAGCAGCAATCTCAGTATTTTCAGTTGGATCAACACCCCAGGAAGCGGTGTAATAGCTGTCGATGGTGGATGGTGCATTGAATAACGTCGTCAGGAGGTATTTCTTGATGTTCCGAATGAAGGTGGTGTTTTTATCCAGGCATTCAAAGACATATTCGATGTGGGTGCTGTCGATGCGCTGCAGCCGTTCCTTGACCAATGATGCAGGATAATCATCCCCGGCAACGGTGATGTATTCTCGCTTGGAACAGAGAGTCTCCACCATCAGGTCCACGATTTCATCAAGACGATCTTTGTCATAACGCTGAACAATAAACTTGTATTCGATTTTCTCCTGGATGGCCTCCTTGATGGAATGAGCGTCCAATCCAATCTCATCCTTCTCGATCTTGGCTTCTCTTGATGGATCAGGGATTGATGGATGTTTACTTAATCCCTTAGTCATTAATGGATCTTTATTTGTTTTCTTAGTATTTAATTGCGTTGGATTTTCCAACGTAGGTTTATCCAACACTGGATTCTCCAAGATTGGATTTTCCAACATAGGTCTTTCCAATACTGGCTTCTCCGATATAGGCTCGCTGATTGCTGAGTGGTCTACCGCCATGTGAGGCTTTTCATAAATCGTGTAATCCGTACCCTTAAGGTGACCAAACTCATTTCTCTCTCTGGTTCGGACGATGTATCCTGCCCGTTCCAGTTCACGGACCGCTTCCCGAATGGCATCGATGCTCTCCCGGTTGATCATAGAAAGCCCCTTGAGGGTGTAATCCCAGTCTTCCGGGAGTGATAACATCTGAGATAGAAGCCCCTTGGACTTCAGTGACAGATCCTTATTCTTCAGATGATGATTCGCCATAACGGTGTAGTCCCTCGTTTTCTCAACTCGAAATACAGCCATTTGCATCCCTCCCTTCGGCCGGTTGAATAAAAAAAGCGCTTCTCATCGAAGCACCTCGGAGGGGAATTACCGTTCCTGTGATTGCTGGCGCTTCCGTGACCAGCCTTCCAGCAGTTTGATAATGGTTTCCTCCATCTGCTGGGGCGTGTAGGATTTAGGAAAATACTTTTTGAGCTTCTCACCGGTGAGCGTCACTTTATCCAGTTCACCTTTTTTATCTTCAGACATGATGGCGGTCATAACATCAAAGGTCAGCTTGCCATCCTGACTGTACTTCTTCAAGCGCTGAGCCTGAGACAAGGAAGGTGTAGCCTGCTCCATGTCCATGGCTTCCATCAGCTGGACCTGTTCATGAGGCATGAGGTAGGAAAGCTCAACAGCAGGATTGAAAGCGATATTCTTGGCATCGACCATATCTAACAGCTCAGGAACGAGCTCTGTCAGGCGGATAAAGCGTTGGACTTGAACAGAGCTTTCTCCAGCTTCCTTTGCTACAACATCCCTAGCTTTTAACTTGTGTTCAACTTGGTCAGAAGTTAAATCGTTCCTCCGTCCTTGGTGCTTTATCGCCTCCAGTTTGAGTTTATAGGCGAAGGCGCGTTCACTAGGCAGGATGTTCTCACGCTGAATATTGCTGTCAACCATGATGATGGTGGCAGCGTCATCGTCGAGATTGCGGACGATGCAAGGAAGAGTCTCCTTACCGGCCAGCTCACTTGCACGCTTGCGCCGGTGTCCGGAGATCAACTCATATCCACCTTCTTCACGGGGACGGGCAATGACCGGCACCAGGACGCCGTGTTTGGTGATGCTCTCGGCGGTTTCCAGCATTGATTCGTCATCTGTCACCTTGAAGGGGTGATTTTTGAACGGATGCAAATCTGTCAAAGGAATATCGATGACCTTCTCCTGGGATGTTTCGATCTTGGTTTCTTCAGTCTGAAAGATCTCATCGTAGGAGGTCAGATTTAGATTTCTGCCGCTGGGTTTCAAGCTTCAGCACCTCCTTCGTCAGATTTCTATAAGCTTCTGCCACTTTACCCTTGGGATCATGGGCGAAGATGCTTTTCCCATAGGAAGCAATCTCTGCCGCCCTGACGGAGTGGGGGATGACCGAGTCAAACACCGTCAGCTTGGTTCCGTAGGTTTCTCGCAAAAGAGCACTGATTTCCTTGGCGTCATTGGTTCTGTTATCTACCATGGTCAGCAAAATACCGTCGATCTTCAGCTTGGGATTGATTTGCTTGCGAACTTTGTTGATGGTTTGAAGTAGCTGCTCCAGGCCTTTGGCGGACAGATACTGAGCCTGTACAGGGACTAGAACACTGTCTGCGGCAGCCAGAGTATTGACCGTCAGCATGCCGAGAGAAGGCATACAGTCGAGCAGGATGTATTCGTAGCTGGATTTAATATCATCATGATACTGTTTCAGGATCTTTTCCCGGCTCATAATATTGACCAGCGAGACCTCAAGTCCGGACAGCTCAATGTTGGCGGGCATCAGATCCACACCTTCACAATGATGCAGGATGCCTTCCTGTGGAGAAAGCGCTGTGTCATTCATGGTTTTTCCTAAGATAGAGGAGAGTGTTACCGGTAGTTGATCCGGCTGAGGATGCCCCAAGCTGATCGTCAGGCTACCCTGGGGATCACAATCTACAAGCAAAACCTTCTTGCCTTCGGCGGCCAATCCGATGCCCAGATTGGTGCAGGTGGTGGTCTTGCCGACTCCACCTTTCTGATTGGCAATAGCGATCACATTACAGGGCAAGGAAAATCACCTCCGATCCGATTCAAAATTCCTGTCAGGAATGAGGACAGGAAGCAGCTGTAAAAAATGCTGGGCCTCTGTTCCATGACAATTTGGTAGTCGATCTCTTCAGGCATCTGGCTGCCCATGATCTCGTACATCATCCCAAGGAAAACAGCGAATTGCTCATCATCCGTGATGGAATGCATGTAGAAAAGGGTATCGACGAACTCACCCAGGCTATCCAGATCATCAAAGGATTCAGTTACTACCTCGGCAAAGGCTTCGCCTTGCATTTCAGCCAGATGGCAGACCTGCTTGTAGCGATGATTAAACGTTTCTTTCATAGCGACCTCCTTATATTTGTTGAAACAAAAAACACCTTCGCGAGGAAGGCGTTTCGTTGAAAGTAACGGGCAGCGTTATTTTGATTTTTTGAAAGCCAGAATTATATCTGAATACAGAAACAGCTTTATTTGGTCATTTGATTTGATTTTTCTATCTGCTCCTTATAATGATAATTCCAAGGCCATTAATCACAATAAATCCGAAAAGTCCTAGTAAAGCAATATCTACAGGGATAAACTCAATTTTCATAATCTTAAGAGCTAACACTGTGCCGGCCAGGATGAATTGAGAAACGTACAGCATGATCATGGAGTATCGTTGCATCATATATACGGTCCGTTCATCATAAGACGCTGCTTTTCCATTCCTGTTCTCAATGCTCTTATATTTGCTAACAAACTGAGAAGCCAGGGCAGCGGCGCTGACTCCGATCAACAAAGGAAGTGCAAAAACTATAATAGCTTGTTTGTTCAAACCTTCATCGAGGTAAACAGCCAAAACGGCTCCTGCTGCCATTCCGAAAAAAATTATGATCCATAGTAAAATGGAATATTTTTTATTCATTCTGCATCACCTTTCTCAAGATAAAATATTGCTTCAATCGGAAGTTGAAAATACTCGATGATTTTTAGGGTTAACTCAAGACTGGGATTATAACGCTCTTTTTCAATGGCATTTATTGTCTGTCGGGTCACATTAAGATCCTCAGCCATCTTGACTTGGCTAATTTTTCGTTCGAGCCGTATTTCTTGTATTCTGTTTCGAACTGGCAAAGTCAACACGCTCCTATTAGTGTAAAGATATCTTTACACTAATAATAATTCTAGAATCGCACACTGTCAAGAAGGTTTTACACTTTTTCTTCGGCGTATGGGCAGTAATCTTCAAGAATAAACCGTCACAACATGAATATGACGGTTTAATGTCGAGATTTTTCTCAGTTATTGTAGACGTTATTTAGTGCTCTGATGCCGACATCCTCTCGCATATACCACTTTGAGTATTCCTATTCCTTGCTTTTAAAAATTTTCTTGATCTGTTCTTCTCCATATTTAGAAGGAATGCGTGCCTTCATGAATTCTGGACCAGACAGAAAGTCGAGCAGCCATTCCTTTGGTACTAAATAGCGATTTCCCATATCCAAGTGTTTAATTGCGCCCTTATTGATCCATTTAAGTAGGGTAGTGGTTGAATACCCAGTAAGGCTGGACAACTGATTGACACTAAGAACATCTGGATACTTGGATAGCTTCTTTAGATAATGAGCACTGATTTTTCGGATATTCGCAGGTGTCATCAAGAAATCCTTCTCATCAGGTTTACCATAGGTCTTGTACCATCCGGATGGGGCAGCATATCGTCCGGGATCTTTTTCTCTTGATTCCAAATACTCGATGACGTCCTCCAAATTGATTTTGTATTTCCTTGTTTTCTTGCCGCTGTTCACACAGGGGACCAGACCGTTGTCCAGCAAATGGGCAGCAGTTTTCTTGCTGATGTTACAGATTCTGTAAAATTGATCCTTGGTTATAACAGGCGGATACAGCTTATAGAGAAGTTGATATTTGCTTTTTTTCTTCATGGATTTCACCCTTCCTTTTCTGTCTGTCAACGGCAGGTGAAGCCCATTTTTTCGAGAAATGGCTTAAATTGGTGTCTTGTTCTCTCCTAAAAAAATAATTCATCCTCTGAAAGGATTTGTTTTCAAGCGATTCAATTCCTATTAGTTCTCTCCTGAATTCTCTCTTTTCTGCAAAAAAATCAACTTTTTGACCTAAAATTGGGCATTTCCGGGACCCATTCGAACTCATGGGTTTCGAGGCTTTTTTGAGTTTTTATCGTCCAGGACACCTGATAATACTGCGTTTGTAGGTTCCGGTATCTTCCACTAAAGTCGACTAAAGGTGATTATCTTATGAATGAAATGAACGTCTCGAAATGCGGCGTACGTGTGAGCGTACCGTGGGTTCAAATCCCACTCTCTCCGCCAAACGCAAGGCACCTCGTGTTCGGGGTGCTTTTCGTTTTGGGGAAAAAAGGCCACGCTCAAGCAAAGGTCCTGCTTGTGATTGGGTTTGTCCCATATGTACAATAGAAGCGTGACTCATCCATGAAAGGAGACTTGCCATGCTTCAAGTTGGCGATCATATCCCCGTCGATATCCCCGTGCTCGATGCATATGGAGATTCAACCAGTCTGTCTGCGTTTGCCGACCAGAATCTGATCCTCTATTTCTACCCCAAGGACAATACCCCCGGCTGCACAACCGAGGCAATCAATTTCGAAAGCGTGCGCAAAGGCTTGACCGATCTTGGCTGGACGGTGATCGGCATCTCGGCTGACAGCTGCAAGAGCCACGAGCGCTTCAAGATCAAATACAGTCTTGGCTTCACCCTGCTATCCGACCCGGACAATGCCTTGTCCTCAGCATTTGGCGCTTATGGTGAAAAGAAGAACTACGGCAAGACTTACATGGGGATCATCCGAAGCACCTTCCTGGCCGACAAGACCGGCAAGGTCATCAAAGTCTACTCACGGGTCAAAGCCGACGGGCATGGCGAAGAAGTCCTGAAATGGATCAGGGAAAATGGGCCGGGCATGGTCAATCCATAAACCTTCCAAATCTTAACCAACAGCTCAGTCATCCAATGATCCTGGCTGAAATGCCAAACCTGGTACGGGGTAGAGCATCGTCTGTCCAACCTGACTGTACCTGAACAAGTGAAACCGGGCTACAGCCGTTTCCCTGTCCATCCCGCCGTCAACATGATAAAATGAATCCATAGATTAAGCAGCCGTTCTTCAGGTTCGGACTTCATTGTCCTGAAAGCAACGTGCGAGAAAGGTGGGCTTAACCATGGACCGTATCATCATCATGGGCGCCGCGGGGCGCGACTTCCACAATTTCAACACCTATTTCCGCAACAATCCTGATTACCAAGTTGTGGCCTTCACCGCCACCCAGATTCCGGGCATCGAAAGCCGGCTGTTTCCGCCGGTCCTTTCAGGTCCGGCTTATCCGGATGGCATCCCGATCTACCCGGAAAGTGAACTTGAGCGGCTGATTCATGATCTCAAGGCGGACCAGGTGATCTTCGCCTACAGCGATGTCTCACATGAGACCGTCATGCACGCCGCGTCAAGGGTGCTGGCCTGCGGTGCCGACTTCCGGCTGATGGGACCGAAAAACACGATGGTGAAGTCGGTCCGCCCGGTTGTGTCCGTGACCGCTGTCCGCACAGGCTGCGGAAAAAGCCAGACCACCCGCTATGTCGGGCGGCTGCTTCACGATCTGGGACTGAAAGTGGCCGTCATTCGCCATCCCATGCCGTACGGCAACCTGACCGAGCAGGTGACCCAAAGATTCGGCGAATACGACGACCTCAATCGCCACAGTTGCACGATCGAGGAGCGTGAGGAGTATGAGCCGCTGATCAATGCGGGGCTGGTGGTGTACGCGGGCGTGGATTACGAGGCAATACTCCGGCTGGCTGAAACCGAGTCGGATGTCGTCATTTGGGACGGTGGCAACAACGACTTCCCGTTCTACGTCTCCGATCTGAAAATTGTCGTCACCGACCCACACCGGGCCGGCAACGAAACAAGCTATCATCCAGGGGAAACCAATCTCCGGATGGCCGATATTGTCATCATCAACAAAATCGACTCGGCCGACCCTGAAAAGGTGACTGCCGTCAAATCCGCCATCGAAAAAGCCAACCCGAACGCAAAGATCCTGCTGGCCAACTCGCTCATCAGCGTTGAACAGCCGGAACTGGTGAAGGGCAAACGGGTTCTCGTCATCGAGGACGGTCCAACCATCACGCATGGCCAGATGGCCTATGGGGCCGGCGTCATCGCGGCCGAGCGACTGGGAGCGGCAGAGCTGGTCGATCCACGACCCTTCGCGGTCGGCAGCATCGCCGAGACATTCAGAAAATGGCCCCAGCTGACACGGCTACTGCCGGCCATGGGATACAGTCTGGAGCAGATCAAGGAACTGGAGCAGACGATCAACCGTTCACCGGCCGACCTGGTCTTGATCGGCACTCCCATCGACCTTCGCCGGTTCATGACCATCGACATGCCGGCCGTCCGGGTCCGTTATGACCTTGAGGAGCTGGAGCCGCAGCTCGAGGATCTGGTGAAGAAAGCACTCAAGCTCTGATTTGACCGACCGTGCCATTTGAATCCATCTGTTACGGGCAGACGATTGTGCTATCATGGATTTAGTGATCGTCCAGGCGGACGACTGCAGATCATTCCGGATTCATACACACAAGACTAGGAGGAATCCTTATGGGCATCATCAAGGCAATTGCCAGCGCAGTCGGCGGCTCATTGGCCGATCAGTGGCTGGAAGTACTGGAACCAGACAACATGGGCGACAACACCGTTTTCACCAGTGGTGTAAAGGTCCGTCGGGACGACCGGCGCAATTCCAATGTCAAGGGGACGGACAACACCGTATCCAACGGGTCGGTCATCCACGTCTACCCCAACCAGTTCATGATGCTGGTCGACGGTGGCAAAGTGGTCGACTATACAGCCGAGGAAGGGTACTACACCGTCAATGATTCATCCTTGCCTTCCCTGTTCAGCGGCGGATTCGGCGATTCGCTCAAGGAGACCTTCAACCGCATCAAGTATGGCGGTGTGACCCCGACCGCGCAGAAGGTCTTCTATGTCAATCTGCAGGAAATCAAGGGCATCAAATTCGGCACCAAGAATCCACTGAACTACTTCGACAATTTTTACAACGCCGAGCTTTTCCTGCGGGCACACGGCACCTACTCGATCAAGATCACCAACCCCCTGCTGTTCTTCGCCGAGGCGATCCCCAGGAACGCCAACCGCGTCGACATCCAGGACATCAATGAACAGTACCTGTCCGAGTTCTTAGAAGCCTTGCAGACTTCCATGAACCAGATGTCGATTGACGGCATCCGGATCTCCCATGTGGTGTCGAGAGGCACCGAGCTGAGCAGATACATGTCGACCGTGCTTGACGAAGACTGGAAGCGCATGCGCGGTTTCGAAGTCCAGGCCGTCGGTATCGCCAGCATCTCCTACGATGACGAGTCCAAGGAACTGATCAACATGCGCAACAAGGGCGCCATGCTCAGCGATCCGGGCGTCCGCGAAGGCTATGTCCAGGGCTCGATCGCTCGCGGACTCGAAGCCGCCGGTTCCAACGAAGCCGGTTCTGCCGCGACATTCATGGGCATGGGCATCGGCATGCAGGCCGGTGGTGGCTACATGGGCACCGCATCCCAGGCCAATGTCGCCCAGATGCAGCAACAGGCGCAGCAGGCGCAGCAGGCTCAGCAGCCCGCGCCTGCTGCCGGCGCAGTCGCCGGCCAATCGCAGCCAGCCGGCAATGGGACATGGACCTGCACATGCGGCAGCGTCAACAACGGCAAATTCTGCCCGAATTGCGGCAGCAAGAAGCCCGAAAAAGTGTTCTGCACGAATTGTGGGCATGGCATAGACGGATCCAAGCCGAAGTTCTGCCCGAACTGCGGTCACCCCTTCGCCTAAGGCAGCCCGTCAAATGTTCAGACTGACGTCCCCCGGTCACCCGGGGGACGTTTACCGACACCCGGAAATCGTCAGGATGTGGTGAGATGTCAACTGCAACGATTAAATGCCCGAATTGCGGAGGTGGGCTCCGCTTCGACCCTGATTCGCAGAAGTCCGTCTGTGAGTTCTGCCTGAGCGAGTTCACCAGCCTTGAACTGGCCAGGATCAGTGAAGCGATCGAGCAAAAGGCCAGCGAGCAGGAGCAGGATCGATCGGCTCACCAGGAGGCCGACGCACAGGCCCATCTTCAAGGATATGTCTGCAACAGCTGCGGCGCGGAAGTCGTGACCGACGAAACGACCTCAGCCACTTTCTGTTATTACTGCCACAACCCCATTCTGCTGACCAGCCGTTTGTCCGGCGATTTCCGGCCAACCAAGATCATCCCGTTCACGTTCGACCGGGAAAAGGCGACAGCCAGTTTCCTCAAGTGGGCAAAATCAAAGCGTTTTGTTCCCAGGGAGTTCTACAGCCAGTCCCAGCTCGAGAAAATCACCGGCATGTACATCCCGTACTGGATGGCCGACCTCAAGGCGGACGTCGACTACGCCGGCACCGGCACCAACAAACGGGTCTGGCGGGTCGGCAACACCGAATACACGGAAAACAAGGTCTTCCGGATTGAGCGTCAAGGGACGATCGATGTCGATCATGTCCACGAGGTCGCCATCCGCAAGATTGACAAAGGTCTGATCAATTCGATATCCCCTTATGATGAGACAAAGACACAGCCATTTTCCATGACCTATCTCAGCGGTTTCTTCGCCGAGAAGTATGACATTGACAAGCAGGAGGTGCAGCCCACCATCGAAAACCGGGCGCACCAGTATGCCGCCAACCTGATCCAGGACGCGATCGGTGCATATGACAAGGTCGACCTGGAGCGGTCACGTCTCGATCTGTCCGTGAAGCAGTGGGATTACACGCTCTTGCCGGCCTGGGTCCTGACCTATCTCTACAAAGGCAAGACATATATTTACGCGGTCAATGGCCAGACAGGAAAATCATATGGCGAGCTTCCGGTCGATACAGCAAAACTGGGCCTTTCATCCGGCATTATCGCCCTGATCATCCTGGTCCTGGCAGTCTTGGGTGGGTTTTTCTTATGGTGATGCGTCGTATCAACGTCCTTGGGCTGGTGTTGACAGTCCTGTTCATCATCCTGGCAGCAGGCATGCCGGTCATGGCTGCAGATGCCCCTCTGGTCGTCGACCTGGCAAATGAATTCTCCGCCGACGACATCCAACGCCTCGAACAGATGGCCGCCAAAACAGGGGCTAAATACAACATGGACCTGGTCATCGTGACGACACGCGACACCGGCGGCGCTTCCTCGATGGAATTCGCGGATGACTTTTTCGATTACAATGGCTATGGTGTCGGCGATACCCGAGACGGCGTACTTTTCCTCATCGATTTTGCCAATCGCCAGACCTGGATCTCAACCTCCGGAAACGCGATCGAGAAACTGACGGATGCCCGGATCGAAGACATCCTGGATGATGTCTACGCCGGGAACAAGATGGCTTCCGGTGATTACGCCGGGGCAGCCGAAGCGTTCTTGACCTCGACCGGCAAGGTCCTGCAAGGCAACACCCTGTCCCTGATTGACGGACTGATCGGACTGTTTGCCTCCGGCGCGACCGGGCTGGGCTTCTTCGCATCAACCAAAAACAGTTACAAGGGAAAGCCAAGGCCCAATATTTTCGAGTATCGTGGCAACAGCATCGTCAGCATGGGCCTGGTGACAGACAACCTCATCAATCAATTTACAACCTCGCGGGTGATCGCGGTGCCCACGTCCAACAATAATCGCCCGTTCGGCGGGGGTGGCAGCTCAACGCACACGTCCAGCAGCGGCCGGACCCATGGCGGAGGCGGTCGGGGATTTTAACGATTCATGCCTGTTTGCGTGGCAGGGTCATGGTGAAGACGCTTCCCTTGCCTTGCCTGCTCTTGACTGCCAGGACGCCTTGATGGGCACGCACAATGGCGCGCGCGATTGTCAAGCCGATCCCGGAGCCGCCGGTCTGTCGATCCCGTGACTGGTCAGCGCGGTATAAACGATTGAAGATATGCGGCAAATCAGCTTCGGAAATGCCGATCCCGGAATCTTCGACAGTCACTTGCACCTGTTCCGGGCTGCCAGACAACCGAACTTTCACCTGGCCCCCTTCATTGGTGTATTTCAAGGCGTTTGACAGAAGGTTGACCAGTACCTGGCTGATCTTGTCCGGGTCGCATTCAACCGTTTCCATACTGCCGTCATAAGATAGTCGAATCGACTTGCGGCGAAAATCATTTTCAAAATTGCGCAGCAGATTCCGGATCAGGTCATCCAGATCGACCGTTTTGAAATGGGGTTTCTGTATCTGGTTCTCAAACTGCATCAACTGCTCGAGATCACCGACCAGGCCCGCCAAACGGATGGTTTCTTCGTGACAGCTGGTCAGACGAGCCGTGTCCGCCGGCCAGACGCCGTCGATCATGGCCTCGAGATGGCTTTGCAGGGTCGCGATCGGTGTGCGCAATTCGTGGGCGACATCGGATGTCAACCGTTGCCGGATCCGCTCCTGTTCCTCGAGTGACCGGCCCATCCGGTTGACCGCATCCGTCAGGTCAACCAGCTCGCGTGTATTGACCTTGCAGGACGCCCGGCTGCCAAAGTTGCCGGCCGCGATCTTTTCGGTCGTTCCGATGACTTCGGTGATAGGCCGGCTGACACGCCAACCCAGCCATTGGCCGAGAAACAGGCTGGCGAGTGATGAAAGCAGCGCCATCCAGACGATGTAATTGTTCAGGGTGCCCAGAAAAGCCAGATCCTGGCTGCTGAAGAAGTATGGGCCATAATACCCGATGGCCAGATATCCAATGGTTATGCCCTGATCGGTCAGCGGTTTGAGCGTCTCCTGATAGCCGCCTTCGAAACCGGGACGGTGCTCTTGCATGTTGACGGCCATCTGCTCGAGAATGGATGAACACATCCCATCATCATGTGTCCTCGCATCCCACAGCACTTTGCCATCCGCGTCTTCGAAACGGAGGATCAGGCCATCGAGCATCGCGTTCGTGCCAATGCTGTGCATGCCCTCTTCGTACCAGACGCGGCCCCAATCCTGATAGCTGGCATTGACCAGCGTCACAAGGTCCTGGCTTTTCTGGGCCAGTCGGTTGACTATGTAGGCTGTGAACTGCTGTTCCAGAAGCGAGTTGGCAACAAAGCTGAACAGCAGGATCAGCAGGAGGGCCAGGGAAATGAAGGCTGCGGTCAATTTGACTCTAAGGCTGATTTTCATCCGGTTTACCACCAAAACGGTATCCGACCCCATAAAGAGTCAGCAGGTATGAAGGGGATTTCGGGTCTGTTTCGAGTTTCTGGCGCAGATTTTTGACATGTGTGTCGATCACGCGATCCAGTCCTTCGTACTCATCGCCCATGACCAGGTGGATCAGCTCCTCGCGCGTGAACGCCTTGGCCGGATACCGGGCCATGCCAAGCAGGATCGAGAATTCGTTCGGGGTCAGGGAAACCGGTTGTCCTTGCTTGTAAACCTCGCGCGGTTCGATGTCAATGATCAAGTCTCGTTGGTTGAAAGATAGCCTGTCGGGCGTTCTGGGGGGATCAACATGACTGCGGCGCAGCACGGCATGAACCCGTGCGACCAGCTGCTTCGGGCTGAACGGCTTCGTGACATAGTCATCGGCACCCAGCGCCAGGCCTGCCAGTATCTGTTCTTCCTTTGACTTGGCAGTCAGCATGATGACCGGTACGGTCGAGTGAGCCCGGATAGACCGGAAAACATCCTCACCTGGAAGGCCCGGAAGCATGAGGTCGAGGATCACCAGGGCCGGATTCAGGCGTTCGAAGGCATTGAGTGCCGCCTGTCCGCTTGAGGCAGACTCGACACGATAGCCATCCCGTTCCAGGTAGGACCGGATCACCTCAACGATCTTTTGTTCATCGTCCACGATCAGAATCGTTTTTGAAGGCATTGGCATCACCTGCAATCACTATCGGGTGCTTCTCATCACATGAATGACCAGATATTTTCATTTTGACCGGTTTGTTTTCATGGTACAATGTTTTCGTGCGGCATGGAAGCGCAGAGACGATCGCACCGGCAATATCGGATGGAGAGGTTCACTTCATGGTGTCTGCAGCGCTGATTGTCAGCATTGTCCTTGTTCTGGCGGTCATTTTCGTCAATGGCTGGACAGACGCACCCAACGCCATCGCCACTGCTGTCTCCACTCGTTGCCTGACACCGCGTAACGCGGTGATCCTGGCGGTCATCTTCAACACCCTGGGCGCCGGTTTCATGACCATGGTCAATGCCAAGGTCGCCGAGACCATCACCAAGATGGTCCGTTTCGAAAGCACTTCAGCCGATGTCAACCAGCCACTGATCGTTCTGGCCGCTTCACTGGCCGCGATTGTCATCTGGGCGTCAGCAGCCTGGTATTTCGGTATCCCGACCAGTGAAAGCCACGCCCTCATCGCCGGCATTACAGGCGGAGCCATCGCCCTGGGCAACAGTTTCTCAGCGATCAACATGCAGGAATGGCAGAAGGTCTTGTTCGGGCTGGGCATTTCGTCGGTCCTCGGATTTTCAAGTGGTTTTCTGTTCGTCAAGCTGATCGGCATCATTTTTTCACATGTCCAGCGTGCCAAGGCCACCCGGTTTTTCACAGGCGGTCAGATTTTCGGCGCGGCCAGCATGGCGTTCATGCACGGCGCCCAGGACGGGCAGAAATTCATGGGGGTCTTCATGCTGGCCCTTTATCTCAATGGGGCGGTCGATAAAAACGCAGACGGCAGCTTCGTCATCCATTGGTGGCTGATTCTGCTGTGTTCACTCATGATGGGCCTTGGCACATCGGCCGGCGGCTACCGGATCATCAAGGCCGTCGGCATGGACATGGTCAAACTGGAAAAGTACCAGGGATTCGCAGCTGATGTCGCGGCAGCCGGTTGCCTGCTGCTTTCCTCGCTGATCGGCATCCCGGTCAGCACGACACACACCAAGACCACAGCCATCATGGGTGTCGGGTGCGCCCGTCGGCCTTCATCAGTCAACTGGCAGATTGTCAAGGACATGGTAATGGCCTGGGTCCTGACCTTCCCCGGCTGTGGACTGATCGGCTATCTGATGGCCAAGCTCTGCCTGCTGATTTTTTAACGGGAACCGCCTCGTCTGATTCGGAAGGTTAAAGCCAGACAACACACAAGGAGTCAATGTAAAATGGCACGCAAAAAGGAAATGGATTATTTCGATGTCCTGATCACCGCCGTCTCCTACTCCCACCAGGCCGCCCTCGCGCTGGACGACCTGTTGACCCATTATGTCGATGTCGCCGCCAAGGCAAACGCCATCCACGAACTGGAACACGCGGCGGATGACGAGTGCCACCGTCTGACCGACGCGCTTCATGTCGCCTTCATCACGCCGATCGACCGGGAGGACCTGTATGGCATGATCAAGTCGATCGACGACATCACGGACCATATTGAGGATGTCGCCAACCGCTTCGACATGTTCAGCATCGAGGCGGTCCGGACCGAAGCGATCCAGATGAGCAAGCTGATTGTCCGGGCCACCGATGTGCTTCACCAGGCGCTGGTTGAATTCAAAACCTACAAGAAGTCGAAAAAGGTGCATGAACTGATCATGGATGTCAACACGATCGAGGGTGAAGGAGACCGCCTGTACCGCAATATCATCAAGCGGCTCTTCACGGAAAACGAATCGACCGTGGACATCATCAAGTGGAAGGACATCTATGACGACATGGAGAATGTCCTCGATTCCTGCGAGGATGTCGCCAACATTGTCGAAGGCGTCCTGATGAAGAACGGCTGATCGACCGGGAAACGGCGTTTGACACGTTGATTTGATCGTGACATAATGAACTCTGCCAACTGAATTTTTCGGGGGAGCTGATGCAATTCGGCTGAGATGAAGCGTATGCCGCTTTAGACCCTCACACCTGATCCGGATAATGCCGGCGGAGGGATGAAGTTTCGCGATCGTGACGGTTCGTCACCCGCATGGACACCAGGCCTCCTGATATTCAGGAGGCTTTTTGATTTTATCAGGCCTATCGCGGTGAATTCGCGTTGTCAGGCCGGAAAACGAGGTGAATGACATGATCCAGTCCAGCATTGCCATCCAGGTCCTGCCAAAAGTCGAGGGCCAGGAGGTCATCCGGGTCGTCGACGCGGTGATCTCGTACATCAAGTCCACCGGACTCAGCACCTATGTCGGACCATTCGAAACCACAGTCGAGGGCGACTTCGACCAGCTCATGGACATCGTCAAGAATTGCCAGCTCATCTGCATTCGTGAAGGGGCGCCCAGCGTCATGTCCTATGTGAAGATCAATTACGCGCCGGAAGGGATCCTGACCATCCATGAAAAAGTCGACAAACATCACGGATAGGCTCTATCCGGCCGGTCTTCTGGCCTCGCTCGTCCTGCTGTGGCAAGGGCTCTCATCCACCGGCCTGGTGCCGCGCTTCATGCTGCCCTCCCCCATTGACGTCGGCCGGGCTTTTGTCACCAATTTCAGTGATCTGGCGCAAAACGCCGGCATCACGCTGGCCGAGGCTTTCATCGGGCTCGGGATCGGAATCCTGCTGGGCTTTGGCCTGGCCATGCTGATGGACCGGTACAACAGCCTATACAAAGCCGTTTTCCCATTGCTGGTCATCAGCCAGACCATTCCGACCGTTGCCATCGCGCCGCTGCTGGTATTATGGATGGGCTATGGCATCGCACCGAAGGTCACGTTGATCATCCTGGTCTGCTTCTTCCCGATCGCAGTCGGCCTGCTGGACGGGTTCCGTTCGGCCGATCCGGATGCCATCAACCTGATGCGGGCGATGGGGGCCAGCAAAGGGCAGATTTTTCGTCATATCAAATTCCCTTCCTCATTGCCCCGCTTTTTCTCGGGACTCAAGATCGCGGTGTCCTACTCAATCGTCGGCGCGGTCATCTCGGAGTGGCTGGGCGGCAACGAGGGGCTCGGTGTCTACATGATCCGGGTCAAGAAATCCTATTCATACGACAAGATGTTCGCCGTCATCCTGGTGATCATCCTGATCAGCCTGGCCATGATCCGCCTGACCAACTGGCTGGAACAAAAGGTCATGCCCTGGCAATACCTGCATGAGTCATCGTCCGGATCAGGTCCGGCCGAGAACAAAGGAGACATCACGACATGAAACGCCTGCTGACTTTCATCCTCACCATCGCCATGCTGGTCGCGCTGGCGGGTTGCGCCTCGTCCACGACGACAACAGCCTCCACAACCGCTGCCACGACCAAACCAGCTGAACGGTCCAAAGTCCGGTTCCTGCTGGACTGGACCCCGAACACCAACCACACCGGTGTCTATGTCGCCAAGGAACTCGGTTATTACCAGGAGGTTGGCCTGGATGTCGATATTGTCCAGCCCACCGAAGGCGGCGCGCTTTCCCTGGTGGCCGCCGGCAAGGCTGAATTCTGCGTCACGTTCCAGGAGGAGATCGCAGCGGCCTTGACATCGTCCGCGCCACTGCCCGTCAAAACGATCGCGACCATCATCCAGCACAACACATCAGGCATCATTTCACTGGCGGAAAAGAACATCGTCCGGCCAAGAGACATGGAGAACCACACCTACGCCTCCTGGGACACGCCGATTGAAAAGGCGATCCTGAGCGCCATCGCCAAGGAGGACGGCGGGTCCTATGACAAGATCAATGTCGTTCCGAACACGGTGACAGATGTGGTCGCGGCCCTGCAGACCGATGTCGACATGGTCTGGATCTATTATGCCTGGGATGGGATAGCGACTGAGCTGGCCGGCCTGGAGACTAATTTCATCGACTTTGGGCAGACCAATCCGGCGCTGGATTTCTACACGCCTGTCCTGGCTTCTTCCAAAGATTACCTGGCCAGCAACCCGGATATCGCCAAGGCGTTTCTGGCCGCCACCGCCAGGGGATACGAGTACGCGATCCAGAACCCGAAGGAAGCCGGCAGCATCCTGGTGAAAAATGCCCAGGGGCTTGACGAACAACTGGTTGAAAAAAGCCAGGAATGGCTGGCCAGCCGGTACAAGGCCGAGGTCAGCCGTTGGGGAGAAATCGACCAGGCTCGCTGGGACACTTTCTTTGCCTGGATGTATGACAATCAGTTGATCGACAAGCAGATCGCGCCTGGCGAAGGGTTCACCAACGAATTCCTGCCCTGAGTGGAGGAGATCAGACACATCATGCCGATACTGAGTACTGAACAAGTCGCGAAGAGTTATCAGGGCGCGCCCGTGATCGAGGACATCAGCATTTCCCTCGAACAGGGGGAGCTGATCTGCCTGCTGGGGGTCAGCGGCTCAGGCAAAAGCACGCTTTTCCATATTGTTTCCGGGGTGATGGAACCGGACAGTGGCCGGGTTTTCCTGGAAGGGCGGGATATCACCGGACAGGCGGGGCATGTCAGCTACATGCAGCAAAAAGACTTGCTCCTGCCTTACAAAACCGTCCTCGACAACGTCTCCCTGCCTCTGGTGCTGCGCGGCCAGCCCAAACAGGAGGCACGGGCCCAGGCGCTGACGCATTTCAGGCAATTCGGCCTTGAAGGAACCCACAACAAATATCCCGCCCAGCTGTCCGGCGGCATGCGCCAGCGGGCCGCGCTTCTGCGCACTCACTTGTTCGGCAGCACAGTCGCCTTGCTGGACGAACCGTTCAGCGCGCTGGACGCGATCACCAAACGCACGATCCACCGCTGGTACCTGGACCTGATCGACAAACTCGGGATGTCGACGATTTTCATCACGCATGACATCGACGAGGCCATCCTGCTGTCGGACAGGATCTACATCATGACCGGCATACCGGGCCGGATCGACCATGAGCTGAAAATCGAGCCGCCGCGGCCGCGAACGGCAGACTTCGGCACATCCGAGTCCTTTATGCGTTACAAGCGGGAAATCGTACGGCTTTTGCACTTGTGATTGTTTCCGACATGCTTGAAGGCCCCGCCGGTCATGATCCGGACGGGGCCCATCGTTGTGTCGTTGAACAGAATTGTTGACAGCTATTCCTGCCGTTGACAGGGCGAGATCTTAATAACCGGTCCTGCCGCCGCGCGTTTTCCATGCGACCCAGAGCGGGCCGCTCAGGAAGATCGAGGAATAGGCGCCGCTGATCGTGCCAAGCATCATCGGCAACGCGAACTCCTTAATGCTGTCGATGCCATAGAGGATGGCGAAAATGTAAGCAACCACCAGGGCTCCGATCACGCACAGGCTGGTGTTGATCGAGCGGGTCAGCGACTGGTTGATCGACAGGTCGACCAGCTCGTCAAGCGGAAGGCTGCCGTTGGTCAATCGCTTGTTTTCCCGGATCCGGTCGTAGATGACGATCGTGTCGTTGATCGAGAAGCCGAGTATCGACAGGATGACGGCAATCAAGGACTCGTTCAGCGGTATGCGCAGGAACACAAACACAAAGAAGACAATGGTCACGTCATGGAACAAGGCGACCAGAGCCATCACACCGGCCGATGGTCCGGACATGCTGCGGAACGCGAACCATACGAACAGGACGATCAGGACCGAGGCGACAATCATGGCATAGATGGCTTTGCGGAAAAACTCCGCGCCGATGAACGGGTCGACCATGTTGGCTTCGACCAGTTCGAATCCGGCCTGCGGAAAGGCGTCGGCCAACGCTTTTTCCATCTTCACCTGATTATCGGGTGACACGGCCTCGTCTCCGGCGACATTGATCACCAGGTTCTTGCCGGTGCCGCCCAGGACGGTCGTTTCCTGACAGGAGACCGGCAAGCCCAGCGCTGCCTCGATGACACCATCGGCCTTCGCGATATCCAGCTCGCCGGTGTAGGAATACTTCATGATGCTGCCGCCCTTGAACTGGATGTCGAGCTGGATGCCGAAAACAAGGGAGAAAATGATGCCAGCCAGGAGAATGCCGATGGACAGTCCGAAGAAGATCTTGCGATTTTTATAAAAACGATACATCAGACTGTCACCTTCTTTCCGCCGAAAAGCCATGGATTGCGCAATTTTTTGTACTGGGTGAGTGAACCGATCATGGCCCTGGAGATGGAGAAGCCGGCAATGTCGACGCCGATCAGTGTATTGAAGATGACGCCGAAGAGCAGAGAATAACCGAAGGAAAGCATGGAGCCCGATCCAAACACCATCAGGGCGACCGCGGCGATCAGGACCGTCACGTTGCCATCGAAGATGGAAGTCGTCGCACGGGCGAATCCGTTGTTGAGCGCGGTCTGCAGACTGCATCCGGTCCGGATCTCCTCCTTGATGCGTTCGGCGATGATGATGTTCGCGTCAACACCCATGCCGATCGACAGGATGATGCCGGCGATGCCCTGCAGGGTCAGGGTCTGCTGCGGTATGGAGATCGCGAGCAGGATGCCGACCACCTGCAGCAGCAGCGCGAAACTGGCGACCACGCCGGGCAGGCGATAATAGAAGATCATGAAGACACAGATCAGCAGGAATGCCACCAGGCCGGCCATTGTCATGACGCTGAGCGCCTCCTGGCCCATGGTCGGGCTGATCTGGCTGTTGCTGATCGCGGTCAGCGCGAACGGCAACGCACCGGCGTTGATTTTGTTCGCCAGATCCACCGCTTCCGCGACATCCCCGATATTTTCGATGATGGCCCTGCCGCCGCTGATTGGTTCGTTGACATAAGGATCGGAGATCAGCACGTCGTCCATGTAGATCGCGAGTTGCTCTCGATTGACCGACAGCCTGGCTGTCGCTTCGTAGAATTTGACCGCGCCTTCATCTGTCAGCTCCAGCTGCACGATCGGCTGGTTGGTCTGGGTGTTGACAGCAGGTGTGCTTGATTTGACATCACGGCCTTCCAATACGACCTGGCCGTCCGGATCCCGGAATGTCAGCAGGGCCATCTCGCCAAGTTCCAGCAAGGCTTCGCTGGCGCTGGTGATCGAGTCACCGGATTTTCTCGGGAAACGCACCAGGATGCGTCCACGCGACGGGTCGACCGTCACTTCCCGATCAAAAATGTTCTTCTTATCCAGTCGGATCTCGATGATGGTCCGGGCCGAGTTCAGTTCTTCCTCTGTCGGGACCCCGTCGAAATTCTTTGGCGCGAAAACGGCTTCCACACCGCCGTTGATGTCGATGCCAAAGCGGATCTCGCGGGCACTCTTGAGGTCAAAATCCTCATCGGATCCGGGTATGGGGATCGTGGCTCCGAAGATGCTGAGCAGCAGTCCGATCAGGATGATCCCGACAATGATGAAGAATGTCGACTTCCTGCCCTTGACACCTGCCCGGGAAAACGAGCGTTTTGCCATAGTTCGATTGCACGTCCTTTCTGATTGTTGGAAAAATTTTGCCAAAAACCTGTGTCGGAACTGATGGTCCCGTCCACAGCATCAACAGGCATTGAACATGCGGCCTGTCCGCAATTGCCTCGCATGAGGCCGCAACAAATATTCATTATAGGCAATTCGGGGAGCCGACTCAAGTGTCGGACGTCGGCAATTCAGGTATTTCTCGGCGAAAAACCCTGTTCAAGGCAAGAAACGCCGGTCGGTCGATGCGTGATAGGTCATCCTCGGTCACTCGCCAGCGCCATTGTCCGGTCGGCTGACCGGGGGTGTTGATCCTCGTGTCGGCACCATAGCCGAGCATGTCCTGGACGGGCACGATCACGAGACGAGCGGTGGATTGCCAGAGAACCCGAAGGAAAGTCCGGATCACGAAGGAATCGGGGCCGCCTTGTGTCCAGTTGCTGTCCGGCCCCAGGCCGACATAAGAGAGTCCATAGTCGCGCTCGGCAGGAGCGGCTTCAAAAAGCCAGCCCAGCAAGGTGTTGTTGTCATGCGTACTGCTGTAGGCGACGCTGTTTTGCGTATGATTGTGGACCAGATGCCCGTTGTCATCCGTGACATCGAAGCCAAACTGGAGTACGCGCATGCCGGGCAGGCCGGTCGCCTCGAGGAAGGCCGCGACAGTCCCGTCATCGCTGGCGCCCAGGTCTTCCGCCACGAGATCAGCCTGGGGGCAGGCAGCGTAGATGGCATCAAACAGGGGCATCCCCGGTCCGGGCCGCCACCGACCGTTGCGGGCAGTGGTCTCACCATTCGGCACCGCCCAGTAATTGGCGAATCCACGGAAATGGTCGAGGCGCAACAGGTCAAACAAGCGGAACGATTCCTGGATGCGACGGATCCACCAGGCGTATCCGTCCTTTTTCATCGCTTCCCAGTCATACAAAGGGTTGCCCCAAAGCTGGCCGTCCTCCGTGAAGTAATCCGGCGGCACACCGGAGACTTCGATCGGATTGAGGAAATCGTCCAGCTCGAACTGGTCCTGGTTTGCCCATACATCACAGCTGTCGTAAGCGAGATAGATGGGCAGGTCACCCATGATCCGGACGCCGAGGTCATTGACAGTCTGGCGCAACGCATGCCACTGGCGGAAGAACCAGTACTGGCAGAAGAGGTGGAAACGGACCGTCTGCCGAAACTGTCCCGCAAATTGGTCCAGCGCGGCCCGGTCATGGTGTCGCAGACTTTCATCGGGCCACAGATGCCAGCTGATGCCGCCATAGTGATCCCGGATCGACATGAACAGCGCGTAATCCATGATTTCCGGCCGTTCGTCCACGGCGAACCGGTCAAAAACCAGGCATGCTGTTTCATCACACCGTTCGAAAGCGGTCTTGAGCAGTTTCAGATGGGACAGGGCAGCCGCCGTGTAATCACAGGTGCGCGGATCGGAGCGTGAAAAGCCCTCCGACAGCTCCTCGGCTGTCAGCAGACCCTCCGTGGCCAGTTCACGCAAATCGATCATGAGCGGATTTCCGGCGAACGCGGAGTAACACTGGTAGGGCGAGTTGCCACCGGCGGGCGGGTTCAGAGGCAGGATCTGCCAGTAAGTGAACCCCATGTCGCGTATCGCTGTTGCAAAATCGACTGCTTCGTCTCCGAAGCAGCCGATGGCGAAGGGACCGGGTAATGAGAAGATCGGGAGCAGGACTCCCGCTGCGCGTCGATCCATGTAACATGTTCCGGCAGTCCAGGAAACTGCCGTACCTCCGATCAGGTTTTGATTCGGCGAATGGTCACCATCTTCAATCCGTAGCTCTCATATTTGGAGACAGACACCAGGATCACCTTTTTGTAGGTCGACGAAGCATGGATCATATTGCCGCCGCCGACATAGATACCCACATGCGTGATGGATGTCTTGCCATCATTTTTCCGCGTGTCCCATGCGATCACGTCGCCGGGTTTCATATCAGAACGCGACACGGATGTGCCGAAGTTGGCGTAGGACGAGGAAATGCGCGGAACGGATACACCGATCTGGCGATAAATGTAGTAGATCAGACCCGAGCAGTCGACGCCACTGCGGCTTTCGCTGCCGAACACATAACGGACACCCAGCATGCTGTAGGCCAGGTCGACCACCTTGTCACCGCTTCTGTTGACCACTGTCGTCGAGCCGGACGAAGTCGACTTGGTCGTCGTCCTGAGGGAAGCGGGAACCGTGATGGTCAGGAAGTTGTTGGCGATGTAAGCCGTGCCCCCGTCTCTCGTCTTGATGCGCGACCATTCGTCACTCACACCGGTCCGTGTCAGCTTGTGATCCTTGTCTAGTCTGGCCAGCACCTCGCTTTGCGTCGATGGTCCGCTTCTCAGGTTGACCGTGTTGGCAGTCACGTAAACAGTCTGGTTGACCGGTCTGAAAACGATGTCCGTGCTGGTGTAGGTCGCGAAAATGAACCCTTCACGGCCCTTGGCGTCCTTGACCTTCATCCACTCGGCAGTTTCGCCGGTGCAGGTGACTTTTTCGCCGAGGTCTAGGCGGCCCAGCGATTCACTTTCAATCGCTGGTTCACTTCTGAGGTTGACATTGTCGCCACTGATATAACGGATGTGTGCCGCGACCTCGACAACCGGGTCTTCCGGCTCATCCTCGCCGAGATCGATCTCATCGTCTTCGGTCAAAGCATCTTCCTCGTAGTTGGCATCGATCTCTTCGCCCCTGGCGATCATGGCCAGGATCTCTTCTTCCTTCAAAGAGCGGTTCATGGTCAGTTCGATATCCTCGAAAACCTCCAGCGGCTCGACAATCATTCCCGCATCCGAAGCGACAGGCAAAGGCGCTTCTACGGACAGACTCTCCGAAGGCGTCTGGGCCTGGCTGGGCTGGGAAGTGATGGCTGGACGGTCCGGCTGGAAAAAGGACAACCCCAGGGGCTGAGCCAGCATGGGCAGGGCAATGATGAATGACAATAATAGACTGACCAGGATTTTGCGATTGTGTCGGGCCTGAAGCTTGAATTTTCGCATAACCCCTCCTGTTCTTATTTTTATTATATTTATGACTAGCGTGAATTGTCTGGTAAATGATGAATATTGTTTGATTATCTAAATATTTTGGCTGAATCATCCCGTATTATACGGATTGCCTGATGGCAAGTCAATTTTATGTCAGCCATTCCGTAATATTTCGGTAATATCCCGATTTGATCGACTTCATTTTTAGCGAAAATGCTGATCCTGTCGCACGATATTCATAAAACATTTACAAATGGAGACGCTTTCGTATTTCATCATGGATCTTCCGGCGACGGGCGATTGACAGCATGACGCCGGCCAGCGCAAGACAGGGTATCAGGATGAACAGGGACCAACTGATCATGAAACGGCCATAGGCATGGCGTTCGGTGATGATCTCAATTCCGACCACCATCAGGCCGGTAGCGATCAGAATGGCGGCCGGAATGGCAAAACCGCGCAGCCGCCGTTTCGAAATCCCGGTGCCCACAATGACGACCAGTGCTCCGGACAGGACAACAACCGGCATGGCCAGCTGCCAGAACCAGCCAAATGCCAGGTAAACGATGTCAATCAGCAAAAGGAAAAAGATAAGCGCGATGATGGCGGGAATGACCACCTTGAGGAAGGTCGGCTTTTTCATGAGCAAAGATGGGCAGACCCATACCCAGATCATGGTCAGGGCACCCGCCACAATGAGGCTCCAGTCAAGCGTTCCGCTGTAAGTCAGATCGATCACGACTGTCAGGATCGCGGGAAACAGGAGCCCGATCGAAATCAGGGTCGCGATGAACTGGCGGTTGACCCGGGCGGTGATCGGGTCAAGCCGGGACGGGTACGGCCGTCTCGCCCTGGGATCAAAGGGCTGGCGCGGATTGACCACTTCAGTGCCGCAGAGCGGACAGACTCGTTCAGACGGATCCAGGGACACTCCACAGTGGACACAATAGGACATGTCTTTACCCCCCTATGTTCCGGATTATGGCATACGCCCGTCCGGCAGGCAATTGCTCATGACATGGACATGAAGGCCAAGCGAGACCAGTTTCCGGAAAAAGGCCTGTTCGACCTCCGCCTCGGCCACCGTGCTGGTGAAGGTGATGGACAGTTTGTCCTGGTAGCTGATGATGCCGGCGTTGACCGGATTCATTCGCGAGGGCCCGAGCATGAAGTCGATCCGGTCCACATGTTCCGCGAAGCCCGGTGGCACTTCGGTCACGCCCAGGTTGGACATCGAGCTGGTGAATCGGCTTTCGCCGGTCCAACTGTAGACCAGGCGCATGGCGAGGATTTTCAACGGCAGGGGTGCCAGCCGAAGCGCCCAGTTGTTCTCCGGCTCGACATTGGCACACATCAAGGCATTGAGGTATTTTTCCGTGACAGTGTAGCGCATGAAATGGTGAACCAACTGCAGGATTTCCTCAAATGAATAATCCCCGTATGCCGGATCGATGCCGGGATTGGCATAAAGGGCAAAGTTCCTCAGGGTTTTTGTCGGATAGAACCGTCGCACATTGACCGGAACCGACACCCGGACGGGACGCCCGCCCTTCACTCCCTCCAGCTTCTGGGCGTGGTACAGTTGCTCCAGATAGCAGGCTGTCAACAGCTCCGTGACCGTGACCCGCAGCGACTTCGCCTTGTCCCTGGCCTCGCGCACGGACAGGACACCGGTGATGACCCTCAGGTGATGCCCGGGATGAAACGTGCCCTGCAAATGAAATGCCTTCGATTCATAGGGGCGGCGGACGACACGGAAAGTCGAGAACCGTCTGTAGGCATCCTCCGACTCCTCTGCGTCCGGCATTTCCTCAACATCGAGAAAGCCTCCGCCGTCCTGCACAGCCAGACCACACAGTTTCAGGTAGGTGCCCGTCAGCGTCTTGAGGAAAACAATCGCGCCATAACCGTCCGTCAAGGCATGAAAAAACTCGACCGCAATCTGTCGATCACCATACCTCACCCGGAACAGGTGCTGACGGTTTTCCTCACGACTGAGCGGTCGGATCGGATTGACAACATCCGGTTCAACGAGCGCCTGGCGGCCGGAGGACTCGAGATAGAACCAGAACACCCCTCGGTGAAGCGCCACATCGAAAAACGGGAAACGGGGCAACGTCTTGTCCAGTGCTCTCTGAAGACGCTCAGGATCGATGTCGTGCCGCAGAACTGCCTGGACCCTGAAAATCGAGACATGTCGACGATTCTGGATCGCCGGATAGATCTTGGCCGCGTTATCAAGCCGATACCATCGGTTGGAATCGGACCTGCCCATCTCTTTCTGGCCGTCCTCCTTTATCATCGAAGACTCACTTTCCGCAATATTTCGTGGCAACACACCGGATCACCGGACAGGAAAAAGTGTTGACAAGTTTCATCGATCAGTCTAAACTGGCCTCAATCTATATCCATTATATCGTAAACCGATGAGCAGAAAGAGTAGTTCAAGCCAACGGAACACAGCGAGCGGCCGGTAGTGCAAGGGACGCATCACGGACTTGAATGAATGGATCTGCGAGGGCAGTCCGAAAGCCGGTTACCGGCCAGTAGGCGCTGACGGGGATTCCGCCCGTTATCAGGGGAGCAGGTCTCGGCGTCTGTTTTTCTGGAAGCCGGTATCTGGCAGAGGGGATCCTGTCAGGCAGGATCAAGCCGGGTGGTACCGCAGGAGCGAAGCTCTTGTCCCAGTAGTGGACAAGGGTTTTTTTGTTTTCCGGAAAATGTCCGGAAGACAGGATAGAACGCCATTATGAGCCGATCGAGAGGATCGGGAAGAAAGCGAGGAAAAGGCCATGAACAAGAAGATCCCCCACCGCCTCTATCTGACAGAAGACGAGATGCCGCGCCAGTGGTACAACGTGCGTGTCGACATGAAAGAGCAGCCCGATCCCTACATCCATCCGGGCACCATGAAACCGGTCGTGCTGGAAGACCTGCTCCCCGTTTTCTGTGAAGAGCTTTGTCTGCAGGAAGTGGATTCGGAGCACCGTTTCATCGATATTCCCGAAGAAGTCTTCGATTTCTACAAGATCTACCGCCCATCCCCGCTCTGCCGGGCATACGACCTGGAGCAGGCGCTTGACACACCGGCGAAGATCTACTACAAGTTCGAAGGCAACAACACCTCCGGCAGCCACAAGCTGAACACGGCGATCGCTCAGGCCTATTACGCCAAGAAGCAGGGGCTGACGGGACTGACCACCGAAACCGGTGCCGGCCAGTGGGGCACCGCGCTGGCGATGGCCTGCGCGCACCTCGACCTCGACCTGACCGTTTTCATGGTCAAGAGTTCCTACGAGCAGAAGCCTTACCGTAAAGCCGTCATGGAGACCTTCGGCGCCGAGATCATCCCCAGCCCAAGCAACACGACCGAGGTTGGCAAGATGATGCTGGCCGACGATCCGGAGTCCACCGGCAGCCTCGGCACCGCCATATCCGAAGCGGTCGAACTGGCCGTGAAGACGCCCGGCAGACGCTATGTCCTCGGCTCGGTCCTCAACCAGGTGCTGCTGCACCAATCGATCATCGGGCTGGAATCAAAAATCGCCATGGAAAAGCTTGGCGAATATCCTGACATCGTCATCGGCTGTGCCGGTGGTGGTTCCAACCTGGGCGGCCTGATGAGCGCTTTCATGGGCGACAAGCTGCGGGGTGAGAAAAACCCATATTTCATCGCGGTCGAGCCTGCCTCCTGCCCATCCATGACCCGCGGCACATATGCGTATGATTTCTGCGACACCGGTCACATCACCCCGCTGGCCAAGATGTACACCCTCGGCAGTGGCTTCAGGCCCTCCGCCATCCACGCCGGCGGCCTGCGTTACCACGGCATGTCTCCGATCCTGAGCAAGCTTTATCATGACGGCATTCTCGACGAGGCAAGGTCGGCAACACAAAACAGCGTCTTCGAGGCCGCGACCCTGTTCGCCAAATACGAAACCATCCTGCCGGCGCCCGAATCCGCGCACGCCATCCGGGCGGCGATCGACGAAGCGTTGAAATGCAAGGAAACCGGCGAAGCCAAGACCATTCTCTTCGGCCTGACCGGAACCGGCTATTTCGACCTCAGTGCCTACACACAGTACCACGCCGGTCAGATGGTCGACCACGCGCTGGCTGAGGAGGACCTCGCCAGAAGCATTGCCAAGCTGCCGAAAATCCCCGGCATCCAGGAATGATTGAACCAATATTCATCATCGTTTATCCATGACTGTTCGTGAACAAAGAAATCCTTCTCCGGTCATCGTGGCCGGCGGCGGCGCCGCCGGCCTGATGGCCGCGGCTGAAGCGGCTCAGGCCGGCTGCCGAGTGCTTCTGTTCGAAAAAATGCCCTCACCAGGACGCAAACTGCTGATCACCGGCAACGGACGCTGCAATGTCACCAATGCCTGCGATACGGCCAGCCTGGCCGATCATTTTTTCAGCGGAGGGCGGTTTTTGCGTGGTTCGTTGAGCCGGTTTTCCAACCGCGAACTGATCTCGCTTCTGCGCCGGTCCGGCATCGATCTGGTCGAAGAGCCGGAAGGCAAGCTTTTTCCGGCAAGCGGCCAAGCCTCGGACATTCTGGATTTCCTGGTCAGGCGAGCCCTTGCCGCCGGTGTATCGATCAACACTGGCGAGGCCGTCCGCTCAATCAACGTGACACATGCCACAACAGGCGGCCGGCGTCGTGTCCTGTCTATCATCACGGACAAGCGGACTCTGGAAGCCGGACAGGTGATCCTGGCCATGGGCGGCCGGTCCTGGCCGTGGACCGGATCATCCGGAGATGGCACGAGGCTGGCCGCCGCGCTTGGACACCGGATTGCACCAGAGCGTCCTGCGCTGGTCCCCTTGATCGTGCCTGATCCGGCCCTGCATGCCCTGCAAGGTGTCGCCCTGAGGGATGTCGGGCTGACACTCCGGATTGATGGGAAAGATGCCAGCCAGACCAAGGGGGACCTGCTCTTCACGCACTTTGGTGTCTCCGGACCGGCCGCCCTGAGGCTGTCCCGGCTGATTTCCGATCCATTTCCGAGCGAACCGGTCGATCTGGTCATGGACTGCCTTCCGGAAACAAACCCTGAAACGGTAGACCTTCAGATCCAGAACCTACTGTCGCGCGAACCACGCAGAAAACTGCGCAACATGCTGCCCGGCCTGTTTGCCGATCGCTTGCCCGGCGCATTCGTTCCCCATCTGCTCAGACTTGCCGGTCTGGACGAGAACATGGATGGCCGCGGCATCACACGATCACAGCGCCAACTGATGGTGGCATCCCTGAAAGGCTGCCGGCTGCCGGTCGCCGGAACACGCGGCTGGCGGGAAGCGATCGTGACAGCCGGGGGGGTCGACTTGAAGGAAGTCGATCCGCGGACGATGGCCTCCAGGCTCGTGGACGGTCTTTACTTTGCTGGAGAGATCCTGGATATCGACGCGGACACGGGCGGCTACAATCTCCAGGCGGCCTGGTCCACCGGGGCAGTGGCCGGTCGCGCGGCCGCGCTGCATTGTCTGTCCGAACGCAACCTGATATAATGTCGCTGTCTTTGCGCCAAAAAATCAGGAGGACACCATGAGCCGTTCCATCGGAGCCAACGTATCCAGAAGACGAACCTTTGCCATCATATCCCACCCGGACGCCGGCAAGACCACCATGACGGAAAAGCTGCTGCTTTATGGCGGCGCCATCCACCTGGCCGGGACGGTCAAGGGCCGCAAGGCGGCCCGTCACGCGACCTCGGACTGGATGGAGATCGAAAAGCAGCGTGGCATCTCGGTCACGTCATCCGTCATGCAGTTCGATTACAACGGATTTTGCATCAATATCCTCGACACGCCCGGCCACCAGGATTTTTCGGAGGACACGTACCGTACCCTGTGCGCGGCTGACTCCGCCGTCATGCTGATCGATGGTGCCAAGGGTGTCGAGGCCCAGACAATCAAGCTGTTCGAAGTCTGCCGCAAGCGCGGCATCCCCATTTTCACCTTCATCAACAAAATGGACCGTGCGGCGAAAAACCCGTTTGACCTCATGGACGAGCTTGAGAAGGTGCTCGGTATCCATTCCGTGCCCATCAACTGGCCGATCGGCACCGACGGCGACTTCCAGGGCGTCTACAATCGGCGGTTCAACCGGGTCGAACTCTTTGACAGCACCAAGGGCGACCACGGGGCCAGCATGGTCAAGGTCAGTGTCGCCAACCCGGAAGACCCGGAATTGATCGACGTGATCGGCAGCGACCATCAGCAGCAGCTGATCAACGACATCGAGCTGCTCGACATCGCCGGCGATGAACTGGATCCTGAACTGGTCAGCCGGGGTTTGCTGACCCCTGTCTTTTTTGGCAGTGCCATCAACAATTTCGGTGTCGAATCCTTCCTCAACGAGTTCCTGGCCATGGCACCGCCACCGGCCCCCCATCTGGCCGGTGAACAGGTGATCGCGGCGGATGAGCCATTTTTCAGTGGTTTCGTCTTCAAGATCCAGGCGAACATGAACCCGGACCACCGCGACCGGATGGCTTTCATCCGCATCTGCTCCGGCTATTTTGAAAAAGGGCTCGAGGTGCGCCATATACGGGAGAACCGGCCGGTGCGCCTCGCCCAGCCACAGCAATTCATGGCCCAGGAGCGCAATATCGTCGATGAAGCCTATGCAGGCGACATCATCGGTGTTTTCGACCCGGGAATTTTCCGCATCGGCGACACACTGGTCGAAGGCAACCGGAACATCCGTTTCGATGACATACCCGTGTTCGCGCCCGAGCATTTCGCCCGGGTCGCGCCGGCCGACTCCATGAAACGCAAGCAGTTCCTGAAAGGGATCACACAGCTGTCAGAAGAAGGGGCGATCCAGGTCTACAAGCAGCCGGACATCGGCACCGAGACCTATGTGATCGGTGTCGTTGGCGTCCTGCAGCTGGAAGTGCTCGAATACCGGCTGAAAAATGAATATGGCGTCACAATCCGGCAGAACACCCTGAACTACCAGAAGGCCCGGTGGATCCGGCCGGACGAGACCGGCGAGATGCCGGACCCGAAAAAATTGTCACTGACCAGCACGACCCTGCTGGTGCTCGACAAAGAAGACAGCCCGGTCCTGCTGTTCGAATCGGACTGGGCCATCACCTGGGCCCTGGACCGCAATCCGGGCCTGGTGCTCGAATCCATCCACAAAGGCGCGTAGCGCTCATCATGGCCTGATGGATCCATTGCAAAGGGGCGGTCATCACCGCCCCTTTGATCGTTTTTTCAATGTCGAACGCCCATTTCAGATTCTGTTCTTTTCGTCAAGGAGGAGCGACAAGACGGTTGCTTTCATGTCTTCAGTCTGGATCATCCGGTCATGCCGAATGGTCCGCTTGCCCAAGTCCTTCAGTGTCATCGGGATCTCAAGACCACTTTCCTCGGATAACTGTTCCAGAAGGGTCGACTCACTGCGGCCTTTGCTGAACCCGACGCCGTTCAGGGCATCACTGACGGCCGCGCTGAATTTGAACGGGCTGGCGGTCGCCACAAAGACGGTCTTGCTGTCATCGCCGGACCGGGCGGCATACCGGCTGTAGACGTTGAATCCGACGGCCGTATGGGTGTCCACGACGTGGTCATACCGGTCATAGACGTCGCGGATCGTCTTCAGGGTGCCGGTGTCGTCGGCAAAGCCGCCGACGATCACCTCCTGCAACTGACGCAGGGTTGGCCTGTCGATGCTGTAACTGCCATTTTCAGCAAGAGATTCCATCCATTCGCGGATCCGATCGCTGTCCCGGCCACTCAGCTCAAACAAGAGGCGTTCCAGATTGCTTGACACGAGAATGTCCATCGACGGTGACAATGTTCGGAAAAATTCCCGCCTGCTGCGATAGTTGCCGTCCCGGATGAAGTCGGACAGCACTCGGTTGGCATTGGAGGCACAGATGAGCTTGTTGACCGGCAGCCCCATGCGTCGTGCGTAGTAGGCGGCGAGAATGTTGCCGAAATTGCCGGTCGGCACAACAAAGTTGATCGCTTCCCCCGGTTCGATCTTTTCCCGCTTGATGAGGTCGGCATATGCTGAAAAATAGTAGACGATCTGGGGGACCAGGCGGCCCCAGTTGATCGAATTGGCTGAAGACAGGAAGATCCCATGCTGCTGGAGCTGGATTTTGAGCGCTTCATCGGCGAAGATGCGTTTGACGCCCGTCTGGGCGTCGTCAAAATTGCCTTCGACGGCGATCACGTCCAGATTGTCTCCCTCCTGTGTCACCATCTGCAATCGCTGGGCTTCACTGACGCCTTTTGATGGATAGAAGACGATGACGGAAGTGCCCGGCACATCGCAAAACCCTTCCAACGCCGCTTTCCCGGTATCGCCGGAAGTCGCCGTCAGGATGCAGACCTCGTGCGGCTCTCCGGTCTTGCGCAGTGCCGCTGTCATCAGGTGGGGCAGCAATTGGAGCGCCATGTCCTTGAAAGCGGCCGTCGGTCCATGCCAGAGTTCCAGGATGAATTCACGGTCGTTGTATTTGTTCAACTGAACCAGCGGCGCCGGTTCAGGGCCGAACTTTTCCTCAGCATAGGCAAGTTCGGCAAATTCCCGCAGTTCGGCAGGTGTGTAGTCCGTCAGGTACAGGGACAGGATCCTGACTGCCCGGTCCACATAGTCCAGGTTCGCCAATTCGGCGATTTCTTCGACGGTCAGGACCGGGAAAGATTCCGGCACCAGAAGCCCGCCGTCGGGCGCGATCCCCTGGCGGATCGCCAGTGCGGATGAAAAGCGGACGTCTCCGCCACGGGTGCTGATGTACTGCATGTGTTTCTCCTTTTCCTGTCCAGGCCTCAGCCCAGTTGGGTCAGCCGGTACGCCGCGCTGACGGCGATGTCCCGGCCGTCGAAGTTCTCGACGACAAATTCGAAGTAGGTTCTGGCTTCATCTGGCTTGTCCAGCAACTGGTAGCAGCGGCCGCAATAATAGGCGACGCCGCCACCGTAGCTTTTGGGGTAAAGCGCGTATGCCCGAAGATAGTACGACAGGGACTGCTCGTATTCTGCCTGCCCGAACAGGGGGGCGGCAATCAATCGCAGCTGCTCGGCTGCCCGTTTGTAGATCGGTTCGTATTGGGCCCGGGCCCGGTCAAGCAGTTCTCCGGCCGTCCGGTCAATATCCGCTGACGTAGTGTCAGCGGGGATGCCCTCGAGCAGGTCGATCGCCTGCATCAAGCTTTCTGCCGCCAGGACCAGGTCCTCATCCAGCGCGTCCATACCTGTCGATACGAGGGAATCGGCTTCTCGCAGGATCGCCAGCTCCGGCGCTTGCGTTGGTGTCGGCGTCAAAGAAGGGGTCGGCAAGGCTGTTGTCGTGGCCATCGTTGTCGTGGCAGTCGTGGTGGCCATCGTTGTCGGCTGGCTTGTCTGGGCACTTGTCCCTGCTGTGGAAGAGGCTGCGGTTGTCGGTTCAATTTGGAATCGCGTTCGGTAGTCGGTCAGCAATCGCTGCCACGCTTCGTCAGCCGGCGCTTTTTTCTCGATCTCGCCCAGCAGGTAAGCCAGCTTCTCGTCCGCGCTTGCCGGTTTTTCACGGCGCAGGTCCGGCCAGGCGCGCACCAGCACGAAAACCAGGACGGCAATGACCATCAGGCCGGCCGCCACGGGCAGGATCAGCCGCAGGTAGTCGGCCGGGCTTTTTTCAAAAACGACATGCGTCTCCTCTTCTCGGGGCATGTCGCTGCGCATCAGAATCTCGCGGCGTTCTTTCTCACTCGCCATGCGAACCCGGCTTTTTCGACCGGTTCTTTCCAGCAGGGCGTCAGACGGTCGCACCGGCAGGTCCGATAGCGTGACCTGTGAGCCGGCCTGGCGCGGTAGGCCTGCCTTGGGGCTGGCAACGGTCAAGGCTTCCTGCTCGGCCAGCTCCTGGTCGACCGCCCGGATCGCCGCCTCGGCGGCCTGGGACAGATCTTCCGGCAGTTGCGGGTGGCTGGCGGTCCGGATCAACTGCGCCCGGGCTTCTTTCATCTGGCCAAGCTGGGCCAGGCAGCAGCCATACAGCAAGCCGGCTTCCAGAAAATCCGGATAATCCGATGAAAGTTTGCGCAGCGCGATCAGAGCGATATCCGCGCTGTCCTGATTCAGGTTGCGAATCGCCCGGTTGTAGGCCGCGACGGCCAGATCTATTTCACGAGGCGGCGCAAAGCTCGACGTCTGCTCCCGGGTAAGGGGCAGGAAGCTTTGCGTGACCTGCAGCCAATTCATGCATATCCTCCCAGTAGTCTGCGAAAGGTTCCGGCCAGATAGAGGGACCCAAACGCCACGATCAGATCGGACCTGGGGCTGGCCATCTCCAAGGCCTGCGATACGGCCTGGTCAGGCTGTTCGATCGTCCGGACCATGTCTGGGCCATTATACCGTTTGCGGCCGGACTGAATCAATTGCGAAATGATGAATTCGGCCGTCGCGGCCAGATCACGGGCCGGCAAAGCCCGGGGATTGTCCGGTGTGACACAGATCAGCAGTTTCAGATTGTCGCCGGCATAGGCAAGCACCGTCTCCAGCATCCGGTCGTATTCCTTGTCTTTGAGGACACCGACAATGAAGATCAGGCGACGTCCGGGAAACAGCCGGGCCAGGCTGGTGACCAGGGCATGGGCACCCTGACGGTTGTGGGCTCCGTCAACCAGTGCTGTCGGGTGACGGCGCACGCGTTCAAGACGGGCTGGCCAGCGTGTCAGCCAGATGCCTCGGGCGATCCGGCCGTCCGGCAGCGATACGTCAAGCGCGGCGGCGGCCATGCGGCAGGCGATGACGGCCAAAGCCGCGTTCATCGGTTGATAATGACCGAGCAGCCGGGTCTTCATGACCCGGTCAATCGGCGGAACCTGCGCATGGATCCGGAAGTGCTGACCGTCAGGCGTCATGTCGACGGTCTCGACCTGGTCCCCGGCCAGTACCGTCAAGGCTGCGCCCTGCGCGAGGCAGGCCTTCTCCATGACCAGACGGACGGTGTCCGCCTCCACGGGGTCTTCGCAGGCGAGCGCGGGGTCATAGAGAACTACGGGGACGCCCGGCTTGATGATGCCGGCTTTTTCCGAAGCGATCTCGCCGATGGTCGATCCCAGGCGATCCATGTGATCGTAGCCAATGGCTGTGATGACCGCGACCAGCGGTTTCGTGATCACATTGGTCGAGTCCAGTCGGCCGCCGAGGCCTGTTTCCAGGACCACCGCGTCCACCTTTTCCTCCTGGAAGTGCAAAAAGGCCACCGCCGTGATCAGTTCAAACTCGGTCGGCTGCTCGCCGCCCTCCGAGATCATCCGGTCAGCGGCCAGTTTCACCCGGTCAAGCAATCGGACAAACACTTCGCTGCCGATTTCGCCGGTGTCTTCGCGCAGCACCAGATTCTTCAGGTCCGAAAGGCCATTCAGGATCCGGATCCGTTCATGAAACCGGGTCAGGTATGGTGATGTGTAGACACCGATTTTCAGGCCGGCCGACGCGAGGATCGACGCACAGTAGGCGGTGACTGAGCCCTTGCCGTTCGTCCCGGCGACATGGATGCAGCGCAAGGCCTCCTGGGGATGGCCGAGGAGTTCCATCAGGCGCCACATTCGCTCCAGTCCCAGCCGGATCCCGAACGTGAGGGCCTGCTGCATGTAGGCAAAGGCTTCCTGTTCGTTCCGGATCATGCCCCACCGCCTGTAAAGATGAACCACTTGCTGAGGACATAATTGCCCACGACCACCAGGACCTGGACGAGTAGCTTGGCGTAGGACAGTTCAAAGCGTCCGATCTTGAGACCGGACTTGAGTTTCATCAGGTTGTAGAAGAAATACATGCCACCATATTCGAACGCGACCGAGACCAGGATCCGGGAGGCGAAGAATTTGATCATCTCGGGAAACCAGGGGCCGGTCGACTGGAAAACAATGCCGCGGTTCGTGACGAAGGCGAACAGGATGGCGAGCACGATGGCCGGCCCGTTGGACAGGTACCAGCGGTCTTTGCCGAACAATCGCGACAGGATGGTGAAGATAACAAGATTGACCAGAGTGGTCAACACGCCGAAAATCAGGTACAGGATCACTTCCCGGCTAAGCAGGAAGCCCAGAAGGCCCGGAAGGGCCGATGTCGCGAGGATCTCACGCATGGTCCGCAGTCCCCCGGTTCATCGGATCCGCCGGATCACCGGTGTTTCCTGATTCCGATGATAGGCTTTTCTCGCCATCAGCAGGTAGGTCAGGATTCCGGCCAGGACCAAGACGATGAAACCGAGGATCAGGATGATGAGCAGATAACGATCCAGGCCGGAATCCCCGTCCGCGTCAGGATCGATCGAAAGACCCGGCGTGATCGTGGCGGCCTGGGTCGGTGTGGCACTTACAGTCGGAACGGGGGTCACCGTGGCCACCGGTGTTTCCTGCAAGCCGGAAAAAAGCGTCACCTGGCCGGACGTCGCGTCAAAAGTGTACAGGTCTCTCCGACCGGTCGCGTCCTGAAGGTACACCAGGGTCTGCTTCTGGCCATCCGACCCGGCCGTGGCCTCGCTGAAGCCCTTGGCAAAATGGCCGCCGACCATCACTTCAGCCGGTACAAAGCCTTCCGGCGCGTTCTGGGTCGGATCCGCGTCCAGCACGGTGTAGGTAATGGCCGGGATGGTCAGCGTACGATACAGACTGAGCTTTTCCGTCCGGGTGTCCAGCAGGAAGAAATCCTGATTGCCCGCGCTGTCTGCCAGATAAAGCAGGAGCAGGTTCAACCGGCTGTCCACATATGCCGGCACGGGTTGTCCGGAGAGCATGGTGGTGGTCGCAGCAAAACCGGGCGGTGGTGTCTGATCGTCTCCAATCGACTGGACCGTGAAAACAGCACCGTCGATCGTCACGGTGGCAGCCGGTGTCGGTGTCGCTTCCGGCGTCGGGGATGGCGTCGCTTTGATGGCCTTGATCGTGTAGGTCTTGGTCGCGCCGCTTTCGGCCGTGACAACCACCTTGACCGTGTTTTCGCCGTCCTGCAGCCCGGTGTGTCCGCTGACAGACACTTTTGCCTTGTCATCGGCGGGCAGGGCATCGATTGTCAGCGCGTTGACGCCTTCCGGAACCTGGACGCTGTATACGGTATTGGCGGGGGTGAAGGCGGGTTCCAGTGTGCCGGGTTCGATGACCAGTTGGCTCAGGTCGGCATTGGTGGACGGCTGGAAGAAGATAACGCTCTGGGCTCCGGCAAAGGTGGCCGGCACCGGATTGACCGACTCGGTGTAGTCTCCGAGCACGATGTTCTCCAGGGTGAACGCAGAGCCGGCACTCGCAGCCTTGGCTTTGAACTGCAAGGTGGCCAGAAGAGGGTCGCTGTCCGTGTCGAACAGATAGTCCGCTGCCGTCAACTGGATGACATCCGTGCCCTGCAGGGTGAAGCTGGCCTTGTTGTCACCCTTGGCCGTCCCGTTGACCGACCCGGATACAAACGAAAACGCGTTCGCGTCGAATGTCATGTCAAAACCGACGGATGACAGATCCGGCACACCACTGCCCACTTTCACCTCGATCGTGAGGGTTTTGCCAATCGCGATCCTGTCCGCGCTCAATTCAAGGCGGACGGTGGCGGCCGCGAACACCGGCGAGGCCATGGTCAATAGCATCGCCAACAGGATGAGCAGCGATGCTGCCCGCTTGCCGTATGGATATCTCATTCTATCGCTCCTTTGCGGATCACTGGCTGATGGTGCTCCGTTTCGTAATATGTCTGGACAGTAGTGTCAAGTCCAGGACGTTGACCAGGCTATCCCGGTTCACATCCGCGCTGACCACGAAAACATCCTCCAGGCTCAGCCTTCTGGTCACCTGCCTGGACATCAGGGTCAGATCAAGGACATTGATCTTGCCATCGCCGTTCGTGTCACCGAATAGCACCGTGCGATACTCGCTTTCCACGATGGATCCGTTCTGGACCCGGACGCGGGTGCCGGAACCGACCAGACCGGTCAGGACTGCACCGGATGGGTCGACCACCATCATCTGGTAACCTTGCGTGACGGAGAGGTTCTCTATGAAAACCGATACAGGACATTCCGGCGCGATACCGGTAATCCGCCTGTCCGGGCTGATGGCATAGGTGGTGCTGCTGAGGGCCACCGGATCCAGTTCCGGACTGGCCGGGAGCGTGGGCGCTACCGTCGGTGTCGGCGTGATTTCCGGAGACGGTGTCACGGACGGGGCCGGTGTGGCTGCAGGGGTCGGGGCCGGGGTCGATACTGGTGGTGGTTCCGTTGGCGTGCCGCCATCTTCATCGCGACGGGTCACCGTGACCGTATAGACCCGCTCCGATCCGTTTTCAGCCTGGACTGTGATGTCGACCGGGTTATACCCGACGGCAAGAGGCACATCCTTCCCGCTGGCGACGGTGGCTTTTTCGGACACGGGTGTCGCCGTGGCCGAAGCGGTCGTGACCTGATGGTCCACGATCATCATGTATCCGTCGGTGACCGCCCCATCAAAAGTCGGTGTGAGCGAATGCCCATTGATCGTCAGTTGTTTCAGCCAATTGTTCGGATTGCCGGACGAGGTCGGCTGCGGCGCAGCGGCCTCCGGCATGTTCCGGTACACAGGAATCAGGAAGGTCTTGGCTGCCGAGGCGATGCCATAGGCGGCATACGCGTCGGCGATCTGAGCGGATTCGGCATCCGGTGCGGCCAGGTTGGTCATGTACTGGTGCCAGTACAGGTGCTTGCTGTCGCCGGTATTGTCGATGACATCAAACTTCTGGAAATAGAGCGTGTTCTGACCGACATGGATGTAATTGCTGCCGATCCAGAAGGCTCCACCCGTTATGGCTGCAAAAGGGTCGGTCCAGGGAATCCGGATCAATCCGTTGAAGTCTTCGCTGATCGATCCGACCCGGGCATAGCGCAGACCGCGTTCAATGCTGTTGGGCGGCGACGCGCCGATATTGTAGAAGTTGTAATATCCTTCGTAGGTCAGGCCATCGACCGGATCGACAAAAGGCTCGCCGGTTACGGAACGGCTGCCATCCGTGCCTACCTCCTGACGAACCCTGGCCGCCAGATGATACGGGCTGACATTGGCGTACCGGGCGGCCTCGATGAACACCTCCGGATAAGGCATGGTCCTTTCAGTGCCGTCATCCGGATCCTCGAACACGACCTCCCGACCTTCCATGAACGTGCCGGCCAGGATGGCCATGACCCCCTCGCCGGTCTGGACATCCGGCTGATATTCCAGATTTTCAAACATGAAGATCCGCCGATCGTCCAACCGGTTGCGCGGATCCAGATAATACGCGATGGTCTCCTTGCTGCCCATGATCCATTCGTCGCTGTCGTAGGGGACCCATGTATCGGTCCGCCAGTCATAGGCCTCCGCGTCGAGCGATTTCCAGTTGTCGTCGAACGACTCATGGATCAGGCTACGACCGGGATAATTTTCCTGGCTGATGATCGTTTCCCAATCGAGGTCGATGTGCACCGCCTTGAAAATCCAGTCGGGATACTGGTCATGCAGCTGGCGAAGCCCAGGCCGGTAGCTGTCCGGAAACCGCTCGCCATCCAGGATGGCTTCGAAATCCGGGTCGGTGATCACCGCAGTCGGCTCCGTCGACGCAGGTGTGGCGACCGGGTCGAGCACGACGAAATCATCGACGATGAAGCCGGTCATTTCCTGACTGTCCTTGGTGAACCGGATTTCATACCATTCCGGACCGTACTCGGATGTCTCGCCGCCCACGACCCGTTGCAGGATGGTGACGCGCTGGCCCTGGTAGACCGTGGTCAGGATGTTGTCCGATGAAACGGCTGGATCCAGACGGACGTGCGCGCTCACCACGACAACCGTACCGGTCCTTCCGGCATAGTCATCGGCCAGGACCGGCGACCGGACAGCAGTCAGGATAAACGGCATGATGATGAAAGCCATGATGAGCAGCATGGCCAGCATCCTGAAGAACGTTTTGCTTTCCGGCGAACCGGGTCGACTGGTCAACAAAGCTTGACAATCCTTTCCTGAGATTGCCGAATCACGGCAACCCGGCATGCGGGTGAAAAACCTTGCCGGACGAGAATGGTCACTCGTCCATCGAGGCGGACAGTCGTGCGGATTTTATCATAGCACGGTTTTCCAGCCGGATCATTACAGACGATTTCCAGTTTGGTGAAGTTTGGGGAATCCGACCAATCAGGACGGTAATTCAGGCCATTGTGTCGGCATATCGCGGAACACCGGGATCGTGAAGGAGAAGGCCCTGTCCAGCAGACCCATGTCCTGATAGGCCCGGTAGGTCCTTCGTCCTTCAGCCCAGGCCATCTGGATGTTCTGCGCGTACTGGTGGATGAAAAGTCCGTCTTCGGAAACCAGATCGAATTTTTGCAGGTACAGGGTGTCCTGGCCGATGGCGATGTAGCCGCGCGCGATCCATGTCGCCCCCCCGATGATGGCCCTTTCGGGTGTCGTCCAGGGCAGAAGGATCGCTTCCTCATCGGCTGTGATTTCCCGCTCATCCGGGCTGCGCCCATACAAGGCGAACCGCGCCCCGTTGATCCGGGCTCCATCCTGCACAGCCGGATCGGGTGTCGCGCCGATATTGAAAAAATTGTAGACACCCTCGTATCCCGGCAGCTGGCCGAACGCCAGTGGGGATTCTCCGTTTCGCCCCATCTCCTGGATGATCTTGGCGGCGATGAACAGCGGGCTGATCCCGGCCTGTTCCGCAGCCCGCATGACCAGTCCGGCATAGTCGACACCAGCCTGGGCCTTTTCATGATCGGGGGCCATGAATGTGCCGGCCAGCATCGCTTGAACCGCAGCCAGGGTTTGTGTCGTGGCATCAAAAGACAGCGTTTCAAACTGGAACAGGTCCTGCTCATTGAGGAAATTGCGCGGGTCGGCAAAGTACGCCACGACATCATGGCTTGCCGCTTTCCAGGATCTGCCGTCATACACGGGACTGCCGGGCACCACCCAGCTTTCCGGAGCGTGGGCGGCATCCACCAGGCTCCGGTCCTGAAAGGTCTGAGCGTCGACAAATTCATCGAAGGTCAGGTCAGTCTGCAGTGCCTTGAACACATAATGCGGCTGTTTCACATGCATCAGATAAAGGGCGGACCGGTAGCTCTCCGGAAAGGACTCCAGCACCGTGTGATAACCCGTCTGATCCTGGGCTGGCAATAGCACATGCAATCGGTAAGTCCGGGTCGCCCCCAGTTTGTTCGTGACCGTGATGGCAAGCGTTTGCTCACCGCCCTGAAGCGCGAATGGATCCCCGGGATCCCGGGGCGTGGGCGGCCGGCCCTCTTGTTCATGAACGATCGCGATATTGGAAAAACTGCCTTCGCTGGCCCAGGCATCCAACGTGATCACATCCATGCCGGATGGCAGGTAAAGGCCGTACCGATCCACCTCCGGGTCAAACACCGGATACAGGTCAACCGGTCTGCCCGCCGCGATAAGCTCAAGATCTGACAGGCGTGCCGCGAGGTCGATGAGCCTGACATCCGCTTGAGGTCGCGTGTACACCTGTCCGTCAGTGCCTTTCAGCTCCAGGCCGGTCTCATTCCTCCCCATGACAGCATAGATTGTATCCGGACTGGAGTTGTCGCATGCAACCTCTACGGATTGAACGAGCGTGAATCGGATCCCTTGCCCTTCTGTGGCCTCACGGTCCGGGCGAAGCAGCCGGGCATAGGCTGCAAAGTCCTGCGACGCAGGCTCCTGGATCGGGAAATGCCCTGAGCCATCGGCAGGCATGTCCTCAGCGACGCTCGGGACTTCAGACCCGAAGCCCCGAAGTGCTTCCCACTGGTCATCCGGATTGTCCGAATGGGCAATCAATGTGCCATCGATATCGAAGAGTTCGGCGGCAACAGGGGCGTCCGGCCGGACGACCGTCAGGGCGTAAAAGGGTCTGGTACCAGATGTGTCCGCAGGAATGGAGACATACAAGTCCTTTGCATCCGGTTCAAGCGACATCTTCCTGACATCCCCCGCGCCCAGCTCGAAAACCTCCGGTATCCTGATGCTCCCGATTTCCCGGTAAACGCCCCGACCATCACAGCCCAGGGCAAGCAGACGAGCCTGATAGGTGCCGGATGCCTGGTGGCGAACATCCATCGTCAGGATGAATTCGCTTTGTGGGCTGACAGCAGTGATGACCGGACTGGCAGCCAGAACCTGTCCGTCCAGATACAGCACCTGCCGGATGGTCAGGGGCATCGACCGATCAGACGACCCAAGGATCCCGGCGAACCAGGATTCTTTGTTGGCAAGCGCGGGGTCCGGCTTGATGTCGACAACGGTTGACACAGACCTGGAGCCGACGAGGGTGTCGCCCGATTCCGGAACAAGGCCAGTAGTCGCCATCGTTTCCAGATGGCCGGTCAAGGGCGGCGCTTCGCCCAGCCCGTCCGGGCTGAAACCTGCGGTCAGAACCGCCTGTCTGAGCCAGGCGACCCGAGTCTGGCGCGGGGGATCATCTGAAGCACCGCCAGTCTCACCCCCTGCATCAGACAGCATCGGGTCCGCCGGCAACGTGCCCTCGTCCAGCAATCGTTCCGATCCGGCAGCCTCCAGAAGCACCCGGACATCCCGGGCAAACTGCACGTCATCCTTTTGCTGGCTCAGGTAATCGACCGTCGTGAGGGAACGCAAAAGAAAAATGCCCAGTGCGTTCGGATCTGTTTGAAGCAGGTCCGCCCATTCAATCGAGGGAAAAGACTGTCCGTCCGCTCCACGCAGCAACGACGCCTCAGTCATGAGCGCACGGGCCTGATCTGCCGAAAGGACACGGGTTATCCCAGCCGGGTTTAGTTCCCTGCTGATTGGGAAGCCGGGTTCCAGGCGATCGGAAACGACCCTGGCGCCGATCACAGCCAGCAAGCCAAGCAACAGCAGAATCACGAGCACGGCTGTTTCGGCCAATGGTACGTGAATGCCGGCAGAACGATTGGTCCGGGGCTTTTTCACCTCATTCCGGTGGTCTTGCGCCACTGTGTCGTCAAAGTGATCCATCGATCAAAGGGCGCCGGCCGGATCGGATGGCCCTTCGCCACTGTCCAGCTCATCCAGGGTCAGCGAAAACGATGGTACAAAATCACGCATGAAACGCGTCACTTCCGGCAGGTCCATGGCCTGGATCTTGGCCAGTGTGGCCCGTCCGGCCTGAACAAATTCACTGTTTCCGGCCTTGCCCTCCTCCACGCATTTGAGGTAGGCACTGATCCGGTCGGCGGCCTTGACAAGCACAAGGCTTTCCCGGATGACCGGATCATCCCGGTCCGGCTCGAGAATCGGCCGGAAGTCGGGCACCAGGTCCGCCGGCAGCAAGCTGAGCAGCCGGCTGGTCGCGACCGACTCCACCGCCTGATAGGCATCGCGGATCGCGGGGTTGAAATACTTGACCGGCGTCGGCAAATCACCGGTGAGGATCTCCGAAGCATCATGGTAAAGCGCGAGCAGCGCCACCTGCGCAGGATCGACCGACGGGCGGCCTGCCCCGCCGTCCCGTCCTCGGATCACCGCCAGGGCGTGGGCGATCATTGCGACCTGCAGGGAATGTTCAGAGATGTTTTCCGACTGTGTGTTCCGCATCAGGCCCCAGCGGTTGATGTACCTCATGCGGCCGATCATGGCAAAAAAATGATGTCCCATCGAGTCCTTCCCCCGTTCGGGCAGCCATCAATCCTGAAAAACCGCCCGGATGTACTCTAACTGTCTCAGAACCAGTAGATGTTTTCAAAACTGCGTGAAGCGTAGGTATCCGTCATGCCGGCGATGTAGTCGACGACCTTCTGCGCCGGATGCACCTGCGGCCCGTAGGCGCGCTCCCGGAGGTAGGCGAAAAACCCCTGGTAAACCCTGTTCTTGCTGGCCGCAAGCTTCTCCTCGTCCATGGCGCCGTGCAGGAGCGCTTCGAAAAGGCCCTCGATGACATTCGTCACCATTTTTTCGTAGCGTCTGATCTTCTCCGAACGATAGATCCGGTCGACATTGTCCTTCAGCAGCTGTTCCATCAGGTCACCGCGCTCAGGGCTCATGATGATCGCGTCCTCACCGTGGCTATGTTCGATGATGTCGGTCACCAGCGTGTTGATGATCTGGCCGTTCGTCCGGCCAAGCGCTGTCTGGATCGCGTCCGGAATGTCCTCAAACTCCATGATGCCCGCCCGGGCCGCGTCCTCGATGTCGCGGCCGACATAGGCAATCTTGTCGGCGATCCGCACGACACAAGCCTCGAGCGTCGCGGGCATCCCGCGACCGGCCATCGTTCCGGAAAGGCTCCCGGTCGGCTTGTTCCGGTCCGGAACCAGGACATGCTCACTATAGGTCTCCCCGCAGTGGCTGACGATGCCGTCTCGCACCTCGAAGGTCAGATTGAGTCCGTGCCTCCCGTGCCTCACAGCCAATTCGTCCACCACCCGCAGGCCATGTCGTTCGTGCTGGAACAGCAGGTCCGGCGCCACTTGTTTCAGACAACGGTCAAGCGTCTTTTCACCGGTATGACCAAAAGGAGAATGCCCCAGATCGTGGCCCAGAGCGATCGCCTCGATCAGGTCGCCGTTCAGGTTGAGGGCACGGCCGATCGTGTTCGCGATGTAATTGACCTGGATGACATGCTCCATGCGGGTGCAGATATGATCGTTCTGGGGATCGAAGAAAACCTGCGTCTTGTGGCGCAGGCGCCTGAACTCCATCGAATAGATGATGCGTCCGGTGTCCCGTTCGAATACCGTCCGGACCGTGCATGGCTCGTCCGGTTCGGTCCGGCCGCGTGAATCCCGGCTTTGACAAGCGAATGGACTCAAGGATTGCTCTTGTTCTTCCCGAAGCAGTCTCGGCAACATGGTCTACCTCCCGGGCCGTCACGGCGCGAAAGCGGTGCTACATCCTCAGCAGGCGGCCGATCAGCGTCTTTTTCACGCTGATCGCGCCGGCAGGGCAAACTTCCTGGCAGCAATAGCATCGGATGCATCGGGTGTATTGGTACTCGGGAACCGTGTTCTTTTTCTGCCGGTCCACCGCGGGTGGCTCCAAGGGACACGCTTTGACACAGATGCCACAGCGGGTGCAACGGTTCTTGTCGATGGTCGGCCGGTTCATGATCTGACCCTTGACGATCGGCGCACCGAGACTGGCCAGCCTGCCCATCACCGAGCGCTGGGTCTGGGCATGGACAAAATCCGGAATCATCAGTTCAGACGCAAAATCCGACGCACGACCGACCCGCTCGCGAACCGATGCCGGCTGGCCATCGCGCAGGTCAAAGAGGGCTGATTTCGCCGATTCAAGGTCACCGTTTCCCAGTCCAGCCAGTTGGCCGGCCCGCACCGTCTCGATGGACTGCGGATCCAGGCCCATGACAGAAGCGGCAAAAGCGTCGACCAGCACCGGATCCCGGGACACCATGAGAAGGCCGACGAAACGGGGCTGTCCATTGCGTGGCCCGTTGCCTTCCAGGGCGGTGATGCCGTCCATGACGTAAAGGCGCGGCCTGAGCGCGCGGTTGATGTCGACCAGCATCCTGGAAAAGGACTCCACGTCCGGATACTGCACATGCATTTTCGCCTTCTGAGGACCAACGATCACGCCAAGCTGGTTCTTGACCGCGCCGGTCATACCAGTCAAAGCATGGGTTTTCATTTTGCACAGGCTGATGATCCCTTCCGCGTCCGCGACACCTTTTGCTACGTTGAAACGGCGCAAGGCCACGCCTTCCGGAAAATCAATCGTTGTCTGATGCTCGAAATCCGCAATGCCAATGTCCATCTCGGCAGCAACAGTCGCCAGCCCGGAAATGCGCAGGGCTTTGTCAGACGCGTCAAAAGCAGGCGAATCGCCGATCGACAGGCCAAGTCCCATGGGCGCGAGATTTTGTGCCAGGGCTCGCAGGACTTCCGGATGCGGTGTGACCGCCTGTTCCGGCGTGACCGCAGACAGCAGATTGGGCTTGATCAGGATCTTTTCACCGCTTTGGCAATCACGGTTCATATCCAATGTCTTAAAGGCAAGATGCAGTCCGGAACGGATCTGCGCTGGGTTATAACCATCACAGCGGATGACCACGAGTTGCGTCATAAAAAAGATATCTCCTGCCGGCCGTCTGATCATCTGATGCGCCTGGCCGTTTTTTGATCTTGAATTATCCGTCATTATACCATATCCGGATGCTTTCGCCGCCCGCACTTGTCACCCATGGACAAGCCCAGTGCTAAAAACCCGTTCATTTTCTCCAAAATGGCCGTTGTCCTTGCCAAGCGATTAAGCTAGAATTAACGTGGAATTTAATGGAAAAAAACAGTCAGCCCGAAGCAGGAGGCTCAGACATGACTATTCAAACATTTTTCGCCTTGTTCGGCGGTCTCGCCCTTTTCATCTATGGCATGCAGCAGATGGGTGAAGGCTTGCAGAAGGCAGCCGGAGACCGGATGAGGCGCATTCTCCAGATGCTGACCAGCAATCCCCTCATGGGCGTCCTGGTCGGCACCCTCGTCACCATCATCATCCAGAGTTCATCCGCCACGACCGTCATGGTCGTCGGCTTTGTCAGCGCTGGCCTGATGACGCTGCCGCAAGCCATCGGCGTCATCTTCGGCGCCAACATCGGCACGACGATGACCGCCTGGATCGTCGCGGCCAAGATCGACGACTTTGCCTGGCTTTTCGTCGCGGCCGGCTTCATCATGCGATTCATGTTCAAAAAGCCGAACATCCGCCATATCGGACAGATCATGTTCTCATTCGGTGTCCTTTTCGTCGGCCTCAACAGCATGGGCGCGGCCATGAAGCCATTGGCCAAGCTGCCCCAGTTCGCCGAACTGCTGATCAACATCAAGGATGTGCCGGTGCTGGGAATGGTGGTCGGTGCATTGGCAACCGTGGCGGTCCAGAGTTCTTCAGCGGCGATCGGCGTGCTCCAGTCCCTGGCCGGCACGTCGGCGGATGCCTCCGGCATGCCGCTGATTTCGATCTACCAGGCCATCCCGATCCTGTTCGGCAGCAACATCGGCACGACCATCACCGCCATCCTGGCATCGATCGGCGGTTCCCGCAACGCCAAACGGGCCGCGGCGGCCCATGCTGTGTTCAACATCGCCGGCTCTGTGATCTTCATGCTGATACTCAGGCCCTACACAACACTGGTCAATTTCATCCTGACCCGCCTGGGGCAGGTGCTGATCCCTGACGCCACCGCGAACGTCGCCGGCATGATGACTCCGGTCGCCGATGCCATGAAGGAATCGATCGCAGTCTCACACACCATCTTCAACATGACCAACACACTCGTCTGGATCCCCTTTGTCTGGCTGATGGTCAAGATTGTCCGGGTGATCGTTCCGGGCGAGGACCCGATCGTCGTCAAGAAACTGGCCTATATCGACTACAATGTCGTCAGCCGCCCGGCCATCGCGATCGATCTCGCGACCAAGGAGCTGGCCCGCATGACCGAGATCGCCAGGCAGATGACCTATGATTGCCACCAGATCATCAAGTCTCATTCGGATGAGCTCGAGAAAAAGATCTTCGGCAACGAGGACACCATGGACTATCTGGAGAACGAGATCGTCCGGTATCTGTCGAGCATCTATTCAGCCGCCTCAGTCACCAGCAAAGAAGCCTCCCATATCGCCGGACTCATGCACGCGACGAACGACATCGAGCGGATCGGCGACTATTGCAGCAACATCACGGACATATCGCTGCAGTTGAGGGCCGGCAGCATCCATTTCTCCGACATCGCCAAAGCCGACCTTGACCGTGCGTTCGCCATGATCGAAAAGATTGTTGATGCGAGTGTCACAGCTCTGCGCAACACCGACCTGGTCATTGCCAGGAAAATTACGGAATATGAGCCGGAAGTCGATAAAATGGAAGACGAGCTCCGGGACAGCCACTTCGACCGGCTGAACCGCGGCGTCTGCGATCCGAAGGCGACCGTCCTGTTCCTCGAACTCGTGCACACGATCGAACGTATCTCCGACCATTGCAACAATATCGCCGAGGTCGTCCTGCGCGGCGACCAGTATCTGGTCCACGCCAAAAACCCGCTGATCGAACAGGTCATGCCTTGAGCGGCATTTGCTGTCCGCCCTTTAGATCAGTTCAATCGGAGCCTGGCGAGCCATCATCCGTTTGAGTCCACCCGCTTCAAACTGGATCGTCAGGATGGCATCGCCCGCCACCGGATCGACCGATTGCACTTTGCCCACGCCAAATCGCGGATGCTTCACGCGGTCTCCTTTTCGAATGGTCGCAGGGTCGACGCCTTTGTTTCCGGATGTCTGCCGCGGCGCGACTTTCGCGAATGTGCTTTTCAGGAACGGGGTGACTGTGGTGCCCGCTTCAGCGGTCCTCCCACCAAGGGCCGCGCCTAGTCCATGGCTTTCCCGCCGGGGGCCGCCGAATTCTTCGATGCATTCCCCGGGAATGTCGCAGATGAAGCGGGAGACGGGCATCGTCTGGGTCTGTCCAAAGATCAACCGGGTGCGGGCCGTCGTGATGTACAGATGTTCCCTGGCCCGGGTGATCGCCACATAGGCAAGCCGCCGTTCTTCTTCAAGGTCCTGTTCGCTCGCCAGGGATCGATATCCGGGAAACAAACCTTCCTCCGCACCGACCAGGAAAACCGTCTTGAACTCCAGTCCCTTGGCACTATGGATGGTCATCAGTCGGACATAATCGTTATCAGTCCTGTCCTCGTCCATTTCGGAGTAAAGCGCTGCCCGTTCCAGAAACGCGTTCAGTTCGTCCGGCAATTGTTCGGCCAGAAGGCCTTCATCCTCCGGCGCAATGTCTTCGGGTGCGCCGTTACGCAGTTCCAGGAGGCTGTTGGAAAATTCGACTGCGTCGGAAAGCAGTTCTTTCAGGTTTTCCAACCGGTCAACCGATTCAAGCCGGCTCTTCTCCTGCTCATTGATCAGATCCTCGATCAGTCCGGACTCGGACTGGACATAATCAATGAAGGACGCCAGGCTGTCATCGCCCTGATAAAGCCGTCCACGCATGGAGTCGATCAGGTCGGCAAAAGCTTTCAGCCGTGCCGATGTCCGCGACAGCGCCGGAATCTCCATGGCCTGTCGACAGACAGCCAGTTTGCTGATCCCGCGCTCGTCGGCGGCCCGTTCGATCAGGTCAAGGGTCACATCACCGATTCCGCGCCGCGGCAGGTTGATGATCCGGTCAAACGACAGATCATCCGACGGGATCGCGATCAGGCGCAGATAAGCCAGCACATCCTTGATTTCGCGGCGATCATAGAACCGGGTGCCGCCAAAGATCCGGTAGGGGACGCCCCGGTCGCGCAGCGCGGCCTCCAGGGTTCTGGACAAGGCGTTGAGGCGGTAAAGGATCGCGATGTCCCGGAAGTGGCCGCCTTTCCCATTGCGGCAGGCGCGGGTGATTTCACCGGCGATGTAGTGGCCCTCCTCGCCATGGTTGTCGGCCCGGTAGAAGGTGATCTTGTCGCCGCGGTCCGACTCGGTCCACAAGGATTTTGCCTTGCGGCCTCGATTGTGGCTGATCACGGTGTTGGCGGCGTCGAGGATGGTGCTGGTCGACCGGTAGTTCTGCTCGAGCTTGATGACCTTGCAGTTGGGGAAGTCCTTTTCAAAATCGAGGATGTTCTGGATGTTCGCGCCCCGGAAACTGTAGATCGACTGGTCGTCATCCCCCACGACGCACAGGTTCTGGTGAACGGCCGACAGGATGCGCACCAGCCGATACTGGGCGTGGTTCGTATCCTGGTACTCGTCAACCAGAATGTAGTGGAAGCGGTCCTGATACTCGGTCCGGACATCCGGATTTTCCTCCAGGAGCCGCACGGCGAAAAACAGGATATCATCAAAGTCCATGCTGTTGCTCTTTTTCAGCCGGTCCTGATAAAGCTGGTAAACCTGGGCGATCCGGCCCATCCGGTACTCGTTGCCGGCTGACCGCGCCTGCGCAGCCGGATCGAGCAAGGCATTCTTCCAGCTGCCGATCTGGCCATGGACGCTCTTGGGGGCAAAGACCTTCTCATCCAGCCTTAGCTCGGCCAGGCATGCCTTGATGACCTTGAGCTGGTCATCGGTATCGACAATCGTGAAATTGCGATCAAACCCGAGCCGGTCGGCAAAACGGCGCAGGACCCGGATCATCATCGCGTGAAAGGTGCCGACCCACATGGTCATGACACGATCACCGATCAGCTGCTCGATCCGCCCCTTCATTTCCGCGGCTGCCTTGTTGGTGAAGGTGATTGCCAGGATCTGCGATGGACGCACGCCGAGCACGCGTACAAGCCAGGCGATGCGATGTGTGATGACCCGCGTTTTGCCGGAACCGGCACCGGCGAGGATCAGCAGCGGTCCCTGGTCATGGCGGACCGCCTCGGCCTGGTATCGATTGAGACCGGTCAGCAGTTGCTCCGGTAAAAACGCCGGATCACCGGCGTCAGACATCATGGCAGCGGTCGCGCGCAAGCTGTCCCTGTTGTTTTTTCCTGCCTTCGGCTGAGCGTCGATGATCTCGTCGAAAATGTCCATGCGTCTGGTCCCTCCTGCTCGTTCAAGGCGAGTGTTCCTATTGTAGTATAAAGACCGGCCTGATTCAAACCGGCCTGAAGGCCACGCGATCGATCCTGGCTGGTTTCACCGGGCGCGAAAAACCAGAGGGTGCCCCGCCTGGGGCACCCTCCGCGCAAGGACTGGTCTCTGCTCATTTCAGGGGTCTAGCTTGTGAGAGCTTCTATATCATCATGTGGCCGGCAGATCCATCGCGGCCAGGGACATATCGTGTCCTGGAGCGAATCAGTAATTGGGTTCGATCAATCCGTAATTACCATCCTTGCGCTTGTACACCACACACACTTTATCGGTTTCCATATCAAGATAGAGGAGGAAACTGTGGCCGAGCATTTCCATCTGCAAGACCGCTTCATCAGCGTCCATCGGCGAAATCTCGAAACTCTTGCGCCTGATGATCCTGGGTTCATCGGCCGCTTCCTCTTCTGGCAGCGCAACCTGGGTCTTGAGATACTCCTTCATGTAGGCGTAGTCGTGGATCTTTTTCTCGATCTTGGTCTTATGCTTGCGGATCTGGCCTTCGAGCACCTCCACCGCGAGGTCCAGAGCCGTGAAAACATCCTCTGCGATCGTTTCGGCCCGATAATAGTGATTCTGGATCTTGAGGGTCACCTCGATGCATTTCTGGTCTTTCTCGGGTCTGACTTTGACATTTGCCACCGCCTCGTCTCCGAAAATCCGGTTGAATTTGCCGAGTTTTTCTTCGATCCGCTGCTGCAGATGCTCTCCGACCTTCATGCCTTTGCCGTTGATGTTGATCTTCATTGAGACCGCTCCCTTCTGATTCTAGATTCGCACTGTCAAGGTTCTTGTCGCGGGTTATAAAGGGTCTACCTTAATTATAACCCAACATGCGACCCTTCATGTGATATTCGCAACGGTTCTCTTTCACGATTTATGCTATAATTTGAGTGTTGTGCTGGAGGTAATCATGCAACATCCGCGTTATTCCGTGGTGCTGCCTGTCTATAACGAAGAAGCCGTGATCCTGGAAAGCTGCCGGCGCATCCGGGCGACCATGGTCGCCCTCGGCGAGCCTTTCGAGATCATCGCGATCAATGATGGCAGCCGCGACCGTTCCGCATCTCTTCTTCGCGAACTTTGCCAACAGGACCCCGTTTTCAAGCTGATCAGCTTCTCCCGCAATTTCGGCCACCAGACGGCCATCACGGCCGGCATGGACCACGCGTCCGGCGATGCCATCATTGTCATCGACGCCGATCTTCAGGACCCGCCGGAGGTCATCCCCGGCATGATCGAAAAGTGGCGGGAAGGCTTCGAGGTCGTCTACGGCCACCGGATCCGCCGCGAAGGCGAGACAGTCCAGAAGCGGCTCACCGCCAAGCTGTATTATCGCTTTTTACGCCGCATGACCGATGTCGACATCCCGGTCGATGTGGGCGATTTCCGTCTGATTGACGCCAAAGTGCGTGACGCGCTCTTGAAAATCCCGGAGCACAACCGCTATGTCCGCGGTCTGATCAGTTGGCTGGGCTTTCGCCAGACATTTGTCGACTATGTCCGCGAACCGCGTTTTGCCGGTGAAACCAAATACCCGTTCCGAAAAATGGTCAAACTGGCCATGGACGGCATCGCTTCCTTTTCCTACAAGCCGTTGCGGCTCGGGATCGGGCTCGGTGTCTTCATTTCAGCCGGCAGTTTCCTGTTTCTGCTGTTCATCTTCATCAGCCGCCTGTTCAACCTGTTCGTCATGGAACGTGGCTGGGCTTCCCTGATGTGCGTCATGCTGTTCCTGTTCGGCATCGTCCTGATCGTCCTGGGCATCATCGGCGAGTACATCGCCCGGATTTTCGAGGAGGTCAAGGGCCGGCCGCTCTACATCATCTGTGACACGACCGGTGACTTGCGCCGGCCGGAGCGTTAAAACCCGCTCCTTTCTGACACTTCAGCCCTTCTGTTCATCCGGCCTGAGCCGGAACGCCTCCGGCAGGATCTGTTCGAGCGTGAAACTCTTGTATTGTCCATCGGGCCTGGCCAGATGGACCAGAAAGTCCGGCGTGGCGAATTCTGCCATGACCTGCCGGCAAATCCCGCACGGTGAGCAGAAATCCTCATCATCCGATACGACCGCCAGCTGCCGCACTTCCCGGACACCATCCGACACGGCCTTGAAAATCGCCGTGCGTTCGGCGCAATTGGTCGCGCCGAAGGAACTGTTCTCGACATTGCAGCCGGTGTAGATCGTGCCATCCGCCGCCTCCAGCGCCGCGCCTACACGGAAATGGGAAAACGGCACATAGGCCTGTTCTTTGGCGGCCAGTGCCCTTTCTATGAGGGTCTTCACCGGCACGGGCAACTTCTGTGCCGGATGCTCTGACCGGTCTTGTCCATTCATCTTCTGGGTCTCCTTTCCAAAGTGCTTCTTTGCCTGCCCGGATCAGACCGGAAGGCCAAACGTGAATCGGGTGAAGCTATTTCCGTCTGACTCAACGTCGATCGTCCCGCCATGCGCCTTGACGATCGATTGGGCAACAGAGAGGCCCAGGCCCGTTCCTCCCCCGCGTCTGGCGGAGATGCGGTATTTTTCGAAGATGACCGCGCAGTCTTCTGGAGGTATGCCGGGGCCATTGTCTGTCACCGACACGATGAGCTGACCGCCCTCGAGCTTTGCGGCGAGCTGGATGATTGCGCCGGCGCCGGCGTATTTGATGCTGTTGCCGATCAGGTTCAAAAGCACCTGGCGGATCCTGGCCGGGTCGACCTGTCCGGTCATCTGCTGCGCGATGTCGGCCGTCAGTGTCTGTTGCCCGGCCCTGGCTGAAGGCAGGGTGACGGAGACCGTGTCCTTGAGCAGTGCTGTGAGATCCGTTTCGACGATATCGAGCGGGAAATCACTTTGTTCGAGTACTGACAGGTCGATCAGGTTGTTGACCAGCTCTTCCATGCGATCCAGTTCCTTGAGCGTGACCTGCAGAAAATCCGGCTCTTTTTCCGGATCGATGATCCCGTCGAGGATGCCGGTGACTGTCCCTCGCAAAATCGTCAGCGGCGTACGCAGTTCATGCGCGATCCGCCCCATGTATTCCTGACGGGTGTCTTCCAGGAGCGCCAGTTTTTCCACCATTCGGTTGACAGAGGCGGCTATGACACGCAAATCCTGCTCGGGCGGTTCGGAGACGCGAACCGTATAGTCGTGAGACAGGATGCCATCCGCGACAGCCGCGATTTCGGTCAGCGGCTTGAGGAGGTTTTTCAAGGTTCTCAGCAGGATGAAAAGCGACAAGGCTCCGATCAGTAGAAAAGCCAGGGCCAGCCCCCAGAAGATGGCCGTCAGTCGCCAACCGTTGACCGCCGACACATAGACCCGGCTTCGGAACAAAAACAAGGTGCCCGGCTCGGTCGCGATGACCGCGATGACCGTCGGGACCTGGGCGTTGAAGCCGGGCGGGGACAGGATGAAGCGTGTCTGATCACGCTGGGACGGGATCGCCGACAGATCCTCTGTTCCGACCAGGCGAGCCAGCTCCGCCCCGACAACCGGATTGTAGGCATGCTGGCCAAAGCCGTCCCCATCCGGAAGATACACTTCCAGTCCTTCGTTTCCCTGGATCGATCTCAGTTGCCGATTCATCTCCTGCAGGGTGACTTCGCTTCCCGCGACGTCGTTGATCAAGTCGCGGATCCCCAGCGCCTTGGTTTCGAGATAGGCTTTTTCCTGACTGATGGACCACAATCTCAAAGCGATGGCGCTGATCACGGCAAAGGCTAAAAGGCTCGCGAGCGCGACTGCCAGGTAGCGCCGGACAAACTGGCCATAGACGGTGCGCTGGCGTTTCTGATCGCGCCGGTGACGTAGCCTTTCGCCTCGAAAGCCGGACGGGTCCTGTGGACTTTCCTTGTTCATCAGGGAGCCTCCAGTCGGTAGCCGACGCCCCGGACCGTTTTCAGCTGCCAGTCCGGCTGCTGCTCAACGGTGGGTTTCAAGCGCTTGCGCAGGCGGTCGAGATACAGGTCGACCACGCGCCGGTCTCCGGAAAAGTCGATTCCCCATAGGTGCTCGATGATCTGGTCACGAGACAGGGTCCGGCCGACATTCATGGCCAGAAGCACCAGTAATTGGAACTCTTTTCTGGGAACCGGCACCGGCTGGCCGCCAATCTGAATTTCATGTCGCGAAGGATCCACCGTCAGCCGCGTCTTCGGATCGCAACCGAAGGAGATCACATCATCGTGCAACAGCGGGTGCCGGATGCCGTCCGGACGGCCGGTCCTTTTCAGGACGGCCTGGATCCTCAGCACCAGTTCATTCGGGTCAAACGGTTTGACCAGATAGTCATCCGCGCCGTTGCGGAAAGCTTTCATTTTATCGTCGATGCCGCCCCGGGCCGTCAGCATGATCACCGGGATGCCCGTTTCTTCCCGAACCAGACGGCAGATATCGAGTCCGGACCCGTCCGGCAGGGTGATATCCAGAACAGCAAGATCGGGAAATCCGTCCTGCATGGCCGTGCGCGCCTCCAGGAGATTGCCCGCTTCCAGCGTCCTGAAACCGGCTTTTTCCAGATAGCGGACAACGATGCGTCGGATATGGGGGTCGTCGTCAACCAGCAGAATGGTGATCATCTGTGTCGCTCCTCGTCTTGAAGTTCGGACCTCCGGTTGGATTCATTTTAACGGAAAACAGGAAAAAGGGCATCCTCCCGGCCGGGAGGATGCCCTGTCTGCATTTTGCACTCGTTGCAGGAATCAGAGTTTTCCGTCTTTTTCACCCATGTAGCGGACGAGGTCGACCACGCGATTGCTGTAGCCCCACTCGTTGTCGTACCAGGAGATGACCTTGAAGAAGCGCTTCTCGCCCTTGAGGTTGTTCTGCAAGGTCGCGAGGGAGTCATAGATGGAGGAGCGGTTGTCATGGATGAAGTCGGTGGAGACCAGTTCTTCCTCCGTATAGCCGAGGATGTCCTTCAGGTAGGTCCTGGAGGCTTCCTTCAGCTTGGCGTCGATCTCCTCGATCGAAGAGTCGCGGGTGGCCGTGAAGGTCAGGTCGACCACGGACACGGTCGGGGTCGCGACACGGAAGGACATGCCGGTCATCTTGCCTTTGACCTGCGGCAGCACTTCGCCGACCGCCTTGGCGGCGCCGGTGGTGGACGGGATGGTGTTGATGGCTGCCGCACGGCCGCCGCGCCAGTCCTTCTTGGACGGACCATCCACGACCTTCTGGGTCGCGGTGTAGGAGTGGATGGTGGTCATGAGGCCCCGGTCGACGCCGATGCCTTCCTTGAGGATGACATGGACCAGCGGCGCGAGGCAGTTGGTGGTGCAGGATGCGTTGGAGACGATGTCGTGCTTTGCGCTGTCATACTCGTTCTCGTTGACGCCCATGACGATCGTCTTGACTTCGCCCTTGCCGGGAGCCGAGATAATGACTTTCTTCGCGCCGGCCTCGAGGTGGCCCTTGGCCTTCTCGGATTCGGTGAACAGGCCGGTGGACTCGATGACATACTCGACACCGAGCTTGCCCCACGGCAGGTCGGCCGGGTTGCGCTGCGCCATGATGCAACGGACCTTGTGGCCGCTGACCACGAGGGTGTCGTTGTCCTCGGCGTCGGGGCTGCTCTTCTCAGTGGTGACGGGGTGCTTGAACTTGCCCTGGACGGAGTCGTACTTGATCTGGTAGGCGAAATAATCAGCGTCTGTCGAGACGTCCGCGACGGCGACGACATCAATCACACTGCCAAGCAGTCCCTGGTCGCAGATCGCCTGGAAGACCATTCTGCCGATGCGGCCGAAGCCATTGATTCCTACTTTGATTGCCATATGATATTCCTCCTGTAATGATGAGTGTTCGTCTTGGCTAAAATGCGTAACATTAATATTTTAGCGGAAAATGACCCCAAAGGCAAGAATATCGGCTTCTTGCGCCTTTTTCGTGCTGGCTCGATCCAGGGAACTGCAGGTTCAATATCAGAAATCACCGCTGTAGCGGACCAGGGATGCGGACAGGATGCCGTCCATCTGCTGCAGACGGTCGAGGAAACGGCTGTCCTGATTTTTCAGGGTCAGTTCGACCACCAGCTCGATGGCCTGCGGAGTCACGGTCTTGCTCTTGACTTTGTAAGGGGGTATGAACTGGGAGAACTCGCCGCGGAACATCGGGCTGTAGCGGATGACCAGAAGATAGGGCCGCTTCAGGCCATACTGGGAAATGGCCGTCACCACCACCATGATGATCGCCAGAAGAACGCAGCCGATGACCGCCAGTTCAAAGAACCCGGCACCGGCCGTCAGTCCAAGCGCGATCGCCCAGAACATGTAGACGATGTCGAGCGGATCCTTGAGCGCGGTCCGGAAACGCACGATCGACAGGGCGCCGACCATGCCGAGCGACAGGACAATGTTGGAACTGATCGGCATGATGACCAGCGACGTGACCATCGACACCATCAGGAGCGACGTGCCGAAAGTCCGGTTGAACAGCACCCCTTTGTAGGTCAGCCGGTAGATCAGAAGGATCAGGAGGCCCATGAAGAAGGTCACAGTGAAGGTCAGGAAAATCCGCTCATAGGTCAGGGGCTGGTTGATGTCGACATCGACCAATTTCTGCAGCAAGTCTTTCATCCGTTTGGTTCCTTTCTCGTTCGCGTTGTCGCGTGATCAATCATCCAGGGTGTCCTGCGGGTCGGACCAGCTGGCAAAGCTGATCTCGCGGCAGCACATGGCGTATTTGCTCAGGGAGACGGGCATCGCGCCGGATTGGGAGAGCAGCGCGTTTAAAAAATCGGGCAGGAAGTGGTTGTATTTCACCTCAAGGATCACCTGGCCGGGTGACAGCACCGGGTGCATCGCCGCGTGTTCCTCGAACAGGTCGGTCCGGAACAGTCCGGTCGAGAGGTGGCTGTCAAAGGTGATGCGGATCTCGTCAGCCGGCCAGATCAGCGGGATCCGGTGATAGTCGACCAGGACGAGCGGTTTCATCAGGCGGGTCCGCATCTCCGTATACAGGTCCGTGCCCGGTGGGCCGGCCTCGAGCAGCCATTCCGCATCGCCGGCCAGCAACGCATCCAGTTGCGACCGGGAGATCGGGATACTGCTCTTGAGGCAGTACTGGTTGCGTTTCATCTTTTTCTCGAGGTGGATGACATGATCACCATTATTATAAATGCGGACACGGTATTTGAACCGCTGGTCGATGCCGGCCAGCTTTTCAAAGAGGCCGTGCCGGCCGATCGTGTCAAAGTAGAGGCTTTTGACCTGGTAGCCGGGATACTGGGCGTCGGTCGCGAGACCCGGGATCTCATCGAGGCCTGCCGGATCACCCAGCCATCCGTCCGTCTCGGCATGCCGGTCGAGCCCGACAAATGGCCGAAGCTGCCAGTAAAGCCGGGTGAACGAATACTCGTCCAGCAGATATTTGTCCTCATGACGCCAGATTTTCTGCGGCCGCTCGATCGGCTTGCCGTGTTTCTGCCGGACCGGCGCGGAGCGCAGCGTATCCGGGATCACCACGCTTGGCTCCGGGGACGGCGCGGTCGTCTGGTCAGCAGGATGATGCACGGGCGCAGGTTTGCGAGCGAGTTCTTGCGGCGGGCGGTCATGCTTTTTCATCGGAAATCCTCCGGAAACAGCTCTTTCATCCGCGACTGGCTCAAATTGAAATTCTGTTGCAGGCTGGCGATCATCAGATCCCGCTTTTCACTGGTGATCCGGCGCAGCGTACCCACCATGTTCTTCCAGGAGTTGATGCTTGACGGCTGGCCCCAGCGGGCGATCTGGCGCGCCATCTCCGGCTCGACGATCGCGACACTCTCATCCAGGATCCGAAGCATCCGGTCCGTCTCGAAAATCGTGTTGAGGAAATTGGCGTAACGCTCGACGAATTTTTTCTCGAATTCGGGATTTTCCATCAGCTTGACTTGCAGGGTCGTGCTGAAGAAATTGCCCTGGCCGTGGCCGGCCGGGTCGAGCAGGTCGCCCTTGAGGCGGTCGCGCTCGTAGGTTGACGGGAACATCGCCCAGTCGAGGTCGAACAACATGTATCGGTACTCACCGCCCTCGACAGCCGGGCGCCAGAATTTCTTGTTGCCCGAGTCGGGATTGCTGAAGAACGACTGGACGATGACAAAGTCCATCAGGCTCTCTTCGTCCACCCAGTCGAGGACCCTCTTGTAGGCGACCGGGTCGTTCATACTGTGCGCTTTGGTGTAGGCGATCAGTTCCTTGTAGTCAGCGTTGCTGCCGGACACGACAGCCGAGGTGCCTTTGATCAGGTCGACCTTGTCCGGGTCGACGCCGAAGTGCGAGGCGGCGTAGAACTGGTCGAGTTTTTCGCGGATTTCATAGAGACCGTAATACTCCCCGTTGACGTAGAGGATACAGTTGCGGATCGCCATGCAGTCCAGCTCGACATGGCCCATGACCACCCGGGTCATGAACGCGTCGCGCACCTTGGTCATCTTCCAGTCCTGTCCGGAGGTGCGCAGGATGAGCCGCTTGAAGGTCGACACATCGTAGTCCTCGAAAAACGGATAGGTCACTTCACTGTCGCCGTAGGAGGAGCGGATCTTCACCTCGAGCGACTTCTGGTCCTCCCGTTTGCTGAACTGGCCGTGCAGCTGCAGGCCGACGTTGAAGTCGATGCCCAGACGGCCATCCGTTTCATAGAAGGCAAACGTCGCCGGCATCTCCGCAGTCGATGTCTGACTGGCGAGAATCCCCTCGGCTGCCCCGGTCAGCTGGGCCGGATTGCCGGTGAGGCTGACGACCGGCAGGGTGTGCGGGGTTTCCTTGAGAAAGGTCCGGCTGGTGACATCGCTCGGCAGGCAGGCCGGAGCGATGGCGACCGCCCGAACGACCAGTGAGCGGTCGACACGAAACGTACCCTGGTAGCGGGTGGAACCGGCCGTGGGGGTCCGCCCGTCCAGCGTATAGTAAATTTTCGCGTCCGGCATGGCCGTCTCGATCGAGACCTGGACCGGGCCGTTGATATAGAGATTGTCTGACGTTTCGCTATTCGTCTCAGTCCTGGCTGAAATTTCCGGCATGGATGTATAGGTCCGATACGCCGTTGATGTATTGACCTCGTTTTTCATCGGGGTCAAATAAAAAAAACGGTCCAGGCCGCCTGCTCCGTCTGCCTGGATCTGGCGGCCGCTGCTGGCGCCGGGCCTCAGGTAGCCGGTCGCGAACGCGTCCTCGATGATGCCGGCCGGGTTGGTCAGCAGGATCGTCTCCCCACCGGCCGATATGGAAAAAGTGTCCGGTTCGACGGCCACCGTGCTTTTGGAATTGATCGTCAGGTCGGCCAAAGTCAGCCGGAACGGATCGTTGCTGCTGTCACTCAGGCCATAACCCGACAGGTTGATGACTTCGTTGGTGTTGTTGTACAGCTCGATCCAGTCTTTTACAGGGGTTGCGGTGTTGACACCATCCTGGGCGAAGACCTCGCTGATGAAAAGTGTGCGGCTCGCCTGTGAGTTGGCCAGGGCCAGGGTCGGGAACGAAACGGTCGTGTTCGGCTGGCCCGGCGTCGCCTTGGGGAAATAGCCCCACGTTTCCGGATCGTCCGGAAGGCGGCCTTTGGAGACGTTCAGCGGCAGGTGCTCGAGTTCAGTGCTGGCGACGGTGCGGCCACGGGTGTCGCTGATCAACAGGTTTGTATCGTCTGTGCCAAGCCTGAAGTCGACCCGGAGGCGCCCTTCAGTCGCGGGCGGCTCTTCAGTGTCTGCTGTGCCCGGGATCTTTCCGCCGAGCATCAGAAGCAAGTAGGATTTGGGCTCCAGAATGGTCTGGGGGAACTGCCATTTTTCCGGATTGGCCAGGTCGTCCGAGAGATAATAGCCGCTCAGGTCGAGTGGCTGGTCACCGCTGTTGTACAACTCGACCCAATCCGGATAGTCGCCGGCCTCATCATAAAAGGATGCGTTGCGCGTGCAATACTCGTTGATCAACAAGCTCGTGATCGCCGGGATGATCGCGGCATCCGCCGTCGCCTTGCCATCAGTGCCGTTGGGCTTGCCGGGAGTCGGGTGGCCAAAAAACACTTTTGAGGCTGAAGATGTTATGTCTTGACCCTGGATGCCAAACGCGATGTCTGGCGGCAGGGCCGGTATGGTCCACTGGTCCGCGACATTGCCGTCCGGTGCGGTCAGGATCAGTTCTTCGCCCGCGCTGCTGATGCCGAACGGCAGTTGGATCGCGCCGGTTTGCGTAGAGCCGCCGGTCGTTTCCTCATCCGTCGCGCCAGCGTAGAGCAGCAGGGCCGCGCCCGGCTGGACGGTGCCGGTCTTGAAGACATATTTATCCGGTCTCTTGGTGTTGTCCGAAAGCATGTACCCCGTCAGGCTGACGGCCTTGTCACCGGCGTTGTACAGTTCGATCCAGTCAGGTGTCGTGCCGTCCTGCAGGGTGAGCGATCCGACATTGTTGCTCATGACCTCGGAGATCACCAGCGTCTTCTGGGCCGGGGCTGTGGTCTGGCCAGACTGAGTGGTCGTTTGCTTGGCCGTCGTTTCGGTCACGCCGATCGGCTTGGTCCAGTTATCGGCAAAGTGACTGCAGCCACTCAGTGCGAATGACAGGCAGAGGATCACAGTCAATATGCGGGTCAAGGTTTTGCGATTTGGCATGTCAAGGGGGGCTCCATCCGGTTTGATCGGCCTTTGGGCCTTAATTGTGCTAAATATTTTTCAGATCAACTGATAAGCGCGGTTTTGTTGAACGACACAGCCATTATTCCACAAATCGGGACATTTGTTAAGTGCGTGTATGTGCTTGTCAGGTGAAGGTTTGGTGATTAGACTGCGGCCAGGGCTGGCAAGTTCCGTTAAGGTGCCAGGGTGCGCGCTTGGCGGTGCCAGGCACCCGAGCGGAACTCGTAGTGGGCAGTGCCGGGCATACTCCATACGTGGCGCACCAAACAAAAGACCGGCCTTTTGCTATCGGCCGGTCCTGTTTGTTCTTGGATTTCATTTAAGCGTCATGAGATGAAAACTCAGTAGGTGAGCTTTCTGGGCAGTTCTTTGGCCTGGGCGACCCAGCCGGCGACCTGCTTCTCGACGGGGAGCTTGCGGACGAGTTTTTTCTCGGTGTTGACCTCGACCATTTTAGCGAAGAGGTTTTCCGGCTTGCGGTTGGCCAGCTCGGGCACGGTGTCGACGCCGGCGGCTTCCAGCAGTTCGGAATATTCACCGCCAATGCCCTTGATGCGCATCAGGTCGGCGTGGTTGACCCACTTCAGGATCAGTTTCTCGGAAATGCCTGTCTTCTCAGCCAGTTCAGCCCGGTTCTTCTTGGTCGCGCATTGCTCGAGGAATGCTTCGAGGGACGTGATTCCTGCTTCTTTCAATTTGCCTTCATAGGATTCGCCAATGCCTTCCACAACGCTCAGTTTCGCCATGATCGTGGTCTCCCTTCATATGATGAATCAATTGAATATCAAATTTTAGTTTCAGGTCTATGTCCAGCCTATTCCATTTGGTTGATATCGTCAAGACGAAACCCCGCCAAGGCTTGATTCTACGTCATTTTGACGAGGGTTTGAGCCGGATGAAACTAATCGAGTGGCGTAAAAAAACTGGCGACCTTATGGAGCCTGCCGGTCGGTTTCATATTATTTTAATGAATCTTCCGGGGAAAACCAGTTGGCGGGCAGAAAACGGATGTTGGAGGTGGCACGTGAATGTCGTGGTGGAAATCCAGGGCTAATATTCTTGTCTTCTACGGCTCGTTCACCTGCTCCCAGATCGTCGTGGCTGGTATCAGGAACGCGATCCGGTCCTGGGCGGCGGTCAGGATGCTGCCGCGGGTCAGCAAGCCACCCTGGTCAGCCTGATCCGTGTCCGCGACGGCAAAAACCATGCCGATCACCTGGTTTTCCGCATCGATCACCGGGCTTCCGCTATTACCACGAAAGACAGGGCCTTTGATCATCAGGACCGGTCCGCTGATACCGGATAATGTGGTCTGCCCAATGAATGTGGCCTCGGTCGTGATCTGGAACAGATTGAGCGGATTGCCGATAACGATGAGCGGGTCGCCGGGCTCGGGTTCGGCAGCACTGTCTGCCAGGGTCAGCGTTGTCAGCTTTGAAAAGGCGGCGGGCAGGTCAAGTTGCGGCAATAAGATCATGGCCAGATCAGACTGCGGCCACTGCAGCCACTCGTTTACGGGTTGAAAATCGTCAGCTTTCAAACTGACCTGGACGTTTTCGGCATCGCCGATGATGTGGTCATTGGTGAGGATGACGATCTTTGTATCCTCCAGGTTTGCGGTTTCCCCTCCTGCCAATGGCGGGGCGCTTTCTGATTCATCATTCATTCGTATCGCAAACCCGGTCCCCTGACGCTGATCAGCACGGACTGCTACGACTGCTGAGCGGAGGGCACTGTAAGCCGGGTCATTGGACAACTCGCGGGATTCGATCAGCAACCGCAACGATGGCAGGCCGAACAGATAGAGCACGCCGCTGAGCGCCAGCGGAATGAACGCGATGACCAGCACCAGGGCGATAACACGAACCAATTGCCTACGCAGCCGTTCTCGTCGCTCGAGTTGCTCATCCAGCCAGACGATGTCCGGATCCTGATCGATTGGCGCTGACCCCCTCCCTTTGATGCTTCTATTATGCATGAAATCATGTATGCGTGAAATCGTACAGAACCAGTGGTCAAACAGTGAAATTGTCGAATCAGATCCGGTGACGGCCAGGTTTTGATGACAAATATCATGACTAATTTTTTAAATTTCGTGACAAATGCGAAATTGCACATATGTTGAATATAGATAGGCAATATTCATTTAGTTATTCATTATTATTTTACAATCAGATGACAAACGGGTGTTATAATAGATTATGTAAGGACAAAGTTATCAAATAACGCATGAAGCAATCGAAATATTTTGTGAAAATTCATAAAAGTATAGCCAGGATGCGATGATGGTCTGACTGTGATTGGACGCTTTGGTCAGACAAGAGCGAGTAGCGTAACCGGCCTTCGGGTCGGTTTTATTGTTTTAAACCCGAAGACAGCAAAAACGGTCAGGTATTTATTGAGAAATTGGTGATCCCGGCCGTTATTGGCGTCTTTATAATGGGTGACTTGCCCCGTTTAACGGGGTTGCAGCCGGTGGCGGCAAAGGTTTTTCGTCTATGAAACAGATAGACAGTTACCCCGGCCGCTCCCATAACATGGTTCGCCCCACGAGCGGGAGCAAGCGGTAGAAAAAGCGGAAAACAGACTCGAACAACCAGCCTTGGCAAAAACTGAATAGCCTTCGGGGTGCAAGGAGGGTTTGACCGTATCTGGACGCTTGGTCAGACCGGAGCGAGTAGCGTAACCGACCCATTGTGGTCGGTTTTTGTATTTGTTTTGGGGGTGATGTGGACTGGAGGATCGACACTTGATTTGGCTCATCGGACCGCAGTGCAGCATCATTGGACGCAGACAACAGAAACGGATTGGAATGCAGTAAGCAAGTGATAAAAGTTCGATAGATGCCTTTCTTGGTATGAACAAAGTGCGCAAATCGATCGGCGCACTAGAAGAAAGAAAGGGATGTAAAGTGAACGTAACCAAGACCTCAAGCCGTCTTTGGCGAAGCATGATTGTCACCATCATTGTGATGGCGGTTTTTGCGTTGTCATCGACGGGTGTATTTGCAGCTGAAGTTGATCTCATGACACCCGGATCAACAGCAACCGTCAATGGAGCTATCTGGGAGAACCTGGTGCCTCATACAAGTGCTACTGGTACGGGTGTATTTGATTCTTTCCTACGGGTACAAGCGACTGGTAGTGAGAGAGGCCATAATGGCGATCAAACCCCCTACTTTGACGAAAAGGATAGTTTCACAGATTCTCAGTTGTTGGCTGATGTACCAACTATTTATGTTGGAGGTGTCGCGTATAGGGAGTTTCAGCTAGATATCAACGAAAATGACGATTCAATTTATTTGACTCGTTTTCAGGTATGGGTTACAGATATTCAAAGCCCAACTGGATACTCGCTAGCTTCCTATACACTTCCTGACGCTGATTTGGTATATGACACAGCTGGAACCACCCTAAAACTTTTATACAACGATGGAAGTGGTAAACGTGAATACAGGGTATTGGTACCTCAAACAAAGTTCAACGGAAAAGACGGTATTTTTGTAGTTCTCTTTACAGAGCACAATGACACAAATGACGGCTTTGAAGAATGGGGTGTTGAGGTATACGAGACTGGATGCTTGACAATCAAGAAGGCATTCAGTGGATATCCAGAAGGCTTTACGTTACCAGAAGTAACAGTTGATGTTAGTGGTCCAAACGAATTTTCTACTACGGTCGTTCTAAACAGTGGGAATAGCTGGTCGGTACAGATCTGCGATCTAGAGCCCGGTCTATATACAGCCACTGAGCGAGATGTAGAAGGCTGGACGACCGTCAGCAATAGTGGCCCAGTAACTGTTATTGCAGAGCAGAATGTAGATTTAACCATCACCAACACCCTCGACAAGGGCTGCCTGAAGATCGTCAAGTCCTTCACGGGCTATCCCGCAGGATACCCGCTGCCAGCCTCTGTCACCGTCAACATCACCGGTCCTTATGGCTACACCGGTTCCGTCACGCTTAACGAAGGCAATGGCTGGGACGATATCGTATGCGGCCTGGTCCCTGGCGACTACACCTTCTCGGAGGTTACCGTCACCGGCTGGACACCCGCCTACAACCCGACCAACCGTGTCCTGACTGTCGTGGCCGGTACTGAGCCTGCCGCCGGTGCCATCGGCACCATCACCAACACCCTCGACAAGGGCTGCCTGAAGATCGTCAAGTCTTTCACGGGCTATCCCGCAGGATACCCGCTGCCAGCCTCTGTCACCGTCAACATCACCGGTCCTTATGGCTACACCGGTTCCGTCACGCTTAACGAAGGCAATGGCTGGGACGATATCGTATGCGGCCTGGTCCCTGGCGACTACACCTTCTCGGAGGTTACCGTCACCGGCTGGACACCCGCCTACAACCCGACCAACCGTGTCCTGACTGTCGTGGCCGGTACTGAGCCTGCCGCCGGTGCCATCGGCACCATCACCAACACCCTCGACAAGGGCTGCCTGAAGATCGTCAAGTCTTTCACGGGCTATCCCGCAGGATACCCGCTGCCAGCCTCTGTCACCGTCAACATCACCGGTCCTTATGGCTACACCGGTTCCGTCACGCTTAACGAAGGCAATGGCTGGGACGATATCGTATGCGGCCTGGTCCCTGGCGACTACACCTTCTCGGAGGTTACCGTCACCGGCTGGACACCCGCCTACAACCCGACCAACCGTGTCCTGACTGTCGTGGCCGGTACTGAGCCTGCCGCCGGTGCCATCGGCACCATCACCAACACCCTCGACAAGGGCTGCCTGAAGATCGTCAAGTCTTTCACGGGCTATCCCGCAGGATACCCGCTGCCAGCCTCTGTCACCGTCAACATCACCGGTCCTTATGGCTACACCGGTTCCGTCACGCTTAACGAAGGCAATGGCTGGGACGATATCGTATGCGGCCTGGTCCCTGGCGACTACACCTTCTCGGAGGTTACCGTCACCGGCTGGACACCCGCCTACAACCCGACCAACCGTGTCCTGACTGTCGTGGCCGGTACTGAGCCTGCCGCCGGTGCCATCGGCACCATCACCAACACCCTCGACAAGGGCTGCCTGAAGATCGTCAAGTCTTTCACGGGCTATCCCGCAGGATACCCGCTGCCAGCCTCTGTCACCGTCAACATCACCGGTCCTTATGGCTACACCGGTTCCGTCACGCTTAACGAAGGCAATGGCTGGGACGATATCGTATGCGGCCTGGTCCCTGGCGACTACACCTTCTCGGAGGTTACCGTCACCGGCTGGACACCCGCCTACAACCCGACCAACCGTGTCCTGACTGTCGTGGCCGGTACTGAGCCTGCCGCCGGTGCCATCGGCACCATCACCAACACCCTCGACAAGGGCTGCCTGAAGATCGTCAAGTCTTTCACGGGCTATCCCGCAGGATACCCGCTGCCAGCCTCTGTCACCGTCAACATCACCGGTCCTTATGGCTACACCGGTTCCGTCACGCTTAACGAAGGCAATGGCTGGGACGATATCGTATGCGGCCTGGTCCCTGGCGACTACACCTTCTCGGAGGTTACCGTCACCGGCTGGACACCCGCCTACAACCCGACCAACCGTGTCCTGACTGTCGTGGCCGGTACTGAGCCTGCCGCCGGTGCCATCGGCACCATCACCAACACCCTCGACAAGGGCTGCCTGAAGATCGTCAAGTCTTTCACGGGCTATCCCGCAGGATACCCGCTGCCAGCCTCTGTCACCGTCAACATCACCGGTCCTTATGGCTACACCGGTTCCGTCACGCTTAACGAAGGCAATGGCTGGGACGATATCGTATGCGGCCTGGTCCCTGGCGACTACACCTTCTCGGAGGTTACCGTCACCGGCTGGACACCCGCCTACAACCCGACCAACCGTGTCCTGACTGTCGTGGCCGGTACTGAGCCTGCCGCCGGTGCCATCGGCACCATCACCAACACCCTCGACAAGGGCTGCCTGAAGATCGTCAAGTCTTTCACGGGCTATCCCGCAGGATACCCGCTGCCAGCCTCTGTCACCGTCAACATCACCGGTCCTTATGGCTACACCGGTTCCGTCACGCTTAACGAAGGCAATGGCTGGGACGATATCGTATGCGGCCTGGTCCCTGGCGACTACACCTTCTCGGAGGTTACCGTCACCGGCTGGACACCCGCCTACAACCCGACCAACCGTGTCCTGACTGTCGTGGCCGGTACTGAGCCTGCCGCCGGTGCCATCGGCACCATCACCAACACCCTCGACAAGGGCTGCCTGAAGATCGTCAAGTCTTTCACGGGCTATCCCGCAGGATACCCGCTGCCAGCCTCTGTCACCGTCAACATCACCGGTCCTTATGGCTACACCGGTTCCGTCACGCTTAACGAAGGCAATGGCTGGGACGATATCGTATGCGGCCTGGTCCCTGGCGACTACACCTTCTCGGAGGTTACCGTCACCGGCTGGACACCCGCCTACAACCCGACCAACCGTGTCCTGACTGTCGTGGCCGGTACTGAGCCTGCCGCCGGTGCCATCGGCACCATCACCAACACCCTCGACAAGGGCTGCCTGAAGATCGTCAAGTCTTTCACGGGCTATCCCGCAGGATACCCGCTGCCAGCCTCTGTCACCGTCAACATCACCGGTCCTTATGGCTACACCGGTTCCGTCACGCTTAACGAAGGCAATGGCTGGGACGATATCGTATGCGGCCTGGTCCCTGGCGACTACACCTTCTCGGAGGTTACCGTCACCGGCTGGACACCCGCCTACAACCCGACCAACCGTGTCCTGACTGTCGTGGCCGGTACTGAGCCTGCCGCCGGTGCCATCGGCACCATCATCAATACCCTTGTCTATCACGATGAGACGGCATGGGCATACGGTGGCGCTCGGGCAACCAGATTCACTACATTGGCTGATTTGCAATCCAATAACTGGGGATGGACAAATGACATCGGAACCGGTGACATTGATGAAACCTGGGTACTCTATGCAGGTGCTGCGCAAGAAGATCTCACTAAGGGATTTGACGTTGGTACTTTGCATGTAGTCAGAACAGGCACTACATTAACGATCACCTTCAATACTTCCTTCTGCAACGATCTGTTGGCAACCCATCTATGGGTCGGAAAAGATAAGTTGCCGAAGAAAGGCAAAAAGTATATCAATAGTCCGGGTCAGCTCGAAAAATACATCAAGTATAGCTTCACAATGGAGCGGGTGGACCAAGATACTGTTGTCTATACATTTAGCGATGTCAAGACAACTGACAATATCTGGATTGCAGCACATGCAGATGTACGTATGTATTGCGACTATCCAGATTGATTACTCAGAAAAACATCTGATTCTCTGAGAATGGGGCCATCGCTTCGGCGGTGGCTCCATTCTTGATATAATAGACATAGGTCGAAAGGGAGACGTGAATTTGGGGTCGTCAATTCAGTATGTTAGATTTGAAAGGGATAAATCTGAAAATGCATAATACGAAAAACAACGTCAGATCACCATGCCAAAGTGCACGATAAAGCAGACCTTCTTGTGAAGGCCGAGAAGAGAAGTTGAATTAAGTCCTTATTCGATCAGATCAGGAACCTTGACAACCGAATAACCCAAACGTTTTGCCAATTGAGCCAATTGCATTTCAGGAGACAGGATGTATGCAGGTTTGCGCAAAGACTCCTCATACATTTTCGGATTGAACAGTTCACCATTGGTCAGCATGACAAAAATCGCGGTCAACATCATCCGAGCGATAGCAATCAACGCTTTCTTATGGCCGCGGCGATGCTTTAATGCTTCATAGCGCTGGCGGTAATGAGGAAACGATTTGTCACTAATCGCAGCCAAGGCACATTGGCCAGAACTGGCTTGATATAAACCCCAGCCCGACTGATTTTGGTTGACTTCTTCTTACCGGCACTCTGGTCGTTGGATGGAGCCAATCCGGCCCAGGATGTCAGATGCTTCGCCGACTTGAACTGAGCCATATTGGTTCCGATTTCCGACAGAATGACCAAGGCTGAAACATGGGAAATACCCGGAACCGACTCGAGAATAAGCAACAGAGAAGCAAAGGGTGCAGCTAAGGAATCAGCCAGAGATTCGAGACGGGTGATATATTGACTCAATTGGTCGACATGCTGCTGACAGGTCTGGATCTTGCTGGCCTGGACAGGCGTAACAGTTCCCTCAATTGCCAAGGCAATCTGCTCTTCGTTTTTACGCATCGAGCCATGCAGTAACGGCCGAAAATCGAACGCTGTATCACCTGGGTTCGCCAACAGATGCGCAATAATGGCCTGAGCACTTTTACCAAAGGTATCGGAAACGACTGAAGCCAACTGGATGTTGGAGACAGTCAGGGAATTCTGCATCCGATTCTTCTCACTGGCCGCAAAGCACACCAGTTTGTAGCGGTAGCGGAGAATCTCACGCAGATCGCGGATTTGCTTCTCGGGTATGAAGCTGCCGGGGACCAGGTCGTGCTTGAACAGGTCGGCAATCCAGATCGAGTCTTTCTTGTCGGTCTTCTTGCCCCGGATTGCTTTGACATACTTGGGGTGTGCCAGGGTGATCCGGCAGGAGGGCTCCAGGATGTTGTAGACCGGGATCCAGTACTTGCCGGTGGACTCCATGCAAACATGCAGGCATTGGTGATCCGAGAGCCACTGCGCCAGGCTTTTCAGATCCTTGGTAAAGGTGGAGAAACGTTGGGTTTTGTAGGTTGTGATACTTTTCTTGTCTGTGGCCGCGATGGTTGCCACCACAAAGGTTTTGTGGACATCGATGCCACAGCAGATGGGATAGACGATCTTAAGCATAAACACATCCTTCCGGGATAATATCGTGGTCACACAGGCAGTGACTGCCCGACCCGGAATAAACAGGGAGTTGTTTATACAAAGATAAATCTACGTGGTCAATGCCACACTTATTTGTACTTGCGAGGTTGGGCGGCACATATAAATATGCGGTCTTCCCGAGGGAGACGCACTCACCTCCCCGTGCTCTGTAGTGTACCTGTGGGACCACCCCAATAATATCACGCCTGGTGCAGTATTTTAATGACTTTTTGTGCCTGAGCGTAGCGAAAGGAATGACTATAAATATGAAAATTTATCGACAACTTGTGCAACTATTTATCCCAATGTTTATTCTTATGATTTTCATGGTTACATCATGTTCAGATACAGTCCAATCGGAATCTACCACAATAGGCTCAAGTGATATCCATAAATCCAATACACCAGTTGTTTCAAACCCCCAAAATCAGCACTTTGTGTTCAGCAATCCTCAGGCCATTTCTGCCAGAGGTTATGCCAAAGTTGGTTTGTCGATCGGCCGTAAATTAGACGGTACAGTGTCAGCTGTCGGCTTTCATTATGTCAAAAACACACCGAACTGGAAAGACATCGTATCCGTTTCTGCAGGTGGTGGCCACATTTTAGGATTGAAGAATGATGGGACGGTAGTAGCAGTCGGATACAACGAAAATGGTCAATTGAATGTGGAAGATTGGCAACAGACCATTGCGATCGCTGCTGGTGTTGCCCATACAGTTGGATTAAGAAGTGATAGAACCGTTGTAGCGGTGGGTTGGAATGAGCATCTTCAATGTGACGTGTCAAACTGGAAGAATATTTCTACCATTTCAGCTGGTTATGCTCACACAGTTGCATTGACCCATTCTGGCGCTGCAATAGCAACTGGCGACAATCAGTATGGCCAATGTAATATAAATGATTGGAAGAACATGACGGCCATTAGCGCCGGCTTTTTCCATACCTTAGGACTAAATGCAGATGGATCTGTTTTAGCCACAGGTGATAACAAAGAAGGACAATGCAATGTCTCAACATGGACAGATATTGTGTCCATTTCAGGGGGTATGTTTCATTCTGTAGGATTGAAAAAAGATGGTACCATCGTTGCTGTGGGCAACAATGAATACGGTCAATGTAACGTATCTTCATGGCAGGATATCATCGCCATATCGGCCGGATACGATCATACGGTCGGTTTGAAGAGCGATGGTTCAGTCGTAGCAGTTGGCAATAATCAGTATAACCAATGCGATGTCAGTGACTGGAAAAATATAGGTGGTCCGTAAACATAGTCAAATATACGATAATAATAATCCTGAAACTGAATTGGAATTCTCCCACCTCACTCCCCCACGCACCCCATCATCACCGCATGCATCTCCGGCTCGCTCCTTTGCAGGGCCGTCGCCTTTCCCGCACACAAAAACGCATGCTCACTTTCGCCTGTGCACAGCAGTACCTCTTCCCGGTACACCTCATAGTGCAGCGTCAGCCGAACCCCCGTATATCGGGTGACCTTGACCGTCAGTGTCAGCAGGTCGTCATAACGGGCCGGCTTCAAATAGCGCACATGCAGCGCGATCACCGGGCTTTGCACGCCGCGCTCTTCCATTTCCCGATAGGGCAGGCCGACCGCCCGCAGGTATTCCGTGCGGCCCATTTCAAACCAGACGGGGTAGACGGCGTGATGGACGATGCCCATGGCGTCGGTTTCGGCGTATCGGACTCGGAACTGCATGTCGAACTGTTTCATAGACGGTACTCCTGACGAATCCTTGCTATAATGGGATTATTATAAGCGAAATCGGAGGCCTGCACATGAGTGAGTTTTGGTTGTCCGTGACCGGTATCCTGATCAATATCGTCGATGTGATCATCATTGTCCTGGAAGCGATGGGCATCATCGTCATTGTGGCCGCCGGATTTCGCTCGTTTTACGGTTATCTCAAGGGCGAGACTGATATCCGGTTACGCTTTGCTCAGGCCATGGCGACCAGCCTTGAGTTCAAGCTCGCCGGCGAGATTCTCCGCACGGTCATCGTCCGTGACATGACTGAGATTGCGATCGTGGCATCGATCATCCTCCTGCGAGCTTTCATGGCGATCCTGATCCACTGGGAGATCAAGACGGAGCGCAAGGCTTGCGAGCAAAATGACGAAGTGGCCAAAAATGAAAATGATAAAAAACCACCGGAAAAAGGCGGACCTGTTGCGAGATTGGCCAATCAGGTTTTCGACAGAGATCATACGAGAAAAGAGGAGTGATTCTGTTAGCAGACCCTGATTCGTGGCTCGCTGAAATCCATCCACAGTTGGAAAATCGATTGGCGAAAAACCAGAAATAACCCTGATGCACTTATGACCATATTCAGTTCATGTATCTTTTAACATGATGTCATTATACGTATAGTATAAATAAACCATCAGAAATATATTGATATTTTACGCTGACAATGTTATCATTCAAATATCGGTATCGGTAATTGCGCAAGCAGAAATGACCGTTCGTTTTTGAAAATACATCATCACTTGAATTGTTGATCGCGTGACACCGGAAGCACCGGTGACAGGCATGGACAATCAAGGGATCGGGCCGCGGCAGGCGACTATACGCCAGCAGCAGCCACAAACGATCACTTGATTGAACGTGCTTTTTTATTTCCCTTTCAAGCATCATTCGACATTTGAGCAAGGCTCAAGACACTCTACGAAAGGAGCGAAACGACCATGACGCATTCAAGAATTATTGCTAAAAAAGGGACTTCGATCCCACATTCAACACCCTTAGCGCACCTGATTCCGAACAATTAATGTGGGTTTGCTTTGGGGATCAACAAAGGCAGACTGGTCCAGACCAAGCGCTCTGAGAAACTGAGTTTGCCGTGCAGAAGGAGGATTTTTCAAGACGCGCTGGTGATTGAGAGCAAAGACTTGAATATGCAAAATGACACAGGTCATCGCATAAAAAGTCGGTTTAGTGGTCTTGACTTCATGCAAGCCGATGACGGTTTCGTCAGATTCTTTAAGAAACCGGCGCATGCGAACCTCCATCAGCCGTGCGATGAGCAGAGCTAGAACCAGAATCATGCCCAGCGCATCGATCCTCGCCGGTGTTTTCAAGAACAAATCATTGACGACCAGCGGATCCTTGAGAAAGGCAAAGTCATTTTCCACACCATACTGGCCTTTGTACGTGCGCAGCACGCCGAAGCTGTCCAAGCCATCCGGCCCTGTTCGGGGAACATTGGTCAACAGAACAAAACACCCGGCCAGATTAATCAGTTCGTCGATGGCCGCCGTGTTTTCTTCGATTGACCAAGTCACAAGGTATCGCTGCACAGTCGGCGCCGGCTGATCTTTCGGCGGTCTGCCCGGTCGGCGGACCGCAACGGCCTGTATTTCACCGTTGAGCGTGTACAAAGCACCTTTGCGCCGGTACGCTGCGTCAATCGCACGCTGCGCATCGGCCTCGCAGAAGAACTCGGTCTGCCGTTTGCGCAGGTCTTTTTCCAGTGCACTGCGTGCGGCTTCCAACTGTTTTTCGACTTTTTTCTGCCGGCGTTTGTCATGCGCACTGGAGTGAACAACCACCGCACGGTAGACGTTGCCGTCAATCTCAACGGTCGTTTCATAGGCCTTATAACGTGCAGGCGGGCGTTTAGGGGACGGTGCGATCTCCTGTAGAACCTGGATATCACTCCAGTCATCCCTCGCGACCGCTTCCTGAATCGCCCGGTCACAGACGGCGAAATTGGCGGGTAACCGCGAGATAAACCGATGGCCATTTAGCAGCGCCAGATTCTCTTGAGTGACCATCGCCGAGTCGGCCACATAGATAAAAGCGCCAGGACCCAGTCCGTGCGCCTTCATGAGCTTGCCGATACGCTGCAGCATTTCATTATTCAGTTTCTTGTCTGAAGCATTACCGTCCACTATCCGGCTGAAAATGGGAACCCCTCGGTCGACGCAGAGCAATTCGGTCATGAACTGTTTGAGCTGAGGTTGGTGATCCTTGCTATGCCCGAGTGTGATCAGGGGGCCCGCTTCGTTATCGTCACGCTCATATTCACCCCATACGCTCGTGGAGGTTGTGTCAAAACTGATCGCGGATGTGTCCAGCTGAAACTGCTGCACCGCCCGAATGCCCAGTTCGGTCACAATCTTGCCTGTGCCATACGCCGCTACGGCGTCCAGCGATCGAGCCAGCGTATAGTCGCCAAAGCGTTCCGGGTCCAGATCTTCGCCTAACAGAAGCTCACGATCCTGCCCGGCCAGAAAGTCTTTGACATGATACAGTGGACTGCGTCCGGACAACACGTCCAAGACCATGGCCGTCACCGCCATCCCCGGTGACAGCTGCATCTCGGACGGGACAAGCGTATTGATGGTTTCGGCCAATTGCAGCTGCCGGCAATAAGCGGCAGCCAGCGGTAAATGACCATGCTGGTAAACTTCGACATCCTTCAGTGACGCCAGTAAAGGGTTGATATCCTGTTCAGTCCGCTCCATACGCATCCTCTTTCATGAGCTCGAGGTTAATCTTTGTGATCTCCTGTAAAATTTCCTCGATGATCCGATTATGCTCCAGCCCCTTCAATGCCTGCTCCCGCTGAGCCAGACGGATATAGTGCTGTCGCTGTTTGCCGTTTTCCATGACCGCCAGATGATAACGTGGTCCGTGTTTTTCACCGCGATGACACGCACAGTTGGGTCGGGTGCAAACGGTGTAGCGTTCCACCCAGGTTCCGTGCAGCACGGCAGCATGCTGTGTCAGCTCTTCAACAAGCCGCTGGCGCCGTTCCATTAGTTTCTGAATCGTTTCGCTTGACATGATTCAAGTATACCACTATTATTAGTGATGTACAAGCCGGAAAATGAAAACCGCTTGTGACAGCGGTTAGAAATTATCCGAATTTTAGGTCATTTTAGGTGTTGAATGTGGGTTCGATCATGATTTCCCTGCTTATTATGGCTCTGTCAGTAATGACCGTCCTTGCGGTCACAACCCTCCCGTCCAATGACGGACCCAAGGTCACACCCACCTATTATATGGGCAATCCACCAGCATTGACCTCGGCGACAGGCTACACCTTCAAGACGCCGAGTGCACCAGTTTCAGGAGTGACCTACTCGCTGAATGTGCCCATCGATGGCATGAATTACACCTTCTACTATGAGGTCTATGGAACCTGGGGGGATCCGTCCTCTTCAGGATCTCAGTATGTACGATTCTGGACAGAAGATGATTACAAAATCGTCGCGACCGTTGTCGTGAAAGGCGGTCCGGACGCCAACATCTACAACTATGATCCACAGACAAATAACGACAGCAACCTGGTTTCGCCAACAATGTCAAATGGCCAGATTCCCGGCATCAGCCATCTGGATTTCCGTTTTGAAAAGCCGCCGCTCGGGTCACTGAAAGTCACCAAGGACATCGTCCTGGGTAATGTCGTGAATCCTGATGCGGTCATCATACCGACTTTCAAGATCAAGATCATGGGGCCGTCCTACCCGGATGGATCAGCCTGGGTTGATTTCACCACCGATGGGCAGGCGTACACGTGGGAGAATTTGCTTCCGGGACCCTATACGGTCATCGAGCAGGAAGCCGGCCCACTCTGGAACGAGTCGGTTCCAGCCGGTCCTCATAACGTCACTTCGGGCAACCGGACGGATGTCAACGTCACCAACACCTACGTACCCGGTTCCCTGCGTGTCACCAAGGACATCGAACTGGGTAATGTCGTCAATCCGGACGCTGTGACTATCCCCACTTTCAAAATCCGCATCTGGGGACCGTCCTATCCGGATGGCTCCGCATGGGTCGATTTCACCACCGATGGTCAGTACCATACATGGGAAAACCTGATTCCCGGCGACTATACCGTTGAGGAAGAAGAAGCCGGTGTCCTCTGGAACGAATCCGTCCCGGCCGGCCCTCATGCTGTGACTGCGGGCAACCGGACGGATGTCACCGTCACCAATACCTACGTCCCGGGGTCGCTGCGTGTCACCAAGGACATCGTCCTGGGTAATGTCGTCAATCCGGACGCGGTCGGACCTTTTAGTTTTAATATCAAAATCCAAGGACCATCCTACCCGAATGGCTCGTCCTGGGTTGAATTCACCTCCGATGGACAGCAGTACACGTGGGAAAACCTGATACCCGGTGACTACACCGTTTATGAAGAGGAAGCCGGCGCGCTTTGGAACGAATCCGTCCCGGCCGGCCCGCATGCCGTGACAGCGGACAACCGGACGGATGTCACCGTCACCAACACCTACGTACCCGGATCGCTGCGCGTTACCAAGGACATCGTCCTGGGCAGCGTAGATCCGGCGATGATCACGATCCCGACCTTCAAGATCCGCATCTGGGGTCCCTCCTACCCGGCCGGCTCGGATTGGGTTGATTTCACCACAGATGGGCAGCAATACACCTGGAACAACCTGATCCCCGGTGACTACACGGTCGAGGAGATGGATTCCGGTGCATCCTGGCTGCAATCCGTTCCCGCCGGACCTCACGCGGTGAGCCCGAACGGCATCACCGACGTGACCGTCACAAACACTTATGTCTTGCCCGGCTCTGAGACAGCGTGGGCATTCGGTGACTACACCTTCAAAGACGAAGGCATCAGCAGCCAGTGGGGCTGGTTCAGCCGCCTGTCTCCCGGTGACGAACGTCACCTCGAGCTCTGGGCCGGTGCCGGTCAGAATGACCTCAGCAAAGGCACACTGGTTGGTTCTGTTCACGTTCACTACATGATGAATGGCACCGTATCGGTCAAAATAGAACTAGCCGATGGTGTCATGACCACGAAAGACGCCCAGGTCTATGCGGGCACATCTATGCCCGGCGCCTCCCCCGGCCGCTACCCCTTCCGGGTCAGCGCCAACGGCCTTGAGCAGATCCTGATGATGAAAAAGTCAGTCGCCACCTTTGCCGGGCCGATCTACTTCACCCTGCATCTGGATGTCATGATTCTCGGATAAGAGATAAGCATTTGGTCCCAACTTCCAATTTGGTACCCGGTACCAAATCCGTAGGGAGGCTGTCCGCTTGGACAGTCTCCCTTTTTGACGCCAACGATCGTGGCGGTTTGGTGCCTGGCATCGTTTGGGCATTTCAGTGTTTATGGCCGGTCAAATGCCTGGATGTATCGTCCGGCATGACCTTCCGCCTTATCAGCCAGATTGTGGGCGTAATCGACCATGGCGTTCAGCAGTGTCTGAACCGATCCGTCATCCGGGCTCGCATCGTTCATGTGGATTTCGATGATGCAGGAGCCGTATCGCTCGACATGGGCTGCAACGTAGCTGTTGTTCATTTGCAGTTCGCTTCTGGCGCTGTTCATGTAGATGAAGCGCATGTGGTTTTCATCAAGGCTGTTTTCGACCAGTCGCGATTGCTGGTTTGTTTGTGCCATCTGGATGATCTGGTCATATTGTTTCTTGCTGGACGCCGTGGTGGCGATCCATTCGTTACCCAGCAGTGTGCCGGTGTCCTGGCCGTGAGCATATTTGACAGAGGATTTCATCAGTTCGTTGGCATACCGGATTTTCATGCGGATCGTTCGGTTGAGGTAGACAGGCGGCAGGTTGGGTGGTGCATAATTCAGGATCTGGCCTTTGTGTGTGACATAGAGGTTCGGGAAAGCGGACCAACTGGGTTCTGGTGCTTCGAAGCTGCACAGATTCAGTCTTGAGTAGTCTGTGAGGGACAGCTGTTCATCTAGCAGCACGGGAATTTGGGCGTCCTTTTCTTCGAACAGATGGTAAGAAATGCCCGTCTCAGTCCGTTCCGTAATTGCCGCAAGTTCCTGGATCTCCAGTTGTTGTTCGACTGTGGCCAGGATTTCTTTTGTGGCGGGATTGCGGGCGCGAAGCCAGATGGTGTATGTACCAGGGCTGTCGTAGGTGTGGGTTGGACGATCCAAGCGGGTCGATATGGTTTCTGGTGAGCCGTCTCCCCATGCCCACACCCATTCATACTGGGCCGGCCAGGTTTTATCCAATCCGTCGGGCAACGGTATGAAGCGGTTCGGCAAACCGCTGATCTGGGTGCCTTCCGATTTGAAGGAAAGCGCTGCTTCCTGGCTACGGGGCAGCAGGATGACCGGGTAGGCCAGGGCGGCGACCTGAAGCCCTGACTCGATGTCACGGAAATATTTTTCCACTTGCTCGCGCGGCAGAACGGTCTCGATGCCTCCTTGTGCCAGCAATCCCAGTTTTGAAAGTTCCTCGTCATACTTGGCAAGAACTTCTGAAAGCTGAGGCAATTTGATCTCCGCTGTCGCATAGAGCAGGGCCGCCTTTTTTTCATGGTTATCAGACAGTGTGCGGACAACGGAAAAAATGACCGGATCATTGGGCGGCCGGCCGCTGACTATGAGCCGGTGTCCGTCCAATTCGATGGACGGGTTGTGACCCTTCTGATTGAAAAAACGAGCGTCTGCGTCGGGGTACAAGGTGCCCGCTGCGCTGCCTAACGCGCGGCTTGGGGAGACCAGGTCGGCTGTGACGGTCATCTCGGGTCCTTGCAGGAACGTCCTTGATGGGAGCAGCATCATGATCGGAGCCAGCCACACCCCTTGGTTAAGTGCTGGTTTCAACTCAATCGAACGGATGTCCTGCGCGGAATCAAAACCTAAATCATCCGGATCCACGGTGCGGAGGACGATGCGGTCGCCGAGGGCAAAAGCATTCAGGATTGTATGGACCATATCGGGGATTTTTAGATTTTCCGGTAGAAAAGGGGTGATGACGGTGATCAGGCCCTGGAGGGACTTGGCGGTGTCTTGCAGTCCGGAAGCTGCGACCGGTTGGGCTGTCCAAAGTTTGGCCAGTGAGACCCGGTTGCCGGTATCCGCCTTTTCCGGGGCCGGGTCAGGTATTCCGATCAGGATGTCCGCCATGAGGAGGATTCCGGCCAGCGGCGATATCCAACTTGCTGCGGACAGTTTCGGTGCGGAGGTGGGTATTTGCATCACGGGACCGGATGACAGCAACAGGCCGAGGGTGGCTTTGGGGTCATTCTGATTTTCAAATGACCAGTCGACGTATTGCTGAATATCCGGCAGCAGCGAATCGATGTCGATTGCTTTTTGTGTCGCATCGAGAACGACGCCGGAAGCCTGAAGGAAATCAATGACCGAGCCAAGCGGTCGACCGGCACCATCGGCAGCCAGCATGGTGTAAACTTCCAGTCCATCAGGCCCTATGCTGACCGGCGCGTTTGGCGTGTTGGTGTTCAGTTGCTGGCCGCTTGCGTCAATCAGGCCAAGTGAAAAACCTGCCTGAACTAGACTTTTGACTGCCTGTTCCCGCTGCTCAGGTGATTGAGCCTGAGGGATTGCCTGAATCAGTTGACCGCTCAGGCTGGACGGTTTTGGCGTATCGGTAACGGTCGTGATTTGGCTCGCTTTAGTGGTGTTAGCGGAGGAGGACGGGGTGCTCTTTTGGCTGCATGATGAAAGCAGCAGGGTGAGGACCAGAAGGATCGAAAGCACCAGGCAGGCGAAACGAGGATGGCGAACGGGACGGTTCATCAGACATCCCTCCTCTGTATAGGACCAACTGGTTATATTATTGTATCTCTATTTTAGCATGATGAGTCTGTCTATACGGAAGTGACATTTCGGTGCCTGGCACCATTTGGGCACTTCATTTGGACACTTCAGCAATCGCGCAGCGCAAAGGGAGGCAGTCCATCCGGACCACCTCCCTTTTCATCATAAACGACGCTTTGGTGACATTTCGGTGCCTGGCACCATTTGGGCACTGTGGACACTTTACCCCAGCATTTCTTCCAGCTTGGCTTTCTGCGCTTCAGTCGGATTACCTCGCTCGAGGATCACCTCGATTGCGGACGGCGGGATGTCGTCCTCCGGATTGGCCGCCTCGATCTCCATCCCCAGGTAGTTGGCGACGAAGGCCCGGACTGAGGATGTTCCAACCTCAAGCTCGCCGTATTTTCCCTCTGAGGCCATGGTTTCAATGTCTTTGCATTTGATGACGGCTGCTTCGCTGGGCAAGACCAGAAACGCATCGGCGAGGTCTTCGATCGGGATGTTGAAGTTCTTGCTGACATCAGTGAATGTGTATGAGCCTCGAATGTCAGCCGGGTCCGCCGTGCCGGCATATTCGCCGGTCTTGATTGTGACGGGGGTCTTGGTGCCGCCTCCGCCAGATCCGGAGCCGGAGGCTTCGGTGCTCCACCAGCCGAGCTGCTGTGAGAGGAAGATGCCGCCAAACAGGACGACGATGAGTAAGATCGCAAGGGTACCGGTTTTCAGTTTCATATCAATATATCCTCCAGCTTACAGGCTCATGTTGACGGTGTCGGGCACCGGGCAGGCGTTTTCAGAAGTGCACTTGAGGCAGCTGTTGCATTCGACGCTTCGGACCTTGCCGGCTGTGGAGACCTCGATCTTCATCGGGCAGGCTCGGTCGCACTTTGAACAGCTGATGCAGGTCGGGGCGTTGCGCTTGATCCGGAAGATGCTGATCTTGTTGGTCAATCCGAGCATCGCGCCAAGCGGGCAGGCATAGCGGCACCAGGGGCGCTCGATGATCAGCGCGCCGCCAAGGGTCAGGCCGAGCACCACCAGGGCCTGCCAGACGACCTCACCGGACCAGAAGTTGAAGAGCGCGTAATACGGGTCATAGTCCGAAAAGACCAGCATGGCCGAGGTGGCGGTGACATAGACGACCCAGACCAGGACAACGTATTTGAACAGGCGCAGGATCCGATCGAGTTTGGCCGGTACGACGTTGTTGTACTTTTTCTTGAACAATTTGCGACCCAGTTTGCCGAGCCATTCCTGGACAGAGCCGAGCGGGCAGATCCAGCCGCAGAAGGCGGAACCGAACAGGATCGCGGTCACACCGACAACACCCAGCATGACAAGCGCGGATTCGTGGATTTTCTGCACCAGACGACCGGTGGTGGCCAGGGTGTAGATCGTCACCACACCCCCGAACGGACAAAGTGAGTGGATCGAGGCGGCTCCGAGGATCGGGATGGCGATGCCGGCCTCGGAAAGGGTATGGTTGATGGCGTTGCCCAGGATCAGGGCAAAAAAGATGATCTGGACGGCCAGACGGATCTGCTGGCTATGCGACTTGGCTTTCAGGGGCAATTTGTTCACGGACGTGTTCCTCCTCATGGTTTTGCTTGACGTCTTTATTTCAACAGGCAAATGTGTCATTTCTGTATCATCTTTTGCGATTGTTGGAAAAATCGGCACCGTTCGACTGAGCGCCAGGCCGATGGTTGATTTTTCTTTCAATCAGAGCCGCTTGCGTCTATACTGAAGTTAATTCGATAGTCAAAGTAACTGCTATCAAGGGGGGTATACCCATGAGTAAATTCGGTCAGTCCATCACCCGGATTGCCGGCGGCACTGCCCGTTCGTTCGCCCGTTTTCCGGCAGCCATGCTGAGCGCGCTGGTCATCGCCGCTTCAGCTTCCTACCTCATCCAGCTGGACAATGTATCCTACAACCGGTTCTATCAGAGCCTGCAGCTGGGCTTTGTCGTGGCCGCCGCGCTCGGCCTGGTCGTCGCTGTTCTCGGCATCAGCCGAAAGCGTCTGCCTGTCTGGTTCATCCTGGTCAACATCCTGACGCTCGGCGCCGGTGTCGGTCTGTTCTTCCTGATCAACCAGGGAACCGGTCAGATTCCCCAGATGACGATCGCACGCGTTTTTGCCGGTGCGGCGGTCCTGGTCCTGCTGTTCATGCTGCTGATTTCCCGGCCTTCGACCGGCAGTGATTACAATCAGGCGGCTTTCATGACTTTGAAGTCAGCGATGATCGCCCTGCTTTACGCGCTGGTCATCCTGCTCGGCAGCTATTTCATCGCCTTCAGTGTCGAGAACCTGCTGTACCAAGCCATGTCGGAAAAAGTCTACATGCATATCGGCGTCTGGAGCGCGTTCCTGTGGTTCGCGTTCTTCCTCGGCTATTATCCCGACTTTTCGCCAGAGGTTTCCGATCCGCACCTGGAAACGGCCCAGAAACAGCCGCGGTTCATTGAAGTCCTGTTCCTGTACGTCCTCATCCCGATCATCGCCGCCCTCTCCATTGTGCTCCTGATCTGGGTGGTCCAGATCCTGGTGGTGGGGAAATGGCCGGATTTCGAACAGTTGTCCGCCATTTTCTCAGGCTATTCGATCCTTGGCATCTGGCTGTTCATCATGGTCAGCCATCAGGACAAGCCGATCGCCCGCGTTTACCGGCGAGTCTTCCCGATTGTGCTCCTGATCTTCCTGGCTTTTGAAGCGTACGCGATCATCGAGCGCGTCCAGACCACCGGCTTCATGGTCGGCGAATACGTCGTTTCGCTGATCTGGATCTATGCCATCCTGTCGGCCCTTGTGTTCCTGATCAAGCCGGTCCTGCGCAATGGCCTCACCGCCATCGCCGCGATGCTGCTGATCGCCGTGGCGGTATTGCCGGTCACCGGCTACCTGGACTTCACCGTCCGATCCCAGTCCAACCGGCTGTACAGCGTACTGACCAAAAACCAGATGATCGTCAGTGATCGCATCCAGAAGGCGCCGGCCGGTATTTCCCAGGAGGACAAGAAGACCATCACCCAGACGGTCAACTACCTGATTCCACGCCAGCGTGAGACAAGCATTGCCCCCTGGTTTGACGGGTCGATCACCAGTTACAGCCAGTTTGTCAGTGTTTTTGGATTTGAAGAAGATTATGATTGGGGGCCGGTCGGGCCATCAGGCAATGAGACCTTCCTTTACCTGCCAGCCGGCACGCTGGATGTGTCTGATTATCAGTATGCCGCCAATATGGGCGACATGAACATGACGAATGAGATCGAGATCAAAGGGCTGTCCGGTATTTATCAGATCCGCCCGACCGCTATCGAGTATGTGCGCAATATGCCGATCATCGTCAGTCGCGACAACCAGATACTGCTCGAAATCGATGTCGAGCCTTATATCCGCGGCCTCTATGATAAATACCGGGGCGTCAATGCCAAAGAGGGCACCGAGGTCGCCTTTGAGGACATGATGCTCAAGGCCGAGCAGGGTAGCCTTCGTATCCTGATCGTTTTCCAGAATATCCAGATTTCGGAAAGTTCGTCAGGCAGTCTGCAATACAGCGCTTACATCCGGACGATCTATCTGGCGGACTGAGTGGTTTTTCCCGGCTCGGTGTTGAAAGGACCGGACTGGGATGACGCGGGTGATGTGGTCGGCCCGCTTGTCTGCGTCGTTTGAGTGGAGTTGCCGGTCGTTGCCTTGTCTGTCGTCGCACCGGTGGTCTGGCTGGAAGTCGATTCTCCGGTCGAGCCTGAAGTGACATTTTCTCCGGATGTGCCCGCTCCGGTCGTACTGTTGGAAACTGACTGGACGGTCGTTTTCCCGGAAGTCTGCCCATCGGTTTTACCGGTAGTCGGATTTGTGTTGTTAGATGTCGAGGGCGTTGATGACTCGGTGGCAGACGTCTGGATGGTCGCTTTCACGCGCAGCCGAGCCATGACCGGATCCTGGTCCGGGTCCGGGTTCGCCGGCATCAGGCCGACCAGATCGCCGAGCGGCGCGATCGCGATGGCATCAACTTCCCATCCCAACTGACTGTCCCGCGACTGGTTCAGGATCATCTGGCGTCCCAGCGACAGGTTGTTACGATCAGCCAGACGCGCGATCTCGGGATCGGTCCCGTACAGGATACGGACATCGACCCCTGAAAGTGCTCCCGGATTGCCGGTACCCGCCATCTCCCGAAGCGAGCCAAGGAACGCCTCGTCACGCGGCGACACAAATGCCGCCACCAGCATACGCTCCAATTTTTCAGGCCATTGATCGACCAGGACTTCAGCCCATCGCTCAACCGCTTCACGCCATTCCAGGCCTTCGAGGGTGACGCCGGCGGCCAGTTGGCGCGCTTCTTCATCGAGATACCGGACATCACTGACCTCGAGATGACGATTCAGGACCAGTTCGATCCCCGGGTTCACCTCAACGGAAATCCGGGCGTACGCCGCTGTCGGCCAGCGGCTCTGGCCCATCCAGAGGCCGACGGTGATGACGATCAGCAGGATCGCGGCTGCCATGGCCGGCTTCCAGGTATGAATCCGCGGTGATACCCGCCTGACGCTCGTCACAGCCTCCAGGTCCGGCAGGAGAATCTCCCGCCCGACGGCCATGTCCGGCCGGCAGGGGATGCGGACCAGTCCGCAGTCATCTGTAAAGATGATCGCGACATCATGTTCAATGGACAGGACTGTTCCCTTGCGCATCAGGAACCCTCCCTTTCAAAGTTGATCAGATACGACTTGATGACGTCCAGGTCGCTGTTGATCAGCAAGGCGATGAAGATGATGCTGTGACGGTTGCGGTCGATCGTCTTGACCGGGACCTCCAGGCGGCGTGACAGCTCCGAGACCGGCAGACGGTGATCGACCATCATCCTGTCAAAAAGCGTATCATCCTCGGCCAGGGTCCGGGCAATCCGGATGCAGAGCAGACGCGTGTCGCGATGCTTCGGGAAACGGTCGGTCAGCTGTTCCAGCGTGAAGCCGAACGTGCCTAGTCTTAGTTTGAGATAGTCGATGGATTCTGCGGTTTCCAGGTCAGCCTGGGCATGTTCGCTGGTCGGATCCGCCACCTGATCGACATAAGACGTGCCTTCCGGTGATTCGACATCGGTGAAAAGAAGCGTCCGGCTATCCTTTTGCTGTCGGCGCTGCCAATCGATCAATCGGCGCTCGATGACCAGCTGTGCGAAACCGAAAAACGGAACTTGCCGATCGGTCTTGAAATGGTCGATGGCCTGGCTGAAGGCTTCCAGCGCGATGCTGAACTCGTCCATCTGCTCGACAAAAAAAGATCGTGTGATCTTTCGCACGGTTTTCTTGATCCAGGGCATGCTGTCCAGGATCAGCTGTTCACGCAGCTGTTCCTCCCCGGATTGAATCCGGGCAACCAAAGACTCAGTTCCGTCATCCATTCGAACGGGATGCGAAATCGAGCCGTCAGTCGGCGATGACTCAGCCGGCGGCTTCCAGAAAGCCATGTGCGGCGGTTCCTCCCAGAGTTTAAAGATTTCAGGTCATGCAGACCAGCTGAACATCAGCATTCTGATAGTCGCATGACAGGGCCCATATAAATTATTACGAAATTTGACCACCCTTTCAGAGGGATGACCGGTTTCACGCCTGCCGTCGACCATCATGCACCCGGTTCGGCTGGGCATTTTCATTTCACCAGATGCGATATTTTTTTGAAAAGCGGTGTGCCGGACACCTTGACCAGGTCAAACAGGATGGTCTCGGTATTGGTGATGGTCGCGCCCATTGCCGCCATTAGCTGGAAGGCGTTTTCCCGGTTTTCCGACGTTCTCGAGCTGACCGCGTCCCGGGCGATGAAGACCTGGTACCCTTCAGCCAGCAGCTGCCGGGTCGTCTGGAAGACACAGACATGCGTCTCCATGCCAGCAATGATCACCTTCTTCCGACCAGTGGCGCCAAGCGCGGCTGACACATCCGATGTGTAAGCCGTGAAGCTTTGCTTTTCATACGGCCTGAGGTCCGGCAGGCTCTCGTTCAGCACATCACGAATGGCGGGGACGGTCGGTCCGAGTCCTTTGGGGTATTGCTCCGTGACCAACACCGGCAAGTCCATCTCGATGGCTGCGTGCAGCAGTCGGACCGTGCGGTCTATCACCGTTGCCTGATCATGGATCACCGGCGCCAGACGCTCCTGGACATCGATGATCAGCAGAATGGTCTCGTCTTTGTTGAGTGTGAATCGGTCCATGTCGGATCCTCCCTCAAGTCATCAGCATGCCGCCGTTGACGTCGATGGTGCAGCCCGTGATGAAGCTCGAGCGTTCGGAGGCCAGGAATTCGATCGCGTTCGCGCAGTCCTCGGCTGTACCGAGCCGACCGAGCGGGACCTGCTCAGGCTTGTAGCCGAACGTCGCGGTCATGTCGGTCTCGATCAGGCCGGGCGCCACCGCGTTGCAATTGATGTTGTAGGCGGCGCCTGCCTTGGCGAACTGCTTGGTCATCGTGATGATCGCGCCCTTGGATGTGGAGTAGTGGATGCCCGACGTGATGCCCCCCTGTCGTCCGGCCATGGACGAGAGATTGATGATCTTGCCGTAGCGCTTCTGCTTCATGATGAAGAACGCTTCGCGTGTGCTCAAGTAGGCACCCTTCAGGTCCACGTCGAGAACCAGGTCCCATTCCTTTTCACCAATGTTTTCGATCGTGGCGAGCGGGCAGATTCCGGCACTGTTGACAAAAATGTCGACCGTGCCAAATTTTTCCTGCGCGGTGGCGAACATCTGCCTGACCTCGTCAAGAACCACGATGTTGACCTTCAACGCGATGGCCGTACAGCCAAATTCCTCTTCGATGCCCTTGGCTGTCGCCGCGGCCTTGGCCTCGTTCATGTCCGCGATGATCAGGCCCTTGGCGCCCTCCCGCGCGAAAGCGATCGCCGCGGCCTTGCCGATCCCCTGGGCCGCGCCTGTGATGACTGCGATTTTTCCTTCCAGATTACCCATGCGTGTTCCCTCATTTCTTATCCATTTTGATTGTTTCAAGACGGATGATTGCCTGTGACTGGCCTTTGCGAGACTGGCACCCGGCTCATGTAATTGGCCGCGAACTGCAGGTGATGTTTCATCAGAGAAGCTGCCAGGTCACCATCTCCATCAACCACTGCCTGGTAGATCTTGCGGTGGTGGGCCAGCGCGATGCCCTGGTCACTCAATTTTTTCAACGCGTCTTCCCGTGACGAGCTCAAGAGATCGCTGCACAAGTCGAGGATCTGGCAAAGCGCCTGGTTGTCGGCCGCCTTGGCCAGTGCTTCATGAAACATGTTGTCGCCGTTGAGTCCCAGCACTCCCTGGCTGATTTCCTCCTCCATGAAGGCAAGGGATTCTTCAATCTGCGCGGCGCTTTCCGGATTGAGCCGATGGGCAGCCATCCGGGCCATCTCAGTCTCGATCAGCAGTCGAACCTCCATCAGTTCGTCGATCAGTCGCTGATCCTGCTGCAGCAGGCTGGAAAACGGACTGATCACGTTTTCAATCGTGATGGCCCGTACATACGTGCCTTCCCCGACCCGGGACTCGATGAATCCCATGGCCTCCATCACGCGAAGCGCTTCGCGGATCGCTGTCCGGCTGACATCAAGCTCGGTGGCCAGCGCCCGCTCGGTCGGCAGACGGTCGCCTGGCTTGAGCACGCCGCTGTTGATCAACCGTGTCAGCTGCTGGACAATGTCTTCATAAAGTCTTGCCTTCTTGACCGGTTTGAGCATGAAAAAACCGCCTCCTCTCGCCCGGTATTTTCATTATAGCAAAGGGCCGGTTATTTGTTTCATGGTCTGACCTATTTGTGCGCTTGTTTGACATCTGGTATATTTAAGTAAATAGTGATGAGTAAATCTTGAAACGAACCCATTGCCCGGTGCCAAGGGGCGTGCTACGATCAAGACAGGGCATTCCCGCTCTTAGTTGAATCAAGTTTGTCTCGGACGCTTCGAGGGGGGTGATTGCACAAACCCCCGACCGTTTACCAGGAGGAGTTCGTCATGCCAAAATCATTGCTGATCCATCCCAACACCGTCCGCGCCAGCGGCAGCCTGTCTTTTTCGGACATTCCGCTGAACGCCTACCAGAAAACCCTCAAGGATGTCAAAGGGGAGTTCCCGGCGAATGATCTCTTGCATCTGTTTGAAGACATGCGTCTGATCCGTGAGTTTGAGACCATGCTCGCCGGGATCCGGACCGTCAAGACCTATAACGGCATCGAGTATTCCTATACAGGACCGGCCCATCTGTCGATCGGCCAGGAAGCGTCCGCAGTCGGTCAGGCCTATACGCTCGAGCTCAACGACTTCACCTTCGGCACCCATCGAAGCCACGGCGAAGTCCTGGCCCGGGCATTCGCCTCGATCCGCCAGCTCGATGAACAGGCTCTTTACGACATCATGGCCAATTTCCGCGGCGGCGCACTCCTGAAGAATGTCGAGTCCTTCTCCCCTTACAAGGACAACATCCGTGAGCTGGCTGTCGACTTTTTCCTGTATGGCTTCATGACCGAGCTGTTTGGCCGCGAGATCGGTTTCACCGGTGGTCTGGGCAACTCGATGCACGTCTTCTTCACCCCGTTCGGCATCTATCCCAACAACGCCATCGTCGGCGCGGCCGGCATCATCGCCAATGGCGCGGCGCTCTTCAAAAAGCTGGCGAAAAGGCCGGGCATCATCGTCGTCAACAGCGGTGACGGATCGCTGAGCACCGGCACCGCCTGGGAGGCGATCAATTTCGCGACCATGGACCAGTTCAAGACCCTGTGGAGCGACGAATACAAGGGCGGCCTGCCGATCATCTTCAACTACATGAACAACTTCTACGCCATGAGCGGCCAGACCTACGGCGAGACCATGGGTTATGGTGAACTCGCACGCGTCGGTGCGGCCTTCAATGAAGATCAGATGCACGCCGAGCGGATCGACGGTTACAATGTCTTCGCGGTCATCGACGCCTTCCGTCGCAAGAAGCAGGTGCTCGCGAAAAACCGCGGCCCGGTCCTTCTGGACACGGTCACCTACCGTCAGACCGGCCACTCGGTCACCGACCAGTTCGCCTACCGCTCCAAGGAGGAGATGGACTACTGGGCACAAAACGACGCGATCGCCACCTACAAGGCGGATCTGATCGCCGAGGGCCTTCTGAGCGAAGCCCAGGTGCTCTCGATCGAGGAAAGCGACAAAGACCGCATCACGCGCATCCTGGTCCAGGCGATCGACTACAAGTTGTCGCCCCGGATGGACCTGGTCGGTCAGCCCGATTCCATCGCCCAGTACATGTTCTCCAACGAATACCACCGGACGCTTGGCGAAGGCCAGCCGGAGGTCATCGGTGAAAAGGATGAGAACTCGCGCGTCAAGAAGATCAAGAAGAAACTGCGCAAGGGTATTGATGAAAACGGCAAGCTGGTTTCGGCCATCAAGGCGTTCTCATACCGCGACGCGATTTTTGAATCGCTGCTGGACAAATTCTACGAGGATCCGTCCATGATCCTCTTCGGCGAAGACGTCCGTGAACATGGCAACTCGTTCGGCGTGCTGCAAGGGCTTTATGAGTCCGTGCCCCGTCACCGCCTGTTCAACGCCCCGATTGCCGAATCGTCGATCATCTCCGCCGGTGTTGGCTACGCGATGTGTGGCGGCCGCGCGGTGCCCGAGATCATGTGGTGCGACTTCCTCGGCCGCTGCGCCGACGAACTGTTCAACCAATTGGCCAAATGGCAGGGCATGAGTGCCGGCAGCATCCAGATGCCCTGCGTCGTCCGTGTCTCCGTCGGCGCGTTCTATGGCGCGCAGCATTCCCAGGACTGGAGCTCGCTGTGCACCCATATCCCGGGGCTCAAAGTCGTCTACCCGGCATCCCCATACGATGCGAAGGGGCTATTGAACTCGGCCCTGTGCTCGAGCGATCCAGTCATGTACTTTGAAAGCCAGAAGCTGTATGACATCGGCGAGTGGTTCGCCAAGGACGGCGTCCCGTCTGAATACTACGAGGTGCCGCTGGGCAAATGCGATATCAAACGGGCCGGCAAAGATCTCACGATCCTGACCATCGGGCCGGCGCTCTATCCGGCGCTCGACGCCGCGAAAACCCTGAGCGAGCAGTATGGCCTGGAAGCCGAGGTCATCGATGCCCGCACACTCGTGCCATTTGACTATGAGACAGTCATCGAGTCCGTCAAGAAAACCAACCGGATCGTCATCCTCGGCGACAGCTGTGAGCGCGGCAGTTACACCAAGACCCTCTCCAGCAACATCTCCGAGTTCGCTTTTGACCACCTCGATGCCCCGCCGGTTGCCCTGGGCTCCCAGAACTGGGTGTCCCCCTGCCCCGAACTGGAAAAATTCTTCTTCCCGCAGAAGGATTGGATCCTCGACGCCATCGATGCCCGGATCGAAAAACTCCCCGGCCATGTCGCGTCGACCGACATGTCGGAAGAGGAGAAGCTGCGCCGCGAAAAGCTCGGCATTTGATCCGCGATTCCGCATGGAGGATATGCACATGACGAAATTTGAAGATCTGAATGGCAAGATCGCGATCGTCACCGGTGGCGCGCGCGGCATCGGCTACGAGTCAGCCCGCCTGCTGGCCGAGCATGGGGCCACCGTCGTCCTGGCCGACATCCGATACGAACTGGCACAGGAATCATGTGATCGGCTGTGCCGCGCGGGCCTGTCGGCTATCGCGGCCGAGGTCAATGTCAAGGATCCCGGCTCGATTGGACAGATGGTGCAGTCGGTCATGGACCGGTTTGGGAAAATCGACATCCTGGTCAACAATGCCGGCATCGTCGATGCGACACCGGCACTCGAGCTGACCGTCGAAGCCTGGGACAACCTGATCGACATCAACCTGCGCAGCATGCAGCTTTGCACGCAGGCTTGTCTCAAGCATATGATCGGCCATGGGTCCGGCAAGATCATTTTCATGGCCTCGCGGGCCGGCGAGATGGGCAGTCCCAAGGTCGCGCCCAGCTACAGCGCCTCCAAGGGCGGTGCCCTGGCCCTTGCCAAGTCCTACGCCCTGTTCTGTGCGCCTTACAACATCAACTGCAACGCAATCGCCCCCGGCTTTATTGAAACCGACATGACCAAAGGCCGGGATGATCCGAATTCCGTCCCGATGCTGCGCCTGGGCACACCGCTCGACGTGGCCAAGAGCGTCTATTTCCTCGCGTCCGACCTGTCGGATTACATCACCGGCGCGGTCATCGATGTCAACGGCGGTCTTTACATCCGCTGAGCATCCATCTTTACATGAGGTGAACCATGGCTGAACTGATCCTGATGCCCCAGAAGGGCCTGACTGAAGAAAGCGCGATCCTGTCCTACTGGCATGTGAAAAAGGGGGATGTCGTCAAGGAAGGCGACTACCTGTTCGATATCGAAACCGGTAAAGCGACCTTCAGCATCGAAAGCGAGGCCGCCGGCACAATCCTGGAAACGATCGGCAACGAAGGCGATGAAATCCTGGTCAAAAGCGTGGTCTGTGTGATCGGCCAACCCGGCGAAGCCTACTCGATCCCGGGGCGGGCCGCTGAACCGGCGCCTGTGGAAAAACCCTCAGAACCGGCCGCACCATCCGCTCCGTCGACGCCTGCAGCCCCGCCTGAAGCTACTGCACCGTCAACACCATCCGCCCCGACCGCGCCCGCTGAACCGGTCATTCATCTGCCGCCCCCAACTGAAGGCGGTCGTCTGTTCGCCTCACCGAAGGCCAAGTCTCTGGCCCGGGAGCAAGGCATCGACCTGGCGTCCGTTCCGGCGACCGGTCCACACGGCCGGATCATCAAATCAGATGTCCTGCGCGTCGCAGCCGGCGGGCCGCTCGTGGTATCGGATCAGACCTCCTCGATCATGAAAAGTCCTGCCGCGTCCCTTCCGGCTGTCTACTCAGGCGCAGCGGCCGGTCAGGAAGGATCTGCCGGGGCGGACGACTTTACCGTCGTCAAGAATTCGACCATTCGCAAGGTGATCGCGCGCAACATGCATCAGTCCCTGCAATCCATGGCGCAGCTGACGATCAATGCCAGTTTTGACGCGACCGCCCTGATTTCAATCAAGGACCAGCTGAAGGCCCGGTCAGAAGCGGCCGGAAAACCCGGCATCTCGATCAACGACATGATCGTCTTCGCTGTGTCCCGGACGATCCTCGACTTCCCCACCCTCAACGCCCATTTCAGCGATGAAACCACCACCCTGTTCCACAACGCCCATATTGGTGTCGCGGTCGACACGAAAGCCGGCCTGATGGTGCCAACGGTGTCCTACGCCAACCGGATGAGCCTGCGTCAGATTTCACAGACCGCCAAAGAACTCGCCAAAGCCTGCCAGGACGGAAAAGCCACCCCGCAGATGCTGGCTGGCGCGACCTTTACAACGACCAATCTGGGCGCCCTGCGCGTCGAGTCGTTCACCCCGGTCATCGCGCCACCCCAGACAGCGATCCTCGGCATCGGCTGCATCGATTACAAGGCCCGACCGGAGAATGGCCAGTTTGTCCATTACCCGGCGATCAGCCTGTCGCTGACCTTTGACCATCGCGCAGTCGATGGCGCGCCCGCCGCCCGTTTTCTGAAGGCACTTTGCGAAAACCTGGAGGATTTCGTGACCTTGATGGCCGAATGAGCCTGCTTGCACGAGGAGATGGCAACATGGATCTGGAAAGCTACAAAAACCTTTCCTTGCTGGACATGGTCTACGACCGGATCAAGGGCGATATACTTTCGGGGATCTACGCTTCCGGCGAACGCCTGGTCGTCAGTCGGATTTCCGAACGACTCGTCGTCAGCCATACGCCGATCAACGAAGCGCTCAACCGCCTGGTCATGGAAGGATACGTCGAGTTCATGCCCAGACGTGGCATGAAGGTCCGCGAACTGGACATGAATGAAATTGCGGATACCTATGAAATCCGGAAAATGGTCGAACTCTACTGTGCCGACAAAGTGATCGCCAAAGCCAGGTCTGAACCGGCCTATCTCAAGGAGATACGGCGTCTGGAGCAGGCAGTCGCCAAGGGTGGCTACTCCGAGGCCGTAAAAGACAACTTCCAGACTTTTTTTGCCAGTGAAGGTCAGTTTCATCAGCATCTGATCCAGGCCTGTGGCAACCAGAAACTTTACCAGATGTACCAGAACCTCAAGGTCAACGGCGTCTTCTACTACAAAATCGTCAGTGCCCAGCAGTTGCTGTCGGAGCTGCGCTACCAGCAATCGATCGCCGAACACGCGTCGATTGTCCACGCCATCGCTGAAGGCGATGTCGGTGCTTTGAAGGAAACGCTTGCCGATCACCTGCAAAAATCGGTCGAGTACCTGTATGCGACATCGGCCTTGAACATCCTGAAGCGCACGCCCGGACTGGCGACAGCCGGAACCGGTGAGGTTCGCTGAATCCACGAATGAACGGACTTGGAGGGTAATCCATCATGATTTATGACCTGGCAGTCATTGGCGGCGGTCCCGCCGGTTATCTGGCAGCCGAACGCGCGGCTCAGGCTGGCTTGAAAGTTGTGCTGTTTGAACAACGTAATGTGGGCGGAGTCTGCCTCAATGAAGGATGCATACCGACCAAGACGCTGCTTTACAGCGCCAAACTGTTCGACGGGGCCAGGAATGGCGGCAAGTACGGTGTTCATACCCAGGATATCACGATCGATCACACGGCCGTCATCGCCCGCAAGGACAAGGTTGTCCGCATGCTCGTCGGCTCCGTGAAGTCCACACTGACCGCACTGGGCGTTGACATGGTCCTGGCACAGGCGCGCGTCACGGGACGGTCAGACGACGGCTTTTCGATCCTGGCCAAAGACGAGGCTTACGTGGGTAAAAGCCTACTGATCGCTGCCGGCTCAGAACCGGTCCTCCCCCCGATTTATGGTCTGAAAGAAGCGTTGGCCAGCGGTTTCGCCATCACCAGTCGAGAGGCACTCTCCATCAAGACAGTACCGGCGTCGATCGCGATCATCGGTGGCGGCGTCATCGGACTGGAAATCGCCTCCTATTATCGATCAGTCGGCAGCAGCGTCACGGTCATCGAGATGCTGGACCACATCGCCGGCCCAGTCGACTGTGAGATCTCAGCGATCCTGCAAAAGAACCTCTCCCGCAAGGGCATCGACTTCAGACTGGGCAGCAAAGTCACCGAGTTTCGTGACGGCGGCGTCACCTACCAGAAAAACGGCAACGACATTGACGTATTCTGCGATCAAGTGCTGGTCTCGATCGGCCGCCGCCCATCGTCACAGGGGCTGGGGCTTGAGACAATCGGTGTTGAAATGGATGGGGCCGCGATCCGTACCGATGACCGCTGCCGGACCAATGTCCCCGGCGTTTACGCGGCGGGTGATGTCAACGGACGCTCCATGCTCGCCCATACGGCCTATCGGGAGGCAGAGGTTGCGGTTGCGAACCTGCTTGGTCAGGATGACAAGGTCGATTACCGGTCCATCCCAGCCGTCATCTACACCAACCCGGAAGTTGCCGGTGTCGGCGAAACGGAACAAAGCGCCCGGGAAAAAGGACTGGATTGCTCCGTCCGTACGCTATCCATGCGTTACAGCGGTCGCTACGTTGCTGAAAACGAAGGCGGAGACGGCATCTGCAAACTGGTCGTGAACAACTCGGACGATACCTTGCTGGGCGTCCACCTGATCGCCAACTACGCGTCCGAGATCATTTACGCGGCCACCCTGATGGTCGGCCGGAAACTGTCAATCGCGGAACTGCAAAAGACGGTCTTCCCTCACCCGACCGTCGTCGAGGCGATTCGGGAAGCATTGTTTGTTTGAAAGCAGTCATTCATTTGCAATGTCTGTATAATTCATGGTAAATGAAGCCTATTCTGTCAGAATTGAAGTATGCAAACCATATTTGTATTTATTGAATAGCATGTTGAAAATTTTGCCTAATTAAACGAAGTCACGGTTTCACATTCCTCAACTGGGCCATCTCTTTGCGCCATTGACGGAGCTCACCAAGATCGACCTCACGATTATCCGCAATCGCTTTGCGGCAGCCTTCTAGAACCGGCATTTCAGCTGCGCCGGCCATTCTACAGGCTTTGGCCAGGCGTTTGGCAACTTCATGAGGGATTAGAATCACGCCGTGGCGATCCGCAGCCAGCAAATCGCCGGGCTGAACCGTCAGTCCACCAACCTCGACCGGGCAATCATACTCCTCGATATGTATATAGGCGTGGGAGACGAGGACGGTGCTAGCAAAAAAGCCAAACGGCAGCATTTCTACTTCCGCAAGGTCACGGACTCCGCCATTGGTGATCGTGCCAACGCAACCGAGAGATTTGTGACACGTGGCGTTCACCTCGCCCCAAAATGAACCGATCGGTTTTTCATCGATGTCCTGGATGACAGCGATCGCCGGACGGGTCGTTGTCTGCAGCTTAGCGTAATAGCCCATCCAGATGTCCGGCTGGCTGGTCATCGCCGGTGCGTTTGCAGAAACCTTGGCGTTACAGGCATAGCCGATCATGGTCTTGCCATAAGGCAAGATGCACTTGATGTCCGGAGTCATGAAGCCTTCTGTCTTTGGACGGATACCGAAAAATTCAAGCGCGTTGCAGATTGTTGGGGTATCGAAGGCTCTCAATTCTTCAATTTGATCCATCGTCAGTTTATCCATTGACATCTCCTCTGTTGGATTGAGTTTTTTGAACTGTGATCAATTGCACATCGAACACATTTCAGTGATATGGAGGAGGGTGACTGATTGCCGGAGTCAATCTTAAGGTCACCCTCCTCGTAATTAGTTATATATCAGATTGTTTAATAGTTATTTTTTTGCATGCCTAGAAGGATGCAATGACCTCATCAATTTCCTCTTGTGTCATTACATAGAAGTCACCGTCATCAATAACTTTGTTATAACCTGTCAGATACCAGTTATCAAACCCTGGCGTGTCAAAGATCCAACCTTCTGTAGCACGCTGAATGGTCACGTCGGAATTGAAGCGCCAGCAGATATCAAAGACCTTTTCAGGATGTCCTACGAGGAAAACAATTTTCCCCTGATAGGTGCCGTGTACATCATAAACGGAAGGATAGACGCGCTCAACGATCCAGCCTTTGGTAGCCATATCCTCGATCGCATAAGCCATGATAACGCCCGGATCGAAATTAAGTTCAACATTGCAATGGCAATGAGTGATCTCTGGATTCATAACGTTAGTCAAACACTCTTTCCATTGCTTCGAACGAAGCCATGCTTTAATTTCCGCAATTTCGCGTGGTCCCACAGCTTGAAAATCAAATTTCTTGTAGAATTCATTTTGGTACTCTTTGCCCCAGGAAAGCGCGTTGTAGCCATGCTCAGCCTCTTTGGCCTCAGGCGGCATCGCCCCGAGAACCACTTCTTTATTGTAGCGGAAGAAAAAGTCGAAATTCGTCACGCCAAGAGGGCAACACCCATGAAGTCCACCCTGTTTCGGTTTAGGAGACTGAGGGTCAATGCTTCTTTCCATTGGGTAGCCTTTTTTTGCCCAGTATGCATACATGATCGGGTGCATGGACGCAGGATGTACACTCATGTCAACGTAAACATGAGAATGATACAGTTCCTTTTCTGAATCAGGGTAACTCAGGTGATTTGTGATGAAATCCATCCAGTGTTCACTTTTGAAATAGTCGATAATACCTTGAACGTGTTTCTGTGCCATTTCCATTTCCTCCTTCTATTTAGGACATATTTATTGTTTTTTGACTTCTACGTGAGCAACTTCTTCAAGCAACTTTGTAACTGCACATAAGTCTTCACGGCCATAGCCTTTGCCTTCAGCCATGATAAATAATTCCCGAGATAGCGCAGACAGGTAAAGCGGTACATCTAATTCTCTGCCCATTTTCAAACATATATCCAAGTCTTTGATCTGAATGTCCAGTGCACCTCGATTTCTGAAATCACGTGCGAGGATCAAAGGTACTTTTTGTTCAAACATGAAACTTGTACCCACACTCTTCTTGATGACCTCGAATAGCAGTTCCGGATCAACACCGGCTTTTGTTGCTAAAACCATCGCTTCAGCTGTTGCTACAACATGAATTGAAACCAGAAGTTGATTTGCCGCTTTCACTGTTTGACCCATACCAATTTTCTTGCCAACTCTGATAGTATTCGAGCCAACTGTCAACAATGCATCCTTGCACTTTTCATAAACAGAGTCTTCGCATGATACCATCATCACAAGCGAACCATCCGCAGCGCGACCTGTTCCGCCACTAACAGGCGAATCAATCGTGTCAATGCCTTTTTCAGAGGCAATATCCGCAATCTTTTGGATTTCTGATGGTGCGATGGTGCTTGTCACAATGAGTGTACTTCCTGGCTTCATCCCGCTGATTGCGCCGTTTTCGCCAAGTGTGACTGCTTCGACCTGTTTTACATTGAGCACCATGACAAAAACTGTATCTGCGTCTGAACCGACTTCACTCAGACTTGAAGCACCTTTCGCGCCTTCTTTTTTCAATTCCTCAATAGCCTCAGCCCGAATGTCAAAAACTGTTACTTCATATCCCCCTTTTAATAAATTACGCGCCATAGACTTACCCATGTTGCCCAAGCCAATAAAACCGATTTTTTTCAATGCCCTACCCTCCGTGAATGTCATATTTAGAATGATGCAATTATTTCATTAATTTCCGTATCAGTTAACTCGATGTATTTCCCGCCACGTACAGCAGTGTCTTCGAACATTTTTACAGTCCATATGTCAAAATCCGGACGATCATTGAATACAAACGTTTGCGTACTCGGTCTTATGACGACATCCGGATTATAAAGCCATGAAATGTCAAAGACCTCTTCTGGATGCGCCAACGAGTACGTAATCTTTCCTCTATATGTATCGCCGACCTTATATACGCATGGAGTCGCATTACAGATAGTCCATCCAATTTTTTTCATTTCCTGTCGAGCAAACAGATCCAGTATCTTCGGATCAAAATTGATTTCGGTGTTGCAATGCAAATGAGCGATTCCTTCCTTTTCGAAGTTTTCAATCAGGTATGTTAACTCTTTCCATTGCTTGCTTCTGTTAAACCAATCATGTATTTGCTCTTCTTCGTCGTATCCGACACACTTGAACTGAAACTGCTCGAACCATTTGTCCATGTATGCTTTGCCCCAGGACAAAAGATTCGTGCCCATCTCTCCCCGGCCATTATCCATTGGACGCAAAACGACTTTATCACTATATTCCCAAAACCAATCGAGCAGTGGGACAAACCCTTTTCCGTACGGGTGTATACCGTGCAGTGCCGCTCGGCCAGGACCCGGCCCAACATGATCGATTTCTCGATCCAATACTAACCCATGCTTTCTAAAATTAGCTTCGAATATTGTCTGAAGTCCATGGTATTCAACCTGATTATCAACAAATGCATGAAAATGATAGATCGGCTCGTCTGGATTTTTATACACATTTATAATGTCATTCCAATGCTGAGAATTAAAATATGCGGTAATCTCATTTACAATATCAGATCGTTTCATCGTTCTGCCTTTCCGCAGTTTAATGTTTAGACTGCGTTTGCGTTTCTTTGGAAGATTTTTTTCGTGATTTTTTTCGTAAACTTTGTCACAGCAGGAATCTGTCCGAGAATGGCGTATAGGATCATAAGGTTAATCACTATCGCTATCGGTCTGGTAAAGAAAGGTGTCAGACTGCCGCTTGAAGCCATAAGCGTACGTCGAATGTTTGTGTCTGCCATTGGCCCAAGTATGATGCCGAGTACGATGGGGGCCGCAGGGTACTTCTGTTTCTCCAGAAAATATCCAACTATACCAAAAGCAAACATGACATAAAGATCAAAAGTATTGATATTGATTGCGTAACTGCCAATGACGGACAACACACCAACGACAGGCATTAAAATGAATGTTGGTACACTGAGAATTTTAGGCGCAACTTGGCAGATAAGATATCCAAAAATGCGCATGCACAATGAAGCCAGAATAAGCAGGGCAACCATTTCAATGATAAAATTGGGAAATTCGAAATTTAACATGGGACCAGGCCGAATTCCGTGTAAAACCAGGGCACCTAGAAGGACCGCAGTGGGGGCGCTTCCGGGAACAGCTAAACTCAGAAGCGGAATCATCGCTCCGCCGATTGCTGAGTTATTGGCCGTTTCAGCAGCGATAACTCCTTCATAGGCACCTTTGCCGAATTTTTCAGGGTTCTTGCTTGTCTTTTTTGCCGAGTCATAAGAAAGCCACGCTGCAACGTCTTCACCAACCCCAGGAATCGCACCGATGAATGTCCCGATCACACCTGAACGGAGGATCAAACCTATGTGCTTTTTAATTAATCCTCCTGTTCTTGCTGATTGTCTCTTGTCTATTTGAACTACTTTTGTGCCTGTATCGCCCGCTGCAAGTTCAGACAAAATACTTGGAATTCCAAATAGACCGATCATGGCTGAAACCATGGCTATTCCACCAAACAACCCAACAACACCAAATGTAAATCTTGGATAAGCGTAAATGCCTTCAAACCCGATACAGGAAATCGCCAATCCTAAAAATCCACCAATCCATCCTTTCAGTGGTTCTCCTGCAGAAGTTAGCGAGCCACATATGGTAACGCCAAATATTGCAAGCAGAGAATACTCGACAGATGTAAAGTTCAAAGCAACATCCTGAAGCAATGGAGTAAATATTGCAAGGCAAACCATGCCAAATAGAGTGCCTATGAACGATGCGACTGTAGCGAGATTCAAAGCAATTTTCCCTTCACCTTTGAGGGCTAGTTTGTTGCCGTCCAAAATGGTTGCTGCTGCTGAACCTGTTCCAGGTATGCCAATAAGAATGGCTGAAATCGAACCTCCGTAGATTGCACCAACATAGATTCCAATTAGCACTATTAGAGCAATTTCTGTCTTTAAGCCATATGTCAATCCTGTAAGCAACGCAATACCCATTGTGGCTGTTAGCCCAGGAAGCGCACCAATGATTATTCCCGCTACAGAACTGATCGAGAGAATGAGGACGTTTTCAATGGTGATTAAACTGATCAATGCATTGAATAATGTAATGACTTGCTGCATTGAATTACTTCCTTTCTACGGTAGCGGGATCATCGCAAGATTGCCAAAGCCATAGGTAACAGCCAAAGTGAAAAGAATTGCAATTATTAGCATTTTCCAAAATTTGAATCCTTTTCTCCTAAACACCAACATAGTCGCCAATAAATAGATGAAGGTCGCAATTGCATAATGAACACGCCCAATCATGACGACAATATAGATGGTTAGTAGGCCGAGTGCGAAAGCAAATCGCTGGAAATGCTTGCTTTTGAGGTAATTCCTTGCCTTGCTTAAATCATTGCTGTCAATTTTTCCCGTTTTAATGATTGATCGAGCAAGTAGTATCAAGGAGAGCAATGTGAGCACACCACCAACAAATATGGGAAATATTCCAGGAGCTGTAAACCATCTTTCAGCAGACCCGGTCATCTCCTCAACAGGCATCATCAAACCACCAATCAGAAAGAACAAACTCACCGCAAGTAGAACAACGCTGCTTGCCAAGTCCATTTTATATTGTTGTTTTGTTGACTCATTGTCGGCTTGTTCTGTAGCGACCTCAATATTGTTTTTTTCGGTGATATCGTTCACATTGCTCACCCCATAATCTTAATAGTATCTTTTGATATACCCGGCCTGTTAACCTATACGCGGAATGCCATAAACCTCAGGAGATTTCTGTGCCAGACCGGCATCCCAAACTGTCCATGCAAAGATTGAATCCAGTTCTTTCGCAATCTTTGCAGACTCCTCATTGTGGAGACCAAGAATGGTAAATCCTTTTGTTTCGGCAAGATCTGTAATGTATTTGGACTTGATGGCAAGTTCAAACGCTTCGTGATAAGCTTTCTTGATCTCTTCAGGTGTATCAACAAATAGCCCTTGACCGACCCACTGCATGGCAACCGGAAGATCATTAAATTTCGGATAGCTTGTTGCAATAGCAGGAATTTCTCCATATCCTTTGAGAGTTACAGCTTTTCTTTCTGCAAGGGCAAGCGGTGTCATTTTTTTAGCTTGAACATATTCGGCCATTTCAGCCAAGCCAACTAGACAGGCATCCACTTCACCGGAAAGCAAGGCGACCATGGACTGGCTTGATCCCTCATACGGCAACCGGTTAAATTTTGCACCGGTTGCTTCAATAATTTGAGCAAGTTTAATCGCCCAAACGCTTCCTTGTTGTGATGCAGCCACTTTAATGTCCTTGGTTTTTGAAGCTTCGACCAGATCTTCGATTGTTTTATAAGGAGAATCCGATCTAACTGCAAGAGCGCCTTCTGTGGTATAGACCATCATGGTTTCAAATATGTCTGTTTTTTGATCAAATGCACCCATCACACCCATCGCGTGAATACCTTCAGACATTCCCATCAGCGTATATCCATCGCGAGGCTGATTATAAACATGATTGGCAGCAATACCGCCGCCGCCACCTGTCATATTAACGACAGAGAATGATACGCCAAAATGCTCTTGATAGAATGCAGCCAAAGCTCTATTGGATAAATCTGTTCCACCACCAGCAGCTGACCAACAATAAATGGTAACAGGCCTGGTTGGCTTCCAGCCAGCTGCAGTTGTTGCTGCGGTGGTTGCCGCAGTGGTTGCCGCAGTGGTTGCCGCAGTGGTTGCCGCAGTGGTTGCTGCGCTATTACACGCGCTCATGAGCGAAACAAGCATGACAATGGACAATGTGAAACTTAAGAGCTTAATCATTTTAGTCATTCACTGATCCTCCAAAATGTGTGGTTTGTTTGACTTGTCCTTTACTACTGTAGTTCTCGAATGAATGCATAACAAAATGGTTGGGGAAGGTTGACTGGTTTTTGACATCCGTGAAGTTTGTCCTTTCGATAACGTGCCAAACATTTTCCGGAGGTCTTCTGATAGAACTTAAGAATAATGAACGTGGAACTAACAATTTTTCTATAACATTTCCCCTTTCTTATACGTTTAACTTATACGTTTAACTGGCCAGCAATCAAACAATATCCAGTTTCTTTACAGAACTTCTTTCGATAACCCCTTCTGGATTGATGATTATTTTGATTGTTTTTTTTCTCCTTCCTTCGATTTTGTCAAGCAGAATTTCAGCCGCTTTTTCTCCAATGTAATAATTATCCTGCCTAACAGTTGTTAAAGGAACTTGACTGATAGGGGAAAATACGTTGTCGTCATATCCTATGACAGAAATGTCATCAGGAACACTTTTACCGATCGACAATATGGCCTTAATGGCTCCAAAAGCAACAGTATCGTTGTATGCAAATACGGCTGTGAAATCCTGTCTTTCCCCTAATATTTGAATCATTTTTTCATATGCAAGGTCTACAGTCGGTCTTTCGCATCGATAAACGTCTTGTTCAATCGCATGTCCTGTTCTTTTTTCCATTGCAGCCAAAAAACCAGCGGCCCGATCATTGACTGTAGAGGTGTTTTGATCAGTCGTCAAGTGAATGATTCGTCTATGGTTTTTTTGAAATAGATAGTTAATTGCCATTTCGCTTCCAATCAAATTGTCTGTTTTTACTAGATCATAGTTTCTTCCATATACCAAACGATTCATGAGTACAAATGGAATCCCACTTGCTTCTAATGTCTGATAAAGTTCTTTTTCGGCTATCTTGTCAGGGTATTCTGTTGGAACGATAATCATCCCGTCGACGTTTTTTTCAATCAATACCTTGATTTTGGCAGCTTCTGTTTGCCAATTGTCGTCTGATGAACATAAAATGTTGTTGTATCCAAATCGATCAGAAACTGATTCAATCCCATTAATCTGGCAATAATAGTTTGCATTTGATATGTCAGATATCACAATTCCAATAACTTTTAATGCAATTCCTTTCAACCCTCTGCCAAATGTATTTGGTATATAATGATTTTTATTTGCATAATCAACAATTCTTGATCTCAATTCTTCACTAACGCCTGGGAGTCCATTTAATGCATGTGAAATTGTGGCTGTAGACACCCCAAACTCGTCAGCCATCGATTTGATTGTCAACCTTTTATTCTTCACTTATTGCATAAACCTTTCATATGATATACTGTCGTCAATGTTGAGTTAAGCAAGGAGGTAAAACGTTTAATATATACGATACTATAATCACAATATATATACTGTCAATAGCATTGGTGCAAAATTAACAATACGCAAAAAATATATCGAAAATTATTGTTTATATTGACACAAGTATTAATAATCGGGTTTAGGAGCTAATATGAAACTGGACATTAGAACTATAAAATTGATGACCATAGCAAATTTTATTTGTTTCATAATTTATGGGTTTGTTGATAACCTGAAGGGGTCAACCCTATCATCAATATTGGTGGATCAAAGTTTTAGCCATGTTATCGGGGGCTCACTCATACTATGGTCGAATTTAGGATCAGTAATCTCAGTAATACTTGTTTCGTTTATATTTGGAGCCGGTGGCCGAAAAAGCACCTTGATAATAGGACTATCTGTCATGGCTGGATCCATGGGTTTTTTTGCCATTGTAACAGGAAAATATTTCATGTTTGCAGGCATGGCTCTGATTGGAGGAAGTGCTGGCATAATCAATCTTAGTTCACAGTCCATAATTGCTTCCATTCATTCAAATAATCGAGGAAAATTTTTGAATCTACTTACCTTTTTTTATGGAGTCGGCGCGATGTCAGCCCCACTTTTCGCAAGCCTCATCTTGTTAACGGATAGCAGGTGGCGAAATGTCTATTTGATTGCCGGCATTCCCGTAATTTTTGTTTTTATGTATTTAATAGTGATTCCTTACAAAGAAACAAGCCAGAAATCGAATAGAATCAATATGACTGATGCCAAAAAACTACCCAATGCTGCTTTCATTTATTTGTTTGTCATGTTTTTTTATAGTGCCATTGAAGCTGGCATTGCAACTTGGCTTGTTGAGTACTTGAGCAAGGTCAAAATATTTTCTTTTAATAATGCACGTTTATATTTATCGATCTTCTTCATCACTATTATGATTGGACGATTGATTGGCGGCTTTTTTGTTGATAGGGTGGGGTATCTGCTTAGCATCATATCTTCATCAATAATTTCATTGTTATTCGTATTGCTGGGCATCATATTGGCGCCTTCATATGCAGTTTTCATTCCTCTCAGCGGACTATTCTTTTCGATTGTTTTCCCAACAATTGTTGCAGCGGTCACTGAATTGACGGGAATTAATTCGCCTTTAGCTTTAGGTCTATTATTCTCTATGTCTGGGTTAGGGAAAATGTTTGGACCATGGATTCAAGGATTACTAAGCGATGCATATGATTTGCAGACAGGTTTCAGTATTGTTTTTCTATTTAATCTTTTAATGCTCATGTTATTGTTCGTAAATAAATCTATCAAAGCAAAAAAGGAGTTTCAAAATGACTAGAATGAGGTTGGTTTTGGTAGGATGCGGGAGACAGGCTACATCTATTCTACACACTTCAGCACAATTCAATGAAAAAATTGAAGTTGTTGCATGCTGTGATCTTAATGCAGAAAGAGCAGCATTTACAGCGAAGCGGTTCTCGCTATCTGAATACTATACAGATCTTGCAAAAATGCTTTCAAAGGCTAAGGCTGATGCCGCTCTGGTCGTTAGTTTTCCTGCAGTTCAAGGTGACTTGACTTTACAGTGTTTGAATGCCGGTTTACATGTGATGACAGAAAAGCCCATAAGTACAGAACTTGCCGTTGCAGAACACATTCAGGAAACTGCGAACAAGCAAGGCAAGATCTGCCGTGTCAGTTTCAACAAACGCTTTGCACCTGCATATGTACGCATGAAGGAGGCAATCGAATCACAAGGATTTGGAAAGGTGTCTGCAATATATTCTAAATTTGCAGGAGGATATCGACCGAAAACACTGGATATGCTCCGAGTTGGTGCTATACATATGTTTGATCTGACCCGTTTTTTGGCCGGTGATTATGAGGAATTGTTTGCGTACAAAAACGAAAAGGCTGAAGGCCAAGCTTCCTTCACAGTGAACTATCGAATGAAGAACGGAGCGGTTGGTATTTTCTTGTTAAGCAGTCTCGGTGTATGGTCTTCGAAGGGCAGTGAATATATAGAAGTTCGAGGAGATCAAAATATCTTTAGTGTTGATAGTGGACGTCAGACACTTTGGCAAAAGCCACCTTTATCAATGGAAACAGGGGCTACTACACAAAGTGTCATCGAGGTTCCTTCACCTGCTGAGTATTTTGAGCCGAACTATAGTGATGTTGGTTATCTAGAGATGCAAAGTTATTATCTTGGGGGCTTTTATGGTTCTTTGGATTCGTTTGCAAACGATGTTATTTTTCAAAACTTCGCTTCCTCACCAAACAGTACTGATGGAATAGCTGCGCTAAATGTTGCACTGGCTATCCAGAAAAGTTTTGAAACAGGAAAGCCTGTTTCTTTGTAAATTTTTCAGATTGTTTTCAACCTAGATATGCCCCGATCGTTATCACCAGGATCAGCGGCACCGTTGAGAGCACCAGATTGGCGACGCTCAGCGGGAAAGTCTCGCTTTTGGACTGAAGGGCCGCGAATCGGCGGACGTTCTTGTAAACAAGTGGCGCAGTAACCAGTGTGATCAGCGCATACAGGGGCAGAATGTTGAAAACAGCCAAAACAACGACCGATAGGTAGGCAGCCGCATACAACGTGCCAAACAGCCGGATCGCGTTTTTCTGGCCAATATAGTAGGGCAGTGTGAACCGGTTGACCCGTACATCCCGTTCGACATCGCAGATGTTGTTGGCCAGCATGATGTTCGCGATGCCGCAGACCGGCGTGACCGTGAGGATGGCAAGCCGGATCAGATCCGGCAGCCGGAACCCGAGAGACAGGACACCAGCATCATAGGCGTAGAATACGAGCCTGTCCGCTGGCGCATTGATCAGTACGACCAGAAACGGGATGAAAAAGCCCATGAAGACACCGGAAAACAACTCGCCAAGCGGCATGCGTGAAATCGGAGCCGGACCGAACGTGTAGAGGATTCCGACCAGGAAACAGAGACCGCCGACAGCCAGGATGACGATACCGGCATCGCCGGAGATGAAGACCAGCCCCAGGCCAAACAGGATCGCCAATGCAAGCATGACAAGCAGAATCCGCTTCGCTGTGGATCGTTCGAACTGAAGCGGCACGTTGTTGGTCTTGGTATCGATATAGTTGTTCAGGGCCGTTGTCGTCATGTCAAAACACAGCATGGACAGGAAAAAAAGGCCCGTCCGCCAGCCGTTGAGTGGCGGATAGGCGTACGCGGCGTAAGCCAGGCCCAATAAAAAGGGCAGGAGACTGGCGATCTTGGTCCGGATCTCCACATATTGCAGGAAGCGGTTCAGAAGCGATTGCGGCATCAGAAGTGACGCTCCTTGATCTGGTCAAGGATTTTGCCGAGGCTTTCCCGTTTGACCGGATCAGGCAGGCGCTCCAGTAGCTTTTTCGCTTTCCCGTAGTAGCGGTCAGCCAGCGACTTCGTCCGGGTGACACCACCCGACTCGATGACCTGGGCCGCGATCAGGTCGATATCGTCCCGAGTCAACACTTTGTCCTGGACCATGGCCCGCAGGGCTGGACGCATTTCGAACGCGTAGATCAGCGGCAAGGTGATGACGCCTTCAGCCAGGTCATGCTTGACCGACTTTTTCAATGTGTCGCCATTGGACTCATAATCAAGACAGTCGTCGGCCAGTTGGAACAGCATGCCGATGAAATATCCGAAGCGCGCCACCAGACGCGATTCCTTGTCATCGCGGCCGCCCAGGATCATCCCGGTGAACATGGCCAGCGCAAACAGCGCGGCCGTCTTGCCAGCGATGATCTTCAGATAGCCGGGAACCTTCAGGCTGGTGTCGCCATTGTGTTTCAGCTGTCTCATTTCGCCCAGGCAGATGCCCGACATCGCCTTGGAAAATTCGACGAATTTTTCCGGGTATCGTGAGGATATGCCGGCGATCATGGAGAAGCAGACCGTGAACAGGTAGTCTCCGCCGATCACGGCCGTCTTTTTACCGAAACGCTTCTGCACGCTGGCCAGGCCTCGACGGGTCGGTGCGTCATCGATGACATCGTCATGCACCAGCGTCGCGAGGTGGAGGATTTCGAGTGCGGCAGCGGCGATGATGGCGTCTTCCGAAACCCGATCTTCGTGATCCGCGGCTGCCGCGAGCAGTAAAGATGCCCGGAACTGCTTGCCGTTCTCCTGCGTGATGTGCTGCATCAGGTCAGCCAGGATGGGATCCGAACGCAGAAGGGTCCGGGCCATCACGGCCTGGACCTGCGAAAGCGCTTCTGCACGGTCAAACTTGTTTTGATTGTCTTGGTTTTGCGAATCTGTCATGCTGTCCGTCGATTCATCAGTCATGGTAAATGTAGAGCTTGCGCGCGAGCGGTACTTTCCGCCAGAGTTTTTTGAGTGCCGGTATGACATAGTAATCCAGTCCGAAGACATGACCGCCGCCGATCAGGACGGCGATGGCGGCGAAAGCCATCCACCAGGTGCTCATGTACAGGCCGGTCGTCATGACGAACATGACTTCCAGGACCAGCGAGTAGGCGGAAGCCAGGAAGGTGAACAAGCCGCCGATCAGGGCCAGGCCGATCAGGATCTCGGAAATGACGATCACCGACTGGAAGAAGAGCTGGGTGTTGCCATTGGCGACGATCACATTGTCGACAAACCAGTCCATCAGGACAAATTGGAGCTTGGCCGCGACTTCACCGGCCGAGACCAGGATCACGCGGAAAATGCCGAGAATGTTCCAGTTGATCAGCGCCTCGCCGACTGCGCCGGCACCGCCGGTCGCACTGGCGACGGCGTCCGCGCCGGCCGCGGCGGCTGTTCCGTTCAGGATGCCGTCAAAGAACTGGTTGGCCCCGCGGAAGAACGTGACCAGCTTGGGTGAATCCAGCCATCCTTCATTCAGTTTCTTGATGCCCTCGATCAGCCAGATGACGCCGAGGAAGACGCGGAGCGGGACCAGCAGGAAGCTGGGGGTGCGGTTTGAGAAATGGCCGCCGACAAAGCTTCTGCGATGGCGGATCGTGAAGAACTCGTGCTTCATGTAACTGAAGATCTTGTTCCAGCCCAGAACCTGCAGGAAGTAGATCATGTTGATGAAGTGCTTGACGAACATCGCCAGGAAGGACGGCAGGGAGAACATTTTCTTGGGCGTTCCGACGTTGGCGACGCCGTAGCGGCCGCCGATGCAGACCATGACGCCGTGGAAGGTCGGGTTGTAGGCCTCCATCTCGCCCTTGCCGGTGACGGCGGCGGTCAGGTTTTTCGTGATCGTGGACGCGGAATGCTCGCAGTTCTCGACCATCTGCGGCAGCGGGGCAGTCGCGCCGGGCGCGACATAGAACATGTTGTCTCCGGCGACATAGACGTTGCTGTACTCTTTGGCGCGAAGGAACTCGTCCACTTCGAGCCGGCCACGGCGAACCGGCTTGAGCTGGGCGGATGCCTTGGCGATATCGGCGCATTCTGTGCCGGCGGTCCAGATGACCGTGCAGGTGCTGTCACGGATCACCTCTTCGTCCTGCTTGTACTCGATATAATCCTCGCCAACGGATACGATTCCGGTCTTGAGAAGAACGGTGACACCCATTTTCTCGAGGCGCTTGTGGGCTTTTGCGGACAATTTCTCCGGCAGCATGGGGACAACCCGGTTCAACAGATCGACTTCGACGATCTTGACCATCTTCGGGTCGACTTCGAACTGATGGCAAAGCTGCGGGATCCATTCGGCCAGTTCACCGGCCATCTCGACTCCGGTGAAGCCGGCGCCGGCGATGTAGAAAGTCAGCAGCTGCTTGCGCACGACCGGATCGGTCACACTGGTCGCCTTGCTGAACATGGAGAAAATGTGGGCCTTGAGGTTGACCGCGTCATCATAGGACCACAAGGGCCAGGTGTTCTTTTCAGCGCCCGGAATGCCGTAATAAGCCGGTTTCGAGCCGGAGGCCATCACCAGGTAGTCATACTGGTAGGCTTCAAGGTCACCTTGCAGAACCTGCTTGTCATAATCGATCGACCGGATCGTGTCAGTGACGACCCTGACTTTTCGTCCGGCAAAAATCTTGCTCAGGCTGATCCGGATGCTGTCTTCCTCGACGCGATTGGCCGCGACTTCGTGCAGTTCGGTCAGCATGGTGTGATACCGGTGCTTGTCGATGATCATGATCTCGACATCCGGCTGCTTTTTGAAACGCTTCGCCAGCTTCTTGGCTGTCAAGACGCCCGCGTAACCCGCGCCCAGGACGATAATTCTCTTACCCACGTGAACCTCCAATGGTGATGCAAACGATTCCGTTCGCTTATTCTGACAACGACAACAAATATATTAACAGAGGGCAACCTTGAATTCAATCGTTAGTTGACAGGTTTGTCAGTTTAATTCGGTCATATTCTACTGTTTTGGTCGGAAATATTACGACAAACGGTTGCGATAGTCCTCAAAGCCGAAGCGACGAAGCACCTTCATGCCGCCCTTTTCCGTGTTCAGGGCGATGGACGGCAGGTTGACTCCATTGAACATGTTGTTCTTGACCATCGTGTAATGAGCCATATCGGTAAAAACCAGACGGTCGCCGGGCTTGAGTGGATCGGGGAAGGAATAGTCCCCGATCACGTCCCCGGCCAGGCAGGTGAGGCCGCCCAGGCGATAGGTGTGGGCGAATTCGCCCGGCTGGCCGGCGCCGATGATTCCGGGGCGATAGGGCATTTCGATGACATCCGGCATGTGGCAGGCCGCAGACGTGTCCAGCAGCGCGATGTCCATGCCGTTGTTGACGATATCGAGCACCTCGGTGACCAGAAAGCCGGTGTTGAGGGCGATGGCCTCGCCAGGCTCGAGATAGACCGCGACGCCATACGTGTCCTGGAAATGGCGAATGGATCGAATGAGGGACTCGATGTCATAGTCCGGGCGGGTGATGTGATGACCGCCGCCCATGTTGAGCCACTTCATGCGGCCGATGAATTCGCCGAACTTCTCGTCGATGTACGGAATCGTATGTGCCAGCGCGTCGGCGTTCTGTTCGCAGAGCGTGTGGAAATGCAGGCCATCGATCCCGTCCAGCTCGTCCGGCCGGAAATTGGCACGGGTCACGCCAAGGCGGGAGAAGGTGTAGCACGGGTTGTAAAGCGGGGTCGTGATTTCGGAATACTCCGGGTTGATCCGGATGCCGCATTCGATGCGACGATCCTGATAATTTTTCACACGGTCCTTGTATCGGGCCCACTGGTCGAAGGAGTTGAACACGATGTGGTCCGCGACTTTCAGGATGTCGTCGAATTCGGATTCGACGAAGGCCGGCGCGTAGATGTGCACCTCTTTGCCCATCTCCTCATGCCCCAGCCGGGCTTCATATAGCGAGCTAGCTGTGATGCCGGCCAGGTACTCACCCACCAACGGGAAGACCGCGTGCATGGAAAACCCTTTGAGCGCCAGGAGGATTTTGCATCCGGTCCGTTTCTGGACGGAGTCCAGGATTTCCAGGTTGCGGCGAAGCAGGCGCTCGTCCACCACATAGCAAGGGGTCGGAACGGATGAAAAATCGATGTCCATAGTCACTCCTTCGATGATGTTTCAGTCCGGGACATTGGCGTCGGGCTGGTCAGTCAACCAGCACGGGCGAGAAATTTTCCACCCAGGGCAGGCCTTGCTTGTTCAACTGTTCCATGAACGGATCCGGATCGAGTTCTTCGACGTTGTGGACGCCAGGCTTTTTCCAAAGGCCCTTGAGGACCATCATGGCCCCGATCATCGCCGGGACACCGGTCGTGTAGGAAATGGCCTGGGAGCCGACTTCGCGGTAAGCCTCCTGATGGTCGCATACGTTGTAGACATAGTAGGTCTTGGGCTGGCCGTCCTTGGAGCCGGTGAAGATGCAGCCGATGTTGGTCTTGCCCTTCGTGCGCGGGCCAAGTGAGGCCGGGTCGGGCAGGACAGCCTTGAGGAACTGGAGCGGTTGGATCTGGCAGCCATTGACCTCGATCGGCTCGATGGAGGTCATGCCGACATTTTCCAGCACGCGGAGATGCGTGATGTAATTCTGGGAGAAGGTCATCCAGAACCGGATCCGCTTGACGCCCGGGATGTTCAGGGCCAGGGACTCCATCTCCTCATGGTGCAGCAGGTACATGTCTTTCGGGCCGATCTGGTCGAAGTCGTAGACACGTTTGATCTCAAGCGGCTCGGTCTCGTGCCACTCGCCGTTTTCGAAGTAGCTGCCGGGCGCCGTGATTTCGCGGATGTTGATCTCCGGGTTGAAGTTGGTCGCGAACGGATAGCCGTGGTCGCCACCATTGGCATCCAGTATGTCGATCGTGTCGATCTGATCAAAGTGGTGCTTCAAGGCATACGCGCTGAAGACCGAAGTGACGCCCGGATCGAAGCCGCAACCTAAAATGGCCGTGATGCCGGCCTTGTCGAACCGCTCACGATACGCCCACTGCCACTTGTATTCGAATTTGGGCACCTCGGGCGGCTCATAGTTCGCCGTATCGAGATAGTCGACCCCAGTCGCCAGGCAAGCGTCCATGATCGTCAAGTCCTGGTAAGGCAGCGCGACGTTGATGACGATGTCCGGTCCGAAAGACCGGATCAGGTCGATCACCTGCCCGGTCTGGTCAGCATCGACCTGGGCCGTCGTGATTTTGGTTTGGCCGCCGTCCAATTTAGCTTTCAGGGCATCGCACTTGGCCTTGGTGCGGCTGGCAATGCAGATTTCCTCAAACACATCCGGATTCTGGACACACTTGTGGACGACGACACTGGCCACTCCGCCAGCTCCGATGATCAACGCTTTACCCATAATCTTTATCTCCTGTTTACTGTTTTGGTACCGGGTACCAAATCCGAAGTCGGTTAACCCAATTATAACTGGAATGTTCAGGATTGAACAATATAACGTGTGTTGGGGGTGCCAGACGGGATTTCGGAACCAGCGCATCATCACGTCCTGAAAGCTACAGCCGCAGAGGGTTTCAGGCGAGCTCATGATTAAGTACCGAAACGGCAACTGGCACCATCGCCAAGCCAAAGGGTTGGTCATTCCAGGAAGCCGGCCCGCAGGAGCCGGATCTCCGCCGCATAGCCGGGCACCTCATTCGGCGTTTCAAGATAGAAAGGCAGTTGGCGCAATTGCGGGTGGTTGATCACGCGCAGGATGGCATCGGTCCCGATCGTGCCCTCCCCGATCGCGGCATGTCGGTCTTTGTGGCTGGCAAAAGGCACCAGACTGTCGTTCAGATGGATCGCCCTGAGTCGGTCGAGGCCGACAATCCGGTCAAATGTCTCCAGCACGCCGTCCAGGTCCTGAACCACATCGTATCCGGCTGAATATAGATGGCAGGTGTCGAGACAGACGCCCATGATTTCAGGCTGCTCCACCCGGTCGATGATGGCACGCAATTCCTCGAAACGACTGCCGACCTCGCTGCCTTTTCCGGACATGCCTTCCAACAGGATCCGTGTTTGAAGACCGGGCCGCAGCACCTGGTCGAGCGCTTCGACAATCTGGTTGATACCGGTCTCGATGCCCTGGCCGGTGTGACTGCCCGGATGGAAGTTATACAGGTTGCCCGGCAGGTATTCGAGCCGGGCCAGGTCTTCCTGCATCATGCGGACCGCCAGTTCCCGCAGGTGCGGGTCGGCGGAGCAGGGGTTCATCGTGTAGGGGGCGTGCGCCAGGACCGGCGCGAACCGGTGTTTTTCCAGCAGATCGCGCAACGCGCCGATGTCGGCTTCGTCCAGCGCGCGCATCTGGCTGCCACGTGGATTTCGTGAAAAGAACTGGAAGGTGTTGGCATCGATGGAGAGGGCTTCTTCGCCCATCCGGCGATAGCCGTTGGCGACAGACAGGTGGCATCCGATGTTCAGCATGTGAGATGACTCCTTTAAATCAGGTGACCCATGTAGAAATACTCGTGGCAAGCCTCTTTCGAAAACTGCCGGTCAGCAGTCTGGTCCAGTGGCTTGTCACGAGTATATCAAAAGATATTCGTTTAAGCGTTATTTCACGTAATCCGGCACCGTGAGCGCCAGATAGAAATGCGTGGTATCGTGATCGAGGGTCATTTGTACCTTACCGGTCGCGTCCGCTTGGAGTCCGAGGTTCTGGTATCGGATCGTCGCACCCTCCGGCAGGGTCAAATCCATCGTCAGGTGACGCAAAGGCAGACTGTCACCGGTGCTCGTCAGCCAATCGAAGCCAAGAAGGCCATTATCTTCTTGATTTTTGCCCTTTCTATAAATGTTCTGATGTGGCTTGCGGATACTGTCGATGGTCAACTCGACCGTCTGGTGAGCCGGCACCGTGATATCCACCGACCGATACAGCACCCGGGTTGTCGTCAAGGCATCGCCCATGAGCGAGTCCATGTGGGTGACCGGGTCCCAATAACGCTGATACTTTTCCTGAAGCTGTTCTTGAAAAAGGGCCAGGGCCGCATCAAACACCGCATCGGAAAAATCCTGTTGCTGTCTGGAATCCGAGACACTTTTGAACCGATCGGTCAGGTTGACCGACTTTTGGATGAATATTTCCAGTTGCTGTCGGAACACCTCTTCCAAAATAGCCTGATTTGTCTCGACTTCGCCGCTGAAGCCTTTCAACTCCTCGTCACATCCGCCGTTGGTATAGCCTTTCAGGGTCACATCCTTCAAGGGCTCGCCAAGGACAGCCACGACCCCCTGGTCCTCTCCGTGCATCAGCCAGCCGCTGATGATCACCTGGCCGGTCGATTCCTTGTAATGGCTGCCGGAAAGGCCAAAAGCCATGATTCTTGACTTGTCAGGATCAAAGGTGGCATTCAGGCCCAGGTTGGCTGCGTCGCCAAATTCCTGATTTTTTGTCAAATTTTTGAACGTGTAGATCGTGACGGGTGTCGTGCCTTTGACGGCCAGTCCGGCAAGAGCCTGTTCCAGGTATTTCCCGTCAGCCAGCGTCTGCACATAAGTGTCCGCGCTCGTCGGCAGCTCCCAGTTCAACCCGTCTTCATCCAGCGAGTAAATGATGGAGCCAGCGTAAAAACGGCTGTCAAGCGAGTCGCCATCCAGTACCAGAGACGGCATGAGTTCCGGGGTCCGATCCAGCGATGAGACGAACGGAACGATCGCTTTCAGGGCAATGTCCTTGTCCGTCGGGTTTTCCAGCGTGTATCGCTCAGTCAACGCAAGCACTTTGCTCTGCGTCGTGCCGGACGGCGTGTATGGGTCAAACGCGGACAAGTCCAGTACCAGGTGCCGGTTCACCAGCAGGTTCTCCCCGCCTTGAGCGGCTGCCAGTGGCAGAATCGGCCCTTTGTAAATGTCGAAGTGGCGGCCATCGGACGGGCCGCTGCCCGTTCCTCCGCCACTGGCCGGTGTGAAGAGGGCAAACAGCCAGGGCAGGGCGAAAACGAGCACGATCACCGCCACGACACCGGATAAAGCCCAGATGAGCGGTCGCTTTGAACGGTCGGGCTTCGAATGGGCCGACCGTTCTGCCGCCAAAGTTTGAATATGATGCCGCAAGGTGTCGGAAGCCTGTATCTGTTCGATTTCGCGGACATAGTCTTTTCGCGAACGGTTTTGCTCACTCATCGTCAAAACCTCCGATCATGTGTTGACGCAGATGGTCCCGTCCCCGCTTCAGCCAGGTCAGGACCGTGTTCTGCTTGCGTCTGAGCAGGCCGGCCATTTCCCGGGTGGAATAGCCTTCGAAATAGTGAAGGTAAATGACCGTCCGATAAGGCGCGGGCAAGGATCGGACCGCCTGCAGGACCGAGCGGTCCGGAGGATCGACCGGTATCTGGTCGGGCAAGGGCACATTTCGCCGGCTCGCGGACCGATTGTGGTTCCTGCAGCGGTTGAGGGTGACGCGGATCATCCAGGCCTTCAGATGTTCCGCGCTCGCGAAGGGACGGCGATGCTCCAGCAGCGTCACAAACACGTCCTGTGTGATGTCTTCCGCATCGGATGGCCCTTCCACGTGATGTCGGGCAATCCTCAGGACGGTGTCGAGCAGGTTTTCATACGCATATGGAAAGGGATTTCCCGGGTTGAATGAATCCACTTGCCTGTCCCCCTTCACTTAATAATACACATCAGATCACCGGATTATTGCATGTCATCCATCCACATGCACAAATTTATTGTTTTTCAATAAATATTTATTGCATGACAGAATATTTCGTGATAAAACAAAACCAGAAGTCATGAAATATCACTCATTCGGAGGTGACAAACCATGCAGATCACCGGCAAGCGCAGTCTGTCGACCCTCGTTCGATATCTGGCCGATGCCATGCTTGTGCTCAATATCCTGGTGCTGATATTCCTGCCGCTCATCCTGACCGCCCTGTACGAGCATCCGCAGCTCCTGGTCCAGCTTGACCCGGCCGCGGCTGAAGGCGTAACGGTCAGTGGCGGCCTGGCATCCGAATACCCGGCTGATCTGCCGCCCGAGAGCTATTCCTTCTATCTCGGTTTCCTGTACGCCTCCGGTCTGGGCACAGCCCTGGTCCTGACCCAGGGGCACCGGATCCTGCGGCGATTCGAGCGTGGCGAGCCCTTCGCGTCCAGTCAGGCACGTGCCTTCCGATGGATGGCCATCGCGTTTTTCTGGCTGGCGGGCGCGTTCCTGGTCAAGGTGTTCTTCTATATCACGTTGCTGACCTTGTTCTGCTTCCTGCTCTTCCTGTTTTTCGGCGTGGTCTGCCTGATCCTGGCCGATGTCTTCCGTCAAGCCTGGAAGGTCCAGACGGAAAACGACATGACCATATGAGGAGGACAACGATGCCGATTATCGTCAATCTTGATGTCATGATGGCCCGTCGCAAGATGAGCCTGAACGAGCTCGCCAGCCGGGTCGACATCACGCTGGCCAACCTGTCCATCCTGAAAAACGGCCACGCCCGAGCTGTCCGTTTTTCCACCCTCGAAGCCTTGTGCCGGGCCCTGGACTGCCAGCCCGGCGACCTGCTGGCGTACGAATCCAACGAACCGGACACTCACCACGATCCTTAAAGCCAAGAATACGTGTCACAAAAAGGAGCGCAAAACCCATGAACCATGAAAGCATTCCGGAAAACCCCGTTCCACCAATCAATGCCTGGCGCCTGCTGTTCATTGCCCTGGGCGTCAGTGCCGCTGCTGTCTTTTTCTGGCTGCGCGGCGGCTGGAATCTCGGCCTGACGCTTGCGATCACAGTCGCCCAGGCCGGTCTTTGGCTGTATAGCGGTGCGCTGGGGCAAAAAGGCGGCACCAATGGCCTGAAGCGTTTCTCTCCCGGCCGTCGTCTCCTGCTGGTCAGCCTTGCCGTGGCCAGCCTGTATCTAGGCTCGACCTACTACTTCTACGCCAACGAGATGCTGCACGCCCTCAATTTCCTCGTTCTCTTGGTCCTGTTTGTCGTCCAGTCCATTCTGCTGACCCAAAGCTCCACCCATGACTGGGATACACCACTGTTCTGGGTCGAAGCCGGCCTCGCGCCGATCGTCCGGCCTTTCGTCAGCCTGTCGCGGCTGGGCGTGATCATCAAGGAAGCGACCGGTTCGCATTCCGATTTGGTACCGGGTACCAAATCAGAAGGTTCCGTCACCCGGCCTGGCCGGATATTCGGGCAGATCCTCCTGGGGATCCTGTTGGCCATTCCCGTGCTGCTGATCGCCGGTTCGTTGCTCGCTTCGGCAGACAAGGTGTTCGGCCAGGTGGTTTCCAACATCCTGGACTATTGGAAAAATGTTGAAATCCAGGAAGAACTGGCTAGTCTGGCTTTGATGCTTGTCCTGTTCCCCTTCATCTTCAGCTATCTGGAAAGCAGTCGTATCCGCTGGCATCTGGTGACCGCCCGGTCTCGTCCGGCCGGCCAAGACCATGATCCGTCCCATCAGCAACAGTCAATGCGTCTGAACCCGATCACCCTGAACGCGTTCCTGGCCAGTATCAATGCGCTATATATCCTGTTCGCCGTGATCCAGGTCGCCTATCTGACCGGCGCGTTCCGATTTGTGCTGCCGGATGGCCTGAGCTATGCCGAGTACGCGCGCAACGGATTCTTCGAGCTGGCCGGCATCACGCCGATCAATGTGCTGCTGATCCTCCTGGCGGTCAAGGGCGCCGGACGAACCGGAACGGCCGGTCATGTCCTGCGCATCCAGAGCCTTCTGTTGATCCTTGGCAGTTTCATTCAATGGCTGTCCGCCATGTTCCGCATGCAGATGTATATCCAGGTCTACGACTTGACTTTGCTGCGATTTTTCGTCAGCGCTTTCATGATCCTCATGGCCATCATTTTTGTCTTTCTGGTCGTCAAGGAGTTCAAGCCATCGTTCGCTTTTTTCAAGACAGCCGCCATCACGGCGCTGCTGTCACTGGTTCTTTTGAATGCAGTGGACGCCGACACCCGAATCGCCCGATTCAATGTCGAGCGGGCCACGACTGACTCCTCAAGAGTCCTGGACCTTGCCTATTTCAGACAGTTGTCGCCGGATGTCCTGCTGGTTTTACAGGAAGCCGCACCTCGCTTCGACATCAAAAAGCAGGACGACATCCGCGTGCTGATCGAGGGCTCCCATGCCGACTATCAGCAGGCATCCGAAGTCCAGCCTTGGCAGGATCTCAATTGGCGGGAATCGCGTTTTCTCAGTCAGGTCAATCGCAGCGGACCGTTGGATTGACTGTCCCGTTCACTGGCCTTGCGGCAGGTCGGACCATTCAGACGAACATTTCCAGCAGCCGTTCGACTATGAACACAGCAGTGGACGCACCTAGCGCCACGGTCAGAAGTGCCCGGCCGCGCCAGCCGAGCAGGACCGCGGTCAACAGTCCGGCGGACGCGGACCAGACCGAGCCTGTCGAAGTGAAAATGGCCGGTATCGTCATCGCAGCCAGAACCGCATAGGGAACATAGAAAAGGAATGAGCGGAACAGGCGGTTTTCGATCCGTCGCCGCACCAGTGCCAGTGGCAGCATGCGCGGCAGCCACGAAGCGGCGATCATGACCAGGATGGCGCCCATCAGCGCTTGGTCAGGCATGCCATTCCTCCTTCTCCGCGGATGACACAGTCTGGATCGGTGCCAGGACAGCGCCGGCCAGAGCCGCAGCCAAGGTGGCGGCGATCAGGCGCCAGCCTGATGGGGTGTCGCGAAGTACTGGCAGGTAAGAACCTGCGATGCTGAGCCCGGCGGCCAGGATCACGACCATCAGCACCGGTCGGGCCTGGCGGGCCGGCGGGACGATGATCGCGATGAACATCGCGTAAAGGGCGATGCCGAGGGCACTGCGAATGGCCGCCGGCAGAATGGTCCCCGCCAGCGCGCCCATTGTTGTCCCAAGCGTCCAGCCAGCGACCGGCAAAGACATCAGACCCGCCATATAGGTAACGGTGATCTCGCCGCTGCGCAAAGCCGCCATGGCGTAAATCTCGTCTGTCACACCGTAGCCGATGATCAGTCGTGGCACCAGGCCGATCCCGGGACGTAACTTCTGGGTCAGCGACAGCGACATCAGCATGTAGCGCAGGTTGATCAAAAGGACCGTCAGAAAAATCTCCACATAGGGGGCAGCCTGGAAAATCAGGCCGGTTCCGGCGAACTGACCGGCTGATGTGAGGTTTGTCACGGAGATCAGCACAGTCGACAAGGTCGTGAGTCCACCTTCGACTGCAAACAGACCATATGCGAAAGATACGGTCATATACCCCAATCCGATGGGCATGCCATCTTTGAAGCCGTCGCCAAACGCCGGTCTTTTTATGGTCTTTAAATGAAACATGCGGAAATTTTATCACAATTGTCTGCCAACAGCACCTCCATTCAGTGTATATTGAAGACAAGACTTCCGCACACGATTGCATTTTTATTTATCGTCGTGTATATTTATTCAGCCAAAGCCGCATCGTCACGGCAACCTGAGACACATGGAGGCCACCCTTATGCCAATAAGAACCGACATTCACAAAATACTCATCATCGGCTCCGGTCCAATCGTCATCGGTCAGGCCTGCGAGTTTGACTACTCAGGCACCCAGGCCTGCAAAGCCTTGCGCAAGCTCGGCTATTCGATCGTTCTGGTGAACTCGAATCCGGCCACGATCATGACCGACCCGGAGATCGCCGATGTCACCTATATCGAGCCGCTGAACCTGAACCGGCTCACGGACATCATTGCCAAGGAGCGCCCGGATGCCGTGCTGCCCAATCTCGGCGGCCAGTCCGCCCTGAACCTCTGCTCCGAGCTGAGCCGGGAAGGTGTCCTGGATAAATATGGCGTGAAAGTGATCGGCGTCCAGATCGACGCGATCGAACGCGGCGAGGACCGGATCGCCTTCAAGGAGACCATGGCGCGCCTGGGCATCGAGATGCCGCGCAGCGAGCCGGCCTACAGCGTCGACGAGGCGGAGCTGATCGCGGCCAACCTGGGCTACCCGGTCGTCATCCGGCCGGCCTACACCATGGGTGGAACGGGTGGCGGCCTGGTCTACAACGTCGAGGAACTGCGCATCATCGCCCAGCGCGGCATCGCCGCCAGCCTGGTCGGTCAGATCCTGGTCGAGGAGTCCGTCCTTGGATGGGAAGAACTGGAGCTCGAGGTCGTGCGTGACGCGAAGAACCAGATGATCACCGTCTGCTTCATCGAAAACATCGACGCGATCGGCGTGCATACCGGTGATTCCTTCTGCTCCGCCCCGATGCTGACCATCAGCCCGACGCTGCAGCAAAGGCTCCAGCAATACGCCTACTCGGTCGTCGAGGCGATCGAGGTCATCGGCGGCACGAATGTCCAGTTCGCGCATGATCCGAAAAGTGGCCGTGTCGTCATCATCGAGATCAATCCCCGGACTTCCCGTTCGTCCGCCCTGGCCTCCAAAGCGACCGGCTTCCCCATCGCCCTCGTATCCGCCATGCTGGCGGCCGGCCTGACGCTGGACGAGATCCCGTACTGGCGTGACGGAACCCTGGACAAATACACGCCCTCCGGTGATTATGTCGTGATCAAGTTCGCCCGCTGGGCCTTTGAGAAGTTCAAGGGCGTCGAGGACAAGCTGGGGACCCAGATGCGGGCGGTCGGCGAGGTCATGAGCATCGGCAAGAATTACAAAGAGGCCCTGCAGAAGGCGATCCGCTCGCTGGAAATCGGGCGTTACGGCCTCGGCTTCGCCAAGGACTTCAACAAATTGTCGCTCGGCGAACTGATGGCCATGCTGGTCGAGCCGACCAGCGAACGCCAGTTCATCCTCTATGAAGCGCTGCGCAAAGGCGCCGAGATTGACCAGCTTTACAAACTGACTTACATCAAGCCGTATTTTCTGAAGCAGATGAAGGAACTGGTCGACCTTGAGGAACAGATCCTGGCCTGCAAGGGATCCAGCCTGCCTGACGCGCTGCTTGTCGAAGCCAAGAAAAGTGGCTTTGCCGACAAATACCTGGGCCAGATCCTGGGGGTGCCGGAGGCCCAGGTCCGCCGCCAGCGGATGGCGCTTGGTGTCGTCGAGGGCTGGGAAGCCGTTCCGGTCAGCGGCGTCGAGAACGCGGCCTATTATTTTTCGACCTACAATGCGCCCGACCAGGCTCCGGTCAGCAACCGTAAAAAGGTCATGATCCTCGGTGGTGGTCCGAACCGGATCGGCCAGGGAATCGAGTTTGACTACTGCTGTGTGCATACTGCCTTCACCTTGCGCGACCTCGGCTACGAGTCCGTGATCGTCAATTGCAACCCGGAGACTGTCTCCACCGATTACGACACGTCTGACAAACTCTATTTCGAGCCACTCACGGTCGAGGATGTGCTCAGCATCTACGAAAAAGAGCAGCCACTCGGCGTCATCGTGCAATTTGGCGGGCAGACACCGCTCAATATCGCCAACGAGTTGGCGGCCGAGGGTGTCCGGATCCTGGGCACCACGCCGGACACCATCGATCTGGCTGAAGACCGCGACCGCTTCCGGGCGATCATGGACGCGCTTGAAATCCCGATGCCGCAATCCGGCATGGCGGTCAACGTCGAAGAAGCAGTCACCATTGCCAGTGACATCGGGTATCCCCTGATGGTCCGCCCTTCCTATGTCCTGGGCGGACGCGGCATGGAGATCGTGCACGATGAGGCGATGCTGCGCCAATACATGGCAGCCGCCGTCGGCGTCACCCCGGACCGGCCGATCCTGATCGACCGTTTCCTCGGCCATGCGCTCGAATGCGAGGCCGATGCCATCGCCAACGGGCAGGACGCGTTCGTGCCGACGGTCATGGAGCACATCGAATTCGCCGGCATCCATTCCGGCGACTCCGCCTGCGTCATCCCGCCCGTCAGCATTTCCGAAAAGCATCTGGCCACGATTGTCGACTATACGAAAAAGATCGCCAAGGCCTTGAACGTCGTAGGCCTGATGAACATGCAGTATGCCATCGCCGACGACCGGGTCTATGTGCTCGAGGCCAATCCGCGTGCATCCCGAACCGTGCCGCTGGTCTCAAAAGTCTGCAACATCTCGATGGCGCGAATCGCGACCGAGCTGGTCATGGCAGCCGCCGAAAACCGCCCATCTTCGCTCAGCGGGCTCGAAAACCGGCCGATTCCCCATTTTGGTGTCAAGGAATCGGTATTCCCTTTCAACATGTTCCCCGAGGTCGACCCGATCCTGGGTCCGGAAATGCGGTCCACGGGCGAAGTGCTCGGCATGGCCGACTCCTTCGAGCTGGCATTCTTCAAAGCGGAGGAAGCCGCCCAGGCCACGCTGCCGACGAGTGGAACCGTGCTGATCAGCGTCAACGACTACGACAAGGCGGATGCTCTGGAAGCCGCACGGCTGTTCGCGTCCATCGGTTTCAAGCTCAAGGCGACGCGCGGCACACAGAAATTCCTGGCTGATAACGGCATCGACGCTGAAGTGATCAACAAACGGCACGAGGGACGTCCGGACATCGCGGACGGGATCACCAACAAGGAGATCCAGCTTGTCATCAATACACCGGCCGGCAAGCTCAGTGAATTCGACGACTCCTACATCCGCAAGGCGGCGATCCGATACAAGGTGCCCTACATCACGACCATGACCGCCGCCCTGGCCAGTGCCCGTGGCATCGCGGCGTTCCAGACGATCGTCGCGCCTGGATCGACCGTCAAATCGCTGCAGGAGTATCACGCTGCCATCCAGGGATAATCCTGCCATTTTTCGGGATGATCCGATCATTTTCTGATATCAGCCGTTCTGAACGGTGAAATTTTTCGGAAAATGCCGTATGCTTTTCATAACTTTTTCAAGGGGGAAATCGTCATGAAAGAAATCAAGAATGTCCTGCTGGTCGGGGTTGGCGCTGTTGGCGCGGTGGTTGCCATGCGGCTTCACAACTGGAACAGGGATTGCCTTCGGGTGCTCGCCGGCGGCGATCGCCTGCAACGATATCAGAAAAACGGGATTGTCATCAATGGGCAGCGTTATGATTTCCGGTACGCGGACCCGGACCATCCGGACGGAACGGCCGACCTGATCATCGTCGCCGTCAAGCAATATGGACTGGAAGACGCGATTGAAAGCATGCGTCCATTTGTCGGGGACGAGACCGTCATCCTCTCCGTGATGAACGGCATCACCAGCGAAGAGATGCTCGGCGCGGCTTTCGGGATGCACAAGGTGCTTTACGGCGTCGTCATCGGCATTGATGGCAATCGCGACCGCAACCAGATCCGGTTCGTCAACAGTGGCACGATCGCTTTTGGTGAAGCCGACAACAAAGACTGGTCAGACAAGGTCAAGTCAACGGCCCGGCTGTTCGACCTGTCCGGTATCGCATATGATGTGCCTGAGGATATGCTACACACTCTCTGGTTCAAGTTCATGGTCAATGTCGGCATCAATCAGGCGTCCGTGGCGCTGATGGCCAGGTACCGCACATTCCGTGACATACCGGATGCGGAAACAGTCGCCGAGCTGGCCATGTGGGAAGTCGTCCGTCTGGCGGAAAAGATCGGTGTCACGCTTGGTGAAGCGGACATCGAGCGCTGGCGCCAGATCCTGTCGGGCATGAACCCGGACGGGTACACATCAATGATGGATGATGTTCTTGGTGGACGGCCGACCGAAGTTGACATGCTGGCCGGCACGATGATCCGGCTGGGAAAAGAGCACGGCGTCCAGACGCCGGTCAACGAAATGCTGTATCACCTCATCCGGGCCCGCGAACAGATGGGTCAGGACAGCTGACCGTCCAGTCGCGGCAAACGCCCCCGTTCCAGTCCGAGCGTCTGTTCGATCAGTACCGTGTGGATCTCGGGCTCATGCACGCCGGCCATGTAGAGTTCGCCCAGCCCGCGAACCAGTATCTGGAGCATGTATTCCGGGTAGTCGATCTGTATGAGGCCTTGCCGGTGCGCATCCTTGAGCAGTGACCCGGCATGGGCCTGTGCGATCGTATAAAGCCGTTCCCGGATCGCGGTGGCCAGACCGGGCTTGTCCTGCTGTGACAGGATTGCCGGATGGTGCTGGATCGTCTTCAAAAATGCGTCCAGTATCGCGGTCAGTTTACCCGGTATGTCCAAGCCCGGCCGGTTGACAATCGCCAGCAGCTGCTCGTTGATTCCAGAGATCAATTGCTCGATCACAGCTTCGGCCAGGCTATCCTTGGACGAGAAATAATAATAGACAAGCCCCTTGGCCACGCCGATCTGTCCGGCTATTTCCGTGATCGACGTGTCCGGTATCCCGCGTTCCTCGAACAGGGCGCGGGCGGTGTCGATGATTTCCTGCCGTCTGTCTTCCGGACTCTTGGTGATTCGCATGTCTGTCCTCCACTTCCGGTGGGTAAGCGCCTGTCAGATTCCGATCTGGTGCCTGGCACCAGATCGGAATCTGACACCAGATCGGAATCGGCACTTCTTCATCATTCGATCGCTTTCAGTGATTCGACCATGTTGATCTTCTGCAGTTGTCGGAACATGACCAGGTTGACGATCACCGTGAAGGCCATGGTCAGTACGGCGGACAGCAGATAGCTGATCCATTGGACGTTCTTGCCGAACATCATGTTGTCGATCTCCATGGTGCCCATGACGAAGCGATGGAGGACAAAGCCGAGCGCCAGTCCACCCAATGTTCCGATCAGGGTCAGGATGACATTCTCCCGGTAGACATAGGCGGAGACCTCCTTGTCCCGGAAACCAAGCACCTTGATCGTGGCGATCTCGCGGATCCGCTCCGTGATGTTGATGTTGGTCAGGTTGTAAAGCACGACAAAGGCCAGGGCCCCGGCTGACAGGATCAGGACGAGCACGACCAGATTGAGGCTCTTGATCGTTTTCCCGAAGTCGTCCGCGATGCCCTGGGTGAACAGGGTGGCCTGGACCCCTTCATGACTGAGCAACCTCTCCTTGAAAGCTTTTTCGTCAATCCTGTCGGGATCTTCCACATTGAAGACCGCCGTGTTGAACACAGGGGTCCGGAACGTCAGGCGATCGAAAGCCCTTGGTGACAGGTAAATGTAATGGGTCAGATAGTTTTCAGCGATACCGGCCACACGAACCGTATACGTGCGGTTTTCTGTATCCCGATAGGTCAGATCGCCACCCACCTTGATATCCAGCAAGCCAGCAAGTTTTTCCGAAATGATCGCCCCTTCGTCGGGCAGGAGCAGCGGCTCTCTGGAAACACGCTCATGCAGGTCATAAAAGGCCCTGAACGCGTCCGCGTCATCCGGTACGATCAGGTTGGCCTCGAAAGTCCGGCTTGACCCGGACTTCAGGGTGCTGACCGTTTCGCTCAGGACCGGCGTGTAGTCCTTGACCTGGTCATCCGCACCCAGAATGACCGCCAGATCGCGTTTTGCCGGTTCTTTGTCCGTATTGGTCACGACCAGGCCATCATATAGGAAAATTTCGCCGAACTGCTTGTCCATGATGGCGTTGATGGAGTCTCTCAGGCCGAACCCCGTCACCAGCAGGGCCGTACAGCCGGCGATGCCGATCGCCGTCATGAGGAAACGCTGTTTGTACCTGAAAATGTTGCGGGCTGTCACCTTGTGCGAAAAGGACAGTCGTCTCCACAATGGCTTGATCCGTTCAAGCATGATCCGTTTGCCCGGTTTTGGCGCCTTGGGCTGCATCAGGACAGCCGGGTGCGCCCGCAGTTCCTGCAAAGTGGCTCCCAGGGCGGCCGAGACCGTGGTCACGACAGCCAGTAAAATGGAGATCAACGCGTAGTCGAGATGATCCGGCGTCAATCGGACGGGAATCTGGTACATCATGCCATAGGCGTTCATCACAAGTCCCGGGAAAAGCCGGAACCCGACCGCCAGACCGATGAAAGCCCCGACCAGGCTGGCCGCCAACGCGTAGATCAGGTATTTTGCGGAAATGGCCAGCGAGCTGTAGCCCAGCGCCTTCAGCGTCCCGATCTGGACCCGTTCTTCCTCCACCATCCGCGTCATGGTGGTCAGACAGACGAGCGCGGCCACGAGGAAGAAGAACAGTGGGAAAACCTTGGCCACCGCGCCGATGCGCCGGGCATCATCGCCATAGCTCGAATACCCCGGGTTGCCATCCCGCGTCAGGACGAACCAGGAATCCGGGATCTCGATGATCTTGCGTTCCGCGTCCCGGATCTTTTCCTCGGCATCCGCGATCTGGGCCAGCGCGTCAGCCTTTTCTGCCTCGAAGGTGGCCCGGCCCTCCGCCAGGTCGACGCGTGCCTGTGCCAGTTTCTGACGGCCTTCCTCGAGTTCACGGATGAGGTCCTGCTCGCCCTTTGTCAGTTGGGCCTCGCCGGCTGTCAGTTTCGCCTCACTCGACGCCAACGTCTGCTTGGCCTTGTCCAATTCAACCTTGCCGCGATCCAACTCGACCTTGGACCGGTTCAGGGTGGCCAGACCCGAATTGTACTGGGCCAGACCGCTTTCGTATTCCCGTTTGCCTTTGGCAAGTTCGGCGACCCCTTCCTGATACTGGGCCAGGCCATCATCATATTGTCTTTTCTGGACATCATAGGTCTGTTCCATCTGGATGATGGAAATCTCAAGGGCCAGGCCAAGTTGGGCGGTCTGGCCCGGATCATCGGGGACGAACCGCTCCGTCAGCGCGTCGGCCAGCTCCGGCGAAGTCTTGCGAAGTTCGGCGATCAGGCTGTCAAAAGCATCCTGGCTCAGTCCAGTGCCATCGGTCGGCAAGGCGTCGCGTGTCTTTTTCAAGCTATCCAGCGTGGCTTTCAACGTGTCGAGCATCACCTTGGCCGCGTCAAGCTGGATCTTTGCCTCAGCCAGGTCTTTTTCACCCTGCTCGATCTGGACCTTCGCGTCGTCCAGTTGCTGTTTCGAGACGTTCAGCTGGTCACGGCCATCCAGGTAGGCGATGTATCCCTCGAGCCATGTTGTGTAGCCTTCGAAATACTTCATCAGGCCCGCGTTCAGTTCTGCTCGCCCTTTCTCCAGAAGCACCCGCTTGTCCTCGAGTTCGCGCGTGTATTTCGCCTCGTTCTCGGCAAGTTCCCTTTCCCCGTCCTCGATCTCGCGTTCGGCGTCCACAAGCTGCTTTTCCGCGTCCGCCAGCTCGCGCTCCGCCTTTTCCTTGTTCTGCTTGAGTTCTTCCTTGCCCTCGTTCAGTTCATCGCGCAGAAGTTTGGTTTCGGCACCGATCGCCCTGTCGCCAAGCGACTCGAACTGTGTTGTGATCGGATCGAGATGCGCTTTGTATGCTTCGGAATAGGCGGTCAATCGCTGAGTGTCGGTTGTCCGCACAAACACGTCGGTCACCTTGTCCATGACAAAATCGACCTCTGCTATGTACGCGAAGAAACTGACCGATCCATCACCGATATTGGTCTGGCCACGTTCAAAGTCAAGATACATCGGGGAAGTGATCCGACCCACGACCGTATAGGTGTCTGTCGCCAGACTGTCCTGGAGAATCTCCCCCTCCGGCAGGAACACCTTGACCTGACTGCCCAGCCCGATCTCCGGCGGCACGCCGAATCCGGTTTCGATCGCGATCTCACCGGAGTTTTCCGGCAAACGCCCCTCCTTGAGCTGGGGAACCGAAAGCCCTGTGTTCGTGACGTAATCGGCTGCGTCATAGCTGAACAGCCGAGCCGTCGCTGTCGTTCCGGTGTCGCTGATCAGGAAAACATCCTTCATGAATCCTTCCTGGATCGTCTCCACTCCGGTCGTTTGCCTGACCGCTTCGATGTCTTCCGGCTTGAAGCCCAGCGGAGAGACCAGTCGAAAATCAGCCAGACGGCTGTCTTTGTAATAACGGTCGGCCGACAGGATCATGTCCGGTTCCGACGCGTTGATGCCCGCGAAAAAACCGACCCCGAGCGCGATGATCGCCATGATCGACAGAAATCGTGCCCGTGATTTCAAAATGGACCGTCGGATGTCCTTGCCAAAGGATTTTTTGGCCATCACCACTCGATCCTTTCGACCGGCAACGGATTCGCGTTGACCGTGAATTCAGACACTTTTCCGCTTTTCATGCGGATCACCTTGTCAGCCATGGCTGTCAGGGCCGCGTTGTGTGTGATGACGACGACGGTCATGCCAGTGGTGCGGCAGGTGTCCTGCAGCAGTTTGAGGATCGATTTCCCCGTCTGGTAGTCCAATGCGCCGGTTGGCTCGTCGCAAAGCAACAGCTTGGGGTTCTTGGCCAGGGCACGCGCGATCGCGACCCGCTGCTGCTCACCACCCGAAAGCTGCGACGGAAAATTGTCCTTGCGGTCTTTCAGACCGACCTGCTCGAGCACCTGGTCCACGTCCAACGGATTTTTGCTGATCTGGGAAGCCAGTTCGACGTTCTCGCGAGCGGTCAGATTCTGGACCAGATTGTAGAACTGGAAGACAAAGCCAATCTCATACCGGCGGTACTCGGTCAGCAGCTTGTCCGAATAGGCGCTGATGTCTTCACCATCGATGTGGACCGCGCCCCCGTCCAGCTTGTCCATGCCGCCCAGAATGTTGAGCACGGTCGTCTTGCCTGCGCCGGATGCGCCAACCACGACGGCAAAATCCCCCTTCTCGATCTCGAAACTGACCCCGTCAACCGCGGTGATCGTCAGTTCACCCATCTTGTATCGTTTTTGAACATCATTGAGTTCGATATAGCCCATTCAAGGTCACCCGCTTTGTCTGGAAATTCGACTGACTGCCGGTCAGTCAGTCAATTCTTATCATACTCGCTTTTTCAGGAAAATGTTTGATGTTTTTATGGCAAATTGGTGAACAACACCCGCGAAAAAAAGACCACTCTTTACAAGCGGTCTTTTTGGGGCAGATTGATGTTTTTCGCTCAGGTGGCCTGTTTGCCGAGCTCCTCAATGACATCCAGGAACGTCATGACCGGCTGGGCTCCGACAAATTCGATCTTGTCGTTGAAGACAGCCTTGGGCACGCCGCTGACATTGTATTTGACTGCCAGATGGGGGAACGTGCTCGTCTCAACCATGTCCGCGCGGACATGGCTGTTCTGCATGGCCAGCAGGTGGGCGGCCGACACCGCGTCGGGGCAATGCGGGCAGCCGAGCGAGACAAAGACCTGGATGTGGACATCATGGTCGATTTTGTCGATCCGCTCCTGAATTTCCGGTGGAATCTTCGTGATCTGGCTGGAGGTCTCCAGAATCGAACCTAAAAATGAGTTGATCTCATAGCCGGCCGGAATGCCGAAGAAACGGACACGTGTGTCCTTTCCATCCTTGTCGAGCACGGCGATGGCCGGAATCTTGTCGATCTGGTACTGCTCAGCGACTTCGTGGTCCTTGACCAGCGTGTAGGCCTTGAGCCGGATCTTGCTGTTCAGGGCCGCGATCTCGCTGACGAAGCTGTGGCCATCCTTGCAGGTGGGGCATTCAATCTCCTGCGTGAAGTAGAGCAGTTCGACATCTTCTTTCATCATGGAGAGGATCTCGGTCAGCTGTTTGGTGGTGTTTTCATCGAACAGGGCCATGGTTCTTCACTTCCTTTCAATCTGTCTGATTCAGTATATGGTCATTTGCCGAGAGGGCTGCCTTGGCGCCTTCACCGCAAGCAATGATGATCTGCTTGTAGGGGACAGATGTCACATCCCCGGCGGCGAAAATGCCGGGCGCGCTGGTGCGGCAGTGGCAGTCGACCAGGATCTCCTGGTATTCATTCACCTCGACGACGCCCTTGGCAAAACCGCTGTTGGGAATCAGCCCGATCTCGACAAAGATGCCGTCCGTCTCCACTTCGATGTGTTCACCCGTCTTGCGGTTGAGGATCGTCACGCCGGTCACCTGATTGGTTCCGTGAATCTCGGTGACGAGATGTTCCAGCAGGTAATCGACATTTTCATACGCCTTGAGCTTGTCAATCAGCAGCTGGTCGGCCATAAGGCGGTCACGCCGCTGGACCAGCGTCACATGGGTGGCCACCTTGGCCAGGTCGATTGCCGCGGCCACGCCGGAATTGCCGCCGCCGGACACCACGACCCGCTTGTCGACATAAAGCGGTGCATCGCAGATCGCGCAGTAGGCGACACCATGCCCGGTCAGTTCGACCTCGCCGGGAACGCCCAGCTTCTTGTACTGCTTGCCGGACGCGATGATCAGGGTTCGGGTGCGGAAGGACCGTCCGTCCTCGAGAATGACTTTTTTGACATCGCCATCCTCGATCGACTGGACATGGGCCTTGGTTTCGAAGTCAATGCCAAATTGCGCCACCTGTTCGCGAAATTTGTCTATCAGTTCGGTTCCGTTGATGTAACGATACCCCAGATAGTTTTCGATGCCGGCCGTGTCCGCCATCTGACCGCCGACCTGAATCGAGACCAGGCCGGTGGCAAGACCTTTGCGCATGCAGTAGACCGCAGCCGTCAAGCCACTCGGGCCGCCGCCGATAATGATCACGTCATACTGTTTTTCGACATCCAGAGGATTGAACTTGTTTTCCGGCGCGAACAGGCCGGACGAAAGGTTCAGCTGCATGGTCTTCCTCCTTGTTTTCGTCACGTGGATCAACTTTATCTTTCCATTATAAAGGCTTCATGAAAAAAATGAAACGGACCTCGAGCCGGGCACGACTTCACACGAAAACGGTCTGCACCAGCAGCATGTAGACGACTGTGCCAACCCCGATACTGAGTAGGGTATTGTTTCGCCACAGATGGAGACCGGCGATCACCAGAATAGCGATCGCTTCAGGCACACCATGCGGGGTTGCCGTCAGTGACACATCCTTGAGGCAATAGACAACCAGGAATCCGACTGCCGCAAATGGGAGGACACGGCCCAGATAGGACACCAGCGGCCGGCTCTGGCCACGCCGCGCCAGCAGCAGGAACGGCAGGAAGCGCGTGACCATTGTCGCGCCGGCCACGGCCAGAATCGTCAGAAGCGTCTCGGTCGGAGTCAGCGTCATCACATCACCGCCCCGTCAATCCGCTTTTGAAAAATCGTCAGCACCGTGACAATCGCCGCCATGGCCGGGATGATGAACCGGTCCGGTCCGAACAGCAGTAAACTGACGACTGTCATTCCGACCCCGAGGATCGCCGGTGCGTGATCCCGGCGGCTTTTCCACTGACTGATGAAAATCACGACAAAAAGCGCGGTCAGGGCAAAGTCCAGGCCACGGGTGTTGAATGGGATCGCGGCACCCAGAAACGCGCCCGTCAGGGATCCGGTGATCCAATAGCCATGGTCGAGCAGCGTCACGAAGAAGGTGAACCAGTCGCGATCCACTCCCTCGGGGGGTTCGGTTGAACAGACAATCGAGAAGGTCTCGTCCGTCAGACCGAAGATCAGGTAGGGCCTGAAACGCCGTGCGCCCTGGTATTTGTCCAGCATGGCGATGCCATAGAAAATGTGCCGGGCGTTGACCAGCAGCGTCAGAAGAAAGGCCCGGAGCGGATCGAAGGCCGCGGTCAGGAATGTGACCGCCACATATTGGGCTGAACCGGCAAAGACCAGAAGGCTCATCAGGAGGGTCCAGACCGGGCCGTATCCTTTGCTGGCCATGATGATGCCATAAGCGGTCCCAAGGAAAAGATAGCCGGTCATCACCGGCAGTGTAAGCGGGAATGCGGCTTTCAGCGCACACTTACAGGATGACATGTTGTGGTTGGCCACGGGCTCCATCGGTCGTTGCTCCAGTCTACACCTTTCAAGGGCCGGATTGCTTGTCTGTCCCGGCTGCTCCGGCCCGTTCGAGCAACATGATAGCAGGCTCCATTCGCAATGGCAAACGCAACCACCGCCGGATGGCGTGAAATCACCGCCTGCTATAGAATAGGGGTAATCAAGAAAAACAGGATTCAAATCACGACGCAAGGAGTCTTCCATGGCAGATTATCCCTACAGCACGGAATTGAAGAAACCATACAGTGTCGGAGCGGTCAATTTTGAAAAACCGATCGCCTTGCGCGTCCTGAAGCGGATCGTCGCCGTTCAGCGGGCCCTGGCCAACCGGTTCAAGGCCCCGCCCGGCACACGGCTATCGGTGATCCGGATACCGGGCTGGCAGGGCGACCGCATCCCCTGCCATGTCTTGGAGCCGGATCAGGATGAACGGAATCTGCCCGTCGTGGTCTATTACCATGGTGGCGCCTTTGTCATTCCCGTCCAGGACATGATGCTGCGGCATGCGGCCGAGTTCGCCAGTCAGCTTTCCTGCCGGATTTTCATCCCGGATTACCGTCTGGTACCGGATCACCCTTTCCCAACGCCGCTCGAGGACGCCTACTCAGCCCTGATCCATATACTTGCGCACGCGACGGATTATCGCATCGATCCGGACAGACTGCTCCTGTATGGTGAAAGCGCGGGAGGCGCCCTGGTCGCCGGTGTCACCCACCTGTTGCGCGACCGGGGGGCTGAAGTCAAGCCGCTCGGACAGTTGCTGATCTATCCGGTAACGGACCATTCCATGCAGCATGTCTCGGTGGACGAGTACCCGGACGCCCTCTGGTCCCGGTCGGCCAATCGCCACATGTGGAATCTGTACCTGAAAAATGGCGATTCCGGTCGGATAGAGGACGCCGCACCTTTGAATCGGACCGATTTTTCCGGCTTGCCTCCGGCATATGTCGAACCGGCCGAGATCGATGTCCTGCGGGACGAGGCGATCGCCTATGCGGAAAAACTTCGCCAGGCCGGCATCCCGACCGAACTGAACGTGATCACGGGAGCCTATCACGGTTTTGAACGGGATGTCGAAAGTCCGCTGGTCCAGCGCGTGCTGGCATATCGGCTGACGGTCATGCGACGGATGCTAGGGCTGTGATTCAGCGTTCATGGATCAACCTGAGTTGATCAAACGTCTCCAATCGGCGTCTTGAGTGCGCAATCCGCGTCGAGGCTGATGGTCTGCGCATAATAGAACACGTCATCCAGGAATTTGTCTTCGCGATATAAGGCGCAGTCCAGGCAGTGGTCCTGGATGACAAGTTCGAGACGGCGCTTGTATTCTTCTTTTGAAAAAACGGTGATCTCCACTTCCTGAATCGTGTCGATCCTACTCGTATTCACATAACTGAAATTGGTCTCGGACTTGATGAAAAAGGGTGCCTTGCAGTGGTCCTGCCGATACTCAAGCAACGGGATGAAGCGCATCCGGTTGCCTTCATTGACAAATTGGACGAACTGCTCCAGGCTCGGGTATTCATCCGGATAGCGATAATACTTATAGTCCAGCTTCAAGGCTTTCATGCTCGTGTCTCCCTGTGGCCAGTCATTGAATGATGGGTTTGATATCCATCATACACGAAAATATGGTCATATGCCACAAACAATCGGCCCTCTCTCCGCACATCCAATATGACCCGCCTTTGCAAGGCTTTTTGCTTGAGAGAACTCTCTCCGTAAAAAAAGCACCGCTTTCGCGATGCTTTTTTGGCGTGAGAGAACTCTCTCCGCCAAACAAAAAAGCACCCTTTCGAGTGCTTCTTGTTTGGCGGAGAGAGAGAGATTCGAACTCTCGGACGGGTATTAGCCGTCACACGATTTCCAGTCGTGCGCCTTAGACCAGCTCAGCCATCTCTCCGCGGTGCGCACGGCAAAAAAGATCGTATCATCCGAGGCCGTTTTTGTCAATCATCGCAAGACTCCCAGTGGCCACTGTCCCAGGATCGGGATACGGCGTCGAGCACGCGGCTGATGCGCCAGCCGTCGTGGAAATTGGGTGTGCAGGGCTTGCCCTGTGATATGCATTGGAAGTAGTCGGCAAACTCATTGACGATGGCGTTTTCATAGCCCAGGGTCAGTCCGGCCGGCCACCAGTTGGCCAGATACGGGTGGACCTTTTCAGTCACGAGAATCGTCCGGAAACCCTGAAGGGCGAGCGGTTCGTCCAGGCTCCAGAACAGCAGCTCATTCATGCGTTCCAGGTCAAAGGCAATGGAACCGCGACTGCCATTGATTTCGAAGCGAAGCGCGTTTTTTCGGCCTCCGGCCATGCGGGTCGCTTCAAATGAGCCGATCGCCCCACCCGCGAAGCGGGCCAGGAAAAGGGACGCGTCATCCACAGTGACGTCCATCATGATCGGTTGCGCATCCAGCTGCTCCATGGGCCGCTGTGAAATGAAGGTCTCTTTCAGGCCGACCACGGCCGTGATTTCACCGACCAGCCAGCGAGCCAGATCGATGACATGGGCATTCAGGTCACTATGCGGTCCCGAACCGGCGACCGCAGCATCCAGGTGCCAGTCCATCGGGTGATCGGGATCGACCAGCCAATCCTGCAGATAGGTGGCCCTGAACTGGCGGACCTCGCCGATCGCCCCCTGGGCAATCAGATCATGGGCATGGGCAATGGCGGGCACCCGACGATAATTATGCCCCAGCATGTGGACGATGCCGGCCCGCTCTGCCGCGTCAAGCATGCGACGGGCTTCGTCAGCGTTCATGGCGAGCGGTTTTTCGCAGAAGACATGCTTGCCGTTGGCGATGGCCGCGAGGGCGATTTCACAATGGTTGACCGGCGGTGTCGCGATGTCGACGATGTCAATGTCCGGCCGGTTGACCACCTTGCGCCAGTCCGTCTCGTATGCCTCCCAGCCGAATTGTCCGGCGGCGTCGCGAACCATGGGCTCGTTACGGCCGCAGATGACTTTTTTGACCGGGTTGATGTCACGGTCAAAGAAGAAGGGTGTGTTGCCGAAAGCAAAACTATGGGCTTTGCCCATGAAACGATACCCGATCATCGCGATGTTGAGTGTCTTCATGTTCTGTCTCCTCCACAAATGCCCCTTGCTCGGGCTGCCATCATCATGTTCCGGGCACAGGGGCCTGCGTCCGCCGGCAGAACTTGCATTGCCTAGGTGCCAGGCATAAAATAGGATCACCTGAACCGGATCTGCTTCCATTATAGTCGATCCGAAGAAAACCCGGCTGTTTTCAGGAAATCTGGAAGCCTGGACACGTGGCATCAAATGAAAGGCAGGCACCGGCCGGAAGCCGTGTGCCCGGTGATGGTATGGACGCGGACGAAATCAAAAGGATCGAATTTCTCAACGCTCGGCGTAAAAGGTTTCGCAATTTGCGGTTCATCATTCCCGTCGCCTGCGGGTATATCCTGTATGATGGATTCCGGACAATCAACAAGGAGGCCTCGGCGCCGCCCTATTTCCTGATTTTCATGGCTGTGTTCGCCGTCCTGATGGTCGTGGCGTTCATCGTCAATGAAAAGCGGCTCAAATCCGTGGAAGCAGAGTTGAATCGCCTGGAAACCGAATCCGCTCTGGAAACCGATGCTCAGTCAGTGTCGGATGAAGATCAGCCATAATTCATTCGGATCATTTTTCTATAGCCAGATGATGTGCCTGGTCTTGATGAGTTGCTCGGCGATTTCCCGCTGGGTCGCCATGCGCGCGCCCGTCAGGTGGTTTTCCAGTCCGAGTGCCATCAGGCTTTCCCGGCAGACCAGCACGGGGACATGAAGCGCGATCAACTGCGACAGTTGTTGGGCGACCGGATTGTCCCGGTCAGCCAGGCGGACGGCGGTTCCCTGCAGGATAATGGCGGCTGGCAAAGATTCCAGTGCGATGAACTGGCTGACGAGTCCCGCAAGCAGCACCGTACCCTGTGGCAGATCCACCTGGCCGAGCCGGTCATGCTGCAGGACCAGCAGTAGGCGCCGGTCCGGGTCGTGCGGCCGGGTCATCACGGACTGCGGCAGAATCGCATTTTCGAGGACCGGAACATCAATCGGAGCAGGCATCGCCATCACTTCCTTCTGTTTTTCAAATGGGGCAACAGGTTTTGACTGTACAGCATGCGATGCAACGAGGGAATCGTAAGCGCCAGGACAGCGGCTTTCAAAAGGTCGCCCGGAACCGTTGGCAGCAGGATCGCCGAGAAAACACGAGCCGCGGCCAGCGGACTTTCCGTCAGGGTGTTGAAAACCAGCAGGATCCATCCGATACCGACCAGGTCGATGGTCGCGGCCCCTGCCAGGCCGGCGGCCAGAACGGAAAGGAAATTCACTTTTTCAAACCGGTCGATGACCCAGCTGATGACCGGCGGGGCAACGATGAACCCGAGCAAGTAGCCGAAACTGATCGCGAAGACCATCTGGATGCCACCCTGTCCGCGAGAGAAGACCGGAAACCCGATCAGGCCGATGGCCACGTACAGCAACTGCGACAGCATGCCGCGCAGTCCGCCCAGCAGCATGCCGGCTGATAGAACGAACATCGTCTGCAAGGTGATCGGGACCAGCGGCAGCGGGATGCTGATCTGGGTTCCGATGATCGTGAGCGCTGTAAACAGCGCGATGAGCGCCATGCTGAAGATTCTGTCACGCTTCATGTCAGGTTTTACCTTCCTGTGGCTGGCCGCGCACGGCTGGCGGATTGTGGACGACCCGCCTGGCCCGTACATTGACGGCCATGACGTAAATGGATGTATATTCTTCAATCTGCCGGCTGACCCGCTCCTGGATTTCCGAAAGGACGCTCTGCGCCTTGAAGCCATAAACGAGAGACAGTTCCAGGTCGATGACGACGCCATAGATTTCCTTTACCGCCCGAAAATCAATCAGCTCCGCGACACCCCGGATCCGGCGCAGGATGATCCTGACCATGTCCCGCATCGCTTCGTCCGAGATCGAGTAGGAGCCTAATCCTGAAAATGTCGGGCGGACGACGGTACGCTCGGTTTCCTCGATGTGCGGCGGTACGGAACGGTCGCGGCGCCTCAGCCGGCGCCAGAATGGGTCCGAGAAATAGCCCGAGAACTCGTGCTTGATTTCCATGCTCGGGACCGGGATGGTGTGTTTGCCCTCGGTCATGCGCGTGTTCTTGGCCTCGCGCATCTCCTCCTCAGAGCTGATGTCCTCAATGCGGATCAGCATGGATGGCGGGTTGAGCCATAGATTTCGGCAGATTTTATCCAGCATGCCGTCCGATGTGCCCAGGATCATGAGTGCGGTTGGATGGTGCTCTGCCAGGGCACGGCGCATGACGGCGGCCCTTGTCTCATCGGCAAAAAGTGCCTGGCGGACAGACTCCAGCCTTGAACTGGCCTTTTTCGCCGAAAGGCCGGCCACGATCCGGCCACCATTGATCAGAAGACCATCATCGATGATATAGCCGATTTTATTCTGGCGGGCCACTAGGATGGCGCGCGTGCTCTTGCCTGTGCCACTGGGCCCGATGAACGCGATCACGGCGATCTGGTGCAGCTGGGCCCGCAATAGCGCTTCTTCCGAAGCCTTTTCGTCAGACTGCGAAGCCCGTTCCCCATAGGAACGGTTGACCACCTCGGCAATCCGTCCAAGCCGGCGACGGCCGGTTTTTGCTTCCTGCTTCTTTTCGCCGGTCTTGTCCGGTTGTTCCCGTGGCGGGTCTGCCATGATCTTCCCTCTGGTTTTCATCGGCAGCGGCTTTCGCGCTGCAGTATGTCTGAAAAAGCCAAAGCTGCGGTCAGTTGTTCCAATTGTGGAAGACTTCCTGGACATCGTCGTGCTCGTCGAGCTTGTCGATCAGTTTTTCCATCTTTTCGACCATGTCGGGGTCGGTCAGTTCCGTATAGGTGATGGGAACCGGACCGAGGCTGGTGTTGAGGAACGAGTATCCCTTTTTTTCAAGCGCGTCACGAACGGTCGGATAGTCCTGGGGTTCCGTTGTCACCAGATAGACCTCATCCTCCGCCGCGAAGTCCTCAGCCCCGGCTTCGAGGGCATCGAGCATGACCGCCTCTTCATCTTCGTACTCGGCTTTATCGATCAAAATCTCGCCTTTGTCGGAAAAAATGAAGCTGACACAGCCGTTCGTGCCCATGTTGCCGCCGAACTTGTCGAACAGATGTCGGACATCGCCCGCCGTGCGATTGCGATTGTCAGTCAGTGTACGGACCATGACGGCGACGCCGCCCGGACCATAGCCCTCATAGATGATCTCTTCATAATTTTCGGTGTCGGTGGCCCCCGATGCCTTTTTGATGCTGCGGGCGATATTGTCATTGGGCATGTTCGCCGACTTGGCCTTGGCGATCACATCCTTCAAACGGCTGTTGGACTCCGGGTCGGCACCTCCCTGGCGGACAGCGACGGCGATTTCACGACCGAGTTTGGTGAAGACCGCCCCCTTCTGGGCGTCGGCCTCACCCTTTTTGCGTTTGATGTTGTTCCATTTTGAATGACCGGACATATGGTGCCTCCTCGTGTAAATGGTGCTTTGCCGCTTTCAGGCGATATCCCGTTTCATCAGGTCAGAGTCTGCGAAACAGCGGCTGATATTTAAAATTTGTGACATCCCATTATAACGGCGTGTCATGATGGCTGGCAATCCCTCGCCAATTTCCAGCGTATCTGACAGCGATTTGACACTCAGGAATCCGGCTCTGCCGCCGGGTCGATCGCTTGCACAATGAAGCCTTCCCCCGCCGACTCGATCAACGCGCTGCCCCGGGTCAGTTCGGTCACTTGCCGGTAAAATTCATCCTCCAGGCCCCGCGGCACACAGACGACCAGGTCGACATCAAGGCCGAAACGGGTGTTTTGAACCTTGGCCCCTAGATGTGTCAGCATCCGGGAGAGCGGATCGAAATCACCATACGACACGGTGAGACCGAACTGCCGGCATGAAATCAGCCGTTCAACACCAGCCTTCTGGATGAGAAGCGCAGCCGCCCGGCCATATGTTCTCGTCAGGCCACCTGTTCCCAACAACGTGCCACCGAAATACCGGACGACCACGATGACAGACTGGGACAGGTCATGCTGCTTCAGCACGTTCAAGACCGGCAGGCCGGCCGTCCCCGAAGGCTCACCGTCATCGGAGTAACGTTGCCGGAAGGAGTCCTTGGACAACGCGTAGGCATAGACGTGATGGGTGGCATCCGGATACTCGGACCGGACAGACGCAAGAAAGGCGATCGCCTCCGTTTCATCTTCGACAGACCGCCCCCTGGCTATGAATCGTGATTTCTGTTCGATCAGCTCGACGCCAGCCTCACTGGCCAGACGGCAAAAGTCCTGTTCCATGGTCGTTGTCAGACCAGTTCCTTGTATTTCTGGTAGGAAAGCATCAGGAGTGACTTGTCCTGGCTGTAGGTGACCTTCTCCATGGCTTCTTCCAAGGTGAAAAAACCACCCTCATAGAAATTCTGCGCTTCGTTCGGGGCAACATGCTCATCCTCGGCCGTCATGATATACCACACGATCTTGTTGCAGACCGGGCGTTGCCGGGAAATCGAGTAAAACTCGTAATTCGTTCGGCCGGCTGCGGAAATGATCTTCGCCTTGACTCCCGCCTCAAGCTCGACCCGCTGGATCGCCACCTCATCCGGATAGTCGCCGGTGCGGATGACCCCCTTGGGGAACACCCATTCGTGCTTCTCGTTCTTGAGCAGCAGAACGCGGTCCTTGTGAAACACGACTCCGCCCGAGCAATTCCTGACCAGCATAATGGCAAGACCCCTTTCCTGGATGTGTCCCCTGGAGATTGACTGTCGTCTTATACCATTGTATCACGCGCCGGATTTCACCGGCAATGAAACGGGCGATCAGATTGGCCCGATGATGTCACGTCCACCCAGCCATTTGCGCAGCACCTCCGGGATGATGACGCTGCCATCCGGTTGCTGGTACTGTTCCAGGATTGCCGGCAGGATCCGACTGGTCGCCAGTCCGGAGGCGTTGAGCGTGTGGGCGAAGGCCAGTTTGCCGGTGCTCTTCTTGCGGAACCGGATGTTGCCGCGTCGCGCCTGGTAGTCCCCGGCGTTGCTGGCCGAGCTGACCTCCTTGTAGTCGTTCATGCTCGGGATCCAGACCTCGATGTCGTAGGTCTTCCGCATGGAGGCGCTGCAGTCCCCGGCCGCCAGCTTGCTGACGCGGAAGTGCAGGCCCAGGCCTTCGACCAGACGAGCAGCCTTGTCGACCAGTTCCTCGAGGGCCGCGTCGGACTGCTCCGGCAATGTGTACTGGAACATTTCGATCTTGTTGAACTGGTGGCCACGGATCATGCCCCGCTCTTCCGCCCGGTAGCTGCCCGCCTCCTTGCGATAGCAAGGGGTGTAGGCAAAATATTTCAGCGGCAGGCTCTCCTCATCCAGGATCTCGTCCCGGTGCATGTTGACCAGCGCCGTTTCCGCGGTGGGCAGGATGAAGTGCGTGAAGCCCTCGCCATCGTCCCGCCGAAGCTGGAAGACATCGTCGCGGAACTTGGGGAACTGGCCGGCGGTGTAACCGCACTGGTAGTTCAGGATGTGCGGCGGCAGGATCATCTCATAGCCATCTTTCAAATGCTCTTCCATGAAATAATTGAGCAGCGCCCATTCTATCAGCGAGCCATCGCCGCGATAGAGCCAGAAGCCGCTGCCACCCAGTTTGGCGCCACGGGTGTAGTCAATCAGTCGAAGGCCCTCGGCCAGGTCGACATGATGGCGGGGCTCGAAGCCGAATGTGGGCACGGTACCGAAAGTCCGGACCACCTGGTTGCTTTCCTTGCCCCCGGGAATGACATCATCGGCCGGCAGGTTGGGCAGCGTGTCCAGGAAATCCTGCTGGGCCTTCTCAACCTCGGACAAAGCGGCGTCGAGTTGGCGGATCTGATCGGAAATCCCCTTCATGCGGGCCATGGTCTCCGAAACGTCCTGGCCGGCTTTCTTGAGCGTCGGGATGGCGGCGGAAGTCCGGTTCTTCTCCGCTTTGAGCTGTTCCGTCTGGAAAATGAGCTCCCGTCGCTTCGCGTCCCGCTCGAAAAAATCCGTGAAATCGACATCGAACTGTTTGTCTTTCAGGCGCTTCTGGACCCACTCCGGATTGTCACGGATCAGGTTGATATCGAGCATGTTTTTTCCTCCCAAAATCATGGTCTTTAATGGATCAATCTTATTTTATTTGACAGGCGTTCGCAAGTTTCACAGGCTGGGGAAACGGTCCGGATTGAGGTCAAGAAGATCCTCGGTCACAAAAAGGCCGTCTTTTCGGATCAGTTCGCCATCGATCCAGATCTCGCCGCCACCATGTTCCGGTCGCTGGATCTGGATCAGGTCCCAGTGAATGGCCGAGCGGTTGCCATTGTCAGCCTTGGCATAGGCATTGCCGGGCGTGAGATGGATCGAGCCGCCGATTTTTTCATCAAACAACGTATTGCCGATGGGTTCGCGGATCTGCGGATTGACACCGAAGGAAAACTCGCCGATATGGGAGGCGCCTTCATCGGTTGCCAGGATTTTGTCAAGCAGCGCCTGGTCCCCATCGCAACTGGACGCCGCAATGCGTCCGTCCTTGAATTCAAAACGGATCTCGTTGAACGTCTTGCCAAAATAACGGGATGGCACATTGTAGGTGATCACCCCTTGGACCGAATCGCGGATCGGTGCCGTGTAGACCTCACCGTCCGGCACATTGCGGCGCCCATAGCAGCACACGGTCGGCATGTCCTTGATGGAAAACGACAGGTCGGTTCCAGGCGCGAGGATGTGCACCTGCTCGCTACGGTCCAGGCGCGAAGCCAGTTTTTCCTCCGCTTGCTGCAATCGGCCATAGTCGATCAGGCAGACATCGAGCACGAAATCAACATAGTCCTCATAGGGCATGCCGGCTTTCTGGGCGCTTGCCCGCGTGGGATAATCAAAGAGCACCCAGCGGCGCTCGTTGATGATCACATCGCTCAACGGGCGGCTGATGCGGGCGGCCGCCTGCTGGCGCTCCGGCTCCACGTTGTTGAGCTCCTGGTCATTCTCGGTGGCGCGGATCGCGATATTGGCCACCAGGTCACGCCAGCGGTAAAGATCCCATTCCGTCTTTTTCTCCAGAAAACGGACTGTATTCGGCTCAGACGGATTCTGGATGGCGAAGGAAAGCCTTGTCAGTTCTTCGTCCTGCCAGTTGATCACCGGGTAGACACCCATCGTAGCGGCCTGCCGCAAGATAGCGTTCACCAGGGGCCGAGCGGCGAACGCCGCGCTGATCTGGAAAAAGTCGCCCTTTTCCAACGCCGTCGAGTGGCGCATCAGCACGTCGGCCAGTTTGTCCAGTCTTGCGTCATTCATGGTGTCGCTCCTTGCGCTTCGGACAGGTGACTGTCCGGTGATTGGTGATGTTTCGGTTTGGAAGAGGCAATCCAGCGAATCGGTCGTCAACGCATCCCACGCAGCGCGCCCATGTCCTTGATCGTGAAAGAGGAACGGAAGAAATCGATCACACCCTCATCCCGCATGCGTCCGAGTTCGCGTGACATGGACGGGCGGGACACGTTCAGATAGTCAGCCAGCTGTTCCCGGTTCATGGTGATCATGAATGTATGGCTGCCGGCCAGGCGGGACTGGTCAAAAAGGAACGCCGCCAGTTTTTCGCGCATGCCACGCAGCTTCAGGTAGTTGAGCCGGCCATTCATGGCAAGGGCTTTCTGCGCGACGATCCGGAGCATGTTGGCGATCAGGAGGCGGTGTGAATGGCAGACCCGGCAGCACGGCTCACTGATCTTGTGGTGGGGGATGAACATCACTTCGCTGTTCTGAGTTGCGATGACAGAGTTGGGCCAGCTCGTCAGTCCGGAAAAAACCGGCACTTCCCCGAAAACCTCACCCGGTCCGAAAATGCCAAGGATCAGCCGATCGCCGGAATAATCCTCCTTTTGAACCTGGACCTGGCCTTCAATGACCACGCCGAACATCGTCTGCTCATCGCCGGCCATGACCACTGTTTCCTGTCGGGCGTACTGGGATATCCGGACACCAAAGCAGGGGATCAGGTCCAGGATCTGCTGGTCGGTCAGTCCGGTGAAAAGACCACACTTTCTTAATGCGGGCAGTTGCTTCTCATACATGGCAAGTCATCCTTTTGTAGCACGGGCTACGATTCTTTTTCCTCATTATAAGTACACTAGGGTCAAAATACAAGGAACAGCCGTTCGAATACTTCCACGAGATGAAACGAATCGGGCTGCCTTCAGGAGGAACAGAATGATTCGCGACATCATCATGATTGACGAAGATAAGTGCAACGGCTGCGGGGTATGTGTCAGCGCCTGTCACGAGGGGGCACTGGCCATGGTGGACGGAAAAGCCCGCCTGATTTCCGATTCCTATTGCGACGGTCTTGGCGCTTGCCTGCCGGAGTGCCCAACCGGTGCCATTTCCATCATCAAGCGGGAAACTGACGAATTCTCACTGCCGGACGGTCATCCGGCTGCCCCTTCAAATACGGTCTCCAAGCAGCCTGAATTGTTGGCCTGTGGATGTCCGGGAACACAGTCCCGTTCGCTCAAGGGGTCGTTTTCCGCCGCTCGCCGCCCCGCGCCATCGGTTCGACCGGCTGCCCCCATCGCTTCAGAAACCATGTCAGAACTAGCTCAGTGGCCTTGCCAGCTTAAACTGGTCCCAGTCAATGCACCTTATCTGGACAATGCCCGCCTGCTGATCGCAGCCGACTGCGCCGCTTATTCACGAGCATCTTTTCATCAGGATTTCATGCAGGGGAAGGTCACGATGATCGGTTGCCCCAAACTGGATTCAGGTAGTTATATCGACAAGCTGACGGAAATCTTTCGCAGCAATCCTATCCGCAGCGTCCAGGTCGTCCGGATGGAGGTCCCCTGCTGCGGTGGACTGGAGATGGCAGTCCGGCAGGCCTTGATGGCCAGTGGCAAGATGATCCCCTGGCAGGTGGTCACACTCGGGACTGATGGCCAGATCCTGGCTGACTGAGTCATTGTGTTCCGCACACAGCATCGGGTGCGGATCTTATCCAGTTCCCCAGATGAAATGTGATCTATGACACAGTCAGGAACTTGCCAGGTTTGTTAAAATGAATTTGGACTGAAGAAAATCGGCGGACTTCAAGTCTGCCGATTCTTTTAATTTTCATTGAGGAGGATTTTGTTGATGAAATACGATACCATTGTCATTGGTTACGGACCGGCTGGAACAACCGCCGCGATCTATGCTGTGCGAGCGGGTGTTTCCGTCCTGCTGATCGGACGGGATCAAGGTTCTCTGGCCAAAGCGGAGAAAATTGAAAACTATTACGGTTTCATCGAACCGGTCAGTGGTCCGGAACTGCTCGCGAACGGATTGAAGCAAGCCGAGCGGCTCGGTGTCACGGTCATCACCGATGAAGTGACCGGTGTCACGGTAAACGAGGGTTTTGATGTGCACACAGCGAAATCGTCATACGAGTGCACCAGTCTTGTCATCGCCACCGGCATGCCCCGCAAGAAGGCCTCGGTCGCGGGTGTCGCCGAGTACGAGGGCCGCGGAGTCAGCTATTGTGCAGTCTGCGATGGCTTTTTCTATCGCAACAAAGTGGTTGCTGTCATCGGCAACGGGGACTATGCGTACCATGAAGCCAGCGATCTTCTGCCCTTCGCCAGCGAAATCCACCTGCTCACGAATGGGCGTCCCTACTCGGGCGCGACCCATGAAAAGATCCGAGTAGACGAGCGGAAACTGGCAGCGGTGGTCGGTAATGAAAACAAGGTCAATGGGGTGACTTTTGCGGATGGCGACACGCTGACTGTCGACGGTGTCTTCATCGCGGAGGGAACCGCCAACGCGCTTGACCTGGCCAACAAGATCGGCATCGAGCATGATGGCAAGGTGATTCTGGTCGATCCGGAGCACAAGACCAGTTTGAATGGGCTTTATGCCGCTGGAGACTGCACGGGTGGCCTGCTCCAGGTGGCTGTGGCAGTCGGCGAAGGAACAAGGGCCGGAATGGCTGCCGCAGCCTATGTCAAAGCCCAGAGGGGTGAAAAAGTCAAACCGGTCCAATGGGGCGAATGACCCGCACACTGTTCAGGACAGCGAGCAGAGCGACGCCGACATCGGCGAAGACAGCCTGCCAGATGTTGCCGATTCCCAACAGGGACAGGATCATCACCAGGACCTTGAAACCAATCGCCATGACCACATTCTGAATGATGATGCGGGATGTCTTTCGGGCGATCCGGATCGCCTCAGGCAGTTTTGCCAACCGATCGGACAAGATCACCACATCCGCGCTTTCGATCGCGGCGTCTGTGCCGGAACGGCCAAACGCGATGCCGACATCGGCCCGGGCCAGCACCGGCGCGTCGTTGATACCATCTCCCACATACACGGTGCTGCCACTCGCCGTCCGGTTTGAAAGGATTGTCTCCAACTGCGACACCTTGTCGCCCGGCAGCAGCCCGGCATAGGCTTCGTCGATGGACAGCAGCCCGGCCAACGACTGAACATTTTCCGGACGGTCGCCACTCAAGACGACCGTCTTTTTCACGCCCAGGGCCTTGAGTTCATGGAGCGCTTCTCGCGCGTCTGCCCGGGCTCGGTCGCCTAAAACCAGCATGCCCAGATACCGGCCATCGACTGCCACATAAAGGACCACGCCTGCGGGAAGTTCTTCATGTGAAGGAACCTGGATCCCCTCGGTTGACATCAGCCGCTCATTGCCGCACACGATCCGACTGTGTTCCATGTGAACCAGCACACCATGCCCTGGTTCTTCCCGGTACGACAGCACGGGGCCGGTGCTTTCGATGGATTGTGGGGGTACTAGCAGCGCGTCTGCCGCTTCGCGGACCGCCTGGGCGACCGGATGGCCGGAGTGTTCTTCCGCCAGGGCGGCAACAGCCAGGATCTGGTCGGCATCGACGCCGGGCTCCGGCAGGATTTCCTCCAGCGTCAGATGTCCTTCCGTCAGCGTGCCGGTTTTATCAAAAACCACCTGGTCCGCGATGGCCAGTTTTTCCAGATAATGACCGCCCTTGACCAGGATGCCTCGACTTGACGCGGCACCGATTCCACCGAAATAGCCCAGCGGAATCGAGAGCATGAGCGCGCAGGGACATGAAATCACCAGAAGGATTAGCGCGCGGTACCCCCATTCGCGAAGGGACTGGTTAAAAAGCAACGGCGGTACAAACGCGATGAGCACAGCCAAGACAACCATCAGGGGCGTGTAGACCGCGGCAAAGCGGGTGATGAACTTCTCGGCCGGTGCTTTTCTGGCCCTGGCCTGATGCGTCTGTTCCAGGATCCGGCTGAAAGCCGACTGCTCAAAGGCGCGCACGACGACTGCCTTCAACAGGCCAGCGCCATTGACATACCCCGCCAGGATTTCCTCTCCGGGGAAGGTTTCCATGGGAACAGGCTCTCCGGTCAGCGCTGCCGTATCCAGGCTGGATCGCCCGTCAATCACGGTCGCGTCCAGCGGCACGCGCTCGCCCGGCCGGATCAAGATTGTCTGCCCGGTCGCCACATGCTCCGGTGAAACATCCTCGATACCGCTTCCCTTCTGAACATGCGCGACATCCGGACGGATCGCCGCGAGTGCGCCAAGCGCCTTGCGGGAGCGGTCGACCGTGATGTCCTGGAGGATCTCACCCATCTGGTAGAAGAGCATGACCGCGACGGCCTCCGGATACTCACCGATCGCGAAAGCACCGAGCGTGGCAATCGCCATGAGGAAGTGCTCGTCAAACAGCTGATTCACATTCACCCGGCGAACGGCAGCGCGAAGCACATCAAATCCCAATAGTCCATAAGCGGCTACAAAAATGGACAATTCCAGCCACGCCGGGTCCTGTCGGAATTGTCTGACCAGGATCGCCAAAACGAAGAGGACCACACCAAACGCCAGACGCCACCGTTTTGCCATTGGCACTGCTTCTCGAAAATCGCCGATCGCGTCTTTGATCCGTTCCTGAAAGCCGACTGACTCTGTCGATGCAACGACTGCCTCAGAAGGTTTTTCCGCCGGCGGCTGGACCAGTCGGGCGTCCGGCTCAATGCTGCGGATCACCTGATCAATGCGGTCTGTCAATTCATCCACCGAAGCGCCGTCTGTAAAGCGCACGTGCATCGAAGCGGTGGCGAAGTGGATGCTCGCGAATTCAACCCCCGGCAGGCTATTGATCGCATGGTCCATTTTCACAGCACAGTTGGCACAGCCGAGATGGTCGATTCTGTAAGCCTGCGCCGGCCTGCTGGATGAGGTGTTTACTGGATTCCTGGTCTTTTGCGGATTCATGATCAATGGCTCCTTGTCATTCCGATTCCGCGACATGCTCCTTGGCATACCGGAAAATGCTTTCTATATGCGCATCATCGAGTGAGTAAATCATGCTTTTACCCTCGCGTCGCGCGCGAACCAGACGCGCCTGACGGAGTACCCGAAGCTGATGGGATACCGCTGACTGGCTCAGGCCAAGAGTTGCGCTCAGGTCCTGCACACACAGGTCACAGCAGAACAGGGCTTCTATCAGGCGAACCCGGGTCAGGTCACCGAAAACACGGAACAGATCCGCCACCTGATCCAGATGTTGATCTGAAACTGGGAGTCCGTTGGTATCTTTTTCCTGTTTCATAGTGCGCTCCTCATATGAATATATGATCATGTGTTCATGTGTTATATTCATTTTATCGCCTATTGATCGATTATTTTGTAACTCTGGGTACATTCTGACCAGCATAATTTTCATTTGCAAGGCATATTAAAGGTATAAGTTCGTATTTCATGCATAATATTTGAATATTTATCAAACAAATGATGTGAAAACGGTTCCGGCCGGTCAGCCGACAAATCGATGAATCAACATAAAAACGTACGGCTAGCCACAATTTTAATCAAACCAATATACGATTATATGGTATAATACTTTTCAAATCATAATATTTTGTGCACTATGACGAATTTTCTTTTGATAACGATTCCGGTCCGTGCTTCATATCGACGTGTCTGTGTATTGCTTCTATGACCTGTGCTAGACTAATTGATGGCGTATCCGCAAAGAACGATCCTGATTGGGAGGTTTCAGCTAAATGGCGCGGTATAATCGGTTCTCCGGCGGGGTTCACCCCAAGGGCAACAAAAACACTCACTTCAATCCCACAATCCGTCTCGACGATTTCAAGACCATCAAGATCCCAATGAGCATGCATATTGGCGCACCGTGCACCTGTCTGGTCAAAGCCGGCGACAAGGTGGCGGTCGGCCAGCTGATCGGCGCGGCCGAAAAGTTCATGTCCGCTCCGATCCACTCCAGTGTTTCCGGCGTTGTCAAGTCGGTGCGCAAGGAAGTGGCCAGCGACGGGCGGACCATGGAAGTGGTCGAGATTGAGTCTGACGGCCAGTACACCTGGCACGAATCAGTCAAGCCACCCGTTGTCACGGATCGTAAGAGTTTTGTCGCGGCCATCCGTGACTCAGGTCTGGTCGGCCTTGGCGGCGCCGCTTTCCCGACGCATGTCAAGCTGTCTCCACCACCCGGAAAAGAGCCCAGGCTCCTCATTGTCAACGCGGCGGAATGCGAGCCCTACATTTCGGCTGACTTCCGCCAGTGCATGGAACATCCGGACGAAATTGTCGATGGCGTCCTGACAGTTCTCAAGTACCTTGACATCCCCCGGGCGATCATCGCTTTGGAGGACAACAAGCCTCAGGCCATCGAGCTGCTTCAGAAAGAATTGGACAAGCACCGGCAAGCTGGCACTGCCGACAATGTAACCATCGCCAGCCTGCCGACGATTTTCCCGACCGGCGCGGAAAAAACCCTGATCTATATCCTGACCGGCACACCGGTTCCGTCCGGTGGACTGCCCCATGATGTCGGTGTCCTGGTCCTGAACGTCAGCACGGTGCGGTTCATCGAGAAATACCTGAAGACCGGCATGCCGCTGGTCCGCAAGAGGATTACGCTGGATGGCAGCGCCCTCCGGAAAGTGGGCAATTTCAATGTCCCGGTCGGCGCGATGATTCCTGATGTCATCGACGCGGTCGGGGGCACTTATGAAGAGCCCGGAAAGGTCATCATGGGCGGCCCGATGATGGGTGTCGCCATGGACCGGAACGACATATCGATCATCAAGCACAATAACGCGATTATCGTGCTGTCCAAGAAAGACGCCGCGATTCCGCCGGAAACACAGTGCATCCGGTGTGCCCGGTGTGTGAACGTCTGCCCGATGCGCCTGATGCCGACCGTCCTGGACACGATGGCGCGGAACAAGGATATCGATGGCCTTCTCGAATACCATGTCAATGACTGCATCGAATGCGGCAGTTGCACCTATGTCTGCCCGGCCAAGCGGTATCTGGTCCAGAGCATCCGCAGCGGCAAGGCGGAAGTCCGAATCTTCAAGGCAAAGGAGGCTGCCAAATGAGCCTGCAGGTATCATCCTCCCCGCATATCCGCGACAATTCCTCCAGCCAGCGCATCATGCTGGACGTGATCATCGCCTTGCTGCCGACCTTGCTGGCATCCATCTACCTGTTCGGTGAACGGGTCCTGTTCGTGACATTCGTCGCGGTCGCGTCTGCCATCGGCTTTGAATACCTGAGCCGCCTGGTCATGAAACGCTACAACTCCATCAGCGACCTGAGCGCGGCAGTCACCGGCCTTCTGCTGGCCTTGAACCTGCCGCCGACCGCACCAGTCTGGCTGCCGTTCGTCGGGTCGTTCGTCGCCATCGTCATCGTCAAGCAGATGTTCGGCGGCATCGGCAACAACTTTGTCAACCCGGCCCTCGCCGCCCGTGTCGTCCTCATGCTTTCATTCCCGGTCGCCATGACCAAATGGGTGGTGGCGGCCAATGGCCACATCCCCTTCACCGGCAGTGCCGGTGGCGATGTGGACCTCGTGGCGACGGCCACCCCACTCCTGCAGCTTCAAACCGGTGCGCTTGAAGCCAACTGGGACACCTACCTCCAGCTGCTCATCGGCAACAAGGGCGGCTGCATCGGCGAAGTCTCCATCCTGGCCCTTCTGGCCGGAGCCGTCTATCTCCTGATCCGCAAGGTCATCTGCATCCACATTCCGCTTGTCTACATCGGTACCGTCGCCATTGTGATGCTGATTCTGGGCAATGACCCGATGATCCACATCCTGGCCGGCGGCCTCGTGCTCGGTGCCGTATACATGGCAACCGACTATGTCACATCCCCCTTGAGCATGAAGGGGAAAATCATCTATGCCGTGGGCTGTGGCCTGATCACCGCATTGATTCGTGCCTATGGCGGCATGACAGAAGGTGTCTCCTTCTCGATTCTGCTGATGAACATCCTGACCCCGCATATCGATCGCTGGACCAACCCGGTTCCGCTTGGAGGAGGTGTCGTTCGTGCAAAAGGATAATGGCTTCATGCCGGCGCTCATCCTGTGCCTGATTGTCCTCGTGACCAGCACGCTGCTGGCCTTCACCAACCAGATCACCTACGAGCCTCGTCTGGCTTTGGAAGCCGCGACGGCCAAAGCCAACCAGCTGGCCATGTTCCCTGACGCGTCTGAATTCAGGCCGATGGAGATTGGTGATGTCCAGGCTGCGTACCCCGGACTCGTTTCGGCAAACCTGGCCATCAAGGACGGCCAGACGATCGGCATCCTCATCCAGGCCAAAAGCCGCGGGTACGGCGGCAATGTCCCCGTGCTGGTGGCTGTTGACCCGGAAGGCAGCATCACCAACCTCAAGATCCTGAGCAATGACGAGACGCCCGGTCTCGGCAAGAAAATCGAGGACCCGGGTTTCTTTGGCCAGTTCATCGGCAAGACGGCCGATAAGCTTTTCACAATCAAATCGGATGAGCCGGACAAGACGCATATCGATGCGATCGCCGGCGCGACGATTTCATCCAGGGCCGTCAATGAAGCCATGAACCAGGCGGTATCCGCCTATCAGATGCTGGCGTCGGAGGTGAAATGACATGTCGCCCAAGAAGCAGGTTCCACTCGTCAAGGAATTCACCAAAGGCCTGATCCGGGAAAATCCACTCCTGAGGCTCATCCTGGGCACTTGCCCGGCTTTAGCCGTCACTACATCTGTGGAGAACGGCATCGGCATGGGCCTGGCCGCCACTTTTGTCCTGATCGGATCCAATCTGGTCATTTCCTCGCTACGCAAAGTCATCCCGGATAAAGTCCGCATCCCGGCCTTCATCACCGTTATCGCCGGATTCGTCACCATCGTCCAGCTGCTGATGCAGACCTACCTGCCTGATCTGAACGCTGCTCTCGGCATATTCATTCCGCTGATCACCGTCAACTGCATCATCCTCGCTCGTGCCGAGATGTTCGCCAGCAAGAACGGAATTGGCCGGTCATTGCTTGACGCGCTTGGCATGGGTGCCGGCTTCACTGGCGCCCTGGTCCTCATGTCCACCATCCGTGAAGTCCTCGGCAACGGCACATTCCTCGGTTACGCCGTGCCTGTCCTGTCTGAAAACCCGATGCTGATCCTGATCATGCCCCCCGGCGGCTTTCTGGTCTTCGGCCTTCTGGTCGCCGCATCCATGAAGCTATCTGACTATTTCGAAAAGAAGTCCGGCGGACAGGACCGGGATTTCTGTTCGACAGCAGAACCGGGCACACCGGCCTGCCAGCTTTGCGGCGGGTGCTCACTGGGCGGACTGAACCGTGAGATCAACGCCGGTCTCAAGCCGGAAGGGGGTAAACAGGCATGAAAGAACTGGCCATCATTCTTTTCAGCGCGATCCTGGTTGACAATTTTGTCTTGTCGAAGTTTCTTGGCATCTGCCCATTCCTCGGCGTTTCAACCAACCTCAAGACAGCCATGGGCATGAGCTATGCCGTCATCGCGGTCATGGAACTGGCAACCATCATGACCTGGCCGGTTTTCACCTTTCTGCTCCAGCCCAATGGTCTCGGATACATGCAGACTGTCATTTTCATCCTGGTCATCGCCGCCCTGGTCCAGATCATCGAAACGATCCTGAAAAAATCCATTCCTTCGCTTTACCGGTCGCTCGGAATCTATCTGCCCCTGATCACCACCAACTGCGCGGTGCTTGGCGTCACTGTGCTGAACATCAATGAATCCTATACATTCTTGCAGTCCATGATCAACAGCCTGGGCGCCGGACTGGGTTTCATGCTCGCTCTTTTCCTGTTTGCCGGTGTTCGCGGCAGGATTGATCGCGCTGAAGTGCCCAAGGCGCTGAAAGGACTTCCGATCACACTGGTCGCGGCTTCTCTCGTGTCGCTGTCATTCTTTGGATTCAAGGGCCTGATCGAGAGGCTGTTCGCTTAAGCAGTTCTCGATGGAACAACCGTAAATCGGCTTCGATTCTGCGCAAGCGTCAGGATATGGACAAGGAGTATTGAATGAATACGCTGATTGCATTATCTGCACCCCCCAACGTCTGGCTGCCGATCGGCATCGCAGCCGTATTGAGCCTTCTGCTTGGCATTGTGATCGTCATTGTGGCCAAAGCTTTCGCCATGCCCGTTGACAAGCGTTTCGACGATGTCCGCGCGATCTTGCCAGGCGCCAACTGCGGCGCCTGCGGCTACACCGGCTGCGACGGATACGCGCACGCGTTGGCTGACGACCAGGACAAAGACGCATCCAAGTGCACGGTGGGCGGTCCGGACACCGCTGTCGATCTGGCCTCCTACCTGGGACTTGAGTCGCCCGGTTTCACCGTCCAGGTCGCCCAGGTCATGTGCCAGGGCACGATCGAGCATACGAAAAAACGCTACGATTACTCCGGCACCTTGACCTGCTCGGCGGCCCACAACCTCTTCTCCGGACCGAACTCCTGCACTTATGGGTGCATCGGTTTCGGCGACTGCGCGGTCGCCTGCCCCTATGGCGCGATCACCGTTGAAAATGGCATTGCCTACGTCGATCGAGACCTCTGCACAGCCTGCGGCATCTGTGTCAAGGTCTGCCCCAAGAATCTGATCTTCATCATTCCGAAACGGCTGAACACCTATGCTGTCAAATGCCGCAACAAATGGCCAGGTGGCCAGACACGCAAGAACTGCACGATCGGCTGCATCGGCTGCCAGAAATGCTTCAAAGTCTGCGAATACGGCGCGATCACGATGGACGGTCCTCTGGCCGTGATCGACCAGGAAAAATGCACTCAGTGCGGCAAGTGCCTGGAGGTCTGTCCGACCCACGCCATTGCCAAAGGGCTGATGTCGTTCAATGAGATGCATGGAAAGCCGTCAAAAGCCGTGGAAAAGCTTGGACTTCATGATCAGGCGGCCGGCTGAAGCGCTTGCATTCATTTAGGTTCTGTGTTACAATTTCGTCTGCACGTTTAATGCAACTAAGTCAGGAGGTGTTCAGGATGGCCAAGTGCGAGGTTTGCCAGAAAGATATGTTCTTCGGCAGAAAGATCAGCATCACCCGTTCGCAGGTTTCCCGAAGAGCGTTAACCCGGCAAAAAGCCAACGTCCGCAACGTCAAGGTTGTGGTTGACGGCACCCCAAAGACCATGCACGTCTGTACCAGGTGCCTCCGTTCCAATGCGGTCAAGAGGGCCTGACCCGGAAAACACTTGCTCACAAGGGTTTTCATTGACAGCCTGCATATGAAAACGGACTTTCTGCCAATCGGCCGAAGGTCCGTTTTATTTTGTCCAGTGTCTCGCTTCTATGGCATGGGCTCTATAATGATTCGCCGGATGGTCGATATCTGCCGGTGCAGGTCCTGATGCTGTTCGAGGTTCACCAGACGGATCGATGTCCAGCCACGCCGGCTCATCAGGAGTTGTCCATCAGTCATGACAATCCCCATCTCGACAGGGACCGGACCGCCATTCTCACCTGCAAAGAAAACCAGATCGCCGGTGATCAGATTGTCAAGCAAGGGCAGGTTTGTCTCCTCATCCCATTCCAGAAACACCGGTCTTCCTGATTTTGCCTGTTCTGAAAGTGTCCGCGGCAGTTCGATGCCATTGAGTCGAGCTGCGACAAAGGCAACGCCTGCGCTGGAAGCACCGCGAACTGAAATCCCGTTCTCCAGCCTTGTCACCCGGTTGAACGCCATGGCGCTGCTGACAAAATAGCGGGTCACATCTCTTGCGGGTTGAATCGAATCATGAACACCAAGCGCGATCGTACCCTCGTCGCTGATCCAGCCATGATCGCCACCCGGCAATCGCACCCGATAGATACCGTCTCCGCGATAGTCGGACATCAGGACCGTCCCCATCATGACTTCAGCCAACAAAGTACCTTTGCTCGCATGCGACATGACACGCCGAGTCGGCGCTGAAATGACAATCTTGTAAAGAAACCCGGCCGGCTCGATCGATTCCCGATTATCCGTCAGCTGGTCCGTGAACAGAAAGCCTTCCGTACCATCTGACAATCGAACCGCCGTAAAGCCATGTTCTGCCGCCTGACCCGTTTTCTGGACCGGCTCATTGTATAGCGCCTGGGCCACCCGAATGCCCTTCAAATCATCCTGATCAAGCAGATCGGCTACCGGCACCCGGACAACCGCGGTCTGGTCTCCATAAAGCTGGTCCAGAATGGCTGCTCCGGTCGGCACCGTCGGATGGATGATAGCGGAAATCTGTTCTGCCAACGCAGGTCCCAGGAAAAAGATGAATACGACAATCAGCAAAAATGAAATCAAGGGGATCAGCCAAGCTGGCAGATGGCTCATCCGCGGTTCCACGTACATTTCTTTCTTGATCAGATTCCACTGATCATTCTTCCGATTGACAGTCTTGCTGCCAAGCGGACTTCGATAGCCCGAACGAGTCTGGCTCCGCTGGCGTTGTCTTTTTTTCCCGGGTTGCTGAAACAGATCAGGCAAAGGGTGTTCTTCCTTTCATCGGTCGCTTGATATGACGCACATGGCAATGGCCAGATCCCCGTCGTGGCTGATGCTGACGCTGATCGAGGCTTTGCCCGGATGGGTCAGGTTTTGAAACCATGCGTCAGCCCCGCCTTCGAGCGTGACAATCGGTCTTTGTGATGGACCTGGCGTGGCAACTCGAATGTCAGTCCATCGCACATTTTTTCCAATACCGGTTCCCAAAGCCTTCGCGACCGCTTCCTTGGCAGCGAACCGTCCAGCCAGCGATTCCATTCGCGGTTTCTCCGGCCAACCGCAATCCATCAACTCGGACTCGTGAAACACCCGTCTTAAAAAAGGTTCGCCCCGGCGTTCCACCGCCGCTTTTATTCGGCTGACGCGGATCAGGTCTGTTCCGCAAAAGACAGGCATGCAAACACTCCTTGTGCGTTGCCGGCAACCCTTAACGTTGGAGCCGGCGTCGCTGGTTCTGGATGAATCGAATGTCTTCCCCGATAAACCGGTAAACAGCAAATCCCCCATAAAGGCGCGATAGCAGGCGCTCGTCATAGACCTCGCGCATCAGCCCCGCTTCCACATTCGAGGACAATATGGTTCTCCTGGCGGGACCCGTCCGCTGGTCCAGCACCTGGAGCAGCTCCGGGTAACGCGCCGCGCTGGCGAACTCCGTGCCCAGGTCATCGATCAGCAGCAGTTCGCAGTTGAGGATGGTGTCCTGCATGGCACTGCTTTTTTCAAAGCGGATCTCATCCGGATGGAAAGACGTGGACAAGACCCGGTACTCGGCCAGTGCGTCAAACAGCTGCGCGGCGGGCAGATAAAGGACGGTGCGGCCTTTTTCGATCAAAGCGTGCGCCACACATGCCATCAAATATGTCTTGCCCGTTCCGGGTTTACCGACAAAAAACAGATTGCGCGTGTCCGGGTCGTCAAACGCGCTGATAAAACGCTCACAAGCCTGGCGGATGCCCTTGATCTGCGCCCGTGGCGACAAGTCGCTCTGGTAGCGTTTCGGATCCGGTTGATCTGAGAACAGTGTTTCGTCAAACTGGTCAAAGCTGATGTCCTTGAGGTGCCTGAGGTTGGCAGACTCAAAAAGCAGCGGGATCAGTTTGGATTGATAACAGGCGCATCGGCTGGTACCAACATATCCTGTGTCTGAACAGGTTCTGCAGGCATAAGCGACCTCGCCCAGCGTGGCAGGCAGATCGTTCTTTTCCAAAAAAGCCAGCCGCTCTTCCTGAAGGGCTTGCTTGCGCTTGCTGGCGGTCTTTTCCCGCGCGGGATCGATCGCTTCAAGCAGCATGTCCGCTCCCGCTTGAGCGATCAGCCGGTCCATGGTCTCCAATTCCGGATACCGGCTGTAGGCATCGGCAATCCGATCATCCCGCTGTGCAGCGGCATCGAGACGGAGCTGATCATAAATGGCGGCGATTTTCCGGTGGATCGATTGGTTCATGATTTGCCCTCATCGGCTTCGGGTACGGTCTCATAAAGGCCATTCAAGAATTCATCGCTGTACTGGCGTTGCTCGAAATTGCCGACGTTGCGGCGGCTTGCCACCTTGCCGGCTTCGGGACCACGTGAACCTGCGTGACCTGCCGTTCGTTCCGCGCTGACCCGGGCTGCTTTTTGTTCCTCATAGGCATTGATCGCCTCGACATCCCGAAGCTGATGCGAAAACCATTCTTCAAGCAGTCGATCGACGAAATCCAGGCTGGGGTTGGCCAGTCTGGACGCCTTGCGCAGGGCAATCTCGATCACGTTGAAATCAAATCCCAGTTTTTCGATCCAGCGGCTGACCTTTTCCTCGTCATACTCGGTCATGGTCCGACGGAGTTTGCGTCCGATCTTCTTGCTGATTTTGCTGACCTGGTCGTAGGTCATGAAATAGCGGTTCAAATCCGCATAGGTGATGATGCCGCGGCCGGACCAATTCTCCGCGACCCGTGCGATATAGGCCTTGCTGTTCAGTTTGTTGCGACGCGCACATTCCTGGACCAGGGCGTAGACCACTTCCGGCTCGAACCCGAATCGCTCGAAATAGGAGTCGATTTCGCTATACCAGGATGGCGACATGAGGCCCTGGAAAAACGTCTTGGCGATATCGGCCATCAGTTTTTCCCGATCAGGTCGTGCCTGCTGCTCAGCCAGCGCTTCCAGAGGAGTCGATGCCGTCTTGGGGCGGAAGATCTTCTCAATTTCCGCGGCCTTGATGTCCAGGAAGTCGAAGCCCCGGTCCTTCAAGGCTATCAGTTCGGCCGCGGCCAGCTCGGTCAAGGCGGCTTTGATCATGTCCGGTTCCTCACCCATGCGCCTGGCCATGTCTGTTTCAGTCAAGGCGTGTTTCGTCCTGGCGCAAAACAAGGCGTACAGGTAGATCTTGACCGCGAGGCCACTCAATGAGGGCAGATGTTCCATGATGAAGATGTCCGGTACCAAGGTGTCCGATAAAAGCAGCTTGCGGCTTTCTTCGATCTGCATGGAGCCCTCCCATTGAAAAATGAAGCTCCGGCCCCGCGTGGGGCCGGAGCTTCATTATAGCATGATCATTGGTTCGTGTTAATCGCCGCAGCGGACCATGAAGGCCGGCTGACGACTGGATGTGCCATCAGCTGATCAGATATCAGCCGCCATGCGCTGATAGGTGGCGTAGCGGTCCTTGGAGTCCTGCTCCGCCTTCTTGAAGGTCGCGGCGACCACATCGGCCGGGTGCTTTTTCAAGAGAGTCGTGTAACGGACCTCGCTCTTCAGGAAGGCTTCGAAGTTGCCGGTCGGCTCTTTGGAATCGAGCACGAATGGGTTCTTTCCTTCCAGCTTGAGCTGCGGGTTGAACCGATAAAGATGCCAGTAACCGCAATCGACTGCTTCCTTCTCATGTCGCTGCGAGACCGCCATGCCACCCTTGATGCCGTGGTTGATGCAAGGCGAGTAGGCAATAACCAGAGAGGGACCACTGTAGGCTTCCGCTTCGGCAATGGCCTTGAGTGTCTGGGTCTGATTGGCGCCCATCGCGATTTGTGAGACATAGACATAACCATAACTCATGGCCATCATGCCCAGGTCCTTCTTCTTGATCGGCTTGCCGCCGGCCGCAAACTGGGCGATGGCGCCGGTCGGGGTCGACTTGGAAGCCTGGCCGCCGGTATTGGAGTAAACCTCGGTATCGAGGACGAGCACGTTGACATCCTCACCGGAAGCCAGGACATGGTCGAGTCCGCCGTAACCAATGTCGTAAGCCCAGCCGTCACCACCGATGATCCAGGTGGAACGCTTGACGAAGTAGTCCTCCAGTTCGAGTGCCTTCTTGACCAAATCCTTCGCCTTGACGTCTTCGCTCTTGAAAGCCTTGAGCGCAGCCAGAAGGGATTCGCTGGCCGCACGGGTCTTTTTGCCATCTTCCTTGGCATCGAGCCAGGCAGCGATCGCGGTCTTAAGGTTGTCATTGCCGCATACTGCCGCCAGGTCCTCAAGGTGCGATGCCAGACGGGCCCGTAGCTGCTTGACACCGAGGTGCATGCCAAGGCCATGTTCCGCGTTGTCCTCGAAAAGCGAGTTGCCCCAGGCAGGGCCCTGGCCCTTTCGGTTCGGGGTGTAAGGCATGGATGGCGCAGAGCCACCCCAGATCGAGGAGCATCCGGTCGCGTTGGAGATCTGCATGCGGTCACCGAACAACTGGGTCACCAGCTTGGTGTACGGGGTCTCGCCGCAACCGGCGCAAGCGCCGGAGAATTCCAGCAAGGGCTGTTCGAACTGGCTGCCCTTGACGGTTTCCTTGCTCATTGGATTCGGCTTTTCGGACAAACTCTGGGCGTATTCCCAGTTTTCGGCCTGGACCAGGTTTTCGCCGATCGGGCTCATGATGAGGGCCTTGTTCTTGGCCGGGCAGACATCGGCACAGGATCCGCAGCCGGTGCAGTCAAGCGCGGAGACCTGGATGCGGTACTGATACTGGTCATACGGCTTCATGCCCTTTTTGGTGATGAACTCGGCCGGCGCATTGGCCGCTTCTGCCTCGTTCAGCAGGAACGGGCGGATGACCGCATGCGGGCAGACGTATGAGCACTGGTTGCACTGGATGCAGTTGTCAGGCTGCCAGATGGGGATGTTCACGGCGATGGCGCGCTTTTCGTACTTGCTTGTTCCCTGCGGGAAGGTGCCATCCTCGCGTCCGACAAAGGCGCTGACCGGGAGCTTGTCGCCCTGCTGGGCATTCATGACCTCGACGACATTCTTGATGAATTCCGGCACGGGCTTGCGCTCGACCGGCTTGTCCTTGGCCTCGGCCCAGGCGGCCGGGACCGGGACTTCGCGGATGGCATCGACACCTGCGTCAACGGCGGCGTAGTTCATCTTGACGATTTCCTCGCCCTTGTTGCCGTAGCTCTTGTCGATGGCCTTCTTCATGTACTTGATCGCGTCATCGACCGGGATGACCTGGGCCAGCTTGAAGAAAGCAGCCTGGCAGATCGTGTTGATGCGGCCGCCAAGTCCAATCTCGACGGCCTTGCTGACCGCGTCGATCACGTAGAATTTGATCTTGTTCTTGGCCAGGTATTGCTTGAAGGAGGCCGGCAGTTTCTCTTCGAGTTCCTCATCGGTCCAGAGGGTGTTCAGAAGGAAGGTGCCACCTGGCTTCAGGGCGGAAAGCATGTCGTACTTGTCAACATAGGACTGGTTGTGGCAGGCGACGAAGTCCGCCTTGTTGACGAGATAGGTGGAGCGGATCGGGCTCTTGCCGAAACGCAGGTCGGAAATCGTGACGCCGCCGGATTTCTTCGAGTCGTAGGAGAAGTAGGCCTGGGCGTACATGTCGGTGTGGTCGCCGATGATCTTGATGGAGTTCTTGTTCGCGCCGACGGTGCCGTCTGCGCCAAGGCCCCAGAAACGGGCCGCGATGGTCCCTTCGGAGGCTGTGTCGATGCTTTCTTCGACTGGAAGCGACAGTTTTGTCACATCGTCTTCGATGCCGATTGTGAAATTGTTTTTCGGCTCCTTGGCGGAAAGGTTCTTGAAGACGGACAGGATCTGGTCCGGTGTCGTATCCTTGGATCCGAGGCCATAACGGCCGCCGACGATTTCGGGAGCATCAGGCTTGCCGGAGTAAGCTGCCTTGACATCGAGGTAGAGCGGCTCACCGTTGGCGCCCGGCTCCTTGGTGCGGTCGAGGACCGCGATTTTCTTGACGGTGGCCGGAATCGCGGCCAGCAGTCGCTCAGCCGAGAACGGGCGATAGAGGCGGACCTTCAACAGGCCGACCTTTTCACCACGCTTCAGGAGCAGGTCAATGGTCTCTTCAGCAGCCTCACAGGCGGAGCCCATGGCGATGATGACGCGATCGGCATCCGGCGCGCCATAATAGTTGAACGGCTTGTAATCGCGGCCGGTCAATTTGCTGATTTCGTCCATGTAATGTTCGACGATCGCCGGAAGCGCATCATAGTAGGGGTTGCACGCCTCACGGGCCTGGAAGAAGATGTCCGGGTTCTGCGCGGTGCCGCGCAGGGTCGGGTTGTTCGGGGTCAGTCCGCGGGTGCGGAACTGGGCGACCGCGTCCATGTCGACGAGTTCCCCAAGGTCTTCGTAGGACTGGACCTCGATCTTCTGGATCTCATGCGATGTCCGGAACCCATCGAAGAAATGGAGGAACGGGACACGGCCCTTGATGGCGGCCAGATGGGCCACGGCAGCGAGGTCTGCCACTTCCTGCACACTGGATGAGCACAGGAGGGCAAATCCTGTCTGGCGGCAAGCCATGACGTCGCTGTGGTCGCCGAAAATGGACAGGGCGTGCGAAGCCAGTGTGCGGGCGGTGACGTGCAGGACGGCAGGGAGGAGTTCACCGGCCATCTTGTACATATTCGGGATCATGAGCAGCAGGCCCTGTGAAGCCGTGTAGGTTGTCGTCAGGGCACCTGTCGCCAGGGATCCGTGAACAACACCCGACGCGCCGCCTTCGGACTGCATCTCCACCACGTTGACGGTCTGACCGAAGATGTTTTTCCGGCCCTCCTGTGCCCACTGGTCCGTCAGATCGGCCATCGGGGAGGATGGGGTGATCGGGAAAATGCCGGCTACCTCCGTGAATGCATACGATGTGTATGCCGCCGCGGTGTTGCCGTCCATGGTCATGTACTTTTTCTTTTTTGCCATGTGACTCTCTCCTTTAACATTTGCTATTCGCTGAATATTTTCATGAAGCAATCTTAATTATAACAAAATACGCTCGGGTTTTCGACCGAAAATGCTCGAAAACGTAACAATTCGACTTGAAACCACTTTGCGGTTTCCAACATCACGACTGTCTGGCGGCTGCCATTTCAAACAATCAGGCTTGATCCTGTCATTTCCGTCGGTTTGTCAAGACCCATCAGGTCGAGCATGGTCGGGGCCAGGTCGGCCAGACGGCCTTCTTTCAACGAAATGCCATCACCGGCCCCCGCCAGGATCAGTTCGACCGGCAAGGTCGTGTGGGCCGTGAATGGGCCGCCGGTGGCCGGGTCGATCATCTGCTCGGCGTTGCCATGGTCAGCCGTCAGCAATACAATGCCCCCTTGTTCGAGCACGGCGTCCGCGACCTGGCCGAAGCAGGTGTCCACCGCCTCGACGGCTTTCACAGCAGCCTCGAAAATACCGGTGTGACCCACCATGTCGCAGTTGGCGAAATTGAGGATGATCACGTCGTATTTTGCGGACCGGACTCGCTTTTCCGCTTCGTCCGCCACCAGATAGGCGCTCATCTCAGGTTGCAGGTCATAGGTCGCGACCTTTGGTGACGGGATCAGGCAGCGGTCCTCCCCCGGATACTCCTTTTCAACCCCACCGTTGAAAAAGAACGTGACATGCGCGTATTTCTCCGTCTCGGCAATACGCAGCTGCGTCAGGCCTTTTTGCGAGATGTACTCACCGAAGGTGTTGTCGAGCCCCTCCGGGCGATAGGCGACATGCAGGTTGGGAAACGACGCGAAAGTCTTGTCATATTGCGTCATCGTGACGTAAAAGAGGGGCAGTGCGCCAAGTGGACGGGTGAAGCCGATGAAGTCCGGCTGGATGAACGCGCGGGTGATTTCCCGGGCCCGGTCAGGACGGAAGTTGAAGAAGATGACCGCGTCATCAGGCTGGATGGTGGCGACAGGTTTTCCGTCTTCCGTGATCACCGTCGGGATGACAAACTCGTCCATCACACCCGCTTCATAGGAGTCCGCGACGGCCGCGACCGGGTCGGTCGCCGTCGGTCCCTCACCATGGACCATGGCCAGATAGGCTTTCATGACCCGGTCCCAACGGTTGTCCCGGTCCATCGCGTAATAGCGGCCCATCAGGGTGGCAATGCGGCCTGTGCCGATTTCCGCCATTTTTGCGACCAGCTCTTCCGTATAGCCTTTGGCTGAATCCGGCGGCACATCGCGGCCGTCGTAGAAACAGTGGACAAAAACCCGGCTCAAGCCAAAGGACTTGGCCAGTTCAAGAAGAGCGTACAGATGCGTATTGTGGCTGTGCACTCCGCCGTCAGAGAGCAGGCCGAACAGGTGCAGGGCGGTCTGGTTGTCCCGTGCGTGCTTCATGGCGCCGGTGATGGCCGGGTTTTCGCAGAAGTCGCCGTCCTCGATTGACTTGGTGATCCGGGTCAGTTCCTGATAGACGATCCGTCCGGCGCCGATGTTGGTATGGCCGACCTCCGAGTTCCCCATCTGGCCGCGTGGCAGACCGACATCCATGCCGCTGGTGCGGATGAGCGTATGCGGGTACAGGGCATTGTACCGGTCGAGATTCGGGGTGCGGGCTGCCTTGACAGCATTTCCTACTGTCTGTTCATTCACACCGAACCCGTCGAGAATGATCAGGGCAACGGGGCGTTTGGCAAGCTGGGTCATGTTGCTGGACTCCTTTTTTGCGGTAAAGGGCCGAGCACATCCGTGTCTCGGCCCAGGTTCACTTGCGATGGTCTGCTGTTTTCTCAGGCATGTCCGGCCAGGCAGATGACGCTGAAATCTTCGGCCTTCAAAGACGCGCCGCCAACCAGGCCGCCGTCGATGTCCGCCTGTGCAAACAGGCCGGCCGCGTTTTTGGCATTGACCGACCCGCCGTACTGGATCCGCTGCGCTCCGGCGACTTCATCGCCGTACTGTTCCGCGATCAATCCGCGAATGAAGGCGCATACTTCCTGAGCCTGTTCATCGCTGGCGACTTTACCGGTGCCGATGGCCCAGATCGGTTCGTAGGCGATGGTGATCAGATGCATCTTTTCCGCAGCAATACCATCAAAAGCCTTCTCGATCTGGCCGCGGATCAGGTTGAAAGTCTCACCGGCTTCACGCTGGGCCAGGGATTCGCCACAGCAGACGATCGGCCTCACGCCCCAGTTCAGGGCTGCCTTGATCTTGCGGTTGACCGTTTCGTCTGTCTCGGCAAAATATTCCCGACGCTCAGAATGTCCGATGATCACGTAGGGGACACCCATTTCCGCCAGCATCTGCGCGGACACCTCGCCGGTGAACGCGCCTTTGTCCTCGAAATGGCAGTTTTGAGCCGCAACTTTGATGTTGGAGTATGCTGTTGCTTCAAGTGCAGCGGACAATGCTGTGAACGGAACGCCGATGGCGATCTCGGAAGCGGCGTTGGCGACCAGTGGCTTCAGCTGGCCAATCAGCTTCAGGGCAGCGGACGGGACACCCAGGTTCATCTTCCAGTTGCCGGCTGCGAAGGTCCGGCGCGGGTTCTTGTCCATCAGGCAGTCGATACCCGGCAGGACTTTCCCTTCCAGAAACTCGAGAGACGCGCCGCCGCCGGTCGAAATGTGCGTAACCTGGTCGGCGAAGCCCAGGATTTCGACCGCGGCCGCGGAATCACCGCCGCCGATGATCGAGGTGGCTGAAGAATCCGCCACGGCCCGGGCGACTTCGCGGGTACCGACGGCAAACTTGTCAAATTCGAAAACACCCATCGGGCCATTCCAGACCACCGTTCCGGCTTCCCGGACGGCAGCGGCGTATTCGTCGATCGCCTTCGGCCCGATATCCAGGCCCATCCAGCCGTCCGGCATTTCGGTTGAAAGGACCGTCCTGGCATCGGCTTCGGCTGAAAAACCGGACGCGACAACCGTGTCGATGGGCAGCAGGAGACGGACACCCTTGGCCGCTGCCTTGTCAAGCAGGGAGCGGGCGATGTCGAGCTTGTCGTTTTCACACAGCGAACTGCCAATGGCGTACCCCTGGGCTGCGAGGAACGTAAAGGCCATGCCGCCGCCGATGATCAGGGTGTCGACCTTGTCGATCAGGTTGTCGATGACATTGATCTTGTCCGAGACCTTGGCCCCGCCGAGAATGGCGACAAATGGACGTTTCGGTTCGGCCAGGGCGGCGCCCATGATGTCGATCTCCTTCGCGATCAGATAACCGCTGACAGCCGGCAGAAAGCCTGCCAGGCCAGCAGTGGACGCGTGTGCCCGATGCGCGGTGCCAAAGGCATCGTTCACGAAGATGTCCGCCAGGCTGGCCAGTTCCCTGGCGAATGACGGGAGATTTTTAGTCTCTTCCTTATGGAAGCGGACATTTTCCAGAAGAAGCACCTCTCCCTCTGACAGGGCCGCCGCTTTGGCACGGGCATCCTCGCCAATGACGTCAGCGGCCTGGATAACGGGCCGGCCCAGCAGTTCGGACAGGCGGACACCAACCGGCTTCATGGAGAATTTTTCCTCCGGTCCCTCTTTCGGGCGGCCCAGATGCGAGACCAGTATGACTTTCGCGCCCTGCTCACACAGGTGCTGGATGGTCGGCAAGGCGCCGCGGATGCGCTTGTCATCCGTGATGGCCCCAGTTTTCTTGTCCTGCGGGACGTTGAAGTCGACGCGGACGATGACCCGTTTCCCCTTGACCGATATATCCTCGACAGTCTTTTTCGGTATCATGCTCATGAGTGTCACGCTCCCATTCATTTATTCAGCCATATTGATCAGGCTGTCTGCGCGTATGACGCCACTTATCATTGTACCTGCAAGAGCCTGCCAATTCAATGACGCCATGGGGACAACGCCTGCCACCATTGTGATAAAATGGAGAAGCACGAATCAATGCCTGACGGAGGACCTTCCGAATGCTGTCTGTCCTGATCCCTTTTTTCAACGAAGAGCAACAGATTCCCTTGACTCTGGATACTGTGGTCCCGATTCTCGAATCGATTGACCCGGACTTTGAACTGATCCTGGTTGACGACGGATCGCGGGACCGGACGTTTGAGATCATGGAGCAGGCCGCCTCGAAGGACCCCCGGATCATCGGGCTTCGCTTTTCCAGGAATTTCGGCAAGGAGGCGGCGATCTGCGCGGCCCTCGACCATGCCACCGGCGAAGCGGTCATCCTGATGGACGGCGATCTGCAGCATCCGCCGGAAAAGATACCGGAAATGGTCCGGTTATGGCGGGATGAGCATTATGATGTTGTCGAAGGCGTCAAGACAAGCCGCGGCCACGAATCGTTCGCCAGCCGGCTGAACGCAAAGGTGTTCTACGGCCTTTTCCGGCGCTTCTCGGGCTACGACCTGCGCAATGCCTCGGATTTCAAACTGCTGGACAAGCGGGTGGTCGCGCAGTGGCGCCGGCTCGGCGAACATGACACCTTCTTCCGCGGCCTCTCGGCCTGGCTCGGGTTCAAAAGGACGACCGTCCCGTTCGAGGTCGCCGAGCGGCCGACCGGGGGCAGCAAATGGTCCCCGATCCGGCTGATCAATCTGAGTGTCAATGCCATCACGGGCTTTTCCGCCATGCCGCTCCAGTTCATCACCGTCCTTGGCGTACTGATGCTGGTTGGCTCGTTCGCGCTGATGGTCCAGACGCTGGTTGTCTGGTTCACCGGTCACGCGGCCGGCGGCTTCACCACCGTCATCCTGCTCCTGCTCCTGATCGGGGGCAGCATCATGGTGAGCCTGGGTCTGATCGGCACCTACATCGCCCGCATTTTCACGGAAGTCAAAGGGCGGCCGCGATACATCATCTCCGACACCACCGGACAGAAGCGCCAGCGGCCATCGGCAAATCCGCCAGAAGCATGATTGCCCTGCTCTTTCTTGCCCTGACTTTTCTTGTCGGCCGTCAGGTCTTCATCAGGCTCGTGCCAAAGCCTTCCGCTCTGATTGGCTCGCTCGGCTTGAAGCAAAGCCTGTCAGAAAACCTGTCACCCTGGATCATGTTTTGCGCGTCCTTGATCACCGGTCTTCTGGGCATGACGCTGTTTGTCTACGTGGCTGCGGTTGTCAGCTCGTCCTTGCTCCCGGAATCGCTGTACCCGCTCCTGACCGCGAACAGCCTGGCCATCGTGGGGGCGATCACACTCCTGATCCTGGACTGGCGGCGCACCCCCCACCTGAGGCCGGCCCCGCTCCCGACGGATCGTGAGGCATGGATCAGCCTCCTGTCACGACATGGTTTCTTCTGGCTCTCCTGTTTGCTTTTCACGCTCTTCGGTGCCTGGCTCGCCTTCACATCCTTCAGTCGCTCCGGCAGCATCGTATCCGCAGGATCGTCTGTTTTCAGCGACTTTGCCCCGCACACGGCACTCGTCTCAAGCTTTGCCAAAGGCAGCAACTTCCCCGCCGGCTATCCACATTTCGCCGGAGATGGCATCGCCTATCACTTCCTGTTCTATTTCCTGTGCGGCAATCTCCATTACCTGGGCCTGCCGATCGACTGGGCCATCAACCTGCCCTCGATCCTGACACTGGTTGTGTTCAGTTGTCTGCTGGGCGCATTGGCCGTGGCTGTAACCCGCGAGCGGGCAGCCTTTCTCCTGACCCCTTTCCTGATGTTTTTCCGCAGTTCCTTCGCTTTCCTGACCCGGCTTCGCGACCTGGTGACTCAGCCGGGTGCCACCATCACGTCTGTCCTGCGGCAGGTGATGACGGCCCGGAAATTCATCGGCGACACACCGCGCGACGACTGGGGCCTGTGGGGACTCAATGTCTACGCCAATCAACGCCATCTGCTTCTGGGGTTTGGCGCCCTGATCGTCGTGTTGTTGCTGTTTTTTCCAATGGTCCGGCCAAGTGGGAAACAGGCCGCCAAAACCACATCTGTTCCTGAGGACAAATGGTCCCGCCCTGATCGGGAAAGCTGGTTTCCGATGGAACAGGATCGAGGACGGCTCATCGCTGCTCTGATCATCGTGGTGCTGTTGCCCTATTTTCACGGTTCGGCACTCGTCGCGCTCATGACCATGCTTTGCGGCCTGTTCCTGTTTTCAAGGGCAAGGGCCGCGCACATCCTGGTCTGTGTCGCCGGCCTTGTGTCCGCCCTGGTCCAGGGCAGGCTCTTCAGAGCCGGTGGGGCGTTTATCGAGCCGCAATTCCTCTTTGGCTTCATCGCCGAGGACAAGAGCTTGACCGGGATCCTGTCCTATCTCTTCGAAATGAGCGGGCTGGTTCTGCCGCTGGCGCTGATCGCGGTCCTGCTGGCGCAGAGGAATGCCCGGTTTTTGTTCATCTCTCTGTTGCCGCTTGTTTTCGGCTTCACTTTTTCACTGACCCCGGATGTGACTGTCAATCACAAATACCTGATGTTCACCTTCACCCTATGTTCCATTCTGGTTGCGGGACTCATCATCCGCCTGTGGAAAGGCCTGGGGCGGTTTCCCCAGCCAAGACGGGCCTTGGCTGTCATGCTACTGCTTGTCCTGACCATGACCGGCTTCATGGAGCTGATCATTTACCGCAACATCAACCAGATACGCGTGGACGCCAATCTCGCTTCCCCGCTCAATGCCTATGTCGAAAAAAACACCCCGCCCCGTTCCGTCTTTGTCACCGCTCCGCTGCACTATCACAGTCTGTTGTTCACGGGTCGACAGATTTATTTCGGTCACGCTTACTATGCCTGGTCTGCCGGCCACGACACCTTTACCCGCGATATCATGGAAAGGGATTTCCTGGCCGCCGTGGGAAACGATCTAGCTGAAAGCAACCATTTCATCGCCATGGAGGGTGTCGATTACCTGATCATCGATGACCAGCTGCGCCATCATCCGGAACTGGTCGTGAACGAGGCGTTTTTTAGGGAAAATTACCGTCAGGTCGCCAGTTTCCCGTCATTGGGCAATCTCCTGATCCTCGATCTGCACCAGCCTATCCATCCTTGACCGGCAAGGCCCGTTTCCTGCGGCCCGGAACCATAGAAGCCAGTCAGACAACAGCAAGGGGTCTTTCATGAACCGCTATCCCGCCAGAAGCACCCAGTCGATCTTGAAAATTCAAGAGTGGATGGCCGCAGGCAGTTGTGATTTTCACCTGCATACCCACTATTCAGATGGCAGCGATTCGCCAGACCAGTTGGTCGAGCGCGTCGGCGCGGCCCGTCTCCGGGTTTTTGCCATCACGGATCATGACACGCTCGACGCCATCGCTCCGGCCCGGACCGCCCTTGATCGCCTGGCTGTTGAGCAACATTCAGCCGAGATGCCGGTTCTGGTCCCGGGTGTCGAATTGTCTGTCGACGATGGTCGGGAATTGCACCTGCTCGGCTATTTCCCCTTGGGCGGCGAGTCATTCCTGGAGGGCTTCTTGAGCCGTCAGCGCGTGCTGCGTGAAAAGCGCAACGAACAGATGCTGAAACGGCTTGCCGAACTGGGATATCCGATTCGTGAGACGGACTTTCTCAATTCGGGCGAGGCCGTTCTCGGGCGCTTGCAGGTAGCACGCCTGCTGGTGAAAGAAGGGTTTTTCCGGACAGTGGCAGAAGCGTTTGACCAGTTGCTGAGCGATGGTCGCCCTGGCTTTCTTGAGCGTCCCAGACCGTCGATCAATGAGGCGATCGATGCGATCCGCCAGGCGGGCGGCGCGGCCGTGTTGGCTCACCCGGCCAATTACGGCTGGTGCACGGACGAGGTCGAGATCAAGCCGGAGCTGATCGAGCGCCTGCTTCGGTATCGTGCGGCCGGCCTGCAAGGCGTTGAAGCATTTCATGGCGAAGCCAGTCTGCCGCAACAACTTCAGATTGAAGCGGCTGCCCGGGTCGCAGGGCTTGTGGTCACCGGCGGGAGTGATGACCATGGCCACAACAAGCCACACGCCCATCTGTATCGACAGGGCAAGGCCTTTGACCCTCGCCCGCTACTGCCGGTAACTGCCGCCCTGGTCGAAGATATGACACCCTCCGGTAAAAGAGGCCTGTTGCTGGCCAGGCGTTCCGGTCAGCGAGGCAACGCCGGCCTATGGGAATTTCCCGGTGGCAAGATCGAGCCCGGAGAAACCCCGACAGCCTGTCTGGAGCGAGAACTATCCGAAGAATTGCAGGTCAGCGCAGCCATTGGCCCGCTGACTGTCGCCTTGTATCATGACTACGGTGATTTCCGCGTCGCTTTGCTCTGTTATCCCGTCAAGCTCAGTGGCGAACCGAAGCTCGACCCCGCCATTCATGACGCATGGTGTGTCGCGACCATTGAAGAGGCGCGTCGGATGGATTTGCTGGCTGCCGATTACATCGTTCTGCATTGGCTGGAAAAAAATCACCGCCAGCTTGATGACTGGCGGTGACCCTTGCAGTATCGGTAATCGATCCGGAATCGAATGGCCGATTATTCCTCGTCTTCTTCCATGCGGGCTTTCGCATCGGCGATGACTTTATCAGCCACCTGCTGCGGCGCCTGTTCGTAACGGACAAACTCAATGGTGTACCAACCACGACCTTGTGTCATGGATTTCAGGTCAGTCGCGTACTTGGCCATTTCCGAAGTCGGAACTTCGGCAGACACGACCTGGCCCAGGTCATCCGGATTGATCCCCATGATCCGGCCGCGGCGCTTGTTCATGTCACCCATGATGTCGCCGAGATAATCGTCTGGAATATGGATCTCCGCCTGACTGATCGGTTCCAGAAGAACAGGGGAGGCCTGGGGCAGTCCAGCCTTGTAGGCCAGGCGCGCGGCGATCTTGAAAGCCATTTCGGAGGAGTCGACATCATGGTAGGAACCGTCGACCAATGTGGCTTTGAGGTTCACGACCGGGTATCCCGCCAGTACACCTTTCTGGACAGCATCCTGGAGTCCTTTCTCGACCGCCGGATGGAACGACTTCGGAACGGAGCCGCCGAATATCTTTTCCTCGAAGGTCAGTTCCTCACGATCACCTGGCTCGAACTCAATCCAGACATCACCGTACTGGCCGTGGCCACCGGACTGCTTCTTGTGCTTGCCCTGCACTTTGACCTTTTTGCGGATGGTCTCGCGGTAGGGCACCCTCGGCTCTTCCAAGGATGCCTCGACATTGAACTTGGACTTCAGTTTGCTCCGGAGAACGTCCAGTTGCTGTTCGCCCAGGCCGGCCACCAGCATCTGGCGAGTCTCCGCGTCGTTCTTGACCGTGAACACCGGATCCTCATCCCTCAGCTTGTTGAGGCCGGACATGATCTTGTCTTCCTCCCCCTTGGTCTTCGGCAGGATGGAAAGGGACAGGCACGGTGTCGGGAATTTGATCTGCGGCAGGACGATCGGACGAGACCGGTCGCAAAGCGTGTCATTGGTCGTGCTTGCCAGAAGTTTCGTGACAGCGCCGATATCACCTGCGCCAATCTGGTCGGCCGGGAGCTGCTTTTTGCCGTTCATCATGAAGAGCGATCCGATGCGCTCGTCCTTTTCCTTCAGCGGGTTGTAGACTGAGCTGTTGCCCTTGAGGACGCCGGAATAAACTCGGAAGAGCGAGATGCGGCCGACAAACGGGTCGGCGATGGTCTTGAAAATCAAGGAGGAGAACTCATTGTCGCCAACCTGGACGGTGACGCTCGCGCCATCTTGTGTTTCGGCGGAAACGGCCGGCATTTCAGCCGGGGAGGGCATGTAATCCACCAGTTTGTCCATGGTGAAGCTGATCGCCCAGTTCGCGGTGCCGGATCCGACAAAGACCGGCATCAGAGATCCGGCCATGATCGAAGACTTCAGGCCTTGAACCATTTCCGCCGGGGTGAATGGTTCACCGCCGAAGAATTTCTCCATCAGGGCTTCGTCACTTTCAGCAGCGTGCTCGGTGATCGACTCGGACAGGCTGTCGACTGTGTCCTTCATGCCGGCCGGCATGTCAATCGGTCTGGTTGCCCCGGTTTTCGCGTCCAGGGCGTACGCCTGTTTCGCGACGACATCCACGACACCGGTCATTTTGCCGTCGGCAACGATCGGCAAGGCAAGCGGCGTCACTGCTGAACCATATTGCTGCTGAAGGCTTTCCAGGGCTTTTTCGAAGTTGGCGTTGGCCTCGTCCATGCGGCTGATCATGAAGAAAATCGGGACATTGCGCTTTTTGGAAAGGCGCACGGCCTTCTCAGCCCCGACGGAGTTGCCGTCCTTGGCGCTGATCAGCACCAGCGCGCTGTCCGCGACCCGAAGGCCCTGCATGACTTCACCCAGGAAGTCAAAGTCTCCCGGTGTGTCGATCAAGTTGATTTTGCAGTCCCGCCATTCGCAGGTGGCAACCGAGGTGTTGATGGATATCTTGCGGCGGATTTCCTCAGGATCAAAGTCCATGACGGTGTTTCCGTCGGCCGAACGGCCAAGCCGGTCCGTTGCCTTGGCATTGAAAAGGACGGCCTCTGCAAACGCGGATTTGCCGGACCCGCCGTGCCCGAGCAAGACGATATTGCGAATTTTGTCAGCGGGATAGTTTTTCATATCGGTATCTCCCCTCAAATCGGCTTTGGTTCACGGTGATGCCTGCAAATTCGTTGAAAAAGGGCATTTTTGACACCGTGCAAATAATTATACTATGCAATATCAACAAGTTCCATGAGGAAATGCACTAAAATTGGATGCTTTCTCTGTACCATTCATCCAGTATCGCTGCCACTTCCGATCGGGTGACGGTCGCCATCGCTTTTTTTCGAAGCATGGACGCGCCGTGAGCACCACTCAGGTAACGGGCCAGATGCTTGCGCATTTCCCGCACGCCGGTCGCTTCCCCATTCCGGTTGACAAGGCCATCGAGATGCTCCAGGATCACCGGTATCCGCTCCTCGACCTTTGGTCGTGGGGGCGGGGCCTCTCCTGCCAGTTCGGCGGCTGTTTCACGAAACAGCCAAGGGTTGCCGATCGCGGCCCGGCCGATCATGACGCCATCAACACCAGTCTCAAGGATCATCTTTCGTGCGTCCTGAGGCTTGACCACATCCCCGTTTCCATAAACCGGAATCCCCACAGACGCCTTGACATCCGCGATCGCCTGCCAGTCAGCCGTGCCGCCGTACATCTGGTCACGCGTCCGCCCGTGCACGAAAATGGCCATCGCGCCTGCGTCCTCGATCCTCCGGGCCACCTCGATGGCGTTGATCCTGTCCCGGTCCCAGCCGATCCGGATTTTCACGGTGACCGGAACGGAATAGGCTGACGCCACCGACACGCTTTGACGCACGATGCCCGCCAATCGTTCCGGATCCAGCAGCAGGCCACTGCCCGCGCCGCTGTCGGCGACTTTGCGGACCGGACAGCCGGCATTGATGTCGATCAGGCTGCACTGGCCGAGCAGCGGATGCGACAGGACGCGCTCGATCGCGACCGCGAAGTCCTCCGGATCGGCGCCAAACAACTGAATGGCGACCGGCTTTTCTTCCGGTGCTATTTCGAGATAGCGAAACTGGTGTTTGAGATGCGCGTCATGACGGATTCCTCGAGCGCTGACCAGCTCGGTGACGGCCAGACCAGCCCCCATGCGGCGGCAGATCCGCCGATAGGTGAGTTCGGTTGTCCCTGCCATCGGCGCGAGCGCCAGGGGGTTTTCGATCAGCACGGTTCCGATCCGAATGGTCCGATGATACAAGTCTTCCATCAGTTGATGCCTCGTTTGCTTCTTGCGTTCGCTGAATCGAGCCCCTGCTTCAGTTAATGGACGATGGAGATGAAAAACCCCGCATCCCTGGCCGAACTGTCAGACAGTTCTTCGAGATTGCGAGGTTTCATGGCGTCCCGGACAGGAATCGAACCCGTATCAACAGCTCCGGAAACTGTCACCTTATCCATTAGGCCACCGGGACAGACAGCAGGGTTATTATACATAAATCACCCCGGCAATGCAATGATCCCTATCCTGCCGCTTCCCGCGACTGCCCCTCCCGCTCCTCGACCGTCCGGAAAAGGTGGCGTAAGATCGATGGCGCCTTCTTCCGGTCTTTCGCGGCCTGTCGATAGACCACGTACGGTCGGCTGCCCGCGTTGAACAGCAGCTGGCCCTTGTATGCAGGCAGCGACAGGAGGTCGGAGAGCAGTCTCATGTCCGGCGTGGCCCCTTCCGCGTAGATCATCTGGACATTTCCTGACGATTCACTGATCCGGGCAAAGCCATGGCGCTCGGCTGCCGATCTGACATAGGCTATGTCGGCCAGGGTGATCGCGCTTTCCGGCAGATCCCCATAGCGATCCATCAGTTCGTCCAGGATATCGGTATAATCATGGTGGCTGTCGATCGCCGCGATCCGCCGGTAGATATCCATGCGCTGCCCTTCATCGGGAATGTAGGCCGGTGACAGGTACGCGTCGACGGAGAGTTCGACCGTAGCGCTCACCCGCCTGCTCTTCTGCTCGCCCTTCAGTTCCTTGACCATGTCGTCCAGCATCCGGCAATACAGGTCGTAGCCGATCGCGTCGAGATGGCCATGCTGCTCGGCTCCCAGAAGGTTGCCGGCCCCACGGACCTCAAGATCACGCAGCGCGATTTTGAACCCCGATCCCAGTTCCGTGAAGTCGCGGATCGCGGCCAGCCGTTTTTCCGCCACTTCCGTCAGGACTTTGTCTCGCCGGTAGGTCACATAGGCAAAGGCCTGGCGGTCTGAGCGGCCGACCCGGCCACGCAGCTGGTAGAGCTGGGCCAGACCAAGCCGGTCCGCATCCTCGACGATAATGGTGTTGACATTGGGCATGTCAATCCCTGACTCGATGATGGTCGTGCAGACCAGGACATCCGCTTCGCCGGCGATGAAGGCCGCGATGATCTCCTCCAGACGCTTTTCACTCATTTTCCCATGGGCGTACGCAATGCGCGCGCCGGGCAGCATCGTTTCCAGCTGCCTGGCCTTGTCGATGATCCTGCGCGTGTCGTTGAACAGATAGAAGACCTGACCATTGCGTGTCAGTTCCCTCAGGATCGCTTCCGCCACGATCTCCTGGTCGTACTCCATGACATAGGTCTGCACCGGACGTCGGTCATGAGGCGGTTCCTCGAGCACACTGATGTCGCGAATGCCAGACATGGACATGTGAAGCGTCCTGGGGATCGGAGTCGCCGTCAGTGTCAGGACATCGACGCTCGGGGAAAGCGCTTTGATCTGCTCCTTGTGGTCGACGCCAAACCGTTGTTCCTCGTCCACCACCAGCAAGCCCAGGTTCTTGAAACGGACATCCTTGGACAGGATCCGGTGTGTGCCGACCGCGATGTCCAGTCGTCCGGTCGCAAGACCCTTGATCGTGTGCTTCTGCATGGCCTCGGTCGCAAAACGGCTCAACAGTCCCACATTGACCGGAAACCCCTCGAGGCGTCGACGCAGGTTCTCAAAGTGCTGTTGCGCGAGAACCGTGGTGGGCGACAGGATCACCGCCTGACGACCGTCCATGACGCATTTGAACATGGCCCGGAAGGCGACCTCCGTCTTGCCGAAACCGACATCTCCGCAAAGAAGGCGATCCATGACTTTATCCGACTCCATGTCCTGCTTGATCTCCTGGATGCTGCGCAGTTGGTCTTCCGTTTCGTCGTAGGGGAAGCGTTCCTCAAATTCCTGCTGCCAGACGGTGTCAGGGGAGAACGGATGGCCTTTGACCGCTGCCCGCTGGGCGTAAAGCCGGATCAGGTCGGTCGCGAGCTGTCGGATGGACTCCTTCGCACGCTCCTTCATCCGGTTCCATTCCTGTCCGCCCAACTTGGACAGTCGTGGCTCCCGGCCCTCAGAACCGACATATTTCTGGATCTGGTCCAGGCTCTCCATCGGGATGTAAAGCGAATCCTCGCCCGCGTAACTGATCTTCAGGTAATCACGCCGGACACCTTTGCTGTCGAGATTGACCAGGCCATCATAACGGCCAATGCCATGCGCTTCGTGCACAACCAGCTCGCCCGGGCACAGGTCGCTGAACAGATCGATCCGGATGCCGGCCTGATGCCGGCGTCGTGATAGTCGCTCCGACCCGAACAGGTCCTGGCTGCCGATCATCAGAATGCCCGCTGCCGGGTATTCGAAACCACGCGGCAACGTGTCCTCAAACACCGGTGCGTCGGCGCCTTGTTCGAGCAGATAGGCGCGCAGCCGATCCCGACGCTGTTCCGATCCGGCGAAGAGGACCGTCATGAGCCCATTTTGTCGCCGCTGGCGCACGAGCTCCGCCAACTGGGCCTCACGGCCCCGGAAGCCGTCCGCCGGACGACCACCGATCTGTAATTCATATGCTCCGGGCAAGCCGTTTCCGGACGCGGCGATCTGGCAAAGGGCCAGGACTCGCGGGTAGCGGTCAATGAGCCGGCCAATGTCATCCGTCCTCAGGATGGCCCGGCCGGTCGCCGGCAGCACCTGTCCGCGTATCAGCATGGACCTCAGGCGCTCGTCGAATTCGGCGCAGGCGGCGTCGAGTCGATTCCGGAACCGCAATGGTTCTTCAATCACCAGCAGGTGCTTGTTTGGGTCAAGATAATCGAGCGGTGACCGGGCGGTGGGCGCAATCAGGTCCAGGTACCGGTCCAGGCTGGCGACGCTCATGCCAGCCGCGATTTTATCCGCATCTCGGCGAGTCATCTGCCGCATCGCGTCCACGACAGACCGCTCTTCACCTTCGGCGGCGGCCTCGGATGCCGAAGCGCCCCCATGCGCACGGATCCGGTCGGCGATCGTCTGGCGCTCGGATCCATCGATCAAAAACTCTCGCGCCTGGCTGATCACCACCGCCGGCAATTGGGCGGTCGATCGTTGCGACTCGAGGTCGAACGCTTTGATCGCGTCCAGTTCATCATCAAAAAAGGACAGTCGGATGCCCAGGCGGGATGACCCATCGTTGGCTGGCAAGACAATATCGACAATATCTCCACGGCGAGCGAACTGGCCAGGCGCTTCCACCAGTCGCATCCGCTCATAGCCAAGCAAGGCCAGCCGGTTCGTGAGTTGGTCTGGGTCCATCCGATCGCCCGGCGTCAGCCGGATCAGTCGATTTTCAAACAGGCTTTTTTCGGGGACTCTTTGCAGCAGTGAACCGGCTGTCAGAATGACCAGGCCAAACTGCCCGGTGACCAGGGCCGAAAGGACCGCCAGACGGGCCAGTTCGAGATCGTGGCTCACTGCCTCGGCATCCGTCAGATTCAGCTCTCGCTGGCGATAAATCAGGACCGTTTCGTCTGATAAGGCCCTGAATTCTGCAGCAAGGCTGCGTGCGCGCAGTTCATCCGGAACAATCACGACCGGTTTCCTGATTCGCTTGCCGGCCAGAGCCGCACAGAGGTAGCTCTTCTGGGCGTCTCCCGGACCGAATACATTGACTGCCCGTTTTTCATGCCCGAGCAGCTTCTGGGCCAGGCGGTCAAATGCCGGGTCTTGTCCGGATTGTTGCAGCAGGTGTTGTCGTTCTTCCGAATTCATGAAAAGCCTCCGGTATTGGCCTGGACGCCGTTAAAAGGCGTCTGGTGTCACGTTTGCATGGCTATCGGTGAAAGAAAGAGGGCTGGGACAGTCAGACCCGCGTGTTAAACCGGTTCATGGCCTTCATCACACCCTCGCGGATACAGAGTTCCGCCGCTTCAGCCGCCCGCCCGATGGCCTGGTCGAGCGCCTCCCGGCTTTGTTCCGGAATCGCGCTCAAGACATAGCGGACAATGTCCCACTCCTCCGGCAACGGACCAATCCCGATCCGGATGCGGGGGAACTGGTCGCTGCCCAGTCGGGCGACAACGGACTTCATGCCGTTGTGGCTTCCCGGGCCGCCTTGCTCCCGGATGCGGATGCGACCGACCTCAATGTCGATATCATCGTACAGCACGAGCACCTTTTCAGGGGGGATCCTGTAAAAAGCAGCGGCTTCCCGCACGCTTTCACCGGAAAGATTCATGAATGTGGCCGGCTTCAGGAGAAGGACATGTGTGTCACCGACACGGCCCATTCCGGAAAGGCCCTTGAACCGCAATCGGTCCAAAGGGATCCTGAGCTGGTCGGATAGCCGGTCCAGCGCGCGAAACCCCATATTGTGAAAGGTTCTGGCATACTCTTTGCCCGGGTTCCCGAGGCCTGCCACCAAAATGATCTTTTGCTCCATGTCGGTTACGGGTTTTTCCTGATTTCACGCAGGCGGTTTCTCAGGATCACCCAGTTCTCCTTGTTGATCTGGCGAGCCCGGGCGATGCTGAGCGCAAATTGAGGCACCGGCTCCGTGATGGTTGACCCGGCCGCGACATACGTGTTCTCTGAAACCTCCACGGGTGCCACCAGGGTGGTGTTTGTCCCGATGAACGCATGACTGCCGATCCGGGTCCTCGCCTTCACCTGCCCGTCATAGTTGGCGATGCTGAAGTTTGATCCAAAATTGACATTCTCACCGACATCCACATCACCCAGGTAGCCTTGGTGGACAACCTGCGACTGGGCACCAAGCGTTGAATTCTTGATTTCGACGAAATTGCCGATCAGGCACCCGGCTCCGATCCTTGACCCAAAACGGATCCGCGAGAAGGGGCCGACAACGCAGTCCTCCTCGATGACACAACTTTCAGTCACAGACTGTTCAACCCGGCATCGATCGCCGGCAATCGTGTCTGTCAGGCGACTGTTTGGCCCGATCACTGCTTCCTCGCCGACCTGGGTCTGCCCCTGGAGCACCGTCATCGGATGAATGACGCTGTCCATGCCGATCTGGACCTGATCCTCGATATAGGTCGTTGATGGGTCGATGATCGTCACCCCGTTGAGCATATGGCGGCGGACAATCCGTTGGTTCAGCACAGAGGCGGCCTCCTGGAGCTGGATCCGGTCATTGACACCCATGATCTCGTTAAAAGGCGCCTTGTGCGCTTCGACCCGATGGCCTTCCTGTATCAGGATCTCGATCGTGTCCGTCAGATAGTACTCCTGCTGCTGGTTCTTCGCGCCGATCTTGCCAAGGGCGGAGAGCAGAAGCGGCGTATCGAAACAGTACATGCTCGCGTTGACCTCTGTGATCTCCCGCTGTTCCGGTGTCGCGTCGCGGTGCTCCACGATCGACTGCACATCTCCTTGCCCATCGCGGACCACCCGGCCGTACCCGGTCGGATCCGGTGCATCGGCCGATATGACAATCGCGGCGCACGAAGACGACTCGAATTGCTGCAGGACATTTTTCAAGGTGTCCGATGTGATCAGCGGGGCGTCCCCGCACAGGACGAGTGTGCAGCCCATGCGGCCCTCCAGGAAGTGGGAAGCCTGCATGACGGCATGTCCGGTCCCCAACTGTTGCTCCTGAAGGACAAATGCCACTTCCTCGCCCAACGCTGCACGGACCTCCTCCTGGCGATGTCCGACAATATAGACCTGCTCATCGGCACCCGCATCATAGAGCGCATCACGCACCCAACAGACCAGCGGCTTGCCGGCCGCCTTCTGCACCACTTTAGAGTGTCTGGATTTCATTCGTTTGCCTTCACCGGCAGCCATGACAACAGCACAGATATTCACCAGTCGTATTTCCTCCGTTGGACGACCGAACACGCCCGGATTCAAGAAACTCGCTTCATGAATCCGGGTGCTCGATTGATTCGTTATTTGGTTTATTATATCAGATTCGCCGCCAATGGTCAGGTTGTCACAGGCGTAGTTTCATGTCATCCGGGCGGATCCATCTCCTGAGCCGCATGAATTCGGATACGCCCAGGGCAATGGTGGCCGGAAGGACGAAATGGAGGATCGCGATGTAGATCAGCGTGGTGGTCGTTGGCAGTTTTTCGGCCATGGCCGCCAGTGTCGTTATCTGGCCGACCAGGCCGCTTGTTCCCATGCCGGCACCGGCCGCGACATTCTCCATTTTGAAAACGGTGGTCGACAGTGCCCCGGTGACCAGTGACGCCACGACCGCCGGAACCGCAATCTGCGGCCTCCGCACGATGTTCGGCACTTGCAGCATCGACGTGCCGATGCCCTGGGAAACAAGACCGGCCACTTTGTTTTCACGGAAGCTGGCGACCGCGAATCCGACCATGTGCGCACTGCAACCGGCAGTCGCCGCGCCCGCGGCCAATCCGGAAATGCCCAGCATGATGGAAAGCGCCGCGCTGCTGATCGGCGCGGTCAGTGCCGCCCCCATGACCGCGGAAACAGCCATGCCCATCGGCAATGGCCGCAGCATCGTCAGTTCGTTGATGGCCTGGCCGAGCCCCACCATCAGGGACGCGATCGGTGGACCGACCAGAACACCAGCGATTGCTCCGCCGATGATCGTCGTGGCCGGTACAACCAGGATGTCAACCCGCGTCTTGCCAGAAAGCCATGAACCCAGTTCAGCTCCCACCAATGCGGCAACATACGCGCCGACCGGCCCGGCCGATACTCCGTCGACATTCACCGAATAACCGATCGCGCCGGTGATCGCCGAAGCATAGATGGCCAGCGGCTTTGATTTCAGCCCGTGGGCGATCGCCACGCCGATCGCCGCGCCGACAACCGGTGAATTGGCTGCTGTGATGCTGATGATCATCTGCGTGATGTTCTGGGCGCCCGGAATCGGAATCAGCGTAAAGATCTGTTTCAGGATCAGTCCGATGATCAATGACCCAAACAGGCCCAGGGCCATGGCACCCAGCGCGTCGATGAAATAGCGCTTGAGCAGGGCCTTCAGGCTTTTGTCCCGAAGCGTGGACTGGTGAGTCCCCGGCTTCTGGTCTGCCGAGAACTGCGCAAAATTCATACATTTCTTCAACATGGATAATCCCCCTTCGTGTGGAAAGACATTTTACACAGCCTGTGGATAATGTGGATAAACCTGTGCATAACCTCGATGGAGTGTTTCACATGTTATCCATTTGTAAAAGGCTTGTAATATTTGTGTTTCACGCACTGCGTCAAATCGCACGGGGCTGATTTGTCGACCGATTCAGAGATGCGTCCTGCTCGGCCTGCAACGTTCATGAAGCGTCTATATTGGTGTGTGCACGGCAATCAATCAGAACAATCATTCTTGACATCCAGGTTGTGGAAAAGCCGTGTAAAACTCCAATTGTTCCTACTATAAATCAGAAACGTCGATCAGGCAACTTCAAACCATTCATTAAAAAAGCCGCCTTTCCTGTTCAGGATCGAGGCGGTTTCATACTTCATTTGTGGTAGGGTTCGTTCAATCGGATTCGAAAGGCGCGGTAGCATTGCTCGAGCAGAATCATTCGCGTCATCTGGTGTGTGAAGGTCATCTGCGAAAGGCTGAGGCGTTCGCTGGATCGCGCCAGCAAATCCGGGTGCAGGCCATTTGATCCACCGATCAAAAACACCACTTCACTGCCACCCCGTTCCAGCCAGTCCCCCAGTCGTTCGGAGAATGTCACTGAGTCAACCTGCCTGGCTCCAATGTCAAGGGCGATCACAGTCGCCTGGGGGCGCGTCCGGGCCAAGGCCCTGACGATGCCCTGACCCTCCTGCGCCAGTACTTGCTCGACCGGAAGGCTGTCCGGGAAATCAGGAACCTCAACGATATCGACTGTCGCGTAGCGCGAAAGGCGTTTGACATACTCGCCGATGCCGCTGGCAAGCCATTTTTCCCGTATCCTTCCAGGCGCGATGACAGTGATTTTCACTCAGGGGTCTCCACTCAAAGCAGGATCGGATCGCCTGGCTGGTGGCGACGGGCGACCTGGATCTGGATGTCCCGTCCCACTTCGATGCCGTGGACGGCAAGCTGGCGAACCACGGTGTCCATGGCCAGATCCGGGTAATTGTTCTCTCGGCTCAGGTGTGACAGGACAAAACGAGCGGTACCCTTCAACGCCAGGTCGAAGATCGCCCGTCCGCAGTCTTCATTGGACAGGTGTCCGTGGGTGCCTGAGATCCGCTCTTTCAGCGGCCTGGGATATGGGCCATGCTCCAGCATCATGGGATCATAGTTGGCCTCGATGAACACGAGGTCGCTTCCTGCTGCAGCTTCGACCAGAGACCCTGCCATGTGGCCGATGTCAGTCATTACAGTCAGCTGTCTGCGTCCGGTGTCAATGCGGTAGCCGACCGGATCGACGGCATCATGCGGCGTCCGGAAGCTGGTGAAAGCCAGGTCTTTGACAATCGTCTGTTCCCCGGGCGCGATCAAATGAACAAGATCCGGACTCACCTTCCCGATCGAGTGACGAAGTGCGTTCCAGGTAGCCTGATTGATGTACAGGGGAATGCGAAAGCGTCGCGCCAGGACACCAACACCTGAAACATGGTCGCTGTGCTCATGGGTGACCAGAATGCCATCCAGATTTCTCGGATCGGCCTCGACATGGGCCATCGCCCGTTCAATGTCACGGCCACAAACGCCGGCGTCCACCAGAAGGCGGGTCTTGCCACTCTCCACAAGCAGAGCATTACCGCTACTGCCGCTAAATAGTGTGACCGCCCGAGTCTGATCCGGCTTCATCCTTCAAACCGCGTGATATCTGCCCCGAGCGTCCGCAATTTGCCGACGAAGTTTTCGTATCCGCGCTCGATTTTGGCTATGTCCTGTACCTCGGTGGTTCCTTCTGCCGCAAGACCGGCCAGCACCATGGCAGCCCCGGCCCTGAGGTCCCGTGCCTGCACAGTGGCCCCCGTCAGCTTGGTGCTCCCTTCGATGAGGGCAACATGCCCCGCGATCGTGATGTCTGCGCCCATCATTTTGAGGTCGTCAACATACTGGAAGCGGCTATCCCAGACATTCTCCGTCATACGACTGCTGCCGACCGCCGTGCAGAGCAGTACGGTCGTCTGCGGCTGAAGGTCTGTCGGGAAGCCGGGGTATGGCATGGTCTTGAAGTTGGCCGCGATCAGGTCCTGGTCCGGGCTCATGTATACGCGGATCGAATCATCGCCCGACTCAACGGCAGCACCCATTTCTTCCAGTTTGGCTGAAAGAGGTTCCATGTGCTTGGGGATGATGTTGTGCACGACAATGTCGCCATGGGTCAATGCTGCGGCGATCATGTATGTGCCGGCCTCGATCTGGTCCGGAATGATCGAGTATGTCTGGTTGGCGGCCAGCACCGGTGTGCCGACGACCCGGATGACATCAGTACCTGCGCCTTTGATCTGCGCGCCCATGGTGTTGAGGAAGTTGGCAACGTCAACAATGTGCGGTTCGCGGGCAGCGTTTTCAATGATCGTGGTCCCCTCCGCCTTGGCCGCGGCGATCATGATATTGATGGTCGCGCCAACACTGACGACATCGAGAAAGATGTTCTCACCTTTCAACTTGTCTGCCTCGAGCTGGATCTTGCCATACTCGATGGTCACCGTAGCGCCCAGCGTTTCAAAGCCTTTCATGTGCTGGTCGATCGGCCTCGGGCCGAAATTGCATCCGCCCGGCATATAGATGCTGGCCTTCCTGAATCGGCCAAGCATGGCACCAAGTAGATAATAGGATCCCCGGATCGCCCGGACTTTATCGTGGGTCACTTCCCAGGAGTTGATGGGTGTCGGGTCGAAGAGCAACGCCCCCTCCTGATCTCGCTTGACCTGGGCTCCGAGTGTCTTGCATATCTCAAGAAGCACATTGATGTCCGCGACATCCGGGACATTTTCAATCCGACAAGGCCCGTCCAGGATAGTCGCCGCGGCAATGATGCCAAGGGCTGCGTTTTTTGATCCACTGATCTGTACATCTCCAACAAGGCGGTTGCCACCTCGTATCATATAGCTGGCCAAACTGTTTCCCCTTTCAATTCCTCGATGGTCTGACCGACAACCGGTTCAGTTGCGGCCTGTGGCTCCAACGGCTGCTCATGATCGAGCGCCTTGTCCAGAAGGGTCTGCCACTTGTCTGTGTCCATTTCACAGATCTGTTCCTTTATGAAACCGAGCTCGATGGCGAGCTGCTGCAAGTCATTTACCGCGGACTGGTGTAAAACATCACTTCTGGGCCATCCGCTCTGACAGGCTTCCACCGTATCGGTGAAAACTTTCTTGGCAATCGGGATCATGACGGTGAATTCAGTTCCTTTGCCAAGTGTGCTGCTGACCGTGATCCTGCCCTCGTGAAGTTCGACAAGCTCCTTGGCGATAGACAGGCCAAGACCCGTTCCGCCATACATCCTTGAGCCGGTCATGTCGACACGGTAAAAGCGGTTGAAAATGCGAGACAAGTGCTCCCGGTCGATCCCGAATCCAGTGTCCGACACCTTCACATAGACATCGTCGACCAGATAGCCGATATAGACTTTGATCTCTCCGCCTCTATCCGTATATTTGATCGCATTGGAAAGGAGATTGCTCATCACCCGGTCGATCGCGATCCGGTCAACGTAGACAAACGGGGTGCGCGCAACCGTGTAGCAGGTCATGTCGATCTGCTTCTCCAAGGCCTGGTGCATCAGACGATCGACAGACTGGCGGATCAGTTTGCTGAAATCCAACTGCTCCATCCGGATCCTGATGCCCCGGCTATCAATGCTCGACAGAAGAAGCAGGTCTTCGACAAGCCGCTCCATTCTAAGTGAATCATCATGAATACGCCAGATGTCCTTTCGGATGGCTTCCGGCGTCTTTTCCGCCAATCCCCATTCAAGAAGCGATTCTGAATAAGTCTTGATGGTGGTGAGCGGGGTTTTCAATTCATGCGATACATTGGCCACGAAGTCCTTGCGCTGCTTATCCTCCCGCTCCGAGTCCGTGATATCCTGCAGGACAACGATCGTTCCGGCTACCCGGCCCTCATCGACTCGAGACTCCTTGTAACGGGCTCTCAGGATACGGTCATCCAGGCTGAATTTGCCGGATGCCTGTGCAGTTCCCAGCAGGAACGACGCCTGCAGGCCATTGTCCTGTCCGAACGCATGCATGAAATCGACAATTTTTTCCGGGACCGGCTGAGGGCTGATCATCCGCTTCGCGGCTGGATTGCTGTTGATCAGCACTCCGTCGCTGCTATAAGCCAGGATGCCGACATCAAGGTCAGTCAGGATTGCCTCCGACTTGTCCCGCTCGTCGACAAAACGGCTGACCATGTTGGCCACTTCCCGGTCCTTGCGTCTGCGCAGCCGCCGATTGGACAACATGAAAAGTGAAAACGAAAACAGAACAGCCACCAGAACGGCAGCCAAGAGCAGCAGCAACCATTCCTGCGCTGTCATTTCCGCCAGGTGCTGGAACAATGTGGAGGCAGTTGAAGCAATCGGCCGGGCAAAGCGGCTCGCCCAATGGTTCAAATCGTTGGCACGACCTTTCTCTTAAAGCGGACTTTTATCGAAATAATAGCCGACTCCGCGCTTGGTCAGTATATAGCGGTAATTGTGCTGGTCCGGTTCGAGTTTTTCACGGGTACGCCGAACCGTCACATCAACAGTGCGGACATCACCAAAATATTCATAGCCCCACACCTTCTCCAGCAACGCTTCACGCGAGAACACCTGTCCTGCGTTCTGGGCGAGGAAACGGACAAGCTCGAATTCACGCAATGTCAGTTCGATCACTTCGCCGCTCCGCCTGACCTCGTAAGCTTCCTGATCTATTTCCAGGTCACCGAAAGTCAGGATTTTCTGATGGTCACCCTCCAGGTCGGCCAGGCTGACCCGACGCAACTGCGCCTTGACACGGGCGAGCACTTCGCGGACACTGAACGGTTTGGTGATATAGTCATCAGCCCCCAGCTCAAGGCCGAGCACTTTGTCAATCTCTTCACTCTTGGCAGTCAGCATCAGGATCGGGACATTCGTCTGCTGTCTCAGTTTCCGGCAAACATCAAATCCATCTATTTTCGGAAGCATGCAGTCAAGCAGGATCAAGTCCGGCTTCAGGCTGACACCCATGTCCAGAGCTTGGGCTCCGTCATAAGCAGCCAGTGTCTGGTATCCTTCACGCTCAAGGTTGACCTTGAGAATGTCTACAATATTATGCTCATCATCGACGATCAGGATTTTCGCACCCATGTTCCGCACCTCATGCTCCAGTTGGCGTATGCAGAAGATTGTTCTAAGACATTATATCAGAAATGCCCGATCTTTTGCCCGTCTTTTGAGCAAATCAAAACCACCGGGCCTTTTGACCCGGTGGTTCTGGTAAAATCCGGCGGAGACCTATTTTCCCGGGCCGTCACCAGCCAAGTATCGTCGGCACGAGAGAGCTTAACTACTGTGTTCGGGATGGGAACAGGTGTGGCCTCTCTGTCATATCCACCGGAAAGGCTGAGGGGGATTGGATGTACCCTCAGGACCGCATAAGGGGAAGAAGGGGGTATGGAGAACAAGGGGTGAAGCGGGGAATGAGATCTAAGGGCTTGATTCTAACTGTATCGGGATATCTTCCGAAAAGGGAGTAACCGGATAACTTGTGGTCAAGTCCTCGGGCGATTAGTACCGGTCTGCTGAATGCATTGCTGCACGTACACACCCGGCCTATCAACCTGGTAGTCTTCCAGGGCCCTTACCATTGCTGTGGGAAATCTCATCTTGAGGTGGGTTTCACACTTAGATGCCTTCAGCGTTTATCCCATCCAAACTTGGCTATCCAGCCATGCCACTGGCGTGACAACTGGTGCACCATCGGTTTGTCCATCCCGGTCCTCTCGTACTAGGGACAGCGCCTCTCAAATTTCCTGCGCCCACGATAGATAGGGACCGAACTGTCTCACGACGTTCTGAACCCAGCTCGCGTACCACTTTAATCGGCGAACAGCCGAACCCTTGGGACCTGCTACAGCCCCAGGATGTGATGAGCCGACATCGAGGTGCCAAACCTCCCCGTCGATGTGAACTCTTGGGGGAGATCAGCCTGTTATCCCCAGGGTAACTTTTATCCGTTGAGCGACGGCAATTCCACTTTCTACCGCCGGATCACTAAGCCCGACTTTCGTCCCTGCTCGACGTGTTTGTCTCGCAGTCAGGCCACCTTATGCCTTTGCACTCGTCGCACGATTTCCAACCGTACTGAGGTGACCTTTGGACGCCTCCGTTACCTTTTTGGAGGCGACCGCCCCAGTCAAACTGCCCGACTGCCATTGTCCTGTGACCGGATTACGGCCAGCAGTTAGAGACCCAATACTGTCAGAGTGGTATCCCACCATAGGCTCCCGTACAACTGACGCCATACGTTCTTCGCCTCCCACCTATCCTGTACAGACAATATCGAATCCCAGTAGCAATCTACAGTGAAGCTCCATGGGGTCTTTCCGTCTAGTCGCGGGTAACTTGCATCTTCACAAGTACTACAATTTCACCGGGTACGTTGTTGAGACAGTGCCCAAGTCATTACGCCATTCGTGCGGGTCAGAACTTACCTGACAAGGAATTTCGCTACCTTAGGACCGTTATAGTTACGGCCGCCGTTTACTGGGGCTTAAGTTCACCGCTTCGCTTGCGCTTACGGATCCCCGTGACCTTCCAGCACCGGGCAGGCGTCAGCCCCCATACTTCATCTTTCGATTTAGCGGAGACCTGTGTTTTTGCTAAACAGTTGCTTGGGCCATTTCTCTGCGGCCTCTCGCGAGGCTCCCCTTCTTGCGAACTTACGGGGTTAATTTGCCGAGTTCCTTAACAACGCTTCTCCCGCTCGTCTTAGGATTCTCTCCTCATCCACCTGTGTCGGTTTGCGGTACGGGTACCCCTTCGCTCAATAGCAGCTTTTCTCGCCAGTGTGGAATCATCTGCTTCGGTACTTGTTTTCCCTCCCCATCACGGTTTCAGATCACCGCGCGTACTTCACTACGCAGCTC
>JAXGXR010000002.1:0-375000 GCA_040772725.1 Clostridia bacterium | reverse complement strand
TTGGGCTAAATCTGATTAAAATCATTATACCGCTCGAAGTACGGCCTGATCAACCTGCCGGTTCTGCTGGATCGGTGTCCTGCTCGGGCGCGCTGTTCAGGCAGTCCGTCAATTCATCCGGATCGGTGACGGCCTCGTCGTCATGGGCGACCACGGCGAGATCAACAACCTTTCCTTCCCGTGTCCGCATCAGGGTGACACCCTGGGTGATCCGGGTCAGGATCGGGATTTCGGACGCCATCATGCGGATGATGATGCCGGAATCGTTGATCAATATCAGGTCATTCATCTCATCGACCAGTGCGATGCCTGCCAGCAGACCCGTTTTTTCAGACGGGCGATAGGTGATCAGGCCTTTGCCACCACGGGTCTGGACGCGATATTCATCCAGTTCCGTCCGTTTGCCGAAACCTTTCTCCGAAACGACCAGCAGCGTCTTGTCCGCTGAAGTCGGCACCATGCCGATCACCACGTCATCATCCTCCAACTGGATACCGCGGACACCTTGTGTGTTTCGTCCGGTGTGACGAACATCCCGCTCATGGAACCGGATGGACATGCCGTAGAGCGTGACCAGGATGATATCGTGTTCACTGTTTGTCAACTGAACACCGACCAGTTCGTCGTCGTCACGAAGGTTGATGGCAATCAGGCCGCTTTTGTTGATGTTCGCGTATTCCGCCAGCTCCGTCTTTTTGACGATACCGGCTTTGGTGGCCATCATCAGGCATCCGCCGCTGTCAAATGAACGAACCGGGATGACCGTCCGGATTTTCTCACCGCCATCCAACTGCAGGAGGTTGACGATCGCCATCCCCTTGGCCTGACGGCTGGCTTCCGGGATCTGATACCCTTTCAGGCGATAGACCTTCCCCCGGTTGGTGAAGAAAAGCAATACAGCGTGGGTCGAGGTGGTGATCAGGGTTTCGACAAAATCCTCTTCCCGCGTCGCCATCCCGGTCACGCCGCGGCCACCGCGGTGCTGGACATTGCACGTGTCGACCGGCATACGCTTGACATACCCGTAATGAGTCAGGGCAACCACAACGTCCTGCTCCTGGATCAGGGACTCATCGTCGATATCCTCGTCTTCGCCCATTTCAATCACGGAGCGGCGATCATCGCCGAATTTGTTGCGGGTCACCAACAGCTCGTCGCGGATGATCGAGAGCAGCAAGGGCTCTTCTGATAGGACCCGTTTGAAATAATCGATCTTTTCACACAAATCGTTGTATTCGTTTTCCAGTTTGTCGCGTTCCAGACCGGTCAGGCGGCCCAGCCGCATGTCCACGATGTGCTGCGACTGCCGATCACTGAAACCGAACCGCTCACTGAGGCGGGTCTTGGCTATGTCTTCCGTCCTGGAAGAACGGATGATCGCGATCACTTCATCGATGTGGTCGATCGCGATACGCAATCCTTCCACGATGTGGCGACGGGCTTCGGCTTTTTCCAGCTCAAAGCGGGTGCGGCGGCGGATCACGTCCTTCTGGTGTTCCAGATAATGCTTCAAGGCTGTTGAGAGATTGATGACCTGTGGCTCAAAACGGCCTTGATCATCCGGGACCAGGGCCAGCATGTTGGCGTTGAAAGCGTCCTGCATCTGGGTATTCTTGAAAAGCTGGTTCAGGACGACATTGGCATTGGCATCCCTTTTCAGTTCGATCACGATCCTGACAGCGTCGCTCCGGTCGGACTCGTCGCGCAGGTCGGAGATCCCTTCCAGTTTCTTGTCCTTGACCAGGTCCGCGATCCGCTCGATCAGGCGAGCCTTGTTCACCATGTACGGAAGATCCTGCACGATGATCCGCTGGCGATTGTTGCGCATGGGCTCGATCTCAGTCCTGGCGCGCACGACAATCCGGCCGCGGCCTGTCCGGTAGGCGTCCTTGATGCCTCTCGTGCCCAGGATGATGCCGGCAGTCGGGAAATCGGGGCCTTTGATCACGGTCATCAGGTCTTCAACCGTCGCATCCGGCTGGTCGATCAGCATGAGGACCCCGTCAATGACTTCAGTCAGGTTGTGTGGCGGGATGTTGGTGGCCATGCCGACCGCGATACCGGTCGATCCATTGACCAGCAGGTTGGGGAAACGGGCTGGAAGAACGATCGGCTCCATTTCGTGTTCGTCGAAATTGGGCTTGAAATCGACTGTGTTCTTGTTGATGTCGCTGAGCATTTCCAGGGAAATCTTGCTCAGGCGCGCTTCGGTGTACCGGTAGGCGGCCGGCGGATCACCGTCACGCGAGCCGAAATTGCCGTGACCATCAACCAGCATGTGGCGCATGGAAAAGTCTTGGGCCAGTCGCACCAGGGCGTCATACACGGACGCATCACCATGGGGATGGAATCGGCCGAGCACATCGCCGACCGTGGTGGCGCATTTGCGGTAGGATTTATCCGGCGTGAAGCCTTGTGTGAACATCGAGTAGAGGATACGCCGATGGACCGGCTTGAGACCGTCTCGGACATCCGGGAGTGCGCGGTCTGTGATGACGCTCATCGCGTAATCGATGAACGATTTTTTCATCTCTTCTTCAAGATCAATCGGGATGATCGTGGTCTGCGGGTTGCGGAACGCGGCGTCCACCGCGAGTTCCTTCTGTTTTTGAAGCTCCTTCTTGTCCAGGCTCTCAGAGCCCTTGAGCCTTTGCGTCTGATCCGCCATTTCGAGGCAATCCTCCTGTCCGATTCCAATGCATGATTCGATCCATTATATCACAAAACACCTTGAAATGCGGCCTCTCAGGCTAGTGGGCGACGCTCGGGGACACCGGCTTTCCGAGGATATCGCGACGGGGTCGCGCGGACTTTCCGGATCAATACCAGCAAGCGGTTCATCTCACCGTGGGGCAAAGTAAACGATCGAACCGCTTCGATTTTTCCACCCAGTAGCCCGACGGCCGCTTCCGCGGATTCCACCTCATCAACTTTCTGGCCTTTCATCGCGATCATCAGGCCGCCAACCTTGACAAATGGCAGCACATACTCCGCCAAGGTCGGCAGAGACGCGACCGCCCGGGCGGTCGCGATATCAAATCGTTCGCGCCGGAGCATATCGTGACCGGCATCCTCAGCCCTGGCTTTGACTGTGACAACTCCGTCGAGGGACAGCTCGCTGATCACCGCCTCCAGAAAGGTGATTCGCTTCTGCAGCGAATCCAGCAGGGTCAGCTGGATGTCCGGGCTGGCAATCTTCAGCGCAAGGCCTGGGAAACCGGCTCCGGTCCCGACATCAATCAGGCGGATGGCTGCCGTTCCCTGCCTGTCACGCTCTTCGCCAATGATCGGCAAAAGTGTCAGGGAGTCAAGGAAATGCCGGACAGCAATCCCTTCGTCGTCCAGGATCGCCGTCAGGTTGACCCGGGTGTTCCAGTCACGAAGCAGCCCGGCATATCGTTCGAATGCGGAAAGCGAAGCCCGGTCCAGTACAATGCCGATCGTTCGCGCTGCATGGTCGAGGATCTGCTCGATATTTGTCCGGCTCATTGGGTTTGACTCCTTCCAGAAGCATCCAGATAAACCAGCAGCACAGAGATGTCGGCCGGCGAGACACCGGAAATCCGGGCAGCCTGGCCGACCGAAGCCGGACGGACACGCTTGAGTTTCTGACGCGCCTCCAGTCGAAGACCGGACAGGGCGTCATAATCAATCGTTTCCGGAATCACACGTCCTTCCAGTTTATGAAACCGCCGGATCCGCTCCTCTTCAAGACGGATGTAGCCCTCGTATTTCAGCGCGATCTCCACGGCCTGCCTGATCGGCCTGGACAGAGAAGGCCGTTGTGGATCAAGCGGTGCCAAAGCATCGTAGGAAATTTCCGGCCGTCGCAGCAATTCAGCCAGTGTCGCCGGATTGGACATCCGTGTGGATCCCAGGCTTTCCAGCATATCATTGACCGTTTGGTCCGGCTTGAGGGTGACGCGATTGCAGCGATCAATTTCATGCCGGATCTGTTGCTCCTTCTGCCGGAATCGCTGGTAGCGCTGCTCGGGAATCAGGCCGATCGCATGGCCCAGCGGTGTCAGGCGGGAATCGGCATTATCATGGCGCAACAACAGCCGGTACTCCGCTCGGGCAGTCATCATCCGGTACGGTTCACTCGTCCCCTTGGTCACCAGATCATCGATCAGGACGCCGATATAGGCCTGGGAACGGCTGAGGATCACCGGTTGCTCGCCACGCTGATGGCGGGCTGCGTTGATGCCGGCAATCAGTCCCTGGGCTGCCGCCTCCTCGTAGCCAGAGGTGCCATTCACCTGACCGGCGAAGTAGAGTCCATCGGCCATCTTGGCGGCCAGCGTCGGTTCCAGGCCGGTCGGATCCAGGCAGTCGTATTCGATGGCATAGGCGCTTCGCATGATCTTGACCTGCTCCAGTCCGGGGATTGAGCGAAGCATGCCCTGCTGCACCTCCTCAGGCATGCTGCTGGACATGCCCTGTACATATAGTTCGTCTGTATCACGGCCCGTCGGTTCAATGAACACCTGGTGCCGCTCCTTGTCAGGAAATTTGACGAATTTGTCTTCGATTGACGGACAGTAACGGGGGCCTACGCCCTCGATCGTCCCGCTGAACAAGGGTGACCGGCCGATATTTTCCAGAATCAGCGATCGCGTGGATGGAGCAGTGTAGGTCAGGTAACATGGCTCCTGGTCAGTCAGTAAATCGGAACGATCCATGTCGTCCTCGTGCTCAAAGGAAAAAGGAATGACCGGCTCTTCTCCGTCTTGGCGGGTCATCACGGAAAAGTCGACAGAATGGCGGTTGATCCGTGCTGGTGTACCGGTTTTAAAGCGCTGAACCGGCAAGCCGGCTGCCTGGATCGATGCTGAGAGGCCCTGGGAGGGGAAAAGGCCATCCGGTCCACCCGGGTATGAATTGGCTCCAATGATGATCCGGGATTCCAGATAAGTTCCGGTCGCGACAATGACCGCATCGCAGGAAAAAAGCGCGCCTGTCCGTGTCTGGACTCCGCCGATGCACAGGCGGTCAGCCCTCTTGCCGGAGCTGTCATCCGTCAGCAGAAGCGCCACGATCTCGGCCTGGCGCAGGTCCAGTCCCTCCTGGCGTTCGATGATCGCTTTCATGTGCATCTGGTATCGCCGTCGGTCTATCTGCGCCCGTGGCGAAAGGACGGCCGGGCCGCGCGATCGGTTCAGCATCCGGAACTGGATCATGGTCCGGTCGGCTGCCCGGCCCATTTCACCGCCCAACGCGTCTATCTCGCGCACCAACTGCCCTTTGGCAGTCCCGCCGATGTTGGGGTTGCAGGGCATGTTGGCGACGGCGTCCAGATTCATGGAGAAGAGAACGGTCTTGCGACCGAGACGGGCCGCGGCCAGAGCCGCCTCGCAGCCGGCGTGACCAGCGCCGATCACCGCGATGTCATAATGTCCGGCCAGCCAAGCTTCCGGCTGGTCAAGTGCTTGTTTCACAGTCAGCACAGGATGTTTTCTCCTCCTATTTGCCTACACAGAAGCGGCTGAAAATGGTCTCGATCAGGGCTTCACTGACGGAATCCCCCGTGATTTCGGCCAATGCGTCAGCCGCGACTCTCATCAGCACCGCCGACACATCCAGGGGAACCCCCTCCGTCAGGGCGTCAGCAGCCTCCTGGAGCCGGGCTGAAGCCGTCTGGATCAACTGCCAGTGGCGCATGTTCGTGATCAGAATGTCATCATGGCCGGGCACGGCTAGTGCCTGATAGGTTTCCAGAATGGACCGGCGGACGGCTTCACGACCTTCACCGGTCAAGGTGGATACAATATGGTGCTCAACATGGGGCAATGCTGACCGGACGGCGTCCCTCACCGCCTCCCAACCGGGCAAGTCCGACTTGCCCAGCAGCAGGATCAGTGGCCGTTCAGTAGCGATCCTGCGGATCTCCTCGAACTCATCCTGTGCGGCAGCAGGGTCCCAGGGAGGGGAAATTAGGTAGAAGACCAGATCGGCTTGCCCGATGGCTGACAAGGCCCGATCGATGCCGATTCGTTCAACCCGGTCCGTGGTCTCCCTCAATCCTGCGGTATCGATCAGCCGGACCGGGACGCCTTCGATATCGATCAGTTCTTCGACCGTGTCCCGTGTCGTGCCGGGAATCTCTGTCACGATCGCCCGATCAAAACCCGCCAGGCTGTTCAACAGGGAGGATTTGCCTACATTCGGTCGTCCGGCGATCACAACGGTCATTCCATCATGCAGAACCCTGCCTTGACGGAACGTATCGCCCAGGTCGGCAAGAGATCCAGCGATGGTGCGTGCATCCCGGATCAGGCCCCGACCGGCCTCGGTCAGATCATCATGTTCCGGGAATTCGAGAATCAGCTCGGTTCGCGCCATCAGTCCGTATACTTCCTGGATGCGATTGCGGACCAGGCGGGTCAGGCCACCTTCCAGTTGTCTGGCGGCAGCGGCAGCCGTACGGCTGGCGCTGGCTGAAATCAAATCCATGACCGCTTCTGCCTGGGAAAGGTCCATTTTTCCGTTCAGGAACGCACGTCGGGAGAATTCCCCGGGCTCAGCCGGCCTGGCGCCGGTCGCGCAAAGCACCCGGATGATCGAGCGCTTGACAGCGCTTCCACCATGACAGGAAATCTCGATCAAATCCTCACCTGTGTAGGAATGAGGAGCGGCAAAACGGGTCAGGACCACTTCGTCTATCAACGACTGGTCCATCGGATCGACGATACGGCCAAAACGGCACGTGTGTCCTTTCATGTCACGAACCGGGCCAGCGCTGGATGCAGCCGGTCGGAAAACACGCGTCGCGATCTCCGGGCTTTTGTCACCGCTCATGCGGATGACCGCCAGTCCACTCGAACCCGGCGGAGTCGCCACGGCCACACAGACATCTGAATCAGGATTGCCAACGGCAGATATCTGTCCATTCAATGAAATTTCAAACCAGTCTTTCATCCGGCCGCCCCTTGCATGGTCGTCTGCACCGTTATCCGGTCCTTGCCATTTCTTGAGAAAAGCGGCCCGCGGGGTGTCTGCCCCGGGACCGCCTCCAGCTGTTCTTTCATTCTAGCCAATCAATCATTGGCTTCCGGTGCGATAATCACGTGCCGTTCAGGCCCTTCCCCTTCGCTGAAAGTCGTCACTCCGGGATAAGACTGCAGCGCGGAGTGGACGATTCGCCGTTCAGCCGGATTCATGGGCTCCAGCGAATAGTTCCGGCCGCTGCGAACCACTTTTTCGGCCGCACGCTCTGCCATGTTGACCAGTGTGTTCTCACGTCTCCTGCGGTATCCGCCAATATCAAGCATCACGCGGACGCGATCCTGGCTGACTTTGTTGGCAACCAGGGAGGCAAGATACTGAAGCGCTTCCAGTGTTTCGCCGTGGCGGCCGATCGCCGCGCCGACGTCGGTACCGTTGACATCGATATACAGGGTGTTCTCTTCACGGTACGAGCTGATCTTGCCATGGATTCCGATCCCGGAAAGAACGGCCGCGACATAAGCGGTGGTCTCGGCTTCCTCTGGAGTTTCAGGATCGCCGCTGTAGGCATCGTCGCCGTAGTACTCACCAGGCTCCGTATCAGGCATGGTCTCCGGTAGTTCCGAATCAAGGGACACGCGAACTTTGGCCGGTCGGCGCCCGATTCCCAGAAGACCTCCGCCGTCTCCTTCATCAAGGACTTCAATCACAACGTCGTCCGCTGTCGCACCGAGTTCTTCCAAAGCCTCGCTGATGGCCAGCTGAACGGTTTTCGCGCTTTTTTCAACAGATTTGCCCATCTTGGTCCCTTTCCGGCGTTCAGGCGGACAAAGCCGCCTGTGCCTCGATCTTTCTCGTATAGAAGAAGTAGATGATCAAGGTCTGGATGATCATCATGATGTTGCCGACAGTCCAGTATAGTCCCAGTGCGGCCGGCATGCTGAAGGTGGTCCACAGCATGAAGAGCGGCATGAAGATGTTCATGCTCTTCATCATGGACTCGGTCTTGTCCTCCGGGGTCTGTCCAGCCCTGGCAGGGTTCTTCTTTTCACGCTCCTTGGCCTCGGCCTTCTTCTTGCGATTGGGCGTCGCCAGCTTCATGAGCCGCATCTGAAGCAGTGTCGTGAGCAGAACGATCACGGGTATGGCCAGCAATGGCAGATAACGGGCGCTTTCGGCTCCAAAAAGGAGACTGGGCTTATAAGTGGGCGTCAGGCCAAGGTTGATGCCCAGAAAGTCCGTATCGATCAGTTGGCTTACTTTGAGAAGGCCCTGGTCGACCACGCTTGACAGCGCGACTGAACTGCGATCGAGGGCATTGATGATCGGAATGTTGGTCGTGGCAGCCTGTTCAGCCTGTTTGGCTGTGACCAGGGCGACGTTGTCCGGGCCTGTGATGCCAGTCAAAACATTGCCGATCTTGACCATGTTCTCGGCACTGATGTTCATGATGTAGGTCAGTGGGGCCTGGATGATCCTGAAGATCGGCCAGATGATGATCAGCTGGAGGATGGATGGTAGACAGCCCGCGGTCGGTGAGGCGCCATGCTGTTTGTAGAGTTCCATTTGAAGCTGGCTTTGCTTTTCACGGTCCTTGGGATAGCGGCGCTGGATCTCGGCAATCTCTCCCTGCAAGGCCTGCATCCGGTTGGTGCTGCGCTGCTGCTTGATGCCCAGCGGAATCATCAGACCGCGCAGAATGATGGTGAACAGGATGATCGTCACGCCGTAATTGCCGATAAACAGGTACAGTTGACGCATGATCCAGCCGAAGGCAATGTAGAGCGGATCAAAGAGGTTGAACGCCAGGACGGTCACATTCATCTGGGAAGCTCCTTATCTTTGGCCGTAGGCGCCAATGGGCGACGGCCAGTAATCAAACTGTCTGCTGTTCGGGGGCGGCCATTCATGGGACCGGGTCATATCCGCCCCGGCTGAACGGATTGCACCTCAGGATTCTCCAGGCAGCCATCAGACCACCTTTCAAGGCCCCATACTTTGAAATGGCCTCGACCGCATATTGCGAACAGGTGGGCAGATATTTGCATCGCGCCCCGAGGGACGGCGAAACATGCCGCTGGTACCATCGTATCATCCCGATCATCGCTCTGGCGAGCATGTCTTTTCTCCAAAACCGTCTTCCGGCTTGCGGTAGACACCGGCCCGCCGCAAAATCCGGCCAAGTTCCTGGTCGATTTGCGCGAAAGTGGGCATCGGTTCTGTCTGTCGCCCCGTGATAATCAGATCGAATCCTGTTGCGAGCTTCTCTTCCTGAAGGCGGTAGCTTTCACGGATCAACCGCTTGAGGCGGTTCCGGCGAACACTTCCCTGGACCTGGCGGCTGGCTGTCACACCAAGCCGGTTATTCCCGCCTGCCTGCCGGCGCTTGAGGAAATGAACGACGACAAAGGTCCCGGTCAGGTAACGACCCCGCTTGTAAACGCGGGAAAATTCGTAATTGAACCGAAGCGGTGTCGTCTGTTTCATCAAGGTCCCCAATGCCGAAGGAATCAGTCATCACTCAAAGGCGCGAAAAAGAAGAGAGACCACAGGGTCTGCGGTCTCAGACAGTCAGCTTTTTCCTGCCCTTCAGTCTGCGCCTTTTGAGGATATCCCGTCCTGACGCGTCCCGCATCCGCTTTCTGAATCCGTGAACCTTGAATCTTTGCCGTTTTTTCGGCTGGAAAGTCATTTTCATATATAAAGGCACCTCCAATAGGATCAAAGCAATAGCGTTAAGATTATACAGGCAGGGCAGAGTAGTGTCAATCTTTGAAAAAATGGTGAAATAGCCGGGTGATTTGAACAGTTCAATTCCTGTACGGTCAGGAAACAGGTGGTCGGGTTCAGTGGTCATCCTTGTGGCTGGTGACGTGCGGAGTCATCCACCTGGCCTGTCGGTTGTCCATTCATAATGGCAAATTCAGGAAGTCGGGCAGTTCAAAGGCTTCGTACGATCCAAGGAAGGCCTGGCCGTTTGACAATGTTTCAGCCTCAAACAGAGAGAACCCCAGTCCAACCAGCACGGACAATGTCTCCTTCGCGAACTTGAGGCTGGCCTTGTCCGCGAACACGCCATACATTGTTGGTCCACTGCCGCTCATCTGGGCCAGCAGGGCGCCGGACTTTGCCATCTGATCCTTGATCCCGGCAAGTTCGGGGTGAAGTCCGAACGCGGCTGCTTCAAGTGCATTTCCGGCCGAGGCTGCCATTCCGGGCCAGTCGGTCATTGAAAGGGCCTTGAGAAAATGGTCATGGTCCGGACGCGCATGGGTTTTTTCCTGGTCGAACCGGCGAAACATGTCTGGAGTGGACAGCCCGAACGGCGCCTTGACCAGAAGGACCGGCCATGTGCCGACAAATGGCTGGGGTGACAGAATGTCCCCGATGCCGGTGCAGAGGATCGTGCCGCCGGCAAGGCAAAACGGGACATCCGCCCCGATACCGGCCGCCAGGGCAAACAGTTCCCGACGGTCGACCTTGCCCGGATAAAGCCAGTCCAGCGCGGTCAGGACTCCGGCCGCGTCGGTGCTGCCGCCTGCAAGCCCGGCGGTGATCGGGATATGCTTATCAATCACGATCTGAAGCCCGGCCTTGATTCCGGCTTTTTCCAGAAAACGCTCAGCAGCGCGCCAGGCGGTGTTGCGCGTGTCTGTTGGTACGGCCGGAGCGGAGCAGACCAGTCGGATGCCCGGCTGATCCTGGACTTCGACCATGATCCGGTCTGAAAGCGAGATGGACTGCATGACCGTGATCAGCTCGTGATAGCCATCCGGCCGTTTTCCGACGACATCCAGGGTCAGGTTGACCTTGGCATATGCTTCATATTCCACAGAGCGCATGGAAGCCTCCAGGATGGTGAAAGTGTGGGAAGATGACAGGGGCGGCCCCGGACACGCGGGTAAGTTGCGAAAGAAAAACCCGCGGATCGCCGCGGGTTTTACCGGGTGCGGTTCAGGTCAGCTGGGCAATTCGCCTTCGAGTGCAATTTCGACCACGCGGGTGAGAATGTCGACATAACTGTACGAGACCGTTTCCTGATAGGCATTCGGCTTCGGGCAGCGGACGGTGAAAACATTGGGATAGCAGCAGTCAAGGACACCGACTTGCACAATCGTGCGTTTACGGCCGCCGTTGGACTTGAGTCTGACTGTGCGGCCGATGTAAGACTGCATATCTCTTCTGCAGGAATCGAGATCCGATTTGGCGATCATCAAAACAGTACCTCCGGCCAGATAATTTGAGCGAGATGATTATGTTGAGCTCTCACAAAAAAGATTGTAACACTTTCATATAATAAAATCAAATTGCACATACAAGTGCTTGTGGTGTCATAGCGCGAAAGGCGCAAAATCTGGTATGATGGTGCTGATATGAATGATGAAAAGCAGACCTGAATGATCGCGAGGAGGCTCTCACCTATGCTGTCCGACCTGGAAATCGCCCTGTCCACCCCCATGCGCCCGATCACGGAGATTGCCCATGCACTGGGAATCGAGGACGAAGAACTCGATCTCTATGGTAATTACAAGGCAAAACTGTCCGACAACCTGATCCGACGTGTTTCTAAAACGCCGGACGGGAAACTGGTGCTCGTGACAGCCATCACGCCCACACCGGCCGGTGAAGGCAAGACCACGACGACCGTCGGGCTCGGACAATCGCTCAACGCGCTTGGCCACCGGGCGATCGTCGTCTTGCGCGAGCCATCGCTCGGACCGGTCTTCGGCATCAAGGGCGGCGCGGCTGGAGGCGGATACGCCCAGGTGCTCCCCATGGAAGACATCAACCTGCATTTCACCGGCGACCTTCATGCGGTTGCCGCCGCGAACAACCTCATATCCGCCATCATCGACAACCACCTGCACCAGGGCAACAGCCTGCGTATCGACACGCGCCGGATTGTCTGGAAGCGTTGTCTGGACATGAATGACCGCGCGCTCCGGCACACCGTCGTCGGACTGGGCGGGAAAGCGGACGGCATCCCCCGTGAAGATGGTTTCAATATCACGGTCGCTTCCGAAATCATGGCCGTCCTGTGCCTGGCAGAGGACCTCTCCGATCTGCGTGAGCGGATCAGCCGGATCGTCGTGGCCGACAACGCTGATGGCCATCCGGTCACCGTCGCCGACCTGAAAGCCGCCGGAGCAGTGACGGCGCTTCTGCGCGAGGCGCTCAAGCCGAATCTCATCCAGACCACCGCCAACACGCCCGCCCTGATGCACGGCGGGCCATTCGCGAACATCGCGCACGGATGCAACAGCCTCAGGGCGACCAAACTGGCGCTCAAGCTCGGCGACATAGTCGTGACTGAAGCCGGTTTCGGCGCGGATCTCGGTGCGGAGAAATTTTTTGACATCAAGTGCCGAATGGGGGCCATCAAACCGGACGCGGTTGTCATTGTCGCGTCTGTCCGGGCCCTCAAGCACCACGGTGGTGTCCCAAAAACGCAGTATGGACAGGAAAATGTCGCCGCTGTGACAGCCGGTTTCGCCAACCTGAACGCCCATATCGACAACATCGCCCGGTTTGGGTTGCCCAGCCTGGTCGCCATCAACCGCTTTCCGACCGATACCGAAGCCGAACTTGAAGAGGTGATCCGCCTGTGTCGCGAGGCAGGCGCCAGGGCGGCTTTGTCGGAAGTGTTCACCAAAGGGTCTGAAGGCGGACTTGAACTGGCCAACGCTCTGATCGACATGATGGACACGCAGGCCCCCGACTTCAGACTTTTATATCCGGACGAATCGCCACTCGTGGAAAAGATCAGGACGATCGCCAGCGAAATCTATGGTGCGGCAGACGTGGCGTTCAGCGTGCCGGCCGCCCGGGAGATTGCCCGCATCGAACAGCTTGGTTATGGCCATCTCCCCATCTGCATGGCTAAAACCCAGTACAGCTTTTCTGACGACCCGACCAAAACCGGTCGCCCGACCGGCTTCACCTTGCAGGTTCGTGAGATCCGTCTCAGCGCGGGCGCTGGTTTTGTCGTCGCGATCACCGGTGACATCATGACCATGCCGGGACTGCCGAAAAGCCCGGCAGCCGAGCGGATCGACATCGACGGCGAGGGTAATATCATCGGGCTGTTCTGAAAAATCTGCCACTTTGCTCTATCCGGATGACTGGCTGGTGACTAGAGTTCCATGGAGTTGCCAAACCCCTGGCCCAGGACCTCGCGTGCCTCCATCACGATTACGAACGCTTCCGGGTCAATGGAAGAGACGATCTGCTTGATCTGTGGCACCTGCTTTTTCGACAGGACGCACATCAGGACACTTTTACGTGTACCGGTGTACATGCCGCGGCCATCCAACGCAGTCACGCCCCTCCCCATTTCCTCCAGGACCCGTTCGGCAATCACGTCGCTGTGGTCGGAAATGACATAGGCCGTCCGACAATACTCAAAGCCTTCCAGAATGATGTCGATTGCCTTGGTCGTCAGGTACATGGCGATGAAGGAGTACATGGCCATCAGGATGGCCGGTCCCTCCTCCTTTCGGTAGGCGATGGCGGAAGACAGGACGATGGTTGCGTCGAGGACGAGAATGAACTGCCCGATACTGAAGTGTGGAAATTTGCGGTAGATGACCATCGCCAGGATGTCCGTGCCGCCTGTCGTATAGCCGGCCCGGAAAACCAGACCAAGCCCGATGCCGTACAGCACCCCGCCAAACAGGCAGTAAATCAGCGGGTCCGCTCCTCCGGTGGCAAGTGGCTTGTCGATGTACTGGGCATACCAGTCCCCGAACAATTTTTCAGTGACATCGATCATGACCGAATAAACCAGTGTTCCGATGATGCTTCTTGCGACAAAGCGGCTGTTGATGACCAGTTTGCCAAGGACCAGAAGCGGTATGTTGAGCAAGAGAAACAGGATGCCGAACGAAAGGAATTCACCCTTTCCGGTCAGTTGATAAATGATGGAGACTATGCCGGATACACCGCCCATGGTCAGTCGGACCGGCACGTAAAAACTATTGACGGCGAAAGCGGAGATCAGCGATCCGACAAGCAGGAACGCGATGTCCCTGACCACCTGGCTCCTCGTTCGGTTTTTCAGAATCCCAACCGCACTTTCAAGTGACGGTATCCGTTTCGTCATCCGTTTTGCCATGGAAAACCTCGCTAGCGTCGTGCTTTCACGGAATATGTCAGACAGCGCAGACCCCCGTGAGTCCCGCCTCTTGCCTCTTCATTCTATCACACGCATGCTCTTTGAACTCGAGTGGTGTGTGTGCTATAATGTCGGAGCATCAGTACACGCCGTGTCTGATCTGCAGCCGATCGCTGGTCCTGTGCGATGCGGCCCGTGAACCCCGTCAGGTCCGGAAGGAAGCAGCGGTAAGCGGTCAACCGTATGTGCCGCAGACAAACCTGTGACGGCTGCAGGCCAGACATGGCGATTTTTCGGGAGGATCGCATGGCACATGTCGCTTTGTACCGTGAATGGCGGCCGATGACTTTCGATGAAGTTGTCGAGCAGCAGCACGCGGTCATCGCCTTGCGCCAGGCTGTCCTGACTGGTCAGATCGCCCACGCCTACCTGTTTTCCGGGACGCGGGGAACAGGCAAGACGACTCTGGCAAAAATCTTTTCCCGGGCGATCAATTGCCTTGCTCCACAAAACGGCAATCCGTGCAACCAATGCAGTGTCTGCACCGGCATTCTCAAGGGTTCCCTGCTGGATGTCGTGGAAATGGACGCGGCATCAAACAACAGCGTTGACACAATCCGGCGGATTTGCGATGAAGTAGTTTTCATGCCAAGCCAGGCCAGGTTCAAGGTCTATATCATCGACGAAGTCCACATGCTCAGCACCGGTGCATTCAATGCCCTGTTGAAGACGCTTGAAGAGCCACCGGCCCATGCTGTCTTCATCCTGGCGACGACCGAGCCGCACCGTATCCCGGCAACCATCCTCTCCCGCTGCCAGCGATATGAATTTCGACGCATTCCTTTAGACGGGCTGACCGGCCGGCTGCGTGAAATCGCGCAAAAGGATGGCATCGCTGTCGATGACAGCGCGATCAACACGATTGCTCGGCTGGCGGAGGGCGGCATGCGCGACGCGATCAGCCTGCTGGACCAGGTCCGGATGAACGAGTCAGGCGGCCGGACGATCAACCGCGACGATGTGCTCCGGATGACCGGTGTTTCGGACGATGACCTGCTGGCTCAGGTGGCTCAGGCCATCCTGACATCGGACGCGGCCGGAATCATCCGCTCCATCGAACAGTTGATCATGGCCGGTCGTGACCTGGCACGCTTTTTAATCGATCTGGCGGCATTCAGCCGAAATCTTCTGGTTGTGAAAGTGACGCCGGATCCGCTTTCCTTGCTGCAGATCACGAGTGATCAACATCAGCAACTGACGACTCTGGCCAAACTGGCCGGAAGCGATCGGCTGATCGACCTCGTGCGGGCGTTGTCCGCTCTGCACGGAGACCTGCGATGGTCCACGGACAGCCGTATCACCCTCGAGATCGGATTGATCCGGATCATGGACGAGCTCGGGCCTCGGACAGTCAAGCCTGCGGCACTTCCTGCCTCTTTACCCGAGAAAAAAGAGGTGGTCCAGGTCGTGGCACCTGCGGCGGATGCCTTACCGCAAACGCCGCCCCCCGAGCCTTTGGACGAACCCATTCCCGAGTACCTGGATGAACCGCAGGCTGAGATTGTCGGTGATTCACCGATGCAGCCATCACAACCGGCGATGACCACGGGCGCCTCATCTTCTGATGTCTCCGCTTCATCGCCAAATGAGACTCCATCGCCGTTTGAGAGAGCCGGGCTTCCGGGAGGGTCTGGTCAAGAGGACAGCGCGCGATGGCAGTCCATTCAGAACCAGCTCCTGCAGGATGGGCACATGACACTTTATCTTTTCAGCAGGCCGGCGTCTGTATCATTCTGCGGCGGTGAACTGCATCTGATTTTTGCCGAACAAGACTCAATCAACTGCCAGGAGCTGGGCGAGGCCCATAATCTCAAGTTGTTGCGAGGCGCCGCGACCCGGGTCATTGGAACAGACACCCCCGTCGTCGTTCGCTTTGCCGTCAATCCACAGGAAGAGGCACAGCATTGCCCGGTTCCCGATCAGCCTGACTGGATTTTTCGGGTACGGGGCGCGGCTGACGAGTTGAATATCCCAATCAGGATGGAGGAACAGGAAAATGGCTAAAGGACCAAAAGGAGGATTCGGTGGCATGGGCGGCATGGGCGGCAACATGAACCAGTTGCTGCAACAGGCGCAGCGGATGCAACGGGAGGTCGAGAAAGCCCAGGAGGAAATCGCCCTGATGACAGCTGAGGCGACCGCGGGTGGCGGAGCCGTCAAGGCAGTCGTCAATGGTGAGAAAAAACTGACCGAATTGGTGATCGATCCGGGCGCCGTTTCCCCGGAAGATGTGGAAATGCTGCAGGATCTCGTGCTGGTCGCGGTCAACGAGGCCCTTCGCAAGATCGATGCCCTGTCCGAGGAGCGAATGGCCAAAGCGACCGGTGGCCGCGGGCTGCCCATGGGCTTCTGATGGCACGCTTTTCACCAGCCATCGCCCGGCTGATCAGCGAATTGGGCAAACTGCCCGGCATCGGCAGTAAAACCGCGCAGCGTCTGGCTTTTCATCTGCTGTCACGACCACAGGAGGAGGTCCGTTCACTGGCAGAAGCCATTCTGGCCGCCAGTCTGTCGACAAAACTGTGCTCGACCTGTTGCAACCTCACCGAGCAGGACCCATGTGACCTTTGCCAGTCATCCGCTCGAGACCGGTCCGTCATCTGCGTGGTTGAAAACCCGAGGGATGTCGCGGCCATGGAACGGATTCACGAGTACAAAGGGCTTTACCATGTGCTCCATGGCGCGATTTCACCCATGCATGGCATCGGACCGGAGCAGATCCGTCTGCGCGAACTGCTCTCACGCTTGCGCTCTGACGAAGGAATCAATGAAGTCATCCTGGCCACCAATCCGACGGTCGAAGGCGAAGCAACCGCCCTTTACATCGCCCGGCTGATCAAGCCGGCCGGCATCAAAACCACCCGGATTGCCCATGGCATCCCGATGGGCGGCGACCTTGAATACGCGGACGAAGTGACACTGGCCCGCGCGATTGAGGGCCGGCGTGAGATCTGATAGCAACCAGACCGTTCCATGAACGGGCGTCTCGTGTGAAAAAATGTTCATGAGCAGGATGCGAATGCGTTTCTCTCATTCAATTTACCATCAAGTATGCTATAATTTTTCCGTTTATTGATCGACCTGCATATTCATCTAAGGAGGTATCAGTGTTGTGGGAAAGTACATCGTCCAACGACTGATTGCCATGATCATCACTTTGGTTGTCATATCGAGCATCACCTTCTTCCTCATGCATGCCATTCCCGGTGGCCCCTTCACGCGTGAGAAGCCGTTGCCGCCCGAGATCATCGAGGCCCTGAACAAAAAATACAATCTGGACGCCCCCGTCTGGAAACAGTACCTGGACTACATGGGCGGCCTGATCACGGGCGATCTGGGTCCGTCTTTCAAGTACAAGGGCCGCACCGTCAATGAACTGATCGAAGGAGGATTTCCCGTCACCGGCCGGATCGGCATCGTCGCGGTCCTGGTGACAGTCATCCTGAGCGTCCCGATGGGCATTTTCGCTGCGCTCAAGCAGAAGCGCTGGGAAGACCACACGCTGATGATCCTGGCGACGCTGGGAGTCACGATCCCCAGTTTCGTGATGGCAGCGTTGCTGATCTATGTCTTTTGCGTCAAGTTGGGCTGGTTTCCGGTCATCTGGTCAACGACCGCCAAGGGATGGCTCAACATCACCCAGTACGTTCTGCCGATTTTCGCCCTGTCCGGCTATTCGATGTCTTTCATCACACGCCTGATGCGCTCAAGCATGCTCGATGTCATCCAGCAGGATTTCATCCGCACGGCCCGGGCCAAGGGTCTTTCTGAATTCAGGGTCATCGCTCGGCACGCGTTCAAGAATGCGATCCTGCCAGTCGTCACCTATCTCGGCCCCATGATCGCCGCACTGGTCACAGGCAGTTTCGTCATCGAGAAAATGTTCACCATTCCCGGGATCGGCTACTTGTATGTCGACAGTATTGGCAATCGAGACTACACCATGATCATGGGCTCGACCGTTTTCTATGCCGCGATCCTGATCGTCCTGAATTTTGTAGTGGACATTGTCTACGGCATCGTTGATCCCCGCATCAAGCTCGGCAGCCTGAAGGAGTCATGAACATGAGCACGATGGAATACAATCCCGACCTGTTTATCCCCATCCGCGAAGAAGAGCGGCTCGACCAGGGGATCGTCCGCCCCAGTGTCACTTACTGGCAGGATGCCTGGCGTCGTTTCAGCCGCAACAAGCCGGCCCTCATCGCGGCGTCGGTTCTCCTGATCATCATCCTGGCCGCCCTGTTCGTACCCGCTTTCTATCCTTACACCTACAGCCAGCAGATCCGAACAGCCCGCGACCAGGCCCCCAGTCTGCAGCACCTGTTCGGAACCGACAAGCTGGGGCGCGACCTGTTCATCCGTGTCATATACGGGGCCCGGATCTCCCTGTCAATCGGATTTGTCGCCAGCTTCATCAACCTGACGATCGGTGTCATCTATGGTGGAATTTCTGGATATGTCGGTGGCAAGGTCGACAATATCATGATGCGCATTGTCGATGTCCTTTACAGTGTGCCCCTGCTCCTCTATGTCATCCTGCTCAAGGTCGTGTTCGAGGATCCGATCAAAGCCGCTTTCGAAAGCAACCCGGCGCTTGAACCATTAAAAGTCCTCGGGCCTGAGCTGATCCTTGTCTATGTCGTGCTCGGGTCCGTCTACTGGGTCGGCATGGCCCGCATGGTCCGCGGACAAGTCCTGTCGATCAAGAACAACGAATATGTTCTGGCAGCGCGTGCAGCCGGCGCGTCCGGCGCTCGCATCATCCGCCGGCACCTGGTGCCGAACGCCATCGGACAGATCATCGTCACCGTGACCATGTCCATCCCCAGCGCCATCTTCACCGAATCATTCCTCAGTTTCATCGGCATCGGTGTCTCCGCCCCGATGGCCAGCTGGGGGTCTCTGGCCAGCGACGCATACAAAGGTATCGCGAGTTATCCATACCTGCTGTTTTTCCCGGCCCTGGCCATCTCGATCACTGTCCTGGCGTTCAACATCATGGGCGACGGTCTGCGCGATGCGCTGGATCCCAGAATGAGAAAGTGAGGCCGGACCGATGAGTGAAATCAAAGACCAGCAAGAACTGCTGCTGAGCATCAAAAAACTAAAAACCACGTTCTTCACCCATGTCGGCCAGGTTCAGGCCGTACGAGGCGTTGATCTGGACATCCGACGTGGAGAGGCGGTCGGCGTCGTCGGAGAATCCGGCTGTGGCAAGAGTGTCATGTCCATGTCGATCATTGGACTGGTGGCCCCGCCCGGGAAAGTGGTGGAAGGCGAAATCCTGTTCCATGGCCAGGACCTCGCCAAACTATCCGAAAAAGCATTGCGCGCCATCCGGGGAAACAAAATTTCCATGATTTTCCAGGATCCGATGACATCGCTCAACCCCGTCCAGAAGATCAGTTCCCAGATCATCGAGGTGTTACGGCTGCATGAGGGCATGGACAAGGACCAGGCCTGGAACCGCGCGGTCGAACTGCTACGGCTGGTCGGAATTCCCAGCCCGGAAAGCCGGATGAACCAGTACCCGTTCGAATTTTCCGGCGGCATGCGGCAGCGTGTCATGATCGCCATGTCCCTTGCCTGCAACCCGGATCTCCTGATCGCAGACGAACCAACAACAGCACTGGATGTCACGATCCAGGCCCAGATACTGGAACTGATGAAGGATCTGCGCGCCAAGATCAACAGCTCGATCATCCTGATCACGCATGACCTCGGTGTCGTGGCCAATCTATGTGACAGCATCCGGGTCATGTATGCCGGTCTGATTGTGGAAGAGGGCATGACACGGGACATTTTCTATGAACCGCGCCATCCCTACACGTGGGGCCTGCTCAAGTCGATACCCAAAATCAACAAGGACAACAAGGAACGGCTCGTGCCCATCGATGGGCAGCCACCTGATTTGCTCAAACCGCCGTCTGGCTGTGCTTTTGCCAGCCGCTGCCAGTACGCGATGGCGATTTGCCAGCAGGAACAGCCACCGCATTTCAAGGCCGGTGTCGGTGAAGGGCACTTTGCGGCCTGTTGGCTGAACCACCCTCAAGCCGGGCCCATGGCCGAACCACTGTTCGCAGCGCAGTCACAGCAAGGGAGAAATGAAACATGAGCGAGCAAAAGCCTTCTGGCGGCCAACATCTGCTGGAGGTCCAGAACCTGAAAAAATACTTCACCATCCATCACGGATTCGGCAAGACCAAAAGCCTTAAAGCGGTCGACAACATTTCTTTCAGTATCCGCAAGGGCGAGACATTCGGGCTGGTCGGAGAATCCGGCTGCGGCAAGACTACGGTCGGCCGGACGATCGCCAGGCTCTATTATCCAACCGGCGGGAAGATCCTGATCAATGGCGAGGATATCAGCCACTTGAGTCAGCGGCAGCTCAAGCCCTACCGGCGCAAGATGCAGTTGATTTTCCAGGATCCTTATGCTTCTCTCAATCCGCGCATGACCGTTGGCGATATCGTGGCCGAACCGCTTGATATTCACAAGACCGCAGCCGGTGAACAGCGCCAGAAAATGATTTATGACCTTCTGGAAAGCGTCGGTCTGAGCAAAGAGCATGCCAACCGCTATCCGCATGAATTTTCCGGCGGACAGCGTCAGCGCATAGGCATCGCCCGGGCCTTGGCGCTCGAGCCGGAACTGATCATCTGCGATGAGCCCATCTCCGCTCTGGACGTTTCCATCCAGGCACAGGTCATCAATCTGCTTGAAGACCTGCAGCGAGACAAAGGCCTGACCTATCTCTTCATCGCACATGATTTGTCGATGGTACAGCATATCTCGCATCGGATTGGTGTCATGTACCTCGGCAATCTTGTCGAAATCGCTGAAAGCCGAAAGCTTTATAACAAACCGATGCACCCTTACACCACTGCGCTGCTGTCCGCCATACCCATACCGGATCCTGATATCACAGCCAGCCGCAAGCGAATCATTCTCGAAGGCGATGTACCGACGCCGATCGATCCGCCACCCGGGTGCCCATTCTGCAGCCGGTGCCCCTATGTCATGGAAATATGCCACCGCGAGAGACCGGCCATGCTCGAAGTCGAGCCGAACCATCTGGTCGCCTGTCATCTGGTCAACAAGACTTGAAATAGAAAAACATCCTGAACCAAAAAGGGGCTGCTCTTGCGAGCAGCCCCTTTTCTTTGTACACGTGATACTCGATCAGTTGGCAGGGACCTTGTAACCGAGTTCTTTGAGGATCGCCCTGGCTTCAGCGACATCTTTCTCATAATCGCCGTTGCCAAAGTAGTTGCCGCCATTTTCACGGAAGTCCTTGCCATCCGCATCGACCATGCCTTTGGGTACAAAGGCATAGGCCGGGAGGGCGTTGTTCTTGACGACTTCAATAATGTATTCACGGTCGATGGTCAGCGCAAGTGCCTTGCGGAACTTGGCATCCATCAGAATTTCAGGATTTCCATCCTTGGGCTGGACATAGACGGCGAAGAAGTAGGTGCCGACGATCGGTTCGACATTGAACTGGCCGGTCTTCTTCATGGCGTCGACTTCTTCAGCCGGGAAGCTTTCGCAGATATCCAACTCACCGGTCTTGAAGGCCGCCAGGGCGGATGAGTCATCGTCAGTCAACTTCATGACAATTTTCTCACCGGGCAGTTCAGCCGCGCCGAAGTACTTGTCGTTCTTCTCAAGGACGATTTCGTTCTTGATCTCGAACTTGGTCAGTTTGTAGGGGCCATTGCAGACATAGGTCGCTGGATCGTTGGCCCAGGCGTCCGGATTCTTGGTCACGATGTCTTCACGGACCGGGAAGAGGGTCGGGAAGGCGGTCAGCTGGGTGAAATATGCACAGGGGGCTTCCAGCGTGACTTCAAGGGTCTTGTCATTGATGGCCTTGACGCCGAGGGTGTCGACCGCAGCCTCACCGGATGTGATCTTCTCACCGTTCTTGATGTACCAGGCCTGATACGAGTATTCCGCTTCGGTGGCCGGATCGACCGCCCGGCGCCAGGCGTAGACGAAGTCATTGGCCGTCACCGGCTTGCCATCTGACCAGACGGCATCGTCACGGAGATTGAAGGTCCAGACCAGACCGTCCGCGCTGACAGACCAGTCCTTGGCAACGGCGGGTACGATCGCGTTGGTCTTGTCTTTCATGGTCAGTCCGACGAAAGTGTGCTGGATGACGTCGGCACCGTCGGTCGCGTTGTTCAGCTGCGGGTCAAGGCTCTGCGGGGTGGCGCCCAGATGATACAGGATCGGGTCGTCGCCTTCCTTGGTCGCCCAGGTGAACATCATGTGGCCGAGCAGGTTGTCATGGACATAGTCCTTGACCTTGCCGTTGTCCAGCCAGACATTGGTGTAGTAGTAGACGGGGATGATCGGCAGTTCGGTCATGATCAACTTCTCAGCGTCATGCATGGCCTTCATGCGGACTGCCTGGTCATTCGATTCCTTGGCGGTCTTGATCAGGGCATCGAATTCAGGATTTTTCCAGTCAGGGTCATTCTGGCCGCTGGTGCTGACCCACATGTCCAGGAAGGTCATCGGGTCATTGTAGTCACCGAGCCAGCCATGGCGTGCGATCTGGAAGTCGCCCTGATTACGGGTCTCCTGGAAGACAGCCCACTCCTGGTTGGCCAGGGTGACATCGAGGCCGAGGGCTTCCTTCCAGAGGTTCTGCACCGTCTCGGCGATGAGCTGGTGACCGGAGCTGGTATTGTAAATCAGTTTCAGAGACGGCAGGTCCTTCGGGGCAGCTGTGGTGGTCGGTGCGGTAGTCGCACCGGTGGTCGCGCCAGTAGTGGCACCAGTGGTGGCACCGGTGGTCGCGCCTGTGGTGGCTGCGGTAGTGGTCGTCTTGCTATCACAGGCAGTGAGCAGCATGGAGAGGACCAGAACCAGAGACATCACAACAAGCAGAGTTTTTTTGAACTTCATAGTCTTTCCTCCTTGCAGATTTGGGCTCGTATCTTGCGATCAGATCGGGAAACGCCGATTTTTCGCTAGAACACAAACATCATGGTAGCACTTTTGCCAATCGCATTCAACGAGGCAGGGCCGCTTCAATATTATGATCCGATTACAAAAAGGTGATGTGGGGAAAGTCAATTGTCCGACAATATGATCTCGTCCGGTCTGACCATGCCGAGCTGGTTGCGGGCCACCCACTCGACATAGGCATCCGTGCCGGCAACGGCCTCCAGGTCCAGAAGGCTCTCGTTCAAAGCCTTGGCCTTGTCCAATTCCGCCACTAGATAGGCTTGCTCGCTTCTGATCCGGCTGAACTGCTCCTCCTGGTCGAAATAAATGGCGACAGCAGAAGCGACCGCAATGACCATGACCAGGCCGACGATGATCCTGGGCACGATACTGCGGCTGTTGCGCTTGCGGATGACACGCATGTCCGGTTTATTGGCCAATGGCGCTCAGCCTCCTGAAATTTCCGATCCGCTAATAAATAGCGTCCAGACTGTATCAATATTATTTTATCCCTGTCAGGGCTCTTCTGGCAAGATATCGTAAAGTGATTCCGCTTCGTTCTTGCGGACTGTTTCTCGTATGGCCAGTACTCTGACACGTGTCGTCCCTGTCCCGAAACCAATTTCCAGGATATCGCCGGGCTTCACTTCGGTACCCGGCTTGGCTGTACGATCATTGACCCGGACCCGTCCTGCTGTGCAAATCTCATTCGCGACTGTCCGCCGCTTGACCAGCCGCGACACTTTCAAAAATTTATCCAGTCTCATGTACAAGTCCTCCATAGATCCGGATTGTGCTCATCCGATCCATGCCGATCAGATGGCCAGATGGCTACAGCCCCTGCTGCTTGGCCGCGTCCCAGAGCTGGTCCAGCCGGTCCAGGTCCAGGTCCATCAGCGTTCTGCCCTGTCTGGAGACTTCTTTTTCGATGTGCTTGAAACGCCGGGTGAATTTCCTGGCTGTACGGGACAAGGCGGTTTCGGGATCCACCTTCAGTAGCCGGGCATAATTGACAACTGCGAACAGCAGGTCACCCACCTCATCTTCGATCCGTTCCGGGCTGCCCTGACAGATTGAAGAATCGATCTCGGCAAGTTCCTCATGGATTTTTGCCAACGCGCCGGACGGATCCGGCCAGTCAAAGCCCACCCGGCTCGCCTTCTGCTGGATCTTGACGCTTCTGGCCAGGGCCGGCAGCGTCTTGGGAACGTCATCCAGGAGGCTTTCATAGCGCTTTTTTGCTTTTTCCTTCTGTTTGTTCTTCTCCCAGTTGTCAAGGACCGCTTCCGGAGAATCAGCCTGGTCCTCGCCAAACAAATGGGTATGTCGTGAGATCAGTTTACGGCAGATTCCAGTCACGACCTCATCAAAATCGAATGTGCCGGCTTCACGCCCCAGTTGGGCATGAAACACCACCTGCATCAGCAGATCACCCAGCTCCTCCCGCATGGCAGCCGGGTCCTGGTCATCGATCGCCTCGACCACCTCATAGGCTTCTTCCAGAAGGTTCTTGCGGATGCTTTCGTGTGTCTGGACCCGGTCCCATGGACAGCCGTCGTCGCTTCTCAGAAAAGCCATGATTTCAAGCAATTCTTCGATTGAATAGTGGTCCTTCAAATCAAATGAGCGTCGCATCAAACATACCTCTCATAGCAGTCGAATCTGGAATCGGTCAAAATCGGTCTTTTCCGTGAACTGGCCATCAAAAAATATTGTCTGGTGAAAGCGCGCGAATTCATGCGTGTTTTTCTCCAGCCAGATCGGCAGCGGCGAATCGATCATCTTGCAAAGGCTGATCAGGGCTTGTTCCAGGTTGTTGACAAATAGCGGGCCTGTCTCCTTCTGGTCAACCGTTGCCTCACGGATCATCAGGTTTTGTCGGAATAAACGGCCTTCCAGGCGCATACGGTCCTCCTTGCCTGCTCACGCGGCTCGGCCGCATCAGTCAATATCGTTTCCATGATAAGCGATCCAGCCGATTTTTTCCACGATCGCGCGAATGCGCGTTCCCGTAGCATATTGTCAATAGGAAGCGAAACTGCTATATTTAATTTGATTATCAAAATAATATACCTGCTAATTGACAATTCCATGCAATTATTCATCCAACTTTGTTTATTCATGCTCAGGAGGGCAACCGCATGCAGACTGTCACCGGCACCAGATACTACGATCGGCCCCGATATGAAAATTTGCGCGACCTGGTCCGATCCATGGCCGACCTTTACGGCGACGCGCCAGCTTACCGGTATCACTTGAAACCCGGAGACCCGGAAACGGTCAAGCGTTTCCGCACATTCGTCTCGGATATTGACGCTTTCGGCACAGGCCTTCTGAACCTGGGCATCAAAAATGCCCATGTCGTGGTCGTCGGTTCCAACAGTTATGAATGGGCCGTCGCCCACAACGCTGTCGTCAATGGCGTCGGTGTTTCTGTCCCGCTCGACCGCCAACTGCCGGGGCCGGAAGTGATCAGCCTGACTGACCGTGGCCAGGCTGAGGTCTTCATCTACGGACCCGGTCATCATGAGATCGCGAGAGCGGTCGCGGCCGTCAACAGCCGCGTCCGCTATTTCATCAGCATGCGGCCGGGCGTGATCACGGAGCAGGACCAGCAGGCCGACGCCCGGTTTATCGAATTCGAGGATGTCCTGGACAAAGGGCATCGGCTGCTCAACGAGGGTAACCGCAGTTATCTGGACACCGCCATTGATCCAGAGGCGATGTGCTCACTGCTGTTCACATCCGGAACGACCGCCATGTCCAAAGGCGTCATGCTCAACCACCGCAATATCACGGCCAATGTCCACAGCGCCATGTCGACCATCAACATCCCGGTCGGCTGGAATGCCCTGTCCGTCCTTCCTTTGCACCACACCTTCGAAAACACGGTCGGCATGTACATGCTGCTGGCCTATGGCACCTGCATCTGTTTCACAGACGGACTTCGCTACCTGGCGCAAAACCTGAAGGATTGGAAGATCAATGTCCTGCTGGCTGTCCCGCTCCTGTTTGAAAACATCTACATGCAGATACAGACCACCCTCAAGAAGACCGGCAAGACCAATCTGGTCAACACGATGCGCAAGGTGTCAAACGGCCTTCGGAAAGTCGGCATCGATGTTCGCCGCAAGCTGTTCCACCAGATCATCGACGCGGTCGGAGGTGGCATGAACCTGTGTGTCAGCGGTGCAGCCGCCATTGACATGGAAATCACCCGCTTTTTCAATGAGATCGGCATCGACTTCCTGACCGGATATGGACTGACTGAAACCTCTCCGATCATCTCGGCCTGCAACTACCATGTCAATGTTTATGGCAGTGTCGGCAATCCGCTCGCGTTCATCGAAGCGGCGATCGACACGGACAGCAAGGAACCGGGCGCGACCGGGGAGATCCTGACCAGAAGCGAGAGTGTCATGATGGGCTACTACCAGAATCCGGAGGCGACAGCTGAAGTGATGATGGAGGGCGGCTGGCTCAGGACCGGTGACATCGGCTATCTCGACAAGCGCGGCTGTATCCATATCACAGGCCGGGCCAAGTCGATGATCGTCCTGACAAATGGCAAAAAGGCCTTCCCGGAAGAAATCGAATTCCTGATCGCCCGTATCCCCGGCGTCAAGGAGTCCATTGTATGGGGTGACACGGGCAAGGAGCGGGAGGATGTCCGCGTTGACATCTGCGCGAAAATCGTCATCGACCGTGAGAAACTGCCTGCTGACGCCGCATCGGACAACGAGGCCATTTTCGCCTATTTCTCAAGCCAGATCAAAGCCTTGAACCAGCAGATGCCGCCTTACAAGTCGGTCAAATATATCGTCCTGTCTGAAAAGGATCTGATCAAGACCACAACACTCAAGGTCAAGCGCCCGCTTGAGCAGGACGCGATCAAGGATTGGTTGAACAAGAACAATCTGATCATGAAGACCGCCAATGGTCGGTTCATCGACTGATCTGGAATTGTTCGATTCTGTCAAAGCACCGTCAAAGAAGAACAAGTGAAAACCGCGGCGACCTTCTTATTCCGATCAGGTATAATCGGGTGAGGAGGTCGTCTCATGTTTCACCAGTGGTTTCCGATCCACTACCCTCACCCTGAGCGCACGCCCATACGGCTGATCCTCGCCGGCGACCGTCTGCTGATCGTCTGCCGTCTGGCATTCAGTTCTCGCGCCCTGACAAGCCGGCCGGATGGCAGCAGCCTGACCTACGCCGAACTGGTCACCGAGGGGATCCAGCGATACTGGTCAGGAACTTACCAGTTGCCGACGCCTGAAGGGGTGCGCCCGCTCACGGTCACCGTCGAAATCAGGACAGCACCGGCCAAACCGGCTGTCCGTGTCATGATCAAGCGGATGCTGATCATGCCGGCCCATGTCCGGAGCCCGCTCCATCGACTTTACTGGGGCTTCTTCCGCTACGGCCACTTGGAAACGATCGGCACCAACTGGAGTCCGGAACAGCCCGGTCACATGGTTCTCCCTTTTCTGGATGATGCCGGCCAGGTCATGCGGATTGCCGCGCACGAGGCCGGGCACCTGTTCGGCCTCGGTGATGCGTATGCCGCCATTTACAGATTCTACGATGCCGCGCCGGGCACTGCTCATTACATGATGCACAGCAATCTGACTGTCCAGCCGGAAGAGATTCTCATGATGCTGAAAGCCCATGTCACCCGCCGAATGCAGTTTTTCCCCCGTTCTTTCAACTGGCATCGCTTTCGGAACGGGTTTTCCGCCGAGCTCAATCAGCGCCTCAAAGAAGTGGAGGCTCGGCTGGAACGCCGGGCGGAAAAGCGAAAAAAGCCGTCAAATGTGCCAGCAGGCGCTCGGCAATCAGTTTCAAATGACAACTTGAAACCCGATTATAACGGGACTGTAACAGGTCCGTCAGTTGTTTCGTCACCGTCTCCCGGGGATAATGATACTGAATCCTTATCCTGAGGAGGACTGTCATGACGATGATTCTGCTCATGTGCCCGCATTGCGGCGGCCGGTTGCAGATCGATCCGACGCTTCGGTTGCAGTCGATGCTGACCTGCCCTTATTGTTCCCGAAAATCCCTGATGCAGAAAAAAGACGGTCAGATCGTCCTTAGAGGCATCATCACCGCCCATGCGCCAAACGAAACCCTGCGTGAGGGTTTTTCGGAAACCGCCGAACCGACTGTCGACAGAGTCGTCGACCCGGTTCAGCACGCCGAAGCCGAGCCAGCGCCGGAATCTGTATCTGGGCCGGAGCCGGAACCGGAAAATGTATCTGAGCCGGAGTCCGATTCTCTGGCAGTACCGGAACCGGAGCCAAAACCGGATGAGCCGGACCAGACGGATGAACCCGTGGTCGAACCGAAGCCGGCGCTCGAACCCGTGGCTGAGCCAAAAGCGGTCCCTGAGGCTGACCAGGCAACCGAACAGGATGCCGACATGGACCGGTCACCAGAGCCGGAACAGGCTGAGCCGGAACAAATGGTTGAAGAAAAGCCTGTACTGATCAAACAGCCAGTCGATGCAGATCTCCCGGACGATCGCCAGGAGCGTCTGGTCCAGCTCGCGACAAGGGCGGCACAGGAAAATCACATCATGGTGTTCAATAGTTATGCCCGTCAGGCCATCGACTGTGACCCGACCGATCCACGCATGTACGCGCTCCGGTCAAACCTGATCGAACGGGCACACGGATTTGCCCGCGCGACCTTTCTGTCACCGGTCTGGATGAGTTATACTCCGCGTCACAAGGCATTTGTCCTTGCCCAGCATTTCTCCAGTTTCAATGCCGCTGTCCTCTACAGCGAAGAACAGCATAAAACGACCCTGGCTGAAGATACAGGGCGCTTGATCGCCTGGCAGATCCGAGAATCCCTGATCGAAAATGCCAGGCTTCGCCTGGGCAAACAGCCTTTCAACGGCAAATTCCACAGGCAGGACCTGGGGACGGTTCCACGAGTCATCGACGCCTTGAGAAACATCAACGAAACCGTGGTGCCCCAGGTGGCTGACCAGCTGCTTCTTTCGATCAGAAATGAACTGGACAAGCTTGATCCCAAGCTGTATTACAAGATGCTGCGCATCGGCCTTTAATCGAGACTTCGCCTTGTTCCGTCCAGGCCGTCGTGTTGAACAATCCACAGATTTTGTACCATGCAATAAAAAGAAGCCGTCCGCGAGGACGGCTTCTCCCGTTTGTCATTCGACCGATGGCTTACCAGTTGTTGCTGTAACCACGGTTGGCATTGCGCTGCTGCTTCCTCGCACGACGGCAGTCTGCGCAACGGAGCGGCTCGTTCTCAAAGCCCTTCTCCTTGTAGAAGTTCTGCTCATTCTCGGTGAACACGAACTCCGCGCCACAATCCTTGCAAACAATTGTCTTATCCGGCATATTATTATGCCTCCTTTAAAATATTCGGACATCATCGTGACGTGCGACCTATGATTGAACACGACGCTTCCAAAAAAGGAGGCAGGATTCAGTCAGCTAGGACCCGTTCAGAATTAGACCTTTGCCAAGAGTAGCATACTCTTCCTACAAAAGCAAGCATTATAGATAGGACACATTCACAGGCTCTCTCAGGGGCAGCTTCGCGCAAGGCCGAAGGACACGGTCGCCAAACAGCATGGTGCCACATATCGTCCAGTCGTCATCGATGCCCAGATATTCACGCAACGCAACGTTCTTCGAAAGGATCACCTTCAGCAGGCCGCCCCAGCAAGCCCCGTGGCCAAGCGCATGGCAGGCGTTTTCAAAATGGGTCAGCGCGATGATCCCATCTTCAGACCATTTGTGGGAAGCGGGCACCAACGCGATGGCGACATGCGGAGCCGTACGGAAGATGGCATCCGCCCCCAGGCTGATCCGGTACAAATGGCGCGTGGCAAACGCGTCACCCGGCTTTTCGGCCAGGCGGTCCAACAGGTACACCTCGCTTTGCTCCCGGACATATTGCGTGGTCGCCGGATCAGACGTGACAACCCAACGGACCTGTTGAGAGTTGGACGCCGTCGGCGCGAGATTGGCGAGTGACAGGATCCGATCGATCTGTTCCCTGGTCAGCCCCTTTTTCTTGAACTGCCGGACACTTCGCCGGGTCGCCATGAGTGTTTCGTACTGGATCTCGTCAGGCATCGTGTCCAGATCGGCTGTCCGGTACTGATCCTCAGGGAAAAAATCGAGGGTGCAGGCATCATAAGGACACATCAGCACACAATGGCTGCATTTGACGCAGGCTCCGGCAGCCGAGTGGTCGGGAACAAAGGGAAGCCCGGTCACATCATCCAGCTGGATGATGACGGATGGGCATTCTTTGACGCAAACCTGACATTTCGTGCATTTCTCTGGAATGACTTGAAAATGTGCCATGCTGAAAACCTCCGGTCAGCGCATCCTGGTGCTTTGTCTGATGAAGCCTGGCTTCAACGGTCGTTGATGTCTATTGCGGGACACACCCCTGATTCACCAGGTGACGATGACCTTGATGTAGTCGTTCGGACCGCTGGTCAGGGTGCGGAACATGTCGTTGGTATTTTCGAGAGGAATCGTGGCACTGATGAGCTTGGTCATGTCGAAGTGGCCGCTGACCATCAGGTTCATCGCATCCTTGAAATCCTGAACCGTGTAGATGTAGTTGCCTTTTATCACCAGTTCGCGGGTGACGATCTCCTGCATGCCGATCTGGATCGTCTTGTCGGCATTGCCGACCCAGACGGAAAGCCCCTTGTTCTTCAAGTAGTTGACGGATTGCTGCGCGGTCGGTGAGATGCCGACCGCCTCGATCGTCACATCGACCTTGTCACGGCCGATCTGGGCCATGAGCTGTTCCCCGATATCGCCTTTGGCACCATTGACCACAAAGTCGGCGCCCAGTTCAAGCGCAAGCTTGAGCCTGTTTTCCGCGACATCGCTGACAATGATCTTGTCCGCGCCAAAGTGGCGCGAGATCATCATGATCAGAAGGCCGATCGGCCCGGAGCCGATGACCATCAGGGTCTGGCCTTTGAGCGGGAGGGCCTGGCTGACCGCACGATAGGCAACCGCGAAAGGCTCGACCATGGCGCCGTATTCAAAACTCATGCCTTCCGGCATGGGCAGCACCAGATGCTCCGGCAGGCAGATATAGTCGGCAAAAGTGCCATTTTCGCTCATGACACCAAGAAAAGTCCGGTTCGGGCAGATGTTTTCCAGGTGCTGTTGGCAGTATTCACAATGACCGCAATATTTGATCGGGAAAATGACGACCCGGTCGCCCACTTTGACCGTTGTGACGCCTTCGCCAAGCTCGACCACCTCGCCGGCCGACTCATGGCCCATGACCATCGGCGCGGTGCGGCGCCCGGTGGTGCCCAGATAGCCATGTGTGTCCGAGCCGCAGATACCGCTGGCTTTCATCGCGATCTTGACCTCGCCCTTTTGCGGGGTCACCTCGGGCACTTCCAGAAGTTCCATGTGTTTGGGGCCCAGGTACGTCAGTGCTTTCATGTTGAGGATCCTCCTTGTCTTGATAAAACATGTTGACAGCCTGTCAAGCGGTCTGGTCAGCCTTGAATTTCATTTTCATTCAGCATAACACAACCCATGGATCAAAATAACCTGTCACATCTTCAGGATCGTCAGAGGATCGACGAATGGCAATCCCATGCTGTCAGCGACCGCCTGGCAGGTGACATGGCCATCACAAGTGTTGAGTCCCTTGATCAGCGCCGGATCTTCGAGCATCGCGCGGGCAGGTCCAAGCTTTGCCAGTTTCAGAAGATACGGCAAGGTCGCACCCGTCAAGGCCAGTGTCGAGGTCCGCGGAACAGCGCCGGGCATGTTGGCAACCGAATAATGGACCACGCCGTGTCTGACATACGATGGGTGATCGTGTGTCGTGATGCGGTCGACCGTCTCGATGCAGCCGCCCTGGTCGATCGCGACATCGACGATGACCGCGCCCTTTTTCATCGTGGCCACCATCTTTTCCGTGACGATCTTGGGCGCCCGGGCTCCTGTCACCAGGACGGCCCCGATCAGGAGATCACATCGCCGGATCATCTGTTTGATGTCGTACTCACTGTAAATCATGGTGGAGACCGCGCCATTGAAAATCTCATCCAGCGCGTTGAGCCGGGCAATGTTGATATCGGCGACCGTCACACGGGCACCCATGCCGTGGGCGATCCTGGCCGCGTTCGTACCGACCACGCCACCGCCCATGATCAACACCTCGGCCGGAAGCACGCCCGGCACACCGCCCAGCAGGACCCCCCTGCCCTTGTTGTAGCGTTGCAGCAGGTAGGCACCGACCTGGACCGACATCCGGCCGGCCACTTCGCTCATCGGAGCCAAAAGCGGCAGCGTTTTGTCGGGCAGCTGGACCGTTTCGTACGCGATGCCCATGATCTTTTTCCGGATCAGGACCTCGGTCAGTGGCTTGTTCGGTGCCAGATGCAGATAGGTGAAAAGGGCCTGACCGTCTCGCATCAGATCATATTCGGACTCCAGTGGCTCTTTCACCTTCACGATCAGGTCGGAACGGGAAAAAACATCAGCCGCCTGGGCGACGATTTGAGCGCCCTCATCAACATATTCATCATCGTCAAAACCGCTTCCATCACCGGCATGATGCTCGACCAGCACGGTGTGGCCGGCACCGACCAGACTGTGGACGCCGGCCGGGGTCAATGCGACCCTGTTTTCGTTGTTCTTGATTTCCTTTGGCACACCGATGATCATCTTCCAAACCTCCATTGGTTCAAAATTGTGTCACTGCAAGCCTGAATCTTCTGAAGCGGATGGTCGGAACAAAACATGCGTCTCAGCCGCACTTTCATTGTATCACGTCAGGACATCGGAATATTCACGCAAAGGGGCAATTGATATAATCAATGACAACCACCATGGCAGACAATGTGTATCCGGGAGGGCATATCATGAAAAACATCTTCGATCTGACCGACAGGAAAGCGATCGTCACGGGCGGAGGCAAGGGTATCGGCCAGGGGATCGCTGAAGGTCTTCTGGAATTTGGTGCCGAGGTCGTCCTGGTCGGCTCAAGCGACGCCGTCCTTGCGGCCCGTGACGCATTCCGCGCACGCGGACTGGGCGCGCATGCCGTGAAAGGCAATTTCCTTTCCAGGGACGACCGGGCCAGGGCGTTCGATGAAGCCATCGCACTGCTCGGCGGCACGCTCGACATCCTGGTCAACAACGCCGGCATCCAACGCCGCGTTCCGGCGGAGGATTTTCCGCTTGACCAGTGGGATGACGTGCTCGAGGTCAACCTGACCGCGGTTTTCGACCTTTGCCAGCGCGCGTTTCCTTACATGAAAGCCAGAGGGTATGGAAAAATCATCAATGTCGGATCCTTGAACAGTTTTCGCAGTGTCGCCCAGAACATAGCCGCCTATCAGGCTGCCAAGAGCGGGATCCATCAGTTGTGCCGGGCCCTGGCCGACGAATGGTCGGAATTCGGCATCCGCGTCAATGGCATCGCGCCCGGCTGGACCGGCACCGATCTGACGGCCGCGGTCGTGAAGGACAATGAAAAATACGCCCGCACGCTGCAGCAGATTCCCCTCGGCCGCTGGGCAACGCCGGAGGACTACAAAGGTCTCGCGATCCTTCTGGCTTCACAAGCCGGTGATTTCATCAACGGCACCATGACACCGGTCGATGGCGGGTGCCTGGCCCGCTGAAAGCATCGTGCTCGCGTTTGGTGACGGGTTGGATCAGTCGAAGCGTATGGAGGCGCCCTTGCTGGCGGATGAGGCAAACCGGCTGTAGAGGCCCAGAACCCCGCCGGTTGCTTTTATGGGTGGCTTTATCCAGCTCTGACGGCGTTTTTCCAGCTCCTCCCCGGACACATGCAAGGTGATGGCTCCGGCCGGAATGTCGATTGTGATCCGGTCGCCGTCCCGGACGAGCGCGATCGCGCCGCCTTCAGCCGCCTCCGGTGATATGTGGCCGACAAAACAGCCATTGTTCGTGCCCGAGAACCTTCCATCGGTGATCAGCGCCGTTTCCCGCGAAAGGCCCATGCCATAAAGATATTTCATGGCGCCATACATTTCGCGCATGCCCGGGCCGCCCTTGGGACCCTCGTAACGGATCACGACCACATCGCCCGGCTGGATCCGGCCCGCGAGGATCGCCTGTTCCGCTTCCTCCTCGCCATCGTAGCAGCGCGCCTGGCCACTGAACACGTGCATCTCGGGAATGATCGCCGACGGTTTCGTGATGCACCCCTCCGGTGACAGATTGCCACGCAGGATCGCCACACCACCGAAATTCATGTACGGATCATCCAGGGGGCGGATCACGCGCCGGTCCGGTTGTCGGTCATGGTCATCGGCCAGATCCTGTTCGATCGGCTGTCCGGTCACGGTCAGAGCCTGCCGGGCAAGCAGCGGCATGATTTCCTTAAGAACCGCCGGGACGCCACCGGCCCGGTAGAAGTCCTCCATGTTATAGGGGGAGGCCGGGTTGACCTTGACCAGCAAGGGCGTCTGACGGCCCAGCGTGTCAAACATCTCCGTCATTTCGTCGCTGTCGATGCCGATTTCAGCCGCGATCGCATACAGGTGCAGGATGCCGTTGGTCGATCCGCCGGTCGCGTTGAGAAAGCGCGTGGCGTTCACAAGCGCGTCGCGCGTCATGATTTTCCCGGCCGTCAGGCTTTCGTGAACCATGCCGACAATCCGGCGCCCGGTCCGGGTCGCGCAGCGTGTCCGCTCCGCATAGACAGCCGGGATCAGCGCAGCTCCGGGCAGGGTCATGCCCATGGCCTCGGCCAGGCAGCACATGGTGTTGGCTGTTCCGTAAAAAGAGCAGGATCCGCAACCCGGGCCGCAGTCCTCCTCCAGGTCGGCGAGGGTCTGCTCGTCGATCCTGCCGACTTTCAGCATGCCCAGCGCCTCAGAGACCGTGGTCGTGTCCGAGGGCCGTCCGTCAAACGGGAGCCCACCCTGCATCGGCCCGCCAGGCAGGAGGATCGCCGGCACATCCAGGCGGGCAGCCGCCATTAGAAGGCCGGGGACAATTTTGTCACAGGAGCCCATGAGGACCACACCGTCCAGCTTGTGCGCCTGCACCATGGTCTCGACATCGTTGGCGATCAGGTCGCGCGATGGCAGAATGTAATGCATCCCCGCATGCCCCTGGGCAATCCCGTCGCAGGCACCGATGACACCGAATTCGACCGCCATGCCGCCTGCTTCCGAAATGCCGCGTTTGACGGCCTCGGCCAGGCTTCTCAGGTGAAGGCTTCCCGGCACCAGTTCGGAATACGAATTGGCGATGCCGATGACCGGCTTGTTCATCGTCTCATCGTCAAAGCCCATGGATTTGAACAGGCTCCGATTGAAACTGCAGTCCGGGCGCTGGAGAATTTTTTCACTTCTGCGCTGATTCACGTTTCCCTCCTGTCGCCGCTATCCTGGCGAAATCATTTCTGTTGAAAAAGGGAGAGGAATGCCCCGTACCCTTCTTTTTCCAGATCGTCCTTGGGGATGAACCTCAGGGCGGCGCTGTTGATGCAGTAGCGCAGCCCTCCGCGATCCTTCGGGCCATCCGTGAAGACGTGACCCAGATGGGCATCCCCGGCCCGGCTCCGCACCTCGGTTCGGATCATGCCATAGGATTTGTCAAGCTTCTCGACGACAACCGCCTTGTCGACCGGTTTGGCGAAGCTTGGCCAACCGCAGTCGGAGGGGAACTTGTCCATTGAGGTGAAAAGCGGCTCGCCGGTGACGATGTCCACGTAGAGCCCCTCATCGGCGAAGTTCCAGTAAACACCGGTGAACGGGCGCTCAGTCGCGTTTTCCTGAGTCACGGCATAGGCGATGTCCGACAGGTTCTTCCTCAGGAACGCGTCCGGTGGCTTCGGATAAAAGGACGGATCGATACCCGGTTTCACCTGGATCTGCCGGACATCCGGCAGGGTCGCGAACGAGACGTGACAATAACCATTCGGATTCTTTTCCAGGTAGTCCTGATGGTAATCCTCCGCCAGATCATAGCGGCGCAGCGGCTCAACCTGGGTGACGACCGGCCGGTCATGCTTCTTCTGCTCCTGGGCGATGACATCGCGGATCACCGGATGATCGGCCGGATCCGTGAAATAAATCGCCGTCCGGTACTGGGTGCCGACATCGTTTCCCTGACGGTTGCGGCTTGTCGGGTCAATGATCTGGAAAAAATGGCGCAGCAGGTCCTTGAGCGCGATGCGGGCCGGGTCATAGACAACCCGCGCTGTCTCGGCATGGCCTGTGTTCCGGTAACAGACATCCTCATAAGTCGGGTTTTCCGTCCGTCCGTTGGCATAGCCGACCGAGACTTCCGCCACGCCGGGGATGCGGGCCATATAGGCTTCGACACCCCAGAAGCAGCCGCCGGCCAGGTAAATGTCCTTCAGTTTGCTGTATGAATAATCGATGCGCGTATTGGGGTTTTCCGGTAAATGACTTTGTCTGTTCATAGGATCACCTTCCATGGGTCATGTGTGATGGACCGTCGTGTTCGTAAATTTCATTATATCAGGAAACAATGTCTTACGGTGTCCGGACGGTGTCTGACCATTCTTGCCCTTTTCGGGTGCCATCCGCTCTCGACATCGGCTATAATGTCCGTGTATCCAGCCATTCTTCGGCAATAAACGCCTGTCATGAGGAGAAAAGCATTGCAAAACGGTCAGAGCGACAACTCTTCTCCCCAATCGCGCCGGACGATCGGACGAATATGGAAAAGCCCTCTGGCCAGGCTTGTCCTGATCATCCTGATGCTGGAATGCCTCGTCTTTCAATGGCCGGCCTTTGTCAGAATGCCGGTCGGAGGCCCGGTCGACATTCCCATCACCCATCTGGCCATCGAGGGCTTCACCCGTGGCGCCCTCTGGCCACAGCGTCTGACCGCGGTGGGCAGCGGGGCCCATCGGGTCACCGTCACGCTTTCCGGCATGTCGGTCCGTTCCGTTTTTCTCGATGTCTCATCCAACGGATCCGGCCCGGTCGCCTATCAGGTGTCCTTCAAGACCCGGGAATCAACGCATTTCACGGATCTGGCCAGCGGGCAGGCTGCCAGCGGCGTTGAACGCAGCCGGTATCTGCTGCTCCGGCCGGATGAGCCGGTAGATGCGATTCGACTGACCTTTGATGTCGCGGAGGGCGAGCAGTTGCACCTGAACCGGTTCATCCTGAACCGCAAGATCCCTTACCAGCCAAACCAGTTGCGCATCCTGCTGATGCTGGTGATCGGCGGATTCATCCTGGCCTTGACGCGCACATCGTTTTTCAAGCAAAAAGCCCATCCTGAAAACATCCGTCAGCGCGTCATGATCCTGATGGTCGGGTTTGTCCTGTTTGCCACCAGCATGTGGATGACGACCGCGGCCGCCACCTTACCGTTTTTCAATGTGAGTCAGCATGACGGAGACCTCTACAACAAGGATTTGTCGGATGCCTTGATCAAGGGGCAGTTCGACCTGCTGATCCGGCCGGACCGAAGCCTTCTGGCAATTGACAACCCTTATGATCCGGCCAGTCGAACCGCTTTGCCCAGTGAGGCCGTTCTCTGGGATGCCGCCCTGTTTGACGGACGATACCATGTATCCTATGGTGTCCTGCCGGCCGCCCTGATCATGGCGCCATTCAAAGCCCTTTCCGGCTACTATTTCCAGACACCCTGGGCCGTCTTCCTGTTCGGCGCGCTCGCCCTGATGTTCCTTTTGAAAAACCTGCGGCGATTCCTGTTCATCCATTTTCCCGACCTGTCATTCAGGTACCATGTCGTCCTTGGTCTGGTCATGCCCACACTCAGTTATGTCGGCTGGGCGTTTTCGCGGCCGAAATTTTACGAGGTCACCCTTCTGGGCGGCTTTCTGCTGCTGATGCTGGGACTGGACCAGCTGATGGTGGCCGCTTACGGCCGTCTAGGACGGCCCGGAAGGAGCCTTTTCCGGGAAGCCATCCTGGCGACCCGGGAAGAGGATGTCACGAACCCCATGTCCACAAAACCGCTCGTCACGCCGCCTTTGCCACTGGATTCCGACCGAGACCGCATCCGCACAGCCCACCTGTTCCTGGCCGTGCTTTTCACGGCCGCCGCGATCGGCTGCGATCCGGCCTATGCGGCTTTCCTGCTGCCGCTGGCCTTCGTTCTGGGCATGCTCGCACGCCGCGCCGTCCGGACCGGGCAACTGGCAGAATTGATCGTTTTTTCCCTCGCGGCGTTCCTGTTGGCCGCTGTCCCGCTGGGCCTGTACAACCATGCCCGTTTCGGCGACTGGCTGGTGTTCGGTGACCGGTACCGGCTGACTGTTTCCGATCTGACCGCACGCCCCTTCATATCCCCGGAACGGATCCTGCCCGGTCTTGGACAATACCTGATCAATCCGCCCCTGATCACCGCGAAGTTCCCATTCATCCACTTCGCGGCCGGCCGGATCATCCCCGATCACGCGTTCCTGGCCATAGATGGTCGGACAGTCGGCCTCCTGACCCTGCCATTCATCGCGATCCTGATCGTGCTGCCCCTTGTGGTCCAGGCGATTCGCACCGCTTCCCGCACGCTTCGCCAGATTTTCTGGGGTTCACTGTCCATCGCCTTGGCCATGGTCGTTGCCATCAGTATGCACATCGGCAGCCTGACCCGTGAGGCGATCCTTTTCTCCACCTGGTTCGCCGTTCCGGCCATGATTGTCTGGCTCCTGCTGGCCAACGAAACAGAAAACAGCCAGGATGAATCCCATTTCCGGGTCTTCCTGGCCGTCAGCCTGGTCACATTGTTCCTGTGCGCGATGATCTTCCTGCAGGGAGAAAATGACCGGATCGAACGAATGACCCCGCTCTTTTATGAACAGCTGCGCCGGACTATGTCAGTCTGGCTGCCTTGATTGCCCTGGCCGGTCAAAATGGCCAGCCATGTCTGAAATCGTGAACGGCGCGGATGGTGCCCGTTCTTCGCGGCCTGAAACTGCTGACTTGTAGATCAGCAGGACCGCTTCCACCGCTTGCCGGCCCGACATGCCGTCCGCCCTGGGCGGCCGGCCGGCATCCAGCGATTCCATCCATTCGCGGTACAATTCGGTGTGCGGATGGAACAGCATGCCGATGCCCGTAAGCCCGCCCGAACGCCAGCGGTCGCAAAGTTGCTTCATGAAATATTTCGTGGTGTGATTTTTCCCTTCCCGGTCTCGGATGGCCATCTTGACTTTTCCTGCCAAGATCCCGCCGCGAATCTCCAGCTTCTCCGTCAGGACAAAAAACGAGGCTTCCTGCCGTTTCGGATCGGTGCAGGTTGTGCCTTCAAAGGCACACCAGGCGCCGTTTTCCAGCCTGAGGATCGCCAGTCCGAAATCCTCTGCCTCCATCCGGTGTGTCATACGGTCCAGCGAACCTTTTGCCGAGACGATGTCGCTGCCCATGAGGAACGTCATCAGGTCCAGCGCGTGGATGCTCTGGTTCATGACCGCGCCGCCGTCCTGATCGTAAGTGCCGCGCCAGGAAGACTGGTCATAATAAGCCTGGTCATGTCCCCAACGCACCTTGACATCGCCATACAGCACTTTTCCGTGCCGTCCGGAGTGGATTTCCGCCGCCAGCTCGGACACCAGTGGGAAATACCGGTAGATATGCCCGACCGTGATCCGGACGCCCTTTTCGCGCGCCTTTTCCAGTAGCTCGTCCGCCTCGGCGATCGACAGTGTCAACGGCTTTTCAATGATGACATGCGCGCCGACTGCGATCGCGTCAAGGGACATCCGGTAGTGGCTGCCGCTGGGCGTCGTGATCGCGACCAGCTGCGGACGAATCTTTTCCAGCATCTCCCGGTAATCGGAAAAGACCGGAATCCCCTGCTGTTTTTCCGGCGAAATGCCAAGCCCCGACATTAGCTTTGTCGCCGCTTCCGGTCGGGAATCGGACAACGCGACGATTGACAGTCGATCCTTGAAAGCCAGCGCGGCCTTCAAGTGCTTTTCCGCGACTTTTCCGCATCCGATCAACGCGAAGGTCAGCTTCCCCATCTTGTCTTGCTTCCCCATTTCCCTGTCTTTCGCCCTTTTCTAGAGGTGCTTTTTCTGATATGATATCTTTTACTGTGCGACAATGCAAAAGGGGTAATCATGAAGCGCTCTGAGGCCGAAACCATCTGGAGAAGAGCCATCTCGCTCCTGGAGAACGAGATGAGCGAAATCAGCTTGAATACGTGGATTCTGCCACTGGAGCCGTTGTCCGCCGACAACGGTGTATTTCAATTGTCTGTCCCGAACGATTTCCACAGGACATTCGTCGAGCAGTACGTTCCCCTGATCCGCAACACCCTCAAGGCGAGCGGATCGGTCGATTATGATGTCCAGTTTGTCGTCGGTATTCCGGACCGGCCTTGCGCCGTCCCCTCATCAACACCCACCGACCTGTCGGATGATCTCAACGGCTTCGGCCCCATTTCCAAGAGCCGGCTCAATCCTCAATACACCTTCGAATCATTCGTGGTCGGCAGCAGCAACCGTTTCGCGCACGCGGCCTGTGTCGCCGTCGCGGAAAAACAGGGCGGGCGCAATTTCAACCCCTTGTTCCTCTATGGCGGTTCCGGACTGGGCAAGACACACCTGATGCACGCGATCGGCAACTACGTCATGGAACGCTACCCCAACAAGCGCATCATCTACGTCCAGTGCGAGCAGTTCGTCAACGAATTCATCTATACGATCAAGGAAAACAAGTACGACGATTTCCGTCAGAAATACCGTAACGCGGATCTGCTCCTGATCGACGACATCCAGTTCATCGAGGGCAAGGAGCAGATGCAGATCGAATTTTTCCACACGTTCAACACGCTTTACGAATCCGGAAAAAACATCATCATGACCTGCGACAAGCCACCGCAAAGCCTGGCATCGCTTGAAGAGCGGCTGCGCACGCGCTTCTCCTGCGGATTGACGGTGGACATCCAGCCACCGGATTACGAAACCCGGGTGGCGATTCTCAGGCGTCGGGCCCAGATCAATCACGCCTCTGTCCCCGATGAGGTTTTCGACTTCATCGCCAGCAACATCGCCTCGAACATCCGTGAGCTGGAAGGCGCATTCAATACGGTCCTGTGCTATTCCCTGCTGGCCGGGACCATCACCATCGGGGTGGCGCAGGAAGCGCTGAAGGACCTGATCACACCGACCCCGGCCCGCAAGCTCGACTGCGCGACCATCATGGACGTCGTCGCCCGATTCTATCATGTCACGATCGACGATCTGAAGTCCAACCGACGCAGCAAGGAAGTCACCCTTCCCCGCCAGATCGCCATGTACCTGTGCCGCAACCTGATCAACATGACGTTGCCTCAAATCGGCACTGAATTCGGCAATCGCGACCACACCACGGTCATGCATGCCTGCAGCAAAGTGGCAACCGACCTTGGCACATCAGAAGCCTTGAACCGGGACATGACAGAGATCCGCAAACGGATCGCCAGCTGACTGTTGGTGTCAAAAACCATATTATCCACATATGTCTGTGCACAAGTGGATAATTGAACCGCTCGATCATTGTGGAAAAAAACAGCGTGGATAACCACCCACATCCGGTCTCTCTCCAAGCAAGGGTTATTCACAGGACAAAAACAGTCAAAATGTGTCAACCACCGTGGTTTGGAGGATTTTCCCCATGATCCACAGCACATAAGAAGAAAAGTGATAAAATTATCCATAAGAAGCATACAGGCCGATCACGACCTTTCACTCTCAAAAACATCAAGGAGGAAACAACATGAAATTCATCTGCTCAAGGGAAAGACTGATGGAATCCGTGTCCATTGTCCAAAAAGCCGTTGCCACGCGGTCAACCCTGCCGATCCTTGATGGTATCCTGATCGAAGCCAACACGGGCGCCGGTTTGAAACTCACCGGCTACGATCTGGAGACTGGCATCGAGTGCCAGGTCGAGGCGGACGTCCCTGAAAGCGGCAGCCTGGTGATCAATGCCCGCATGTTTGGCGATATCGTCCGCAAACTGCCCGAAGACATTGTGTCAATAGAATCGACCGGCAACCTGAGCGTCTCCATCGAAAGCGGCAGCAGCCATTTCTCGATCAAAGGCATCCGCGCGGATGATTTTCCGAAAATCCCCATTGTCGAAGAAACCGGCCGACTGGACATGAAGCAATGCGAGCTTCGGGACATGATTCGTCAGACACTGTTCGCAGTCAGTACAGACGAAAGCAGACCGGTCCTCAACGGCTGTTATTTTGTCAGCGAAGGACCGGTCATCGAGATGGTCGCCATTGATGGATTCCGACTGGCTTTGCGCAGGCGCGAGAGCGAAGAAACACTTCCGCAGATGAAATTCATCATCCCCGGAAAAGCCTTGAATGAAGTGGGCAGAATCTTGCAATCCAGCGAAGAACCGGTCCAGATATATCCATCCCAGAATCACATCCTGTTCGACACAGGACGGGTCAAGCTGGTTTCTCGCCTGATTCAGGGCGACTATATGAATTACAAGTCGATCATTCCACAGGCCGCAGAGACCACGATCCTGATCCGTCCCAAGGTGATGCTGGACGCGGTCGAACGTGCGTCGCTGGTGATCTCCAGCGAGGAGCGCCGCTTCCCGGTGAGATTGGCCACACCGGATCAGGACACACTGGTGGTCAGCGCCAACACAGACATCGGCACCCTGCGCGAGGAAATCAGCATCCAACTGACTGGCAGCAAGATCGACATTGATTTCAACCCGCGTTATTTCCAGGACGCGCTCAAGGTCATCGACGAGGAGCAGATAGCCATCGTCTTCAACGGCAGCATGGGCCCATGTGTCCTGAAGCCGGTCGACAGCCAGGACTTCGCCTATCTGGTACTGCCTCTGCGCCGTTAAGGGCTCTACCTGATGGCAAAGAAGCTGATGACATGAATGTTTCATCTATAGAGCTGAAGCGATTCCGAAATTACGAAGCACTCAAAGTCGACATGAAACCCGGGATCAACGTTTTTTATGGGCTCAATGCCCAGGGAAAAACCAATATCCTGGAAGCGGTCTATCTTTGCGCCTGCGCCCGCTCACACCGGACAGCCAAGGACCATGACCTGATCATGGACGGCAATGGCGATTACGCGGTCAAACTGACGTTCACCAGTGATGGACGGCGTGACGAGACTGTGGAGATCCAATATTTCGAAGCCGATTTACGGGATCCAAAGAGACTCAAACCGCAGCGTCTTGTTTATCATGATGGCGTTCGCCTGGATCGCATCAGCGACCTGATGGGTCTTTTCCACGCTGTCATCTTCGCGCCGGAAGACCTGATGCTGATCAAGGAAGGACCGGCCACCAGAAGGCGCTATCTGGACTTGCTGCTCTCGCAAGTGAAACCTGCCTACTTTCAAGAACTCCAGCTTTTCAACCGCCTGCTTGCGCAGCGCAACCGCTTGCTCAAGGATTTCAGAAGCTGTCTGTTCCAGCGCGGAATGACCGGCAAGTCTTGTCTCAACCCGGACGAATTGGCCCAGATCGAAACATGGGACCTCTCACTGGCTGCCAGCATGACCCGCCTGATCCGGCGTCGACTGGAATACGGCTCTAGAATCAGTCGAATCGCTGAAAAAGCCCATGATAACATATCTTCCGGAAAAGAGAAGTTATCCGTAAAGTATAGAACAATTACCGGTATAAAGCAGGATTCCAGCGATCAAGAGATACTAGGCATCATTTTATCAAAACTGAAAACTAACCTTTACGAAGATATTGAAAAAGGGACAACCGGGATCGGACCTCATCGTGATGACCTGGAAGTCGGGCTCGATGGCGACCATTTGAAGCCGTTCGCGTCACAAGGACAACAGCGGTCCGCCGTCCTTTCGCTCAAACTGGCCGAGCTCGAGATCATCCGCGAGGATACCGGTGAACTGCCGGTTCTTCTGCTGGATGATGTCATGTCGGAGCTGGATGTCATCCGTCGAAAGAGCCTGCTTGAAGGGATTGAACAGGCCCAGGTACTGCTCACCTGCACGGATCGGGCTCAGGTCGGCCGCCAGTTCGATCGGCCGGATAAGTCGACTTCGGAGATACGCCCGTTCGCTTTTTATGAGGTGTCGGATGCGTCAGTCAGGCTCGATTCCGAAGCGGTTTTGTGATACAATATTGTGGATACGGATCCACTGAAACAATAGTCATCCGGAATTTTTTCAAAGAGGGACAGGCCAGGAAATGTACGTGCATATCGGCGGTGATTACACCCTTTCCGATCGTTTTATTCTTGGCATTTTCGATCTGGATCTGACGACGAACGGACACTCCGAGACGACCCGCTATTTGACGGCTGCCGAGGAATCCGGACGGCTCGAGGTTGTCTCTCCGGAATTGCCGAGGTCGTTTGTCGTGACCTTGGACCGGGTTTATGTCACACCCGTGTCGGTCACGACCCTGCGAAGGCGGCTGGAGGCCGGCAGCGCGGAACAACCGGATGAATGAACGGTTTTGATGGCTGCCATGCGGCCATGCAAATGACAGTAAACCTGCATGAGCAGAAAGGGTCATACATGAGTTTGGAAGAGCAAAAAAAGGCACAAGCGGCAGTCGGGCTGCCTGGTGAAATGGCGGAATCGGACGACGATCTGGTCAATCTGGCCGCCAATCCAGCAGCTCTGGTGGACGACGATTTTCATGAAGAGGATTATGTCCTGGACAATGGGTTTTACGACACATTTGACACATCCAATTCTTCAGAGTACAGCGAGAATGACATCCAGGTCCTGGAAGGCCTCGAAGCGGTCCGCAAGCGCCCGGGCATGTATATCGGCGACACCAGCGTCAGGGGTCTGCACCACCTGATCTATGAAATTGTCGCCAATTCGGTTGATGAAGCCCTGGCCGGACGCTGTGATGAAATCTGGGTCACGATCCACAACGATCACTCAATCACAGTCATCGACAATGGAAGCGGCATTCCGGTTGGCATGCACCCCAAAATCGGCATCCCGACAGTGGAAGTCGTCCACACTATTCTCCATGCCGGTGGAAAGTTTGGCGGCGGCGCGTACAGCGTGTCAGGCGGATTGCACGGTGTTGGCGCATCGGTCGTCAACGCCCTTTCTGAATGGATGGAGGTCACAGTCCGCCGAGATGGCCATATCTATTTGATTCGTTTTGAGCGAGGTAAGACGGTCAAGCCCATCGAGATCGTCGGTGATTCGAATGAGACGGGTACAACGACCCGGTTCAAGCCTGATTCGGATATTTTCGGCGATTTTGACTTCGACTACAACATCATGGTGACCCGATACCGTGAGATGGCATTCTTGAACAAGGAAATCACAATCAACCTGCGTGATGAGCGTCAGATTCCCCCGGTCGAGAAGGTGCTTCACTATGATGGCGGTATCATTTCTTTTGTTGAGTACCTCAACAAACACAAAGAAGTCCTGCACAAGCAGCCCATCTACATAGCGACCAGAAGTGGAGATTGCTTTGTCGAGGTGGCGATCCAATATAATGACAGTTATGCTGAAAATGTCTACTCATATGCCAACAATATCGCAACGATCGAGGGCGGCACACATCTGACCGGCTTCAAATCAGCGTTGACAAAGGTGATCAACGATTACGGTCGCAAATATGGCATGATCAAACCCAACGACAAGAATCTTCAAGGTGAGGATGTCCGTGAAGGACTGGGAGCGATCATCAGTGTCAAACTGCCTGAGCCACAGTTTGAAGGACAGACCAAGACGAAGTTGGGCAACGCGGAGATTCGAACAATCGTTGAAAGTGTTGTCAATGATAAATTGGCTGCCTTCCTGGAAGAAAATCCATCGGTTGCGCGCATTATTATCGACAAATGTCTGTCTGCTTCGAGAGCAAGGGACGCAGCTCGCAAGGCCAGAGAACTGACGCGGCGAAAAAATGCCTTGGAGTCGAATGCGCTCCCGGGAAAATTGGCCGATTGCCAGGAAAAAGATCCTCGCCATTGCGAACTGTTTATTGTTGAAGGTGATTCAGCCGGAGGAACTGCCAAGAACGGACGAGAGCGCAAATATCAAGCGATCCTTCCTCTTTGGGGTAAGATGCTGAATGTCGAAAAGGCCCGGATTGACCGGATTTATGACAATGAAAAACTTCAACCGATTGTCCTGGCCCTGGGTAGCGGCGGCATCGGCCCGGATTTTGACATCGAACGTATCCGATACCACAAAGTGATCCTGATGGCAGACGCAGACGTTGACGGATCCCATATCCGGACCTTGCTACTGACCTTCATGTTTCGCTACATGAGGCCGCTTGTCGAAGCTGGCCATGTCTATATCGCCTGCCCACCATTGTACCGGGTCTATGAAGGCAACAACTCCCACTATGCCTATACGGACGAGGATGTCGAGGCCATCAAGGAAAAGACCGGCTGGCGTGATCCGAAGATCCAACGCTACAAAGGTTTGGGAGAGATGAGCGCGGACCAGCTTTGGGAGACGACAATGAACCCTGAGACAAGAAAACTGATGCGCGTCGACTTGATGGATGCACAAGCTGCGGATGAGACGTTCACACTGCTGATGGGTGACAAAGTTGAACCACGCAAAGAGTTCATTCAGATGAACGCAAAATATGCTCACTCAGATGTTTAAGTAGAATAGAACAGGAAATAGCCAGAATGGGAAAAAGCCTGAAAAAGGCTGATATTACGGGGATTATTGGCATTGTTTCACATGAAACAATGCCAAATTCATGTCTGACAACAGTAACGATGGATTCGCTCGTAGCGCTGTGTTTCACATGAAACAATCGCAAATAAGAATTTGATTCAGTTGCAGTGTACTTGCCTGCTGACGTCGATTGTTCAAAGATGACGTGTAATTGATGTGTTCAATTATGTCGAATCTTTGTTTTTATGGTAGAATGCTCATGTCATACAAAGGAGAGCACAGTATGGGATCCATATTTGCAATTGTCAATCAAAAGGGTGGCGTTGGAAAAACGACTACCAGCGTCAATTTGGCATCATTTCTGGCATCACAGCAACAGAAGGTGCTATTGATCGACATCGACCCACAAGGGAACGCGACGACGGGCATTGGTTTTGACAAGAAGACCCAGAAGAATACGATCTATGATGTCTTGATCAATGGTGTGCCGGTTGATCAAACCTTGCAAGACAGTGGTCGACCGGGGCTGACGATTTGTCCATCCAACATTGATCTCGCCGGGGCTGAGGTTGAGCTGGTGGGTCTCCCCAATCGAGAACATCGCTTAAAGAGCGCGCTAAAGGATATTCGACCACAATACGATTTTATTTTGATGGATTGCCCACCATCACTGGGATTGTTGACTCTGAATGCTTTAACGGCTGCCGATGGTGTGATTGTCCCCATTCAAGGCGAATTTTACGCTCTTGAGGGACTAACTCAATTGATGGAAACAATTAGTCTGGTCAAACGGGGACTCAACCCCAAACTTGGTATTTTTGGTGTGGTCGTCACGATGTTCGATTCCAGAACACAACTTTCACATCAAGTAGCGCACGAGGTTCGCCGATATTTCGGCGATCGCGTGTTTAGAACAATTATTCCGCGAAATGTTCGTCTGAGCGAAGCCCCGAGCTATGGCAAATCGATATTGGAATATGATCCTCGATCAAAGGGCGCTGAAAGTTATGATGCCCTGGCGAAGGAAGTCATTCGAAGAGCGAAAGGAATGTGGCAAACATGACAGCAGCAAGCAGCAGAGGGTTGGGAAAAGGACTTGGCGCTTTGTTATCAGCGACCGAGCCCGCTTCGGAAGATGTCCGTAATGCAATCGTCGAATTGAAGATCAACGATATCAGTCCAAATGTCGAACAGCCGAGAAAGTACTTTGATCAGAACAAGTTGGAAGAACTTGCTTCCTCTATTCGGGAAAATGGCGTCATTCAACCAATCATTGTCTGCAGGAGTGATGGTGGATATCGCATTGTGGCAGGCGAGCGCCGCTGGCGTGCGGCTCGGCTGGCAGGAATGACCGTCATCCCCGCTATCATTCGTGAACTGACCGAACTGCAAGTGCTTCAGCACGCGCTAATCGAAAATATACAGCGTCAGGACCTGAATCCACTGGAAGAAGCATACGCATTGGAAAAACTCATTCGAGAGCACCAGTTGACGCAGGAAAAACTGTCGAGCGTTGTCGGGCGCAGTCGGCCGGCTATAGCCAACACACTTCGACTGTTGAATCTTTCCGAACCGGTCCGCCAGATGCTCATGAGCGAAGCCTTGACAGCTGGCCATGCACGCGCTCTTTTGGCTATTGCAGAGCCGGAGTCGCAAAAAAAGGCTGCAGAAGTTGTACAGGCGAAAGAACTAAGTGTTCGAGATACGGAAAAACTGGTCAAGCGATGGCTCAATCCACGTGCACGTACGCCGAAGCCTGTATCTGACGCATATCTCCTCAGTGTCAAGGATGTCGAGAATCGACTGACTTCAGCGCTTGGAACAAAAGTAAAACTGAAAGACCGTCAGGGAAAAGGATCCATTGTAATCAACTATTACTCCAATGAAGACTTGCAACGCATTCTTGAGCGAATTGATGTTCAGTGAAGCGAGATCCTTTCAAGGACAGTCTTTCCGGACACGAATATGAAAACATCTTTCCAGAAAATCAGCTTGATGATAGAATATCTTTACCAAGGACGGTGGTTTGAGCCGTCCTTTGCTCTTTTATGGCGGACTTCAGTCGAGGCCAGAAAGGCGGCTCAATATGCAAGCTTTTGATGAGAAAGTGAAATCCGGATTTCCTGGCCTTGATGCGACGCTTAATCATATACGATTAGGCGATAATGTGGTTTTTGTCATTGACTCCATCGCAAATTACCAGAAAATGGTCGAGAAGTACGTCGAAAGCGCCTGGCAGGAGGGCCGACAGGTCATCTATTTTCGCTTTGCATGTCATGACTCCCTTCTGGAACATGTCAACCCGGATCCCATCGATCCGGACCCAATTGTTCCCTTGCTGACGATTTATGAACTTGACGCAGCTGATGGGTTTGAAAATTTTGTATCCACGATATATCAGACTGTCACTCAGTTCGGCCTTCGTGCGTTCTATGTGTTTGACTGTCTATCCGATTTGCTGGTTGACTGGGCTAGCGACCTGATGATCGGCAACTTTTTCCAAATTACATGTCCATATCTATATCAACTGGAGACAGTAGCCTATTTTTCTTTACTTCGTGGAAAACATACGGATGACACCTTGTCCAGGATTCGAACCACCACCCAACTATTGCTCAATCTCTATGAATCTGACAATCAGATCTACATCCATCCAATCAAAGTCTGGAATCGGCACTCCAGCACCATGTTCTTACCCCATCGATTGACAGATGAACGTTGCATCCCGTTAACGAATAGCAGTGAAATCACCAATCTCTATTTGAAAATTGGCATTGACTCGTTCACCAGAGAAGCCCAGAAAGATTACTGGGATCGGCTTTTCGACGAAGCAAAAGACCTTGTCATACAAAGCCTGGGCTCAGGAGATCATGAACAATCAAAACAGAACATACGTTCTGATGATTTCTATGATCGACTGATCACTTTGCTTTTTGGACGTCGATCACAACTCAACCAATTACTGAAGCGATATTTAAAATTATCAGATCTGGTCGGCATCCATAGACGACAGATTGGCTCAGGGCAAATTGGTGGAAAAACGGCAGGTATGCTCCTGGCCAGAAAGATACTTGAAAAAACGTGTCCATCTGAATTGATTGAACGATTCGAACCACATGACTCATTTTACCTTGGATCTGACCTTTATTATACGTACATTGTTTTCAACGGCTGGTGGCAACTCTACATGGACCAGAAAACAGAGGAAGGATACTATACGTGCGGACAGACATTGCACGATGTTCTGTTAAGTGGGCAGTTCCCGGAGATGTTCCGCAATCATTTCAAACAGATGCTGGACTACTTTGGCCAGTCTCCAATCATTGTCCGTTCCAGCTCCCTCCTGGAAGATGATTTCGGGCACGCGTTTGCCGGCAAATATGAGAGTGTCTTCTGTGTCAACCAAGGCAGTCCAGAAGAACGTTACCAGGCATTTGAGCAAGCTATTCGAACCGTGTATGCCAGTACGATGAATGAAAGTGCCTTGGCCTATCGTCTGAGCAAACAACTGCATCACCAGGATGAGCAGATGGCTTTACTGGTTCAGCGTGTCTCCGGGGACGAACATGGCAGCTATTTCTATCCGGCTCTGGCTGGTGTTGGCTATTCGAAAAATCTTTATATATGGCATCCCGATCTTGATCCTGATGCCGGCATGGTCCGACTGGTCTATGGACTGGGCACACGGGCGGTCGACCGGGTCGAAGGAGACTATCCGCGTTTGATCAGTCTGGACCATCCGTTTCTCACACCACATGCAGGTCATGGCGATGAGCGAAAGTTTACGCAGAAATATGTCGATCTTCTGAATCTTAAATCAAACCATCATGAAACCGTTTCACTCAGTCAATTGGTCAACAGTGACGCGAAGCCTGACCTCCGTCTGTTTGGTGAAGTGGATTATGAGGGAAATCGAATACTAAAAGAATTGCGTATCAAAGGAAAGGATAGCTGGATTCTGAACTTCAAGGCCATCTTGAAAGAAGGCCAGTTGAAAAAGGATTTCCAGACAGTTATCCGGAATCTGACCGAAGCATACGATTATCCGATCGACCTTGAATTCACGGTCAATTTCATGACGGATCAAACCTATCGGATGAACATTCTTCAGTGCAGACCGCTTCAGGTGCGTGGTAGTCAAGCATTTTCAAATATTTCGCAAAATATAAATAATCAGAATATCGCAATTAAGACAAATAGCGAATTTATGGGCGGAAACATTCATACTGAGATAGATTACGTAATATATATAGAAGCCGAAAAATATGTGGAACTTGCCTTGCAGGATCGATATCAGATCGCGAGAACCATTGGTGCACTCAATCGTCTCCTCACAGCAACGAAGCAGAACAAGATCATGCTGGTCGGCCCCGGACGTTGGGGGACCACCACACCGTCCCTTGGCATACCAGTGCGATTTTCGGAAATCAACCGATTCATGATACTGGCGGAATACTCCTTTGAGACCGCCGGGATGAGACCAGAGCTTTCATATGGCAGCCATTTTTTCCAAGACCTGGTAGAGGCAGATATTTTCTATCTTTCCATTTCACGTGAAAAAGAAGAGGTGACCATGAGGGAATCCCATTTCCTGAACCGGGAAAATCTCCTTTCACACCTGCTGCCTGAGCAGTCGTTTCTGTCACAGATCATCCATGTCAGCCATTACAAGTCAAATGAACTGATGATCCATTCGGACGTCCGGACCATGCAGTTGATCTGCTGGCTAAATGAGAGGTGAATCAGGCAAAGCGCAGACGAAAAAGTGAACGCATCATATTAATATAATAATAGGGCTAACGGTGAAACACAACGGGGATGGACCATCAGCGGTATCGCACAACGATATACACAATCATGAAGCATAAGTGTTTCTTTCATTAAGAAATTCCTGCTGCATCCCGTCTTTGTGTAAGTGTTGCCTTTGGGGGACTATAATTGACATATCCCCCTTGATCATTGTAGAATATCAAGGCTATCTTGATTCTTGGAGAGATGGTCGAGCTGGTTTATGGCACCGGTCTTGAAAACCGGCGTAGATGCAAGTCTACCAAGGGTTCGAATCCCTTTCTCTCCGCCACCAGACGGCACGAAGCACCGCTTCACGATATAGGCACCTCACATCTGAATACGGAGAAGTACCCAAGTCGGCCGAAGGGGGCAGTTTGCTAAACTGTTAGTGGGGGTAACTCCAGCGAGGGTTCGAATCCCTCCTTCTCCGCTCAGAAGCTCTGGAACAGTGATGTTTCAGGGCTTTTGACGTTATATGGGGGTCGATTCTGGCAGGAACCCTTCGCCGCTGCAAATTGTCCGAAAAGTCATAACCGTATCTGACAGGCCATCTGGTTATCCTTCATCAGGTCCGCTTACCACATATCCGATCGGTGCAGTTTTCGCAGGTCAAGGCGCTGTTCGTCTGTTCGTAAAAGCGCTCAGGATAACGGACAATGCGCAGTTCCCAAATGATGAGCACGGCCAGCGACATGACAAACAGACTCATCGCGTAGAATCCGCCGATCAAGGCGGCGGGTGTGAATATCATGATCTGGTCCCAGTTGAAAATCATGCAGGTCGTGCAGCAGCGGTTTTTCATGAATAAAACCTGAAACGGACACCAGAACAGGACGCAAATCAGATCACTGACGTAGAACAAGGTGGTCAGAAGCAAGAGGCCGCTGGAACCCAGAAGGCCGATGAACTTGAAGCCGGCGATCGCACCGGCCAGCGCAAACCAGGCCAGTGCGACTTTGAGGCTGTTTTTCCGGTTGTCACGGATGAAAGTGCGCAGATCGGACGGGCTGACCTTTGTACTTGTTGGCGCATAGTAAGCGGGCAGCTGCTTTTTGGAACCCAGCAACAGACGGTGGTTGCCCGGCCACAACTGGGTCAGCATGCCGACCATCCAGATGATCCAGGCGATGTGCAGCCAGGAAAAACGATGGAAAAACTGCCAGCCGTCCAACACATCAAACGTGTCCGGCTTTAAAAAATACAGCAGAAAACAGCCCAGAGACAGGAGCAAACGAAATCCCAGGCGGATTTGATACACTTTTCTCATGGCCAGATCTCTGGCCGGGGTTTGGGTCAGGGTTTCCTGATGCTGCCGCAAAGCGCCTCCTGATCAGACTCATGTCAACTGCTCAATCATGAACAAAATGATTTTATCACAACATGCGGTTGAATGTTGACGGCTGGATCTGATGAACGCTTCACCGAACCATGATCGTGCTATGATAGATTTGTGAAGGCATGAAGGCGACATCACGGCTGGGGGGCAAACATGGTTATTCGTGTCAAGGAACTGGTCAAGCGATACGGCAATCTGACGGCTCTGGACCATCTTGATCTGGAAATTCGTGAAGGCGAGATTTTCGGTCTTCTGGGGCCGAATGGCTCGGGCAAGACGACAGCGATCCTGTGCATCCTGTCACTTTTGAAATTCGAGCAGGGTCATATCGAGGTGTTTGGCAGCGACATGAGACCGGATGCCTATGACATCAAGCAGGACATCGGGGTCGTGATGCAAAATGTGGCCGTTTTCAACGAATTGACGGTGTTCGATAACATTGATTATTTTTGTGGCCTTTATGTCGGGGATAAAGCCAGGCGCCGGCAGCTGGTCGATGAGGCGATCGAGTTCGTCGGGTTGAACGATTTCCGGCGGTTCTACCCGCCAAAACTCAGCGGTGGCCTGCTGAGGCGGTTGAATATCGCCTGCGGCATCGCCCACAAACCGCGACTGATCATTCTGGACGAGCCGACAGTGGCCGTTGATCCGCAGAGCCGCAATAATATCCTGGAAGGCATCCAGACGCTGAACCGACAGGGTGCGACTGTTCTGTACACGTCCCACTACATGGAAGAAGTGGAGCAGATCTGCAGTCGGATCACGATCCTGGACAAGGGCAAGGTCATCGCACAAGGGACCAAGGAGGAACTGAAAGCGATGGTCAGCCACGGGGAGAAGATCACGATCGAGGTGTCGGGATTGAGTGACACAATCATTCAGGCCTTGAAAGGTCAGGACCGCCTGAACTCGGTCACATACGACCATGGTCAGCTGGTGGTGCGTTTGGCCAAGGGGCAGAACGGGCTGGCCCGGCTGCTGGAATTCCTGCGGCAGCAGGGGGTCGCCATGGATCGGATCTATTCGGAACGGCCCACCTTGAACGATGTGTTCCTTGAACTGACCGGCAAGGAGCTGCGTGACTGAAGGGGGGTGGCCGGCATGGTGTCCCATGTATTGCAATATCGTCTGAAGTGCTATTCCCGGGATCGGCAGATGCTGTTCTGGACGCTGGTTTTCCCCCTGATGCTGGCGACTCTGTTCCATCTTGCCTTTGCGAATCTTGTGTCGATTGAGCAATTCCTGAGCATCCGGATCGCGGTCGTTGACAATGCTGCCTATCGTCAAAACGTTGCTTTCCAGGCTGCTTTATCGGGTGTGTCGACCGACCACGGGGAAGGGGACCCGCTGTTTGAGGTGACACTGACCGACCAGCCGGGAGCACAGAAACTGCTCGAAGATCGTAAAATCGATGGATACATCGAGCCGGGGGACAGCCTGAAACTGGTGGTCCAGAAAACCGGCCTGAACCAGACAATCATCAAGAGCTTTCTGGACAACTACCAACAGACCGTCGCAGCCGTTGAGCAGGTCATCGCGGTTGATCCATCGGCATGGCAGACTGGAATGATCGATCGACTGCTGGTGCGGGCGGATTATCTGCAAGCGAAGCCGGTCAGTCAGGCAGCAGCCGATCCGGCGATCATCTATTTTTATTCATTGCTTGCGATGACGGCCCTGTATGGCGGGTTCTGGGGAATGCGGGTCGTCACGGACCTGCAGGCCAACCAGTCACCTCAAGGAGCGAGGATCAGTGTCGCGCCGGTCCACAAGATGAAGCTTCTGCTGGTGGACATTGCCGCGGCGTTCACCATCCAGTACACCCTGATGCTGATCGTGCTGGCGTTTATCGGTCTGGTCCTGAAATACTCGTTCGGCGACCAGTTGGGTCTGGTTTTCCTGACCGCCTTGGCCGGCAGCTTCATGGGGGTCTCGCTGGGTGCCAGCATCGCGGCCGTGATCAAGCAAAGGGAAGGGATCAAGACCGGCATCCTGATCAGCGTGAGCATGCTGATGTCGTTTTTTTCCGGCATGATGTACCACGGCATCAAATACCTGGTGGTCCAGGCCGTTCCGGCCATGGCCTGGCTGAATCCGGCCAATCTCATGACCGACGCTTTCTATGCGCTATATTATGGCAGTGTCGACCGATGCCTGCGAAACATCGGGGGCCTGTTTGCCTATGGAGCGATCTTCTGCCTGGTGGCCTATGCGGTGCTGAGGAGGCAGAAATATGCCAGTCTTTAAAGCCTACCTGAAAGTCATCCGCAAAAATGCCGGGCTGCTCCTGATGTATCTTGGGATCGTGCTTGCGCTGGCCGTCATGATGAATCAATTCAATGCCCAGAGGCCGCAGCTAGGATTTTCCGAAACACAAGTGCCGATGGCTTTTTTCAACGACGACAGTCAGGCGGATTCCACGATTGTCCAGGGTCTTCGGGATTATCTGCAGGAGCACGCCAAAATGGTCGACGTGTCGGACGACCCGGAGGCGATCCGCGATGCTCTGTTTTTCGCGGAAATCGCCTATGTCATCCGCGTACCGGCCGGCTTTGCCGATGGCTTCGGCCAGGATGAAACGGTCCGGATCGAGCGGCTGTCCGCACCGGACTCTTCAGCGTCCGCGTACATGGACATGCGGGTCAACCAGTACCTGAATACGGCCCGATTGTTCCGGATCGGGATGCCGACGGCTTCCGATGGGACCATCGTCCAATTGGCCCGTGAAAACCTGCGCATCAGCACACCGGTGGAACTGGAGTCTGATGTCATCAGGGCCGGGTCCTATGACAACATCGTCCTCTTCTACAATTATCTGGCGTATGCCTTGCTCGCCATGCTCATCCTCGGCATCACCACCTGCATGCTGACATTTGGCAATCTGGACTTGAAAAGGCGAAACCTGAGTTCGCCGCTGAGCATCAGGAGCCTGAATCTGCAGCTGATCGCCGGGGGGCTGGTGTTTGGTTTGTTCAGCTGGGGGTCGCTCGTTCTGTTGAGCCTGGCCCTTTACGGACGGGACATGCTGACGCAGACCGGCCTTTTCCTGGTGATGAACGCGTTTGTCTACATGCTGGTCGGCTTGAGCCTGAGCTTTCTGGTTGGGCATCTGTTGAAAAGCCGGAACGCCCAGGCGGCGGTCTCCAATGTGCTGACGCTGGGCATGAGCTTCATCTCTGGCGTCTTTGTGCCCCAGGACATCCTTGGCAAAACGGTGCTGGCGATCGCCCGGTTCACGCCATCTTACTGGTTCGTGAAAGCCAATGTCGCCATCGGATCCCAGGTGACACTCAATGGGCAGACGTTTCAGGATGTCCTCTTCTCCGTCCTGATCCAGATGCTTTTTGCGATCGGCCTTTTGTGTGTTTCCTGGATCGTGATCCTGAACCGGCGGCAGAAAGCCAGCTGAACGGTCGCGCAAATCCGATAAGTTGACAATGTCAGTCAATCCATCCTTCAGGTTTTTCGCGGTCGGCCGCGTTTTTTGCGCTCTGCCGCTGGCGGGGCCGGAGCAATCTCCAGCGGTTGCACGGGCTCGTTCGAATCGGCAAAATCAATGGCGAACAATTCTGAAAGATCAGTATGCTCAAGTGAGCGCATACTCTTGTTATCGGCACGATCCAGGAGTGTCTGGGTGGTCTGGTCCAGAGCCAGCGTTATCAATTCGTCAAAGTTGGCCTGGCGGAGATGGAAGAAAAGCAGCGGATCCTCATCAAACCGGACACCGATTCCGTAGAGGACGGCGGCAATATGCTTGCACATGCCTGCCCAATCAGGACAACTGCAACTCATTGCGATTTCTCGAGGCGACGGGAAAAGGCCCGTGCCTCTGGCTGTGAATATTTCAACCAGTGTTTTTGGAAAACGCCCACTGATCAGGTCCTGAAAAGAATGGATGCTGCCCGCGCACGCCTTGACAATGTCTTGCCATGTATCTGGATTAAGCGGATGGATTTTGATTACGACTTGATAGGGCTTGATGCGGCTGCCTTGGACCAGCGCGGTCACCTGACCGGGTGCAATCTGGAGATCGAGTACGGCCCCCTGACGGAGATAATTACGTCCGCGGGATATCCGATTGGAAAAGTCCGCATAGCGTTCGAGGTTTTCATTCCAAGCGCTTCCCCACCAGGTGATAGCCAGCTTGCGTCCAGTGCAAACAATCGGTGACAACTGTTTGTTCTTCTTCTTCAATTTTTCGACGCTTTTGGCCGCACGCGCCTTTTTCTGGGCAATGGTCTCATACTCTTTGTACCCGCCGTATGCCATGTAGGCCTCCTCATACTTGAATGATCATAATAGTTAAATCGACAACTGAAACAAGTTCATCAACTGCTGATTATCCATCTCGGTAATCCAGTCCTCCTGCTTCTCGGGAATGATGTCGCGGGCCAGGCTACCCTTATCGTCGATCATCCGGTCGATTTTTTCCTCAATAGTCCCTGTGGTGATGAATTTGTGGACGATGACATTCTTTTGCTGGCCGATACGGAAAGCCCGATCGGTTGCCTGGTTCTCGACAGCCGGGTTCCACCAACGGTCAAAATGGATCACATGATTGGCTGCGGTCAGGTTGAGTCCGACACCGCCGGCTTTGAGCGAGAGAACCAGAAAAGGCACGTATGAACTGCCCTGAAAGGCTTCGACGATTTGGCGCCGTTTGGCGACAGGCGTGCCACCATGCAGCACGAGCCCCTGGTGATTGAAAAGCGTCTCCAGATATGTCTGCAAGGGACCGGTCATCTCGCGGAACTGGGTGAAAACAAGGACTCGCTCGCGTTTCTCGTATATCGTCTCGCAAATTTCACGCAATCGGGCAAATTTGCCGCTCTCGTTTTCCTCGAAACAATTTTGACCGAGAAAATGATCCGGATGGTTGCAGATCTGCTTGAACTTGATGATGGAGGTCAAGATCAGGCCTTTTCGCTGGATGCCATCAGCAGTTGTCGTCAGTTTGCATTTAAGGTCTTCCACCAGTTGACTATACAGGGCCACCTGTTTCTTGCCAAGCCCTGCGTAGGTTTTGAACTCGATTTTGTCCGGCAGGTCCCGGATGACTTCCCGATCCGTTTTCAAGCGCCGCAGGATGAACGGGCTGAGTACACTTTTCAAGGGCGTGTAATCTGCGTACTGCATCCGAAGCCGGTTGGCCAATGCTGAAAATTCTTTTGCTGAGCCCAGTAATCCCTGATTGAGGAAATCAAAGAGGGACCAGAGGTCTGAAAGGCGATTCTCGATTGGGGTGCCTGTGAGGGCCAGGCGGAAATCCGCCTTGATCTGTTTGACTGACCGGGTCTGACGGGTCGACGGGTTCTTGATCGCCTGCGCTTCATCCAGAATCAGGTTATGCCAGTGGACTTCCTTGAGCCATGGATAACGGCCCAGCATGCCATAGGTCGTCAGCAGAATGTCATGACGGGCTGGCAAGCCGGTATCTTCAGGGCTCAGACGATATTCAGACGGGTGCAAAACCATGAATCGAAGTCCGGGTGCGAAACGCTCAATCTCCTGACGCCAATTGGCGATCAATGAAGCCGGCACGACCAGAAGCGTCTGTTCGCCCCGGTGGACCTTGATCGAGTTTAAAAGGGCAATCACCTGGATGGTTTTACCAAGCCCCATGTCATCAGCCAGACAGGCGCCGAGGCGCAAGCTTTTCATGATGTGCAACCAGGATAGGCCTTTTTCCTGATAGGGACGAAGCTGAGCCAGGAAATCCGCCCCGCAGGAGACTGCGGTGGCGTAATCTTTGCCGGCGGCCATTTTATTCATGAATGTTTGAAGCCAGGCACCATGATTCATTTCCACCAGGGTACCTGTTTCAGTCTGGTCTGAATTCCTTGAAGCCTGAAGCTGCATGTGAAGTGCTTCGACCAGGTTCAGACCAGTTGAACCGACCTGTTTTTTGACTTTTTCATATGCTTTCAGCACATCGTTAAGCCGAGCGTGATCGACTTCGACCCAGCGGCCCTTGATCATGACCAGTCCTTCAGATTCAGCCTGCAATTGACGGATTTCCGCGTCCGTCAGTTGCAGGTCGCCAATGGCAACGCGTATGTCAAAGTCGACCAAGGCATCACGACCGACTCTGGCCGGCTCATGATGACCGATCGCAACTGTGACGCGTGCTGAACTGGACCTTTTCTTCCACCAGTCAGGCATGCGACAAACAATACCGGATGCTTCATAGAGTGGAATTTCTTTTAAGAATACAAAGGCTTCCTCGGCGGTCATCGACAGTGGCTGGAAGATTTCGCCTGTGTCGAGAAGCCCTTTGATAAAATGGCTGCGGTCGGCCGCGCGATGGACTGTTGACAACAGGTTGATGAGATTTGCGCGGTCTGACCGATATTCGCGCAAGGCATTGGCCAACGGGAGATGATTGGCTTGTCCGGCCGGGTTCACGCCGTCTGTGTAAGTCGCCATGAAGGCGAAAGGTCGGGTGGATTGCCGATTTTCAACCAGATGGAAAAAAACGCGGCCGGCAGTCGGCACGGTAGCATGTCGCCTGTCCAGATATTCAGCCACTGTCCCAGTGAACCGTTTGATTTCATCTGCGTAAACGGCATGCATGCGTGACCAGATCATGCACAGCCAAGCATCATTCAAATGTTCAAGTCCAAGCATAAAGGGGGCCTGATCAATCAGCCCGGAAATTTCAGCTTGTGTCAGGTCAATCCGGATGGCTTGACGAAGAAACTCTCGTTCGGGTCGCTTGGCAATTTGGCGGATGAAATGGCTGCTGAGTTGAGCCATATAACGAATCGACGGTGTCACGAGGTTATCGGTGCAGATAAAGGCCAGGTCAAAGAGCAACTGGTCGGGATGGTTCAGGAACGACTGGAACAACTGATGCTGTGCATCAATCTGGCGTTCATCCAGGACTTCTTCAGTAGGCTGCCAGTCGCAAGCCCAGCCATCGGACCTGATGATGGCTATAACAGCCTGACTATCCGAGCGGTTGTGTCTGATTTCGTGCTTCATGATGCGCCCTTCACAAAATATTGCGAGTCGTTGGCAGTAGGCAAGTATAACCTATTATAATCAGAATATGGCCGAGCGATGAAAGATACGCGAAAGATTCTTGATGGTGCGGAAGTTAATTTGAATGCCTAAAAATGAGGTTGCTGCGAATGAACAAGCGATACCTGACGAAATCCAGATTCAAGCTGGCGACGGAATGCCCGGCCAAGCTCTACTACACGGGGAAAAGCGAGTACGCCAACCAGGACCTGGAGGATAGCTTTCTCCAGGCGCTGGCTGATGGTGGGTTCCAGGTCGGCGAACTGGCAAAATGCTATTTCCCGGGTGGTCACGAAATCAAGACGCTGGACAACCGGGAGGCGCTTGATGAGACGAACCGGCTGCTTCAACAAGATCAGGTCATCATTTTCGAGGCGGCCATTGCCACCGGTCCTCTTTTCATACGGGTGGATGTCCTGGTAAAAGATAACAGAAAACTTGACCTTTACGAAGTCAAGGCCAAATCATTTGACACACGAAAAGAATCAGGCTTTTTTAACAAAAACGGGTCCATCAAGTCGGAATGGAAACCTTACCTTTACGATGTCGCCTTTCAAAAGTACGTGATCACTCAGGCGTTGCCGCAATACGAGGTTTCTGCCTATCTGATGATGGCCGACAAAGCCGCGAGCTGTCCCACGGATGGCCTCAACCAGAAGTTCCGACTGGTCAAAGACGAGAAGGGACGAAAGTCGGTTGTGGTTTCGGATACGTTGACCGAACAGGATCTGACACCACCCATTCTTTGTCCGGTGAGGGTCGACCAAGCCTGTGATCAGATATACGGAGACACAGAAACCATCGGCGATCAGGCGATGGGTTTTGAGCAGCGGGTGCGTCTGTTTGCGGATCAATATGCCGTGGACCAGAAGATTGCATCGCCTGTTTCATCCACCTGTGCCAAATGTGAATTTTACACCACCGACCAGGACGAGCAGGCCGGGCTGCGAAGTGGCCGGAAAGAGTGCTGGAGAGAGCAACTGGGCTGGAGCGACCGGGATTTTTCCTGCCAGACCGTGCTGGATGTCTGGAACTTCCGGAAAAAGGATCAACTGATTCAAGCGGGCCGTGTAAAGATGTCCGACTTGACGATGGAGGACATCAGCCCGAAGCCGGACGACCGGCCGGGCCTTTCAGCGAGTCAGCGGCAATGGCTGCAAGTCGAGAAATACCAGAAGGGTGATGACACCATCTGGCTGGATCGGGCTGGCCTGCGACACGAAATGAACCAATGGGTCTTTCCACTCCACTTCATCGATTTCGAGACCACCATGGTGGCGATCCCGTTCAACGCCGGTCGTCGACCCTATGAAGGGGTGGCTTTCCAGTTTTCCCATCATGTGGTTCATGCGGATGGCACGGTCGAGCATGCCGGCGAGTACCTCAATGTCGAGCGCGGCCGGTTTCCGAATTACGATTTCCTGCGGGCGCTCAAGGGGCAGCTGGAACAGGACCCAGGCAGCATCTTTCGCTATTCCAACCATGAGAACACGTTCCTGAACCTGATTTATCGTCAGTTGCGAACCGATCGCGAGGTGGCGGATCGCGATGAGCTTTGCCGCTTCATCCAGTCCATCACGACATCGACAAAAGATTCTTCCGAGCCATGGACAGGCGAGCGAAGCATGGTGGACCTGTGGGATCTGGTCAAGCGGTACTATTACGACCCAGCCACGCAGGGTTCCAACTCGATCAAATATGTGCTGCCGTCCATCCTGAACCGCTCCGCCTATCTGCAGGGCAAATATGCCCAGCCGATCTATGGCGCGGCCGGAGGCATCAGGAGCGCCAATTTCAAAGACTGGCAATGGATCCGGTACGAAGATGGGACAGTGGTCAATCCTTATCTATTGCTGCCGAAGATGTTCCAGGACATTTCCGACAAGGACATGCAAATCCTGAGTGACGATGACGAGCTGAGGGAAGGCGGGGCGGCCCTGACGGCCTATGCCCGGATGCAGTTCGAGGAGATGTCCGACTATGAACGGCGGGAGATCGAACAGGCGCTGCTCAAATACTGCGAACTCGACACCCTGGCGATGGTGATGCTCTATGAGGGCTGGCGGGACAAGGTCGATCAGGATCATTAGAGTGTGAAAACAAGTATAATAATGGTCATCCATCACAGGCAAAGGGAGATAGCCATTGGCCAAGCGTTCACTGACAGACGGCCCTGTCCAGAAGACCATCCTGGAGCTGACGATCCCGATGATATTCGGCATGCTCAGCATGGTCATTTTCAATATCGTCGACACTTATTATGTCGGCCAGCTGGGAACTGTCCAGATGGCAGCCCTGACCTTCACGTTCCCGGTGGTCCTGATCCTGGGCAGCCTGACCCAGGGGATCGGGATCGGGGCGGCGGCCCTGATCTCGCGCGCGGTCGGCGAGGGGAACGAGCACAAGAAGCAGCGGATTGCCACCGATGGGCTGACTCTGGGCGTCATGATCGTGGTCGCGACCGCCGTCCTCGGCCTCATGACGATCAAACCGCTATTCACGTTACTGGGAGCGGACAGCGAGACCTTGCCCTACATCATCGAATACATGCGGATCTGGTATGTCGGGGTCGCCTTTGTCGTCATACCGATGATCGGCAACAACATCATCCGTGCGCTGGGCGACATGAAAACCCCGTCCCTGGTCATGTCATTCGCGGCCGCGATCAATGTCGTGCTCGATCCGATGCTCATCTTCGGGTTTGGCGCCATCCCCACGATGGGCGTCGCCGGCGCGGCGCTCGCCACGGTCATCGCCCGGGCGGTCACCTTCATGGTCGCCTTGTACATTCTAGTCGTCCGTGAAAAACTGATCCATTTCAAAGTGAGCGGGTTTTACGAGATCATGCAGTCCTGGAAGGCCATCCTGTACATCGGCCTTCCGGACGCACTGACCAAAATGATGATCCCGATCGCGACCGGTATCATCACAGGGCTGGTTGCCACCTACGGAAAGGAAGCCGTCGCGGCGTTTGGCATCGGCACGCGCCTGGAGATGTTTGCCCTGATGGTCAATGGGGCGGTGGCGTCGGTTGTCATCCCATTTTCGGGTCAGAACATTGGCGCCGGGAAGCTTGGCCGGGTGCATGAGGGCGTCCGGTTCAGCGAACGGTTCGTCGCGGCGTACAGTCTGGGCATCGCGGCTGTGCTGATCCTGTCTGGCCAGGTCGCGGCGGGGCTGTTTTCGGACAATCCGGCCGTCGTGGCACACGCCCGGCTGTACCTTCGGATCGTCCCCTTGAGCTATCTGGCCCAAGGCATTCTGCTGATCGCCGGTTCGGTCCTGATCGTCCTGAAAAAGTCCGCTCTCGTGGCAGCCTTGAATCTGCTCCGGCTGTTCGCCCTCTACATTCCCCTGGCCTACATCGGATCCAGGCTCTTCGGACTGATCGGCATCTGGTTGGCGCTGCTGATATCGTTCCTGTTGGCCGCGATTGCCGGTCATGTGCTCATGAAAACCAGTCTGACCAAGCTGGCGGAGAAGTTTTTGTAAATTTGATACAGACCACTCATGCCGGTCGTTCTTGCTGACAGGTCTATTTTCAAGTCCTATTGAGCCGAGTATGATGTAATCATCAGCATGGGATGGTCTTGCTTTGTCTGCCAGGCTTGCAAAGTGATATTTGCCTGTCTTCATGATTGAAAGGGGCAAAAGGCCATGAAACGATATGCTATCGAGTCGCGGCGCCCATGGTCGAGGGCGGCTGCCTGCTTCCTGATCACAGCTTTGTTTGTCATACTGATGTTGCTGGGCCTTTCCGCTTGTGCCAAGTCGACTGCCAAGGATGCCGTGATCGATTTTGGCTCCAATCAGGCTAGTGGCTCGGAGCAATCACTTTCGCCCTTGAAGCGAAATGAGGATGACCAGCCTGCCGGGTTGGCGTCAGGCCTTTACACGTTCACTCCGGATGCCGCCCATACACAGCCGGTTCAGGTCACCATTCCAATCACACAGCACGCATCCGCAGATCACCCGGATGCCAAACCCTTCCTGGGGATCGGTCGGACGTATCTCTTTGACGATGGCACGAAAGAAACCACCTACCAATTCATTCCGGCAACAGTTGAAAACGAGATGGCTCGCGCTTCATTCATACCGGCTGAATACAGGGGCGAGCGGTTTGTGCGCAAAAACTCGGCCGGCGCACCGTCGACTGGCATACCATTCAAAGAAAACCTGGAATTGGGATTTTTCTGGTGCTCAACCACGTTCAGGGACGGGGGCCATTTCATCGTGTACTTTCCTGCCGTTTCAAAGTCGCTATTTTTGAACATGGCGGACCGCAGGGCGCTTCTGGATGACCTCGAATCCGTTTATCGGCTCTATCTGGACAATGGCTACGATTACCAGCGTCGAACGGCGTGGCCGATGGACGTCACGATCACGAAACTGGCGGAAGAGGGCGTTTATGAGGCCAGCTACTGGAACGGGGCCGACGGCAGCATCAGCCTGAACCAGGCTTCGTTTGCGTCAGGCTATCAGTCGGATCGAATCAAGCCGATCCTTGTCCATGAGTTCTTCCACTTTGTCCAGATGAATTACGAAAAGCCGGAATCGGACAGCGACTGGTTCGACGATGCCACGGCAACGTACTTTGAAGGGCAGGAACGAAAATCGATCCCCAGCATCGTCGCGCAATACGAAGAACGTATTTTCTCAGGTGTCATTCCGGTGGAGGACACCGCGCAGGATGGCTATGCCCGCATGCCGCTGATTCAGTTCCTGGCGCAGACCCGAACGGAGGACATCATTCGCCAGACCTATGAACGCGTGCGGGGTGGAGCCACCTGGGATGCGGCCCTTCCCCAGACCCTGGGCCAGCCTGAGACCTGGGCGGGCGATTTTTATGAGTCACTGGTTCATGGCAAGGTCGGATACTTCTCACCCTACACGCTGCATACGAATCTGACGAGCGGCAAAATGGACAAGACCGGCAAGGCGTTGCCAATCAAGGTGCCGGCGGATGCCGACCTGGAAGCGCAATACCAGAAGGGCGAGACGCCTGTCATTGGCCAGACCAGCCTGACGCTCGCCCCGTGCGGAGCCCAGCTGATCGCCCTGACGACGGATTATGCCACCCGGCTCCAACTGGCAGACGACGCGAAGCCCATGGTCAAGGCAAGCGGCAACACGGATGTCCGCGTCCTGACGGTGTTGAACAAGGACGCGAAAACCCTGCCGGCCACTCAGGAAGGCGTCATGCTGACCGACTTCAAGGCGCTTTCTGACAAGGGCGTCCTCTACCTGATCGTGGTGACCAGCCTGGACGCCAATCGGCCACAGGACTGTACGGTCAAAGTGGAGCTGCCAAAGGCGGCTCCGGCCGGAATCACGACTTATGGGCAGACACACACGTCCATTCTGTATAACGGCTCGTACCAGGTGCCGGTGCAGTTCAACCTGTCGTGCGACCACCCATTCCTCGTCGTCCAGGAAAATCGCGCAGAAGAGACGCTTGTCTTGCAAATCCAGGTGGATGCTACGGCCCATCCGGTCAGGCTGGATCTGTCCGCCACCGTTGGCGATCCGACGTTCACGGATGTGAAGTCCGGCACGGAAGAGGCCGGCTACCATCCAACCGTCCAGTCTTTGTACTGGGACATCAACAGTCTCGGGAAAGTGGACGGGACCACGGCTTCAGTGGAAATCCCGCAGGGAGCCTATAATGGTGACAGTGCCAGCCTGGTCCTGATCATCGAGGATGTCAACGATCAGACGGGTGATCGCTTGTGGGGCGGCAGCGGCAAGCTGGTCTACCTGTCGATCATCACCAACTGAACGATGGGCATGACAGCGTCGGGTTGAAGGGTTATGCTGTAAGTGCGATCATTACAAGATGAACGCAAACACTTCCAACCCCGACAGGAGGACACCACCATGAACGCGATCAGCACAACCAAGGCACCGGGCGCGATCGGCCCCTATTCGCAAGGATATGTCGTCAATGGAATTCTGTACACTTCCGGTCAGATTCCGGCCGTGCCGGAAGATGGCTCCATCCCGGAGGGCATCGTCCTGCAGGCTCATCAGAGCTGCCGCAATATCGGCGCGATCCTCGAGGCCGCCGGCACCAACTTTGATCATGTGTTCAAGACGACGTGCTTCCTCGCCGACATGGCTGACTTCGCGGCCTTCAATGAGGTCTACGCAACCTACTTCACTTCAAAGCCGGCGCGTAGCACCGTCGCGGTCCGCAGCCTTCCCAAAGGGGTGCTTTGCGAAATAGAAGCGCTCGCGATCATCGATTGAGCAATAGACCAGATTTTTGCTTGAGCTTATCGATGACTGACAAGCAAAAGGTTGTATAAAATATGTTTTGTGTCAATTGTGGTCATGAACTCCCGGCGGGGGCTCGTTTCTGTAACCATTGCGGAGCGGGAACCAATGCCCGCCCAGCTGCCATCCAGAACACCCGGACTCAAACTGCCACAATCACACCGTCATACCCGGCGACGAGACAGCACCGAAAAGGAAGCTGGACGGATTGGCTTTTACCTGTCGTGGCTGTCGCGCTGATCCTTTACGGCATCGGCCACATAGCCCTGCAAGTGATCGGCCGCTCGGCCATGGCCCAGGTAACGGATCTGGAGCAGGTGATGTTTGTCCAAAACGACAGTTCCACGCGAAATCCAAGCCGATACAAGTTGGAATACGCATTTTCCGTCGACGGCGAGCGGTACACCGGTTCAGTCACGCGAGTCTTCACCGGCGGCAGTCAGATGCGGCAGACCTTGCCGGTCAGATACCTTGCCTTCTGGCCCTCGATCAATGCTGAGGACGCGGACATGAACCCGGTCGGACTGGTGACGCTGGGTGCAGGGATCTTGATCATGGTGATCAGCGTCCGGAAATACAAACGGAAGAACAGGTCATAAGCAGGATAATATCTGATATGCCGAAAATTTCAACTGGAGTTGTCATATTGAATCTCACCGGTCAAGGATGCGGCGGCTCTGACGAATTTATTGAAGGCAGACTCAATCTTGATGTTGAGTACATCCCATACCAATATGGCATAATGAAACCAATTGGCCCCCATGACAGCCGCAGGAGGATTTCCCATGAGCAAGACTTTGAATAAAAGAAGCGATATTCCCGTTGAACTGACCTGGAATTTACAGCACCTGTTTGAAACCGAAGCCGCCTACGAGGCCGCCCTGAAAGATCTCGGCGAGCAAGTTGCCCGCATCGAGCAGAATTTTCAAGGGGAAATTGCCTCATCGGAGGACCCGGCCCTGATCATTCAGGCGATTGAATCCCTGGAGCGATTCGCCGGCCTCACGAGCCGGGCCGGGGCATACGCCAATCTGGCCTTTGCCACGGACATGACGGACGAAACCGCCGTCAGTCGATATATGAAATTTGACACCTTCATGGCCGATCTGGGCAGTCGCCTTTCCTTCCTGGAAAGCGAGCTGATGGAAACGGCCGATACCGTGCTGGCCGGGGCGATCGACCTCAACGGGCGTTTCGCGACCTACATCAACGACATCCGCCGTCGCAAGAAGCACAAGCTCAGCCCCGAGACGGAAAAGGTGCTGGCCGCGCTCAGCCCGACGATGCAGCTGCCGTACACCGTTTACGAGCAGGCCAAGCATGCCGACATGGACTTCGGCACCTTCGAGGTCGACGGCGTGACCTACCCACTGAGCTTTGTCCTGTTTGAAAATGACTACAACCTCGAGGCCAAGACCGAGATCCGTAGGGCCGCTTTCGAGGCTTTTTCCAAGACGCTGGCGAAGTACCAGAACTCTGTCGCGGCCGTCTACAACGGCGAGGTCCAGAAGCAGAAAACGATCTCCAGGCTGCGCGGGTATGATTCCGTCTTTGACTATCTGCTCGATGACCAGAAGGTGGACCGGGCGCTTTACGACCGTCAAATCGACGTCATCATGAACGACCTGGCGCCGCACATGCGCCGCTACGCCAAGCTGCTGCAAAAGGCGCATGGCCTCGAGAAGATGACCTTCGCCGACTTGAAGATCTCCCTGGATCCGGAATTTGATCCGGAAGTCAGCATCGAGGAATCCAAGCAATACATTTCCCAGGCGCTCAAGGTCCTGGGGCAGGATTACCATGACCTGGTGATGCGGTCCTATGACGAGCGTTGGGTGGACTTTGCCCAGAACATCGGCAAGTCGACCGGCGGTTTCTGCAGTTCTCCTTATGGTGTCCACAGCTATATCTTGCTGTCGTGGGTCGGCCGGCTGCACGAGGTCTTCACGCTGGCGCACGAGCTGGGGCACGCGGCCCATTTCATGCTGTGCGGGGATGAGCAGCCCTACCTGAGCTGTGACACATCGCTCTATTTTGTCGAGGCGCCGTCCACGATCAACGAGATGTTCCTGACCCAGTCCCTTCTGGAGCAAAACCAGGATCCGCGTTTCCAACGCTGGGTGATGGCCTCCATGATCGCCAACACCTACTACCACAATTTTGTGACGCACCTGCTGGAAGCCGCCTATCAACGCGAAGTCTATCGGCGCGTCGATGCGGGTGACTCGCTGCAGGCGAGCGATTTCAGCGCGATCAAGCGCCAGGTGCTCGAGCAGTTCTGGGGCGACGCGGTCGAGATCAACCTTGGGGCCGAGCTCACCTGGGTGCGCCAGCCGCATTACTACATGGGGCTCTATTCGTACACGTACAGTGCCGGGCTGACGATCGCGACCGAGGCCAGCCAGCGAATCCGGCGGGAAGGCGAACCGGCTGTGCAGGACTGGCTGAAAGCCCTGAAAGCCGGCGGCACCGTGACGCCGGTCGAATTCGCCGCGATGGCCGGTGTGGACATCACGACCGAAAAGCCGCTGCGGCATACGATCGCGTACATCGGGGACCTGGTGGATAGAATCGAGAAGTTGGGGTAGGGGGAGCAAGAAGCGATCAGGCTTCGGCCAGCTTTCCTGCCCAATTAGGTAATCGTATATGAAAGGCAAAAAAGTCAGGTTCAGTCTCAATACTGGCAACGTCAATCAATTGTCAGCTGAAGAAATCATCGCTATCCTGCGCGCTGCCGACGAAATGATTTTCACGGGTGGCAGAAACTTACTGGCCAAAACCCTCAAAGGATCCCGTGATCAAGCTATCGTGAAACACGGCTTAGAACGGTGTCCCACCTATGGATATTTTGCAGCCTTGACTTTGCCGGAGATAGGCAATCGAATTGACTGGATGATCGCACACCGGTTCCTTAAGATCGAATACGATAATCAATTACCACTTATTGTCTTTGACGAAAAGGGCTGGCTGATTGAACGCGAAACCTATTCGGAGGAGCTTTTCAATCGTTTCACCGACCATCTGGAAACGGTTGACCTTTCATTTATTCAAAGCTTGAAAGGGAGGGACCGCGGTTTGATCCTGTTGCTGATAGAAAAAATTCGTGAAAAAGGAGATTCACGATTTGTCCCGCATCTTCATGCTTGGAAGTCGATCGAATTCAAGAAGGTACAGGTGGAGTTACAAAAAACAATTGACCACCTTTCGCGGGACGATGGCAATTATAACTCATAAATCACCATAATGGAGGATCGTCTCGTATGCTATGCGACATCTGCAAGGTCCAGGAATCGCGGATCCATATGGAAGGTGAAGGACACTTTTGCTATGACTGCCACAATGCCCGGATCGCAAGAATCCACCATATTGAGCGCCTGGAACATTTCGCGCGTGAAATCATCGTTCGTGACGCATTCGGTCGATCGCATCATTTCGAAATCACCAACCTTCTGATGCCGCATTTTTCCGAATGGACCGCGGAAGAAAGCCCACTTGGATATTCCTTCAAGGTCATGGTGGAACCTGATGATGACCAAGAAGAAGCCTTGCTGAAACTTCACCGTAAAGTGATCACCGGTTTACAGCATCAGACTTTAGAGTTAAGAGAAAACCGTCATTTCATTTCCAATGCTTTGCAGACAGAAGATGGACAGTTCACACTCAAAACGACCGGAATCGGACGAGTCGAATACGATCGAGATGCAGACTTCATCAAGCTGATCCTGGACGGTCGTCCGGTGTCCGCATCCGAGTTTTTCAGCATGTTATCTGCGTACGAAGGATACAACCTTCTCTTTCAGATTCGGGAGCAATCGGAAGAAGTTTTGGAGAAGGACATGATCCTGGTACCGAAACGTCAGAATGATATGAATCATTAGCTTCTGGAAAGTAAGCGTTGTAGAGCTTTTGTGGCATGATAAATCAAATTGCCGAAAACATAACAAATATTTCGAACTTTTCACGATTCGTAATCGTTTTATCGACCGATCCACGATTTGTAATTGTTTTATCGACTTAGCCTCAATTTGTAATCGTTTTATTGACTTTGCCATGATTTATAATTGTTTTACCAAAATTCTGAGGCTTTTCCACACCCCCGTCGTCTAATGATTGAAAACACCCGAACGAGCCCGTTGAAAGGAGTGGATCATGGATAACGGCGCGAGCCGCTACCAACGCTTCCTGAAGGGAGAGCAGTCCGCGATCGAGGAGGTCGTCGAGCAGTACAACCGCAACCTGATCCTGTTCATCAACCGGCTGGTGCATAATCTGACGGTGGCGGAGGACCTGGCCGCTGACGCATTCCTCGAACTGATCGTGAGAAAGCCAAAGTTTCGGCAGGAGTCGTCCTTCAAGACCTACCTGTATGCGATCGGGCGCAACAAATCGCTCGATTACCTGAAGCGGCAGGCCCGCTTCTCCGACCAGCCGATCGAGGAACTGGGGCTTTCCGACCAGCCGGTGGTCGAGGCCGAGCTCATCCGGGATGAACGACGGCTGGCGCTACATCGGGCGATCGACTCGATCCACCCGGAATACCGCGACATCCTGCACCTGCTTTATTTCGAGGACATGAGCTACAGCGAGGCGGCCGACGTCCTGAAAAAAAGCTTGAAACAGGTCAACAATCTGGCCTATCGGGCGAAAAACGCGTTGCGGGCGATTCTGAAAGAGGAGGAGATCTGACCTATGAGAAGCACGTCGGAACAGACGGAATATATCCTCCGCCTAATGAGTCAACGGGAAACGGCTCTCGCGAGCCGTCGCAAGCAAATCCTATATGCAGCCACCGCCGCCAGCCTGATCTTCGTGATCGGCGCTGCCCTGCTGTTGAAAAATCTGGTCGGACCGCCGTCTCCCGGCGCGAATCCAGGCTCCTCGCCATCCCAGATCTCGGTTGTGTCGTACAATGGTACCCTCTACACGTCGATTAACGATCGGCTCAGCCTTTTTCGGATGGATCCGAAGTCCATTTCCATCAAACCGGGTCAACCGATGGGGAAAGTCGCGCGTGTGGAAGGTTTTGATTATCTGGAAAAGGACTCCGTCGGGACTTACTCCAATTTTCTACCCATAGACACCGAGATCCTGGAATGGTCGGGCTACTCGACCGAATTTCGCTTATGTGCGCGAAGCAAGGATGGCACGCTAACCGGACTGGAGCGCATCGGGGTCGTCGATGAGATGGTGGCCAACCGCCCGGTCAAGGATCTACTGAACTTTCCGGCCCATGTTGTCGAAATCCTGATTTGCAACAACAACCCGTCTGAAATCGGGCGGATTACAGATCCTGACACCATCAAAAAACTGATGACCGATATGGCCGAAAAGGCCGTTTTCACCGGGATGAATCAGACGGACGCCGTCTATGCTTATCGGGAAGTCTACCGAATCTATCTCCGGCTGGCTGACAACAGTGTGACCTGGTTTGCCATGCATGCCAACAACGGATTGGGCGACTGGATTGAGACCATCCAGCTTCCTAAAGGGTTCCCCCAAGCCATTTCAGAGCATATCATCGGCTCAACCAGCGAGGAAATGATGGACTACGGTAGTCTGGCGGCCTTTGGTGACTTGGGTTTCCTGCTGCAGCCGGAGGCCGAAGGTCTCTACAAAAGTGGGCAGTACATCCCGGAAAATGTCTGGGTGGATGGCACGACCGGCCGGCTATACATGGGTCAGCCCGCCCACTGGCAAGTCCAGCTTGCGGATGACGCAGCGGGTGATGTCCGGATCGAGGGGCAGCATATTTATTATCGGACGAAGCAAGGCCAGGCAGCCCGGATCCTGTTCGAATTCGAACCGGACGGATCGGTCATTTACGAGAAAGTGCAAGCCGGGGATGACCTGGCCTCCTATATAAAAACGCGCGAAATCCTGGCTGATGGTCCGTTCGTCCGTCAGCAAGTGCGCGCGGGCGTGCTCTGGACACTGGACCGGGAGGGAAATCTGCGGCGAAACGGAGAGACCGTCGCCCAGGCCGTCAGGACATTCGTCCTCGATCCCCTGGGCGTTACCTACAGCAGTGAAGGCGCGATCTGGCGGCTGCGTTCAGATGGTCATGCCACGAAGTTGGCGGAAGCGGTCACTGACACAATGGCGGTGGCGGGCATTTACCTGTACTACTCGCCGACCAGCGGTGGCGTCTGGCGGGTGCGGCTGGATGGCCAGGACAATCAAAAACTGTGGGATCTGTCTGCCCAGAAGCTGGTGCAGAAGCATTCCGTGCTGGCAATCCTGGAAAAGGGAAGCGGGAAAATCTACCTGAGCGGCAACGAAGAACAACTTCTGGAGACACCTTACCGTTCAACCGATTTGGACATCGGGCTTTATCATGGCCTGGTCTTCCTCGACGAGCAGACAGGGGAATTGAAAAGCGTCCGGTACGAACTGACAGTGGATGACTCCATGAAAAACGTGGTGGAGCTGAAGTAGGAGGGAGAGAACCCCACTATCTCAGCGCGTGAATGGGAACGACCATGACGCCGTTGTCAGTGTCAACCAGGCATTTTCATGGATTTCAACCAGGTGTTTTCATGAATTCCAACCCGATGTTTTCAGAATCAGGAGCATTCAATGAAAAAGACAATCCTTTATAACGGCCGTGTCTACCAATCTCGTGGCCACTTCGCGCAGGCTTTGCTTATCGAGGACGGCGTGATCACGGCGGTCGGCTCGAACGAGGACATCCTGGCCCAACGGGCAGGTTGCGCGCTTATCGACTGTCAGGGGCGCACGGTGGTTCCCGGATTCAATGACTCGCACGGCCATCTGGCCATGGTGGGCATCACCCGCCGACGAGTGCCGCTGCTTGACGCGACCAGCATCGACGAGGTGATCCGCCGGGGTCAGGCCTTCCTGCGCGAAAAGCCGGAGCTGGCCAGAGACGGGATCTGGGGCATGGGGTGGCACGTGTCGACTTTCACCGAGGGGGAGCGGCGCAAGATTGATCGCCGTGATCTGGACCGGGTGTCCACGGATGTGCCGGTCATTTTCAGTAGCGCTTGCGGCCACATGCTGGCCTGCAATTCCAAAGCGATCGAGCTGGCCGGCATCACGCCGGACCTCGAGATACCGGGCGGGGTCATTGAGCGGGAAGGGGGCGTCCCCACCGGGGTCTTTCTGGAGCGGGCGCGCAAGCCGATCCTGAGCCTGATCCCGGCCACCACCGAAGATGCGCTCGAGCAGGCGATCACCGAGGCCATGGCTTACGCCGTGTCCCTGGGGATCACCTCGATGCAGACCAACGACTTGCAGACGACGGCCGATCCCAAGCTTGTGCTGAAAGCCTACCGGTCTGTTTACGAACACGGGAAAGGGCTGCTGCGCACCCACCATCAGGTCAGTTTCCCTGATCCGGAGGCCTTGCGGGCGCATGTGCGCGAAGATCGCGCGGATCCGGCCTTTCAGGGTGACCGGCACACACTGGGACCGCTCAAGTTGTTCAAGGATGGTACGCTCGGCGGGCGATCGGCGATGGTGTCGCAACCCTATCTGGATGATCCGCAGAACTTTGGGGTCGAAGTGATGAGCGGGCAGGAAGCGGCAAGCTGGTGTCAGACCGCGGCCGAGCTGAGCGTCCCGGTGGTGACCCACACGATCGGCGACCGAGCGATCGAGGAGATGCTCGCCGTTTATGAACAGTATTTTCCGGATCCGGCCAACCCGCTGCGCAACGGCCTGATCCATTGCCAGATCACCAACCATGCATTGCTTCGTCGGATGGCGGACCGGCACATCGTTGTCTATTATCAGCCGATTTTTTTGCGGACCGACATCGACGCTATGAAAGGGCGGATCGCTCCCGAGATCCAACGAGAGTCTTACGCGTTTAAAACGTACCTGCGGATGGGCAGTCCGATCGCGCTCGGGACAGACTCGCCGATCGAGGACCTGGATCCGTTCGCCAACCTCTATTGTGCCGTCGCCCGAAAGGACAAAAACGGTCTGCCGGAGGGCGGCTTCTACCCGGAGGAGCGCCTGAGCATCGAGGAAGCAATCGATGGCTACACGATCGGGAGTTCGTACGCCCAGGGGCAGGAGCACAAAAAGGGTCGCCTCAAGGCAGGCTATCTGGCGGACCTGACCGTGCTGGACCGGGACGTCTTCACCTGTGGGGTGGATGAAATCAAAGGGATCCGACCGGTGCTGACGATGGTCGGGGGAGAGGTCGTTTTTGGGCAGTAGTAGTTGAAACAAATGGATAATTGGTGAAATTTCAATCGAAACGTTCGACCTGAACTAATTGGTGATAATGCGAACCTGTTATGTTTAAATATTTCTATCACAAGATGATGCTGACTGCTTTCGAACACATACTATTTCATAGGAGTTCAGAATGATCAAGAAACCAAGGGGCAGACGTCAATCAAGCAAAATTACAACACTCAATATCATCATGAATCATTTTGAAAATGAAATAGACCTGGATCCAATTCCCAATTTTCTCAAAGAAATCATTTCATACAGTTCAACGAAATATCCCAATCCATTAAGCCTGAATTCCTATCTTCTCTATGATTTAATCACCCTGGGACATCCTCGGACAAGAAAAGTCAGTAAAACGGATACAGCAGAAAAATCCAGATTCATCAATGGCAATACCAGTAAAGATAAAAAACTGCTCGAACTTTTCATTGAAGATTCGACAACGATTCACGTAGCCGGCCGCAACCTGTTCCAGCTGGTTGAAAATCTGGATGCTGCAAGAAACACAAATATTTCCCGTAAAATTCTCGAAGCCTTGACCTCAAAGGGCCTTATCGATGGAAGCTCTTCGGACTATAGGGAACTATCAAGGAGGATCAAGAAGGGTAACTTCGAGCAGTTCTACATTACTTTGTTATCCATTACCTTTGCCCATCAATTACCCACTGAAGGCATTATCTTCATAGAACATTTACGGGAAACGGGCATTAAAGCGAAATATGCGGAGGAATATATTGAATTTTGCTTGCGATATGGATTGGCAAGCTCACAATCCGCTGTCATGTTGTATCACAAAGTGATCAGAGAAGAAAGTGAAAATTGCCTTCTCAATTGTGAAATGGGCAATTTGTTTTATTCTGGCGAGTATTTCAACAAACCGGATTATGAACAGGCTTTCACATGCTTCAAAAAGTCCAGTGGAAATGGCTATCTATTGGCAAACTGGGCTTTAGGACAGATGTTTGAGAATTATCGCTTGCCGGAAAACATCAAGGCAAATTATTCAAACATCGAATTGGTCAAAGAGGCAAAAAATACTATCAGAAAGCTGGCAAGAATTGCCCCCAGGCTTTGAACAGCCTCGGAAAACTGTTGCTTCGGGGTTTGTGGCGTTGCTATTCATTAGCAATACAAACCGATGAATGGCTCGATGGATTTTCTGACATTGGCAATCCTTCCTATGAAACCGTGCACCGAGCACTGCTGGATGATGATGAGTTTTTGAATATTTTGGAAAAACATGACCAGGTGGTCAACAGCTTCAGTCTTCAAAAAGCCGAAGACGTGATTCTTTCACGTTACATCAGACCGGCCTATCAGAAATTTGGCTATGTCTATGCACGAAATACAGAGGCCAGGGTCTTCGAATGCCGATATCAACGCTCGAAAAAATTTGATGTCAATGCTCTGAACACGGCCGTTGAGTTATACAAGCAAACGGCAGAATTCGGTGAGCCCTGGAGTGCCAACAAGTACGGGCAGATGATCGAGAGTACAAAGTTGCATGGGAAGACATCGAAGGATCAAATATCACACAAAGAGATGGCGTTGCACTATTATCACCTTGCAGCCTTCCAGTATCCATCAGACAAACCCCGTGATTGGGCCTTGTTCAATTACATCCGATTGGCTTATGAGTATACGGGGGAGTTGCCGCAGGGTGTCAGTGTTGAATCGATGGTAGGGTGGCTCCATGATCTGATACAAAGGGATGCCAATGCTCCCATTTCCAAAAGTACAGTCATGAGGCTGATCAGAAGCTGCGAGCTTGCCTTTCAATATTGTTACACAAAAATGAATCCGAAACAAAACAGCCAGAGCACGGGTATCCTTCAAAGCACCATCGAGATATATATGAGATTTCGGGAAAATATTCCGGAAAATATCAAAAACGAAACCATCGGTTCTATTTCTTCTACGAATGAAATACTTGAATCAGTCAGGAAGAAATGGCAATTGGAATAGCCGATTCGCACCTTCAATGCACATGATTGAAGTTTGGAAATTATTCCAAATGATATGAAAACTTCCAAATTCCAGGCAATGTATTTCCAAATTTCCCTCTGTGATAATGATGATAGGATTTGACCCACTCATCATCATTCAAGGAGGAAAAGACCATGAAAAAGAACGTGAAATCAATTGCCGTGTTCGTAATCATACTGGTTACCATGCTTGGATCAGTCATTCCTGCCTTTGCGGCCAACGAGCTGCCCGGGCAGGCCCTGGGCGCTTCCGGAGTAACTCAGAACCTGACCGTGCCAAATCCCTGGGGACAGTACTCGAAGTACATCGCATCCAATACCAGTGGCATGTATAAGTATGAGTATTTTTACAAAACATCATATTACGTACCGGTCAAGCAGATTGGCGGTTGGAGCCGTGGTTCACTTACTTCCTCCCTTTCACTTCGCACGACATACCAGACCAGCCATACTGTTGCAAAGAACACTAATTTGAGCATCTCACTACCCATCAAATATGTTGAAGTGTCTGCCGGAACGAGCAGTTCATCGTCGATTACCGTGTCTGCGACCACATCAAAGACCTACAATCTCCAAAACACGGTCACAAACTTTGATCCGGCAAAACGTTATGCCTTCCACTACTATGCCTGGGTGGATCACTATCTTGTAAGAAAAACTCAAGTCAAGAATTTTTTGGGATTGCCGATCACGCCCAAGGTCATTTCGATTACGGATTACTACAAGCGCTTCAAGAGCCCCACCATCGAAGTCATGTGGGGGTACTAAGTCCTGATACGGAAAACGGTCATGAAAAAATACGAGAAGGGCAAGGCGCTTGGCAATCGAACGCCTTGCCTTTTTTCGTATTAACCAAACGGTTCACCGTCTAACCTTGCCGCCGCCCATGCCGCCCGGTCCGCCTTGCACAGACGTGATCTGCGTGACCTTCACACCATTGATGCTCACGTCGCCGGCATTGAATGCCACGGCCCCGTCCGAGTCAAAGGCCGAGTTGGCCTGCACGGCGATGGTCCCGCCATTGATGATGATATTGCCGTTGGAATCGAACGCGTCTGTGTCGCCGCTGCCTACACGCACTTGGATGGTCCCGCCGTTGAGTTCAATCAGCACGGCTGCGTTGACCTTTGGGGTCGCATTGAAGCCGTCGTCTTTGGCGTACAGGGTGATCTCGCCGCCGTTGACCTGGATGCGGTTGGCCTCGACGCCCTCTGTGGAGGTCGTGATGTCGATCGAACCGCCGTCGATCTGGACAAAGCTGTTGCCGCGGATCGCGTCATCGGCCGCGCTGATCTTCAGCGAGCCGCCTTGAATGTAGATATAGCCGAGCGTGGCGTCTTCATCGTGCTCACTATGCAGGGCGTCCTTGCCGGCCTCGATGGTCAGGTCTCCGCCGCCAATCAGGATGGCATCATTGGCTTCCAGCGCATCGGCCGCCGCCTGGATGTCGTATGCCCCGCCCGTGATTTTGAGAGTATCTTTGGTGGAAATACCGTTGCCCTTGCTTGAGACAATCTCCAGAGAACCGGTCCCGTTCAAGGTCAGGTCGGATTTCGTGAAAATGACCGCGTCCAGATTGGCGTCGCCATCCGCCACGAAGCTGCCGGTCACGGTCAGCGCATTCTCATGGTCTGTCGTGGTCACGAAGACCTTGTCGGTTGATTTTGTGTAAATAGCCGGCGCGTCGGCATTGGTGATGCGCACCCCATCGAGGACGAGCTGGACTTTCGCATCCTCTGCATCAATGAGAATCGTGACATCGGTCGCCTCGCCACTCAGGACGTACACACCCTTTTCAGTCAGAGTCACATCCTGACCGCTCGTCAGTGAGATGGCTGTTGCCTCGGAAAGGTCAGCCGTTTGTTCCAAGTCCCGTTCTGTGAAAATGTCCGTCCGATCGATGATCGAAGCACTCGTGGTCGTGGATGTTGAGCCACTGACGGCCGCGGTTTTTGTCGTTGCCGGATTGCTTGCCGACACGATACCCGATGTCGATCCGGCCGTCGCAGCTGAAGTCGCGGTACTGACCGGCGCGGCAAAGATGCCTTTGTCAGCCGTCGTGGCACAGCCGGCTACGGAAGCCCCCAGTAACAGGATCGCTGTGATGGCACTGATGGCCTTGATCGAATTTTGTCTCATGAGGAACACCCCGATTCAAGTGAAGTATTTTGATACTTCCATCATGACGAGGTGAGGTGTCGGTTATATGAAGATGGAATGAGTGTTGACTGAAGGAGAAGGGAAAGAACCAAGATCATCAAAAAAGTGCTTGTCTAGTGGTGGTCGTGGTCAGGTCTTATGGTCAAGCCGAATGATCCTCCTTTTGAAGGTAATGGTAAATCGACGTCAGCAGTACACGGTCCTCAAAGCCAAGGTTCTCGCCCAATCCGAGCGTATCCCGGATTTTTCTCAAACGCGTGACAACGGTATTTTTGTGTACATAGAGCATGCGGGCAGCTGCATCCGTGGAAAATCCCGTTTCTATGAGCGCACCGATAGTGGCGATGAAAAGATCCTTACCGGGATATTGGTCGACTAGGTGAGCAAAATAACCCAATATCGGCCGAGCCTTGTTTTCCGGTAATTGCTCAATCAGATACCCGGTCAGGAAGTCAGTGACATGACAGATCCGGTTTCTTGGGGCATCCCGGTTACTTTCCACCCAATTTATGAAATGGTAGATTTCCCGATAATCCTGGAAAGAATCGACCACGGTTGAGCAATAATAGCGGGATTCATCAATGTGCTTCTGTCCGGGAACGCTTGCGAATAACTGATCCAGCCAGCTGAGGCATTCGAAAAGGAATCCCCGGAGGCGCGCTTTCGGCTCAGCCCCGGACGGGATAACCTTGCATAGGAGCAAAGTGGACGGATCGATCGGAAGCAAAAGGTCCTGATCGTGCCTGAAAGGGCAGTCCAGATACATATCCGACCAGTCAGTCATCCGGGTGGCCTCATCGTATGTCCGATTCAGTCGTATCTTGACCAAAATGCGTGGTATATGGTCAGAAAAGGCTAAAGACTGAGCCAGCGTCGCGATCCGGAACGCATCCGGCATGGGGTCAAAAAGCATTGCCGTCGTAAAGCGGTATATTTCAGGGTCGGGAAACCCCTTTTCCCTTTTGGATGTCTCACATTGCCGTTGGACCTCAAAGGCGTAACGGACCACACGGGCAACATTCAACACATTCTCCGGTTTCCCGGAAACTCCGATCACGCCTATGGGACGGGCATCTTCCATCAGCAGAAGGTTGACGCCCGGGCTGGTCACACCGATCAGGTTGTTTGTCGGTTCGTCCGTCACCATGACGGTTAGGCTTTGCTGAAGGATCTTGTATGCACAGGAATGAAAACTACCGATCCGTTCGGGACGTGAGCTTGCAATGATGATGGCCCGCTCATTCATGATGTTGATATGAATTTTCAATTGTTTGTAGAGCCGGTCGATGAAATTTTGCGCAAAAACCGGGTCAATCATCGCACTACCTCCCGATACAGGATTCGCCGGTCGTCATAAGGTAAGGTTAACACGAAAAATGTTCTGAAGCCTATATTTTCAAGTATATTATGTTCGGCTGCACAATGAGGACCATACAAATTCATATTATACTGGCTGTAGACAGTCCACCACTTACTTGAACGACTTATCCCGACCCCCAGAAGGAGCGTCTCACATGCTATCGATGAACCCGGATATCTCAAGGCTTCGTCATCTCGCTCATCAGATCCGTGAAATCGCGGAGCTGCCGATCCAGGCCACCAACAAGATACTTTGGGAGGCAGTCAATGATCTGCGCATGATTCGCCCCGTTTTGCATGTGCGGGATTATCCACTCTATCTGATCGAATATGGCGACGAATTAAGCCCAACGATTGAAGATCCATTCCTGCGCCAGTTGGAAATGGACATGCTGCTTCGCCTTTATGAATGGCGGCACCTGCGACTGGATCGGGTCATAGAGCCAACGATCAAGTGCCCTTGTGTCGTGACCGACACCCTGTATGGCATCAGCGCGACAATGGCCGCCTCCGACCGGTCCTTTACCGAGGGCCGAGAATACAATCAAGCCAAGCATTTCGACCCTCAGATCTTGACGGAAGAAGACCTGAACCTGATCAAGCCCCCGGTTGTCACCTATGATAAAGAGACGACCATGAGCCGCTTTGCCCTGATGCGGGAGATCTTCGACGGCACCCTGGAGGTCAAACTGGCCGGCCGTCATTATTTCCACGCGGTCCTTTGGGATGACCTGCTGACTTGGATGGGTCTTACAGAAGGACTCTACAACTTTGCGCTTGAACCGGAGTTCATGCACAAGGCGGCGCGCATATACATGGATGCGACCATTTCCCGGGCCAAGCAATACGAAAGCCTCGGCATCCTCTCCTCCAATAATGCTTTTGAAAACATCGGCAACAACGGCATCGGGTACACCACCCAGCTGCCGCCGCCACCCGAAAGCGGCATCGGCGCGAAGCTTTGCGATATCTGGGGTGAAAACGCCGACCAGGTGTTGACCGCGGTATCGCCCGAGATGTCCGTAGAATTTGCGTTTGCTTATGAACGGGAATGGGCGGATCTGTTTGGACTATATTCCTATGGGTGCTGCGAGCGATTAGACCACAAAATCAGCGGCCTTCGCAAAGGATTTGGAAATCTGCGCAAAATCTCCATGTCGCCTTTTTCCAATCTCGAGGCCGGCATGGAACAGATTGGCTCGGATTATGTTGTGTGCTTCAAACCAAACTCCAACTTCCTGGTCGGCACTACATGGGACAAAAAGGCCTTGCGCGACGAACTTATCCACGTCATGAAACTAGCGAGAAAATATAACAGCCATGTGGAAATTGATATGAAGACACTGATCTCTTTGAGCGGCGAACCACAGCGCCTGTGGGCCTGGTGCGACATGGCGTCCGAGATCATCGCTTCGTATTGAGCCAGTTGACCCCCGATCCTCAGGAGTTATAACTCACGGTGCCCAGGTGCCGAGGCAGCGAGCCGATCACGAGCTGCTTCTTTTCCTTGTCATAGAGGAAATAGATGCGCAGCAGGTTTTCATTGGTATTGCCGACCTTCAGATGGAGGTCGAGGAGACTGTCGACCGGTTTGCCGAGGAAGCCCGGATAGTACTTGATATTGTATTCCGACTTGTACATCTCTATGGATTTCGTTGCTGACGGCGTGACGATGAAACCGCGGTTGTATTTTCGGGATGCCCGATTGCGGCACTCGTCCTCGTCAATTTTGCCCAAAAGCTCATCGCGGTAATCCGTCGCCAGGTACTCCAACGCGTCGCATAGCAAATCAAGGTCGACCTCACCGGGCGCGACGGAGGCCAGCTCTTTCTTCGCGCGTTGGTGAAAAACCAGGCCCTCGCCGAGATAGTTTTCCGCCCATGGGATGACACCGGCCAGGTCCTTCGGCCGGTCCATCAGGGCGTGCAGTCGCGCGATCTCCTGATCCTTTTCGTCAAGCAGTCGCTGGGTCTGCGTCTCGGCTTCGGTGATCGCGTCGCGCAGCTCGGCTTTTTCCTGATATAACGATTCGATCTGGTCCCATAGCCGATCGTTCTGCTTTTGCAACAGCTGTTGCTGTTCGTTCATACTCTGCAGCTCGGCCTGGTGGCGCTGCTCGGCGGCTTTGGCCCGCTCGTCGCTGGCCCGCAGGATGTCCTTGCTCGACACATGCTGGCGGATCTGGTTGGTCTGCTCAATCTCTTTGGCAGCCGGCAGGAATTGAACAGCACCAAACGCCATGGGCTTGTCCTTTGGCGCTTTCTGGATCCGCTCGTCCAACAAGCGCCACTGATTCTCGGGATCATCCAGGATCCGTCGCCGGGAGATGCGTTCGACTTCGCCGCCAAAGGCCAGGGGCTCGATCAGGAGGACATCGCCTGGCGCGATCTCGCGGCCGGTGATGCGGGAAAATTCCGGTATCTTCACCAGCGGCAGCGCGAAAACCTGCGCATAGCCCATCTTGTGATGAGCAAAATGATCCATGTCGATAAGCCATTGGCCCACCGGCTCCTGCGAGGGGACCATCGTCGGCGGGACAAGCGCGGGGGATGACGCAGCACGACGATCGCCCGAGCCATTTGACGCTGGCGGCCCAAGCCCCATGGCCGGACTTCGCAGTTTGCCCTCGGTGATCTTTTCAAGAGAGACAGGGTTGAGGGTCGGCGTCAGCTCGGTGGGCGAGGCGAAAGGGAAACCGCGCGGCGGAAGACGGCGGATATTCGTTTTAAACTCGTCGAGGGTAGGCAGGGACGGCTTGACCGGCTGATCCGAGACGGATTCGGCGACAATGACGGCGAGCATCATGCGCTCGCGGTCCTTGAGCCACTCTTGCAGATGGCTCAAATCCGCTCCGCGCTCCAGCATGTGTGGGGTGTCGATGATCGGCCAATTTTGCTTGAGGCCGACATTGGCATTGCGCGCCAGGCGTTTGATGATCGCCAGGCGATAGACCTCACACGGCGCCATGGTCCCCTCGGGCTCCGACACGACGGTCCTGAACCCGCATTCCACCTGACCGGAAAAAATGCGAAACGCGACATTGGTCTCAAACAGCCGGCCCGGCACGGGCAGCCGGTCCTGAATGAGCGCACCCGGGTGAGACCCCAGGTCTGGCTCGGTCAACTGCAGCGCCCAGATCTGCTCGTCCGGCAGCCACACGACCTCCACCCGATACCCTGTGTCAATGCGAAATGAGCGGAGCGACTTCAGGTCGAAGGAATCGTACTCGAAAGCCTCCGGCCAGACCAGGTCAGAAGGCACTTCGAGCTCGCGAAACCGACTGCGCAGCCAACTGAGCGTCTCGAGTACGACGATGGCCAGTACTTTTTCTGGCGGCGCCTTCCCCTGCCCGGCGATCGCATACAGCTGATACGTCGGGTAGGTCGTGTTGCGCAACAACGGCAAAGGCTGGGTTCGCTTGGTGGGGACGTGCTGGTCGGGCATGAGCGGCACCTCCGGAGGGGGTGGTGATGAACGACTAATATGATTATTATAGCGAATATTTTCGCTTGTCTGACATTTGTCACCACATGAAAATGTATCTTATGCTTTCATGTGATATTCTTAAACATGAAATCACAATATGCTTCAAATATTTAATCAGTTGAAAGCTAAATAGATCTAGTCTAAAGGCGGTATAAGCATGACACTGTCCGAAGGCATTTATGAGGAAGTTATTTCAGAGGCATTGCAAGCACAGCTTGACCGATTAAGTGAGTATTTGCCCGACAGGAAATTAATCGACGCAGATGAAGCGGACCTCATATTATCCAAATATATTTCTCATGTGATCCGTCGAGCTTTACGTATTGTTCGCGAAGGTATTGAAGACAATCATGAATCATTGTCTCGCCAAGTGGAAATCTGTAATCAATTAATCAATCTATTAGCCAGCCTATCAGAACAAGATGACTTACTTGCTTCCAAAATCAGCCAGCAAAAGGAACTCTTGCTTTCACTATATCAGCGAATCAATTCAGCAAGAGCGCTTCATGAATCTGCAAAAGCGATTCGTCCAGAGACACCTCTCTCCGAAAGCACGCTCTTCACCGGTGCTTCTGTGGAGCCCAATATGGTCAGTGAAATTAAGAAGGAGATCCTGACTTCAGATCGAATCGATATCCTGATGTCATTTATTCGCTTTAGTGGCTTAGTTTTAATCCTGGATGAGTTGCGTGAATTTCTATCACACAACGCACAACGAAAAATTCGTATTATAACCACGACCTATATGGGAGCAACTGAGTATAAAGCGCTGAGTGTTTTGACACAAATCACGGGCATTGAAGTTCGTATGTCATTCAACATCAAGCGCTCTCGGTTGCATGCCAAGGCATATCTCTTTGAACGTGAAACGGGTTTCAGCACGGCTTATATCGGATCTTCAAATTTGTCCCGCTCTGCGATCACGAATGGACTTGAATGGAATGTTAAGGTTTCTGAGCGAGAGTCGTTCGATATAATCCGAAAATTTCAGGCAACCTTTGAAAGCTATTGGAATGATTCTGAGTTCGAACCTATTGACTTGAGCAATGAAGAAACCATGAAGCGTGTGCAAGAGGCCTTAGATTTGGCGAAACGACCGCTTGAGACAAATAATTTGCTACCTTTGTTTGATATTACCCCGCATCCATTTCAAAAGGAAATGCTAGCCCATCTGGAGGCGGAGCGAACCATACATGGACGCTTTCGAAATTTATTGGTTGCGGCAACCGGTACGGGTAAGACCGTAGTGGCAGCATTTGATTATAAGCGTTTTCGGGAATCGAGGGCTGGATCACGAACAAGATTATTATTTGTTGCTCACCGGCGCGAAATTCTTGAGCAAAGTATTAAAACATTTCGTGTCATTCTTAAGGATCAAAATTTCGGCGACTTGATGTTTTCAGGCCTACAACCCCGCCAGATCGATCACTTGTTTATTAGTATTCAAACCTTTAATTCACAGTCTTTCATTCAAACGACCAGTCCGGACTACTATGACTACATCATTATTGATGAATTCCACCACGCGCCCGCAAATTCATATCAATCGCTTTTGGAATATTATCAGCCTAAGATTCTTCTTGGATTAACAGCTACTCCTGAGCGAATGGATAATAAGGACACCATTCGGTATTTTGATCATTATATAGCCTCAGAAATGCGCTTGCCGGAGGCGATTGATCGCCAACTACTTTGCCCGTTTTTATATTTTGGCGTCAGTGACAGCGTAGATTACTCACTTCTTCAATGGCGGGGAAAATATGACGAACATGAGCTAACCAACCTATATACGGCGAACGATTATCGGGCCAGTCTGATTTTGGAAAAAGTCCGACAATACTTAGGCGATACAGACTGTATTCGTGCTTTAGGATTTTGCGCTTCTCAAGATCATGCTCGTCACATGAATGCCTATTTTCAACGGCACGGACTACGGTCAGAGGTCGTTTTAGCTGACACGGATCAAGAAACGCGTCGCGGTGCCAGTAAACGATTAAGAAACGGCACAACGAATTTTATCTTCACCGTTGACCTATATAACGAAGGGGTTGATATACCGGAAATCAATGCGGTGCTATTCTTGCGTCCGACTGAAAGTCTGACAGTTTTCCTTCAACAACTTGGGCGAGGACTGCGAAACACGACTGAAAAGGAACATCTCATTGTTTTGGACTTTATCGGGCAAGCCCATCGCGAATACCGATTCGATGATAAGTACCATGCCATTGTTGAACAGAGCCGCCATTCATTGAAATATCAAATTGATCAGAATGTATTCCGCTTGCCCAAGGGCTGCTATTTGCAGTTTGAACGTCAAGCTAAGGAATACGTTCTAAGAGCCTTGGATAATTTCCGAATTAACGCAAATAACTTGCGAAAAATGCTAAGCACTTTTACTGAAGACACTGGGATACCATTAACGCTTTCTGCCTTCCTTGAACATCATCATTTGTCGCTTGAAGACTTTTACGGCTCTTCAAGTAGCAAACGCAGTTTCAAAATCCTGAGCAGTTTTGAAAATATTGATCAAACACCGGCCTATTTGGATGCAGTGAAGCGGTTCCGCAACTTGTTTCATCTGAATTCAAACCGCTTCCTAAACTATATTATCAAATATATCGACCAACGCCACGTTCAACAACCGGATGACCTTGATGAAATTGAGCAAAAGCTCGAAGGCATGTTCTACTATTCTTTTTACTCTCAGGCTCCTACTCAGAAGGGATTTACAAGCTGCCGTGATGGTTTGTTGAGAACGCTTTCGATTCCGTTTGTCGCTGATGAAATAAAGGAGATCTGTACTTACTTATTGTCGAAGATCGATTTTGTTGATGAACCGGTTGATCTTGGCTATGCTTGTCCATTAGACCTCCACTGCCAGTATTCTCGTGATCAAATCATGGCTGGCTTGGGAGAACTCACTGGCACGAGATATTTTTCACTGCAAGCTGGTGTCAAATACATCGAAAATCGAAATTTAGATCTTTTCTTGATTAACCTCAATAAATCAGAAAAGGACTTCTCTCCCTCGACGATGTATGAGGATTATGCCATTAACAGCAGACTTTTCCATTGGCAAAGCCAAAGCAGTACTGATGTTGAAAGTTCAGTTGGCCAACGATATATACATCATCGCAAGAATAACCATCAAATCATTTTATTTGTCCGTGAGTATAAACAGATGAATGGTGGTACATCTCCTTACATTTATCTTGGCAAAGCAAACTACATCAAACATCAAGGGTCAAAACCAATTAGCATTGTCTGGGAGCTGGAAAAAGAGATGCCTGGCAAACTAGTCGTCAAGGCCAATAAGAGTGTTATGTAAATTTCACGATTGACTCATCGACTATGATTCGATGGCCAACATTGTTAATACTAAGATAACTAAGATAATAAGGTTTTTAGAGAGGTCATGTCATGATTATTGATCACAATCATAGCGAACCCCTATCCCACCACATCACCCCCTCCACCCTAGCCCGCATCGCAGCCTTCAATCGTGATCGCAATTGGGCCCAGTTTCACAATCCCAAGGATCTGGCGATTTCAATCAGCCTGGAGGCAGCGGAATTGCTGGAGTGCTTTCAATGGTCCGGGCAGGACGTCCATGCCGAAGGCAAGCGCCAGCAACTGATCGAGGAGACGGCGGACGTGCTGATTTACGCCTTGCAGATGTGCCAGGTGCTGGGCGTCGATCCTGATGAGGCGATCAATCGGAAGATGGACCGGAATGAAGAAAAATACCCCGTTGACGCCGCCTACGGCAGCGCTTTGAAATATACGGAGCTTCAAAATGGTGTTCAGCCGGAGGGAGACCGCGATGATCATCTATGAAGCGACCAAGCAGGGTTTCATGGAGGATTCCGATCAAGATCGGCTGGTGAGCAAGATCTGCTGCGGTTTCGAGCAGCGAATCGGCCGGACCAATGACTCAGAGGTCCGGGCGTGGCAAAATTCGCTCGGCTACATGTATAAAGTCCTGAATGACGCAGAAATCCCTGCTGATACGGGCGTCGCGATTGAATTCCGGCTGCCTGGCACATCGAGACGCGTCGATTTCATCCTGTCCGGCCGGGATGAGCAACAACAATCCAGCGCCGTGATCATCGAGCTCAAGCAGTGGGAAAGTGCGACGGCAGTTTCCGGCGCGGATGGCATCGTGAAAACATTCATCGGCGGTGGACAGCACCTAATCGTTCACCCCTCTTATCAGGCTTGGTCCTACGCTTCATTTTTCAAGGATTACAATGTCGAGGTGGAACGCCGGCCGATCCGGATTGCTCCGTGCGCTTACCTGCACAATTATGAAAAGCGCGATCCGGAGGCTTTGTTAGCGCCGCAATACCAGGTGTATATCGACCAGGCACCGCCTTTCATGAAAGGCGACATCTTTCGGCTTCGGTCTTTCATCAAAAAATACGTCCGCTATGGCGATCAGCGCGATACGCTTTACTGCTTGGCCAACAGCGAGATCCGCCCCTCCAAGTCGCTTCAGGACCTGTTGGGCTCCATGATGAAGGGAAACCAGGAGTTTATCCTGATCGACAGCCAGAAACTGGTTTTCGAAACGGCGCTGACATCGGCCTATGCCGCGAAAAAGCAGCAGCAGAAAAAGGTGCTGATCGTCGAAGGCGGACCGGGGACGGGGAAATCGGTCATCGCGATCAACCTGCTAGTGCAGCTGACCAAGCAAAACCTGCTCGTCCAATATGTCACGAAAAACTCCGCCCCGCGCCATGTCTACGAGGCGAAGCTGTCGGGCTCTCTGAAAAAGAGCCGGATCAGCAACCTGTTCCAGACCTCCGGCGCCTATGTCGATACGCCGGCGAACAGCATCGACGCCCTGATCATCGATGAAGCGCATCGACTGACCGACCGGTCCGGGATGTTTCGCAACAAAGGGGAAGACCAGACCAAAGAGATGATCGAGGCAGCCCGGTTCACGGTGTTTTTCATTGATGAGTCCCAGCGGGTGACCTCGACCGACCTGGGCTCGATCGGGCGGATCAAAAAATATGCTAAAAAGGCCGGAGCCGAGATCATCACCATGCGGCTCGACTCGCAGTTCCGCTGCAATGGATCGGACGGCTACATCGCCTGGCTGGACGATGTCCTGGATATCCACGAGACGGCCAACGACACCGCTTTCCTCGGTGAATACGACTTTCAGGTGCTCAAAAGCCCGGTGGAAGTGCGGGACCGCATTTTTCACCTCAATCAGGAACGCAACAAAGCTCGGCTTCTGGCGGGCTATTGCTGGGAATGGGACAAGAGCAAGCGCGCGGATCCGACTCATGCGGACATCGAGATCCCTGGGTTTGGCTTTCGCATGAGCTGGAATCTGGACAATACCTCCACCTGGGCGATCGATCCCGAATCTGTCGCGCAGGTCGGCTGCATCCATACGTCACAGGGGCTGGAGTTTGACTATGTCGGGGTGATCATCGGGCCCGACCTGCGCTATGAAAACGGCCGCATCGTGACGGACTATACCCGGCGGGCCAAGACGGACCAGTCGCTCAAGGGGATCAAGGGAAGGGCCAAGAAGGATCCACAAGGGGCAATGGAACTGGCCGATGAGATCATCAAGAACACGTATCGCACCCTGATGACCCGTGGGATGAAGGGATGCTATGTGTATTGCTGTGATCCGGGGCTACGGGATTATCTGAGATTTCGGTTGAGTATAAGGGCGGAGGGCGGAGAAAGCCAGTTCGTGTATCCGGAGCTGGATGGTGAGATGGCACTGATGGTGGCGGACGGGGATGCCAACAAAGGATATGAAGCAAAGTGAAATGAAATCGTAGTGTGAGCAGTTTGATAGGAGCAATCAATGGGCATCTTTGACAAAATAAAGGAACCGATTTTCCTTAAGGAAGACAGCAGCGCCTCACTTCAACTGGCCGCACTGCAAGAATTGGCTAAAAACAGCACCGGGAAAATGGCCGACCGCTTGGAACAGGAGATCAAATACCTGGAAGCAGGCATTTTTGGTGAAAATACGATCCTATATGAATTGCGCAACAGTCATATTCCCATGTTTGTGCTTCATGATCTGTATCTGGAGTATGGTGATTTGACAGCCCAGATCGACTTCATGATTTTCACCAGGAAGCATCATTATGTCATTGAGTGTAAAAATCTTTATGGAAACATCGAGATCACGAGCTCGGGTGACTTCATTCGTACTGTTACATTCGGACGAACGACAAAAAAGGAGGGCATTTACTCTCCGATCACTCAGAACCGACGTCATCTGGAATTGATCAAGCAAATCCGAAGCGCAGAGAAGGGCAATATTCTCACAAGGACGCTTTTTGAGAATAACTTCTATAACAGCTACCGATCCATCGTCGTTCTAGCAAATCCCAAGACGGTTTTGAATGCGAAGTATGCGCACAAAGAAGTGAAAGAGCAAGTCATACGGGCGGATCAGTTGGCTGCGTTTATTCGAAAAACGGATGCGGATCCAAAAGCATATGAATCCAGTGAGAAAGACATGGAATCGCTGGCCAGGTTCTTTCTTGGCATTCACAAGCCAATGAATATTAATTACACAGCGAAATTCAGAGAGCAAATAGCAACTGAAGAGAAACCCAAATCAGATGAGGACTCAAACCAAGCAGAGGAACAGAAGCCGGATACGATTGTTAATTCAAACGAAGAGAAGATTCTGTGCCCGAAATGCGGAGCCGAGATGATCCGACGGAAAGCAAGCAAGGGGCCCAATGCAGGCAAAGAATTTTACGGCTGCTCCAATTTTCCCAAATGCCATAGTATCATCACAATACAATGAGACTGATTCGTGCTTGGGGTCATGATTAAAAGACGAAGGATGAGCCGGTTCATGTACAAAGAACTTTTCGAGACAGGCAACCAAACCAATCCCTATATCAAGATCACCGCTCCGGCTAAACAGGAGTCAATTACTCGCGCCGAAGCCTTGCTCTCGTGCCGTTTCCCGGATGAATTGAAGGCCTGTCTGTTGGAGATCGACGGTGACGACGACCTGTACTTTTCAGCAGAACGGATCCTGACGGAGAATCAGTTCATTCGAGAGGCTTTGGCTGAATGCTATCCGGATTTGGACCGGTATCTGTTCGTAGCCGGCAATGGGTGCGGAGATTATTACGGGTATCGATTGACCAATGGGCAAGTGCTGGGCAGCGAGATTGTCCTGTGGGATCATGAAACGAATACCGATAGGGTGGTTGCGCAAAGCCTGGCGTCGCTCATCACGCTCATGTACATTGACGGGGTTCTGTAATCGAAAGCCGATGGGTGACAACGACCCAAAAGTTGTCTGATAATTTCTGTTTGTTTAATAGTGAAAACTCTTTTTAGCGTCAATAGCGACGATTCAGGAACCTTTTGATTTCAAGTATTTGGCTTTCTTTGTCATATTATTGAATATCTAGTTAATTGAAAATATGACAAACAGGGCGTATACTTGAATTGTGGAGGTGAGATGAATGGTGAAAAAAGTGACTGTTGGAGAAAAAATCCGTCGACTGAGAGATAACAGCAAAATTTCTCAGACGCAGTTAGCGCGTTTTCTTGGCGTGGACCAGAGTATGATTTCTAAAATTGAGAGTAATGAACGCAGCCCCAGCATTGAGTTGCTTGAAAAATTATCAAACCTTTTTGGTTGCACGGACGATTATTTCGAATCAGATCCTGCAGGTAAACCATCGCTTCAGTTTGCATTTCGAGCCAATGAAATCAGTCATGAGGATTTTGAAGCAATATCTGCAATTCACAGGATCGCTTTGAATATGCGTGAAATGAAGCAGATGTTAGGTTAGGAGGGCAAGCAAATTGAAGGAGAGAATTCAAATCAATTATGACGCCATTTCACTCAGACGGCAGATGGGTGAAGACTCTTCTTCGCCCATTGATATTTTTGCCTTGTTAGGCTCACAAACTGATTTGACCATTGTTTACTACCCGATGCGGGACGCCATTAGTGGCATGAGCGTCAAAGACGATCAATTCAAATTGATAGCCATTAACTCAAAGCTATCAAAGGGAAGACAGCGGTTTACAGCCGCGCATGAGCTGTGCCATTTATACTTTCATCATGAATTCAAGTCGGTTGTCTGCTCTCGGGACTTGGTTGGGATGAGGAACGAATCTGAGAAAGAGGCAGACCAGTTCGCCTCTTTCTTTCTAGCCCCATATGAGGCCTTGCTCAACTTCATCAAGATTGATCTTGATAAAAAGGGCAAGCGAATGACTGTTGATGATATCGTTCGAATTGAGCAACACTTCGGCATGAGCCGCCAGGCAACCCTGGTCAGGCTGCAGTCGGAAGGACTTATCACTGAAGACGAATACAATTTAATGAAAACCAACGCGATCCGATCCGCACAAAAGCTCGGGTTTTCCGCCGATCTTTATCAGCCCAATACGGAGCATAAGCAATATATGACCGTTGGCAGTTATGTGAAAATGGCCAACGATCTTTACAGTTCGGGGAAAATATCACTTGGTAAGTACGAAGAATTGCTGCTCGATGCATTTAGAGACGACATAGTGTATGGAACAGACGCTGTGGAGGAGCATGATGACTGAAAAAATGTTCTTTGACACAGATTGCTTTTCTTCGTTCTTAATGGTCGGTCGTGAAGACATAATATTAATGAAATTCAAGGGGCGAATTGTGATCCCGCAATTCGTTTATGATGAATTCTGCCGCCCGTGTGTTTACCATTTGCGTGCCAAAGTTGACAATATGTTGGCAGCAAAGTTGATTTATAAAATGGAAATAGTTCTTGGAACTGACGAGTCAAGATTATTCAGAGAACTCACGAAATCACCCCGCGCAGGGAATTCGATTATCGGTAAAGGAGAAGCTTCCGCTCTGGTATTGGCTAAGTTTCAAAATGGCATTGTTGCTAGCAATAATTTGAAGGATGTGAAAAAATACACTCAGGAATTCAATTTGACGTTAATCACAACGGCAGATATTTTGGTCGCGGCATTCACTGATTTAGTCATTGATGAAACAGAGGCGAATAAAATATGGGCTGACATGATCAAGAAGCAAAGAAAGTTACCTGCTAACAGCTTTAGTGAATTTTTGCGTATGATTTGAAATCCTTGTAATTATTTCTTCTGTACAGAAACATCACCGAATCGCCGTATTCATCCATGTGAAGGAGTACCCCTATGATGACCAGCAAAGACCGCGTCATAGCCATGTTAAAGCACCAGATTCCGGATCGGGTCCCACGTGGAGAAAACGCATTTGACTGCCATTTTTACGAACAGGTCACCGGGAAAAAGACACTGGCCTATGCCGGGTGGGATGAACTGGAAGCCATTTGGTCAGGCCGGAGGGATGAGGTCGTCGCGGATTATATCGATACCATTTGCACGATCTCGGAGGTTCTGGGATGGGATTACATTCGAGTGCCGGTCGCCCCCAGAAAGATGGATTACACGGGGTACAAAAGGACCGGCAGCATGAGATTCTGCGACGCACAGGGGAACGAGTTTCTGTTCAATCCGGTCGTGGGTAACATTGTCACACCGGCATCCTATAACGAAGATATGACCGTCGATGAACTGCCTGATCCGGATGCGGAATATGAAATTGATGACAGCGAGTTGGATATCGCCCGTGGGGTGATCGCCCGCATGGGTCAAACCCATTTCATGATTGGTCGCCTGCCGGTTGGGGGCCCGTTTCCTTACATGGAAACAGTCGGGATGAGTGAGTACTTGATCCGCATGATTACCGACCGTCCCTTCCTGGATAAAGCGAGTCGCTACTATACCAAACAGGCTTTGAAGTATGCGGCGGCTTTTATCAAGGCCGGCTGCCACGGCATCATGGAGGCCGAGGATTACGCCGACAGTCGCGGACTGATCATGGGAAAGGCCCGCTACGACGAGTTTCTAGCCCCCTACCTGAAAAAACTGACCGATGGGGTGCATCAGTTGGGCGGTTACATGATCAAGCACACCGATGGGTACATGATGGACGGCCTGGAGTCTTTTGTCGAAATGGGGATCGATGCGTGGCATGGCATACAACCCAGCATCGGCATGGATATCCGGTCGATCAGGCAAAAAATCGGCAATCGGCTCTGCCTGTTTGGCGGCGTCAATGTCGAAACCTATATTCTCGGCACGACTGACGAAGTCAGGGAAGAAGTCCGCCAAGCCATCAAATACGGCGTGGACGGCGGCATTGTCATCGCAGGCGGGAATATTCTTGAACCGGGTGTGAAACCGGAAAATTACTACGCGGTGATTGATGAGATTGAAAAATATGATTTATCCAAAGTGAGGTAAATCCATGCTGGGTGCCATTATCGGCGATATTGTCGGATCGCGGTTCGAGTTTCATAACCATCGGAGCAAAGATTTTGACTTGTTCGGCCCGGGATGCTTCGCAACGGACGACAGCATCATGACGTTGGCGGTCGCCAAGGCAATCATGGAGGCGGAACGCGAGGCGCAGCCATCGATCAGCGGCTATGAATTCGAAGGCGAATACAGCCAGATGCTTGGCGAGCGGACGGTCCAGTGCATGCAGTCGGTCGGGCGGCCCTATCCGCACTGTGGGTACGGTGGAATGTTCGCCAAATGGATGTACAACGATCACCCGAAGCCTTACAACAGCTTTGGCAACGGCGCGGCCATGCGGATCAGTCCGGTCGGGTTTGCCGCCCGCACGGAGTGGGATGTGCGCGGTTGGTCCGAGGCGGTCACGGCCGTCACGCACAGTCATCCGGAGGGGATCAAGGGTGCGGAAGCGACGGCGATGGCGATTTTCATGGCGCGGCAGGGCTGCCTGAAAAGCGAGATCCGCGAACGGATCGTTCGCGACTACTACCCGCTCGACTTCACGATTGACCAGATCCGGCCGACTTATCGCTTCAACGAAACCTGTCAGGAAACCGTGCCGCAGGCGATCGAGTGTTTCCTGGAATCGACGTCGTTCGAGGACGCCATCCGCACGGCCATTTCGCTCGGTGGTGACAGCGACACCCTCGCCGCGATCACGGGTGCGATTGCCGAAGCGTATTACGATGTGCCACAGGCGATCCGCGAGCAGGCGCTGACCTATCTGGACGAGCGGCTACGCGCCATTTTTGACGAGTGGGAGGCTTTTCTCGGCGAGGGGCCGGAGCAGTTCCACGTGCTGACCAAGTACATTGGCCGGATCGAGGCTGAAGCGGCGTTTTTTGATGAATTCTATCAATTTAATGAGAGCCATCCGCAATATCAGATGAATAACTATCACGAGACATTTGCACAACAAGGCTTGACCTGGGATGCGGATTCGATGCGGCAGGCAGACGTATTTCAGCTCGATGCGAAAGTGGTCCTGGCTTTGCTGATGGGCGCGGTCCGGGCCGATCGCATAAACGAAGGCGCACTGCGGGGATTTTTCAGGGATGGCAGTATCCGGAAGTGGCTGACGCGACTGAAGGATATTGATCGGCAGACTGGATCTGGGAAGCTGGCGGAGATTTCCCTCAATATCGGCGGGTTTTTTGGTGGGTACAACACCTATCAGTTGCTGTATGTCGACCGTCAGACGCTGCTCGTGATTGGAAACATGATGATGAAACAGCGTCTCAAGAAGCGCTACTCCCTACGTGAGACCGAGCAGCTGATCGCACGATGGAATGACTTGCATACGGAATATTGGCAGAACGAATATCGGCTGGCTGATGTCTGCGATGGTGAGCATTGGACCCTGTTTGTGCGCCACGAGGGGACGCGCGGCCGGGTGATCCATGGTGACAACGCCTACCCGGAGAATTGGGACGCGCTGCTGGAATTTTTCGGGATAGAGCATGAGACGGAAGATGAAGAGGGCGATCCGGACAGTGATGGGGATGAGCCGGGCGAGGGTCCGGAGGAGCGCGAGCTTGGGACCGTGTTTTATTGCAGCGTGTCTTTCCAGACAGGCGGAGCCACCTATTACTATCGGACGGATGACCCGCGCATCGCGGTCGGCGATCGGGTGATCGTCCCCATCGGGCCGGGCAATACCGAATGGGCCGGGACCGTGGAGAAGGCCGAGCGCTTTGACATGGCGAGCGTGCCGTTTCCCATGACGAAGACGAAGAAGATTCTGCGCAAGCAGGAGGAAGCGGATCTCAACAGGACAGCGCTTGACCAGGCGACGAGTGATGATTGTGGTGTACGTGAAAAAGCAGGGGACGCCATCATTCTCTGTGATGAAGCAACCCCGTTCGTCAAGGTCAAGGTGTGGGCCGAGGTGCGCGACGGCTGCCTGCGAGTGTCCGGCCAGGACCTGGGAAAGGGCGCCTGCTATGTCCCGGATGAAGATGAATACGAGTACTTTTATGATTTTGACCGGGAAAACACAGAGCGCCTGTTCGGGTTACTGACAGCGGGCGGAGATTCGGTCCGGTCGGTTTTGTTGGAGCGGTTCAGCGGGATGGACGGATGCCGGAAGCTGCGCGAGTTCTGTGAGGAGCAGGGGATCGGATATCGGTTTTTTGCGTGTTAGCGGGGTGGGGGGATTATCTACCATATCTACCGATTTACAGCTGGCAAAATCGGTAGATATGTGGTAGAATCGGCAGTAGGATAGATGCTACTACTGAGGAGATCCACATGATTGAAACCAGCCGATTGGAATTTAAACAAGCGTTTACGGATGAGATTAAAAAAGAATTAGTGGCTTTTGCCAATACGGATGGTGGAGAGCTGATTATCGGATTGGCAGACGACGGAACCGTTGTGGGCGTCGAGCATCCGGATCAGGTTTCAGCCCAGGTTTCCAATATGCTCCGTGATGCGATCAGTCCGGATATCACCCTCATTACAAAGGTTGAAATCAAATTTCAGGACAGCAAGGCCCTAGTTCACGTGACCGTCAATCGGGGCGGAAAGCGGCCTTATTACATTTCAAAAAAAGGTATGACATCGGCCGGCGTTTATGTACGACATGGTAACACCTCTGCACCGGCCTCGGCGGACGCGATCCGTGAAATGATCCGTGAAACAGATGGATATAGCTATGAAAGCAACCTGTCTTTTGAGCAAAATCTGACCTTTGAGTATTGCGATAAGGTCTTTGCCGATCGAGGCGTTCTCTTTGGCAAGAATCAAATGAAAACCATGAAGATGATGGACGCAGATGGCAACTACACCAATCTCGCGATGCTTTTGTCGGACCAATGCTTTCACAGTATTCAATTTGCCTGTTTTCAAGGGGTGGATATAGGTGTTTTTACTGAACGCCAACGCTTGACCGGCTCCATATTGAAGCAGCTCGATGATGCATTTCACGTACTGAACCGATACAACAGGACTCGTTCGGAAATTCATGGCCTGCACCGGTCAGACCGGCGTGATTACCCCGAGGAGGCCTTGCGGGAAGCCCTGATCAATGCGATCGTTCATCGCGATTATGACCGTGATGTCAGCACCAATATCCGTGTTTTCGACGATCGGATCGAGATTGCTTCCTTTGGGGGCTTGCCGCCTAATACCACCATAGAAACTTTCTTGCTGGGCCTGTCGATACCGAGAAACAGAAATCTGGCAGACGTCTTTTACCGCCTGGAATTAATCGAGGCATTTGGTTCCGGCATTCCAAAAATGACGGTTATTTACCGAAAGAGCGGTCAGGAAATAAGCTTTAAAACATCGCCTTCCGGATTGATGATCAGTCTACCGAATTTGAATTATGGATACGAGATGAAGCCATCACGGACTGAGCTGCTTTACTTGAAGGAAGGAAGTGCCTCGCTGTTGGACGAGCGCGCACAAATGGCGATCGATTTGATCAAAGCCCAAGGCCCGGTCAGCAGGATGGACCTGGAAACGCACTGGGGAATCAGCCGAAGCACAGCGGGATTGTGGCTGGATCAGATGGTGAGCACAGGCGTGCTCCTTCGGGTCGGACACGGGAGAAATACGAAGTACACGGTTCCGCAAGGAACGGTCATATTATAAAACACTGTCAGGACGCACTTTCGGATTCAACAACAGGCCATCTCCCGCTCCGGCGAAATATCGCTCGGCGATGGTGATGGCTTTTTCAAAGACGCGCCAGGTGGAGTCCATCGTGTTGGACCCGGCATGCGGGGACAGAAGGACATTGTCCAGTTTGTGCAGTGGTGAATCGGCTGGCAACGGCTCTTGCTCAAAAACGTCCAGGCCGGCCCCGGCGATTCTGCGTTCGGTCAGCAGGTCGATCAGTGCTTGCTCATCGACTATTTTGCCGCGCGCGGTATTGATCAGGACGGCGGTCGGTTTCATCAGGCTCATCAGGTCGCGGCTGACCAGGTGATGGGTCGCCTCGTTGTACGCCACATGCACGCTGATCGCGTCGGCCGTCCGGAAAAGTTCGTCCAGGGTGACATATTCGACGCCGATCGCCTGGGCGATGCTGGGCTTGTGACGGCGGGCATAGACGATCACGCGGCAGCCGAGGGCGACCAGCATGCGGGCCAGCGCCTGGCTGATGGCACCAAACCCGATCAGCCCCACGGTGGCGCACCCGATGGTCTCGGGCGGCAAGTCCTGTTGGGCCCAATTGCCATTGCTTCTGACGAACTGATCCTGCTGCAGTACGAAACGGCGGCATCCGAGTAGGAGGGTGAGCGCCAGCTCGGCCACGCCGATCGTGTTCGCGCCGGGCGTGTTGGCGACGGCGACCCCATTGTGGGTGGCGGCGGTGAGGTCAATGTGGTCATACCCCGCGCTTAATGTGATAAGCAGCTTGTTTTTCCACCGGACCGGTGCAAAGGCTTTTTCTCCAACCGGGACGGTGTCGATCAGGACGACATCGGCATGCAGCAAGGCGTCGGAAATGTCCTGCAGCGGGTTGCCCTGTGCGGGGGTCCATTGATAGTCGAAACCGGCTTGGGCTGCGAGTGCGTGTGCCCGAGCGTTGAGTTGACGATGGGATTCCCGGTCTGAGCCGAAGGTGTTGATGATGGTCTTCATGGGTGCTCTCCTCGACGGGGTGATGGCATTAGTCTACCGTGAAAAGGCGTAAGAGGGAAATGGGTGCCTCGCGAGGAGCAAGTGACGGCAAGTGCTCAGGCCTGGCCAAGCAGGGACTGGACCATGTAGGACACGATCACCACGGCAGACGAGATGATGAAGCCGTGTAGCATGGGCTTGAAACCGCTGCGGGACAACTTGGCGAAATCGGTGTTGAGGCCGATCGCGCCGAGTGCCATGACCATGGCAAATTTGCTGATCCGGGAGATAATGCCGGCTATGCCGTTGACGGCATCAGGCGTCAGCCAGGTGGCGAAGGATGCGCCGACCGCTGATAGAACCAGCGCATCGAGACTGGTGCGCAAAAGAACCATCGCGAGGAACAGCAGGATGAACCAGGGGAATATCGCTGTGATACTGAAGCGGCGATCCGGGCCGTCGGCTGTGGTTGTGTTGGCAGACATTTTCAGACGATGCGCGACCCAAGAGAAGACCATCACGATCGGGACGATCGAGAGGGTCCGGGTCAGTTTGACGATCGTGGCGAATTGGCCGGCTGCATCGGAAAACGCGTAGCCGGCCGCGACCACGGACGACGTGTCGTTGACAGCCGTGCCGGCCCACAAGCCGTAGTTCAGATCGCTCATCAGGAGCGCACGGCCCATGATCGGGAAAAGGACGACCATGACCACATCGAAAATGAAGGTTGCGGAGAGGGAATAGGCAATATCACTGTCATCTGCTTCGATGACCGGCGAGAGGGCGGCGATCGCGGAGCCGCCGCAGATGCCGGTACCGGCGCTGATCAGGTTGGACAGCTTCCAGTTCATATTGAACAGGCGGCCGAACAGGTTGCCGAGCCCGAAAGCCGTGATGAGCGTAAACACCATGACAATCAGGGAATAACGGCTCGTCGTCAGCACCTGGGTGAGGCTGAGCGTGAATCCCATCAGGATAATGGACAGGCGGAGGCCCCTTTTTGAGATAAACCGGAGGCCGGGTGCCAGTTTGAAATGGTCCGTGACCAGCGGGTAGAACAGCATCCCGATCAGCATGGCGAAAACACCACCGCTGATGATCTGGCCGGGAATCAGACTGGAAAAGCCGTTGGCGATCAGGGCAAGGAGGACGGCCGCGACAAGACCGCCGGCATAGGGCTTGACTGTTTTCATGGTGCATGGACTCCTTTTTAGCAAGCGATGTATGATGAGGAGGGGAGGATGTTCGACCGTTTGATGTCTTTGTCGGTACGTCGATCATCCACACAAGTGCGATTGTATAAGGCTATTGCCATAAAATCAAATGATAGAATATTATGAATATATAAATGTAATTTATGCACAAGAATGGGGGGCTGATGGATTGCTCGATCATCGGATCGAAACACTATTGGTTCTGAGCGAGACGCTGAGTTACACCCGGACAGCGGAGCTGCTGCATCTGACACAGCCGGCTGTTTCCCAGCATATCCGCCATCTCGAGAAGCAATATGATTGCCGGATCTTCGAACAGCAGGGTCGACAGATCGTCGTGACAGAGCCTGGTCAGCGACTGATCCAGTCTGCCCAGACCATGCGGGCCAACAGCCGGCGGATCGATCTGGAGATGCGATCGCGACAAAAGCAGACCAGAAAACTGCGGATTGGCGCGACCAAGACCATCGGCAACTATGTCATCGCCCGGCCGTTGGGCAATTTCATGCGCACACATCCGGAGTATGAAATCCGATTGGATGTGGAAAACACGAGCGTTCTGCTGGGCCGGCTCAATGAGGGCGATCTGGATGTGCTTTTCCTGGAGGGCAATTTCGATAAGCAGCGCTATGCGCACCGGCTGTACCAATGGCAGGAATTCATCGGCATCTGCAGCCCGGAGAGCGATCTGGCCGGTCGGCCGGTAACGTTCGACCAGTTGGCGGACCGACGGCTCATCGTGCGCGAGGATGGTTCCGGCACCCGGGAGATCCTGGAACATGTCCTCCGTCAGAGAAGCCTGGAACTGGCCTCCTTCAAAAGCCTGATCACGATCAGCCAATTCTCGATCATCAAGGAACTGGTGCGCCAGGACCTGGGCATCAGCTTCGTCTACCGGCCGGTCGCGACGCGCGAACTGGCCGACGGTCGGCTGTTGGAGCTGGTTATCGAGGGCTTCAGCCATCGACACGAATTCCAGATCGTGACATTGCCCGAGCCGATTGCTGCCAATGTGATCGAGCCCCTGGTCGACTGGATGATCGCACCCCGCCTGGAAGATGAGTAAGCATGAATGACACAGCCGCGTTGGTCGGGCTGCCGTTGAAGCAAGAGGCAAGCCCGTGGAAAGAGGGGGTCAACTTGGAGCACAATGTGGCACAAAAGTTTCCTGCGGAACCGGATCGGCCGATTTCATACGCGGCTCTTTTGAACAGAATTGACCGAAAAAAGTGCGAACTGGATCACCGTCAGCCGCTACCGGATGACGAGCAGAATCGGCTGACCGAGACATTCGCGATCGAATACACGTATCATTCCAATGCCATCGAAGGAAACAGCCTGACGCTTGCCGAAACCGCACGGGTTTTGCAGGGCCAGACGGTCGAGAACAAGCCGCTCAAGGATCATCTGGAGGCGGTCGGCCACATGGACGCTTACCGCTACGTGCTGCAGCAGGCTAGCGAGAAAGCGACCATCAGTGAAAGCATCATCCTGGAGATCCATGCCCGACTGCTTCTGGACCGGCCGGCTGCCAAGGGTGTTTTCCGGCATGTGCCGGTCCATATCGTGGGCGCGTGTCACGAGCCACCCCCGCCTCAGCTCGTGCCGGAACAGCTCGGCCTGCTCCTGGCGGACCACACCGAAAACCAAGGCCATCCCATTGAGCGGGCAGCCCTTTTTCACCTGCGATTTGAAGGGATCCATCCATTTGTGGACGGCAATGGACGTACCGGCCGGCTGTTGATGAATCTGGACCTGCTGCGGCAAGGCTACCCGCCGATCCTGATTCCGATTTCTGAGCAACAACGGTACTATGACTGTTTCGATGCCTATTACCTGGAGCAGGACCCGGTGCCGATGATCCGATTGATCGGGGAAGCGGCCGAGGAGCAACTGGACCGAACGGCACCCGGTTCAATTTTGGAAGTTCGTTGAGCGTCGACGTGAAACACCTCGGCATCGTTGTTTTTTGGTGTTATTTCGTAAAACATCTGAAATGGTACCCGGTACCATTCTCATGACCCCGGTGGTCGACACGGGCTTTGACCTGTTTGAACGACACAGTCGGCCCAGACAATGTTGATGGGGGCAAAAGAGCATGCTATCTGATAAATTGATTCAGGCATTGACAAGCAAAGGCCATCTTGTTTCATTTTTCAGCACATCGGCAGAAGCGGTCGACTACCTTGCTGAACAGGTTCAAGGATGCACCGTCGGCTTTGGCGATTCCGCCACGTTGGCTACCATGAAACTGGCTGAGCGACTGTCAGAAACGAATCAGGTCCATGACCCAGCCACCTGCATGGCACAGGATTTTCATGACGAGGGAATCAAGGCCTTGACGACAGATGTGTTTTTCACATCCGTCAATGGCGTGGCGGAAACAGGGGAGCTGGTCAACATTGACGGGACAGGCAACCGGATTTCAGGCTCGCTTTTCGGTCATCGCAAGGTCTATTTTGTTTTTGGTACAAACAAAATCGAGCCGACACTTGATCGCGCCATCTGGCGGGCCAGAAACATAGCCGCGCCCCAAAATGCCAAACGATTATCCTGCCGGACCCCCTGCGCGATCAAGGGAGACCGCTGTTATGACTGCACATCCCCGGACAGAATCTGCAACGCCATGACGATCCATTTCCGGAAGATGGATTCCATCGACAGCGAAATCATCATCATCGAAGAAGAGTTGGGTCTGTAAACGTTACCTGGTTCATTTTCGGAAGTTCGTTAAAGCGCCGGCGTGAAACACCTTGGCATCAGGGTTTCTCAAGCGCGTTTTTGTGAAACGTCCGAAATGGTACCGGGTACCGTTTTTCTGGTAGAATCGATAGCAGATAAATGAGTTGTCGCTCTGCTCAAGTTGAATTCATCTGTCGCAGGAGGCATGGGCCATGCAGTTCATGTGGATATTTCTTGCCGTCTATTTTCTGATCATCCTCGGGATCGGGCTGGTTGTCCATGTATTGAATGCGATCGGACTCGTTGCTATCGCCCGACACCGGGGCATTTCCTCAGCAAACCTGGCCTGGGTTCCCTTTTTCGGGATTGCATATGTGACCGGTGCCATTGCGGACGACCAGACGAGCAAGGAGATCGGTTTTGACCGGCGGCTCCGGGTTTGGCTACTCTGGATGAGCCTGTTGCTGACGGTCCTGACAGGTGTCCTTATCGCGCAAATGTTTCCCATTGGATCAGGCTATACCGCTTCGATTATTGACCCGCTGTTCGCGATTACCCTACTGTTGACCTTGATCATTGGCATGCCGTTCACGTTTTTCTGGTATGTTGCACATCATAAGCTGTATAAGTCCTGTCAACCAAACAACAGCACGTTGTTCACGGTTCTGTCCGTTTTATTCGGCATCGCGCCGTTTCTCGTGTTTGCAGTTCGCCATTACGTGGATGGCCAGAACATGAACCGGAATTGGTGACGCAAGCTAGGGGTTATTCTTGATGCTATCAATTGAGGAGGGACTACGGCCATGTCTGACACCATCCTGACTTACTCCGGTATCCGGATCAATCCGACTGACCCCAACATCGAGCACATCCGGATCGAAGACATTGCCCACGCCTTGTCGCTGATGACGCGGGCCAATGGGCATATCCAGCATTTTTATTCGGTGGCGCAGCACACGGTCAACTGCTGCCAGGAGGCTCGGGCTCGCGGGTACAGTCGGCGGGTCCAGCTGGCCTGTCTGCTGCACGATGCCAGTGAGTGCTATCTTTCGGATATCACCCGACCGGTCAAGAAGCAATTGCCTACTTACCGGGAATTCGAGGCCAGGCTGCAGTCGATGATTTTCGACGTGTACAACCTGTCGGATCTGACGGAAGAGGAGCGCGAGCAGATCAACCTGGTGGACGACGCGGTACTGTATCACGAGTTCAATGCCTTGCGGAACGTGCAGATCACCCGCGACGCGCCGACGACTTATGTGGATCACGACTTTTCCCAGCGAGACTTCGCAGCGGTCGAGGACGAATTCCTGGCGCTGTTTCGCGAGCTGGCGGTGGAAACGGTACCCGGTTCATTTTCGGAAGTTCGTTGAAGCGTCGACGTGAAACACCTCAGCATCAGGGTTTCTCAAGTGTGACTTCGTGAAACATCTGAAACGGTACCCGGTACCGAAAAAGGAGCGCCCCCATGAAAACGATCGTGATCACAGGCAGTACGCGCGGCATCGGTTATGCGATGGCAATCGAGTTCTTGAAGGTCGGGTGTCAGGTCACGCTGTCTGGCCGGGGAGATGCGTTGCCGGATGCGACCCGGTCGGCGTTATTGCCTTTTGAGGGTCTGTATATGTATGTCCCCTGCAACGTTCAGGAGAAGGCAAGCCTGCAGCGCTTGTGGGACATGTCTGTGGCGCGATGGGGATGCGTCGACATCTGGATCAACAACGCGGGGCAAAATGCGCCACATCAGTTTTCATGGGAAACGGGCGAACGATACACCGCCCAGGTTTTGAACACCAACCTGCTTGGGCTTGTCTACGGTTCCCAGATCGCTGCAACCGAGATGATCCGGCAGGGGCATGGTGCGATCTACAGCATGGAAGGGCTTGGGTCCAACAACATGATCCAGCCGAAAACAATCCTGTACGGGACCACAAAGCACGCCTTGACCTATTTCATGAAGGGTCTGGCGAGGGAACTGGAGGGGACCGGCGTCATCGCGGGACGATTGTCACCGGGCATGATGCTGACCGATTTCATCACCAAGACGCCGGACGGGGAAACGTCCGAGGTCATCTCGGACGAAGCCTTCAAGAAGGTGTTCAATATCCTGGCTGATCGACCGGAAACTGTCGCAAAATTTTTCATCCCCAGAATGCTGGGCAACACAAAGAACAACGCCCAGATCGCCTGGCTGACAAACAGGAAGGCGGCCTGGCGATTCATGACAGCCGGATTTCGCAAGAACAGGCTGATCTGATCTTGCATGCGCCATTTTATCGTGGTAAAATTGCTTCTGTAAGTTGTGCGCACAACTTACAGAACAACCTCAAATTTCCAAGTGACTAAAATGGTAAGGGTGATGATATGATCGACAATCGCTTATTGGGCGATTTGCTCATGGACATCTACAAAAATCTGAAAGCAACCATCGAGCGGGACTTGCGGCCCTTCGGGATCGGCATGGGTCAACTGCAAATCCTGATGGTTTATTTTCAGGACATTCGCCAATCCCATACTCAGCATGAGATTGTCACCGTGCTTGGGGTGGACAAAGGCAATATCAGCCGAAGTGTCATGAAACTTCTGGCGAAAAATTATCTGGAACCAGACCCTTTGACGCATAGAGCATACCGTCTGACAGAAAAAGGACTCGCGCTCAAATCGGAAATCACGAAAATATTCATCGAAACGAATGAGTGGATGACCAGAAATCTGGAAGAAGATGATATTAGTCAGACACTTGCCACCCTGACCAGAATTTCAGGCAATTTGGAAAGGATCCTATGAAAACAACCATTGTATACTTTAGCGGAACGGGCAACACCAGAGCGGTTGCCCATGGATATGCTCGAGCGCTTATGCGAACCGGCCAAGACGTTACGATCGCGTCGATCGAACAGCCGCCGGCGATCAACGAACATGACTGGCTGATCGTGGGAGGTCCGATCTATGCCGGAAACATGCCGGATGAACTGATCCAGTGGGTGCGACGATCCATACCAACAGTTCATTCCGGACAGAAAGCAATTGTTTTCTCCACTTCTGCCGGGCTGGCGAACGCGAATGGCGTCAAATCGATCGGCAAAAAGCTGATAGAAAAAGGGTACACGCTGGTGGATACGCAGGCTTTTGAAATGCCGCGCAACTTTTATCTGGACAAATATGAGCCGACCCCGCCAGATGTGCAAAGACGGCAATTTGAGAAGGCCGGTCATCAGATCATGACATCCGTTCAAAAAATGAACGGCGCGCATGACTTGACCATTCAAGATTCGGTGGTCATGCTGGATTTTTTGGCCGATGTATTTCGAATCATGGCCAAATACATGGGAAAATCATTTCATATCGGCGCAACATGTATCGGTTGCGGACGATGCGAAGAAAACTGCCCGAAGAAAAACATTGACCATAAAGAAAAGAAGTATGCCAATAAGTGCATCCTGTGTACGCGTTGCATCCACAACTGCCCCGTCAATGCGATCGACTACAAGGGCAAGCGAATCGAGCAATACCGGGTGCGAGAGGAGATCATGACCGATGTTTCGTGATATGAGGCGAAAAAACCAGGAACTGCCCATGGAGCAGTGCGCCGACATTCTCTTGAGGGCGACCTCTGGGGTGCTGGCTGTGTCGGGCGACGACGGGTACCCGTACGCGGTGCCGCTCAGTTTTGCCTATGACGACGGAAAGATCTATTTTCACTGCGCGCTGACCGGTCACAAGCTGGATGCGATCGCCCGGAACGATAAGGTTTCATTTTGCGTGATCGATGCCGACCAGATCGTGCCGGAGGAGTTCACCACGTATTTTCGCAGCGTGATCGCGTTCGGGCGGGCTCGCGTGATCGACCAGGCAGACGAAAAGCGGAAAGTGCTTGAATTGCTGGCGCGCCGCTACGGATCCCCCACCGACGAGCGGCTACAGATAGAGACCGAGCGTCAGATTGCGCGCGTTTGCCTGGTTGAAATCGCGATCGAGCACCTGACCGGAAAGCAGGCCAAGGAACTGGTTCGGGGTTGAATCGGTGAATCGGTACCCGGTTCAATTTCTGATGTGCTACGGCAAAAGGCCTGCGCTGGAGGAGTTTTGAGGCACGGCGTCAGAAATGGTACCGGGTACCGTTTCCGCTACTTGGTCACCGTCCATGTGCCGGAGTAGAAGCTGCCGGCTGATTCGATGCTGGTGGTGAATTCGCCTTGCACGGTCCGGTTGTCTGCGGCGAGGGTTCCTTCAAAGTTCTGGTAGAGGGTTTGTGAGCCGTCGGGCAGTTGATTGGTGAACAGGATGGTGATCTGGCGTCCGTCGATGCTGGCCGAAACATCGCCGCCCTGGTTGTTGAGGATGGTGATTTCATAATCGCCGCCGGCTGCACGGGTGACGGTGAAGGCGATCGGGAAGGTGGTCTTCAGCAAGGCTTCCTGTTCCTCGGGGCTGTAGACATCCGGTTGGTCGATATGCGTGATGCGCATTGTTCCAGACCACTCGCCGATCCAGACATCATCGGGTTCCGGGGTCGGTTCGGCCGGCACTGTAGGCACAGGGGTGGGACTGGGTGCTGTGGTGGGGGTCACGGTCACCGATGTTGCGTTGGCCGGGGTTGTCGTCGTCGCGGTGCCCGTGGGCGTTGGTGTGCCGGTGCCCGAATCCAGAAGCCCCAGCAAAAATTCCAACTGATGGATGAGTTCGTCGCGCACCTGCGGATTGGTGCCACCTTGTGTCACTTCCGCTAGCAGATCTGACAAAGCCTCTTCCAACTCGTCTTCGGTCAACGTCTCGAGGTTTCGGATGAGGTCCTTTTGATCGAAAAGCGCGTCAAGGCTTTGCGAGACTTCTTCGGTCAGGTCGTCCAGATTGAATGCCGGATTCTCCATGATGCCCAGCTGCACATAAAGCGCCTGCAGGCTCTCCAGCATGGCGAGCGTCATCCGGTCCTGCTGGGCCACGGCATATCGACCGATCCAGCTGATCGCGTCGCCGATCCTGACGAATGGGTATTCGGCCAGCTCGACCGGCACCATCAGCATATCGTTCAGGGCGGAGAGCAGGTCGACCGTGTCCTCGCCAAGGAAATCAGCGAGTTCGTCAGCCATGGATTCCAGCGTGTGCATCCATTCTGATCTGGACGAAAGGACGTCTTCGGTCAACGCCTCCGGGTCGACGCCCAGGAGGCTGCAAAGCCAGTCCAGGTCGGATTGGGCAGGCTTTTCACCGAACATCAGTGCAACGAGTTGATCAATATCGGCCTGGGTCTGCTCGATGGCTTCATCGGGCGGCATGGAGAGAAACTCTGCGGTCGCGTCATAAGCGTGGTCCAGCCAGTCGTATGTATCATTTTCCAACGTCTGGAAGTAACCGATCATCTCGACCACAATCTGCAGGCCATTTGCTTCCAGAAAATCCTGGAGCTGTACATCGGCCCGGTCCAGATACTCAAATTCCGCCAGCGCGGCATCCGAGATGAGCTGTAGCTGCGGCCCGTCCATCTGACCCAGTTCGCTGGCCGAAAGGGCCGCCGACTGCAGGATCTCGATGGATTGTTCGCGCGGGATGCCCAGATAATCGGCTAAGGGATCCGCATACGAAAGAACGAGGTCGGAAAGGGCGGAAATGCGCTCACCGGAGGCTTCGTCCGCCGCTTCGTACAGCTGATCGATGGCTCCCCGGACCGGCGAAAGGACTGGCTCGAGCGCCTGGCCGGTCAGATCGGCCAGATAATCGACCGGTGAAAATAGCGAATCGGTCGCGGCGGCGACGATTTCGATGAACCCCTTGGCGCTGGCGGTGTAGGAAGCAGGGCTTGACTTTGCCGTCAGCCCGCCGATGATCGACTGGAGCTGCTCTTCGACGCCCTCGGCGGTTTTTGGGTCGATGCGCTTTTCAGACGCAAGTTGAGCTGTCTCCTCGATCACGCTTTCTGTTTCGGCCAGGATGGCGCCATCCAGCAGGCTGCCCAGGATTTGGTCCGAAATCACCAGCCGGGCGTGTGCTGTCACCATCTGCCGGCTCGAGGTAAGCAGGTCGCCGTGAGCGTCGAGCAACTCCTTCAGCAGGGGATCCAGTTTTGCCGGATCAGTGCTGGTGCCTTGCGGGCCGCTTATGACGGTTGGCACGGTCTGGATCAGCTCGCTGACAGCGGCATTTGATTGTTGCATCAGATTGGCGCTGGCGAGCACCCAGTTATAGGACAAAATCGCCTGACTGGATGGCGTATCGATTTTTTTGCCTTGAACGAGACCGGCCAACGTGTCCGCCTGCAACAGGGCGCGGTTGTACGCTTCCAGGATAGGCGTGATTGACGACGCCGGCTGGCCTGATTGACTGATCAGGCCCTCGATGGCTTTCATCAACCGGGCGTGGAAGGCATGGCCATGCTCGGTCACCAATCGGGCCCGGTCCAGGATGTAGGTTGTCTGGGCTTCCCAGGCTTTTTGGAACACTGCCTCTGACGGCCCATTTGCCGGTAGGACAAATGGCATCAGGACGGTGGCGTGACTGGCGATGACCGGCGACATATACGCTAGCGGGAGTTCCAGAGAGATTTTTTTCGCCGTGGTTTGATCCGGCTGTTTTTGCTCACAGGCAGTCGAGGTGAACAAGAGGATGATCGTGAGAACTACCGACAGCAGGCGACGACATCTTAACTTGCCCATGGCAGATCCTCCAGTCAGTGGGTGGCGACGTTATCGTTTTTCAAACACAAAATCATGGTTGTTTGTTGCGCTGTACTGCACCTGTTCGATACAACCGACGTGTCGATCATTTTCCAGCAAGGGACGGACAGCTTGCCAGGTTTCGCCCTCGACCCATTGACCGTCCTGTGTGTAAAAGGATGCTTTAAGTATAGCGCGGAATTTGGGTACCCGGTACCATTTTAGCGCGGAATTTGGGTACCCGGTACCATTTCAGAAGTGCTACGTCGAAAGGCCTGCGCTTGCTACGTTTCGAGGCATTGCGTCAGAAATGGTACCGGGTACCCAAACCGATTTGCTGATATAATGGAGTTGCCGATTCCAACCATCCAGACCTCTAATCAAATTAATCGGGGGGTACGAATATGAACGTTTTACTGGTGACTTCTGAGCTGGCGCCGTTGGCTAAATCCGGGGGCCTTGGCGATGTGGCGGGTGCTTTGCCGCCTTATCTGCGCAAGGCGGGGGTGGATGTCCGCTGTGTCATGCCGCTTTACCGTCAGATCAAGAGCAAATATGCGGACATCCTGCAGTTCCTGGGCGCCCGGACGGTGCAGTTGGGCTGGCGGCTGCAGTACTGTGGGCTGTTCCGCATGGAACACAATGGTGTCCCCATTTACCTGATCGACAACGATTACTACTTCAATCACGACCGGTTGTATATCGAGCACCGGTTTGACATCGAGCGGTTCTGCTTTTTCCAGCGGGCGGTGCTGGAGATCCTGGGGGAGCCGATGGACTTCCACCCCGATATCCTTCACCTCAATGACTGGCAGACGGGGATGATTCCGGCCCTGCTGGAGACGCATTACCGCCCCTATGGCCGGCACACGGACCTCAAGACGATCTTCACAATCCACAATCTCAAGTACCAGGGGATCGCCGACTATGGACTGGTGGCCGACATGCTCGGCCTGCCGGATTGGCTGATGTCCGAGGAGGGTGTCCTCAAGGATGGCATGCCGAATTTCATCAAGGCCGGCATCGTCTATGCCGACCGGGTGACGACGGTCTCGCCGACCTACGCCGGGGAGATCATGACCGATTACTTTGGCGAGGGCCTCGATTGGCTGCTCAGAAATGTCTCGTATAAAGTCTCCGGTATCCTCAATGGGATCGACATCCACACCTATGACCCGGCGACCGACCCGAACATCCCGGAAAATTTCGACCGCGAGAACTGGGTGGAAGGGAAGGCCATCTGCAAGGCGGCCCTGCAGCAGGAGTTCAACCTGACGGTCGATCCGGCGGTGCCACTAGCCGTGATGATCTCCCGTCTGGTGGACCAGAAGGGCGTCGAGCTGCTGCTGCGCATCCTGGACGAGATGCTGGACGATGGCATCCAGGTCGCCATCCTGGGGACGGGCGATCCGGAATACGAGCATCGATTCTGGCACATGGGGGCGTTCCGTGGCGGTCGCCTCACGGTGCGGCTCGACTTTGACGTGAAATTGTCCCACCGCATGTATGCCGGGGCGGACATGTTCCTGATGCCGTCCATTTTCGAGCCGTGCGGCCTGTCGCAGATGATCTCGATGCGATACGGCACGATTCCGGTGGTGCGCGAGACCGGTGGCCTGAGGGACACCGTCACCCCGTTCAACCGGGAAACGGGCGAGGGCAACGGTTTTTCGTTTGCCAACATCAACGCGCATGATTTCCTGTTCGTGACCAAGGAAGCCGCTTCGATCTACCGGCAGGAGCCGGAGAAATGGGCTCGTCTGGTCAGCAACGCCATGGTCGGGGACTATTCCTGGGAAAAATCGGCCGGCGAGTACAAGGCGCTGTATGAGAATCTGAGTGCGGCCCAGTAGCATCGGAATGCACAGGAAATCCGGGTCGCTCAAAAATGCTCGCTATGATACGATGGGACATGGATTGCAGGTATGCAGCACGGAGGTTGGTCCATGCCCCAGATGATCCCCCTATTTGAAGTGCTCAGCGTTTTCCTGGTCATCATCCTGATCGGCTGGCTTCTGAAAAAGACCGGCACGGTCTCCGACCGGACCAAGAACGACCTGAACACTTTGCTGATGACGATTGCGCTACCGGCCATGCTGATCAACGGCTTCCTGCAGCCGTTCGACAAATCATTGACCGAGCGGGGGTTCATCATCACGTTGCTGGCGATTGTCGCGCTGGTCACCAGTTTTGGCGTCGGCCTGCTCATCATGAAGATCCTCAAGGTGCGGCAGGATCGACAGGGCGTCTGGCTGCTGGTCTCGACGTTCAGCAACCTCGGGTTCATGGGCTTTCCGATCATCGAGCGGATGTTTGGCAAGGAAGGCCTTTTCCTGGCGTCGTTTGTCCAGATCCCCTTTGGCACCCTCTTCTTCACAGTGGGCGCCCTGATGATGACCCGGACCCAGGCCGCCGGCGGGGCGAGCTGGCGCAAGATCCTGCTGACACCCATCATGGTGGCGATCGAAATCGGCCTGGTGCTCTATTTTTTCCAGATCCAGCTGCCCGGGTTTTTCACCAGCCTGCTGACGATGGTCGGCAGCATGACCGGTCCGCTCGCGATGCTGATCATCGGCCTGAAACTGGCGGAAGTGCCGCTGTACCAGATTTTCAACAGCCCTTCCCTTTACGGGCTGGCGTTTGTCCGGCTGTTGGCGGCCCCCTTGGCGGTCGCGCTGGTGCTGCGCCTGCTGCCCTCCATCGGGTACGATCTGCTGGCGCCCGTCATGATGGTCATTTGTGCCATGCCTGGTCCCAGCAATGCCACCAACATGGCTTTCGCTTATGGAGGCGATATCGATTTTGCCGCCAAGATCACGGCTTTGACGGCAATTATGAGCCTTTTGACGTTGCCAATCGTTTTTTTACTGGTCTAAAGAGGAGGAACGAGCATCATGTCAAACATCCTGGACACTTTTGTTGAAAACTGCCAACGCGAAAATCTGCTGATCCTGTACGCGCAGGTGCGCCAGAGCGGGGCTGTGATCGGCCAGTGGTCGCGCTTTGGCCAAGGGACCGGCGATGGCCTGAGTGCCTTTCGCGGCATTTCGCGCATGGAATCGTATTCGATGGCGAAGTCTTTTTCCAGCATCGGCATCGGCATCGCGCTGGACGAGAGGCTGATCCGGCTGGACGAAAAAGTGGCCGACTCGTTCAAAGACCACACCTACGCGATCAATGACCCGCGGGTGCTGGACGTCACGGTCGAGGACATGCTCAAAATGGCGTCCGGCCTTTCCAAGCCCATGTTTTTCCGCGACAGTCCCGAGCGGGCGATCGTGAAGGACTGGGTCAAGTATTTCTATGACAACGGGGAATTTTCCGCCAATAGGGGGACGGATTTCCTCTACAGCAATTTCAACACCTACATGCTGGGCTGCCTGGTCGAGCGAAAGACCGGTCGGAACCTCCTGGAGTACATGCGTTACCGGCTGTTTGAGCCGCTGGGCATCGGCAATCCCGATATGACGATGTGCCCGATGGGCCACACGGTCGCAGCCAATGGGATGGCGATCAATGTCGACGAACTGGGGCGTTTCGGTCAGATGGTGCTGCAGAAAGGCATGTACAACGGCAAGCGGATCGTTTCTGAAGAATACATCAACAAGGCCACCTCGGCACAGGTCGCCACAAAGGTTCGCTATTATGCATCCCCGGAGGATGGCCGTTTTGACTATGGGTATCAGTTCTGGGTCGATCCGAAAAACCGTTGCAGCTTCCTGTTCGGCGTGTTTGGCCAGGTCTGCCTGATCGCGCCGGAAAAGGACGCGGTCATTTCGGTGCTGGCTCTGGAAGAAAAGGACAAGCAGGTCGGGAAACATGTCTGGGAGGACATCCTGTGTCAGCTGTGACAGAAACTTGATAGAAAAGTTCATACATGCATTGAGATGGAGGAATTCAGATGCAAAGGAAACGACTAACCATTCTAGTGGTCCTTCTTTTAGGGACAAGCCTGCTTCTGGCCGCATGCGGCGGTGGTGGCAGTCCGAGCCCGACAACGAAGCCTGCCGTGACCACGAAGCCGGCCGGCACGACTGGTCAGACGACCACCGCGGCCACCACGACAGAAAAGGAGACGATTGTCACGTTCGCGTGCCCGGAACTGGAAAAACTGGTGCGAGCTGAACTGGGGATCGAGAGCGATCCCATCACCTCGACGGATATGCTCGAGCTGAGGCGAATCCGTCCCAACAAGGCGAAAGTCACCAGCCTTTCCGGCCTCGAGCATGCCAGGAACCTGGAGGATTTCGGCATCTTAAACAATGAGGTCGAACTGGATTCCCTTGGTCCGATCAGCGAGCTGACCTCCCTCCAAAGGATCCTTGTCTCGTACACGACGGTTCGCGAGCCGGTCCGTTTCGGCAAACTGGAACAGGTCACCTATCTGAATTTCACAGACACCAATATCAGTGACATCAGTTCGCTCAAGAATCTGCCGGCGATCCAGGAGTTGACCTTGAGCGACTGCGGGATCAGCGACATCAGCGTTTTATCCGGCATGAAGGATCTGACCAAGGTCTATTTGCGATCAAATGAGATTATGTCATTGGACGCCCTGCGGGGGAAAAGCAAGATCCAGTCCTTGAACATCCAGCACAACCAGGTGTCGGATCTCAGCCCGCTGGCTGATCTGACCAGCCTGGAGCAGGTGACGCTGTCCTACAACCCGATCACCAATCTCAAGCCGCTGCAGGAACTGCCGAATTTGCAAGAACTGACGATCTATCTGGATCATGACGTCAAGCATGTGATTTTTGATCAGGTGGGCTTTTTTGAAAGCAAAGGCATCACGGTGGAGTACCACAAGTAGCCTTCTGAGGTTTCTCCATATAAGAACATGAAATGACCCGGACCCCTTGCGTCAATCAAGGTCATCCGGGTCTTCATTTTTGAGTTTGACCGTCCTGTTCGGGCAAACGGGTCAGGCCTTCGGAAGCAGGGCATACTGGTTGCGGATGAACTGGTAGACGGCCATGGCCAGAAGGATGGCTGATCCGGCCAGGGCGACCGTCTGTAGGGACGCAAAGACTCCCTTGAACCCCTCCGGTGCCCGCAGGAACTGGTAGATGCCGAAGTAGGCCCACGCGACGGGCAACGGTAGGGCAGCATTGCGCAGGCTGGACATGACGAGGAAGACCAGCACGATGGCGACGGCCAGGATGATGATGCCCCAGACATCCTCCGCGAGACCGAAGCGGTTCCACTCCATTTTGACCAGGGCGGCTGCCACGTTGACCACGGTCGCGATCATCAGCCAACCGTTGTAAAATCCGAAGGCCAGTGGCAACAGCCAGCGCTTTCCTTCCCGGATGACGAGCAGTTTACGACCGATCAGCGCCAGGGTGATGACAAAGCCGAGGATGAAGAGCGTGGAGATTTCCACCAGGACATACGAAAAGGCTACGATCCAGGCGATGTTCAGGATGCTCGAAAGAATGAACAGGCCGGCGATTTCATCGACAGCCTTTTGGTAATACGGGTCTTTCCGCTTGGCGATCAATACGATGATCGATGTCAGCAGAAATGTGTAAATGAGGCTCCAGATGCTGAATGTTGAGGGGCTGGGCGTGATCACGGTCAGAAAGCGGTCGGAAATTTCCTTTTGGCTGAGGTCATTGATGAGCCCGGTCGCGCCCAGGGCATTGATCACCAGGGTGATCAGAAAGACGATGGCAATGGTCCAGGTTTTCTTGGTCCGATCCATGTTAACGTTCCTCCTGCAATTTATTATTCCGGTGTTTTCCATTCATTGATCAGGTTCTGGGTGATCTGGTCACCGATCCGGCGGTACTGCTCGCGCTCGCGTTGGCTGATCCCTCTGAAACAGGCGCTTTCCCAACGCTTTAGCTGCTCCTGCAGCCGGGGGATCTGCTCGGCGCCCTTGTCTGTCAAGTGGCAGACCTTGTTGCGCTGATCCTCTTGGTCCGGCTCTCGTGTGATCAGTCCTTTTTGCTCCATGGACTGCAACAGCTTGGTGACATTGGCCTTGTCCGTCTGCAGAAAGGGAAGCAGGCGCGTCTGCGAAATGCCGGGCACCTGATCGATCACCAGCATGACGACCAGTTCGCGCCAATCCGACTCCAAGGGCCGGAGCAGCTCGTCCAGTCGTTGTTTGCCGTATTTGTTATAGACGCTGATGTCACAGATGAACATGTTGGATCTCCCGTATATTAGTTGTATTAAACAATTGTATTGTACAACCAATAAGGGGCATAAGCAATGCCTGTCAGCCGTCCGTAACGTCTGTGACAGCCGCTAGTTCCGCCGGGTACCGCAACGGTGCCAGACGGTATATAGGAACTAGCGCGCCATCATGTCTTGCGATGCTACAGCCGCAGGGTTTTTCAGGTAGGCTCACGAGCGGGTACCGAAATGGCAACCGGCACCAGCCCCGGAATCAACTATACCCTGGAGCGGCAAGTGGCGTTTATCGGATTTTCGTAGTTGCCTGCTCGGGGATGCGTGATTGGATGAAGGTCAGTACGGCGTCGAAGTCTTCCGGTCGTGCGTAGACCTGGTTGCGGGAGTTTGACACTTGCATAGAATAGACGAATAGAGAAACTTCCCGAAGAACCCGCAGCTGCGGGCTTTTTCATGTCCGGCCTTGGCAAGTGTAACACAATTGCAATGGCGTAATGTCTCGTAATGTGTTATACTTTAGGCAAAGGCAGGTGTTGGATATGCGGTTGAACACAGTGAAGTCTCCGAATGCGACGTCGTATTATGTGATCAAGGATGTGGCGAAAAACGGCAAGCGCTCGACCCAGGTCGTCGAGAAACTCGGTACGCGCGCGGATCTGCTGGCCAGGTGCGGTGATCGGGATCCGCTGGAATGGGCAAAAGCCTACATTGAAGACCTGAATCGCCGGGAAAAGGAAGGTCAGTTCGACTATATCGCGAAGTATTCCAGTGCCAAACAACTCGAAAAGGGCCAGCAACGGGAGTTCAAAGGCGGGTATCTGTTTTTGCAGTCCCTGTATCACCAGCTCGGGCTGCCCAGGATCTGCCGGGAGATCGGGAAAAACACCAAAATCACCTATCCCCTGAGCGATGTGCTCAATACGCTGGTCACGACCAGAATCCTGGAGCCCGCCTCGAAACGCTCCTCCCTGGCCAGCGCCCAAGACTATCTGGAAAAGCCGGCGTTTGCGCTGCACCAGATTTATCGTTCCCTGGAAGTGCTGGCCAGGAACAGCGACTATCTTCAGGCCGAGTTATACAGGAACAGCAAGCAGCTGGCCAGGCGCAATGACAAGATTCTCTATTATGACTGCACCAACTACTATTTTGAAATCGAAGCCGAGGAAGGGCTGAAAGAATACGGCCACGGCAAGGAGCATCGCCCCAATCCCATTGTCCAGATGGGCCTGTTCATGGACGCGGACGGGTTGCCTCTGGCTTTCCGGCTGTTCAGCGGCAGCGAAAATGAACAGCCGTCGCTGCGGCCCTTGGAAGAAACGATCCTGCGCGATTTCAACCTGTCCCGGTTCATTGTCTGCACTGATGCCGGCTTGGCGTCCCGGGAGAACCGGATGTTCAATAATGAGGGTGAACGGGCCTATATTGTCATCCAATCGCTGAAGACGCTGAAAAAGCATCTGCAGGACTGGGCATTGGATTCAAAGGATTGGCAATTGAAGCATTCAGACGAGCGCTATGACCTGAGCAAGGTCGATCTCTACGCCGATTCCCAGCGGGATCTGGTGTACTACAAGAGTCGCTGGATCAAGGAAAACGGGCTGGAACAACAGCTGATCGTCACCTTCTCGGCCAAATACCAGCTTTACCAGCAAGGCATCCGGGAGCAGCAGATCGAGCGCGCCCAGAAGAAGGTGGCCCAGCCGTCCAGCCTGGAGCGGAAGAAGGCCAACGACCCCAGCCGTTTTGTCAAACGCTTGGCCGTCACCCCGGATGGCGAGGTGGCCCAGAAGGATATCTACTATCTGGATGAGGGGGCCATTGCCAAGGAAGCACGGTTTGACGGGTTTTATGGGGTCTGCACCAATCTGGAGGACGACCCGCTGAGCATCCTGGCGGTGAATCGGGGTCGCTGGGAAATCGAGGCGTGTTTCCGCATTATGAAAAGCGAGCTCAAGTCGAGGCCGGTTTACCTGAAGCGGGATGATCGGATTCAGGCGCATTTCCTGACCTGCTTTATCGCGCTTCTGGTTTACCGTATCCTGACGAAGAAAATCCGTTTGCGACTGCCCGGTGAAAGTCCAAGCGGGGAGTCCATCGTCAACACGCTGGGCAAAATGAACTTTCTGGAGAAGGTGGGCGAAGGCTATATTCCTACCTATACCCGGACAGACCTGACGGATGCCCTGCATGATGAGTTTGGATTCCGAACCGACTTAGAGTTTGTGCCTAAAAAGACCATGCGAAAAATCGTCAGAATGACGAAGGCTGAAAAATAGACATTACGCAATTCACCAGCAATTGAAAGGAGCCGCGAATGCCTGTGCAGCAGGCATCTGCGGCTTTATTCACTTTCTAAAGTGTCAAACGGCGGATTGTACAACCAATAAGGGGCATAAGCAATGCCTGTCAGCCGTCCGTAACGTCCGTGACAGCCGCTAGTTCCGCCGGGTACCGCAACGGTGCCAGACGGTATATCGGAACTAGCGCGCCATCATGTCTTGCGATGTTACAGCCGCAGGGTTTTTCAGGTAGGCTCACGAGCCGGTACCGAAATGGCAACCGGCACCAGCCCCGGAATCAACTATACCCTGGAGCGGCAAGTGGCGTTTATCGGATTTTCGTAGTTGCCTGCTCGGGGATGCGTGATTGGATGAAGGTCAGTACGGCGTCGAAGTCTTCCGGTCGTGCGTAGACCTGGTTGTGCACCAGATCACGGGTCCGCAATTTGATGACCGCGTGGCGTCGATCGGCCTGAAGAGCGCGGACCTGGCTGAATCGGGAATAGGTCGATTGCTTCGTGGCAGCCAATAGTCCGGGCGCGACTGCGCCCGGCCGTCCGGAGGCCGCGCCGGCCATCGCGCTTAGAAAACTGAGGATCCGGGATTTCTCAAATTGCTGTCTGAGCTGGATGTGGTTGACACCGGCGTCATCCATTTCGAACAGGACACTGTATTTGCCGCCCATGATGACGGCGTAGGTCAGGTAGGCGATCGAGGCCAAGAGCAGCAGGCCAACCAGTAATGCGCCGAAGACGATCACCAGGTCAAGCAGTCGATCCTGCAAATTGCCTTCGATCATTTCAAGCAGCATCATGAAGAGAAACATCCCGAGAACGATGAAAATCAAGATCTTCCAAAGCAGTTTCAAGATTGTCGGATTGCGGTAGAGGCTGAAGTCATAGGCCCAGCGCCATTTGCCGTCCGCATCGTGACGGATGTTGGTTGAAATCAGTTTGGTTGTGGCAAGCGGGCCTGGTCCGGGGGTCTGTTCCTTCTGTTTCATGATAAGACCTCATCTTTTCAACTTGCCCTGCATAATCAAAGGGCTTAGTCCATTATGAGCATGCCGGAGGTGGTGTAGCAAGATCGCAGATGGTGTCCGCATGAAACTTATGCGTCACGTTCCGGCACAGGAAAATGACAGGATACTGAATAGCACTTAACAAGGGCGAGGCCATCTGCTAAAATATGAACAAAATGTAAACGCTATTGGCTTCCTCCCGAAGAAACGAGGTTCCAGATGAGTCGAAAATCCGGAAAAGCCCGCAATCGCAAAGAAACCAGTCCGGCCGCGCGCATCCTCATTTCCTTGGTGGGTGTCGCCATGATCCTGCTCGGCCTGAGCCGGTTCGTCCTTTTCTTCGTTGGTGACAAGGCGGTCGCCCAGGTGACGACACGAAGAGTCGGCGGATCGAGCACACAATATAGCGCGGACAAACGGTACGAGTGGTCGATCGACTACACCTTCATGGACAAAGATGGCGAAATCCACGATGGCCATACCACCCGTCGCGGCAGTGATATGGGCGTCAAGGTTGAAAAGACGGTCTACTATCTGGCAGCGGCTCCATTCGTCAATGGCCTGGCATCGGAAGTGGAGCCAAACCTGGGCCAGCTGGTGCTGGTAGGCCTCGGGGTTTTTCTGCTGTTTGTCATGAACCGTCGTCCGAAAAGGGCGAGCAATCCTTACCGGTCCGCACCCGGTCGTTCGAACGCGGCCGCGGTGCCTGCGCCGGTGCTGAATGATTATGATGATTCGATCGAGGAAGTGTACCACGAAGTGGCACATCTTTACTGCACGAATTGCGGCGCGCCACTGCCCGCCAATGGCCGTTTCTGCACGAATTGCGGCACCCCGGTCGCCGGTCGCTGAGCATACAGGCAGGAATCTCGCGCATCCAACACCCGGTTGACATCCTTCCACCGGTAGAGGATGTTTTTCGCGCGCCTGAGTGCCAGTGAACGGGTCCTTCATTGACTGATGGAACTAATTCAGATACAATTAATATTGTAATAGTTTTAATTTTGTTATGATTATAATGACATCTGAAGTGGATCAAGCGAGGACAAGCCGATGGAAAATACCTATGAACAAATGGCAGAAAAACTCAAACAGGCCGGCATTCGGGCTTCCCATCACCGGGTCAGGGTACTGGACTACCTGATCAATCACCCATGCCATCCGACGGTCGACCAGATTTTCCAGGCTCTTTATGAGGATATCCCATCCCTTTCCAGAACGACCGTCTACAACACGCTTTCCACATTCAAAGAGGTTGGACTGGTCCGCGAATTGACCATTGAAGAGCATGAATCGCGTTATGACATCATGACGGAGAACCATGGTCATTTCAAATGCGAGTCCTGTGGTCGAATCTGCAACTTCGCCATGGATCTTGACTCATGGATCCCTGAAGAATTGCGAAGCTACCAGATCAATCAGAAGGACGCCTATTTCAAAGGTATCTGCCCGGACTGCCTGACGAAGGAAAAAACACCATGAGAAAGGAGCACACATCATGGGAGAATTGAAACACATGGAATCTGAGAACGCCCGCAAGAGCGTATCCGGAGGCGGCACCTCGAATCGCGACTGGTGGCCGAATCAACTGAACCTCAAGATGCTGCACCAAAACAGCAGCCTGAGCAATCCGCTGGGAGCGGACTTCAATTACAAGGCGGAATTCTTGAAGCTGGACCTGAAGGCCGTCAAGGAAGACATTTTCTCCCTGATGAAGGATTCAAAAGACTGGTGGCCGGCTGATTACGGCCATTATGGACCGTTTTTCATCCGAATGGCCTGGCACAGTGCCGGCACCTATCGCATGGGTGATGGCCGCGGTGGGGCCAGCGATGGCACACAGCGTTTCGCGCCGCTCAACAGCTGGCCGGACAATGTCAACCTGGACAAGGCAAGACGTTTGCTCGAGCCGATCAAGCGCAAGTACGGCCGGAAGATCTCCTGGGCGGACCTGATGGTCTTGGCCGGAAACTGCGCGCTCGAATCGATGGGATTCAAGACATTCGGCTTTGCCGGTGGCCGCGAGGACGTCTGGGAACCTCAGGAGGACGTTTACTGGGGCGCTGAGACCGAGTGGCTCGGCGACAAGCGCTACTCAGGTGACCGAGACCTGGAGAATCCGCTCGCTGCGGTACAGATGGGCCTGATCTATGTCAATCCGGAAGGACCGAACGGTCAGCCGAGCGCGCTCGCGTCCGCAAAAGACATCCGTGAGACCTTTGCTCGCATGGCGATGAACGATGAAGAAACGGTCGCGTTGATTGCCGGTGGCCATTCTTTCGGCAAATGCCATGGGGCCGGGCCGGCTTCGCATGTCGGTCGTGAGCCCGAGGCCGCGCCCATGGAAGAAATGGGTCTGGGCTGGAAGAGCACTTTCAAGAGCGGCAAAGGCGGGGACACGATCGGTAGCGGGCTTGAAGGCGCCTGGAAGCCCAACCCCACCCAATGGGACATGGGCTATCTGACGACACTTTTCAAATATGACTGGGATCTGGTCAAAAGCCCGGCCGGCGCCTGGCAGTGGACGCCATCCGACCCGGCCGCTTCCACCACGGTGGTCGATGCCCATGATCCGTCGAAACGGCATGCCCCAATGATGACCACCGCCGACCTCGCCCTTCGGATGGATCCGATCTACAACAAAATCGCGAAGCGGTACCTCGAAAATCCGGAGGAATTTTCCGATGCTTTTGCCCGTGCCTGGTTCAAGCTGACCCATCGTGACATGGGGCCGAAGTCCCGCTATCTGGGTCCTGAGGTGCCGGCGGAGGACCTGATCTGGCAGGATCCGGTCCCAGCTGTCGACTTTGAGTTGATTGATGATCAGGATGTGGCTGACCTGAAAGCCCGGATCCTGGAATCGGGCCTGACCGTTTCGCAACTGGTCGCGACGGCTTGGGCTTCGGCCTCCACGTTCCGCGGTTCGGACAAACGCGGCGGCGCCAATGGCGCGCGTATCCGCCTGGCTCCGCAGAAGGATTGGGAAGTCAATCAGCCGGATAAACTGCAGACCGTGCTGCAGGCTCTGGAGAAAATCCAGCAGGCGTTCAATAGCACTCAGACAGGCAACAAGAAGGTTTCACTGGCTGACCTGATCGTCCTGGGCGGAGCGGCCGGCATCGAGCAGGCTGCCCGGAACGCCGGCGTCGAGCTGACTGTTCCGTTCAAGCCCGGTCGCACCGACGCGTCGGATGAGCAGACGGATGCCGCTTCTTTCTCGGTACTCGAACCGAAGGCGGATGGTTTCCGCAACTACCTGAAAGCCAGATACGCGGTTTCTGCGGAAGAAATGCTGGTGGACAAAGCCCAGCTCCTGACCCTGACCGCGCCAGAGATGACGGTGCTGATGGGCGGAATGCGCGTTCTCGACATCAACTACGGACAGTCGAAGCACGGTGTTTTCACCCGTCAACCGGGATCACTGACCAACGACTTCTTCGTGAATCTGCTTGACATGAAGACGGAGTGGAAGCCGGCCTCAGAAGAAGCGGATGTCTTCGAGGGGTGTGATCGCGCCAGTGGTGAGCTGAAGTGGACCGGGACGCGGGTCGACCTGGTCTTTGGCGCCAATTCCCAGCTTCGGGCCATATCGGAGGTGTACGCCAGCGATGACGCGAAAGACAAATTTGTCGCTGATTTTGTGGCGGCCTGGAACAAGGTGATGAACGCCGACCGGTTCGACCTGGCCTGATCGTTCCGAACAATGGACGCTATGCCGGGGCAGTCGGTGATGGCTGCCCCTTTCATAGAAAAATGATATGAATACGGGAGGAAAGAATCGATGGACAACAAGACACTGGAAAACCTGATGGCCGGTTTTGCCGGCGAATCCCAGGCCAACCGCAAGTATCTGGCCTATGCCAAAAAGGCCGAGAAAGAAGGCTACGCCAACGCCGCCAAGCTTTTCAAGGCAGCTTCGGACGCCGAGACCATTCACGCGCTCAAGCATTTTGAGGTGGCCGGCAAGGTCAAGTCCACCGCCGACAACCTGAAAGACGCTGTCGCCGGCGAGACCTACGAGTACAAGGACATGTACCCGGATTTCGTCAAAGTCGCCGAGGAAGAAGGCAACAAGGCAGCGCTCGCCTCATTCAATTTCGCCATGAAAGCGGAAGAAGTCCACGCGCGGCTTTACCAGGAAGCCCTGGAGACACTGGACCAGCCCGAGGAAGTCTTCTACTACCTCTGCCCGGTCTGCGGCAACATCGAAAAGTACATTCCGGAAAAATGCAGCATCTGCGGCGTCTCCGGTGACAAGTTCATCAAGTATTGATTGTTGTGTCAGAAGTGCCGGTTTTGGTGCCAGGCACCAAACCGGTACTTCCGCACTTCCCATGCGAAGACTCCTCCCGAAGCTTTTTTCGCGGGTGGGGTCTTTTTTATGAGCACAATTCCACCGCAGAGTAGTATGATGGAACTGGCATGACAAAAAATGACGGATGGATAGCACCAAATGCCGTCAGAATGGCACAACATCTCCAGTATGAAGTGATGAAGTGTGGAGGTAACCGGTCATGATGCGTCTAAAGAAAACCCTGCTTTTTTTCTTGGGTCTGACACTACTCCTGATGATGACCGCCGCCTGCTCGGGCGACAAGGAAACGACAACCGTGGCCACAACGACAAAACCCGCCACCCAGGCGACGACAGCCGGGACGACAACATCGACACAAACGCCGGCCACCACAATGCCGGGCGTGACGGTCGAAAGCGGCACTGGCCAATCGGGAGCCGACATTCCTGATGGATACCCGGCCGATCTTTTTCCGATCTACAAAGGCAGCTACATCACGGGCGTGATCGCGACCGATGGTAGCTACACGATCATGGCCGAATCGAAGGATGACTGGGCGAATGTCGCAGCCTTTTACAAAGATGTACTGAAAACCGCCGAGGTCACATCGAGCATGGACACCGGCTCCTCTTTCACGTCATTTGGCAAGATCGGCGCATACACCTACAACTTTGATGTGTCTGCCACAGATGAGCCGCAGATGGAGGGTTACGAGACCGCCATCGTGATCATGCTGATGCCTTAGGTCCAAAGAGGGAGCATGGCACAGACTGTTTTACAAAAAGATCCATTCCCATCGCGAGTTTATCTTGCGATCGTGGCGGCTGCTCGAAGTGGTCATCAGCTGGTCGCGGCCAGGCGACGCAAGATACTCGCGCCGGGCTCTTGATATCCCGCTGCTCTGACCGCGTGGCGGAAGATCCATGAAGTGACGATTTGGTTTCTCAAACCCATCGGTTATAAAACCCCGATATTCTTCTCCAGGAGGATTGGTCCATGAAGCTTTTTTGTCATCAGTGTGGTGCTCCGCTATCGGAAGGAGCCCGGTTCTGCCCCAAATGCGGTGCCGGTATCCAGACGGCCGTGAACAGCCAGCCAACGAGCCAGACGCGACAGTCGGTCAACGAACATCCAGCCGGCGTCAAGGCTCTGGTTGTCGATGCTGTTCGTGAGACCAAGGCATCGATCATGGATTATGTCCATCACCCCCAAAAGATGGTCCCGATGCTGGTCCTGGCCGGCATCTGGCTTGTGATGGCGCTGTTGCCGGCTCTCGGGATCAATCCCTGGCCGGTGAAACTGGTGTCCTTCATGACCTTTGCCCAAGGTGGCATGTACGGCGGATTCTGGGGTGTCGTCGGTGGTGTCATCGGCAAGGCTGTTTTCGCATACTTCGTCAGTGTGCTGGTGCTGCCTGTGGTGATCGGCAAAGCCTCGCTGAAAAGCCTGGGCGAAGGCTATCGACGGCTTCTGGCCGGCTTTTCCATTCATGGTCTTAATGTGCTGGCACCGCTTCTGCTGGGCATCGGCATCGCCCTGATCGCCTTCAACTTCCAGTCCGGCAATGCCAGCCTGGTCAACAGCATGCCCGGATTGGTCGGGTTTGTACTGGCACTGCGCGCACTGAGCCGCCAAAGCGGATTAATCTGGAACATGCTTCTTTCTGGAGCCAGTAAACTGTCAAAAGGCAGGATACCGTCCGGAACCACCATCCAGCGCCTGGTCAGCGGTTTCGCGGCTGGCGGGCTTGCTGGAGTCGGCCTTTCTGTGCTGCGTTTGCCATATCTGCCCTATTGGCTGGGACTGGTCGCGATCGTTGCCGGGGTCGTCCTCGGCCTGACGGTCAAAGCCGGGAAGGAGGCGGTGTCAGCGTGAAACGGAGAATCGCCTTGTTCCTGACCCTGATTCTGGCAGTCCTTTATCTGGTTCCCGTGACGGCGTCGGCAGATATGCTGGACAAATACGCCGAACCGGCCCCGGTCGCATCCAGCGGCAGCTTTGAAGCCAGTCTGAAAACGTGGATGGAATTCAATTTATCCGGCGGTCAGCCGACAAGCGCAAAATGGTCGCTTGCCTACATGAGTGCCGGATACCTTTTGTACGGTACAGTCAAGGAGGGCGAAACGATTTCGCTTTCCACGACCGGCTACCAGTCGCCCAACGCGGAAAACCTGGTCTTCAACAGCCTGACCATGGACCTGATTTTCCGTGATGAAAACAATGTGAATATCGGCGACATCGTGAAATACACATCGGGCAATGTGAAGGCTTCACCTTTGTCGCACGAGTTAAGCGGTGTAGTTCCGGAAGGCACGAAGCGCGTGCTCATCCGGGGCATTTTTCATTGCCGCTGGGCGGGCATGGTCGTGGTCGAGGAAGCGGTCAGCGTCTCCGTCGAACTGACAGTGGAAGATGAACCAGAGGTCACCAGCCCCGTCGCGACGACACGGCCGACAGAAACAAAGCCGGTCATCACGGTGACTCCGAAGCCCACAACAGTGCGGACGGAGCCGACTGATCCGGATGAAGAAGATCCGCTGCCCCTACCGGTCGATGAGGGACCCGGTGATGATGTCAATCCTTGGCAGCATGCCGGAGCCGGTGCGACCATCGTGATTTCCCTGGTCTCCGCACTGGCGGCCATTTTTGGCGGAGCGATCGGATCGGCCACCGGCGGTGCGGCCGCGGCCGGGCTATCGATGAGCCCCGAACCCGGTCCGGTATCGGGAGAAGCCGGAACTGCAGAAGAACCGGACACGTCCGGAGGATTGGATCCCGCTTACGAACGCAAAAACGTGCCGGATTATCCGGCTTTCGTGACCGGAGCAGACGGCGAACGGATTTCCCGGATGCCCAACGGTAACATCGAGGTCAGCCATCCGGGTGGCGAACGGATCATTCATTTCCCCAACGGCACGGTCCAGGTCCAGAATCCGGACGGCTCCACCTGGGAAGAGTGGCCGGACGGGACAGTCAGCACCTCGGACGCTGATGGCCTGGTCGTGAAAACACCGGACGGCACCATGACCCACACGAAACCAAGCGGCGAGGAAATGATCTATCATCCAGACGGCACCACCACGGAAACGACAAAAACGGGATTGAAAATCACTCGAAACGAAGCAGGCGAAACGGTGCGGGCGGTCAGTGCAAGTGGCAATGTCACGGTCCGTCATCCGGAAGATCCGGACGCGTTTTTGGTGACATCACCCCATGGCGGCAGCCTCAAGATGAAAATCGACCAAAAACTGGTTCATCAGCGGAACGAAGCGGGAGAACTGGAATACAAGACAGTCGATCATGTCATCCTGGAGGGCGAGATCCGGACCGAGGATTCGACCCTGACTTTCAAGCCGGATGGATCGGCAGAAGGTGTCGGTGATGATGGATCGCGGTTTAAGAAAGACAGTCAGGGCAACTTGAATGTCCAGACTGCTGACGGTGATGTCTATGAGAAATTCGCGGATGGCCGTGAGAACTATCAAGGAGCAGACGGGACCACTTATCGAAGTGATCCCAATACGGGCGAAGTCGAAGCGCGTCTGCCTGATGGATCCTCAATCAAGGGCAACAATCAGACGGGTGAGGTTGAGATGACTTTGCCGGATGGATCGACCGTGAAGAAAGATGCCCAGGGTAACGGCAGTTTTGTCGATACAGAGACAGGCTTGAGGGGTACCGTTCAAAGCGATGGGTTCAAGAAGCTCGAAACTGAGGATGCGACTTTGACCCAATCTGCGGATGGCACAATGGACTTTGTGACCAAGACAGGTGCCCGGGTGACACAAAAACCGGACGGTACAGTCACGATGCAGTTGCCAGATGGGCGCTCGTCGCTCGATACCCCTGATGGGACGCAGATGACAAAAATGCCTGACGGTACGATTTTCAGGAAGACGGCCGACGGCACGACCCAGATCCAGCGTCCGGACGGACAAGTGCAGCAGACGTCGGGGCAGGACTATCAGCGCGAGTTGAATCGTTACAACGACTGGTACAATCAGCACCTGGAACAGTGGCTGAAGAACCAGGGTCAAGGGGGGAATTGAACATGTTCGAGCGATTTGGCCTTGATGAACAGGCAAAAATGAAAAAGGACATGGAAGAACGGGCCGAGGCTTTTTGGCAAATGCCCCTTGCCATTGAGGAGAAAGCCAGGCAAAAATTTGATGGAGCGGTGGCGATCGTTCGGGAAATCGAAATCGAAGCGTTAACGGAAATAGGGGCTGCCTTTTCGCAAAATCAACCGCCCGACCCAGAAGCACGGTTGAACATGCAGGCCAAAACCAGTGACAACCCACTGGCAAGAAGGTCCAGAATGCGGTAGATGGAAGGATAGGAGACGGCTTGGTGCTTACAAGCATGAGCAACCATGAGTTAGTTCCGTCAAGTACCGAAATGCAGTCTGGCACCGCCCAATGGGTGGTGCCAGTTTCCGTTTCGGTACCAGTGCGTCGTCTCGGCTTGTAACATTACAGTTGCAGTGGTTTTCAGGCGGGCTCATGAGCGAGTACCGAATCGAAGACTGGCACCACAGCGGAACTACTCACACTTCATTTGGCGCTAAACCGCCTTTATTATCGCCAGATCATCTCAGGCACGTCGATCGGGATCGGGTCGCTGTTGCTTTCGCGGGACGAAATTTCAAATGCATATGATGGTTTTGTCTCGTCGAACCGGTGCCGCAGGTCTATCCGGGCCCAGTCGCTCGGCGCGATCATGATGTGCCATTCCACATGCATTTCCCACTCATCGGAGAAGAAAAGATAGTGCGAAACGACTAGCCATTGCGGGCTGACCATGGTTGGGGTCCACTTCGTATCGCTGGTGATTTTCAATTCAGGCTTGTTCTTGGCCAGCCAGGCGACGAAGCGGTCACGCAGTTCAATCGCATATTCCTTCCGGTCGTCCTCACCCTCCACGACCTCGAAGGTGACGCTTTCCGTGTGGGTCACCGAGCCGCGAGTGCCGGTGACGCTGATTTTGATGGCTTTACCCTCGCTTTTCGCAGCCGGGATGACGGTCACTTCAGCGACCTGCCCCTGCGTGATGGAGGAATGTTCGATCGAGACTTCGGCATCATTGGCGGCAGCCGTGATGTCGACGGCTTTGCCCCCGGTTTTTGCCTCATCGATGATGGTGACCAGGAAGACACATCGTTGTCCGGGAATGGAAAAACCATTCAACTGCTCGGGCACCATTTCAATCTGGAATGGAAGATCCTCGGCTTTTGTGTTTGTCGGGCTTGTTGATGGCGTGGTGGTGGGTTTTGTGGTGGGGTTCGTCGTATCGGGCGTTGTCGGTGCAGAGGAACAACCAGAGGCCAATAACGCGATTGATAGGACGAACACCAGCGCGACAATCCAGATAGAGAATCGCGTAGACATGGTTCGTCAGCCTCCTTGAACTTATGGTTGCTTTCGCATATTGGATTGCTGTTATAGACACCTATTAGACGATCCCGAGGCTTGGATTGTTCCACTGATCGGACGCTTCAAACATGAAACAGAGGCGAACGGTAACGCGTGAACCCGCCATGGATTTTTCCAGTTGATACAATGAAGTTCATACATGTTATTGATAAAAACCATGCAACTGATGCAAACCATGAATCCAGATTTCATCACGAATCTGATTCTTCGACCGACAAGTGGTCAGGAGGACCATTCATATGGATATGATGTATAAGAAGCAAACAGGCAAGCGCTTCGAGGAAGCTGTGGAGGATCTGAAATCGCGTCTGGCCGAGCACAAGTTCGGGATTTTATGGGAGTTGAATTTCAAAGACAAACTTCAGGAAAAGGGGCAGGACTTTTCGACAAATTTCAAGATGCTGGAGGCCTGCAATCCCGTACAGGCCAAGAAAGCCTTCGACGCGCATCTGGAGGCCGGCTACTTTCTGCCCTGCAAACTGGTCGTCTATGAAGACCAGGGGGTCGTGCAGCTGGGCATGCTTCGCCCGACGGAACTGATGGGACTGGCCCATCTCGACAATCTGTCCACCATCGCGGAGGCGGTGGAACAGGATCTGAAATCGGCGATCGATGAAGCCGTGTAATGGCCTGGCAATGCAGTGCACGAAGGCGTTTTATCTGGTGAAGGCCGAGAAAGGACAACGATCATGAAAAAAATGCCGGTGCTGTTTGTCGGACATGGTTCACCCATGAATGCGATCGAGGATAACCGATTTACCTGCGGTTGGGAAACGCATGCGGACCGGATCCCGAAACCGAAGGCAATTTTGGCCATATCGGCCCATTGGACGACACAGGGGACGAAAGTCACGGACAGCCCCAGGCCGCGTCAGATCTATGACATGTACGGGTTTCCGCGTGCATTGTATGAGGTGGTTTATCAACCGGCCGGTGCGCCTGAGATTGCCCATTGGGTTCGCGGACTGGTCCCGCAAACTGAGATCGACAATCGCTGGGGGATCGACCATGGCGCCTGGTCAGTCTTGAATCGCCTCTACCCGGGGGCAGACATACCGACCATCCAGCTGAGCCTGGACCAGACCCTTTCCCGTCAGGAGCATCACGACATTGGCCGTCTTTTGAAGCCACTTCGCGACCAGGGTGTCCTGATTTTGGGCAGCGGGAACATTGTCCATCATCTGGGACGGGTCAACTGGTCGCTGGACGGTGGCTATGACTGGGCAGATGAGTTTGACCAGTATATCAAAAGCAGCATCCTAAGCCGGGATCACGAGCAGGTCATCGATTACCATCAAGCCGGCGATTGTGCACGTCACGCCTTCGTGACAACTGAGCATTTCGACCCACTGCTCTACGTTTTGGGGGCATCCGATGATGCGGATCCGATCTTCGTGTTCAACGAAGCCTGCACCCTCGGCTCGATCTCCATGACCAGCTATCTGTTTGGATAAAATGGTGCCATGCATTAAACCGCCAATTATTTCTGTTAAACATGACATCGAAGATTATCTATATTGACAAATGTCTATGTGAGCATTAGTCTGATATAGAAAATCATCAATATGCTTGTGCTTTATCAGAGAGGTTGACCTGTGATGCTCCAATGCGCCGACGCCACCTTGATTTTCAAGGCCTTGTCCGATGAGACCCGGCTAAAGATCATCGATATGCTGTCCTGTGAAGAATTATGTGCCTGCAGCATTTTGGAGGCTTTTGCAATCACCCAGCCGACACTGTCCTATCACATGAAGATCCTGACCGAAAGCGGCCTGGTTCATTCACGCAAGGACGGGCCCTGGACGCGTTATTCTCTGAATCAGCGCCTGTTCGGTCAGGCCAAGGACTTCCTGGAAAACATCACGACGGACAAGCCTGACTGCATATGCAAGGAGTGACCGTCATGGCTTACATCTCATCCCTCTTCGGTTGGCTGAACGACCAGCTTCTGAAAATGACCTGGCTTTATGAGCTGGTCCGGCAGCTGGTTGAAAAGGTGTTTGGCCTGCCTGTTCCGGTGCCAGGCCAGGCCGCCCTGACAACAAATGAGCGAATCGGCGGCAGTGTCCATTTTTTCCTCTACGACACGGTCAAGATCTTCATCCTGCTGTCCGTCCTGATTTTCACGATCTCTTATGTCCAGAGCTATTTCCCGCCGGAGCGCACGCGCCGGATCCTCGGCCGGTTCAAGGGCATCTGGGCCAACGTCCTGGGGGCTCTGCTGGGCACGATCACGCCATTCTGCTCCTGTTCGTCGATTCCCTTGTTCATCGGTTTCACGAGCGCTGGCTTGCCGATCGGTGTCACGTTTTCGTTCCTGATCTCGTCGCCGCTGGTGGACCTGGCGTCAGTGCTGCTGCTAGCCAGCATTTTCAACTGGCGGATCGCCATGGCCTACGTGGTCGTCGGCCTGATCCTGGCGGTCATCGGTGGATCGCTGATCAGCCGGATGAACATGGAACGCTATGTCGAGCCGTTTGTCTTTGCCAACAAGCTGATTGAAACGGATGATCTCGAGCTGTCCACCCGCGAACGGTTGCTTTTCGCTCGCGATCAGGTCCAGCAAATCATCCACAAGGTATGGCTGTATGTCCTGGTCGGAGTCGGTATCGGCGCGGCGATCCACAACTGGATCCCGGAGAAGATCATCACGACGATCCTTGGCCAGCGAAATGCCTTCTCCGTCCTGATCGCCACCGTGGTCGGCGTTCCCATGTACGCAGACATTTTCGGCACCTTGCCGATCGCCGAAGCGCTGGTGGCCAAGGGGGTCGGGATCGGTACGGTCCTTTCGTTCATGATGGCCGTGACCGCCCTATCCCTGCCATCCATGATCCTGTTGAAAAAGGTCGTCAGGAACCAATTGCTCGTCACGTTCGCCGGCATTGTCATCGTGGGCATCCTGATCATCGGGTACACATTCAACGCTTTTGGCGCCTGGTTTATGTAGATTTTGGTACCGGGTACCGTTTTTGCAAATAAGGGAAGGATGTGCATGAATAGAAAACTCGCAGCCGGAATCAGCTTCTTTGAAAAATACCTGACAGTCTGGGTCATCCTCTGCATGGTGGCCGGTGTCCTGATCGGCCAATTCCTGCCGGTGATACCGGAATTTCTCGGTCGGTTCACGTACGCAGAAGTGTCGATCCCGATCGCCATCCTCATCTGGCTGATGATCTATCCGATGATGATGAAGGTCGATTTTGCAAGTGTGAAATATATCGGTAAAAACCCCAAGGGTCTTTATGTGACCTGGGTGACCAACTGGCTGATCAAGCCGTTCACCATGTATGCGATCGCGGCGTTTTTCTTCCTGGTCGTTTTCAAAGCCTGGATCCCGTCGGATCTGGCGCACAGCTACCTGGCCGGCGCGATCCTGCTGGGCGCCGCGCCCTGCACGGCCATGGTATTCGTCTGGAGTCACCTGACCAAGGGCAACGCTGCCTACACGGTGGTCCAGGTCGCGACCAATGACCTGATCATCCTGGTGGCATTCACCCCGATCGTCGCTCTTTTGCTGGGCATCAGCGGGTTCACCATCCCCTGGGCGACCCTGCTGCTGTCGGTTGTCCTGTTTGTGGTAATCCCTCTGGCTGGCGGTGTGCTGACCCGGGTTCATGTGATCAAGCGCCATGGGATGGACTATTTCACCTACACATTCCTGCCCAGGTTCAACAATGTCACCATTGGCGGGCTGCTGCTGACCCTGATCATCATCTTCTCCTTTCAGGGAGAGGTGATCATCAACAATCCTGTCCACATCATCCTGATCGCAATCCCGCTGACCATCCAGACCTTTCTCATCTTCTTCATCGCTTATCTGACGGCGAAAAGGCTCCGGCTTTACCACTGCATCTCGGCGCCGGCCGGCATGATCGGCGCGTCCAACTTTTTCGAACTGTCGGTCGCCGTCGCCATCTCACTGTTCGGACCGACATCCCCCGTCGCACTCGCCACCATTGTCGGTGTCCTGGTCGAAGTGCCGGTCATGCTGACCCTGGTCAAGATCGCCAACCGGACCACCCATTGGTTCCCCCAGGAAGAGGAGTTGAAGGTATGAGTGATAACAATCGAACCATGAGCGATCCAAAAAACCCATCCCCGCCGGCCAAACGCATCGTTGTCATCGGCGCGGTCGCGGCCGGCACATCCGCCGCAGCGAAAGCCCGGCGCAATGATGAAACGGCCGAGATCGTCATTTACGAAATGGACGAGCACATCTCGTACTCCGGTTGCGGGCTGCCGTACTTTATCGGCGGCAAGGTCCCGGACCTCAAGACCCTGACGCCGCGCGACCCGGCCTTTTTCAAAAGCAAGTACCAGGTCGATGTCAAAATCCGGCACCAGGTGCTCAGCGTCGACCCGGAAGCAAAAACACTGCGGATCCGGGATCTGGCGAACCAGACGGAGTTTGCGGATCATTACGACACCCTGATTCTTTCCACGGGTGCGTCCTCGATCATACCGCCCATCCCGGGCGTTGACCTGCCGCATGTCTTCACACTGAGAAATCCGCTCAACGCCCAGGCGATCCGGCAGTTCATCGACGAACAGCACCCGAAGACAGCGGCCATCATCGGCAGCGGCTTCATCGGCCTCGAGATGGTCGAAAACCTGGTCCGCGCCGGCCTGCAGGTCACGCTGATCGAGAAATTGCCCCAGATCTGCCCGTTTGTCGATCCCGACATGGCGCCTTACCTGCATGAGTATCTGGAAAAACAGCAAGTGACCATTTTGCCTGGCCGCGCCGCTGTTTCGGTCAGCGAAGCCGGCCTCGTGCTGGACGACGATTCCGAAATAGCAGCCGATCTCGTGATCATGGCGGTCGGCGTGCGGCCGAATGTCGAGCTGGCCCGTTCCATGGGTGTTGCCCTTGGTGAGACGGGCGCCATCGCGGTCAATGAGAAAATGCAGACCAACTTGCCGGACGTCTATTCCTGTGGCGACTGCACGGAAAGTTTTTCGGTCGTGGATGGTCGGCCCTTGTATCGCCCGCTGGGATCGACGGCCAATAAAATGGGCCGGATCGCCGGTGACGTCGCGACCGGTGGCAGCCTTGCGTTTCGCGGGATTGCGGGCACCGGCATTTTCAAGGTGTTCGAGATGAGCATCGCTGCCAGTGGCCTGAACGAAGCGCAGGCTCGCGATAGCGGCTACGATATCGTCGTGAACCACAACATCAAGCCGGACAAGCCGGAATATTACGGTGGACGCGAGATGGTGATCAAGGCGATCGCCGACCGGAAGAGCGAAAAGTTGCTTGGCGTCCAGATCATCGGCTATGAAGGCGTCGACAAGCGGATCGATGTGTTCGTCACTGCCATGACAGCCGGCCTTTCGGTATCCGATCTGTTCCACCTTGACCTGGCGTATGCCCCGCCTTTCTCAACCACCAAGGATCCGGTCCTCTATACCGGCATGATCCTGGACAACGCTCTGCACCGCGACCGCGACATCATGACAGCGGATGATTTGTCCGCGATTTCCCCGGACGAGATCCAGGTGGTGGACGCGCGGGTTGAAAAACAATACGGTGAGGGCCATGTCGATCACGCGGTCAGCATGCCGCATGAGGTGCTGCGCGAGCGGATGGCGACACTCGACCGGAACAAGCCGGTGGTGACCTATTGCAACAAGGGCACGACGGGCAACGCCGCCCAGAACATCCTCATCAACCACGGTTTCAAAAAAGTCTACAATCTGTCGGGCGGAAACAAGCAATACCAGACCTGCAAGAAGAACAAGAAGAAACAAACGGAGGAATGAACATGGAAATCAAAGTGGTCGGAGCCGGTTGCAGAAATTGCAAGAATCTGTTGAAAGCGACACAGGATGCCGTCCAGGAACTGGGCACGGACGCGCAGATCCTGTATGTGACGGACATGGCTGACATCGTTGCCACCGGGATCATGCGGACCCCGGGCCTGATCATCAACGGCAAGACCAAGGTCACCGGCCGGGTGCCGTCCGTGAAGGAGATCAAGCAGCTGATCACGGACGAACTGTAAATCCATAGGCGTTCAAAATATGAACAGCCGCCCTTTGGCGATTTTACTCCGGGCGGCTGTTTTGTTGTCCAATCAAGGATGTGTCAGACAGACGGCTTTCGCGCCTCGATGATGAAGGAGGCAACATAGTCCTCTGCCTGACTGCCCGGCACCCAGGTTTTCAGGATATCGCGGCTGTTGTCCTTTGGCTCCAGGCGGATGTCCTCAAAACCGGCCTGACGCATCATGTTGTGCAGATTCTCGATCGTTTCGGCACCCGAAATGCAGCCGGACAGCATGGCCAGATCATCCTTGATCCGGTCCGGCAGTTCCGCTGTGGCGACGATATCGGATATCGATAGCCGCCCGCCTGGCTTCAGGACGCGGAAGGCGTCGCGGAACACCTGCTCCTTTTCCAGCGCCAGATTGATGACGCAGTTGGAGATGATCACATCGATGGAAAGGTCCGCCACCGGCAGATGCTCGATTTCACCAAGACGGAATGATACATTGGTGTAACCGGCTTTTCGGGCATTTTCACGAGCCAGCGCGATCATGTCCGGTGTCATGTCGACACCGATGACCAGTCCCTGTGCGCCAACCTGTTTCCGAGCCAGAAAACAGTCAAAGCCACCACCGCTGCCCAGGTCGAGAACCGCCTCGCCGGGCTTTAGCGCGGCGATCGCAAGCGGATTGCCGCAGCCGAGCCCCATATTGGCCGCATCGGGAATGTCAGCCAGTTCTTCTTCTGAATAGCCGAGCGCTTTTGCGATTTCCGTCGCGTCAGCCGACGAGCCTGAACAATCGCAGCCATTACCGCAGCAGCCATTCGCGCCCTTGCTCGTGGCAACAGCCGAATAGTTTTTCAAGATGAGCTTTCTTTTCGCGATCTTGTCCTGAGCCATGGCGTAGAATCTCCAGATGCTTGAATGATGACCCGGTTCTTCAGCGGTTCTCGAACACCAGCCTTGACACCTGGGCGATCGTCTCTTCCGGCGAAGAAAGTCCACCGGAAAAAACCGCGAGGATGTAAGGGCCGTCTTTGTCATAGACAATGCCGACGTCATGGTAGTAACCGGCGTAGAAGCCGATTTTGTGGGCGACCGCGACATCTTCCGGCAGATACTTGGGCAGCATGGATGAGAAGACGGTCTCTTTCAAGACTTCCAGCATGTGCTTGAAATTTTCCGAATCGGATGTGTAGAGCAGCTTCATCAGGTCATAACCGTCCGCAGCGCCCATCGAGGTCATCTTTCGGTTTGTGTCGTGTCCGATCACGGATTCGTAGTATTCGAACGATTCATCGCGTCCGAGGAAACGGCGGATCATGTTGAACGCGATATTGTCGGAATACTTCATGGCATAATCAGCCAGTGTCGCCAGTGTGAAGCCTTTCGACCGGTCCATGCCCTGGATGACACCGGTGCCGCCCTCGTAGTCCGATGACTGGTAATAAATCCTCTGGTCAAGGCTGACCTCGCCCTTGTCCACCCGATCATAAAGAGCCATGTTGACAAAGAGCTTGGCGGTGCTGGCCGAGCGGAACTGTGTGTCCTGGTTGATGAAAAAGCCTTTACCGGTTTCCAGATCGTAGTAGACGATGCCCATGCGGCTGACCTTGGATCCGAGATAATCGAGCACCGGTCCGAGGACCTGGTGAACCGCCGGGTCATCATCGATGATGATCTCGTTTGAGGCCCGCAGGGATTTGTATGGGTCGGTCACCGTGACTGTCCGGTCTGCCTTTGCCTCGTTGCCGGCCAGATCCTTGACCGCGTAAGTGATCGTGTATGTGCCTTCCTTGAACAGGTCAAGATCGCCCGTGTGCGTGATCCGGGCCGTCACATCCCCGTCCATGTCGTCCGACGCGCTGACACCGTCCGTCAGGTCGGGAATCGACCCGAGCCGGACGTCCAATGTGTCCAGACCGGAAAGGACGGGCGGCACGGTGTCCTTGGGGACGACTTGAATGGTCAGGGGGTATTCCTTGCGGTTTCCTGCCGCGTCGGTGAGGGTCAGGATGACCGGCACATCGCCAACTTGTGGGAAGTCAAGGGACAAGTCCCCTTTTTCGCCGAAGCTGATGGTGACGGGCGAGTGATCGTCGTAACGTGCGACCAGGTCGGACGCCGTGAGTGTCTTGCCGACCATGATGTGGATGTCGCCCGGCACCAGTTCAGCAGTCGGCGGGGTGGTGTCCGTGACCATGACCGTCAGGGTTTTGACATCCTTTTCATAGCGGAAACTGAGTGGATATTCGCCAACTTGATTTGTATCGACTTGCGCGGTGTCCACCTCGATCCGGTCCAGGATGTCCGGCTTGGCCTCGATGAGCATGGCCTTGTCGACCTGAAGGGGCGATCCCAATTCAACCGTCATCGATTCTTCGAGCAGCTTGAAAGATGGTTGAAGCAACAGCACCCCTGCGGTGACAGCCACGGCCAGAATCAGAACGGCTGCCACGATGACCGGCCAGACTGGCTTTTTGCGGGGGCGTCTTCTGCCGGAACGCGTTTTCTGGACATAAAGGTTCTGTTGGGATGTGTGTGTTTTCATTAGTTTCGTGTAATAACCTTCCTACGGGGGCGTGGTGGGTGATCATCCGGAATTATCGCACAAGTCAGCCGGAAAATCCATCTCACGGCGCAGGCGTCGGCTCCTCTCGCTTATCGGGTGTCGGCGAAGGCGGTTCCTCGGTCGGGTCCGGGGTCGGGGAGGGCGATTCGGTCACGACCGGCGTCGGTTCCGGTTCCGGCTCGATCGTCAGGGTGATCGCCGTGCCGACCGCCATGATCTCACCGACCGGCAGCGACTGTGACAGGACCGTACCCGGCAGCACACCGGTGGGAACATCAGCCGGAAGGAACGTGACATCGAACAATTTTCGCAGTCCCTCTTCGATCAGTTGATCGCGCGTTTTGCCAACGAGGCTCGGAACGGCGATGGTCTGGTTGACCGGATTGTATTTCAACGTGACGGTTGTCCCTTCATAGATCTCCGTACCGGCGCCCGCGCTCTGGTACCAGATTTCACCGGGCAGGCGCCCGCTTTTGGTTTCGGCCACGAAGATCGGGATGAGGCCAATCGCGTCACAGGCAGCTGTGGCTTTCTCGCGGGTCATGATTTCACCGTAGACGGAGCCTTCCGGCGCGATCAGGTCGGGCATGAACACCATCTTGCCAAGCGACACCGTGATGCGGATCGTCGTGTCGGGGCTGATCACGATATTGGCCTTGTCCTGATAAATGATCGTGTCGCGGGGCGCATTGTTCTGCGTCTGGGTGACGCTGACGCGGATGGAGGCACCCAGGGCGTTGAGGTCATTGGCCCAGGATTCGATCGAGGCCCTTGTCTGGCCGACAAAGCTGGTCAGGACGATCTTGTTGCCGAGTGAATAAACAAGCTCAAGCACCTCGCCGGGTGTATAGACAGCGCCGACCGACAGGCTTTGCGAGATCATCCGGCCTTCCGTCCGTGAGGAATACCGATCCTTCATGGTGAGGCTGATGCCCAGCGCGGAAGCGACCGCTGAGGCGCGTTCCCTGGTAAGACCTGAAAAATCAGGCACCAGCACCAGTTTCCCCTTAGACACGGTCAGGATGATTTCCGTGCCCGGATCGACTTTTTCACCGGCGGCAATGCTCTGGTCAAGAACGGTGCCGGCCGGGATCTCATCATTGTATTCTTCGACCAGCTTCAGGAGCAGGTCCTTCTCGTTGGCGAACTGCTGGCCCTGCATCACGGACATGGTCGTGAAGTCCGGCAGTTCCACCTGCTCGACAGTCGTGGGCTCCGGTCCCCTCGAGACGATGACATAGACCGGTGAGCTTCGTTTGACTTCATCGACCACCGTGTCATCATTGACCTCGTAGCGGATCACGCGGCCCGACGGGATTTCGTCATGGTATTCCGTCGTGATCCGGACCTTGGTCATGAAGTTCTCGTCGGCCCAGGCCTGGACTTCGTTCATGGTCATCGACAGCAGGTCCGGGAGCGGGAAGGTGACATTCGGATCATGTCCGAGCGAAAGGGTGATCTGTAGAAAGCCACCTTTTCCAAGACGCGCCCCTTTGGCAGGCGATTGTCTGAAGATCTTGCCGGCTTCGACCGTATCGTTGAACTCTTGTTCAACCTGTAAGTTGATGCCATTGTCACTGGCCCAGAGCTGGGCGTCCGTCCGGTTCCATCCGGTCAAGTCGACGACTTCGGTGCCGCGGGTGAGCAGCCAGACCACAAGCATGATCACCGCGATCAGGAGGATGGACAGAAGAATCGCCGGTATCGCTTTCGACCGTTTGCGGTTGGCTGGCCCGTGCGCAGGCGTCACCGCACGGGGTTGGGTGAAGGTCGGCTTTTCCTCATAATGCATGGCGCGAAGCGCGGTTGCCTCCTGGCCGGGCACCGCTTCCGGCGGATTCGCGGCCGGCTGACCGGCCTCCTCGCCATCGAGTTTGTCACGATACGCTTTCAGGAACGGATTGTTTTCTTCCATCTGTATACCCCGTTGAATCAGTCAGTTGACAATGTCCCGCTTCTTGAACACGACCACCGCGATGGCTGTGCAGACAGCGGAAAGGACGAGCAGCATGAGGACGCCGTATGTGAGGTTGAGGCTGACGCCGCGCTGGATCAGGTAATCGATATTGGTGTATCGGGCGAAGAAGGATGGCATCTGCATGTATGGAATGGGCGTGTAGGCCAGCCAGTTCATGTTCGCTGAATAGGAGAAGATCCCCATGGTGATGACACTGCCGATATAGAAGAGGATGGGCAGGGCGATCGAGACGGCGATGTTCTTCGCGACGACCGACAGCATGAAGGCGATGGTGAATGTGAACAGCACCGGCGTGACGCAGGCCAGGAATTTGGGCAGATAATAGGCAATGAAGCCCATTTCGCCGTCAACGGTGTAATTCGGGAAGGCAAAGTCGGAAAATCCGAACAGGACACCGTTGGTGACCGCGTTCAGCAAGCTGGAAGCGAACGCGACGGCCAGCCAGACGATGATGGCAGCCACGAATTTGGACATGAGGATTTTGGTGCGGGTCTTGGGACGGATCATCAGCAGCCGGATGGTGCCTTGCTGGTATTCGCTGGCGATCAGCCAGCCGCCCAGAAGGACGCCGAACAGTGCAATGACCGTGGTGTACTGTAAAAAGTCGGTCGTTTTCCGGCGCGGCCCGGTAGGGACGTAAGCCATGTCGGGGCGCCCTGTGTCAAGCGACTTCTGGGCGATGATGATGGTCTTGTTGGTGCTGTTGATCTGTTGCTTGATCCCCTCGATGTACTCGGCGTAGGTCTGGTTCTGGCCCCAGTTGCCGCGCTGGTTTTCGTTCCATTCCTCTTCCGTGATATTGAGCTGCTCCTGCAGGTAGACCAGCTGGTTGCGGCTGCTCTCCATGTCGCTCAAGGCATTGTTCTGCCAGATCAGGAGACCGGGGATGATGTTCTTTTCCAGGCGGTATTCCAGGATCGGGATGGTGCTCGTCTCGATCACATTGATCTGGCGCTGCAGGTCCTTGATCACCTGGTCCAGGTAAGGCTCCTGCTCCGGATTGTCAATGATCGCCTTTTCCTGGATGGCGATGTTTTCCTTCAAGCCGTCTATATCCTTTTGGGCCATCTTGATCCGCATGTCGATGTACGCGGGAAAGTTGTTGTTCGCGACGATGTCCTTGATCAGGGCCAGCTCTTCCTCGGCTTTAAGCAATGCCGCCAGCCGTTCCTCGCTCGTGACGTCGATGTACTTGCTGCGGATGGTCTCGGGGTCGACGCCTTTGCGGTAAGCGGCCACTTCCTGCAGGACCTTGATGTCAACATCGTTGTGCTCGAAGAAAAACTTGTCGTAAAGGCTCTCGATACCGCGCCAGGCCAGCTCGGTGCGATAGTCCTGATAAGTGGTGATCTGCTTTGCGAACAGCAGATAATATTGCAGTTCTTCATCGTAGAGCTTGAGCATCAGGTCGACCGAAGCCGGGGAAACAAAAGGACTGGAGCCTTTTTCCAGGGCATCCTTTTCGTAAAGGATGGACTGGAGGTTCCAGTAAAATGGGTTGCGGTTGTCGATGGTGACACCGTCGATGATGATCGGTTCGCCCTTGTCGATCGGACCCGGATAGTAATAATCGGGACCGATCGGTTTTGCTTCCGCATATGTGGCCCGATATATGGTGGCGGTTGGCATGATGATGCCGTCATCCGGGTTTTCGCGGGCCTTCTGGCTGAAGTAGCTGATGGCCGGAATGGCGATGCTGAACACAATGGCCAGGATGGCCATGATGAGCAGGAACTTCGATTTCAGGATGTTCCTGACTTCGTATCTGATCTGTCTGATGAATCCCATGATGATTCCCTCCACTCGCGGTCGACGCTTATTGGATCTGGTCCTTGGATCCGGTGGTCATGGTGATGAAATCCTGCTCGAGCGTCCGCTGCTTCTGGTTGACGGCGAAGATGCCGATTTCCTGTTCGGTCAGCGATTTGACAATGCCCGGGATGTCGCTGCGTTTCATGACGAGGTGGACACTGCCGTTCTCCAGCGAGCAATTGGCTTTCAACCCCTGGAAATAAGCCAGGGTCTTCTGGTTGTCCGTGGTCATGAAGGTGTAGCTGTAGATTTCGTCATCGACCGAGGCCTGTTGGCTGATCGTCTTCTCGCCGATCATCACACCGTTGTCGATGATGTAGATGCGGTCACACATGAGCTCCATCTCGGCCAGCAGATGACTGGAGATGAAGATGCCGACGCCGGCCTCCTTGGCCAGGTATTTCAAAAGGTCGCGCAGCTCCTTGATGCCGATCGGATCGAGCCCGTTGGTCGGCTCGTCGAGCACCAGCAGCCGAGGGTTGTGCAGAAGCGCCTGGGCGATGCCGACACGCTGGCACATGCCGAGCGAATAGTGCTTCACCTTGTCGTCGATGCGGTTCTGCATCTTGACGAGCTTGACCACTTCGTCGATGCCGGCCATGTTCACATTTGTGTACATGGACGAGAGGTATTCGAGATTCTCGCGACCGGTCAGCCGCTTGTAGAGGTCGGGGTTTTCGACTATGCCACCGACATTTTCCATGGCCTGCTCGAAGTCCGTGACCACGTCATGGCCGCAGATCGTGATGCTGCCCTCCGTAATGCTGAAAAGACCCAGGATCATCTTGATCGTGGTGGTCTTGCCGGCGCCGTTCGGACCCAGAAAGCCGACGATCTCGCCGGAATGGACGTTCAGCGAAAAGCCGTTGAGGATCTTCTTCTTCCGGATGTCTTTTTTCAGTCCCTCAATGCGCAATAATTCCAATGCTGTTCAACTCCTGTCTATGTCTTAATCTGCAATGGGTCACTCAGTTAGACGTGCCTGGCCGGCGTCCGGTTCCCAAGATATCCTGATCCGGTAAAAGCCGATTAGGATCAATGGCTCCATTTTATCATGACACCGGTCAAATGATATCTGTCGGGGCTGTTGACCTCATATTGTAAGAATGCCGGATGGATCGGCAAGCATGCAGCAACTGGCGGGACATCTAAAAGCGCCGACAGACTTGAATCTGATCGGCGCTGAGCCATGATGCATCTTGTGCGGGAAGGATCAGAGGGGCCTTCTGACACTCGACCGGCGGTAGCGGCGTTTTCTGCGGTTGATCTCGTACCGGATCATGATGGCCAGGGCAATGCCCAGGATCAGTATGACAGCCAAAACGACGATGCCAATCCGCACGATGAGCGGCAGTGGGTCTTCGCCCGGATCGCCAGGCTCGGCCGGCTGCGTTCCGACCGCGACGGTCGGCGGGGGCTCAACGAGACTGATTTCCAGGGTGCCGACCTGGGTGGTCGTGCCGTCCGCATATTCCCGAAGCAGCGGATACAGCAGCGTCTGACTGGAAAGACCGGCCTGCGGGCGGGCTTCGGATGAGCCGATGATGCTTGTGTACCCCTTCGTGTCGCGCGTTTTCAATGCAGTCACATAGGGCTGAAGGGTCAGTCGGGTCTCCTTGACGATCAGGTTGAGATCTTCCTGCCTGATCCGTGCCTCAAGGTCAAGGACTGCCTGCTGTTTGACCTGTTCGAAATCGGCAGCGTCCACGGAAGTGGTGGAAAATGTCTGGAAGCCATAGTCGAACATGTCGATGAGATTGGCGTAGCGGGTTTCCGAAGTCGTCGAACCAAGGATGACGCCGACCAGTGTCCGGTCTCCCTGCCGGGCTCCGGCCGCGATGGTGTGTCCAGACAGGTTGGTGAAACCGGTTTTGCCGCCGACATAGGGCTCATACTGATACTGCTCGGTGCAGATGAAACGGTTGTTGTTGGTGAAACCGCGCGTGCCATACATGTTGGTTTGCGCCATCAGGTACTGCCGGGTCGTCGAGATGTCGGTATAGGTTTCATGCTCAAGCGCCGCGGCGAGAATCAAGGCCATGTCATGCGCGGTCGTGATGTTTTCCGGATCGGCATAGCCGTAGGGATTGGTGAAGTGCGTGCCGGTGCAGCCCAGTTCTTTTGCCCGGTCATTCATCATGTCCGCGAAAGCCTCCACCGAATCCGCCATCGTCAAAGCCAGCGCCGTCGCGGCGTCGTTGGCCGAGATCAGCAAAGTGGCGTAAAGCGCCTGCTCGACGGTGATCTCCTCGCCTTCATAAAGTCCGAGCCGCACGTAGTCATTGGGGATCGTGCTGAACATTTCCTTGCGGATGGTGATGGTGTCGGTCAGGTCGAGGTTTTCCAGTGCCAGAAGCACGGTCATCACCTTGGTGATGCTGGCCGGCGCCAGATGCGCGTCCGGATTTTTGCCGATCAGGAATTCGCCGGATTGGGTGTCGTAAAGGACATATGCCTTGCCGTTGACCTCGGTCTGCAGGACGGCAGCCGGGTCAAGCAGGAGGGTGCTGTCGGGCGTGGACGGCTCTGTCTCCGAAAAGGAAGGCGATACGACAGGCGCTGCGAAAGCGGGTGCGATCGGGTATAAGCCGACCAGGATAAGGCAGCCCATCAGGGCTCCGGCGATTCGCCGGTTCCACTTGGATTTGCCATGTCTTGTTTGTGGGGAGTGACCAGATGTGAATGACAAGTGATGAGCCTCCAGGACAGGTTTTCCGTTTCTTCGCAAGCAGAGGACCGGAACTTGGGAGTGGCAGATCCACCTGCGAATTTTCAACCTATTCTACCCTCATTGGCCGGAATCGACAAGGCTTTGGCGAAATCAGTTCACGAGACAGGACCGCGCAAACAAAAAAAGCCTTCGGACTGCAACATCCGAAGGCCTTGTCAATTCAGGAATTGATAGTCGGTCAGACCAGTTTGGCAACCAGCTTCATCTCGACAGCGGAAAGAGCCTGTGAAACAGGGCAACCGACCTTGGATTTCTCAGCGAACTCCTCGAAAGTGGCCTGGTCAATGCCCGGCACCTCACCTTCCGTGTATAGCTCGATCAGCTTGATCTTGGGCCCCGCGCCCAGATGGACCTTGGCGGATGTGCGGATCTGAGTCGGGACATGCCCGGCATCCGACAGGATCGCGGACAAAAACATCGAGAAGCAGCCGGCATGGGCCGCACCGATCAGTTCCTCGGGATTGGTTCCCGGTCCGTCCTCAAAACGGGAGGCCTTTGTAAATTCTCCTTCATAAGCGCCGGATCCCAGACGCATGGTACCTTTTCCGTCGACTAGATTGCCATTCCATACAGCAGTGGATTCACGTAAAGCCATAATGACACCTCATTTCATTTTTAGATCAATTATTTCCAATCATGACATTTTTCACTTGTTGTGTTTCTGTAGATTATCATACCATCGATCGTCGGGTCAGACAGTTGCGGTTGTTACGAAGAGAACGCCTTTTGACGATGACAGGTGGGTTCGAACGATTTTCAAGTGCTCAGTTCAACGGAACCAGGCAAGTCGAAAGCGATTTTTGTGTATACTGTTATTCATGAGTCATGTGACCGATCGGAGCAGTCATGAGTGAAAAACAGTCCTCCATGAGCAAACTGTACCGGATGACGCACGAGCCGGTGGACCGGCTCGTCATCTCACTGGCGATCCCGTCCATCATCAGCATGCTGGTGACGGCCGTCTACAGCATGGCGGACACCTTTTTCGTCAGCCGGCTGGGCACGAGCGCCACCGGCGGCGTCGGCATCTGCTTTTCCGTCATGGCGATCATCCAGGCAATCGGGTTCACCTTTGGCCAAGGGTCCGGCAACACCATCTCACGGCTTCTGGGCCGGGACGAGCGTGAAAAGGCTCGAGTGATCGCTTCTACCGGGTTCTTCACCGCCTTCGGACTAAGCGCGTTCCTGGCTATCATCGGCTCGTTCTTTGTCCTTCCGCTGGTCCGCTTCCTGGGTGCGACCGAGACCATCGCCCCTTACGCGGCGGATTATCTGCGGTATCTTTTCCTGGGCATGCCTTTCATCGCGTCATCCTTTGTCCTGAACAATCTGCTGCGCTATCAGGGCAGTGCGGCTTATGCCATGGTCGGGATCATGACCGGCGGAATCCTCAATATCATCCTGGACCCGATCTTCATCTTCGCCCTTGACATGGGTGTGGCCGGAGCCTCCCTGGCCACCGCCATCAGCCAGTTCGCCAGCTTCGTCATCCTGCTGGTCCAAAGCAGCCGCGGAGCCAACATCCTGCCTTCGATCCGGGAAGTCAGCCCGCACATCCAGACCTATCTGATGATCATCAAAAATGGCTTTCCTTCACTGCTGCGCCAGGGGCTTGCGAGCATCGCCGCGATTGTGCTCAACCAGTCCGCCGCGCCATACGGTGACGCGGCCATTGCCGCGATGTCGATCGTGACCCGAGTCCTGATGTTTTCGATTTCGGCGCTGCTGGGGTTTGGCCAGGGATTCCAACCGGTCTGTGGTTTCAACTACGGTGCCGGCCGCTACGACCGGGTGCGCAAGGCCTTCTGGTTCAGCGTCAGAAGCTCCGCAGCCGTGCTTTTGTTCCTGATGGTGATGGCACAGGTCTTTGCCCCACAGATCATGGCTTTTTTCCGGAAAGACGATCTTGATGTCATCCGGATCGGCGCATTGGCCTTGCGGCTGCAGTTCCTGGTGCTGCCCCTGTCCGCTTTTACGATACTGTCCATGATGATGACCCAGACCATGTGCAAGAGCGGCTTGGCTTCCCTGCTGGCACTCGCCCGGCAAGGCCTGTTCTTTGTGCCGCTGATCCTGACGCTGCCGCATGTGGTCGGCATCCTGGGTGTCCAGATGAGCCAGCCGATTTCAGACTTGCTGTCGTTTTCGATGTCGATGATCCTGACGCTGCCTTTGCTGCGGGATATGAAAAAAGAGCCGGCCGCGCTTGAGCGGGAGTCGACTCAGGAACAGGACACAGGGCAGCCAAGCCGCTGATCCGTTGCAGGATATGAACGCGTTATGTGATCCTGATCAGATGATGGATGGCTCCAGGCACTTGACCCGGTTCATGATCTCAAACAGGGCATCATCCTCGGCGATCTCGTAACCGCGCTCGTTGAAAAGCGCCACGGTCCCTTCGATGCCATATAGGCTGACCCGTTTGCTGATCCCGACGATCGTCTTGATCGACCGTCTCAGTTCTTCAATGCAGACTTCATTGATGAGATTGGAGTCCTTGACCATTTTCCAGAGCTCGCAGGCCGAGCTGATGTCCGTGTCCTGGGGCATGATTTCAACAAACTTTGTGACTGTCATGTCTTTCTCCCTCGAATTCAGATCCACCGAATTACCTAAAGGCGTTGAAGGGCATTAGCGTCAACAAATTCATCCATGTATGAGATGATTCGCCGTTGGATTCTGCAGAAACGGCGGTATTTGACTGAGGTCATTATAGCGCAATATTTTGTAGGCTGTAAACCAGTTGACACCATATATGGTGGTAATTTATTACAAATGTAATAAATCGATGAAGTCCTTTCGCGAATTTACCGCCATTGTGAATGAAAAGGCAGGACCGCCGTGCCCGGCGATCCTGCCCCGGCAATGACACAAGATGACAAACAAGATCCATTTATGGATATGTGACAGCGGGCGTCCAGTACGTGTTGTTGTAAATGTCGGTCAGTCGGTAGGTGACCTTCATGGGTCCTTGTCCGATCCGTACATTGCTCACCGAGAGATTTCCCGAGACGATCATCTGCTCGCCGAGTTCATAGCTTTTCTCATATTCCTCGTCATAGGAGTAGTAGTCGCACAGGAAGTCGATCACGTCGCCTTCTTTGATGTCGATCAATCCTTTGGCGATGGTGGGTGTCAGGCCGGCGTAATTGATCCTGGCTCCGGCCACCGCTCCGTAAGGCACATCCTCGTTGAACTGCACGATGATGTCGACCAGCTGCCCATTGAGCATTGCCGGAATTCGGCCGGTGATTGACCAGGCTGTGCCATCATCTTCGATGGTGTCGACGTAATAGGCGACAACATGGTTGTCCAAAGCCAGCCATGTGCCGTCATAATCGATGATCAGGTCGCCGTCCTGGTCAAATTCGTAAATGTTGTCGAGCCCGAGGTCGATATAGCCTTCCCCATCATCATAGAAGACATTCAGCTCGACCTTCTGGATCAGGTCCCACTGCTCGTCCGTCAGTTGCAGGACGGTGGAGGCCCCCTTTCTGGTGAGTTCGAGCTGGCCGGCATCCAGGTAGTTGCGCTCATAGAAGCCTGCGTTGGATTGGATCAAGTCCTCGTCGATCCAGCTGCCCGGATCGCCGGATGAAAGGCCGGTGATGCTGCTGAAGTCGGCATTGGCAAAAAAGGCGTTCCAGGCGGCGGACCAGATATCCGATGAGGAGCCGGATGAACTGCCACCCGAACTGCCAAACAAGGCGTCCAGCGGATTGGTGCTGCCACTGCTCGTGATCTGGCCACCGGCGGCCAGATTGGCGAACTTCTTCACCAGGGCCGTGTATTCCTGCCGCATGCCGATCCGGTCGTAGATGGCCAGCATGGATGACAAGCCTCTCAGTTCATCGTATGGGAAATAGATGGAAAGGCCGTGAGCCCGCGTGATGTTGCGGGATGTCTTGTTGTAGACGATGCAGGTGTCCAGCGCGTTGACCAGCCTGGTCGCTTCCATGGAATCGATGTTTTTGGCCAGGTCGACCAGGTCCACCTGATCAAGCTTGGCCTGCCCGAACTCGCGGGCATCGCCACGGGCGTTGGAGACGACTTTGTAATCGGCATCGAGCTGTCCGTTCGCGGAGTTGGCGAACGATCGGAAAGCGCTGTCGACCTGGTTGTTCAGGGCCACCAGATCGACCATGGACAGTGTGGTTGTCTGATTGGGGGCTGAGGAGGCGCATTTGGCGATGTAGTCGTCGATGATCTGCTTGCCGATCGTCCGGGTGTCAAGCGAGGTGTTGTCCGACAGTTCGGAAAGCCAATTGGTGTAGTACCAGCCGATGCCCGGCTCCGTTTCCTCCGAGGCGATCATGTAGTCGGCATGGTTGTTGAGCATGTACGCGGTTTCCAGTGTGGCCATCAGGCAGGCGTCAAAGCCGATGAAATCGAACTTTACGCCGGCCCCTGAAAGCGCGGCATTGATTTCGTCGATCGTCATGGAACCGCTGTTGGGGAACAGGGTGTCATAGCCAAAGCCGCCCAGCGACCCACTGCCGTGGTCCCAGAGGATGAGCGCGTTCCGGTTCGCCGGGTAGTTGGCCGCGCAGTAACGGACGAAATCCTGCAGCGTGTCGGGGTCGGTCATCGCCTTTTTGCCGACATTGTCCTGGATCAGCTTCAAACCGGTGCCCGTGACCAGATAGCGCTGATTGGTGGTGCTTTTCATGACACTGTTGCTCCACTTTTTGGTGCCGCCGGTCTCGAGGATGATGTTCAGGTTGGGGTTGTTGACCTTGGCGTAGAGCATTTCATTGATGTCCGAGGTGGCCATGCCGGCGTCAGTCTCGAGGTCGGATCCGCAGATGTAGACCATGATCGTGAAGACATCCCGGCCATTGCCCCTTATCTCGGTCCAACGCTCTCGCGTGGCGAGCGCCGCGGAACTGGGCATCGTCGTGCTGCCGGACGGACTGCTGCCGGTGTTGCCGGTCCAGAGCGTCGTCCGGGTGGTCGATGCGGTCGTGTTCACCGCTCCTGTTGTATCGGTCGTTAAAAGGGTCTGTTCCGTTCCATCGAACAAGCCCGTGCAGCTTCTCAATAGAAAATAGGCTATGACCAGGATGACGATCAGGGGGACCAACTTGCCGATCGACAGGCTGCACCCCTGTGGTGCCCGGCCACCCGGGCTGCGAAATGGTGGATAACCGCCAGTGCCGCGCTGACCGCCGATGGGTCCGCTGCTGCCCTCCCGACGGTCCTGATAACCGCCGGCATTGCCAAGCGGTCGACCTCCCGGCGTGTTGACCCCGGATCCACGCCGAAACACACCACCACCGGACGCGTTCCCGGTCACTTTCTTTCGCCTTGATCCGCCACCGCTTTTCCTGTCCATGATTTGTCTCCTTCACAAGAAATCCGTCGCGCGCCGGAGCACGCCTGTTTCACAAAGAATCCATGAATGGGCTTAATCTCATTATAGTACTAAATGACACGGGCATGTCCGTTGCCCTTTTTCCAGCTTGCCGTTTCCCCAAGTCGGATCATATCTATATAATGGGAACATGGAGACCTGAGCATGATCGAGATCCCCCTTCTTGGCGGGACAACCCGGCAAAGGAGCGCAAACGACATGGAAGAACGAGCAGTCAAGCCTTATGTACGCACTCTGGTCACGGCCACCTACCTGGCCATGATCCTGGTCAATGCCCTCGCCAATATCCTGCCGATCAATGGCCAAGGCACCGGCACGGTGTCGGATGCGTATCCAAACCTTTTCGCACCGGCCGGTTTCACATTCTCGATCTGGGGACTGATCTATCTTCTCCTGGCAGGTTTCGTCCTGCATCTCTGGGGTGTCCTGCCAAGAAAGGCAGGGCACGAACATGCGGATCTCCTGGAAAAGATCGGGACCATCTTCGCTGTCTCGTCCATCGCCAACATGGTGTGGATCTTTGCCTGGCATTACAATGGCATCGGCCTGTCGATGCTGCTGATGCTGGTCATCCTGGCCTGCCTGGTCCTGATCAACCTCGACACAGGAAAAGAACCATTCACCTGGACTCAGAAGGGGTTGATCCGCCTGCCTTTCAGCGTCTACTTCGGATGGATCACCGTCGCCACGATCGCCAACATGACCACACTTCTGGTCGACGCCGGATGGAACGGCTTCGGTATTTCCGAGACGGTGTGGACGGTCCTCGTCCTGGTAGTCGGCCTGGCGATCGGTTCAGTCACCCTGTTCCGGCAAAAGGATGTTGCCTACGGTCTCGTGCTGATCTGGGCCTATTTTGGCATCCTGATCAAGCACACGTCGGAAAACGGCTTCGACAGCCGCCATCCTGCGGTCATCGTCGCCGTTTCCGTATGCCTGACGCTGTTTGTCCTCGCGGAACTGAAGCTGATCCTGCCCACCCTGAAGAAAAAAGTGACTTCTGAAAAAGAATCGGATACGTCTCAGCCCTGAGGATTTTCCAGAATGCCGGCAAAGAGCGGGACTCCGGTCGAAAGGTCCATGATCCCATAAAGGAACGGCTGGTCAAAAACCAGCTCCTTGTCATAAGACGGCATGCTCTCGTCAATCGCGACCGATGTGGCCGCGGCCGCTTCGGTTCCTTTTTCGTCGACGGTGATGAATGTCTTGTGCTTCACTTCGCTGATGTAGAGACCTTTTGAACGGCTCTTGCTCAGAAGTGAGAAATCTGCCCGGCCGCCATCGAAAGCGATGCCCATGCCCAAGGCTTCCAGCTCGTTGATGAGGCTGTCATCAAACTCGGCCTTGTACTTGGGCAAAGCCAGCGACACCGTGAAATTGGCCTTCTGGGCCATGAACGCGGCAAGGTCCGTGAAAAATGACGCAGAATCCTCTGCCATCAGCCACTCGCGAGGATTCTTCCCAGCCGGCGGCAGCACCGCGAAATAGGCGAACCGGCCATTTTCATAAGGTAGCGCGACGCCCTCCACGTCGTCTCCAGCAGCCATCTGTCCGGAAAAATAGTTCATGGGGCCGATCCGATGCATGAATTCAACCTCGACCGGTCCGGTCGGCGAAGCGAACGGACGCGTCCGGCTTGCGGCTTTTTCAAAAGGTTCTAGCCAGTCCGATTTGAAATAGACGGTATTGATCAAAAACATGACGGTGCTGGGATTGATTTTATCGATGATCTTCTTGATCAGGCCATGTGTGTTTTCATCCACCCAGCCATTGATCAGATCCGGTGCCTGCGCGCTTGAAAAATCAAGTTGCCGTGCGCCGGCGTCGAACGAATCGGCGTTTGCCTGCAAGAAGGCCGGATCAGGGTCGAATGAATCCCTGAACCAGATGGAATTGGCGATCGAGAGAGTGGTTTTGCCGCCTGACACTTCCAGGCCGCGGATCCAATTGCGGCTGACCTGGTTGATCTGGTCTACCGTGATGCCATCACGGGACAAGACTTTGATCATGTCAGCCCGGGTCTGCTGGTCAGCGCCATTGACGGTCATGGCCAGCGCCAGGAAAACAGAGGCCGGAGAAACCATGACATTGCCCTTGTTTTTTGATGCTTCCTTCAGAAGCGCGGCAGCAAACCGCCGGATCTGCCTCATGATCTCGGGATCTGGGTCGGTGGCAGGCGATGTGAAGACCGCACTTTTCACACCGGCCATCAGATCCTGACTGCCCGGCGCAACTGTCGTACCCCCGGTGGTTGGAGACGCAGTGGTTGAGGATGTGGGGATTGTCAACGCCGGTGTGGACGCACAGCTTGTGAAGACAAGCATCAGGGCCATGGTCAAGGCTATCACTTTCCATAGACGTCTATTCAAGACGATCACCTCCAGGCATGCAAATATCGGGTTTGTTTTTGATTAGACGTTTCATGGCTGATAAAGGTTCGCCGGTCGGATACCCATGACATGGGTCATCTGTCAATCAGATTTCGGGAATGTGCCTATGAAAAGGGGCCGCCGGAGGCAGCCCCTTGAATGATTCTGGAAGACGTTGAAGTGATCAGTCGATCACTTTTCCTTCTTGAAGCAGAGGAACCAGTCGAGACAATACACGTCATCGCCATGCTGCTCGACACGCTCTTTCGCGCCTCCGCATGTTCCCGGTGGCGGCACGATGACATCATCGCCGGGCTGCCAGTTGGCCGGGGTGGCAATGCCCTCTTTGTCAGCTTTCTGCAAGGCGATGATCGCGCGCTTGATCTCCTGCATGTTGCGTCCACAGGATGCCGGATAGTACATGATCAGACGGACGATGCCCTGCGGGTCGATGATGAAGACCGCGCGGACCGCCTGGGTGGTGGAGACATTGGGCTGCACCATGCCGAACTTCTTGGCGACATCCATGCTGATGTCCTCGATGACCGGGAAAAGGACTTCGATGTTCTTCATCCCCTTGATCTCGATTTTCTCCTTGATGGTCCTCAGCCAGGCGATATGGGCATACATGCTGTCGATCGACAGACCGATCAGCTCAACATTCATCTCCTTGAATTCCTGCTGCATGCTGGCGAATGTCATGAATTCTGTTGTGCAAACCGGTGTGAAGTCAGCCGGATGGCTGAACAGGATGACCCACTTGCCGTTATAATCGGCCGGGAAATTGATCGGGCCCTGGGTCGTCTTGGCTTTGAACTCGGGCGCTGGATCACCGATCAAAGGGAGTCTGATGTTTTCGTCCATGGTACATGTCCTCCTTGTTAAGTGTTTGTTTCATCAAATGGAACAAATACAAAATTGAAATCTTTACAATAATTTTATACCAGCATGTTCAAAATGTCAAGCATTATGAACATGTGCACATAACAAAATTGCGGAGTTATAATTTGTCATTGTGCCTCAAGCCAAATTGAGCGCGAACGCACCTTGATCCTGTTCGGGCCAAGAGACGAGACCGCATATGCATGAATCAGTTTCGTTGCTTCCGGGGCAGGAAAAATGAACCTTAAATAAATCCCATTAAGTGGACAAATAATTAGTTCCGTTAGTTCCGCTTCTAGTGCCAGTTGCCGATTCGGTACTGGCTCACGAGCCCCCCTGAAAACCCCTGCGGCTGTAGCACTCCAGGAGGTGATGCCGCGCTGGTTCCGATATGCCGTCTGGCACCGCCAAGTGGGCGGTGCCAGACACCATTTCGGTACTTTAAAAATGAAGCCCCCCGTAAGCCCTGAGACTGTAGTACTTTCAGCACCGGGCCAACGCGAGTTCCGTTCGGGTGCCTGGCACGATTTCGGAACCCGACGGAACTAACTACCCGACGCTCTCGTAAGGTGCCAGTTGCCGTTTCGGCACTAATTCTCCAGCTCACCTGAAAACCCCTGCGGCTGTAGCACTCCAGGACGTGATGCAGCGCTGGTTCCGATATGCCGCCTGGCACCGCCACTTGGCACCGCCACTGGCACCACCCCTGGCACCGCCACTTGGCACCCCGTGCACGTCCATTACATATATGGTGCGTAGGTTGTTTGACACTGCCAAAAACGGATGTTAGGATGATCATGTTTTCATCTATTGAACATGTTTTCATCAGAAGCTGATCAGGAGTACCCGTCTATGGCCAGACCCGTCAAATGGCGCAGAATAGAAAAGATGCCGAATGTTCTTCGTTTCAACCCGAGTGACACCAGCAAGACCGCTGGTGAAAACCGTCTGAAACTGGAGGAGTTGGAGGCGATCCGGTTGAAGGACCTCATGGGTCTGGAGCAGGAGGAGTGCGCGCAGCAGATGGAGGTCTCACGACCGACATTTCAGCGGATCCTGTTGGCCGCGCGCGAAAAGATCGCCGACAGTCTGGTCAACGGCAAGTCGATCCAGATTGAAGGTGGGCATTACACGCGCAACATCTGTCCGGTCCGCTGCCTCGACTGTGGACGGGAATGGCAAGAGAGCCTGGAAAATATTGAACAGGACAACGCCCGTGTATCGGTCTGTCCGAAGTGTCGGTCCAAACATTTGCAGTGCTGTCCGGATGATGATTCCGAGCAGGGAGAATATTGTCGACGTCACTGTCATGGACACGCTGGCCAAACTTGATCTGTTGTTGAAAAAATGAACGCCAGTATTAAAGCGGCTTGAGCACCAAGTCGCTTTTTTGCGCGACCTGCATGCTGTTGAAATACCGGTTTTCCATCGGGATCCATTCGTTCTGGAAGCGATCGAACAAGGCGGGGCTTCGCAAACGGATCCGCCGCAGCTGCTCGTCCGGGTTGATGTCGAGAAAGACTTTAAGGCCATATGCGTCGGCAAACCGTGGATGGAGGCTGTATGAGCCTTCGATAACAACCAGTCCGGAAGGATCGACAGTGATCTCCTGTGCCATGCTTTTGATCGAGCAATCATATGCCCGGTAGGTGAATGTCCGTCCGCTGGTCAATCCATCCAGGACTTCGACCGAGAATCGTTCGTAGTCAATGTTGCCGCCGACCTCGGCCAGGCGTGCCTCGGTTCTCAGGTCGGGCGGCAGGAAGAAGTGGTCCATCGGGATGACCGGACAGTCATATATCCTTTGCAGATGCTGGGCCAGCGTGCTTTTCCCCGCGCCGCAGTAACCGTCGATGGCGACCCACAGGTACTGGCGGGTTTTCATCAGGTCGTCTATCCGGCAGAAGACCGGAAAATAGTCGCGAAAGCGGGCTGAGACAATCCGGTAGGATGGCTGATAGGCCGCCCGGAATTCAGGACTGTGGCGTACAGGCGGGTACGTGTCGAAGTCATAATCACTGACCATGCGATCGAATGCGTCGAGTGGAAATGGCAAAGCGCCTTGCACAATCCAGTCGTGGATGGCCTGGAGGGTCTGAAAAAACTGATCGGCCGTGCCGGTGACTGCCTCGGCGGTGCGGGCAAAGATCTGGTTGACCGTCGAGAGGTCGATTCCGGTTGTTTCGATACCAGACAGATGGAGTCGAAAGAGGTCGTTGCCGATTGGCTCGAAACGGTCATCCAGTCGGGTCGAAACTACTGTCGCCATATCGCTTGGCCGAATGGCGGAGGCGGCGCGCACCTCCGCCGTGAGTCGGTCAAAGCTTTCCGTTTCGTCATGGATCAGATGACCGCCACCGAAAACCTGCTGGTAAGCCAGCTTGAACAGGTCCTGCGCCTGCATGCGCGGGTAGCGGCAGAAATGGTCGAGATAAACGCTCAGCAAAGGGTCAGGCGCGTTCATGCTGAAGCAGTCTGGCCCGTTGCAGTGCGAGCACGATCAGGGGGATAAGCACAATCTGGAGGATGATGCCGGGCAGGGCGTTGACAAAAGCACCGGCGACAAAGATTTTCCAGGTGAAAGCTGAGCCGCTCAGCCTGAGCAGCACGAAACTGACAACTCCCCAGACGATCCGGCCACCGATCATCGACAGGATCAGGGTGGTGAGGACATGGATCGGCTTTTTCGGCAGCAGACGATACAGCAAACCGGTCAGCAGGCCATAAGTGGCCAGTTCAAAAGCCATGGCGAGTGCCGTCGGGAACATGGGCGGCATGCCGAACAGCAGGCTTCGGAAAAGCGGCACGATGAATCCGACCACCAGTCCGGCCGGCCCCCCCAGGACAAAGCCGCAAAGCAGCACCGGGATGTGCATCGGCAGCAGCTTGCTGCCAATCGCCGGTATCTGTCCGGTCAAAAACGGCATGACCAGGCCAAGGGCCACGAAGAATGCGGATAATACCAATGTGTAAGTGGTTGTTCTTCTCATGATTGCAAATCTCCTTTTACACAAAAAAATGAAGGCGCGTTCTGTCCTTGCGATTGCAACGCCTTCATGGCATTCGAATGAGGGGAAGTGGTGTGCTGGATTTGGGTTGATATGGCGACTTCAGTCGGCCGAGTAACATTAATTTATCAAAAGGATTTCGATTGGGCAAGTCTGGCATGATAAAATAGTGGCATAATCATTCATTCTTCAGTCAAGGAGCAAACCACCGACATGGCGAAGCTGTATTTCAAATTCGGCGCCATGGGCAGCAGCAAGACGGCCCAGGCCCTGATCACAAAGTTCAATTATGAGGAACGGCACATGTCGGTCTGGCTGATCAAGCCGTCGACCGACACCCGGGACGGCTGTGACATCATCCGCTCACGTATCGGGCTTGCGGACCAGGCCGAATGCATCCGTCCTGAGACAGACATCCTCGGCCGCTTCCGGTCCATGCAGCCGGAGAAAATCGATGTCGTGATCGCGGACGAGTGCCAGTTTTTCACACCCGCCCAGGTTGACCAGCTGCGCGCGATCGTTGACGACCATGATGTGCCGGTCCTGTGCTTTGGCCTGAGAACCGACTTTCTGACGCATCTGTTCCCCGGCAGTCGTCGACTGTTTGAACTGGCTGATTCGATTTCCGAGATCAAGACCATCTGTGAATGCGGCGTGAAGGCGATGGTCAACGCACGGTTCGATGAAAACGGCCGGATCGTCACAGCCGGTGAACAGGTGGTGCTGGGTGGCAATGACCGCTATGTCGCGCTATGCCACAGGTGCTGGATGAAAAGGATTCGCGAGCAGGAGGATGGGGCGCAAGGAGTGTGACAGGATGACGCATGATGTGATGGTTGTCGGAGCCGGAATCGACGAAGTCGACCGGCAACGCCGATGGGGCCTTCACAGGCTGTTTGTTCACCATTGACATGAAGTGATGCATCAGTTACAAATGATGATGTCAAAAAGGAAACGAGGTGCGAGACGATGAAATATACCGGAGTCACAGCAAGAGGCATTATCACGCCGATCTTCAAGGCCGGAGATGACCTTGCCGACAGCATCACCGCCAGCATTCTGACAGCTTCCCGAAATGAAAACTTCACCATGAATGACAAGGATATCGTGGGTGTCACCGAAGCCGTGGTCGCACGGACCCAGGGGAATTACGCGACCTGCGACCAGATCGCCAAGGACCTGCGCGACAAGTTCGGCGGCAAGGAACTGGGTGTCGTTTTCCCGATCATGAGCCGCAACCGGTTCGCGATCCTGCTCAAGGCGATTGCCATGTCGGCAGAGAAAATCTATCTGCAGTTCTCCTATCCCTCCGATGAGGTCGGCAATCTCCTGGTCGACCGGGATACATTCGACCAGTCCGGCATCAACCCCTTTACCGAGCACATGACCGAAGAGCAGTTCCGGAGCCATTTTGACGCCGCTGCGACTCGGCATCGGTTCACCGGTGTCGATTACATCGAGTACTACAAACAATTGGGCGACAATATCGAGGTCATTTTTTCCAATGACCCGACCCATATCCTGACATACACGACAAATGTCCTGAACTGCGACATTCACACTCGCAAACGAACCCAGAACCTGATCCGGGCCAAGGGCGGTGAGCGGGTCTTTGGCCTTGACCAGATCCTGACCGAATCGGTAGACGGCAGCGGTTACAACCCCCAGTTCGGCCTTCTGGGCTCCAACAAGGCGACGGAAGACAGGGTCAAGCTTTTCCCGCGCGACGCGCAGTCCTTTGTCGACCGGCTCGCCGCCAGGCTCAAATCGGAGACCGGCAAGGACATTGAAGTCCTGGTCTATGGGGACGGCTGCTTCAAGGATCCGGTCGGCGGCATCTGGGAATTGGCGGATCCGGTTGTTTCGCCCGCTTTCACACCGGGTCTGATGGGCACGCCAAACGAATTGAAGATGAAGTATTTCGCTGACAATGAATTCAAGGACCTGAGCGGCGACGCGCTCGCCCAGGCCATGCGTGACCGGATCAAGCGCAAGGACCAGAACCTGGTCGGCCACATGGACGCGCAGGGAACGACCCCGAGACAGATCACCGACCTGGTCGGCAGCCTGTGCGACCTGATCAGCGGCAGCGGTGACAGGGGCACCCCGGTCGTGCTGATCCAGAACTATTTCGCGAATTTTGCCAGCGACTGAACGCGAAACGAATGATCAATAATCGGGTAGGACCCCGGCCATTAATTGGCCGGGGGACCTCCCACAGCACCGTACGTACCGTTCGGTATACGGCGCTTCCAAGGTTTACAGATTACTTTGCAGAATAGCATTCCATCAAACTAAGATATCCAGCGCGTTTAATTAGTTCATTGGGTATGGCGCGCTTCAGGATCGGGCTATTGGCGACACGCCAGTAGCCTTTTCTTGTGTTCGCCCACATCCATGCCCTTTCACGGTCGATTCCGGCTCGCATCAGGTTCACCCCTCGCGTTCGGATTCGCTTCCATCTTTTCCACGTGACCATCCGAATTCTCCGCCGAATCCAGTCATCCAGTCCTGAAAGCAGATTCTTTGCATCCGCCAGTTTGAAGTAGTTTATCCAGCCCCGCACAAGACTGTTCATTTTGGCTTTGCGTTCCTCGATTCCCATTCCATTGCTGCGTCCCGTCACTTCTCGGATTTTATCCTTGAGTTTCTTGACGCTTTTCGGGTGGATTCTCAGTCGGCCTTCTCCCCGGTAGATGTAGAAGCTGTAGCCCAGATATTTGACGAAATTGACGTGGGCAACTTTGGTTTTATCCCGATTCACTTTGAGGAATAGTTTCCCCTCAATGAATGGCAGAATCTTGTCCAGCGTGCGGGTGGCCGCCTTCTTGCTCTTGCAGAAGATCATCAGATCGTCCGCATAGCGCACGAAGCGGTGTCCGCGCCTTTCCAGTTCCCAGTCGCACTCGTTCAACATCACGTTCCCCAGCAGGGGACTTAATGGCCCTCCTTGTGGTACGCCGTCCGGGCTGTCCTCGAACATCCCGCCGACCATCACCCCTGCTTGCAGGAATTTGTGGATCAGCGAGATCACCCGTCCATCCCGTATCGTTTCCGACAGGATCTGGGTGAGTCGGCTCTGGTTGACCGTATCAAAATACTTTTCCAGATCCATATCGACCACATATTTGTAGCCCTCTGTGATGTTGGTCTGGCATTTCCTCAGCGCGTCATGCGCGCTTCGCCCCGGCCTGAATCCATAGCTGTTGTTCGAGAATTTCTGCTCGTAGATCGGTGTCAGGATCTGACAGATCGCCTGTTGGATCAGTCTATCCACGACGGTGGGTATCCCCAGTTTTCTGGTCTTTCCGTTCTCCTTGGGTATTTCTACCCGTCGAACGGGGCTCGGACGGTATTTGCCGTCCCGAAGGGCCTGCATGAGCTCGTTCTGGTGGTCTTTCAGGTAGGGCAGAAGTTCATCCACCTGCATTCCATCAATTCCGCCTGCACCCTTGTTCCTCTTGACCTGACGACATGCCAGATCCAGATTCTCAGGGGTTAGAATTTGCTCGAGCAGTCCTTCCGTCTGCTTCGCTCTGTTGGTGATGTCCGTTTCGGTTATCCTTCCTGACTCGCACACTTCTGCTTGCTCTTCCCGTTCCGCGGTATCCCTTGGCAGATAGTCCCACATCGTGAGTTGTCTGTGCTTATATTCATCATTTCCGGTAATCCTCATTGACCCTCACCTCCCTTGGTTCGGCCCTTCCCAGCCGTTCTAGATCCGTCTGGTACTATGGCCTCTGCTGACTTCTCACGGTAAATCTTGTTTCAACCGGGCTTCCTACGCCATGAACTTGTTCATGGTTGTTTCCACCCGTCCGTGAGACCTCCCACGGTAAGACCCTCCTGACTTTATGAGATAAGCGACGAAATACAAAATCAGTCGAAGCCCGGAAGCACTGCAGCAACGCGACTTCCGGGTTTTTGTGTGTAACAAAAACTTAATGTTAATTGTCCTGTTATGTCCGTCTTTTTGCTTTCTTTTCTTTGCCTTCTCGGGTACAATAGGGGTAGGAGTAGTTTGCTCCGCGGAGGAATCTATGTACGTTGCTGTTTCGGGATATGGCAAAGCCAGAGTCATCCAGTTCAGAGAAGAAAAACGCATCCCCGGTACCAGCAAGAAGAAGACCAAGGTTATCAAGACCCTGGGCAACTACGAGCGCATGCTGGCCGAAGACCCGGATATTATCACCAAGCTCAAAGCAGAGGCGGCAAGGCTGACCCGGGACAAAAAAGAGTCCAGCAAACCGCTGACCATTCAGGTGGCGACGACGGAGATCACGGAACCGGAAGATGTAGTGGCGTCGTATCATTTCGGCCATGCCTTGGTCAAACAATTGTGGAAACAGATTGAACTGGACACGTTCCTGACCAATCAGTGCGATCGGAAAAATGCCGAAGCCGTGGCTCAGGCGCTGTTCTACCTGGTTGCTCATCGCTGTTCGGCGCCGGACAGCATTCGGGCCTGTGCTCTGGACCAGACGGCCTATGCCGGACTATCCCCACTGGGGCTGGACGTGTTTTATGGAGTGCTGGACGTTCTGGCCGAGCAAAAAGAGGCCATCATTGCGCATTTATGTGCCTATTTCGAAAAGAAAACGGACCGTAGCGGAACGGAGACCTACCTGGATGTGACGACGTACGCTTTTGAGAGCACCCGCTGGGGTGAACTGCGCATGTTCGGCTTTTCCAAGGATCACAAGAACAATGAAGTGCAGGTTGTCATGGCCCTGCTTTTGGATAACAACGGCATCCCCATCACCTATGAGCTGTTTCCCGGCAATACCATGGACCAGAACACCTTGGTTGCGGCAGTGGAAAAGCTCAAGGGAATCTACCGGCTGGACAAGATCACCGTCGTCGCCGACCGGGGCTTGAATGGCGGCGAGAACCTGGCTTACCTGACTGGCAAAGGCCACGATTTTGTCATCAGCTATACCCTGAAGCGCTCCCCTGACGCCTTTAAAGAACTGGTTTTCCAGACAGATGGCTGGCAGGACACCCGGGACGAGGAGAACAAAGCGGTGATCTACCGGGAAAAGGTTGTCACCCAAACCCTGGCTGTCAAAGTCCCGCTCTCACAACAGGCGATAGAGAACCAGTCAACGGTCAAGAAACGTGGCCGGCCCAGGAAAAGCGAAGTCATTGAGCTGCCGGTGAAAATCCATCTGACCTGGTCTGCCAAGCGCGCCGAAAAGGACAAGGCGGACCGGGAAAGGATGCTGGAGCGCCTCAAGAAGCGTCTGGACAAACCTTATCAGCTGAAAGCGTCGATCATGCGCGGCTGCAACCAATATCTGCAGATGTCGGTCGATCTGGAGAACTGCTCGCTGGACGAAGACAAGATCGAGCAGGCGGCCCGGTTTGACGGCTACTATGCCATCGTGACCAATAATCTGAATCTGACAACGGAGAAAGTCTGCCAGATCTATCGTGGGTTATGGAAAATCGAAGAGAGTTTCCGGATCCTGAAAACAGACCTGAGAGCGCGCCCTGTATTCGTCTGGAACGATAAACATATCCAGGGTCATTTCCTGATGTGCTTTGTCAGTCTGTGCCTGTTGCGTTACACCCAGTATCTGCTGGAGTCGCAGAGTCAGGTCCGGGCTTCGGCCGAGATGATCATGACCGCCATTCATCAGCCCCTTGCCCTTGCTCAGGGTGACTACCCCAACATCGTCGTGACGCCCACGAAAGTCTCGAAACTGTATCTGGATTTGGCCCGGATACTTGGCTTGCCATCGCTGCGTACGAACATGACCTTAACGCAATTTCGAGCCAGCACCAAGCTGGACTTGTCAACCAATCTGAAATAGCAGGACATTTTTTTGCGCTGTAATCCACCATTCTCAAGGGTTACAGCGCTTTTGCTCCTAAAGTCGGGAACTTGTTCATGGTTGTTTCCACCCGTCCGTGAGACCTCCCACGGTAAGACCCTTCACCTTCGTTCCATATACCCGCAGCATTTACACTGGCATGTCCGTGTAGCTTTTGGACTTTGGCTTGATGAGCAGCCTCATCCCACGCTTTGTGCCTGATACTGTTCGTGTTCCTCGGGTCGGAACTTTGCCGCCGGCTTCCTTCAGATTCCACCTCGCGATGGACACCCTTGCCTTAGGCTAATGGTTGGTTGCTACATACCCCCATAACGGACTTTCACCGCCAAGTGAAGCGCCATGCGTGGCGCACTCAAAAAACGGGAAGCCGAGCATCAGTCTCGAGCTGCCCGTTTTTTCACGGTTGAAAACAATCCATTTCAGACGTATTCAAGCATGTTCAGGATGATGTCCACGGCCCCGTCCACCCCATAGCGCGAGCTCGAGATGGAAAAATCATAAGACGAACAGACGCCCCATTTTTTGTCTGAATAGTAGTTGTTGAAATTCGCGCGCTTTTTGTCCTTTTTCCGGATGATGAGGCTGGCCTGCTGGGCGTCGGTCTGTTCAAGCGCCAGGATGCGCCGGGTGCGATCTGCCTTGTTGGCGTGAATGAAAAGGGAAACCATGTCCGGGTCATCCTTCAAGATTTCGTTGGCTGCCCGGCCAATGAGTACGCAGGACCCTTCGGTCGCGATCCGCTTGATGGTCTCGGACTGCAGGTGGAAAATCCGGTCGTTCAATACATAGAAGAGCGCGTCTTCGTAGTCGGCATTATAGGGGTTGCGGATCCCCCGTGGGAATCCAAGCGTCGACCACTGGGCCGGCTGCTCGTCGACCGAAGCGAGCTTGTCTTCCGGGATGCCGTGCTCCTTGGCCATCATTTCCAGCAGTTCCTTGTCGTAATAGGGGATGGCAAGCCTTTCTGCCAGTTTGCGGCCGATCTCCCGGCCGCCGCTACCATACTCTCGGCTGATGCAGATGATCAAACGGCTTTTCATCAGAACTTGCCTCCGATCGTGTGCGTTTTTTCCATTATATCATATCGAATTTGAAGCCTGCTTATTGAGGCAAAGCCTGCAATCAGGCTGTCGCGCCCCAGATCAGCCAGAGAATGCCATATGCGGAGGTGACCGCCGCGAGTGTGTAAGGGACGCTGATTTTCATGAAGGTGGTGTTTTTCACTTCGTGACCATTTTTGCGCAGGATGCCCAGACCCATGATGTTGGCCGATGCCCCGATCGGGGTCAGGTTTCCGCCCAGAGTCGCGCCGGAGAGCAGTCCGAAGTAAAACAGCGTCGGGTCGACCTGCATCACGGCCGCGATGCTGGTGACGACCGGCAGCATGGTTGCGACATAGGGGATGTTGTCGATGAAGGCCGAAAACAGGACTGAGGCCCACAGCAGGATCGTGTACATGACAAAGACGGAGTTGCCGCCGATCGTGACGAACAGTTCGGCGATCCGGTCGATGACGCCTGCTTCCTGGATGCCGGCGATGACCACAAAAAGAGACGCCAGCAGCAGAAGCGTGAAATAGTCCAGTTGCAGCAGCGTCCGCCGGATGATGGCGGGTTTTTTCTGATGAAGGGTCTCATACACGATACCGATGATCATCAGGACGATACAGATCAGGCCATTGGTGATGGCCGGCTTTTCCGGGAAAAACGAAGCCAGGATCAGCAAGGCAATCGTTGCGATCAGGAGGAATGTCGGAAAATAATCCTTGACCCGGGTGATCTTGTCGATGCCGACGGTCTGATTCATCCGCCTGAACAGGAAGACTAGGATGGCGGTCGCGGCCACAAGCCCGGCTTGGACGATCCAGAAGAGCCCGGGTTTGCCATTCATCCAGAAAAAGTCGAGAAAATCCATGCCGGCATAACCGCCCAGCAGGATCGAGGTCGTGTCACCAACCAGCGTGGCTGCTCCTTCGAGGTTGGATCCGACTGCGATGGCGATGACGCTTGGCACGGGCGATATGTTCAGCTTCCTGGCGATCGTGATGGCGACAGGCGCGACCATCAGGACCGTGGCGACATTGTCCACAAAGGCCGAGATGATCGCGGCGAAGACGGACAGGGCGATGATGGTCCACTTGATATCCGGCACCTTCTGGATGATCAGGTCGGCCAGGCGTGCCGGCATGCGGGATTCGATGAACAGGTCGACGACCCCCATGGTGCCGGCGATCATCAAAACGACATTCCAGTCGATGGCAGAGAACACCTTTCCCACCGGCATGACACCGAGCATGACAAAGAGGACAGCCGAGAAAAACGCGACATAGGCGCGAAATTTCGGTAGGGCGATCATGAATAGATAGGTGGCCACGAACAGGACAAGGGCGAGAACCATATGAAAACCTCCGGATGGAAATGGTAAGCCATGAAGAAAACAGCAGTGAGATTATAACAGAAATTATCCAACTGGCAATGTTTGGTGGGGCAGGATTGCGTCTCATCCCTTTCTAGCCGGTTGAAATCATGGTTTAATATCATTATGAAATGATCAGATCGGAGGAATGTCAAAGTGGATCTTGGTTTGAAAGACAAGGTTGTGGTGATTACAGGCGGCGGTTCGGGCATCGGCCTGGCCTCGGCACTCGAATTTGCTCGTGAAGGCGCGAAAGTGGCGATCTGCGGCCGCAGCCAGGACAAGCTGGATGAGGCTATGGCAGAGTTTCGAAAGGTCGGGCGGACGGCTTTTTCGGCCATCTGCGATGTGACGGACAGTCAGGATGCGGCGGCTTTCGCGGACAAGGTGACGCAGTCAGTCGGACCGATCGATGTCTGGGTGAACAACGCCGGCAGCAATCAGATCAAGTCCCTGATCGATTACGATGACGCCGATATCGAGAAACTGGTCGGCATCAACCTGAAATCCTTCATCATCTGCTCCAATATCGCGGCCAAGGCCATGAAAGGCCGCGGCGGGGTGATCCTCAACGCCTCATCCTTCGCCGCTGTGATGCCCAACGCCGGCCGTGGCGTATACTCGGCCTGCAAGGCAGCTGTGCTGAATCTGACCCGCACCTACGCGGCGGAGCTCGCTTCCGAGCATATCCGGGTCGTGGCCTATATCCCAGGCCAGATCGCGACGGCCATGACACAGTCTGTAGAGGCGGTCATTGGCACCCAGACGCTGGTCCGCAATATCGCCATGCGCCGGCTGGGGACCCCGGAGGACCTGGCCAAGCCGATCGTCTTCCTGGCTTCGGAAGCGGCCGCCTACATCAACGGCAGCGCCCTGGAAGTGACAGGGGCCAAGTTTGCCGTGCAAAATCCGGGTTATTCCTGGGACGACTGAAAAGACAGACATCAAATCATATGAAACCATCAACGCGCAAGGAGGTCAGGACATGAACCAGGACATTTTGAAGAAAAACTTCAACAAACATGGCTTTGAGACATCGTTTTTCGAGACCCGACAGGAGGCGGTAGCCTATCTGGTGGAGAAGATCCAGGGCCGAACAGTCGGTTTTGGCGGCAGTATCACAGTCCGCGAGATGGAACTGTTTGACGCGCTGGCAAAAAACAATGTCTGTGTCTGGCATCATCGGGTGCCGGGAGATGAGACCCGGCAACTGGCAGCCAGGACCCGGATTTACATCACCAGCGCCAACGCGGTGAGCGAAACCGGGGAGATCGTGAATATCGATGGAACGGGGAACCGTGTGGCCATGACCATATACGGGCCGGAGAAAGTCTATTATGTCGTCGGCCGCAACAAGATCACACCGGATCGCGATGCAGCGATCGATCGCGCGAAAAATGTCGCGTCACCGAAAAACGCCAAACGATTTGGCGTCAAGACGCCGTGCGCGATCAAGGCCGACCGCTGCTACGACTGCGACAGTCCGGACCGGATCTGCCGGGCGACCGTGATTTTGGACCGGGTGCTTAACCTGACCCCTTCGGAAATCGTCTTCATCAATGAAGACCTTGGGTATTGATCAGCCTTCTGCCAACGTCACACCGCTGAGGAAATCGGCCAGTTCGGATGGTTCGATCCGGTAGGACGAGCCTTTTCCTTCATAGAATCCGTGCTGGTCGATCATGTGTATGCTCAGGTCGGTCCACTGAAAAACCTTGCCATCTGACAAGCGGGTCACGGTCGTGATCCGTTTGTCGTTGCCGCGGTTATCGCGAAACGGGCACGGAATGCGGCCCATGTAGTCTTCGACGACCACTTCATACTGGTCATCGACAAGGACCGGTTTGGCAAGGCCACATTTGCCATGTTCTGTCAGCGCGTACATCCGGTCGGCAATCCAGGTATGGCTGATGCCGAGCCGATCGACTGCCCTCTGGTCTTCCAGCAAAATGTCGGCAAGGTTGCGGTCGTCATCACCCAGAAATCCTTCCGCGGAAAATTTGCCGGGCAGCATGTTTTCCTGGATGGTCTGCAGTTGCGGTCTCTGTTTCATCGTATACCCTCCCGGTCCGATCGACATGAAGCTAACCGGCAGGCCGGTCAGAATTTGTCGTAGAAGATCTTGCTTTCAGGAATGCCCTTTTTGGTCAGGACCTGAATGCAGGCGTTGATCATGCCCGGGCTGCCGCACAGGTAGGCTTCATGAGGATGATCCTGTGGCACATACCGGTCGACCACCTCGGTGATCAGTCCGACTTCACCGGTCCAGTTGTCCTCCTCGGCCGGTTTGGACAGGGCCGGGATGAACTTGAAATTCGGATTCTGTGCTGCCAGTTCTCCCAGCTCATCGAGATAGTACAGGTCCTTTTTCGTGACTGCGCCGAAAAAGAAGGTCATGTTCAGGTCCAGCTTTTTCTCCAGGATATCGAAGACTAGTGACCGGATCGGTGCCAGTCCGGATCCGCCGGCAATCATGACCAGATCCTTGTGCTCACCGCGGAGATAGAAGTCGCCGTAGGGACCGCTGATCTTGACATCGTCGCCTTCTTTCAGGGCGGTATGGACATAAGTGGTGCAGATCCCGTTCGGCACCTGGCGGATGATCAGGTCGACATACCCATCCTCAGAGGGCGGGGAAGCGATCGAGTAGGCCCGGTAGACGACCTCCTTGACCTTGCCGTATGGTTTGGAGTAAAACTGCACATACTGCCCGGCCTTGAAGGAGATGCGGTCTTCCGGGTCCAACTTGAGGCGCAAGCCTTTGATGTCCCGTGTCAATTGGGTGAGGCTGGTCAGTTTTGTGTAAAATTCGCGGACATTGAACAGTTCCTCCGGAACCAGGATCTTCAGGTTGTTCTTGACCTTGACCTGGCAGGACAGCCGATAGTTGAGGTCGAGCTCCTTGGGTGAGAGGTAGGGCGCCTCGGTCGGCAGGACCGTGCCGCCGCCTTCCAGGACCCGCACCTTGCACATGCCGCAGGTGGCCTTGCCGCCGCAGGCCGAGGGGATGAAGATCTTCTGGCTGCCCAACGTCATCAGGAGGGAAGACCCGCCGGTGACCTTGAGGACCTTGTCACCCTTGTTGATGTCGATTTCGCACTCGCCGTAGTCGTTGAGGAAGAATTCGGCGACCATGATGATGACGGCCAATCCGACCGATATCAAGGAGATGCTGAGGACGGTTGTCAGGATTTCCATCGTCTTTCACCCTTTTCCATGTTTGCATGCATATGCGTACCGCTCCTGCCGCTCGTTCGACCAGGCCGTTCACTGGATGGTGAAGATGCCCGAGAAACCGATGAAGGAAAGGGCCATGATGCCGGTGATGATAAACGCGATGCCCGGTCCTTCAAGTCCTTTGGGCAGTTTGTTCTTCGCCATTTTTTCACGGATGGCCGCGAGCGCGCTGATGGCCAGCCACCAGCCGAGGCCGCTGCCCAGCCCGAAGAGCAGGGACTGGACAAAACCGTAATTGCGGATGACCATGAACAAGGTCACGCCGAGGATGGCGCAATTGACGGTGATCAGCGGCAGGAAGATGCCGAGCTTGATGTAAAGGTCCGGCAGGAATCGGTCCATGGCCATCTCGATGATCTGGACCAGGGCCGCGATGATGATGATGAAGACGATCGTCTGGAGATATTCCAGTTCCAGCGGCACCACGATGAATTTGTTGACCAGCCAGTTGATCGTGGTGGTGATCACCATGACCAGGGTGACCGACTTGCCAAGTCCGGACGCGGTCTTGAACTCCGTGGAGACGGAGATGTAGGAACACATGCCCAGGAAGTTGGCCAGGATCATGTTGCTCGTCACGATCGAGGCAAAGAAGATGACGAACGGACTGATGTTGGGAGCGTCCATGCTGTTTCTCCTTTCTATGCCCGCCTTATGGCTTCTTGTCCGGCTTTTTCGCCGTCAGGTTCGTCATGACCCAGATCAGGGTGCCGATGATGAAGAAGGCGGCCGGCGGCATGACCATGATCGTCCAGGTCTCGAAACCGAAGTTGACATTGACGCCGAACAACGTGCCGAAGCCCATGAATTCACGGATGCCGGAGATGATCAGCAGGACGGCAGTGTATCCGATTCCGGCGAAGAGACCGTCCAGCATGGCGGGCAAGGGCGGGTTCTTGGCCGCGTAAGCCTCGGCGCGGCCCATGATGATGCAGTTGGTGATGATCAGGCCGACATACGGTCCGAGCGCTTTACTGATGTCGGGCAGGGTCGCCTTGATGAAGATGTCGACCATGATGACGTAGAAGGCGATGACCAGTACCTGGACGATCATGCGGATGCGTCTGGGTATGAGGTTTCGCAGCGCGGAGAGCGTCAGGCTTGACAGGGTGGTCGTGAAGGTGAGGCCAAGTCCCATGACCAGGGAGTTTGCCATCAGGTTGGTGACAGCCAGGCTGGAGCAGATGCCGAGGATCTGGCGAAGCACCTGGTTTTCTTTCCAGATGTTGCGATTGACAATTTCCTTGAACTTCTCAGCCATTGGGCATCACCTCCATCTTGCTGATGGTTGTCTCGACCAGTTCGTTCAGGATCTTGAGCACCGCCTTTGAGGTCGAGGTCGCGCCTGTGATGGCATCGAGCCGGCCATCGGCCGTTTCACCATAGACGATCTCGGTACCCGGACGGATGGTGATCCCCCGGAACTGCTCCCGGTATTCCAGCTCGTCGATGCGGCCGCCCAGTCCCGGGGTTTCATTCTGCTTCGTGAAAACGATGCCCTTGACGGACTTCAGATCCGGGCTGACGCCCAGATAGCCCTCGATCAGGCCCCAGAGGCCGGCACCCTGGAAGGGGATGGCCAGCGCCAGGGTCTTGCCTTGACTGTCGACCTGACGGTACACGTCAATGCCGGAGCGGGTGTCCGCCCTGACCTGCTCGTCAAAACGGGCCAGGATGTCAGCCGGCGTTCCGCCCGTGTCGATGCCAAAGACATAAAGGACGGCCTTGCGGTCGGCGACCAGGGCGTTTTCCTGTATCCTGGGCTGGAAATAGGCGTTGGCGCTGGCCAGGACCAGCGCGATGACCGCGCTGATCACCAGCATGAAGACAATCGTGTACCAATGGTCTCGTGTGATTTTCATGCGGTCACCTTCTTTCCGGCGGTGTATGCCTTGACTTGCCGGTCAATCAGCGGGGCGAACGTGTTCGAGATCAGGATGGCGAACATGATGCCTTCGGTGAACAGTGAGAAAGAACGGATCACCACTGCCAGGATGCCGATCAGGGCGCCATAGACGATTTTCGCCTGCTCGTTTGACGGGGCGGAGACGGGGTCGGTGGCCATGAAGACTGTCGCGAACAGGAAACCGCCGGACAGGATGGAGAAGAGCGGGTCGACCGCCACCACGCCCGTCAGGTAGAGGGCCGTGTTCAGGACTGTGAAGGTGGCGGCGCAGGATGCCATGATCTTCCAGGAGGCGGTCTTGGTGACAATCAGGTATACCGCGGCCAGCAGGATCAGGAACGCGCTGGTCTCCCCGAGCGATCCGGCGATGGTGCCGAAGAACAGCGAACCGGTGCCGGTCGGTGTCCCCTGGTTCTTCATCATCAGCATGGGCGTGGCGGATGTCATGGCGTCGATGCCGCCCGTGTACCGGACCAGGCCGCCGGGAAAGGCGGTGAACGGGTTCATCCAGGTGACGGTCATGGAATTCGGGAACGACACGTAGATCAGGCACCGGCCGACCAGTGCGGGGTTGAAGATGTTGCGGCCGAAACCGCCAAACGCGCACTTGCCGAATACAATGCCGAAGGCAATGCCGACGCCCGCCACCCAGAACGGTGTCGACGGGGGCAAGGTCAGCGTGAACAAGGCGCAGGACACGAGGACCGCTTCCGACACCTTGGCGTTCGCCCCGTTGATCAGGCGCATGATCCCGTACTCGGACAGGATGCCGACGATCATCACAACCGCCATCAGCACGAGGGTCCGAAGCCCGAAGAGGAACAGGGAAAAGATCAGGATCGGAACCAGGCTGGTCAGGACGCGTGTCATGATCTTCTGTTTCATGAACCATTTGCTGACAGAAATCATAGGCCCTCCACGACAAAAACGAATTACGCCTGAGATAGGGTGAACCAGACAAGAACAGGCTGGCTGGCCAGTGCGCAAAACAGGCATGGCAGGATGAATGAGACCTTTTTCATATCCAGTCTATCTGATTTTCATGGGAATGTGAACAAGCATTTTAAGATTGCAAGCATATGAATCAGTCAAGTTGACCATTATTTTGACAAGATGTTCCGCCTGACCGACTATTAACGTCAGATCAATCCGAAATGCTTCAGTCCCTCGGCGATGCCATCCTCATCCGGTGCGCCGGTGACATGGTCGCTGATCGCGAGCACATGCCGGCGGCTGCTGGCCATGGCGATGCCATGACCGGCAAAGCTGAGCATGTCGATGTCGTTGAGGCTGTCGCCAAACGCGTAGGTGCGCTCCCGCGGGACCCCCAGGCGATCCATCAGGAACCGCATGCCGGTCGCCTTGGAGTATCCTTTCGGAATGATCTCACCGTTGTGCGCCATGTGGCGGATCAGGTAGAAATGCTCTTCGAGGAATGGCAGGCAGTCATCCAGACGGCTGTCCGGATCAAGCATATAGCTCAATTTGTTGGCATGAACCTCTTTTTCGTGCCAGTCGGCCAGGGAGTCGGGCAAATCGGTGAAATACCGTAGAAATTCATCCAGAAGAGTGCCTGATTGGAGACTTCTGACATAGACATGCCGGGGGCCTTCGAACCAGACGTGGACACCACAGGCCGAAAGCCGGTCAATCAGTTTTCGGACGAGATCCTGACCGATCGTGATGTTGACCAGCTGTTCGTCGCGAAACTGGATCCAGGTGCCGCAGGCTGCCACGATTCCATCGAAACCGGGCGCCAGGATATGTGGCTGGATGACAGAGAAAGCCCGTCCCGTGTTCAGGAACGCCAGATGCCCATTGGCCTGCAGTTGCTTGATGGCGGCAACGGCCGAAGTCGGGATCTGGCCTTCTTCGTTGAGCAAGGTCCCGTCAATGTCGAAAAAAACAAGGGCAGTCGATTCGGAAAGCGGGGCCATGGCGATGAACCTCCGGTTGGGCAAATGGCTATGGGGGCAACGGGCTACCCGATCACTATAGCAATTTCATGTCGGGTCCGTAAAGCGTCGCCCCATTGGGGCCGTTTTTGGTAAAATGATCATGACAGACAGAAACAGCATGGATGGAGGAATGGGATTGATCCGCTTACGCACAGTCTGCACCGCCTTTTTGAGAAATGGTGACGATTACCTGTTGATGAAGCGCTCAGCCAACCGGAAAATCGGGCCGGGCTTCTGGTACGGCGTTGGCGGTCATGTCGAACCGGCTGAAATCAACGACCCGCATGCTGCCTGCCTGCGAGAGATCATCGAGGAAACCGGATTTTCCGAGGAGGATATTCTCGACTTGTGTCATCGTTATATCGTCATGCGCCGTGGTGGTGACGAAATTGTCGTCAATCATTTCTTTTTCGGACACACCCGGACCCGGGAGTTTTCCGAATCAGACGAAGGCCGGCTGTTCTGGGTGCCGGCCGACAAGGTGCTTGACCACTCGTTTTTTGACGCGATCCGGCTGACACTTGAACGATATTTTGAAGAAGGCGACCGGACGAACGAAGTGGCAGTCGGCATTGTCCATGGAGAACCGGACGCTTTCATCCACTGGACACCGATTCACAATATGGAACCGGGAGGACGATGACGGATGAAAACCACTGGATGCCGGCCGATCCGGATCGGTCGGATCGGGACAATCGTACTGGTCGTGTTGCTTGCCGTGCTGATCCTCGCAGCCTGCACATCTGAAAAAACGGACCAGACCCCGACATCGGTCCCTTCGAGTCAGGCAACGACCGTCACGACGACCGGAGCCACTACTTTGCCTTCCCGGTACCAGGACACGTTTGTCGCCTACGCCAATGCCTTTGTTTCCCAGGATTATGAAAGCATGTACCAGCTGCTTTCGAACGAGGCGAAGACCCGGATCACGCAGGAGGACTTCGTCAAGCGCCATGCCAACATCATGGGGGGAATCGAGGCGGCAAACCTCCAGGTCATCACTTCCGCAACGGCTACACCCGCCCCGGAATCGGCCCAGACAGCGACCGTACCATACACGCTGGCCATGGACACCATGGCCGGCCAAGCGAAAATCACCGGTTACCAGATGAAACTGGTGCGGGAAATGGTCGATGGCAAGATGACTTGGGCCGTAGACTGGTCCGAGAAGCTGATTTTCCCGAACATGGAACCGACAGACCGGGTGCGCGCCCGGTCCTTGCCGGCAAAACGCGGATCGATTGTCGATCGCAACAACAAGGGCCTGGCAGTCAATGAACCGTTGATCGTGATCGGGATCGTGCCGTCACGCTTCAATCCGGTCAAGGCCGAAGTGATCCCGGAAATGGCTTCGATCCTGGGCATCTCGGCCGACCGGATCGAACGGGCCGTGGCGCAGGCGACAAATCCGGACTGGTTTGTCCCGATCGTGACGCTGTCATCGAACGCGTCAGCGCTATCGGCCAGACTGACCGCCTTTGACGGTGTCCAGTACCAGAAGGTGGAGGGCCGTTCCTATCCGGCCGGAGAGTTTGCCGGCCTGCTGACCGGCTATGTCGGACCGATCACGGCTGAAGAGCTGGAGAAATACAAGGACAAAGGCTACGCGGCAGACGACCGGATCGGCAAGATGGGCCTTGAGCAGGTCTACGAGGACCGGCTACGCGGTCAGCCCGGCGCGGAAATCTATCTGGTCCCCGGCGACAGCGAGAAGGTCAAGTCGCTGATTGCCCGTCAGGACCCGATCGATGGCGAGACGATCCGCCTGGCAATCGACCTGGCTGTCCAGCAGCGCCTGTATACGGAAATGAAGGACGAAGCCGGGGCTGCCGCCGCGATCCACCCGAAAACCGGCGAGATCCTTGCCCTGGTCAGTGTACCGTCTTTTGACCCGAACCTGCTCCAGACTTATGTTCCGGACGCGATCCGCAACCAGTGGAACACCGCTGAAAAGCCGATTTTCATCAGCCGTTTCAAGGCTGGATATGCGCCCGGATCTGTTTTCAAACTGGTCACAGCGGCCATCGGACTGCATGAAGGGACCCTCGACCCGCTGGAGGCGATCCCGATCAGCGGCCTGACCTGGCAGAAAGACAGCAGTTGGGGCGGCTACAAAGTCACCCGGGTCAAGGACATCGGCAGACCGGTCAACCTGAGGGATGCCCTGGTCTATTCCGACAACATCTATTTCGCCATGCAGGCGATCCGGGCCGGGGCGACAGCCTACGAAAAGGGCGCTTCCGCCTTTGGCATCGGAGAGGACCTGCCGGTCGACTATCCGTTCAACCGAGCGCAGGCTGCCAACGCAGGCTTGAAAAACGAGGTGCTTCTGGCCGACACGGGCTACGGCCAGGGCGAGGTGCTGACCACTCCGCTCCATATCGCCCTGTTCTACAGCGCGCTGGCCAATGAGGGGGACATCCCCGCCCCGGTGCTGGAATTGACAGCGGATCAGACCTTTTCCATCTGGAAAACGCAGGCGATTCCATCCGGTCACGTGCCGGACCTGATCGCCATGCTCCGGGAAGTGGTCGACAACCCTGCGGGTACGGCTTATACTAAAACACCAACAGCCGTCAAACTCCTGGGCAAGACCGGCACAGCCGAACTGAAGACAAGCGCGACAGATACTGACGCCCAGGAAAACGGCTGGTTTGTCGCCATGAATGTCGAGGATCCCCGGCTGACCGTCGCCATGCTGATCGAAGATGTCAAAGGGCGCGGCGGCAGTCATTATGTTGTGCCGTTGGTCAAGAACGTGATGGACGACCTGCTTGGTTGATGGTCAAAAAGCGTCCGGCGATCACCGGACATCCGGAGAACAATCTGATGCAGGAAAACAAACGAAGCGACAATAAAAACAAACCCGCACCGATCACCCTGGCCAGCAACCTGACTTTGGCCGCCGGGGCCATCATGGGCCTGTTCACCCTGGCCAAGGCCTACCTGTTCACCGAGGTGCCGCCCGGGTCCTGCCCGCTCACCTTGAACAGACCGTGGCTCTATGCTTCTTTGGGCCTATTGGTCCTCTCCCTGATCCTCTCGTTTTTTGAGCCCGGAAAGAAAAAGCAGGAAAAAGAATGACACGACAGGTCTATACATTGCAGCGACCGGATGCCATCCACGCGACTGATCCCACGGGATTTGAGTATTACGGCTGTGACCAGAACTGGTATGGGTCCGATTGGCAGAAAATATCCGGCTGCGGGCCGACCACCGCGTCGACTCTGCTTTTATACCAGTCCAAATGCGGACGGATTCGCCTGCCACTCGAGGTTTTCACGCAAGCGGACTGCCTGCGGCTGATGGAGACGGTCTGGGTGCATGTGACGCCGACAGCGGACGGTATCTATCTGAGCGAACAGTTTTGCGGCGGGATACAGAGCTTTGCCGCATCCCATGGTTTCGAACTGGTGTGCCATGCGCTGAACATACCGGAAAACCGTATGGAAAGGCCTGACTTTGATGAAGTCCTGTCTTTCATCAGAGTCGGGTTGTCCCGGGACAATCCGATTGCCTTTCTCAATCTTTCGAACGGCGATCTTGAGGATCTCGAGGAGTGGCACTGGGTCACGCTGGTGGCCCTCGAAACCGATGATGAAGCCCGGACGGCCAGTGTGACGGTTTTTGACGGCGACCGGTCGTTGGCAGTGGACTTCAAACGCTGGTATGAGAAGACGGTCGAGGGGGGTGCCCTGGTGTATTTCGAGCCCGCTCAGCCGGGATACCAGAGATGACGGGACAAGTCGACACAGCCGTTGGCCTTGAAAACGATCCCCTCCTGCTCCAGAAGGTTCCGCTGTGACGACCAGCCCGGCACAAGCCGGCCGGCAGCATTGACAACCCGATGACAGGGCAGGTCGATGGCGTCCGGCGCATGGTGAAGCATTTGGCCAACTCGCCTGGGGGCATTGGGGATGCCGGCGAGAAAGGCGACCTGCCCGTAGGTCGCGACTTTGCCGGCCGGTATGCTCCGGACTACGGCAAGGACGCGCATTCTGACATCTGTCTGCTGGTTCATGATGTCCTCAGATCAGTCCGAAATGGTGCAAGGCGTCGGCGATGCCGTTTTCGGCCGCACTGCCGGTGACATGGTCGCTCACCCGCAGGACGGTCCGGCGGCTCCCGCCCATCGCGATGCCATGGGCCGCAAAGGTGAGCATCTCGATGTCGTTGAGGCTGTCACCGAACGCGAAGGTCTGTTCTTGTGAAAAACCGAGATGTTCGAGCAGGAAGACCATGCCCGTGGCTTTGGAATAGCCGCGCGGGATGACTTCGCCGAAAGGGTCCGGATCCTTCTGCACGACCGTGAAATGGCGGCGCAGCAGAGACAGGGCCGGTTCCGGCCGGCTTTCCGGACGCAGGTGGTAGCTCATCTTGTTGGTCACGATCGGCTTCTGATGCCAGTCCCGGTTGACACCGGGCAGGACCGAGAACACCTCGACATAGTGGGCGACGTTGATCGGTGGATTCTCCAGTCGTTCGAAATAGATATGTTCCGGCCCTTCGAGCCAGACATCGATTTCGCTCTGCTCCAGAATCGGCAGCAGTTCGTCCAGGAGCGCCGGGTCGATGGTCTGGTTGTGCAAGGTCTCGTCGCGAAACTGGATGAATGTCCCGTTTCCGGCCACGATGCCGTCAAAGCCGACGGCTCGGATTTCCGGGCCGATGCCGGCAAAGGAGCGGCCGGTATTGATGATTGCGAGATGACCGTTCTGCCGCAGCTGGCCAATGGCTTCAGCGGCTGTTTCAGGCACGCGGCGCTGGCTGTCGATCAGGGTGCCGTCGATATCGAAAAAGACCAGGGCAGGTTTTGGGGATCCGTGGGTCATGCTGTCTCCTGTTTCTCCATGAAATGGCGATCGGTTGCTTTTGTCACGATACAGGCGCTTAAATCGTCTGTCAATCTATGCTAAACTGGTTGAAAGTCTGTGAAAGAGGGCTGTGTGCATGTCCTACGTTTATTTTACCGATTTTCGGGCGTCAGAAAAGAAAAACCTGCTTCAGAAACTGGAAAAACTCATGCTGGATGCCGGGATCGGGTCGATTGACTTCCAGAATAAGTTCGTGGCGATCAAGATCCACTTCGGTGAGCCGGGCAACCTGTCCTACCTGAGGCCAAACTACGCCAAGGTGGTGGTCGACCTGGTCCGGAGACTGGGCGGCAAGCCTTTTCTGACAGACTGCAACACCCTCTATGTCGGCCGCAGGAAAAACGCGCTTGAGCATCTGGAAGCCGCCTATGAAAATGGATTCAGCCCCTTTTCGACGGGGTGCCACGTCCTCATCGCCGATGGCCTGAAAGGGACCGACGAAGCCCTGGTGCCGATCGATGGCACTTACGTCCGGGAGGCGAAGATCGGCCAGGCCATCATGGACGCCGACATTTTCATCAGCCTGACGCACTTCAAGGGCCATGAAAACACCGGGTTCGGCGGGGCCATCAAAAATATCGGCATGGGCTGCGGTTCACGGGCCGGCAAGATGGAGATGCACAGCGCCGGCAAACCGGTCGTGCGCACCCGTCGCTGCACGGGCTGCGGTGCCTGCATACGGGTCTGCGCCCATGACGCGATCTCCTTCGACGCCAACCGCAAGGCTGTGATCGATCACGAAAAATGCGTCGGCTGTGGCCGCTGTGTGGGGGTGTGCAACTTCGACGCGGTCAAGCCGGCTTTCGACGAATCCTACGACATCCTCAACGCCAAGATGGCCGAGTACACCCTGGCTGTCGTCCAGGGCCGGCCCCATTTCCACATCAGCCTGGTGAACGATGTCTCCCCGTATTGTGACTGCCACTCTGAAAACGACGCGCCCATTGTGCCCGATGTCGGCATGTTCGCTTCGTTCGATCCCGTCGCGCTCGATGTCGCCTGTGCCGACGCGGTCAACAGCCAGCCGGTCGCAGCCGGCAGTCTGCTGTCGGAAAAGCCTCGAAAAGACGGTGACCACTTTGACCGGCTGCATCCGGACACCAACTGGCGCAGCGCGATCGACCACGCCGTGAAAATCGGCCTGGGCAGTCGTGATTACGAACGGGTGACCATCGGCTGAACCGGCCAGGTTCCGATCCAGTCATCATGCCGGAGGACGCTCTGCTTGGATCAGCGTGAAAAAGCCATTGACTTCCTATCGATCGACAGACTGCTGCATATCGACATGCTGGAAACGATCCGGCGTGGCCATGCCCGACTTCTTCACGTCACGGACCGGGGTGTGCTCCTTTACCATGTCCCGGGCGACACTTGGATGATGAGCGCGGAGGATCCGGCCACAGCGGACGAGATGCTGGCCTTTCTGGCTCGGTTGAAAAAGTCCGGGCGGCCCGGTGGAGAAGAGCCGGATGGACCCACGCTGCTCGTGGCGCATCAGGACCATTATCTGGAGCAGGCACAGTCTTTGCTGGGCTTACCGTTCCGGATGGCCTGCCGTCAATCCGCCTATCTGGAGAAGACTCCGCTTCCTGAGCCTGCGGGCGCAGGCGAGATCCGTCAGCTGGGTCCTGAGCACCTGTCAGAGGTCCACCGTCATTATTCCAATCCGGTCGGGTTGCCGTATTTGCGCGAACGATTGGAAGCCGGCGTCTTTCACGGTGTGTTCATCGACGGCCAGTTGGCCGGATTTGCCGGCGTTCATGCTGAAGGGTCGCTGGGCATGCTGGAAGTGCTGCCTGGATTTCGCCGGCAAGGGGTCGCCACACGACTGCAGGCGTTCATGACCAATTGGCATCTGTCGCTGGGGTACACGCCCTTCGCGCAAATCAAGGTTGGCAATGAATCATCGTTGGCCCTCCAGCGGAAAGTGGGCTATGCTGTTTCGGAAAAGGAAGTCACCTGGCTGATGGATGAGTAGTGTTTGCCAGGTTGTCTGACCCATTCATGATCAAGGGGGAAAACAAAGGGATGAGAGCCTATGAACGTTTGCTGAAATATGTCCGGATTCATACCACTTCAGATGAGGATTCAAAAGAAACGCCCAGCACGCAGCGTCAGTTCGATCTGGCCAGGCTTCTGGCGGCCGAACTCGAATCGCTCGGTCTGGAATCGGTCCGGATCAGCGAATCCGGCTATGTCTATGGAATGCTTCCCGCGACCGAAGGACACGAGGACCGCCCGTCCATCGGCTTCATCGCACATATGGACACCAGTCCCAACGCCAGCGGGGAACAGGTGAACCCGCAGGTGCTTGACAACTATGACGGCGGTGATGTTCCCCTGTCATCCGATCCGGAGCATCCGATCATCCTCACGGTCGACCGGTTCCCACATCTGAAGCGGCTCGCCGGCCAGACGCTGATCACCACGGACGGCACGACGCTGCTGGGAGCAGATGATAAAGCCGGCATTGCCGAAATTGTCACCGCCTGTGAAACGATCATCCGGGAGCAAATCCCGCACGGCCGCGTCTGTGTCGGATTCACCCCTGATGAAGAAGTCGGCCGGGGTGCCGACCACTTTGATGTCGCTGCATTCGGTGCGGATTTTGCCTACACGATGGACGGTGGCGAGCAAGGGGAGCTCGAATACGAAAACTTCAATGCCGCGGAAGCCACCCTGACCATCCAGGGGGTGTCCGTCCATCCCGGGACCGCCAAGGACATCATGGTCAATGCGCTGGTCGTGGCTTGTGAACTCAACGGTATGCTGCCGTCCGCCGAGACGCCGGCTCATACATCGGACCGGGAGGGCTTCCATTATCTGCGCAAGCTTGAGGGCAGCCCGGAAAAGGCCACCATGGCCTATAGCCTTCGGGACCATGACGCCAGCCTGTTGACTGCGCGGAAAAAGACGATCGAGCATGCGGCCAAAATCCTGAATGAACGTTATGGCGCGCAGACGGTCACCGTGTCGATCTCAGACAGGTACCGCAACATGCACGATGTAATCAGGAACCACCCCCATCTGGTTGAAAACGCCAAGGCAGCCATGGTCGAAACCGGCATCGAGCCGATCATTGTCCCGATGCGCGGCGGCACAGACGGTGCGACCCTGAGCTACAAAGGCCTGCCCTGCCCGAACCTGGGCACCGGCGGCCATGCTTATCACGGCGTTTATGAACACATCACCGCAGAAGCAATGGATGCGTGCACCAACCTGATTGTCGCGTTGGTCAAACGATATGCCGGAGCGTGACAAACGATGAACGACATCATCCGCATCCTGTCGATCTACTTGTTTGTCGGTGTTCTGCAGGCCGCTTTCCTGGCGGCTTATGCCGTGACCAAAGGCAATACCCGGGTCAACCGGATCTTTGCCGCCTTAAGCGGACAGATTGCCATCTTCTTGTTTGGCTATGTGCTCGAACTCAACAGCACAACACTGGAGCAGATGATTTTCTGGAACCAGGTCCAGTTGTTGCCGCTGCCCTTTTATCCAGCTTTCTGGCTGTTCCTGGCCATTGCCTACACGGACCGCAGGGGCTGGCGCAACAAGACGGCCCGGGCTGTACGATGGCTGATCTTCGTTGTCCCCGTCCTGTCCTTTCTGATCCGTCTGACCAACGACTACCACCACCTTTACTACAGCACGATGACTCTTGGCCGGACGGCCGGGTTTCCGGTCATGCTCCTGGGCAAGGGCCCCTGGTATTATGTCAACTGGATCTATGTCAGTATCTGCCTGGTCCTGGCGACCTACTTCTACTTGCGACGGCAGCCGATCCCGGGCGGCACGAAAAATGGCCAATACCTGATGCTGGTTTCATCGATCATCCCCTATCTGGGCATGATCCTGATCCTGACCAACCCGTTCAACTGTGGCCTGGACTTCGCCGCCCTCTTGCTGCCGATCTCCGTGTCGATCTGCATGGTTGCGCTGTTCCGCTATGACTTCCTTGCGGTCCGTAGCCTGGCCCGGGACATTGTATTCGAAAACAGCCATGACGCGATGATCCTGATCGACGCCAGGCATCAGCTCAAGGACAGCAACAATAACGCACGGGTGCTCCTCCCGGAAATTGGCCGCCACGGCCACGGGGACCAGATCGAGATGATCTTGCGGGATCGGCCGGAGCTTTTATCGATTGTCAAGAATGAGCCAACATCAGCCAGGCCGACACAAGTCCAGATCAACGACAGTTATTATGAGGTGGAGATGACCTCGATCCAGACCCGGACCGGACAGAAAGCCGGGACGCTGGTGTCGTTGTCCGATGTCACGGATCGCCGCATATTCCAGGAAAAGCTCAAGACGCTGGCGACTCGCGATGGCCTGACAGGACTCAACAACCGCGCCCATTTCCTGGAACTGGCCGAGTTGGCGCGAGCCCAGGCGGCCGGCAATGGTCAGCCGGCCACCCTGTTCATGTTCGACATAGATCACTTCAAGGTCGTCAACGACACATACGGCCATGCGGCCGGCGATCTGGTGCTCAAGACCCTGGGTGAAAAGATGCGATCATTTTTCCGGATCAGTGACATCCTGGGACGACTTGGTGGTGAAGAATTCGCCGTATTCCTGCAAGGCGCGTCCCTCGCTCACGCTCAGCTCATCATCGAGCGATTCCGCGAGGCGGTTGCCCGGACGCCGATCATTTTTGATGGCCATGAGGTCAACATCACCTTGAGCCTTGGCGCGGCGGAAATGGGACCCTTGACCAAGGATCTGGACGAATTGCTCAAACTGGCGGACAAGGCACTGTACCAGGCCAAGCGCGATGGCCGCAACTGCCTGAGACTAGCCCCTTGATCTTGTCCAATCAGAAAGTATCCACGCGATCGAAAAAGCCTTTGACCCGCGGTAGGTAGCGGATCAAAGGCCTTGAACCATATTGACCATCACTTCGTCAGATGTTGCAGATGTCCGGTGCGTCTGGTTCGCGACAATCGATCAGGTCCATGCCGGTGTGCAGGGCCTTGATGTTGATGTCGATGAAACGGGCCTTGACTTGTTCACGGATGATTTTCTCCCAGTCGATTGTGTCGAGCCCCATGGACTTGACGAGAGCGCCAAGCAGAATGACGTTCATGACCTTTTCATTGCCGAGCGACCGGGCCAGGCCGACGGCGTCGATCACCGTGGTGGAGGCCTTGTTCTGCAGAGCGGACAGGATTTCCCGCGGATAGTCGAATTTGCCGATCAGGACGGGCATGGATGGGATCTGGTAATCATTGACCACGATCTTGCCATCCGGCTTGAGGTATTTGAGCCAGCGCATCGCCTCCATCATCTCGAAGGAGACCAGGATGTCCGCGCTGCCAGCCTCGATAACCGGTGACTCGATGTTTTCACCATACCGCACCTGGGAGGAGACGGAACCGCCCCGCTGTGACATGCCGTGGATTTCACTCATCTTGACGTCAAAACCGGCTTCCATCAGTCCGGTGGTCAGGAGTTTGCTCGCAAGGATGGTTCCCTGGCCCCCGACGCCAACCAGCAAGATGCTCTTGTTCATGCTTTCTCCTCCTTCACGATGGCTTTGGTCGGGCAGACCTGCATGCACACCTCGCAGCCAACGCAGGCGGCCGGATCGATAACGGACTTGCGCGCTTCCTTGTCAAAGGAAATCGCCGGGCAGCCGACTTTCAGGCAGGCCTTGCAGCCGATGCAAACGTCACGCTGGATTGTGCAGCGGTCTTCGAAGCAGTTGATGAACTCCGCCTTGTCTTCCGGCGTGAATTTCTTGAGCGCGCATGGCCAGCGAGTGATGATCACCGAAGGTTTGCCGGCCGCGCTCAGGGCGTAAGCCCAATTGAACGTTTCGCGCATGGCCTTGAGGTCGTTCGGGTTGACCACGCGCACATCCGAAAGGCCCATGGCCCGAACTAGCGCCTCGAAATCGATGTCGCCGGTCCGGTCGCCATGCAACGTGTACCCGGTTCCGGGGTTTTCCTGATGACCGGTCATGCCGGTGATGCGGTTGTCCAGGATCACACTGATGGAATTGCCCTTGTTATAAGCGACGTTCAGGAGCGAGTTGATCCCCGTGTGGAAGAATGTGGAATCGCCAAGGATCGACACAACGGTGGTTTTTTCGCCATCCTTGAGATTGAAGATCTTCTGCGCGCCGTGGCCGGAGCTGATGCTCGCACCCATGCAGACCAGGTAGTCGGTCGCGTTGAAGGGATCCGCGAAACCGAGTGAGTAGCAGCCGATATCGCTGGCGATGACCGTGTTCTTGCGCTTTGCCAGTTCGTAGAAGAAGCCCCGATGCGGGCAGCCGGCACAAAGCGTCGGAGGCCTGGGCACCACTTTGTCCGAGTCCGGCTGGATCATCGGCAGCTGACCGCTGCCGAGGGCGGCCCGGATCACATCCGGCGTCATCTCACCGGTGTAGGGGAACACATCCTTGCCGTGGCAGGCGATGCCCATCATCTTCAGTTCATTTTCGATGATCGGGTCGTTTTCCTCGATGACATAGAGGGTGTCGACCTTGTCGGCAAACGCGCGCATGAGGCCGAGAGGCAGGGGATTGGTGAAGCCAAGCTTGAGGTAGGAAACGGTGTCGCCGAAAACCTCCCGCGCATACCGGTAGGATACGCCGGACGCGATGACACCGACCGTTGACCGGTTGTCCACGATGTAGTTGAGCGGTGACCGGTTAGAATGATCAGCCAGCCGTCCGGTCCGTTCTTCGACCCGGATCCGCATTTGATGGACAAACGCGGGAACCGGCACCCGTCTGGGCACGTCCTTGACATAGTCGCGGATTGCCACTTCCTGGCGGTCTTCCAGGGTCACGATACCCTTGGAGTGGCAAAGACGGGTGGTGACCCGGAAAAGGACCGGTGTGTCGAAGGCTTCGCTGAGCGCGAACGCCTCTTTGAGCATGTCCTTGGCCTCCTGGCTGTCAGAAGGCTCGAACATCGGGATTTTCGCGAACCGAGCGTAATTGCGGTTGTCCTGCTCATTCTGGGAGGAGAAATGGCCCGGCTCATCAGCCGTCACGAGTACCAGACCGCCATTGACACCCAGATAGGACAACGTGAACAGCGGATCAGCGGCGACATTGACGCCGACATGCTTCATCGAGGCCATGGCCCTGGCCCCGGCAAAAGAAGCACCGATCACGGCTTCAAGCGCGACCTTTTCATTGGGCGCCCATTCCGCGATGATGTCTTCCTTGTACTGGGCGATATTTTCCAGTATTTCCGTACTGGGGGTGCCGGGGTAGGCGGACGCGAAACGGACGCCGGCCTCATAAGCCCCTCGGGCAATGGCTTCATTGCCGGTCAAGAGTGTTTTCATGGCTGGTTGCCTTCCTTTTCATTCCTGTGATCGTTCGTGGTTAGCATGATCTGCAAGCAGAATTGATTTTATCATAGAACCGACTGACCTTGAACAGCAAAGGACAGTCTGGATAATTCTAAAAGACGTGATACAATGAAATTGTGTGTCCGAAAACGTTTGCGATATCATAAATTATCAAAATAATGCCATGAAAGAGCATGAGACTGACGGTCCGTTCACAGGGGGTGTGCTTCATGGGTATCGTCAAGGCCAGTTCAGACCAGCTTGTATGCGATCAGGATCCTTATGCCCTGCTGGACCGTGTCATCCGTGACTATGATGCCAGGGAACAGAACCTGATCCAGATCCTGCACATGGGACAGGCGATTTTTGGTTATCTGCCGGACGATGTGCTTCATTACATCGGTGAGAGAATGAATCTGCCGATGTCGGTGATTTATAGTGTGGTCTCATTTTACTCGTATTTCTCCACACAACCCAAGGGACGGCATACGATTCAGGTCTGCCTGGGGACCGCCTGTTATGTCCGTGGTGGGAAAAAGGTCCTCGATGCATTGAAGAAGGTCCTGGAGATCGATGTTGGCCAGACAACCCCTGACAAGCGCTTTTCACTTGAAGTCAAGCGATGCATTGGATCCTGCGGGCTCGCGCCGGCCGTCATGATTGACAGCACCGTTCACAAGCGGGTCAATCCCAACAAGCTTCTGGATATCCTGAAGCTTTACGAGTAGGGGGTGATGATGTTGGACGATCAATTGAAATATGTCGCAATCGCAGGTCCGATCGAACCGCAGGTCCGGTCAGAGGAGGCTTTGCAGGCGATCCGCGAGCAGTTCAGGACCAGACAGGACCAGTACAAGTACACCGTCCAGATCTGCGCCGGTGCCGGCTGCATCTCGTGTGGTTGCACCAGCGTCAGAAACGCTCTGCTGGAGGAGATCATCGACGCCGGCCTGAGCGACGTGATCCAGGTCAAGATGACCGGCTGCATGGGGATCTGTGATGCCGGCCCCGTCATGATCGTACGTCCCGGTGGTATCTTTTACTGCCATCTGAAACCGGAATACATGCGTGACATCGTGCGGCAGCATCTGGCCGGCGGCCATACGGTCGAAAAATACTGCTATCAGGATCCTCGCACCGGGAAACGCATCCTGCATCTGGATAGCATCGGCTTTTTCAGCCAGCAGCAGAAAATTGTCCTGAAGAATTGCGGACGGATCTGCTTTGACAGTCTGGAGGAGTATATTGCCAACAATGGGTTCACCGCCTTGCACCAGGTCCTGACCGTCATGACACCGGAACAGGTGATCGAGATCATCAAACAGTCAGGCCTGCGTGGCCGCGGTGGTGGCGGATACCTGACCGGTCTGAAATGGGCGATGGGCAGAAAGGCGGTCAGTGACCGGAAATACATCATCTGCAACGCGGACGAGGGTGATCCCGGTGCGTTCATGGACCGAAGCCTTCTGGAGGGCGATCCGTTCCTCGTAGTGGAAGGCATGGCGATCGGCGGGTACGCGATCGGGGCCAGTGTCGGCTATATCTATGTGCGGGCGGAATATCCCCTGGCGATTGAACGCGTGACCCAGGCCATCGACAAGGCCCGCTCCGCGGGCCTGCTGGGCAAGGATATCTTTGGGACCGGCTTTGACTTTGATATCCATATCCGGATCGGCGCCGGCGCGTTTGTCTGCGGCGAGGAGACCGCCCTGATGAACTCGGTCGAAGGCCGGCGCGGCGAACCACGTCAGAAACCACCGTTTCCGACGGATTCCGGCCTTTTTGACAAACCGACCGTCATCAACAATGTCGAGACATTCGGCAACATCGCCACAATCATCACCAAAGGCAGCGATTGGTTCGCCTCGATTGGAACGAAAGACAGCAAGGGCACCAAGGTGTTCGCGCTGGCCGGCGACGTCAACAACACCGGTATCGTCGAGGTGCCGATGGGCATTTCGCTCGGTGAAGTCATTTTTGACATCGGCGGCGGGATTCCAAAGGGGAAGCGGTTCAAGGTCGCCCAGACCGGAGGGCCCTCCGGCGGTTGCCTGACGAAGGCATACCTCAACACCAGCCTGGATTACCAGTCGCTCGTCGAACTGGGGGCGATCATGGGTTCCGGCGGATTGATCTGCATGGATGAGGATACCTGCATGGTCGATGTCGCCCGCTTCTTCATGGAGTTTGTCCAGGATGAATCCTGCGGCAAATGTGTCGCCTGCAGGCTGGGCACTCGACGGATGCTCGACATCCTCGAGCGGATCACCCGCGGCGAAGGCCGGGAAGGGGATGTCGAGCTGTTGATCGAACTGGCCGCCACCGTCAAGGACACCGCGCTTTGTGGCCTTGGCCAGACCGCGCCCAATCCGGTCCTGAGCACGATCAAATATTTCCGCGAGGAGTACGATGAGCACATCCGCCATCACTACTGCCGGGCGGGTGTCTGCGCCGACCTGTTCCTGTCGCCGTGCGAGAACGCTTGCCCTGCCAATGTCAATGTGCCTGGCTACATTGCCTTGATCGCCGCAGGCAGGCCAATCGACGCTTATCACTTGATCCGGCAGGAAAATCCTTTCCCGTCCGTTTGCGGACGCGTCTGCACCCATCCGTGCGAGGACCGTTGCCGCCGGGCCCAGCTCGACGAGCCGTTGGCGATCTGTGATTTGAAACGCTACGCGGCGGATGAGGCGATGAAATACGATCGACCAACGGTTGATCTTGTTTTCCCGAAGAATGGTAAAAAGGTCGCGGTCATCGGTGCCGGCCCTTCCGGACTGACTTGCGCCTACTATCTCGGCCGTCTGGGTTATGACGTGGATGTATTCGAAGCCCAGCCGGTGGCCGGGGGAATGCTGGCCTTTGGCATACCGGAGTACCGGCTGCCCAAGGATGTCCTCGAACATGAGATCAACCATATCCGAAACGTTGGCATCCGGATCAGGACTTCCGTGGAAATCGGCAAGGACGTGTCTTTCGTCGAACTGCGGAACGGCTATGATGCTCTGTACATCGCGACCGGAACCCAGCATTCACGCAAAATCGGCGTGGAGGGTGAAACGTTGAAAAATGTCTACCATGGGCTGGATTTCTTGAGAGACATCAACCTTGGCAAGGATGTGCCCGTCAAAGGGGTCGTCGCAGTGATCGGTGGCGGTAGCACCGCGATGGACGCGGCGCGGGTCGCCATGCGAAAAGGTGCCAGCGAAGTGCATGTGCTGTATCGACGGAGCCTTGCCGACATGCCCGCGGAGCGGCGCGAGATCGCCGAGGCGCTTGAGGAAGGCATCCAGATCCATGAGCTGGTCGAACCGATCAGCTTCGCCGGATTCGGAAGCGTTGAAAAAGTGATCTGCCAGCGGATGATCCTCAAGGGGTTTGACAAGGACGGCCGACGCAAGCCGGTCAAGATACCCGGCGAGACGGCAGAGTTCTATGTCGATCTGGTCATTCCCGCCGTCAGCCAATACTCGGATCTGCCGTTCGTGCGGCCGGACGAGGTCGAGATGACCAGCTGGGGCACATTTGTGATAGACTCTGAAACCCAGAAAACGACTCTCCCGGGTGTTTTCGCGGGTGGTGATGTCGTTCGTGGCGCCGATATCGTGATCACCGCCATCGCCGATGGCAAAAAAGCGGCGCAGTCGATTGACCGGTATCTGGGCGGCAGCGGCGAACTGAACAAAGGTGAGCCAATCGACATTCCCATGCCGGTCGACGACCCGGAACTTCTGGAGCATGAACGGTTCCAGATGAAGCGGCTTGATCCGGAAAGCCGCAAACGCAGTTTTGACGAGGTGATCCAGGGATTTCACAAACTCAACGCGATGGCTGAAGCCATGCGCTGCCTGCGCTGTGACCGGCGCTGACCGAAGGGGGTGATCCTTTGTGATCGAGCTGACCATCAACAACCAGAAAATATTGGCCCATGAACAGGACACGATCCTGAAAGCCGCGACATCAAACCACATCCTGATTCCCACTTTGTGCCATATCGAAGGTCTCCATGCGGTCGGTTCCTGCCGCATCTGTTCAGTTGAAGTCGAAGGCAGCAAAGCGCTGTTGGCCGCCTGCGTCACCCCGGTCCGGCCGGGCATGACTGTCTGGACCAACACCGCGCGCGTTCGCAAAGCTCGCAAGGTCCTGTTTGAGCTCATGCTGTCGGACCATCCGACCGATTGTCTGCATTGTGATCGCAACCAGAACTGTGAGTTCCAGAAACTCGGGGAGATCCTCCAGGTGAAGGACTCCCGGTTTGAAGGGCCCCGATCCAGACAGTTCGTTGACGAGACGAGCCCGTCCATTGTCCGTGACACCCACAAATGCATCCTTTGCCGCCGATGTGTGTCGATGTGCCAGGATGTGCAGGGTGTCAGGGCCCTGAACGCGCAGCATCGTGGATTCAAGACCGAAATCGGACCTGGCGGTCCATTCCTGATGGGAACGGCTGTCTGCTCCTTTTGCGGTCAATGCACGACGGTCTGCCCGGTAGACGCCCTGCGTGAGAAGGACTCGACAGCCGTGGTCTGGAACATGCTCGACACACCATCAAAGGTCACGGTCGTCCAGACCGCGCCTGCAGTCCGTGCCGCGCTTGGTGAAGAATTCGGCTTGCCGCCCGGCACGCTGGTGACCGGCAAGATGGTCAGCGCGTTAAGGCTCCTGGGATTCAAGTACGTCTTCGACACCAACTTCGCCGCGGACCTGACGATCCTGGAGGAGGGCACCGAACTGCTCTATCGGCTGGTGTCGCTGTTCAGAAAAAATGGCATGATCGATGACAGCCAGATGAATGCCCTGAATCTGCCACCCCACCTTCCGGACCCCGTCCTGCCGATGATCACCAGTTGCAGCCCGGGCTGGATCAAGTATGTCGAACACCGCTACGGCGAGCAGCTGTCACACTTGTCCACCTGCAAGTCACCGCATATGATGCTTGGCGCCCTGGTCAAGTCCTGGTTCGCGCAAAGCACCGGCATCGATCCGGCTTCGCTGTCGGTTGTCTCGGTCATGCCCTGCACAGCCAAGAAGTTTGAGATCACGCGGCCGGAAATGACCCAGGACGGATATCCGAATGTCGATGCGGTGCTGACGACCCGTGAGTTGGCCAGGATGATCCGGGAAGCAGGCATTGATTTCAACACCTTGCCTGATGGACGGTTCGACACGCCTCTTGGACACTCCACGGGTGCGGCGGACATTTTCGGAACCACCGGCGGGGTCATGGAGGCGGCCTTGCGGACTGTGTTCGAGGTGGTCACTGGTCGGACCCTCCCGTTCGAGCGGCTGCATGTATCACCGATTGTCGGCTTTGAACGGATCAAGATCGTGACGATCGTCCTTGAGCATGTGCTGCCGGCATGGTCCTTTCTGGAAGGCGTGGCGGTCAAGGTCGCCGTCACGCATGGCTTGGCGGGAGCCGCGACGCTGATGGACGAAATCGTGGCCGGTAAGAGTGACTACCACTTCATTGAGATCATGGGCTGCCCGGGTGGCTGCCTTTCAGGCGGTGGCCAGCCACGGCCGGTCAGTGACGAAATCCGGGTGCTGCGGCGCGCGGCAATCTATCGGGAGGACGAGGGGAAGGCCTTGCGGAAATCACACGAAAACCCGGATGTGGTAAAATTGTACGAAGACTATCTCGGACAGCCCGGCGGCCACTTGTCGCATGAACTGCTGCACACCCGCTATACCGGCCGCAACCGGATCTGAGTGGAGAACAAACCAGTGGAAAATGATCCATCCCGGATTGGTCTTGTGCACGATCCGTCCGATCCAACAATCGAGCAAACACCTGCCACGCCGAAACGGATCGAGCGGCGACCCCTCCAGGTCCGCCTGGCCCAGATCCTCCTGCTGTCTTTGGCGTTTCTGCTCGTGATCGTCGTCGTCCTGTCCGCGATGCTCATTCTGGTCGATCTGGGCCAGCGTCGTCGGATCGCCCGTGACCAGTCCGCCCTTTCCGGAGGTGGGTCTTATCTGACCATCAACAATGCCCTGATCCATTACCGACAGGCCGGTCCGGTGACAGATCCCCTGGCCCTGATAAAACCCGAACCACCCCTGGTTCTGATCCACGGTCTCATGGGCTCCTCCCAGGACTTTGAATTCATCCAGCCGCAACTGGCCAGTGACCGGACGGTCATTGCTGTCGACCTGATTGGTTTCGGACTTTCAGACAAGTCTTCGGATTTGAACTACAGCAAGAAATCGATGGCCGAAATGATCGCCGGCCTGATGAATCGGCTCGGTCATGATCAATTCGATGTCCTTGGCCACTCGATGGGCGGAGAAGTCGCCCTCCATCTCGCACTGGATCATGGAGACAAGGTCAGTCGCCTGATCCTGCTGGACAGCGCAGGCCTTTCCACATCGAGCACACCGGCCCATGGAAGCGAAGGGCCGAGAATGGCCCGTTCACCAATGGTGATCGACCTTGTCTTCAAGAACACATTCCTTGAAAAAACGGTTTTCCGCAACAGCCTTCATGATCCGAAGCCATACATGCCCCTGGCCTTTGAAAAATTGTACTATTTTGTCGAAAAAATTCCGCCTCAAACACTGGCCCGATTCATTGCCGATAGCGATAGCGGAGCCATTTCCGGCCGGATCCACGAAATCAGCCAGCCGACCCAGATCATCTGGGGCGAACAAGACCGGATCATTCCGGTGGCGCAGGCAGAAGCGCTGCACCGGCAGGTGCCGGAAAGCCGGCTCGACATCATCACCGAATGCGGACATCTGCCTTACCTGGAGCAGCCTGAGGAACTGACTCGGCTGATCCTCGAATTTCTGGATGGTTCATGACACGCTGAAGCAACTGATGACAGGAGTCACTGTTTTCAAAGTTGTACGGGCGGATCGATCCCCAGGTCCAGAAAATATTCCCCCTTGTCCAGGATGATCCGGTATCCGCCAGACAGGACATAGTGCGTGCCCGGATCAAGGGGCTTTTGAATCCAGGACAGGTCGGCAAGTCCATATTCGACCTCGAGTCCGTTGTCGTGCCAGATCCGGATGGCTGTGACCGGGCCGTAATACTCTATTTGAAGTTTTTCGATCGCGCCAAATCGGGCAAAAAAGGTGGGCCGGTCGACCATGGCTGCCTTATGGCTGGTCAGAATCAGCAGATCAATGTCCGAGTCTGATTGTTGTGTGCCGCGAGCGTATGAGCCGACCAGAATGATTGCCTCGACGCCGTCTTCGTTGTGACCCCATTCACGAACCTGGTCGATCAGTCGGGCAAATGCCGTCCGGCTACTCATGTTGGGATTCTCCAGGGCCGTCCTTGCCTTCCGACAACTGCTCGTGGTAGCGAGCCAGTTTACGGTCTGCCAGTCCAAAAACCGTATCATCCGGATAGGTGCCGTCCGCTTGGCGCACACCTGCCGGCTTGCCGCTGAGCAGTTCTATTCCTTCCTCCACCGTGCGGACCGCATAGAGGTGGAATCGGTTTTCCCGGACTGCCTCAAGCACGTCCTCCCGGAGCATCAGGTTGTCAATGTTGCTGACCGGAATGATCACCCCCTGGTCACCGGTCAAGCCTTTGGCGGCGCACGTGTCGAAGAAGCCTTCCACCTTTTCCGTGACTCCGCCGATCGGCTGGATCTCGCCATGCTGGTTGACCGATCCGGTGACCGCCAGGTTTTGCCGGAGCGGCACGTCAGACAGGCTCGACAGGATCGCGTACAGCTCCGTGCTGGACGCGCTGTCACCGTCGACCCCTTCATAGTTTTGCTCGAACGTGATCTGGGCAGTCAGGCCAAGCGGCTTGTCCTGGGCAAATTTCGAGCCCAGATAGCCGGCCAGGGTCAGGACGCCCTTGTTGTGGATGCTGCCGCTCATTTCGGTTTCCCGTTCAATGTTGATGACACCGCCGCGCCCCATGTAGGTGACGGCTGTGATCCGGGACGGGCGCCCGAACGCGTAGCCCCCCAGCTCGATGACCGACAGACCGTTGACCCGGCCCACTGCTTCGCCTGACGTGCTGATCAGGATCTTGTCTTGCAGGATCATTTCCTGGATCTTTTCTTCGATCCGATTGGAACGGTATCGTCGCTGTCGGATGGCTTCGTCGACATGCGGCGCGTCGACAAATTCGGACTCGTCCAGCTCAGCCAGCGCAATGGCCTCGTAGACGATTTCACCCACTTCGTTGAAACGGGTCGACAGCTTGCCCTGATGGCCGGACAAACGCGAACCGTACTCTATGATCCTGGCCAGGGCGGCCTGGTTTAGATGCTTCAGGTTCTCGCGCTGGCACAGGGAGCTCACGAACGAGACATACTTGCACAGATTGTCCGATGTGCGCGGCATCTCGATATCGAAATCGACCTTGACCTTGAACAGCTTGGGGAAGTCCTCATCCTGGGTGAGATAGAGGTACAAAAGGGGACTGCCGATCAGGATGACTTTGACCTTGAGCGGGATCGGCTCCATCCGCAGCGTGGTGGTCGGGATGTAGCGATATTGCTCACCGATGTTCTCGATCACGGCCTGCCGGTACTTCAACGCCCGTTTCAGCGGTTCATAGACCAGTGGCTCCATGAGGATGTCCTTGGCCTGCAGGATCAGGTAGCCGCCGTTGGCCCGATGCAGCGCACCCGCCTTCACCATGGTGAAATCAGTGGAAACGGACATCAGTTGACTACGGTACTCGATTTTGCCGAACAGGTTGTAATAGTTTGGAAAAGGTTCGACGATGACCGGCGCGCCCTCGGTTTTTTCGTTGTTCACGAACAGGTTGACCTTGTATCGGGTGAAGTTCTCCTCCGCGTCCGGTGGTGTCATGAACGGCAATTGAGGCTGCTCCGATGATGAGGCGGCTTCCTTGAATAACTCGTGATGGCTCTCGACATCCTTCAGGACATCCTCCAGGTAAGCAACCACCTTGTCAAACTTGCTGAATTTTTCCTTGAGCCGGCTGAAGGACGGATCCACCGCTGCCAGGGTGATCTGCTTTTCCAGTTCGAGGATTTTTTCCTTTGCCTGTTTTTCCAGTGCCTTCCCTTCGTGCAGGGCCTCCTCAAGCTGCTTTTCCAGCCTTTTCCCCTTCTCCTCGATGTCCTTTCGCTCCTCCGGCGGCAGTTTCTCGAACTCCTCGGCCGAAAGCGGCTTGTCGTCGCGCACCGGGATGAAGATGAATTTTCCGGGCGTCTGCTTGACGAAGAAATTGACTTCGCCGGCTTCCTTCTGTATGGTCGAGAACCGGTCCTGCATGTGCGCCTGGAAACCGGCGAGCAAGGCATCCTTCTGCTGCTCGTAATTATTGCTTTCAAAGGCCTTGGGAATGGCCGAGCGGCATTCGGAGATCAGTTCGTCCATATCCTGCTGGAACACCCGACCCTGTCCTGCCGGCAACTGGATGGCAGCCGGGCTGTCCTTGTCCTGGAAGTTGTAGACGTAGCACCAGTCGTCAGGAACGGCCTGCCTGGCAGCCTTTTGTGCCACGACCGCCTGGACATAGGTTGTTTTGCCGGTGCCGGGCTGTCCCGCCACGAAAATATTGTATCCGGGCGCCTCCATCCGGAGGCCGAATGACATCGAACGGACGGCCCGTTCCTGGCCGATCATGCCGTCAAGCGGCGCGACATCGAGCGAGGTCTTGCAAAAGCTGAGTTCCTGTTCACAGTCACAGACACGTTTGAGTTTTTCAAGGGGGATTCTGGTGCGATCAGCCTGTTCCATCGGACCCTCCTTCAATTTTGACCATTGAAGCGCTCTTGTCACGAATTTCACGCCTGAACCTATTTTCATACTCTGCTTTCATTATAGGCGGATTCGCGTGAGAATGAAAACAGGGACGGGTTTGGTCAAGGAGCCGGTCGGGCATATCCTAGGCAATTGACAACCTTGTCATGTATAATAAGTTGCAGCTTGTGAACGAAAGAGCGGTCGCTATCAAAATATTGTCAAGAGAAGGGTCAAGTGATGGAAGAGAATATGAACAAATATCCCAGATTTGCTGTGATCGGCGCTGGACACGGCGGGACGGCCATGGCCGGACACCTTTCCCTGATAGGTTTTGATGTCAGTCTCTACAATCGGGGCGCTGACCGGATTCGAGCGATACAGGCAGGCGGTGGGTTGGAGATTGTGTCTGATTTGGACAACTACCCCAGCGGATTTGCCAAGTTGTCTGTCGTGACCAACAGCATGGCCGAGGCGATCGAGGGACGTCAGGTCCTGATGGTGGTCCTGCCTGCCACCGGTCATCAGTTCATTGCCGAGCAACTGGCCCCCTGTCTGGTGGACAATCAGATCATTGTCCTGAATCCGGGCCGGACCGGCGGTGCACTGGAAGTCCTGAACATCATCCGGGCGTTGGGCTGCACGGCAGATGTGGCGGTCTGCGAGGCCCAGACTCTGCTTTATGCCAGCCGGTCGGTCAACCCGGCCCAGACCAAGATCTTCCGCATCAAGAACAGCGTTCCGGTCGCTGCAATCCCGGCTCATCGAACACCGGAAGTGGTGAAAATGCTACGGATCGCGCTACCACAGTTCGTGCCCGGCGACAATGTCATGAAGACAAGCCTGGACAACATCGGTGCGATTTTTCACCCGGCCGTCACCGTGCTGAATGCTGCGCGGATCGAAAGCACCAATGGTGACTTTGACTATTATACGGAAGGCATCACCCCATCCGTCTCCCTGATCCTCGAAAAAATGGACCAGGAGCGTGTCCAGGTGGCGGAGTCACTTGGCTTTCGGGCGATGACCGCGCGGGAATGGCTGTATGTCGCCTACGACGCAGCCGGTCGAACATTGTTCGAAGCCATGCGCGCCAACCGGGGCTACGATGGGATCAAGGCCCCCAAGACGGTTTTCACACGGTATATTGCTGAAGACATCCCGATGAGCCTTGTACCGATCGCGTCGCTGGGGCAGTTGAGCCAAGTGCCGACGCCAACGATCGATTCGATTATCCTGCTGGGGTCGATCCTTCACGGGACCGATTACTGGGCAGTCGGCCGGACGATCGACCGGATGGGGCTGGAAGGGATGGACTTGAAAGCAATACGGCGGTTCATAATCGAGGGCAAGAAATGAAGCGCCGATTTCCACGATCGTGAGGTGACTGAATGAGTGGATTGATTGTTCTATACGGAAAAAACAATGAACAGGAAAAATTGATGGCCATGGCCAGCCGACTTGCGCATCGCGGCCAGGCTGTGCCGCGTTCGTTTTTTACTTCGGACAAAGTGTTCCACCATGCGATCCTGTCGTCTGAAGGCAGGGAAGCGGTGGAATTGGCCATGCCGGTCCTGAATGATGGTGAAACCATTGCGATTGCCTTTGATGGCCGGCTATACAATCATCGGGAACTGGCCACCGAAATCGGGCTGGAACCGGCACAGGATTCCGAAGCTGACGCCAGACTGGTCCTGCGTCTTTATGAAGCACACGGCCCCGATTGCGTCCGGCTGCTGGACGGTGCGTTTGCCTTCGCGATCGCTGATCGTGACCAAGGACTGTTTGTCGCCCGTGATCCGCTTGGTCTCAAGCCTCTGTACGTCAGTGAGCCTGACGGTGCGGTCATCCTGTCGTCGGAAATGAAAGCCATGACTGGTCTCGTGGATGATTTCCGGGAGTTCCCGGCCGGAAGCGTATATCTTACCGGGCAGGGCATCCAGCGAGTGTTCCAGTTGCCGCAGGCAGTCGATGATCCGATCGAATCCCGGGAAAAGGCAGTCGAAACGATCATGACCAGCCTTCAGAAAGCAGTCATGAAAAGAATCGCGCCCGACAAACCGCTTGGCGTGTTCCTGAGCGGCGGGCTGGACAGCAGCATCATCGCGGCCCTGACCGCTCGGGTGCTGCCGGGCGTGGACACGTTTGCCGTCGGCTTTGCCGGAAGCCAGGACCTGGAGCATGCTCGACTCTGTGCCGAATTCCTGGGTACGCGTCATCACGAATATGTCTATGACCTCGATGAAATGATGACGCTGCTGCCGACGGTCATCCGCCATCTTGAATCATTTGACGCCGCTCTTGTGAGAAGCTCTGTACCGAATTTCATCCTGGCCCGTCTGGCCAGCCGGACGGTCCGTGTCGCCTTCACAGGGGAAGGGGCTGATGAGCTTTTCTGTGGCTATCCATACATGCTGGCCATGTCGAAGGAAGATATTCGTCGGGAAACGATCGATGTGCTGCAGACATTGCACAACACCAACTTGCAGCGCGGAGACCGCATGGCCATGGCACACGGGATTGAAGTGCATGTTCCGTTCCTGGACCTGGATTTTATCCGTCAATCCATGCGAATTCCGGTTTCCATGATGATCGGCCCTGAGGGCCAGGAGAAGTGGATCCTGCGCCAGGCCGTCAAGGAACTCCTGCCACCGGAAATTGTGGTGCGCAAGAAACAGAAGTTCAGTCATGGTGCGGGCTCTTTCCTTGCCTTGGCGGATGTTGCCGAACGAACCATCACGGATGACGAATTTGCCCGTGAATCCGTCACGACAGCCGGTCATCGGATTCAAAACAAAGAAGAGCTGATGTATTACCGGATTTTCCGGGACATCTATCCCCAGCCCGATGTCGAGCGGGCGATCGATTTCAGCCGGAGCCTGTGACTTTTTCAATGTCAATCAAGAAGCGCGTTCTGCCCGAACATGCATCCGGATGGCAAATCGTTGCAGACGCGCCTTGTGCTATAATCGTAGGTGTCCTGGCACATATGAAGTGCATGACCCATCAATGACCGGAGGTTGAGGCCACATATGCAGACTCGACTCAATATCACCTTCCCACCAAAACTGTTCACCGATATCCGGCTTGAGGAAGCATACTCGACACATATCAGTTATGAAAACGGAGTCCTGAAACAAAACAAACAAAAAAGTGATCGCGGGGCGATGATCCGCGTCTTTGACGGCCATCGATGGTATTACAACGCGACGACAGATCTGGACGGACTTCAGGCTGCGGTCGATGAACTGGCCGCCATGGCCATCCCCAACGACCAGATCGCGCAGCACCCGGTCGTGGGGATGATCGAGGTGAACCGGGAAGCCCTGTACCGCTACCAGGACAAGGACATCCGGGATGTTCCCCGGGCCAGGAAGGCGGCTCTTCTCCAGGAGCACCTGCCGGTCCTGAAGGCCTATCCCGAGATCGTCAACTCAACAGCCATCTATCTGGATCACCACACGACCAAGCACATCGTGTCCAGCCTGGGCACGGATGTCGAATATGACTACCAGGACTGCACCGTGGCGATCCGTTATGATCTGAAGGTGGACGAGAAGCCGTATTCGGGCAAGGAGTTCATCACCGCGCAGGATTTTGGCCGGTTGACGGACGGGGTTGCGAAATTCACCGGTTCGATCGAACGCGACATCGACTTTCGAAGAAAAGCCGTGCCGGTTGCACCAGGCACGTATACCTGCATCCTGTCCCCGATCGTGACCGGCGTTTTTGCCCATGAAAGCTTCGGACACAAGAGTGAAGCTGACTTCATGATCGGTGATGAGACCATGAAGCGCGAGTGGGCGATCGGCACCCGGGTCGGTGCCGACATCCTCAGCATTGTGGACTCCGGGCTGCCGGAGGGCGCGGGCTATGTCCCGTTTGATGACGAGGGATGCCGGGCAAAGAAGAATTTCCTGATCAAGAACGGGATCCTGACCGGCAGACTGCATAGCAGCTCGACGGCAGCCGCGCTGGAAGAAGCGCCCACGGGCAACGCCCGGGCGACCACCTTCGAGTATGAACCGATCGTGCGCATGACGACCACCACGATCGAAGCCGGCGACCTGACGCGGGAAGAGTTGATCGCGAGCACCCCATTCGGCATTCTGGTCGACGACCTTAAGCACGGCTCCGGCATGACGACCTTCACGATCGCGCCGAACCGGGCTTACATGATCCGCGACGGCCAGGTGGCCGAGCCGGTCGAGATTTCCGTGATCACAGGCAACGTCATGGAAACGCTGCATCAGATCGACGGTGTCTCCCGTGAGGTCGAACTGGTTTCGAGCCCGCTGGGCGGATGCGGCAAGATGGAACAATTTCCCTTGCGGGTCGGCTTTGGCGGTCCCTTCATCCGGGCCAATGGGATCCGTGTCCAATAACAGACCATCGGGAGGACCATGCACTGTGAGAGAACTTTATCAGAGGACCATTCGCGAAACTTCGCTGAACATCACGCGCTGGACGATCGATTCCATCCGCAAGAAGACCATCACAAAATCAGGCTGCCGGATCTACCGGGACGGCTTCATCGGTGTGGCCGGGACGCTTGGGGCTCCGGACGATTCAACCTGGGCCGAAGCAGAGGCGAACCTTTCCGAGCAGATTCCCTATCCTTACGCGCCGACGACAAATTCCAGTCGATCGCAGGATCTGGCAGAAGAAACCCTTGATGCGGCGGGGCTGGTCGCCGAGATGGAAGCGTGCCTGGCGATTTGCCGGGAGCGTTACCCGAAACTCGCCCTGAGCAACAAGGTCAACCTGATGGATGTCGAACACCACCTGACCAATGACTCCGGGCTGGACCTGCACTACCATGACCGGTTGACCATGATCGCGCTGCTGGTCAAGCATGCCGATTCGGCCAACGTGTTTGATTCGGTCGTTGCGACCGTCCATCGCAAGTTTGACCGCGACCGGTTTCTCAAGCAGGTCGACGATTTGCTGGGCGGATATGACAAGCGGGTGGACTTGCCGGAGACGGACAAGCCCATCATCGTCATCAGCCAGGACGACATCCTGGGAAAACTGAATGAAGAGCTTTCCGGCCGGAAAATGGGCCGCGGTGCGTCTCTACTGACCGGGAAGACCGGTCAGACTGTGTTTTCGGAACGTTTCAGCCTTTATCGAGACGCGTCGGAGGCGATTTTCGGCGAGCCATTCTTTGACATGGAAGGAACCACCCTGCCGCACGACCGGCTTGCCCTGATCGACCGGGGTGTCATCCGGATGCCATATGCTGACAAAAAGACGGCTGCCGAATTCAATCTCGCATTGACAGCCAGCGCCGGCGGCGCATATGATGATGTACCGACCCTGGCCAGCGGCGCGCTCAACATCGCGTCGGATGGCCTGACCCTGAAGGAGCTTCTGAATGGCGAACCGGGCATCTATGTCGTGATCGCCGCGGGTGGTGATTTCACCAGCGACGGCCAGTTTGCATCACCGGTTCAGATGGCCTATCTGACAGACGGAGAACGCATGCTCGGACGCTTGCCGGAGTTTAGCGTATCCGGGAGCCTCTACGATCTTTTTGGCAAGGACTTCATCGGAGTCACGGCCGACACGCCTTTTTCTCATGAACACCTTGCCGTTGTCCGCATGCAGCTCGCCAAACAGGAATGAAAGGTGCGCATATTTGATGGAATTGCCTGAAAGGCCACATCACCTGACCCATACCAATGGAATCCTGAAAGCTTACGGCAAGAATTTACGACCTCTGGACGAATATGAAGGCTTCAAGATCAGGCCCGGTTTCTACCTTGAAAACGGCGCGATGGTCATCCCCAACGGAGTCAGTTTCACCATCCATTCTCAAAACGCCACATCCTGTGAACTGCTGCTGTTCCGACGGGAATCCTGCTCGCCCTATGCGGCGATCCCCTTTCCGGAAAGCTACCGGATCGGCAATGTCTACTCGATGATCGTCTTCGATCTGGACATCGAGGAATTCGAATACGCGTTCCGGGTCGATGGTCCATACGAACCGGAGCACGGCCTGCTCTTTGACAGGAACAAGATCCTGCTTGACCCATATGCCCGGGCTGTGACCGGCCAAAGCAAGTGGGGCGTGCGGCCACAGCGCAAGTGTCCCTACAAATCACGCGTCGTCGCCAACGACTTTGACTGGGGCACCAGCAGACTGCCCTTGATTCCGATGTCGGACATGATCATTTATGAACTGCATGTCCGTGGATTCACCCAGCATTTCTCGTCAGGCGTGCAAAATCCTGGCACTTTCGCCGGACTGGCGGACAAGATCCCCTATCTGCTCGAACTGGGGGTCAACGCGGTCGAACTGATGCCGATTTTCGAATTTGACGAATTGAGGGACGACCGGTCCTACAACGGGCAGCCGCTTCTTGACTACTGGGGCTACAATCCGGTGAGTTTCTTCGCACCCAACACCAGTTACACGGCCAGCCTCGAATACAACCGGGAGGGCGTCGAACTCAAATCCCTGATTCGCCAGTTTCATGAGCATGGCATCGAAGTGATTCTGGACGTGGTGTTCAACCACACGGCCGAGGGGGACGAAAATGGCCCGACCATCTCTTTCAAGGGGCTGGACAACAATATTTACTACATGCTGGCACCAGACGGGAAATACCTCAATTACAGTGGCACGGGCAACACGCTCAACTGCAGCCATCCGATCGTCCAGCGCATGATACTCGACTGCCTGCGCTACTGGGTCACCGAGTACCGGGTCGACGGCTTCCGCTTCGACCTCGCGTCGATTCTTGGCCGCAACGAAGACGGCTCTCCGTCAAAAAACCCGCCGCTGTTGAAACAACTGGCATTCGACCCGATTCTCGCGCATGTCAAGCTGATCGCCGAAGCCTGGGATGCCGGTGGACTGTATCAGGTCGGCAGTTTCCCGTCCTGGAACCGTTGGTCCGAATGGAACGGACGCTATCGGGACGACTTGCGCTGTTTCCTGAAGGGCGACGCGGGGCTGGCCGCGATCGCGGCCGAACGGATTGCCGGGTCACACGACCTGTATAACCCGGTCCACCGGGGGCAGAATGCTTCGGTCAATTTCATCACCTGCCATGACGGATTCACTTTGCGCGACCTGTACTCCTACAATGTGAAGCACAACTGGGCGAATGGCTGGGACAACCGGGATGGGGAAAACAACAACAACAGCTGGAACTGCGGTGTTGAAGGGGACACCAGTGACCCCGCTGTCCTGAAACTGCGTCGACGGATGATGAAAAACGCCATCGCGGTCCTTCTGGCCAGCCATGGCACACCCATGATCCTGGCCGGCGACGAGTTTGGCAACACCCAGTTTGGCAATAACAACCCCTACTGCCAGGACAATGAGATCAGCTGGCTGGACTGGCGAATGATTGAGCACAACCAGGACATTTTCCTTTTCTTCAAGCAGATGATCCAGTTGCGCAAGGCCCACCCCATCCTGCGAGACGCGACCGCTCCGGCCCGTTGTGGCCTTCCGGCCGTCAGCAAACATGGCATCTCTCCCTGGGTGTTCGACGCTTCACCCGAGAACCGGGTCATCGGCGTGATGTTCGCGGGCCGCAATGCCTCCGACACTGATGATGAGATGGCCTATGTCCTGGTCAATGCCCACTGGCATCCCCACCGGATCCATCTGCCTGAACTACCGTCCGAGTATGAATGGCATGTCGCGGTCAATACCCTGGCTCCGATCGGCAAGGATTGCATCAACTGCCCGGAGAATCGCCGTCCCACTGAATACCAGATCGGCATCGAAGCCCGATCCGTGATGATCCTGATCAGCGCGCGGAAAATGTGATAGTTACAGCTCTACACATGGTTAACCTTCATGAATGGTAACAAGAAAGAGACGGTGTTCAGCCGTCTCTCTCTCTTGATGTACAACCATTAGGTGCTCAAAAGCAGTTATTGAATACGGTTTGTTTGTCTATCAACGCAAAACCAGCCATAGCACAAAAATCATGGCTATTGATGCCAGTCCTTCGACCAGTGTTACCATTGTCTGTGTCTTGTAGCCCTTTTCCGGTGTCAGGCCGCCAAAGTTGGATACCACCCAGAAATAGGAGTCATTGGCATGCGACACGGTCATGGCCCCAGCACCGATCGCCATGACGGTCAAAGCTGCCAGAACGGGCGTGTTGAGTCCAAGCGACATCATCAGAGGAGCCATGATACCGGCTGTGGTTGTCAACGCGACGGTGGAGGACCCTTGTGCGGTCTTCAGGATGGCGGACAGGAGGAACGGGAAGAAAATGCCGATGGCAGTGAGGATATTGGCGTTCTGCGTGATGAACGCGACCATGCCTGATTCAGCGATCACTTTGCCAAGGACGCCACCTGCTGCGGTCACGAACAGGATCGGACCAACTGTGCGCAGGGTGCTGTCGGTGATGTGGTAGAAGTCCTTCATCTTGCCGGCTTGAGCGAGCAGGATGACACCAAAGACTGTACCGACTGCCAGAGCGATGATCGGGGTGCCAAGGAAAGATGTGACTGAGCGCAGGCTCCCGGTCCATTTCGCCATTGCACCGATGGATCCCAAAGCCATTAATAGGATCGGGACGACAATTGGCGATAAGGCCATGGTTCCGCTTGGCAATTTGCCGTGTTCAGCCACGATTTCTTCGTAGGACTTGCTGACTTCCGAGACCTCCACTTCTTCTGCCGACTGAACACGCTTGCCTATGAAAGACGCAAAGATGTAGGCTGCGATCAATGCAGGGATGGAGACAAGGACACCAAGCCCCATGACCAGAAGCAGGTTTTCTCCAATGCCAAGAGTGTTTGCGGCGGCAATCGGACCGGGTGTCGGCGGAATGAATACATGTGACGCATACAGTCCGGCAGATAGGCAGACTGTCATTGAAACACTGCTGGCTTTGGTTCTAATAGCCATGGCCTTGCGGATCGGATTCAGGATGACAAATCCGCTGTCACAGAAAACCGGGATGGATACCACCCAGCCCATGAGCAGGATGGCCAGTTGAGGGAATTTGGGTCCGACAAGCCGGATGACCATGTCTGCCAATTTGACAGCACCTCCGGTTTTTTACAGAAGAGAGCCAACCAGGGCGCCGAGAATGATCACAATGCCAATGCTCGTGAAAGTGCCTGAGAAACCAGCTCCGATGACGTTGGCCAGTCCGAGTCGGGTCGAGCCGCTCGGCAGTGTCTGGTTGACCAGCGGAATGCCGGCCACCAGCCCGAGAATGAGCGAAACCCCCATGATGGAAAGGAATGGATGGATCTTGTACTTGGAAATGGCGATGATCATGACAACGATAGCGATGACAAAGGCAATGATCAATGGAATTCCTTGCATGAACTTTCCCTCCTTAAAATATTTATCCCAAGCAGTAAACTGCCTGAATAACCATTAAGAGAGACTATATTGATGTTCACAATTTGGAATCAGTTTGATATTTATTCTATGATATCCAAGCGATCAACACAATAGAGTTGGCGGTTGCGATATAATGAACATCCGGAGGACAAGACATGAATCTCTTAACCGCCGACTCCATTTCCAAATCGTACGCCGATCGTCCGATCCTGGAAAATATCCGTTTCAGCATCGAAGAAGGTCATAAAATCGGCGTCATTGGAATAAATGGTGCGGGAAAGTCGACGTTGCTTCGACTGGTCGCGGGCCTTGAATTGCCGGACAGCGGTCAGATCATCCGCTCACGCGGCCTTGCGATCGAGTATCTGCCGCAGTTGCCTACCTTTTCGCCTGATGCCACGATTCTGGAAGCGGTACTGCATGGTCAGTCGCCGCTGATGCAGCTGGTCAGGGAGTATGAGATGGCTGCCGATGACCTGGCCGATCAGCCGGATGATCCCCTGCTTCAAAAACGACTGATCCAACTGTCTGCCCGCATGGATGACGCCAATGCCTGGAATCTGGACAGCGATGCAAAGACGATGCTGAACCGGCTGGGCATCACGGATCTTCGCCTACCAGTCCGTGCCTTGTCGGGCGGACAGAAAAAGCGGATCGCACTGGCTGCTGCGCTGATCAATCCGGCCGACCTGCTGATCCTGGATGAGCCGACCAATCACATCGACGCACAGGCGATCGACTGGATCGAGCAATACCTGAAATCCTATCAAGGCGCGCTCCTCATGGTGACTCACGACCGGTACTTCCTTGAACGAGTCACCGATATCCTGTTTGAAATCGACCGGACGAGTCTTTTTCGATATGAGGCTCATTATTCGCAATGGCTTGAACAGAAGGCGGAACGGATCGAACAAGAGCAGGCCAGCGAACAGAAGCGACAAAACCTGCTGCGCCGTGAGCTTGCCTGGATCCGTCGCGGAGCCAAGGCCCGGTCCACGAAGCAGAAGGCCCGGATCAACCGGTTCAACGATCTGCAAGGTCAGGAAACACAAAGCCAGGCCCAAACCGTGCGTTTTTCGGCCGCATCCACCCGACTGGGCAAGAAGATCCTGGTCCTCGACCATGTGAGCAAGCGATACCCGGATCAGTTGCTGTTTGATGATTTCTCCTATCTGGTGAGCCGTCGTGAAAGACTGGGCCTGATCGGCCCGAATGGCAGCGGCAAGACCACCCTGCTCAAGATCATGGCCGGTGTCCTGACGCCTGACACCGGAACCCGCGAAGCCGGAGCGACCGTCAAAATCGGTTTCTTCACTCAGGAAAACGATCCGGTCGATCCAGACCAGCGCGTCATCGACGCGGTTCGGGAAACGGCCGAAGTGGTCAGGACGGATGATGGGGAAGTGACCGCTGCCCAGATGCTCGAGCGTTTTCTTTTTCCACCGGCCTTGCAATGGACTCAGATCCAGAAGCTATCGGGCGGCGAAAGGCGGCGGCTGCAACTGCTCAAGGTCCTCATGGGCGCGCCGAATGTCCTTTTGCTGGACGAGCCGACGAATGACCTGGATATCGCGACACTGTCCGTCCTGGAGGATTATCTCGAAGAGTTTCCCGGTGCGGTGATCGTCGTTTCACATGACCGCTATTTTCTGGACCGGGTTGTTGACCGGATACTGGATCTTGAGAAGGATGGTCACATCAGCCAGTACGAAGGAAATTACCAGGCCTATCTTGAGCAGGCGAAAAAGCGGACGGACCAGATTACTGATGAATCTACCGCAAAGTCCGCCGGCACCCCTGATCGGCCCACTGGGAACGGCGAGGCGGATCCGGCAAGAACACCACCCGATGCCGCGCCCCGCCTCAGACTGAAAATGAGTGAGAAGCTGGAGCTTGAAACGATCGACCAGCGCGTTGCCGACCTGGAAGAACAGATCGCGAGCACGCAGAATCAACTGGACGAGTCTGTGACAGACTATGTCCGCCTGACCGAATTGAGCGCGAAGATGCAAGCCCTTCAAGCAGAATATGAGGCGGCGACGGAGCGCTGGGTTTATTTGAATGACCTGGTAGAGCGGATCGAACAGCAAAAACAAGGCGTGTGATATGATGCGGCGCTTCCAGACATTTGCCCAAAATCAGCCCACTTCGACCTCGCGGTAAAGCGCCAGGTCACGCGGCTTGACAAACCAGTCCTGAACGGTGGGCAGCCACTTGTTGAAATGGCTGGTTGTCTTGTGAAATTCAAACGCGTCATCTGATTCGAACATTTCGTAAAGGACGAAACGGGTCGGGTCGTCCGCGCCCTGATGGAAATTGAAGTGAATCACGCCGGGCTCCTGACGTGAATGCTTCTGGTTTTCCAGAGTCGCCTCGATGAACTGCCGGACGTTCTCGGGCTTGACGTAGAAGGTGGCAATCCGAATATGCATGACGATTTTCCTTTCTTTCTGCTGTTCATGATGGTGGGGTCTGTCATGTGTTGTTCTGCATAGTATCATCATATCGCATCCGGACGGGATCCGGTAGTGTGTGGCAGTTGCCAGAATTCCCTGATCGCATCATAGAGTTTCGGGCTGTGGACCACATAGCTCTGATGGTTTTCCCCCAGCAGGATCTTCAGGATCGCGCCCGGCACATGAAGGACGATATACCGGGTGTCGGATTCCTTGACGATATCCTTCTCTCCGGCCAGGACCAGAAGCGGCACGCTGATTTTCAGGAGATCATCAGCATGGATATCCGGTTCCTTCAGCATCAGTTCCATCAATTTGGACCGTGAGAAAAAATGAAGGACGGTGAACAAGTGCCGCCAGCCGGCTTTGACACCGGCCGGGTGTGTATTCGCGCCACTGACGATCAGGCTGGACAGGAGGTCGGGGTGGGTGGAAGCGACCAGCAGGCCGATGATGCCACCGTCACTGAATCCGTAGAGGGCAGGCTTTTGGAGACCAAGCGCACGGATGAAGGCAGCGACATCTTCAGCCATCATCGCGTAGGAGATTTCACGCGAGTGTCCGCTCCGGCCATGGCAACGGCTGTCGAGGGCATAGACGGTCCGGCTGGCGCTCAGCTTGCCGATCAGGATATCGAAGATCCGATGATCCTCACCGTTCCCATGCAGGAGGATGACGGGCGGGCCGATTCCCTGCACCTCGTACCAGAGATCAATATCATTGACATGGACATGCATGGCGTGTCACCTCGCGAGTCGAGTCCTTCTAGCCTGGACGGCATAGCCGGTGGCCAGGAGGAGCAGGGATGAAAAAATCAGGACGGCAGCGTCCATCACCGGATAACCGAGCAGAGCGGCCAATGCCCAGCCCTGCGGCAGGTATTGGCCGACCCGGGTCATCAGGTCATGCGACAACTGGAAAAAGCAACCGCTCGCGATCGCAAGCGCGAGGAGGATCAGTAAACTGAGGAAGAGGCGGACGCTCTCATGCAAGAGACTTAGAATCTGGCTGAGTCCGAGCATCACGAACAGGCAGACGGCCAGAATGTAAAGTTCACCCGGACGGATCGGCGTCTTCATCCAGAAGGACATGGCAGCCGTGTAAAGAAGGATCTGGGCCAGGCCGAGCGTGAACAGGGAGGTGACCGACAGGACATAATCGGTCATCAGGCCATTTGGTGTCGCGGCCAGGCGCTGACGGACCGACCGTCCGGACAGCGCGAGGGTTCCAAGGATGGCGTAAATTGAAAGGAAAAACACCTCCATCGAATAATCGGACACCAGATAGGTGAGGGTCGGACCGTTCTCCGGGGCACCGTGGTACCGGACATCAAGGCGCGCCTGGTCCTGGGCGAACAGGGCCGCCGCCGTATCGAAACGAAGCGCCAGGTCATCCGGTACCGGCAGGCCGAGCTCAGCATGGCGATCAGCCATCTGTCCCAGCAGCAGCAGGCGGGTGTTGGCCGGCAGCACCACGGACGCGATTGCCTCGTAGACCATGGACGTGATCAACGACCCCTCCGCCGGGGCGTAGGTCAAATGATTTTCTTCCAGAAGGTCGATGGATTGAGAGAAGCCAGCCTTGATCGTCAGGACGCCTTCCACTTCCCGCCGGACGAGCAGACGTTCCGATTCCGCGACCGTTGTCTCACGGATGGTCCATCCCTGCTCGACCAGACTTTGCACCAACTGGCGGCTGAAGGTGCTTTGATCCTCATCCACCACTGAAAGGATGATCTGCGGCTGTCGGTTGGCGGCATTGGCTGTCCCGGCCATGAAGCCAAGCAACGTGGGCAGCAGGACCAGCAGCACCAGCAAGCCGCGTGCGGATAGCAGATCAAGCAGTTTCAGCCGAAAGGCCTCCAGGATCGACCACAACATCATGACGCGTCACCTGTGATCACCGCCCGGTTGGCCAAAAGCCAGCTGAGGGCTGAAAGCGCGGCAGACACAACGGCCATCACGGTAAGCGTGATCCACGTGCCCGTGCTGGCGGGCGTTCCATCCAGCGCATGATAAATGGTCCGGAAAACAGGGTGAACCGGCGTGTATTTCCCGATTTCACGCAGCACGCCCGGCAAGAGCGGCTCAGGGTAAATGGCACCGCCCAGCAGCATCAGGGCCAGAATGCAAAGCCAGGCGCCCAGAAGGACGGTGTCTCCCTTGGATCCGATCGTGCCGGCTGCCTGGCTGAGAAGCGCGGATATCCAGTAGAGGGAAAACACGGACAGCAGCAATGATGATCGCGACAGGTCCGGGAACAATTTGAACAGGCCGGCGATCAAGGGGATGAAGGCGATGGCCATCAACGCGAGACCGACCATCTGCCGTGCCAGACAAGATTGCCACCAGCGGACGCCAGCCAGGCGAAGCCGCTCCCGGATACCACTTTTTCGTTCCTGATGCGTCTGGACCAGAAGCAGCAGACTCGTCTGCATGGTCAGGAGGCAGACGAGGGCACTGATGACAAAGTGCACGGTGTTGCGTTCGCCGGACAAGTCGATGTCGACAATGGACTTGCGTCCAAGCATCTGGAACACGATGTGGGTAGCCGCACGATCCATGGCCTGGACATAGGTCCGGTCATCTTGAAACAAGGGGCGCATGCCGGCCGCATAGGCGAAATAGTACGACTGGACCCCCTCGATACTACCGGCCAGGTTATTGAGGAATCGTACAAACACGGCGGACTCGACAGGCATTCGGCTGTTGAGGAACACTTCGATCGGTGGCCGTCTTTCGCTTTTCATGCTTAATTCGTATAGACCTTCCGGAATGATCAGCACCAGCAGGGACTTGCCATCCGCGAGCCGTTGCCGAGCGTCCACTTCAGACTCGACATACACCTCCTCGACGACGCTGAGTGACGCGATCTGCTCGGTCAGCTTTCGGGAAAGCAGACTCTGGTCCTTGTCTACTACTGAAAAGGAGACGGGCGGGAAGATGTCCTTGGCATCGGGCGCGAAGCCAGGCATCCCCCACAGCAGGAAGGCGGACAGAAGCAGCATCACCAGGAGGAAGAAAAGGGTCCTGATGCTGAATTGCTCCCGGAGGCCCTGAAGAATCAGCCTGGGCAGGACCGGCTTACCAGACATGGAGACCAGCCTGGGCAACCTGCCCATCCTTCAGGGTGATGATGCGGTCGCAGACCAGGGCCAATTCATTCTGGTAGTGATTGACGACCAGGACCATGGCGCCCTGGTCACGCAATCGCAGCATGGCCTTGAGGATCAGGTCACGATTCTCCTCGTCGATGCCGGCGGTTGGCTCATCGAGCAGGACCAGCTTCGGGTTGCCCACCAGGCCGGCCGCAAGGTTGGCCCGTTTGGCCATGCCGCCGGAGCAACGACTGATCGGCTTGTTCAGGAAGGCTGTGACATTGGCCATCTCCGCAGCCTGTTCCACCGCCGTTTTCAGTCGCCTGCCGCCCAGCCCGTGCATGGACGCCCAGAAAGCGAGGTTCTGGCGGACAGTCAGGTTTGATGACAGGGCGATATTTTGCGGGACAAAGCCGATCAGGGCCCGGTAGGCTTTTTTCTCGCTGACGGGAATGCCCATCAGGGAAAGGGAGCCACTGTCCGGCGGCAGGATGGAAGCGACCACATGGAGCAGGGTCGATTTGCCTGCCCCGTTGCTGCCGCAGATGCCCAGCACCTGCCCGGGGCGGACAGAAAAAGAGACCCCGCGGAGCACGGGTTCTCTTTTGTAGGCCTTGTAGATATTGTCCACAATGAGCATGCTGAATCGTTTCTCCGTCCGGTTCAGTTCATGTCCACACCGATTTTGGACATGATCTCCATCAGTTCTGTCATGGTGTCTTCGGTCATCAGGGATGCCAGGGCTTCCTGGTCCGCGGCGTTCACCAGCTTGCTGGTGTCGTAGGCTGGAATCTTGATCTGGTCCGGCGAGAGGCTTTCATAATCGAACTTCACAGATGCGAAGTCCGTGATGCCCAGTTCCCCCTTGATCAGGCCGTCTGATTGCTCCGCCTTGTAGAAAATCTTGCCGGGCACTTCCGCTGTCTCATCGAGGATTTCAATTTCGATTTCACCCAACAGGTAGTCATTCCCTTCGATCACCACGGCGTCGAGGCCTGAGAACACGGCCTTTGCCATCAGTTCGCCGTCGACTTCCAGCGAGGCGGTCCCGGTCTTGGCTTCTCCGGTGACGGTGTATTCAGCCAGCAGTACCACAGGGTCCTCCAGATCTGACTCGAACGTGATCAGAAGCGCTTCCTCGTTGCCGTCGACCGGGTTGAGGATCTGCATGTGGCCGGTCTGCTTGTCCTGGTGATCCAGCACCACGATGTCGCGGCCGCGCACTTCGTCCTTCTTGTCGACGTAGACCTTCTGGATCAGCGTGAAGGCTTCCTCCGGTTTGATCTCCTCGCCCACGTCTTCGATTGCCTCATTCAAGCTGTCTTCATATTGGGTGCGGGTGAGTGTTCCGCCCTCCAGCAGGCCGGACTGGGCCATGGCCGGCATATTTGCGAATTTCGAGACCAGGTTGAAAATTTCATCATCATCGCGGATGGCTTCAAGCAGTTTGATCATCATCTGTTGGAGGTTTTCGCTGGTGATGGTCATGGTGTACAGGTCGTATTTCCCGCTTGTGCCGCCCGCCTTGAGAGTCTGGCCGCCCGTGAATGTCACCTCGTCAATATGGTCCATGACAATGTCGATCAGCCCATTGATCGAGGTGTTCAGCTCCTTTTCGTCGATCTCGAGATCCATCGACATCATCTCGGACAGCATGTCCATGGAGATCATGTCCGTGTCCACGCCCGGGTCGACCGATTCAGCCAACTGCGCGAAGGTTTCCTCATCCACACTGATCGACTGGGTGAAAAGATCCGGCAACGAAAGGACGATCCGGTCCTGGTCCATATGCACGTTGAGGGTGAGCAGGCGCTCGTTTTGAGTCAGAATATCGGCGGACAGGTACTGGCGAGGACTGCTGCCGGTCCGGTCCTGCAGGGCTGTCAGCGAAAGCGACAACTTGCCGATCGCTTCGGCAAGGGCCGGATCCATCTCGTCCGCAAGACCGGGCAGGTCGATTGACAAGTCCAGGGTGCCCCCGCGTTTGGTTTCGGTGACATTGCCGATCCGCGCCAGGTCCTCGACGAAATCGGCCGTGTCCGAACGAAGCGCGCTGGTCTCGATGGCCAGGTAAGTGGCCTTCGGTCCGAGGATCAGACGCTTGATCTGCTTGCCATACAACGCATACGCGGCTCCCGCGAGCACGGCGATGACCAGAAGGACGATCAGGAACACGACCGGACCCTTCTTCTTGCGCCTTGCCGGAGCCGGGTAAGGCTGTTGCCCATAAGGCGGCGTGGGTGGGAAAGCGGGTTGCGTGTAGCCTTGCTGGTACGGTGGCTGCTGTACCGGTGCAGTCGTGTAACTTTGCGGCGGGGGTGGGGGTGCGTACGATGGCTGCGGTGCTGGGGAATAGGCCGGTTGCTGAGTGGGTGCGACGGCCGATCCGCAGACGGTGCAGAATCGGGCGCCAGGGGCGAGCAAAGACCGGCAGGCCGGGCACGAACTGGCCGATTCCGCTCCAGGCATCACCTTGGCACCGCAGTTTTCACAGAAGAGACTTCCAGCGGCGAGTTCGTGTCCACATTGTTGACAATTCATGGCTTGCTCCTTCCAAAATGGCAGTCATCCAGCCTTCGGGCCAATCCGATGAGGTGAAAGTCAGGATCATTCTGATTGTCTAGTGCCTATTATAGATTGAACGGTTCTGTGTGACAATTGATGACTGCTCGCGGTCGGCACATTTATTTCACGATCAAGGTGAAGAATCGATTCTGACGGAGTTCAAAGATACCGGACGTCAAAATAGACCGGGGCCTCTGGCACATCTTGAAAACCGGGGGCAAGCGGCATGTACAGCACATGATAAGGCAATTTCAGCCAGGCGCGCGATTTGAGGAGTCTGTAAGTTGGGTCGGCTGGATGGACACCGATGATCAGGTAGTCGACCTGACGGCGAACGGCCAGTTGTCGCGCCGTTTCGAGCAGCGGAAACAGATCGTCCGGATGATCGACCATCAGGTCGTAAAGATACCATTCACGGATCGTCTCTCCCGGACTGGGCACATGAGGCATGGGTGTGATGGCAGAAAGCGTCCGGAAGAGTGGTGCGGCCATCCGGTAGTGGGCCGGGATCGAGATGACCTGGTGTCGATAATCCGCAGAGGTGTCCAAGATCTTGAGCGACGATGCGCTCCGCCGAAGGACGGCGGGCACATACTGGTCCATCAGCTGCTGGGATCGCTGAGTCGGGTCGGGTTCAGGCAGCAGGCTGTGGCCCTTCAGACGTGACCGGACCAGTGACCATTCATGCCGGGCATCAAAGGTGGTCTCGACTTTGACACCGACGAGTGAACGTTTGCTACAGTACGCACGGTGCACGGGCAGCGTCAGGAAATCGATCGTGTCGACAATCCGGGCACCGGAACGGGTCAGGATATGAAGGGATCGCTGGTTGTCCTCTTTCACATGACCAAAGACGAAATCAATGCGTCTCGATATGGCTTCCTTTTTTACGGCCTGCCAGAGATGGTACATGTGCCGGTCCAGTCCGCTGTTGACCTTGCTGTTCGATCGCCAGTCAAAGAGCAGACCCCCGTTTGCCGGTTGCCCGTTCAACGTGACCCGGACCGGACCGATCCCCATGACCCCGCGAATCATGCCGGATGGCTGTGCCTCGTCGATCATCAGGATCGGATCCTGGAACCGGTCCGCCCGAACACTGAAGTGACGACGTTCGGTCAGGAGCCGGACGGCAGAACCCTGGGGAGCGTCCTGTTCCAGTGCCTGCAGGCGATCATTGTCCTCGGGTCCGGCCGGCCGGATGGTCATGGGCTATTCCTTTCCGTGTCAAGGATGGATTGTGATCGGCGTTTTCAGGGGGCAGTATTTCCACAGGATGTCCATCACCGCATTGTCGACCGCGATGCACCCGGCCGTCCAGTCAGACCGGCCGCCATGCCCATGGATCATGATCTCGCCACCCAGGGGTGTGTTCCAGGGAGGACGAGTCCTGCTTTCGATCGCCTCGCGGATCCGGCGCTCGGTCATCTGGTCGATGCGTCCGGCATCCAGACCGGCTTTTGCATCCTTTGTCGACGGATAGGAGACACCGAGAGAAAGATAGAACCGGCTGTTGCTGTTCCGGGTGCATACATAATAGTCGCCTTCGGGAGTCTTGCCATCCCCTTCGACCTGCTTGTGGCCGACCGGGGTGAAACCCAGGCCGATCCGGTAGCGGTCATAGAGGGTTTCGCCGTCCCAAAGCTCCAGGACACGGTCGCTCTTGTAGACGACGATGGCAGGATCGCGGACCGGGCCGTGGTCGACGATGGTTGTCGTATGATCAGTCGGCCGAGCTGTCGGCGCTGGACTGACTGTGGTGACGGATGGGTCGACCGGCTTTGGCGACGGGGTGGTTGACGGCAGCGATGCGGTCGGCCTGAGCGCCGCAGTTGACTGCGTGGACTGAGGATTCGTGGGTGCGACTGTCGCGCCCGGACGTGCTTCTGTCCGGGCCTGGCATCCGCTGATGCCCAGGCAGATGACCGCAAGGGAAAGGCAAACGGTTTTCCGGAAGAACTGACGCATGATGCTCCTCTCTTTTGTACAGGTGTCAAACGCCTTAGATTATAGCCCTTTTTCAGACCAAGTGGTATGATTTTAATATCGTTGAATGACCATGAAATTCAAGCATGCCCAAGACTTCTGGATTCATTTACACAGTCGGGAGGAACGACTCAAATGAAACTGCTGGTCATCAATCCTGGTTCCACCTCCACAAAAATCGCCCTTTTCGAAGGCACGCAAAGCGTCTATGTCAAAACGGTCCGGCACGATGTTCCGACCATCCAATCTTTTCCCTCAATCATTGCCCAGTTGGACTTCCGGCTGGACGTGATCCGGGAGGCCTTGGCAGAATCCGGTATCGATCTGTCCGAGGTCGATGCCTATGTTGGCCGGGGCGGCCTTCTGAGGCCGGTGCCCGGCGGGACATTCGAGGTCTGCCCGGCCATGCTGGAGGACTTGCGCGAAGCCCGTTTCGGCGAACACGCGTCCAACCTCGGCGCGGTCATCGCCTCGATGCTGGCTCAGCCGCTAGGCAAGAAGGCGTATATCGTCAACCCGGTGGTCGTCGATGAGCTGATGGATGCCGCCCGTCTCACCGGCGTGCCTGAGATCCGGCACACCAGCGTGTTCCATGCGCTCAACCACAAGGCTGTGGCGAATCGGGCCGCACGGGAACATGGCTTCTCATACAGCCAGGCCCGGCTGGTTGTCGCGCATCTTGGTGGGGGTGTGACAGTCGGCGCCCATGACCGGGGCCGGATCATCGATGTCAACAATGGTCTGGAAGAAGGTCCGTTCTCACCGGAACGCGCCGGCAGCCTGCCCTTTCTCCAACTGATGGACCTTTGCTATTCCGGCAAGTACACCAAGGCCGAGCTGAAGAAAAAGCTGATCGGCAACAGTGGCTTTGTCGCCTACACCGGCACGTCGGATGGACAGGCCGTGGAAAAGATGGCGGAATCGGACGAGAGGGTCCGACTGATGCTCGAGGCGTTCGCCTATCGGGTGTCAGCTGAAATCTGCGCCAAGGCGGCGGCCCTTTACGGGAAGGTCGATTATATCCTGATCACCGGAGGACTTGCGAGGAGCAGCCAGCTGGTCGCAGACATCAAGGCGCGGACGAGCTTTCTCGCGCCGGTCCTGGTCTATCCGGGTGAAGACGAGATGCAGGCACTGGCCGAGGGCGCGCTCAATGTCCTGGAAGGGCGGGAGACGGCCATGTCCTACTGAAAAACGCTTGGCCCGGCACAGGACATTGACGGGACAACCCGCCACTCATCAGAGGGGTAACATCCATGAATGTGTTCATGATCGGGGGAACAGGTCTGCTCGGCAGCGAAGCGGCCAGGGAACTGATAGCCAGAGGGCATTTCGTGCGGTCCATCGCGTTGCCACCCATACCGGCGGGCGCATCGTTACCGCCGGAAATGGCCATTGAATTCGGCAACTACATGGACCTTTCCGATAACCAGATTCGCCGGTACATGGCGGGTTGTGACGGCTTTATCTTCGCGGCGGGCATCGATGAGCGGGTCGAGGGGCCGCCACCTGTCTATGATATGTTCAGGAAATTCAATATCACGCCGCTTGAACGGCTGCTGCGCCTGGCCAGGGAATGCGGAATCCGGCATGCCGTCATCTGCGGCTCCTATTTTTCCCATTTTGCCAAGATCTGGCCCGAACGGGAACTGACACGCTGGCATCCCTACATCCGCAGCCGGATCGACCAGGAACAGGTTGCCCTCGCATTGGCTGACGAGACCTTTGACGTGGCGATCCTGGAGCTGCCTTATATCTTCGGCACCCAACCCGGGCGCAAGCCGGTCTGGGTGTTTCTCGTCGAGCAGATCCGCGGCATGCAAAAACGGACCCTCTATCCGGGCGGCGGAACCACGATGGTCACCGTACGGCAGGTCGGCCAGGCGATTGCCGGAGCCCTGGAGCGGAACAGGGGCGGGACCTGCTACCCGATTGGCTTCTACAACCTGACCTGGGTGGAGATGCTGAAGATCATCCACCGGCACATGGGCTGCCCTGACAAGAAAATCACCACGATCCCCAAATGGGTCTACCGGCTCGGCATGCGCAAAATCATGAAGGAACAAGCGCAGGCCGGACACGAAGGCGGCCTTCACATGGTCCGCTTCACCGACATCATGTGCGATTTTGCCTTCATCGACAAGTCCCTGGGCTGCGAGCCATTGGGAGTGACAGAGGATGATATCGACACCGCGATCGGCGACAGCATCAGGCTTAGTCTGGATATTCTTGACGGAAAAACTGAAGTGGTCGTCATGAAAGGGGAGTGACGATGAAAAAGCGCGTCTTTCTGACTGGCGCGACGGGTGGCATGGGGAAAGCCGGACTGGACGAACTGCTCAAAGAGAACGACCGGCTGGAACTGGTCATTCTCGCCAGACCATCCGACAAGAACCGGCAAATTTTGGCTCCTTATGAAAAACGAACCGGCCTTGAGATCGTCTGGGGCGACCTGTGCGATTACGCATCCGTGCTGGCCTGTGTCCGGGACGCTGACCTGGTGCTGCATGTGGCGGCCTACGTGTCTCCTGAGGCGGACTATTTCCCCAGGCGCGCCATGGAGATCAATTTCGGCTCGACCATGAACATCCTCGAGGCGATCCGGGAATTGGGCCAGACCCAGACCACCCGGCTTGTCTACATCGGCACGATCGCCGAGACCGGGGATCGCATGCCTCCGATTCACTGGGGTCGGGTCGGTGACCCGCTCAAGCCCAGTGTGTTCGACTATTATGCCGTGTCCAAAATCGCCTCGGAACGTGCCGTGATCGAGTCCGGGCTGGCATACTGGGTGAGCCTGCGCCAGACCGGCATCCTGTCAAAGAAAATGACCGAAATCCAGGATCCGATCATGTTCCACAACGGGCTCGACAATGTACTCGAGTACATCAGCGACCGCGACGCAGGTGTCCTGCTCGCCCATGTCTGCCGGGACCTGCCGGACTCGTTCTGGGGGCACATCTACAACATCGGCGGTGGAGCAAGCTGCCGCACGAGCACGTACCAGATGTACCAGACGCTGTTTGGCGCCCTGGGGCTGAAAGATATTTCCTTGTGCCTGGACAGCAAATGGTGCGCGACACGCAATTTCCATGGCCAATACTATCTCGATGCCGACAGGCTCGAAGCGATTCTCCACTTCAGAAATGACTCCATGCAGTATTACTATGATACCTACCTCGAGGGGCTCGGCCGGACGCTGGCCGTTACCCGGATGGTGTGTCGATTGCCATTTGGTCAGAGGATCATCGGCTCGGCGATGAAGAGGAAGTTTCTCAAGCTGGCGAAAGCGGAGCATGGCACGGTCCATTTCCTTGAGAACGGGATGGAGGACCACCTGGCTGCCTATTTCGGCTCCCGGGAAGCCTGGGAAAAGATCCCGCCCTTACGCCAATTCAAGCCCTTTGCTGACTGGGACACGGTCATCGACATCGACCATGGCTTTGATGAAACAATGCCTGAGTCGACCCTGACGCTTGAGGATGTCATCAAAGCTGCCCGGTTCCGCGGTGGGGAGTGCCTGAGCCAGTCCATGGCCACGGGGGACTGGCGGACCCCGCTTGATTTTCAATGCGCGTTTGGCCACTTTTTTTCGGCCAGCCCGCGTCTGGTGCTGGAGGGGGGCCATTGGTGCGATGTCTGCGAACGGGAGAGCTGGAACTATTATGAACGGGCACGCCGCGACCCCTTTTTCGCCCAGGTCTGGGACCCCTTGCATGACCGGGATGAAAAAGCCTGGACATACCCCAAGGAGGTCAAGGAATTGGACGTTGTTTTTGGTCGCGGCAAGCGAGTGGCCAATGAAAGGACAGGATCATGAGCGGCAAGCGGATTGTGATGGGCGTGATTGGCGCCGATGTGCATGCAGTGGGGAACCGCATCCTGGAATACGCGTTTCGCGAGGCGGGGTTTCATGTGACAAACCTCGGGGTGATGGTCTCGCAGGAGGAATTCATCAACGCGGCGATCGAGGATAGCGCCGACGCGATCCTGGTCTCCTCGCTCTACGGCCATGGTGAACTCGACTGCCGCGGATTTCGTGACAAATGCGATGAAGCCGGGCTATCCGGCATTTTGCTCTATGTCGGCGGCAACATCGTCGTGGGCAAGCAGTCCTTTTCCGAAGTGGAGCCCCGCTTTCGCGCCATGGGATTTGACCGGGTGTTTCCGCCGGGCACCTTGCCGGAAGAGGCGATCCGCCAGCTTCGCCTGGATCTCGGGATGGAAAAGTAGATCATGGGCGCTTTTGAGAAACCGGTCCTGCTGATCGACTTCGGCAGCACATATACAAAGGTGACGGCGGTCGACATCGCCACCCGTGCCCTGATCGGCACTGCCCTGAGCCCCACGACGGTTTTCACTGACATCAACGATGGCCTTGACCGGGCCCTATCCGTGCTTTTCGAACGAGCCGGTGAAATTGGCTTCACGGCCCGGTATGCCTGTTCGAGCGCAGCCGGCGGACTTCGCATGATCGTGTCGGGGCTCGTACCGGAGCTGACCGCCCGGGCGGCACGGATGGCGGCGCTCGGAGCCGGGGCCAAGGTCATCCAGGTGTTTGCCCATGAATTGACCGACGCGGATATCGCGACGATTGACCAACTGAAACCGGACATCTTCCTGCTGACGGGCGGCACGGACGGCGGCAACCGTGCTGTGGCCCTGCATAATGCCGGCATGCTTGAAAAGACGGCTGCCGATTTTCCGGTCACCATCGCCTGCAACCGGGCTGTGTCTGATGATTGTGCCCGTATCCTGAACGACCGGCCCGTGTTTCAATGCGCCAATGTCATGCCGGAACTGAACCGGCTTGAAATCGGCCCGGTCCAGCTCAAGATCCGGGAGATTTTCCTGAAAAACATCATCCGGGCCAAGGGACTGACCCGCGCCCAGAGCCTGATCCAGAACATCCTGATGCCTACGCCTTCTGCTGTGCTGCAGGCGATGACGCTGCTTTCCAACGGAACGGCCGACCAGCCGGGACTCGGTCCGCTGGTGGCCATCGATGTCGGCGGCGCGACAACGGATGTGTATTCCATTGCGACCGGTAACCCGATGGCGACCAACACGGTCTGCAAAGGCCTGCCGGAACCCTACGCGAAACGGACTGTGGAGGGCGATATCGGTATGCGCGCCGGCCTTCGCGGTGTGATCGAAGCGGTCGGTGTCGATCGTGTTGCCCGGTATGCCGGCCTGCCTGTGCCCCAGGTCATGCGTTTGACGGACCTTTTCAGCCGCAATCCGGATCGGCTGCCGCAAACTCCGGAGGAATCTGCCTTTGAAACCGCCATCGCGGCGATGGCCATCGAAACCGCGGTCAGCCGTCATGCAGGTGCTTTGGAAGAAACATACACCCCGATGGGTCCGCTCTTTGTCCAGACCGGCAAGGACCTGCGCGGTGTCCGACAGCTGATCCTCACCGGCGGGCCGCTGATTCATGCGGCCGACCCTTTGAAGATCGCGAGACAGGCGCTCTGGAGTCCGTCCAGCCCCTTGTCCTTGAAGCCACGCGAAGCGGATGTCTGGATCGATCGTCTGTATATTTTGTCCGCCATGGGTGTGCTATCCGGGCCTGAACCGGAAGCTGCCCTTGGCATCATGAAAAAGGAGTTGTCGCATGTCCCTGGAATTTTACAGCCATCAGATGAGCCGGGATGAATTCGAAAAACAGCGGGTCGAGGTGCTGTCGCAATGGCCGACCGGGCGTGATGTGGACCTGCGTCAATCGTTCCGGTACCATCAGGCTATCCCGGCACACAAGGTATTTTCCCGAACACTTCGACAGGCCAAGGAGGCCGGGCAGACCTTGATCCAGCCGCGGGCCGGTGTCGCCCTGATCCAGGACCACATCGGGCTGCTGCTTTATCTGCAGAATCAGGGTGAGGCGGATCTGCTGCCCACGACGATTGACAGCTACACGCGGCAGAACCAGTATGAAAACGCCGCGATCGGCATCCGCGAATCGATCCGCACCGGCAAGTCGATGCTCAACGGATTCCCGGCCGTGAACCATGGCGTCGCAGGCTGCCGTCAGATCATCGACAGTCTTGACCGGCCTGTCCAGGTCCGACATGGCACACCGGACGCCCGGCTATTGGCGGAGATTTCGCTGGCCGGCGGATTCACGAGTTTTGAAGGCGGCGGCATCTCCTACAATCTCCCGTACGCGAAAAGGGCACCACTGGAAAAAACGATCCGTGACTGGCAGTATGTCGATCGACTGATCGGCCTTTATGAAGAGGAAGGCATCTCGATCAACCGGGAACCGTTTGGCCCACTGACCGGCACACTGGTTCCCCCTTGTGTCTCCCATTCGGTCGCGATCATCGAGGCGCTGCTGGCCGCTGGCCAGGGGGTCAAGAACATCACGGTCGGGTACGGCCAGTGCGGCAACCTGCTGCAGGATGTCGCCGCGATCAAGACCTTGCAGGAACTGACGGACGAATACCTCGGCCGCGCGGGTTTCATGGATGTCGAGGTGACGACGGTGCTGCACCAGTGGATGGGCGGCTTCCCGGAGGACGAGTCGCGTGCGTTCGGCGTGATCGCCTGGGGCAGTGTCGCGGCGTCCATGGCCAGGGCAACCAAGGTGATTGTCAAGACCCCGCACGAGGCGATGGGCGTGCCAACCCGCGAAGCCAACGCGCAGGGTCTGAGATGCACCCGGCAGACGATCAGCATGCTGGCTGACCAGTGCATGGACGACTCCGTCCTTGCGCAGGAAAGAGCCATCATCAAGGAAGAGACACGCTGCATTGTCGACACCTGTTTTGAACTGGGCCAGGGGGACATCGCGCTCGGCGCCATACGCGGCATCCAGGCGGGCGTGATCGACGTGCCCTTTGCCCCCAGCCAGTTCAACGCGGGCAAGATGCTGCCGGCCCGGGACAATGACGGCGCCGTGCGCATTTTCCACTTGGGCAATATCCCGTTCAACCAGTCGCTGAAGGACTTTCACCGCGAACGGATCGAAGCGCGTGCCCGGTATGAAAAGCGGCAGGCCACTTTCCAGATGGTGATCGACGATGTCTACGCGATCAGTAAAGGAAGACTGGTCGGACGGCCAAAATAGCAGTCCCTTCAGAAAGGATGTTGAGCATGAAAATCAAGGATCTCATCTGCGCGCCCGCACTCACCGGCTTCTATTTCGATGACCAGCGGGCGATCAAGGCCGGTGCGGCCATGGATGGCAACACGTACTCAGGCCAGACCCTGACACCGGGTTTCCAGTCTGTCCGTCAGGCCGGGGAGGCGATTTCCGTTCTGCTGGTCCTGGAAGACGGCCAGGTGGCGCATGGGGACTGCGCGGCGGTGCAGTATTCCGGTGCCGGTGGTCGGGATCCCTTGTTTCTGGCCCGCGACTTCATCCCGGTGATCGAGCGTCATGTGGCGCCGGTCCTGGTCGGCTACGAAGCTGATTGCTTCCGGGAACTCAGCGACCGGGTCGATTCGATCCGGATCGATGGCCGTCGGCTACATACCGCCATCCAGTATGGGGTGACCCAGGCCATCCTCGATGCCGTTGCCAGAAGTGCCGGGAAGATGATGTGCGAGGTCATCGCGGACGAGTACGGGCTTGAGGTTTCGGACCGCATGATCCCGATTTTCACACAATCCGGTGATGAGCGCCGGGCAAACGCGGACAAGATGATCCTTAAAAAAGCGCCGGTGCTGCCGCATGCGCTGATCAACAACGTCGACACCAAACTCGGACGCGACGGCTCGCTCCTCCTCGAATATGTGAACTGGCTGCGCGACCGGATCATCCAGAAGCGGCCAGACGAATCCTACCAGCCGGTCCTGCACATCGATGTCTACGGCACGATCGGCGCTGTTTTCGGGCTAGCCAACTTCGAGGCGATGGCCAATTACCTGGCCCGTCTGTCCGCAGCGGCCCTGCCGTTCAAACTGCGGATCGAGGGGCCGATGGACGCTGAGGATCGTGACCGCCAGATCGACCATCTGGCGGAACTGACCCGGATCGTGGACGACAGGGGGATCGATGTCGAACTGGTGGCTGACGAGTGGTGCAACACAGTCGAAGACATCCGTGCGTTCGCGGACAATCGGGCCGGCCATATGATCCAGATCAAGACCCCCGACCTGGGCGGTGTCCAGCATATCGTGGAGGCTGTGCTCTATTGCCAGGCCAAGGGGATTGGTGCTTACCAGGGCGGGACCTGCAACGAAACAGACCGGTCGTCGAGGGTCTGCGTCCATCTGGCCATGGCGACGAAGCCGGACCAGATCCTGGCCAAACCGGGCATGGGCGTCGACGAGGGCTACATGATCGTCTACAATGAAATGCAACGGATCCTCGCGATCAGAAAGAGGCGGTGACCGAAGTGGCATATTCGGCAACCATGCAACACAATCTGCTCTACAGCGTGCTGCTTGCGCCGCGCGGCAACGTCCGCATGGCGAACGCGGGCATGCAGATCGCGCAGCAGTACCTGAGCCCGTTTGACCGTCTGATCGGCGTAGTCGGGGAGGCCGGCTCCGGCAAGAGCATGCTGATCAAGGGCATGTTTCCCGGACTGGAGCTGACCAATGACGACGAAGGCGTGAACGTCCGGCCCCTGCCGATCCTTGACCTCGACGACACCGGATTTTTTTCACCGCATACATATCATCTGGACATCCGCTTCGAGTCCGGATTCACGCAGATGCATGTGCTGGCCCAGGCGATCAATGAGGCTGTGAACCGCGGCAAGCGCGTGATTGTCGAGCACTTCGAACTGGTCTACCCCTTTCTCGGCGGTCGCAATGCCCATCTGCTGATTGGCGTAGGGGCGGAGCTCATTGTGACCCGGCCGAGTTTTTTCGGACCTGACCCGGCCAGCATCGCGGAAATCGTCTTCAAATCGATCCCGTTCCGCCGAATGTCGCACACAGCGGAAGACCTGTGCGAATGGGTCCTGAAAGACATCGAGGTCACCCGTTACGAACATTCCGACGTTCGTCACGGCTTCATCCTGAGTTTTTTCGAAAGACCGGCCTTTGACATCGCGGAACTGGAACACAAGGTGAATGCCCTGATCGAGCAGGACCTGGCCGTCTGCTATCTGGACGATCACCATGTCCTGATCGGCGATCATCCGCATCCATGCACCGGGCCGCGCAACCATGTCAAATCCACCGGCGAGATCGTCGGCTTCAAATTGCATCACAGCTTCCTGTTTGACAGCATCCAGAACCGCCATTACCTTGTCGGCTATGTGGGCAGCAAAACCGAGCAGCAGCTGGTCCACATCAACAATTTCCTGCTGTAGGATGCCATCATGATGGCACTCGAAGTGGATCAGCATATTCGCATCTTTGACCGGATCGCCCCGGTGTACGCACTGTTTTTCAAGATTCAGGTCCGGAATTTCCGACGGGTCCTCGACACGCACCCCGTTTGCCTGGAGGTTAAGCCCTGCAGCATCCTCGACATTGGCTGCGGCACCGGCGCGCTGGCCTGTGTCCTGGGTGAACGTGGCAATGAGGTGCTCGGCCTGGACGGGTCCGCCCGGATGATTGAGATCGCCCGACGCCTGAACCGGCATCCCAATGTCAGGTTCGCAGTCGGCAACGCGTTGGATCCGCTGGAGGGCCGTCATGACATCGTCGTTGCCAGCCATGTCCTGCATGGCCTGCCGAAGTCCGAACGGTTCCGGCTTTATCAGGCGATGAGGAATCTGGCCACGAAACGCGTGATCATCATGGACTACAACCACAAGCGCAGTCTTTTAACTTCAGCGATCGAATGGCTGGAACACGGTGATTACTTCAACTTCATCCAGACGGCAGAGCACGAGATGCGCGAGGTGTTCAAAACGGTTCGTGTCGTCCAGACCGGCAAGCAGGCTGCCTGGTACATCTGCGAGTGCGGGTGAATTTTGGTACCCGGTACCAAATCGGAATGTTTTTATCAACGGTTGGAGGTCAATCATGAAAACAGCAAGTATCATCGCACCCTTCAGTGTCAGCGCCATTCTGTTTATCCTGGCCTACTTGTCGAGTAAAGACACCAGTAGCGGATTTTTTCCGATCATGCTGTTTGGCGTCGGCGTATTGCTTGCCCTGGTCGGTGTGGCGGCCATTTTCACCAAACAGTCATGAAAGACTGACTATATGAAGTCAAGTACTAAATGAGAAAAAAGTAGCGTAGACGCTAGACGCAGTGAACCTTGACAATAATGCATGCTGAAAAGGCCTGAGCCAACTGGCGCAAGCCTGAGCAACGAAAGATGAACTCAGTTACGTCTGAGGGACAAAGACCTCGTTGGCAGACAGGATGCGGAATATGACGCGTATGAGTTTTTTGGTCGTATGGCCAAGGGCAACAAAATAATGTTTGCCTTGGGCCTGCTTGGCTGCCAGGTATCGATTGAAAGTCTCGCAATGTACGGCGGCCAAGCGTGCCGCTTGCATCAAGGCCCAACGCAGATAGGTAGAACCATGCTTAACCATCGGTGTTTTGTCAGCTTTGAACTTGCCTGACTGGTAAGTCGACGGATCCAAACCGGCGAAAGCCTGAAGCTTGTCTGGGGAGCTGAAGCGGTGAATGTCACCGATCTCGGCCAGAATAATGGCAGCCAATGTCGGACCAATGCCCGGGATGGACATTATCGGTGACTGAGTCTGCACAACTGCTGTCCGGATCGCTTTGTCCAGCTCGTTAATCTGCTGGAGCAGAAAATCCAGATGCTGCAGGGTCAGCTGCAACTCCAGCGCTGTCGCTGGGCTGTTAGCGCCAATAGACTGCTGAGCAAGGGATTTTATCTCTTCGGCTTTAGCACGGCCGTAACGGCCTTTGGAGGCGGCTTTCAGCAAATTGGTCAGCCGGTCAATTCGACAAGCTGCGATTTGGCGGGCGCCAGGCAGTTCAAGCAGTAAAGCCTTAATAGCGGCTTGAGTGACAGAATTGCAGACTGTTGGCAGTTCAGGGAAAAGAATGACGATTAATCTGGAGATACTTAGGGACTACTGCTCAACTGCCAATTTAAGAATTACGTCGGCCGAGGAGAAGCAATCAAGCCAATGGTAAATTGCGTCAAAGAGATCCCTCAGTCTCTTTTTCAGGTTCATCATCAGGATGGTGAGGTGGATCGTGGTGTTGCTGGTGTCCGAAAGGCGCGCCATCACGCGGTCCAGCCCATAGCGCCGCTTTGCTTCGCCAAACTTGCCCTCGATCGCGTTCCGTTCCCCGGCTTCATCCCGTTCCAGAATCTTTTGCTGGTCGTAGACTGTCTTGTCCTTGGGCGGTCGACCGAGCTTTGGACCGTTCATCTCAATGCCGTGCGTCTTGCAGAAGGCCAGGTTCGTGCGGTTTCGATAGATCTTGTCCGCCAGGATCCGCTTCGGGTAGACGCCGTTTCGCTCCCGGTATCGCTCGCAGCTTTCGATCAAGGTCTGGGATTCGTTGAACGCTTCCCAAGACAACTTCTCGATCCGAGCGTAGCCGTTTTCCAGACTCAGGGCGAGTTTGGCACCAAACTCGGTCTTGGCGGTGAGCTTGCCGCGCACGATTGGCCGCACCCAAGGCTGGCTAACGCTCACGATCCGGTTTTCAACGGCATGATGGTTGTTGTCGTACATCTGTTTCTGCTGGCGGTGCACTGCCTGAATCACGAGAAGCCTGGCTTGCTGCCGAGCCGTGAGATTGCCTGCTACAGCCAGATTTTCGAGGTGGCCAATGTTCCGACGCAGGTACTGGAGCTGGGACTTAATGGTTCTTCGGATCAAGTTCTTGCCCGGGCGCTTGTTTCTGACCAACAACAGGTAGTTCTTACGAGCATTCTGGCGGTAGGTGCGCGGTTTTACTTTTTCAGTGGATGCCTCATGGAGTTCGTCAATCAGTTTTTCACTCAATTCCCGGGCGTCGTTCAGGACGCCTGCATCGGTCGGAAAATGGATATCGGCCGGAGCGCAAGTCGCGTCCAGAATCAGCGTTCCATCGTTATCATCGATAATATCGTCATCACCACTTCCTGCTGGCGGCGGATCCTTCTTCTGTGCTGTGATGATTGCCTCGTTGATTTCGGCCATCGCTTCGGGTGGGAAGCGCTTCCGGAATGCTGTCATCTTGCTGGCGTCAAACGGCGCTTTATCCAGAAATTCTTCCATGCCGATGAAGTACTGGCAATGGGGGTTCTCTCCGATCATCGTCACCGTATCCTCGTCGGAAAGACGAAGTTCCTCCTTGATCACCAGCGAGCCAAAGGCCATCCGGCTTTCGACGGCCGGATTTCCGGTCTTCTTACCGACGAAATTCTCAGCATACTTTTTGTCTACCAAGTCCCAGGGAATGATCTGGGCAAGCTTTACCCAACGGTTGTCGGAGAAGATCCGGGCACCGGAAAATCCACCCGGGAAGTCATGAAATGCCAGTTGCCTGCGTCTTCTACGATTCATGCGTCGCTCCTAGTGCAAGGTTTTTCGATGGTTTTGGTCGTTTCCCATGCACTAATTTTACCATTAATTGCCTTAAGATGCCCTATTTGCAGTGCTTTTCGGGTTTAGCAGTAAACTCTACTTATTTTGAGTTTGGCCCGCTGGGAAACCAACCGGGATCGGTGACGGGTTAATGCCTTTAGTTCCTGAATTTGGTAAGATACAGACACAGGATTTGATTCTGCTGTCATGAGCAGTTGCGCGATGCATTTGGCATCGACCTTGTCTGTTTTGGTTTTCCGAAGAGTTTGGGACTTACGGTACAGGTTGACCTGTAACGGGTTGAAAACCACCAGCTCGACTCCGCTGTCACGGAGAAAAGCTTCAAGGTTGCCGCTGTAGTGTCCGGTGGATTCAAGTCCTGCTTTTATTTGGCCGGACCCCTCGGCCTCTGAGTTTCTCTGGATTGCAGCTCTCAACTGCTCAAACCCTTCGTGGTTGTTCTGGAAGGTAAATGCCTCCTGAACTGTTTGTCCGTTACCACCCAGAATGCAGCAGTCGTGCTTGTCCTTGGCGGCATCAATGCCAACATAGATCATAACTGAACCATCCTTAATAGAAAGTACGCTGAATATTCCACAGACTTTTTGCTGCCGGATCCTAGTTCCATATTAACCGTCGTGCGGTATCTGACTCATCACCAATTATGCAAAAAGCTGTGGCTGGAGCCTTTGAAAAACCGTCATAGCGGTAGGAGAATCAACCAGTCCACAGCGCCTGCGTGCATTATATCAAGCAACAAGAAATCTTGCGCTTGACAGCGCAACATAATAATACTAGGAGAAGCAAGCATGATTTTCGAAAACCTGAGCAAACACGTCGAGATCTTCGAGGTCGGTCCGCGGGACGGTTTGCAGAATGAAAAACCGGGATTCATCCCGACGGCGGACAAGATCCGCCTTTGTGATATGCTGACCGAGGCCGGATGCCGCATGATCGAGGTCACATCGTTTGTCAATCCCAAGTGGATTCCACAGCTGAAGGACGCCCGGGAGGTCTTTGAAGGCATTGTCAAGAAGCCGGGTGTCGTCTACAATGCGCTGATTCCGAACATGAAAGGCCTCGAGCGGGCCATCGACGCCGGCTTCAAAGATGTCGTGACGATCATGAGCGCCAGCGAGTCCCACAACAAGAACAATCTCAACATGTCGGTCGCCGACTCCTTGAAGCAGATCGAGCAAATCAATCAAGCGGCCAGACAAGCCGGGGTCAAGGTGCGGTCCTATATCGCGACCTCATTTGGCTGCCCCTTTGAAGGGGCGATCGATCCGCAGAAAGTGATTGATATTGCCCTGGCGCTTGAAAGCTTCGGCTCTTACGAGATTTCGCTGGGTGATACCACCGGTATGGCCACCCCGGTGTCGGCTTATGAATTGCCGAAGGCACTTTCGGCAAAACTCACGACGGCCCGGCTGGCTGTCCATTTCCACCGTTGCGGTGGTATCGAACTGGCCAACAACCTGGCCTCGTACCTGGCCGGCATCACGATCTTCGATGGCGCGGCCGGCGGTCTGGGCGGCTGCCCTTACGCCCTGAACGCCAAGGGCAACACGGCGACCGAAAAACTGGTCGATCTTTTTCACCGCATGGGCGTCGACACCGGCATCGACCTCGAGAAAATGAACGCGTGCGGCACGTTTGCCAGACAACTGAGCATCGAAGCAAGAAAAGAAGACGGAGGACGGACAGATGCAGCAAACCTATGCACAGATTAAAGAATCGTACAAAAACGGCTCGATCAAGTCGCAACACCTGGAGGGTGTTGTTTTCGACGGACTATATGGTGGTGACCGGGATCGGCTTCTCGACGCCTGTGACGACGCGGCGCGCATCCGCTGTGAAGTTGTCGAAGAAAAAACCGGTGTCCGACTGGACCTGATCAAGCAAAGCAGGATCGACAATGGCTCCATGACCGCGGACGGTTCCATCCTGACCGGCATTGAAAACAAGATCGGTGCGGCCATGATCCCGCTCGGACTGGCCGGTCCGGTGCGTATCAATGGCCAATACGCGCAGGGCGACATCTACCTGCCGCTGGCCACCAACGAAGCCGCCCTGGTTGCCGGTGTCCAGCGTGGAGTCAAGGCGATCAACCTGTCAGGCGGCATCCGCACCCTCGTGACCTTCGACGGGATGACCCGGGCGCCGCTGATCGAAGCGCCCGACATCTACGCGGCTCAGAAAATCATCCAGGACCTGAAGGACCAGCGTCTTCTCCAGGAGCTCGGGCAGGTGGTCAAGGATCCCTTTGTCCGGCTTGAGGATATCGAATGCCACCAGCTCGGCACCAAGGTCTTTCTGCGCATGGTCTGCAAGACAGGCGACGCCATGGGCATGAACGGCGTGACCAAGGCTGCGGCCGACATCACGCGGGCCATCCTGCAGAAGTACCCGGATTTCAGGCTGCTCACCATCAGCAGCAACCTGTGCACCGACAAGAAGAACAGCCACATCAACATCCTGCAAGGCCGGGGCAAATCCGTCCAGGCGGAGGTTTTCGTCCCGGATGAAGTCCTCGCTCAGGTGTTCAAGAAGGGCGTGACCAGTCGGACAGTCGAGAAGGTCGTATTCCACAAGTGCTACCTGGGGTCGGCGCTTTCCGGCACCATTTCCGGCTACAACGTGAACGCGGCCAACCCGATCGCGGCATTCTTCGCGGCGACCGGGCAGGATCTGGCGCATGTCGTGTCATCGTCCAGCGGATTCATCCAGGCGGATGCGGTCGAGGGTGGCCTTCATTTCATGGCCACGTTCCCCAATCTCGAGGTGGCGGCGTTTGGTGGCGGCACGATGTTTGGCACGGCACGGGAAGCCTTGAAATTGATCGGCTGTGACAAGATCGGAACCGAACTCGAAGACAACGCCAGTGTGATGCGCGTGGCGGAGATCGCCGTCGTCTGCGCGGCCGCGCTCGACCTGAACACCGCTTGTGCCCAGGCGGCGGGCTACGAAATGGCCGATTCGCATGTCAAACTCGCCAGGGGTGAGAAAGACTAAGCGGTCAGACGATCCAGGATCGCGATGCCGGATGCAGTCTTAAAAATCCTTTCCTTGACGGAGCGGATGTTTTCGGACGGCATCTGGCTGTCGATGATGTTCACGAGGAAGTCCGCTTCGACCAGGATCTGGTAATCCGGACCATCGATCTGGTCGTAAGTGTGATGATGTCCGACCAGATAACAGACCCGGTCGATCACATCTGCCGGAAAACCCAGGTCGCTGAGCATGGCGCGGGCCACCGGCGGCCCTTCCCGCTCCTGGAGCGGACCGGCGCAATGGCCGTACTTTTCTTCGCTTGGCTTGATCCCGATGTCATGCACCAGTGCAGCCGCTTCGAGGATGTCCTGCGTGCGGCTGTCCAGCTGTTCATCCAGACCGATGAACCGCGCGTAGCCGTGTACGCGGATGAAGTGGTTGATCCGGCGCGCGTCACCGGCGTAATAATCCATCATGCGAAAGGCCAGTCGCGTCAGGTCCATGGTGCACCTCCCGGTTGAACCAATTCGTTCAGCCCCGGCTCATATACCGGTCAACAGCGCTCCTGACCTGGTCGAGAAACGCTGATTCGCCTAGGGTGTTGATTTTGAACAGCAGCGCCTGGCTGCCGCCGGATGTGATGGCCGACAAAAACAGGTTCTGGTCATTGCCGAAAAGGGTCACATTCAGGCTGACCCGGTTGCCGCCGATCATGCTGTAGCGCTCATAGACGCGAACGGCCAGGCGCACCGGGCCGATGTTCAAATCACTGCCGTCTTCATAGGATGCCGACATGCTTCCCTCCAGTATCGCCTTGTCCAGATACGCCAGGAAGGTCGTGAAATCGCCGGTCAGAACCTGCTCATACTTTGCCATCGTTTTTATCTCCTGTTGTCAATTTTGTTCTTTTCCCATTGTCGTCAAAAGTCCGCTTCAAGGCCATTTCGGTAGGGAAAACCGATCCGATCAGCAAAACCACCTGGATGCCGATGGTGAAGCTCCCGATTTTCCCGACTTGCTCGATCTCGCGACCAGAAAGAGGCAGCATGACTGCGATCGACAGCACCAGCGTCACCAGGCCAAGCCATTTCCATGTCTTGCCAATATGCCGTTGAGCGAACGACCAGGTATCCGGGTTCTTCATCGATCGTCTGGTCCGATAGCCGAAGGAGCGATTGATCTCCCCGGGTGCCTGTTGCTGGAAAAATAATCCGAAACCGATCATTGTCAAAGGCAGCATCAGACTGAAAAGGAACATGAATACCCAGTAAGCAATCAATATTGCTTCGCCTCCTCGAGGATCTCATCCACAAAGAGACGGATTTTTTCCTGCTCTTCCGGGGTGACTTCCTCCATTGGCCGAGCGACACGCTTGTCCGTGAGTCCGAGCAGGCTGATCGCGAATTTGTTGGCCGCGACCGAACTTTTCGCCATGGTGCCGAGCCGGCAGGACTTGACGAAGGTCTTGTTGATTTCCAGCGCCCGGTTCATTTCCCCGGAGATGGCCGCATGATAGAGCTTCAGGTACAACTCGTGGAACACCGGGGCCAAAGTCGGGACAAAACCGACCGCGCCCATGAGCAGACTGATCGCGACCAGGTCGACGTTGCCCATGAACAACTTGAAGTCGGTTCCCCGGAACTGATACAGCGCCTGCTGGAACTGGATCATGTTGGCCGCGCTGTCCTTGTAGCCGATCACGTTGTCGATTTTGGCGATCTCAAACAGCGCCTTGTTGCTCAGGTTGCTGCCGGTAAAGGGCGGGATGTTGTAGGCGAAGACAGAAATGGCGGTATTTCTGGCCACTTCTTCGAAATGGGTGATCATTTCCTTGTCTGAAGGGGATTTCCAGTAAAACGCCGGTGTGACGACCGCGATCTCGCCGCCCATCTGCTCCAGTGCCTTGATGTTCTCAATGACCCGCTTGGTGCTGCTGTCCATGACGCCGGCCATGACCGGCATCTTGCCGCCAACCTCGTCGAGCGCGATCCGGATCGCCCGGTTGCGCTCCTGCTGGGTCAGGGCCATGCACTCGCCGTTGGTGCCGGCGACGAATATCCCGTGGATGCCCTTTTCGTAACAATGGTTCAACAACGCGCGAAAAGCGCCCTCATCCACTTCCTCACGTTCATTCAACGGGGTGATGATGGGCGGGATGATCCCTTTGACCTTGCTCAGATCCATGATGTCCACCTTTCTCTCAAGCCAGTCATTGATGCCAGCGGTGTTTTGACGGTGACGTGTCTTCCATCATGTTAGAACAAGATTTGGGTGATTGCAATCTGATATCGGATATGCTGATCCCGGCTGAACGGCCGGCTTGCCTGGTCAGCCGAATCGTCCGGATACATAGTCGTTGGTCCGACGGTCGGCAGGGTTGGAGAAAATGGTGTGCGTTTTGTCGTATTCGATCACTTCTCCGTTGAGGAAGAAGGCGGTCTGATCGGATATGCGGCTGGCCTGCTGCATGGAGTGGGTCACGATCAGGATGCTGTATTGCCGTTTCAGGCTGTCGATCAGATCCTCGATCTTGAACGAGGCGATTGGATCGAGCGCCGAGGTGGGCTCATCAAGCAGCAGCACATCCGGTTTGAGCGCCAGACAACGGGCGATGCACAGGCGTTGCTGCTGGCCTCCGGAAAGACCATAGGCATTCATATGCAGCCGGTCCTTGACCTCGTCCCAGAGCGCCGCGTCCACCAGGCTTTGTTCGGCAATCTCCATCAGCTTCTTCTTGTCATGAATGCCCTGGCGTTTTGGACCATACATCACATTCGCCAGAATCGATTTCGGGAACGGATTGGGCTTCTGGAACACCATGCCGACCTGGGTGCGCAGGGCTTCGACCCGGACGGACGAGTCCAGGATGTTCTGGCCATGATACAAAATGTCACCGGTTGTCCGGACGCCGGGGATGACCTCGACCATGCGGTTCAGTGTCTTGATGAAAGTCGACTTGCCGCAGCCGGAAGGACCGATGATCGATGTCACTTTGTTTTTCGGGATCGCGAGGCTGACATCCTTCAATGCCTGGTGATCGCCATACCACAGATTCAGCCCGTTCACCTCGAAAACCGTGTCGACTGGCTGGAGTACCTGCTGGTTCTGTTTTTCAGATGGTCTGGTTTCCAATGTCGGTTACTCCTCTCAATACTTGTGTGAATACTTGTTGCGAATGACAATTGCCACCGAGTTCAGGACGAACAAGAGCGTCATCAGGACGATGATCGTGGCAGCGGCCAAGTTGGCATACTCCGGGGTCAGGACGGTGTCGAGTGTCCAGTAATAGATCTGTATCGGCAAGGCCGTGAAGTCGTCGAACAGGCTACTGGGTATTTTCATGATCAGGGTCGGAATGCCCAGGACCACGAGCGGGGCGGTCTCGCCGATGGCCCGGGACATGGCGAGGATGGTTCCGGTCAGGATCCCCGGCATCGCGGTCGGCAGGACGATCCGCCAGACGGTTGTCCATTTTGTCGCACCCAGGGCATAGGATGCATCTCGCAAGAAGCCCGGCACGGCCCGGATCGCTTCCTGGCTGGCGACCACCACGACGGGCAGGACCAGGAGGGACAAGGTCAGCCCACCGGCCAGGATGCTGGATCCGAGCTTGAAAAGCCGACCGAAGACGGTCAGGCCCAGAAGCCCGAAAATGACCGACGGGACACCGGACAGGTTGGCGATATTGGTCTGGATGAAGGCGTGCAGTTTTCCTTTGCGGGCGAACTCCTCCAGATAGACTGCCGTGGCGACCCCGACAATGACGGTGACGGGCAGGACCACGACCATCAGCATGGCCGAACCCAGAAGGGCGCCTTTAATGCCGGCCCGTTCGGCAAATATGGAGAGGTTGCTGGTCAGGAACTGGAAGTCAAGCCAGCCGATGCTTTGAGTGATGACCCGATAGATCAGGATGGCCAGGATGATCAGGGAGAAAATGGTCGAGAAAAAGAACAGTTTCCTGGCAATCCGGTCATACAGGATCCGTCTCTTCATACGACTTTCAGCCAGCCCGGTTGATGAAAAGGGATCGGACAGGCCTTCTGTCCGGGGGTTATTGATTTTCTCGTCAGATTGATTCTTCATATGGCTGATCAATAAACCTCCCGATATTTCTTGGCGATGCGCTGTGCCACCAGGTTCAGGAGCAAGGTGAACAGGAATAGCATCAGACCGACGGCATACAGGCTGTAATAACCAACCGTGCCGCTTGCGGCATCACCGCTGGTGAACTCGACGATGTAGCCGGTCATGGTCTGCATGGACTGCGTGATGTCCAGCGTGAATTTTTTCGAACTGCCACTGGCGATGGCCACGATCATGGTCTCACCGACGGCTCTTGAAATTCCGAGTACGATTGACGCGATGATACCTGAAAGGGCAGCCGGGAAAACCACGTGGACGGTGGTCTCGAGCTTGGTGGACCCCATGGCCAGTGCCCCCTCGCGCATGGCGTTCGGGACGGCGCTCATCGCGTCCTCGGACAGGGAAGTGACCAGCGGGATGATCATGATCCCCATGACGATTCCGGGACTCAAGGCGTTTTTCGCCTCCAGGCTTGGGATCAGCCTGGCCAGGATCGGCGTGACAAAGGAATAGGCGAAAAATCCATAGACGATGGTCGGGATCCCGGCCAGCAGTTCAACGATCGGCTTGAGGGTCCGCCGGGTCCGGTCTGAGGCGAATTCGCTCATGTACATGGCCGCGGTCAGCCCGATCGGTGTCGCGACCAGCATGGCAATCAGGGAGGTGGCGACGGTTCCGGTGATCAGCGGGATGAAACCAAATCGGGGTGTCGCATTGAGTGGCGCGAGTTCCGTGCTGAAAACCTCCCGGAGGGGGACCGCTTTAAAAAACTGGAAGGCATCACTGATCAGCGTGAAAATGATACCCATGGTGGTGATGATGGAAATGGAGGCAGCCAGCAGGAACAATCCGGGAATGAATTTTTCATAAGACCGGTTCTTGATTCGCATTTGTCTGCCACGATTTCTGACGAACGGGTTTCGCATGACATATCCTTTCAGGTTCCTTGTCGGATTTGACGGTAATGCTGATGCACAAGGCGAGAAGTCAAGTCACTTCTCACCTTGCGCCATCAAACGATACGGGCACTGAACACGGCTTCAGCCAATGGCATTCAGTTTGTCGAGGTAGGCCTTGTACTGCTCGGCCGGCAGTGGGGCGAAGCCATTCTGGCCTGCCAGCTCCGGCGCGCCGTTGGACACGACAAATCTGGCGTAATCCAGGACTTGCGGTTTCTCCTTGGCATACTTCAGGTTCAGGTAGGTGAAGACCGGGCGGGTGAAGCCGGCGTAAGGCAGTGTTTCACCAATGGTCTCGAGGGTGGGCTCAACCGGGCCGCTGCCGAAGTCAACCTTGACCGCGGTCAGTTTGTCGGTGTTGCTGACATAGTAGCCGAAGCCGAAGAAGGCGATGGCGTTCTTGTCCTTGGAGACCAGGTCGACGAGGGTCGAGTACTCCTGCTGCAGGTTCACGGTCTCGACCATGTCGGCCTTTTTCAGGATCGTCTCATAGAAGAACTCGTATGTGCCATGGTTTTCGTTCGGACCATAGAACTTGACTTCCTCGCTGGGCCAGCCGGCACGGACATCGGACCACAGGACCTTGTCATCGGCCTTGAATTTACCGGACAGGTACATGTTGACGATTTCGTCCTTGGTCATTTCCTTCGCCCAGGTATTGTCCTTGTTGATGACGATGGTCAGACCATCGAGCGCCAGTTTGATCTCCAGGACATCGGTTTCATAATTGACACCATTTGCCTTCAACTGGTCGATCTCCTCCTGCTTGATGGCGCGGGACGCGTCGGAAAAGTCAAGCTCGCCGGCGATGAATTTCTTGAAACCGGCGCTGGATCCGGCCCGGCCGACCTGGACACTGACATCCTTCTGGACACTTGTCATGTAGGTTTCGGCGATATGGGCCATCAGCGGATAGACGGTCCCCGAACCATCGACGATGACCTGCCCGCTCAGCTTGGCCTGGGCGGTCGTGGTGGCTGCGGTTGTTCCGGCGCCGGTGGGCGCGGTTGTGGTGGTGGCTGCTGTGCCACAGGCGGTCAGGGTTGTCAGCAACAGAATGCTGACCATCAGAAAGGCAGTCCATTTGCGATTCATAAGTATTGTTTTCCTCCATATCTTTCATCTTGCATTTTTTTGTACAAGTTCATGATATGGCCTGATTGTTATGCCCAGATTATGGACAGTTAAAATCGAGTTCAAATCATCAGGACGACAGTGAACTCCGATCCAACGCCCGGTTCACTGCGGACAAATGCCTGCCCACCGTAGAGCTGGGCGATATGCTTGACGATGGAAAGACCAAGCCCGGTTCCGCCCAGGTCCCGGCTCCGGCTCTTGTCGACGCGGTAAAATCGCTCGAAGATCCGGTCCTGATGTTCGGCCGCTATCCCGGATCCGGTGTCCCGGACCTTCAGGACGAGACGGTTCTGCCCGTCTCGAGCAGCGTGCACAAAGACCCGACCGTTGGGACGGTTGTACTTGATCGCGTTTTCGATCAGGTTGATCAGGACCTGTTTGATGCGGTAACTGCTTGCCTTGACCGGCAAGGGCGTTTCGTCTTCATCGGTGATCAGGGAAATCTTCCTGTCACTGGCCAGATCGTCCAGCAGCACGATCACGTCATCGATCAACGCGCGCAAGTCGAAGATCTCCGACTCCTTTTCCTCTTTGATTTCCTCGATCTCCGACAGGATCAGGATGTCGTTTATCAGTTTATGCAGCCGCTCGGCTTCGACGTCGATGATGTCGATGAAGCGTCGGGCCACTTCCGGCTTGTCAATGGCCCCCTGGCGCAGCGTCTCGATGAAGCCGCGAATCGATGTGAGGGGGGTCTTGAGTTCATGGGTCACGTTGGCCACGAAATCGCTGCGGATTTTCTGGGCTTTGCGTATTTCGCTGATGTCATGGAAGGTGATGATCGCTCCCTCCGAGACGGCGGACCGGATCGGGGACGCGATCACCATGTAGAGGACCGGTCCATCACGTGTGATCAGGGTGATCTCTTCCGAAACGGGAGCCCCCTTGCTGAGGCATTGTGAAACCAGTTTGTCCGGTCCATCGTGATGGGTGATATAGAAAAGCGGATAGACTGCTTTCCCCGGATCGAGGTCATGGCCAAAATCATTTTTGGCATGCAGGTTCATGAAGGTGACGGCTGTCGATTTGGCAACCGCGATCAGTGGGTCGGTCATCGAGTCCAGTATGGCATCCAGTCGAGCGTTCTTTTCTTCCAGCTCCGCCACCGTTTCTTCCAGTTGCTCGGCCATCTGGTTGAAAGAACGGGCCAGTACAGCCACCTCGGAATCGTCTTCGAGCATTTTCTGGACCCGGACCGTGTAGTTGCCGGATGCCATGGCAGTCGTCGCCATCCGGAGCTGCTCCAATGGCCGGATCATGTTCTTCATCATCGAATAACCCAGGATGACGAGGATGACGACCACCAGGACAAAGACCGTGACAATGGTGCGCCCGATCTGGTTCAGGCCTGTCTGATAGGCCACCACCGGCATGGCCGTCCGGACAACCACACCCAGGTCTCGGCTGTATATGGCCAGATAGAGAGTCTCGATGCCAGTCGTGTCACTGGTGCGGATCGACGAACCGATCCCGGTCTGGTTGAGCGCTGACGAGATTTCAGGGCGGTTTTGGTGATTGTCCATGGTGGAAGCGTCCGCGTTGTTATCGTACCGGACCGTTCCATCCGGATTGACCAGTGTCAGACGAATCGGCTGGTCCTCATAGCGGAATGTCTCCGCGAGGGTGTTACCGGCCTGTTCATTGGACAGACCGTCTTCAAGTGCGGAGATTGCCAGACGAGCGGCGGCTTCGAGATATTCCCGATTGGACTGATCACTGTATGTCTTGACGATCTGAAAAGAAAAGAGGCCATTGACAAGCAAGGCCAGCAGGACAATGACAGCAATCAGATAAAATGTCTTGCGAAGCATCCGGTTTTCCTCCTCACCGAGGTCCTGCGTGCTCATTGAGCCGGTACCCTCGGCCGCGCACCGTCTCGATCAGCTGCGGGTGCGCGTCATCGACTTCGATTTTACGCCGAAGCTGGCGGATATGCACGTCCACAGTGCGCGTATCGACACTGAATTCATATCCCCAGACGACACTCAGCAGCTCGTCCCGGGAAAAGGCAATGCCCGGATGCAAGACCAGGTGCTTGAGCAGCTCATATTCTTTGTTGGTCATGAAGATCTCCTGATCATTCAGGAAAACCCGATGGCGCGTATCATCGATCCGGATCGGCCCGCATGTGAGGACCGTCTCGGTCGCCGGTCCTGCAGAAAGCTGTGCGGCCGCGACCGGCTGGGCGCTTGCAGCTGTCCAGTCCTTTTCCAGAGCGATGATCTTGCCATAGCGACGAAGCAGCGCTTCGACACGGGCAAGGAATTCACGGATGCTGAAGGGTTTGGCGATGTAGTCATCCGCCCCGATCATCAACCCGCGAATCTTGTCAGTTTCCGCGTTCCTGGCCGTCAGCATGATCACCGGGATCCATTCAAGATCCGGGCTGTCCTTCAAGATCTTGCAAATCTCAAACCCGTCCAGGCCCGGCAGCATGACGTCGAGGATGAACAGCGAAACCGGCATCAGCTGGGGCAAAACCGCCAGCATGCTGGCCCCGTCCGCAAATCGACGGGTCTGGTAACCATCATTCTGCAGGTTGAACTCGATCAATTCGGCAATCGTGGCGTCGTCTTCGACAAGGACGATCAGCGGATCACGCATGGTTTGATTTCCTCTCGTTCAGATCGTTCACATGGCGCCCCTTGATGTAGAATAACACCCATTCGGCCACGTTTTGCGCATGATCGGATATCCGCTCGAAATACTTGCTGATCAGTAAAAGCTCCACCAGCTGCTCGACATTCTGGGAATCCACCTTCATCAGATGCGTGAGATAGGCTTTGATCCGTTCATACATCTCATCGACCTGCGGATCCATCTCGATGGTCCGGGTCGCCTGTTCTTCATTCCGCGTCACATAGCTGTCCAAGGCCTCGCGCAGCATGTTCTTGGAAAATTCCGCCATTCGGCTGATGTCGTGCGGCACCGGAATCCGGCTGCCCTGACGGCACATCACAATCACACGCTCACTGATGTCACTGGCATGGTCCGCGATCCGCTCAAGATCCGTGATCAGTTTCAGTGTCGAGGTGATGTCGCGCAAATCCCGGGCCACCGGCTGCTGACGCGCGATGATCTCGACACAGGTCCGGTCAATCTCGCGCTCCATCGCGTCGATCACATCGTCCCCGTCGACGACCCGCTGCGCCCGCTCGCAGTCCATGTCCATCAAGGCCAGGACCGCTTCGTTGATGGCGCTTTCCACCATCGCGCTCATGCGGATGATGTCCTGATGCAGATGTTCCAGTTCTTTTTGAAATTCCACTCTTACCATATTGCCTTCCTTTTCATCCGATCCATCAGCCGAAACGGCCGGTGACATAATCTTCGGTCTTTTTGTTCCTTGGGTTGTTGAACAGTTCGGGGGTCCGATTGTATTCCACGATTTCGCCGAGCATGAAAAAAGCGGCCTTGTCGCTGATTCGCGCAGCCTGCTGCATGTTGTGCGTGACGATGATGATCGTGAAATCCTTTTTCAACTCGACCATCAGGTCCTCGATCTTCAGGGTGGACAGCGGATCGAGCGCGCTGGTCGACTCGTCCATCAACAGGATGTCCGGCTCGACCGCCAAGGCCCGGGCGATGCACAGCCGCTGCTGCTGCCCACCGGAAAGCCCGAGCGCATTCTTCTTCAGCCGATCCTTGACCTCGCTCCAAAGGGCGGACTGGACAAGGCTTCTCTCCACGATGTCATCAAGGTCCGAACGGTTCGTGACCCCGTGGATCCGGGGGCCATACGCGATGTTATCGTAAATGGAGATCGGAAAAGGGTTCGGCTTCTGAAACACCATGCCGACATTGCGACGGAGGAGGTTGATGTCCGTTTCCGGATCGTATATGTCCTGTCCATCGATCACGATTTTACCGTCGATCCGGACCCCCTCCACCAGATCATTCATCCGGTTCAGGGTTTTCAGAAAGGTCGACTTGCCGCAACCGGAGGGGCCGATCAGGGCCGTGACCTGTTTTTTCGGGATGTCAATCGTCACGTCCTTCAAAGCCTGAAACGTGCCATAGTGAAGATTCAGGCTTTGCGTTGAGACAATGGGCGGATGGTTTGCCAGTTCCATGTGGGCGTATCTCCTGTCAGCCGGGAAATTCATGTTGCATGATCAGTTTATCGAACGCGTTTTATGGCTGAATAAGGGGCATGTAAAATCGATGTAAAATCATCAATGGCCCCATCGACTGCATGCGACGGACCCGTGCGTTATAATGGAAGCGGGCGTGATGGCCAGACGAGGAGGGAATAGGGGCATGCTGATATTGAAAGGCAAAGGGAGGGCGACGATTGCTGCCCTTTTGGCTGCCGTGCTGATGCTGTCCGGGTGTTCGGGGAGCAAGCTGGCGGAGAATTTTGACGAGCAGACGGTCAAACAGGTCGCCAGAGATGTGGTGGACCACATGAACGAAGCGCGTTATGCGACCATCACGGATGAGATGGTACGGGATGATTTGAAGAGCATCTTGTCCGAGCAAGTGCTGGCTCAGGCTGCCGAACAGATCCTGGCCGGTGCCGGGGATTTTGAGTCCTTTTCAAGTGAGGCGGTTGCCGGCACGAAAGACCAGAAAACCAGCGAGGACTATGCCACCGCGATTCTGGTCACCCAATATGCCGACAAGAAGGTCACCTATACGATCTCGTTCAATAAACAGATGAAAATCGTCGGTTTTTACATGAAGTGATCAGGACTCGATGGACCAAGTCAAACCCAATGATAGCCGTTCTCAGCCAAAACGTGCATCGTGTCTGCCAATTGTTGGCTTTTCACCAGGATGATGTCGGTATCGAAGGTTGACACGACAAAGATCGCGATGCGGTGATCCGCGAGACAGGACGCGATCCGCGAGAGGACCCCCACCATGGAGAGATCAAGGATGCCATCGATCCGGAAAGCCCTGAAGCCAGACTGTGCTTCGAGAATATTTTCAGGAAGTGATCCCGACGGACAGACGATTGAGTGTTCCTCGTCTGTTTTAGCCAGGAACGTGAAATCAGTCTGAAAATCGACCTTTGAAAAATCGGATAACTTGCCGATTGTGAACTCAGGGTCAAGCAGTTGCAGGTTCATAGGCTTTGTCCTCAATCAATTTCATGACATCTCCAGTCGGAACGACCCCGGAATATGGCGATCGGCCATCAAGGCCAGGTGGGAGACGCTTTCCATGCCCTGTGAAGTCAGGCAGACGAGTTGATTGATTTCGCCCGGGTCGTCCGGGTCAGTCCCCCTTTCAATCAGAATCTGCTGATTCACCAGATCGACGCGCGCGGGATGACCGTTCAGCCGGACCCGGCCCTTGATCCGGTAAAAGTGGGTGCTGACTGCGGCCAGGAATTCGCGGAAAGGCGCTTCATCAGGATCATGCAGAAAATGCAGGACCAGTGACTTGTTCCGGGTTGTCACCGTGTTCGTTGTCTCTTCAGAACCGGTGTCAAAGATCAGGAAATCCAGGTCTTCTTCCGGGATTTCCGCCTTGACTGTCTCGAGAACCTTTGCCCTCGGATTCAGTTCGCTCAGTTTTTGGTGGATCAGGTCCCGATGCAGATCGTCAATCAGGTCGCATTTGTTGATCAGGATCAAGTGACTATGGCGCACCTGACGTTCGACACTCAGCATCTTGGGCAAGGTCCTCAGGAAGTATAGCCCGTCGACCAGGCAGATGGTGCCTTTGAAGCAGAAAGGCGCGCCCGCCGCCCGGAATCGGACAACTTCGAGAATACGGTCCATTTCAGATGGATCAGCCAGACCGGAACTTTCGATGTAGATCCGGTCGAGACCGAGACGGATCAGGTCAACCAGGCCATCGATGAATTGGTCTTTCAGGCAGCTGCAGAAGATGGATCCGTTGGTCAATTCCACCATTTGCTGGCCGGCTTTGCGGATCGCGAGCCCATCAAAATTGATTTTCCCGAAATCGTTGACCAGAACGCCGATGCGGCCATCGGCGCGACCCAGACGATGCTTGAGGAATGTCGTCTTGCCGGCTCCGAGGAAGCCGGTGACCAGAAAGATTTGAGTCGCTTCCGGTTTATGGCTCATCTTGTCGGGACCTATTCCTGATTCGCCAGAATCTCATCGATGACGGCGAACAGTTCTTCACGGCTCGGGATGATCGAGGACCATTTCAACTCGCCATTGATGTAGACACAGGGCAGGTTGGTGATGCCCATCTTGACACAGCGGGCGATGTTCTCCTTTTCGGTGAACTTGTACTCGACGAGGTCCAGTTTGTCGCCATAATGATCCCCGGCGACCCAGATCGCTTCCACCATGTAGCTGCAGGCGGCGCAGGTTGCCGAATCCAGGGTGAAGACCTCGACCAGCGGCTTTTCAAGGTTCGCGTAATCGGGGAGGGTCACGTCGATATCCAGTTTCGGTGCTTCGTAGTGCGCCACCATCTCGCGGACCGTATCGGTCTCGGCGACCGCTTGCGCCACACCGATGGCGTTGTTGGCCGGCACATGGTAGGGCATGTCACAGCCGGGGGCGATGATCAGGTTGTCGTGCGACAAATTGTCGAGCAGATTGACGACATACTTCATGTTTTCCTGCTGCGTGCCGTGCAGCATCAGCGTGGTCAGCGGAATATTGCCGCCGATTGCGATGTTGTGGCGGTCCGTGACGGCTTTGGCCGTCTTCATGTCGACGTTCTCGTCAATCGAGATCGAGTCCGGACCGGTCAGGCACATGACTTCCATCTGACGGGTCGCGTTGCCGCAGACAAAGAAACTCGAGGCAAGACCTTTGGCCCGGATGTAATCGAAGATGGTCTTGAAGGCCGTATGGCAAGCGGTTGTGAAATGGTCAGGCGAGATCTGGGAGACGAGCGGATCGACGACCGCGATGACATCCATGCCGGCTTCGGCGTAAAGATCGATCATTTTCAAGGCGGTTGTTGTCGTATAACCCATGAGGTCCTGGACATACTCCTCTTCAAGGATCAGGTCCATGAACAGTTCGTTGCCGCGCAGATGGGAAGCGAGGGTGAACGGACCGCAGATCAGGCCGTAAAGGGCAGTCGTGTCGCCGACTTCCGCCTTGACCCGGCGCATGACATCCAGAATCATCGGCAAACGTCCTTTGTCGGCGGTTGGCTGGCGGCAGTCACACAGCATCTTGTTCGTCTCCGCCAAGGGGTGCTTTTTCACGGATGGCGGTGCGTACTCGGCCCAGTGCAACTCGCAGCCGAGAATCTCCGCTTCGACCTGGAGGTCGAAGATGACCGGCATGCCGTCCGGCTGATACAGCTTATGCACCTGCATCAGGCCGTCAAAAAGCGCCTGGCCATCTGTCAGCATGTCGGTCGCGTTTTTGCCAATCAGGGAACCGGCGTGGACACCTGCAAAAGGCACCCAGGGCACACGGTCGATTTTTTCGTGCTTCAAGGTCTTGAGAATGCGTTCTTTTCCGTTCATGTTGACTCCTTCATCCCAGTTTGATCCGATGGCTCGAGATTACCAAGATGAAAGTCGGATGAATATCACATGCCTAGGATTCTTTGTACTTTATTGCGAAGTTGCCATTATGCCGGGGCATTCACCGTTTACGCCATGCTCAACCGGAAAGCGTTGCCTTGGCCATGAAAGCCAGACCGGGTCGCTTGACAGTCGGTTCGAATGAAAAATACATTTCCTTGCCGAGGTGATCGGCCGCCAGCCAGAGATGACACAGCGCGATACCCATGTCGATCTTGTTCATGCGTGTGTACAAGGCCGCCTGGAGCAGGTTTGAAGGCTTTCGCCACACGGTCAGTTCTTCGGGCTTGCCGGTGAAAAACCAAGGTTGCGTATTGGATGCAGAAGGAGCCAGTCTGACCGGTTCCAGCAGCTCGGCAGCCAGCGGTGCCTCATATGGCACATCCGTGATGTCTGAAAATGTCTTGCGCTTGAACTCGTCAGTCGAAGCGCGATGAACCGGACCCTCGGCCTCGCCGAAGGCAAGCATGATCACGTAATGAAGCCCGGTCACAATCGTTGGCACCGCTTCGGTGGGCTTGGCCAGTCCAAGCCAGCAACTGCCGAGCCCCCGGGAAGACAGATACAGGTCGACCTGCTGCAGCAGGAAACCGGCATTCATCAGATAGGATCCCTGTGGTTCGGAAAAGAGGCAAAGATAATGAGGCGCCTTGATCCGGAACGGATCGCTCACTTCGTTCTGGTTGACCACCGCGAACAGGGTCAGGATCGAGGGGTCAAGCGGTTTGATTTTTCCCAGATAATGCTGCAAATCGGCGATCACGTCACCCGGCAAGGGTTTCAGGCTGTATTTGCGGACTGATCTTCGCTTGAAAATGGCCTGGTAAAGATCCGGATTCGTCATGAAGAAGCCTCCTTGATGCCCTCGCGTGAACGTAGTCGAACGGCGGACGACGATGCTGACACATCAAATATGACATCGAACAGATACATTCGCTGTCTCCTATTGTATCGAACTTGTCATCAAATGGAAGGTTCGTGAACGGGTGAGTCGCAACCAGGCTTGAAATCGCATATTCTGACGACATTTGGGTTTGATGTTACGACCCGATTTAAGTATCATCTGGATATATATCAATCTCAAGGATAAGGATCGGTACAGGAAATGCCTGATTTTTTCTGGAACTATCAGACCGATATTCCACAAGCAGCGGGTACGCCAAATTTCAGTCCGACGCATCTGGGCTGGGTCGCAGGTGCGCTGCTGCTGATCCTCGGCACGCTCTGGGTCTATCGTCGACAAAGCACAATGGCCAGGCAACGTGTCCTCAGGGGGATCGTCCTGCTGGCCGCGCTCCTCGATGTTACGCGTTGGATCTGGGCGATCCTGATCGAGCACTATTCTGTAGTCGACATGCTGCCGCTCCATCTATGTGCCCTGACCACCTGGACCAATCTGGCCGGCGTCTTCAGCGGCAAGGCCATCTTCAAGGAGTACGGTTACGCGCTTGGATTCCCCGGCGCGCTGGCGGCCATCCTGACACCGGAATGGTATGCCTATCCTTTCCTGAGCTTCCAATACCTGCAGTCCGCCCTGATCCATACCCTGCTGGTCATGGTCCCGGTCTTGTGGGTCTGGGGCGACGGTTTTCGGCCAAACTGGCGCCGGCTGCCCGCACTGTTTGGTTTTCTGGCCGTCTACGCGATCCCGGTCGCTCTGATCAACCATTGGCTGGGCAGCAATTACCTGTTCATCCACTGGGCTCCGAAGGACACCCCACTCGAACTATTCGAAAACTGGTTTGGCACCCCTGGCTACCTGATACCGCTCGTGGCGCTGATTTTTGTGGTCTGGACCATCCTGTACCTGCCCTGGGCGATCATCCGCCCGCGAAATGGACGAGGAGCGGAATCGTGAAAATCGAGAACGCGGTGGTCATCACGACGACGCGAGTGGCCAGCATGGAGTCCCCTTTGAATTTTTCCGCAAACAGGACGACATTGCTGGCCGCCGGCAAGCCGACCAGCGTCGTGCAGATCGCGATCACCTGAGGATCAAGTTTGAACGCGCTCATTACCGCGAAAGCTGCGGCGGGAATCAGGATAAGCCGTAAAACGGAGAAAATGTAAATCGTCTTTCCCTTGAGCATATCGAGCAAACGGACTTCGGCGAGCATAGAACCGATGACGATCATGGCCAGCGGGGTGGTCAACGAACCCATGTAACCCAGGACTTTGGTGATGACAAAGGGTGATGTCAAGGGCGTCAGGAGCAGAATCAGGCCGATCAGGACCGAGATGGTCCCCGGATTCACCAATGACTTCATGAGTTTCCGGGTGTCTTTCTGGCCAGTGAACAGGATGACCCCATAGGTCCACAGGAATATGTTGAAGGCCAGGACATAGAGGGACGTATAGAAAACACCGATCGTGCCAAAGATGCTTTCGAGCAGCGGATACCCCATGAAAGCGCAGTTGGTGAAGACCATCGAGAAAGAGAATATGTTACGGGTCTCTACCGGGCGCTTGCGATAAATGAGGTGCCCGAGGATGACGGAAACCAGATGCGCCAGCAGGGAGAAAATCAGGACTATCGCTCCGTTTTTCAGGGTTTCGACCGATAGATCGGTATCCAGAGAGACAATGACCATCGCCGGGATTGACAGGTTGACCAGGATCTCAACCATGCCACGCTTGACCTCGCGAGTCACATAGCCACGTCTGGCCGTGATGAAGCCGACAATGATCAACAGGAAAATGATCAGGACCTGGTTCAGGATGGTGACCATTCTAGCGGGAATCCTCTCTTCAAGGTCAGTGGAATCCAACACGAGTGCGTTTGACGGGACTGCCTCATTTAAGTTAAATTCATTCTATCACGTGAAAAGAGGAAACTGGACATGCCGATTGGCATATTTTTGAACGCTGGTGCGGTGGTGGCCGGGAGCCTGATTGGCGCGATTTTCGGCAAGCGGATTCCTGTTTCGATCAAGACCGCGCTGCCCACCGTGTTTGGATTGATCGCCCTGATTCTGGGCATTGTTTTGGCTGTTTCGGTTAAAAGTCTCTCCGCAGTGGCAATTGCCTTGATTTTCGGCACCATGGCCGGAGAACTGCTGAGGATCGATGACCGGGTCAGTCGTCTGGCGATCGTCCTCCAGGACAGGATTGCAAACGGGCGAATCCATCCTGATCCAAAGACGATGCCGATCTTCATCAGCATGCTGGTCCTGATCGTCTTCAGCGGCACAGGCATCTTCGGTGCCCTGACAGAAGGCCTCACGGGCGATCACAGCATCCTGATCCTGAAATCGATCCTCGACCTGTTCACCGTCATGATCTTTGCCACGACGGCCGGATTTATCCTGTTGTTCATCGCCTTGCCTCAGCTCGCCTTTTTCCTGTCCCTTTTCGCTCTGGCCACCGTCATCATGCCTCTGGTCAGCCCGACGATGCTGGCTGACTTCAAAGCCTGCGGCGGCATCATCACGCTTTGCGTTGGCCTTCGCATCCTTGAGCTGAAATCGATCAAAGTGCTCAATCTGCTGCCATCCCTGGTCCTGGTCATGCCCTTGTCGAGCCTTTGGGAACGGATCGGCTGAAATCAGCCCCGCGTCAGACTGAGAGGAGCTTTTTCGGCATCTTGCAGATGTATGTGTATGTCGGATTGACAAACTGCGTGCATCGGGCTTCCAGAACCTGACCCATCATCAGATACGCGTCATCTTCCGTGAATCCGTACTGATCCACCATCCAGAAGACCAGTTCACGCGCCGCCAGATGGAAAGATTCCTCGATTGACCGTTCACAGGCGACCGCCATGATGTAATCTTCATTTTCCATCCGGACTGTCCCGGACCGCTCCGGCCTTGGCACGATGTCCACATGCAGCGTGACACGGGCGCGACACTCGATGCCGCCGCCTCGGTTGATCTCGCCATCGCCCTGGATCGCATGGACATCACCGACATGCAGCAGGGCATCCGGCACTGCCACCGGCAGATAGACCGTGCTGCCGACGGTCACCTCTTGGGCATCCATGTTGCCGCCGTACGGCCCGCCTTTGCTGTTCAGGAGCGACTCTCGCGCCGGCGCGGTCCCCAGCGTGCCGATCATGGGCTTGATGGGGATCCTGAGCCGCTCGTCCCAGATGATCATCCCATCCTCGATGGCGACGGTCCGGGTCGCCATGCCCCACTCCCGGTTTAGTATCCTCCGGGCCAGCGGGTTGGCTTCGTCTTTGAAACCCGTGTAGCCGATGGATTCCACATCGATCCCGAGAATCCGGACCGCCAGGATGTCGCCCGGATTCGCGGTTTCGACCGCCACCACGACGGTGGGATTTGGACCAAAAGCTTCCGGATGATCCGGATCGAATCGGTCAGCCAGCGTTTTCAGCCATTTGCCGGAGCAAAGCTCAGTGTCGACCTGAAAGGTTTCGCCGGGCCGGATGGTGATTGCGGGCTTGTTTTGACGGCTATGGGTGGTATAGACGACTTCACGGGACGCGAGTTTCATGGATGACCTCCTGTGCGAAACTGGATGTGGATAAACCATCGCTCATTTTTCTCAATCTTATCACACAACGATCCCGGACTCTTCATCCGGACTGTTTATCATGAGTTCATGACATCGCAGGTTGTGGCGGTGAACACATAAACAAGCTTGATTACAGAAAGGGAAAACAGATGAGCAAGAAAAAAATAGTCACGTTGATCACCATTCTGGTTCTGAGCATCGCAGTAGCTGTCCCATCGATCGTCTCGGCTGCCGAGACAACATCCTCCGCACGGCCGGGATCGATCACGGCCTATTTCCAAGAACTGATCCAGGGGCTGGTTGACAGCGGCAAACTGTCACAGACGGATGCCGACGCCACCCTGGCTTCACTGGACATGAAAATCGCCGAACTGAAAGCGAACCGTCCTGAAAGGTCAGACCAGGTCAGGTTTTATGCCGGTGGCCTGGATCTGGCAGAAGTCGCATCAATCCTTGGCATCACGGAAGACCAGCTCAAGGAGCAGTTGAGCGTCGACACCACGCTCTGGAAAATCGCAAGCCAAAATGGCAAGCTTGACGCCCTGAAGGAGGCGATCGTTGAAAAAGCACAGTCCACTCTTGCCAAACAGGTCGCCTATGGCAAGATGACCTCCGAAGAAGCCGATGCCGCGCTTGCAGAACTGAAGGGAAAAGTGGCAGCCATCACCGCTGATTCGGAAGACGCCGCGATTGGATTTTTTGGCGGACACAGTGGCAAAGGCGGTCGGGGACATCACAGTGATTTGAATGGCCGCATTAGAGGTGACCGGTCTGGGGCAGACATTGACGAGACCGCTGATTCGATTGATGAGGCGATGCCAATCCCCGATGTCTGATCAAACGGGAAAATGATCCTTGCAGACGGGATTTCAAAAAACCTCCTGTCTCAATTACTGATCCTGAAAGAGCCGCCTGCGAAAAGACAGGCGGCTCTTCTGATCGGCTGCGTGATGACACTAGCCACACATCTTGGCCTGATGCCTGGTTTCAACCCTTGATCGATCACTCTTCTTGTGACATCATGGGAGAAGTATGAAATCAAGCAAACTTGGGGGTAGACACATGAAAAAAGTATTATGCACCGGATGGATCCCGGGGGAAGTGGTCGCTGAATTTGCCGACAAAATCGAACTGGATACGTTTCCAGTCGAAAACGGCATCTTTCCCCGTGAGGAAGTTCTGGCCAGGTTGCCAGACTATGATGGCGTCCTTGCCATCATGCTGAAGGGCGACAAGGAGTTCATCGATCTCGGGATGGCGAACAAGTTGAAGGTGCTTGGCAATTTCGGCGCCGGATATGACAATATCGACTGGCAATATGCCACGAAGGTCGGCTTGCCTGTCAACAACACGCCGACTGCCGTGACCGAGCCGACGGCGGAACTGTCCATCCTGCTACTGATGAACGCGATGCGCGACATTGGCCGGATCGATAAACGGGTGCGGGAAAGCCGGACATTTTTCAGACAGTTGTTTTACGCCAACGCGACAACGGTATATGGCAAAACGCTGGGCATCCTCGGTCTTGGCCGTATCGGAAAATCGGTAGCACGCAAAGCGAAGGGACTGGGCATGAATGTGATCTATTTTGACCCGATCCGTGCGGAAGCGGCGATCGAGCAGGAACTGGGCATCACCTACCAGCCGGTTGAAGAAGTCCTGAAAAATGCCGATGCCATCACGTTGCACATGCCATTCATGCCCCAGACCCACCATTTCATGAATGCCGAAAAGTTCGCACTTATGAAAAAGGGCGCTTATTTTGTCAATGCCAGCCGCGGCGCCGTTGTCGAAGAATCGGCCTTGCTTGACGCATTGCGCAACGGGCATCTGGCCGGCGCCGGACTTGATGTATTCGAATTCGAACCTCAGGTTCCGGATGAGCTTTATGAGATGGAAAACGTATTCCTGACGCCCCATATCGGGACCATGGCCTGGGATGCCCGTTGCAATATGGCCCGGGAAGGTTTGAACGGCATCGTGGCTGTCCTTGACGGGGAAATCCCTTACAACTGCATCAACAAGTGTGTCTTTGAGAAAGACAGGCCACTCGCGGACACCGAGAATTGCCTGGAAAAGGAATCCTGATCTTAAAATGAAGACCCGGGGAAAAACATCGTCTTTGAGCAGAGGGCAGGTTGGCGCGCTTGTGCTGGCCTGCCTTCTGGTCGTGAGCCTGTCTGGTTGTCGAATGCCATCGTATTCAAGTGCGGAGGACACCTCTGCCGGGACCTTGACCACGCAAACGACGACTGCCTCATCATCGACCCGGCCGAACACCTTGCTCACACCGATCAAGGACATTGGCGCGGGGGATGTCAACCAGATTGTCACCATAACCGGTCAAATTGACAGAATCGATCGCCACTCGGGCGGCAATGCCATTTTGCAAGTGAAGGATGACACGGGCTCGTTTTCGGTTTTTCTGGAGAAAAGTTCCGGATTCGATCTGCTGCGCTTTACAGTCGGCATGACCCTTCAGGCCACCGGTCAGGTGCAGACTTACCAAAGCCTCCTGGAACTGGTCCCGGAATCAGATCAAGACCTGGTGCTGACCGGCGATGACCGGTTCGAAACGGTTCAGGTCACCCGGGTTTCAGACGGTGACACAATCATCGTTCGAGGAACGGATGGTAAGGATCGCAAAATCCGGATCCTGGGCGTGGATACACCTGAAATGCCGCTTGATGGAAAACCGGCAGAGTATTATGCCATTGAAGCCAGGACCTTTACAGAAAACAGCCTGATGAACCGCACCGTCTTTCTGGAGCGGGACAATTCTGATACGGATGACTATGGTCGCCAGCTCCGGTATGTCTGGCTGGATAAGCCGGACGCCATCGCGGGCGAAACTGTCTCCTCGTTCAATTTCAGTTCGATCCTGATCCAGGGTGGTTATGCGACGGCATACCGGTCCGGTGACGATGACAAATACCGCAGTTTGTTTCTGGCTTATGAAGAAGAGGCGAGAAACGCGAGAACCGGTATGTGGCAGTCGCCGTAAGGTGCAGAGTCGTTCAGCCCGCGAATTGGGCATAGACCGGTCAACCCTCTGGCGCAAAATGCGGAAATACAATATCAGGAAGATCTAAATCTGCTATACTGTTGGTAATTTGAAGTGCCACACGTGAATAACTGACCGTGTTTGTGGGGTGCAGTCCATGAAAATTGTCATCATCGGTGCCGGCAAGGTTGGTGAGGAGTTGTGCCGAAGCCTTTCCAAAGCCGGGCACGATATCGTCCTCATCGAAAAAGACCCCCACCGATTGGAGCAGCTGATCAATGTCGCAGACATCACGGGCGTCGTCGGCAACGGGGCCATTTATGAGACTCAGCTGGAAGCCGGAGTTGACACTTGCGACATCTTCATGGCAGTCTCGCCCCATGATGAGACCAATATCATCGCGGCAATCACAGCCAAGAAAATCGGCGCCCAATACACCGTCGCCCGTGTCCGCGATCCTGACTTCAACCGTCAGATCAGTTTCGTGCGGGAGAGCCTGGGCATCACGATGATGATCAACCCGGAGATGGAAGCCGCGCTCGACATTTCCCGGATCATCCAGTTCCCCTCGGCCCTTGGCATCGAGCATTTCAACAATGGTCGTGTCAATATCGTCGAGGTCAAGATCGCCGACCAAAGCCCGCTCGCCGGGAAACGGGTCAAGGACATCCGCGAGAAAAACATGGATGTCCTGATCTGCATCATCACGCGAGGAGACGAAATCATCATTCCAACCGGTGATACGGAAGTGATAGCTGGTGACCATCTTCATGTCACCGGGACGCTCGAGGAACTGAACAAGATCTATGTGGACGCCAAATGCTACCGGCAGCGGATCCGATCGGCCCTGATCGTCGGTGCGCACCGCATCACGCACTATCTGATCCCACGGCTGATCCGGCTGAACATGCGGGTGAAGGTGATCGAGATCGATCCGCTGATTGCCAACGAGTTGGCCTCTGATTTTCCAGAGGTCGAAGTCATCTGCGGTGACGGAACAGACCAGGAGTTCCTGAAAGAGGAGCGGATGACCAATTACGACGCGGTCATTGCATTGACCGGTGTCGATGAGGAAAATCTACTGTTATCGTTGTATGCCAGCCGCCAAGGGGTCACGAAGACCATCACCAAGGTCAACCGGACGGATCTGCTCAAGGTCCTCGGCCAGCTAGGCCTCGATTCGATTGTCACGCCGAGACGTCTGATCGCGGACATCATCATCCGTTTTGTCCGCGCTCTGGAAAATTCACAGGGTTCCAATGTCGATGCCCTGTACCGGATCGTTGACAATCAGGTGGAGGCATTGCAGTTCACGGTGACATCGGACAGCAAAGTGGTCAGGGTTCCACTGGTCGAGTTGAAAACCAAGGATAACCTCATGCTTGCGGCGATCATCCGACAAGGCAAACTGATATTCCCCGGCGGGCACGATGAGATCCTGCCCAAGGACAGGGTCATTGTGGTTACGACACACACCAATTTCAACGATATCGATGATATCCTGGCCTGATGCTCGCCCGGCCGGGCCGATGGAAACAAACTTTAGGACGGGAATCAACGGATGAACTACGGCATGATCCGATACATACTCGGCAGGATTCTGATTGTGGAAGCCATTTTGCTTGGACTGCCTGTCTTTGTTGGTTTCCTTTACCGTGAATCCTGGACTAACATCCTGTCTTTTCTGGCAACGATAGCGATTTTGCTTGTCGTTGGTGTCCCGCTGAGTTGGAAAGCTCCAAAAAAGACTGCTTTTTATGCCCGTGAAGGATTTTCGATTGTCGCGCTGGCCTGGTTCCTGATGTCCTTTTTCGGGGCACTGCCGTTTTTTTTCAGCAGCGCGATTCCTTCACTGGTTGATGCGTTTTTCGAGACCGCCAGTGGATTCACGACAACAGGAGCCAGCATCCTGACAGAAATCGAATCCTTGCCCAATTCGATCCTGTTCTGGAGAAGTTTCACCCATCTGATTGGCGGCATGGGTGTTCTGATTTTCGCGCTGGCCATTCTGCCACAGGTCGGTCCCGACTCCGTTCACCTGATGAAAGCCGAGTCGCCTGGCCCAAGTTTTGGCAAACTGATGGCCAAGGTCAGCCATTCAGCCCGCATCCTCTACATCATCTATCTCTCCATGACAGGCATCCTGACCCTGCTTCTGATCATTGGCAAGATGCCTGTTTTTGACGCGGTCCTGCATGCTTTCGGTGCGGCCGGAACCGGTGGGTTCAGTCTGAAAAACGCCTCCATCGGCTACTATGAGAATGCATACTTCGAGGTGGTTCTGGGTGTTGGCATGATTCTCTTCGGGGTGAATTTCAACCTGTATTACATGACCTTGATGCGACAGGGGAAATCAGCCCTGAAAAGCGAGGAACTGCACTGGTATCTCGCGTTCATCGTGCTGTCGATCGGTATCATCAGCATTGATGTTTTCCACCGCTACGAAAATATCCCCATGATGCTCAAAGACGTGTTTTTCACCGTTTCTTCGATCATCACCACGACCGGGTACGCGACCAAGGACTTCAACCAGTGGCCGCTGACCTCCCATGTGATCCTGCTGCTTCTGATGTTCTGCGGTGCCATGGCCGGATCGACTGGCGGTGGGATCAAGGTGTCCCGCGTTGCCATTTACTTGAAGACCAGCCTGCAGGAAATCCGGCACATGATCAGCCCGAACCGCAAACTGCCGGTGAAGTTTGACCGGAAGATGATCGACACACCGCTGCTTCGCGGGGTCAGCTTCTATTTCATGACTTATACACTTGTCTTTGCCGTCTGCATGGTCATTGTCAGCCTCGACGCACCCAATTTTGTCACTGCTTTCAGTGCGGTCGCCGCCACGATCAACAATATCGGTCCGGGACTTGACATGGTGGGGCCGACCGGCAACTATTCGTCTTTTTCCGACTTGTCAAAGCTGACGCTCATCATAGCAATGATCGCCGGACGCCTTGAGATATTTCCGGTGCTGGTTCTGCTTTCGTCCAGGACCTGGCGAAAGACCTGAATCATCCTTGTGTGACAGAAGCACATGATTTTTATACAGACTTCAGGATAAAATGGTGTCAGTGATCCATGGGGAAAACTCAAGCCGCTCAACCGGATCAGACGACCGGCGTCGCAAAAAATGATGAAGAGGTGTGCTTATGAAACTCAATCTTCCTTCTATACGCAATCAGGAGCAGTGGACCGCGAAGGGATATCAGTTGCCCCGGTATGACATTACGGATGTCAAGGCCAGGACACTCGATCAACCCATGTGGATCCATTTCGGCGCCGGCAACATTTTCCGTGTTTTCCCGGCTGTCCTGCAGCAGCGGCTGTTGAATGCCGGGCTGAGTGATCGCGGCATTATCGTCAGTGAGGCGTTTGATGAAGAAATCATTGATCGCGCCTACAAGCCATTTGACAACCTCAGTCTGATGGTGACGCTGAATTCAGACGGCAATATCGGCAAAGAAGTCGTCGGCAGCGTCGTGCACGCCGTCAAGCCCAGTACAGGACTGGACGAGATGATCCGTTTTTTCAAAGCAAAGTCGCTCCAGATGGTCAGCTTCACCATCACCGAAAAGGGCTATTCTGTCAAAGGGGCCGATGGCCAGTATTTCAAATGGATCAGTGCTGATTTCGGGGTGTTGCCGACCCGGCCGTCCAGCCTGCTCAGCTTGCTCACGCTTCTGCTGCACCACCGGTATCTGGCTGGACAACTGCCCATTGCCCTGGTCAGCATGGACAATTGCTCCCATAATGGGACGAAGCTTTATGACGCTGTCATGACTTTCGCCAGGGAATGGACCCGTCGCGGACTGGTCGATGTCAAATTCACAGACTATCTCAACGACGCGAAAAAGGTTTCCTTCACCTGGAGCATGATTGACAAGATCACGCCGCGTCCATCTGAAGCAGTCAAAGAAATGCTGGCCCAGGATGGTTACGAGAGCACTGATCTGATTGTCACGGCGAAAAACACCTACACGGCCTCGTTTGTCAATGCCGAGCCAACCCAGTACCTGGTCATTGAGGACTGGTTCCCGAATGGACGTCCGCCGCTCGAAAACGCTGGTGTCATGTTCACGGACCGCGAGACAGTCGACAAGATCGAGACCATGAAAGTCACCACCTGCCTCAACCCGCTACATACGGTCATGGCTGTGTATGGCTCCATACTCAATTTCAAGACGATTGCCGACACCATCAACGACCCGCACATGAAGAAATTTGTCGAACGGGTGGGCTATGACGAAGGCATGCCGGTTGTCGTTGATCCGGGCATCATCAAGCCGGATGAATTCATCAAAACCGTCCTTGAAGAACGCTTCCCGAATCCGTTTCTGCCCGATACACCTCAGCGCATCGCGACCGATACATCCCAGAAGATCCCGGTCCGTTTCGGTGAGACTTTGAAAGCCTATGTCGCTCGGGGAAAAGGTGAAGAACAGAGGCTGACCTACATTCCGCTTTTCATCGCCGGTTGGCTGCGCTATCTGCTCGGCATTGACGACGAGGGCAACGAAATGGCCTTGAGCCCGGATCCCATGTTGGAAGAAATGCAGAACAAACTCGCCACGATCAATCTGGGCAGCAAGGGACCATTTGACGCGATCCTCAAGCCGATCCTGTCAAACGAGGCGATTTTTGGCATCGATCTGGTCAAGCATGGCCTCGACCAGAAGATCATCACCTACTTCATGGAACTCATCGAAGGTCCGGGCGCGGTCCGGGCGACGCTCAAGAAATACCTGAGTTGATGATATGATGACTGAATGATCGTCATCAGACATTGGCCAACGAACAGAAAGAACGGGACCTGTCGGCACAAGACCGGCAGGTCCATATTATATGTGTATTCATGGATTCCCTGCACGGGAATTCACAAGTCCTTCTGTGATCAGTCGATCCAGTGCTTCCAGGAACTGGCGGTCCTGCTCTGCCGTCCGCTTGCCGGGCCCTTTCAGACGGCCGCCTCCCCTGCGGATTTTGCGGGCCGTGTGCCGAGCCAGAAGCAGGCTGTCGATATTGTGATGGTTGTACACCATGCCGTTCTGGCTGAGTGGCAGGCCTTTTCGCGCCAGGCACATGGCGGCCAGTCCATAGTCCTGTGTGACGATGATGTCGCCCGGTTGAACCTGGTTAACCAGTGCGAAGTCGACACTGTCAGCCCCTTTGGTGACCGTGATGGTCGTCGCCCCTTCCTTTTCAAACACATGGGCCGAGTCGGCCAGAATGATGCATTCAATCTGATGCCTTTTCGCGGTACGGATCGCCAGATCCACGACCGGGCACCCATCGGCGTCGATCAGGATTTTCATGATTCGACTCGAGCTTTCTTGATCCATCCCATGGGCTTGCCGATCGGTACGATCACGCGCCCGAAGTGCGCGTTGAGCACGGCAGCGGCAGATCCGTAGAACGAAAATACGGCAATGAGCAGTTCTGACCAGGCGGCCAGCTGATGGCTGAATTCTTTTGCAATGCCGAAACTGGTCAGCGTCAGCCCGATGAACAGGCAATCGATCAGCACGAAAATGATGAACAGGATTTTGTTCGTTTCAGTGGCACCAATCGTCATGTACAAGGTGAAGATCAGGTACCCAAGGAAGGCGAAGGCCAGCTGACGGGAATCGGCCAGGGAAGCCATCTTTTCGCCAAACACACCGCTTTGCTCAAGCCAGCTCATGCCGATCGCGAACCAGAAGAAGGCATAGCCGCCAAAAGCGGTCGCACCGAAGACATTGCCCTTCTTAGCGTCATTGATGCTGGCATAGAGCTGGGCACTGGCCCCGAGAAAGATGGCCCAGGGGATGACCAGACTGGTGCCGGTCGTCCAGCCGAGCTTTTGCGAGGAAGCGACCAGTGTGACCATGGCAAGACCAAAAAGACCGAGCGCGGTCGGATCCGCGACCATGATTTTCCGTTCCTCAGTCATCTGGGTGAACCTCTGACTCATTTTTTATCACGTAAGAAAATCATAACAGGCGTTGAGATGAAGTTCAACAGGATACCTGGGTTGCTCTTGATGATTCCCTGGGTATTGTTTGCGGTCAGGTACCGTTTTTGCGGTAGAATGAAAGGGGAGGCTTGCTTTGCATGCGAGTGATCAAGGGCCAGTTCAATCAGGCGATCATCTACAATGATCAGGTCGACGAAGGCGCGATCGAGCAGATCAGGACCTTGTGTGACCAGCCATTTACCATTGGAAGCCGTATCCGAGTGATGCCTGATGTCCATGCCGGCGCTGGCTGCACAATCGGGACCACGATGACCATTACGGACAAAGTGGTGCCCAATATGGTCGGCGTTGACATCGGCTGCGGCATGGAGGTGGTTCGATTACGTGAGGTCAAAGTCGATTTCGCACGGCTTGACGCGCTGATTCGCGCCCACGTTCCGTCCGGTCGTGATGTAAGGAAGACGCCGCATCCCAGCCATTCTGAAATTGACCTGAACCAGCTGCGATGCGCGGAAGCAGTCAATCGTCCAAGGGCGGTCTTATCGATCGGGACGCTTGGTGGTGGCAATCATTTCATCGAAATCGACCAGGGGGAGAATGGTGCCTTGTACCTGGTCATTCATTCCGGTAGCCGGCATATGGGCCTGCAAGTGGCCAATCACTATCAGGAACTTGCCTTTCGACATCTGCCCGACGTGGAAAAAAGGTCGATTCCGAAAGCGTTGGCCTATGTCAAGGATACCGATTTCGAGAATTATATCCATGATATGCGTCTGACCCAGCTATTTGCTGATCTCAATCGGAAAGCGATGGCCGATGTCATCCTGAAAGGCATGGACCTGACACCAGTCGATCGGTTTACCACGATCCACAACTATATAGAAACCGGCACCCTCATTTTGCGCAAAGGGGCTGTATCTGCCAAAAAAGCGGAGCGGTTCCTGTTGCCAATCAATATGCGGGACGGCAGCCTCATTCTCATCGGCAAAGGGAATCCGGACTGGAATTATTCCGCTCCGCATGGCGCTGGTCGGCTGATGAGTCGGACACAGGCATTCCGTACGCTGACCCTGACGGATTACCAGGCGTCAATGAAGGGCATTTTCACGACATCGGTCAACCGGGCGACACTCGACGAGTGCCCCATGGCTTACAAAGACATGGAAAATATCCTGGAAAACATCACGCAAACCGCTGAGGTGGTGGAACGCATCCGCCCACTCTACAACTTCAAGGCGGCAGAATGACGGTCTGTCGTCGCAAGGTTGCCAAAGGATACCGGCATTGGTTTAATGGAACCAAAGTCAAGCAGACAAGGAGGGCTACCCAAATGACGCAAATCGCATTTTTCGGTCTTGGCGCCATGGGGGCGTCGATGGCCAAACGGCTTCTGGAAGCCGGATATCCGGTCAGCACCGCGATACACCGGAGCCGAGCGGTCGCCGATGTCCTTTCAGGCATCGGCCTGCAGATTTTTCCGACCTTCGCAGCGGCCACACAAAACACGGACGTGATCATCACCATGCTGCCGGCTGACGAACAGATCAAGCAAGTGCTTCTGGATGAGCATCTGGTCCGCTCATTGAAGCCTGGATCGATCGTGATCGAGATGTCATCCTGCAAGTCATCGACCGTCCAGGAAATTGACCGGGTTTTCCAGCCGCTCGGGGTCCGGCTGATCGACGCGCCGGTCAGCGGTGGCGTAGAGGGGGCGGAGGCCGGTACGCTGACGATTTTCGGATCAGGCGATGAAGCGGCGATCGAGCAGGTTCATCCGATCCTCTCCATCCTTGGAAAACGCATCTATCAGTTGGGCAAGGTGGGCAATGGCAAGACCTATAAAAATCTCAACAACCTGATAGCGCTGGTCAACCTGCAATGCGTCGCGGAAGTCTGCCAGGTCATCAAAGCAGAGGGGATCGACCCTGACCTGTTCTACGAGGTGATTCTCAACAGTTCCGGCACATCCCATTCGTTCCAGACCCGTTTCAAGCGGATTCTTGAAGAACGCTTCGAGCCGGGATTCAAGATCGGACTGGCGCGCAAGGATGTTGCCAACGCGCTGGCGGTCGCACCGGATGTCCCGATGCCGGTATCGCGGCTTGTTCATGAACTGATGCTGGAATTGAAATCAGTCGATGACCTGGACATGTCGGCTTTGATCAAGCAGTTTGAGAAGTGACGGCCAGCCAGGTCAGTCCTTCATGAGCTGAACGAACAATCTGGAGAGCTCGGGATCAAACTGGGTACCGGCGCATTTTTCGATTTCCTCAAGCGCCGCCTCTTTGCTTTTCGCCGGTTTGTACGCCCTGGAGTGGGTGATGACATCATAGGCATCGACAATGGACAGGATCCGGGACAGTCTCGGAATCTCCTCGCCCTTCAGTCCGGCCGGATAGCCGTTTCCATCCCATCGCTCATGATGATGCAGGATCGAATCAGCGATGCTCTTCAGTTCTGGCGTCGATTTCGCGAGGTTGTACCCCTTCTCGGAATGCTTTTTCATGATTTCCCATTCTTCGTCGCTCAGACTTCCCGGTTTGGTGAGAATATTATCCGGTATGCCGATTTTTCCCATGTCATGCAGCACGGACAGCAGACTGAGCTCTTCCATCTCGTAATCCGATAGACCGACTTCGCGTCCGATCCTGCGCGAGATCTCAGAAAGTCGAGAGGCATGCTCTTCAGTCTCACAGCTTTTTTCGTAAATCATCTTCTCGATTGAATTGAGGATGGTGCTGCGAGCGCTCTTGCCTTCCATGAGTTTGTGACGGTACATCCGGTCTTCCGCGAGCTTGAGCAGACCAACCAGATCGCTCGATCCGTCTGAATTGGTCGCGCTGCCCAGCGCAAGGCTCGGTTTGATGGGATTGCTTTCCGCTTCAGCGCAAAGTTGCAGGATCCGGTCGCGAAGGATGGATGCCGCCTGCTCGTCAGTGCGCGGCAGGATGATGGCGAATTCATCACCACCCCAACGCGCGACAATATCCTCATGACGGGTGGCACTCCTGAGGATGTTGGCAATGGTCTGGAGCAGGCGGTCGCCCTCAAGATGCCCGAAGATGTCATTGGCGATTTTCAGCCCGTTGCAATCACCCAGAATCAGGGTGATCGGATACTGACGGGGTGTGTTCAGACGATTGAGTTCTTCTTCGAAGAATGCCCGGTTGTATAGGCCGGTCAGTTTGTCATGATAGCTGATATAGCGGATTTCGTCGTTTTCCTGTTTTTCCTTTGTGACATCCCTGAAAACAATGACTTCACCATATAGATTGCCGGATGGGTCCTCGATCTGGTCCCGTTTGACCGAGATGAACCTTCGCTGACCATCCGCGGCTTGAAGGACTTCACTGAAATCCGTTTCAGAGAAATGATGCAGGTTCTGCACGTCCGGACTGCCGGTCACGGGCTGTGCCGGTGACCTGACCGGGGAGAAGACCTGGTCGACGGGCTTTGATATTGCGTTTTGACGGTTCCAACCAGTGAGCAGTTCAGCCTGGCGGTTCATGTTCAGGATATGCCCCTGTGTGTCCGTCGCGATCACGGCTTCACCAATCGAGTGCAAGGTGGTGGCCAGTCGGGTCTCATTGAGTTTGATCGCCTGCTCGTTTTCCATGCGGATACGGGCGTTGATGATGATCTCTCCGATGAGTCGGATCAGTTCCAGATCGGATTCTAGCCAGCTCATGCGATACGACTCAAGATGGAACCGGAAGCAGCCCAACCGCTCTGACTCGATCACGATCGGAACGGTCACGGTTTCGAGCCGATCCACGACTGACGCTTGACCTGATCCGGTCATCGGTCGTCCAGCAGAAAGACGGGCGTTGACCACGCTGAACCTGGCCGGATTCCGGATGCGTCCGGATGCGAATATCTCCACGACGCTTTCCTCGGCTTCTTCGAGATCGCCAACCAGACGAAGAGCTTGTTCGATCTCGGCGTCCAGTTCTTCTGAGCGGATTGAGATGAAGCGGGTCGACATCGATGAGATCAGCTTTTCCATGGACAGACGATGGGATAGTTCTTCCTTGGCCAGGGTCTCGCTTGTAATGTCTGTTGCCAGGATTGCTGCGCCTAGATAGCGGCCACTCGCGCCGATCGAAGGAATCGCCTCGAAATGGAAGAAGACGCGACAATCCTTGGGAGCCAGCATTTCGATTCGGGCTGAGGCAGGGTTGCCTTCGTGACAGGCTTTGAGGAAGGACTCGAAGTGGACCGTTGACCGGTGACTGATGAATCGGATGAATCGTTGACCCAGTAGTTGATCGGAATCCCTGCCGATCCGGCCTGCCAGGTTCTGGCTGACAAAGGTGATCCTTCCATCTTCCGACAGACAGCAGAAATCCCGACGGATCAATTCGTCAGGATCAGGGAAATGGTTCTGATCAAGTGCTCTCGCAGTCAGGGTGGAGACTGCCTGCCTGGGCTGTTGCTTTCCCATGGTGGCCATGATGGCCTTTGGACTGCCGGTACATGTCAGATCGATAATCGGTGGGATTGCCAATTTTGAGAAGCCCCCGTCCGTTGATTTGATTTGAAGACCGGATTCGGACGCGCCATCGGTGCTCAAGGCACTCAAGAGAAAAGCCGCAGCCCGCTTCGACGCATCCGGAAGCAACAGATCGTCCAGTGATCTGAGCCCGGCTCGCTCGGACGGCGAGAAGCCATACAGTGCGAGCAGGGCCTCGTTCGCACGGATCAGATGCCCCTTCAGGTCGAAGACGCCGAGCGTTTCAGGCCGGGCCTGGCATAGAAGATGGAAAAGCCGGTCTGGCAGGCCAGTGTTTCTGTCCCTCTGGATCATGGAATCGATCAGCAGGCTGGCCAGATGTTCAGCGGCTGGCTGATTGGCCAAGGTGTCATCCCAGGATCGACTGTATGCCCGATCACGCGAAAGATCGCCAAGCTGACGCTCGTATTGGTCCAACTGCTTTTGAAGGGCTTGATTGGCTTTTTTCAACTGGCGATTGTCTTTTTCAGATACGATGCCACGCAACCTGAACCGTTCGGCAAGAATCCCGGACAACAGGCCGAAAAATGGCAGAAGCGCGGGTCCGAGCCACTCCGGTTGGGGAAGGACCATGACGGCCTGGAGGGAGGACAAGGTCAGCTCAGAGGACTGATGAAGCAGGAGGGTCATGATTTGTGAGAGTCCGATGATGGTTCCTGACAAAAAGCCCCACATCATCCCTCGTGCCATGGCGGAAGCGATAACCAGGAAAAGTGCGGCCAACGCTGAAACGACGCTGATCGACCGGGCCAAAAAGAAAAATAGGGCAACATAGAGAAAATGAGATAGCGTCAACGGAAAAGCCTGCGCTATATATGCTGTCCTTGTGCTTTCATCCATCTCCAGAAACACGACCACCTTGCTTCAAGCATCAATCATGAAGTGCCATGAATTTCACATTTGGTTCTACGTGGATTCCATCCCAGCCAGTCAGTGGCTGGAGGGACCTTTGACCAGGCGATCCAGTACAAAGTCAGGTATTGATGAAAGAAGGCCGTCCGGCATACAAGAAGGCCGGGACATGCCGCCACACGACACGCCCCGGCTCCATTCACGCATGGTACAGATTCCATGACAGGCCGGATCTGGCTTGAACTATGGCTTGACCTGCCTCAGACTGGCCATTTCCTTGCGCCATTGACGAAGTTCATCCAGATCGACTTCACGGTTTTCCGCGATCGCCTTGCGGCAATTTTCCAATACTGGCAGCTCGGCCTGTCCGGCCAGCCGGCAGGCATGGGCCAGACGTCCGGCCACTTCATTCGGGATCAACAGGACACCGTGCTTGTCAGCTGCCAGCAGATCCCCCGGATTGACGGTCACACCGCCGATTTCGACCGGGCAATCGTATTCCTCGATGTGAATGTACGCATGGGATACCAGCACACAGCTGGCAAAGAATCCGAAAGGCAATGTTTCCACTTCATTCAGGTCGCGGACACCACCATTGGTGATTGTGCCAACGCAGCCGAGCGACTTGTGGCAGGTGGCGTTCACCTCGCCCCAGAATGAGCCGACCGGTTTTTCGTCGATATCCTGGATGACGGCGATTGCCGGCCGCGCTGTCGACTGCAGCTTGGCATAGTAGCCCATCCAGATATCCGGCTGGCTTGTCGTGGCGGGGGCGCTTGCGGAGATCTTCGCGGTGCAGGCATAACCGACCATGGTCTTGCCATAGGGCAGGATGCAATGGATGTCCGGTGTCATGAATCCTTCCGTTTTTGAGCGGATTCCAAAAAACTCCAACGCGTTGCACATGGTCGGTGTGTCAAAAGTCCGTAATTCTTCAATCTGTTCCATTGTCAGTCGGTCCATCATGGTTCCCCTTTCTGTCTGCCTTCTTCAGGCTGTCATCTGATCAGATTCTGTCACATGTCGAATCACTTCGACAATCCGGCTTCGTCCATCGCCTGTTGCATTGCGTTCATCGCCTCATCATTGGCCGGCAGGCTGGGCAGATAGGGAGCACCTACATCCAGTCCGGCGATATTGGCCAATGCCTTGGTACCGACCGGGAAACTGGCCTTGTCCATCGACAGGCGTATGGGATTGAGCTTGAACTGGGCTTCGAGGGATCCGGCGACATCACCGGCGACGAACTTTTCATAGATCGAGCAGACCAGTTCCGGTGCGAAATTGGCGGTTGTGCAGACACCACCCGCTCCACCGTGGGCCAGTGTGCCGAACAGCAGGGTGTCCTTGCCGCCCATCACCCGGAAATTGGTGCCGCGGGTCCGACGGATCAGCTCGGCTGTCAAAGTCATGTCGCCGCTTGAATCCTTGATACCCACAATATTTTCGCAATCGTTCGCCAGACGGACCACAAGATCGGCGGACAAGTTGTAACCGACCCGCCCCGGATTGTTGTATAGCAGCATCGGGGTTTCGGGGATGGCATCCGCGATGGTCTTGAAGTGATTGTAGATTTCCCGGTTGTCTGGCTTAAGGAACATCGGCTGCAAAACCGATACCGCTTTGCAGCCATAGGCGACGCCGAGCCTGGCCAGCTCAATGCATTTTTTCGTGCGGATCGCACCAATCCCCATGAAAACCGGCACCCGACCGGCGACTGCGTCCATGATGATCTTGAGGCCGCGCTCGGTCTCACCATCATCGATCATGTAAAACTCACTGTTGCTGCCAAAAGCAAGAATGCCATGGACGCCACCATCGATCATGAAGTTGACCTGGTCGCGCAGTTTTGATTCAATGATCCGCTCCTGTTCGTCGATCGGAGTCAGGATCGGGGGGACGATGCCTTTGATGAACTGGGTGTCAAACATATAGAATCTCCTTGCGATCTGGTGTGGATGGAACAGAGTCAGGACCGACGCGCCATTGGCACCCGTCGGTCCTGACGACTGTTCGCGATAAAACCTGAATGATGTGTCCTAGTCTTTGGCCACCGGTTTGTTGGCCGGCCAGGCAGGCACTTTCCCGTTCAGGACATCGACGATGCCCATGGCGGCATGAAGGCCCATCCGGTCCATCGACTCCTGGGTCAGGGCCGCGTTATGCGGTGTCACGATGACATTGCGCATGGCCAGCAGTTTGTTGTCTTTGGCGGGCGGCTCCAGCTCAAACACGTCGAGGCCGGCGCCACGGATCACACCCTGCTCAAGCGCGTCGATCAGTTCTTCTTCATTGACAACCTCACCACGGGAGGCGTTGATCAGGAAAGCGCCCTTCTTCATCAGCTTGAACTGGGCCATGCCGACACTCTTGCGGGTCTCAGGCGTCGATGGGGTATGGAGGCTGACGAAGTCGGCCTGCTGGAAGACTTCTTCTTTTGTGGCGACCAGGGTGATGCCTTCCGGCGCGTTTTCCGGTTTGAGATACGGATCGTAACCGATCACCTTCATGCCAAAGCCGAAGATCGCCTTTTTGGCCACCATCGATCCGATGCGGCCCATGCCGATCAGGCCGAGTGTCTTGCCTTCAAGGTCCATGCCCTTGGCTTTGTTGCGGATATCGAAATTGCCCTTGCGGAATTCGTCATCGATGATCGACGCGTTGCGGGCGCAGCTAAGCATCAGGTAGATGGTGTGCTCCGCGACCGAGTTGGCGTTCGAAGTGGGGGCGAAGGTTACGTAGATGCCGTTTTCCGTGCAATAGGCGACATCGATGTTGTCGACGCCGACACCATGACGGCCAATGACCTTGACCTTGGGTCCGGCCTGGAAGACTTCCTTCGGGAACGGTGCGGTCCTGGCCAGGATGGCGTCGCAGTCCGCGACCTCTCGAATGATGGTGTCGAGATCTGGCGCGCTGCCGATGATGACCTCACAACCGTTTGCCTTCAGATAATCCTTGCCGGCGTTTGTAATATCCTGGGGAATCAGTACTTTGAAAGCCATGCGCTCTCCTCCTTTATCCTGCTCGCCGTTATTGGCCAATCAGTGGTAACAGCGATGCTTTGCATAGATATTGTCACTTTTCTCAGACAATGGCGGCCAATGTATCCTTGATCTCTTTGAAACCTTTGTTGAGCAGATCGAGGTCAGTCGAAAGCATCATGAAGTTTTCCTGATCCTTGAACATCTCGTGCATGTTGACGCCGGCATGGAGTCCGAAGGCCTTGCCGTGCTTCTTGCAGGCGGCTGCGACCTTGCCAATGGCCTCGAGCTCGATCGGGTTCATCAGATCGCCGGGAATGCCGAGGGAGATGGACAGGTCGTTCGGACCGATCAGCAGGACATCGATACCGTCAGTGCCTGCGATGGCATCCGCGTTGTCCACACCCAGTTTGGTCTCTATCTGCGCGATGGCGATGACCCGGTTGTTCTGGGCCGCCATGATGTCGACATGCTTGCCGCCCGGCTTGTACATGGAATGGGCCAGGCCGCTGCCGTAGCCACGGTCGCCCAGCGAAGGGAACTTGGCCCATTTGACAATCTCTTTGGCCTGCTCAGGTGTCTCTGTCATGGGGACCATGATGCCGGTGGCGCCGGCGTCCAAAATGCGCGAAATCCAGTCCTTGCTCAGTTCGGCCACTCGGACGAGACTGTCAAAGCCCATGGCATTACTGGCCGCAAAAATGTCATGCAATGTCTCGAAATTATACGAGCTGTGTTCGCAATCGAACAGCAGGAAATCAAGTCCCGCATTTTTCGCGAAGAAGGAAATCCCTGGATTCCTTTGCAGACGGATCATGGTTCCATGTACTTTCTGGCCGGACATAAATTTTTCTTTGAGCAACATTTCAAACACCCTCCCGATTCATGGTCTACATGCTTAACACTATATGGTATCTGGTATATCAGAGTCTAATTCAATATTAGCATTCGGCCCAAGAGCAGTCAATATGAGAAATATCGACAAAATTAAGACCGGATTATTGTTAATGCTTACAAATCACATTGTGGAAAAACTGCTGATTCATTCACGTCACAAACGTTTTAGGCAATCTGGTTGCCTGAAAACCAGATGCGGATATCTTCACGAGTGGCCGAGACCGTTCCCTGGATCAATCGCGGTGTCCCGCCGCCGCGTCCGTCCAGCGCTTCATTCATTTTCTTGCCGAACTTTTTCATGTCTTCCGTCCGGCTGGCCACTGCATATCGAAAGCGATCATGGTCCGAGCCGGAAAAAATAGCGATGACCATTCCTGTTCGTTCGACAAGACGCATGCAGAGTGATCGCAGGTCATCCGGAGTCAGGTTGTCTTCAAAAAGGCACAGCCGACCCCGGCTTTTCTCTTCAGCAGACGGTCCGATGGACTGTGTCAGCGCCTCCACCTTTTGTTCCAGCAACTGCGATTTCAAAAGCGCATATTCCGCCTTGAGGCTGGAAAGAGTCATCTGGAGCAGATCGACACCCGCGAGAATGTCGTCAGGTTTTCGTGACAACATGGTCGACAAGGTGTTGATCTGCTTGTTTTTACGGGAGTAGTCTACCAAGGCCCTGTGCCCGCAGACGACGGACAGTCGGATACCACCCTTGTATTTCTGACGGCTGAGGATCTTGATGAGACCGATCTCACCGGTTCGCGCGACATGCAGTCCACAGCAGGCGCATTGATCCGCTTCAGGAACGACCACCACCCGCACGTCGTCGCCCAGTTCAATTTTGGATCGGTAATCCAGCTGCTGCCGTTCATCGGCTGTGGGGTAACACACCTGAATCGGCCGATTTTCAAAAACGGCCTGATTAGCCAGATTTTCGATCTTTTCAAGGGCCTCGTCGTTCAGTTCACCGGAAAAATCGATGGTCATGTCTTCGACGCCGATGTGGAAACCTACATTCTGATGGCCAAAAAGCCGGTTGATGAGGCCAGACAGGATATGTTCGCCGGAATGCTGTTGCATCAGTGTGAAACGACGGTCCCAGTTGATTCGTCCAGTCACGACCTCGCCCTCTCTCAGACTTGTTGTCGTCGTATGGATGACCACACCGTGAACATCATGGACATCGATCACCCGGGCTTCTCCCAGAAACCCCGTGTCCGCAGGCTGTCCGCCACCTTCCGGATAAAATGCGGTCTGGTCGAGCTCCACGAAAAAGACATCGTTTTCCGCTCTGCACCGGATGACGGTCGCGGTAAAGGTAGTCTGATAGCAATCCTGGTAATACAGTCGGTCGAATTGGCTGCTCATGGTGTTTTCCCTTGTCCGGTCGGATCCTTGAATCGGATGGAGACGTGTTTGGCATCACAGAAAGGCATGATCTCAGACTGGCCGCAGCGACACAGGGTGATCCGGTTGCGCACTTCGTAGACCTCCCCATCTGCCGACTCGATGGGTATGCCGCCGTGGACGTAGAGCGGTCCGCCAACCCCCAGCCTGGGATCCTGAAGCACGCTGATGCCGGGTTCCAGTTCCGGCTCAATGACCGTGCCATCCTCGTCAACAGCGACCAGTCGGCCGGCCGGGCATTCCACGATTGCCTTGAGGGCTGCTGACCGGTTTTCCGGATCATCGGATGACTTGATCAGTTCGCTGAGACGGCCACGGTCACTGTGACAGAATCGGGCGTAGGCGCATCGGCCATCATCCAGGATGTCCAACGTCTTTCCCTTGAGCCGTGTGGACCGCTCGATGAAGGGGGCCTGGGATGCGACTTCCCTGCCGATGAAGCCATGGCGTTCATGAGATCCATCGCAAAACGGCGGATTCTTGCTTCTGCCGCACCGGCATAGCGCGTATGTTTCAGCCTGGGGCAACGCACGTCCGTCTTCAAACCGGACCTGAGTCCGACCATCGGGCACAATGACTTTTTCATCCAGGGGGACATTGCCCGTCACCAGGAAGGGTCCGTTGCGGGTGACTTTGATGCGATAGGGCCGTTTCTTTTCATCCATGTCCTGTAACCTCGAAAACATGCTATTGACCGTTGACGGCCAGCGTATCAAACCAGAAAGCAGTCCGTCCGTTTTCACTGAAGACACCGAACGCGACATCGTGCTTCTGCAGGATGCTCTTGACGATCGACAAGCCCAGCCCGGTCCCGACGCGTCTGTTCTCACCGACCTTTTCCGCGCGGTAATACCGCTCCCAGATCCGGTCTTTTTCTTCAGGCGGAATCGTGGGGCCGTCATTCTGAACGGCAATACGGCATGCCTTTTCTCCGCTTGTGACCAAAATGACAATGGAAGTGGCCGGGTCGGCATGACTGATCGCGTTGTTCAGCAGATTGTCCATCACCTGGCCGAATTTGCCCTTGTCAAACCGGACTTCTTGTTCGGACGCGTTCAATTCGATCCTTAAATCACGAGCAGACGCGGCCATCTCGTACTTCTGTTTCAGCTGCTCCAGCGCTGCTCTCACGGGAAAAGAAGTGATGTTGAGCTTCTCGACACCGGCCTGTAGTTTCGAATAATCGAGAATGTCGGTCACGACCTTGCTCAGCCGGGCCGATTCTGAAGCGATCATGTCCAGTTGGGCTGTCCGCTTTTCTTCCATCGGCCATGTCACATCGCGGACCGTCTCGGCATATCCCTGGATCACAGCCAACGGAGCGCGCAGCTCATGGGAGACATTGGCGATGAGCTCCTTGCGGAGATTCTCTGTCTGGTGGAGTTGGACACTCAGATCGTTCAAGGCCATGGTGAGTTCGCCGATCTCGTCTTTTGATGGAACCGGCAGACGGACATCGAGATTGCCGGCAGCCAATTCGTGGGCAGCGCCGGTCACAGCCCGGATCGGCACCACGAATTTGCGGGTGAGGATGATGGCCAGGATGATGGAGAAAGCGACCAGCAGGACGGTGATCAGCCAGAGCTGTTCCCGAAGGATGCCGGAGGCGGCATCGACATCAGCCAGGGAAAAAACCGCCACCAGATAACTGCCATCTTTCACCGGAAGCCCGAGCAGGGCGTAACGGCCGGACCCGGTGCCGGCCTCCAGGAGTTTGACCGTACCGTCCATCTCACCAGCGATCATGGCCTGGCTCGTCCTCAGCACCATGCCCATGAGCGGCATGCCCTGGGTCGTCGAACGGACGCTCCCGTCCGTGTTCAACTGGATCAGGTTGATGTTGTACCGGTCCTTGATCGCGGTCAGGTCCACACGGTCCGACCCGGCTGCCTCGCTGATCGCCGATTCGACCTCCGAGACTCGGTTGTTGAGGTAACTGTCCTTCATGATGCCCGCCTGGACCAGCCATAATATGATAATGGTCAACACAGCCATTCCGAGGAAACTTAAGAAGAGCTTGCTGCCGAGCCGGTTCATTTGCCGGCTCCCGACTCAAAACGGTAACCGGTGCCCCAGACGGTCGCGATCCGGTTGCGATAAGCACCCAGCTTGTCGCGCAAACTGCGGACATGGGTGTCGACGGTGCGGGCGTCGCCGAAATAATCATAGCCCCAGACCTGATTGAGGAGCTGGTCCCGGGTGAACGCCTGATGAGGCCGTGAGGCAAAGAAGACCAGCAAGTCGTATTCTTTCGGGGTCAGGGCCGTCGGTTCACCATCAACCGTGACCTGATGTGCGGCCACATCAATATGCAAGCCGTCAAAATCATACACCTGGGCGGTTTGTTTCAATGCCCCGGAGCGCTTGAGCAAGGCTTTGATGCGCGCGATCAGCTCGCGTGGGCTGAACGGCTTGCCGATATAATCGTCCACGCCGAGTTCAAAGCCCAGCAGGCGGTCGTATTCCTCACTTCTGGCGGTCAGCAGGATGACCGGCATGGGACTGGACTGGCGGATCTGCTTCAGGACGGCCCATCCATCCATTTTCGGCATCATCACATCGAGCACTGCGAGCGAAAAGTCGCCGGCCTGGAAGGCCTTGATCGCGCCGTCCCCATCGCCGGCCTCTGTGAATTGCCAGTTTTCCGCCTGGGCGTATTCCTTGATGATGGTGCGGATATGTGGATCATCATCCGCCAGGAGGATGTGGATCATGTGCAAATCACCCCCGAATCAATTTGATTGTATCATGATTGGCAAGACCTGACAGGTCAGAAAGAAAGGGGCGGCGATGAAACCGTCCCCCTTCCGGATGCGGTGCCACCACCGCCCATGTGATTGTAGTCTGATCAGGATGAAGACTTGACGCCGTCTGCCAGACCGCTGCCATCGCGCAATCCGTATCCGCCACGGCTATCGGATCCTCTCCGGCCACCCATGCCGCCGCGGCCTTCCTGGAAACCGGTACCGTCTGAAGGCCGATCCTCGTTCATCATGCCGTTTCCGTCACGAAGCCCGTTTCCGCCCAGTCCGCCAAAGATGCCCGAGCCGGTCTGGTCACTTTCACCATCACAGGTGGCAATGTGCTCTTCCATGGCTGCGATGCGGGCATCTGCCTCTTCACGGGTCAGCCTGCCTTCTTCCACCAGCGCGTCGAGCCGGTCACGGAACTGATTCTGGATCTCTTCTTCAAATGCCTCCTGAACGCCGGCCGCTTCCGCCTGCTTGCCGTATGGGATGCCTTCGCGGCGAGCGTCGATGACTTCCTCAAGACTCTTGCCGGTCAGACCGGCGGCCGCTTCCGGACGAGAGCCATAGTTGGCCAGGGCATAGGATACGGACGCGAGCCCGAGCACGATGACAGCCATGATCGTTACAACAACGAGCAGTTTCTTCTGTTTCATTTTTTACACCTTCCTTTTTTGAATGAAGCCCGCCAAGGGCTTTTCCTTTTATTTGACCCGTTTGTTCCTGGGGTCATCTTCAGCATAAAGGGGATTTGTGATGAAAAAGTGAGAGAAATGAACAGATTTGCAAAAGCGACAAAACGGGAAGGCTGACCGGTTCGAATGCTTTGACGATCTGAGAGCAACGGCATAAAATGATAGGCAGATGCTCTTTTCGTGATATCCGATAGAAATAGAAGGCGGCGGAGGTAGTTCTGGATGACCAGTGGACTGGCCTTGGGCGGCGGCGGAGCCAGAGGCGTATTCGAGCTTGGCGCGTGGACGGCTTTCCATGAGATGGGTGTGGCGTTTGATGTGATCGCCGGCACATCCATTGGCGCGGTCAATGCCGCTTTCATGGCCATGGACGACTATGCTGGCGCTGTCGGCATGTGGGAAAACATCCGGATTGACCAGTGTGTGGCACTTTCAGAAAACCAGTCGCTTCGCTCCAGTGATCTGCTGAGCCTGAAAAACGCGGATGTACTGGCCAGAGAACTGCTCAGACAAGGCGCGCTGGACACCGAACCACTCCGGTCCTTGCTCAGCCGATCGATCGATGAGCGTCGTGTCCGGCAAAGCAAAGTCCGCTATGGACTCATGACCGCGGTTCTGCCGAGAATGATGCCGAGACCGATGTGGATCGAGGACATTCCACCGGGCCAACTGATTGACTACATCATGGCGAGCGCTCGTCTTCCAGGCCTGAAGGCTGTGCAAATTGATCAGCAGCGCTTCATTGATGGCGGCGTGATCGAGGTTGTGCCGCTTTCCATGATCCGCGGCCTGGGGATCCGGCAGATCACGGCGATCGACCTGAGTGGCGGCATGACATTGAAGACACCGATGCTGGACAATATCCGGCTAACCTACATCCATGACCGGATGGACCTGGGCGGCACACTTGACATCACGCCGGAGGTCCTGAAACGCAATCGGCGCCTGGGATACCTGGACGCGATGAAGGCGTTCGGACACCTTTCCGGAGATTACTTCAGCTTCACACCAGAAGATCACCAGAGCTTGCTGACGGCATTCGGACCGGACAACGTGCATGGTCTGGAGCAGGCCGCCATCGCCTACGATATTGACCGCAGCCCGATTTATCAGCCGGAAAGCTTCCTTGATCTCATCCGGACCCGACGGGCCGAGTTTCAGGCCTTGTATGAAGAAAAGAGACGCCTGCTCCAGATCGACCACAAATTGCGTTCGATCATGAACGGCCGGCTCCAGATGCTCAACCTGCTCCCGCCCATGCGCCTGGCCTTTCTCCTGGAACTGGGCGCGCACATCCGGCGAAGCGGCAGCCTCCTCAACATTCCCATGCAGCATTTCCATCAACTCGACCTGGCCGCGCAGGCCCTGACCCGCCTCGATGAATACGATCAGAAAAATCACGCGATGGAAAGGACGACGCCATGATAGCCTTCAGCGATTACCGATTGAAAAACCTGCTCTTGAGGAACCGCATCGTCATGCCGCCCATGTGCATGTACAGCAGTGGCCAGGATGGACTGGTCACCGATTTTCACCGGGTCCATTACCCGACCCGGTCAATCGGAGGTGTCGGCCTGATCATCCAGGAGGCGACAGCTGTAATGGAAAACGGCCGTATCTCCGACCAGGACCTCGGAATCTGGAGCGACCTGCAGATGCCGGCCCTCTCTGAACTGGTGCACGCTGTCCAGTACTACGGCGCTGCTTTCGGCATTCAACTGGGGCATGCCGGTCGCAAATGCGGTTCTCAAACGGAATGGCCGGTGGCCCCGAGCGCGATCGCAGTGGAAGAAGGTGATCGTCAGCCGGAAGCGTTGAGTGTCGATGGCATCCAGGAGGTGGTCAGCGCGTTTGGCAAAGCAGCCGCCCGGGCCCATGCGGCCGGGTATGACCTGATTGAAATCCATGGTGCCCACGGATACCTGATCCATCAATTCCTGTCTCCACTTTCCAACCACCGGGTCGACCGTTATGGTGGTCCACTGGAAAACCGTATCCGGCTGCTGCAGGAGATCCTGATGTCTGTCCGGGCTGTCTGGCCGGCATCAAAGCCGATCAGCCTGCGGCTCTCCGCCTCAGACTACCTTGAGGGCGGCATCGATATCGAGGAGACTGTGCGGATCGTGAATCTGGTGAAGGATTGGGTTGACATCTTCCATATAAGCAGTGGTGGACTGCAAAAGGCGCCTATCAAGCTCTTTCCCGGTTATCAGGTGCCTTTCTCGGAAACGATTAAGGCACGCTGTCAGGTTCCGACGATCGCGGTCGGCCTGATCACCGAACGGACCCATGCGGACGATATCATCGGCAATCATCGCGCGGACCTGGTCGCCCTGGGCCGCGAATTGCTGCGCAACCCCTACTGGCCATTGGCGCAAAGCCTGGAAGACAAGCGGATCAATCTGGTTTTCCCTCGTCAATACGAGCGTTCAAGAATCTGAATATAGTCATAAGTGATTTTTCTGGAAATGGTTGGTCCATCCGGACACGTTTACGGAAAAACGCCAGAATAAAGCGCTTTTGACATTGTTCACAATTCATGACCGAAAAATTGGATAGATACCCAAATTTTTGGCGAAATATGAAATATATAATGAATTTTAATATGATATCTGGTATACCATACGTACGGGCTTAATTATGTGATAATATGGAAACACAAACTCATAAATCGAAATCAAGGAGGGTTTTTCATGTTCAGAGACCTGAATGAGGCGCAATTGATCGCCAAAACAAAAGAACTGCGAATCAAGATCCTGACGATGTTGAATGCAGCCGGATCCGGCCACTCGGGCGGATCTTTGTCTGCTGTGGACATCATGGCTGTATTGTACAACAAGGTGATGAATCACGACCCCAAGAACCCGAAAGATCCGAACCGCGACCGGTTCGTCCTTTCCAAGGCCCATGTCTGCCCGGCTCATTACGCGGTCCTGTCCGACTGCGGCTACTTCGATGAGTCGCACCTGAACACGCTGCGCAAATACGGCAGCATTCTCCAGGGGCATCCGTACATGCACAAGACCCCTGGCCTGGATGTATCAGGCGGATCCCTCGGCCAGGGCCTTTCGGTCGCGGTCGGCATGGCTTCCGCGATTGCCATGGACAAAGGCGACCAGCGCGTCTACTGCATGATGGGTGACGGCGAACAGCAGGAAGGCCAGATCTGGGAAGCCGCCATGGCGGCCGGCCACTATAAGCTCGACAATCTCTGCGGTGTTGTAGACCAGAACCGTCTTCAGATCGACGGCAATGTCGAAGATGTCATGACGATCGAGCCCCTGGCGGACAAATGGCGTTCCTTCAACTGGAATGTGATCAAGTGCGACGGCCACGACGTGGTTGCCATCGAAAAAGCGTTTGCCGAGGCCGCTGCCTTCAAGGGCAAGCCGACTGTGATCATCGCGGCGACTGTCAAAGGCAAGGGTGTCTCCTTCATGGAGAACAAGGCCGGATGGCATGGAGCCGCGCCGAACAAGGATCAGCTGGCACAAGCCATCAGCGAGATCCAGGGCGCTTGAGTCGAAGGAAGGGAGAAAAGAACATGGACATTGTCAAACTGAAAGTCAATCTGGCATCGCCGGAAAAAGTCCCTTCCCGGGACGGTTATGGATATGGCCTCATTGATGCGGCCAAGGAAAATGAAAACGTCGTCGCCCTCGGGGCGGACATCACCTCTTCGGTGCGCGTGGACTGGTTCCAGAAGGAATTCCCGGATCGCTTCCTTAGTGTCGGCATCGCCGAACAGAACCAGATGTGCGTAGCTGCCGGTCTCTCGCTCATGGGCAAGGTGCCCTTCGTGACCAACTACGGTGTATTCCTTGCCGGACGGGCCTGGGACCAGATCCGCACGACCGTCTGCTACAGCAACCTCAATGTCAAGCTGGGCGGTGCCCATGGCGGCATCTCGGTCGGACCGGATGGTGCGACGCACCAGGCCCTTGAGGAAATCGCCATCATGCGCTGCCTGCCGAACATGCGTGTCATCGTCCCGGCTGATGCCGTTGAAGCCCGGAAGGCGACCCTGGCGATTGCCCGCGATCTAGGTCCCGCCTATGTTCGCTTCGGCCGTGAAAAGGTCCCGGTGATCACCGATGAGGAGACACCGTTCGAAGTCGGCAAGGCCTATTGCTGCCGCGATGGTTCCGATGTGGCGATTGTCGCGTGCGGCGCGATGGTCTACGAGGCCCTTGTGGCTGCCGAGAAACTGGCTGAGGAAGGCATCAGCGCGATGGTCATCAACAACCACACCGTGAAGCCGATCGACAAGGCGACCCTGACTGAAGCGGCTGAGAAAACCGGCGCAGTGGTCACCGTCGAGGAGCATCAGCTGATGGGCGGCATGGGCAGCGCCGTGCTGGAAGTCCTTGCCCAGACTTGTCCGGTGCCGGTCCGCATGGTCGGTGTCGATGACCGTTTCGGCGAATCCGGCGATCCGGATGTCCTGATGAAGGCCTTCGGGTTGGACAGCGACCATGTCGTCGAAGCTGTCCGCGAAGTCCTGAAAGCCAAGAAGGCTTGATTAACGGTCCTCAAGGCTCGTGGAGCCTGGGCGGGTCAAACAATTCCCATAACGGCACCCGGTCGGCAAATGCCCGACCGGGTGCTTTTTTGTACTTTCATGGAGCATGGCCGGACGGATGGATCTGCTATAATCAGATTATGATTCTTGCCTCAGGAGGCGCCTATGCTGGACCATCATTATCTCAAATTGCTTGCCCGGGATTATCCAACCATCCAGACGGCTGCGGCGGAAGCGATCCGTTTGAATGCAATCATGAGTCTTCCCAAGGGGACGGAGTTTTTCTTCAGTGATCTGCACGGCGAGCACGAGGCTTTCATCCATCTGCTGCGCAGCGCTTCAGGCTTCATTCGCAACAAGATCGATGATCTGTTCACGAAATCGGTGGCCAAGGCTGAACGGGTTGCTCTTTCCAACCTGATCTACTACCCTGAAAAAGAGCTGGAACGACTGGACCTGAAGGGACAGGACGCACTGGACTGGTGTCGGATCACAATCTACCGGCTGTTGGAAGTTTGCAATACGGTCTCGGCCAAATACACGCGCTACCAGGTTCGCAAGAAACTGCCACGACAATTTTCCACCATCATTGACGAACTGCTGCATGTGGATTCCGCCAGCAAAGCCCAGTTCTATGAGGCAGGTGTCCAATCGATCGTTGAGACCGGCATGATGAAAGACTTCATCACCAGTCTTTGCGTCCTGATCCAGCAGCTTGCCATTGACAAACTCCACATCATCGGGGATATCTTCGACCGTGGGCCAAGGGCTGACGCGATCATGAACGCGCTGATCGATTTCCACGACGTGGACGTGCAATGGGGAAACCACGACATCCTGTGGATGGGAGCAGCGGCAGGCAGCCAGGCCTGCATCGCGAACGTGATCCGGCTTGGCATCAGTTACAACAACTTTGACCTGCTGGAGGACGGCTACGGGATCAACCTGCGGTCTTTGTCCGTTTTCGCTGCCAATGTCTATCGCGACGATCCATGCAGGATTTTCGAACCAAAAATCCTGGATGAAAACAAATATGATCCGGTCGATGTGCATCTGGCAGCCAAAATGCACAAGGCCATCGCGATCATCCAGTTCAAGGTGGAAGGACAGCTGATCGCCAGGCATCCGGAATACCAGATGGACCAGCGTCGTCTGCTGGAATCCGTGGATTTTGATCAGGGCACCATCACAATCAATGGAACCGTTCATCCTTTGAAGGACACGCAGTTTCCGACCGTTGACCCCAAGGATCCGCTGCGCCTGATTCCGGAAGAGGAAGAACTGATGAAGACCCTCTCCGCATCGTTCCGGCACAGTGAAAAGTTGCAGAAGCATATCCGTTTCCTGTATCTGCAGGGTGGCATGTACAAGCGGATCAACAACAATCTTTTGTACCATGGCTGCATCCTGATGACACCGGATGGTGGATTCGAGACCGTCTCCTTCGGCTCGGAGGCTTATTCCGGCAAGGCTTACCTGGACTATATCGATGCGACGGTCAGACGGGCCTACTTCTCGCCACCCCACTCAAAAGAACGCTACAACGGGCGTGATTTCATGTGGTACCTCTGGTGCGGGCCGAGCTCGCCGCTGTACGGCAAGGACCGGATGTCCACCTTTGAGCGCTATTTCATCGCGGACAAAGCCACCCACAAGGAGCACATGAACGCCTATTACAGGATGCAGGACGATCGGACCGTCTGTGAGAAGATCCTGCGTGAATTCGATCTTGATCCGGCCAACGCCCATATCATCAACGGCCACGTCCCGGTCAAGCTCAAGGCCGGAGAAAGCCCGGTCAAAGGCGGCGGCCTCCTGTATGTCATCGATGGCGGCATATCCAAGGCCTATCAGTCCACCACCGGCATCGGGGGCTATTCGCTGATCTACAACTCCCGCTATCTGGCACTGGCGGAACATTCGCCGTTCCATGTCGATGAGGACAAGCGTCCGGTCGACCTTTCCCCGGTTGTCAAGATCGTGGAAACCATGCCCCGCCGAGTGACGGTGGCCGACACGGATGACGGCAAGGAGCTCGCGACCCGCATCGAAGAACTGCAAGCGCTGGTCCAGGCTTATCGAACCGGCTTGCTTGAGGAAACGGTCTTCTGAGTTCAGACTGAAAGGACAAACGATACCATGCAGATCAATCAGGAACGTGTTGACGAATTGCAAACCCTGGTCATGACCCTGACAGATCCTGAAGCGAATACACGCCTGGAGCCAGCAGCGCTCAAGGCGCTCTTTGAACAGAACCGGGACCGTGCGCTCAGCATCACACCGCATGAGGTTTTCGAACTGTTCCATCGTCTCCTGGTGTCAGGCCGGCCGGCGGACAGCCTGCTCAAGTCACTGGACAAAGTGTTCAATGTCTTTTATAAAGGCTTGAGTGCCTACACATGGACGCGACCGCGAGCCGGCGGATTTCTGGATATCCTGTCCCTTGAAAACAAGGCCATGCTGGCCAAACTGGAAGAAATCCGCAAAATGCTGCAATCCGGGCTGGACAAGGATCAGCGAACGGTTCTTGCCGGTTTGTTCCGGGATCTGGAACCGTTCAAGGATCACTATCTGAAAAAGGAAAACATACTTTTCCCCTATCTGGAGAAAAAGCACCCGCGATTTGATGGCCTGGCAATCATGTGGGCGCTGCATGACCAGGCTCGAGCGAGCCTGAAACAGGTGATCCACCTCCTGGAATCGTCAGATGAAGAAATGGAAATCAAAATGGCCATAGGCGACCTGTTTTTCAGCATGCATGGCCTGGTGATCAAGGAGGATCTGATACTCTTCCCGGCTGCGGCCGATGTGATCGAGGCACATGAATGGGCTGACATGGAACGACAAAGCATGGAATACGGATTCCCGTTTATCGATCGGCCGGAATGGTCAAATCACGAGAAACAGGCTGATCAAAAAACGATCGGTCAGAAGCCCACCGGGGCGTTGTCTTTCAAGACGGAGACCGGGACGATCAGCCTGAGCCAGGTGGAGATGATTTTCAATGCGCTCCCAGTTGACCTGTCGTTTGTCGACGAAGACGACAAACTCCGCTTCTTCACGCGTCCGAAAGACAGGATTTTTCCAAGATCTCCGGCTGCGATCGGCCGGGATGTCCGCAACTGCCATCCACCGGCCAGTGTCGGTGTGGTGCTTGAAATCATCGAAGCGTTCAGAAGTGGAAGACGGGATCAGGCCAGCTTCTGGATCGAGCGCAAGAATCGCATGATCCTGATTCAATATTTCGCGTTGCGAGATGAGAGCGGACAATATCGGGGAACGCTCGAGGTCAGCCAGGATGTCACGGAAGCGAGAAGTCTTGAAGGCGAGCGTCGGCTTTTGCAATGGGATGCCTGAAAATATCTTGTGAATCAAATGTTTTTACTGCATGGGTTTTATTTACGGACGATTCCGTTTATAATAATGTCGAAGCAAATTGGACATTCGTTGATTTGAATATGGATAAACCCCGACTCGGAGCCATATTGGATCGCAATGAAAAGAAGAGAAAGGAAGTAATCAGATGACACAACACAAAAAATTGCAAGCCTGGGTTGATGAAGTTGCATCTTTGTGCCAGCCCGACCAGATTCATTGGTGTGATGGTTCTCAAGAGGAGAACGAGCGTCTGCTGAAATTGATGGTTGATACTGGCAGTGCGACATTGCTCAATGAGGAGAAGCGTCCCGGCTGCTATCTTTTCCGCAGCGACGCATCAGACGTGGCGCGTGTCGAAAACCGCACCTACATCGCATCAGTCAAGCAGGAGGATGCCGGCCCGACCAACAACTGGATCGACCCGGTCGAACTCAAGAAGACGATGACCGAGCTTTATACCGGCTGCATGAAGGGTCGCACCCTTTACGTCATTCCTTTCTCCATGGGTCCGATCGGCTCCCCGATTTCCAAGATCGGCGTCGAGATCACTGACAGCCCCTACGTTGTTGTCAATATGCGCATCATGACCCGCATGGGTCAGGCTGTGCTTGACGAGTTGGGCACGGATGGCGAATTTGTCCCTTGCCTGCACTCTGTCGGCGCGCCGCTCGAGGAGGGTCAGCAGGATGTGCCATGGCCCTGCGCCCCCATTGAAAAGAAGTACATCAGCCACTTCCCGGAAGACCGCCTGATCTGGTCGTTTGGTTCTGGGTACGGCGGCAACGCCCTGCTTGGCAAGAAGTGCTTCGCTCTTCGTATCGCTTCGGTCCAGGCCCGTGACGAGGGATGGCTGGCCGAGCACATGCTGATCCTGCGCCTGACCAGCCCCGAAGGCGACGTCAAGTATGTCTGCGGCGCGTTCCCGAGCGCGTGCGGCAAGACCAACCTGGCCATGCTGGTCCCGACGATCCCCGGCTGGAAGGTTGAGACGATCGGCGACGACATCGCCTGGATGAAATTTGGCGAAGATGGCCGTCTGTACGCGATCAATCCGGAAGCCGGCTTCTTCGGTGTCGCGCCCGGCACCTCGGACAGTTCCAACTACAACGCGATGCGCAGTATCGACAAGAACACCATCTTCACCAATGTCGCGCTCAAAGACGACGGTGACATCTGGTGGGAAGGCATCGAACAAGAACCGACCGATCACATGATCGACTGGAAAGGCAATGACTGGTATCGTGGCTCCAAGGAACTGGCTGCCCATCCGAATGCCCGCTTCACCGCACCGGCTTCGCAGTGCCCGTCCATCGCCCCCGAGTGGGAAGATCCGGCCGGCGTTCCGATTTCCGCGATCCTGATCGGCGGACGCCGCAAGACAACGATTCCGCTGGTGCACGAAAGCTTCGACTGGAATCACGGCGTCTTCCTCGGCTCCATCATGGGCTCCGAGATCACTGCCGCCGCGATCAGTGACAAGATCGGCCAGGTCCGCCGCGATCCGTTTGCCATGCTGCCGTTCTGCGGCTATCACATCTGCGACTACCTCCAGCATTGGCTCGATATCGGCACCCGTTCGACCGAAGACAAGTTGCCGAAGATCTTCTATGTCAACTGGTTCCGCAAGGACGAGAAGGGCCGCTGGCTCTGGCCGGGCTTCGGCGAGAACAGCCGCGTCCTGAAGTGGGTCGTCGAGCGCGTCTCCGGCAAGGCTGAAGCGGTGAAGACTGAGATCGGGTACATGCCGACCATCGATGCGATCGATACCACTGGTCTCGATGTCAGCAAAGAAGACATGGCAGAGATCCTCAGCGTCAATAAAGAAGAGTGGCTACTGGAAGTCGAATCGATCCGCAAGCATTATGTGACCTACGGTGAGAAACTGCCGGCCGAACTGGCCCGCCAGCTCGATGCGCTGGAAGCCCGCCTGAAAGCCTGACGTGCTTCGAGTCTTCTGATCAATATGAACCGAACCGCCTGCTGTTGTATCAACGGCAGGCGGTTTTTCTGGTTGCGTCAATTGACGAAAAGTTTCGACTTGGTGATACAAATAAATCGAAATTGGATTTGAGACTCCAATTTCGTGATAAAATTAAACTGATTCTTAATTCTATAGTTTAAATGCGATTTCATATCGAAACAGATACAGTGTAGAAAGGCGGTTGGTTATGGGGCAGGAAGAAAAAAGCGGAAAATCCAGGAAGAAAAAGGACTTGAACATAAGTAAATCCGCGAAGACCAAAGACAAGTCAAAAGACGCTGCCGCGAAGGGAGATGGAAAACTGACTGAACTGACCCCAACGACAAATGTCTCTTGTGACAAGAAGAAGCTCGGCAACAAGTTTTACGAAAAGGAACTGAAGCGACTTCAGATCGAACTGGTGAAGCTTCAGGAATGGGTCAAGGCGAAGGGCCTGAAGGTGGTCGTCATCTTCGAGGGCCGGGATGCTGCCGGTAAGGGTGGCGCGATCAAGCGGATCACAGAAGCGCTCAATCCGCGTATCTGCCGGGTCGAGGCATTGCCAAAGCCGACAGACAAGGAAGAGACGCAATGGTTCTTCCAGCGATATGTTGCCAAATTGCCGGCCGCAGGTGAGATTGTACTTTTCGATCGCAGTTGGTACAATCGTGCCGGTGTCGAGCGGGTCATGAACTTTTGTACGGAAGAGGAATATCGAGAATTTTTACGATCATGCCCGGAATTTGAAAAAATGCTGATCCGGTCGGGCATTCTCCTGATCAAGTACTGGTTCTCCGTTTCAGATGAAGAACAGGAAAAACGGTTCCAGGCCCGGATTGAAGACCCGACCAAGCGATGGAAACTGAGCCCGATGGACCTGAAATCGCGAAGCATGTGGGTCGAGTATTCCAAGGCCAAGGATGAAATGTTTGCCTATACGGACACCAAGCAGTCGCCCTGGTATGTAGTGAACGCTGATGACAAGAAGCGAGCCCGGTTGAACTGCATCAGCCATCTGTTGAGCATGATACCGTACGAGGACCTGACGCCAGCTCCGCTTGAACTTCCACCCAGACAGGAGGATACCGGTTATGTCCGGCCGCCCATCACGGACCAGACATTTGTGCCGGACCTTTATACTGAGCATTGTGATTAAGTCCATACACAAAGGCAAAGGGGGCAAACTTGTATCTGAGTTTGCCCCCTTTGCATGCTGTCAAAATGATCGCTTAACTGAACTCGTAAAACAATTCGCTTATCATGCCAGCGAGCGCGGCACCAAACAGGATTGACAGGACAATGCCGATCAAGGCAATGATCAGTACGGCGCGCGCGTAGTTCTTCTTGTTGGCATTGGTATCGGAACTGAAGGCCCAGATGAGCAGGAGGATGAAGCCGACCAGGGGCAGCGAGGTCAACAGCATCATGCCAAGATACTGACCGACGCTTAATGGCGCATTGCCACCCGATCCATAGGCTTCAGGCTGGGTGTAGTGGGTATAGCCATTGCCGGCTGGCTGATGATAGGCATGGGGCGGGACGGGCGGAACCGGGTAGGCTGGTTGAGGCGGTGGGGCGGCCTGACCAGCGTAGTTATTGGTGACCGGGACAGGCGATCCACAGCTTTTGCAGAATTTGGCGCCGGGGTCAAGCGACGCACCGCAGGACTGGCAGAATGCTTCACTCATACGATACTCCTTCAGTGGATGATTACCGGATGATCCGGTACTGACCGAAAAGCGGCAGTTCTTTTGCCTTGCCATTGATGGCATTGACAAAACCGAGCACAGCCAAGGCAAATGTGGCCAGATAGAAGAATGGCGAGATGATCCAGGCAATGAGCGGGATGATGTTGATGATGCTGATGACGACACTGCCGGCTACGCTGACAATCAGCAGCAGCAAGCCCTGGTTGGCATGGAAACGACCGAACGGCGACTCGGGACAGACAATGAGGGGCAGGAAAAAAATCAAATAGGCCAATGCGGCAACCACCTTGTTCTTTTCGATGTCGTCCGTGGAGAAAACCTCCTGTGAACTGGCAGGTGTTTGATATGGCGGAACTTGCTGGCTGCCTGTGTCCGTGTGGGTGGACGTCTGCTTAGCCCCGCAGGCATTGCAGTACTGGGATGTGTCGTCAATTTCCTTACCGCAGGATGTGCAAAATTTTGTCATGACATTCACTCCATTCTCAAAGGGCTGTGTATCAAGTTTAGATGCGCCCTGACTATCATAAAAATTGTAAGCGAAGATGCGGCCGGTTGTCTATTCCAATTGAATCGACAATAGAACAAAATTTTCGCAATATTTACAATCGTGTTACAAAACAAGATTGACTTTGATAGTTAAATATAGGCCGACCTGCTATAATTAAGATAACTTTCGAAAATCGCACAGATTCGAGAAAGCTGTCCTGGAACGAACCGCGGTTGTCGACGAGCCACCGGCGCATTCACTGTCAGCACATGACGGACCCTTCTGCAAGATCCGAAAGCCAATTTGGCATCACGAACCTGAATCTTAGATCGATTGGACATCGATTGATGGAAACGAATCTGTGAAACCGGGTTGCAGAACATCCTCATGAAAGACGTGGGCCGCAGGCCTTGATGGCAGCCAACCTGACGTGAGAACGGACGTATACCGATCGACCGTTGCAGCAGAAGGCGTACGGTTCCCCGAATGGGTCAGCATCGGGCCGAATTGACGGATACGGGGCAAATTTGAAAGGAGGACGTACTGCATTGATAGTACCCCTCTAGAAACGGGCGAGCGATTCCCCTTGTGTAACAGGAAGCTTGCCCGTTTCGTTTTGTCCAGAATGAATGAAATATGATAAAGCGACGTTAGTGAACCGGGATGAGAAAGAAGGATCGATGAAATTGCATGATCAGGATAGAAGGAAATGGCAATTCCACACGCTGGAACCTGTTTATGACGAACAATCTCAAATTCTCATTCTGGGGACCATGCCATCACCGAAGTCAAGAGAAAAGGGCTTCTATTATGCCCATCCACAGAACCGCTTCTGGAAAACGCTTGCCGCGTTGGCGGGGCAGGACACTCCTTCTGGCAAGGAAGAACGGAGAGACTTTCTTCTAAAACACCGGATCGCGCTCTGGGATGTCCTGGAGCAGTGTTTGATCGCTGGTGCGTCGGACAGCAGTATCCGTGAACCCAGACCCAATGATGTGGCAGAGATCATTCGCATCGCGCCCATTCACACCATATACACGACCGGGCGCAAGGCTACAGACCTTTATCGGCGCCTTATTCTTCCCAAAACGGGTCATGACTGCGTCTACCTGCCATCTCCCAGCCCGGCCAACCAGGCCCTGTCGTTCGAGCAGCTGGTCGCAGCCTATCAAGAAGCGTTCAATGCCGCTGGTTTTGATTTGTGTGGCACAAACGCTGCCGAAAGCAAGCGGTCAGTCGGATGAAGATCTCACGATCCCTCGACTGACGCAGATGGCTCGATACGCGCGACCGCCAGCCATTTTTTTCTGCGCAGTCGATTCCCCAGCACCACTCCGCGAAAAGCCAGGTCAAGGCCCATGGCGACCCAGACTGCCGGCAAGGACCATTTGAGCAGGAAAACGGCTGCCAGCGAAAGCGGCAGTCGGATCAGCCACATGCCCGCCATCGCGTAGTAGAACGGGACACGTGTGTCGCCGGCTCCGCGCATGGCACCGGACGAAATGATCGATACCGCGAAGAGTGGTAGGCACCAGACATAGGCACGCAGGGTGCGGACGGTCATGTCGACGACATCGGCATCGGGTGTGAACAGGCCCGCCAGTGGGCGGGCGAACAGGAACAGAAGAAGCGCCATGACAATCATGACGATCGTGCCGATGATCACACTGACGCGGCCAAATGAAACTGCGTCACTTTCCCGACGCGCTCCGATTGATTGGCCGACCAGGGTCGTGGCGGCTGTGCCGAAGCCGATCGCCGGCATATAGGTGATCATCTCGGAAGCGGATGCCAGTTGATGGGCGGCCAGAGAAACGGTGCCAAGGACCGCGATGATGCGTACATAGAACAACAGTCCAATCGAATGGGATGCCCGGTCCAGCGCCGCCGGGATACCAATTCGAAAAATGCTTGCCACATCGGCTTTTTGCGGGCGAAACGAATGGCTTCTCTTGAACTGGAGTGGAAAACGACGATGGACAAACACGACAAGCAGGATGACGCCTGTCAGGCTTTTTGTGATGGCCGTCGCGATCCCGGCGCCGGTGACGCCCAGGTCAGCTCCGGGCATGGAGAAGGTCAGTGATAGGACGGTCAGGGTGCGGGTGGGGAAAATCAGCAGGAAATTGCCGGCGATGTTGAGCGCATTGGCCAGAAGATTGACGCGAAGCGGGGTTCTGGTGTCGCCATACCCACGCAGCATGGCGGACAGCACCAACCCGGCGTGATGAAGTGGCAGTCCCAACGCGACGCGGGCCAGATAGGCGGCGGCAAAGGGTCGAACTTCAGGCTTGCCGCCCATCCAGACAGGCAGTTGGCCACTGATCAACAGCAGGACAGTCATGGCGGACAATCCGTAAACCAGACTCATCACGAACGACTGACGACTGATCGAAGCGGCCTTCAAAGGACGACCGGCGCCGATTGACTGGGCGACCAGGACGGTCGCGCCGATACTGACTGCGACCAGAAAGCCGTTCACCAGAAACAAAATCGAAGTGTTCAGAGCGATCGCGGAGATCGCGATCGCGCCAAGGCTTCCGACCATGGCAGTGTCCACTAGACTGAACAGGGTCGTCAGTGCGTTTTCCAGGATGATCGGCCAGGCCAGGTGCCAGGTGGCTCCCAGATAACCCTTGTTTTCCGTTTGTTGTGTCTCTTCCATGGATGCGGCCTCTCCGGATTCAATAAGGAAGGCGCGACCGCGAAACCGTGGTCGTGCCTTCCCCGGGATATCTGTCAGAATGTTTCAAGCGGTCACGAGCAACCGGTTGTCGTGCCGCAGTCGAGACAGACCTTGCACGTACCGTTCTTCACCATGCGCGTGCTCGAGCAATTGGGGCAGGTGGAGCCGTCATATAGTTTTTCACCATTCACAGCCGCCTCGCGGGCACTTTCGTGAATGAAACCTTCTTTGGCGGATATCTCGCCATCAATCCGGGGCTCAGCCTGGGCGCCGGTGGCGTATTCCCGGTCGAGCAGATTGGGGAACGCCGGATTGACTGTGCCGTTGTGGTGGTCTGGCTCGGCCAGATCGTCATCATCATCCTCAACCTTCTGGATTGAAAGACCAACCGGCTTCCTACCTGAAGGGGCAGTGCTTGCTGAAGTTGAGGAAGGCTTGCTCGTGGCCTGCCGGGCGATCGCCACCAATGGGGGTTCGGGCTTCACCTGACAGCGGGAATAATCGCCGATCTCGATGTCGATGACCTTGCTGATCAGGTCAGAAATCGAGGTGCAGTACTTGATGTATGGGTGGCGGGTGACGAAACCATACGGTTCATATTTCTGACCGCGTAGCATCTTGGAGATGTTCTGCGGCGGAATGTGGTACTGCAGCATGACGGAGATGGTCTTGGACAGTGAATTCAGCAGGCCCATGATCAGGGTGCCCTCACGGTCGGTTGTGATGTAGATTTCGGAAATGTCCCCTTTTTCGTTGCGGTTGACCGTGGTGTATATTTTGACATCCTCGACCTGGGCCGGATGGGTCTGGCCGGAACGGATGCCGACCGGCTTGTCACGACGGGACAGGTGCGGGAATTCCGTTTCTTTCGTGCTTTCCAGTTCGATGATCCGGGTGCGCGATTTGTTGGCGTAATCCAGCAGTTGACGGTAGGACAGGTCGGCCAGGTTTACATCCTCCTGGTTTTCATCCAGCCTCAGGTTCAGCGGCTGGGCGAATTTGGACCCGTCACGATAAAGGGTGATGCCTTTGACACCCAGTTTCCACGACCGGATATGGACTTCCTTGAAATCATCGACGGTCGCCTCGCGCGGCAGGTTGACGGTCTTGGAAATGGCGCCGGACAGCAGCGGTGTCAGGGCGGCGACCATCAGGACGTGGCCAAGGTAATGGATGTAGCGTTTGCCGCTGCCGCATTGGTTGGCTGTGTCAAACACTGCCAGATGTTCGCCCTTCAGGTGCGGAGCGCCTTCGATCTTGCCATCCAGGATCATGCCGTCTTTCTCGCGCATGATGTAGGCCACGATATCGTCAATCTGATTTTCTTCGTACCCAAGTTTTTTCAAAGCGATGCCGACCATCGGGTTCACCAGCTTCATGAACCCGCCGCCGGAGAGTTTCTTGTAGACGACGTGGGAAAAGAAGGGCTCGATACTAGTCGCCGAGCAGTCCATGGCAAATGAGATCGTGCCGGTCGGAGCCATGACCGAAACCTGGGCGTTCCTGAAACCGGAGACCATGCCATGATCAAGCGCGTCCGTCCAGGACTGGCGGACCGTCGAGGAAAACTCATCAAGGCCCAGGTCTTCAAGCAGCCGATGATTGATCCGGATCGGTTCGTAATGGATGTCCTCCAGTTCATCAGACAGGGCACCAGCGACGCGGGCATGATTGCGGATGACCCGGAGCATGTATGGCTTGTTCAGCTCATAAGTGGCAAACGGGCCAGTGATGTCAGCCATCAACGCTGACACGTGGTAGCTTCGGCCGGTCAGGATGCCGACCAGTGAGGCTGACACGGCGCGTGCTTCGTCGGAATCGTATGGAAGCGCCATCGCCATCAGCAGGGAGGCCAGGTTGGCCATGCCCAGTCCGGTTGTCCGGAATAGCCATGTCTTGCGGGCGATGTCTTCAGTCGGGAACTGGCCCCAGTGAATCGACGCCTCGAGCACCAGCTGGGTCAGCGTGATCATGTGCAGGTAGCCTTGCATGTCGAAGCGCTCGGTGTTTGGATCGTAGAAACGCAGGACGTTGATCGAGGCCAGGTTGCAGCTGGTGTCATCGAGGAAGGCATACTCGCCGCAGGGGTTGGTCGAGTTGAGCCGGTTGTGCCGCGCCCAGAGCTGTCCATCCTCGCCGGCCGGGCAGGTGTGCCAGGCATTGAATGTGTCCGTGAACTGGGGTGCCGGGTCGGCGCATCGCCAGGCTGCCTCGTTGAATTTCTGCCAGAGGTCTGAAACAGGGACATCCCGGTTGATGCGTTCATCGATCCGGCCACGCAGGGTGATCGTCGCGTCCGGATCTTCTGCCAGACTCGTCACCTTGCGCATGAACTCATCGCTGATGCGGAGGGAATTGTTGCTGTTCTGGCCCGAGACCGTCTGGTAGGCCTCGCCGTCCATGTCCGCATCGTAGCCCATCTTGGCCAAAGCCTTGACTTTATCTTCTTCACGGGCTTTCCAAAGGATGAAATTCTCGATCTCAGGATGATCAATGTCCAGGCAGACCATCTTGGCTGCCCGTCGCGTCGTGCCGCCTGACTTGATGGCACCGGCATTGCGGTCAAGCCCCTTGAGAAAGCTCATGAGACCGGAAGAATGGCCACCGCCTGACAGTGACTCGCCCTCGGCCCGGATGCTGGAGAAGTTGGTGCCTGTACCGGAGCCACCTTTGAACAGCTTGGTCTCGGTGACATACTCCTCGGAAATGGAATGAGGGCCGAGCAGCTTGTCCTCGATCGACAGGATGAAACAGGCGGAAGCCTGGGTCCTGGAATAATCGTCTTCGGACGCGACCACTTTGCCAAGCTTCTCGTCATAATAGTATAAACCGCTCTTGCCGCCGGTGATGCCGTAGCTCAGTTTCAGGCCTGTGTTGAACCACTGCGGTGAGTTGGGCGCGAACATCTGGTTCAGGAAACAGAAGACCAGCTCGTCATAGACAATCGATGACTGCTCACCCGCTGACAGGATGCCCTCGTCGACCAGGGCGCTGACCCAGTAATTCACCATGCGATGCGCGACCTGTCGCATGCTGGTCTCGCCACCGGTCGGTGAATCGACACCGGCTTTGCGGAAGTACTTCGAGGCGATGATATCGCAGGCGTTCTGTGAATAATGCACAGGAAACTCAAGATCCGGCATGTCCGTCAGGATGCGGCCGCTCTTATGGTCCTTGATCATGACGTCCCGACGATCCCACGAGAAAAGATCGTAGACCGTCTTCTCCGACTGACCCTCCAATTCGCGTGTGTAATAACGGGTCAGAAGATTGTGTAACTGCGCCATACGATACCTCACTTACTGTTGCATTTTATACAAACACTCGCTGTCGAAAGGGGGAGAGCGTTGTCATTATAGCGCAACATTTTGTGGATGGCAATGACACAACCTACAATATATTGTATTTTTTCACAAGCGTAATTGAAATGTAAAAATTGGGAAGCCGGCTAGCCGCGTTGCTGGAGGAATGCTTTCAGGGCCGTGTCCGCTGCCTGGATTGATTCCAGTTCCGGTGGCTCCTGCGCGTTCAGGATGGTTCTGCCCACGGCCAGCGCTGCCTCGAAAGCGTCGGCTTTGAACGGCTCGGCGGAAGCGAAATGCCCAGCGTCCTGAAGGGACTCGGCGGCTTTGACCGATCGCTTAAGGGAGAACCAGGCGGCCATGATGCGGCGCTCGTGCATCAGCTCTGCCATCAGGTCAGATAGCCTCCAGGACCGATTGTGCTCTGTCACGACCGCCATGAGACCGATCGGTGCCGCGCCACTCTTGCGAAGCAGGCCAAGCAATTGGTTGATCTTCTCATCAGAGAGCCCCGACAAAAGCATGAGCTCTTCCTGCACCGGTTCGACGGGGGCCGAACGGCTGTCCGGTTCGAAGCCATGAAGGCCGGCCAGATGGCCGACCGTCTGATTCAGTTGATCTTCCCGTAGATCCTCGGCATGAATTTTTAGTGTGCCTGCCGCCTGACGGACCAGACGGCCCTTTTCCGAATCGGCCGGCAAATGGTAAAGCAGCATGCGTTCGCGTGTCGCGTCCGGTTTCATGAGTCACCTGCCGGATGAGCGTTCCCTTTGCGCGGTTTTCTGAGCATGAGGAAGTTCAGGACCAGCGCATAAGCGGCGGCAAGAGCAAGTGTCAGGTAGAGCATGGCCGTCGACTGCGGCGCCAGGCCGACCATGATCAGGATCGGAAAGGCCATCACGATGGCAGCCGAGCTCCCGACCACGAGGTTGTTCGCGGCGGGTGTCTTGAAGCCCGGATCGACCTCGCGCAAAAGCAGGATCGCGGTGCTGATCGTACCGGTCATCATGCCGTACATCGAGATCATGCCTTCGATTTCATAGGATGGATAAAGCCTTTTTGCCATCTTGATGTTGTAGAAGAGGGTCATTGCACCGCCCAGTGTCGTCATGATCAGGAAAGGGACCCACAGGCCCTTGAGATCGCCGATCTCGATCGACGTGATCGAGGCGACAATCATGAAATCGAACGCGAAGCCGGAGATCCGGTTGAGCAGGTAGTTGTTTGGATACTGCCGAGTCATGAGTCCGACCTTGCGCAGCCTGGCAAAGACGCCACGCAGGGAAAGCGCAAGTGAAGAACCGATCAGGAAATTGAAGCCCCAGATCAGGGGAGCGATCGTCTGCTTGGCGCCTGACAGTCCGGGAATGATATCGAATAGGCTGACGATGCCGTAGGATATCACATAGGTGAGCAGGTAGACCGACAGGACCAGGGCAATCTGGATGGTGAACTTGTCGATCGCTTCCACCAACGGGATTTCACCTTCGTCCTCCACGGGTTCATGCGCTGCAGCCGGTCCGCCCATTGCAGAGGAAAGTTTGAAACGCCCGCGCCGGACGAGGTAGTTCAAGTAAATGATGCCGCCGATGCTGGCCCAAAGAAATCCGAAGGTCGCGATCGCCAGACCGAAAGTCTGCCCGCCGGTAAACCCGTGCACCATCTCATAGGTTGAACCGATGTTGTTCGCCTGGCCGGGTCCCTGTCCAAAGCCCATGGGCAGCAGGAGGCCGCCGGCCCGGAACAGGCCGGGCATGAAGGTCGCGCTCAGAACGATCATGATGACCAGCCCGAGCACTCCTTGAAGAAGATAGTTCGAGACAATCAACATGCCAGTCCGGGTGCCATCCCGCAGCGAGCCGCTCTTGGCCCGCATATCGACCATGCGCGGCACCCTCAGACCCAGCGCGATGAAGCCGATGGCGATCGTATGGTAAGTCATGCCGTCCAGAAACAGGGCGTCCATCGTTAATATCCCGGTCTGGCGCAAGGCCAGGCCGACGAATCCGGCGATAACCGATGTCGGCAGCAGGGATCGGCCGACCAGGCCGACCTTGCGCCTCAGGATGTTGCCGAAAAGCAAGAGGACACTCAAAACCCCCAAATTGATGATAAAAGACCATAGACTTGAATTCGCCGAAGAGAAATCCATATCGCATCTATCCTTTCAAAGGAATGCTCAATGCCCCGCTTGCCCGGAGCAAGTCAAACAGCACCATGTATCGGTAAGCCGATCGCGGCTTTTTTGAACGGACCTCATAGACATCATCATTTTTCGCGTCATGGAACTGAAGCACTTGCGGCCCATGAACAGACATCATGCCGATCGACGTCAGTGGAAAGGAAAGGGCTTGTTGCGGTGCTCGAAATTCCAATCTGTCCGAAAAAAGCATCATCCTGCCCTCCAGGACCGGGACCGAATGGCTGGCCCGAGACAGGCAGGAAAGATGCTCTTCGTCATCGATGAAAAACGGGCGGGCCCGATGCTGGTCGATATAAAGGGGATCACGAAGCTTTTCTTCCAGGAAGGCTTTCTGATACAGGTCGAAGGCTTTGACATGGGGCCATTTCAGGAGGCTGTCCCGTGAGTCGGCGCTGACGGGCGCGAATGTGCCGTCCGGCCGGTATCGCACGGTCAGTCCGCAGCTGCAGGCCAGACGCTCGCCGGCACTGCGCAGCGTGTTGAGGCCCTGGCAGGACGGACAGACAAAGAGAACCCGCTCCAGATATTCCGCCAGATGCCTCCCCTTGAATGCCTGCTGGTTTTCTGTCTCACGATAAGGGTCCGCGTCCAGCTCCTGTGCCAGGATTCGGTTGATTTCCTCCACACTGAGTGTCTTCAACTCATCCGGACTGAGTTCGCGGACGACACGGCCGGTCATCCTGCCTTTGCGATGGGACCGGGCCCATCGGGGCGACGTCAGGTAGCCGCCTTCAAAACGATAAAGCAGGACCGGGCATTTCATCTGCTTGACCAGCTTACCGGTAGCGGGCGGGATCGGCATCTCGGGTCCGGTGAAGGATCGATTGCCAGAGGGAAACAGGCAGACCGTGCCACCCTCCTTCTGGATCGTCAGGATCTGCCGGATGGCCCGGATATCGATCGCGGACTTGACAATCGGAATCGGCGCCACCATCCACTCGATCACCCGGCTGACCAATCCGAGCCTGAAAATGTGGTCGCTGGCCACAAAGTAAATTGGCTGCCGGAAACTCTGGGCCAGCATGAAAGGATCGAGCGCCCCATTGTGATTGGACAAGATGAAATAGGGCTGCCGCCTGTTTTCCTCCCGGAACCGTTTGCCTCGGAAGTGAAATGTGAACAGCAGGAAAATCCCGAACAATGGCCTTAAAAGCGCATAGACAATCCGATGACGAGGAAAGGTCAGCCGGCCTGATGACAAGCCGGGCTGACCGCTCTTTTTGCTGTTTGTGTCAGGAGTCGCTTTAGCCACCAGCTTCAGACCGCGTCATACGACATAGGTTGTGGAAGCCGTTTTGCCGCCATGACCGGTCCAATCGGTGTGGAACCATTCGCCGCGGGGCTTGTCGACCCGTTCATAGGTGTGTGCCCCGAAATAGTCGCGCTGGGCCTGCAGAAGATTGGCCGGCAGCTGGTCGCAGCGATACCCGTCGTAGTAGCTGAGCGCGGCGGAGAAAGCCGGGACGGGTATGCCGTTCTCGACAGCTCGGATCACCGTCCGGCGCCAGCCCTCCTGGGCGTCCGCCAGTCGTTCCTGGAAGAAAGGTGCCAACATGAGGTTGGCCAGGCCGGTCTGGGACCGGAACGCTTGCGTGATGGAGTCCAGGAAGACTGATCGGATGATGCAGCCGCCGCGCCAGATGGCGGCGATGCCGGCAAAATCGAGGTTCCAGTTGTATTTGTCCGAAATCGCACGCATGAGGGAGTAGCCTTGAGCGTACGAGACAATCTTGGCGGCATATAGCGCATGGCGCAGGTCGGAGATCAGCCTGGCTGTCTCCGGCTCGGACAGGACTTTCAGATCCTCCGGCCCGGCCAGCACCTTGGCCGCGGCTGTGCGCTCGTCCTTCTGCGAAGAAAGGGCGCGGGCAAAGACCGCTTCTCCGATCAGGGTCAGTGGAATGCCAGAATCTAGCGCCGCGCCGACCGTCCATTTGCCGGTGCCCTTCTGGCCCGCGGCATCCAGGATTTTTTCCACCAGCGGCTCGCCATCTTCATCGAGATAGCCGAGGATGTCCCGCGTGATTTCGATCAGGTAACTGTCAAGCTCGCCTTCATTCCATTCGGCAAAGACGGCCTGCATCTGGGCCGCACTGAGCTTGCCGACAGACTTGAGCATGTGATAGGCCTCGGTGATCAACTGCATGTCGCCATACTCGATACCGTTATGCACCATTTTGACAAAATGCCCGGCGCCATCGGAACCGATCCACTGGGTGCAGGGCTCGCCATCCGGCGCGACCGCAGCGATCGCCGTGAACATGGGCTCAATGAATGGCCAGGCCGCCGCCGATCCGCCCGGCATGAGGCTAGGACCCTTCAAGGCGCCTTCCTCGCCGCCGGATACGCCCGAACCGACGTAAAGAAGGCCGGCGGACTCGACCCGCCTGGTCCGGCGGATGCTGTCTTCGTAATAGGAGTTGCCGCCATCGATCAGGATGTCGCCCGGTTCCAGAAGGGGAATCAACTGCTCGATCAGGTCATCGACGGGTTTCCCGGCCTTGACCATCATCATCACCCGGCGTGGTTTTGCCAGCGATCCGACCAGTTCGGCTGCAGAGAATGTTCCTCGGATCCGCTTGCCTGCAGCCCGGTCTGCCAGGAAATTTTTCACTTTTTCCGTGCTCCTGTTGAAAACAGAAACCTGGAAGCCGCGACTTTCGAGGTTCAGCACCAGGTTTTCGCCCATGACAGCCAGGCCGATCAGGCCGATGTCAGAAAGGGGAGACAGATTGGAATCAGTTTTGTCTGATGGTGACATGGCAGTTCCCTCCTTGTTTTTCATCGAAAATCCTTGTGTGAAACGGCATTGCGCCTGCTGAGTGTTGTCAATAATGTCTCACGATGCTTGATCAGCCAAGCATCGATAACATTGTATCGTATTTTATCCCAGGTTGCACAGACATGGCGTGACTAAACCGACAGAACGGTCATGCCCGTTGACTTCCTGAACCAACCCCAAAAAATTTTGATCAATCATGCTTTCATGATGGCCGGACCATGCTAATATGAAGATCAGGTCGAGCGAGAATCGATCAGGCAACAACTACCATCAGTCGCGCCATCAGCATCACATGAGGAGACGACAACCATGAGAATCGGCATCATTGTGCACTCCATCACCGGCAACACCCTCTCGGTTTCCCAGCAGATCCAGCAACGGCTTCAAGCTTCGGGGCACACAGTCGTCATCGAACGCATCAGACCGACCGGCAAAGAGCCGGTTTCAAACGAGGCAGCCGTCCAGCTGGAAACGACTCCTGATCTTTCCAATTACGAAGCGCTCATTTTCGGCGCACCGGTTCAAGCCTTCTCGCTGGACCCGGTCATGTCAGCCTTCCTGAAACAGGTTCCTGACCTGGGCGGCCGACCGTCGGTCTGCTTCCTGACCCAACAGCTGCCTTTCCGCTTCTTCGCAGGCAACCGGTCCATCAGGCGGATGCAGTCCCTCTGTGAAGCGAAAAACAGCCGGGTCGTCCTGACCGGCATCGTCAACTGGTCCAACAAGGAGCGAAGCCGCATGATCGAAGATCTGGTTCAAAACGTGGCCCGTCAATTCTGACATTTCAAGGAGAGACAACATGATTTCCATGAAAGTGGGCCGGTCACCCGACTTCGGTCGTTTTCGCCAAGCACCCCTTGACATTAACGTAACGTAAAGGCTTACCCTTGTCCTTAAAAGGGGCGTACCGCATGGAATACACCGTTCAAAAGCTGGCTGCAATCGCTGGCATCAGTGCCCGGGCCATCCGGTTCTACGACGAAATCGGGCTGTTGAAACCGGCCCGGATCAGTTCGGCGGGGTATCGGATCTACGGAGCGGAAGAAATCGACCGTCTGCAGCAAATTTTGTTTTTCCGCGAACTGGATGTCCCCTTGGACCAGATCGGCGCGATCATGAACGATCCGGCTTTTTCCAGAAAACAAGCGCTTTTGTCCCATCGGGAAAACCTGATGGCCCGGCGCAGGCAACTGGACATCCTGATCAACAACGTGGAGCGGTCGCTGGTGGCATTTGAGGGGGGTTATCACATGAAAGACAAGAAAAAGTTCGAAGGATTCAAGAAAAAGCTGGTGGATGACAATGAATCCCGCTTTGGACAGGAAGTTCGCCAAAAGTACGGGGATGAGTCGGTGGATCGCTCAAACCGGAAACTGATGGGCATGACTGAAGATCAATACGATGAAGCGACCCGCCTGGCTGAAGCCGTCCGGGCTGCACTGGAGGAAGCGGTGCCGACAGGCGATCCGGCCGGCGAGTTGGCCCGGAAAGCGGTTGAGCTGCATCGACAATGGCTATCCCTCTATTGGGATCATTACACTCCGGAAGCTCACGTCGGTCTGGGGCAGACGTATGTCGATGATCCACGCTTCACGGCGTACTATGATAAAGCCCAGCCGGGTACAGCGATTTTTCTGAGAGACGCGATCCAGATCCATGCAAAACAAAAAGCCACGTAGATCCGGATGCGCACAAACAGATCACGTGGGCTCATAACCGATGATCCTGTCGAACAGGTCAGCGTCTATTTCATTTTGCCTGAGTTGATGGTAGGCGTGCCCCAACTCGACCAGAAGGTCATCGATGTTGCGGTCGGCTCGTTGCATGGCCGCGAGTCTGCTCGCGTTTTCGCTGGCGAGCGAAAGCGCACACGCACGGTAAAGCGAAACAAATAAGAACTCCCGGAGCAAGGCGCGGATGGTCCCCGTCAGGCTGCCGATGATTTCCGGTCTCAATGTGGTGGGCCATCCGATGGCGATCCATTGGTGACGGAGCGTTTGATTGAACGGCAGGATTTGCTGCCGGACAGGATCGTAACTGAATCCCTCCAGTGGCTGATTGTAAAATACCTGGAGTTCAGATCCCGAGGCCAGATGTTCATCGACGATCATCAGTTCGTTGAGAATCAGGCCAACCAGATCGGTGATCATCGGCACGGAATGAGGGACTGGCAATGTGAAGGCAACGGTGGCACCGAGCCGTTCAAGGCGGTTTTTCACGCGATCGCCGACCGCACAGATCCGGAGGTCCGGACTGGTCATGTCGATCTGGCCGGCCGAATACGATGCGATGACCTCATTGAATGGTCCGACGAGGCCATGGTCGGAGCCGAACACGATCGCGGTCATCCGGCTATGGCGTTTCCGGATCTGACGATCAAACAGGGGGCTGAGCGGCTCGATTTCGCGAAAACACGCGCCGAGTGCAGTCTCGATGACGCGCGAATAACCGCTCAAGGCCATGACAGCCTGCTCGAAAAGCGTGATGTTTGACAAGGCCATCGCTTTCATGGAACGGACAATCCCATGCAGGTCTTCAGCGACGGATATTTTTTGACCCATGCTTTGCAATGTCTCCGTCATGAGCGGTCAGCCTCCTCCAGTCCCATGAAAAACCGTTGCAGGCCTCTTTTGGCCAACCGAACAAGGGACAAGAGTTCCTCATCATCCAGAGGTTCCCGTTTCCATAAGCGCTGGCGCTGGTCCGGACCCAGATGGGCTGCCATTTGACGGACCGCCTCCTGGGCCTGATGCATCCGGTCCAGCGGAATCGTATCGAACAGATGGTCTTTCAGGGCGACAAGAATCAGAAGTTGCTCTTCGAACGAGACCGTGTCTCGCTCGGGCTGTGTCAGGCAGGCCTGGATGCGCCGACCGTATTCGATTGATTGTCTGGCGGATTCGTCGAGATGCGCGCCGTATCGAGCGAAGGCTTCCAGCTCCTCAAACTGGGAAAATGACAGCTTCAGGTCGCCAATCACGGATCGGTAGGCCTCATTTTGCGCTTTCCCGCCTACCCGTGAAACAGACTTGCCAATATCGACAGCCGGCAGGATGCCCAGTTCCATTTTGTTGGATGACAGGTAAATCTGGCCATCTGTGATGGAGATCAGGTTAGTCGGGATATAGGCGGAGATGTTTTGAGCCTCGGTTTCGACAATGGGCAATGCGGTCAGGGAGCCGCCCCCCATCTCAGGCTTGAGACGTGTTGCGCGTTCCAAGAGCCGCGAATGGATGTAGAAAATATCGCCCGGGAAAGCTTCACGCCCCGGAGGACGCCTCAGGAGCAAAGAAAGCTCGCGGTAGGAACGTGCATGCTGGGTCAGGTCATCGTAAACGATCAGTACATCTCTGCCGGACCGCATGAAATATTCTGCGATGCTGGTTGCGGCATATGGGGCGATGAACGCCAGCCCTGGCGGCCGGTCCCCCTCCGCCACAATGACAACACAATGAGACAGGGTACCACTTGTGCGAAGTGAACCAATCACATTGGCCACCGACGCAGCGCGTTGCCCGATGGCACAGTAGATGCCAATGACCCCCTGGTCGCGCTGGTTGATCAGGGTGTCGACCGCAATAGCCGTTTTGCCGGTCTTCCGGTCGCCAATGATGAGTTCTCTCTGGCCTCGGCCGACCGGTACCATGGCATCGATGATCTTGATGCCGGTCATCAATGGTTCGTGCACGGGGAGCCTGTCCATGATGGCAGGGGATTGACGCTCGATCGGCAGCCTCAGCGTGCTCCTCACGTCGCCGGCTTCGTCGAGCGGCTGGCCAAGCGGATCGATCACCCGTCCGAGAAGCGGATCTCCGACCGCCACATCCATGACCCGATGGAGGCGATAGACCGTATCACCGGCACCGATCCGGGTATGGTCACAGAGAAGCATCACACCGACCGATTCAGGGCTCAGGTCCAGGGCGATCCCCAGTCCGCCGTTTTCAAAGCGGACCATTTCATCTGACCCAATGTTCGGCAGCCCGGTGACCTGTGCAATGCCTTCTGTGACAGCGACAACATTGCCAATCTCAACGGGAGAGATTTCAAATGCCAGACCGGCTGTTTTCTGACGGATCCGCCGGAACGCGTTTTCCAGAAGCTTGTCCAGCTTTTTTTCAGTGATTGGAATCACCCCCCCGCCGTCCGGTGGTTCGGATTCAAGAAGACCGGTTTCATCCAGAATGCCACGCAGGGTATTCAGATGCTGCGAAAGGCTCCACAGGACCGTCTGGTCTGCAAATCGCAAGCGGATGCCGCAGATCAGGTCCGGGTCCAGATGGAACGTGACCGGTCCAACGTCGCCGTGGCGACCCCGGATATGCTCAATGATCACCTGTTGCCGCTGATCAGGGATCAGATGAGCGCTGTCAATCGAGAGCGGTGTCTTTGAACCGAGGCTTTGACGGATATCATCTGGCAGACGCTCAAGCAGGACATCGATCATCCTTTCTTCCAGATCCGTGCCGGACAGGTCCTTCAGGATCCGTTCTGCCGCGTCTGCTGTCGCCTGGCCCATGGCCCGCTGGAAAAGCGCTTCGAATTCGACACTGTCCCGCTCCAGCTGTAGCGCCCGCCTGGCAGCGAGATCACGGGCTTCTTTTCTGGCTTCGTCGAGAAGGCGCGTGCGCTCGGCAGCGGCATCAGCCTCGATTTCATGCAGACGGTGTGCCTGCTGATTGGCCAACTGCTCGTTTTTCTGACGGAACTCATCTTGCAGCTGCTCGGCGGAGGCCTTTGCCTGATCCGCTTCGGCCAACTGCTCCGCGATCCTCTTTTCGCGTGCGTCGATCGCCTTGAGAATCGGCTTGTACAGAAACCGTTTCAAAAGCGCGATCAGGATCACGAAATTGATGATCTGAGCGATGACGGTGAACCAGTCGATCAGCATGGCATCAGCCTCCGGTCGCAAGGGAGATGATGTGGTTCCAGAAGGGATTCACATACAGGATGATCAGCGTGACAACAAGACAATAAATGGCGGTCGACTCGACCATGGCCAAGCCGACGAACAACGTCCGCGTGATGACCGCAGACGCGTCCGGCTGCTGCGCCAGCGCACTCAGTGCGGTCGCGACGGCCTTGCCTTCGCCGAGCGCCGGACCGATCGTGCCGATGGTGATGGTGAAACCGGCCATCACAATGGATGTGATGGCAATGATGGTCAGACTGTCCATGAGGTCTCCTTTCATGTCTCGGATCCGGGATCCGGCGTGATTGCTGTCTTCTGCTGGCGCTTCTGGTCCTTTTTGCCACCCTCGTGTGATTTGGTCGCGGCAGAGATGTAGACTGCGGTCAGGACTGAAAAGATATAAGCCTGGACCAGGCCGGTGACCAGTCCGAACAGTGTCATCAAAACCGGGACGACGAGTGGTGCGATCGACAGCAGGATGGCGACGATCATGACGCCACTCATCATATTGCCGAAAAGACGCACGGCCATGGCCAATGTCCGTGAGAATTCACCGATCAGGTTGAAAGGCAGCATCAGAACGGTGGGACGCAAATATGCGCCGAAATACCCGCGGACCCCCTGTTCCCGGATCCCGAAGGCAGGAACCGCGAAAAACACGCAGATAGCCAGCGCGGATGTGGTCGACAATGAGCCGGTCGGCGGCATATAGCCAGGCACGATGGTCAGCAAGGTCGACATGGCGATGAAAATGAACAGGGTGCCGATGAACGGGAGGTACCGGTCTGGTTTTGCAAGGCCGATTTCCCCGATCTGCCTGCGGATGTACAGAATGATCATCTCCAGCAGATTCTGCCAGCGTGAGCGTTTGATGGACATGGACAATCGCCGTGTGACCACACAGGAAGCCAGCGTGAGCAGCAGCATGATCGACCAGGTCATGACGAGGGTCAGATTCAGCCGGATGAAACCGTATTCCCAGAATACGATCTGGTCAGAACTCAGGTTCACGCGTCATCCTCCTTTCCCGTAGGCGGTTGACCGGCCTGCTTGCATCGCGTGAGCCGGATGACAATTGGACGAGCGATGATGAAACCGGCGAGTCCCAGCAAAAGCCGCTGCCAGGATCCATTTGAAAGGAGCAGGAAGCTGGCGGCCACCAGTGCGATCCGCACGATCAGACTGCTGGCAAACCAGACAGCAGGATGCCGGGAGACGAGACTTTTCCGGACGGTCAGCCATAAACCACCGTAATAGGCCAAGCCCGTCACGAGGCCCATCGTCCAGGAAAAGAGAATCAGCAGAATGTCAGACATCTTCGCTCCCCCCTTTTTGATCAGATTCGTCTTCGCGCATCTCTTCAGCCTCCTTTCGGAGCCAGTACCAGACATTGAGGCAGCCGATCAGGACACCGACGACCAACAGCATCAGGGTCCATGAAAACGGGCTGTGAAACGTATTGTCGATCCAGATTCCCGCCAGGATGCCAATGACAGTCGGAATCGCGATCGACCATCCGACCAACCCCATCAGACCCAACCCGAACCAGGTCCGTCCACCGGCATTTCGCCGGGCTTTCAGCTTGCGATCGGCTTTGGAACCGATTTTTTTCGCCAGATCAGCATGGTGATCGTCCTGCTTGTGCGAACTGCTCATGTGTGAACCTCCTGGAACATCCGGACAAACTCGTCCTCGATCCGGGAAAGGACAGCCCTGATCTGCTGATCCTGCTCACTGAGCGATAGAAACGACCGTTCGACCAGTGCCTGCATGGCCTGCAAGTCGGTTCCTGGAATGGCATTGCGGACGGATACGATCACCTTGAGCCCCATTTTGACAAGCACGCCTTCGTCGACTGCCAGGTATAGATCCCCTGCATTGGCCGTCTCATAGACAATGATACCGGGGACGAGCGGCATGATGCAGTCGAGGCGATGTGGATAAAGTCCATTGGACCCATTCACCGACTCGACGACCACACGACTGACATCATGCCGCTGCAGGACCACACGGTCCGGAACATTGACTGTCAGGGTCATCACCTCGCGTTCGTCCATCGGCAAAACACTCCTTCAACAGCGACAACGCGTGTCAGCGCGTCGCTTTCATCTTGGCATAAGCCTCGTCGATCGACCCGATCATATAGAGGCTGCTTTCGGGAAATTGTTCGAATTCATCATTCAGAATGCGCTCACAACCGTTCAGGGAATCTTCCAGGTGGACGAACCTGCCTTTCAGACCAGTGAAATGTTCGGTCGAGAAAAAAGGCTGCGTGAAGAAGCGCTCCAGTCGGCGCGCTCTGGCCACGATCCGACGATCTTCAGGGGATAACTGCTCGAGCCCGAGCATGGCGATGATGTCTTTCAGGTTTGCGTAACGGGCCAGCGTCTGACGGGCCAGCCGGGCCAGCTGATCATGACGCCTGCCGATGATTCCGGGTGCGGCCATCCGGGAACTGGACTGAAGCGGGTCGACGGCAGGGTAGAACCCTTCGCTCGCCCGATGGCGAGACAGGACGATGGATGCCGAAAGATGGGAAAACGTATGGACGGCTGCCGGATCGGTGAAATCGTCCGCCGGGACATAGACCGCCTGGATCGAGGTGATCGCGCCCGCTTCTGTATTGGCGATGCGCTCTTGCAATTTGGCCAGGTCGGTTGCCATTGTTGGCTGGTATCCCAGCCTGGACGGCATTTGCCCCAGAAGTCCGGACACTTCCGATCCCGCCTGGATGAAACGAAAAATGTTGTCGATCAGCAGGAGAACATCGCGATGCTCTTCGTCTCGAAAATATTCAGCCATGGTCAGAGCGGCATGACCAACACGGAACCGGCAGCCGGGTGGTTCGTTCATCTGTCCGAAAACAAGCACCATATTGGGCAGGATACCGGCCTCGCTCACCTCCCGGTACAGTTCCTCACCCTCGCGGCAACGTTCCCCGATACCACAGAATATGCTGACCCCGGAATGATGCCGGATCATGTTATGGATGATCTCGGTCAGAAGGATCGTCTTGCCGACTCCCGCACCGCCGAACAAGCCCGCTTTCCCCCCTCGTTCGAGCGGCATCAGCACATCGATCACCTTGATTCCTGTTTCGAACATTTCCTCGGATGTCGACCGACGCATGATCGGTGGTGGCGACTGGACGACCGGACGCCACTGGACACCCACTGGCGCTGGCTGGCGATCGATGGGATTGCCGAAAACGTCAAACATCCGGGACAGGATGGCGTGACCGACCGGCGCGCTCAGAGGATGGCCCGTATCGCGAACCAAAGCGCCCCTGGCCAGGCCCTGGGTCGATGTCAAGGCAACACACCGGACCTGTTTATCACTAGTCTGAGCATGAACTTCCAGGATAATGGGGTCATCGTCACCCGCATGCAAAATCGAATGGATGGCCGGCAAAGCCTCATAGAACAAGACATCAACGATGCTGCCATGCACGGAGATGACGTGACCGGACCGGACTTGGACTTTATTAGTCAAAGCAATCATGATCGAGCTCCTGATACGACCGGGTGTCCTTTTGGACCACTGCGTTCAGAACGCGACACATCCTGCACTTTCATTATAACAGGTGCGCGTTCGATCATGGGGCCATGTGGAATGCACAAGCATGGTCAAGAAAGACCGGATCAATTTTGATATGATGAAACCGTTCGGAGGTTAAGACACATGATAGAGGTGCAGCGCCAGGTGGCAGTCCGGAGCATGCAAGACTATATCGATCGACATCTGACAGAGCCGATCAGCCTGGTTCAACTGGCCCGGGAGGCCGGCTATTCGCCTTATCATGCCGCAAGACTGTTCAAGGAAGTCACGGGGACGGCGCCCTTTGACTACATCCGCCGAATGCGGCTTTCCAAATCAGCGATGGTTCTGAGCCGGGGAGACAAGCACATCCTCGATGTCGCGCTGGAATTCGTCTTCGATTCCCATGAAGGTTTCACCCGTGCCTTCTCCCGGCAATTTGGCATGACCCCACGGCAATATCGGCAAACCCGCCCGCCCATCCGGCTTTTCATGGCTGAGCGAGTGCGGAATCTTTACCTGAACCGCGTGAAAGGAGCGAACGACATGAACGAAGAGAATGACACAAGACTGCCCATCCATGAGAAAGCTGCAGCCAGCGATAACACAGGTACGGTCTTTGTCCAGGTGATCGAACGTCCGGCCAGGAAACTGGTCCTGAAGAGAGGTGTCGCCGCGGAGGACTATTTTGCCTATTGTGAGGAGGTCGGTTGTGACATCTGGGAAATCCTGACTGGAATACAGGAAGCCCTTTATGAACCGGCCGGATTCTGGCTGCCGGAATCGATGCGCTTGCCGGGCACCTCAGAATACGTCCAGGGCGTTGAGGTCGCGGACGATTATTCGGGACCGGTCCCGGAAGGCTTTGACCTGATTGATCTGCCACCTTGCCAGGTGATGGTCTTCCAGGGTCCACCGTTCAAGGACGAGGACTTCGAGGAAGCCATCGGGACGCTATGGGAGATCATGGACCGTTACGATCCCAAACCGTACGGTTTTGTATGGGCGGATGAGGAAGGACCGCGTTTCCAACTGGAGCCGCAAGGGTATCGGGGGTATGTCGAGGGGCGGCCGGTGAGAAGGGCATGAGTCTTCTGTTTGCTCAGACAGGATGCAAAGCAGCCATCAGAAGGTAATGTCCTGTCGTCCTTCCATAAAAAAGAGACTTCTGCATGTGCAAATTATCTCGAGTTGCCTTGAAGACAACTCGAGATAACTGTTTGAGCACATAGGAAGCCTCTTTTCAATATTTGGTATCGAACTGCCAGGGCTTGCCGCCCGCGATGGCACCGCCGTCAACATTGATCAGCGCGCCGGTGATGTAGTTGGATGAATCGGAGGCCAGTAGGACCGCGACCCCGACGAGTTCTTCAGGGGTTCCCGGACGTTCTGCGGCGATGCGCTCACGAAGGTAATTTGCCCGATGTTCGTTATCCCAGGTGACTTGGGTCAAGGCGGTGAGAATGTGACCCGGAGCAATCGCATTGGCCTGGATATTGAATTTTGCCCATTCGATCGCCATGGAGCGGGTCAGCGCGGCTACCGCGCTCTTGGTGGCTCCGTATACGGATACGCCGCCAAGCGAGGAGGTCGAGGTGAAGGAGGCTATGTTGATGATCTTGCCGCCGGTCTTCATCATGCTCTCGCGGACGACTGCCTGTGATAGGAAGAAAACGCCCTTGAGGTTGATGTCCATGATCCGATCGTAGGTGGATTCCTCGACATCGAGGAACCCCTCGCGCTTGTTGATGCCCGCGCAGTTGATCAAGATGTCGATCCGGCCGTAGTGGGCCAGGATGTCCTTGACAAGCTTATCGATAGATTCAAGGCTGCGGATGTCGAGGACATAACCGGTATGGTCCGCTGGCTCAAGTTCGCCGATCAGGGATTCAAGAGCCGGCATGGCCATGTCGGCCAGCGCCATGTTCGCGCCCGCGCCGGCAAGCCCTTTGGCCAGCTCACTGCCGATGCCACCGACCGCACCGGTCAACAGGACCACTTTGCCTTTAAGGGAAAACATTTTTTCAAGATTTTCGGATACACTCATTCATGGCACCTCCGTCATTTGTGGGAACGGCTTGCCGCCAATGCGGGGTTTTCACCCCTGCAATGGCGCAAGCCGGTTCGTCATTTGATCGTTTTGCTTCGAATTTCATGCCCACCGGCATCCATAAAGGTAGCGCCAAGGGCAGAAAACCGGTCTTTAAGCCTTTGGTCAGCCCTTGGGACGGATTTCGACGCCGGCGATCTTTTCATAGTAGTGCGCGATAGCGGAATGATCGCTGCCACCTTCACCATTGTCGTGCAGATACTGCAGCATCTTCATGGCTTCCTGGGTCAGGATGGACGGGGAGTCAACACCTTTGGCGGTATCCAGGGCGTTATTGAGGTCCTTGATATGCAGGTCGACCTTGAAGCCGGGCTTGGCGTTGCCGGCCAGCATCATGGGGACCTTGGCGTTCATGACCGTGCTGCCGGCCAGACCGCCCTTGATCGCTTCGAAAACCAGCTGCGGATCGACACCGGCCTTGGTCGCGAGCGTGAACGCTTCGGCTACGGCCGCGATGTTGACCGCGACGATGATCTGGTTGGCCAGTTTGGTGGTGTTGCCAGCGCCGAGCGAGCCGCAGAGAACGGCAGAAGCGCCGAGGCAGTCGAGAATCGGCTTGGCTTCTTCAAAGTCCGCCTTCTCGCCACCACACATGATCGACAAGGTGGCGTCGATGGCTTTGGGTTCACCGCCGGAAACCGGCGCGTCGATCATGCGGATGCCTTTTTCCTTCAGGCCAACGGCGATTTTCTGGGCCGCAAGGGGTGCGATCGAGGACATGTCGATCAGCAGAGCGCCGGCCTTGGCGTTGTCCGCGATGCCGTTGGCCCCAAGGGCAACAGCCTCGACTTGCGGGGAATTGGGGAGCATGGTGATCATGGTGTCGACCGATTTCGCGACCTGCGCGACAGAGTCAGCCGCCTCGGCACCGTGGGCGACGAGATCAGCGACCGCTTCTTTGTTCAGATCGGTGACGATGAGGGAATAGCCTTTTTTCAGGAGATTCTTGGCCATGGGGCGACCCATGATGCCGAGTCCGATAAATCCGATTTTCTTCATGTGAAAGTCCTCCTTGTATATGGTGATTCAGCAGGTGGAACGGGATTATTTGACCAGTTTGCGTACCGCGTCAGCGACTTTCTCAGCTGTCAGGCCATAATAGTCGAGCAGTTCGTCGTAGCCATGAGCGGATGTGCCGAAGCGATCCTGTACGCCGACGAGCGAATAGGGCAACTGGCACTGGCCGGCGACTGTCTCGAGGATCGCGGCGCCCATGCCGCCCATCACGTTATGCTCTTCCGCGGTGACAAACGCCTTGCATCCGTCAAGAGCGGAAAGGACACTGGCCGCGTCGAGCGGCTTGATGGTGGGGACGTTGACGACTTTGAGATTGATGCCTTCGGCAGCCAGCAGTTTGGCGGCTTCCAGTCCGATGGACACCATGACGCCGGTCGCGAACAAGGCGACGTCGCCGTCTTCCTTGACCGGATAGACTTTGCCGACTTCAAAGGTGCGGGTTTCTTCAGTATAGATGGGCAGGTCGTTGCGGTTGACCCGGATATAGCATGGGCCATCGATTTTCAGCATCTCTTCCATGATCTGGACCGTTTCAACGGCATCGACCGGTGAAAAGACGGTCATGTTCGGCAGGACCCGCATGATGGCAATGTCGTCGATGCTCTGGTGCGTGGAGCCGTCGCCGAAGTCGGAAAGTCCGGCGCTGGATCCGCAGAACTTGACATTGAGGTTGGGGATGCAGACGCTGGTGCGGATCTGGTCGTATGCCCGGCCGCTCATGAACACAGCGAAGGTGGAGCAGAACGGGATCTTGCCCGTGAGGGAAAGGCCGGCTGCGGTCGAGACCATGTTGGCCTCCGCGATGCCCATCTCAAAGAAACGCTCCGGGTACTTTTCCTGGAACATGATGCTCATGGTTGATTTGCCGAGATCGGCTTCCAGTGCGACGACTTTCTTGTTTTCAGCGCCGAATCTGACGAGTGTCTCGCCATAGGCTTTGCGTTGACTCAGATTTTGCATGCGTAGGCCCCCTTCTTCTCTTCGACCAGTGACACGGCCAGCTTGTATTGTTCTTCTGTGAGGATCGCGTTGTGGAATGCAGCCTTGCCTTCGGCAAAATCAACACCCTTGCCCTTGACGGTGTGGGCGACGATGGCGACGGGCATGCCCTTGACCTGCTCGGCCTGGTCGAGCGCCTCGCACACTTCGCGAGAGTTGTGGCCATCGACCTCGATGACCTTCCAGCCGAATGCCTCCCACTTGTTGGACATTGGATTCGAATTGAAACGATTCACGACGACGTCGGTTGCCTGGACTTTGTTGTAATCAATGATGGCCACGATATTGTCGAGCTTGAAATTGGAAGCGGCCATCGCGGCTTCCCAGATCTGGCCTTCCGCGATCTCACCATCACCGACGAGGCAGTAGACACGGTTCTTGCTGTTGTCCACCCGGAGACCGAGCGCCATGCCGACCGCGATGGAAAGGCCTTGTCCGAGTGATCCGGTGTTCGCTTCGATACCGGGCGTCTTGCGGAGGTCAGGATGGCCTTGCAGCATCGCGCCGAGCTTTTTGACCTTCTTGATCTCCTCCATCGGAAAATAGCCAAACTCCGCCAGCGCAGCGTACTGGGCGAGGGCAGCGTGTCCCTTGCTCATGACAAAGCGGTCGCGGGTGGGGCAGTCTGGTGCGGTCGGGTCGTGCTGCATCTTGTAACCATACAATGCAGCCATGATTTCGGCGGCCGAGTAAGAGCCACCGAGGTGACCGGCCTTGCCGACGCCGATCATCTCGAGCACCCGGCTGCGGATAGCCCAGGCCAGCGCATCGATCTTCAAAACCTTGTCGTCTGTGATCATGACAATACCTCCGTTATTTTTCTGATCAAAATTCATCAGGGCAAAAGGATATACAATTTAGGGTATATGCTGTATTATAGGTTATGAACACACTTGTTGACAACCCTATTTTACCATATATGGAAATTAATTTTCAGCCTGTGACGATCCGGGGAACAGATTCGCGCAGGGAAACGCGACCGATGCGAGGTTTGACTGGAGGACCTGCGAATCGGGGACAGGAGGGAATGACATGGCCCAGATCACTCCGATCAAACGGTCAAAAATAAGTGATGAGGTTTTGAACCAGCTCAAGCAGAGCATCCTGTCCGGTGAATGGCAGCCCAATGAGCGACTGCCCTCCGAGAGCGCACTGTGTGAGATGTTTCAGGTCAGCCGGATATCGATCCGGACAGCCCTGCATAAGTTGGAAGCCATCGGTCTGATCGAGACACGGAACGGGGAAGGCACCTATGTGCGTGAAGTCGATTCCAGCTGTGTCATGCTGCCCATGCTGCAGGACCTGGCCATCAGTCCGGCGGGCATATTGGAATTGCTTGAGTTTCGCGAGTCCGTCGACCGGCTGAGCTGCCGTCTGGCGGCCGAAAGGGGCAAGCCGGAGGACGTTGAGAAACTGGAAGCCATCTACCGCCAGATGGAAACCTGTGCCCATGCGGGCAATCAGGAGGGATTCACACAGGCCGATGTCGCGTTTCACCAGTTGATCGCACAGATGTCAGGCAATTCGTTCATCATCCGGGTGCTCAATATCGTCAATGACGTGTATCGCGCCCATCTGCACCGGATGAACCAGACGATCAGCCTGGTCTTCAGCCTCGACTCCCACTGGCGGCTCACTCAGGCCATCCGGGACAAAGACCGTGAAAGAGCGGCGACGATCATCTCGGAAAGCATTCGTGACAGCATGCGGGAGGTCGAGCAGTGGGCGAACTGACCGCTTGAGCGGTCGTCATGGGAAGTCGTTGTCGACAAAACCAGGAACCCGTCCGGCAAATCGTCGACCTGCCGGACGGGTTCCTTATTCCGGAAATTGCGAAAGGTGGATCAGACCTCGTAACGCAGCAGGCCAATGCAGTCCGCCGGTTCCGGCATTTCCTCCGCCGTCAGGACGAATACCTTGCCGCCCTGGGACATGACCCGCATGGCGGCAAAATCCAGAAGCTCCTCTTCGCTTTCACGGCCCGGCTCAACCGTTTGCTGTGTCGGCGAACCCAGTTGACGATCGACTAAACCGATCACCTGCCGGTCATGCTGGAGGAAAAGCGTGTCAACCTGTCCATTCTGAGTGGCCAGCAGGACCTTGCGGACATCCGTCGTGACTTTTTTAGAACCCATGGCTTTTTCAAGGGCCGATAATGCCTTGTTCTTGTCTTTTTCAAAGATGGGCCGGACCACTTCCCAACCCTTTTCCAGAAGCACGTCGCGTCGTATCGTGTCTGGCGAACCCGAGATGTGGTTTGCCTGGACACGCGGGTCTTTGGAGACCGATCGGAAAAGTGGTGCAAGGTAATCGACACACACGAGCACGACCGGCAGATGATCATCTGTCAGAGATTCACGAAGACTGGCGTCCACCTTGCGGAAATATTCGCGTATCCGGTCCTTTTCACTGTCTTTCATGGAGTCGAAACCATGGAAGACCGTGCCTGACGCGCCACCTCTGCCGATGCTGGAGCCACTATGATGCTGCATCTGCTTCTCGACATCATAGGAATCGAGGACGGCCTGAAGGGAGTCAGGATGAGCGGTCATCGCCCCCTCCATCATGGTGTGACGTGTGCATCGGTACAGCCGCGTATCAGAAAGCCCCAGGGCAAGCATGGCATAACGGCCGTCCTGACCGATCATCGACAATAGTGGACGGACCAGGAAACGGTCTGCCACCAGGAGTGTTTCCGCGAACCGGATCGGCAGGCGGTGCGAGGTCATGCCCTGGTCATTGACAAACAAGGCCAGGCCGAGATTCTGTTTTTCCCAGAACAGGGCGTTATCCAGCAGAGCGTGAACCGGCGCGAGCAGCCGCTCGATGTCAGGAGTCCGGACACCTTTCTGTTTCAGGGCATCCTCCGCGTTCTTGAGCATGTTGCGCAGGATGATTGCGCCGGCTCGCGTGTCGGCGCCTGTTTTCTCAACGGGCAGGTAGAACGTGACACAAGGGAACTGGCGGACCTGCATCAGGTCATGGAGCTGTTCACGGGTGAAAAAAATCATTCCCATCCCCTCCGGAAGATACCGGGTCACGGGGCGTCGATACGGCTCGCGCCCGGTCTTAAGTCGCTTTTCGAGATGGCCGGACATGCCGTCCGGCGAAATCCAAAAAGCCTCCAGCACGGACTGACTGCACATCCATTACCGGGCAAATCCTGATCCATCACCCGGATCCTGGAACCAAGATCGATCCTACTTAAATTATAGGTCGATTCCAGATGGTTGACAACGTAAGCAAATTCAAGGCTGGAACTGCTCGCATCCGGCTGCTTTCCGACGGTATAGACATGTCAATATCAGAGTGAAACAGTTATAATAGGATTCGGTCCGGATTGGATCGGAAAATGGTGAAGCCCAGTCTTGAATCCGGTTATATCGGCTGTACGAACGGTCGCAGCGCTTGAGGTGGTTGAATGTTGAGAACCGCAATTTGGTACGGTTTCGGATGGCTCTGTCTTGTTTTGTCAGGCCCGGCTCTCTGGCATGTCCGCCATCTGGACAAGAAAGGGAACAAAGAAAAGGCTTTGCGGGTTTGCGACCGGATGACCGGCCTTATCGCAAGAGCGCTTTTCAGGCTGAGCGGCTCGACGGTCCAGGTGACCGGCGCTGAAAACATTCCGACTGATGGCGCGGTCCTGTTTGTGGCCAACCATCAGGGTCACATGGACAGCGTGGTGATCGCCGGCTTCATCGACAAGCCGAAAGGGTTCATCTCGATCGTCGAAGTGCTGAAGATTCCGATCCTGAGTGCCTGGATGAAACAGATGAAATGTGTGTTCCTGGATCGTTCGGATGCACGCCAGTCATCGACCTGCCTGACGGAGGCAGTCGAGACCTTGAAAGGCGGACGTTCGATGGTTGTTTTTCCGGAGGGGCGCCTGAGCGACTCGACCCAGGCCGGAGAGTTCAAACGCGGCTGGCTGAGACTGGCTGTCAAAAGCGGTGTCCCGATCGTGCCGGTGACCTTGAATGGCACCTACCGGATTTTGGCCAAGAACGGCTCTCGTGTCACGCGCGCGGCTGTCACCTGTGTGATCTCGAAACCAATCGAGACAGGTCGACTGAAAAAAGAGGATGAAGCCGCATTTGTCGAACAGGTGAGAAGCACCATCCTGTCCCGGCTGGAGTGATCTTCAGGCGATCGGCAGGGTGAACCAGAAAACACTGCCGGCGCCAGGCCTGCTGCTCACCCCGTATTCAGCATTGTGCCGATCTAGGATGTTTTTCACGATCGACAACCCCAGTCCCGTGCCGACCACATCACGTTGCCGGCTCTTTTCACCCTTGTAGTAGCGCTCCCAGATGAACGGAAGCTGGTCTTTTGCAATGCCGGCGCCGTTGTCGATGACCTCGACCTTGACATTCCTGTCCAGGACCGACTGGCGGATGATGATCCGTTTGTCCTGTCCGGCGTAGACAATCGCGTTGTTGATCAGGTTGTAGAGGACCTGTTCGATGCGGTGCTCGTCCGCCCGGACGGTGATGTCCTGCGAGGCTTCCATGATCAACTCATAGTGTTCCTGCTCGACCAGTTTGCTGTAGCGACCGATGATCGACCGGATCGAGGTGGTCAGGCTGTATGGCCTGATGTCGAGTGGCTGGGTTTCGGACTGCATTCTGGACAGATCGAGCAGATCATTGACCAGGCCTGTCAGGCGGCGGGACTCGTCGATGATGACCTGGGCGTTTTCCTGGCTGTTTTCACCGGGCAGATCACGCATGACTTCAGCAAAGCCGCTGATCATGGTCAGTGGCGTTCGCAGGTCGTGCGACACATTCGCGATCAGCTCACGACGCAGGTTCTCCACCTGGTTCAAGTCGACCGCAGCCTGATTCAGGGTTTCAGCCAGTTCCGCGATCTCTTTGTAGCCTTCAGGCTTGAAACGGACACTGAAGTGGCCACGGGCCAGCTCTTTGGAGCGGTCGTTGATCCGGACGATCGGGCGAGCGATGCGTCTGGATATGGCGACCGCCAGCAGGAGAGAGAGGACCAGCATGATCACCGTGATGATCGCGAGCTGCGATCGCAGGGTGTTGACAGTGCTGTTGACCGGCGTGAGCAGTGTGCTGGCCAGCACGATCACCGCGGTTCCGTCAGCGAGTGTGGATGTCCGGACGGCCAGAATGGTCTCCTGGAGCACTTCCTCTCCAGGTGGCAGGCGGCCGATGAAACTGTCCTTTGACCTCGGTTCTTCAATTTCCGATTTGCGGGTCACGATCTCGGAGTAACTGCCGCCGGATGCGATGGCCTTCGCACGCAGATCGGCCAGTTCGCTGGCAGGGATCCGATGCAGGATGTCACCGAACAGCGCGTCACTGGACACAATGGCGCGACCGGACATATCCAGTACACGGATGCTGATCTCATCGTCACGCCTGATCCAACTGACCAATGTCGACAGATTCTCATTGTCGATGTTGCTGACCACCACGTCCGTGGACCGGATGAGCGAACGGGTCTTGATCTGACGATAGAAACTGTCCAGCAGGACGATCTGGAAAAGCCACAGCAACCCGATCATGATTGCCGAGAACAGGATAAACGAAAGGAACAGGGTCCATTTGATCCCCGGCCAACGCTGTTTTTGCATCTGTGATTGATCAGGCTTCAAAGCGGTAACCGACGCCCCTGAGCGTCACGATGAATTTCCGGTAGCCGCCCAGGCTGTTGCGCAAGAGTTTGATATGTGTATCGAGTGTCCGGTCATCGCCGAAAAAGTCGTAGCCCCAGACTTCGGAAAGCAGGCGTTCACGCGTGAGGGCGATGCGACGATTGCGGACGAGGAAAAAAAGCAGATCATATTCTTTTGGCGACAGTTCGATCGGCTGCCCATCGATGGAGACAATCCGACCGGTGAAATCGACCGTCAATCCTTCGCAGATGACGACATCCCGTTCCTTTTCCGACGGGCCCTTCCGGTTCCGGGTGATCAGCACATTCAGGCGCAGCATCAGTTCTTTGGGTGAAAAGGGTTTGACGACATAATCGTCGATGCCCAGCTCAAAGCCGTGGATCTTGTCATACTCTTCGCCGCGGGCCGAAAGCATCAGCACCGGGACTCGCTTGTGCCGGAAAATCTCCCGGCAAGCCGAAAAGCCGTCCAGTTCCGGCATCATGATATCCATCACGATGGCGTCGAAATCCTGCTTGCGGCAGATGTCGACCGCGGACATGCCATCACCGGCCTCGACCACCTCATAACCCTCGAACTCGGCGTATTTTTTGATCATCAGCCGGATCTTCTGCTCGTCATCGACAATGAGCAGTCTTTTCATGCGCGTTTCCCCCGTCGGATCTGTTTGCCTTCATTATAGACATGCAAAGTGACGATTGGCTGAAGGGTGGCAAAATATCCGGTGAAACGGAAGCACCTTACCGCAGCTGATCCTCGAGGAACGCCATGATGTCGATTGCGCGCGGTGGACAGCCTTTGACGTATTTGCCTGCGCCAGCGGTGCAGGAGCCGATGCCGATGCCGGAAAAGGTCTTGCCCTTGAAGCCCTGGCCAATCGAGATCTTGTCGAGAGACCGGATGTCCGTGCCTTTTTCCTGAAGCCGGGCGAGTGCGTGGATCAGGCTGCCATAGCAGGCGGAACATGCTTCGGAAGCGACGACGGAACGGGCGAGCCCGTCCACTTTGCGACTGGAAACGGTCGTCCCTTCGAATTGGTTCTCATTCAACTCACGGATATTGGCTTTCGACAGATCCGCCGATCCGACGCCAAATTGCTCGGCCAGCCCGATGTAAGGCACTTCTTCGGGTTCGAAGCCAAGCAGGTCGGCCGCGTAGCGATCGATCAGCACACTGTCGATGCCGGCGATCAGACGGTTCATCTGGACCGGGTTGCCGCCCTCTTCAAAGTCGAGGTCGCCGCAGATCCCATCGACAAGGACAAGGTCCGCCGCTTTCACCTGGTTCAGGAGCGCGATCGGCCGGTGGAGGCCGAGCGAGTGGAACTGTCGCTTGGACGTGTCGGAGATGCAGCCTTTCATATTTTTCAGGGCACAGGTCAGATTCGTCTGGCAATGGCCTTTCAGGACCGGGAAGCTGATGAGGAAGTCTGACTCCAGGACCTGACGGGACATCTCGATCGTGATGCCACCGGCCTTTTTTGCGACATACTGATCTTTTTTCACATCCACAAGCGGAATCGAAAAGCGACGGGAAAGGTCTTCATAACCGCACACTTTGTACGCGCGGGTGGTGCTGTCCCCGACCCAGGCGCTTTCGACGATGGCCAGGTTGGAAAATCCATTCTGTTTGAGATACTCGATGACCGCGCCGACCAGTTCAGGATGGGTGGTCGCGCCGGAAGAGGCCGGCCTGGCGACCACCAGATTTGGCTTGAGGGCGATTCGGGCCCCCTTGCCCTTGCCGGTGGCCGCGACTTTGGTTTCGATCAGGGCAGTCAGGTCGATCGCCTCGAGCAACTGGGCAGTCATGGCCAGAATGTCCTTTCCATAGATGACGGCAAGATCGTTTTTCTGAAGACTCATGATGGTTTCTCCGTTTCGTTTCTGGACTGGCGCGACCGGTACACGTAATCGCGCTGCATGAAGAAGCTGACAAAATAGAGGCTGATATCGGCGATCAGCTTGGACACATAGAGGTTGATGCCGATCACATTGCTGAGCAGGTGAATGAGACCATAACTGGACAGCATGACCGCGACGACCAGCAGGTAATAGCGGACCAGGGTCGTCCGGGCAGCCTGCCTGTTTCTGAAGACCAGGTTTTGGTTGACCAGATAGTTGACCAGGGATGAGACGACACGGGCCGAAACGACCGCAGCCAGCAATTTTCCCGGAAAAATCAGGGACACGGCGATGAAGACCGCGTAGTCGACCAGGGCGGCGAACAGGGAGGAAAGGGCAAAGGCCAATAGTAGCCGATAGATGCGGAAGGAGTCGACAATCGTGTTGAAATGGGAGGACTTGTTGCCCTCGATGTAGATTGTCTCGATCGGAACCTGCAGCACCTTGATCTCGTGCGGTCGGACCGACAGAAGCATGTTCATCTCATATTCATAGCGTTCACCGGACAAGGACAGGAACAGCTCGGCGTGGCAATCCGGCAGACCGCGAAGCCCGGTCTGCGTGTCGGTGATCGTCTCGCCATTGATCAAGGCAAAGAGTCTTTTGGTGATTGTGTTGCCGAAACGGCTGCGCAAGGGGACATTGCCGGTGAACTGGCGGACTCCGAGCACCAGGGCATCCGGGTGTTCAGCCATGCCTTCTGCGATCCGGCGGATGTCATCCGGTGTGTGTTGTCCGTCGGCATCGGCTGTGATGAGGCCGTTTCGCGCGCCGGCCCTGACCAGATAATGGTTGATGCCGGTCTTGAGCGCGCGCCCCTTGCCCATGTTGATACCGTGGTGCAGGACGGTGCACCCCTGTGACGCGCATTGATCGAATATGGTTGCATAAGCCGGGCCACCGCCGTCGTCCACCACGATCAAGTCGGCAAACCCGTATTCTTTCAGTTCGGTGACCAGTTGAATCAATTTTTCGTCCGGCATGTACGCCGGGATCAGAACAGCAGGCAGCTGCACAGGCACACGTCTCCTTGCTTGACGTCATCAATCACGCCTGGCTTTCATGATGATTGAACAGTTGGCTCAAGCGTGCTATTTTGTTATAGCAAATATTTGCTGCCCTCATGTTGCGCCAGACAGGACGGATTGTCAAATACCGGGGGAACGATCAACCAGATGACAGACAGAAAAAATCAAGTGGACAAGACGGAAGAAAAGGGAAAACGTGACCGGCAATACCGTGTCTGGCCCCTTCCGCTCGTGATCGCGATCGATATCCTGCTGGTCGGCGTCGGATTGGTGGTTTTTGCGCTGTTCCACCATGTCCTGCCGCGCGATGTCGGCATCGCCGGCCTGGCCTTGCCATCCATGACGACGGAGCGCACGATGGAAAGTGCCAGCCCAAGCCCCTCAGCCACCACAGATCCCTTGTCCGGACAGACCGAACCGTCCTTCGTTTTTCCGAGCCTGTCGCCTGGTGCCACCCCGACAACGGCAGCGACAACCACACAGCCCACGGCCCCTTTGGCCGAAGGCCTGTTTGCCGAGAAGTTCAGGGACAAGTTCACGGCCGGGGAAGTGGAGAAGACGGACACGTCTTATAAGAGCGCTCACGTGAATGTTTCGGTCGAAAAGGTGTCGACCGGCAAGGTCGCCTACACCGTGATCGACATTTATGTCATTGACCCGGCCTATCTGAGGACGGCCTTTGCCGCTGGAAAATACGCGCGCGGTGTCTCGGCCACGGTTTTGGAAATGGCCACGGACAATCAGGCGATTGCCGCGATCTCCGGGGACTACTATGGCATCCGCGACCGGGGCATTGTCATCCGCAATGGAGTCCTCTACCGTGAAAAGCTGTATCGGGATGTCCTGATCATGAATCACGATGGCAGCATGGCCACCTTCACCGCTGCCGAATTCGACATCAAGACGGTTCTTGAACAGGGTGCCTGGCAGGGCTGGTCCTTCGGCCCCATGCTCCTGAAGGACGGTCAGCCGATGACCTCGTTCAACAGTGACGTCAATGTGGCCAACCCCCGGGGCGCAATCGGTTACTATGAACCGGGGCATTACTGCTTCGTCCTGGTTGACGGCCGGCAGCCCGGCTACTCCAACGGCATGACAACCAGACAGCTGTCACAGCTGTTCTATGACCTGGGATGCAAGGTCGCATACAATCTCGATGGCGGACAGTCCGCGGTGGTGACGTTCATGGATTCGGTCGCGAACAAGCCTTACAAAGGTGGTCGTGAAATCAGCGACATCATCTATGTGGCCGACGGGTTGCCGGAGGACTGAATGCTCAAGCGTATACTGCCTCACCTCAGCCTGGTCATTTCAGTCATGATGCTGGTCCTTTTCGTCCTTGATCGGGTCAATGAGGCCATGAACTTCATCGGCCATGATGTTTTCGATTTTCTCCTGCTGATTTACTGCCTGACGGTGATTCCAACCGCCATTTTCCTCATCGTGGACAACCGCCGTCGTTAATGGCGGTTTCCTTCGCCTTGACAGGCGCGCCGAACGGTTTCTAAAATGAAACCGTATTCAGACAGGCGCGCGATATGCCGCGCCACGAGAGGGGGCTGCTCATGGCGAAAGTGCTGGTCACGCCCAGATCCTTGTGCAAATACGGCGAAAATGTCGTCAGTATCCTTGAAGAAGCCGGGCACGAAGTCGTTCTCAACCCGACCGGCTCGATCCTGACGGTGAGTCAGATGAAAGAACGTCTATCTGACTGCGAGGGGGTCATCCTGGGTGTCGATCCGCTCACGACCGAAGTGCTGAGGTCTGCGCCCCGACTGAAGGCGATCGCCAAATTCGGAGTGGGGCTGGACAATATTGACTTGCCCGCCTGCATTGAGCGGGGAATCCGCGTCTCGAAGACCATCGGCGCGAATACCGAGGCGGTCGCGGACTACACATTTGCCCTGATGCTGGCGCTGTCCCGCCGGATATTGCCCATCGACACCCTGTGCCGGCAGGACAACTGGCAAAAAATCACCACGCTCGACATCCATGGGCGAACCTTGGGCCTCATGGGATATGGTGCGATTGCCCGTGCGGTGGCCCGCCGCGCGGCCGGGTTTGACATGGTGGTCATGGCTTACGATATCGTCTGGGATGATGCGGATGCGGATGCCAGCCGTGTCATCCGGGCCACACCGGACGAGATATGCAGACAGGCGGACTTTATCAGCCTGCATCTGCCGCTGACGTCTGAAACAACCCACCTGATGGACGAGCGGCGCCTGTCCCTCATGAAACCGACAGCCATCCTCGTGAACACCGCACGTGGCGGTCTGGTCGATGAGCGTGCCCTGCTCCGGATGCTGCAGGAAAACCGGATTTACGGAGCCGGCCTTGATGTGTTTGAAACGGAGCCACCGACCGACAAAGCATGGTATGGGCAGCAAAATGCCATCCTCGGGTCGCATTGCGCCGCATCGACTCTTGGGGCGATCAAACGCATGGGACACATGGCGGCACAAAACCTGGTCCGGGACCTGTCGATTGTGGACTGATCCGAATATTCATATATAATGAAGATTACCAGTGTTTTTACAATCGTGTCATGGATACTCAGGGTACGGCTTTTTGACTGAAGCAAAAAGCTGGAAAACAGGAGGGCTTCATCATGAAATCAGTCTATCTCAAAGCGCCGCGGGAGGTTTCTGTCAACGATATCCCGGCACCCACCCATGTACAGCCGGACGAAGTGATGGTCGACATCCACGCGGCCAGTATCTGCGGCTCCGATATCGGCGCGTATCGAGGTCTGAACGCGCTCGTGTCCTACCCGAGGGTCCTGGGTCATGAACTGGCCGGTGAAGTGGTGCAAGCGGGTAGTGAGTCCGGTTTTGCCATAGGGGACCGGGTCGCGCTCGAGCCCTATGTCAACTGTGGTGTCTGCTACCCATGCAGCATCGGTCGGACCAATTGCTGTGAAAACCTGAAGGTGCTCGGGGTTCAGACTGATGGGGGCATGGTGGAGCGGTTTGTTCACCCGGCTCGCCTGACGCATCGCATCCCGAAAGACATGACCTGGGAGGATGCCGCTCTGATCGAGCCACTGACCATCGCGCTGCATTCCAACCACCGTGCCGGTGTCAAAGCTGGTGAGCATGTCGTCATTTGTGGCGCAGGCCCGATCGGTCTGTTGGGCGCGAGTGTCGCACTGGCCTATGGCGCACATCCCATCATGATCGACCCGATTGACGAGCGGCTTGAACTGGCCAGACAATTCGGTGTCGTCCATACGGTCAATCCCGCGAAATCCGACGCGGTCGCCCGGATACGCGAGATCACCAACGGCCGGATGGCTGAGGCGGTGATTGAAGCATCCGGCGCCACGCCCTCCATTGTCGCCACAGTCGATTATGTCTCCTATGCCGGACGGATCGCCCTGACCGGCTGGCCAAAAGAGAAAATCGCCATGGACACTGGGATGTTCACGAAAAAGGAGCTCGACATCCGCGGCTCACGCACCAGCTCGGGCGAATTCCCGGAAGCGATCGACCTGATCATGAACAAGAAGGTGCCAGCCGGCCTTCTGATTTCCAGACATGCCAGAACCTTCGAAGAATTGGCCGATTCCGTGGCTGAAATGTCTGACCATCCCGAACTGTTTGTCAAGATAATCGCGACGTTCTGACGAGCAGTATCATGAGAAGCAAGGTGGTGTCTACCATGACGGAACGTTTTATTTACCAGAACAACGAACCGCTCTCCGATGATGTGATCCGCGAGAACCTGAAGGCCATGCTCGATGAGCGGGTCCCGCTCAAGAAGGTCCTGCTGATCCCGCCGGATCTCACCCGGATGAATTCCTACGCGGGACCGATCACCCGGATGATTTTCGGCATGCTGCCGGACGCGCAGGTTGACATCCTGCCCGCGCTGGGATCGCACATGCCGATGGAGCCGGAGGAGCTCCATGAAATGTTCGGCGATATTCCGCTGGACCGTTTCCTGGTGCACAACTGGCGGACCGATGTCGACCGGATCGGCACGATCCCGGCCTCCTTCGTCGAGGAAATCTCCGAAGGCCGCGTCAAGAATGAGGTGCCGGTCGAGGTCAATCGCAGGATCCTGGACAAATCATATGACCTGATCCTGTCGATCGGCCAGGTCGTTCCGCACGAAGTCGTCGGCATGGCCAATTTCAACAAGAACATTTTTGTCGGCTGTGGCGGGCTCGGCATGATCAGCAACAGCCACATGCTCGGTGCCATTTATGGCATGGAGCGCATGATGGGACGGGACAACACACCGGTCCACAAACTGTTTGACTACGCGGAACAGCACTTCCTCATGGATGTGCCGCTGGTTTATGTCCTGACGGTTGTTTCCAACACACGCGACTACCAGGCGGTCAACAGCCTGGCCATCGGACGGAGCCGGTCGCTGTTCAGCCGATCGATCGAGGTCAGCCAGAGGAACAACCTGAATTTCCTCGACCGCTCGATGAAGAAGATTGTCGCGTTCCTTGATCCGAAGGAATTCCGCACGACCTGGGTCGGCAACAAATCGGTCTATCGCACCCGCATGGCGATCGCCGACGGCGGCGAACTGATCGTCCTGGCTCCCGGCTTGAAACGGTGCGGTGAAGACATGGAGAACGACGCCCTGATCCGTCGTTACGGATATGTCGGCCGTGACCGCGTCCTCGAGCTTTACAACAACGATCCGGTGCTTCACAACGCAGCCTCGGTCGCGGCCCACCTGATCCATGGTTCTTCGGACGGTCGTTTCACGATCACGTACGCGCCGGGGTTCATGACGAAAGAAGAGATCGAGGGGCTGAATTTCCGATACATGCCGCTTGAGGAAGCCATGGCGAAATACAACCCGGACAAACTCAAAGACGGTGTCAACATCGTCGATGGAGAGGAAATCTATTTCATCAGCAACCCGGCCGTCGGCCTGTGGGCTGATCGTGAGCGCTTCGACAGAAGCAATTGAGCAGGGAGGCAAGCACAAAATGAAAGTGACCAGCAGCGCCATCGTCAATGGCATCATGGATCCGGAGTACGGTAAATACAGCTCGCAGATCAGTCCGATCACCAAGCGATGCAATCGCTCGTTCCCGCTGAAGATCGAGGACGCGCCGGAGGGCACGGTCTCTTTCGCCATCATCATGGAAGACAAGGACGCCATCCCGATCAACGGCTATTCCTGGATCCACTGGGTTGCCGCCAACCTGACCCGCACGGAGCTGGCTGACAACGAAAGCCTGACGGCGACCGACTTCGTCCAGGGGGTCAACAGTCTGTGCGGCCGGATCGTCAACCTCGACAAGAAGGATGCCATCGGCTATCAGGGGCCCGGCGCGCCGGAGCGGCCACACATCTACGAAACGCACGTCTTCGCGCTCGATACCATGCTCGAACTCGAACAGGGCTTCACCATGGATGAGCTCTGGTGGAAGATGAAGGGCCATATCCTCGACCAGTACACGCTGGAAGGCAAATACATCAACTGATCCAACTGACGGCGATCAGCCGGAAAAGCCTCCGATTCATCAACCACAAGCACTGTTTTGATTGCCGAAAAGCTCCTTGCGACGCTCATCCGTCAAGAGGGGCTTTTTCATGTTGTATCTCAATTGTCAGGACAATGGTTATAATGCAAGAATAAATATTATAAATTGCATACCGATCTATGCAGCTGATCTGTTGATCATCGGAATGTACCGTGCTATAATGAGCGTCAGATCAGGGTCCTGTCTGTTATATAATTAGAAAAATGGCCTGATATCAAGCAAAAATGTCTTTTTCAATCTGAGCGGTCTTCAAAGGCGAAGGACTTCGTCTTTGATCGGCCGCTTTTCCCATTTCAGAAGATGAAGGGATTCTGATGATGGTGATAATGAAAATATGCAAGAAGAACTAATATGGCATGCAATAATGCAAGGCAAAGGAGCTGGAATACGGTGAAGATGGGAAGCGATGGACTACCGATTGCCCAGGGGCTTTATGATCCCCGATTTGAGCATGATGCCTGTGGTATCGGTTTCGTGGTCCGGATCAATGGGGAGAAATCGCACGACATTGTGGTCAAGGCGCTCAAGGTGCTGACCAACCTGTCTCATCGTGGCGGAGCCGGCAGTGAGGACAACTCCGGGGATGGTGCCGGTATTCTGCTGCAGATTCCGGATAAATTCTTAAGACGCGTGTGTCCCGCGCTCGATATAGACCTCCCGCCCCCGGGTGACTATGGCGTCGGCATGGTGTTCATGCCCCGCAATGTTGACGAACGGGCGGACCTCATGGGCCGGATCGAGGCGGTAGTCCGTGCGGAGGGTCAACAGGTGCTCGGATGGCGGGTGCCACCGGTCAACGAATATGAACTGGGCAGCATTGCCCGTGCCAATCGGCCTTCCGTCCGTCAGCTTCTGATCGGCCGAGCGGCGAATACCGCGCCCGGCGAGGATTTCGAACGAAAACTCTATCTGATCCGCAAGCGCTGTGAAAAGATGGTCCGGCTTCTGGCCGAGAACAACCCGGCCTATTTCTATTTCGCGAGCCTTTCCAGCCGCACCATTGTCTACAAGGGCATGCTGACGGCCGATCAGGTCGACGCTTTCTACCTTGACTTGCGTGACCTCGATGTCGAGACCGCGATCGCCCTGGTCCATTCGCGTTACAGCACCAACACCTTCCCCAGCTGGGAGCGCGCCCACCCCTACCGTTATCTGATTCACAATGGCGAGATCAACACGCTGCGGGGCAATGTCAATTGGATGAAAGCCAGGCAATCGACCATGGCAACCGACTGTTTCGGGCCGGATTTGCCACGGATCATGCCGATCCTGAACGAAGAAGGCAGCGACTCGGCGATTTTTGACAACTGCCTGGAGTTCTTGCATCTGTCCGGCCGTTCGCTGCCGCACGCGGCGATGATGATGGTCCCGGAACCCTGGAGCGCCAATGAGACGATGAGCGAAGAGGTCCGCGCCTTTTATGAGTATCACAGTACGCTGATGGAGCCGTGGGATGGGCCGGCCGCCATGGCTTTCACGGACGGGGTCCGCGTCGGCGCGGTCCTTGACCGCAATGGCCTCCGTCCATCCCGGTATACGATCACCAGTGATGGCCTGGTCATTCTTTCATCTGAGACCGGTGTCCTGCTGGTGCCACCTGAAAAAAACGTCAAACGGGATCGTCTGAGACCCGGCCGGATGCTTCTGATCGACACTGAAGCCGGTCGAATCATCGATGACCGTGAACTGAAGCGGGAACTGGCTTTGCAACACCCTTATCAGGACTGGCTCGACCGGAACCGGATCGATCTGGATGAATTGCCTGTCCCGTCGAGCACCGAAGACCGGGCCGATCCGGCGCAGATGCTGCCAAGGGAACCTGAACTGTCCTTTGAACAGCGGCAGAAGGCTTTCGGCTACACCTATGAAGATGTCCGCAACATCCTGGTCCCCATGGCCCGGGATGGCATCGAACCGCTTGGATCGATGGGCAACGACACACCCCTGGCCGTGCTCTCGGATCAGCCGCAGCTTTTATACAACTATTTCAAACAGTTGTTCGCCCAGGTGACCAATCCGCCGATCGATGCCCAGCGGGAGTCGATCGTGACATCGACGGAGACCTACATCGGTTCGGACGGCAACCTGCTTGACCCCGGTCCGGCGCATTGTCGGCAGATCCGTGTCCACTATCCGCTCATCACCAACGATGAACTGAAAAAGCTCCAGTACATTGATCTGCCTGGATTCTCATCAGCCGTCCTGCCAATCCTGATGCCGGCGGGCGGAAACGGCAAGTCACTGGAAAAGGCATTGGAGCGCCTCTTCAAACAGGCGGACGAAGCCATTGCGGCCGGGAAAAACATCCTGATCCTGAGCGACCGTGGCATTTCTGTCAAGGAGGCGGCGATTCCGGCCCTGTTGGCTGTATCCGGCCTTCATCACCATCTGATCCGCCAGGAAAACAGGACGCGCGTCAGTCTTGTTCTTGAATCAGGCGAGCCTCGTGAAGTGCATCATTTCGCGTTGCTGGTCGGCTATGGCGCATCGGCGGTCAACCCCTATCTGGCGCTCGATATCATCGATGACGCGGTCCGTACCGGCTTCATCACGGATATCGAGCCATTCGAAGCTCGTGCGCATTATCTCAAGGCCGCAATCAAAGGGATCGTCAAAGTGGTCTCCAAGATGGGCATTTCCACCATCCAAAGCTATCAGGGCGCGCAAATCTTCGAAGCGCTCGGCATTGGGAAGGAAGTCATCAACCGTTATTTCACCGCGACGCCTTCCCGGATCGGCGGCATCGGCCTGCTGGAAATCGCCGACGAAACAGCCAAGCGCTGGGCCGCCGCGATGGCCGACCCGTCCATCGACCCGGGGCTTCCGCCCGGCGGTCATTATCAATGGCGCAGCAACGGGGAATATCACCTGTTCAACCCGATGACCGTACATCTGCTTCAAGAGGCCTGCCGCAATGGCGATTACGCTTTGTTCAAGGACTATTCCCGACTTTTGGACAATGAAACCCAGCGGCTGTGCACTTTGCGCGGGCTGCTTGATTTGATCCCTGCTGCGGAACCGATCGACTTGAGTGAGGTCGAATCCGTGGACAGTCTGGTCCGGCGATTCAAGACAGGCGCCATGTCCTACGGCTCAATCAGCCAGGAGGCCCATGAAGCGCTGGCCATCGCGATGAACCGGCTCGGTGGTCGCAGCAACACAGGCGAAGGCGGTGAGGATCCGGAGCGTTTCCTGCCGATGGACAATGGCGACTCCCGCATGAGTGCCATCAAGCAGGTCGCATCCGGACGATTCGGGGTTACCAGCCATTATCTGGTGAACGCCACGGAGCTTCAGATCAAGATGGCACAAGGTGCCAAGCCGGGTGAAGGCGGACAGCTTCCCGGTCGCAAGGTGTATCCCTGGATCGCGAAGACCCGCCACGCCACACCGGGCGTTGGTCTGATCTCGCCACCGCCTCACCATGACATCTACTCGATCGAGGACTTGGCTGAACTGATCCATGATCTGAAGAACGCGAACGATCGGGCCCGGGTCAGCGTCAAGCTGGTCTCGGAAGTGGGGGTTGGCACCATTGCGGCCGGAGTCGCCAAAGGCCGGGCCGATGTCGTCCTGATCAGCGGCTACGATGGTGGCACCGGTGCGTCTCCTAGAACCAGCATCCGTCACGCCGGTCTGCCCTGGGAACTCGGATTGGCCGAGACGCATCAGACCCTGCTGATGAACAACCTGCGCAGCCGGATCGTCATCGAGACAGACGGCAAGCTGCTCACCGGCCGGGATGTCGCGATCGCGGCCCTGCTGGGCGCAGAGGAATTCGGCTTCGCGACGGGACCACTGGTCGCCCTTGGATGTGTCATGATGCGCGTGTGCAATCTGGACACCTGCCCGGTCGGCGTGGCCACACAAAACCCCAAACTGCGTGGCCGATTTGCCGGAAAACCCGAGTATGTCGAAAACTTCATGCGTTTCATCGCCCAGGAGTTGCGCGAGAACATGGCCTTGATGGGGTTCCGTACGTTAGAGGAAATGATCGGGCGCAGCGACCGGCTGAACCCGACCCGGCTACAGGGTCACCCTCAGACATCCCGGCTCGATCTTTCCCCCCTGCTGTACCGGCCGGATGTGCCGGAGACGTATGGCCGTCATCACATGATCACGCAGGATCATGGGCTGGATGAGTCCCTTGACCGCAAACTGCTGATCCCGTTCTGCCGACCTGCGCTTGAAAAAGGTCAGACTGTCCGGGCTTCCTTTCCGATCCGCAACACGAACCGGGTGGTCGGGACCATGCTCGGCAGCGAAATCAGCCGGAAATTCGGGGCGGAAGGCCTGCCGGACCACACCATCGAACTGACGTTTCTGGGTTCTGCCGGACAGAGCTTTGGCGCGTTCGTTCCGAAGGGGCTGACACTGCGTCTGCACGGCGACGCCAACGATTATGTCGGAAAAGGACTTTCCGGCGGCCGGATCGTGGTGGTTCCGCCAGAAGGTGTCGTCTTCAAGCCGGAGGAAAACATCATCGTCGGCAATGTGGCCCTTTATGGAGCGACAGGCGGCGAATTCTTCGCCCGTGGCCTGGCCGGCGAGCGATTCTGTGTCCGCAATAGCGGCGCAAGCGCCGTCATCGAAGGCGTCGGCGACCACGGCTGTGAATACATGACGGGTGGCCGGGCGGTCATTCTTGGCCCCTGCGGACGGAATTTCGCCGCCGGCATGTCAGGCGGCATCGCCTATGTGCTGGATGAGGATGGCAGTTTCCAGGAACGATGCAATCTGGAGATGGTTTCACTATCCGTCCTGGAAGACCCGAAGGATGAAAAAGAACTGCTGTCTCTGATCAAGAAGCACCGTGACGCGACCGGCAGTGAACGGGCTGCCCAGATCCTGGACAACTGGCCAGTCTTCGGCACCCGTTTCATCCGGGTCATGCCAAAGGATTACCAGAGAATGCTCGAGTCGATCGCCGCCGTCGAAGCGGTCGGTCTTTCCGGAGAAGCCGCGCTCATGGCTGCCTTCGAAACCAATACGAGCGACGCGGCGCGCATCAGCGGCAACTGACAGGGGGATTTGAAAAATGGGCAAACCGACCGGATTTCTCGAATATACGCGGCAACTTCCGACTGATCGTGAACCGATGGAACGGATCCATGATTTTCTGGAATTCCACCATCGCCTGACCGATGAACAGCAACGGATACAGGGCGCGCGGTGCATGGACTGCGGGATACCATTCTGCCATACAGGGCTGCTGATCAAAGGGGCGGCTTCCGGCTGTCCGATCCATAACCTGATCCCGGAATTCAACGACCTGTCCTGGCGCGGCCTTTACCGGGAAGCCTATGACCGCCTGCGCAAGACAAACAATTTCCCCGAGTTCACGGGACGCGTCTGCCCGGCCCCGTGCGAGGGCGCCTGCACAGTCGGCCTTAACGACATCCCCGTGACGATCAAGAACAATGAATGCCACATCATCGACAACGCCTTCCTGGAAGGCTGGGTGACGCCCAATCCGCCGGCCGTTCGAACCGGCAGACGCGTCGCTGTTGTCGGTTCGGGGCCTTCCGGTCTGGCTTGCGCCGACCAGCTCAACCACGCCGGCCATCTTGTCACGGTGTTCGAACGGGCCGACCGGATCGGGGGTCTCCTGATGTACGGCATCCCCAACATGAAACTGGACAAGTCAATCGTGCAGCGTCGCGTCGACCTGATGGCCGAGGAGGGAATCGTGTTCGAGACCGGTGTCGACATCGGCAAGGACATGACAGCGACTGAACTGTCCGCCAACTTTGACGCGATTGTCCTCTGTGTGGGCGCGACAAGGCCGCGCGACCTGTCGGTCGAAGGCCGTTCCTTGTCAGGCATCCATTTCGCAATCGATTTTTTGAGAGAGAACACACGACGGCTGCTGGACGGTGATAAGCCGGAGACGACCTGGAACGCGGCCGGCAAGGATGTGCTAGTCATCGGAGGCGGGGACACCGGTACCGACTGTGTCGGGACGGCCATCCGCCATGGATGCCGCAGCGTGAGGCAGATCGAGATCATGCCCCGCCCGGCCCTGGAGCGGTCTGCGCAGAATCCCTGGCCGCAATGGCCAGCCGTGCTTCGGACGGACTACGGTCAGGAGGAAGCGATCGCGATTACCGGCGAAGATCCACGGGTGTATCTCACGACCGTCAGCCGGTTTGAGGGTGACGAGCAGGGTAAAATCCGCACGGTCCACACCGTTTCAGTCCAGTGGAAACGACTCGATGATGGTCGGATGGTGCCGGAAACGGTACCCGGTACCGAAAAAGCATGGCCAGCAGATATGGTCCTGCTGGCCATGGGATTCTTGGGTCCGGAGGACACGTTGCCGGATGCGTTCGGGCTTGAGCGGGACCCGCGGTCCAACATCAAGGCTTTGCCGGATCACTTTGCCACCAGCCGTCGCGGCGTTTTCGCCGCCGGGGACAGCCGGCGCGGCCAGAGCCTGGTTGTCTGGGCGATTCATGAGGGCCGCGGCGCGGCACGGGCCTGCGACCGGTTTCTCATGGGCGGGACAAACCTGCCGACCTGATCAATGACTATCAGCGTTTGCCGTGTTCAAACGGCTGCCCGGACGCTTTTGGCGCCTGGGATGACTTGGCCGACAGGACCAGGGCGATCAGGGTGACGACATACGGGAAGATCTTCAACAGGACAATGGGAATGGCGGCAAATTGGGGAATAGCCTGGGACACATTGGCAATCGTGCTGAAAAAGCCGAAGAAGAAGGTTGCGCCCAGGATGCCGAGCGGCCGCCACTGACCGAAAATCAGCGACGCCAGGGCTAGAAAGCCCAGTCCGAAGACGCTGCCGGTGAATTCGCCCGAATAAGTCACGATGATGATCGCACCACCCAGGCCGGCAAACGCTCCGGACAGCAAAACGCCCGCGTATCGCATGCGATAGACGTTGATGCCCATCGAGTCGGCGGCATGGGGGTTTTCGCCGCAGGCGCGCAGGCGAAGGCCAAAACGCGTCTGGTCGATGACAAACCACGAAATGGCCAGGATCACGAGCACAATCGCGGTGGACGCATAGACCTGTGAAAACAGGAGCCTGCCCAGGATCGGGATCTTGGACAGCAAAGTCACATCGAACCGGATCAGGCCGCTCTTGATGGTGATGTTGCCGCTTCCGGTGATGTTCCTGGCCAGGAAGACCGTCAGGGCAAGCGCGATCATGTTGATGGCCGTGCCGCTGATGACCTGGTTGGCGTTCAGGTTGACACACGCAAAGGCATGCAGGACGGAGAAGAGCGCGCCTGCTGCCATTGCGGCGATCAGGGCGATGTAGATCGAGCCCGTCGGCATGGATGGCTGCAGGTACCGGATGACCACAGCGGATGTGAAAGAACCGACGATCATCAGTCCCTCAAGTCCAATGTTCACGACACCGCTTCGCTCCGAGAAGAGTCCGCCCAGTGCGGTGATCAGAAGTGGAATGGTGAACGCGATCGCGTAGGGGAATATCCGTGCGATGATGTCCCACATGATCAGTCCCCTCCTTTCGACTGGTTTTTCCGGTTTTTCAGACGATCCAGCAAACGGTTGATCAGGACACTGGTCGCGGCGAAATAGATGATCGTGGCGATGATGGTGTCCGCGATCTCCGGTGCGGTGCTGGTCATGGCGTTCATGAATCCTTTGCCCGAATACAGAAGCCCGAAGAACACCGCCGAGGCGACAACACCCCATGGTGTGTTCATGCCGAGGAGGGAGACAGCGATCCCGTCGAATCCCTGGGCAGGCATGACACCGATCTGGATGTTGGCGGAATTGCCCGCGTACTGGGCCAGGCCGGCCAGGCCGGCCAGCGCTCCGGCGATCATCATGGCCGCCATGATGTTGCGGTTGACGTCGATGCCTGCGTACTCGGCCGCGTGCCGGTTGAAACCGACCGACTTGAGTTCGTAGCCCATGACCGTCCGATCGAGGATGAAGGCGGTGAGTGCGGCAGCCGCGATGGCGATGAACAAGCCGTAGTTCAGGTAGGAACCGCCAAACAGACTGCTCAGCCAGGGGGCTTTGAGGGTGGCCGCGTCGGCCAGACGGGCGGACTCGGTCTCCAGGAATGGCCCCTTGAGATAGGCTGGCACCGCATAATAGACCAGCCAGTAACTGATCCAGTTCATCATGATGCTCGAGACCACCTCGTGGACATTGTACCGTGCCTTGATCAGCCCGGGGATGCTGCCCCAGATGGCTCCGCCCAACAGGGCCGCGAAGAACATGACCACGACCAGCAGTGGACCGGGCAGACTGAGTTTCAGGCCAACAAAGGTCGCACAGAACCCACCCATCAGCATCTGGCCGGCCGCGCCGATGTTGAACAGGCCGGTCCGGAACGCGAAGGCGACCGAAAGGCCGGTCAGGATGAGTGGCGTGGAGGTGGCCAGCGTATTGCCGATCCGTTCGAGGTTCTTCAGTCCGCCCTGGAACAGGTAGAGATAGCTTTCGAATGGATTGCCGCCCGTCACCAGGATGAGGAGGACACCCGCCAGCAGGCCGAACAGGATCGCTGACAACGAAACGACCAGACTGCGGCTTGGCTCGAATTTGATCTTTTTCATGCTTCCGGCCCTCCCTTGACGCCGGCCATCATCAGGCCGATCACTTTTTCGTCCGCTTCATCGGCCCGGAGGGTGCCGATCAGTTCACCGTTGCAGACCACGGCGATCCGGTCAGACAGGTTCATGACCTCATCGAGCTCCAGTGAAACCAGCAATACACCTTTTCCGCTGTCCCGCTGCTCGACGATCCGTTTGTGGATGTACTCGATCGAACCGACATCGAGGCCGCGAGTCGGCTGGACCGCGATCAGCAGGTTAGGATTCAACCCGATTTCACGGCCGATGATCGCCTTTTGCTGATTGCCGCCAGACATCGACGCAACGACGGTCTCGGCGCCAAGTCCGGCCCGGACATCGAAATCACGGATGATGACCTCGGCATGGGCGCGGATTTCGTCACGGTCCAGCAGACCCCGGCTGGCGAACGGTTTTTGATCGTACAATTCAAGGACCAGATTGTCCTCAAGTGTATAGTCGAGCACCAAACCGCGTTTCTGCCGGTCTTCCGGTATATGCGCCATGCCTTGCCGGATTCTCTGCCGCACTTTTTCCCGGGTGATATCCGTGCCATTGAACAGGATCGTGCCTGATTCGACATCGCGAAGCCCGGTGATCGCTTCAACCAGTTCCGACTGGCCGTTTCCATCGACACCGGCGATGCCGACAATCTCACCGGCCCGGACATCAAGTGAAAAATCCTTGAGGCCGAGCACTTTGCGGCTGCTCATGACATTCAGGTTGTTGACGGACAGCACCGGGTCACCAGGCGCGTGCTCCTTTTTCTCCACCTTGAAGGACACGGGGCGGCCGACCATCATTTCCGCCATCCTGGCGGTCGATGTCTCTTTCACATCGACGGTTCCGACCAGTTTGCCGGTCCGGATGACCGTGCATCGATCGGCCACCGCCTTGATCTCGTTCAATTTATGGGTGATCAGGATGATCGATTTGCCTTCTTTGACCAGGTTTTTCATGATGCTGATCAGTTCTTTGATTTCCTGGGGCATCAGGACCGCGGTGGGTTCGTCAAAAATCAGGATATCGGCATCGCGGTACAGCATTTTGAGTATTTCCACACGCTGTTGCATGCCGACCGAGATATCTTCGATCTTCGCGTTCGGGTCGACATTCAGACCATATTTTTCGGAGATCTGACGCACGCGATCGGAGGCGCTCTTGCGGTCAAGGACCGTGTACCGGGTCGGCTCCTGACCGAGTATGATGTTTTCGGTGACCGTGAAATTGTGCACAAGCTTGAAGTGCTGATGCACCATGCTGATCCCCAGGGAAGTGGCGACATTCGGATTTGAGATGTGCACTTCCTTGCCATTGATCAGGATGCTGCCCTTGTCAGGCCGGTACATGCCGAACAGGATGCTCATGAGGGTGCTCTTGCCGGCGCCGTTCTCACCGAGGATGGCCAGGATCTCGCCCTTTTTCAGGGTGATGGAAATGTCGTCATTGGCCACGACGCCGGGAAATTCTTTCCGGATATGACGCATCTCGACACAGTATTCCAATTTCGTCCCCCCATTACTTCATTGAAAAGAGGAAAGGCAGAAAGCCCTGCCTTTCCTCCGGGTCCATCAGGAAACCATCATTTGATCAGGGAGCCCTGCTCGGCTGAAACCTTGATTTCGCCGTTCTGGACTTTCTTGAAGACATCTTCCATGGTTTTCAGGGTTTCGGCGCTCAGGTTCGGATTGTTCGCGGGCAACGAGACGCCGTTGCCTTTCGCGTCGAAATTCAGTGTCTGACCGCCGGGGAACTTGCCATCAAGCTGCGCGAGGACCATGTCGTAGGCAGCCGTGTCGACACGCTTCATGGCCGAGGTGAGGATGATCGATTTATCACCGGAATAGATGCCATCATTGTACTGGTCAGAGTCGACACCAATGATCCAGTTGTCCGTCTTGCCGGCGGTCGCACGGGCCTTGGCCTCGTTGATCGCGCCGACACCGACACCACCGGCAGCGCAGAAGATCGCCTTGACACCCTTGTCGAACATCTGGGCCGCCAGCTGCTGGCCGGCGGATACATTGTCAAAAGTGCCCTGGTAGATCACGTTTTCCGGCTTGATCGTGACTTTGGTGGCAAAGTTCTTGTTGGCATAGTCGATGCCCTGCTGGAAGCCCCAGTTGAATTTCTGGACCGCCGGGATCTCCATGCCGCCGATGAAGCCGAATTCGCCTTCCTTGAGCTCCAGGGCAGCTGCCACACCGACAAGGAAACCGGACTCCTGCTCGGCGAAGAAAATGGCCACGGTGTTTTCTTTCACCGAATAGTTGTAGTTGCCATCCTGAGGCGCGCCGTCGATGATGACGAACTTGGCGTCCTTGTATTTGTCCTGGGCTTTGAATATGGCGGTCTCAAACTTGAAACCCGGGCAGATGATCAGCTTGAAGCCTGCGTCATAGAGATTGCCGATCTCTTTCAGATAATCGGCCTCGGTCGTGCCGGTCGGCTTCAGATACTTGGCTTCCAGGTCCTTCTCCTTGGCGGCCTTTTGGACGCCTTCCCAAGTGCCCTGGTTGAATGACTTGTCATCGATCGTGCCCGCATCGGTCACCATACCGACTTTCACCTTGGATGAACCGCCAGTACCACAGCTGACCAGACCAAGAACCAGGGCGATAATCAGACCAACAATCAGTAACCGTTTCATTGACTTCATTCCTCCTGCAATTTGTTTGTCATCATTTTACTTGAGCAAGTCTTGACCCGTTAGAAATTGCTTTTTGAATTAGCCTGTGCCGTGGCGGATGATCCTCCTTTCCGTGATGGGGACGAGCAACCTTTCTCCACACCCGTCTTGATTGGAACTCGCGCTCAGATCAGTTCGCTGAGGAAACTGGAACCGTCGAGTGTTCCTTCGATCTTCAGATATTCAGCGGCCGTAGCCGCAAGGTCGGCAAAGGACTGGCGCGTGCCGAGGCTGGCCCCGGGCCGCACCCTGTGGCCGGCGGCCAGAAGCGGGACATATTCCCGCGTATGGTCGGTGCCGGATGTCGTCGGGTCGCAGCCATGATCAGCCGTGATCAGCAGCAGATCATGCGGGTCGAGCGCGGACAGGATTTCCGGAATCCGCCGGTCAAAGTCCATCAGGGCTTTCGCGTAGCCCGGCGCGTCGTTTCGATGGCCGTACAGCATGTCAAAATCGACCAGATTGGTGAAAAGGATCCCGTCAAAGCGCTCCGCCATCAGCCTCAGCGTCTGGTCGACCCCGTCCATGTTGCCACGCGTCGAGACACTTCGAGTGATTCCACTGCCGGCGAAAATGTCCTTGATCTTGCCGACGGCTGCGACCGTGAAGCCCATTTTTGACGCATGATCAAGCAACGTCGGTTTTAGCGGAGAGAGGGAATAGTCATGACGGTTGCTTGTCCGGACATAGGCACCGGATGGGCCGGTGAAAGGACGGGCGATGACCCGGCCCACCGCGTGGCTTCCGGTCAGGAGACGGCGGGCCGTCTCGCAGATCCGGTAAAGTTCTTCGAGGGGAATGACGGATTCGTGCGCTGCCACCTGGAAAACACTGTCGGCTGACGTGTAGACGATCGGGCTGCCGGTCCGGACATGCTCGTCGCCGAGCCGGGTGATGATTTCGGTGCCGGAGGCGACTTCATTGCCCAGCGTGCCCCGGCCGATCGCCTGTTCGAACGCGGTCATCAGGTCTTTGGGGAATCCGCCGGGATAGGTCGGGAATGGTTCGGATACGATCGTGCCGGCCAGTTCCCAGTGTCCGGTGGTGGTGTCTTTGCCGGCCGAGCGCTCCTGCATGCGGCCGAAGGCGCCCTTCGGCCGATCCACCGGCTTGAAGCGGTCAAGCAGCGGAATGTGGCCCAGACCAAGCGATTCCAGATTGGGTAGGCTCATCTGCGGCACAGCCTGCGCGATGTGGTTGAGCGTATTGGCCGCGGCATCGCCATATTGGTCGGCATCCGGTGCCGCGCCGGCACCGACACTGTCCAGGACAATGATGATCACGCGTTTCACATCAGGCACCTCCAGCATGAAAAGCCAGGGATCGAGTCAAGGACGTTCGTCCCTGGGCAACGCTTCTGGAATGATTTTGTGACCTGTCTCCATTTTAACCAATTATTCGGACCATGGCGAACATTTTATGCTTTCAATGATCGCGCAGCCGCTTCCCGCGCACGGTCCCGGGCCTGCCGGATGGCCAGGTGCAGGTTCTCCCGGTTTTTCAGCTGGGCCATCCTGACCGCCCGGCCACTGCTATGGAGGATCACGAGTTCTGTCTGGGCTCCCAGAAAGAAGGATCGCGTCGTCTCCTCCGACACAGACCGGACCTCCAAAAGCGGAATGTCGAAGGGCCGGCGACCGTCATGGCCATAAACGCGGCTGGCTGTCAGGGTCAGCGCACGCTTTTTGTAAAATACCAGTTCCCGGACTCCGAAAAAGATCGCATAAGCGGAGGTGACCAGCATCAGGATGTCGAAAAACGGCACATTCTTGCTGACCAGGTCCTGACGTTTGACCAGGAACCAGACTGCCATGGAGATGCCGATGGCGCCGACCGACAGACTGGTCCAGGCCGCCACGCGTTGGAACTGGCCGGAGGCCAGAAGACGGTCGCCCGTGTTCTCCGCCGATGTTTCCTTGTAATCAGTCGCCGGGTTCGTTGGTTTTCCACTCATCGCAATCTCTCCTGCCGCAAAGGCACTTGGGACAATATCCGGACCAGGGTGGTGCGGATATCATCCGGCAGTGCTTGTATGAACTCGTCCAAAAAGTCCGGGAATTGGCGGAACACGGTCGGCCAGGCCCGGTGCAGGGCGCGGATCACAACCTCTGACTGAGGCACAAGGCCAATCTGGCAGAGGTACCCCATCATGTTGACGGCCACGTCGTTGGCTGCTTTGCGCGCGATGTCCTCGTCCTTCAGACGGACGAGGTCGAACAGCTTGGACCCATAGTGCTTGTCGTCCCGGCAGGCGAGGAAGTAGACAACGGCTGCGTCGAAAAACTCCTCCTCAAGTGACACCAGGGGGTGGCTGGCCTCGGTCATCGCCTTGACCAGGGCTGGCCGGGAAAAGATCCGGTCCCGTTCCTTCACGGCGCGTTTTTGAGAGCCTCTGGACGGGTAGTTGGCGCTGAAATAGGTCAGGATCGTCAGCAACTCGACAAATTTGTCGCCGTATCGGGTCGCGTGGCGATCGACCGCCTCAAACCGGGCCGGCCAGAACAGCAGACGGTCTCGTGCCTCGAAAGCTTCCGGCCCGCTGGACCCGGCCAGCTGTTCGAGCAGCTTTTTTCTCAACTGAGGATCCGTCGGCAGAGCAGACAGCGAAACAGACGAATCGGACGCGCTTTTGGGCATGAGATGGTTCTCGGCGCCGCAATAGACACAGAACGCCCTTTCCAGGGTGTCATCGGCATCGAAGGCTTTCCGGCAGGACTGACAGATGATGGTTGTCTTGGACATTTTCAACTCCTTGGCCCCAAAGACTGAAAAAGAATGGACCAATACGATTATACCATCATCTTGCGCGCGTCAAGAATCCTGTGCTAAAATGATCGCCTGAAGGACGTGTGCCTGTCCGACTCCAACGAAGGGGCGGGGCACTTTTTTTATATCTGACCGTCCTGTGCAGCGGCTTTTGTTTTCCGACGCGAGGAGGAAGTCCCATGAACGCCTATCTGATCCTTGATGACGGCTCCGTATTCCCCGGCATCCGCTTTGGCGCGCCGCACGAAGTCGTTTGCGAAATGGTTTTCAGCACCGGCATGACCGGTTATCTCGAGATGCTGACCGACGCTTCTTTCTGCGGCCAGGGCATCGTCATGAGCTCGCCCGTGATCGGCAATTATGGCGTGTTCACGGAGCAGGGCGAATCGGATCGCGCCTGGCCGGCCGCCATGATCGTGCGGGACTTGACTCATATCATTCATGATGCCCGGGACGCGGAGGACCTGGACGATTACCTGAAGCGGCAGGGCGTCGCCGGCATCCGCGACATCGACACCCGCTCCCTGACGCTCAAACTACGGGAAAAGGGCACGATGAACGGCATGATCACGGCCGGGACCGACTACGACCTGGATTCCTGCCTGGAAAAAATCCACGCCTTCCGGATCCACAATCCGGTCGCGATCGTCAGCCGCAAACAGCCTGTGCATTACCCGGCCGGCGCCAATGGCCGGACCAGCCGCCTGCCCGGTGACCCGCGTCCGTCCGAATCCTTGTCTTACATCCCTTACACGGTCGACGGACAAATCGAGGCCCGCTACAAGGTCGCGGTGCTCGATTACGGCATCAAGCAGAACATTGTCTGGAACCTGACCCGCCGCGGCTGCGAGGTGACTGTCTATCCGCACGACACGCCGGCCGGTGAGATCCTCGCCGGTGGCTATGACGGGATCATGATGTCGAACGGGCCGGGAGATCCGGTCGACTGCATCGACATCCTGCCGGAAGTCCAGACGCTTTTTGACTCCGGCACACCGATTTTCGCGATCTGCCTGGGCCATCAGCTGCTCGCCCTCGCGACCGGCGCGAAGTCGCGGCGGCTGAAGTATGGCCACCGCGGGATCAACCATCCGGTCAAGGACCTGGAAGCCGACCGAGTCTATATCACCTCGCAGAATCACGGCTACGTGATCATCGATGAAAGCATTGACCCGGCTGTTGCCACCATCAGCCATGTCCATTTGAACGACGGGTCGGTCGAAGGCCTGCGCTACCGCAACCGGCCGGTCCGCTCCGTTCAGTATCACCCGGAGGGTGCACCCGGCCCCCATGATTCCGAATACCTGTTCGACCAGTTCCTGGCCATGATGGACGAGCGCCGGCCATGAGCAATGGTCGGCCTTTCAGCACTCGACTGGCCATGCTGGCCGGACGCGCGACGCTTCGGATTTTGCGAATCGCAGGCCGCGCCGCGACGACTCTTCCGGGCCGGATCGCGCTGACGATCGATCCGGCGCTGCTCGTCCGACTGACGACGGGCCGCCGCGTCTTCCTGGTCACCGGAACGAACGGCAAGACCACGACCGTCCGGATCCTGCGTGCCTTGCTCGAGCAGCAAGGGCTTCTGGTCACGACCAACATCTCCGGTGCCAATCTCGATTCCGGACTGGCCACCACCCTGATCGAAGCGGAGCCGACCGTCCGGGCTGCCAAGCGGCAGGGAAAGGACTGCGCCTTCGTGTTCGAGATCGACGAGGCCTTTTTCGGCAAAATCGCCGACTCCCTCAATCCCGAGGTGGCAGTCGTCACCAACTTTTTCCGCGATCAGCTGGACCGGTTCGGGGAGCTGCGCACCACACGTGATTTCATCGATCGCGGCCTGTCCAAGGTCAGCGCGAAAGCCGTGCTCTGCGCCGACGACAGCCTGTGCGCGTCGCTTGGCCGGGCCCGCGCGGACCGGGCCCGCTACTTCGCCATGTCTGACGAGATGCTGACCGACCTGCCCGTGCGTTCATCGGATGAGGCTGCCTATTGCCTGTATTGCGGCGGCCGTTATCAGTACTTGGGCCGCACCTACGGCCACCTGGGCCGTTTCCTGTGTCCGGAATGTGGCTTCAAGCACCCGGATGCCGACTTGTCCGTCCGGATCCTGGAACCGGAAAAGACCACGACCGGGCAGGGCCAACGACTGCTGTTCTCCGGCAAAGACGGATTTGAGGCAAGCGCCTTCCTGCCCATACCGGGCCGACATAACGCCTACAACGCGGCCGCGGCAGTCCTGGCGATGCAGGCAGCTGGATTCGACCTCGCATCGGTCATTCCCGGCCTTTCCGCCGCCAGTCCGGCCTTTGGCCGCATGGAACGATTCAAGGCCGATGGCAAGGACGTCTGCCTGCTGCTGGTCAAGAATCCGGTCGGCATGGACCGGGCCCTGGAATTCGTCACAGGCGCGCCCGACCTGGGCGGAGCCTATCTGCTGTTGAACAGCGAGGACCCGGATGGCCGCGATGTCTCCTGGATCTGGGATGTCGATTTTGAAAGCCACCCGCTTCCCTCGCCGGTGCACATTTCCGGCAGACGCTGTCATGATCTGGCGCTGCGGCTTTATTATGCCGGCGTGCCCCGTGCGTCCCTGGTGGCCAGTCCGGATGACACCGCCCTGTTCGACGCGGCGCTTGAGGCCTGTCCGGAAGGCAAGTGCCTGTATGTCCTGCCCAACTACACCGCCATGCTCAAGCTCCGGGCCACACTGGCCCAGCGGTATGGCCTGAGGGCATTCTGGGAACAGGGGGCGTGATGATCGTGGAGTCGTTTAATGAAATGCAGCCTGTCTGCATCGCGCATCTTTACCCCGATCTGCTGAACCTGTACGGTGACCGGGGCAACCTGATCACTTTGCGCCAGCGCATGGCCTGGCGGGGCATCGCCAGTGAAATCGAGCCGATCGGGATCGGCGACGACTACGATCCGGACCGATATGACATCACTTTCATCGGGGGCGGCCAGGATTACGAGCAAAGCCTGCTGCATACCGACCTGATCGACCGGAAAAAACCGGCCATCCGCGAGGCGGTGGAAAACGGTCGCGTGTTTCTGTGCATCTGCGGCGGCTTCCAGCTGATGGGCCAATCCTACCGCACACACGAAGGACAGACCATCGAGTGCCTGGGCCTTGTTGATTTTTACACGCAGGCCGGACCGGACCGGCTGATCGGCGACACTGTCTATGACGCTCCGCTCCTGAGGGAGTCCGGTGTGGAGTCCAGGCTTTACGGTTTTGAAAACCATTCCGGCCGCACCTGGCTTGGCGCAGGCGTCCGCCCGTTGGCCACCGTGATTTCCGGTCATGGCAATAACGGGGAAGACAAGACCGAAGGTGCAATTTATAAAAATGTATATTGCACATATTCGCATGGTAGCTTCTTGCCCAAAAATCCGGAAATGGCAGACTACTTGATTGTAAAAGCCATACAAAGCCAGTTTCCGACTTTACAACACCTGCCGACCCTCGATATAACAATGGAAGAAAATGCAAGAAAATATTTAGAATCTTGCAATAAGTGATTGACAACCTGCTTGCCAAGCGTTATACTGCCACCTGTATGGTGAGAGCAAGGGCGTTCCGAGGATTGGAGCGCCCTTCTATTGTTTTTTTGGCGAGGAGGTATACCATGCGCTATTCGAAACAGGACATCCGCAAAATCATCGAGGAACAGGACGTACGATTCATCCGACTGCAGTTCACGGACATTTTCGGCACTTTGAAAAACGTCGCGATCACACCGAGCCAGCTGGACAAAGCCCTGGCCAACGAATGCATGTTCGATGGTTCATCGATCGAGGGGTTCGTCCGGATCGAGGAATCCGACATGTACCTGAGACCTGACCTGGACACGTTCGCGATTTTCCCGTGGCGTCCCCAGCAGGGCAAGGTCGCTCGCCTGATCTGTGACGTCTACACACCGGAAGGCAAGCCTTTCGAAGGGGATCCGCGATACGTCTTGAAAAAGGTGATCGCTGAGGCGGCCGAGATGGGCTATGCCTTCAATGTCGGCCCGGAAATCGAATTCTTCCTGTTCGACTTCGATGAGTCCGGCAAGCCCACGACCAGCAGCCCGGATGAAGGTGGTTATTTTGACCTGGGTCCGATCGGCCAGGGCGAAGACGTCCGGCGTGAGATTGTGTTCGCGCTCGAGGACCTTGGCTACGAGATCGAGGCATCGCACCATGAGGTGGCCCCCGCCCAGCATGAGATCGACTTCCGTTTTGACGAAGCGTTGCGCACGGCGGACAACATCATGACCTTCAAGCTGACGGTCCGGTCGATCGCGAAGCGATATGGCATGCATGCTTCGTTCATGCCCAAACCGGTTTTCGGCATCAACGGCTCCGGCATGCACACCAACATGTCCCTGTCAAAGGACGGGGCGAACGTGTTCGCCGATCCATCGAGCCCGGACGGTCTGTCCAAGGAGGCCAAGAACTTCATTGCCGGTATCCTGGAACACATCAAGGGCATGTGCGCGGTCACGAACCCGCTGGTCAACTCCTATAAACGACTGGTTCCCGGATATGAGGCGCCCTGCTACATCGCCTGGTCCGGCAAGAACAGGAGCCCCCTGATCCGCATTCCGGCAGCCAGAGGGAAAAGCACCCGGATCGAACTGAGAAGCCCGGATCCGTCCTGCAATCCTTATCTTGAACTGGCGCTGTGCCTGGCGGCCGGTCTGGACGGCATCCGTCGCGGACTGACACCGGCAGAGCCAACCGATGTCAACATCTACCACCTCGATGAGCAGGAGCGCACCGCCCGCGGGATCGACAGCCTGCCGGGCAGCCTGGAGGCGGCCCTGGACGAGATGGAGAAGGATGAACTGGTCCTGTCGACCCTGGGCAATCATGTCGTCTCCAAATACATCGAAGCCAAACGGGAGGAATGGGACGATTATCGCATCAAAGTGACCCAGTGGGAGCTTGACCAGTATCTGCTCAAGTACTGATTGATCAGCGTCGAGGGAGTGTCACCATGCGCAGCGTCATGCTGGTTTTTGCCAGCCCGGATACCGCATCGAAGGTCAAAAGCGTCCTGGTCGGCGCCGGCCTTCCGGTGGCCGAAATCTGCCAGAGCGGTGCCGTCGCCCTGCAGCAGGCCATGCTGCGACCCTCAGGTGGGGTGGTCATTGTACCACCCCGCCTGAAGGACATGAGCGTTCCCGAGTTATTGAATCTCCTCCCGGACACCTACGATCTGCTGGTCCTGCAAAGCAATGGCCAGCGGGCCGACTACGACGCGCTGCCAGGCATGACCCTGCTCACCATGCCATTGTCCGAGTCGGCCCTGGTCGAAACGGTCGCCAGCCTTCTGGCGACCAGGACTCCGGGCAAGGACTCGAAGGTCATGGGGAAGAGTCCGGATGCTCCCGCTGCCTCCCGGCGATCCTTGGAGGAGCAGCAGCTTCTGCTCAGGGCCAAGGAAAAACTGATCGCCCGACGACGGTTCACCGAGGACCAGGCTCATCGTTATCTGCAGCGTCAGAGCATGGTGACCGGCACCCGGATCGTGGAAATCGCACGCCAGGTCCTGGAACAGGAACTATGAACTGATCAACCAGGTCTCTCTTTGCAAGGAGGCGAAGAAAGCATCATGATCCAATTTACGAAAATGCATGGCATCGGCAATGATTACGTCTATATCCATTCGGAAAAGGACGACATCGTCGACCCGAATTCATTGGCCCGAAGGATCAGTGACCGCCATTTCGGGGTCGGGTCCGACGGGCTTGTTCTCATCCTGCCCTCTGACAAAGCCGACTTCATGATGGACATGTACAACTCGGATGGTTCCCGTGGCCGCATGTGCGGCAACGCGATCCGCTGCGTCGGACGATATGTCTTCGAGCGGGGCCTGACCGACCGGAAAACCCTGAAGATCGAGACGCTCAGCGGCATCAAGACCCTCTACCTGAATGTGAAATCCGGTCATGTCGACTCCGTGACGGTCGACATGGGGCCGCCGATCCTCCGGCCGGCCGACATCCCGGTGCGCTGGAATGACCGCCAGGTCGTCGATGAGCCGATCGCGATCGATGGCCATCTGCATCGCCTGACCTGCGTCTCGATGGGCAATCCACACGCGGTTGTGTTTCTGCCTGAAATCGATCATCTGGACCTGAAGCGGATCGGTCCGTCTTACGAGCATCACCCCCTGTTTCCGGATCGAGTCAACACCGAGTTTGTGCAGGTGGTCGATCGAAAACACCTGCGGATGCGTGTCTGGGAACGCGGGGCTGGCGAGACCATGGCCTGTGGGACAGGTGCCTGCGCCGCGTTGGTCGCGGCAGTCCTGACCGGCCGGGCTGATCGCGAGGCGACCGTGAGCCTTCTGGGCGGCGACTTGTCGATCCGATATGATGCGGCGGCCGAGACTGTCCTGATGACCGGGCCGGCTGAATTTGTCTTTGACGGCACGATCGACCCGACCTGGCTTGAGCCAAAGGAGGGCCAACGATCATGATCAATCCATATTTCCAGCAATTGCCGGGCTCCTACCTGTTTTCCGAAATAGCCCGCCGTGTCCGAGCCTTTCAGGAACAGCACACCGGTCGTCCGATCATCCGGCTCGGGATCGGCGATGTCACGCGGCCGCTTGTGCCGGTGGCCATCGAAGCGATGCACCGGGCAGCCGATGACCTTTCCCGGAGCGAGACCTTCCACGGCTATGGTCCGGAACAGGGGCATGCTTTCCTGCGCGAGGCGATCGTGTCATCCCAGTACCTGTCTCGCGGTCTCGACATCGAACCGGACGAGGTTTTTGTCAGCGATGGCGCGAAAAGCGATGTCGGGAACATCGGCGATTTGTTCGATGCCCGGACCAAAGTGGCGATCTGCGATCCGGTCTATCCGGTCTATGTGGACAGCAATGTCATGGACGGCCGCGCCGGTGAACTCCTGCCGGATGGTCGGTGGAGCAACATCACCTATCTGCCTTGCACGGAAGCGAACGGGTTCATCCCGGATGTTCCATCCCGGAACGTACCGGCACCGGACCTGATTTACCTGTGCTTCCCCAACAATCCCACTGGTGCGATGGCCAGCCGCGAGCAGCTGGCCGGCTTTGTCGACTATGCCAACCGGAACGGGTCGATCATCCTGTATGACGCCGCCTACGAGTCTTTTATCGACGGCGACCTGCCGCACAGCATTTTTGAAATCCCCGGTGCCAGGACTTGCGCAATCGAGTTCCAGAGTTTTTCCAAGCTGGCCGGATTCACCGGCGTTAGGTGTGGCTTCACGGTTATTCCCAAAGAACTGATCCGCGAGGGTGCCTCGCTGCATGCCTTATGGAACCGGCGCCAGACGACCCGATTCAATGGCGCGTCGTACATCGCCCAGCGCGCGGCCGAAGCCGTGCTTGGCACGCAAGGGCGAGCCCAGTTGAAAGAAACCATCCGCTACTATCAGGAAAACGCCGCGCTGATCCGGAACGGCCTGTCCTCAACCGGTTTCACGGTGTTCGGCGGAGAGCACGCGCCGTATATCTGGCTGAAGACACCCGACAAGCTGACCTCCTGGGAGTTCTTCGACCTGCTGCTCAACAAGGCCCAGGTCGTGGGCACACCGGGTTCCGGGTTCGGACCGCACGGTGAAGGCTATTTCCGTCTGACCGCCTTTGGCAGCCACGAATCGGCCGAGGAAGCGATCGTGCGGATCGCCGAGTCTTTTTAGTGGACCCCGGCAATGACAAGAAGTTGTTTGACATCGATTTCTAGCCCGATATATAATGAAACGGGCGAAGACGTCCCTTGCAAAAAAGAAGGGACGTCTTTCCTGTTTTATTGATTTCAAGCGGCGAAAGCCGTCACGCTGTTCATACTCGATCCTGAGGGTCCAAAGGAGGATATATCACCATGGTGAAAGCAATTGTCGGCGCCAACTGGGGCGATGAGGGAAAAGGCAAGATCACGGACATGTTCGCCGAGCAGGCAGATGTGGTCATCCGTTTCCAGGGCGGTGCCAATGCCGGCCACACCATCATCAACCATTACGGGAAGTTCGCCCTGCACCAGCTTCCGTCCGGCATTTTCAGCAGCCGGACGACCAATGTCATCGGCAACGGCGTCGCACTGAACATCCCTGGCCTCAAGAAGGAGATTGACCAGGTGATGGACGGCGGCGTACCATCCCCGCGTCTGCTGGTTTCCGACCGGACCCAGATCGTCATGCCCTACCATGTCCTGTTCGACCAGTACGAAGAAGAGCGCCTGAGCCATCGGTCATTCGGATCGACCAAGTCCGGCATCGCGCCCTTTTATGCTGACAAGTATGCCAAGATCGGCTTCCAGGTCTCCGAACTGTTTGACGAAACGGCTCTGGCGGATCGCCTGCGGGCGATCCTCGAGGTCAAGAACATCCTGATTGTCAATCTCTATGGCCGGGAACCGCTGGCTTTGGAGCCGATCCTGGCCCAGCTGAATGAATGGCGAGAATTCATCCGTCCCTATGTGGCCGATACGACGGCTTTTCTGCACGACGCTCTCCAGGATGGTAAAAAAATCCTGCTCGAAGGTCAGCTCGGCGCCCTCAAGGATCCGGATTTCGGCATCTACCCGTTCACGACTTCCTCGTCGACACTGGCCGGATACGGCAGTGTCGGCGCCGGCATCCCGCCCTACGAGATCCAGGAGGTCGTCGCGGTCACCAAGGCCTACTCCAGTGCGGTCGGGGCCGGGGCCTTCGTCAGTGAGATATTCGGTGATGAGGCGGACACTCTGCGGCGCCTGGGCGGTGACGCCGGCGAATACGGCGCGACCACGGGCAGACCCCGCCGCATGGGCTGGTTTGACGTGGTGGCAACCCGCTATGGCTGCCGTGTCCAGGGCGCCACTTCGGTCGCGCTGACCGCGCTCGATGTGCTGGCCTATCTCGATGAGATCCCGGTCTGTGTGGCTTATGAAATCGACGGGAAACGGACAGACCGTTTCCCATCAACGACAGAACTGAACCGGGCTCGCCCGATCCTCGAGAAACTGCCCGGATTCAAAAAGCCGATCCGCGGCGCGACCCGCTTTGACGATTTGCCGCGCGAAGCCCAAGATTATGTGCGGTTCATCGAGAAAGCGATCGGGGTACCGGTCAGCCTGGTTTCCACCGGCCCGCGTCGTGAAGAAATCATCCACATGAATCGCTGAGCGTATCTCAACCCTGCACGCAAGGAGACTGCAATGAAGCACGAAACAATCCTGGTCCTTGATTTTGGCGGTCAATACAACCAGCTGATCGCCCGCCGCGTCCGCGACCTGAATGTCTATTGCGAAGTCCTGCCCTACACGACCCCGATCGAGCGGATCCGCACGGCAGGTTATCGAGGCATCATTTTCACAGGCGGTCCCAGTTCGGTCAACGCGGAAAACGCGCCCAAGTGCGACCCGGAGATCTTTCGGCTCGGCTTGCCGATCCTGGGGATCTGCTATGGCGCCCAGCTCATGGCCGACCGGCTCGGCGGCCGCGTCGAGGCAGCCGAGAAGCGGGAATACGGCCATATTGACTTGACTGTGGACCATTCGTCTGCCCTTTTCGAGGGTGTTTCAGCCAACACCACCTGCTGGATGAGCCATACGGACCATATTGTCAAAATGCCGGAAGGGTTTTCGATCACGGCGACGACCGCGACCTGCGCGATCGCCGGCATGGCCGATCCGACACGCCGTTTCCACGCGGTCCAGTTTCATCCGGAGGTCCAGCATACGCCCGAAGGCAGCCGGATGCTGAGGAATTTCCTCTTTACAGTCTGCGGCTGTGCCGGCGACTGGCAGATGTCGACCTTCGTGTCCGACAGCATCGAGGCGATCCGCAACCAGATCGGTGATCGGAAAGTGCTCTGCGCGCTGTCCGGTGGGGTTGATTCCTCGGTGGCGGCCCTGCTGGTACACAAGGCCGTCGGTCACCAACTGACCTGCATCTTCGTCGACCATGGGTTGCTGCGCAAGGACGAAGGTGACCAGGTCGAGCAGATTTTCCGCAACCGCTTCGACATGAACCTCATCCGGGTCAACGCCCAGGAACGATTCCTGTCCAGATTGGCCGGCGTGTCGGACAGCGAGCGCAAGCGCAAGATCATCGGTGAGGAGTTCATCCGCGTTTTCGAGGAAGAGGGGCAGAGGATCGGCCATGTCGACTTCCTCGTCCAGGGGACGATCTATCCGGACGTCATCGAGAGCGGCGCCGGCGACGCCGCCGTCATCAAGAGCCACCACAATGTCGGTGGCCTGCCGGACGATGTCGATTTCCAGGCGATCATCGAGCCGTTACGCAATCTGTTCAAGGATGAGGTGCGCAAAGCCGGTCTCGAGATGGGCATCCCGGAATATCTCGTCTGGCGTCAGCCGTTTCCTGGCCCGGGCCTCGCGATCCGCATCATGGGCGAGATCACTCCGGAAAAATTATCCATCCTTCGGGAGGCGGACGCTGTTTTCCGCGATGAAATCGCCAAAGTCGGCATCGACCGCGAACTCAACCAGTATTTCGCTGTTCTGACCGGTGTCCGGTCGGTCGGTGTCATGGGCGACGAGCGGACCTACGACTACACGATCGCGCTTCGCGCGGTCACAACGACCGATTTCATGACTGCGGACTGGGCCCGCATCCCCTACGACATCCTGGGCCGTATCTCCAACCGGATTGTCAACGAAGTCAAGCATGTCAACCGGATCGTCTATGACATCACCAGCAAACCGCCGGCGACCATCGAATGGGAGTGAGGGCAGACAACATGAAGTATATTTTTGTAACAGGCGGCGTCGTGTCCGGACTGGGCAAGGGCATCACAGCCGCATCCCTCGGCCGGCTTCTGAAATCACGCGGCATCAAGGTGACGATGCAGAAGTTCGACCCGTACCTGAACTTCGACCCCGGCACCATGAACCCGATCCAGCACGGAGAGGTCTATGTGACTGACGACGGGGCCGAGACGGATCTCGACCTTGGCCATTACGAGCGCTTCATCGACGAAAGCCTGTCACAGAACAGCAATGTGACATCCGGCCGCATTTATTGGTCGGTCATCCAGAAGGAACGAAAAGGCGACTACCAGGGCGGCACCGTCCAGGTCATCCCCCATGTGACCAACGAGATCAAGGAACGCATTCGCAAGGGCAAAGCCGGCTACGATGTCGCGATCATCGAGATCGGCGGCACCATCGGCGATATCGAGGGCCTGCCGATCATCGAGGCGACCCGCCAGTTTGCTGCCGATGTCGGCCGCGAAAACTGCCTGTTCATCCACGTGACCCTGGTGCCGTATCTCTCGGCTTCTCAGGAACAGAAAACCAAGCCGACCCAGCACAGCGTCAAGGACCTCCTGTCCCTTGGCATCCAGCCCGACATCATCGTCTGCCGATCGGAAATCCCGGTCAGCCGTGAACTGAAGGACAAAATCGCCCTTTTCTGCAATGTCCCGCAAGAATGTGTCATCGAAAACCTGGACCTGCCCCTGCTGTATGCGGTCCCGCTGGCATTGGAAAAGGAAGGCCTGGCGGACATTGTCTGTCGTCGCTTCGGGTTCACGGACTGCGTGCCGGACCTTGGCGAATGGGAAGCGATGGTCGACGCCCTGACGCACCCCGAGCACCAGGTGACGATCGCCCTCGTCGGCAAATACGCTTCCCTGCGCGACTCCTACCTGAGTGTTGTCGAATCCCTGACCCATGGCGGCGCCGGCGTCCGGGCCGAAGTGGACATCCGCTGGGTCGATGCCGATGACCTGACCGACGACAATTGCGCCAGCCAGCTCTCCGGCGTGGACGGCATCCTCGTTCCCGGCGGCTTTGGCACACGCGGCATCGAAGGCAAAATCGCCGCCGTCCGTTACGCTCGCGAGAATCGCATCCCGTACTTCGGCATCTGCCTGGGCATGCAGGTTGCCATCATCGAGTTCGCGCGCCACGTCCTCGGGTACGAAGGCGCCAACAGCGCCGAGTTTGCCCCGAAGTCACCCTATCCGGTCATCGACCTGATGCCGGAGCAGCGCGACGTCAGCCAATTGGGCGGCACCATGCGGCTCGGACAGTACCCCTGCGTGCTCAACGAACGCTCCAAAGCCTATTCCGTCTACCAGGAAAGCCTGATCCACGAACGCCACCGCCATCGCTACGAGGTCAACAACGATTATCGCGACGCCCTCTCGCAGAGCGGCATGCTGATCAGCGGCACATCGCCCGACAACCGGATCGTTGAAATGATCGAACTGCCCGACCACCCCTGGTTCGTCGGCTGCCAGTTCCACCCGGAACTCAAGTCCCGTCCAAACCGGCCACACCCCCTGTTCGCGGGATTTGTGCGATCCGCTTTGCAGTATCGGCAGTCAAAGGGCGACTGAAGGGAAGAGGAAAAGGATTTTCACACTTTCCCGACAACGAGACGAAACGATATGATGGCCCTTTCCAGTAACTTAAAAATCGAGCGCCAGCCCGATCGGGCAATGGTCTGACCCGGGCACATCCATCTCGATCCACGCATCCTTGACATTTGGCAGCAGGAGCTGATTGACAAAAAAGTAATCGATCCGCCAGCCGATGTTGCGATCCCGCGCGCGGGTCTTCATGTCCCACCATGTGTACTGCTCCGGCTCGTCATGGAACAGCCGGAACGTGTCGACAAAACCGCTGGCGGTGAAGCGGTCCAGAAATGCGCGCTCGACCGGCATGAAGCCGGAGGTGTTTTCATTCTCCTTCGGCCGGGCCAGATCAATTTCCCTGTGCGCCGTGTTGACATCCCCGCAAATGACCAGTGGCCGGCCTTCCCGGTCGAGTCGGAGGACCAGGTCGTGGAATGCTTCATAGAAGCGAAGCTTGAATCCGAGCCGCTCCTCGCCTGAGCCACCGTTGGGATAGTAGATGTTCATCAATGTAAATTCAGGGAAGGTCAGGATCATCGTCCTCCCTTCGTGATCAAACTCATCCACACCCAATCCGTAACGGACATCGAGTGGCTCGCGTTTCGTGTAAACGGCCGTGCCGCTGTAGCCCTTGCGCTCGGCCGCATGAAAATGGGCAAAGTAACCGGGCAGGTATCGCAAGCTGTCGGAAAGCTGGTCCTCCATGGCTTTGATTTCCTGAAGGGCGACGATGTCCGCATCGCTTTGACGGATATAATCCAATAGCCCCTTTTTCTCGGCGGCCCGGATCCCGTTGATGTTCCAACTGATCAGCTTGAGTGCCATATCCACCATCCTCCTGAGTACTCCAGTCAAGGGGTTCGTCATTTCATCAGCTCAATTACGATCATATCGAAATCGCGATGGCTTGGCCAGCCATATGGTGCCAGCCACCTTAACGGAACCAATAGCCGGGAATGCCTGCGGCTGTGAGGTTTGCCGGCATTTTTTATTGAAACGGTGCCTGGCTCAGGAAGCGGAACTTGCGGGACTAACTCGTCGCACGGCCGCCTGATCATCGGGAATCGACCGATTTTCGAGGAAGGACGGGTTATTTTCCTCAAGCAACCACATACAACAGCAACCATTTCACCCTTTGCCGGGAGTATCGCGAAAGGTTGTTCTCTGATAGCAGGAATTGATCAATATTTGAATAGAAATGAAATTATGTGTTACGATCATTGACAGAAAGAAGGGATGCGCTCGTGCAATCAACATGGTGGCCAGTCTTTTCAATCGTCGTCTCCCTGATGGCGTTTGGCGTTGCTGCCTGCTTCTACCGGTGGGTTGTCGCCTTGCCGACAGCCAAGGGCAATATCGATGAAATCGGCAGCTTGATCCGCGATGGCGCAAACACATTCCTGCGGACCGAATACCGTGTTCTCAGTCGATTTGTTGCCGTCGTTGCCGTTTTGATCATTCTGTTCTTTCCCCGGCCAATCTGGCAAGGCGACTATCTTGAAAACATATTCATGGCCGGTGCTTACATCCTGGGATCATTCCTTTCCGGCGCCGCCGGCAAAATTGGTATCCGGATCGCGACGATTGCCAATGTCAAGTCAGCCTCAGCGGCCGCCAATGGTCTGGTTCCGGCATTCATGGCCGGGTTCCGTGGCGGCGCCGTCATGGGGATGGCTGTGGTCGGCACAAGCCTGGCCGGAGCCAGCGTCCTGTACCTGCTGACACAGCATGAGGAAATTGTCCTGGCATTCAGCTTCGGAGCCAGTTCCCTGGCCTTGTTCGCCAAAGCCGGTGGTGGGATTTTCACGAAAACCGCCGACATCAGCGCTGATCTGACCGGCAAGGTCGAGCTTGGCATCCCGGAGGACGATCCGCGGAACCCGGCTGTCATTGCCGATAATGTCGGCGACAATGTCGGCGATGTCGCGGGCATGGGCGCAGACCTGTTCGATTCGAACATAGCCTCGATCGCTGCGTCGATTGTTCTGGCGGCGCCGCTTGGGCAGGTCCACCTCGTCTTTGCTTTTGGTGGCATCGGACTACTGGCTTCGATCATTGGTGTCTTGATTGCCCGTGTCGGCAAAAAGGGCAATCCCGGCCGAGCCCTGAACAACGGGACATATCTGACCAACATCTTGTTCGGCATCCTGACTCTGATAGTGACGCTTGTTTTCCGGTTTGAAATCCGATTTTGGCTGGCGACATTCATCGGCATGCTGGCCGGTGCGGTCATCGGTTTCACGTCTGAGCTGTTCACATCGGACAATGGAAAACCGGTCAGACTGGTCGCCAAGGCATCCCAGTCCGGACCGGCTTTCACCATCATCAGCGGCTTTTCTTATGGCCTGCTGAGCACGTTCCCGCCGCTGATCGGCATCGGCGCCGCTGCCCTGGCGGCTTACAAGATCTGCGATGTACCGGCACTTGGTCAGCAAGCCCCACTTCTGGGCATTTCGCTGGCTGCCATGGGCATGCTGTCCGTCGTCGGCATGATCATCTCCAACGACGCTTACGGGCCGATTGTCGACAATGCCCGTGGCCTGGCCGAAATGGGCCAGCTCGGAGACGAGGTCCTTGCAATCACCGACCAGTTGGACGCTGCCGGCAACACGGCCAAGGCCATCACAAAAGGGTTCGCGATCGGCGCTGCCGGACTGACGGTCATCGCGCTGCTTGCCGCCTATCAGGAAATCCTGAACAAGGCCGGCCAGGTGATCATCTTCGACATCATGAATCCACTCGTCTTCTTTGGCCTGATGGTCGGCGCAGCTGTACCAGCGGTCTTCTCAGCCATGCTGATGCTTGGGGTTGATCGAAATGCCCAACGGATGGTGGCGGAAATCCATCGACAGTTTGACGAAATCCCCGGATTGAAGGAAGGACTGGAAGGCGTCAAACCCGACTACAACACGTGCATCGACATCGCCACGGTCGGAGCAATCAAGGAATTGATACCAGCCGGCCTGGTCGCGATCCTTTCGACCTTGATCGTCGGTTTTGTCGGTGGCGTCACGGCCATAGCCGGTTTTCTGACCGGCAACATCGTCGCCGGACTGCTCCTTGCCCTGATGATGTCCAATTCTGGAGGCATGTGGGACAACGGCAAAAAGCACATCGAAGCAGGCCACTTCGGCGGCAAGGGATCCGCCGCACACAAAGCCGGAGTCATCGGCGACACTGTTGGCGACCCGTTCAAGGATACGGCCGGTCCCTCGATCAACACCCAGATCACCGTTGTTTCTCTCGTCGCCTCACTGTCCGCCGGCTTGTTCATTGCCTACTCCATCTTTTGAGAGAGGGACCGCTTCATGAATTCTTTAAACAGCTTGATAACACAAGTTGAGGATGCCTGCAATTCAGACGAAAATCAGAAATGGAACAAAAACTGCGAAGCACTATCAAGATAGCCAATGGACGGAAACTGGAAATATGGGCAGACGGGTTATATTCCGGTTCGTGGCAGATCATTCGAAAGGCCCAAATGCTCGTCTATGTTTTCAGGCGAATCATGGCATGAATGGTTAGCTGATTAAAAAAACAGGAACTGATTTGCCATGCGAGAATGGCCTTCGCCAGCATCACAACAACGGCATCCGACTGGTTGACAGTCCTCCTTATGCCCGTTATAATCCGCCGTTTGACACTTTAGAAAGTGAATAAAGCCGCAGATGCCTGCTGCACAGGCATTCGCGGCTCCTTTCAATTGCTGGTGAATTGCGTAATGTCTATTTTTCAGCCTTCGTCATTCTGACGATTTTTCGCATGGTCTTTTTAGGCACAAACTCTAAGTCGGTTCGGAATCCAAACTCATCATGCAGGGCATCCGTCAGGTCTGTCCGGGTATAGGTAGGAATATAGCCTTCGCCCACCTTCTCCAGAAAGTTCATTTTGCCCAGCGTGTTGACGATGGACTCCCCGCTTGGACTTTCACCGGGCAGTCGCAAACGGATTTTCTTCGTCAGGATACGGTAAACCAGAAGCGCGATAAAGCAGGTCAGGAAATGCGCCTGAATCCGATCATCCCGCTTCAGGTAAACCGGCCTCGACTTGAGCTCGCTTTTCATAATGCGGAAACACGCCTCGATTTCCCAGCGACCCCGATTCACCGCCAGGATGCTCAGCGGGTCGTCCTCCAGATTGGTGCAGACCCCATAAAACCCGTCAAACCGTGCTTCCTTGGCAATGGCCCCCTCATCCAGATAGTAGATATCCTTCTGGGCCACCTCGCCATCCGGGGTGACGGCCAAGCGTTTGACAAAACGGCTGGGGTCGTTGGCCTTCTTCCGCTCCAGGCTGGACGGCTGGGCCACCTTCTTCTGGGCGCGCTCGATCTGCTGCTCCCGGATGCCTTGCTGGTAAAGCTGGTATTTGGCCGAGAAGGTGACGATCAGCTGTTGTTCCAGCCCGTTTTCCTTGATCCAGCGACTCTTGTAGTACACCAGATCCCGCTGGGAATCGGCGTAGAGATCGACCTTGCTCAGGTCATAGCGCTCGTCTGAATGCTTCAATTGCCAATCCTTTGAATCCAATGCCCAGTCCTGCAGATGCTTTTTCAGCGTCTTCAGCGATTGGATGACAATATAGGCCCGTTCACCCTCATTATTGAACATCCGGTTCTCCCGGGACGCCAAGCCGGCATCAGTGCAGACAATGAACCGGGACAGGTTGAAATCGCGCAGGATCGTTTCTTCCAAGGGCCGCAGCGACGGCTGTTCATTTTCGCTGCCGCTGAACAGCCGGAAAGCCAGAGGCAACCCGTCCGCGTCCATGAACAGGCCCATCTGGACAATGGGATTGGGGCGATGCTCCTTGCCGTGGCCGTATTCTTTCAGCCCTTCCTCGGCTTCGATTTCAAAATAGTAGTTGGTGCAGTCATAATAGAGAATCTTGTCATTGCGCCTGGCCAGCTGCTTGCTGTTCCTGTATAACTCGGCCTGAAGATAGTCGCTGTTCCTGGCCAGCACTTCCAGGGAACGATAAATCTGGTGCAGCGCAAACGCCGGCTTTTCCAGATAGTCTTGGGCGCTGGCCAGGGAGGAGCGTTTCGAGGCGGGCTCCAGGATTCTGGTCGTGACCAGCGTATTGAGCACATCGCTCAGGGGATAGGTGATTTTGGTGTTTTTCCCGATCTCCCGGCAGATCCTGGGCAGCCCGAGCTGGTGATACAGGGACTGCAAAAACAGATACCCGCCTTTGAACTCCCGTTGCTGGCCCTTTTCGAGTTGTTTGGCACTGGAATACTTCGCGATATAGTCGAACTGACCTTCCTTTTCCCGGCGATTCAGGTCTTCAATGTAGGCTTTTGCCCATTCCAGCGGATCCCGATCACCGCACCTGGCCAGCAGATCCGCGCGCGTACCGAGTTTCTCGACGACCTGGGTCGAGCGCTTGCCGTTTTTCGCCACATCCTTGATCACATAATACGACGTCGCATTCGGAGACTTCACTGTGTTCAACCGCATATCCAACACCTGCCTTTGCCTAAAGTGTAACACATTACGAGACATTACGCCATTGCAATTGTGTTACACTTGCCAAGGCCGGACATGAAAAAGCCCGCAGCTGCGGGTTCTTCGGGAAGTTTCTCTATTCGTCTATTCTATGCAAGTGTCAAACTCCCGGCACTATCAAGATAGCCAATGGACGGAAACTGGAAATATGGGCAGACGGGTTATATTCCGGTTCGTGGCAGATCATTCGAAAGGCCCAAATGCTCGTCTATGTTTTCAGGCGAATCATGGCATGAATGGTTAGCTGATTAAAAAAACAGGAACTGATTTGCCATGCGAGAATGGCCTTCGCCAGCATCACAACAACGGCATCCGACTGGTTGACAGTCCTCCTTATGCCCGTTATAATCTAACGTGCGCGTTGGAAATGCGGGTGTAGTTCAATGGCAGAACTTCAGCTTCCCAAGCTGACCGCGAGGGTTCGATTCCCTTCACCCGCTCCACTTTAATAAATGCCTTTATAGCTCAGTCGGTAGAGCGCATCCATGGTAAGGATGAGGTCATCGGTTCGATTCCGATTAAAGGCTCCAACATACAAAAGGCTCCCCTTGTGGGAGCCTTTTGTATGTTGGCATCTTCAATCAAAGTCAAGACGGTCACTTTCCCCCTTACCATGGATGCGCCTCATGCTTCTCTATCATTGAGTGCGAAGCCGCAGAGCCGAGCATGACCAGGAGCAGGACGGGCGAGGAGCAGAGCGTGCATTGCACGCGAGCACCGAATGCACCGGACTGGCGACGCCGTCAGGCGACGGCTATCCGGCTTCGAAAAGCATCCATGGTAAGGAAGAGGTCTGGTTCGATTCCGATTAAAGGCTCCACAAAAGGGCTACACGTTTGATACAAACGTGTAGCCCTTTGATTTCAGGGCGTTTCGGGGTTTTAAGGCAACGTTTTTTTAAGCAAATCAGCATTATATTTTGTTGAAAACGGCCTGTTTGCACCCTCATCGTGTAATTATGCACACACCTGAGGCAAATCGTGCAATAGTGCACACAGCTGTTTAGTCTAATCAATAATTTAAGCATAGTTGTGTAGGCTAATCAGATTTGTGCTCTGTTTCTGGTTCATTAAGAAGCTCAACGTTAGTTCTTTTCATGCTGTAGTGAGTCGTTTTCCGAACTCGCCCACCCTCTGTTCGAATAATATTACTTCGCTGATTCTTCTCTGCGGCAACCTCCTGGAATTGTTCCTTCGTGATAATAGCAGGCGCTACGTCAAGTGCCTGATAGAGCGCTTTCTGCCCCGTGTTCAGCCGCCGCTTGCTTTCTGGATAGTCTTCAGTATAGGATTTCAGGACTATTACATCACCCGTATATTTTTCATTGGCCAGCATGGTATCAATCGTACGTTTGCTCCACTGGTCTTTTCCCGTGGGGGATTTGATGTTTTGACGTTGCAGTTCACGGATGATCGCCAGGATGCTGTACCCCTTCAAGTAGAGATCAAAAATGAGACGGACAATTCTAGCTTCATTATCATTAATGATTAACTCGCCATCTTGATCCTGATCGTAGCCAAAGCATTTTTTTAGAAAGATCTTGCCACTGCCGCTTTCTATACCCCTGATAATTCCCCATTTGATATTTTCACTTCGCGATCTGCTTTCTTCCTGAGCAATCCCTTCAAGCAGTGTGATCAACCAGACGTTTTCGCTGTTTAGCGTATGCACATGATCATTTTCAAAGTAGATGTCTATGCCACGCTCTCTTAAAAGATTAATGGCAGACATGATCTCGATCGTGTTTCTGCCAAATCGACTGATGCTTTTCGTTACAATCTGGTCAATCTTGCCGGCCATGCAATCATCCATCATTCTCTGGAACTCGCTTCTTGCAGCAACTTCCTTACCAGAATGCATATCGATGTATATATCGGTTAAAATCCAACCTGGCTGTCTGGAAACATATTGAGTCAAGTATGAGACCTGGTTGGCCATACTTTGGACCTGCTCCTGGCTACGTGTGCTGACCCGACAGTAAATTGCCACATGAGCAAGCTTATATTGCTTGCGTGCTTTTATGACTTTTACTCTTCGCTCGTCAGCCATCTTGTTTCACCATGAACAATTACATTTTACGTATCGAGCACAAGTTGCTTTGCCATCCATCAAAGATGCACTACCTGAAATGAAAATAATTTCGTGGATCTAGTTTAGCAACATACCGATCAGTTTATATTTGCTTTAGAAAAAGCAATCTGTTCGTACGTTCAAAGACACATTACTATTTCCGACTGTTTCAATTTAATCCATCGTTTCTAGACGCCTCTACCGCATAAATCCGAGTACTAAAGCGACCACTGAAACGATTAAAGCAATGACTGTCAGAACTCTGAAAAGTTGATTCTTTATAGTGGCTTTACCATCATATAGACGCTCTTTGAGCACATTGATCTCTTTTGATTGTTTTTGACATATCTCATCTATTTGGCTAATTAAATTTTGAATGTGAGCTAGACTGTTCTTGTTATTTTCGTCATCTGAGTTTAGTTGAATTATAATTTCATGAACTTCTTTTTGAAGTTCGCATAAAATTCGATCAAATTCATCATCTTTATTGGCTTGCTCGGTCAGCCTATAATCATGCTCAGCATCTTTCTTTGCTTGTTCTGCGAGGGCACACTCGTGTTCCTCATCCCGCAGCTGCTGTAACTCTAGTTTCCGTTCTTGCTCATCATTTACTGCTATCTGTTTGCCTAAATGAATATTTTGGTCTTTGACTATTTTGCTTAGCTGTTCCTGCTTGTTCATCATGTCTTCTTGAGCCTTAAGTTGGCTTATTACGGACAATAGTTCTTGTCGTGCCAGATCTGACAGTTCTTCATCTGTAGCGCCACTGAGTCTGAGTTTTATTTCACGGACAACAGCTCTGTTCGCAGCAATATTGCTTACGCCCAGATTGAATAGATCTTTTGCAATTTCGCTAAGCTTCAGTTGATAATCAAATGATAATTTCTGAGCTTCAGCTGTTGAGAGTTGAGCTTCTGCCAATCCTAAAGCAGCTGCCTGTAAATTCTCCAAAGCACTTTTCTTGTTAAACAAAGTTATGCTAATTTCTGCGTTTTGTGCCTTTTCTTTTGCTTTCTTCGCAAGGTCAATGGACTTCACCACATTATCTTCAAGTATTTTTATGTTAGTAAATTGCTCCGCAATGGAAGTTGGCAACTGCTCAGTGGAAATTTCGACGATCTCTTTAGCATCCGATACTGATTCGTCAAACTTATTCATTACATCATCCCCATATCAAAATATCTTTGATTGCAGCGTTCAAACCCTGATTCTTAGCTTCAGCTGCAGGCACAACAGTTCCAATTATTTTCATGTCATCTTGAATGTTTTGCCAATCATTCATGTATGCTAGAAGTGAATTTTTCATAGTATCGCAGGCTGCTTGAATACCTTGTTCAGTCGCTTCAGCCGAGATCCACAGGTCAGCCTGTTTATAGAAGGTCTTAGCATTTAGGAGGTCCAGCTGTTGACAGCCAAGTGCAAATCTTTCATTTTCTTTCCTTGCCTTATTGCTGCCCAAATAGGCATCAGATGTGCAGGCCACAACAAATCGACCAATGCCCACAAAGTTAACACGTAATATGAAAGCACCTGCTGTTGCCGGGTTGAATCCTTTTGCCTCAATCGCTGCACGAATAGTTGCATCTGCTAAATCTATGGCCATGAATGTGCCGCTTGAAATGGTCAACATCCTAACAATTGTGCGGTTTTTGAATGGAAGTGTGCTTTTCCAGTCTATCAAGTCTATTCTATTCTTTTCTCTAATTTCGCTTACCAATTTGCGAATGAAGTAAAACCCTCGGACAAGGCATTCGTTGATAATGACCGGCAGTGCTTGCCTCTTCAATTCATGGGCAATCGCATTTTCAGTGCGTAGATCTACTTTGCTAGATGCACCTTCGAAGAGATTATTAAAAATGCCTAAGTCTTGCTGATTCTTCTCAGCCCCAATGCCATGAACAAACGCCTTGGAAATGTTTTTCGCAAAATCAGTTTCGTTAACTAGGGGGAGCGCGGAGAATTCTTTAAGTGTGGACAAAATCGGCCCAGGAAGTCCCATTCCTGCGCCGGCAGTGTTTTTGCTTCCAGCCATATCGCTTAATAGGTGCCCCTGCCAGTTCTTTGTTGTCTTTACGACATTTATACACCAATTGAAGATACCGCAGAAGATTTTAGCAGGAGGAGTTGTCCCAACAAGCCCATTATCGTCTAGTTTAATTGGTATGAATTTCCCTTCGCTGTTAGAATAGTGGCCTGTATTTGTAAACTGAGCAACTATCGCAAATATTAGTCCAACCGGGGTGGGGTGATGCGAAAAATCATCTAAATGATGAGTTTTAGCACTTATACCCTTATCCAATCCTTTCCATGCGTTATCTCCAAGTAACATGAAGTTTTTTTCAAGCTTATCGATTGCACCAGGAAGGCGATCACCTGTATAGCCTTCCTTTCGTGCTATATCCATAATTTTCTCATTAATTTCCTTATTTGAGATGGCTTTGGCATTTTCAAAATCCCATTTACCAACAAAGAAAGAGTCAATCAGACCAGCGACAATTCCACTGGCAACGGCTATCGTGTAGTCCAAACCATCCGCATGGTTTGTATAATTTTCAATTTCGCCATTCAGGATTGCGACTTTATCATTCAGGGTAATTAGCTGGTCATCTATAGATCGTATTTCTTGATTGATTTGTGTTATGCGGGGATCCTCACCAAAGCAGGGTTCCATAATCTCAAAGTCAATTTTAAAATCATCTATTTCGCTTTTTAACAGAAGTCCTGAATCATTCATACATCCTTACCTTACTCTTCGCTCGTCACACATGATTTTTTCGCTCAAGCATTTGTATTGTAAGTATCGATTATCTATTATTTAGCCTAAGCTGGTTTTTTAAGAGCCTTATTTATCTTGCAGCAGCTTTATGACTTGAAATAGGCCAAAACCAGCTACTCCATACGAAATATTATATACATAAACATATTTCGATTACTACAGAGTTTAGCCTAAGCTGATCACAAAAGGGCTACACGTTTGATACAAACGTGTAGCCCTTTGATTTCAGGGCGTTTCGGGGTTTTGAATGGTCAGATTCGAACGCGAAAATAGGTGAAAAACGCAGATTACGACACTCATCGTGAAATCATGCACACAGCTGAGGTAAATCGTGCAAAAGTGCACACCCCCCTTTCATTTCCTGTCGTCAGCACCAGTGATACATGTACTTGTCCACTCGTCAGAGGGAAAGCCGCTGGTAACCTAAATTTTGATGTGGTTATTAAAACAAGTTCACCAGAGAGGGCAAGCCGAACGATGATGTAAATGAAATACTACCAGTCTAAAGAAGCTCCCAAAGCCGAGTGATTTTTTCTTTTTTAACTCAAGTTCACTTGACTACAAGGTCAATTAAAAGAATAATTAAGTAAAAACGTAAATACGTAATAAGGAGGCGCAATATGTTCAAAGAAAAGAGTGTTGACAATAACGAAAAAAGAACAACACTTTCACTTTCGTTATCGGTAGATGATAAGAAAGCATTAAAGAAATATGCTGCGGATCATGAAATTACGGTGGCCGCTGTTGTGCATGAGTGGATACATAAATATTGCGTTGAGGTGACGGAAAATGGCGAACATTAATGAAACAATTTCTGAAGTTGAAAAGCTGAACCCCGAGTTAGCCAGACAAATACAGAAATATGTCAAAGATCATTCTTACGGATTAGTCTTTGAACATAATCTACCGGAGGCAGTTCGACTTTACAAGAAGACGCCTGTTGTTGGTGATACAGTTAACATCCTTCCCACTCGAGGTGGTGATGAGATTGAAGAGAATAAAGTACCGTGGTTAGTCAAAGCGGTTAAGGATGATATAGCGACGATTGAACATGAAAACGAGCTGAAAGAAATATCGATGAGGGATATTGTAGTTCTTGTTAGTTATCGGGATGTAATCTATCCTGGGTTGAAAGAACTAGACCGCATTGAGCGCGGTGATCTAGATGAACCATATCATATGGTTATCAATGCAGAGAATTATCATGCACTGGAAGCATTGACATATGCATATGCTGGTAAAGTGGACTGCATTTATATTGATCCACCTTATAACAACAGAAAAAAATCATGGAAATATAACAACGATTATGTTGAGCCGGACGACCAGTATAAACACAGCAAATGGCTTGCATTTATGGAACGGCGTCTGAAGCTCGCAAGGAACCTGTTAAACCCGGAAGATTCTGTTCTCATCTGCACCATAGATGAAAAAGAATATGCGCGGCTCGGTTTGTTGTTAGAGCAGACTTTTCCTGGCGCACAGATTCAGATGGTCAGTATAACCATCAGTCCATCAGGAGCAAAAAGAGATAATTTGTTTTCACGTTCTGATGAATATATTTATATAGTGTTGTTCGGTAAGGCTCATGTAACGCATCCTGCAGATAATGATGGTGAAAAAGAAATACGGTGGTTCTATCTAAGAAGAACGGATTACGCTTCCCGGAGAGGAACGGCAAAAGGTGGAACTTCTCAATTCTATCCGATTTATGTAAATGATAATACAAAAAGAATTGTTGAAATAGGAGATTTCCTCACCCCCAAAGCATCAATAAAGGATGTTCCAAAAATAGAAGGCGCCACTGCAGTTTTCCCGATACGAGAAGATGGTGTTGAAATGAATTGGGGTGTTACAAAAGAAACACTTCAGGATTTGGTTAACCAAGGTTTTATACAGGTTTCTGACGGATATCCTTTGCAGCCATATATCTTCAAATATGTAAGCACAAAATATGCTCAGAAATTCCAGCAAGGCAGATGGAAGATAACAGGAGAACGCCCAGACGGCAGTAAAATTATTGTTGAAACTGCCGGTAAAGTCACGCGTGCCACTACCGTATGGCAGAAGAAAACATACGATGCAGGCGCATATGGGACATCGTTGCTTAAAGAAATCATCGGAGACGGAAAGTTTGATTTTCCAAAATCATTGTATTCCGTTACAGATACTTTAAGATATTTTGTAGCCCAAAAACCAGATGCACTCATTATTGACTTTTTTGCTGGTTCTGGAACAACGTTACATGCAGTTAATCTTCTGAATGCAGAACTTGGTGGTCATCGCAGATGCATTTGTGTTACAAATAATGAGGTATCAGACAATGAATCAAAAGTATTAACGGCAAAGGGATTACGACAGGGAGATTCAGACTGGGAAAAATTCGGAATTGCCACATTCGTAACTTGGCCGAGGACTAAGTGCTCGATATTAGGCACCGATATAGAAGGAAAATCCTTGGATGGTGATTATGGAGCTCCTGCAAAAGATATCGACCTAGGTTATTCTCTGCCAAAGTCCATTGGATTTAATGTAAACGCCATTTTCTGTGAAATAACCTACGAGTCCGCATGGCCGATCCGGCTTGATCGAGCATTTGATGCAATCGCACCTATTCTTTGGATGCAGGCTGGATGTCGAGGACCAATTATTAAGCGTATTGGAAAGAGTTATTTAACGACCGATTATTACGGAGTTCTATTCGATTATAATCAAGCTTCGAAATTCGTTGATAAGGTCACAAAAACACCGACTATCAAGACCGTGTTTGTTGTGACGGATGATCAGAGACGCTACTCAAATATGGTTAGGCGCTTGCCTGGTATCGAAGTTCATCGGTTATACGAGACATACTTGCGCACATTTGAAATCTGTGGAGAAGGAGGATCGGACTAATGAAGTACGAATTGTTCGATTTTCAGAAAGATGCCGTTAGAGAGCTGCTCAAGAAAATGTCATCAATGCAAAACAATTATGAAGCTGATGGTTCATTATCTTCTGTTTCGCTTACTGCACCTACCGGCGCTGGTAAAACAGTTATATCTGCAGCCGTTGCGGAGGGCCTATTCTTTGGCAACGACACATTTGCAGGTGATTCTCAAGCAACCATTCTATGGTTGTCTGACAGCCCAAATTTGAACAAGCAGACGATGAACCGATTTATCGATGCAACTGATTTACTGAATGGTGCTACCGCAATGGAGGTTATCGACCAGACATTCGCTAAGACCCATAATAAGTTGATGCCTGGACATGTGTACTTTTTGAACCGGCAATTACTCGGGAAGGGCAAAAAACTTTCAAATGAAGCTGAAGGTGGTCGTTCGTTCTACGATGTATTGAATGATACAATAGAAGACGGTTCGATTCATCTCTACTTGTTTATTGATGAAGCACACCGCGGCCTCGGCAAGGGCGATGATGCTGGCACAAGTGATAATGCGAACAAGACGATTTATAGCATCATCATTGATGGGCAGAAAGATATAAACAAACCAATTCCGTGTGTGGTAGGTATTTCTGCAACTCCTCAGCGATTTAATTCAGCAATGCAGGGGCGTAAAAATCGTGACATGAAGTCTCCAATTGATGTACCGACGACCGCTGTCCGTGAGTCTGGATTAATAAAAGATGTTATCGAACTTCGTACACCGAAAAAAGCTGCGGACACAAAGCATCAGGATTTAACGCAAGCGTGTGTGAAATTGGCGGAATCTTCGAAAATGTGGAAGGACTACTGCACAAAGAACAAAATTGTTCCAGTTGTAATCCCCCTTATGGTTGTTCAGGTCGAGGATAAGGTTTCGATAGAAACTCTTACTTTATTGTGTGCGCAGATACATAAGGTTTTACCGTGGCTTGAAATATCTGACTGCTTTGCCAACGTTTTTGGCGAGCATGAAGACATTGTGACACCTGCAGGGAAGATTCCGTACATTAAACCTGAAGAGGTATCCAAGCATACTGAAGTCCGTGTGCTTTTTGCTAAGGATGCTGTGTCTACAGGATGGGATTGTCCTCGTGCAGAAGTTATTTATTCAAGGCGTAAACGGACTGATCCGACATATATTGCACAACTAATCGGGCGTATGGTTCGTACTCCACTCGCTCGACGAATTGAATCTGTGGAAGCTTTAAATGTTGTAGCTTGTTATCTACCTGAGTTCGATTCCAATACGGTCGAAGCTGTTGTTGCGAAATTGAAGGAAGATAATATTGCTCCTGCCAAACAGATACTTAAGAATCCTGCAGATGTCCATTTCTTTTCTCACACTCGGGACAAAATTGAAGAAAAGCTGGCTAAGAAGATTGGCGCAACGCAGTCACATCCTGAAAGTTGTACCGAGGCGTTCCCAAAACAAGATACTACGTCTGTGGTTTCAACGGGGTTGTTTGCTCAAATTGGACACACACCTTTCGGCTTTGCTCCGGTTCCTTATCCAGAAAACACAGAAGAAGAGTTTACTGTCAATATCGAAGATGATTTTTCTACAGTAACAGAAGATGTTAATGAGACAATACAGGATTTAGAGGCAGCACTCGATCGAATACCTAAAGCAGATAGTGAAGCTATTAAGACTAGTTTTGAGGGTATTATCACACGTCAGGTACGGCATGATAAGCCCAATCATTTCCTGGATTTGTGGGATTGTATTGATGTTATTATGGCTGATATTGATCCCAATATAGATTTGGATTCACAAATACAGGATGAATTCTATAATAATGCTGAGGGAGAAATTTTGAAGCATCCAGCAGAATTCAAAAGGACTCTTGGTGAGGTTAAGAGCACTATAATTACAGTGCAACGCGTTGATCCGCTTACTGGCGAAAGGTATGAAGATACTCACGACGAGCTCGTTGATAACGATGCAGCTCGATTGGTCGCGTATTATAGGCATACTGTAAATGTATTTGCTGGTGCCTCTGATACTATCAAATATTACATCAACAGGCGGATGAAGGATAAACTAGATACAGAGACTGAAGCCATTAGACGTATATCAACCATCGGCTACTGTATGGAAATTATGCAGGCAATGGAAGATTGGGCTGAAAACAAGACAAACGAACTGTTGAGCGAATATGGTCCTCAGAGGTATGCGATTTCGGAAGAAAATCGTGAAAAATGGGACCGTATTGAAGGAAACACAAAGCCATATATTGAACGCAACTTGAGTGTCCAGGCAAGCATTACCCGCCAGAATAAAGAGTATGAAAAGTATCCAAAACATATCATCAGCGATGATGATGGATGGGCGTATTTGAACTTAAATGACTTGGAAAAGAAGGTTGCCCAAACCGAATTGAACCGAAGCCTCAATGTCGCTTGGTATCGAAATCAACCGCGAAATCTCAATGCGTCATTGTCAATACCCTATCTACTTGGAGGGAGATGGGAGAATATGTACCCTGATTTTATTTTCTTCCAGCAACTACCAAATGGTACAATAGTCAGGACTATAGTGGATCCGCATGGAGATTGGCTCGGGGACAGTATCGCGAAGTTAAAAGGGTATGTGCTTTATTTGAAAGATCATCCGGATATGTTCGGATCTGTTCAAGCTGTTGCTGAAGAAGCTGGAGGCGAGTGCCGATATTTGGACTTAATGAACAAAGAGGTCCAGGATGCCATAGAGCATTTTGCTGGCAATTCTGCCAAAGAGCTATTTGTTGGTGCTCTGAGCAAAAAATACTCCGTAAAGAACTAATGGATCATTTCAGGTGAAGCTATCTATAATTGTATTGATAAAAAGCAGCACCAGTATTATATAGTGTGTATAAATACACACTGGAAAAAGATTGACAAACAAAGTTGGTCTTGATATTCTATGTTCACACATCAGCGTACACATAAACATTGAAAGGAGGATTCTCGTGAACAATCTGTATAACACTTTCGGATCATTTCTCCAAGCCAAGCGATCCGGTAAAAAAACACTGCGTGCTTTTGCAGCGGACATCGGCGTTACCCCAGGTTATATCAGTGACATTGAAAACGACCGCCGCGATCCGCCGGGAAAAGCCCTCTTAGATAAGATGGCAGACGTTTTGGAGATCACTGGCTCTGAGCTAGTTCAGTTCTACGATCTGGCTGGTCAGGGTCGGAAAGAGGTATCTCCCGATCTACCGGAGTACATTATGAACTCCGACGTGTCCAATGCTGTCAGGACAGCTTTGCGTACGGCAAAAGACAGCGGAGCCACTGTTGAGGATTGGCAGAAATTCGTCGAAGAAATGAAACAGAAAAAGGAGGGAAAATGAGTCGCAGGCAAGAAATTATCTGTTGTATATCGGCTGTTTTGAATATCGCGATATTTGAAGCAGCGAACACTACTTCTTGTCATCAACCGACTCGCTCGTTTTATGTTGAGATTTCAGAGTTGAACGTTAAATGAAAGAGAACAAATGTTCTTTGTTATAATATTCATTATCTCGGATTGTCATACAGACCAGATTGGACTACAATAAAAACACTCTCCTCTGCCCGCGAAAGCTGATCATCGGCAAGCACCCAGTAAAACCTCCTCCCCCCAATAAACGCTCGTCTGCGAAAGCTGATTCATTCGCCGTTCACCTGTCAGCATAATTGTATTAGTTCAGTTAGGAGCGTGAGCATTCATGAGCATACTGGCTCAAAGGCGACATATCGATGGAGTTCCTCAACTCAGCAAAAATGACATTGAGGATATCGCAACCGATCTACTGTCGCGCTTTAATCGCGATCTCATTTGCACCCCTGGTCCAATCGATATCGACCTGTTCGCCGAACAATTTCTCAGACTTCAGCTTGACTTTGTTGATCTGAGCAACAACGGATCTATCCTTGGCTTGATTGCTTTCAAAGACTGCAATGTTGACATCTATGACAGCGAGGCCAATGATATCCGCCGAATTCCAGTGAAAAAGGGCACTGCCCTCATTGATAACGCACTCAGCCGTGAAGACCAATACGGTCGAGGCCGGTTCACCATTGCTCATGAATGTGGACATTGGGTGATTCACCGTCCTGAAGACCACGATACCTATCAGCCCAGTCTGTTTGATTTGAGTCTTGTTGAGACATCAAACGGTTACATCAAATGCCGGAAAGGTGATTCTTCTGTTGCGGGCAAGCTGCCGCAAACGCCGGATGAGTGGCGGGAGTGGCAGGCGGACAATCTTGCATCGGCGATCCTGATGCCTATTGAAGCTGTCAAGAATCAGGTAAAAAAGATCCTGAATGGTACTACACCTGTCAGGCAGCTTCTGAAAAGACAAGACGGCTCTCTCATCAATATCAGCTCGGGTGCACTTGCCTTTCAAATAGCCAGGACCTTTGAAGTGTCTGTGCAAGCAGCTTCTGTCCGTCTTCGCAAGCTTGGCTATTTGTCGGATGATCCGTCAGACCCTATTCGGATACCCTACTGATTCTATAAACATCTTCATCGCCTATATAATCGACGCCCACCCACAAGACACATAATCAGGCTTTTGATATAACACAGTGTTTACATATACGCATAATAGCGTAAATCATAACATCATTATGGAAAGGGGGAGTTGCCTATGTGGAAAGATGTCTTCTGCCGATTTTGCGGCCAGAAGCTTTTTGAAACAGTCATGGAGCGTTCGGCGATCTTGAGAATCAAGTGTCATCGCTGCCACAAGATCAACAACTTCTGACCGCAATAACCAATACAACCGAATAGAGTGACCAACCATACCGAGCGGAGGCGTCTGAAATAAGAGCGACCCATAGGCCGGATGAAATACCAGGAAACTGGTTTATTTCGTCCGGCCTATTTTTTTTGCCCTTTTTCACCGCTCCGCACTGAAAAAGGAGCCAATCATGGACAATCAACAACGTTATATCGAAATCGAAGGCCAGCAAATCCCAGTCACCGAAGAAGTCTATCGTGCCTACAAGCGCCCGGCCTGGGCTGAACACAAACGCCAGGAACGCGCCAAGCGCTGCCGCGATGAAAATGGCAACCGCTGCACAAAGGATTGTCGTCTTTGTGAAAAGTCTCGTGAAGGTAGCACCCTCTCCCTCGATCGATTTGCTGAGCAAGGCTTCGAACCTGCCGACTGTGTCGATATCGATGAACTTATTGCTGAAAAAGAACTCTACAAGGAATTATGTACGGCGCTTGACGAACTGGACCCGGATAATCGCCGGATCGCAGAACTTTTCAGTATGGGCAAATCAGAACGCGAGATCGCTGCCGATATCGGGCTATCTCAGAAAGCGGTCAATAAGCGAAAAACCAAGATTTTCGCTCAAATCCGCGAAAAACTGAAAAATTTCATCTGATCGCGGTACTCAGGCTGCCCTCTGGTGTCCTGTGGATGCCAGAGGGTAATAAACAAAAATAAATCGCACCAACCGGTACTCAAACCTTCTGCAATTGTCCTGTGGTTGTTGAGGGGGAAGATGGCTCTCGGAATGGAGGAAAAGACATGCAAGTTCAGAAAGAACGCGAATACAGCCCGGAAGGCCGTGATCCGGAGATCGATGAAGAACTGTCTGACGTGCTGATGGCGATCAGCGTCGTATCCAGACGCTTGGCACGGAAGCTGGCGATGCTCTCACGTCAAGGCAAGCATAACAAGGAAGGATGTCAACCAAATGAGCAAGATGAATGAGCTTTCTATGGTGGTAAACGAACTGAAAAGCTGCGGTGATGCCTTGATCGGTTTGTCAGAATCACTCGCCGGACTTTTCAGCGGGAACGATGATACCCAATTAAGTGTTGATCCCGCGCCAGATTCATCGGTTCCACAGAACAGACCGATCACGCTTGAGATGGTACGTTCGGTTCTGGCAGAAAAATCGCGTGCCGGGTATACCGCCAATGTCAGGGCATTGCTCGAAAAGCATGGAGCTGCCAAATTATCGGAAATCAACCCAGAGGAATATGCTGCGCTGCTAGCAGAGGCCGAGGTGCTCGGGAATGGGTAAACACGCGCTTCTCTCTGCATCTTCCTCCCATCGGTGGCTCAATTGCCCGCCTTCTGCCCGGATCTGTGAGAGCTATGAAGACAAAGGCAGCGATTATGCAGCCGAAGGTACGGATGCTCATACGCTTTGCGAATACAAGCTGAAGACCGTACTTGGCATGTCTGCTAAAGATCCAACTGAACATCTGACCTACTACAACACAGAAATGGACGACTGTGCGAGCGGTTATGCCATCTATGTGCTGGAACTGGCAGAAGCCGCAAAGCTGCATTGCTCTGACCCACAGGTCCTAATCGAACAACGGCTCGATTTTTCCAAGTATGTCGAGGGTGGCTTCGGCACTGGCGATTGTGTAATCATCGCCGATGGCACGCTTCACATCATAGATCTCAAATACGGCCAGGGATTGCTGGTCGATGCTGTGGATAATCCGCAGATGAAACTCTATGCGCTTGGGGCTCTTGAACTCTTCGATGGCATCTACGATATCAGCACGGTGTCCATGACGATCTATCAACCTCGGCGTGCCAACATCTCAACACACACCGTTTTCAAGGAATCCCTCTATCAATGGGCGGAAGAAATCCTGAAGCCGACAGCAGAACTGGCCTTTGCCGGGCTTGGAGAGTTCCAATGCGGCGAATGGTGCCATTTCTGTAAGGCTAAACACGAATGTCGCGCCAGGGCTGACCATAACCTTGACCTGGCCCGATATGATTTCCAGCTACCTCCCCTTCTGGCAGATGATGAAATTGAAGTCATCCTCGGCAAGGTAGACGAACTCGTCGCATGGGCGTCGGACATCAAGGATTATGCCTTGCAGTCAGCGATCAGCGGCAAACAGTGGAATGGTTGGAAATTGGTCGAAGGCCGGTCAAACCGAAAATACATCGATGAAACCGCTGCGGCAAGCGCGGTCAGTTCTGCAGGCTTCGATCCCTATGAACGAAAAGTTCTCGGCATAACCGCTATGACATCTTTGCTGGGGAAACATCGATTCGAGGAGATTCTGGGAGAACTCATCGAAAAACCACAAGGTAAACCGACTCTCGTACCGGAGAGTGACAAACGTCCGGCAATCAATACAGCACAACAAGATTTCAATGAATTTTACAAGGAGGAAAATCTATGTCTATCAACACCAACAAAGTCAACAATCCCTTGAAAGTTATCACCGGTCCCGATACTCGCTGGTCCTACGCCAATGTCTGGGAAGCAAAGTCCATCAATGGTGGTACGCCTAAGTACTCAGTTTCGCTGATCATTCCCAAGACCGACACCAAAACTGTCGCCAGGGTAAAAGCCGCCATAGAAGCAGCTTACCGTGAGGGTGAAGCAAAACTGAAAGGAAACGGCAAGTCAGTGCCACCGTTTTCAGCGATCAAGACCCCCTTGCGCGATGGCGATATCGAACGTCCGGATGATCCTGCCTACACTAATTCCTATTTCATCAATGCCAATGCCAGCACCGCACCAGGCATAGTGGACGCTGACCGCAATGCCATTATCAGCAGATCTGAGGTATATAGCGGTGTTTTTGGCAGGGCCAGCATCAACTTCTATGCTTTCAACAGCAACGGCAATAAAGGCATCGCCTGCGGACTGAATAACCTTCAGAAGGTTCGCGATGGTGAACCCCTCGGCGGCAAGGCCAAAGCGGAAGATGATTTTTCCACTGACCTTGATGAGGATTTCCTTTCTTGAGTATTGGCATCAATTGAAACCAGAAAATGGCGGCTGGAATTTCCAACGCCATTTTCTGATACGGAGGACGTAAGAACATGATGAAACTCGAATCTTTAGGTTGGATCCCGGTTAAGTCAAGACTGCCCAAGTCTGGCCTTGATCAAATTTTAATCACGAACGGAAAATTCGCCTGCGTGTCCAAAGCCCGGATCCTAGTCGCTCATCCCGATGTCGCGACGCACTGGATGCCGCTGGCAAGGAATTCTCTCATCAGTCGCAAATCAGGCCGGGTGTCGTGATCATGTCAGACATCGAAACGATCTCCTGCGATCTGGAGACCTACTCTTCTGCCGATCTGGCTCAGTGTGGCGTCTACAAGTATGTTGAAGCTCCTGATTTTAAAATCCTTCTTTTTGGCTACAGCGTAAACGGTGGAGCCGTTCAAGTCATTGACCTGGCCAGCGGCGAACAAGTGCCCGATGAGATAGTCCATGCGCTTTCCGATCCGGGCATCGTCAAGTGGGCGTTCAATGCACAGTTTGAACGAATCTGCCTGTCTCGTTGGCTGGGGCTGCCGACAGGACAGTATCTGGATCCGCGATCATGGCGTTGTGCGATGATCTGGTCGGCCTATATGGGGTTGCCATTGTCACTCGAGGGTGCCGGTGCAGTTCTTGGCTTGGAAAAGCAAAAGCTTACCGAAGGCAAGGACCTGATCCGTTATTTCTGCCGGCCGTGTAATCCCACTAATGTTAATGATGGCCGTCCACGTAATCTACCAAGCCACGCTCCTGAAAAATGGATAGCGTTCAAAACATACAACCAGCGAGATGTGGAGGTCGAGTTATCTATTCAAGACAAGCTGGCCAAATTCCCGGTCCCTGACAGCCTATGGGCCGAATATCACCTTGATCAGGAAATCAACGATCGTGGTGTTGCTCTGGATAAAGAACTCGTGAAGCAGGCCATCGAAGCAGATCGGCAATCACGTACTGAACTAATCAGGCTGATGCAAGAGTTGACTGAACTGGATAATCCCAATTCTGTTGCTCAGATGAAGCAGTGGCTTTCCGAAAAAGGTCTGGAGACAGATACTCTTGGCAAGAAAGCTGTGTCTGATCTTTTAAAGACAGCGCCAGAGCCGCTCGGCCAGGTTCTCTCTCTTCGCCTGCAACTGGCCAAGTCGTCGGTCAAAAAATATCAGGCCATGGTAAATGTCGTCTGCTCAGACGGTCGAGCCCGTGGCATGTTCCAGTTCTACGGGGCAAATCGTACCGGCCGTTTTTCAGGGCGACTCATTCAGCTGCAGAACCTGCCGCAAAATCACATGCCTGATTTGAAGCAGGCACGGGATCTTCTGCAGTCCGGTAATTATGCCGCGTTGGAACTGTTGTATGACTCTTTTCCCGAAGTCCTTTCTGAGTTGATACGCACCGCTTTCATACCTAAATCCGGCTGTCGATTCATCGTTGCTGACTTTTCAGCAATCGAAGCAAGGGTTATTGCTTGGCTGGCTGGAGAATCATGGCGGCAGGAGGTCTTCGCTGCCGGCGGTGACATATACTGCGCTTCTGCATCACAGATGTTCCGGGTTCCAGTAGAAAAGCATGGTGTGAATGGTCATTTACGGCAAAAAGGCAAGATCGCTGAACTGGCTCTTGGTTACGGCGGTTCGGTCGGTGCGCTCAAAGCTATGGGTGCTCTGGACATGGGGCTATCCGAGGAGGAACTGCAGCCATTGGTTACAGCTTGGCGGTCATCCAATCCAAAGATTGTGCGGCTATGGTGGGATGTCGACCGTGCTGCAATGTCAGCAGTAAAAAATCGCACAACTGAGGTAGCGCATGGCATTCAATTCTCATACCAGAGCGGAATGCTGTTCATCACACTGCCATCAGGTCGGCGGCTAACCTACATAAAACCAAAGATCGGCTTGAATCAGTTCGGATCAGATTGCGTGACCTATGAAGGCATTGGCGTGACCAAGAAATGGGAACGGCTCGAGAGTTATGGCCCTAAATTTGTTGAGAACATCGTACAGGCTACAAGTCGCGATATCCTCTGCCATGCTTTGCAATCCCTCCGGAACCTTCCCATTGTCATGCATATCCATGACGAGATAGTTGTCGAAGCCGATAAACAGCTAACAACCGAATCTGTTTGCCAGCAAATGGGCCAGACTCCTCCCTGGGCGGATGGTCTTTTGCTGCGGGCTGATGGCTATGATACGGAATTTTATCGAAAAGACTGATGTCGGTACTCAAGCATGCAGTTTCTGTCCTGTGAATGGTAGTCGATCTTCATTACACCACTGCCACCAGATCTGGGATTAGCGTCGCTAATATTCAGATCAGTCCTTCCCACCGTTTTGATGGCTGGCGCTCAAACAGCAAACCATCATAAGCATGAATCAGAATTGATAGGAGATCTTCATGAAACACCACGCTGATTATTATTGGCCTCAGTATCTGGTACCAAAAGCAAATCGAAGGAGTGTGTTTATCTGCTCGCCGTTCGCGGGCGACATCGGCAACAACACGCGTAAAGCGATCCGATATATGCGCTTTGCTATTTCAAGCGGTTTTGTCCCATTTGCTCCACATCTTCTCTACCCGCAAGCGCTAGACGAACATGACCCGTGCGATCGTGAACTGGGATTGCATCTGGGACTGTGCTGGCTTGACCGGTGTGACGAGCTCTGGATTTTTGGCAGCCGGATTACCGCCGGTATGGAACGCGAGTTGATTAAAGCAAAACGGCTGAATAAGCCTGTGCGCTGGTTCAACGAAGCATGTACGGAAATATCCGAATAAAGAATGGAGGATCGCCCATGAACAACAAAATGACCAGTCAAACCATCAAGTTGCTGCCTGTAGGAGAGCTTCTCGTAGGTGGGTACCAACGACCAACCAATACCGCTCAAGTCGAGAAAATTGCATCCTCCTTCGATGAAGCGAAGCTGGGCCTGCCTATTGTCAGTGAGCGCTGCGGCCAGTATCACCTGCTTGATGGTGCACATCGAACGGCTGCGCTCAGAAAGCTCGGGTATACACATGTCATGTGCATCGTCCTGAAAGGACTTACCTACCCGGACGAAGCAGAGTATTTTCGCACTCAAAATGAAAATATGCGCCCATTGACCCGGTATAACCTGTTCAAGGCAGGCTTGGAGTCAGGCGATGAGCTGTGTGTCCAAATTGACAGGATTACCCGCGCCAACGGCTTTGTGGTAGGTATGTCCAATAAAAGCTACAACAATATCTCAGCCATCTACGCCTTGATGACGATTTGTACGGTGTATGGCTATGAAACGCTGGATATGACACTCAAACTGCTGCGCGACACGTGGGAAGGCATTAACAATGTTACGCGTCGGGAGTTTTTGGTCGGTACCGCGGAATTCGTCCATCGTTTTGGTGCAGCATACTTTACCGAACGCATGCGGTTTAAAAACATTGCGGAGATCTGGCAGGACTACCTTGCTGAAAGCAGCCATTCTAATCGGACATCGTCCGATCCAGCCATGCGCCGAGCGTTCTGCCGTGTGCTTGTTCGGCATTACAACAAGGGTTTGTCTGCCAATAGCAAAAAGCGTTTGGTGATGGAGGGTTGACCATGTTGATCGCAATCGAAAAAATCAAGGTTGCCGAACGCATCCGCAAGCAAACGACTAAGGTTGATGAACTGGCTGCCGACATCAAAAAAAACGGCTTGATCAACCCGATCACCGTAATGGAAGTGGATGATGGTTCCAGATATCAGTTGCTTGCCGGGCTGCGCCGACTGCGCGCAGCACAATTGCTCGGCTGGAGCCAAATTGAATCGTCTGTAACACAACCGAAGGATGCGGAAGCCGTTCTTAATATCGAGTACAGCGAAAATATGCAGCGAGAAACATTCACCTACTCGGAAAAGATGGATTATGCTCACCTGATCGCTGAAATCGAGAAACAAAAAGCACAGGAACGCAAACAGGAAGGGCAGACAAAAGGAGGTGTTAAGGCAGGCAAAGGCAGGTCGGTGAAAGATAGCTTGGAGGACCACGGTCCACCAAGCTATGAACGAAAAGTGCTGGTACGCGATATTGTCGGCGAGAAGATCGGCATGAGCGGCAGGCAGTATGATCGCGCCAACTATATTGCTGAGCATGCTCCGCCAGAGATTGTCGACGCACTGGATCGTGGTGAGCGGACCATCCGTGCCACATATGACGAACTGTGCGATGCCAGGAAAAGTGCGATGCCAAAGGACGTAGATGTGCCAGTCGAGCCGATGCGGCCTACTGCTGCATCCCCTGTTGTTAGCGTCTCTCCGGAGCAAAATGCAAAGCCGGTGTCTGCCCTGGATCGTGCGATCTGTGCCGAGCGCGAGCTCGATGCGATTAAGTACCGGCAGCACAACGAAATATTCCACCGGGACAGTATTATCGAAAACCTGAAGAAACGTGTCATGGAACTGGAAGCAGCCCTGGCGGAAGCACAAGCCAGGATTTTAGTGTTGGAGGCAGAGATAGCAAACTCGACAGAGGGGGTGGTTAGCCGTGCGTGATCTTTCAATAGCCTATGGCAGTAACCGTCATGCTAAAACATGGACAAATAAAACCACAACTTTCCATGATCTCAAGGAACGTCTAAAGGTCACGATCAGAACACCTGAGTCGGCTGAGGAATATGCTCATTTTTCAAAAGCACTGAAAGATTCAGCAAAAGACCATGGCGGTTTTGTAGCCGGTGTCCTGCAGGGCGGCAGAAGAAAAATCGATACAGTGAGTTCACGGTCAATGGTTGCGCTTGATGGAGATCGAATTAACACCGAATTTCTGGATGGCTATGAAGCTACAGCACCGTTTACGTCGGTACTTTATTCAACACATAGCCATACACCGGACAATCCGAGGGTTCGCGTTGTTTTCCCGCTGACAAGAGATGTGACGCCAGAGGAGTTTGTCGCGGTATCAAGATATCTCGCCGAAATGCTTGGCATCGACTATTTTGACGAGTGCTCTTATCAGCCAAATCAGCTGATGTACTGGCCAAGTACACCTGCAAACGGTGTGTTTATATTTAAGGAAGTCGATAAAGGCTGGCTTAATCCGGATGATATTTTAAGCGTCCATCCCGAATGGAAGGATCCGACAAGGCTTCCAACCTCATCAAGGGAGAGCAAGGCAAACACAGTTCATTACCAAAAGGTTCAAGATCCACTTGAAAAAGAGGGTGTGGTTGGACTTTTCAACAGGGTGTACTACCCCATCAATTTGGCTTTGGACGAGTTTTTATCAGATGTATATGAACACACAACCAGCGAAAACAGATTCCATCTTATTGAATCAAGCAGCATGGCCGGTGTTGAGATCAAAGAAGATGGTAAATTCGTTTATAGCCATCACGCCAAGGATCCTGCATATCTGAGACTTTGCAATGCTTTTGATATTGTCCGTATCCATAAGTTTTCGGATGACGACGATAAAAAATCATATCTGCAGATGTGTGAGTTCGTCATGGGACTTGATAAGGTCAAGCTGCAGATTGCCGAAGATAGAAAACGGAGTGCAGATGCTGATTTTGCTAATATTACCGATTGGCAGACGCAGCTCCAATATATGCCTCGCAGCGGCCTGCTTGAAAACAGCGTCTGGAATCTGAACCTTATCCTCAATAACGATCCTGATTTTGCCAGCTTTGCTTTCAACGAACTGGCCAACCGCATTCAGATTACAGGCCCACTTCCTTGGGACCGACCGGAAGGCAATCTGTATTGGCGGGATGCTGACACGGCACAATTGAAATCGCTCATTGATGCTCGCTATCTACCCTTCTCAAGCCGCAACCATGATGTCGCCTTCATCAAGGTAGCCGATGACCGTCACTTCCATCCAATTCGGGACTACCTTGATGTGTTGCCAGCCTGGGATGGCGAGTCGCGTGTAGCTGATCTTTTCATCAAGTATCTCCAGGCCGATGATACACCATATGTCCGAGCCGTGACTCGGAAAACCTTCGCGGCTGCAGTAGCCCGCATATACCGCCCAGGCACTAAGTTCGATTGTGTGCCAGTGCTTGACGGTGAACAGGGCATCGGGAAAAGCACCATCATCAAAGATCTGGTGACACCTGAATACTATTCCGAGTCCCTGTCACTTACGGATATGGATGACAAATCAGGCGCAGAAAAACTGCAGGGCTTTTGGGTGGTAGAGATCGGCGAGTTGGCCGGCATGAAAAAGGCTGACATTGAAAAGGTCAAGGCGTTCCTCTCCACCTCTGACGACAAGTATCGCCCCAGTTATGGCAAAACCGTTGAGAGCCATCCTCGGCAGTGCATCATCATCGCCACCGTCAATGGCGAACGAGGTTACCTGCGGGACATTACCGGAAATCGCAGATTCTGGGTTATCAAGCTGCATCAACAAAAGCAGAAACAGAAGTGGCATTTTGACCAGCGCTTTCGTGATCAATTCTGGGCGGAGGCTAAGGCAATCTATGAAGCTGGTGAAACGCTGTATCTGGATGGTGACATTCTAGCCGAAGCCGAGGAAGCACAGCGTGCTGCCATGGAGGTTGATGAGCGCATCGGCATGGTTGAGGAATACCTGAACGCTCTGCTGCCAGAAACCTGGGATGCGATGGACCTATATGCACGGCGAGAATACTTGACAGATACAAGCAGTCCACTCGTAACCAAAGGCCATGTGCTTCGAACGATGGTCAGCAATGCGGAAATTTGGTGTGAGTGTTTTAGCAGAAGTTTTCAGGATTTGAAGCCTACCGATAGTTACGCAATTGCGGCGCTTATGACACAGATTTCCGGTTGGGAACGCACCAAGACCACGCAGCGTCAACCCATCTACGGAAAACAGCGAATATACATACGGGTCGAGTGACGACCTGCTGGAACGAACAACACAACTTTTTCCCTTATATTCAAATTGACAAAAAACAGCTTGGAATAGATAACCTGTACTCGCACACACGCGAATACAAATAGAAGGAAAAAGTTGTTCACTTGTGCCACTTGTGCCAGGAAATGGAGTGCATGATGCTGGAAAAAAGGATCGAACAGAAGTTGGTCAAGGCCACAAAAGACATGGGTGGTATCGCTCCAAAGTTCGTGAGCCCTGGATTTGATGGTATGCCAGACCGCCTTGTACTTCTACCCTGTGGAAAACTGGCATTCGTTGAGGTCAAGTCCCCTGGTCAGAAACCACGTGCACTTCAGGCAGCAAGGCATAAGCTTCTACGTGGTTTGGGCTTTAGGGTGTATGTGCTGGATGATAAGCAGCAGATTGGAGTGATCCTTGATGAAATACGAACCACATAATTACCAGAACTATGCGATCAATTACATCGAGAATCACACGATCGCCGCTGTGCTGCTTGACATGGGCCTTGGCAAAACGAGCATCACATTGACAGCGCTGAATGACCTTCTATTCGATAGCTTCAAAGCTCATCGTGTTTTGGTCATCGCACCTCTGCGAGTGGCACGGGACACATGGCCTGCTGAAGTGGATAAGTGGGATCACCTACAGAACCTCATCTGTTCCGTGGCCATTGGCAATGAAACTGAACGCCGGGCAGCCCTCCTCCGGCTGGCTGACATCTACATCATCAACCGGGAGAACGTCCAGTGGTTAATCGATGAGAGTGGTGTGCCATTTGACTTTGATACTGTTGTGATTGACGAGCTGTCTTCCTTCAAAAACCATCAGGCGAAACGCTTCCGGGCACTGATGAAAGTCCGGCCCAAGGTGAAGCGTGTGATCGGTCTGACTGGCACGCCAAGCTGCAACGGACTCATGGATCTGTGGGCTGAATTCCGACTTCTGGATCTGGGAGAGCGGTTGGGAAAGTTTATTAGCTACTTTCGACTGGATTACTTTGTACCAGATCAATGCAATGGTCCAGTGGTATACAGCTATAAGCCACAGCCAGGCGCAGAACAACGTATCTATAACAAGATATCCGATATCACCATTTCCATGAAATCGACTGACCTTCTGAATATGCCAGAGTTAGTCAGCAGCGAATATGCAGTCCGCCTATCGGCTGCTGAACGCCAGCGCTACGATAAACTGAAGCGTCAACTTGTACTCGATCTGCCAGCGGGTTGCATCACCGCTGCAAACGCTGCTGCATTATCCGGCAAACTCTGCCAGATGGCCAATGGTGCGGTATATACGGATGCAGGCGACGTCACTTCGATCCATGATCAGAAACTGGATGCGCTGGAAGACATCATCGAAGCAGCTGGCGGTAAACCGCTGCTGGTGGCCTATTGGTTCAAGCACGATCTGGCCCGCATCACAGAACGACTGCAGAAGCTTCATGTGCCGTTCGCTAAGCTAGACACTGCCGAGAGCATCCGCTGCTGGAATAATGGCGAACTGCCAGTCGCACTCATTCATCCGGCCTCGGCCGGGCATGGCCTAAACCTTCAATCCGGCGGATCCTGTATCGTCTGGTTCGGTCTGACATGGTCACTGGAGTTGTATCAGCAGACGAACGCACGACTGTGGCGTCAGGGACAGCGCGCCCAAACGGTTGTGGTGCAGCATATCGTTGCAAAGGACACGATTGATGAGCGGATCCTGAAGGCACTATCAAAAAAGAATAGCACCCAGGCAGCGCTGATTGATGCAGTCAAAGCCGATCTGCAAGCATAAGCCAACATACGACAATCCGTGCCAATCCGAGAGAGTAACAAACTTCGGAGGTACATCATGAATCCATTTGAGAATTTGACCAATGCCATTATTCTGCAGGCTGTTAAGGATTACCGCAAAACTTTATCCCGATGCTGCCGGCATCCTGAGAAAGCGAATTATCGTGAAGAAAAGTCAACTCTTGAGCAGTTTTTCCAATCCGGTTGGTTCAGCTGTTTGACTGACATTGATCCAGAATTCCTGATCCGCAAATTGAGCGAGGAGGTGGCGTGATATGACGAAAAAAGAATATCTATCTCAAGCCTACCGCCTTGACCAACGCATTAACAGCAAGCTGGCTCAGGTTACAGCACTTAATGATCTGGCGACCAAATGCACCACGACACTTACGGATATGCCACGTAATCCGAATCGCGGCATCTCTACCATGGCCGATGCCGTTGAGAAGATCGTTGATTTGCAGGCCGAGATCAACCGTGACATTGACGCTTTGGTGGATCTGAAGCGCAATATCGTCAGAGCCATCAAGGCCGTTGCAAATACCGAATACCAGACAATTCTGGAGCTGCGCTACCTCTGCTTCAAAACGTGGGAGCAGATTGCTGTGGACTTGGGCTATAATGTGCGTCATGTTTATCGGATCCACGATGAAGCCGTTGAGAGCATTCCACTAGATGGATCATGGCAGTAAATGTCGATATTTATCATATGAACTCATTTGATATGATACGCTCAGCATATTTAAAGTCGATAAGCCTTTACGGGAGACCGTGAGTGCTTTTGTATGTTAAAATTCTAGCGTAACTATAAAATGATTGGCGGGCGTAACCGTGAAGCTTTCCGAACTGATAAAAATGCGTGGATTTGATTGTAGCAACAAGGTCAAGTTGGTTCGTCATCAAGACTCCCGATATGATGTTCCAATGCTATATAGAAACGGCTTCTTTGAGATTTACCAAAGTCTGCAAAGTAAAAATGTATTCGGCAACTGCGACTACATCTTGTCCTTTATTGGTGACGAAGGTACGAAAGCAACATATATTGGAGCATATAAAAAGTGCTCCGCAAAAAAGCTCGATAAAAGTTGGATTCCTGAGGACTATCCCTATATAAACGACGAAAAGTATGATGCAAATTACTATTTCTATGAGTTTGAGAAAATCGATCTTTTATCTGATTTGGTTGATCGATTGGTTATTGAGTGGGGTAAATCAACTCGAAGCTGGTATCAATGGCTAGACGAAAAGAAGGAGAAAGAGATCGTTGAAATTCTACCCGAAGGTTATACTCGAGATTTTCCAGGTTTTGATGAATTACTACTGAGTTTCAGTGAGCTTG
>JAXGXR010000001.1:1077500-1379280 GCA_040772725.1 Clostridia bacterium | reverse complement strand
GTCTGGCTCTGGGTATCACGGATGGCGCCAAGGATGTATTGTCTTCCGTAAACGGACTAACCGCAGATGCCATGTCGGCGTTTGACGGTCTCGACCTCTCCGCCACAGCTGGACTCAACTGGCAAGCGTCGATGCCAAGAACAGATGTAATTGACGTGAATTCTGGAAAGGCTATGCCGGCAACCAATAACAACACGACGATCAACCTGAACGGCAATTACAGTTTCCGGGATCGGGACGATATTGAGTACTTTATGAACCGGATGGAACTGGCCGTGAGGAGGGTGTGATATGACGATCAACGGAATAGACATTGCCTTCTTCGGAGCAACCCTTCTATCAAAGCAAACCACCAATCACGACGTCCTCCAGATTTATGACTGGTTGGACGGTGCATCAAGTCCGGTTTTCAGCAGGACGGAACAGCGCCTCAAGGACATCACCCTGACAGTCCTCATCGAAACAAGCTCAGAAGCAGAAACTGAAAGCCTGTTTTCGGCGCTGATCCGGGAGCTTAAAGACTGCACGATCGTGTTCGATGGCCTATCCAAACAGTATGATTGTCATTTCAAAGGTAAGGCAGAACCTAAGCGCCTAACCTCAAACGCGTGGTTAGTGGAAATAGAAATGCTGTGTCACAGAACCTATCTACCCGAAGTGATCGCAACTGCCAATGGTGTCAGCCATAAGATCATCACCAACCTCGGTGTATTGCCTGCTCCTTGCCTGATCACCGTGACCCCGTCCGTGGCGATCACGGAATTTGTGATTTATGGGCTGGGTACAACCGACTTTCGGATCAGGAATCTTGAGGCCAATAAACCGCATGAGATTGACGGGTATCTCTACCGTTACCTGAAAAATGGCGTGAATGACATAGCCAACTACAATGCGTTCGAGTGGCCAGTGCTGCCGACCGGTACGACGGATGTGATTTTTAGCCATTCAACAGCCAACATCACGATCCAGTACTATCCCATTTACAACTGAAAGGAGGGCAAGCATGCTCAAACTCATAAACGAAAGCGGGGCGATGGTTGCCCTGCTTTCACAGCTTAAAGACTTCTCCATCGAGTCGGATCTGGCCACCGCCGACAAGCTGATTCACTTCAACCTGCCCAAGTCAGCCATTTCGCGGTCGCTGCTTCAGCAGGAATTCTACCTGCAATCGGCAACCGATGAGTTTGTGATTAAGGAAATCAACACTAGCGACGAGGACTTCTACGAGGTTTTTGGGAAACTCAACCTCGACAGCTTGCGCGGGAAGGCGTACCTGACCATAGAAATGGAATCAGGAACCCTCGAAGCAACGCTTGCTTCTGTGTTGACTGGAACCGGGTGGACGTATCAGTTGGCTGATGCCAACAGCAAACTGCGAACGATTAAGCTGACCAATGTGTCGGTCTACCAGATCGTTCTGGAATGCTGCGCCGTCTATGGCTGTGAAGTCTGGTTCGACACCCTAAACAAGACTGCCAGATTCTATACCAGGCGTGGGATGGATCGTGGGGTGTACGTTTACAGTGAACTGAACCTGAAGGATCGTGATTATCAATCAGATTCATATGATCTGGCAACCCGGCTCTACCCAATCGGCAAGGATGGACTTTCGATCGCCTCTGTCAATGGCGGGCAGGAGAATATCGATAACCATCAGTTCACGAGTAAGGTCATTGAGAAAAAGTGGATTGATGAACGATACACAAATGCCCAAGCCCTATACGATGACGCGATCGCTGTCCTGGATGTTTTAAGCAAACCCCGCGTGTCATTTCGCATGGATGTCCTAAATCTCGTCGGCAGCCGGCCGGAGTATGCGATCCTGGATTTCCAACTGGGAGACACAGTCCGGATTTTCGACAAGTCCAATCAGTTTACCGACACCCAGCGGATCGTTCGTCTGGTCGAGTTTCCGCTTACTCCAGAAAAGAACAAGGCGGATTTTTCCAATAGTCCCATCAAGTATAGCGGCAACAGCTCCAAGCAGATTGCTGACCTGGGCCAGATCTTATCCAGCACCAAAGCGGAACTGAATCTAGCGATCGACCAGGTGACGGCACTCGTCATGAACGGCGAGTCCGGGAATGTGGTGATGCGCTACGACGAGCAGAACCAGCCATACGAGATCTTGATCATGGACACGGCGGATATCAACACCGCGACTCGGGTCTGGCGTTGGAACCTGAGTGGGCTTAGCTTCTCAGCTAATGGATATGCAGGACCCTACACCACAGCGATCACCATGGATGGACAGATCGTCGCCAATTTTGTCAGCACGGGCACCCTGTCCGCTGACCGAATCGCGACACATAGCCTGACTGCCGACAAGCTGGTGACCGGGACCATCACTGCGGAAAGCGGTGTCATTGCCGATCTGGCAGTGACTAATGCCAAAATCGTCAGTATTGATGCTGCCAAGATAGCCACCGGTTACCTGACGGCAGAACGGATCGAGGCAGGCAGCGTCACGACTGATAAGCTGGCAGCCGGGTCCATCACCACGGACAAACTGGCAGCCGGTGCGGTAACCGCGGATAAAATTATTGCCGGGGCGATCGGGGTCGACTCCGCGATCATTACCGCTGGTGCCATCACCTCGGCCAAGATCGGGGATGCTCAGATCACAACCGCCAAGATAGCGGCCGGTGCGATCACCAACGCCCTGATTGAAACCGGAGCCATTGGCACAGCCCAGATCGCGGACGGCTCGATCACGGACGCCAAAATCGTCGGGTTGACCGCAAGCAAGATCACCGCCGGTACGATCGATGCTGCCAACATCAACGTTATCAATCTAAACGCCAGCAATCTGACCGTCGGGACGATCAACGGCCAGCAAATCAGCGACGGTGCGGTATCAACGGAAAAGATTGCCGCAAGTGCCATCACCACAGAAAAGGTGGCATTGGGAGCCATTTCTGCCACACTTATTGCGGCTGAGGCGATCACGGGCGACAAGATCGTAGCATCGGCTATCACAGGCGATAAGATTGCTGCTTCGACCATCACTGCCAACAATCTCGTGGCGGGCACGATCACGGCTGCGAGTGGGATCCTGGCTGATGCCGCTATTACGACCGCCAAGATATCTGACCTAGCGGTAACCGATGCAAAGATCAACAGTTTGGCTGTCACCGAAGCCAAGATTGGGAACCTGGCGGTGACGGAAGGTAAAATCGCGAGCCTTGCTGTCACGAACGCCAAGATTGCTGATCTGGCCGTGACGGATGCCAAGATCGACAATGCCACCATCACCAGCGCGAAAATTGCCAGCATCGATGCGGGCAAGATCACGACAGGCAGTCTTGACGCGGCAAGGATCGCTGCAGAATCGATTACGGTGGATAAACTGGATGTTCGGGCAAAAAGCCTGGTCAACAACTATTCAAATTCTGGAGTGTTGACTGGTTGGACGGATACTGATGGCAGTGTGGTTTCGGTGTCTCTTGGGCTGGCTCATCGGATCGTGACAACGACAAACCGGGTGGTCTATTCAGACTATTTCGAGGTTGATCCAAATCAAACGTACAAGGTAACCCTGAGCATATATTGTGCTGACGCAGACGGAATTCGATATTTCGGCATCAGCGCGATTGATCGAAGCGGCGCTACGGTTTCAGTGACGCCCTTTGTGGTCAGTTCGCGTGCCTTTGGAACGGCAACCACCAACTTCTATTTCTGGACCAAGTCGGGATCGACCGGGACCTGGCTGAATATTGAAGCTTATATTCTTGGCTGTGATGTGACAGACCAAACCGAGGTGCCGGCGGGAAAAGAGGCGACAAGCTATTGCCGGATGCCGTCAACCTGTCACCGGATCCGACTCCGATATTTGAACTACGGCACAGCAGGTGTCTCAAGGACCTCGTATCATTTCAGCCCTGTTGTGACGCCTGTCAATTCGGGTCTCATTCATGCTGAAAATATCGTCGCAGGCATCTTGAAAAGTGTGGATAGCCGAAGTCAGATCAACTTGAATGACGGAACCTTCAGCTTTGGTAGCGGAGCACTCGCCTGGAACGGATCGGCTCTCACAGCGAAAGGTACGTTTGAAGCCATCTCTGGAACGCAGTCGGCAAAACTTGATGCGGGGTCTATTCGGCTTTTGAACTCGAGTGTCGAGCTGGGTTATTTGTCGATCCAGACCGTGGGACCAACCGGACCGTGGCTGACCGCAGCGGCTGGTGCGACGACGATAAATCTGGCCAAGGTAGTCGGAAGCAGTCTTTACACAGCCTATAAGATCGACTGGGGCAGCACCGGAAGCACATCCGCCACCCATAACTTTTGGGGGACGACATCCTTCAATGGTCACCCGCTTTCCTGTGGTGCGCTTACGAGTGGAGCTATTTCGGCCGGCGGTGTTGTCTCTTGCTGGCGTGTCGAGCCGCATTTGGATAATAACGACCGCTGCGGGACGACGACAAAGCGCTGGCAGGCGGTGCATGCGCTCGATGGTGATTTCGATGACGAGTTGTTTGTCAACGATATTCTCCATGTCCAAAACGTCAGTCAGAACAATATGGTCATTTTTGACAATAACGCGGGCGGGTTCTCCCAAGCCACGATCCGGCCGAACACCGATAATACCTGCAACCTGGGCAGCGCATCATATACCTGGGGCTACGCCGCTATTACCTCTGTGTCCAGCGGGTCAGCCAGGCGGCGGAAGGAAAAGATTCAGATCTACGATGAACAGAGCGCTTATGAACAGCTGAGAAGCATCCCGATTTACTCATTCGCCTATAGGCATGACGAGTTTGAGGACCATCAGATCGGTACCATGATCGAATACATGCCGGTGGATCTGCTGGATACGGCAAGGCCGGCAAATAATGTCAGCGGCCAGGTAGAGCATTGGTCCTTAAGCAGCGGTATCTGGTTTGGACTGGCGGTTAGTAAAGCGCTGCAACAACGGATTGAAACGCTTGAACAGCGACTCAGCGCACTTGAAGGAGGGATTACATAATGGCGTTAAGAAAACCGATTCAGGCTCGGGCTGGTTTCATGCTGGAATATTGGCGGATCGGGGACTGGCGGATCTCCATGCAGCATCAGATTATGGATATCTGTCTGGTACCTTATCTCTCGGGCAAAACAAGAACGGATGGATTGGACCCAGTGAACGAAGAAGTTCGCAAGATTCGGGTCTTTGACGGGGTGAATAAGCTCGATTCAGCCAAGTCAACCTACGGATTTTCCGAACACTTCAGCCCGATCGCGCTTGAGTCAGCCGGAATCGATATTTATAAAATTATGTATCAGTATATCAAGGACCACGTGCCGGAGTTTTCTGGCGCTGAGGATGTATGAAGGGAGGTCTAGCCCATGGCGCTTAAGACAAGCATCACCGATGAACGTGGAACTGTTTCCACTTATTTTCGGGTGGTTTCCATCATTGAGCATTACCAGACGGATGTGCCGGTCATCACGGTTCAGCTTTTTGGATACACTGATGAAACGTACCGGGATAAGGAAAAGCTCGCTGTCAGCCAGAACTTGGCCAACTCGTTCAAGGAAGTCTATTTGACAGCTAATGACGAATTGGGCTATTCGCGGGCAGATATTTACAAACGGCTGACGACCGAAATACCGGAGTTTGCCAGTTCAAAAGAAATTTGATGGAGGAACATATGCGGTTTACGATTGATAAAACCTTGCTGGAACAGATGATCAATTATCTGGTGACCAAACCCTATAACGAAGTGGCACAGCTGATCGCAGCCATACAACAGGATATCAAGATCGTTGAGGATCAGCCTGAACCAGAAACTAAGGGTTAGAGGCGGATAGCTAAATATCAAGGATTCAAAGGAGCCAAAAGGGCTCCATTTTTTATGGAGGTAAACACCATGTCGAAAAGAAAAACGAATCTCTCACTGGTCGGTCATGCCATTGCACGTTTGGGTACTGGTTATGTGTATGGCACGTATGGCCATGTGCTGACCGAGTCACTTTTGGCAGGAAAACTGAAGCAGTACCCGCTGAAGGTCATGCCGTACCTGTCATTCATCCGCGCCAACTGGCTGGGCAAGCCAGTCCAGGACTGCGTCGGCCTGATCAAGGGCCATTACTGGACCGATGATGATGGCAAAATCGTATACAAACTGGACGGCCTGCCTGATGTATCGGCCAACGGTATGTATAGTGCTGCCACTGAAAAGGGACCGATTGCTACATTTCCTGAGATCAAGGGTCTGATCGTATCGAAAAATGGTCATGTCGGTGTCTACATCGGAAATGGCGAGGTCATCGAGGCGCATGGGACCAAGTCCGGCGTCATCAAGACCAGGTTGACCAAGACCGCCAATGAAACAGGTTGGACCCGCTGGTTCAAGTGCCCGTTTATTGATTATGTCGCTGAGGCTGAGAATAAGCCATCCGATACATATGTTGTCCAGAAAGGTGATTCGCTCTGGTCGATTGCCAAAGCGCTGCTGGGTGATGGCAAGCGGTATCTTGAACTGGCCAAACTCAACGGCATTTCAGCGCCCTATACGATTTTTGCCGGCCAAGTGCTTTTTGTGGATGGCGCTAGGCTGTACAAAGTCAAGACCGGTGATAGTCCGTGGCGGATTGCACAGGAACTGCTTGGCGATGGCCGTCGCTATCAGGAGATCGTGGAACTGAATGGCCTGAAGGAACCGTATACCATCTATACCGGCCAGATTTTAAGAATACCGAAGGAATGAGGAGATCAACATGAACAAAACACTAATAATCAAAGATACAGTGCTGGTGGCGCTCTCAGTGGCCGGCAGTTTCTTGGCCAGAGCACTGGGAGGGTGGGATACAGCATTGCAGACACTTGTTATCCTGATGGCGATCGATTACATCACCGGGATCCTGATCGCTGCTGTCTGGCAGAAATCCAGCAAGTCGAAAACCGGTGCACTGGAATCGCGAGCCGGCTTCAAAGGGCTGGTCCGCAAAGGCTTGATTTTGCTGGTCGTGCTGATCGGCGTGCAGCTTGATGCGATCCTCGGTCTGCAGGCCTTTTGCCGTACTGCGATCGTATTGTTCTTCTGCGGTAATGAGGGGCTATCGATCGTAGAGAACCTAGGCATTATGGGCTTGCCGCTGCCCGACTTTGTTAAAAAGAAATTCGAGCAGCTGAAAGACAAAGGAAACCCAGATACTAAATCTCCGTCAGAATAACCGCCCAGTTAAAATATGTTGTTAAGAAGCCCAGGAAGCCATTTTGCTTCTTTGGGCTTCTTTTCTATTTTGGTACTCAATCCAGTCCTTTCTGTCCTGTGGATGGTGATGAAATCAATCCTTTGATTGGGGGACCCCGCATGGACAGTTTACTGAAAGAGCGAATTTCACATCTTCGTACCGCTGGTCAAAGCTATGCTCAAATAGCAAAAACCCTGGAGGTATCCATTAACTCAGTAAAGTCATATTGTCGCCGAAATAAACTTGGCAATGATGATTTCGATTTGGAAAAACCAAATGAGTGCTCGCAATGCCTGTTCTGTGGAAAATCGCTGATGCATATTTGGGGTAAAAAGAAAAAGCGCTTCTGCTCTGATGTTTGCCGAATGGCGTGGTGGAAAGCCAACCGGAACACGGTAAAACAATCTGCTTGGTATGAGACAAAATGCGGTTTTTGCCGCAAGACATTTCACAGCTATGGGAATCGGCATCGAAAATACTGCTCGCATAGCTGCTATATTCAGGCACGTTTCAGGGGGGCCAGCTCATGACACCATCTGATTTTGACAGCGAAGTAAAGTACCTGGCCGCCCTCTCCATCATTAGGTCGATGCTGGAAAAAGGCTTGCTAACCACAAAAGAATTCACGTGGCTAAATCGACAATTAGTAGAAAAATTCAATCCGATAATCGGCAGTATGTAGGCTTAAAATTCGTTGATACAAAGGGGTTTTAGAGCGTTCATGTGTATGGAAGGAGGCGAACTCATGCCAACAAAAACAGTCAAAGTGATAAAAGCAAAACCGCAGGTTCACGTTAAGAAAAGAGTCGCCGCATACATACGCGTCTCTAACGAGAAAGAAAGCATGATTCATTCCATGTCTGCACAAATCAGCTATTACAATCAATATATTGGAAAGCGTAGGGATTGGACCTTAGCTGGTATTTACACAGACGAAGGCCTGACAGGCACGCGATCAGACCGAGGTGAATTCAACCATATGTTGGATGACTGCCGGGCAGGAAAAATCGATCTGATCATCACAAAGTCAATATCCCGGTTTGCAAGGAATACGGTAACCCTTCTGGCATCCGTACGTGAACTAAAAGGGTTAGGAATTGATGTGTTTTTCGAACGGGAGAATATCCATAGTTTATCAAGCGATGGCGAACTCATGCTGACCATTCTGGCATCATATGCCCAGGAGGAAAGCCGATCAGCCAGTGAAAACGGAAAATGGCGGATCCGCAAGCGATTTGAAAAAGGAGAAGTATATCAAATCCAGCCAATATTCGGCTATAAAGTTCGAGGCAATGAGTATGTTGTCGATACCAACCAGGCTGAGATTGTGAAAATAATCTTCGAGGCATATGCTGCCGAAATGCAGGTTAAGCAAATCTGCCTGCTGTTGAATAACATGAATGCATCAACGTTTTGGGACACCAAATGGAGTCGGGTACTCATCCGGAACATCATACGAAACTGCTTCTATACTGGGCAGGTTGAGTTGCAGCGGTATTTTGTTGAGGATCATATCAGTAAAAGGTTAAGACCAAATACGGGCGAGCTTTCACGATACATTATTCACGATCACCATCCATCGATTGTTTCGATGGAATTATTTCAGAAAGCCCAGTCCGTTTTGGAGTCAAGGCAGCCGAAGTCACGCAACAAGTCGACCGTTACTCCATTCTCAGGCAAAATTACATGCGGAAGCTGTGGTTGCCATTATATGCGCAGAACGATCAATGGTGTGAAAAAGTGGCAATGTAACACATACTGGGAAATAGGAAAAGACGCCTGCAAGGACGCCAAGCTTATCCCAGAAACAGTCTTGGAAAACCTTTCGGCTGATGTTCTGGGCATCCCCGTTTTTAGTAATCAGCTTTTTGGCCAAAAAGTAGTACATATCACTGTTCCCAAGAGGAATGAACTTGATTTTCATCTGGCAGATGGAAAGATAGTGCATCGAACCTGGGAAGATCGTTCACGCCGTGATTCATGGACCCACGAAATGCGCGAACAGGCCAAACAACGATCAATTAGTAAAGCGAGGTCTAGAAAATGAATAATGGCGATCGTGCAGTAACTTGCATACCCCCAACAAAAGCGCGGCCATCAACAAATCAAATCAAACCAAATACCAGACTCCGCGTGGCAGCATATGCGCGTGTTTCAACCGATACTGAAGAACAGCTTTCAAGCTATGAGGCTCAGGTTGATTATTATACCCAGTATATCCAGAACAATCCCGATTGGGATTTTGTTGAGATTTATACGGATGAGGGTATATCGGCTACTAATACCAAAAAGCGAGATGGCTTCAATCGCATGATTAGAGATGCGCTGGCCGGCAAAATCGATCGAATCATCACGAAGTCGGTCTCTCGTTTTGCCCGTAATACAGTTGATACTCTGACGGCAGTTCGAGATCTGAAAAGCAAAGACGTAGAAGTGTTCTTCGAGAAAGAAAATATTTATACGATGGACCCCAAAGGAGAGTTGTTAATAACGTTGCTTTCCAGCCTCGCGCAGGAAGAAAGCCGGTCAATTTCCGAAAATGTAACTTGGGGTCAGCGTAAAAGATTTCAAGATGGCAAGGTCAATATGCCCTATGCCAGCTTCCTTGGATACAAGCGCGGAATCGATGGTCAGCCCGAAATAGTGCCGAAAGAGGCAGAAATTGTGTGCAGGATCTACAGAACGTTTCTTGAAGGGGCCACATACGGCGATATAGCCCGATCGTTGATGGACGATCATATTCTTACACCAAGGAAGAAGAAAGAATGGTCCAAGAGCACTATTTTGAGTATCCTAAGCAACGAAAAGTACAAGGGTGACGCTCTCTTACAGAAGAAGTTCACAGTCGACTTCTTGAATAAAAAAATGAAAATAAACGAAGGCGAAGTGCCTCAATACTATGTCGAAAACAGCCATCCACCAATCGTCAGTAAAGCAGTTTTTGAACTGGCTCAACTTGAGATCCAAAAGCGAGCTGAAAAGGCCAGGAAGTCGAGCAGCCGGCATTGCTTCTCGAGCAGGCTACGCTGCGAATGCTGCAGTGGGTATTACGGCAGTAAGGTTTGGCATTCAAGCAGCAAGTACCGAAAGACACTCTGGCAGTGTAACCACAAATTCAGCAATGGCGAGAAGTGCGCGACGCCACACATATATGAGACTGAACTGCTACGCATTTGCCTGGATGTCCAGAATCAGCTGATCTCAGATCGACTGATGATTCTGGACACCTGCAAAGCACTGCTAGACTCTCTTTTCCAGGATCCCGCTCTTTTGCAAAAACAAAAAGAAGCTGCGTTGGTTTATGACAAGGCTCATAACGAACTTGCTGATTTTGTTGAAGCAAACAAATGGCAACTGTCTGATCAGACAGAATACCAGAAAACATATACTGCCTTGGAAAATGCAGTGAAGCAGGCCAAAGCCGAATTTGAGCAAGCGGACAATGCAGTACAAGAGCGCCTAGCCAGAAAGAACCAGATCGATCAATTCATCCAAAACCTGTCGGAGCATGAAGACCTGCTTCTCGCCTTTGATGAAACACTATGGAACGTCACGGTTGATGATGTGCTGGTAAAAACCTCTGGTGAGTTGGTTTTTTCGCTCAAGTCCGGACAAAAAATCATCAGCAGACTTCGCAGCAAATTGTGATAGCTTGTACTCACCGGTCCATACGGATACCGGCCAGAAAAATGACTGACAGTAAATGGCCCATAAAACAATCAGCTAACTGAATTAATGAAAATCGAAATGCGTTTAGAGCGGCAAGACTGAATTCGACGATGAAAACGGTTATGAATATCAAGCAATAATTCAGTTCTTTGTTTAAAATTCGACCGTCGCACTGCTGTTGTAAGAAAAAGAATTGGCAGATTGCATGATAAAGGACCGGTGTTTTGCACTCTCCCATATTTCTGCTGACATTGCTTCAACTTTGATCAGGACCACGGAAGGATCGTTAAAATTTGTGCCAAAGAATTTGTCTTCGCGCTTTCCCCAATATGCCTTTTTCTTCAAGTCACTATCAATAATAAATGCGCGTCCGCTCAACGAAATATACGATTTATTCCTAAATGAAACATTCACTCGGGAATCTTTTTCGATTTCTGCAACTTTGGGGCTATCTCGGCGAGTAATAAACCAAAGCGTACCGTCAAAAGCTTTTCCGTGAACAAACATAGGACGCGAAACAAGCTTTTTGCCACTGATGGTTGTTAATAAAGCAACATTTGATCTGTCAATGATTCCCTTTATTTTGTCGATCGCGGCCATTTTATCATTAATATTTGAATTAACAACGACGCATAGTGACTCCTCTAAATTGCCTTCGGTATCAGTTCCAATTTTGGATTGCTCACTGTTCTTATCTGGGGAATCACTTGTCTGAGTCTTGAGGTTTTCATCAGACTCATGAATTTTATCATCAATTCCATCAATCATGTTCATAAACTAAGCCTCCTCAGCGACTATACTGCTTTGGTAACAAAAAATCCCATAATCACACTGGTTGTGAAAAGGGGATCTCGTGTTCATAATATTAGAGGCAGCTATTTAGATGTTTCAGAGTTTTCTACAACTGAATTACAAATAGGATCGCTTTCAGTCACCTGTCCTTTTGGATGCATACCAAAGCGATAACATTTCTCCAATAATTCCTTAATCTCGGGATAATTCATCTTGGCGTCTCGTATTGATCTAATCCCTTTCAAAGCAAGAAAACGAACAGCAAGTGTGCCAACAAGAAGGCCAAATGAAACCCCCATTATCAGTGCCCAAATCAACTGAGCTACCCAGCCAAAAACGGCAAACAAAATTGATACTAAGAAAATGACGACCAGAATTATTGCCAGAATGTCAACAAGATTTGCGATGATGTGGCGACTGTGACAGTCAGCACAACGTGGAATCTTGATGTGCTGGACTTTGTATGCTACTTTCGTTTGCGATTTTACTTCCAGGGCATTAACTTCACCATACATCTCAACTGCCAATAAATGTTCAGCCTCTTCATCGCGAACGGAACAAAACCAACAACTCATATATCTTGCCTCCTTGTACAAATCTGAGTCTGTAGTCTGTTGATAATATAAGTATATCACAAATATTGAACAAAATTGATTTGATTGACGAACACTCATGATAGGCGGATACTAAAAGATAACGTCATTTGGACGCAGCCCTGACGTGAATGCGTCTATTTTGCTTTGCACTGATACTCCAAATATATGGTATAATTTTGAGATATTTATGGTGCAGGGCGGGTATCGAAATTGAGCAGGATAAACTTGCTAAATTTACAAAAGATAAGACAGATCATAGTAAGACCAACGCCATCAAAAATGTTGGCTTTCGGATTGCTCGCATTGATCCTTGTCGGAGCATCACTTCTCTGCTTGCCCATTTCAACGCGCAGCGGGAACGGCGCAGCTTTTCTTGATGCGCTTTTCACAGCAACATCTGCTGTTTGTGTGACCGGGTTGGTCATCGCCGATACAAATGTATACTGGTCCATCTTCGGTCAGACCATAATCTTGCTGTTGATTCAAATAGGTGCGTTAGGTATCATGTCGGTCGTGACATTGTATGTTGTGTTTTCCGGCCGGAATGTCAGCCTGACACAACGCATGGCTATAAAAGACTCCATTAACCATTATTCATTGGCAAATATCGTCAACACATTCCTGCGGATTTTAATTGTCACTCTTGTGGTCGAAGGTATTGGCGCTTTGCTGTTCGCAATCGTTCTTGTACCGGAATTTGGGTGGAGTGGCGGTTTATGGCGAAGTGTATTCCATTCAATATCCGCGTTTTGCAATGCTGGTTTCGATCTATTTGGAACACCTGCAAATCCTTATAGCAGTTTGTCCAACTTCCAAAATAATGGATTTCTTCTGATAATAACCTGTGCATTGATTATTATTGGTGGCATAGGATTTGTGGTTTGGCAGGATATGGCCGAGAAAAGGAGATTCTCCAAATTTTCTTTGCATACGAAAATTGTTCTTAGCATGACCGTGACACTGCTCTTGATTGGTACGATCGGCTTTATGTTGTTCGAATATAGTCGTGACGCTCACGGGTTAACTTGGCCATACCGATTGATTAATGCGTTTTTCAATTCAGTAACGGCAAGAACAGCTGGATTTAATACGACGCCAATGAATAATATGTCCGATTCCTCAAATCTGTTAACCATTGTATTGATGTTTATTGGGGCTGCTCCTGGTTCGACAGCCGGCGGCATCAAGGTTACAACAATATATGTGCTAATTGTGGCCGTTCGGTCCTTCATGCGCGGACGCAGCGACATTTATGGTTTCAATTGGCGCATTTCTATGGATGTAGTGGTTAAATCAATATCAATTCTGTTACTCGGTGCTTCGGTAATCATATTGGCGACACTCATTTTGATGAACAATGGCGCTGGGAATATAAGTCAGACACTTTTCGAAACAACTTCTGCATTTGGTACAGTTGGTTTATCGATGGGGATAACACCAACTTTACCGGCTGCCAGCAAACTAATGCTGATCATCGTCATGTATCTTGGACGCACTGGACCAATCACTGCTGTCATGGCGTTTTCAGTCATTCAAGAAAATGTTAAAATGAACTATCGTTTCCCAGAAGGGAAAATCATGGTAGGCTAAGGAGGATATTTCATGAAGTCTTTCGCCGTTCTTGGCCTTGGTCGATTCGGGAAAACAATCCTGTCCAGTCTTTATGAAATGGGTCATGAAGTTCTAGGCGTTGATGAAGATGAGCGGCTGGTGCAGGAATACTCCAATCATGCAACACAGACTATTCAAGCGAATATTACCAATGATGACTTCTTGCGATCCATAGAAATTCAGAATTTCGACGCTGTTGTCGTTGCTGTTGGCAATAATATGCCGGTTAGTATTATGGCGACTGTCATTCTGAAGGAATTGGGTGCGAAATACATTATCGTCAAAGCACAAGAAGATTTACAGGAGAAGATCCTGTACAAGGTTGGCGCTGATAAAGTTATCCTGCCGGAACGCGATATTGGTATCAAGGTCGCACGCAATCTGGCTGATGATAATAAATTCGATATGATCGAGATTTCCCCAGACCACAGTATCATCAGCATCAGCCCGCCGGAATCCTGGCAGGAAAGAACGCTTGGCGAATTGGCTATCCGTGCCAAATATGGAGTGAACATAATTGCTGTTAAAGATACTGACTCGGCAAACGAGATTCCTGCAGCGAATACTACTGTGCATAAAGAATCAATACTCACTATAATGGGGGCCAATGCGAACTTGCGAAGATTAGCCAGCATTAAATAGATGTGACATGGGACACTGGTTATTTTTTAGCAAATTCGAATTCTTCTGAAATGAAGTGAGCCGATGGGTTTATTCATAATGAATATTTTGATTATCTGTTGGTTATCTCTCTCGGCGATGCCTCTCCCCTGTGTCTATCGCAAGCGCTTTTAAGGCGTTAACTTGCTCACTCGTTCCGAGAACAATCATGGAGTCACCGGATTCTAGAACTTCTTCCGGTCCAGGATTGAGAGTCATTCGATCTGAATTATCCTTCTTCAACGCGAGAATAATCAGACCTGTTTTTTCAGGTATCCTGGCAGACCTCAACGATTGATTGACCAGAGTTGAGTTTGTGAAAACAACGACATCTTCCAGATCCAGGACCACATCGCCAACATGTGTTATCATGTCAAGAAATGAAATGACTGATGGACGGAGCATTAGGGCAGCCATGCGACGACCGCCGATCTCGTTAGGGGATATGGTTCGGTCTGCACCTGCCCGTATCAGTTTTTCATGTGCATGATCTTCAATCGCCCTTGAAATGATATATAAATCCTTGTTGAGATATCGAGAAGTTAATGTAGTAAAAACATTATCCGCATCGGTTGAAAGCGAGCAAATCATTCCATGTGCTTTGGTAATTCCAGCCTCAATTAAGGTTTTCTCATCTGTCGCATCACCATAAAGTGTCATAACACCTCTCTCAAGCAACTCTGAAACCCTTTCCCTATTATTATCGATAACTATAAAAGATACCTTGCTCTTTTCAAATTGACGGATTACATTTGCACCGGTTTCACCAGCGCCACAGATTATGTAATGGTTTTCTAAGGATTTCATTTTGATCTTTAACCTCCGTTTTCGCATGATCTCTTTCATGTTCCCATCCATAAAAAAAGTAGCGGCACTGGTAAAGAGATAGCCGACAAAACTAATTCCCAAGAAGATGATAACAATCGAGAAAAGTTTGGCTTCAGGAGTCATATCCGCAATTTCCTTATAGCCAACAGTGGATATTGTGATTACCGTCATGTATAGCGCGTCGACAAAGGATACTTGGAGGAGCAAGCTATAGCCTATGACACCAATGACGATTATCATGATAAATGATATAGAAATAACGATAAGTTTATGTTGGTCCTTCATGAGTACCTCGTATTTCATTCAAAAAGGTTACCTTGGAGGGACTTGGTTTTTTATCTGGATTACACGTTGGTTCGCTTGCTGTCACTTGGCTTCTTGATGATAAGCGTAACGGAAGCTCTTCTCAAGCGAGTCCTTGACTATCAGGTAATCCTTCCAAGCATAATTATACCATGACAGGATTACCTTTCGTTAAACGGCCGGTTTGCACACAAATCATGCAATTATGCAAACACCTGATTAGGCTGTAAACAAATTGAATCTTGGTTGTGTAGCTTAAGCTAATTTATTCTCTATTTGGTTGATATAATGGCTTAACTTTTGTTTGTTCATGCTACTTGATATGTGATAGACATCGATTTGAAAATGGGTGACTCTTGCAAAAAGAAAGCTTTATATCAATTGGTAAAAAAGACACATAATGATGGTAATATATATTTGTATTATTAATTGAATAGTTCAAATATCAAGTTTGGTACCGATGTTATCAAGATGAGGACGAAGGTTTTCCTGTTTTCAGAACATTGAAGCCGTATCGAAAGGAAGGAGTTCATTATGCTATATGAGGTTGTACATCATTTTCCAAAGGATATGATTTTCAAAGAGGAAGGACCGCTTATTTCACTTTATCAACCGACCCATAGGTCTTTCCCGGATAACAAACAAGACCCTATTGTGTTCAAGAACCTGATTCGAGAGATTGAAAATTCATTAAAACAGACCGATAACATTGATTCTATTGATTCAATCATGAAACCATTATACGAACTCAAGGAAGACAAGTTTTTTTGGAATAATACTTCCGATGGGATAGCCGTCCTGGCAAGTCAAAATAAATGTATTGTCTACAATCTTCAGAACCCGGTTAAAGAGCTCGCAGTAGTAGCCAATAGCTTTCATATCAAACCGCTTATCAAGGCTTTTCAGTCCACTGAAGATTATCAGTTGCTGGGCTTAAGCCGTGAAAATTTCTCCCTTTATCAGGGTAATCGAAATGGTTTTGAAGAGATCATGATTGATCAGGATACACCAAGGACTATGAAGGAAGTTTTAGGAGATCAATTATCTGATTCCTATCTTTCCCATGGATCCTATGCTGGTGCAGGCGGTCCTACGATGTACCATGGACATGGTGATGTCAAGCAAGAGATAGATAAAGATACCGAAAAGTATTTCAGATACGTTGATTCATATGTTTACGAAAACTATTCAAAACCATCGAAACTGCCACTCATTTTAGTATCGCTTTCGGAATACCATTCAGAATTCAAGAGATTTAGCAATAATCCTTATTTGCTTGAAGAGGGTATCAGTAAATCCATTGAATCTCTGAATTTAGATGAAATACAGGAAAGGGCACAGATTATTATTGAAGCCATCAATATGGAAAAGATGCAAAAAATGATCGAATCATATAAAAAGGCTGAAGCTGAATTATTGGGATCAGCTGATTTATGGCAAGTAGCCAAAGCCGCATATGAAAGTCGAGTTGAAACTATTCTAATCGAGGAAGATAAAATTGTACCAGGAAAAATCGACGACAAAACCGGGATTATTAAATTCGGCAATATAGATAGTCCTGATTATGACGATATCCTGGATGATTTAGCTGAATTAGTATTATCATGCGGAGGTACTGTATTCGTTCTGCCAAAGGACAAGATGCCCAGCTGCACGGGCATTGCCGCCATCTATAGATATAGTTGAATGCCAGCAGTGAGCTTAGTTAACCCAAAAATACTGGGCGAAGCATTTGTAATCGTGTAAAAGTGCACACACCCAAGGCAAATCGTGAAATTGTATCCAACGTGTCGTGCAGATACAAGAAGAAAGTAGAAATTTATCTGAAAATGTAACTTGGGGTCAACGCAAAAGATTCTCGGATGGCAAGGTCAATATGCCCTATGCCAGCTTCCTTGGATACAAGCGAGGAATCGATGGTCAACCCGAAATAGTGCCAAAAGAGGCCGAAATTGTGCGCAGAATTTACAGAACATTTCTTGAAGGGGCCACATACGGCGACATAGCCCGATCGTTGATGGACGATCAGATTCTTACACCAAGGAAAAAGAAGGAGTGGTCAAAGAGTACTATTTTAAGTATCCTAAGCAACGAAAAGTACAAGGGTGACGCTCTCTTGCAGAAGAAGTTCACCGTCGACTTCCTGAATAAAAAAATGAAAATTAACGAGGGCGAAGTGCCTCAATACTATGTTGAAAACAGCCATCCACCAATCGTCAGCAAAGCCGTTTTTGAACTGGCTCAGCTTGAGATCCAAAAGCGAGCTGAAAAAGCTCGAAAATCGAGCAGCCGGCATTGCTTCTCGAGCAGGCTGCGCTGCGAATGCTGCGGCGGTTTCTACGGCAGTAAGGTTTGGCATTCAACCAGCAAGTACCGAAAGACGCTTTGGCAGTGCAACCACAAATTCAGTAATGGCGAGAAGTGTGCGACGCCACACATTTATGAGACTGAACTGATACGCATTTGCCTGGATGTCCAGAATCAGCTGATCTCAGATCGACTGATGATTCTCGACACCTGCAAGACACTCCTGGACTCGCTTTTCCAGGATCCTGCTCTTATGCAAAAACAAAAAGAAGCTGAGTTTGATTATGACAAGGCACATAACGAACTGGCTGATTTTGTTGAAGCAAATAAATGGCAGCTGTCCGATCAAACAGAATACCAGAAAATGTATACTGCCCTGGAAAATACAGTGAAGCAGGCCAAAGCCGAGTTTGAACAAGCGGACAATGCCGTTAAAGAGCGCCTGGCCAGAAGGAATCAGATCGATCAGTTCATCGAAAACCTATCTGAACACGAAGACCTGCTTCTCGCCTTTGACGAAACACTGTGGAACGTCACGGTTGATGAGGTGCTGGTGAAACCTTCCGGAGAATTGCTGTTTTCGCTCAAGTCCGGACAAAAGATCATTAGCAGACTTCGCAGCAAATTGTGACGGCTTGTACTCACTGGTCCAATCGGATACCGGCCAGAAAAATGACTGACAGTTTTCCGTCAGTTCTGACTTCAACATGATCAAGCACGCGGATCAATAGGTTATATGCCATGACCCTTAAGTGTCCGTATTCTCTAACCTGACGTTTCAAATCCCTGATCCGATAATCTGCTAGTTGATCACCTTTACGATTCGTTGAACGGAGCAATTCTCTCCTGCGATCAACCAGCTCGTTCCAACTGCTTATAATGGCACGATCGATGTCTTCAGCAGGAATGCGATGGCTATTGCTGCAAGCATTCGGTCCAACAGGTCCATATCGGCCCGCTTTATATCCTCGGCAAACCCAGTATTTCTGGCCATAATTACGCGTGCGAAACGACTGCCTTAGTGCGAATGGATGACCACAAGTCTGGCAGAAGATTTTACCCGATAGTGGGTACTCTTCACTGTGATGATGAAATTTATCCATGCTATGACAATCAACAAATTGCTTCTGGCGTTCTATCTCCATCTGAACAAGCGACCAGGTCTTCCGGTCGATAATGGCCGGGTGGGAACCCTTGAGATAAGGCTGTGGCAATTGGCCCAGGTTTTTCGTCCGGTGTTTGGTCAGGTAATCCGTATTGAAAGTCTTCTGGAATCGGGTGTCCCCTTGGTATTTTTCATTCATCAGTACTTTCAGAATATGGCTTGCACACCACTCTTTCCCGCCATAGGTCATTGGTACATTCTCTTTTGTCAGCATAGTCGCGATCTGATAGGTTCCAAGCCCGTGTAAAAATGCTTGATAGATCCGCCTGACAGTCTCTGCCTGTTCTTCGTTAATGACGAGGTTTCCTTGCTGGTCCTTTCGATAGCCCAGGAATTTGCCAGATGGGACACTCCTGACGGACTTGCGCTCGTACTTTCGACGGATGCCCCATTTTACATTCTCTGATTGGTTCATGCTTTCATTTTGAGCGACAGCGGAAATCAAGGTCAGCAGGATTTCGCCATCTTTATTATTGCTATGAACATTCTCCTTTTCAAAAAACACGTCCACATTCAACTGCTTTAGTTCACGTATGCATTTCAGGCAATCCAATGTGTTTCGGCCAAATCGGGAGATGCTCTTGGTTATGATCAGGTCAATCTGGCCTTCTCTGGCCTTTTGCATCATCTCATTAAAGGCAGTCCGCTTTTTTAGGTCTGTGCCAGATATACCCTCATCGGCGAATATTCCTATTAAGGTAAAATCCGGTCTGGACCGGATATATTGGTCGTAATTTCGGAGCTGCGCCTGGTAACTGGATAGCTGCTCATCACTGGAACTGGAAACCCGGCAATAGGCTGCCACCCTCAGTTTTTTCCTAACTTCCGGGTTTACTGGCTGGGTTGGCGGAGACAGGGATAAAACGGTAATCTTTTTGACGGGTTCGCTTGCAGTTTTCATCTTGTCGCACCTCCTCGACGATCACGGGTTCTGTTATGGGCTTTTCTTTGGTTAAGGCAACCAAGCGTGTTTCGGAAATTCTGGAGCCGATGCAGGAGGATTTCCCTTGACTCAGAGATCGACCACAGATCCAACTGACCCAACGCTTCTGATGAACATATCGGATCAACGCACAGCCGCAATGGGCACAACGCAGCAAACTGGTGTAGGGATAAGTCTTGCGGGCACGGTTTTTTCTGATCTGTTGAGCCTGGTCCCAGTCTGACTGGGAGATAATTGCATCATGTGCATGCTCGATCCAAAATTTTGCACGTTGGCCATGGTTCATAACTTGTTTATCATTTTCGTTGACATAGCTCTTTTGCATGAGGCATGATCCGGCATACTTTTCGTTGGAGAGAATGCTTAAAATCCGTTGAGAGTTCCAAGGGTTGTTCCTATAGCCGGGTACCTTTTGCTCATTAAGTATCTGAGCAATCCTATAGGCTGAAACACCTGACAGATATAGCTGGAATATTTGACGGATGATCTCGGTCTCCTCTGGAATGATGATCAGGTTTTTTGATTCATCCTTGCCATAGCCCAGCAGGCGGTTGGTATCAACCATGACTTCGCCGCGCTGGTATCTGTGCTGGATAGACCATTGTATATCGGTGCGGACTGACCTACGTTCCTCCTCGGCGATACCGGCCAGCACTGATAACATCAGCTCGCCTTCAGCATTTAGCGTGTTGATATTCTGCTCTTCGAAAATAATTCCGACACCTATTGACTTGAGCTCACGGACTGTTTTCAGGAGCATCAGGGTGTTTCGTGCAAACCGGGAGATGGATTTGGTGAAAATAAGATCAATCTTACCGGCCTTTGCCTTCTCGATCATCTTCTGGAAGGCAGGTCGGTTCTCCTTGGATCCGGAGATGCCTGAGTCCGAAAAGATGCCGACAAACTGGTATTGCGGGTTTATGGATAATCTTTGTTCATAATATTCAGCTTGGCTATGTAAAGAGTCCTGTTGCTTTTCATGTCCAGTCGATACACGGATATAGGCACAGACTCGGATTGGACGGGAGTCTGAGCCTAAGCGGGGTTTTCGCCTAAGCTCCTTAACAGTTCGAATTTGCACTTGTTTGGCCGGCATAACATCACCCTTCGATTTTTTATCGTAGTAATCACTCGAGGGCGAGCAGAAGTCAAGATTATACCGATATTCAAATAATGGTATAATGTGGAAATGTGAAGCACTCGTTTGGGAGGAGGCTTATAATGCCAGGAATAATGCTTTCAAAGGACGATGAGCGGATCTTTCGTAAGAGTTATTTGTTTTCGCGCGAAGACGTAATTAAATCATTCAGAATGTTTATCGAGCATTTTCGGCTGAATGAATATCCCAAGTCCTCACCTGAAACACTGATTAATCGACTCAAATTATGCGAGAGGTTTCTTGACACCCTCGAGAGGTGCAGGCTGCCAGTTTTAACCGAGCTCTGGAATTTCTACGAATACAGCTTTTTGGTAAACCGTATTACGCTTGAGTTATGTGATGCTTCTGAAATTGAAATTGAAAATGATGAAATCAGTTCAATGACATCTACAGTCGAACACACGTTATTAAATGTTGAGTGCAACTATTTGTCTGTTGAAAAGTTTGCTGAGATGCACAACGTTGATTCAAGCAAGGTTGATCAATGGATTCATCGTGGAAAGCTGAGATACGCCAAAAAAACAGGACAAGGGTGGCTCATTCCAGATACTGAAGATAAACCTGGTCGGCGATTTAGAGAAGTCAGATATCTAGTCATAAAAGATAATCAAATCAACAGTAATGAATTCCCCACCCTCGCTCTTGCAGAGACAATTTATATCTATCAAGATACCGATGACAGAAAGAAGTATTTTGCACTTTTTCATAACTTCAAGACAGAGTACATGTGCAAGTTGGAATTGACTAAAGATGATGTTGAGAGACTTGAATATATTATTATCGAATCCGGGAAGGCTGAGATCGAAGGTGATGTACAATTTGTTCCGAATATTCGTGACGAGTAATCCTTGAAAACAGAAAATGAGCATGCTTTGTTTCGTGAAGGCATTGAAATTGATCCAGATCGAGTAAAAGAAACCATTCCTATATTGGAAAAGAGGTAATATCATGGCCTATGAAACACCACTCAAGATACAAGACATCATCAACAACATCGATCGTGGAATCTATGTGTTACCCTCAATTCAGAGAGAGTTTGTTTGGTCAGTAGATCAAATCGAAACGTTATTTGATAGCCTTATGCAGGAATATCCAATTGGATCATTTCTATTTTGGAAGGTTGATAAAGAAAATTATAGCGAATATGAGTTTTATCAGTTCATTAAGGACTTTCATGAGAAAAATAATCGCCATAATCCGAAAGCGAATTTGGCCGGAACATCTGACATGACAGCGGTGCTTGATGGTCAACAGCGTCTAACTTCTATTTATTTAGGCCTAAAAGGCACTTATTCATATAAACTCAGATATAAGCAATGGAAGAGCGAAGATGCATTTCCCAAAAGGAAACTGTATCTAAATCTGTTTAACCCTGCTTCAGACTTTGACCGTAAATATGATTTTAGGTTTCTTACAAAGAAGGAAGCTGTTAATGATCTACAAAGCAACAAGAACATTTATTGGTTCGAAGTAGGCAAAATTTTGGAGATGAAAGAAATAAATCATGTAATGGATTATTTAACCGATAATATTATGTTAAACGATGAAATTTCAAAAGAGCAGCGTAAATTTGCACAAGGCGCTCTCTACCAATTATATAAAGTCATTCAGGATAAGGATACAATAAGCTATTATCTTGAAAAGAGTCAAGATCTCGACAAAGTCTTGAACATTTTCATTAGGGTTAACAGTGGTGGTACTATTTTGAGCTACTCAGACCTCTTGTTGTCTATTGCTTCAGCCCAATGGCAAACTTACGATGCGAGAGCAGAAATCACGGAGTTTGTTGATAGCATTAATCATATTGGTAGTAGTTTTAATTTTAATAAAGATTTTGTTTTAAAATCTTCATTAATTTTAAGTGATTTTAATAATATTGCATTTAAAGTAGATAACTTCAACAAGACGAACATGCTAAATATTGAAGCCAACTGGGAGACAATCAAGCTTGCTATTCAAATGGCTGTTGAATTGGTTGCGAGTTTCGGCTACTCAAGAGACACCCTAAAATCATCGAATGCAGTTATTCCAATCGCTTACTATTTGATGAGGATCGGGCTGCCTAAAAATTATGTTGAATCTTCGAAAACACAGAATGATCGAACAGCCATAAAGAAATGGTTAAATCGCTCCTTAATCAAACGTGTATTCAGTGGGCAGCCGGATAATGTTTTAAGGCCTTTGAGGAAACTCATTAATGAAGATAGCCAGAATGGATTCCCACTTGATAAAATTATCGATTATTTTAAGGGTACAAATAAAACAATTTCTTTTACAGAAGATGATATTAACGAAAATTTGCTTCAGCTTCAATATAATGACGCCGATACCCTGTCTGCACTTATGTTGATTTATCCAAGTTATGATTTCAGCAAGTCTGTTCATGTAGATCATATTTATCCTAAAAGTCTGTTTGCATCATCAAAAATTCTGCAAAACAGAGGCGTGCCGGCTGATCAGGTTGAAAATTATATGAAATATGTGAACGGTATTGGAAATTTACAATTATTATATCAGTTGCCAAATATCGAAAAGCAAAATAAAGAGTTTGATAAATGGTTTGAAGAACATTTCAGGTCAGAACAAGATAAAAATCAATATCGATCATTAAACTATATCCCAAATGTGAATTGTGCATTTCTAGACTTTCAGATTTTTTACAATGAACGGCTGAAGCTCATAAAGGATGCATTTATTAGTGCAATTAAATGATCCAGGCTAAACACTACAGCAATTAGTCTAGATTGTGTATGGAGAGACAGAATGAGTATTGATTCAGAAAGCGTTGCAGTGAATGCAGTTAAAGATGTAATCATGCGTCTAGGCTATTTAACAGAAAACATACCAACAGGTGATAACATACCAATTTGGGATGACTTCGTCTATTTGTACAAAAACAAAAATAGAAATCGGTCAAGATCAGACCTGATTGGTCGTATACCCTTACAAATAAAAGGTGTTGACCGAAGCAAAATAAAGACGAATGTCTTCCCTGATAAAGTTCGATTTCGTCTTGACTTGTCGAGTGTTGATGCATATAGCGTAGATGGTGGTGCAATATTATTCGTCGTTTATGTTAATAACTATGACTCAAAATGTATTTACTACAATTCATTACTTCCTTTTGATCTTGCAAATATCAAAGAAAAGAATAAGACAAAAAAAGCCAGCATTGAGTTGAAAAAATTCCCGTCAAATAGCAGTAGTCAGTTGGTCATTTTTAAGAGCTTCATTCGAAATAAACAAAAACAACTCGGAACAGTTGATAAAAACCGACTGAGTTTTGATAAGTGGAATGGTGATCTCGGATTAATTGAAAGCTTCACCTTTACTGTTGATGTTTTTCCAGGGGAGCACATATCCCCATTTGAGAGCTTATCATTAACACCGGATATCTATATGTACGCTATACCAAAAGGTCTTAGCATTAATATTCCTGTAGAGCATATTGAAAAAACGGAAATCGTGAAAGTGAATAATGAACACCGTATCGGGGCTGGTGATAAAGATTATTTTGATCAATCTTATACGATCTGGTCACACGGCGATGCAAAAATTCATTTTGGTAAGGCAATGAGTGTGAGTATATATAGAAAAGACAGCGGAAGAGGTGTAAAAATAAATTTTTCCATCAAGGGAACTCTATTTGAGCAAATACGCGACCTAGAATTTGCTAAGGCTTTGTTTGAAACCAGCATATTGCTCATTAATGGCGTTCCGCAAAAATTAGAACATTTAAGTTCGGATCAAGAAGCTGCCGCCAAAAATTTTATGGAAAAGCTTGAAGGACTAAAGAAAATTCAGAATGTGTTAAGATCTCTGAAGATTATGGGCGATTTGAACTTAGAAAGTATAGATGAATGTGAATATTGGAAATTCTCATTACTTGAGAAAATTGGCGCAGATTCAAGCTACATAAATGTTTCAAAAAGCGATCCTGTTCAAATACTTACCATAGGAAATATTAAAATACTACTTTTGGTTGATACAGTAGAAGGCGGAAAATTAGCAAAAAACTTCTTTGTACCAATCAAGGCAGTTGTTGGTGTTGATAGCGGGAAAAATGAACATCAAGTCAGTCAGTTTCTTCTGCTTAAAGCGGCTGATCTCGATGTGGATAATTTCGATGAGAACACTATCTTCGATGACATTATAAAGTACAATACCTACGAAGGTTATCTGGAGCTTGTAAATTGGTTCCTGCTTGAGTTGATAAAAGCGTATGATTCTGGCACCAGAAATATCGACGAAATTTATCGCTTGGCAGTAAACTTATGTATATGGATGTTATCCGTTAATAATTACTATATTTATCGAATGAATTTTATTCAACTCAAGCTGAGGAAGAATCGTCTTGATGATGAGGATGCCGATTTTTGTTTGCAGCTTATTGATAACGAGGATTTATGCACAAAAGCAGGATCACTAATTCTTCTTGGTAGATTTGAGGAAGCCTCCGAAATAATTGAGCAACTTGACGATACAAAAAGGACTGAATTTAAAACTTATCCAATCTACAATCTGCTGAAAATGGGGATTAGCTAATATGGCTGAGGCGGTATTTGAAGGTGAATATCCCAAAGACGGTGAGAATGCATCTGTCGGTAGAAAGGCAAGAGTTAAAGTAATAAATGCTTTTGACACTGAGCATTGGGATTTTCACGAAATGACTGGTGGTGACGTTGGTATTGATCTAACCTTCGAGCTCATCGAAAATAATGAATTTCATAATTATCGCATTGATTGTCAAATTAAGGGGAGATCTTGTGTTGAGAGAATAAAGTCCGGATCATTAACCCTACCTATGGAAGCAAAAACACTCAATTATGCCATTAATGCGCCTTTCTGCTTTATGCTGTTGTTATATGAAGAAGAATCTGCCAACATTTATTATTTACCTATTCAAGAGTATTTTTTGAATCATCCAGATGAAAAAGAAAAATTGAAAACACAAAAAACACTAAATATTCACATTTCAGCGAATAATACTATTTGCCCTGAAAACGAGGGCGTGCTTATAGAGTATGCAAAAGCACGATACTAACTCCGATTATAGCGGCAATTTAAAATGAAGGAGATTTATTTGAAAGCAACTAGTTTGACACTTGATTGGAAAAAAATATTCGAGGACACATGGGACCAGCTCCTTCCCTCTCTGTCAAGGCTGTTTGAATCGATAAAGGTTCCAATCTGGGACAATTTTTTGAAAGATTGGTTGGTATCAAACGCCATATGGCTTGGCATCATCATTTTTATATTTGCTATAGGTTGGCCGATCACAAAGAACGAGCGTAGGAAATATCGCAAGTGGTATTTTTCTATTTGGGGGCTAGTTTCGGCAGTACTTTTTATATTAGCTGAGGTATATCATATCGTTTAGCAAACAGCTCTAAATCGTGATTATGTACATCAAAGAGGTAAACAACATGGGTCAAGATAAACTCTCTAATCGGCAAAAACTTGAATTAGCTGCGGAAGCCGGTCTTCAAGCTATTCCTTATGTCGGATCAAGTCTCTCAACAATATATTTTGGTACCAAGCAGATAAAAAGTATAAATCGTCTTGAAAGATTTTACCGAGATTTACGCAAGGATTTAGATTCTCTTAAGGATGCAATTATACCAATTGAACAGCATGACCCAGATGCACTTGGATCATTAATTGAGAAAGTTAACGAGAAGATTGAAAATGAACATCAAGAAAGAAAGTTTTCAGCATATAAATCATATATGAAGAGTCTGCTTCTTCATCCTGTGAATCCAACCAACTATGACAAAAAGGCTGCATTCCTAGAAGCACTAAACAGTATGTTGATTCTCGAGATTGATATGATTGTTTTATTTTTTCAAAATTCCGGGAAAGTAATTCAAGTGCGGTCCATATCGAAAACAGGAGTTGATCAATATGCCATTGTCGGTGCTATTTCAAGGCTTAGGACATTCGGATTTATTAAACCATCAAATCGTTCATTGGAGATAGGCCTTGGTGATAACATGCTAAGCGAAAGTTATACAATAACATCATACGGAAGCGAATTCGTTCAGTTTACATTGTTATGAGTTGTCGAATATCAGAAACTATTACATGGAATTGAGCCTTTTACAATAGATGAAGAGAGGATCCCAATTGCATATGGATGATTCTATTATCAAAGAGTATAAGAAATATGCATTAAAGATAGGCGATAGAAAAGCACTTTATAAGGCTGTGTCGAAAGAATATTTAATTCGAAGTGCAATATATCCCGGTTCTCATATTGACATAGCACCATCTCTGGTTATCCCCGAAGTAAACTATATCGATAATTTCAAAGGCGCAATTAAATTTTTCAAAGATTTGGACGTCATAAAAGAATATATCGATCAGAACAAAGAGTATCCAGATAATTGCATTGTAAGTTTTATGGGACAGGACTACACTCAACCTCTTAATATAGATCAAGTTGATTTGATTATTTCTCAGTATGCTGGTTTTGTCGGACAGGCAACAAAGCGATATTTAAAGACTGGTGGGATCCTATTGTGCAATGACAGTCACGGTGACGCAACGTTGGCAAGATTTGATGATGATTATGAGTTTATTGGCATTGTAGATGAGAAAAACAGGATTTATTCAACCAGGTTAGAAATGTACTTCAATTTACCAAAAGGGAGACCTGTTGATCTGGAAGCGGTACAAGCAAACATGAGAGGCTTGAAATATACCATGAGTGCTGAGAATTACATATTTCGAAAACTGACCTAGCCAAAAAGCTGCCAACAAGTCCATAAGAATGGCCGAATTTAGTAATCGTGCAAAAGTGCACACACACAAGGCTAATCGTGAAATTGTATCCAACGTGTAGTGCAGATACACAAAAGGGCGTTTTGAGGTTTTTAGCTCAAATTTGACAGTGGTCCCGATAAATCAGGGGTTTGTGGGTGGTAGTTTGCACTACACGGCCAAAAACCCCGACGAATCTCAGGTCATCAGAAGCGCGTAAAGGTGGTGATGCCAGTCAGGAAATCACGATCGACTTATCCGGAAGCGGGACGCCCATTGCTTCGAGCATGTGCTTGGCGTCACCCGGCGGCGGTGGGACACTGAGGAATTCTTTGCCCAGAAACTCAGCCTTCATGACGCTCCAGCGCCTCAGTTCCTTGATCAAGTGCTCACCGGTAAACCAGATCTGATCCAGTTCCTTTATAGCCTTTAGTCGTTGATCAGGATCCGTCAGGGCCATCGCCTCATCCCGTTGGTGCTGCCAATACTGCCGGTACATGACCTGCAGCTCCTGCTCAAACAGGTAGGCCAAAACACAGATGAAGATATGGCCGCGGACACGTCGCTCGTTCCAGTGCCGCAAGGGTCCGACATCCAGGAAGTTCTTGATTTCGCGAAAGGCCCGCTCCACATTCATCAGGTTTTTGTACGAAAGAATCACGTCCTCGGCAGGAAGCGTAGTATTGGTCTTGACGATGAACTTGCCGTCCCGAAGCGCTTCCTTGGCCAGTGCCGGTTCATTGCGTGAAAAGGTCATCTGGTGGCCATCGTAGGCGATCGTAAGCGTCAAAAGCACCACACATTGTAGCAGTCACTGAACTTTGACAAAATTCCTCCATCAAGCGATGGGGGATCATAAAGATGAAGCAAAATCAAAAGCGCATCGAATGGGAGCAGCGGATTGCTGATTGTGAGAACAGTGGTCAGACGATCGCTACCTGGTGCGAAGCCAACGGCATCAAGACCTGCAATTTCTATTACTGGAAGCGGCGAATTCGGGAGCATGCACAAGGCGGAACCGGCCAACCCATCAAGTGGATGTCGCTGGATATTAGACCGCTGGACGACCAGCCGTCCTGGCCTCAAGGGGCTGTATCGGTCGAAGTCGGTCATGCCAGAATTATTGTGACGCAAGGATTTGACCAGCATGTGTTTCGGGATATCGTGAATATCCTGCAAACCCTGTGATTGACGAATGGGCAAACAAGCAGGTGCATCTGGCTTGCGGCAGCACCGATATGCGCAAATCGATCGATGGGCTGGCCGTACTGGTGAAAGAAACATTTGAACTGGATCCGTTCGGCCCATGCCTGTTTGCCTTTTGCAATCGTCAGCGCAACAAACTCAAGATCCTGCAGTGGGATCACAATGGATTCTGGCTTTATTATCGTCGACTGGAGCGGGGGAAATTCGACTGGCCAAATCAGTCCGGTGACGCTGTGAGCATCAGTTATCGCGAATTTCGCTGGCTCCTGGACGGGTTGTCACTTGTGCAAAGGCAGGCCCACAAAGCGGTTTCGGCACGGACAATTCTGTAATCAACGAGGTGCGTATAACGCCCTATTTTCGGGCGTTTCCAGACTTTTTAAGAATGAAAAAAGCGGCCATTTGTGGTACTCTGTCGGGGATGGAAACGCAGGTAAAATCATCCGAGTCAAACGAAAAATTGTTGGAACAAATTCGCCTTCAGGAAGAGCAAATCCTGCTTCTTCAGCAGCAGCAGGCGGAACTCAACGCCAAGGTAAAATGGTATGAAGAGCAGCTGCGCCTGCAACGCCAGCGCCTGTTCGGAGCATCGAGCGAGAAGAGCGCGTATCCGGAACAGATCAATCTGTTCAACGAAGCCGAAGATACGGCTGACCCTAAAGCCGCAGAGCCGACGACGGAAACGATCACCTATTCCAGAAAGAAACGCGAACCGGGTCAGATTGCCGAGAAGATCCAGGATCTGCCGGTTGAAGTCATTGATTACGAACTGTCTGAATCCGAACGGGTCTGCCCCTGCTGTCAGGGCGAACTGCACGAGATGAGCACCCAGGTTCGCGATGAGCTCAAGATCATCCCGGCAAAAGCCAGCCTCGTCCGTCATGTCCAGCATATCTACGCCTGCCGGCATTGCGAGAAGCACGCTGATGACGCCCAAGCTAAGGTGCCGGTCATCAAGGCTGCCATGCCCAAGCCCCTGCTGCCCGGCAGTCTCGCCTCGGCGTCCGCCGTTGCCTACATCATTGACCAGAAATACACGAACCATCTGCCCCCTATGTGTCACAATAGTTGTCGTAGACCATTGAAAGAATTATCCTATGAAGGGAAAATAGATGGAGGACGACAATGGCCTATCCAAGAAAAGTCAAAGAGACCGCGATCCGCATGATGCTGGCGCCGGAAAACAAATCAATAAACCAGATCGAACAGATGTTGGGGATCCCAGAGACGACGCTCAAAAAATGGCGACAGGAGCTACGGGCCAATGGACACCCGGCACCGGCTAACGGGGAACCGGCCGACCAGTGGAGCAGTCAGGACAAGTTTCTAATCGTACTGGAAACAGCCAATTTGAGTGAAGCGGAGTTGTCAGAGTATTGCCGACAGAAGGGATTGTACCCGGAACAGGTCCATCAGTGGCAAGAAAACTGCCAGAACGCGAATTCTGACATTCCCGGCCGGATTGCGGAAATCATGCAGCAGGACAAGGCCACGCAGAGAGAGCTGCGCCAGGTCAAGAAGGAACTGCAGCGCAAGGAATCCGCCTTGGCGGAGACGGCGGCGCTCCTGGTCTTAAGAAAAAAAGCCGAAGCGATCTGGGGAACCTCGGACGAGGAAGAATGACCAGCACCACAGATCGCGCCCACATCATAGAGCTGGTCGATGAAGCCGTCGCTGCCGGAGCCCGCCAATTCATGGCATGTGCGGAACTTTGTATCAACACCCGAACCTATCAGCGCTGGAAGCATCCAGACAACCCGAACGAGGATCAGCGGCCACTGGCTAAACGGCCGGAGCCGAAGCATAAACTCACTGATGAAGAAAAAGCCTTGATCCTGAAGACCGTCAACCAGCCCGAACATGCAAGCAAACCGCCCAGCCAGATTGTCCCCATCCTTGCCGATCGAGGCGAGTATATTGCTTCAGAATCCAGTTTTTATCGGGTTATGAGGGAGTTTGGTGAGCAAAACCATCGCGGCCGAGCCCTCAAACCAGAAAACAAGGCTTTATCCAGTTTCTGTGCAACCGCCAAGAATCAGGTCTGGAGTTGGGATATCACGTACTTGAACGGTCCGATCAAAGGTCTCTATTATTACCTGTATCTGATCCTTGACATCTTTACCCGGGACATTGTCGGTTGGGAGGTATGGGAAGAAGAATCGGCCGAACATGCCAGTCAGTTGATTCGCCGGGCGGTGATGGCTCAGAACTTGCGCAACACACAGGAACCGTTGATCTTGCATTCAGATAATGGAAGCCCGATGAAAGGAGCGACGATGCTGGCCACGCTGTATGAACTCGGGGTAACGCCGTCACGAAGCCGGCCGCGTGTCAGCAATGACAATCCTTATTCCGAGTCAATCTTTAAGACCTTCAAGTATCGTCCGGAGTTTCCGACCAAAGGATTCTCAGGACTGGAAGACGCCCGGAACTGGTGCTTGCGATTGGTTCGCTGGTACCGGCAGGAGCATCGGCACAGCGGTATTCAATTCATTACACCAAGTCAGTACCACGCGGGGCTAGCCGATGAGATTCTCGAAAATCGCCGCCAAGTTTATGCTGATGCTAGGGCAAGAACCCCCCTGCGCTGGCGCAAACACACAAGACCCTGGTTACTCAGCAAGGAAGTATGGCTCAACAAACCAAAATCTTTTGATGACGATTTGCGACAACTATCTTGACAATCACCGTGCCCCTGTACCGTCAGGAACAGATCCTGTCGCGGCTGGATATCAACCTGTCACGCCAGACCATGTCCAACTGGATCATCCGCAGTGTTGAGGCCGCGCTGGATCCGATCCATGACCAATTACACCGCCAATTATTGCGCCATGACATCCTGCATGCCGACGAAACAACCTTGCAGGTGCTGAAGGAATCGGAGCGGTCGGCACAGTCGGACTCGTATATGTGGCTCTACCGGACCGGCCGAGATGGACCGCCGATTGTGCTTTACGATTATCAGACAACCAGAGCCAGCAAACACCCGAAGCGATTCTTGGAAGGGTTCAATGGGTATTTGCAGACCGACGGCTACGGTGGCTATGACAACCTGACCGGCATCACCCAGGTCGGGTGCTGGGCGCATGCCCGGCGCAAGTTTACCGATGCGCTCAAGGCGCTGCCACCTGCCCAGAAAGATAAGCCGGTCGCTGCCAGTAAAGGGTTAGAATATTGCAATAACTTGTTCAGTATTGAGCAGGACCTAAAAGATGCTACCCCTCAGTGGCGATTTGAGCAACGTCTGCTTCGCAGCAAACCGATTCTGGACGAGTTTTACGGCTGGCTCAAGCGGACGGGGCAGCAAACCCTGCCGCAAAGCGTATTTGGCAAGGCAATCAAGTATTGCCTGAATCAGTGGGCTTCGCTCAATAACTTTCTGCTCGACGGACGGCTGGAACTGGACAACAATCGGGCTGAGCGTTCGATCAAACCGTTCGTGATCGGGCGAAAAAACTTCCTGTTCTCGAACACGTCCAAGGGCGCGCGCAGCAGCGCGATCATTTATAGCATCGTCGAGACCGCCAAGGAGAATGGACTGAAGCCGTATGATTATTTGTTATACCTGTTTGAGCGGATGCCGAACATTGATCAGAAGAATCCGGATGCGATCCGCCAGTTGATGCCGTGGTCATCGACATTACCGGATTCCTGCTGGACAAAGGATAAAAAGAGCACATCAAGTGAATCCTAAGCGTAAAGTGTGTGCGTTTTGACGCTTACGTCGTTGATCAGGATCCGTCAGGGCCATCGCCTCATCCCGTTGGTGCTGCCAATACTGCCGGTACATGACCTGCAGCTCCTGCTCAAACAGGTAGGCCAAAACACAGATGAAGATATGGCCGCGGACACGTCGCTCGTTCCAGTGCCGCAAGGGTCCGACATCCAGGAAGTTCTTGATTTCGCGAAAGGCCCGCTCCACATTCATCAGGTTTTTGTACGAAAGAATCACGTCCTCGGCAGGAAGCGTAGTATTGGTCTTGACGATGAACTTGCCGTCCCGAAGCGCTTCCTTGGCCAGTGCCGGTTCATTGCGTGAAAAGGTCATCTGGTGGCCATCGTAGGCGATCTCGAAAAAACTCTGGACATTCTTGCGGGTCAGTTCCTTGCCGACTTGAATCATGACGTTTTTCGGATTGGTCGCCCGACCACGATGCTTGGCCGTTAACAACCTTGCGATCTTCTGCAGTTCCTCTTCGGCCTCTTCCAGGGCTGCTGACCGGAATGCCGCATCCTGTTCAGCCTTGAGCGGATTGTAGCACAACAGATAACGGCAGCCGCTGGTGCCCTCCTCATCGTCGATATCGCTTGCCTCAACCTCGAGGAAGGACAGGTTGTCCCGGATCTTTGCGAAAGCGTCCAAGTCTTGATGGGATTCCAGCAAATGGTCACTGACGACCCGGCCGCGCTTGTGGTAACCCACGATGTACGGATAATCGACCGATTCAAGCAAGGCGAAGTTCTCGCCGGTGACCATGCCGCGATCCCCGACAAAGACACATTTCTCGACGCAATAGTCATGCTTTAGCTTTTTGAGGACTTCGGCCACGGTCTTTTTGTCGGGCACTTCACCGGAAAACACTTCATGCGTGATCGGCAAACCGTCCGGCGTGACCAGCTGTGTTTTGTCAACAGCTTTTCCCATAATCGATCAACAAAAAATCCCATTCGTAATCACTGGGAATTCCCTGTTTTAATCATCGGCCATTGAGGCAGCCATTCTCACCCCCTTGTCGGCAGGCGGCCGTTGCGTCTGGCGCATCAGCGCATGCTTCATGCGGTAGCTTTCGCCGTCGAAGATCAGGAGATGGCCATGGTGCACCAGGCGGTCAATCATGGCAGCGGCCATCTGCTCATCGTAAGCGTCAAAAGCACCACACATTGTAGCAGTCACTGAACTTTGACAAAATTCCTCCATCAAGCGATGGGGGATCATAAAGATGAAGCAAAATCAAAAGCGCATCGAATGGGAGCAGCGGATTGCTGATTGTGAGAACAGTGGTCAGACGATCGCTACCTGGTGCGAAGCCAACGGCATCAAGACCTGCAATTTCTATTACTGGAAGCGGCGAATTCGGGAGCATGCACAAGGCGGAACCGGCCAACCCATCAAGTGGATGTCGCTGGATATTAGACCGCTGGACGACCAGCCGTCCTGGCCTCAAGGGGCTGTATCGGTCGAAGTCGGTCATGCCAGAATTATTGTGACGCAAGGATTTGACCAGCATGTGTTTCGGGATATCGTGAATATCCTGCAAACCCTGTGATTGACGAATGGGCAAACAAGCAGGTGCATCTGGCTTGCGGCAGCACCGATATGCGCAAATCGATCGATGGGCTGGCCGTACTGGTGAAAGAAACATTTGAACTGGATCCGTTCGGCCCATGCCTGTTTGCCTTTTGCAATCGTCAGCGCAACAAACTCAAGATCCTGCAGTGGGATCACAATGGATTCTGGCTTTATTATCGTCGACTGGAGCGGGGGAAATTCGACTGGCCAAATCAGTCCGGTGACGCTGTGAGCATCAGTTATCGCGAATTTCGCTGGCTCCTGGACGGGTTGTCACTTGTGCAAAGGCAGGCCCACAAAGCGGTTTCGGCACGGACAATTCTGTAATCAACGAGGTGCGTATAACGCCCTATTTTCGGGCGTTTCCAGACTTTTTAAGAATGAAAAAAGCGGCCATTTGTGGTACTCTGTCGGGGATGGAAACGCAGGTAAAATCATCCGAGTCAAACGAAAAATTGTTGGAACAAATTCGCCTTCAGGAAGAGCAAATCCTGCTTCTTCAGCAGCAGCAGGCGGAACTCAACGCCAAGGTAAAATGGTATGAAGAGCAGCTGCGCCTGCAACGCCAGCGCCTGTTCGGAGCATCGAGCGAGAAGAGCGCGTATCCGGAACAGATCAATCTGTTCAACGAAGCCGAAGATACGGCTGACCCTAAAGCCGCAGAGCCGACGACGGAAACGATCACCTATTCCAGAAAGAAACGCGAACCGGGTCAGATTGCCGAGAAGATCCAGGATCTGCCGGTTGAAGTCATTGATTACGAACTGTCTGAATCCGAACGGGTCTGCCCCTGCTGTCAGGGCGAACTGCACGAGATGAGCACCCAGGTTCGCGATGAGCTCAAGATCATCCCGGCAAAAGCCAGCCTCGTCCGTCATGTCCAGCATATCTACGCCTGCCGGCATTGCGAGAAGCACGCTGATGACGCCCAAGCTAAGGTGCCGGTCATCAAGGCTGCCATGCCCAAGCCCCTGCTGCCCGGCAGTCTCGCCTCGGCGTCCGCCGTTGCCTACATCATTGACCAGAAATACACGAACCATCTGCCCCTGTACCGTCAGGAACAGATCCTGTCGCGGCTGGATATCAACCTGTCACGCCAGACCATGTCCAACTGGATCATCCGCAGTGTTGAGGCCGCGCTGGATCCGATCCATGACCAATTACACCGCCAATTATTGCGCCATGACATCCTGCATGCCGACGAAACAACCTTGCAGGTGCTGAAGGAATCGGAGCGGTCGGCACAGTCGGACTCGTATATGTGGCTCTACCGGACCGGCCGAGATGGACCGCCGATTGTGCTTTACGATTATCAGACAACCAGAGCCAGCAAACACCCGAAGCGATTCTTGGAAGGGTTCAATGGGTATTTGCAGACCGACGGCTACGGTGGCTATGACAACCTGACCGGCATCACCCAGGTCGGGTGCTGGGCGCATGCCCGGCGCAAGTTTACCGATGCGCTCAAGGCGCTGCCACCTGCCCAGAAAGATAAGCCGGTCGCTGCCAGTAAAGGGTTAGAATATTGCAATAACTTGTTCAGTATTGAGCAGGACCTAAAAGATGCTACCCCTCAGTGGCGATTTGAGCAACGTCTGCTTCGCAGCAAACCGATTCTGGACGAGTTTTACGGCTGGCTCAAGCGGACGGGGCAGCAAACCCTGCCGCAAAGCGTATTTGGCAAGGCAATCAAGTATTGCCTGAATCAGTGGGCTTCGCTCAATAACTTTCTGCTCGACGGACGGCTGGAACTGGACAACAATCGGGCTGAGCGTTCGATCAAACCGTTCGTGATCGGGCGAAAAAACTTCCTGTTCTCGAACACGTCCAAGGGCGCGCGCAGCAGCGCGATCATTTATAGCATCGTCGAGACCGCCAAGGAGAATGGACTGAAGCCGTATGATTATTTGTTATACCTGTTTGAGCGGATGCCGAACATTGATCAGAAGAATCCGGATGCGATCCGCCAGTTGATGCCGTGGTCATCGACATTACCGGATTCCTGCTGGACAAAGGATAAAAAGAGCACATCAAGTGAATCCTAAGCGTAAAGTGTGTGCGTTTTGACGCTTACTTACGTGAGGTTGTAGGATAGTTTAGTACATGGTCGGCGATGTAGAAAACCGCAGGTCGGATTCACGATATCCCGAAACACATGCTGGTCAAAGCAGTGCGCCAAAATGATTCTGCTTGACCGACATTCACAATCGGCGATCCGCTGCTCCCATTCGATGCGCTTTTGATTTTGCTTCATCTTTATGATCCCCCATCGCTTGATGGAGAAATTTTGTCATTGTTCAGTGACTGCTACAATGTGTGGCGCTTTTGACGCTTGCTGCTCATCAGTAAAGATCGAACCCCATTTGGAGAACTCGAGGTTGGTGGTCAGGATGAGGCTCTTCTGCTCGTAGCTGTCGGCGACGACGCGGAACAGAAGCTGCGAGCCTTCCTTGTCGACCGGGACATAGCCCCATTCATCGAGGATCAGCAGGTCCAGGTTCAGAAGGTCGCGCACGAGTTTTTCCAGCGTGCCGTCCTTAAAGGCCTCGCCCAGCTTCAGGACCAGGGCTGTGACCGAATAGAAGCGGACCCGGAGCCCCATCTCGCATGCTTTCAAGCCCAGGGCGATCGCCAGGTGGGTTTTTCCAGTGCCGACCGGGCCGTAAAGCACCAGGTTCTTCTGCTCCGAAATAAACCCAGCCGTCAAAAGCTCGTCCCTGGAAAGCGTCGGCGGGAAGCGCACGTTGGTGAAGTCGTAGTCGGAAAAACCCTTGAGCGTCGGAAAGCCAGCGCGGTTCAGGAGCCTGGCGATCCGATTCTTTTCGCGTTGCTGAAGCTCCTGCTCGAGGACCCTGAGCAAAAACTCCTCCTGCTTGGGGGTGGCCTCGTCCTCGCACAGGCGCAGGACGTTCTTCGAGAGGTAAAGCGTCTTGCAGCAGGCGGCGATGGCGCCCCGGGCATCGTCACGTGTCCTTTGCGTCATGAGCATGCTCCGTCTCCCTTCAACAACCGGTCATAGACTCTAAGGTCCGGGCCCTTCTCCGGCGCCCGCATCAGGCCGTAGCCGCGAATCCGGGCCGCCAGCACCGCCGTGTCCGACAGCCGCGTGCGGTCCAGGCGCAAGCCCTCTTCGAGCGCAGCGACCGCCGTCTCAAAATCGTAGGTTTGGCTCAGCTGCTCGAGCGCCCGAAGCGACTGGCGCAACGCTTCTTTCGGCTGCGCATCCAACGCCTGGCGCAATGGGTCCGGCAGTTTTTCCCGGATGCCGCTGTTTCTCCAGGCGCCGACATTTTTGAGAAGTGTCGCCAGCGTCGTGCGGTAGTCGGTCGTGTCGGTGCGTTCGGCGCCGAACATCCGGTCATAGACCGTCAGGACCGACAGGTCGTCCGCTAGGATCTCGACCGTGTGCGCCCGAAGCCCCACCATGACCTTTTTGCCGCCATACTCGGGGCAGGTGGCATAGCGGTGGCGCTCGTCGAGGCAGACCTTGCCGTAGTTGTCGGCATGGACGGTCTCGTAGCGGCAGACGTTGAACGGGTGCGACGGCAGCGGCCTTAACGCCTGCCGGTCTTCCTTGAACAACTCCTTGATCGGCAAGAGCTTCTTGTAGTGCGGTTCCTCCGACTTATCCTGATGCCGATCTAGAAGTTGTTGGTTGAAAACTTCGATGTCGTCATAGGCAAGCGGCGGCACGAACAGGTTCCGGCGCGTGAAGCCGACCTTGTTTTCCACATTGCCCTTCTCGTGGCCGGCGTTCGGGTTGCAGAACCGGAGCAGAAATCCGTAGTGGGCCCGAAACTGCCCGAACAGTTTCGCCTCGCGGATTATTTCCCCAACCCGTCGCCCGACGCCGGTGGCGTTGTCGAATACCAAAATCCCCGGTACGCCGCCGATGTAGGCAAAAATATCCTTCAGTCCCTGGCAGACGCACTCGGCCGTCTCGCCGCCGAACACCTGCGTGAAGCTGTCATTGCTGTAGGGAAACGACACCGTCAGATACTTCTTCCGCACCATCGCCTGGCGCTCGACAAAGTCCGCCTCGCCAAAGTCGACCTGCGCCTCGCCGGGATGCCAGACCAGTTCCTGGAACGCCTTGCCCGCTTTCAGGGCATCGTTCTTCTCGCGCACGTAGCGCCCCACGGTCGGGTAGGAGCAGTCGAATTCGGGATGGCGTTCCCTGAGCCGGTCGTAGACGCGCTTGGCCGTATGGCGCTGCTTGTGCCAACGTGTCTGGTCCGACTCCAGCCATTTGTCAATCGTCTCCTTGTAGGGGTCGAGCTTTGACGGCTTCCTTATAACCTTCAGTGGCCTTGGCGAATAGTCCCTGTCCTCCAGGTACTTGTTGACGGTCTTGATATCCCGTCCGGTTTCGCGGCTGATTTGTGCCGGACATTTCCCACTTTGGGCCAAATCCTTGATATGATTCACTTGGGACACGTTGAGCATCTCTCCTATTCCTCCTCTGCTGTGTGGTCGCGCTCACAACAAAGGATAATGATTCAGGGGACAGTTGTTCAACTGTCCTTCCTTTTAGTCCTTGATTTTTCCAGGGAATTCCAAGTGATCGATTCTGGGATTTTTATTTGATCGCTTCTGGTATTTCTAGTTTAGCAGACACACCAGCAATCCAAGCTCGACCTGTTCCAGGTCGGGGCGATGGGTTCGGGAGTAACCGTGCTTGGCGATCGGGCAGCAGTGGCCGCTGACATGCGTGCTGGTCATATCGTAAAACACCAGGGACAGCTGGAAGTTCAAGAGATTGGTCATTTCCCGGTACAAATGGTGTTCAATCTCCGGCTTGATATCCATGAGATAATCCAGGGCCCGGTAGAAATCCTGCAGTTTCCAGCCCTTCGGTGCATCCGGAAGATAGAAGTCCTCGATTGTTAAAAACAGTTCACGCTTGCTGGCCGGATCCGCCAGACGACCAATGACCATAGCCTTAATGTATTCCGCGACATCAAACTCGACGTTGCGTCCACTCAGGGCAGACCGGATCGCTTCGGACAGGTGCAGCTGGTCCCACAAAAATTGAACCACATAAGGAACGCCGAATTCGAGCATGCAGACAGGATTGAGGTCATTGACCGAACCCAGCACCCGGTTTTGTAGGACAGACTCGAGCTTGTGAATGATCTGCTCGATCTCCTTTTCCGAATAGGCATCGATGTTGCCGAGGCTGGCAATCCGGCGCTTTTTGACAGCAGAACCGACACGATAGGACTCGATGATATGGAGATATCTGTAGGCACTACCATCTGACTTTTTGGTGGTTACAATTTGTGGGAACATTGCTGTAAACCTCCGACAATCTGCTACCACAATTATATCACCGGAAAGCATTGAAATAAACAGTTTATAGGCATATAGACAGAATTAGTTTGACCTACATTTTCAACAAATATTTCGGGTCACCCCCTTGGGAATAGGGCGTTTCAAGGCTTTCAAGTTCCGAAATCACCATTTTGCTGTCAAATTTGAGTTTTAGGTAGTGATATTTCCCGACTTTAGGAGCAAAAGCGCTGTAACCCTTGAGAATGGTGGATTACAGCGCAAAAAAATGTCCTGCTATTTCAGATTGGTTGACAAGTCCAGCTTGGTGCTGGCTCGAAATTGCGTTAAGGTCATGTTCGTACGCAGCGATGGCAAGCCAAGTATCCGGGCCAAATCCAGATACAGTTTCGAGACTTTCGTGGGCGTCACGACGATGTTGGGGTAGTCACCCTGAGCAAGGGCAAGGGGCTGATGAATGGCGGTCATGATCATCTCGGCCGAAGCCCGGACCTGACTCTGCGACTCCAGCAGATACTGGGTGTAACGCAACAGGCACAGACTGACAAAGCACATCAGGAAATGACCCTGGATATGTTTATCGTTCCAGACGAATACAGGGCGCGCTCTCAGGTCTGTTTTCAGGATCCGGAAACTCTCTTCGATTTTCCATAACCCACGATAGATCTGGCAGACTTTCTCCGTTGTCAGATTCAGATTATTGGTCACGATGGCATAGTAGCCGTCAAACCGGGCCGCCTGCTCGATCTTGTCTTCGTCCAGCGAGCAGTTCTCCAGATCGACCGACATCTGCAGATATTGGTTGCAGCCGCGCATGATCGACGCTTTCAGCTGATAAGGTTTGTCCAGACGCTTCTTGAGGCGCTCCAGCATCCTTTCCCGGTCCGCCTTGTCCTTTTCGGCGCGCTTGGCAGACCAGGTCAGATGGATTTTCACCGGCAGCTCAATGACTTCGCTTTTCCTGGGCCGGCCACGTTTCTTGACCGTTGACTGGTTCTCTATCGCCTGTTGTGAGAGCGGGACTTTGACAGCCAGGGTTTGGGTGACAACCTTTTCCCGGTAGATCACCGCTTTGTTCTCCTCGTCCCGGGTGTCCTGCCAGCCATCTGTCTGGAAAACCAGTTCTTTAAAGGCGTCAGGGGAGCGCTTCAGGGTATAGCTGATGACAAAATCGTGGCCTTTGCCAGTCAGGTAAGCCAGGTTCTCGCCGCCATTCAAGCCCCGGTCGGCGACGACGGTGATCTTGTCCAGCCGGTAGATTCCCTTGAGCTTTTCCACTGCCGCAACCAAGGTGTTCTGGTCCATGGTATTGCCGGGAAACAGCTCATAGGTGATGGGGATGCCGTTGTTATCCAAAAGCAGGGCCATGACAACCTGCACTTCATTGTTCTTGTGATCCTTGGAAAAGCCGAACATGCGCAGTTCACCCCAGCGGGTGCTCTCAAAAGCGTACGTCGTCACATCCAGGTAGGTCTCCGTTCCGCTACGGTCCGTTTTCTTTTCGAAATAGGCACATAAATGCGCAATGATGGCCTCTTTTTGCTCGGCCAGAACGTCCAGCACTCCATAAAACACGTCCAGCCCCAGTGGGGATAGTCCGGCATAGGCCGTCTGGTCCAGAGCACAGGCCCGAATGCTGTCCGGCGCCGAACAGCGATGAGCAACCAGGTAGAACAGCGCCTGAGCCACGGCTTCGGCATTTTTCCGATCGCACTGATTGGTCAGGAACGTGTCCAGTTCAATCTGTTTCCACAATTGTTTGACCAAGGCATGGCCGAAATGATACGACGCCACTACATCTTCCGGTTCCGTGATCTCCGTCGTCGCCACCTGAATGGTCAGCGGTTTGCTGGACTCTTTTTTGTCCCGGGTCAGCCTTGCCGCCTCTGCTTTGAGCTTGGTGATAATATCCGGGTCTTCGGCCAGCATGCGCTCGTAGTTGCCCAGGGTCTTGATAACCTTGGTCTTCTTCTTGCTGGTACCGGGGATGCGTTTTTCTTCTCTGAACTGGATGACTCTGGCTTTGCCATATCCCGAAACAGCAACGTACATAGATTCCTCCGCGGAGCAAACTACTCCTACCCCTATTGTACCCGAGAAGGCAAAGAAAAGAAAGCAAATAGACGGACATAACAGGACATTTAACATTAAGTTTTTGTTACACACAAAAACCCGGAAGTCGCGTTGCTGCAGTGCTTCCGGGCTTCGACTGATTTTGTATTTCGTCGCTTATCTCATAAAGTCAGGATCTGCTACCACAATTATATCACCGGAAAGCATTGAAATAAACAGTTTATAGCCCACATTCAACACCTAAAATGACCTAAAATTCGGATAATTTCTAACCGCTGTCACAAGCGGTTTTCATTTTCCGGCTTGTACATCACTAATAATAGTGGTATACTTGAATCATGTCAAGCGAAACGATTCAGAAACTAATGAAACGGCGCCAGCGGCTTGTTGAAGAGCTGACACAGCATGCTGCCGTGCTGCACGGAACCTGGGTGGAACGCTACACCGTTTGCACCCGACCCAACTGTGCGTGTCATCGCGGTGAAAAACACGGACCACGTTATCATCTGGCGGTCATGGAAAACGGCAAACAGCGACAGCACTATATCCGTCTGGCTCAGCGGGAGCAGGCATTGAAGGGGCTGGAGCATAATCGGATCATCGAGGAAATTTTACAGGAGATCACAAAGATTAACCTCGAGCTCATGAAAGAGGATGCGTATGGAGCGGACTGAACAGGATATCAACCCTTTACTGGCGTCACTGAAGGATGTCGAAGTTTACCAGCATGGTCATTTACCGCTGGCTGCCGCTTATTGCCGGCAGCTGCAATTGGCCGAAACCATCAATACGCTTGTCCCGTCCGAGATGCAGCTGTCACCGGGGATGGCGGTGACGGCCATGGTCTTGGACGTGTTGTCCGGACGCAGTCCACTGTATCATGTCAAAGACTTTCTGGCCGGGCAGGATCGTGAGCTTCTGTTAGGCGAAGATCTGGACCCGGAACGCTTTGGCGACTATACGCTGGCTCGATCGCTGGACGCCGTAGCGGCGTATGGCACAGGCAAGATTGTGACCGAACTGGGCATTCGGGCGGTGCAGCAGTTTCAGCTGGACACATCCGCGATCAGTTTTGACACAACCTCCACGAGCGTATGGGGTGAATATGAGCGTGACGATAACGAAGCGGGCCCCCTGATCACACTCGGGCATAGCAAGGATCACCAACCTCAGCTCAAACAGTTCATGACCGAATTGCTCTGCGTCGACCGAGGGGTTCCCATTTTCAGCCGGATAGTGGACGGTAATGCTTCAGACAAGAAACTGAATAATGAAATGCTGCAGCGTATCGGCAAGCTCATGAAGGCGCACGGACTGGGTCCTGGCGCTTTTATCTATGTGGCCGACTCGGCGATGGTCACTCAAGAGAATCTGGCGCTGCTAAATGGCCATCGGTTTATCTCGCGGTTACCCGCCAATTTCGCCGTCTGTGACCGGGCGATTCAGGAAGCGGTCGCGAGGGATGACTGGAGTGATATCCAGGTTCTACAGGAGATCGCACCGTCCCCTAAACGCCCGCCTGCACGTTATAAGGCCTATGAAACGACCGTTGAGATTGACGGCAACGTCTACCGTGCGGTGGTTGTTCACTCCAGTGCGCATGACAAACGCCGGCAGAAAAAAGTCGAAAAACAGTTGGAAGCCGCACGCAGTGCACTGGAAAAAGACCTGCGCAAACGGCAGACCGAGTTCTTCTGCGAGGCCGATGCGCAGCGTGCGATTGACGCAGCGTACCGGCGCAAAGGTGCTTTGTACACGCTCAACGGTGAAATACAGGCCGTTGCGGTCCGCCGACCGGGCAGACCGCCGAAAGATCAGCCGGCGCCGACTGTGCAGCGATACCTTGTGACTTGGTCAATCGAAGAAAACACGGCGGCCATCGACGAACTGATTAATCTGGCCGGGTGTTTTGTTCTGTTGACCAATGTTCCCCGAACAGGGCCGGATGGCTTGGACAGCTTCGGCGTGCTGCGCACGTACAAAGGCCAGTATGGTGTGGAAAATGACTTTGCCTTTCTCAAGGATCCGCTGGTCGTCAATGATTTGTTCTTGAAAACACCGGCGAGGATCGATGCGCTGGGCATGATTCTGGTTCTAGCTCTGCTCATCGCACGGCTGATGGAGGTTCGCATGCGCCGGTTTCTTAAAGAATCTGACGAAACCGTCATCGGCTTGCATGAAGTCAAGACCACTAAACCGACTTTTTATGCGATGACCTGTGTCATTTTGCATATTCAAGTCTTTGCTCTCAATCACCAGCGCGTCTTGAAAAATCCTCCTTCTGCACGGCAAACTCAGTTTCTCAGAGCGCTTGGTCTGGACCAGTCTGCCTTTGTTGATCCCCAAAGCAAACCCACATTAATTGTTCGGAATCAGGTGCGCTAAGGGTGTTGAATGTGGGTTATAGGCATATAGACAGAATTAGTTTGACCTACATTTTCAACAAATATTTCGGGTCACCCCCTTGGGAATAGGGCGTTTCAAGGCTTTCAAGTTCCGAAATCACCATTTTGCTGTCAAATTTGAGTTTTAGGTAGTGATATTTTAAACAATCAGATCGAAAATATGCCTGAAAAAAGCCTATTTGCACCCAAATCGTGTAATTATGCACACACCTGAGGCAAATCGTGCAATCGTGCACACAGAACTTAATCTTTTAAGCAGCCAATGGGTATTATTTTAACACCGTCTTTTCTCGTATATGCCATTTCACTGCCCGTAATAATAATCAGTAAATCAGGCTCTCTCAAACGAGGCGTTTGATTGTGTTGGTTATGCGTAATAATTAGTTCATTTAGTTTTAAAAGATGTTTAGCTGCTTCTTCAATATCTCTGCTTCCAAGCTTAAATTCTAACAAACAATATCTGCCATCATTTAGATGCAGTACAGCATCTGCCTCTAAACCAAAGCGATCATTATAATATGAAATCTGTCCGCCAAGCACATTTGAATAGACTTTTAAATCTCTGATGCATAGGTTTTCGAAAATAAATCCAAAAGTATTTAAATCTTGCATAAGTACGTCCGGCGACAAATTTAAAGCGGCAGCTGCTATTGACGGATCGACAAATAGTTTTTTATTTCTTCCTCTTATGGATGTTTTTGAGCGAATTGAAGGACTCCATGCAGGAATATCATCAATGACAAAAATCTTATTAAGTGCATCCAAATATGAATATAATGTTGATTCAACCATATCATCATAATTTGCATTAATATCCTTCAATACTGTAATATTTGATGCCGATGTTGCTATGTTTCTGGCATATGACTTAAGTAAAGCCCTAACCTTTTTAGGATCTTTTTTTATACCATCAACTGTCGAAACGTCGCTTTCACATATGTTATCAACATACGAGTTTGCAACAAACAAACTGGCTTTATCATTTCTCTTTGATAAGCTGGAGGGCCAACCACCTCTGCATGCAGCAAAAATTAATTTCTCAATTGTAAGTTGTGATTGGATTCCATCGATATCCATGCTTCTATCATCGAATAATTTCGATAATGATATTTTTCCATTCGATTCATTTGACTCATATAGACTCATCGGCCGCATCATCATTCTGGATATTCTGCCAGTACCCGAATGCATAATCTTAGTGTGATCAATTGTTGTTGAACCCGTCAAAATGAACAGACCTTCTTCACTGCGTTCATCGACCGCAGTCCTGACAGCATCCCACAAGACCGGCGCCATCTGCCATTCATCAATAAGTCGCGGGTTTTCTCCAATTAAAAGCAATGATGGTTTTGTTTGAGCTGTAGCCAAATAAGCTTCTGTTTTATCTGGGTCCTGCATTTTTAATATGCTTCTTGCTTTTTGCATTGCCGTTGTAGTTTTCCCACACCACTTGGGACCAATAATCAGCACTGCTCCCATCGCTTCCAGGTGATCTGATAATTCTCGATCAATGATACGTGGCATATAGTCTTTACTCACAAGCATGCACCCCCATGGCTAGAGGTTAGCATATCTATTTTATTAACTCAATATTCATCGTAGTCTTTTGGAGTATTATGGAAAAGTCTTTTGGAGTATTTCGTCGAAGTTATTTGGAGCGTTTTTCCAAACCAGAATTTTTCGTTTTAAAGACCATAATGTTTGTTTTTGCATAGATGCACACAGCTGGTAATATAGCAGTCCACTCCGGGTAACTGCTAACATCTTATGTACATGGCTTTCCTGCCTTTCATCCGGCGAGATCTGGATTGTCCAAAGGTCCTTTAAAGTAACCTATAAGTCTACTCTTATAGTCTACCTGACAAGCCAGTATCCATCCTTTTTTCGATCCGATTCTGGTGATGAGCTCCAGTGTCTGCAGCTTTGCCATCATCTTTTTGACACCAGCCAAGCTAAGAGATAACGCGTTTGCTGTTTCCTGCAATGACGAATGCGAATTTTCTTTCAAAAAAGCCAATATATTACTTTGATTTGTGGCGAGTTTTTCTCTTGCCTTTTCTTTGAATTTTCTTGCTGTTACAAAATCCGGTTCATAAGCAAAACCAAGCGTGACTTTGAGTATGCCGTCTTCAAAAGAGAACGCCTTTTTCCCGCAACTGGATACAATGATTGGCACACCATGACCGGTTTGTTCAGCAAAACGGGTTGCTAAAAATACGGTGAGCAAGCCTTTAGTCGCGCGTAGAACCGAGCGGAACCAGAGCTAGGGTTCGCGATGGCAAGTTAGCATCAGCTGAATAATGAACCTCGAAGGAAATCGATGACTGATATAATCTCTATTCCCTCTATAACGCCTGAGTCCATCGGATTTCCGGTAATCAGGATTTTACGGTAATTATCCGGAATGCGAAGTAAATTGTCCGTCTCCCTTTTGCTGTTCTGTGGCAGTTCATAAGCAACTTGGACATAAAGGGTTTCACGCGGACTACGACAGATAAAATCAATTTCTTTATCATCCAATTTTCCGACAGACACTTCAAAGCCTCTCCTAATTAACTCTAAGTAGACGACATTTTCGAGCTGCGACCCGACATTTCCACGGTTTCTACCCAAAGCAACATTCCGTAGTCCGAGGTCAACCACGTAATATTTGCCTAAAGTCTTCAGCCGTTCTTTACCGCGAATATCATATCGATCCGCTTTATAGAAAATAAAGGCATCTTCCAGAAGCGCTAGATATTTATCAACTGTCTCGTTTGATGTTTTTCTGCCGCCGCTTGATAACGTGTTGGCAATAGAACCCGCCGATACTGGATGCCCTATCTGGTCCAATAAATACCGAACAATACGCAACAGTAGAGCAGTATTCTTAATACCCCCACGCAAGCAAACGTCTTTTAGGATAATACTGTCAAAGATGCCTTTCAGAACACTTTCAGTCAACGTCTCATTCTGCAGAAGAGCTACAGACGGAAATGAACCGATCTCAAAGTATTCCTGATAATACCGACCATATCGGGAATCATCATGGTAATTTTTAAAATCGCAAAACTCAGTAAAAGATAATGGCAAAATTTTGATTTCAACATATCGTCCACTAAGAAGGGTTGCCAGTTCTCCTGACAGCATAGTAGCATTAGAGCCCGTTATGTAAATGTCAGAATCATAGGCAACACGCAGACCGTTGACCACCCTTTGCCAGTTTTCAACCTCCTGTATTTCGTCAAACAGAAAATAGTATTTCCCGGATTCTTCAGCCTTCGATTTGAGATATTTATTCAGTGTTTTGTAATTTTTGATATCGTCAGTATCCGGATGTTCAAAGTTGATGTAAATAATTCGACTTTGTTCAACGCCCATGCTGATTAGATAATCTCGAAACATATTCAGGATGAAGGACTTGCCTGAGCGTCGAACACCCGTTAGCACTTTAATAAACTCTGTATCTTTGGATTCAACAAGCTGTTTGAGATATTGCTGCCTGATCTTTATCATGTAGATCCCCCCTGCGTCAATATTAGCACTTATCATCGATAAAATCAATTTTTACGGTTATATCCGTATAAATATATTTTATAAGATATTATACGGATTAAATCGCTTAAATTATTCGACCGATATAATCGTGCAAAAGTGCGCACACCTTCCGATAATCATGAAATTGTATCCAACGCATTATGTAGATACGCAAAAGGGCTATACGGATTGGTACCCGGTACGATTCCGGAAGTTTCACGATGTCTTGCGGTTCGATGCTTGCCGCCCTAATGTTTCACGGCTTTCGATTTCACAACTTCCGCTTTCGTACCGGGTACCACAATCCTCATGGTTTCGTCGTTCCTTGCGTTGGATGCGCGGCTGATACACGCGTGGTCACTTCCCCTTGTTCCGGAATTGTCGTTGCCGCGGGCGAGTCCAGGCCGATGCTTTTTTCGAGCGTACCCTGCGCCAAAACATAATCCCGGAAAGCCGAGACTTCCTCTTCGCCGATGTAGAATGACTGCAGCGACCAAAGGATATTGGTTGTCAGATATCCATTGTCAAAAAGGACGATCCCGATATTGCTTTGGCCGGCCGGCGCGTAATCGATGCTGATGCTCAGGACTTCCCAGCCCAATTTATCACGGGCAGCTTCGCCCTCATTGACGATGTCCGTCCGTGCCAGCAGTTGGTCCCAGACGATATCCGGATCAGGCAGGCTGTAATATTCCCAGCGGAGCAAACCCTTTTGGGCATCGCCCTGCCAGACCGAGTGTATGAACGTATTATTGATCTTCAGGTGCTCCGGCAAATCCAGGCGGTTGATCAGATCAGCCAGCGTCTTGAACGTATAGGAAGTTGAGTTAGAGAATCCATAGTAACCGTCATATCCTTCATAGCGGACCGCAACGACGCAATCCGGATCGATATCCCGTATCCGGTAAAACGCCGCGTCAATCTCATAGGTTTTGTCAGTATAGATATCGTATCCGGTCAGTCGCAGACTGCCTAGTTTGGTTTCGATCAGGTTTTCGTCCAGTTCACGGACACTGCTCCGGTACTCGATCCCGTTGATCACGGCTCCGCCGATGTATTTTTCAAATACCTCCAGTTCTTCCCACTTGGGCGTCACTTTCGTCGCTTCAGTTGTTGCCATTGATGTAGGCAATGTTGTATTCGTCGGGTTCGCGCCCGGCCCGAGCTTTGTCCAGACAAAAGAGGCAGCGATGACGAGGACAACAACGGCCGCAGCCACGAGCGCTTTCTGCCAGGCCGGACGGACTGTCAAACGGGTGGCTGGGCGCAAGACCTGTTGGTCAGGGCTGACCGCTGCTTCCGACAGTTTGTCATCATCGATCAGGCTGATCATTTTCTTGAGTTCTTCACGATTCATCTATAATCCTTCTTCCTCAATCCATATCCGCAGCTTATTTCTCGTGCGAAAAAGCATCGATTCGACCTTGCTCTTGCTCATCCGGAAGCGTCTCATGATCTCTTGGATCGAATCGAAATACCAATAACGGCGGACAAACACCTGTCTGGGCTCTGCTCCAAGTGTGTCCAGGAAACGGTTGATGCAGTCCGCAAGCCGGTCATCAGCAAAATTCCCGTCATCCAAATCGCCTGAGGCCAGACAGTCTTCCAGTTCATCAAAAGATACCGCAACCGTGGGATTGCGCCGGGCCGCATGGATCTGCTGGTATTTCTTGAGCGCGAGGTTGCGGGCGATCCGGCAGAGGAACGCGGTCAACACGTGTGGCCTGGCTGGTGGGATGGCATTCCAGGCGCCAAGATACGTGTCATTCACGCTTTCTTCGGCATCTGCTGGATTGTGCAGAATATTGTTGGCGATCTGGTGAAACAGCTTTCCGTACTTCAGCTCTGTTTCTTTGATCGCCTGTTCGGACCGCGACCAGTATAGATCGATGATCAAACTGTCTTCCAAGACACTGTCTCCTTTGCATTTGAAGGCCTTCAACTATTATGTACGAAAACGAAGCCTGTTGCTTGCATCGGAGGGGAACAAGATTGGTACCCGGTACGATTCCGGAAGTTTCACGAAGTCATGCAATATGATGCCTGCCGCCCTAATGTTTCACGGCTTTCGATTTCACAACTTCCGCTTTCGTACCGGTTACCAAATTCATCGGAACCAGTCCGCGACAGCCGTTATATCCGGCTTGTATACCATCAAAACAAAGACGATCACCAAGGGCAAAACACCAGCCATGCTGATCCACCAACGCAGTTTCAAGAGGCTGATCAGTTCAGCAGGCAGTTGTTGGTCTTCCTCGCTAAGCCGAGACAGCAGTTGTTTGACCTTGTACTGTGTTGGTATATCGGACACAATCCAGATAATGCCGGAGAGTAAAAAGAGAAGAAAGCTGACGGATAGCCAACCGATCTGCCATAATTCCCCTAAATTGAAACTGAGAGAAAGGCCGCCCAGTAGAGATAAAATGATCAGGGGTGATGAAAACAGGGAGTCCAGAAGTGTGACTGTGTTGTAAGTATGCAGAATGATTTCCTTACTGCCAGAGTCAAGACTTCGGCGCTCCCATATGATCCCGATAATTGCATTGGCAAAGAACAGGGAAATTGCGACAATATGCAAAAAGCGGGCGTGGACAAGCAGAGCAGGATTCTTCAAGAGGGCAACAAAGGCATCTTGAAATAAAATCGCAAAGCCGATCATGAAGGCCATGACAACAAGAGAGAAAATCAGGATACTTTTCGCTTTCACATTTTTTTTCATGTTCAAATTGAAACACAGATTTCAATGCAATACAATTCTATATAAAATGAATCAATGACATGTATCAATACGGAGAATCACACCAAGGAGTTTTTTGTGAACGCGGCGGTTAAAAAATACTGGTCAAAATATAAATGGTCAAACATTTATGCCATGATTAAAAACATGAAACGGCTGCCAGAAAAAAATCTTGAGCCGTTCCATGATAAATTGGTTGTCATTACCGGCGCGACATCGGGGATCGGATACGATACTGCCCGTAAATTCGCGTCCATGGGTGCTCATATCCTGATGGTGAACAGGAATCTGGAGAAATCAGAGTCTGTACGCAAAGAATTAGTCGCGAAATTTGGTGTACCGGTCGAATATGTCATTGCAGACTTGGCGCTTTTATCAGATATACAAAGAGTTGGTCAGTATCTGCTGTCACTTGAAAAACCGATCGACGTGCTGATTCACAACGCGGGTGTGCATTTGGAAACTCGCCAAGAAAATCCTTTTGGGCTCGAAGTAAACTTTGTGGTCCATTATCTTTGCCCCCTGATCATCAACAAAATGCTGATCCCAAAGTTTCAGCGCGACCGGACAGGCCGGATTATCCTGGTCAACTCAGAGGCCTATCGCTTTGCCGCCTGGGGTCTGGATCTTGAGGATCTGGAGTGGAAAAGGCGGCGGTATTCCGGTATCAAGGCTTATGGAGCAGGGAAACTGGCTCAATTGCTTTCCATGCACATCCTTTCTCGCGAACTGGCCCCTTATCAGATCACGATAAACGCCATGCATCCGGGGATGGTCCGGACAGCGACCGGCAAAGACAATGGCAAATGGTATCGATGGTACAAAAGAAACGTTATTGACAAACTTTCAGCCTCTCCGGATATTTCAGCCGAAGCCCTATATTATCTTGGTACTGCACCGGAACTTTCGCAAATCACGGATGTCTTTTTTCATCTGACGACAAAAGAGGAACTGGCGCCTCCGGCACTTGATCTAGAGGCAGCGGAGGCTCTCTTGGCAAGAACCGTAGACTTTCTGAAAAGAGAAGGTATTGTTCTATGATACAGAAGGATATCATTGTTGTTGGTGGCGGCATTGCCGGCTTGACTGCAGCCTTGAGTCTCGTTCATGCGGGCAAAGAGGTGCTTCTGATCGAAAAAAATGAGAGTTGTGGCGGGCTGATGAGCACCTACGCAAAGAACGGGTTTCGTTACGAAGCCGGTGCGCGGGCTTTGGTCAACGCGGGTCTTGTGAAGCCATTGATCAAGGAATTTGCCTTGAATATCGAGATGCTCCCCAACCCGATCACTCTGGGGATAGAGGACAGGTTGCTCAGGGTTGACGGAGAAGAAAGCCTGGCCCAATACGCGGATATGCTGAAGGACTTATATCCTGAGAGCCGGCTCGAGGTTGACCGGATCATCCAGTCCATCCATGATGTCATTGAGGATATGAAGGTCCTTTACGGCGTGAACAATCCGTTGTTTTCAAAAAAGAGAAACACTTTAGCCCTGTTGCCTTCGATGGTCACTTGGATGGCGAAATTTGTCAGGACGCTGTACCGGATTCAAAAAATGGATACTCCTTTCGAGGACCATCTGAGTGTTCTTGCTGAAAATCAATCCCTCAAGGATATGATAGGCCAGCATTTTTTCAGAAAGACACCCGTCTTTTTTGCCCTCAGCTATTTTGCCCTTTACGGGGATTACCTGTACCCAAAAGGCGGGGTGGGCGCTTTTATTCATCAGCTGGTCGAAGCCATCGAAAAACGGGGCGGGGAAATCAGGTATCATACGGAAATAATTCGTGTCGATGCGCACGGTAAGCGGTTGAGAGATTCAAAGGGAAATGAGTACCAGTACAACAAAATGATCTGGGCAGGAGACCTGAAAACCATTTATGCCATAACAAGCGAGGAAGGGTTGGATAAACATTCTCTGGTGAATTTCCGGAGAAAAAAGCAGGCCATCCTTTCTCAAAAAGGTGCCGAGTCGGTATTCTCGGTATTCCTTGCTGTGGATTTGCCTCCTGAGTATTTTCAGGAGAAGGCAAGTGGTCACTTGTTTTACACGCCTGACCGCAAAGGTCTCGGAACCATACATACTCAAGAGCTTCAGGCGTTGCTGCAACGTTGGGAGACCCTTGAAAAGGAAGATCTGTTTGACTGGCTGGAGCGATTCTGCCGCTATAACACCTTTGAGATTTCAATCCCTGTTCTTCGTGACCCGGACGCGGCTCCGCCGGGAAAAACGGGAATGATTATCAGCGTTCTCTTTGACTTTGAGTTGACCAGCCGCATTTACGCCAAGGGCTGGTATGATGAATTTACTAAGAGCTTTGAAGAACTGATCATCATGACACTCTCCTCGAGCATCTATTCTGAGATGAGAGACAAGGTGCTATTCAGCTTATCCACGACCCCTTACTCCATCTATAACAGGGTAGGCAGTTCAGAGGGTTCCATAGTCGGCTGGTCATTTGAAGGGAATATCCCTGTGGTTACCAGCATGTTTCATATGAGCAATTCAGTTAAAACCGAACTGCCGGATGTTTATGTGGCAGGAAAGTGGGTCTATAGCCCGGCCGGCGGACCGACTGCCATCATGACCGGAAGAATTGCTGCCAAGAAATGCAAGTGATGCCAATCGGTCGATAGGCATCAGTCGTTGACGCGAACCTTGATGACCGGTTTGACGACTGGCTGCGGCTGGTCATTGACGGCGCAATCCGGGCAATGGGCGTCTTCCGGCAACACGATGACAAAATGATCCTGCTTCAATGTGAAAAATTCCGGTTCTGCCTCGAAGTAGGATACATCACGCTCCGGGTAATCCTCGAGCATTTTTCCCACTTCCGACAATGGCTGGTAACCAAAACGCTCCTGGCCCTCTTTCAGGATCTGGATATCCGCGTGCTTTTTTATGGGCCTCTGTTTTGGCATCAGCCAGTTTCACCGTGTCATACCGACGCATGACCAAAAAGACGTCACGCCCGTCGATTTCCAGAACACCATTTTCGAAATCCGCAATCGTGTCCCAATTGTCTTGTAAAAAACGAAGCCCGGTTTCAAAGCGCTGTCCCAAGCAGTAATAAAGATGTGCGTTTTCCAATCTGTCGATAATCATACATGCCCTCCTCATTCCCAATTTGCCTCACTTACATTTTACCCAACATCGGCTTCGAATTGAATGCAAAGGCAAAACCCAAGGAAAATTCGCAAAACGATTCATTATTTGCTAGAATGACCTGATTCATGTGAATATTGACGGGTGGTGCCATCCTCATGAGTGGAAAATCACTGAAAAACAACGCCGAATTGCTTACGTTGGGATCTTTCGTCCTGGCGCTTGTCACTTGTATCATCTCGGGATATTCGATCATTTATGCATTGGTTTTTGGCTTGATTTGTTTCATCATCTATTCAGTCGTCAAAGGTTTCGATTTTCACCAGATCAATGCCATGATCTGGTTTGGGATTTTCAAACTGAAGAACCTGTTCCTCATATTTGTGTTCATTGGCCTGCTGACAGCCTCCTGGCGTCTGAGCGGGACAATTCCATACATCATTCACCGCAGTATCAATTTGATCAATCCTGCGTTGTTTTACGCAACCGTGTTTTTGCTGTGCTGTCTGATTTCAACGCTGATCGGGACCGCCATTGGCACCGTCAGCACCATAGGCATTATCTGCATGATGATCGCGCAGGCCAATCAGGCCGACCTGGGGTTAACCGCCGGCGCCATCATTGGCGGCAGCTATTTCGGGGACCGGTTTTCACCGATGTCCTCAAGCGCGAACCTGATCTGCAACCTGACCGATACCAATATCTATACCAACTTGCGGAACATGGTCCGCAGCACCGTTGTCCCGTTTTTCGCATCCATCCTGATTTACCTCGCGTTCTCCTTGTTTCGTCAATCCGTATTCAAAACGAATGTCGATGTCACGGAAATCGGCAACCATTTTGCATTGCGTCCGATTGTCATTCTTCCTGCGCTGATCATTCTGGTTTTTTCCTTATTGAAAGTAAGAGTGACCGTGACCATGTTGTTCAGCATTGTGAGTGCTTGTCTGATTGCCGTGCTGGTTCAAAAAGCGCAAATTGCCGATATCTTGACGAGCCTTCTTCTGGGCTACGAACCTCATTCCGATTCGAACATTGTCCGGTTGATGGGCGGAGGCGGCTTGATTTCCATGTCGCGGGCGTTTGTGATCATCTCGATCTCCGCCAGCTATTTTGGGTTTTTTCTTAAAACAGATTTGATCAAGGCGATCGATCCCGTTGTTCAATACCATTCAAACCGGTACGGAAATTTCGCGACCATTGTTCCGGTCAGTTTGATCACTGCCGCCTTGAGCTGTAACCAGACCCTGTCGGTGATGCTGACAAGCAAGCTCATTGAAACCAGGTATGCTAGCCGGCATGAGTTGGCCGTAGACCTCGAGGATTCAGCCATTGTCATCGCGCCATTGATTCCCTGGAGCGTTGCCGCGACTATTCCGATCATCGTCTTGAACGCTGAATCCAGCAGCTTGCTCTACGCATTCTTTCTCTATTTGCTGCCTGTCATGAAGTTAATGGCCAATCGGGCGCGGCTGCGTGTCACGCAAAGCGAAGTGAGTCCTTAATAAAAGCTCTGTGATGCCTGTTTGCCATGCATGTCATGATTCTTGGGCTGGCCCTTCGCCGCTTCATGATCTGCATGTAACGCATGAACCCTTCAAATCGTTTTCCGACTGTTAGAATCAAATCAAGACACTTTGCAACAAAACAGATCATCATGTTGCAAATAATATTAATTTATTGATGCCCTATTGGATTTGTTTTTTGACAATTGACAGGTCATGCATATCCGGAAGGTGGTGTACATGGAACACAATCACAAGATGGATCCGAATCATCCGGTACACGAGATGCATGATCACGATCCTGTCCAGACCGGGCACGACCATCATGCGCAGCAGTCCCAGCACAGCGGGCATACGGACCACCACGCCATGATGGTTGCCGATTTCCGGCGCCGTTTCTTCTTTTCAATCATTCTGATGGTCCCGATCCTTGTTCTTTCGCCGATGATCCAGATGTTCCTGGGTGTCGATTGGCGTTTTTCCGGCGATTCCTTTTTGCTGTTCGGGCTGTCCACGATCCTTTTCCTTTATGGCGGCTGGCCGTTCCTCAAGGGATCATTAGACGAACTCAAAGAAAAATCGCCCGCGATGATGACCTTGATCTCATTGGCGATTGTGGTTGCGTATGGCTACAGCACCCTGACTGTCTTCGTTCTTGATGGCAGTGATTTTTTCTGGGAACTGGCGACACTGATCGTGATCATGCTGCTTGGCCATTGGATCGAAATGCGTTCCGTGATTGGCGCCTCGAGAGCGCTGGATGAACTGGTCAAACTCATGCCGGAAGAAGCGCATGTGCTTCACGAAGGTGACGAAACAATGGATATGCCGGTTTCCGGCCTCAAAGCGGGCGATCGGATCCTGGTCAAGCCAGGCGAGAAGGTTCCCATCGATGGAGTCATTTATGAAGGCGGATCGGCCGTCAACGAGTCCATGATCACCGGCGAATCAAACCCGGTGAACAAAACACCGGGTGATGAGATCATCGGCGGCTCGATCAACGGCGAGGGGATTTTGAAATTCAAAGTCAGCAAGACCGGCGACGAAACCTTCATTTCCCAGGTGATCAAGCTTGTCCGAGAAGCCCAACAGTCAAAATCCCGCACGCAACGATTGGCGGACGTGGCTGCCAAATGGCTGTTCTATATTGCGGTTTCGGCGGGCACCATTACATTCATCGCCTGGATACTCGCAACAGGTGATGTTGGATTTGCCATGGAAAGGGCGGTCACGGTCGTGATCATTTCCTGTCCCCATGCCCTGGGCCTGGCCATACCACTTGTGACAGCCATGACAACCGGTATCGGTGCGAAGCAAGGCCTGCTGATCCGGAATCGCGTGGCATTTGAACAGGCCCGCAAAACGAATGCGATCATTTTCGACAAGACCGGCACACTGACCGAAGGCCAGTTTGGCGTGACCGACATATCTGCGATCGGTATTCCCGAAGCAGAACTCTTGGAGATCGCCTATGCCATTGAATCAAATTCGGAGCATCCGATTGCCCAAGGGATCGTCAATGAGGGAAAAAGCCGCGGCACCACGCTCAAGCCGGTCACTGACTTTCAAAATGTGACCGGTCAGGGCCTCAAGGCAACAATCGATGGCAGCGAAATCCAGATAGGCAGCCCCGGTTTCATGCGGTCGCTGCAAGTCAGCATCGATGAGGACAGCCTGGAAAAACTGTCGGCTGAAGGCAAGACCGTGATTTTCATCCTACAGGACCGGACCTTGCTGGGGTACATTGCGTTGTCCGATATCATTCGCGACAGTTCTCGCCCGGCCATAAATGCTTTGCGAGCCATGAACATCGAATCCTACCTGGTAACGGGAGACAACAAGAGGTCCGCCGCCCATGTGGCAAGCCAGCTCGGCATCGAGCATGTGTTTGCCGAGGTTTTGCCGCAGGAAAAGGCTCTGAAAGTCGATGAAATACACAAACTCGGCAAAAATGTCGCCATGACCGGAGACGGCGTGAATGACGCACCTGCACTGGCCAAAGCTGATCTGGGAATTGCGATCGGCGCGGGGACGGATGTCGCGATCGAGACAGCCGATGTCATTCTGGTCAAAAGCAATCCCCTGGATGTCGTCAACCTGATCAAACTGTCTCGCGCCACCTATCGTAAAATGATCCAGAACCTGGTGTGGGCAACAGCTTACAATGTGATCGCCCTGCCCTTGGCCGCAGGCGTTCTCTATAATCAGGGGATTTTGATCACACCGGCGCTTGGCGCGATCCTCATGTCGCTAAGCACCATCATCGTGGCGATTAACGCAAGATTGATCAAGATCAGGTGACCGATTTGAACGGGGGCCCCGTAAGGTTCTTTGTGGGGATAGGAAAACCATATGAACAAGCCAGATAGGAAAATTGTGTTGCTGATCCTCGCGTTGATCATTTCGGTCCTCGTGTTGGCTGCTATTGTCTACTATTTCGTGTCCATCCTGTTTTCGCCACGTATCCCGAATGATCGTCAAGACGAGAACACGCTGAAAATCCCCGTCCTACTGCAGGACCAGAACCCGGACCCAAATGTCGCGGATTATGTCCTTGACGCGCAATCCGGCGAAACCCGGTTTCTCGAAGGCAAGAAAACAAAAACCCTCGGCTACAATGGATCCTATCTCGGCCCGGTCCTTCGGTTCAAGAAGGGCGAGACGGTCAATATTCAGGTCAACAACAACCTCAGTTTCCCGACGACCCTCCATTGGCACGGACTGGTGGTCGACGGGGATCAGGACGGAGGACCGCATCAGGGGATTCAACCAGGGGAAAACTGGAGCCCGACCTTCACCGTCGATCAGCCTGCATCGACACTTTGGTATCATCCGCATCTCATGGGCGACACCGCGGATCAGGTATATCATGGATTGTCCGGCCTGATCTTCATTGATGATGAAAATTCAGAAAAACTCAATCTGCCAAATGATTACGGAGTCAATGACATTCCCCTGATCGTTCAGGATCGGCGTTTTGGCAGCGACGGAAATTTTGACTACCGCACCACGATGATGGGGGTGGTGGCGGGCGATACGATCATGATCAACGGAACCGTTAATCCACATGTCCGCGTGAACAAGGGCAATATTCGATTCCGCATCCTCAATGCCTCCAATTCGCAGAACTTTGAATTCAGAATCAGCGATGGGACCGATTTTCAACAAATCGCCTCTGACGGAGGATTTCTTGAAGCACCCCTGACCAGAGAATCAATTTTCCTCTCGCCTGGAGAACGAGCGGAAGTTATTGTCGATTTTTCGAAAACCAGGCAAAATGTGTGCTCCCTTCTGTTGGAAGATCAACCGATCATGACGATCAACCTGACCAACACAAATGAAGACCCAACTGAGATTCCGGATTCATTGGCTGTCATCGCCCCGATTTTCAATGAAAGCAGTCGGAAAACAAGAGTTTTCGATCTGCAAAGCATGGGCCTGAGCGGGACAATCAACGAAAAATATTTTGACATGGATCGCATCGATGAAGAAGTTCCTCTCAATGAACCTGAAGTCTGGATCATCAGAAACAGGGGCGGCATGATGCAGACCGACGGGCATCCTTTCCATGTGCATGGCACCCAGTTCCAGGTCATCTCCAGAAACGGACAAGCCCCGCCACCTCATGAAATTGGTTTCAAGGACACGGTCTTCGTTGGCATTGGGGAGGAAGTCGCAATCCTAGTACGATTCACGCATCCCGGTGTTTTCATGTACCACTGCCACATCCTTGAACACGAGGACAATGGCATGATGGGGCAGTTCAGGGTCTCGTGATGGGAAACTGGACTTCCCGTTGGATTCGCGCTATGGTGTACCCTGTATGTCTTTTCAGAAGGGAGCCATCGCGATGAAAAAACCATTTATACAATTATGCGCGGATGTCACGCGTGAACATGTCATTTTGATTGCCAAATGGTTGAAGGACGAAACCGTGAACCGCTATCTGAGTGACCGCCCATCGCAGTCAGCGGATCTTGATGGTCTTCTTTCCCGCATCAGCCTGCCGAACCTGTCCCATCTGCTGAGCCAGGATGGCCGTTTTTGGATGATCCTTGATCATAGTCAAAGACCAGTCGGCTTCATTCGTCTGATTCGGGATGGATCGGAAACGGAACTGGTCATTGTTATCGGGGATCGTCCCAGTTGGGGTCGGCACTATGCCCGCCAAGCCATCCAGAAATGCCTGCGGATTGCTTTTTTCGAAACACGGACCGAACGCGTGACGGCTCGCATTCGCCGCGAAAATGATCGCTCGGTCCGCGTTTTTCACAGCCTTGGCTTTCAGATGGATCATACGACCCCGGATCTGATCCATATGACACTGACTCTTGATCAGTATCTTCACCTGATCCACGAACAGCCAGCGCGTGGAATGGAAATCCTGATCACCCGATATGATCGCGAACGGCTGATGCGGTTACTGGATCAGTCGACCAACATGGCAGTACTGGACACTGTACAGACCGGGTCCCTTCTGGCCGAGGAAATCGACCGGGCGATCCTGCTGGACAGCCGGGAACTCCCGGAAAATGTCATCACCATGAATTCTCAGGCAACACTTTCTGTCAACGAAAAAAACCTGGCCATCTCACTCGCGTTTCCACATGAGGTTGACCCTTCGCGAAACCGCGTCTCGGTCCTTTCACCGATTGGCACGGCGATTCTGGGCTTTCGCGCGGGTGACCAATTCAACTGGCGGTTCCCAGCCGGCTTGGTGAATATCCAGGTTCGCAAATTGGCATATCAACCTGAGGCGGCAGGGGATTATCATTTGTGAAATAGAAGCGTTCGCCTGTTGCGTGCCCGGTCTGTTTGCTTGGTCCTGTTTCATTCATGTGGTTTTTCGATAATCGAGGTGTTTGAGAATTTCAGTTTGTATATGAATCCACCAGCATGAGAAAGGACCAAACCATGTCATTGGGTATCGGAGTCGACACCGGCGGAACGTACACGGACGCAGTCATTTATGATTTTTCCAAACAGATGGTGTTGGCCAAGGGGAAAGCGCTAACGACCTATGAAGACCTTTCGGTTGGTATTGGCAACGCTCTGGACAGCCTGCCGGAATCATTACTGCAGCAGGCAGAGATCGTCGCATTGTCGACAACGCTTGCAACAAACGCGAGCGTCGAACACAAAGGAAGCCGTGCAAAGCTGATCCTGATGGGCGCATCGAATAAAATCCTTGAGTGGGTCGACGCCAAAACGACATATGGCCTGAATACTGAGGAAATCATCTGCCTTGACTCGAGCAGCAGTTTGGATGGCACCCAGGTTGCCGATATGGATTGGGACGCCTTTGTTGGTCAGGAAAGACATTGGCTTTCGGACGCCCATGCACTGAGCATTGCTGAAATATACGCCTCGCGAAATGGCGCAAAATGTGAAAAGAATGCAAAAGAAAAACTATCCCAACATTTCGGGATTCCAATCATATTGGCCAGTGAACTGGCAAAAGGCCTCAATGTGCTGGAAAGAGGTGCGACAGCACTTCTGAATGCCAGGTTATTGCCCGTCATTGATGATTTCATGAAGGCGATGGAAACTGCGTTGAAGGCAAGAAACATGGACACCCCGACCATGATTGTCAGAAGTGATGGCAGTCTCATGGTCGACCAACTTGCCTATTCACGGCCGGCTGAAACCATCCTCAGCGGCCCGGCAGCCAGCGTGATCGGGGGCAGGAAACTCGCCAATTGCGCCAATTGCCTGATTGTTGATATTGGCGGAACAACTACTGACTTATCGCTTATCCATGATCATGCTCCGGTCATGACCGATGGAATACGCATTGGCAATTGGCGGACACAAATAAAAGGCGTGTATTGCGAAACGATCGGGCTCGGAGGCGATAGCAGGATCTACATCAAGGACAACCAGCTTGAATTGAGTCACCGCAAGGTGCAGCCCATATGTATGGCAGCATCCAGATGGCCGGAAATCAAGACTTCACTGAAAATATTGAGGGATAAAAAGGATACGGTTCAAATGCCTCTATACGAGTTCATATACCTGGCAAAAGAACCTGAAGATCCTTCTCAGTATTATGTATATGAACAGGCATTGATAGAAGCCCTAAGAGATGGCCCTGTCATGCTTGGTGGCAAGAAAATTGACATCTACAATCTCCGAAGTGAGCGACTTGAAAACGAAGGTGTCATCATGAGATGTGGACTGACGCCAACAGACATCATGCATATAAAAGGCGATTATTCCACATACGACCAAGAGGCATCGATTCTTGCAGCTGAAATTTTACTTGATTCCTTGCCCCAATACGATGACAGAAGTTCTGGCCTAACCAGCCTTTGCGACGATGTTTATGAAATGGTATGTCGAAAACTATATGAAAATATCGTCCGTCTACTTTTAAGACAACAATATCCTGAGCGACTGGCAAAAGGAATCGATGAACAGGTGAATTTCCTAATCACACAGAATTGGCAAGCCCACAAGACTGGAAAAAGGGACCCGTTCTTTGAGTTCAATTTTCATACGGATGCAACACTGATCGGAATTGGCGCACCGACGCACGTGTTTTTGCCCAAAGTGGCTGAGGTGCTGGGCACCAAGTGTATTATTCCCGAACATGCGGAGGTGGCCAACGCTATCGGTGCGATTGTTGCCGATATAGCAGCGGAAGCATCCATTGAGGTCATTCCAAACAACATGTTCGATGACTTAAGTGGGTATACGGTCTACACGGATGAAGGGAATGCATCATTTCCGAATATCGAGGATGCTCTGGAACATGCCCAACAGATTGCTTCAAAGACAGCAATCAACGAAGCGAAAAAGCATGGCGCTATCGGCGAATTATGTGTAGAATTCCGGATCAAGCCCAAGAAGACGCGAGCGGCCAACGGGATCGCAGTTGACCTAGGGACGATTGTCTGGGCGAGAGCATCTGCAAGGATGGTGGATTAAAGGGGCTTGCGGCGATTTTGAATTGCATAGCCTCTTTCAAATAATCCCCTATATTCCTACCCCCTCTTCCTTCTCGCTACATCTTTCACCGCTTCCGCAATATCATCCGGAGTCAGCCGGTATTGTTCCATTAAGTACGCAAAAGTGCCGACCTGGCCGAATTCATCACGGACGCCGATGCGGTGCAGGGGGACGTGCAGATCGTGTTCGCTGATCAATTCGGCGACTGCGCTGCCAAGGCCATTGAGATAATTGGCATTTTCGGCGGTGACAATGGCGCCGGTTTCCTTTGCAGCGGCGAACACCGCTGCCTGATCAATCGGTTTGATCGTGTGCATGTTGAGGACCCGGACTCGGATGCCTTCCTTTTTCAATTCTTCAGCAGCTTGCAGGGAAAGCCCGACCATGACGCCGTAGGCGATAATGGTCGCGTCGGTTCCGTCCGCCAGCAGATCGGCTTTGCCGAGTTCAAATACATAATCATCGTTGTAAATCTTGTGCGGAATCCGCCGGAACAGGCGCAGATAGACGGGGCCTTCAGTCGATAGAATGTGGGAGAGGGACTTCTGCAACTGGACGCAGTCGCAGGGCTCGACAACCGTCATGGTGGGGATGGTGCGCATCAGCGCGATGTCTTCGAAAGACATGTGCGTGCCGCCGTTGACTTCAGCCGATATGCCGGGGTCGCTGCCGATCAGTTTGACATTGAGTCCGGCATAAGCGACCGAAATGAAGATCTGGTCAAGGACGCGGCGGGACATGAATGAGGCAAAGGTGTCACAAACGGCGACTTTGCCGCTGGCTGCCAGTCCGGCGCCGACGCCGATCATGTTGGCTTCGGCGATGCCGACATTGATCACACGGTCAGGGAATTCGCCGCGAAGCGCCCAGGTGCCGTTGGCACCCATCAGGTCGGCGCCGACCAGGACGATGTCCTTGTTTTTCCGCATTTCCTCGGCCATCGTCTGGCTGAGGGTGCTTTTCATGTCACGAGTATCCAGCATGGTGCTTCTCCTCATCCCAACTTCTGCATGCTTTGCTGCCACTGGTCCTCGGTCAAGGCGAAGCAGTGGCTTTCGAAGGTGTTTTCAGCGCCGACCACAGCCTTGGCTTTCACCGTTTTAAGGATGATCGCATGGGGACGGCCGGGTATCTCTTGAGCCTTCAAGATGGCATCGAGCAACTGGTCAAAGTCGTGCCCGTCTTCCACCACGAGCGTATGCCAACCGAAAGACGAGAATTTTGTATCAAATGGGCGCATCTGGTTGATGTCGGCCGTGAAGCCATCGACCTGTGCGTTGTTGTCGTCTACGAACAGGATCAGGCGGTCCAGTTTCTGTTGTGCCGCCAGCATGACAGCTTCCCAGATCTGGCCTTCCTGCGATTCGCCGTCTCCGACGATCGCGTATACAAAGGAATCGCGATGATCGATCCTGTTCGCGATCGCCATGCCGACCGCAGCGGAAAGGCCTTGGCCCAGGGAGCCGGTGGTCATGTCGATTCCGGGCACCTTTTTCATGTCACAGTGGCTGGGCAGGGAGGTGCCATTGGCGTTCAACGTCAATAACCGTTCACGCTCAAAATAGCCTTTCATGGCCAGAACCGAATAAACGATCGGTGCGGCATGCCCCTTGGACACGACCAGCCGGTCGCGGTCCGGCCATTTGGGATTGGCGGGGTCCACCCGCATGACGACAAAGTAGAGGGCAACCAGCAATTCGGTGATCGACATGGTGCCCCCGACGTGACCGCGTCCAAAGTGGTGGATCGCCTCGAGGGTCAGTCGTCTGGCCTCCTTGGCCTGTTCCGTTAGAATAGTTCGCTTGTCTTCGCTGATCATGAATCGCCTCCGGCTGTCGTAACAATATGCAGTCTTTGCAGTTGGGCCTTGCGTGGCATGATGGTTTCGAGCAACAGGTTAAAATGAAACCAATTTCAATAACGCGCAGTCAGTTCGTCATTAAATAAACAGTATGCTTGACTAGCATCATAGCATCCGGCCTATTGGTCGTCAACGCAAAACATCTGTCCCGATTGGCTTTCGGCTGATCATTTATGTACCACATGCATTGACAACGCATGTGGTACATGGTACACCATTCATGAAATCAATTTCATGATTCGTCGAAGAAAGAAGGATTCACGATGAAACTGAGCTTTGCGATACCGAAGGACCTGGACGCCCTCGCCCCGGATGAGTTCGAGGCTTACGTGGCGGCTGTAGCAGCCATGGGATACGTGGCTGTGGAACCGATGATCAATGATGCGCAGTCGGTTGACGTGGTAGCTGTCCGTGATATCCTGGCAAAGTATCAGATGAAAATATCCGGTCTTCGCACAGGGTCGATTTATCATAAAAACGGGTGGCGATTGTCGAGCCCGGATCCGGTCAACCGGGGAAATGCCATTTCACGGCTGAATGAAGTCATTGTTCTGGCATCCAGGTTGGAGACGAACATCATGGTGGGCTTGATGCAAGGCCATCTGGCCGATGACGAGCCCTTCGACCAGGCTGAGGAACGGATCGCGCAGGGGTTGCGGGAATGTGCGCGATTTGCCGGGCCCTATGGGGTCACCATCATGCTCGAAGCAGTCAATCGCTTTGAATTGGCGTACCACAACACGACTTCGCAAATCATTTCCTTTGCAAACAGGATCAACCAGGGCCTGGATCATCCCGTGAAATTACTGCTGGATGTATACCACATGCATCTGGAGGATCCGTCCATCCCATCGTCCTTGATCCGTGGGATGCCTTATCTGGGGCACATTCACTTGTCTGATTCCAACCGGTGCGCACCAGGCTGTGGCTGTATCGATTTTGTCGAGGTGATCAAGGACCTTGAAGCGATGGACTATTCCGGATACGCGACAGTTGAAGTCCATCCGGTCCCGAGTATCCTGGGATCGGCCGAATGGGCGATGAATTATCTGAAGCCCATCATGGAGGCCGTTTACAACCGCTTAAAGATGGTTCATTATCTGAACTCGTGACGACCGTGAACATCTGGTATGATTACGGAAAGGATTGGTATGAGAAATGAATTCTTTTGAACTGGACCAAAAGGTGGCCGTGGTGACGGGCGGGGCCGGCGGGATCGGGGCAGTCATCTGCCAGCGGCTGGCGCAAGCAGGCGCGATCACGATTCTGGCGGACATCCATGAAACAATCGGCCAGCCCATCGTCGACGAGATTGTCGCACACGGTCGCGAGGCTGCTTTTTTCAAATTGGATGTGACGGACAAACGTCAGGTCCAGCATGTCTTTTCCGAGGTGGAAGATCGTTTTGGCCGAGTGGACATCAATGTCAACTGCGCTGGGATCACGAAACGGATGGATACGCTGGATTTTGATGAGGATGCATTTGACCGGATCATGAAGGTCAATGTGAAGGGGACTTTCCTGTGTGCCCAGGCCGCAGCCCAGCGGATGGTCAAACAGGGCGGGGGCAAGATTGTCAACCTCGCTTCGGTCGGCGGACTTGTCGGGCTGAAGGGGACGCTGGGGTATGCCACTTCGAAGGGCGCGGTGGTTCAGTTGACCCGCACCATGGCACTGGACCTGGCCGAACACCGCATCAATGTCAACGCCGTCGCGCCTGCCCTCAACCGGACGGCCATCGCGGCTCCCGTGATCAACGATCCGGTGGTTTACGAATCCTTCATGCAGCACATTCCCCTGAAGCGGCTGTGTGAGCCCATGGATGTCGCGTATGCTGTCCAGTACCTGTGCTCCCCGGCTTCAGATTTCATTACCGGGCATATCCTGCCTGTCGACGGAGGTTGGACGGCTGAATAAGATGAAGGATTTAGTTGGACTCATTCAAAAGCATCAGGACAATTTCAGCAAGACCGAGAAGAAGATCGCGGAATATTTGATTCACAATCTGGAGAAAGCCCTGGCTTTCTCCGTGGAAGATCTGGCTCGTGAGACCGGAACCAGCGGCGCCACCGTGGTCCGTTTTTGCCGGACGATGGGGTTCCGGGGGTTTCTGGATTTCAAATACCAGATGGAGCGAAACGTTCTTTTCGTCCTTGAAAATGAGCAGCAGATCAAACGAGGGGATCAAATCCCGGACATCAAGAACAAAATCATCCAATACAGCATCGGACTGATGAACGAGGTCCGGGAATCGCTGGACGACGGAGCGCTGGAACGGGCCTGCGACGCGATCGCGAAGGCCAAGCGGGTGATCGTGTTCGCGGAAGGCGGATCCGCCACCATGGCTGATTTCGCCAAAACGAGCTTCATCCATACAGGCGTGTACTGTCATGTGGAAACCGATGCGTCGATCCAGATCATGGCAGCCCAGTATGTGACCCGCGATGACACGGTCATCGGCATGACACACAGCGGCCGGATCGGCAATACGATCGACGCGCTGGCAGCGGCGAAAAAGCTGGGTGCGAAGACGATCGCCATCACTGGCACATATGGGACGCCGATCTGCGAGCACGCGGACATTGTCCTGGCCTGCAATATCAACCATCCGTTTGATTTGAGCGACTTTCAGGGATCGCGTCTGGAGGAGTTCTGCATCCTGTCGATCCTGCAGATGGGGACCTTGCTGAAGACCTACGAGCAGTCGAACCGCATTGCCCAAAAAGTCACAGAAGCAGCGGAGTCGAGACGGAGAAAGTAGTCGAATGGGCTTCCATTTTGGTACCCGGTACCAAAACGGAAGCCCGAATCAGACGATTAAACCAATCTTTAAGCTTTTTTCTCCTGGTCGTCGTCACCGTCGAACTTGTCTTTGACATTTTCCACGACGTCCTCGGCCTTTTCCTTCAAGTCATCCAGTTTGTCGCCCGCCTTTTCCTTCAGGTCCTTCAGCTTCTCCTTGGATTCGTCCCACTCGCTGTCGACCTTTTCCTTGACGTCTTCAAACTTGTCCTGGATCTTGTCTTTGGCCTCTTCCAGTTTCTCTTTTGCGTTTTTCAAAAAGTCCATGTCAAAACCTCCTTGTTTTGCCTGGTCAAACGACGATCCATATAAAGATGGACGCGTCGTGGGCCAATTGCTGTTGCCAACGACTCATGAAATTTGTTGGGGAGCGAAACTATTTATATGATACCATGAATATGAGCGAGAAAAAGATTCAAGATGGCCAACAAATCATCGATCACAAGACAGAAGAATAAAATATTCAATAATTGAAAAATTATGTTGACAATACTATTCAGCCGTGCTACTGTTTGATCAGCACTTATCTTACCTGAGGGAGGCGGCCCATGAGTCAGCAGAATGTTCCAGTCTGTATCAAGATGCTGAGCAGTCGTCTTCCCAGGCTGACGAGTTCCAAGCGCAAGGCCGCCGAGTACATCCTCGCGAATTATCAGGATGTCGTGAAGTACAATGTCACTGAACTGGCGGAGCGCTCGGGCACCAGCCTGTCCACGATCATCCGCCTTGGTCAGGATCTGGGATTTAAACGATACCAGGACTTCAAGCTCAGCCTCGCCCAGCAGATCAGCCATCCGACCCAGCAGATCCATGAAGCGCTTGAAAAGGAAGACGACCTCGAGTTGATCGTCGAAAAGGTATTCAAGAGCAACGCGAACGCGATCAACAGCACACTCCGGGCTGTCGATGCCAAAGCATTCCGCCGTGCGGTCGAACTCATCGCCCAGTCCAAAACCATCGAGTTCTATGGATTCGGCGGCTCGTCGGCTGTGGCGCAGGACGCGGCGCACAAATTCCTGAAGATCGGCATCAAATGCGCCGCGATCGCGGACAATGACCTCCAGGCCATGTCGGCGTCCCTGCTGGCCAAGGGCGATGTTGTGGTCGCGATCTCGCATACCGGGCGCAACAAAGCCCTGCTATACAACCTGAATCTCGCGCGCGATGCAGGCGCTTCGATCATCGCGATCACCAACTACGGCAAATCACCGATCACCAAACTGGCTGACGTCGTTCTCTATACATCGTCCAGCGAAACCGCCTTCAAAAGCGACGCCCTTTCTTCTCGAATCGCCGAGCTGACCCTGCTCGACGCCCTGTTCGTCGCCGTTTCATTCATCAACTATGATCAGTCACAGGAAAACATCACGAAAACCCGCAATGCCACTGTCAACAAGAAGTTGAACAAGTAAAGGATGGATTGTCTATGAAAGCAGTTGTCTTGACCGGACCCAATGAATTCAGCACAAAAGAAGTCGAACAGCCTCGCGTCCAGGCGGATGAGATGCTGCTCAAGATGGAGAAAGCGGCCATTTGCGGCACCGACATCCGGATCCTGGAAGGGACGAAGACCAAGGGGGTCCGTTACCCGTCGGTCATTGGCCATGAAATGAGCGGGACGCTCGTCGAGGTCGGCGAGCATGTAACCGGGTACGAAATCGGAAATCGAGTCTCGCTCGGTAATGTCATTCCCTGCGGACGCTGCAACAACTGCCTGAACGATCGCGAGAACGCCTGCCTCAACCGCCAGGCGATGGGCTATGAGTTTGACGGCGGATTCGCCGAATACGTGCGCATCCCGGCGGCCTGCATCCGGGCGGGCAATGTGGTGAAACTGCCGGAAAATGTCACTTTCACAGCCGGCTCCCTGATCGAGCCGCTGGCCTGCTGCGTCCGTGGCCTGCACAACGCGAAGGTCAAATTCAGTGACGTGGTCCTCGTGATCGGCGCCGGGCCGATTGGCCTGATGCACCTGCAGCTGTCGCGCCTGTTCGGCGCCCGCAAGGTGATCGTCAGCGAGCCGAATGCCTACCGTCGCGAAAAGGCGGTTGCCCTGGGCGCTGATCGCGTCGTCGATCCGATGACCCAGAACCTGGAAGAGATTGTCCGCAGTGAAACCGACGGTCTCGGCGCGGACGCGATCATCTTCGCGGTCGGCATCGCGTCGCAGGTCAACGCCATGCTCAAGCTCTGCAAAATGGGCGGCACAGTCAGCCTTTTCGCCGGATTTGCCGGAAAAGGGGAGTGCACCATCGAGGCCAACATCATCCATTACAACGAGATCAATGTCTGTGGCTCGACGGCCGCCAAGCGCCGCGATTACCTGGAAGCCGCCGAACTGGTGAAAAGCGGCAAGATCAACCTCGACGATATCGCGACACACGAATACCCGCTCGATGATTTCCGTGCGGCCTATGAGACCGCCAAGTCCGGAATGGGCCTCAAGATCATCATCAAGCCGTGAGCCTGTTCCAATAGACGCAAGTACTGGAAAAACGCCCACCCACCCATCGTCCACACAATTTTTATATGAACATAGGAGGAAAAAACAATGGCAATGCTCGGTAAACAGGTAAGAATGAGCCGTCTGGTCAACCCGAAGAGCGACAAGATGATGGCGATCACGGTCGACCATTCGATTTCACGCGGCATCCTGCACGGACTGATCCGGATCCAGGATACGATCGACAAAGTGGTGGCCGGCAAGCCCGACGCGATCACCATGACCAAGGGCATCGCGGAAGCCTGCTGGCCGAAGCATGCGGGCAAAGCTTCACTGCTGCTCAAGTGCTCCAGCTATTCGCCGGTTCAGCCGACCTACGACACCGTGTTCGGCGATGTCGAGGAAGCAGTGCGCATGGGCGCGGACGCGGTTTCGGTCGGCGCCATGATGCTGGGTGATTTCCAGGCCGAGCAGATCCGCGAGATCGGCATGATTGCCAAGGACTGTATGAGCTACGGCATGCCGCTGATCGGCCATATCTATCCGAAGGGCGAAACCGTCGCCAAGGCCGACCAGACGAAGTGGGAGAACATCGCCTACTGTGTGCGCGCGGGTGCTGAGCTGGGCGTGGACATCATCAAGACCACCTACACCGGCAGCCCGGACACCATGGTCAAGGTCGTCGAATCGTGCCCGGCTCGCGTGGTCATCCAAGGCGGCGACAGCTGCAAGACGCTAGACGATTACCTGATCATGACGCGGGACGCCATGGACTGCGGCGTCGGTGGCGTCACGATGGGTCGTTTCGTCTGGGAATACGATGATGTGACCGCGCTGGTCATTGTGCTCCGGCACATGATCCATGACGGCTACAGCGTCAAAGAGGCCAAAGAACTGCTGGCCCAGATCGAAAACGACAAGGATTACGCCAAATACGCCTGATTCCAGACGCATTGTCGCGGCCGGCCTTGCCGGTCCACCCCGTGACCTTTCGAGAAACGACAATTGATGAAAAAACACGTGGAGACGGACCATGAAACTGATTCTTGTCATCGACCTGGGCACCAGCAACACCAAGGCGTCCTTGTTTGATGAATCCGGCACCATCCAGTTCGACGCGTCGATGCATACGCCGACGTTGTTCGACGAGTCGCGGATGGAGATCGACCAGGAAGCGCTTTGGATTGGTATCCGGGATCTGGTGGCTAATGCCCGGGCGTCGGTGAGACCCGGTGATCAAATCGAAGCGATCACCTTGTCAAGCATGGCCTGCACCGTGATCCCGGTCGATGCAGAAGGGCAATCCCTGCATCCGGCCCTGAGCTGGCTTGAGAAACGGCCGTATGAACACTATACACTGCCGTTTCTCAAGCGCTACCTGGATGGCTATTCCATACCGGATTGTGGGCAGTATCCCCTGGCCATGTATCCGGCTTTCAAGATCGCCTGGTTTCACGACACCTTCCCGGAAAAAGCCGCGAACGTGTCCTGGTGGGTCAATATCAGTGACTTTATCTATGCAAAACTGCTCGGTCAGACCGACCGGTTTTTTTGCGATTATTCGATCGCGTCCCGCACCATGCTGTTCGACGATCGAACGAAGAAATGGAATCCGCACGCGCTGCGGGAGTTTTCCATCGATACAGCGAAGCTGCCGACGCCTCTGCCGGCCGGCAGCGTCCTGGGGACGATCGGCCGCGAGGTGAACGCCCTGGGACTTTCGCCCGACACGCGCGTGATCCTGGGTGCGCATGACCATGTCTGCGCCAGCACCGGCGCCGCCATCCGGTCTACCGACCGCATCCTGCATTCGACCGGCACCTCGGAGGTCCTGACGACCTTTTTCGAAGGGACCGACACGACGAGACCACCCCGGCAGTGGGTGAATGTCGAAAGCGCTACCATCGCTCGCGAAAACCTGTTGGTTGCGTTTTGCTCTTCCTCCGGGCAGATTTTCAAATCGCTGAGCGACGTCCTGCGTCCGTCTGAGGCTGCCCAAGGTGATCGGCTGCTCCAGGCGGCTGACACCCTTGCTGGTCGCCCGCTGTTCGTCCCGCCGGTCCGGTCGATGCAATCCGGGATCGCGGGTTCGATGAATCGCCTCCCCGGTGTGTTTGGGGCGGACGACCTATGGCAAAGCATTTACGAAGGGTTTGCGTTCGAGTGCAGGCGAAACCTGGACCGGCTATATCACCTGACCGGTCAACGACCGCAAAAGATGGTCAGCATCGGCGGCCAGTCAAAAAACCCTTATCTGACCCAGTTGCGCAGCAACATCTGGGGTGTCCCTGTGGAGCGACTGCTGGCCTCGGACCTCACAGCCCGTGGCGCTTTTCTCATCGCGGCGGTCGCCTGCGGCCTTTATGACGATGTCTATGAGACCGCGGTCCACTTCTATGAACAGTCGGAGAAGGACATGTTTGTCCCGGATAGCCAATCCACTGCCGCATATGACCGGTTTTACCGGGAATATTACCTGGCGCAATTCCCCTTGGGCATCGATTCCATCTGAAAGCGAGGACAGCTAGTTGAACGACAAAATGAACATCACCGTGATCGGAGACAATTACTTTCTGCCGGACCTGGTCATTGACCGATTCAGGGAAATCCTGGCGCCGCACCTGGACCGGATTTCCCTTCAGTCGCACCACTTGCCCTATCCGATCGATTCCCTGTATCTGGAAGACACTTCGGTCATCCCGACCGGAATGGCCTGGGACAACAACATGAATGAGTCGTACGGGCGCCACGGTGTGCGCGAGTATTATGGCAGTGACGAGTTGCTCGATGGCCGGATCGACGAGGCGAACATCCTGGTCGTCCATGGCGTGGCGGTTCCAGGTTTCGTCCTGAACCAAGCCAAGGATCTGAAGCTCATCGGCTGTCTGCGCGGCGGTCCGGTCAACATCGACATGGACACAGCCCGCCAACGCGGCATCAAGGTCACAAACACACCCGGCAAGAACGCCCGGGGCGTCGCTGAGTTCACCATCGGCCTGATCCTGTCCCACCTGAGGAACATCGTCTCCGGCAGTCGGTATTTCGCGCAAGGCCGGTATCGTCCCTACTACTACAATTACGCCGTGAGCGGACCGGAGTTGTCGGGCAAAAAGGTTGGCCTGGTCGGATTTGGCCAGATCGCCCAGTTGCTGTCGGGCCTGCTGCAGGCATTCGGGGCAACCGTGTTTGCCTACGACCCATTTGTCGATCCGCAGGAGATCGAAAACCGGGGTGCGGTTCCGTGCGCTTTTGATGAACTGGTTGCGACCTGCGACATCATCAGCGTGCATGCCCGTGTCAAAAAAGGCGAGCCGCCCTTGTTCAGCGAGCGGCAGTTTGCGATGATGAAACCGACCGCCACATTCGTCAATACCGCTCGGGGGGGTCTTGTCGAATATCCGGCCCTTTATCAGGCGTTGGTCGATCGACGCATCGCCGGCGCGGCGCTCGATGTCTATGGACTGGAGACCTTCGATTTTTACCGCAAGCTGATCAATCTGGAACAGGTGACCGCCACGCCGCACATAGCCGGCTCCAGCCGCGAAACCGTCCTGCGGGGCGCGACCATGATGGCCCAGGAAATCAAACGCTTCCTGGAAGGGGAGCCACTGCTTTATCGGATTCATTGAACGTGGGCTATCGCCCACCTCGCGAGGTCAGACCAATGGCGCATTATCTGGGAATCGATATTGGCACATCCACGATCAAGGTCGTGGTGATTGACGAGCAAGTCGAGGTGCTGGCGCATGAAAGCGCCGCTTATCGGCTCCTGAAACCGCAGCCGGGCCACATGGAGATCGACGAGCAGGACCTGTGGGATGCCTTGACCCGTTGCGTGAAGCGGCTGTCGTCCAGCGCCCAGGTCGATCTTTCCCAGGTCGCGGGCATCGGTCTGGCCTGCCTGTGCCCGGGGTTGACGGCATTTGACGCGCAAGGCGACATCCTCACCCACCCGATCCTCTATTCGGACCAGCGCAGCCTCGACGAAGCGCAGTTCATCCGTGACACCATCGACGCGGATGAACTGTTCCGGATCACAGCCAATGTCGCCATGGCGGGCGCCATGTCCGCCACCTCCATGCTATGGCTGAAACGAAACCGTCCGGATATTTATGAGAAAACGCACCGCTTCGGCCATGTCAACACGATGGTCGCACACTGGTTGACCGGGGAGTATGCGATTGATCCTTCCAATGCTTCGTACACCGGTCTGTTCGAAACAGCCGGCAAGCGGCAATGGTCGACGGAACTTTGCCAGAGGATCGGGATTGACCCCGACAAACTGCCGACCGTCAAGAAGTCCCACGAGATCGTGGGTGGCCTGACCTGCCCGGATTGGATCGGGCTTGGCCTGCCGGCCGGGACGTCGGTGGTCATTGGTGGAGCCGATACGGCCTGCGCTTCCCTGGCGGCCGGGATCATGCACCACAATGAAGTATGTGAATCCGTCGGCACCACGAATGTGCTGACGGTCTGTGTCGACCAGCCCGTCTTTGACCGGCGTTTCCTCAACCGCTGTCATGTCCTGGATGGTCGTTGGCTGTATCATGGCGCGATCTCCCATGCCGGATCCTCGCTGAGCTGGTTTCTGGACCAGTTCTGTCCCGATCTCAAGCTGCAGGCGGAGGTGGAAAAGACCAGCCCCTTTGCCCTGATGGATCGGGAAGCGGCCCAGACTCAGCCGGGAGCCCAAGGCATCGTTTTCCTGCCCTACATGCAGGGTGAGCGCAGCCCGGTGTGGGATGCCCGGGCGCGAGGGGTGTTCTTTGGCCTATCACTGGAAAGCCGCCGAGGTGATCTCGTCCGCGCGATCCTGGAAGGATGCGGCTACGCACTGAATCAGCTGATCGGGATCGCCGAGTCTGTGACCGGACGGAAGATCGAGCAACTGGCATCCATGGGTGGCGGCGCGAAAAGCCGGCTCTGGGCCCAGATCAAGGCTGACATCACGGGCGTCGATTTTGCGATCATGAGCCTCAATCACGCGGCCGCGACCGGTGCGGGCATGCTGGCGATGATGGGGACGGGAGCCGCGCTGGACCTGGATGCGTACCAGCGGAAGGTGGCGGACTGCCGGATCTGCGAAATGACACCGAACCCGGAGAACAAGGCGGTCTACGAGGCGCGCTGTCACGTGTACCAGGAACTGTATCCCAGGCTGAAGGATTTATTTGGGTAACTCAGATGGATGGCGTGTCCCTCTGCTAAAGTCAGGTTTTACGTACCAACCTACAACACACATCAAATGAAAAACATCAGACCGTTCTCGCCCTTTTGCTTCTCCCACTCCTGCAACAGATCCGCCAACGTTGTCTGCCTTAAGACTTCCTCGATAGCCCGATCCAGTGTTGTGAACACCAGCGCCGTGATCGCGTTTTCAACGGCCGGATCATTCGGGATCAGGCCGTTATCATTTTGCTTGAAAAGGGTCAATTCTACAGCCTCCAGGACGTCGTATGTGGTCATTTCACGCGGCGGCCGAGCCAGCTCGTAGCCACCTTGCGGTCCCTTGATCGACAAGACCAGGTCAGCCCGTCGCAGCAGCGCGAACACCTGCTCCAGATAGATCTTGGAGACGCCCAGTTTTTCGGAAATGGCAGGGAGGGTCATGCACGCACCCGGCCGATAGTCAGCAGCCATCGTGATGGTGGCGGCCAATGCGTAGCGCCCTCTGGCAGAAATTTTCATGTGTCCAGCCTCGATTTCAATGATCCATGATCGAATCGCATCTTATTGACAATAGTCTGTTTTTTAGATATTATAACATATAAAACATATATGTGAAATATGCAGGAGAAATTATATGACACGTATTTATCAAGATTTGACTGAACTGATCGGCCAGACGCCGTTGCTGAATCTGAAGAATTTTTCGATAAGGATGGGGCTCACGGCCACCCTGCTTGGGAAACTGGAATACCGCAACCCGGCCGGAAGCATCAAGGACCGGATTGCCTGGGCGATGGTTGACGATGCGGAGCGCACGGGCCGACTGAAGCCTGGTTCGGTGATCATCGAGCCAACGAGCGGCAACACGGGGATCGGGCTCTCTGCGATCGCCGCAGCCAGAGGCTATCGGATCATCCTGACGATGCCCGAGACCATGAGCGTCGAGCGGCGCAATCTACTGAAGGCCTACGGAGCTGAACTGGTCCTGACCGAGGGATCGAAGGGCATGAAGGGCGCAATTGCCAAGGCGCAGGAACTTGCTGCCGAAATCCCAAATGCCTTCATACCCGGCCAATTTGACAATCCGGCCAACCCGGCCGTGCACAAGGCGACGACCGGACCGGAAATCTGGCAGGACACGGATGGCAAGATTGACATTTTCGTTGTCGGTATCGGCACGGGGGGCACCATCACAGGCGCTGGCGAATACCTGAAGAGCCAGAAGCCCGGTGTCCAGGTCATTGCCGTCGAGCCGACCGACTCACCGATGCTGTCAGAAGGCCGGGCTGGCCCGCATAAAATTCAGGGCATCGGGGCTGGTTTTGTCCCTTCGGTGCTCAACACCGGGATCTATGACGAAGTCATCCAGGTCTCAAATGAAGATGCATTCGCCACAGGCCAGCTGATGGCGAAAACCGAAGGCATACTGGTCGGCATCTCGTCGGGCGCTGCGCTCTGGGCAGCCGCTCAGGTGGCGGGACGGCCTGCAAACGATGGAAAAATGATTGTTGTCGTTCTCCCGGATTCCGGCGAACGGTACCTGTCTACCGCGCTATTTGAGGAGAGAAAAGCATGAGTGAGAAAAGGCTTAGATTTGAGACCTTGCAGCTTCATGCCGGCCAGGAGCGGCCGGATCCAGCGACCGACGCGCGCGCGGTCCCGATTTACCAGACGACATCTTTCGTGTTTCCCAGCGCGGACTCGGCAGCCGCCCGCTTTTCGCTCACCGAACCGGGCAACATCTACACGCGGATCATGAATCCGACGACGGATGTTTTCGAAAAACGCATGGCCGCCCTGGAAGGCGGTGTCGGGGCCTTGGCACTGGCCAGCGGGTCAGCGGCGATCACGCTCGCGATCCAGAATATCGTCCGGACCGGGGATCATATCGTGTCGGCCAGCACGCTGTACGGTGGCACCTACAACCTGTTCGCGCACACCTTTCCGGAATTCGGCATTGATGTCACATTTGTCGATCCGGACCAGCCCCAAAATTTCGCCCAAGCCATTGAGCCCCGGACAAAAGCCATCTTTGTCGAAAGCCTGGGGAATCCCAATTCCAATGTCATCGATCTGGAGGTCGTCGCCCGGATCGCCCACGACCATGGCATTCCACTGATTGTCGACAATACGTTCGCCACACCTTATCTGCTTCGCCCGATCGAGCACGGGGCTGATGTGGTCGTCCACTCTGCCACCAAGTTCATCGGCGGCCATGGCACATCGATCGGCGGCGTCATAGTGGATGCGGGACGGTTTGACTGGGCCGGATCTGACAAGTTCCCCGGCCTGTCACAGCCGAATCCAAGCTATCACGGCGCGACCTTCACCGATGTGGCCGGACCGGCCGCTTACATCATCAAGGCTCGTGTCACGTTGCTCCGCGATACCGGCGCTTCACTAAGCCCATTCAATTCGTTCCTGTTCCTGCAAGGGCTGGAGACGCTTTCCTTGCGGGTCGAGCGGCATGTCGAAAATGCGCTGAAGGTCGTTGGTTATCTGCAAAACCACCCAAAGGTTGCCAAAGTAAACCATCCATCATTGCCGGACAATCCTCATCATGAGCTTTACCAGAAATATTTCCCGCGAGGTGGCGGGTCGATCTTCACCTTCGAACTCAAGGGAAGTGAAGCAGAAGCCAAGTCGTTCAGTGAGCGGCTCAAACTGTTCTCCTTGCTAGTCAATGTGGCTGATGTCAAGTCGCTTGTCATCCACCCGGCCAGTACGACTCATTCCCAGATGAACGCTGAGGAACTGTCAGCGATCGGAATCCGGCCCACGACAATCCGCCTCTCGATCGGGACGGAGCACATTGATGACATTCTGGAGGATCTGGCCCAGGCACTTGGGTAATGCCTGATGATTAGAAAGCAAAAAAAGGACGCCTCCCAAAGGTGTCCTTTTCACGGTCACCAGGTGTGTCTCAAACCCGCTTCAACATGGCCGCCGCCGCATTTTCAAACGATTGGCGCTGCTCGGCGGTGAAGGACTTTATCGGTATGGCCATGATCATGTTTGATCCCTGATACAGGTAGAAGCCTTCACGGTCTGCCACCAATTCGGACAGGGCTGTCCAGGTCAGGCAACCGGCAATGAAACCGTACGCGTACTGGACGGCTTCTTCGTTCCAGCGAATGGTCCGACGACCGACATAGCCTTCCGGATATCGCTTGGCAGCCAGAGCCTGACGGGCGTTGCGCAAAGCCAGCGAGTCCGGCATCCAGATGCGGATGATGCCCAGAATCGCCACGACCAGGCAGACGACATAGGAGATCACGATCATGAAGGAGGGAAGCTCGACCCGCTTCATCGCATAGTCCAAGAGCCCTTTGACAGATCCGGCCAGGACAAAGACCGCGATGGTCAGCCAGACCAGTTTGATCGCGTCAGACAGGTTCTGGCGGCGCGTCTGGTGATTATGCAGCAGGCTCGAGTGCAGGACGTCTTCGTCAGAAAAATCAAGAATCGCCTGATCGGCCGTTTCCATCTGCTCAAAGTCGGTGAATCCTTTGACCGGGGTGTCGATCTTCTGCGCTTCGAAGGTCTTGACGCGTTCGTCGAGTTCTTCAAGGAAATCCTGTTTGCTGACGCCCCAGATAAATGCCTCGTTCGGGATGACCTCGACCAGACCGGTGGTGGTGAACAGCATGATATTCTGCTTGTGGGAGGTGACGCCGGCCACCGCCGGGTAACGGAAGCGGAATTGATGCCCCCCGTAGCGGATATCCAGATAATTGGGCAGTAGTTCCAGCTCGTGGATACCGATCATTCCATCCGGGATGTCCTTGCTTTTCAACTTGTATTTGAACAGCAGGGCAGGCAACAGCCTGCTGTCGGTCACAACCAGGTAGAAGATGGTGGCCAGGACTGCAATCACATACGGAAGCGGGTGCTCTGTGCCGGTCGTACCGGTAAGCGCGGCCGCGCTCAGGTAGACACCGCTGGCGATGGCCAGAAGACCGATCACGCGCGCGATCATGAAACCTTGACGGTTGAGCGCCTGCCTTAAAGTGACGCTGTTCAAATAATCCTGTCTGGTCATCCGATAGGTGATTTTCATGTCCGTCTCCTTGGTCTGGTGAAATGATTGAAAACATGTTTGTCAACCGGGTCATTTTAACATGGAATCGCTCATGCTGTACAGGACACAGCCATTGCATTGTCAGTCACGGGGCTGTCCCATATAATGGTTGTATGATCGCGCCAGACTGACTTTTCAAGCGCATTGCATGATCCGTGTGGAGGTGACCGATGAACGCCAAAGAACGAGTGACAGCCGCCCTGCAGCACCGGGAGCCCGACCGTGTTCCCAGAGGTGAAAACGCCTTTGATGCTGCCTTTTTCGAACAGATGGTCGGCTATAAGACACTAGCCTATGGCGGTTGGGAGGAGAAGGAGACCCTCTGGTCCGGTCGCCGTGACGAGGTGGTGTCAGACTATGTCGACGCCATTTGCGCCCTGACGCTCAAGATGGGCTGGGACTATATCCGGGTGCCGGTCGCGCCGAAAAGAATGGATTACAGCGGCTACAAGCGGGTTGGAGAGCATGCCTATGCCGATGGCAAGGGACGTGTCTTCCATTTCAACCCGGAGGTGGGCAACATCACGTATCCGGCCGTCTATGATGTTGACATGACGATTGACGATCTCGTGGACGATCCTGGTTTTGAAGTTGATGACAGTGAGCTGGACATTGCACGCGGGGTCATCGAACGGCTGGGTGACAGCCATTTCATCATCGGCCGGCCTCCGGTCGGCGGGACTTTTCCCTACACCAGCACGATCGGTATGGAGGAATACCTGGTCCGGATGATCACGGACCCGGAATTCATCCACAGAATGGTTGAAATCGAGAATCGTAAATGCCAGAAATACGTTCATGCGTTCATGGACCTGGGCTGTGACGGCATCATGATCACGGAGGACTATGCCGACAACCGCGGCGTCACCTGCGGTGTGGAGCGCTACAACGAATTCATCCTGCCTTACCTGAAAATCATCAACGACGTGGTCCATGCCCGTGGTGGCTGGTTCATCAAGCACACGGACGGCCTGATGTGGGATCTGCTCGATTCGTTTGTCGAGATGGGCATCGATGGCTGGCATGGCATCCAGCCGTCCATCGGTATGGACATCCGCAAGCTCAAGGAGAAATACGCCGGCAAGCTGTGCCTGTTTGGTGGCCTCAATGTAGAGACCCTCATCGCCGGTACGCCGGAGGAGTCCTACGAGGAAGCGGTGTACGCGATCAAGTACGGTGCGCCGGGTGGCGGGCTCGTCCTGGCCGGCGGCAACATTCTGGAACCCGGTACCAAACCGGAAAACTACGCGGCTGTGGGAAGAGCCATGGATGATTATGGCAACTATCCGATCCGTGTGCCGGATGGAATCTGATCGTCAGCCGGAACAAGTAGTTGATCTTTCGTAAAAATCCCGAGTATCGATTCAATAAAATCGATACTCGGGATTTTTGTTGTTTTGCCTATGTGGCGAAATTGACTCAGAACAGGTTGCCGTTTTCGTCGAAATCCATCTCTTCCGGCTCGCTTTCGACGATCAGGCGGTCGTTGCCCCTAATCTCGTCCAGATAAGCCTCGGAGAGGTAGATGTGTTCGATGTGCAGGGTGTTGGCGATCCGGACGAGCCGGACATTGTCCCGATCGATCTCGGTGCTGGCGCGTATGCAGATCTGGATGGCCAGCTTGTCATTGTCCATGACACAGGGGATGCGCGACGAATTCAGCACGGTGCTGGTGATCGAGTTGGGATACATCTGGTCGAAGTCCGCCTTGTTGAATAGACGGCGGGTGGTCGCGTTCGCGGTGCCGACACCGACGGCGTTACCGTGTGACTCGTCGCTGACATCAAGGACCGCGACATGCTGGGATTTGATGCCGCCGGAGGCGTAGGGGGTGACAAAGGTGCCGGAGACATTCGGGTCCATGCCGCCACCGGAGAAATTCTTGCCGATCTGGTCGACGACCAGGACATCGCAACTGTCGACAAGGATCTTCGGCATCATGGCAAAGGCTTCCTTCAGAAGGGCCGGCTCCCGCTCGTCAATCTCGTCCTTGTTCAGCGCGACCAGTTTGGCTGTCTTGTCGTAGGCATTCTCGATCGTGGCGACTGAGAATAGGATCTTGGCATGCTTGAGGATCGCGCGGCCGAACTTCGGCACATTGACGGCCATGTTCTTGAACCCGGCGTCGTGGCAAACTTCAGCACCCTCCTGCTTGGCCAGGCCGATCGCCATCATCTTCATGATGCCGCTCTCGTACGGGCCTCGGAAGGCGGTGTGGGGCTTGATGCGGCAGGCGATGATGATGCCGTCTGCCTCGCTGGCGTACTTGTCGATCCGGACATCGCGCCCATCATCGGTCAGACCGATCTTGACGGTCTCCATCGAGGACAGGACCGGACAGCCCATCGTTTCTTCTGTGATCCCATAGTCTTTCAGGATCTGGCGCTGGCCTTCGGCGATCGCGCCGCCATGGCTGCCCATGGCCGGAATGATAAACGGCTCACCGCCCTGCGCTTTGACGAAATCGACAATCGCGCGGGTGATGATGTCCACATTGGCAACGCCACGGCTGCCGGCCGTTATGGCAATCCGCATGCCCGGTTTGATCTGGCTCCTGAACTTATCCTCGGACAACAGCCCTTGGATGATTGCTGGAATGGCTTCCGGCGCGATGTGTTCGTTGGAAAAAACCTGACGAACCTTGACCATGCGCGGAATCTTGACGTCTTTCAACAGATTGGTGACAACGGAACCCATGAATATCCTCCTGACATCGCCCGAGGATCAGTCGTGCGCGATGCCTTTATGCTTAGCCCGTAATTCTTTGTAAACATTGTAGACAACAGCCAGCAGCGCGACCACCAGGAAGGTGAGCGCGATGGGGCGCTGGATGAAGGGCAGATAGGAGCCCTTGCTGCTCATCAGGCCGCGGCGCAGGTTGGTCTCGATCATCGGACCGAGCACGAAACCGAGGATCATCGGCGCCTGCGGGAACTTGTAGGTGATCAGCAGCATGCCGATGATGCCAAAGAACAGCATCGCGGCGACGTCGAAGACACGGCTGCTGAGGCCGAACGCACCAACACCGCACAGGACCATGACGATCGGCAGCAGGATGTGGCGCGGAACCTTCAAAACGCTGACGAAGAACTTCAAGCCGGCAAACTCCAAGGCGACCATGACGATCGTGGCGACGAGCAGGGCAATGAATACACCATAGACGAACGGACCATTTTTCACAAAGAGCAACGGTCCGGGGGCCAGGCCGTGCAGCAGAAGTCCACCAAGCAGCATCGCGGTCGATGTATCGCCCGGGATACCAAGAGACAGCAGCGGGATCAGGGCTCCGCCGATGGTCGCGTTGTTGGCGGTTTCCGAAGCCACGATGCCATCGATGACACCGGTGCCGAATTTTTCCGGATGCTTGGACTTTTTCTTGATTGCCGCGTAGGCGAGGAGATTGGAGGTGCCACCGCCGATGCCGGGCAGGATGCCGATGGCAATGCCGATGACACCGGCGTAAACGGCGTTGAATACCTGGCTGGTGAGGTCATGCAGGCTGATGCCGAAAATGCCGTTCATCTTGTACTTGATGATGGTGCCATCTTGGACCATGCGACTTTCCTTGGCCGCAGTCAGCACTTCGGTGACCGCGAAGAGACCAATGAGGACCGGCAGGATGTTCAGACCACCGTTCAGTTGGTACATGCCAAAGGTGAAACGCGGATAGCCGTCGATCGGAGCGGCGCCGACAAGCGAGACAACCAGGCCGAAAGCGGCGCTGGCCACACCCTTGAAGACAGAACCGGTCGAAAGGCTGGCGATCAGGGTCAGGGAGAAAATGCCAACCGCGAAATATTCATAATAACCGAATTTCAAGGCGATCTGGGCAAGCGGAGGAGACACGAATATCAGCGCCAGGAACCCGAAGAAGGTGCCGATTGCTGAAAAAACGATGCCGGCTCCCAGTGCTCGGCCCGCTTCACCACGCGCGGCCATTGGCGAACCATCAAAACAGGTGGCGATCGATGACGGTGTGCCGGGGATTTTCAAGAGGATGGCTGAGATGAGTCCGCCGGAGATACCACCGACATAAAGGCCCATCAGAAGCGACATGCCAACCGACGGGGTCATCCCGTAGCTGATCGGCAGGCAGAGCGCGATCGCCATCGTGGCTGACAGACCGGGCATGGCGCCGAAAATGATACCGAGCGCCACGCCGCCGGTGATGGCCAGCAGGCTCTCGAGTGTGATGACGAGTTCAAGTCCTTTAAGGAATAAATCCATATTGCCCCCCCTTATCCTAATATGCCGGATGGCAAGATCAATTCCAGACCGTAGACAAAGCCGAAATAGATGAAACAGCCTGTAATCACGGCAATGATCAGGAACATGACCGGTTTGCGCTTGTCAACCGGGGACAGGATCAATTCCTGCAGGAATACATATACGATGGTTGTGAGAAGGAAGCCGATCGAAGGCATGAAGTAAATGTAGACCGCGATCAGCGCGATGGAAAGAAACATGTTGATAATGCCGGCTTTTTTTGCTTTCCGGATTTCTTCGTCCTCAGGGCCTTCCGCTGTGACTGCCTTCCGTGATGCCAGATACCCCTCGACCATGATGCCGAGACCGGCGAGGAACAGGATGGTGGACGCAATCTTGGGCATGACTTCCGGACCGACCGTGGTTGCAAGCAGTGCCTTGATGCTGAATGTCGAGATGAACAGGATCACGGAAACCAGCATGACGGCAGCACCGACTACCACATTTGTATATTTTTTCAGCAAAGGAATCCCCCCTTCTTGTCAAAACAGGTGTTTGCCTCTTGCCATTCGACAAGAGGCAAACACTGTCTGTCAAGTCGATATCAATTTGGTGTTATTACTGGGAAGCCTTGAATTCGTTGATCAGCTCGGTGTACAGGTTGTTGATACCTTCATACTGCTTGATGAAATCTTCACGGGAGAGGGAACCGGCGTCAACCAAAGCCTTTTCGGCGAGTTCCTTCTGGAATTCAGGGTTCTTCATGACTCTCTGGGCCGCGGCACTAGCCTTGGCGACGATAGCGGGATCGGTGCCCTTCGGCAGCGCGAAGAGGAACGGTTTCGGGAAGACCATGTCGACACCCTGCTCCTTGAAGGTCGGGATCTCAGGCCTGTAGGCGTTGCGCTCGTCAGCCAGGATGCCCAGGACGACAAAGTCTCCGCTCTCGATGTAGTCTTTGATCAGGCCGACCTGGTTGAACATGACGTCCAGCTGGCCGCCCATGAGGGCTGTGATTTTGTCAGCGGCACCGCCGGCGTCGACGATGTTGAGCTTGACGCCTGTCAGTTTCTCGAACTGGATGACGCCCAGATGGGACATCGAGCCAACTTCTGTCGCGAAGCTGATGTCGTGGGTCTTGCCGTATTCGATCATTTCAGCCAGGGTCTTGAACGGGGCATTCTTGCTGACGACCCAGGCGCTCATGTAGTCGATTGAAGGACCGGCGACGAGTTCAAAGTCGCTGTAGGTGTAGTCGACGATGTCGAGCAGTTTGTTCAGCAGCATGCCAGGATGGAAGAACAGGGCGGTGTGACCGTCTGTCGAATCCTTCACCTGACGGGTGCCGACGGAACCGCCGCCGCCGCCAACGTTCTGGATGACGACCGGCTGGCCGATCTCTTTTTCAAAATACTTGGCGAAGATGCGGGCGTTGAGGTCGGTGTCGCCGCCGGCGCCTGCCGGAACAACAACGGCAAGAGCCCTTGTCGGCCAATTGACATCAGGGACAGTGGTGGCGGCAGTGGTGGCAGCGGTTGTGCCGGCTGTTGTGGCAGCGGTTGTGCCAGCTGTGGTGGCCTTGGTGGTGGCAGCAGTGGTCGCGGCTGTGGTGGCGGCGGTCGTTGTGGCTGTCGAGCCGCAAGCCGTCAGGCCCAGTGTCGCGAAAAGCGCTGCGATCAGAACGATGGCAAGTAGTCTTTTCTTCATGTCTGTTTTCCTCCGGTTTTGATGAATTGGTTTATCGGCAAGCCGGCGCGTGCTTTTTGCTGATGCCGGTCAAGCTTTCGGAATTATCTGCGCCGCTGATGCAAGCGGCGCCATGCGGATGGAAATGAGTGTCGAATGGTATTTGAACTGGATCGATAAAAGCCGAGGCAGATGAATCAGAGCGGTGTGACTGAATCGAATTATACCATCATGCAAAATTACATATCAATCAGATTTTGGAAAATCTGCAGATATCTGGTATATCAGCATGAAATTTGTGCAAAATGACAAATTGATGAATCAGTCAATCAAAAATTCACGACTGGTCCGGCAATAAACAAAAAGAAATGGCGGCAAACAGAATAGACCAGGCTGAATCTTGAAGAATCTTGATTATGTTGAACTGAACACTATTTCACGTAGATCATCGGCAACTGCGATCCAGCAATGTCCATCAGGGCCGCTTCCATCGCAGACAATCAGATGGGGTGAGACCTTTCTGGTTTGAAGCAGGTGACGGATGTGTTCTGCCTGTTCAGCGACAGGGAGTCCAATCAGTTCCCGCAACTCGATGGCCACCCAGTCCCTTGTTGATTGATCCGCCCTGAAGGCGACACCGGGACCGCCCGGCTGTGTCCACAGGAAGAAGCCGTCCGGCAATATTTCAAGCATGGCAATGGGCGGGGCGGAGGCTGGCGACTGACAGGGGCTGCCGATGATGCCGCCACTTCGCGAAAAGGTACTGGGTACGAAAACGGAAGCGCCCAGAACGGCAATGTCGGTTCCTAGGGCTTCAAGGTATCCGGATAAATGGGCGTCCAATTCGTAGGCATCGTGGATGTCGGCGAAGGAGACGTGCGGTAGTTGGCGACGGCGATGTTCGAGGGCGGGCAGGAGCATTTCGTCGCAGATGCCGCCGATCAGGAGCAGGCCGCCCTCGGTGGTCTGGAGCTGCCAGAGGAAGGAACGGTAAACGGGGCTATACAGGTCAGCCATATTGTCTGCTCACAGCCTGCAACATGTGTTTGTTGTGCGCCTTGAGATCGTTCGGCGCGTTTTGGTAGCTGCCGATGAAAGCTGCCATCGCCGCGCGTGCTTCGGCAAAGGGGCCGGGTACATTGATGATCAGCGTCCGGTTGATCCGTCCACAGACAAGTCGGCACCAGAGATGGCCGTTTTTGCCATAGAGAGAGCCTGATGTCGCTTCCGGCATCAGGTCGTCGAGCGCGCTGTGCGTGAAGTCTTTGCCAAGTGAGGCGCTGTGTCGATGGCCACCGCCGCTGCCGCCGATCAGGACGATCAGATCGACCATGCGGTCCACGGTTTTCAGGATGGTTTCCCGGATGATGACCGGGTCGTCATCGATGGCCTCGGTGACTTCGACGGCGCAATCCGGATTGAGCCGAAGCAGGGAATCCCGGATCATGGGGCTGTCGGTATCGACGATGATGCCGTCACGGACCTCGTCGCCGGTCGGGATGATGATGGCTTTCCCGATCACGAAAGCCACCGCTGCTTCATGCAGATGTTTGTCTCGACGGGCACGATCCGGTCGATGTCGATTGACTGGATCCGCTCGACGTTCATCTGGACGATGTCGTCCGCCGTGATGCCTTCGCATAAGGACACGGCCCGTATAATGCCATCCCGATCCTTGGCAATCGCCTCCTCGTCCAGACCGTAGACATCCATCTCGATGCTGGAACCGGTCACCCCGATGACACGCACAAGCGCGCCCAGTTTGCGCTTCAGAATGTCTTCAAGTGCTTGAAGCCGCAGGCCTTTGATGGAGAGGCCGGTGATCTGCACGATGGTCTTGTCGACCTGGACCAGGATGCGGTTTTCGTGATCTGGCTGCATGGGGACTCCTTGTGTGCGTCGAGGGCGCGGTCAAACTTGAGGCCATTCTAGTCTGGCGAAACGGATTGTGTCAACGTCAAGCTGCGTCGCTTTCACGGGCCGATACGATGGATGATTGTCGCGATCCAAACGGTTGGTCCGGATTTTCCAACCGGTCGTTTTGACAGTATAATAAATATGATAAAAGTACGAGTTCAGCCTGACCGGCTATCGCCCGATCCATCCGGATCCACCATGAAAGGAAATGCTCAAGACCATGATGAGATGGATGCATACCAAACTCCCGGAATTCATTCAGAAGATGAAGGACGCGGCCCGTTTGAACGGTCGCCCGAAGCCGATCGAGATCCGCGGGCTGGAAAACCTGAAGTCCGCCAAGATGCAGTCGCTGCGGACCGGTCGGATCGAAAGCGCGGTCCAGGAGCTGGCGGAGCGGGAGGACATCGAACGTATCGAGTTTTCGGTCATTCCGCGGGTGCCGGAAACGATGCACACGGTTGTCATCAAGGGGGTCAGCAAAGACCTGTCGAAAAACAAAGTCATCCTCGAAGTGATCAACATCTTGCATCCGACTGAGGAAGCGCTGATAGAGGATTGCACGGATGTCGAGGATCGCCGGCCGCCGATCGGCAGGCATTGATGGGCAGGGGAGGGTGCAAAAGTGGCTGAACTGAAATACAAGGTCATACCCGCCGGCGATCGGGTCGGCATCCAGATTCCGCTGAACATCGTCTTCGTGGATCAGGCGGACATTGAAAAAAGCAGCCTTGAGCTGCAATCGGCGGTTCACTGGATCGCGCAGGCCTTCGAAGGACCGACGGGCATCAATGTCTTTGACATGGATGCGGTGACGACGACCAGTGACGGGCTGATGGTCCAAGGCGCGATTGTCGCGATGGTGGCGGCGGATCGCGGCAAGATCAACCATGATTTCGGCATGCTGCGCATGGCTCAGATCGCGTATTCGGACGAGCTCGTCAAGGAAGAGCCGCACCTGGCGCAATGGCAGGCGCTTTTCCCGGGCAAACGGCTGTTTCGCGGACCGGACCCGGCGACCAAGATCATCCCGGTCCATAATGTCGTCATCACCGGTCGGGCGTCGAACAATAATTCCGCGACAGAGATGATGAACATTGTCACGATGGAGGAGATCCTCCTGCCCATCCTTGGCCAGCTGGAAATCATGCGCGGCGGACGGGTGATGACCGGTCTGACCGGCGAGGTGATCTCGGTCGGCATCGGGATGACGGTCGCGGAGCAATTTGGACGCGTGTTCCCTTCGCGGCAGTTCAAGGCCGGGGAAACGGCGCATGGTTGCGGCGAATACGCCAAGACCTTGAAAAAGAACATTCCCTGCATCGTGGCGGACAAGGCCGTGCTGGCCAGACACATCGTCCAAACGCTGCGGATTGGCCTGGTCCCCGGACGGGACATCGGCTGCTCGCCAGCCGTCCTGGCTGTCGCCCGGTCGATGCAACTGCCGATCGACTTCGAACGGATCACCGAAGCGGCCTGGCTGGAACTGGCCAGTGTCGGTATCACGAAAGACTGGCTTCGCGAGCCGGTGGACATCCTGACCGCGCAGCAGGTGATCGAGCAGGCGGACCGGATCATTCCGGGTCTTGAGCAACCACGTAGCTGTGTGGCTACCGAACTGGCGGAAAATCGGACTCTTTCTTTTCAGGAGGACGAATCGTGAGCGAACCATCCCTTCCATTGTATGGATTCATCAAGCCCGCACTGGACGCCCACACCCTGGGCATCAATGCGGCGGCCGAGCTGCTGAAAGCCTGCGGACACCCGGTCATTTTTGCCGATGAAACCGTATCCAGTGCCCTGAATGACTTCCGGCACGAATCCAGACGCCGGATCGTGGTCGATTGGATATTGCAGAACGGCATTCGTCGGCTCGGCATCAGCTATCGGCTGGATCCGGTTGACGCGGTCAACATGGTCGGGTTCCTCCTGGAGGACCTGAAGCAGAAGGGCATGATGAGTCATCAGGGCGGATCGCTGGAAAGCGTCTCGTTCGGCGGCCTGCCCGGAGCCTGCCAAAGCATCGACCGTGAATTCCGTGGCCAGGTCCGGACCTTCTCCGGCGGTGAAACGGTTCGGGAGACGCTTTTGCGGCTAGGGGTCGATGAGGAGCGGATCCCGGCGGACATCGCGGAAGGCAGCAAGTACGACGACACGTTGGCCGCGTTTGGCAAGCGTGTCATCGAGGCCGGCGACTACAAGCACCTTCAACCGGTCGATCGGTCAGGCTATCCGGATTTCGGCACACGACGGGACACGGTCGTCAAGCGGATCGATGCCAACATGAAGCGACCGTTCAGCCCGTTGGTCCGGGCCCATGTTGGCCCATATTCAGCGGCAGCACCGCGCGAGGAGTCAGTCCGGGAGTTCCTCTCCTGGTCGAAAACGCTGGCGGACAGTCGTTTTCTGGACATGCTGTCGATCGGCAGCTCCCAGCTGACGCAGTCGAATTTCGGCGAGGACTGGGGTGACAAGACCAATGGTGGGGGTGTCCCGGTCAACTCGCCGCATGAATACGAACAGATCTGGGAAGCAGCGCGGCCGATGCTGGTGCGCACCTATGCCGGGACAAGAAACATCCCGGATCTGGCCCGCATGCACGAGCAGACACTCAACATCTGCTGGCACGCGCTCTCGCTGTGGTGGTTCAACAAACTTGATGACCGCGGTCCATATGATCTGTATACGAACCTGCAGCAGCATCTGGACGCGATCCGCTACATCGCGTCGACAGGAAAACCCTTTGAGGCCAATGTGCCGCATCATTTCGCGTTCCGGGGCGCCGACGATGTCACGTATGTCGTCTCAGCCTATCTTTCGGCCAAGCTGGCCAAGCGGCTCGGCATCCGGACGTACATCCTCCAGAATATGCTCAACACGCCCCGCTTCACCTGGGGGGTCCAGGACCTTTCCAAGTCACGGGCCATTCTCCGGCTGGTCAAGGAACTGGAGGACGCGAATTTCCGAATTTTCCTCCAGCCACGGGCCGGGCTCGATTATTTCAAACCGGACCTGCACGAGGCGAAAATCCAGCTGGCGGCGGTGACCGCACTGATGGACGACATCGATCCGCACGACGAGACCAGTCCGCCGATCATTCACGTGGTCAGCTATTCCGAAGCCTCGCACCTGGCGACGCCGGACGTCATCAACGAGAGTATCCAGATCACCCAGCACGCATTGTCGACTTACCGAAAACTTCGCCGGGAAGGCAAAGTCGACGACATGAGCCACAACGCCGAGGTGACCGAACGGATGAACGACTTGGTCCAGTCTGCACGGACAATCATCCAGACAATCGAAAAATCGATCGATAACCCCTATTCGGCGGAAGGTTTTTACAAACTGTTTGCGGCCGGTTTTCTGCCTGTCCCGTACTTGTGGGGCGAGGTGGACGAATTCCGTCATGCCAGAAATTGGACCACGCAACCGGTCAAGGGCGGGGTGAAGGTGGTCGACGACAAAGGTAAGCCGATGACGGCGGAGCACGTCGCCGCAATCGCGACCAAGAACCTGAAGGACGCCGAATATCGCCTCAACCAGCAGGTGATCCGCCGTTTGAAAGCGACGTGAGGTTTTTAAGAAAACGAGGGGTCTTACTTTCCCAAGTCCTTTGTGAAAACTGGTAAGATAGGGTAAGGTGTCACAAAAACAAAACCATCAGGGGCCGGCAACTGTATTTCTGGGAAGCCCTTATATCAAGAAACGAGGTTTGAAACGCATGTTAAGTCAGTACGAGTTGAAAATGCCGAAAGTTGTTTATAGCGGGGAGAACGCGCTCGAGAAGATCCGGACCATCCTGGACGGAAAGGTCCGCAAAATCGCAGTCTTCACGGACAAAGGCATCGCGGCGACGGGCCTGCTGGAGCTGCCCCTGGCCTATGTTCGCGAGGCGGGTGTTCCGTACGAAATCTTGTCCGATCTGCCGTCTGAGCCCACCTGCGACGAAGCGCAGGCAGTGATTGATCGTTGCAAGGCGATCGGTGCGGACCTGATCCTGGCAGTCGGCGGCGGCAGCGTCATGGACATCGCTAAACTGGCCTCCATCGTGACGACAGACGCGTACGGTGTCCGAGACTTGCTGGACAATCCGCAGCTCGGGCAAAAAGGCGTCCGGACCCTGATGATCCCCACAACAGCCGGCACCGGTTCCGAAGCAACCCAGAACAGCATCGTGCTGGTGCCCGAGAAGGAATTGAAGGTCGGCATCGTCAACGAGGCGATGATTGCCGACTATGTCATCCTCGACGCGGAAATGATCCGGAAATTGCCCAGGAAGATTGCCGCCGCGACCGGTGTCGACGCGCTGGCGCACGCCATCGAGTGCTTCACCTCGAAGAAGGCCAACCCGTTCGGCGATCTGTTCACCCTCGAAGCACTGGATCTGATTTTCAACAACATCGAAGCGGCCTGCCTTGATCCGGACGCCTTGGAAGCCAAGAAGGCCATGCTGCTGGCTTCCTTCTACGGCGGCGTCTCCATCAGCGTGTCCGGCACAACCGCGGTCCATGCCCTTTCCTATCCACTGGGCGGCAAGTACCACATCCCGCACGGGGTCGCGAACGCGATGATGCTCGTGCCTGTGATGAAATTCAACGAGCCGGTCTGCCAAGGCCATTTCGCCCGCGTATACGACCGGGTGAACGTCTCCGGCACCGCAGCCTCGGAGCAGGAGAAATCCGCCTGGGTCATCAACCGGCTGGACGAGATTGTCCGCAACCTCGAGATTCCGACCTCGCTCAAGGAGTATGGCGTCCCGGTCGAAGACCTCGAGATCCTGGTCGAATCCGGCATGAATGTCAAACGCCTCCTTCAGAACAACCTGCGGGACGTGACGCCGGATGACGCCCGCGCCCTTTATCAGCAGCTTTTTTGACAGAAAGTGATTACTTTCCCGTCATTTCAATCGGCATGAAATCAATCAGGATTTCCAGAAAGGACCTTCATTATGGAAAAGCTCTTTCGCTATGGTATCGCCGTTTCGCTGGACGATGTTTCCCTGGCCGCCCCGATCACCTTGCGCGGGGACATCGAATCGATCTGCGAACGTTGTCAGTCGCTCGGCTACGAGGGCATCGAGATCCAGCTGGCCAATCCGGGCCAGTTCGACTGGAAGAACATCCGCAAGACCACGGATGCCTACGGCATCACGGTGACGGCCCTGGCCACCGGTCGGGAATTCCACCAGAACAAGCTGTACCTGCTTGACGAGAACCCTGCCGTGCGCAAGGCGGCGATCGAACGGCTCAAGGAGCATGTCGACATGGCGGCCGAGCTTGGCGCGATGGTGATCATTGGCTCGATGCGCAAGGACATCCCGGATTTTTCCCGGTATGACTATTACGAAGGCCTGCACAACGAAGCGGTCATCGCGGTGGCTGACTACGCCGCCGGCAAAGGCGTCACGATCATTTTGGAAAATATCCTGACCTTCGTCAGCAATTTCATGAACACCATGCGCCAGACGGCGGATGTCGTCCGGCGGATCAATCGGCCCAACGTCCGCATCCATCTCGACACCTACTCCATGAACATGGAAGAGAACAACATACCGGCAGCCATCAAGTACTGCATGCCGGAGCTTGAGTATGTCCATTTTGCCGACACGGCCCGGCTCTATCCGGGTGGTGGCAATATCGATTTCGGACAGTTCATGCACAGTCTGCTGGATGTCGGATACAAGGGCTGGATCGTCACGGAATGCATCCCCTGGCCGACCGAGATGCTCTGCGCGGAGCGCGGGCTGCAGTACATGAAAGCGCTGGAGACCATCGTCCAGGTGCAGCGGTCGACCGCTGACCGGGGCTATGTCCAGATGAGTGCCAAATGATCTGAAGTGTCTGGCTGACGCACGAATTCAAAAGAAGCCTCATGAGGTGAAGTTTATGAGAAAGGCGATCAAGATCGTGACTATCGGTGGTGGCAGCAGCTACACACCGGAGCTGATGGAAGGATTCATCAGGCGCTATGAGGCAATGCCGATCCGGGAGATCTGGCTGGTGGACACCGAGGGTGGGCAGGAGAAACTGGAAGTGGTCGGCGAAATGGCCCGGCGGATGTGGGCGATCACACCCTATCCGGTCAAGGTCCACCTGACGCTAGACCGGCGCGAAGCTTTGAAGGATGCCGATTTCGTCACCACCCAGCTGCGTGTCGGCCAATTGGACGCCCGCATCAAGGATGAGCGCATACCCCTGCTGCACGGTGTGCTGGGCCAGGAGACCAATGGAGCCGGTGGCATCATGAAAGCCTTCCGGACGATCCCGGTCATCCGCGAGATTGTCGAGGACATGAAGGAACTGTGTCCGGACGCCTGGCTGATCAATTTCACCAATCCGAGCGGCATGGTCACAGAAGCCGTCATTCGCCATTTCGGCTGGGAAAAATGCATCGGCCTTTGCAATGTCCCCGAAATCGCCATGATGAAGGAGCCGGCGGTCATTGGCCTGAAGCGGGAGGACCTGACCTACCGGTTTGCCGGCCTGAACCATTTCCACTGGCATCGTGTGTGGGACCGCGAAGGTCGCGAACGCACGGCCGAGCTGATCGAGCATATGAATGACCGCGACAACGGGACGCCGGCCAACATCCACCAGGCAGATTTCCCATTGGACATGCTGCGCAAGATGCAACTGCTCCCCTGTGGCTATCACCGTTATTACTACATGGCGGAGGAAATGCTTGCGCATTCGCTCGAGGCATTCAAAAGCGGCGGGACGAGGGCTGAACAGATGCACGAGGTGGAGGCGTCCTTGCTCAAGCTCTACCGGGATCCGCATCTGGACCACAAGCCGGAACAACTTGAGAAACGAGGCGGTGCCTATTACAGCAATGCCGCGTGCGAGTGCATCCAGGCGATCCAGAACGACACCGGTCAGCACATGGTGGTCAGCACCCGGAACAATGGCGCGATCTCCTGCCTGGACCCTTCGGCCATTGTCGAGATATCCTGTGTCCTGTCAGCCAAGGGCGCCGAGCCGATTGCCTGGGGTCCGATGAGGCCGGCTGAACGTGGCTGGCTTCAAGTGATGAAGGCGATGGAGGAATGTGTGATCGAGGCGGCCCTGACCGGCGACTACGGCCTGGCGCTCGAAGCGTTCACCCTCAATCCACTCATCCCGAGCGGCGCGAAGGCCAGGCGGATTCTCGACGAACTGCTGGTCGCTCACGAAAAAGACCTGCCGCAATTTTCACAAACGATCAGTCAACTCAAAGCACAGGGGGTCGCCTCCAATGATCCCGTGGTCATGGCATTGATGCGACAGTAGGGAGAGTCAGATGAATGACAGCACGGGGATCTCCAAGGCACGACTTTTGACTCCCGGCCTGCTCCTTTTCATGCTCGCGATGGTTCTGGCGAACATGGGCGGGCACATGTACGGTCCGCTGGAAGCGCTCTATTTGAAAGAACTGGGCGCCGGCATCCGACAGATCGGCCTCTTTTATACACTGTCACAGATCATCCCGTTGCTGCTGCAGATCCTGGGTGGCTGGGTTTCGGATTCTCTCGGTCGGCTGAAGGCCATTGCCATCGGCAGCGTCGTGGGGGTGTTCGCGTATGTCCCGCTGCTGCTCGCCACCCGTTGGGAGTGGGCCTTGCTGGCCTCGATCCTGAACGCGATGACGCGCTCACTGGTCGGTCCCAGTTTTGACGCCTACATCGCCGACCACTCCGCACCGGAAAACCGGGCGAGGCTTTTTGGCATCACCAGCACGCTGTTTGGCGTCGTTGGTGTGGCCGGCCCCGTGACGGGCGGATATCTCGTTGAAGCGCTCGGCTTCAAGGGCATGCTGCTGATTGCGACTATCTTCTACATGATGGCCACTGTCATCCGGGTGAGCATGGCGCGTCGGGCCGGGTCCAGCCTGGGGTCAGTTGACGGACAGTTGAATGTCAAAAGCCTGGTGTCCAACCTCAAGTCAATCGGCGGCCTGATCCTGGCCGGTGGCCTGTTCACCTGGATCCTCATCACAGACGGAGTCCGCGACATCTTCTTCAATATGTCCTTCAGCTTTTTGTCCGTTTTCATGCAGGACATCGCCAAGTTGTCCATCAGCCAGATCGGCTTGTCGAGCAGCATTTTCGGCATCGCCATGATGGCGGTGATGATTCCGGCCGGCTGGCTGGCGGACAAGATCGGTGAGCGCTTCAACATCGCGGCCTCGTTCTTTTTCATGTCCATCTCGCTGAGCCTGATCATCTTCCTGCCGGAGGCATCCCCTTTCGGCATCTATGCCCTCGGCTGGTCGATCGCCGGCGTCGGTGTCGGCCTGGCCACCCCGGCCTTCCAGTCCCTGATCAGCAAGGCCGTACCGCAAAGATTGCGCGGAGTCGCCTTCGGGCTGTTCAGCACCAGCCTGGGCCTGGTCTCGCTGCCGGCCCCGATCATCGGCAGCTATCTGTGGGAAAACATCAGTCCACGTTTCCCGTTTGTCCTGACGGCTGCCGTATCCCTGTTGACGATCATTCCAGTACTGTTAAAATTCAAACCAGACAAGAATCAGGAGGAAACACCATGAATGATTATCCAGCCAGACACATGACACGTGAAGAGGTGCTTGAAGAAGCATACAAGAGAGGTTTTGAATACGAGCGGGACTTCGGCAACTGCTGCCAGTGCACGACCGCTGCGGTGGCCGAGCTGTTCGGGCTGGACCCCGGTCTGGTCAAAACCGGCCATCTGTTCAGCGCCGGTTTCGGCTCCTGTGGTCGTGGCACTTGCGGCGCGCTGTCCGGCGCCGCGCTTGTCATCAGCAGCCGCCATGGCCGCGAACGCTCTGAATTCCCCTCATACACGGATGATGGCGGACGGTCGATCCTGATCGAACTCCAGAAAAAGTACGAGGACACATTCGGCTCCATCATCTGCCAGGATGTCCAGCGCAAGGTCATGGGACGGTCCTACAACCTGCTGGATCCGGAGGATCGCCAACGCTTCCTGGACGCGGGCGGCCATGTCGACAAATGCACCCATGTCGTCGGGACAACCGCCCGTTGGCTGGCTGAAGTTCTCTGGGACGAAGAACAACCGCAAGACTGATTATTTTGTCAAATAATTGATACAATAAAGCCATCTGTTGAGTGGCTTGCATTCGGCTTGCCGGATCTAACCAACAGGAGGCGCGATGACGCACGATTCAATCAAATCCATGCAATGCCCGAACTGCGGGGCACAAGTCACACCCGATCATGTCCGGTGTGACTATTGTCGATCAGTCCTGACGGTGACATCCTGCCCGTCGTGCTTCAGTGCCGTATTCAAGGGGATGCGCTATTGCCCGGAATGCGGAGCCGCGGTGGACCGGACCGAAGCCGAGACGGACAAGAAGAGGCTGTGCCCGAGGTGCGATACGGTGCTGATCGCAGCCGACATCGCCGGCACCCGGATCCACGAGTGCCATGATTGCGGTGGCATCTGGGTAGACGCGGCTTCGTTCGAACGGATCTGCGAAGACCGGGAGAAGCAGGAGAAGGCGATCGTCTATCCATCGGCGATCAAGCCGACCGTGCTGACACAGCCCGTACAGAAAGCCAGTCGCTTCTATGTCCCTTGTCCGGAATGCGGGGAACTGATGAACCAGAAGAATTTCGCCGGCTGTTCCGGTATCGTGATCGACCTGTGCAAACCGCACGGCATCTGGTTCGATCGTCAGGAACTCCAGCGCATTGTCGCTTTCATCAAGGATGGTGGCCTGCAGAAAGCACGGGCCATGGAGCTGGAGCGGATCAAGGAAGAGCAAAGCCGTCTTCAGGCAATCCGCCAGAGCCCGTCGATGGAACCCTTGTCGCTGATCACGGGAAAGCCAGACCGATCCTGGTACGACGACGAATCGATAATCGGTAGTCTGGTCAAGCGTTTGATCAGCAAGCTGAAGTGAAGGAGAAGACTGTCATGAAAAGCAAACCGATCTGCCCAGCACACACCAACCGTACTCGCAAGGTCCTCTTGTTCGTGATCCTGCTCATGCTCTCGATCCTGCTGCTGACCGCCTGTGTCCCGGGAGACGGCAAGGCGACCGCTGACAAGCCGGCCGGCTTTTTCTGGGGGATATGGCATGGCTGGCTGGCCCCGGTCTCGCTGATCGTCGGGCTGTTCTCCCCCAACATCCGGGTCTACGAGACCTTCAACACCGGCTGGTGGTACGACCTGGGATTCTATATGGCTGTGATCAGCGGGTTCGGTGGCCTCTCCCTGGCACGCAAACATAAAAAAGACTGATTTGTGTAACCCTATCACAGAACAGGTCCTCCAAAACGTGTACGATTGCCGAGGAATCAATCAATGACCGCCGCAAGAAGCGCCGGAATCGTATACAGGAGGACAAACCACCATGTTCGGATTATTTGGGAAAAGAGCCCGTCACCTATCCATGAGAGAGGCCCAGGCTGAACTCGAGAAGGATCGCTCGATCGTTCTCGTCGATGTTCGCACGCCGGAAGAGTACAAAGAAGGCCATATCAGCAACAGCATCAATGTTCCTCTGGACAGCCTGCCCCGTCTGGCCGGACAGAAAATCAAGGACAAGAATGCCCGCCTCTTCGTCTATTGCCTCAGCGGCAGCCGCAGCAGCGCGGCCAGCAGCTGGCTGATGGGCAATGGTTACGAGAATGTCACGAACATTGGCGGCATCATGTCCTGGGGTGGACCTGTCGTCCGCTGAGACCGACAGCCACGAACCCCGTCTGACCATGACAACAGGGATCCGGTATCGGACCGGTCATCCAGAGAGGATTGAACCCATGAAAACCATTATTGTAGGCGGTGTCGCCGGAGGAGCCGGAACCGCGGCGCGCCTGCGCAGAAACGACGAAAACGCGCAGATCATCATGCTTGAGAAGGGCCCCTATATCTCCTTCGCAAATTGTGGTCTGCCCTATTACATTGGCAGTGTCATCAAGGATAAGGAAGAGCTGCAGCTTCAGACACCGGAAAGCTTTCACGATCGTTTCAACGTCGATGTCCGGGTTCTTTCAGAAGTGACTGCGTTGGACACAGCAGCCAAGACCATTCAGATCACCAACCATGCGACCGGCGAGCAGTATGAGGAAACGTATGACGCGCTGGTTCTTTCCCCGGGTGCACGGCCGATCCGCCCAAGAATCGAGGGCGCGGACCTGGAACATGTCTTTACTCTGAGAACGATTCCTGACACCTACAAGATCAAGGATTTCATCACGGATCGTCAGCCCAGACGGGCTGTCATCATCGGCAGTGGCTACATCGGCGTTGAAATGGCCGAAAACCTCCATCGTACCGGCCTCGAAGTCGCCATGATCGAGGCACAGAACCATGTCATCGGCTCACTGGACTACGAAATGGCCGCACTGCTGCACAATGAGATCCGGCGCAACAAAGTGGCCCTGCACCTGGAGAGCAAGGTTGTCTCAATCACGAAGGACGCGGTCGTCCTGGAAGACGGCGGTCAGGTGGCAGCCGACCTGGTCATCATGAGCATCGGCGTCCAGCCGGAGACGGATTTCCTCAGGTCAAGCGGCATCGCGCTTGGTCAACGGGGAGAACTCCTGATCGACGATCACATGCGCACCAATGTGCCTGATGTGTACGCGCTTGGTGACGCGGCGGTCATTGCCCACTTTGTCTCGGGTAAACAAATGGTCATCCCCCTCGCCTCACCAGCCAACAAGCAGGCCCGGATTGTCGCCGACCTGATTGCCGGCAAAAAGGGCCGTTACACAGGCACCCAGGGCACTGCCATTGCCAAGGTGTTCAGCCTGACTGTGGCGGTAACCGGTGAAAGCGAGCTCGGCCTGATCCGCAATGGTATCCCTTACCGCAAGTCTTACACCTTCAGCGGTTCAAACGCCGGCTATTATCCCGGCGCGAAGACGATGGCTGTCAAACTGCTCTTTGCCGAGGACGGCAAGGTGCTGGGCGCGTCGATCATTGGCCCCAAAGGGGTCGACAAGCGGATGGATGTCCTGGCGACAGCGATTCGGGCGGGCATGACGGTCTACGATCTGCAGGAACTGGAACTGGCCTACGCGCCACCCTTCTCCTCCGCCAAGGATCCGGTGAACATGGCCGGATACACGGCCGCCAATATCCTGGATGGCGTTTCCAATCCGTTCTATCTCGAAGATCTCGACAAACTGGGCGCGAACGACCTGCTGATTGATGTGCGCACCCGCGAAGAGTATCGTGGTGGTCACCTGCCCAAAGCAAAAAACATTCCGGTGGACGAGCTGCGTGAGCGGATCGGTGAACTGCCCAAGGACAAGAAAATCCATATTTATTGTGCCATCGGCCTGCGTGGTTACATCGCCCAGCGCATCCTGACGCAGAACGGTTATGAAACAAGAAACCTGAGTGGTGGATACACCCTCTGGAAAGCGTTGGATCGTGACCGCAAAGCCCAGGCGGCCAAACCCATCCAGATGCTGCCCTGCGCGATTGAAGCCTGACCGTCTGATCACATTATAACCATCCCGGCACCCCTATGAGTTTTCATGGGGGTGTTTTTTATTGAGACAAGCCATATCCGTCCGGTTTCGATATAATGGCAATAGACTGTCGGTTTCCAAATCAGACCGGCAGCACGGGAGGGTTCCAATGGCAAACCGACCGGTCGAGCGTTTCGACATGCAAAAACCGCCGATCCGGCAGCGCTGGTTTTTAAGGCCGATCACCTGGATCGCCAGTTACCCGGATGTCTGGGCCCGACGGCTCAAAATCAACCGATCGGGTGTGGATGGTTTGAAACCACCGTATCTGCTATTGTGCACGCATCATGCCTTTATCGATTTCAAAGTGACAACGGCGGCTATCTTCCCGCATCGGGCCAATTATGTGGTCGCAATTGACGGCTTCATCGGCCGGGAGTGGCTGCTGCGCAATGCCGGCGGAATCTGCAAGCGTAAATTCACCCATGACCTGACGATGATCCGCCACATGAAGCGGGTCATCGAAAATGGAGACATCCTGGCCCTTTATCCCGAAGCCCGATATTCCCTGATCGGAACGACGGCCGTTTTACCGGATTCATTGGGCAAGGTTGCCCGGCTCCTGGGCGCTCCTGTGGTGATGCTGAACATGCATGGCAATTTTTTAAGCTCCCCCTGCTGGAATCTGTCGAAACGCAAATTGCCATTGACCGCAGATTTCACGAAAATCCTGTCGGCCGAGGAAGTCCGGTCGCTTCCGGTCAACGAGATCAACGACCGGATCCGCAAGGCCTTCATCTATGACGAATACCATTGGCAGAAGGAAAACGGGATCCGCATCGACCACCCCGAGAACGCCAAGGGGCTCCACAAAGTCCTGTATCAGTGCCCATCCTGTCTGACCGAGCATCGCATGGAATCGGCCGGGGTGCGCCTCTGGTGCGGCCACTGTGGCAAAGCCTGGACACTTTCCCCGTTGGGCGAATTGAGTGCCGAGCATGGGCCGACCGAATTCCCCCATGTGCCGGACTGGTATGAATTCCAGCGGACCGAGGTCCGGCGTCAGATTGAGGAAGGCACTTACGAGATCTGCGATGAAGTCGACATTGACTCGCTGCCGAACGCGCGTGGCTATATCCATCTCGGATCCGGCCGACTGACGCACAACCGCAACGGATTCATGCTGGAAGCCGATTTGCCGGATGGCCCGTTGAGACTGCACAAAACCCCGGCCAGCCTCTACTCTTGTCACATCGAGTATGACTATGACCATCGCGGGGATTGCCTGGACCTGTCGACGCTGGATGACACCTATTATATTTATCCGAAGACGATGAAAAACTGCGTCACAAAAATGTCATTGGCGACTGAGGAACTATATGACTGGAGCTTGAGGCAGAAACCGGTCAAAGAAGTTGCGCGTCGCCCGGACGAACGATCCGGCCTGGCCCAATCAAGGGGCGACGCCACATGATCGACGTTCTGTGTGTCGGTCATGCCTGTGTAGACATGAATGTCCATGTGCCTGTTTTTCCGCACGAAAACAGCAAGCTGGAGATTCATCGATATTTCGAGTCAGGCGGGGGGCCGGCTGCGAACGCGGCCTTTCTTCTGTCGACCTGGGGCGTGCCGACGGCCTTTGCCGGACTGGTTGGCAATGACGCGCGCGGACGGCAGGTGATCGATGAATTTGAACAGGTGGGAACGGACCTTTCCTTGCTGGAGGTCCGCCGTGGATACGAAACCCCATTCTCAATCGTCATCGTACACGAGAAAAATGGCAGCCGGACGATCATCAATCGGAAGCAAGGCCAGGCATTCATGGATCCTGCCCCCATTTTGAAAAGCGACATTCACCCGCGGGTGATTCTGTTTGACGGTCATGAGCCGCAGGCTTCCCTGGCCGCGCTTGACCGTTATCCGGACGCGAAGACGGTGCTGGACGCGGGTTCTCTGCGAGAGGGCACCCGCCTGCTGGCTTCCCGGATGGATTATCTCGTCAGTTCGGAACGATTCGCCCTGTCGGCCACGGGGATGACCCGCATTCAGGACGAGGACGAACAGGACCGGTGCCTGGCTGAATTGAGAAAGATCGCATCCGGCCAGATTGTCGTGACGCTGGGGGACCGTGGACTCGTGTATGATCAGCAGGGAAGCGCCGTCCGCATGCCGGCTTTCCCGGTGCCGACCGTGGATACGACCGCCGCCGGGGACATCTTTCACGGTGCCTTCGTCTATGGGGTGCTTCAGGGGTTTGAACTGGATCGGACCCTGCGCTTCGCGTCAGCCGCCGCTGCTTTGTCGGTCCAGTCGGAGGGCGGCCGTCAGTCGATACCAACGCTAGAGGATGTGCAGTTGTTGCTGGACGGGGAGCGTGACGCATGAACATCCAGATTTATGCCGGGAAAAAGAATTTTGACACGCAGAAGGCAGAGCGTTATTTCAAGGAACGGGGGATCCGCTACCAGCGTATCGATTTGAATCGCCAGCCACTCAGCAAAGGTGAATTCAACTCGGTCCGGCAGGCCGTCGGGCTGGAAACTTTGATTGACCGGGACTCGCCCGGCTACCAGCGTTTCAATCTAGCCTACCATGGTCTTTCGCCCATGACAGAGACGCTCCTGATCGAACATCCGGAGCTTTTGAAAACGCCCATCGTCCGCAATGGGAAGCAGGCCACGGTCGGATACTGCCCGGAAGTCTGGAAAGACTGGGCTTGAGCACTGGGCGAGAGGCGCGGTGCCAGCCACCGTTTCGTGCCAGTACGGTGCCAGTCACCGTTTCGGAACTTATGCCGGCAGGCCTGGAGCAGCAAGTGGCCTGAGCATTATTGCCGAAACGGTACCGGCTCCCTCATATGCGGATATACGGCACAAGAACCCGATATATTCTATTGACACCACGACTTTGATATAATCACACCGTCAAGTGTTGGACTGAACGGAGCTGCGGAACGCATGAAGATCGACAGAAGCCATCCAAAACCCGAGTTGTCACGAATCGTCCGATTGGCCTTGATCCTGTCTCTGGCGTTGCTCGTGATCTCGCCATTTTCCGGTTGCCGGTCAAGCGAAAGCGATTCATCTTCCCAGACAAGCCAATCGTCCCGGGAAACCACGGCTATTCCGCCGACATCAGTCAGTCAGACGACCACACCGCTTGTGACAACAACAGTCACGACGACAGCCACAACGACGACAACATCAGAAACAGTCGAGACATCGTCCGAAACAACGACCACACCGACCCCGACCAGCAAACCGACGCCTCGTGCGACACCAACGCCAAAGCCGACGCCAAAGCCAACCACGCCACCCCGCTATTATCTGTATGTGGAGCTTGGGTCTTACGCCATGCGTGTCTATGAACGGGACACATCCGGAGCATATACCATTCCGGTCAGGACGATCCGAATCGCGATCGGTCGCGGCACCATGACGCCGCGCGGTAAATTCCAACTAGGCTCCAGAGAGCGGTGGCATACGTTTGGATCCGCCTATACGCAATATGCCACTCGATACAGGTCCGGACTTTACATTCATGCCCCCCTTTATCGAACCAGGAATATCCACAACATGATTGCCTCTTATTACACGTCGATTGGAACGGCCAGCACATCAGGTTGCCTGCGCATGACCACGGGAGACGCGTACTGGATCTATCAGAACTGTGTCGCCGGAACTGTGCTGGAAATCGTATCCGGCTCGCCACGCGGACTCGTCGCGCCGTCCTTGCCTCCGTTGATTCATTCCTATGAAGATCCGACAGACCCATTGATTCCAAAACCGACCCCGACCCCTACTTCAACGCCGACACCAACGCCGACGCCAACGCCAACGCCAACGCCAACGCCGACCCCTACACCGACGCCAACGCCAACGCCGACACCAACGCCGACGCCAACGCCAACGCCAACGCCAACGCCGACACCAACGCCGACCCCTACACCGACGCCGACGCCAACGCCAGCCCCATAGTAAAACTGGACAATACCCAACACGGATGATACGCTTCAATCATGAAAACACAGAAGGCCCAGTCAATGTTCCCCATGTCTATCAGGACTCGTTCTAATCATACGAAGCCTTCTTTTCAGATGATCCGCGCTTGTGTCGCGCTTTTTCTCTGCTTGATTTTCCTATTGCCGTTAACCGGCTGTGAAGGCGATCAGTTGGGAGGAACAGTCAGTCCTACCAGTTCAGCGCGGACAACCCAATCGGAAGCGACTGCCCAGACCACTCGGCCGAGCCCCACGATCGGCCAAACCACCCTTCCGTCGCCAACGCCAACGCCGATTCCTTCGCCGACGCCGACACCGATTCCGGAGCCGACGCGGCAAATGAAGGTGCGTATGATTCGGACCCCCCTATTTCAGTCTCCGTCAAAAATCGCACCGGTTCTGGGATTTGTGACCTGGCTGGAAGAGGTCGGCTACATTGCTGGACCGGATTCCAAGGGCTTTCATCTTGTCAAAGCGCCGGATGGGAAGATCGGCTATTGCCTGGCAGACCATCTGGTGGAAAAATCATCCTACCTTTATGCCCAGGTCCCGGAAATGTCCCTTCTGTCCGTCATACCGGGTTATGACGGCCCTGAGAAGACCAGTCAGCTTGTCGATGTCCGGCTGGCTGATCCCAGCATTTGCGTGGACCTGATCTTTGCCAGCGACCGCAATTTCACCGGCACCATCCTTTACGAACGGGATATCTGTCTGCTGCAGAAGGGGACAATGGAAAAGTTGAAAAAAGCTCAGGCGATGTTCCGCAAGGACGGGTTTTTCATCAAGATCTACGACGCCTACAGACCCTATTCGGTCACGGTCAAACTGGCGACATACAACACAAATTCCCGTTATCTCGCGGATCCGGCCAAAGGATCGATGCACAACCGGGGCGCCGCCGTCGACATGACGATCGTGAATACCAAGGGCGTTGAACTGGCGATGCCCTCCTTGATCCACACCCTGGATGCTCGCGCCAGTCGCAACAACCCGGATCTGCCGATTGAAGTCCAACAAAATTTGGCTTATGTGGATGACGTCATGAAAAAGTGCGGTTTCATTCCCTATCAGCACGAATGGTGGCATTACACGGACACGCAAAGCGGAAAATACCCGCATATGGATCTGAGCCTGGCTGACATCGACATGGTCGCTTCTGATAAAAAGCCGTCCGCGACAGCACCGCCTGTCCGGGACCCGTCAAAAACCGGTTTCATCAATGTGCCGTTTGAGCTGGTGCCCACTCCGACGCCTACACCGAGTCCGACACCGACGCCAAGCCCGACACCCGGTCCAACACAGGCCCCGAGCGAGACAGTCGGGACACCAGTTCCGAGCCCTGCGCCAACGACGACGCCGGATCCGAATCCTGCGCCAACGGAAGGTCCATAAGGTTCAAGGCAGAATGATGGCCGTTTCCTGATGATGCCATTCATCCGCTGCCCGGTAATACACGTCAATCATCTGATTTCCCGAGTGCCAATGACCTTCTGTCAGGTAAGCGGTCAGACCGACATCGCCGACACCGGCTGTCTCACTGATCGGCGTGGCTTCAACATACCGCCTGATGCCATTTTCATCCTCAATTCCGAGCATGATCTGGCTGATTGTATCGAGATTGACATGCTGACCGCTCAAATGGCCTGTCAGTCCCAGCCAACCCCCCTTTGGTCGGGCTTCAAGGGCTTGTGCCCAGGCCAGCGCCTGTTCAGGATGGGTGTTGTCGTCTATCATGCCGATGCCCTCGGGCGCTTTCCGTTCCGGAGCCGGAACGATCGGGGCGCGAAGCAGCAACTGCGGTAGATTGCGCTCAACGATCTGAAGCACCACGACATCAGCGGCATTTTTATCGATCGAGGCATAGTTGTAGGGGATTTCCCGGGTAAACGTGGCTTTGCCGAATGTGTTGGCGATCATGGGAATCAGCGCATTGGCAAATGAGTCCCTGAACATCCAGATTTTCCTTTCAGCGGCAGAAAAAGCAGGCTTGCCGGCAGAAACCAGAGTGGTCTGGATCAACAGGTCTTCCAGTGACCGCATGGGCCTGCTGGTTCGATAATGCTGACCCAAGTCAAAATAGTACTGGTTTTCCATCGTAACACCGGTCGGATAGAGCATGGCAGCCAGGTCTCCCTGCCAGTCTTTCCGGACTGTGTATTCCAGTGACGAAAAATCGTCATAGGTAAAGGAGGAGTCGTCATCGGCGATGGCCGACATCATGGACTGGAAGCCGATGCGGGCGCCCAGGTGGTTCCAATGCGTATCCGTCTGATGATAGAGAGGGGTTTCTGACGTCATGGCGGCTTCTTTGAGCACGGCCAGCAGATCGATCGTTGACGTGGTCTGGGACAAAGGGTTTGCCAGCCATCTTTTCAAATTGTTTTCCGGATTGATCGTGGACAATCGCCTGGGCATGAATTGGCTGTAGACGCTGTTCTTATTGGGTGTCACCATGAAGTGGAAGTCAATGTCCATGCTTTCGAGATACTCTTTCTGGATGGACAAGGTGACCGAAAGCCGGTGCATTTCTGCTCCGCTCATCACGGGCAAGCCGAGGTGATCCGGAAGTGTCTCGCCGAAAAACAGCCACCCGGATCGTCCGGCGATGACTTTACTGTTGCCGCTTTGGCCCAGGACAAGTTGATTGAGCTTGTGATAGGCTGTCACGAGATAAGAGCGGAAGGCGAAATGGTCCGCGTAGTAATCATCAAACTGGCGGGTTGCCTTGAGATTGACTTGTCCGTCCACGACCAGCGTCGGTGGCTGGGCCAGAGCCCGTTTTTCTAGACTGGGGTTTTCCAGGCCGATCGCCAGTCCGATCAAGGGAAGGCTGCAAACGATAAAAAACAGGAGTACATAGGCGATGAATCCAAGTTTCACTTTTGTGGATCGGGGAGAAACGTCCAAGGAGTTATGACTGTTCACTAACGATTCCTCCCTCAGAAACGGAAATAGATGAACGGGTTGTACGTGGATGCGGACATGGCGAGGATGCACAGGGCAAGCAGCATAAGCGAAAACGCATAGCCGGCCGGCTCTCGGAACGATGCAAGACCGGGCCTGACAGCCACCTGCCGTTTCAAGGCTGAGACCAGATCCGTCGAAGCAAAAACCGCGACAATCAGAGCCGCGATCAGGCCGGGTGTGGCAACCTCGGCCAGCAGGGCTTGCGCGTCCGGGAGGCGGTGCCAACCAAGCGCCATGCTGCGCAGCACCTGACTGCCTTGCAGAAGTGTCTCGGCCCGGAACAGAACGAAGCCGCACATGACAACCAGCAAGGTGTACACGCGACGCAGGATCCTGAGCGGGAAGCGTTCCGGCCGGATCACGCCGTAGGTTTCCAGCATCAGGAAAAATCCGTGGTACAGTCCCCAGACGACAAAACTCCAGCTCGCGCCATGCCACAGGCCGGTCAGGAAAAAGACGATTACGCGGTTCAGTCCGGTACGCCACAGACTGATGCGGTTGCCGCCCAATGGTATGTAGAGATATTCCTTGAACCAGGTCGACAGGGAGACATGCCACCGTCGCCAGAAATCCTGCATGCTGGTGGCGGTATACGGGTGCAGGAAATTCTCCTTGAAGGTGAATCCAAAGAGGTGTCCCAGGCCAATCGCCATGTCCGAGTAACCGGAAAAGTCGAAATAGATCTGGATGGCGTAGGTGATCGCGCCCATCCAGGCCAGCGCGCCATCTAGACGCGTCGGATCAAAAGCGAAAATCCGGTCAGCGGCATACCCCACGGTATTGGCGATCAGCATTTTTTTTGAAAGCCCGATGATGAACCGGCGGATGCCCATGGCGGTTTCGGGCAGGCTCATCGACCGATTTTCGATCTGCCGGGCCACATCGTGATACTTGACGATCGGTCCGGCGATCAGTTGCGGGAAAAAGGAAATGTAGAACAGAAGATTGACGAAGTTTTTCTGGACGCCGGTTTCCTGCCGATAAACGTCAATGACATAAGACAAGGCCTGGAAGGTGAAAAAGGAAATACCGATCGGAAGCGGTATGCCGGTCATGGGGATGGACAGGCGGAACACGGAGTTGAATGCTCCGAGCAGGAAATCCGTGTATTTGAATACCAGGAGCAGGCCGATGTTGGCGCAGACAGCCAACGTCAGCGCGGCCTGCTGCCTCCGGCGCTGTCCGGCCCGGCGTGCGGTGTCGATCAATCTGGCAGAAAAATAGTTGAACATCGCGGAAATTATCAGGAGCAAGACAAAGACAGGCTCACCCCAGCCGTAGAAAAGAAGGCTGGCCATGAGCAGTAGCGGATTGCTGATTTTTCGGGGTGCGATCAAATTCAATAGATAGATGACGGGTAAAAAAAGGAAAAGGAAAGTCGGAGAACTGAAAACCATGCTGCCGCTCCTGTCCGTTCTGAAGATCAGCCGCCGTTGCCGGCTCCCTGCGCGTTGCTGCCACTGTAATAACTGATGGCAGTCACACGGTCATCCTCCACGATGAATGTCAGGCTGGGATCACTTAAGTTTTCGGGGTCCCCGCTTGCGTTGTAGACCAGACCGCCGATGTCCTCCTTGTCGCCGTAGGCGCTGATGACGTCGGCCAAAGCTGATCCGACCCGGATGCCACGGGCTGTCTCAAACCGGTCATCCAGCAGGTAAATGCCATCGATCAGGTCAATGGAGCCGTTCGGAATGGTGAAGATCTGGGCGAAACCATAATCAAAGGTCTTGTCAAAACCATCATAAACACAACTTTCCGCCTCGGAAAACTGGCAGTCATCTCCCAGCGTGCCAAGCAAAGCAGCGGCGTTACTCAACAGTGTGTAGGACTTGCCCTCGATGCTCAATACCAGGTCTGCCTCGGTGAACGGACCGGACAGACGATCGGGACTGGAAGGTACCGGCGTAGCCATCGAGGTGTTGCCGGTCGTGGTCCCGGTGGTCGCTGTCGTCACAGCTGCGCTTGTCGTGGATGAGGCTGTAGTCGGCTGATCGGACTGGCAACCGGCTGTCGCTCCCAGGATCATGAAAGCAGAAAGCACAATCAGGACAAGTCGTCGCATCAATTTCCGTGAAGTAATCATGGGCACCTCTCACACTATTCATCCATTACTGCCAAAATCCTGTCCATCATTATACCAGACCGGGCAATGGGTTGTGGTATGATAAATCTGTTAATGGCAGGTTGGCCATAGAATGGAGAGGGTATCATCATGGGTGGAATTTTTGGCGTGGTTTCCAAATCTGATTGTGTGCTGGATGTATTTTTCGGAACAGACTACCACTCGCATCTCGGCACCCGCCGCGGCGGCATGGCCATATATGGCCAGAAGGGATTCACGCGGGCGATCCACAACATTGAAAACAGTCCTTTCCGGACCAAATTCGAATTTGAACTGCCAAAAATGTCTGGACATCTAGGAATCGGGTGCATTTCGGACAACGAGCCCCAGCCGCTGATCGTCCGATCCCATCTGGGCAGTTTTGCCATCACGACCGTCGGCCGGATCAATAACATGAAAAAACTGACTGAGGACACGCTGGCCGGAGCCAAGGTCCATTTCCAGGAAATGTCCGGCGGTGAGGTCAACCCGACCGAGGTGGTGGCCGCGCTGATCAACCAGTGTGACAGCATTCCGGAGGGTATCCGTTATGCCCAGAAGCTGATCAACGGGTCGATGACAATCCTGCTTCTGACGGCCGACGGTATCTATGCGGCTCGCGACCGACTCGGCCGCACCCCGCTGGTGATCGGCCGGAAGGAAGATGCCTTTTGTGTCTCCTTTGAATCGTTCGCCTACCTCAACCTGGGCTATGAGCACCATAAGGAGCTGGGTCCGGGTGAGATCGTGTTCCTGGACGAAAATTCGATCGAGACCATCAGCCCGCCGCAGAAGAAGATGAAAATATGCTCCTTTCTCTGGATTTACTACGGTTATCCAACCTCGTCTTATGAAGGCATGAACGTCGAACAGGTCCGCTACCGATGTGGTGAGAAAATGGCCAACCGTGACGATGTGAGTGCCGATCTTGTCGCCGGTGTGCCCGATTCCGGGACCGCCCACGCAATCGGTTATGCCAACAAGTCGGGCATCCCGTTTGCCCGGCCATTCATCAAATACACACCCACCTGGCCGAGATCCTTCATGCCGCAGGACCAGAGCATCCGCAACCTGATTGCCCGGATGAAGATCATCCCGGTCGACAACCTGATCCGCAACAAACGCCTGCTGCTGATCGACGACTCCATCGTGCGCGGCACCCAGCTGCGGGAGACGACAGAGTTCTTGTACAACTGTGGTGCCAGGGAAGTCCATGCCCGGCCTGCCTGCCCGCCGCTTCTGTTTGGCTGTCCCTACCTAAACTTTTCGCGGGCCAGCTCTGTTCTCGACCTCATCACAAGACGGATCATCCTGGAGCGGGAAGGCGAAATGGCCGAACAGAAACTGGCGGAATACGCCAATCCGGAAAGCGAAAACTATCAGCAGATGGTCGAGGCGATCTGCAAGAAACTCAACTTCACTTCTCTCAGATACAACCGGCTCGATGACATGATCGAGGCGATCGGCATCGATCCGGAAAAATTATGCACGTACTGTTGGAACGGAAAAGGCTGACAAGGGCAGGCCAACGGATCTGCCCGGCCGACAAAGGAGGAAAGGATCATGATACCGACACCCCACATCGCGGCCAAGGAGAAGGATGCCATTGCTGAATCGATCATTCTGCCCGGCGATCCGCTACGCGCCAAATTCATCGCGGACACATTCCTGACGGATGTGATCCAGTTCAACTCCATCCGCAATATGCTGGGCTTCACCGGCACGTACAATGGGAAGCGGGTTTCTGTCATGGGGACAGGCATGGGCATGCCTTCCATCGGGATCTACTCCTACGAGCTGATCCACTTCTATGGAGTCAAAAACCTCATTCGTGTCGGCTCCTGCGGGGCTTTCCAGCCACACCTGAAACACAAGGACATCATCCTGGCCATGTCGTCCTCGACGGTGTCCGGATTCATGAAGCAGTACAACCTGCCGGGCGATTTTGCGCCGACAGCGTCCTGGAAACTGCTCAAGGCAGCTGTCGATTCGGCTGAAGAGAAGGGGATCGACGTTCAAGTCGGCAATATCCTGAGTTCGGACGTTTTCTATGACGCACAGCCGGACAACTGGAAAAAGTGGGCCCGGATGGGTGTCCTGGCGGTCGAAATGGAGACCTCGGCGCTCTACATGAACGCGGCCTATGGCGGCGCAAACGCGCTGACCATGCTGTCGGTCTCAGACTCGCTGGTCCATCACACGGCGATGCCGGCCGAAGAACGGCAAGTGGCCTTCACGACCATGATGGAACTGGCCCTGAGCATTGTGTGAGCGAAGTGCCTTTGAATGGATCGAAAATTCCGATGAAGACCGGTCAAACGAGTGTCTTGACGTACAGACGATTGTCTGAAGGGTCCTGCTTAAAACCCATTTTCATTAGATAGCGAACCTGGTCAGGCTGATCGGACCGGGTCTGGAGGCGATGGTAACCGAGCGATCGGAACATCGCCTCGTTTTCCTGATAGATGAATCGCCCGATTTTATAGTCCCGGTAAGCGGGCGTTGCGTAATCAAGCAGGATGTTCAATGTATGGTTGTCCAATTGTTGACCCAGGAATAGTCCGGCCGGCGTCATGTCGCGTAGGACATAGAACCGGAGCGTGCAGCTTTCCAGCACGTCGGCAAATCGTGGGTTGAATTTCCGAATATCCGATCGGTAGAAATCCAGGAAGCGGGTCAGATAGGGCGCATCGGCTTGTGTCGTCAGGATCGAAAAATACTCCTTGCTCCGGTAGAACCGGATCAGGAAGAGGATGTTCACCAGCACGATGGCACTGTTCATGAACCCGGTCGGGATGGAGTGGATCAGAAAACCATAGGTGGCAAAAATTGTCGATCCGATCAGGTTGATGATCCGCAGACGGACGATGGATGACATCAGCAGGGATACCAGGATCAGGACTGACGCGATATAGCCAATCCAATCGATCGGGCTTGGCATTTTGGTTCACCTCCATTCACCCTATTCTCATAAACATTATATGCTTTTTGACATCGTTTTTGATAAGGCGTAGAATCGTTGCAGACTTCAATCCTGATCGCAAGGCGGTTTCGCGTATGAAAAAGAACATCTGCGTCCTCTTCGGTGGCCAGTCATCGGAACATGAGGTTTCCCTGGTTTCTGCCACCTTTGTCATGAGCAATGTCGATCCGGACATTTACCAGCTTTTCCCGGTCGGCATCACCAAGGACGGCCGCTGGCTCCTGTATGACGGACCGATCGAAAAGATCAAAAGCAACGCCTGGCAGACCCCGGAATGGTGCAGGCCGGCCTTTATCGCGCCGGATGCCGGTGTCCACGGCCTTGTGGTTTTAGATCAGGCGGGTGGCCGTGTTGTGGAGACGATTCGCCTGGACTGCGTCATCCCGGTCCTGCATGGCCGATTTGGTGAAGACGGCACGATACAGGGCCTTCTGGAACTCGCCCGTATTCCCTATGTGGGCTGCGGCGTGACCGCCAGTGCCAATGGCATGGACAAAGCTGTTTCCCGAACGATATTCGATGCGGTGGGTATCCCGCAGGCAGCCTGGACCTGGAGCCTGAAACGCCGTTTCCGACGCCATCCCGCGACTGAGGTCGATCGGATCGAACAGGCTTTTTCTTACCCGGTGTTCGTCAAGCCGGCCAATGCCGGTTCTTCCGTTGGCGTGTCCAAAGCCAAAAGCCGGGCGGACCTTGAAAAGGCGCTCGAACTGGCCTTCGAACATGATGACAAAGCGGTCATAGAGGAATTTGTCGACTGCCGTGAGATCGAGATCGCCGTCCTTGGCGGCGATCCACCGGTCGCGTCGGCCTGTGGGGAAATTGTACCGGCCCATGAGTTTTACGATTATGAAGCCAAGTACCAGGACGAAAATTCCCGGCTGATCCTGCCGGCCGCGCTTTCCGATGAAGACTATGCCACCATCCGACGATATGCCTTGCGGGCCTTTTCCGCGATTGGCGGCACGGGTCTTTCCCGGGTGGATTTCTTCATCCGCAAACAGGATGGCAAGATTTTCCTGAACGAGATCAACACCATGCCCGGCTTCACAGAGATCAGCATGTATCCGAAGCTGATGCGTCATTCGGGGATCGATTCGAAGGAACTGGTGAAGCGCCTCATTGAGCTGGCGATGGATCAGGACTGACCGGGTCGACTGGCTGACACGGCATATTCATAAAAACATGAGAAAAGGGGGCATCCGCGGATGCCCCCTCGCCATTTATGAATACTAATAGGTGGTTTTGCTGAAGGTTATTCCTCTACCTGCTGGCGATTGAAACGGCGGCGGAGGACGTAGGCGGCAAATCCGATCAGGATCAGCCCAAGACCGATCAGCATGTTGTTGGTTCCTGTTTCACCGGTGGTCGGGATGCCGATGACGGTGAAGGCGGCGGATGCCTCTCCCTCGAGCGGGACATTTTCATATCCTTCGCGCTCAGGTTTGTAGACTGCACGGACGCTCGCGGTATTGACCATGACTTCGCCAATATCTGCAGCCTTGGATACATAATCATAAGTGTAAGTGATGGATTCGCCTGCTTCGAGTTCGCCGATGACGATCGAGGGGACTCCACCGATATCGATGAAAGCGCCGACGGTCGGGCCACCGTTGATGAGGACGGCTGTTCCGATGGCTATCGTGTCGTCAGTCAGGATGACCTCAGACAGTTTGGTTGTGCCGGTATTGGTGACAGTGATCTTGTAGTTAAAGGTGTCTCCAGCGAATCCATTGGCCAGATCCGCATAGACGCTATTGGCAGGAGTGGCATTCTTGACCTGCTTGGTGATCTCGATGGACGAGAGGCCAAGCGGGATGGCAACAACATCGATCATCGCAGAGTCTGAAGTCTCAAGAGTTTCTTCATTGTCTACTTGTGCAGTGACGGTTGCCACGTTCTCAATCGGGGAGCGGGCGATGTCTGCATAGACGGTTTCGTATGAGTAGAAAAGGATGATTGTATCGCCGGGCTCCATTGTGCCGAGGTCTATTTCGCGGTTCGCATCGAAGGAAACCGTGGCGCCGCCTTCGATTTGTGCTTCTACGCCCGGCATTGCTTCGGAATCAGTCAGGATGACGTTCTCCAGCGTGACATTGCCACTATTGGTGATGGTGACCTTGTAGATGGCAGTCTCGCCTTCGTTCAATTCGACCATGTCACCGTATGGACTTTCCTGTGTCAGGTTGGCAACCTGTTTGTCGATTGTAATAGCGGTGTATTGTTCGCCCATGACGGTGACCATGTCCATGTTGGAATCAATTCCTTCTCCGTACGCCTTGGCGATATTGGTTACCAAGCCAGTGTCAAGGTCGGCCTGGGTGATGATATGGGTGGCCGTTCCGGTGACTGATTCGCCAGGAGCCAGGCTGGCGGTTGCGGGAACAGTGACGGTGACCTTGTCGTCGACGACGGTGAAGGGACCGTAAAGGGTGACATTGCCCGTGTTGGTGATCAGGTAGCTGTAGTTGACGACATCGCCGACTTCACTGAAGGTGTCGATATCCGAAGATTTAGCGAGCGTCAAGGATTTCGATTGAATGGCAGTAACGGTGACGGTGTCTTCATTGGAATCAAGCGCATCACCGCTGGCAGTTGCGACGTTCGTGATCGAGCCGGCATCGAGGTCGGCCTGGGTGATGGTGTGGCTGGCTGTGCCGGTGACAGATGCACCGGGGGCCAGGCTGGCGGTTGCGGGAACGGTGACGGTGACCTTGTCGTCAGCGACGGTGAAGGGACCGTCAAGGGTGACATTGCCGGAGTTGGTGATCAGGTAGCTGTAGGTGATGACATCACCGACCGCATCATAGGTGGAAGTATCGGCTGTCTTGTCGAGCGTCAGTACTCTGATCTGCACAGCGGTGACGGTGGCGGTGTCCTGGCTGGATGTGACGCCGTCGCCGGAGGCGGTGGCAATGTTTGTGATCGAGCCGGCATCCAGGTCGGCCTGGGTGATGGTATGGGTGGCTGTGCCGGTGACGGATGCGCCGGGAGCCAGGCTGACGGTTGCGGGAACAGTGACGGTGACCTTGTCGTCAGCGACGGTGAAGGGACCGTAAAGGGTGACGTTGCCGGAGTTGGTGATCAGGTAGCTGTAGTTGACGACATCGCCGACCGCGTCATAGGTGATGACATCGGCAGTTTTGTCCAGAGTCAGCGCTTTGGTCTGCACGGCGGTGACGGTGATGGTGTCCTGGTTGGATGTGACGCCGTCGCCGGAGGCGGTGGCAATGTTGGTGATCGAGCCGGCATCGAGGTCGGCCTGGGTGATGGTGTGGGTGGCCGTGCCGGTGACTGATTCGCCAGGAGCCAGGCTGGCGGTTGCGGGAACAGTGACGGTGACCTTGTCGTCGACGACGGTGAAGGGACCGTAAAGGGTGACATTGCCCGTGTTGGTGATCAGGTAGCTGTAGTTGACGACATCGCCGACCGCGTCATAGGTGGTGACGTCGGCAGTTTTGTCCAGGGTCAGGGCCTTTGACTGCAAAGCCACTACGATGACCGTGTCTGTTGGAGAACTGACATTGCCATCAGTTGCATAGGCCACGTTGGTAACGGAACCTGTATTCAGGTCAGTTTGTGTGACGGTGTAGCTGGCCGTGAAGGTGGTGGTTGCTCCAGGTGCGAGTGTTGCGACCGAAGCCGGGCTAGCCGAGACCTTGTCGTCCACGACAGACACGTTGGTCAGCGTGACATTGCCGGTGTTCGTGACAACATAACTATAGTTGATGATATCTCCGACCGCATGGTAAGTGGATACGTCGGCGGTTTTGTCGATTGACAAGGCTGGCGACTGCACCGCATTGGAAGTGGCGTTATCCGTGACAGGTTCTGTCTGGACGGAATCAGCGGTCGCGGTATTGTCGACCTTGCCGGCATCGAGATCGGATTGCTTGATGGTGTAGGATCCAGTGAGGGTCCAGACTTCACCGGGGGACATGACGCCATCTGCCGGGTTGGCATCGGTGCGGGTGAGCGTGCCCAGCAGCGGATCACTGACGGTTACACCGGTGAGGGTGACATTGCCGGTGTTGGTGACGGTGATGGTGTAGTGGAGGACATCGCCGACTGCATCGAAGGTGCTTTCCGCAACGACCTTGTCGATCGTCAGGGCCGGCGCCTTCACCGCATTGGAAGTGGCGGTATCCGTGACAGGTTCTGTCTGGGCGGAGTCGGCAGTCGCGATATTGTCGACCTTGCCGGCATCGAGATCGGATTGCTTGATGGTGTAGGATCCAGTGAGGGTCCAGACTTCACCGGGGGACATGACGCCATCTGCCGGGTTGGCATCGGTGCGGGTGAGCGTGCCCAGCAGCGGATCACTGACGGTTACACCGGTGAGGGTGACATTGCCGGTGTTGGTGACGGTGATGGTGTAGTGGAGGACATCACCGACGGCATCGAAGGTGCTTTCCGCAACGACCTTGTCGATCGTCAGGGCCGGCGCCTTCACCGCATTGGAAGTGGCGTTATCCGTGACAGGTTCTGTCTGGGCGGAGTCGGCAGTCGCGATATTGTCGACCTTGCCGGCATCGAGATCAGACTGCTTGATGGTGTAGGAACCAGTGAGGGTCCAGACTTCACCTGGGGACATGACGCCATCTGCCGGGTTGGAATCGGTGCGGGTGAGCGTGCCCAGCAGCGGATCACTGACGGTTACGCCGGTGAGGGTGACATTGCCGGTGTTGGTGACGGTGATGGTGTAGTGGAGGACGTCACCGACGGCGTCGAATGTGCTTTCCGCAACGACCTTGTCGATTGTAATCGAGGGAACCTGCGTGAATTTTTTGGTATCTGAATCGTCATCTGTCACATCTACGCCAAGTGGGTCCACACCCGTGACAGTTGCGGTGTTTGTGAATGTGCCGGCATTGATATCATTCTGAGTAATGACATAACTGCCGGTGAAAGTCGTTGAATCCGTCGCACCTGGTGCCAGACTTGCGATCGGGCCGCCGGTGATGGCTACGCCAGGAATCGCATCGTCGAGCGTGATGTTTGTCAGTGTGACGTTTCCTGTGTTTTCGACAGAAAATGTGTAGTTGATCGTATCACCGGCACTATGCAGGCCGTCTCCGTTCGTATCGGCATAGGTCCCTTGTTTGTCCAAAACGATGGCAGGGGCGCCTACATAAGTATTGGTGACTGTGAACGCATAACTGATGACCATACCGTCCAAGTCTTTTGTCAGGACATATGAATCTGTTGAATCATATCCTTCGCCGGAATCAATCTCGTCGATGGAATATTCGTAAATCTGCCCAGCTGCGTTTGTGTATGGCAGATCAAGGACAGAATAAGTTGCCGTACCGCCAATCGGTGTGAGGACGATGGGATTACCAACTGTTTCGACAGGATCTGTTCCGGCTTGGCGATAAATCTGGACTGTGACCGGAGTCATGGGACCACCGATCCAGTTTTTCGTAATATTGATGTCGACTTGAGGGATCGTCACCCTGAGAATGGCGTCAATTTCGTGACCACCACCCTGATCGGATAGGACAATGATTGGATAATCCGATGAGGATGTGAAATTCAGTTCGGCCAATGAAAATTCAACGACCGTCCAGTGCGCGTCGTTGAGATTGCCACTGATACCGATTCTGGGGTCTGCACCGCCGATCGGTTCGCCATCTACGGTGATCCTTACATCGGGCGCGAATACTGTTGCCGTGTCCTGGTGGATCACTTCTTTGGTGATGCCATTCAAGGTGACGGATTCCAGCATGTGGGTCGAGTTGATGGCCAGGAACAGGTAGTCGTTGTAAGTCCATACCATATAGACATTTGTGTGACTGTTTTGTGAGACGCCAACCAGTTCGACTTTAAGTGGAATGGTCGAGCCGCCAATAGCGAAATTTGTGTCGCTTTCAGGCCCGATGTAGGCCAGCACATTGACATTGGTCAATAACATGACGAGGGCGATCACGATCGCGAAAACCTTTGCTCTAGTCTTGTTCATGGAGTTCACCTCTGCTTCTTACAGGTTCAATCGTTGCGTTGATCTCTTCTCCGTGAGGTATGGCTGCTGCATTTGAATCAGGAATACAATCTTCTTGCCCATTCATCTTTGCATGGTACATTTCGGTCTTCAGCTGTCTGAAAATCAAATCGGGTTGGACGATGGAAGAAAGCAGTTTTTCCAATGAACAATAAAAATCCAGATAGCGAGGGTTCGCTTCCGGATTCGAAGAATGCCATCAGCCGGGGTTTCCGGCTGAAATTCATGAGGGGATTAAGTTGTCTCAAGTGAATTTATGTATGACAACAGGCTGAGTGACGTGTGGAAAAAATCCTGTCAAATAGCCATGGATCCAATCGAACGAGACGTCTTGGCGGTCGGACGATCATGGGGCCTTTCAGCCCTTTAGACTCCTGACTTTGCGTGCGGAACTTTCGTATCCGGTTGCCCTTTTCAAAAATGCTCGCCTTGAGGCTTCACATCTTCGCCAATCCGTATTCGATTATCAAGGTTCGTTGGTTTTTTGATTGATGGCTTTGCAAATTGTAAAATATCTGTGAACAAATAATAACATTATAATTACATATATTCAAGATCACAGGTTACAATTTATAAAACTCTGCTATTTTCAGCCTGTGGATTGGTCAGACTGACGGTGGAGCGATAAATCCGGGTCAGCGAAAAAGACGGTCAACCCATTTCCGACTTCATCCGCTATAATTAAGGTGCATGGTCAATACCTAAAAGTTTTATCCACTTACGGTTTTGTTCACCATTTTTTCATAAATGTAACGGGAGTGTCATCTCATGCACGAAAAAACGCCGACCACGAACGCCATGCGTCAGCTGACTCGACAGAAAATAACCTTTCAGACGAAGGTTTACCAGCCAGACGAAGATGATCTTTCCGGCCTAAATGTCGCCGGGCAGATAGGACTGGGTGCGGAACAGGTCTTCAAGACCCTAGTCGCCAAAGGGGACAGGACGGGCTACCTGACCTGTGGACTACCGGTCGACAAGGCAGTCGATTTGAAAAAACTGGCCCAGGTCAGCGGCAACAAGCGTGTCGAGCTGATCCCGACCAAGGACCTGCTGCCTGTTACCGGATATGTGCGCGGTGGCTGTTCTCCGATCGGCATGAAAAAGAAATTTGCCTACTATCTGGATGAAACGGTTGTCCTGCAGACAGAAGTCGCGATCAGTGCAGGTATCAAGGGATGTCAGGTGCTGCTTGCCCCCGATGACCTGATACAGGCGACGGAAGCAATTCTGTGCGACATCCTGATGGACCAGTGACCAAGGGCCGTCACCATTTTGGATCATGGAAAACCGACGCATGATGGGAATAAAGGAGGAGCCGGTCGTGGACATCGTCTTGCCGGATTACAAGAACAGCATCCTGAGTCTGACCGGCTCCCTGATGCAAGCCATCGGACTGCCGGCGCCTCATGGTTCCCTGCCGGACCTGGACGCGGCTATGAGCCGGCCTCATCGCAACCGGATTCTTTTGATTCTTGACGGAATGGGATTTGAATTCCTCAAACAGGCTCTGCCACCTGAAAGTTTTCTGCGCCGGCATCTGGTCCGGGAGATCAGTTCTGTCTACCCTTGCACAACGGCGGCCGCCATGACCACTTTCCAGTCAGGCCTCTCACCACTGGAGCATGGCTGGCTTGGCTGGAGTACCTACTTCAAGGAATATGGCAGGACCGTCGACCTTTTCATCGACCGGGACAGTCTGAGCGGCGGTACTATCACACCCTCTCCAGCCGCGACCTTCCTGACCTTTGAAGACATCACCCGGAAAATCTTGCAACACAAGAACACAGACGTCACATGCCGACGGATCCTGCCGCCGTTCGCCGAAAACGGGGTTCACTCCATCGGTCAGATGATCGACAAGATCCGGGAATACTGTGAGACGGGGAGTGGGCAGTTGATCATCGCCTATTGGTATGAACCAGACATGATGATGCATGCGGAAGGGCCGGGGAGCGCACGGGTGACCGCTGAAATAGCTGCCTATGACGCCCTGATCGAGAGCCTTTTCCAGTCACTGGACGATGCCTTGCTGATCGTGACGGCCGATCATGGTCAGGTGGAAATTGAAGAAGACGTCCTCCTGAATGAAATGGATAGCCTCAATGACTGCCTGATCATGCCACCCTCGATCGAATCACGGGCGGCATCCTTGTTTGTGAAGCACTCACGGATCATGGACTTCAAGACCGCGTTCAATGGGCTTCTGGGAGACCGGTTCTGGCTCATGAGCCGGGAGGAAGCATTTGATCGCCAGCTTTTCGGTCCCGGAAAGCCACATCGCAAAGTGGATGATTTTGTCGGTGACTTCCTCGCCTGCGCGACCGGTCACGCGCTTTTGCGCTACCAGTCGTCGTTCAACCGACCGCTGACCATGTTCAAAGGTCATCATGCCGGCCTTTGTCGGGAAGAAATGCTGGTCCCGTTGATCATTGCGGAAAAATGAAAAGGCCCGGATCCCGTCAAGGTACCGGGCCTTTTCGCACAAATTGATCATTTCACCCAGACTGGCATCCAGATTTCACCTGATGCATTTCAGGACCAGGCAGGCTCATCAGAGCCATCTTCATTTCGCAGATAGGGCATCCAGACCAGCATGATGATGCGGACCTGGATGTTCTGTTTGGTTGGCCGGATGTCGACTGGCACCAGTTCCGTGTGAGCCGCGTCAAGCTTGGCCGCCAGTGCTTCACTTTCCTGTTCGAACTGCGTCTCGAGATCCGCCAGATGTTGTTTGTAGGTTTCGACCGTTTCCAAAGAACGGTCCACATCGCCTTTTTCCTTCAGACTGCGGCTTGCGCCACGGATGGCGGTGGTCGCCTTGCCGACCGATGAGGCGGTGACGCGTTTGCTGCCGAGAAATGAGCTCAACAGCGTTGCGCCGAATGAGATCGCGGTCTGCAGTTTCTGCTGCTTGGCCTGCTCCTTTTCCCGTTCGGCTGCCTGTTCACTTTTGCGGATCTTTTCCTCGAGCGACTTCATCCTGGTCGTGTATTTGGCCCGCAGCTTTTCCACCTCGGCATCACGGAATTCGCGGGCTGACTGGTCCAGGCGGATCTTGAAATCACGTTCGGATTCATCCAGATCCGAAGTCATTTTCAAGGCAGGGCTTTGCAGGAGTGTCAATTGCTGGTTCCGATAAATCCAGTTCGACAAATCCCGGCTCCAACCGGTATAGTTCTTGGCTACTATCGCCGGCTTCGGAAGCGGGTCGAAACGGGCTCCGTCCAGTGGCGTGTCCTCCAATTCGGCAATGGGCATGTCAATGGGCTGGGCATCATTCCAATCCACCGCGAATACATTGTCCGTGACGGGGGTGATGAATGAGAACTCCTTGTTGTGCGCGACATTGAGCCGGGTGTTTCTGAAGCCGACCAGCGCGTGGCCGAGCACCATCGGTTTGTATCGCAGGCTTTGATCTGATGGAACCCTGGCCCGGACGGGCATGAAGTACTGGCGGATGTCCTGCGGCAGCACAGGCGGGGTCATGCCAGCGTCGGATGGCGCGGCAGATGGCGAAACCGGGGCTGTAGCGACCGCCTGAGGCTGGCCGATTATCGGTAGCTGCGCGCCGGGTGATTGTTCCATGGTGGGCGGCACCACGGCTTCCGCAGCCGGTGCCAATTGCTGGATCTGCGTCCGGGTCAACGGGCCACGCAGATAGGACATGGCCCAGCGGGTCTGGAACAGGGTCGGCTGGTCGTCGTGGACATTGTTCATCAGGAAAACGCGGTTGCCCAGTCCGGCTAGCACTTGTTCCATCCGGGCCCGGTCAAAGGCCATGCCCTGGGTGGAGGACGCGCCTTCCAGCCCTTCGAGGACCCGCATCTTGTCACGTTCAGTCTGGAGACGTCCGATGAACCAGGTGCCGGTGTTGGACAACCCCTTGTAATCGAGGTCGACCGGGTTCTGGGTGGTAAGCATGATGCCCAGGCCAAAGGCCCGCGCCTGTTTGAGCAGGGTCAAAAGTGGCTGCTTGGAAGGCGGGTTGGCGACCGGCGGGAAGTAGCCGTATATTTCGTCCATGTACAGGATCGCACGCAGACTGCTGGTCCCGGACAGGGTCCGGGTCCAGGACAGCACCTGGTTGAGCATGAGGGAGACGAAGAACATGCGCTCCGCTTCACTCAGGTGGGCAATCGAGAAGATGGAAATCTTTGGCTTGCCGGCCGGCGTGTAGAGGATCTGGTTGATATCGAGCGGATCGCCGGACAGCCAGTTGGCAAAACCGGGGGAGGCCAGGAGATTGTTGAACAGCAGTGCCAGTGAGAAGCGCTCTTTGGAGGGATAGAAGGATTCGAGCGGCATGACGCCGATCTGGTCGACCGGCGGATTCTGGATCAGTCCGATCAGCGCGGCGAGGTCGAGGTCCTGCCCTTGCTGCCACATGTCCAGGATGATTGTCGACAGCAGGATGTGGTCCCGACTCCTGACCGGATCGGCATCAAGGCCGACCAGGCCCAGCAGACTGGCAGCGGTGCCGCTGACCTGTTCCCGCAGCAGTTCCCCATCTTCCAGGACGGATGCCGGCGGACATGAGAACGAGCGCAAGATCGAAACCGGAATGCCGGCTGTGCTGCCGGGCGTATACAGTGTGAATGCCGCATTTTCGCGCATCCGGCGGATTCTTGACCCGTCCTGCCCCCAGGACGCCAGCCCTTTTTTCCACAGGTCGGCCTGTGCAGCCGCAAACTCGTCCGGAGTCTGGCCTTTCTTGCGGGCGTCACTCTCATTGATCCAGGGACGAAAATCCTCCGGCCTTAGTTCGGGGAAGGTGAGCAGCAGGTTGGCCATGTCGCCTTTGGGGTCGATGATGATCGCCGGGATGCCGTCCATGGCGGCTTCTTCCAATAGACCGATACAAAGGCCGGTTTTGCCGCTGCCGGTCATGCCGACACAGACGCCGTGCGTGGTCAGGTCCTTGGAATCATAAAGCAGATAACCCTCCCGGGCCTTGCCAGCCTCCAAGTCATAGGGCCGGCCAAGGTAAAAAACACCGAGCTTTTCAAAATTGTCCATATTTCCATCCTTTCCTTCGTTGGAAAAAATTGGCTCCTGATTCGACTATAATCGATGGAACCTGCCGCCGCAAGGCTTCAAAAGCCGGATCAATTGCGATAACATGAGGGAGATGAAAAGGCCCGGGGCTTGGCCAAAGGAGCTTGTGATATGAATATCCTTGGAAAACTGGGTATTGTCTTCGGTGTCTGCCTCATCGGTGAAGCCGTTTCGCAGATATTGCCGATCCCGTTTCCGGGCAGTGTTGTCAGCATGATCCTGCTCCTGCTCCTGCTGCTGACAGGCGTTCTGAAAACGCGCCACATTGAGGAGCCGACGCAATTCTTTCTCTCCAATCTGGTCTTTTTCCTGGTGCCGGCCGGTGTCAGCGTCATCCAGTACCTGGACTTGATCCGGGACAACCTGGTGTTCATTCTGGCGGTCAATATCGGCACCACCATCCTGACCTTCGCGGCCACCGCCTATACGATCAAACTGGTGATCCACCTGCAGCGCCGGTTCGGAAAGAAGGTTTCCTGATGAATGAATGGCTGAGCCATCCCTTCTTTGGCCTGGTGCTGACGATCCTGACCTACCAGATCGGGATCGTCATCAGCCGACGGATCCGGTCGCCCTTCGTCAATCCGTTCATCATCTCGATCGTTTCAATCAGTGTTCTGATCCTGTCGACCGGCATGACGCTGGACCAGTACATGGCCGGCGGCAGCCTGATCCTGCTGATGCTCGCACCGGCGACCGCTGTGCTAGCGGTTTCGATCTACAGACAGAAGGAAGTGCTCAAGCACTATTTCTGGCCGCTCGTGATCGGCTGTCTGGCCGGTTCACTCACCTCGATGGGCAGTGTCTGGCTGATCTGCCGCCTGCTCAAGATCGATCAGACGATCGAAGTCTCCATGCTGCCCAAGACGGTCACGACCGCCATCGCTGTCGAGATTTCCCGCACAAACGGCGGCATTGTCGCGATCACGGTGGTTTCGGTCTTCATCACGGGTTTGATGGGCGCGATCCTGTCGCCGACTCTGATCAAATGGCTGAAAATCGACGATCCGGTGATCGCGGGTGTGGCCATCGGCACGTCGAGCCATGCGATGGGGACGTCGAAAGCGATTGAACTCGGCGAGGTGCAGGGTGCGATGAGCGGCCTGTCCATTGGGATCGCCGGCTTGATCACTGCACTGCTGTCCATTATCTTCTGATCGGCTAGTCGTGGCGAAAATCCTTATCAGGCCAGATCGAGTGCTCCCTCAATCAGCACCACCCGGGCTGGCGCGCCATCCGCGTCGCTGATTTTCAAAGGCAGCGCGATCATGGTGTATGGGCCCGGCGCGACATCCTTCAAGGCTAGCCCTTCCAGGATGATGATGTCCTTTTCCAGCAGGGCGAGGTGGGTCTCGTGGCCGGGCTGGGCGCTTTCCACGCTGAGCCCGTCGATGCCGATGCCCTTGATCTGACGTTCGACCAGGAACCGGGCGCCGCTTTCCTTGACGCTGATGAAGTCCGGACGGAACGTCTCATCGAAGGAATTGCGCGTTTTCAGCAAAATGAAATCCCCAGCCTTGATGGGCAGTTTTTCCAGGTCTTCACGATGGATCCCATTTTCAAGCCCGGTCAAGTCATAGACATGACAGGGGGTGATCAGTTTTTCCAGCGGCAGGAATTCGGTGGGATAGCCATCGGCCATCATGTGGAACGGGGAATCGATGTGTGTGCCCGTATGCAGATTCAGGCAGAGCGAAGATTCGTTGATCGTGTCAGGTGGAATCTTCATGTCGATGGTGTGCACCGGCCGCTTGGCATCGCGGTTTTTATAGACCGGCATGTCTTTGCGGATCGTCATGGTGATGTCGATGATACGCATGTTGGCGCCCCTTTCCCAATGAAACCATGTCTGCTGCTTCGCCCATGCCCCAGGACTCTTGAAGCCGGTGTCTATTCGAGGTCGATCTCCCACCAGCGGCGGCCATCTGACTCGATCAGACGGTCGGCGGCTTCCGGCCCGCGGGAGCCTGCCGCATAGTTTGGCAATTCAGCCGGTGAATCATGCAAGGCGGTCTCGATGCTTTCAATGAATGACCAGGAATGCTCCAGTTCGTCCCAACGGGTGAACAAGGAGGAGTTGCCGCGAAAAGCCTCGAGGATCAGTCGTTCGTACGCCTCCGGCACATTGCCCTGGAAGCGGCAGTTCTGGCAGTAATTGAGTTCAACCCGCTCCATGGAGAATTCATTGCCCGGCCGCTTGGCATTGATCTGGAAATACATTCCTTCTGAAGGCTGGACCTCGATGACCAGGAGATTGGGATGAAGCATCTTGAATTCCGGATAGAAATTGACACCCGGAAGACGCTTGAACTCGACGACGATCTGGGTGCGGCGGCGGTCGAGCCGCTTGCCGGCCCGGATGTAGATCGGGACCCCACCCCAGCGGAAATTGTCCACATGGGTTTTCAGGGCGATATAGGTCAATGTGTCCGAACCGGGCGCGACCCGTTCTTCATCGCGATAACCGGGAACCGGCTGGTCATTGATTTTCCCGGCCCCGTACTGGCCGCGGACAATTTCCCGGCTGGCGAGTTCCGGTGTGAAACGCCGCAGGGAGCGCAGCACCTTGACTTTCTCATCCCGGATCGATTCAGGAGCGAGGTCAACCGGAGGCTCCATCGTGATCAGGGCGAGCATCTGGAGCAGGTGGTTCTGGAGCATGTCTTTGAGGATGCCGGCCTGCTCATAGTATCCGCCCCGGTTTTCAACGCCCAGAAGTTCCGTCGAGGTGATCTGGATGTGGTCGATCGAATGGTGGTTCCAAAGCGACTCGAACAGGGAATTGCCGAAACGGATGGCCAGGATGTTCTGGATCATCTCTTTGCCCAGATAATGGTCGATCCGGTAGACCTGGTGCTCTTCAAGCACCTCCGTGATCGACCGATTGAGCTCGCGAGCCGTCCGGAGATCGGATCCGAAGGGCTTTTCGATCATGACACGATGTTCCGGATCGCTTTTCCGGAGCATGCCGAATTGGCTGAGCCGGTCGATGATCAGCCCGAAATACTCCGGCGCGACCGCCAGGAAGAACAGGCGCCTGGCCTGAAGCGCAAAGGACTGGCCCATCTCGTCCAAAGTCCGGGCTAACCGCTCGTACCCCGCCTGGTCAGACTCGAACTCGACCCGGTGATAGTGGACTCGATACAGGAACGCGTCGAGCTGGCGTTCATCCGTTTTTCTTCGGGAGAAGTTCTCGATTGACTGTCGGGCCTCGGTCCGGTAGCCCTGATCATCCTTGTCCCTGCGACCGATGCACACAATGCCGAATTCATCCGGCAGACGCGATTCGGCCATCAGGTTGTAAAGCGCCGGCAGGAGCTTCCGGTGTGTGAGATCACCGGTGCCGCCGAAAATGATGAAGAGCAGGGAATGGTCGGTCATTCCATCGATTGTGCTGAACATAATGGCATTCCTCGATTCAGATGTTCAGGATTTGCTTCATGAAACCCTTCTTCATCCATTTTCGATGATCTTGGCGGCTTGTTCAAGCCCTAAGCCAAGGTCGCCTCCAGTTTCAACTGGCGGAAGATGGCCTCGACAGAAAGGATCTCCTTCACCTTGCCGACGGATTCGCCGCAGAAAACAAGCGCCTTTTCAATGTCGCCGCCCTTGCAGGCGTTGATCAGCGCGTCCATGATGCAGAAACTATGGCTGCATCGTTTCAGGCAAGCCTGGCAAATATGATCGGTCAGTTCCCCGACGCGTTCGATGCGTTCATAAAACGCGTTGCGCAGCGCCTGGCCGGGCAGTCCGACCGGACTGCTGATGTGGACAACATCGGATGGGCCGGCTTTCAGGTACAGTTGTTTGAAAGCGTCGGACGCATTGGATTCTTCACTGGCGGCGAACCGGGTCCCCATTTGGACGCCGTTCGCGCCGGACCGGATCGCGTGGGCGATCTGATAGCCATCCATGATCCCTCCGGCTGCGATTACCGGGATGCTGACTGCCTCGCGGACCTCCGGCAGGATGTCCAGCATGGGTCGGTCTGTCCCGAGATGCCCACCGGCTTCTTTGCCCTCCACGACGACAGCGGATGCCCCGAGCTTCTCGGCGAGTGTGGCCAGCTTGGCGGACGAGACGACCGGCACGATCGGTGTGCCGCTTTCCTTGCCCCATCCGAACATGTCGCGCGAAAAACCGGCACCGGAAATGACCAGGTCGATTTTTTCACGGATGGCGGTCTTGACCAGATCAGCGAAATTGTTGACAGCGAACAGGACATTCACACCGATGATGCCGTTCGTCATGCTGCGCGCGGTGCGGATCTCCGATGCGAGCTCATCGGGATCCATTCCGGTTCCGGCAATGATGCCGATGCCCTTCTCATTGGCGACGGCAGCGGCGAGTCGTGCGGTCGATATACGGACAGCCATCCCACCTTGAATGATGGGGATGGCAGCGGTCAAATCGGCAATCTTCAAAACAGGCAGTTTCATGGAATACCCCCGATGGTCGTGTTAGGATATACCATAGCACATGAGCATTTATTTTGATAGTCAAAATAAATAAATGGATTGAAATGTCCGGTACAAAAAACAGGAAGATATCAGGCCGGACGGGTCACCAGCCCTGAGCCAGGAACAGCGCAGCGATATCAGAGACCATCGCGTTGTGGGCGATGCCGAAAGGATTGGCCCCGCTGGCGAGTGATTCCACGGCCCGGACCAGATCCTCGGAATGGAACAGGCGCCCCTTCAGGCACTCGGCCAGGCGGTCGATGAAATCACTGTCCAGCGCGTCAGAATAGATGTGCACATCCTGCACATGACCGCCTTTGACAGTCAGACCAATCTGGACATGCCCCCAGCTGAAACGCTCCTCAACTTGAGCATCGAATTGCAGTGTCCGTCCGTAGCGCCATTCCCATGAGGAGAAGTTGTCGCAAAGTGCCCGGTAGACGCTTTCATCCTGGTAATCCCTATCCGTGCGGCGGTCGACTGTGAAGACGGCGTTGTCGTTTGTCCCGCCGGCACCCTCATCTTGAAGTGGCTGGCAGAAGGCGTCAAGGAACGCTTTTTCCAGGGTCCTGAACATATGGGCGATCGACAGGTCCGGCCGCACCTCGACGAGGTTGATGACCCGTGAGCGGACAGACGCAATGCCCTTGGCCTGCAGCTTTGTGGGACTGACGGTCAGGTATTGCGCCAGGCGGGTGAACTCGGAGTGCACCATCATGGTGCCATGATGCAGTCCAACCCCGTGGTTGAGCCGGAATGCGTTGCCGGAAAACTTGAGCCCGTCCACCAGGATGTCGTTGCGTCCGGACCGCACCGCCGGAATGCCCTCGCGGTTCAGCATGTCGGTCAGCATTTGGAAGTTGCGGTCCAGATCGAATCGATCCTGCGGCAGCAGGATGGAATAGCACAGGTTCCCCAGATCGTGAAACACCGCTCCGCCACCGGTCGTGCGCCGGGCCAGGAAGCCGCCGTCCGCTTCCAGACGGGCTGTGTTGCATTCGGCCCAGGCGTTCTGGTTGCGGCCGATCACGACGGTCTGGTCGTTTTGCCAAAGATACAGGATGGCATCCGGACCAATGCCAGCCTCGCCGTTCTGACGATGCCGGACAGCCTCGCTCAATTGCTGGAAAAGGTGTTCTTCGAGAGCAAGATTATGCCATGGATTATGGGTGAGGCTGGTGACAATCAGTGCTTTTGGCATGGGTTCTCCTCCTGTCCGGAGCGGGCAAAACCTTATAGGACGATCACATTGGCCTGTTTGGCCGCGGCGAGCACATCTGCCGGCAATGTCGCGTCGGTGATCAGCGTATTGATCGATGACAGCTTCGCGAACGTGTATGGCATGCTGTAGCCGATCTTGCTGTTGTCCATCAGGATGACCGTTTTCAAAGCCTTGCGGATGATCAGCTTCTTGAGTTCCGCCTCGTAATAGTCCCCGCAGGTGAAGCCATTGCTGACGGAAAACGCGCCGGTGCCGATGAATGCGAGGTCGATGTTCAGGCCCCGGACATGCTCCTGGGCATTGAAGCCGGAAAGGGTCATGGTCTCCCGATTGAGGTGGCCGCCGGTGAGATTGATCTTGACGCCGGGATTTTTCACCAGCTCGATCGCCGTCATGGGCGCCGGAGTCAGGACGAACAGGCTGGTGTCAGGCAGATACTGGGCGAACATCAGGCAGGTCGTGCCGGAATCAATGTAGATCGACTGGCCGGAGGAAACCAGCCGGATGGCCTTTTCCGCGATGGCCTGCTTCGCGAGTGTGTTGGCGACCTGTCGTTGTGGATAGGCGGCTTCTTTCAGCATCGACAGATGGGTGATCGACTTGGCGCCGCCGCGAATGCGAACAATGAGACCCTGACGCTCAAGCGCTTCCAGGTCGCGCCTGATGGTCATGGCCGATATGTCCGGGAACCGGGCCTGGAGATCGGACAAACGGACTTCCCCCCGGGATTCGATGATTTGCAGGACGATATCCTGTCGCTGTGTGCTCATGAATGGCCTCGCCTTTTCCTTGATTGATTCTCACGCCGTGCTATCATGATATCAGAGGGTCTTTTCATTGACAACGAAGCGGATCACCGATATTTCCTCAAAAAAATTTCTGTGTTCATATGTTACATGTATGTTCAAAATGAACATCGTGTGTTAGAATAAACGCATGGAGAATTTCTGAAGGAGGAAGTGGAATGGCGACTGCAATCATCATGCCCCGTCAAGGTCAGTCTGTTGAGAGTTGTATCATCGGACAGTGGCACAAGAAAGTGGGGGATCCGGTCAAGGTCGGGGATCTTCTGTTCACGTACGAAACGGACAAAGCGACCTTCGATGAGGCGGCCAAGGTGGACGGTGTCCTGCTGGCCGCGTTTTTTGAGGAAGGCGATGATGTGCCCTGCCTGACCAATGTCTGTGTGGTCGGCAATCCGGGTGAATCCTTCTCTGAGTTCGATCCGAGAGGCGAATCGACGCCCCCCTCCGCGCAGCCCGCTCCTGCAGCCGCTTCCGCTCCTGCCCCGGCCACAGCGCCGGTCGATGCTCCGACTGCCAAAGCAGCACCGTCCCCGGCCGGACCGGCCGGAACGCCGGTCATCATGCCCCGTCAGGGCCAGTCAGTCGAAAGCTGCATCATCGGCCAGTGGCACAAGAAGGTGGGAGATCCGGTCAAGACTGGCGATCTTCTGTTCACGTATGAAACCGACAAAGCGACATTTGATGAAGCTTCCAAGGTGGACGGCGTGATGCTGGCCGTGTTTTTCGAGGAAGGCGATGATGTGCCCTGCCTGACCAATGTCTGTGTGGTCGGCAACCCGGGCGACTCATTCGCACAGTTCGATCCACGTGGTGTTGTCGAAGACAAAGGGCCCATCTGGCCTGCCCCGCCGGCTCCAACTGCCCCGGCCGCCCCGGCTGCCCCGGTGGCGCCGGTCGCTCCCTCCGCTGCCCCGGGTGCTTCATCCGGTGAAATGCCGGAGAAGATCAGTCCCCGCGCTCGAGGCCTTGCTGAGAAAAGCCGCGCCGATCTGCGTCAGGCGATCCCGACCGGCCCGAATGGTCGAGTCATCGAGCGCGATGTCCGCTCAGCGATCGCAGCCGGCCATTTGTCGACACCGGCTGCCGCAGCGGCCGGATACCCGGCTGGCCTTGATGGAACCGGTCTTGGCGGTCGCGTCAGCCTCTCGGACCTGGCTGCCCCTGCGCCTGCTGCTTCTGTCGCACCCGTTGCCCCCGTCCCGACTGCGGTCGCACCGGTCATGCCCGAAGCGGAATCCCATACCGAAAAGCACTCGAACATCCGCAAGGTGATTGCCCGCTCCATGCAGGCTTCCCTGAACAACATGGCTCAACTGACCCTGAACACCAGTTTCGACGCCACCGATATCCTCGCCCTGCGGGCCAGGCTCAAGAAGGCCGGCGAGAAGGGTCTCACCGCCGAGATGGGCTTTGCTCTGGCGGAAAAGGTGCCGACCCTGAACGATATCATCCTGTATGCGGTATCCCGGACACTCAGGCGTCATGCCGCCTGCAACGCGCATTACGACGATGAGAAGATGACCTACTTCAACCACGTCCATCTGGGTGTCGCAGTCGACACGCAGCGTGGCCTGATGGTGCCGACCATTTTCTCGGCGGACATCCTGAGCCTTCCCGAACTGTCCGCTCAAGTCAAGGAAGCGGTCGCTGCCTGCCAGAAGGGGACGATCAGCCCGGACAAGCTCAAAGGCGGCACGTTCACGGTCACCAATCTCGGCACACTGGACATCGAAAGCTTCACCCCGGTCATCAATCCGCCCCAGACCTGTATCCTGGGTGTCAACAACATGGTCACGCGCGTTCGCGAAATCGGCGGTGAGATCAAGACCTACCAGGCAATGGGCCTATCCCTGACATTCGACCACCGTGCGCTGGACGGCGCGCCGGCAGCCCGTTTTCTCAAGGACCTGAAGCAGACGCTGGAGAATTTCTCGCTGATGCTCATGAATGGATAAGGAGCATGACATGTTGTACGACCTGATTGTCATCGGCGGTGGCCCCGGCGGCTACATGGCGGCAGAGCGAGCGGGTGGCGCCGGCCTTTCGACTCTGTTGATCGAGAAAAACAAAGTGGGTGGCGTCTGCCTGAATGAAGGCTGCGTACCGTCCAAAACCCTCCTGAACAGCGCCAAGATTTTCGAATATGCCACACACGGCCAGAAGTACGGCGTCACCACGGAAAATGCCAGGATTGACCAGGAGACGGTCATCAAGCGCAAAAACAAAGTGGTCAAAGCGCTGGTCATGGGGGTCAGCAACACCCTGAAATCGAACGGCGTCACCGTCGTCACGGGTGCAGGCATGATCCTGGGCCGCGAAAACGGAGTCATCAAAGTGGCCGTCGGCGAGACGACCTATGAAGGCCGCCAGCTGATCGTCGCGACCGGATCGGAAGCGGTGGTGCCGCCGATCCCGGGTGTCAAGGAAGGCCTTTTGGACGGATCGGTCCTGACCAATCGCGAAATCCTGGACCTGACCGCGATCCCGCAGTCGCTGGCAGTCGTCGGCGGCGGCGTCATCGGCCTTGAGATGGCCAGCTATTTCAATACGATCGGCTCAAAAGTCACCGTCATAGAAATGCTGGATCACATCGCCGGCGCCGCGGACCGCGAACTGACCGCGATCCTGCAGAAAGCCTACGAGAAGAAGGGCATCGCGTTCCACCTTGGCTGTCAGGTGACAGCGGTCGGCAATGGCCAGGTGACCTTCACCGACAAGGGTGAAACCAAAACAGCGCCGGCCGAGAAAACGCTGATGAGCGTTGGCCGCCGCCCGGTGACCAAAGGCTTCGGGCTCGAGAACATCGGTGTCCTGGTCGAACGCGGCCGGATCGTGACTGATAGCCGCGGCCTGACCAACATCCCCGGCGTCTATGCGGTCGGTGATGTCAACGGCGTCTGGATGCTGGCTCACGCGGCCTATCGTGAAGCCGAGGTCACGGTCAACACGATTCTTGGCAAAAAAGACCAGATGCGTTATCAGGCGATGCCATCCGTCATCTACACCAATCCGGAAATGGCTTTCGTTGGTGAGACAGAGGAAACCTGCCGGGAGAAAGGCATCGAGTACAAGAAGGTCACCTTGCCGATGACATTCAGTGGACGCTACCTGGCAGAGAACGAGGCCGGCGAGGGGCGGATCAAGCTCCTGATCGACCCGGTCCGCCAGTGCCTGATCGGCTGCCACATGCTGGGCAGTTATGCCTCGGAGATCATTCTGTCAGCCGGCATGATGATCGAGTCCGAGATGCGCATCGATGACATCAAGGAACTGATTTTCCCGCACCCGACGGTCTCGGAGATCATCCGGGAAGCGGTTTTCCACGGCTGATCGATTCAATTCCCGCCTAAACGGCTGCGCCGAAAGCGCCAACAAACAACCGGAGGATTCCATATGACCAAGAAACTGTTCATTAGCCCCGAAGAAGTCAGAAAACCCGGCTGGATCAAATTCAATGACATTCCGGTCAACCAGTACCAGAAAAAGGTCGCCGAAGAAAAGGACCGTTTCAGCAAGGACGATTTACTGAGAATCTATCGTGACATGCGCATGATTCGTGAATTCGAGGGCATGCTGATGTCGGTCAAGACCACCAACAGCTACAATGGCCTGGAGTACAACAACCCCGGTCCGGCTCATCTTTCGCTGGGGCAGGAGGCTGCCGCGGTCGGACAGTCCTACCTCCTGACCACGGATGATTTCCTGTTCGGTTCCCACAGGAGCCACGGTGAAATTCTTGCCAAAGGGCTTTCGTCGATCCACAAGCTGTCTGAAGCAGAACTTCTGACGATCATGGAGAACTTCCTTGGCGGCGCCACCTGGAAGGTCGTGGAAAACGCCAACAAGGGCAAGGGCCGGACAGTCAAGGAACTGGCGATCGACTTCCTGATCTACGGCGCGCTGGCGGAGATTTTCGCCAAGAACACCGGTTTCCACAAAGGCCTCGGCGGATCCATGCACGCCTTCTTCCTGCCGTTCGGCATCTACCCGAACAATGCTATCGTCGGCGGCTCGGGCGACATCTCGGTCGGCGCGGCCCTTTACAAAAAGGTCAACCGCAAGCCGGGCATTGTCATCTGCAACATCGGCGACGGCTCGATGGGCTGCGGCCCGGTCTGGGAAGGTATGATGATGTCGGCAATGGACCAGTTCCGGACCCTCTGGGATGATGACATGAAAGGCGGGCTGCCGCTTCTATACAATATCATGGACAACCAATACGCCATGGGAGGCCAGACTCGCGGAGAAACCATGGGTTATGACATGGTGGCCCGGATCGGTGCCGGTGTGAACCCGGAGCAGATGCACGCGGAACGGGTCGACGGCTACAACCCGCTTGCGGTGATCGATGCCATGGAGCGCAAGCTGGCTATCCTGCATGACAAACGGGGCCCGGTCCTGCTGGATACGCTCACTTACCGCATGAGCGGTCACTCGCCATCCGATGCGGACAGTTATCGGACGCCGGAAGAGAAGGAAGCCTGGGCCAGGCACGATTCGATCCAGAATTTCAAGTCTGAACTGATCCTGGCGGGTGTCGCCTCGGAGTCTGAAATCGACGCGCTGGACGACTATGTCGTTCACACGATCACCGAAGCGGTCCGCCTGGCGATCGACCCGGTTCTTTCGCCCCGAATGGACCTGGCCAAGGAACCGGACGCGATCGAGAAGATCATGTTCTCCAACACCCGTACTCCGAAGATGGAGGACCGCCCGGTCGACATGCTGCAGAAGCGGGAAGACAATCTGCGCGTGCAGCAGATCGCGAAAAAGGAGCGATTCGCTTTCGACGCGAGTGGCAAACCGGTGTCGAAGAACAAGGTCTATCAGTTCCGCGACGCTGTCTTCGAGGCGGTGCTCGACAAATTCTATGAGGATCCGACTCTTTGCGCGTATGGTGAAGAGAATCGTGACTGGGGTGGTGCGTTCGCTGTCTATCGCGGCCTGACCGAGGCGGTTCCGTATCATCGCTTGTTCAACTCCCCGATCTCGGAGGGCGCCATCGTCGGCTCTGCCGTCGGCTACGCCATGAGTGGTGGGCGAGCGCTCGTCGAACTGATGTATTGCGATTTCCTGGGCCGTGCCGGCGATGAAGTCTTCAACCAGATGCCGAAATGGCAGGCCATGTCCGCCGGGATCCTGAAAATGCCGGTTGTCCTGCGCGTGTCAGTCGGATCCAAGTACGGCGCGCAGCACTCCCAGGACTGGACCTCGCTTTGCACCCAGATCCCCGGCCTCAAGGTCGTCTTCCCGGCCACGCCCTATGACGCCAAGGGCCTGATGGCCTCGGCCCTCAACGGCACGGACCCGGTCCTGTTCTTCGAGAGCCAGCGGCTGTATGATATCGGCGAGCAGTTCCACGAGGGCGGTGTCCCGGTAGAGAGTTATGAGATACCGATTGGCGAGCCGGATGTCAAGAAGACCGGTTCAGACTTGACGATCCTCACGGTTGGCGCGACGCTTTATCGCGCACTGGAAGCGGCAAAAATCCTGGAGGAAAAGTACGGGATCCATACGGAAGTGATCGATGCCCGGTCCATGGTTCCGTTCAATTATGAGAAGGTCATCGAATCCGTGAAGAAGACCGGCAAGATCATCGTGGCCGGTGACGCCTGTGAGCGTGGTTCCTATCTGTCCGACCTGGCCCGCAACATCAACGACCTGTGCTTTGACGATCTGGACGCGCCGGCCGTCGTGCTCGGATCCCGCAACTGGATCACACCGGCCTACGAACTGGAGAACGATTTCTTCCCGCAGGCTGACTGGTTCATCGACATCTTCCACCAGCGCATCCAGCCCATCGAGGGATATGTCGCCAACAACAGTTATACGGATGTCGAGATCAAACGGCGCGCGAAACTCGGCGTCTGACCGGTCGATTGGCGTGCCCCCTTGAATCACGAGTGCCCGGCATCTCTCCGCGAGACACCGGGCACTTTTTCAGGCCAACCGACTTGACTGAGGACCTTGGGATCAACAAACCAATCAGAGCAGCCCTTTCAGGTAACTGTTCAGACGCTCGATCACATGCGTGTCACCGACAACCAGCAGGCGGTCCCCGGCTTCGAACGCATAATAAGGCCCCGGGGATATGACGAGCTCAGACTTGCTCAAGACCGCGATGATGGTCGCGCCGGTGTTGTGCCAGAATTGGCAGGCACCGATGCTTTTGCCGACAATGTGGGAATTGTCAGGCACATCGATTTCGACCGGGGTGATCAGGTCACCGCGTTTGTACTTGTACAGGTCGATCACCTGGGTTGTCAGCGTCCGGATCTCTTCCTGCAGCTGCCGCTCCTGATCGATGAGGCCATCCAGGCGGTTCCTCAGGTCGACAGCCATCGTGTCTTCCTTGAAACTCAGGACAAAGCGCCGGGCCATTTCCTGGCTGAGTACCCGTATGCCACTGCCGGCCATGACCGACACCACCCCTTTATCGCTAAGGAGGGACATGGCCCGACGAATGGTCTCAGGTGAAACCTGATATTCAGAACTGAGGACAGAGCGGCCCTTCAGGCGCTTGCCGGCAGGCAACTGACCGGCGGCGATCCGCTCGGCCACATCGACGGCGATGGTCAGGTATCGGGGCAGGACAACTTGATCATACATGTGCATTCACCTGGAACTGACAACAATCAAACTCGACACAGTATGGCGCATCCGTGTCTGGGAACCATCATAGCACAGCCGTTAACTGTTTGAAATAAGGCCACAAGCCTTGTTCGAACCGTGTTTTGACAGTAGAATGAAGATGTACGTCCCGATAAGCCCCGGTCCGGGCGGCTGGTCCTGCTGACTCGTGATCCAGGGATGTTTGATCATAGAAGGAGTGTCATGATGAAATTTAAACTGGCTCACACGAACCTGAATGTCCTGAACATGGAGCGATCAGTCGCTTTCTACCAGGAGGCCCTCGGCATGAGGGTGGTCCGGACAAAGGAGTCTTCGGACAATAGTTTCGTCTTGAAGTTTTTATCAGACGCTGACGGGCTTTACCAGATTGAACTGACTGAGCTGCGGGATCGGACCGATCCTTACGATCTGGGTGACAACGAGACGCACATCTGTTTTGAGACCGACGATTACGATGGTGCGCATAAGCTGCACAGTGACATGGGCTGCATCTGCTTCGAAAACAAGGCCATGGGCCTGTATTTCATCGAAGATCCGGACGGATACTGGATTGAGATTGTCCGCCGGAAAAATCCGATGGAAAAAGAACCTTCAGTGAAATCGGACCAGGAGAACCCGGTTGACAAGCCGGCTCCGGAGACTCCAAAAGCAGATGACGCGGACGTTACAGTTTCGATTGATCGGGAAATTTGCATTGGCTGCGGACTTTGCGCCGAGATCTGTCCGGCTGTGTTCGCGATGGGAGACGACCAGATCGCGGTCGCGCTTGTTCCCGTTGTCCCGGCCGATCAGCTGGAGTCAGCCCGGGACGCGGCTGCATCCTGTCCGGTCAACGCGATCCTGTTGTCGGAGTAGTTCACACAACTTTGCCAGATGATCAGGATACACCCATGGACCGCCTGTCTCCAGGCGGTCTTTTTCAATGGGATGATTGTTGACACGACGGGCAGAAACAGGTGGTCCTACCAGCCGCTCTGGTACACTCGATGACATGGCCGCATGTGCGGCATGGCTGGCCCTTGCGACCATAGACCTTGAGTTCGTATTGAAAGGTGCCGGGAATCCGGTGCCCATCGACATAATCCCGGAAAGTCGTGCCTCGATGGTCGATGGCCTTTCCAATCACGCTCCTGATGGCATCCGTCAAACGTGCGAGCTCTGCATGAGACAGGCGACCGGACGGCGTGAGCGGATGAACTCCCGCCAGAAACAGGGTTTCATCGGCGTAAATGTTGCCAAGTCCGGCGATAGCCTGCTGGTCGAGCAGCACGGACTTGATCGGAGCCCGGCTGTGCCGGTGGCAGACCTGTTCGAGATGATCCACGGTCAGTTCGGGACCCAAAGGCTCAGGCCCCAGCTTGTCCAGCCCGGCAAACGCCGATCCGGCCAATGGCTCGTCCCGGTCGAACTGCTGCAGACGACCAAATCGCCGGCTGTCCGTGAACTGAAGGCACGCACCCTGGCCCAACCGGATCTGCACATGTGTGTGTTTTTCCGGCTCCGGACAGGTCTCACTGTAACAAAGCCGGCCGGTCATGCGTAGATGAACCATGAGCCGGCCGCCATTGGAGAGATTGATCTGCAGGTATTTTCCACGCCGCTCCAGACCGGTGATCACCAGGCCGACCAGACGGTCCGGGTCAGACAGCAGGACCTGGTCCCGCAACACGCGGACGGATGCGATGGCCTTCCCGGGAAGACACTCGGACAGACTGATCCGGATCGATTCGACTTCAGGCAGTTCAGGCATCGTCAGCTTCCTTTCCTGAAAGCTGCCGCAGGCATCCGCAACCGGTCCGAAGCGATGGGGGCTCCACTCAGATCGAGGGCAGCCGCGTCAGAATCGGCTTCATCCCGGCTGGTGGATGCCCGATAAAGCCGGGCATAGGCGCCGTTATTTGCGAGCAGGTCTTCATGCGAACCGATTTCACGGATCCCTTCCTCGTCAATGAAGACAATGGTTTCCGCTTTGCGAACGGTCGTGAGGCGGTGCGCGATCACCAGGGTGGTCCGGCCATGGGACAGCCGGTCAAGGGAAGCCTGGATCCGGTGCTCCGTTTCGTTGTCGAGCGCGGAAGTGGCCTCGTCGAGGATCAGGACCGGAGGATTCTTCAGGAATATCCGGGCGATGCTGACCCGCTGCTTCTGGCCACCGGACAGCTGGATGCCGCGTTCGCCGACTTCTGTCAGATAGCCGTCGGGCAGAGCGGCGATGAAATCGTGAATGTCGGCCAGACGGGCCGCCTGCTCGACCGCTTCGTCGGTCGCATGAACGTTGCCATAGCGGATATTGTCCATGATCGATCCGGCAAACAGGAAGACATCCTGCTGGACGATGCCGATTTTTTCACGAAGCGAAGCCAGCTTGATGTTCTTTACATCGATCCCGTCCATCAGGATGCGGCCAGCGGAAACGTCATAGAATCGAGGAATGAGGTGACACAAGGTCGTTTTGCCGCCTCCGGACGGGCCGACCAGTGCCAGTGTGCTGCCGGCCGGGATTTCCAGATTCAGGTGATCCAGAACCGAATGCCCCTGCTTGTATGCGAACGAGACATCTTCAAAGCGGATTTCGCCCCTGACATCCGCCAGTTCGATCGCGCCCGGCGCATCGACGATTTCCGGATCGACGGCCATCATTTCCGTGAACCGTTCGAAACCGGCCATGCCGGACGTGAACTGCTCGACAAAGTTGCCCAGCTTCTGGACCGGTGACAAGAATGACTGGACATACAGGCTGAAGGCTATCAGATCGGCAAAATCCATGGTCCCTCGCTGGATGAGGTATCCGCCAAAACCGATCACGCACACATTCAAAAAGCCGATCATCAGGGTCATGCCACTGTGGAAAACGGCCATCGCCTGGTAAAACCGGCTTTTGGCCGTGCGATACAAGCTGTTGCCTTCATTGAATTTTTCATTTTCATAAGCTTCGTTGACAAAGGCCTTGGCCACCCGGATACCGGAGATGCTGTTTTCAAGACTGGCATTGATGGCGGCGGTCTTCTTTTTGACTTCTTTGGACGCGTTCGACATGGCTTTCCGCTGCAGGATGACAAAGGTGACGAACAGCGGGATCGCGGTGAAGAGCACCAAGGCCAGACGCCATTCGATGCTGATCAGGGCGATGAAACTACCGGTCAGCATCAAGGCCGAGATGAACAGGTCTTCCGGACCATGATGGGCCAGTTCCCCGATTTCGAACAGGTCGTTGATGACGCGGGACATCAATTGGCCGGTGCGTGTGTTGTCATAGAACCGGTGCGAAAGCTTCTGCAGATGCGAGAACAGGTCGCGGCGCATGTCCGCCTCCATGCGGGCCCCGAGCATATGTCCCCAATAGTTGATGACATAGTGCATACCGGACCGGACCAGATAAAGTCCGACAAAGGAGAAGACCAGCAGAAAGAACGCCCGGAAGCGCCCCTGTGGCAGCAACGTCTGGAGCGCGTACCTGGATGCCATCGGGAACGCGAGGTCAATGAGGGAAATCATGAGTGCGCAGGCCAGGTCAAGGAAAAGAAGATGGCGGTGCGGGCGGTAATAGCGGATGAATGCGGGCAAGGTCTTGCTGCCCTTTTCAGATTGTCCGGTCATGCTGGATTTCTGGCTCCTTCATCATGTTGCGTTTTTGACGGGGATGGGGCCGGTCATTCCGGCAGGTCGGCCAGCCAGATGTCCGCGTGTGCGTCACTGGGCATGCGCCAGTCGCCGCGTGGTGATAGCGCGACGCTGCCTACCTTCGGGCCGTCGGGCAGACAGGACCGCTTGAATTGCTGCGTGAAGAATCGGCGCAGGAAAATTTTCAGCCAACGAAGGACCACATCGGGATCATAAGATGATTCGAAAGCCTGAGTGGCCAGCCTCAGGATCTTTCTGGGCGGCAGGCCATGGCGGACAAAGTGGTACAGGAAGAAATCATGCAATTCATAAGGGCCGACAATCGCTTCGGTCTGTTGTGAGATTTCGCCGTTTTTCGGTGGCAGCAGCTCGGGGCTAACCGGCGTGTCCAGAATGTCCGACAGGATCTGGTGCAAAGACGTGTCTCCTTGCAGCAGGGCCTGTGCCGCGACATGCCGGACCAGATGCCGGACCAGTGTCTTGGGGATGGAGCTGTTGACCCCGTACATGGACATGTGGTCACCATTGTAGGTGGCCCAGCCAAGCGCCAGCTCAGACAGGTCGCCCGTGCCGATGACCAGACCACCGCTCTGGTTGGCGATGTCCATCAGGATCTGGGTGCGCTCCCGGGCCTGCGCGTTTTCATATGTCACGTCATGCTTGTCAGGATCGTGGCCAATGTCCCGGAAATGGAGCAGGACCGACTCTGTAATTGGAATTTCCCTTAGTTCGGCACCAATCGATCGGGCCAGGGACAAGGCGTTGCCGTATGTCCGGTCGGTGGTGCCGAATCCGGGCATCGTGATCGCGATCAGGCTGGACAGAGGTTGTTGAAGCGCCTGGAATGCCCGGGCCGTGACCAGCAGCGCCAATGTGGAATCCAGTCCACCGGAAAGCCCGACAACGGCCGTTTTCGCGCGGGTGTGCGCCAGGCGCTTTTTCAGGCCATTGGTCTGGATCGAAAGGATTTCCTCGCAGCGTTCGGCCAGATCCATCTTGCTCTGGGGAACGAACGGGTGGGGCGATATTTCACGCATGAGCCGCTCATAGCGACGGATGGGCAAGCTGAACCAGACAGTCCGGTACCCGGCAACTGGCTGGCTCGTGACCGTGAACGTGCTCGTCCTGCGACGCTCGGCCTCAATCAGGTCAAGGTCGAGGTCGGAAAGGAGCAGGCCGCCCGCGAACAGTTCGGATTCCTTGAGCAGTCTTCCGTTTTCACAGATCAGATTGTGGCCGGCAAACACCAGGTCGGTTGTGGATTCGCCGGTGCCGGCGTCGGCATAGAGATAGCCGCCAATCAGCCTTCCAGACATGCTTCTGGCCAGAAGGCGACGATAATCCGCCTTGCCGATGATCTCATCACTGGCTGAGAGGTTGGCGATAACGGTCGCGCCGGCAGTCGCGTGGCGTGTCGATGGCGGAGCAGGCACCCACAAGTCCTCGCAGATCTCGACCGCTATTTTCAGGGCGGGAAGTTGCTCGCAGGCAAAGATCAGGTTGGTTCCAAAAGGGACTTCCCGTCCGGCGATCATCACGGACGCATTCTCGGGGCCTGGCGAAAAATGCCGGGCCTCATAGAATTCCGCGTAATTCGGGATATTGGTCTTCGGCACGATCCCCAGCACCGACCCGTGCGCCAGGACGGCTGCCACATTGTAGAGTCTGCCCCCGTGCGCGAGCGGTAAGCCCACGATGATGACCAGGTCGAGCGCCGCTGTTGTGCCGGCCAGATCGGCAAGCGCCGCTTGCGCCTGCTCAAGCAGCCGTTTGCTCAGGAAAAGGTCGGAACAGGTGTAGCCGGTCAGCCCCAGTTCGGGGAAAACAACCAGGCCTGCCCCTGATTTCGCAGCCTGTTGGCAGGCTTCGATGGTGCGATCAAGGTTGAAAGGGATATCCGCGACACGAACATCCGGCGTGGCGACTCCGACTCGGAAATATCCATCATTCACAATGCGTTCCTCCCGGCCTTGCAGTCAGGCCCTGCCGTGTCGTCTGACACTGGATTCATTTTAACATATCAAGGACCGACCAGCTGGCCGTTTCCGGTTGATAGACGGCTTTGATCAGCCTGGCCTGGGGGATGGAGTGTCCTTCTCTCAGCCTGTTGAAAGGCAGGCCGTTCATGATCGTCAAGGCAGTCTTGATCGTGATGTTATGGCTGATGACCAGCACATGCTGTTCCTGATTCTCCCAGCTACCGTCCTTCGGGCAGTGGTTGACCAGATCACGAAGAAAACATTCGATCCGCTGATAGACTTCCTTGAAGGATTCCCCGCCATGCGGGACAAACTGGTCAGGCCTGTGAAAGAATGCATCGGTATTGTCAGCGTCCAGTTGATAAGCTTCCTGGACGGTCAGACCCTCAAGACGGCCAAGCGCCATTTCATGGATCCGCTCGTCCTCCAGGATGGGGACATCATGACCGGATAAAGCCAGTTCGCAGGTGCGCCTGGCCCGCAAGGCCGGGCTGCAATAGGCTTTTGTCAAAGGCACGCTGGCCAGTTCCCCGGCCAGACGGACCGCGTCGGCCAGCCCTTTTTCCGTGAGCGGCGAGTCGCCACGACCCTGCATCCGGGTCTGTGTGTTCCAGAGCGTTTCGCCATGGCGTGACAGGTAGACATGAATCGGCGCGCATGAGCGTTCAAATGGTCGGTGCATCCGATCAGATCCTTTCGATTTGCGTGATGATCATCCAAATTATAACAGAATTGCCTAGACCATGATCCTACGATAAGATAAGGGTGAGCGGATAATGAAATCCAGCCTGAAGGGGGATTACGTGATGGCACAATTGAGCAAGGAACAGATTTTCGGAGCACTGGACCATGACCTGTTTGAAATATATGGTCAGCCTAAATGGACCTTGGGCGAAAACACCTGCGACACCTACTCCGTCTATGCTGATGTTCTGCTCTGCCCTGAGTGTGAACGGTCCACACCGGACGACTATCTGCCCGTGATCGAGTCCGATCCAGAACTGACGGTGGCTTTCGGCACCTGGTTCTTGAGTCGGGCTTTCCGTGAAAATGTCAAAATGAACCAGGAACTGGGACGCGATCTGACACTATCCATATCGGTGCTGGGCTTCCAGGCTGACCATCCTGAATTTGTCGACCGTGTCATCGAACTGGCCGCGTTGACCGGCATGAGTTTTAACAATCTCCAGTTTGAACTGAGTGAAAAACAGCCGATCGGCCCGACCGGTATCGAAAACCTGATCCGCCTGCACAACGAATTGGGCATCAGGCTTGCTCTGGACAACTTTGGACGAGGCTTCTCCAACATCATCCTATTGCGCCGCATCCCCTTTAAAATCGTGCAGCTCAGCAAAGAGTTCATTTCCAACATAGACAACATGGAAAACGAGTTCCGGATTGCCGTGGCTATCCAGCAGTTTGCACAGGTCCTCGATCTGACCGTCTGCGCCAAGGGCGTGGAGACCCCGGAGCAGCTTGAACTGGCGCACGAAATTGGTTTCAAAATGGCCCAGGGCTTCCTGATCGGCCGTCCGATGCCTATGAATGAGCTCAAATCCTTTATCAAGACCTATCGTCTGCCGAAGGTCGAGTCTCTGACCGCTTCGAAACAAGCGCCAGTTTCCTTCAAGATGATTTGAACACACCCGTGCGCGAACATGCAAAAACGCCGGATCTGCCAACAGGCAGGTCCGGCGTCTTGATGAGTGCGCCACGCATGGCGCTTCACTTGGCGGTGAAAGTCCGTTATGGGGGTATGTAGCAACCAACCATTAGCCTAAGGCAAGGGTGTCCATCGCGAGGTGGAATCTGAAGGAAGCCGGCGGCAAAGTTCCGACCCGAGGAACACGAACAGTATCAGGCACAAAGCGTGGGATGAGGCTGCTCATCAAGCCAAAGTCCAAAAGCTACACGGACATGCCAGTGTAAATGCTGCGGGTATATGGAACGAAGGTGAAGGGTCTTACCGTGGGAGGTCTCACGGACGGGTGGAAACAACCATGAACAAGTTCATGGCGTAGGAAGCCCGGTTGAAACAAGATTTACCGTGAGAAGTCAGCAGAGGCCATAGTACCAGACGGATCTAGAACGGCTGGGAAGGGCCGAACCAAGGGAGGTGAGGGTCAATGAGGATTACCGGAAATGATGAATATAAGCACAGACAACTCACGATGTGGGACTATCTGCCAAGGGATACCGCGGAACGGGAAGAGCAAGCAGAAGTGTGCGAGTCAGGAAGGATAACCGAAACGGACATCACCAACAGAGCGAAGCAGACGGAAGGACTGCTCGAGCAAATTCTAACCCCTGAGAATCTGGATCTGGCATGTCGTCAGGTCAAGAGGAACAAGGGTGCAGGCGGAATTGATGGAATGCAGGTGGATGAACTTCTGCCCTACCTGAAAGACCACCAGAACGAGCTCATGCAGGCCCTTCGGGACGGCAAATACCGTCCGAGCCCCGTTCGACGGGTAGAAATACCCAAGGAGAACGGAAAGACCAGAAAACTGGGGATACCCACCGTCGTGGATAGACTGATCCAACAGGCGATCTGTCAGATCCTGACACCGATCTACGAGCAGAAATTCTCGAACAACAGCTATGGATTCAGGCCGGGGCGAAGCGCGCATGACGCGCTGAGGAAATGCCAGACCAACATCACAGAGGGCTACAAATATGTGGTCGATATGGATCTGGAAAAGTATTTTGATACGGTCAACCAGAGCCGACTCACCCAGATCCTGTCGGAAACGATACGGGATGGACGGGTGATCTCGCTGATCCACAAATTCCTGCAAGCAGGGGTGATGGTCGGCGGGATGTTCGAGGACAGCCCGGACGGCGTACCACAAGGAGGGCCATTAAGTCCCCTGCTGGGGAACGTGATGTTGAACGAGTGCGACTGGGAACTGGAAAGGCGCGGACACCGCTTCGTGCGCTATGCGGACGATCTGATGATCTTCTGCAAGAGCAAGAAGGCGGCCACCCGCACGCTGGACAAGATTCTGCCATTCATTGAGGGGAAACTATTCCTCAAAGTGAATCGGGATAAAACCAAAGTTGCCCACGTCAATTTCGTCAAATATCTGGGCTACAGCTTCTACATCTACCGGGGAGAAGGCCGACTGAGAATCCACCCGAAAAGCGTCAAGAAACTCAAGGATAAAATCCGAGAAGTGACGGGACGCAGCAATGGAATGGGAATCGAGGAACGCAAAGCCAAAATGAACAGTCTTGTGCGGGGCTGGATAAACTACTTCAAACTGGCGGATGCAAAGAATCTGCTTTCAGGACTGGATGACTGGATTCGGCGGAGAATTCGGATGGTCACGTGGAAAAGATGGAAGCGAATCCGAACGCGAGGGGTGAACCTGATGCGAGCCGGAATCGACCGTGAAAGGGCATGGATGTGGGCGAACACAAGAAAAGGCTACTGGCGTGTCGCCAATAGCCCGATCCTGAAGCGCGCCATACCCAATGAACTAATTAAACGCGCTGGATATCTTAGTTTGATGGAATGCTATTCTGCAAAGTAATCTGTAAACCTTGGAAGCGCCGTATACCGAACGGTACGTACGGTGCTGTGGGAGGTCCCCCGGCCAATTAATGGCCGGGGTCCTACCCGATTTGTCATGATCAGGGATGACAGATCAGCCCTGTTTTGGCAGCGGCACCTTGAATGCCTTGGCACCGGCGTATTTGGCCGCGACACCCAGCGCTTCCTCAATGCGGAGCAGTTGATTGTATTTCGCGACACGATCTGTCCGGGACGGCGCGCCTGTCTTGATCTGTCCGGCGTTGGTCCCGACCACGATGTCGGCAATGGTCACATCTTCGGTTTCACCGGAACGATGGGAAACAATGGCGGTCCAGCCGTTCTGGCCGGCCATTTCGATCGCTTCCAGCGTTTCGGTCAATGTGCCGATCTGGTTGAGCTTGATCAGGACGGCGTTGGAGACACCCGTGTCGATACCGCGGGCGATACGTTCGGTGTTGGTGACAAACAGGTCGTCACCGACCAGCTGCACCTTGCTGCCCAGGCGATCGGTCAGCATCTTCCAGCCTTCCCAGTCCTCTTCGGCCATGCCGTCCTCAATGGAGATGATCGGATACCGGTCTGCGAGATCGGCCCAATAGTCGACCATGTCCTGGCTGGTCTTGAATTCCCCGGACTTCCAGAAATAATAGTCCCCTGGGCGTCCGGCCTTCTTGGCTTCTTCATACATTTCAGTCGAGGCGGGGTCGAGGGCGATGAAGAAATCCTTGCCGGGCGTGAAACCGGCCTGCTTGATGGCATCGACCAGGAACTCGAGCGCCTGCTCGTCACTGGAGAAGTTGGGGGCGAATCCACCTTCGTCACCGACTGAAGTCGCGTAGCCCTTGCTCTTCAGGATCTTTTTCAAAGTGTGGAACACTTCGACGCTCCATTGGAGCGCTTCACGGAAGGTCTCCGCACCGACCGGCATGATCATGAACTCTTGGGCATTGATGCTGTTGTCCGCATGCTTGCCGCCATTGATGATGTTCATCATGGGAACCGGGAGAAGGTGGGCGTTGACTCCGCCCAGATAGGCGTACAGATCGATGCCGAGCGCGTTGGCCGCGGCCTTGGCGGACGCAAGCGAAACGGCCAGGATCGCATTGGCGCCGAGACGCCCTTTGTTCGCGGTGCCATCCAGCTCGATGAGCAGACGGTCAAGTCCGCGCTGGTCCAGTACATTGAAGCCGATCAACTCCGGCGCGATCAGGTCATTTACATTACCGACAGCATTGCGGACACCCTGTCCAAGAAAACGGCCGGGGTCCCGGTCCCGCATCTCGACAGCCTCGAAAGCACCGGTCGAAGCGCCGGACGGTACCGCGGCTCTTCCAATCGAACCATCCTCGGTCTCGACCTCGGCCTCCACCGTCGGGTTGCCGCGCGAATCGAGAATTTCGCGGGCCAATACTCGTGTGATCATCAGTTCCTGAACCATAATTCTACCTCCTGTTAATGCAATGCGGATCATGAATCCGCTAAGACTAGCCGGGAATCAAAATATTTACTGTTACATTATAATCAAAAATTCTGAATGGAGTAGTAACGCTTGTGCCAGATTTTCTATCGAACTCTGCAGAGTGGAGATGGACGAGTCATGATCCTGCAGACAGCTTGCAAATGCGGCTCACATAGTGTCTCATGTCAAATTGAGCGACAACGGGCCTTGTTGTTGGTTTGGCCATGAAATAAGTGCGTTTGTGCATGAAAAAGTTTCGCTGCTTTCGGGGGTTGGTATCATGAATCCCATGAAGTGGACAAGGGAGTTTGTTCCGTTAGTTCCGTATTTAGTGCCAGTCACCGATTCAGCACTGGCCCACGGACCCGCCTGAAAACCCCTGCGGCTGTAGCGCTACAGGGCGTGACGAGGCGCTGGTTCTGAAATGCCGTCTGGCACCGGTTGATTGCAATCGCTAATTCCCATTTGCAGAAGTAAAGTCCCAAGAAGCAGATTAATCGACGCTTGTCAGCTTATGCAGGTCAACGAAAACGTGCTATTCTGGGTGTACAGAACAGAGAAAAGAGCGACCTGAACACAGATCCAGCGATTGGGCATGGGTTTTGCAGAGCAAAATGCCCGTCCGGATTTTTGAATTGGGTGGCGATCTTCTCTGGGCCGGATGAAACCGGCAGTGGTTTTACGGGAGCAGGCGAGGGGTTAAGAGGATCTCGTCTGCTTCTATTTTTTGGATACCGAGGCGTTCGAGGATCCCGGGCCCGTAGAGGAACACAAAGGCGTCGATGGGACATTTGCCCAGAAGGCTGTCGCGGCGGTAACTGTTGATGTGTGAGCAGAGCCGGTCAATGTCGCATTGGCGGAGATCGTCGAAAGACGAACCTTTCGGGCGCACCATGCGGATGAATTCGTGGGCGCGCTCGATGCCGGACTTCTGGTTGGACTGCATCGGGTCGCAATAGAAGATGCGGGTGCGGCCGTCGCGCTCGAGGGCACAGGGGTTGCTGAACTCGGAGCCATTGTCGGTCAGGATGACCGGGAACAAGCGATGGAAGGTCTCCTTGCCGAGGGTCTGTTCGAGGGTGTCAAAGACCTCGAGGACGGAGCGGGCGGTATTGTAATCGCGGATGCGGCAAAGCAGGAACTGGGCCTGAGGGAGGAAGAGGGTGAGGAGCACCTTGCGACTGTCCTCGCAGCCGACGACGCTGTCCATCTGGGCCACGACAGTATCTGGTCGGTCACGGGCAAAGGCGAGAAATTCGGCGTAGGTACGGCCATGACGACAAGCCCGGTCGACTTTGTGCTCGGGCTTGGGACGCTTGACCTTGCGTCTGACAGTAAGCCTGAGGTCGAGGTTTCGAGCGGTCAGTCGGTTGCTGCCGATGAGGGAGTAGAGGGTGCGCTCTGAGCAGAACAGTTCATCGGCATGGTTGAGATAGATGTGGTGGACTGACTGGCCTTTCTTGAGGAGCGGAGACACCAGCAGGTCGGTGCGCTCGAGTTCGGCTTGGGACAAAAGAATGCCGCTCCTGATATCCTTGAGCCTGGTCAAGGCCTTGGCGTGGGCTTTTTCGGCGTCATAGACATAGCGCCTGATGGTGCAGTTGCATGGCTTTGCGCAACCGTTGCAGCAAAAGGGCGGGTGTTCAAGCCGCTCACACCGTGCTGGCACATAGTCTTTGCAGAGTTCGTTGCACGACCCGCACAGGTGACAGAGTCCGCGCCGGTTGAGGCAACGTTGACAGAGGTGGCGTATCTTGCATCCCTTGCGCCGGGCACAGTTGTTTTTGGGGGTGCCGAGTGTACCGCTGAAGACAGATGTACGGTTTTGCAGGATCTCCCGGACGATCGTCTTTCGGTCACGCCCCAGTTCCTTGGCGATAGCGCTTAACCCATTGGAGCCGGAGAGCATGCTGTGGATGGTAATTCGTTCACTCAAGGATAGATGTTTGAATCGGGCCATAATCCGATCCTCCTTTGGTTGGCCCAGAGAAGACTATCCTGAGTGTAGCAGATCTCATCATTTGAATAACGAAACGCCTGCATATGGTTTGCAATGCTTATTTCCTGCCTCGATGGGAAATAAAGATTTCAAATCACCGCCGTCTGGCACCGCCAACTCCCTTGTTTACTTTTCAACAAACCTTTGATATACTGAATTGCCTGAAACCCCACAGGGGTTCTTTTTGTGCCGTTTTCCTCCTAGCCTCAAAAGATGGCTGGACAGAGACTTCGGCCAGGCGATCAAAACCTGAAAGGAGGTGTATTGATGCCTACGTTCAACCAATTGGTCAAAGCGGGAAGAACAGCCAAAAGTTACAAGTCTTCCTCGCCAGCACTGCAAAGCGGCATGAACACGCTGAAGAAGCGCTCGACAGACCTGTCGTCACCGCAAAAACGCGGCGTGTGCACGGTTGTCAAGACCACGACCCCGAAGAAGCCGAACTCAGCGCTTCGCAAAGTCGCCAGGGTCCGCCTGACGAACCTGATCGAGGTCACGGCCTACATTCCGGGAATCGGCCATAATCTGCAGGAGCACTCCGTCGTCCTGATCCGTGGCGGTCGTGTCAAGGATCTGCCGGGCGTCCGCTACCATATCGTACGCGGTACGCTGGATAGCGCCGGTGTGGCAAACCGTCAGCAGGGCCGATCGAAGTACGGCGCCAAGCGGCCGAAAGCGGCCAAGGTCAAGAAGTAAAAGCCGCCGGTTGGACACTAGAAGTGATCAGTACACTTTTGCCGATATGCCCATTCACGGGATGATGGCTGAAAAAGTGCACGAACACGGTCCAGTAAACGTGAGTACCTGTGGTATCGGACCCGAAGGTCCGCATTATCATGAGAGGAGGGAAGACAAGTGCCAAGAAAAGGCCATGTCCCGACAAGAGAAGTGCTCCCTGACCCGATCTACCATGATGTCCGGGTGACAAAGCTCATCAACAACATCATGCTGGACGGCAAAAAGGGTGTCGCACAAGGAATTTGTTACGGTGCCTTTGATCTGATCAAGGCCAAAACGAACCAAGAGCCGTTGGAAGTTTTCAACAAGGCCCTGGAGAACATCATGCCCATGCTTGAAGTCAAGGCCAGACGCGTCGGCGGCGCCAACTACCAGGTGCCGATCGAAGTCAGGCCGGAAAGACGTCAGACTCTGGGTCTGCGCTGGCTCGTCGAGTACGCGCGCAAGCGTGGCGAGCGCACCATGAAGGAACGTCTCGCAGGCGAGCTGATGGACGCGTTCAACAACACAGGCGGCGCGTACAAGAAAAAGGAAGACATGCATCGTATGGCAGACGCCAACCGCGCGTTCGCCCATTACAGATGGTGACCCCCAAGGGAAGGAGCTTTACCTGATGCCCAGAGAATTTTCGCTGGACAAAACAAGAAATATCGGCATTATGGCCCACATCGATGCCGGCAAGACCACGACTTCCGAGCGGATCCTGTTCTACACCGGAAAGATCCACAAGGTTGGCGAAGTGCATGAAGGTGCCGCCACCATGGACTGGATGGAACAGGAGCAGGAACGCGGCATCACGATCACGTCCGCCGCGACCACCGCCCAGTGGAAGGGCCACCGGATCAACATCATCGATACCCCGGGCCATGTCGATTTCACTGTGGAAGTCGAGCGCTCCCTGCGTGTCCTGGACGGAGCGGTCACGCTTTTCTGCGCCAAAGGCGGAGTTGAGCCCCAGACCGAGACTGTCTGGCGCCAGGCTGACCATTACGGGGTCCCGCGCCTTGCGTATGTCAACAAGATGGACATAACCGGTGCCGATTATTTCCGTGCGGTCAGCATGATGAAGGATCGTCTCCGGACCAATGCCGTGCCGATTCAGCTGCCGATTGGCAAGGAAGACACCTTCACGGGTATTGTCGACCTGGTCATGATGCGGGCTGAGCGTTATGCCGACGACGAGGGCAAAGTCATTGAACAAAGTGACATTCCCGAAGACATGCAGGCTGACGCGCAGGAATGGCGCGAAAAAATGGTCGAAGCAGTCGCCGAGACTGACGAAGAGCTCACCATGAAATACCTCGAGGGTGAGGAAATCACCGTTGAGGAACTGAAGGTTGCTCTTCGCCGTGCGACCATCGCCTGCAAGATCACACCGGTCTGCTGCGGTTCGTCCTACAAGAACAAGGGTGTCCAGATGATGCTCGACGCAGTGGTGGACTATATGCCATCCCCGCTCGACATTCCTGCGATCACCGGTATCAACCCGCTGACCGAGGAGGAGGAGACCCGTCCCTCATCAGACAGCGACCCATTCGCCGCGCTGGCTTTCAAGATCATGGTTGACCCGTTTGTTGGCAAACTGTGCTTTTTCCGGGTCTATTCCGGAACGCTCGAGTCGGGTTCCTATGTGATGAATTCAGTCAAGCGCAAGCGTGAGCGCATCGGCCGTATCCTGCAGATGCACGCCAATCACCGCGAGGAAATCGACCGGGTCTATTCCGGCGACATCGCGGCCGCGGTCGGACTGAAGGACACGACAACCGGCGACACGTTATGCGACGAAAAGAACATGATCGTCCTTGAATCAATGGAATTCCCCGAGCCGGTCATCAGTGTGGCGATCGAACCCAAGTCGAAAGCCAGCCAAGACAAGATGATGATGGCCCTTGCCAAGCTTTCCGAGGAAGACCCGACGTTCCGCACCTACACGGACGCGGACACGGGCCAGACCTTGATCGCGGGAATGGGCGAGCTTCATCTCGACATCATCGTTGACCGTCTTTTCCGTGAGTTCAAGGTCGAGGCCAATGTCGGCGCGCCTCAGGTCGCTTACAAAGAGACCATCCGCAAGGCCGTCAAGGCCGATGGCAAGTTTGTCCGCCAGTCCGGCGGCCGTGGCCAATACGGTCATTGCGTGCTCGAGGTCGAGCCGCTCGAGCCGGGTTCCGGTTATGAGTTTGTCAACAAGGTGGTTGGCGGCGCCATTCCGAAGGAGTATATCGCCCCCATCGACGCAGGTATCCAGGAGGCCATGAACAATGGTGTCCTGGGCGGCTATCCGGTCGTTGACATTCGTGTCAGTGTCGTGGATGGATCCTACCATGAAGTCGACTCATCGGAAATGGCATTTAAAATCGCCGGTTCGATGGGCTTCAAAGAGGCCTGCAAAAAGGCGGAACCGGTCCTGCTCGAACCGATTATGCGTGTCGACATCCTGGTCCCTGAGGATTACATGGGTGACGTCATGGGCGACATCAGCTCGCGGCGCGGGCGGATCGAAGGCATGGAAGCCCGTACCGGCGTCCAGGCAATCACTGCCAATGTACCGCTTTCCCAGATGTTTGGTTATGCCACCGCGTTGCGCTCCCGTACACAGGGGCGTGGCACATTCGTGATGCAGATCAGCCATTTTGAGGAAGTTCCGAAAAGCCTGATGGATCAAATCCTGAAGAAATGATCGGCTGTATTGGACATTTTCCGACAATCATGTAGAATAGGCCTGTATTGCTTTTTAAAAATTGAATTGAATTAGCAGCGTATCAGCTGAAAAAAGGAGGATTATCTAGAAATGGGCAAGGCAAAATTTGAAAGAACAAAGCCTCATGTCAACATCGGCACCATTGGCCACGTTGATCACGGCAAGACTTCTCTGACCGCTGGAATCACCAAGGTTCTGGCCATGGAGGGTGCCGCTCAATATACCGCCTATGACAAGATTGACAAGGCTCCCGAGGAAAAGGCGCGTGGTATCACGATCAACACCGCCCATGTCGAGTACCAGACAAAGGCTCGCCACTATGCGCACGTGGACTGCCCCGGCCATGCCGACTACATCAAGAACATGATCACCGGCGCGGCCCAGATGGACGGTGCGATCCTGGTCGTGTCCGCCGCTGATGGCCCGATGCCCCAGACCCGTGAGCACATCCTGCTCGCCCGTCAGGTCGGCGTTCCCTCGATCGTCGTCTTCCTCAACAAGTGCGACATGGCTGATCCGGAACTGATCGAACTCACCGAAATGGAAGTTCGCGACCTGTTGAACATCTACGAGTTCCCCGGCGATGACACACCGATCATCAAGGGTTCTGCCCTTGAAGTCCTCGAGTGCACCAGCACCGATCCCAATGATCCGAAGTACGCGTGTATCCATGAGCTCATGGATGCGGTTGACACTTTCATCCCGACACCGGCCCGTCCGATCGACATGCCGTTCGCGATGCCGGTTGAAGACGTCTTCACGATCACTGGCCGCGGCACCGTTGCCACCGGTCGTGTCGAGCGTGGTGTCGTCAAGGTTGGCGATCCGGTTGAGATCGTTGGTTTGACCGAAGAGACCCGTACCTCTGTTGTCACTGGTGTCGAAATGTTCCGCAAGCTGCTCGACCAGGCCCAGGCCGGCGACAACATCGGCTGCCTGCTCCGCGGCATCACCCGCAAGGAAGTCGAGCGTGGCCAGCTGATCGCGAAGCCCGGCTCGATCAAGCCGCACACCCACTTCACCGGTCAGATCTACGTTCTGACCCAGGCAGAGGGTGGCCGTCACAAGCCCTTCTTCAATGGCTATCGTCCGCAGTTCTACTTCCGTACCACGGACGTGACCGGCGTGGCTGAACTTCCGGAAGGCACCGAAATGTGCATGCCGGGTGACCACGTGACCATCACCGTCAAGCTGATCACCCCGATTGCCATGGAGCCCGGCCTGAAATTCGCCATTCGTGAAGGCGGCAAGACCGTCGGTTCCGGTACCATCTCGACCATCATCGAGTAAACCGGGCCAACAAGCAAGACTTGAAAGGCGCCTCTCAAGGGGCGCCTTTTTCTGCTTCGCAAACTTTGCCGGCCGATGAACAGCTTGACTGTTTTTGTTACGTCAGCAACGGACGCCCGCAACCGGATAATGTTATAATGAATCCAATTTGAAGTTGGAGCGATAAGATGGAAAAAAAGACGAACCGGTCAGCAACTGATCCCGGTAAAAAGAAAAAATCGACACCATCGAGAACGGCTCCCCGGAATACAAGAAAGCGCTCCGGTCAGCATATCCATCTCGAAATTCCCATGATTCCCCTTCGCGGACTGACTGTCTTTCCAGGCATCAGCCTGACTTTTGACGTGGCGCGTGAAAAGTCGAAAATGGCAGTCGAAACCGCCATGACCGGCAGCCAGCTGATCTTTCTGGTCGCACAACGGGATATGGCGATCGATTGGCCGTCCCCGGATGACATCTACTCGATTGGCTGTGTCGCGAAGATTCGCCAGGTCGTCGAACAGCCGGGGAGCGAGGGCACCATCAAGTTGCTGGTGGAAGGCATTCGCCGAGCCACTTTGTTCAGCGTCCTCCATAGCGACCCCTATTATCTGGTGGATGTTCAGGAATTTCCATATCAACTGGAAGAAGATGATCTTTTCGAGCTTGAGGCGTTTCGCCGACAGCTGATGCATGCGCTTGACCAATACGCATCCATGAGCGGCAAGATATCACATGAAGCGTTGATCGCGATCAGCAGCCTGTCGGACGGAGCCGAGGCAGCCGATACAGTCGCGGCGAACCTGACGATCAATCAGGCTGAAAAGCAGGAACTGCTCGAGGAAATTGACCCGAGAGAACGGATTCGCAAATTGATCATCATCCTGGGGCGCGAACGTTATATCGCGGAAATCGAAAAGGATATCGGAGAGAAAGTCCGCACCACCATCGAGAAAAATCAGAAGGATTACATCCTGCGCGAACAGATGAAGGTGATCCAGCACGAACTAGGCGAGCAGGAGAGTTTGCAGGACGAAGTCAACGTCTACTACGAGCAGTTGAAAACGAAGAACATTCCGGCAGACGCCAAGCCACGGCTTGAAAAAGAGATCAGCCGATTCAGCCGCATGCCGGCCGGTTATCCTGAAGCAGCGGTGATCCGCAACTATCTAGACATGATCTTTGAACTGCCCTGGGGCAAGATGGATCAGGAGCATCTCGACATCACCAAGGCCCGCAAGGTTTTGGACCGCGATCATTATGGCCTCAAGAAAGTCAAGGAGCGCATCCTGGAATACCTGGCGGTCCGGAAACTCAGGATCGACACTGGCCGTTCCGAAAGCAAGGGCCCGATCCTGTGCCTGGTCGGTCCGCCCGGCACTGGCAAGACATCGATCGCACGATCCGTGGCCGACGCTCTGGGCCGTAAGTACACGCGCATGTCACTGGGTGGCATCCATGACGAAGCGGAGATCCGGGGCCATCGCAAGACTTACATCGGAGCCATGCCCGGGCGCATCATCAATGCCATCCGTCAGATTGGCACGGACAACCCGCTGATCCTGCTGGATGAGATCGACAAGGTTGGCAGTGATTTTCGCGGCGATCCTTCATCCGCTTTGCTTGAGGTGCTTGACCCGGAGCAGAACTATGCGTTCCGTGACCATTACCTCGAGATTCCCTATGATCTGTCAAAAGTCTTGTTCATCACGACTGCCAACACGACCGACACCATCCCGCAAGCCTTGCTGGACCGGATGGAGATTGTGCCAATTTCCGGATATACAGAGGAGGAAAAGGTCGAGATTGTCGCACGCCATCTTCTGGCCCATCAGCTTGAAGCCAATGCCCTGACCCGCAAACAGCTGACCATGACACGCGACACGATTCGCGCACTGATCAGCGGATACACCCGGGAAGCGGGCGTTCGTCAACTGGAAAGGGAAGTCGCCCATGTCTGCCGGCGAGCGGCAATCATGATCGCCGAAGGGAAAAAGGACCAGCTCCGGGTCAAGCCTGATGATCTGGAGTCGTTGATCGGCCGGCGTAAATTCCGTTTCGAAAAGGCCCAGGAGTCAAATCAGATCGGGGTGGCAACCGGATTGGCCTGGACATTTGCCGGTGGTGATACACTCAGCATCGAGGTGAACGTCATGAGCGGCTCCGGGAAACTCGAACTCACGGGACAACTGGGCGATGTCATGAAAGAGTCGGCCCGCGCCGCGCTCACCTACATCCGCACGATGGTGGAGCCACTCGGGATCGACCCGGAATTCGCCGTCAAGAAGGATATCCACATCCATGTGCCAGAAGGCGCGACCCCGAAGGATGGACCTTCAGCCGGGATCACGTTGGCTGTTGCTGTTGCCTCGGCGCTCAGCGGCCGGCCGGTCCGTCATGATGTTGCCATGACCGGTGAGATCACGCTGAGAGGTCGGGTTCTCCCGATTGGCGGCTTGAAAGAGAAAATTATCGCAGCCAAAAGAGCCGGAATCGAGATGGTCCTGATTCCGGTTGAGAATGAACGCGATCTGGAGGATATTCCGGAGTCTGTCTTGAAGCAGCTTCGCATTGTGCCGGTCGCCCACATGAACGAGGTCCTGAGCGAAGCCTTGCTTCCAGCACAGTCTTCCAGATAAAATGTATCGGTCAATTTCATCCCGATTACGGAGGAAATCATGAGCACTGACCAGACCAGCCAATTCGAAGCCGATGTCATCAGGCAAATCCAGGATGCTCGAAGAATTGTCATCAAGGTCGGCACATCCACGCTGACATATGACAATGGTCGGATCAATATCGCCAATATGGACCATCTTTGCCGATCCATCGCCAATCAGATGAATCAGGGCAAGCAGGTGATCCTGGTCTCTTCCGGCGCGATCGGCGCCGGTGTCGGCCGGCTGCGCCTTGGGGAGAAACCGAAATCGATCCGGGAAAAACAGGCAGTCGCTGCTGTCGGCCAGTGCGAGCTTATGAACATGTACGCCAAGACATTGGCTGATTACGGGTATGTTGTCGCGCAGATTCTCCTGACGAAGGACGACATTGATGAGGAGATCACACGCACCAACATCTGCAATACGTTTGAAGCGTTGATCGAACGTGAAATCCTGCCGATTGTCAATGAAAACGACACGGTCTCGACACGCGAGATCTATCACAATGGTACATTCGGCGACAATGACACCCTGTCTGCGATTGTCGCCGCATTGGTGGGCGCGGACACCTTGATCCTGTTATCCGACATAGACGGTCTATATACAAGAGACCCCAGAAATCATGAAGACGCCACCCGCATTCAGTTTGTACCATCAATCAACGCAGAGATCGAGCAGGTTGCCGGCGGGGCCGGAACCCCGCGCGGCACGGGCGGCATGCGTAGCAAAATCACAGCAGCGGGTATCGCGGCCAGGGCAGGCATTCATACGATTATCGCGGATGGCTCCACCCATTGGATCGTTGACCGGATTCTGTCGGGTGAAGCGATTGGTACGATTTTTGCCGGCAATGAAAACATCCGCAGGAATATCGCGCCGGAAAAAAACTGCGTAGCCAACACCTGAGCAGCCAATGACCGGTTAAACAATGTGATTCATCATGGAACCGGGACAGGTGAAACGATAGGATCTTCCGGTGCCGTGTGAATGGTGCAGGAGTCCTTGGGATTCATCATGGCATTGGGGATGAAGTATTCCCGCGTTGTCTTGGGGCAATAAGGTGTCGCCAGCAAGCCTGAATCCGGGCAGACTGTGGCGGAAATCACGGTCTGCGGCTTTTCGAATTCTCGCCTTTCCAGACCCTCGTGTATCTTGTTCATGGCATCCGACCAGATGCGGCGTGCGTTGTTGCGGTCTCCGGTCGGAATGACGGTCCTGCCAAGGCGGTTGTCATAACCATACCAGACAGCAGCCGTGTAATAAGGTGTGTAACCACATAGCCATTTGTCGACGTTATCATCGGTTGTACCGGTCTTGCCGGCTGTCGGCATGTCGGGCACGGCGTTTCCATTAGCGGTGCCGCCTGGAGTCATGACCCCGCGCAGGATATCGGTCATGACGAATGCGGTTTCAGGCTTGTACACCTGGGTGTAGGTTGGCCGGTTTTCCAGAAGGATCTTGCCATCGGCATCCGTGACCTTGGTGTAAGCGTAAGGCTGGGTATACAGGCCCTGGTTGGCGAATGTCGCATAGGCCCCGGCCATTTCCAGGGTCGTCATGCCGTAACTGAAACCGCCCAGCGCGATCGACACATAATTCTCATCCGAACGATCGAGTCCGACCAGTTTCAGATATTGCAGGGATGTATCACCACCCAGCACATTTTTCCAGATGTAGGCCGCAATCGTATTGACTGAAAATTTCACCGCATTGCGAACCGGCATATTGCCTTTGTATCCCGAGTAGGAATTTTTCGGGTAGACCACGTTCGGTCTGGCCGGATCCAGATTATAGGCCTGATCAGTGAAAACAGAGGCAGCCGTGATCTTGCCGGTGTCGAGTGCCGGACCATAGACCGCCAGCGGCTTGATGCTGGATCCGGGCTGACGCTGTGTACTGACCGCGCGGTTTAGCACAAAATTGCCGGTCTTGTCTCCGTATCCACCGACGATTGCCTTGATCTGACCGGGATTTGGATAATTTTCAACGACAACCATGCTGCCTTGCGGTCTGGACGGAAGTCCGGCGATCGCTTCTTCGTTGGTGACAAAAAGGCTTTCGGTCTTGAAGGTGGATTCCACATCAGCCTGGATCTTTGAACTCATGGTTGTCTCGATCCGAAGCCCGGAGTTGTAGACCGCGATTTCAGCCATGCTCTTGCTGTAGCCACGCTGCTTCACCAGGTCATCGATCACCTTGCCGATGACATAGTCGACAAAATACGAATTGATCTGGGTACCGGATACCGACTGGGGCCGGCTACGGAAAACCAGTTCAACGTTCAGTGCTTCCTCGTATTCTTCGTCCTCAATCATGCCAAGCTCATGCATTTTTCCAAGCACAATCCGCATGCGCCGCAAGGCATTGCGGCGACCGGACTCGGTCAGCGGATTGTAAGTGGCCGGGCGATTCGGAATGCCGGCCAGGAACGCGCACTCGACGAGTGTCAGTTCGGACGCTTCTTTGTCAAAGTAGGCTTTGGCGGCCGATTGTAGACCAACATAACTGTTTCCCATCGGGACGAGATTGATGTAAAGCTCCATGATCTCGTCCTTGCTCTTCTGCTGTTCGAGCCGGACCGCGTTGTACCATTCCTGGATCTTGCGCTGAGCGGACAGCTGGTCGGCGCCGGACAGCATCTTGACGGTCTGCTGCGTGATGGTCGATCCGCCATGGGCAGGCGTGCCGCCATTGGTCAGGGCGCTGAGGATGGCGCTGCCGATTCTCCTGGGGTCAATGCCGATATGGTCGAGGTAGCGTTCATCTTCAATAGCCATGAACGCTTCGTCAATGTAAGTTCCCTTGACAACGCTGAATGGGACGTATTCCCGGTTGATGTTCAGGGAACCCGTGAGGATGGCGATTTCGTTGCCATCCGCGTCATAGATGCGGCTAGTTTCCGTGCCGCTCTTCAACTGGCTCACAGTCACCGGCTCCGCGGTCGTGATATAACCGACCAGCATGCCGCCGCCGAGTCCAACCAGTACAAAACCAACGATGATCAATAGAACAAGCGCCAACTGCAGAACCCTGCCGACCGTCAGGCCGACCAGCCGGGGTATGGAGATCATATTGGCCGAGTGGGTGGGTTTGCCCCGGAGCCGCTTTTTGAACTCTTTTCTCACCACGCTGCCTGGACGGCGGCGTGGCGGTGGATAGATGTGTTTTTGATTATTGTTCAATGGATCACCCCATTATGATACGGGCCGGATTGATGGGTTCGTCATGGAATTCGATCGCGAAGTGCAGATGCGGTCCTGTCGAAGTGCCCGTATTGCCGACCAAAGCGATGACCTGCCCTTTTGTGACAGTCTGGCCGACCTTGACGTTGAGTTTGCTGCAATGCATGTAAGTGGTGACAAAGCCATTACCGTGTGAAATCTTCACATAGTAGCCGCTGCTGCTGTCATAGGTGGATTTAATGACTCTGCCGCCGCCGGCCGCCTTGATCGGAGTGCCGGTTTTTGCCGGCATGTCGACGGCGCCGTGAAATTGTCTGTATCGATAGACCGGGTGAATACGCCAGCCATATCCGTTGAGCCTGCCGGGAATGGGTTTGAAGGTCGGGATGTTGGCCAGCCGTTTCTGGAGCGCCTTTTCATACTCGGTCAGATCAATCTGGCTAGCGTTCCCTGTCTTCTTGAACCGGGATAGTTTTCTGGAAAGGTCGGTGAGGTTTTTCGCTTCCTGGATGTAGTTGTCAGCTGTCGCGCCAGAACGTGAAATTGTCTTTTCACTAAGGTTCGCCATCAGAGATTTGAGGATCTCCGACTCCATGTCCTCCATCTCCTGCTCGTGGCTCTCCATTGTGCCGACGAGCACTTCATTGAGGGCGACCTGTTCATCGAGCCTTGCCTTGACATTCAGCCGCTCGACTTCGGAACAGAGGCTTTCCTGTTCGGCCAGACGATTTTCAAAAATCGCGATGCTTGAGAGGTCTGCGGAATGTTCCTGCTGGGCTGGTTTGCTTGCGCCCAAGGCGTATCCGCCGACTGAAGTGAATAAAAGCAAAAACGCGACTGCTCCGGAGAGCAGCGCTTTTCCGTGACGCTGAATCATGGTTTGCAATCTGCTCGGCTGCCGAACGGACGGCTCTGCAGGTGTGGTAGATCTTTGGCGCATGGGCGCTCCTTTCGACATGAAAACACAAACAGCATTATAGCTGGTCGAGCCTTAAAAATCAAATTATTGCTATAATAGACGCACGGACCAATGCGCTGCAGTTCTTGAAGGGAATGGGACCGTTCAAGTGAATGAAAATTACGGAAAAATGGCGAAGGCCTGGGTCGAACTTTTCATCGACAGTTTGAACTCAGAAGGTGACGGTGTGGCCCGAATGGACGGGCTTGCCGTTTTTGTACCGGGTACCGTTCCGGGCGATACAGTCAAGGCTGTCATCCAGGAGAAAAAGCGGAACTACGCGACTGCCCGGGTTGTCGGCCTGATAAGATCTTCGCCTGATCGCAGGGAGCCCACCTGCGCCGTGGCGTCCCGATGTGGTGGTTGTTCTCTCCAGATGATGCGATATGAAGCGCAGTTGGGTGAAAAGCGTCGACAGGTGGTCGACGCGCTGACCCGAATCGGTGGATTTCCGCTCGCACAGGTGGAGGCGTTGACGCGACCGACCATCGGGATGGATCACCCCTATCATTATCGTTCGAAAGTCCAGTTTCCTGTCGCCGGCGAAATGGGTGCACCCCAAATCGGGTTTTATGCTGCTCACAGCCATTCCGTTGTGGACCATGACACCTGTGAAATCCAGCACCCAGTGGCCAACGCGGTTCGGGATGCGATCCGCAGGCATATGATCGAAGCCAGCGTGGCCCCTTATCAGGAGGCGACCCATGAAGGCCTGCTGCGCCACATTGTGGTTCGTCTGGGCTTCGCAACAGGCCAAGTCATGGTCATTCTGGTCATCAATGGAGATGCGCTGCCGGAACAGGATGACTTGATCGCTGGCCTGGCTCGTTCGGTTGAGCCGTTTCATACAGCGGGCGGCTCGCCGTTTTCTTTACACAGCGTGTACGTGAACCGGCATCGTCTGCGTACCAACCGGGTGATGGGTGACGATTTCAAGCTGATCTATGGACAACCGCAAATCGAGGAACACCTGCTTGGCATCCGATATCGTATTTCCCCCCTGGCCTTTTTCCAGGTCAATCCGATCCAGACCGAACGGCTATATCAGGCGGCAGTCGATTTTGCCGGGCTGAGCGGACAGGAAACGGTATTTGATCTTTATTGTGGCACCGGATCCATCTCTTTGCTGCTGGCCAAGCAGGCCAGACAAGTGATCGGTATTGAGATGGTTGCCCAGGCGATCCGGGATGCGAACGAGAACGCCATGCTGAACGGACTGTCGAATCGCGTTCGTTTCCTGACTGGAAAGGCTGAGGAACTCTTGCCATCGCTGTTGGAGCAAGGGCTCCGTCCAGACGTCGCCCTGGTCGACCCACCTCGCAAAGGGTGTGACGAATTACTGATTGAATCGATTCGGGCAGTTGCTCCGGACCGATTTGTGTATGTTTCCTGTAATCCAGCGACCCTGGCCCGTGATCTGGCACGACTTTCGGCTGATGGGCTTTACCGGTTGGATGCTGTCCAGCCGTTTGACCTGTTTCCATGGACAAGCCATGTTGAATGCGTGGTGCAGTTGGATTTAAATGTTGCAACCCACTAAAACTACCTTGCTAACAAAAACAGTAACCTGCGGAATCGACCAGAAGTGAGAAGAAAAGCGCGTGAAAGCATCCGAATATTCTCATAACCCTGTGCCTTATTCCATACGGAACAAGGCATGGGGAGGGGTCATGGGGGGATTTTATTACTCTTATTAAAAATTATAAGAATCTGGAAAAATTGAAATGTAGTTTGGCTTTTTGTGCTGATGTATGAAAAAGGTTGGTCTTGTGATGGGTAAGCACGGAACTTTAATTAATGGGAAAAAATTTATAATGTTATTATTACTGTTCTTCGTTATGATTTTAGCCGGTTGTAATAATGATGAAATATCTGATAAAAGTGAAGATGTATATGGAAAGATTATTGCCCCACCTAGGGGAGGGGTGTATCTTGGAGCCTATAATTGGTCAAATACAGGTGTCTCTAGTTTTGAAGAGGTTACAGGTAGAAAGTTGGCTATCGGAAATCCTTATCCATTCAAAGATGGAGGTACTGAAAATACATGGCCTGCCTTTGACGCGGAAGGGCATGAAAAAAATTGGGTAGCAGGATATATTACTTGGACAGGCTTTGAAACAGGACTTGGTGAAAATAATGCGAAGTTTATACCACAAGATGTAATTGATGGAAAAATTGACACATACCTTAAGACTGACTATATGAAGTCAAGTACTAAATGAGAAAAAAGTAGCGTAGACGCTAGACGCAGTGAACCTTGACAATAATGCATGCTGAAAAGGCCTGAGCCAACTGGCGCAAGCCTGAGCAACGAAAGATGAACTCAGTTACGTCTGAGGGACAAAGACCTCGTTGGCAGACAGGATGCGGAATATGACGCGTATGAGTTTTTTGGTCGTATGGCCAAGGGCAACAAAATAATGTTTGCCTTGGGCCTGCTTGGCTGCCAGGTATCGATTGAAAGTCTCGCAATGTACGGCGGCCAAGCGTGCCGCTTGCATCAAGGCCCAACGCAGATAGGTAGAACCATGCTTAACCATCGGTGTTTTGTCAGCTTTGAACTTGCCTGACTGGTAAGTCGACGGATCCAAACCGGCGAAAGCCTGAAGCTTGTCTGGGGAGCTGAAGCGGTGAATGTCACCGATCTCGGCCAGAATAATGGCAGCCAATGTCGGACCAATGCCCGGGATGGACATTATCGGTGACTGAGTCTGCACAACTGCTGTCCGGATCGCTTTGTCCAGCTCGTTAATCTGCTGGAGCAGAAAATCCAGATGCTGCAGGGTCAGCTGCAACTCCAGCGCTGTCGCTGGGCTGTTAGCGCCAATAGACTGCTGAGCAAGGGATTTTATCTCTTCGGCTTTAGCACGGCCGTAACGGCCTTTGGAGGCGGCTTTCAGCAAATTGGTCAGCCGGTCAATTCGACAAGCTGCGATTTGGCGGGCGCCAGGCAGTTCAAGCAGTAAAGCCTTAATAGCGGCTTGAGTGACAGAATTGCAGACTGTTGGCAGTTCAGGGAAAAGAATGACGATTAATCTGGAGATACTTATTTTGAGTTTGGCCCGCTGGGAAACCAACCGGGATCGGTGACGGGTTAATGCCTTTAGTTCCTGAATTTGGTAAGATACAGACACAGGATTTGAGCAAGCGTCAAAAGCGCCACACATTGTAGCAGTCACTGAACAATGACAAAATTTCTCCATCAAGCGATGGGGGATCATAAAGATGAAGCAAAATCAAAAGCGCATCGAATGGGAGCAGCGGATCGCCGATTGTGAATGTCGGTCAAGCAGAATCATTTTGGCGCACTGCTTTGACCAGCATGTGTTTCGGGATATCGTGAATCCGACCTGCGGTTTTCTACATCGCCGACCATGTACTAAACTATCCTACAACCTCACGTAAGTAAGCGTCAAAACGCACACACTTTACGCTTAGGATTCACTTGATGTGCTCTTTTTATCCTTTGTCCAGCAGGAATCCGGTAATGTCGATGACCACGGCATCAACTGGCGGATCGCATCCGGATTCTTCTGATCAATGTTCGGCATCCGCTCAAACAGGTATAACAAATAATCATACGGCTTCAGTCCATTCTCCTTGGCGGTCTCGACGATGCTATAAATGATCGCGCTGCTGCGCGCGCCCTTGGACGTGTTCGAGAACAGGAAGTTTTTTCGCCCGATCACGAACGGTTTGATCGAACGCTCAGCCCGATTGTTGTCCAGTTCCAGCCGTCCGTCGAGCAGAAAGTTATTGAGCGAAGCCCACTGATTCAGGCAATACTTGATTGCCTTGCCAAATACGCTTTGCGGCAGGGTTTGCTGCCCCGTCCGCTTGAGCCAGCCGTAAAACTCGTCCAGAATCGGTTTGCTGCGAAGCAGACGTTGCTCAAATCGCCACTGAGGGGTAGCATCTTTTAGGTCCTGCTCAATACTGAACAAGTTATTGCAATATTCTAACCCTTTACTGGCAGCGACCGGCTTATCTTTCTGGGCAGGTGGCAGCGCCTTGAGCGCATCGGTAAACTTGCGCCGGGCATGCGCCCAGCACCCGACCTGGGTGATGCCGGTCAGGTTGTCATAGCCACCGTAGCCGTCGGTCTGCAAATACCCATTGAACCCTTCCAAGAATCGCTTCGGGTGTTTGCTGGCTCTGGTTGTCTGATAATCGTAAAGCACAATCGGCGGTCCATCTCGGCCGGTCCGGTAGAGCCACATATACGAGTCCGACTGTGCCGACCGCTCCGATTCCTTCAGCACCTGCAAGGTTGTTTCGTCGGCATGCAGGATGTCATGGCGCAATAATTGGCGGTGTAATTGGTCATGGATCGGATCCAGCGCGGCCTCAACACTGCGGATGATCCAGTTGGACATGGTCTGGCGTGACAGGTTGATATCCAGCCGCGACAGGATCTGTTCCTGACGGTACAGGGGCAGATGGTTCGTGTATTTCTGGTCAATGATGTAGGCAACGGCGGACGCCGAGGCGAGACTGCCGGGCAGCAGGGGCTTGGGCATGGCAGCCTTGATGACCGGCACCTTAGCTTGGGCGTCATCAGCGTGCTTCTCGCAATGCCGGCAGGCGTAGATATGCTGGACATGACGGACGAGGCTGGCTTTTGCCGGGATGATCTTGAGCTCATCGCGAACCTGGGTGCTCATCTCGTGCAGTTCGCCCTGACAGCAGGGGCAGACCCGTTCGGATTCAGACAGTTCGTAATCAATGACTTCAACCGGCAGATCCTGGATCTTCTCGGCAATCTGACCCGGTTCGCGTTTCTTTCTGGAATAGGTGATCGTTTCCGTCGTCGGCTCTGCGGCTTTAGGGTCAGCCGTATCTTCGGCTTCGTTGAACAGATTGATCTGTTCCGGATACGCGCTCTTCTCGCTCGATGCTCCGAACAGGCGCTGGCGTTGCAGGCGCAGCTGCTCTTCATACCATTTTACCTTGGCGTTGAGTTCCGCCTGCTGCTGCTGAAGAAGCAGGATTTGCTCTTCCTGAAGGCGAATTTGTTCCAACAATTTTTCGTTTGACTCGGATGATTTTACCTGCGTTTCCATCCCCGACAGAGTACCACAAATGGCCGCTTTTTTCATTCTTAAAAAGTCTGGAAACGCCCGAAAATAGGGCGTTATACGCACCTCGTTGATTACAGAATTGTCCGTGCCGAAACCGCTTTGTGGGCCTGCCTTTGCACAAGTGACAACCCGTCCAGGAGCCAGCGAAATTCGCGATAACTGATGCTCACAGCGTCACCGGACTGATTTGGCCAGTCGAATTTCCCCCGCTCCAGTCGACGATAATAAAGCCAGAATCCATTGTGATCCCACTGCAGGATCTTGAGTTTGTTGCGCTGACGATTGCAAAAGGCAAACAGGCATGGGCCGAACGGATCCAGTTCAAATGTTTCTTTCACCAGTACGGCCAGCCCATCGATCGATTTGCGCATATCGGTGCTGCCGCAAGCCAGATGCACCTGCTTGTTTGCCCATTCGTCAATCACAGGGTTTGCAGGATATTCACGATATCCCGAAACACATGCTGGTCAAATCCTTGCGTCACAATAATTCTGGCATGACCGACTTCGACCGATACAGCCCCTTGAGGCCAGGACGGCTGGTCGTCCAGCGGTCTAATATCCAGCGACATCCACTTGATGGGTTGGCCGGTTCCGCCTTGTGCATGCTCCCGAATTCGCCGCTTCCAGTAATAGAAATTGCAGGTCTTGATGCCGTTGGCTTCGCACCAGGTAGCGATCGTCTGACCACTGTTCTCACAATCAGCAATCCGCTGCTCCCATTCGATGCGCTTTTGATTTTGCTTCATCTTTATGATCCCCCATCGCTTGATGGAGGAATTTTGTCAAAGTTCAGTGACTGCTACAATGTGTGGTGCTTTTGACGCTTACTCACGTAATATCTCGTAATCTCAACTTATGATCCGTGAAATGCCGTCGTAGCGGGCTTTTCCGGCTATCCCGATATCGAAATAAACATCAAATAAACATCAAACTTCAAATTTCGCCCAATTAATACAACGATATTAACTACCGCTAAAAAGTAAAACCGCTGGGGCTGTAGCCTTAGCGGTTTTCAATATGGTGATCGCGAGAGGATTCGAACCTCCGGCCTGCGGTTTAGGAAACCGACGCTCTATCCTGCTGAGCTACGCGACCAATTGCACGAATATTGTAGGAGATAAGGCCCTCACTGTCAAATGATGTGGGATAATGGAGACATCATTCGTCTGATTGGACGAATGAGGGAAAATGAAGCGAAAGTGGAGACCAATAATGCATGTTGCCGCCGCTCAAATCACGATTCGCGCGCCCCTGTCCCATTCATTGAAAGACAAGCGTCGGATTGTCCGGAGCCTCATTGACCAGATCCGGAACCGTTTCAATGTGGCGGTGGCCGAGGTGGATGCGCTGGATAAGCACCAGCTCATTGTCATCGGGATTGCCTGTGTCAGTGGATCGGCTGCACATGCGCAGGAACAACTCGATGCGGTGATCCGCTTCGCGGAGGATTTCGCGGAGGGAGCGGGTGCCGAGGTCCTGTCCATTGAACAAGAGAGCTGAATCCATGCCGGTCCAAATCAGAATTTGGAAGCAAACGGTGCAATAATCCGATATAATAGGCTCCAGTCAGGTAAACTGGCCTAGATAGACAAAAGGAACAAGATCAGGATGAATTCAGCAAACATACGGCAAACGAATCGTCGTTCGAATATCGGGCGACAACCGTGGTACAGGCAACTGCGCTGGGGTGACTTCCTGCTGTATGGATTGATCGCGTCGTTGGCCATCATCCTGTTCCTTGCAGCCCCAAAAGGATTGTCCGGCCAATCGAACGTCGCGTTGCTGACAGAAGATGGCAAGGTCATTTTCCAGAAACCGGTGTCCGAACTGCAGGCCGCAGGTTCCTTCGAAATCGAGGCGCAGGAGTATCATTATATAATCGCTTATGAGGACGGAAAAATCCGTTTTGCGGAAGCGGATTGCCCGGACAAGGTATGTGTCCGTTCCGGCTGGGTTTATCGGCCCGGCCAGGTGGCTGCCTGTGTGCCTGGGCACCTGATCCTCAAAATCACCGGACCTGTGGGAACCAATCCGGACGACGTCGATATCGTATTGCAGTAATGGAGAAAATGACAATATGACCCAGTATCCACCTGAAAAACCCAATACCCAAAAACCGGAGGGCGAATCGGTTTCATTTGCATCGCCGGCCGGGCGGACAACCTATCGCCAGAACCGAAGCCGAATCCGCAGGATCACGATGGGCGCGGTGCTGACCGGGCTTGCCCTGGTGCTGTCGATCGTCGAACGGTGGATTCCGCTGGACCTGATCGTGCCCATTCCGGGCATCAAGCTCGGGCTGGCCAATATCGTCACGCTGTTCGCGTTGCTTCGCCTGTCGCCGCTCGACGCGGCGATCATCCTGGCGATCCGGTCACTCGTCATGGGCCTGATCACCGGACCGACCACCATGCTTTTTTCATTGGCCGGTGGCGCGCTGGCGTTGCTGGTCATGTGGATGCTAAGCCTGATGTATGGCAAAGTCTTCTCGCTGATCGGCATCAGTCTGGCCGGCGCGGCCGCCCACAATGTCGGACAGATCACGATCGCCGTCTGGCTGCTGTCCGAGCCGCTTCTGCTGCTGACCTATTTGCCGCCATTGCTGCTGGCCAGTCTGGTGACCGGAACGCTGACAGGTGTGGCCGCATTCCCGGTAGTCGCCCGTTTTTCACAAGGAAACAGCCGGCCGCGTGGCGGGATTCAAGGGGGCGGTTGACATGGGCAGCGCGATAAAGCCTTCGACTCAACCCCATTCTGTCCGGTCGCGGACCGGCGTACTCACTATGATCCTGATCCTGATCCTGACACAGCCTTGGCTACTCGCCACCTGCTCGCGTGAAAGCCCTACGAGCCCTTCTTCCCAGACGACAGAGGTGCAAACGACTGCTCAGACCAGCACAGGTCCGACATCGACTTTGCCGAACGAAACAACAGCCGACACGATGCCCGCCACCTCCAATCCCAGCGGACCGGCAACAGAAACTGCCACGGAGCCGACCGCCCCCACTGTCCAGAACCGGTACAGTTACGAATTCATCGGCACGTTCGATACATTGATTCAGATCATCGGCTATGCGCCAGACCAGGCAACCTTTGACCAATGGAGCCGGGAGGCCGAGCGACAGTTCCGCGAGCTGCATGCGCTGTTCGATGCCTACAATAGCCACGATTCGATCAACAACATCAAAACGATCAATGACCAGGCGGGTTTGGCCCCGGTCGAGGTTGACCCGCGGATCATCGACCTGCTGGTCCAGACACGCCTGTGGCGATCTGACCTGACCACCGCTGTCGACCTGACACTTGGTCCGGTCGTCGAAGTCTGGAACGAATACCGGACAGCGGCCCTGGCGGATCCGGAAAAGGCGGGCAGGCCGACAGAAGAGCGTCTGGCTGTCGCCCTATTCCTGAAAGGCGACGAACGGGTCCAGATTGATACGAAAGCGAGCACCGTGTTTCTGATCGAATCCGGAATGCGTCTCGATGTCGGAGCGGTCGCCAAGGGCTACGCGACCGAACGGGTGGCACAATCGCTGATCTCGATGGGGGTCTCCTCGATGATCATCAACGCCGGTGGCAGTTCCGTCCGGCTGATCGGCAAACCCGATGCGCCGGACCGACAGACCTGGAATGTCGCGATCCATAATCCGGAGGTGATCCTGCCGTCGCCCGACTATATTCCGTCAGAAGCGGCCGAGACCCTGACCGTAGTCCGGACAACGGACGTTTCGATCGTCACCAGCGGTGACTACCAGCGTTACTACGGCATTGAGGACATGGTGTACCATCACCTGATCGATCCGCAGACGGGCATGCCGGCCCGTCACTACCGTGCGGTCACGGTCGTGACCGAGGACAGTGGCCTGGCCGACTTCCTGTCGACGGCGTTATTTGTCATGCCTTACGGCGACAGCCGCGCGCTGGTCGATCGTCTGGATGGGGTCGAGGCCATGTGGGTATTTTCCGATGGGCGGGTCGAAATGACGCCCGGCATGGAAGCGATCACGGACCCGCTGCCGGACTATGGCTTTTAGTGGTTACTAGCCGATATCGGCAGCGCCCTGCTATAATGGATGAAATGCAGTCTTTGCCCGATGCGGACGATTCTGTCCGGCGATAAAAGATGCTCATATGAGAAAGGAACATGCCGCGGCATCAAGATCGTGGCATCTGTGCGGTTCATGAAGGTTGTTGTGACGGCCCTGTTCGGCGTTGAGTCGGTGGTGGCCGACGAGTTGGTCGCTCTGGGCTATCCAAGGGAGAAAATCGCGGTTTCCGATGCCCAGATCGTGCTGGATCCGGGTTCGCAGGCGGCCGCCGTCGAAGCGATTGCCCGGGCCAATGTCTGGGTGCGTTCCGGCGAGCGCGTCCTCGCGTCGCTTGCTTCTTTTCCAGCCCGGGACTTCGATGCGCTGTTCGACCAGACCGGCCTGTTGCCGTGGGAGGAGTGGATCCCCAGAGGCGCAGCCTTCATTGTCAACGGATATTCTCGAAAATCCACCCTGTTTGGCATCCCTTCCTGCCAGCGGATCATCAAGAAAGCAATCGTTGCGCGCCTGTTGAAGGCGTCCGGAATGGCGGATACGGCACAACTGCCCGAAAATCCGGCCCTTGGGAGCATCCGGATCCAGTTTTCGATCATCGCTGATGAAGTGACCTTCATGGTCGACACCAGTGGCGACGGTCTGCATAAGCGCGGCTACCGGCCGCTGCGGCACGAGGCGCCCATCCGGGAAACGCTGGCCGCGGCAATGATCAGCCTGTCGCGATACAATCCGCAATCCGACGAGGTGCTGTTTGACCCGTTTTGCGGGTCCGGCACGTTCCCGATCGAGGCGGCCATGATCGCGACAAACGCCGCGCCCGGACGAGCCCGCCGATTTGCCGGTGAAAACTGGCCGCTGCTCGGGCAGGCCCCTTTTGACCGGGCCAGGGAGGAGGCGCGGGACCTCGTGAAAGCGCCACCATTTGACCGGCCGTTCATTTTCGGTACGGACATCGACCCGAAGGCAATCCGGACCGCCTCCGAAAATGCGGCGCGAGCCGGTTTTTCAGAGCAGATCCGGTTCGATACGGCTGACGCCATGGGCCTCGATGCCGATCGGATGCGGTCCCTCTCCGGGTTTGACCGTTTTCTGGTCATCGGCAATCCGCCTTATGGTGAACGCCTGATGGACATGAACCTGGCCAACGACCTGATTGTCGGGATTGGCCGGACCTTTCTCGAGCAGGGAAAGGCACGGCCGGATATTCGCCTGTCGATCATTTCGCCGGAGGACGGCTTCGAGACATTGGCCGGCGGTGTGGCCGACAAGCGCCGCAAGCTTTACAACGGCATGATCAAGTGCACGATGTTCCATTATTTTCGACATCCCGGTCTGTTCGGGAAAAACAAGGCAAAGACTGACTATATGAAGTCAAGTACTAAATGAGAAAAAAGTAGCGTAGACGCTAGACGCAGTGAACCTTGACAATAATGCATGCTGAAAAGGCCTGAGCCAACTGGCGCAAGCCTGAGCAACGAAAGATGAACTCAGTTACGTCTGAGGGACAAAGACCTCGTTGGCAGACAGGATGCGGAATATGACGCGTATGAGTTTTTTGGTCGTATGGCCAAGGGCAACAAAATAATGTTTGCCTTGGGCCTGCTTGGCTGCCAGGTATCGATTGAAAGTCTCGCAATGTACGGCGGCCAAGCGTGCCGCTTGCATCAAGGCCCAACGCAGATAGGTAGAACCATGCTTAACCATCGGTGTTTTGTCAGCTTTGAACTTGCCTGACTGGTAAGTCGACGGATCCAAACCGGCGAAAGCCTGAAGCTTGTCTGGGGAGCTGAAGCGGTGAATGTCACCGATCTCGGCCAGAATAATGGCAGCCAATGTCGGACCAATGCCCGGGATGGACATTATCGGTGACTGAGTCTGCACAACTGCTGTCCGGATCGCTTTGTCCAGCTCGTTAATCTGCTGGAGCAGAAAATCCAGATGCTGCAGGGTCAGCTGCAACTCCAGCGCTGTCGCTGGGCTGTTAGCGCCAATAGACTGCTGAGCAAGGGATTTTATCTCTTCGGCTTTAGCACGGCCGTAACGGCCTTTGGAGGCGGCTTTCAGCAAATTGGTCAGCCGGTCAATTCGACAAGCTGCGATTTGGCGGGCGCCAGGCAGTTCAAGCAGTAAAGCCTTAATAGCGGCTTGAGTGACAGAATTGCAGACTGTTGGCAGTTCAGGGAAAAGAATGACGATTAATCTGGAGATACTTATTTTGAGTTTGGCCCGCTGGGAAACCAACCGGGATCGGTGACGGGTTAATGCCTTTAGTTCCTGAATTTGGTAAGATACAGACACAGGATTTGATTCTGCTGTCATGAGCAGTTGCGCGATGCATTTGGCATCGACCTTGTCTGTTTTGGTTTTCCGAAGAGTTTGGGACTTACGGTACAGGTTGACCTGTAACGGGTTGAAAACCACCAGCTCGACTCCGCTGTCACGGAGAAAAGCTTCAAGGTTGCCGCTGTAGTGTCCGGTGGATTCAAGTCCTGCTTTTATTTGGCCGGACCCCTCGGCCTCTGAGTTTCTCTGGATTGCAGCTCTCAACTGCTCAAACCCTTCGTGGTTGTTCTGGAAGGTAAATGCCTCCTGAACTGTTTGTCCGTTACCACCCAGAATGCAGCAGTCGTGCTTGTCCTTGGCGGCATCAATGCCAACATAGATCATAACTGAACCATCCTTAATAGAAAGTACGCTGAATATTCCACAGACTTTTTGCTGCCGGATCCTAGTTCCATATTAACCGTCGTGCGGTATCTGACTCATCACCAATTATGCAAAAAGCTGTGGCTGGAGCCTTTGAAAAACCGTCATAGCGGTAGGAGAATCAACCAGTCCACAGCGCCTGCGTGCATTATATCAAGCAACAAGAAATCTTGCGCTTGACAGCGCAACATAATAATACTAGGAGTCTTAGAACATGAAGGGGATCGTACTGGCCGCCGGCTACGCCACGCGGCTCTACCCACTGACCAAGGACCGTCCGAAACCGCTGTTGCCGGTGGCCGGTCGGCCGATCATCGACTATATCGTCGATGAGATGGATACGCTGGAATCGCTCGATCAGATCATCGTAGTGACCAATCACCGATTTGCCCCCCTGTTTGAGGAATGGGCGGTCGGCCGCAACCGGACGGGCAAAAAGCCGGTCCAGGTGATCGATGACGAGACCACGGATGAAACCAACAAACTGGGCGCGATCGGTGACATCCAGCACGTGATCGACCGGCTCGGCCTGGATGACGACCTGCTTGTCATCGCGGGCGACAATCTGTTCACCTACCGGCTATCGGACGCGGACCGCTATTTCCGTCAAAACGGGGTTGACACCATCCTGGCCCGGGAGATGGATGCGTCGGAAGACCTCACCCGTTTCGCGATCGCCGTGATCGACCCGGAAGGCCGTCTGGTCAACCTGGAGGAAAAACCCCGTCAGCCGAAATCAAACCTCGCGGTCTTCGCGACGTACTTTTACCGACAAGATACGGTTCCGATGATCCGGCAGTACCTCGATGAAGGGAATTCACCGGACGCCCCGGGCCATTTCCCGGCCTGGCTCTATCTGAGAAAACCGGTTCAGGTTTATCTGTTTGATGGCCTTTGCATTGACATCGGAACCCCCGAGTCGTACTTGGATGTCCAGAATAATTTTCGACCTGTCCGTAATTGACGGACACATGATGAGGAACGCTTGTTCACAAAATGTTTAAAAGTGTTGATATTTCAACGTTTGGAGAGATTGGCAAAAATATGTGCTGTTTTACCCCTTCAGTTGTCGACATCGACAAACCCCGTCATTTCAGGCACAAAACCGTGATGAAGCCGTGAAACGCCTGTCCTGACGGTTATGCACAGACTTATCCACATTATCCACAGGGTTAAGACGGCATTTTTCAGACAATCAAGCAAAGGAGCACCTATGAACCACGCAGAACGAAGCGCCAGGAACGCCCGGGCCGCGGCCAGACCGCTTTCCTCCTTGTCCATCGAGGCACGTAATGCCGCCCTGGAGCGAATCGCCCAGGCCTTGATCAGTGACAAAGAAGCCATCATCGCCGCCAACCGGCTGGATCTGAAGCGCAGTGAAGATGAGGGCTTGTCGTCCGCGTTGCGCAAACGCCTCCTGTTTGACGAGGGAAAGATCCAGGCTTCTGTAGATGGCATCCGCGGCTTGATCCGCCTGCCGGATCCGCTCGGCCACGTGTCATTGGACCGGGAACTGGATGATGACCTGGTGTTGCGCCGGGTATCCTGTCCGATCGGTGTCATCGGGGTCATTTTCGAGTCCAGGCCCGACGCGCTGGTGCAGATATCCGCCCTGTGCTTGAAAAGCGGCAACAGTGTGCTGCTGAAAGGCGGGTCGGAGGCGATGGAGACAAACCGGGTGCTGGCCGGGATCATTGACCGGACATCCCTGGAAGCAGGCATGCCGGCCGGCTGGATCGCTTTGCTCGAAACCCGCAGCGATGTCGCGGACCTGCTTTCGATGGACCGAGAGGTCGATCTGCTGATTCCACGCGGCTCCAACGCGTTCGTCCGCCACATCATGGACAATACACGGATCCCGGTGCTTGGCCATGCAGATGGTGTCTGTCACCTGTACATCGATGAACGGGCTGACGACGAGATGGCGATCCGTCTGGCGGTGGACAGCAAGACACAGTACGTCGCCGTCTGCAATGCGACAGAGACGATCCTGCTGCATGAAAAGGCGGCTGATCGACTGCTGGAGCGACTGGCCAGCGCGCTTCGCGATGCCGGGGTGACCCTTTACGGATGCCCCAAGGTCTGTGCCCGCATTGGCTGTGAGCCCGTCGAGGACTGGCACACCGAATACCTGGACTACAAGGTCTCCTTGAAAATCGTCGCCAACCTCGACGAGGCGATCGACCACATCAACACATATGGATCCGGCCACACGGAGGCGATCGTCACTGCTGAATCAAGCGTCGCAGAGCGTTTCCGGCAGGAAGTCGACGCCGGCAATCTCTTCTGGAACTGCTCGACACGTTTCAGCGACGGGTTCCGCTATGGTTTCGGCGCAGAGGTCGGCATCAGCACGTCCAAGATCCACGCCCGGGGGCCGGTCGGTCTCGAGGGGCTGACGACCTACAAGTACCTTCTGGACGGGGCGGGAAACAGGGTGGCAGACTACGCGAACGGCACGCGCCGATTCACGCATCGGGACCGGCCGGTCGGCTGAGCTTTGTTTGTTGCCCATGAACCGGGCCGGTGTTAGAATGAAGACAGCAAAGCCGGCGCCAGGCGCGTCTCGGCGACTATGAAAAACGGGGGTACCAACCGATGAAAATTGTACTCGGCAGTGACCATGCCGGATTCCCTTTGAAAAAACAGGTCATCGAACACCTGCAGAAATCCGGTCATGAGACCGTTGATTTCGGCGCACCGAATGGTGTGGACGCCGCCAGCTATGTTCCCTTCGGCAAGGCGGTCGCGAAAGCGGTCCAGGCAAAAGAGGCCGATTTCGGCATCGTGATCTGCGGCACAGGCCTTGGCATCTCGATCACCGCCAACAAATACAAAGGCGTCCGCGCGGCCCTTTGCACGAACGAATACATGGCCCGCATGGCCCGCCAGCACAACGACGCCAACGTCCTGGGCATGGGTGCCCGGGTGATCGGTTCGTCACTGGCCTTTTCGATCGTTGATGCCTTCCTCTCCGAGCCGTTCGAGTCAGGCGGCCGCCATCAAGTCCGGGTCGATGAGATCAAGGCGACCGAGGAAGAAAATTTCAAATAGACGGGGGAGCCGCATATGGAAAACGTATTTGTCTTTGACCATCCTTTGATCCAGCACAAGATCTCGCTGATGCGCGACAAAAGGACGACCACCAAGGAATTCCGCGAACTGGTTTCGGAAGTCTCCATGCTGATGGCTTATGAAGTGACGCGTGACATGCCGCTGAAGGAAATCGAGATCGAAACGCCGGTCGCCGTGGCCCGGACCAAGGTCCTGGCCGGCAAGAAGCTGGCGCTGGTGCCGATCCTGCGGGCCGGCCTTGGCATGGTTGACGGCATGCTCAATCTGCTCCCGATGGCCAAGGTGGGTCACATCGGCCTCTACCGCGACCCCAAGACCCTCGAGCCGGTCGAGTATTACTGCAAATTGCCTGAAGACGCCGACGAACGCGAGATCGTCGTCCTGGACCCCATGCTGGCCACGGGCGGTTCCGCGTCCGCCGCGGTCGCGTTCCTCAAGCAGAAAGGCATCACGAACATCAAGTTCATGTGCCTGATCGCCGCGCCGGAAGGCATCAACCGTCTTCATCGCGACCATCCCGATGTGCCGATCTTCTGTGCCGCGAAGGACGAAAAGCTCAATGACCACGCCTACATCGTGCCGGGCCTCGGCGATGCCGGCGACCGTCTGTTCGGCACCAAATAAAGCATCAGGAACTGCCGGTGCGGGCAGTCCATTTCCATATCCATCACAATCCCCGCGACAGAAATGTCCGGGGATTTGTCACGATTGACGTATAAATCTGACACGATCTGCCCTTGAAGAATCGCGTGGACCGGAGTAGCATGGGATAGTATTGGAACTTATGACTGAAAGAATTGTCAGCCTGAAGGGCCATAACCCCCAAATAACGCCTGTTTGACGCAGACGGTGAAAGAAGGTGACGAGTGCGGCGGTGAAAACCGGGCACTCCCCTGATGAGTGTATTCACTGAATATGTCACGGCCTTGAAAGAACGGCTGGCTGAAGAACTGCAAGTCGGTAACATCGGCGAAGAAATCAGCCACGCCATCGTCCCCAAGACCATTTACGGACTCGACGTCTTTGGACGCACCATCCGCATTACGGACGCGGTGCTGGCGACCTGGGTGGCCATGATCGTCATCTTCGCGCTGGGCTGGTATTTGGGCCACAAGGCCGAGCCGATCCCGACGACCCGCCGTCAGCTGACAGCCGAGTCCCTGGTCGAGCTGCTGATGAATCTCTGCACCAACGCCCAGATGACCGTCGAACAGGCCGCGACCGTGGTGCCCTTTGTCGGCACGATCGCCATTTTCATCACCCTGACCAATCTCATGTCCATGTTCAAGATCCCGCCGCCGGCCAAAAACCCGGCTTTCCCGATCGCGCTGGCACTCTTCACCATTGGTTACGTCATCATCACATCGATCCGGTTTGTCGGACTGAAGGGATTCTGGGAATCATTGGTCTATCCGAAGAAAGCGTTGCTGCCGTTCAAGATCCTGGATTTTTTCATCAAACCGATCTCGCTGTCGCTTCGTCTGTTCGGCAATGTCTTTGGCGCGTTCATTCTCATGGAATTCATCTATATTGTGGTTCCGGCCATTTTGCCTGGCCTGGTCGGCCTCTGGTTCGACCTGGCGGACGGACTGTTGCAGGGCGTCATTTTCACCTACCTATCCATCACATACATCGGCGAAATCATTGAAGGCGCCCATTCGGCCCACGAGGCCCGGGAAGCCGTTGAAAGCAAGCAACCGATCGGAGCTTAAAGGAGGCTAATGAATATGGACAAAGGAATCATCGCACTAGGCGCAGCCATCGCCATCGCCATTGTGGCAGGCGCCGCCGCCCTGGCCATCGGCTCGGCATCCGGCAAGGCATTTGAATCATCCGCCCGCCAGCCTGAGATTGCCGGCAAGATCCAGGCCATGCTGATGACCGCCATCGTCTTCATCGAGGCGACGGCCATTTATGCGCTGGTTGTCAGCCTGCTGCTCATCTTCGCGTTTTGAGCCGGGCCGGGATGAGGTGATCTGATGTTTACACCCGAGGCCATTGCAGGCTATACAGACGTTGCCATTTTTACGATCATCAACCTGTTGGTGACTTACTTTGTCTTGAAACGCTTCCTGTTCAAACCAATCCTGAAGGTGCTTGAAAACCGGCGTGTGAAGATCGAACGACTGGTCACGGACACGGAAAAGGATCGCGCCGAGGCCGAAAAACAGGTCGCTGAAGCGAATCGCATGCTACACCAGTCGGGTCGCGAGGCAGCCGACATACTGTCGAACGCAAAGAACCAGGCCGAACTGCAGCGTGAGGAGATTTTGGCTGATGCCCGCCGTGAGGCGTCTGCCATGGTGTCACGCGCAGATGGCGAGATTGGCCGACTGAAAACCTCGATGCTCAACGAAGTCCGTGATGAGGTGGCCGACCTGTCGGTCGCCATCGCTTCCAAGGTGATCGGCAAGGCTTTGGACGAGCAACGGCAACGGGAACTGGTCGACCAGTTTCTCAATGAAAATGAAGCTTCCAAATCGGGAAAAGGGGTGAAGGCTGATGCCTGATACCGTTTTTCGGGTCATCCGGATTGTTTCGGCTGTACCGCTCGATGATGAAAAAGGGCATGCAATCGCCGCCCGCTTCGCCAAGCAGCAAGGAATTACCGACTATGAGGTCCGTCTGGAAGTCGATTCGTCCCTGATTGGCGGCATCGTCATCTACACGGGCGGCTATCGATATGATTTCAGCATCAAAGGGCAGCTTGGCCGGATCGTCTCCCAGATGAAGAACCAGAAAGCGCTTTCCGGCGAGGAAGAAGCGCTGGAGCAGTTCAGGGAAAGCCTCAAGGATAGTCTGTCGGACGCGCTGAACCTGTTTGCGGAACAGCCCGTCGCGCCGGGCGGACAGGACGCGTTTCTGGAGACGGAGCCCACGTTGCTTGGCCCGGAGGACACATCGTCCCACCTGGTCGTTGACGAGCACCGAGAAACGCTCGAGGGGTTGAGAGCCGGCGCTGCGATCGATGAGATCGGCCATGTCCTTCAGGTCGGTGACGGCGTCGCCTATGTCGACGGGATCCAGCATTGCCAGAACAATGAATTGATCCAGTTCAGCGGCAAGTCGTTCGGCATCGCCATGAACCTGGAGGAGCATCGGGTGGGCATCGTCCTCCTCAAGCAGGACGACCCGGTCCACGAGGGCATGATGTGCCGTAGGACCGGCCGGACGGTCAGCGTCCCCACCGGCAAGGCGCTGCTCGGCCGGGTGGTTGACCCGCTTGGTGATCCGGTCGACGGGTTTGGCTCGTTGGGCACTACGGTCATGCGGCCTGTCGAATCGCCTGCCCCGTCCATCATCGACCGTCAGCCGGTCCGGGTCAGCCTCCATACCGGCATCACGGCAATCGATGCCCTGACACCCATCGGGCGCGGTCAGCGCGAACTGATCATCGGTGATCGACAGACCGGCAAAACGGCCATCGCCATCGATACGATCCTGAACCAGAAGAACAAGCAGGTCTACTGCGTCTATGTCGCCATTGGGCAGAAAATGTCGACGATCGCTTCGGTGGTCAACACATTGAGGGCCAAGGGCGCCATGGAATACACCACGGTCGTCGCCGCCAGCGCAAGCGCGCCCGAAGCGCTCCAGTACCTAGCCCCTTATGCCGGATGTGCCATGGCGGAAGAACTGATGTATCAAGAGCACGCCGACGTGCTCATCATATACGACGACTTGACCAAGCATGCCCAGGCCTATCGGGCCATCTCGCTTCTGCTGCGCCGTCCGCCCGGTCGTGAAGCGTTTCCGGGAGATGTCTTCTATCTGCACTCCAGGCTGCTCGAGCGTGCGGCCAGGCTGTCGGACCTGCATGGTGGCGGGAGCATAACGGCCCTGCCGATTGTCGAGACTCAGAGTGGTGACATTTCCGCCTATATTCCGACCAATGTCATTTCCATCACGGATGGTCAGATTTACCTGGAGTCCGAGTTGTTTTTCTCCGGCCAACGACCGGCGATCAACGTCGGTCTGTCTGTTTCGCGCGTGGGCGGCGCGGCCCAGATCCGCGCCATGCGGAAAGTTGCCGGCCCCTTGCGGATCGGCCTGGCGCAATACCGCGAACTGGAAGCCTTTGCCCAGTTTGGCTCAGAGCTTGACCCGGACACCCGCCGCCAGCTCAAAACGGGTGAACGCTTGATCGAAGTCTTGAAGCAGTCGCAATACGAACCGGTTGCGGTCGAGGCGCAGGTCATCATGCTCTATACGGCCAACCGCGATTTCTTGTGCGAACTGGATCGCGAGGACATCAAACCATTTCTGGAAGGGTTTGTGCAGTATTTACGGCAAATGCATCCAGAACTAATGGATGAAATCCGATCGTCCGGTGAGTTTACCGATCAGACCATGGAAAATATCAACACATCGATCGGGGAGTTCCGCCAGACCTGGCAGCCGGATACGGAGATTGACGACGAAGACTGACAAAACAGACATGCGGATCATGACCTTGGTCCGTTTACGGCCATAACCGGAAGGATCAGATGGAACAGATCAATGAAATCAAAAAACGAATCAGCAGCGTGAAGGACATCCGGCAGATGACCCACGCGATGCAGCTGATCAGCGCGGTCAAGATGCGTCGGGCCCGCAGCCAGTTGGCGAGCACCATGCCCTTCTTCGCGCTGTGTGCCGAGTCCATGATCGAACTTCAGGCCAGCGGTACGTTCGTCGACCATCCGTTTTTCATGGTGCGCCAGAAGAAGAAGGGCGAAACCTGGAAGATCGGCTACTTCATCCTGACCGGAGACCAGGGCCTGGCCGGCGCATACAACCACAACGTCATCCAGACGACCATCGAACATATCCATTTCAAGACCATCGACAACATCCAGAAAAGCCTGCAGACTGATGTCCGGCTCTATGTGGCCGGCCGCATCGGCAAGGACCAGCTGATCCGTGAAGGCTTTCATGTGGTGGAGGATTTCCAGTACGCGATCAGCGAGCCGACTTATTACCGGGCCAGAGATATTTCTGACTACATTTATGACTTGTACGTGGAGCACGAACTGGACCTGGTCTATTTCATCTACACCCAGATCGAGTCCGCCATTCACATGAAGCCGATGGTGACCCGCGTCCTCCCGGTCAACGCGAACGCGCTGATGCAGATTGTCCCCCGTGAATTCCATTTTGAAATGCCCGGTTTCGAGGACGTGGCCGAGATGGATTTCCTGCCGTCCGGTGACGAGGTGATGAACTACCTGATCAACACCTATCTCAACGGCATGGTGTATGGCGTCTTGGCCGAAGCGTACGCGAGCGAGCAGACCGCCCGGATGACCGCGATGGACAACGCGACGGAAAACGCGGAGGACATGCTGGCGAAACTGACCCTGAAAAGCAATCAGGCCCGCCAGGCCCGGATCACAAATGAACTCTCCGAAATTGTCGGCGGTGCCGAGGTGCTGGCTGCGATGCCTGCGTCCGCTCCGTCTGGAAAAGAAAGCGAGTGAAGCAAATGCCAACAGGTTATGTCACCCAGGTTATCGGGCCGGTCATCGATATCCGGTTCCCCTTGTCAGAACTGCCGGATATCCATGATGCGGTGCAGATCCAGTACCAGGGCCGGGTGATCCATGCCGAGGTCATGCAGCAACGTGGTGACGGCATCGTCCGGTGCGTCTCCTTTTCCCCCACGGAGGGCCTTGCTCGCGAGGCGGTGGCCCAGACGACCGGTGAACCGGTCAAGGTGCCTGTCGGGACCAGCATCACCGGTCGCCTGTTCAATGTGCTGGGGGAAACCATCGACAATGGTGGCCCGGTCGAGGCAGCGGACTACTGGCCGATCCATCGGCCTGCCCCGTCCTTCACGGACCTCTATCCGGAAGAGAAAATTCTCGAGACCGGCATAAAAGTCATCGATCTGCTGGTCCCTTACAGTAGAGGCGGCAAAATCGGCCTTTTCGGAGGCGCGGGTGTCGGCAAGACTTTCCTGATCCTCGAGCTGATTCGCAACATTGCCAAGGAACATGGCGGATACTCTGTCTTCACCGGCGTTGGAGAACGCTCCCGGGAAGGGAACGATCTCTGGAACGAGATGCATGAGTCAGGTGTCATCGACAAGACAGTCCTGGTTTTCGGCCAGATGAACGAGACATCCGGCGCCCGGATGCGAGTGCCGCTGACCGGCCTGACCATGGCCGAGTATTTTCGCGATGTTCTCAACAAAGATGTCCTGCTCTTCATTGACAACATCTTCCGATTTGTCCAGGCCGGATCGGAAATATCCGCGCTGCTGGGCCGCATCCCGTCGGCCGTCGGCTACCAGCCGACACTGGCCAGCGAGGTCGGAGCCCTTCAGGAGCGGATCACCTCGACACGAAAGGGCTCCATCACGTCCATCCAGGCTGTTTACGTGCCGGCGGATGACCTGACCGACCCTGCTCCGGCCACCACGTTCTCCCATCTTGACGCGATCACCGTCCTTTCCCGTTCTGTTGTTGAACTGGGCATCTATCCGGCTGTGGACCCGCTTCAGTCATCCTCGCGCATCCTGACCGAAAGTGTGGTCGGCACGACCCATTACCGCGTGGCCAGAAAAGTGCAGGAAACCCTGCAGCGATACAAGGAGCTGCAGGACATCATATCCATCCTGGGTATGGAGGAGCTGAGCGAACAGGACAAGCAAACCGTCAATCGCGCCCGGAAAGTCCAGCGGTTCCTGTCCCAGCCATTCTTTGTCGCCGAGGGATCAACCGGCTATGCCGGAAAATATGTTTCAGTTGAGGAGACCATCAAAGGCTTCAGTGAAATCATTTCTGGCGGGGTTGACCATATCCCCGAGCAGTTCTTCTTCATGAAGGGCTCGATCCAGGATGTTTACGCGGCCTTCAAGGCGTCCCGATGAAGGGGAGTGAAAGACTTGTCAGCTGTTCGAACCATGCAGACCGAAGTGGTGACTCCGTACCAGATGTTTTTTGAAGGTCAGGCGGAAATGCTGATCTTGACATCGAAGGATGGTGAGGTGGGCATTTTGCCGGGACACGCCCCGCTGATGATCGCCCTCACCCCCGGTGAACTCAGGATCAAAGCGAAAGGCGAATGGCGGGTCGCGGTCGCGACCAATGGCTACGCTGAAGTGACGCCCGAACTGATGATCGTCGTGGTCAATGCGGCTGAGTGGGCGAGCGACATCGATGTCACCCGGGCCAAGCGAGCCCTGACGCGGGCTGAGAAACGGTTTCATGACAAGGCGACCCCATCCGCGGAAAGGGTGCATGCGCGTCACGGCATCCAGCGGGCTCAGGCTCGGCTCCATGTTGCCGCCAAATACGGCCGGATGGCCTGACTGATCAGGTGACTCACTGGCTGGTGGACGATCCGTGCAGTTCTTCTGCCTCGAAATAGAACAGACGATCCGCGAATTGCAATTGGCATCGGTCAGGCAACCGGTATTCGACATGCTTGCCCAATGGTTCACCATTCAATCGCGTGCCGTTTTTTGAGCCCAGGTCCGTGATGAAAAATGTGGCCCCCTTCCGCGAAATTCGGGCGTGACGGCGACCTACCGCAAAGCCGGTCAGACAAAGATCGACCTGGCGGAAATCGCGACCGACGACAAATTCCTCTGTCAGGATAAAGGCTCGTTGCCCGGCATTTTCTTCAGGCGTACCGATCATGCCTTCGGACAAAGTTGCCAGCCGAAACAGAGCTTGCTTGCTGCTGAGCAGTTCGGTCGGCATTTCTCGAACCTGACCGAGATTGACCTCACTCTTTTCGACCCGTTTCAGAACAGATTCCTTGACGTGATCCATCAGTTGACGTGGATTCATCCGGTTCGTGATCCGTTTCAAGCTTTCGCCAGCTTGGATGATGACGGACTTTTCCTTATGTTCTGTCGATTTTGCCACAGAGCGGCTCGCCTGATTTTCCCTGACAGTCATGCGACTTCCTGTTCGAAGAAGCAATAAGGCCTGTAGCGGGACAGTCAGAGAGAAAAAGAGAAGCAGTGGCAGGGCGATGCGATCAAGGACGATCGGCCATTCCGGTGGGCTGTAAAGTGAAACCAATGTGATGCCCAGGGCAATGACCTGAACGATCGCCAGGCCTGTGGAGAAGACTCCGGCGGTCACTCCCCAGTCCCGAGGATGAGGGAATCTGAAAGTCCGGGATGACGATCTGTCCAGCCATTCAAGCAGATCCTTTTCCCCAAACGATTGACTGAGTGGGAGAAACGGCTGGTATACTGCCCTGACTTCCCATTCCGGCAACTGAATGAAAACCTGGTCAGGATGAAGCAACAACTGCTGGGGTGACAGCAGGCAATCCGGCAGATCACCGATCAGTTGGCTGACCTGATGGGCGATCGCATCTGCCTGGCTGCCCCTAAATCGCTTCTTTGCAACCAGCTCGGAAAGTGTGGCCAGACCGGTCACTGGGTACGCGTATCGAGCCCCGGATGATACGACCTGGCGGAAGACCGGCAGCAAGGCTTTCGGCCGACTGGCGATCAGGGTCTCGAGCTGGTAGGGGATCTCCTGGCTGTCAGCCGCTACGGCGATTGTCAGCCAGGCTCCGTAAGGTCCACGTTCTATTTGGCAGTCCGCTTGATGCATCTGTCGCCTCGTGCCTCAGTTGGCGAGCGGATCGCCAGCGAAAACCGTTTCGATCAGGTTTGTCGCGTAGCGAGTCAGCGTGCTGCGAAAGAGCAGTGCGATCGACAAGATGACGGCAATGATGATCACAACCTCCAGGGTTCCAAAACCGCCTTTGCGTCGCAGCTTCAGGCCAGGCAAAAGGTGCAGGTGGCAATTCAGTTTATGCAGCATGGTCGGGTCCTCCTTTTCAAATTGAACCATTCTTCGTATACCGTTGATCGGGTTATCATCCGGCGATCATCATCAGGATGGCCGGTGTGATCGAGACGATCATGACGACGATCAGATCCATCATCATGGGCAGCATCATTCGCATGGACTGTTCGTCCAGTTGGCTGCGTGATGCGTTTCGGTAGTACAGCCAGCAGGCCCGGGTCTGTGCCATCAGTTGCTGCAAGAGCTCTTGTCCGCCAAGCCGACCATATCGCCCCAACAGTTGATAGGCTGCCCGGAGCTCGGAAGTCGTGCTCTGTCCGGCCATTTGATCCAGGGCCAGTTCGGACGGGATGCCCGCTCTCAGTTTCTGGTTGAGCCTTGCGGCCTCACGTTCCATCGGGTCAAGGGAATTGCCGTCACGCGGCTGGGCAAATGCTTGTGAGACGAGGGTCAGGACATGGTGTACCGTGAGCCCGGCTTCCAGCAGGGAGACACAGGTCTGGAGAAAGAAGGGAAAGGTTGACAGGAGATGCACCTCATCCTGCCTGGCCCGGCGGATCAGCACCTGGTCGTGAAGCAGGACAAGCACAGCGGGCGGAACCGGCAGAGCAAAGGGCGTCATTAGACCGACTGACAGCAGGACGCCGAGAAAAAGACCCGCCAGGGCGTAACGAACCGCCTCCACATCGTGAAGGTCACTGGACACGGATGTTTCGCCGTGGATCCGCATCAGCGCTTCCTGGACGCGTTGCCGTTGGCTGCGGCCTGACAGGGCGGTCTTGATCTGCCGCAGTTTTACCGATGCCAACACCATCGCTTTCGGGGGCCGTTTCGTGCGTTGTTCCTGCTTGCCGCCGGATTTCATGCTGTGATTGGACTGAAGAACACCGGGGATGATGGACAAAGCGGTGACTGAGAGCAAAAAGGCTGCGCCCATCACCAACCGGCCGACCGGATGGGCTTGAACAGTCATCAGATAATTGCCGGACTGGCCCAGGAAGAGCGTCACCACAAACGGCATGACGGCCAGGACGCCCGCTTCTGCCGACGTTTTCGCGTTTTGCGCGGCAATATCCCGCCTGATCTCCAATAGATCGCCCAGAGACTGGTGCGCCTGACGCAAAAACACCAGAAGTGAATCACCGGAGAGCGGGATACGAGTGAGCATCCCGAGCCCGATTGCCGCCTGGGGACAGTCCAGCGCGCCGATCAGGATTTGCAGCGCCTGCGAGGCTGTGCGGTTGGCATTGAGTTGTTGACGGACCTGGAACAGCACACGATTCAACGGGTGTCTTGGCGGATAAGTGGCTGCCATCGCCGAATGAGATGATAACAGGGCCTGCTCAAGGGATCGCCCGATGCTGATCTGGGACAGCAGGTATGAAAGGATGGCCTGGTACTGCACCTGCTGATCCTGCAGGTGCCGGCCTCGCCGGAATTTTTCAAATCCGTTCCAGAGCAGGAAACCTGCTGGAACACCCAGGATCAGGCGCAGGTTCCCATCAACAACAAACGGAACGGAGGCGACCGTCCCGAGGGTGAAAAACAGGATCAAGCCCACGAAGCGCTTCAGGCCATTGTCCTTATGGGGACGGTGAGTGCCGGTTTGACGAATTATGGTTCATCATGCCCCCCTTTTCGTCATAAATGGTCTCCAGTAAAAACGTGTCACCTACAATGCCGGTGATGCGGACGATCTGGGCGACCTGTCGAAAACCGTCCGGGGTCCGGTTCAGATGGACGATCAGATCGATCGTCGAGGCAATCAGACGCAGGATCGCCTGATAGGGCAGTTCCGACGCACTCAGGGTCATGACGGCCAGCCTCGACAGCATGTCTAAACAGGAATTGCCATGCCCTGTGGACAAGGAGCCCTGATGCCCCGTGTTCATGGCGGACAGCATGTCGAACGCTTCTTTGCCACGTACTTCCCCGACGATGATCCGGTCCGGCCTCATCCTCAGGGAAGCTCGGATCAGGTCCGAAATGGTGATTGAACCGGTCATTCCGGCCGCTGACCTGGCCTCGAGGCGAACCTGGTTAGGCAGGCCCTGGAGATTGAGTTCGGCCGCGTCTTCAATGGTGATGACCCGTTCGGCGGGGTCGATGCACCCGGAAAGCGCGTTCAGCAAGGTCGTCTTGCCGGTGCCGGTCCCACCACTGATGAAGATGCTTTTCCGCTCCTTTACAGCTTCACGCAGGAAGGCGGCTCCTTGCGGCGATATGGCCCGGTTCTGGACGAGCACATCCAGGTGTGGCTGGATGCCGGAGAATTTACGAATGGACAACACGGGGCCGTCCGGAGCGACCGGAGGCAGGACCGCGTGGGCACGGGATCCGCCCGGCAGCCGGAGATCGGCGATCGGTCTGGATTCATTCAGCAGGCGATTGCCACGACTGAAAAAATTGCCGATGACTTCCTGCAAATGCTGCTGACTGTCAAAATGCAGGGCAGATGAATGAAGCCGACCCTGTCGTTCATAGAACACCTTGTCCGGTCCGTTGACCATGATTTCGGTCACTTCCGGATCGTCCATCAGCGGCTGCAACAGATCCAGGCCACGCAAGGCATTGAACAGCTGACCACTCAACTGCTGCCGCTCGATCAGGCCAAGCCTGCTGCCGGAGTAGCGTTCGGCGACAGCCTGGCCGATTGCCTGCCGGAAACGGTCATCCGAAGCTTCGGTTTCATTGGCCAGAAGGGCAAGGACCCGCTCGGACAACTCGATCCGGGATGTGGTGTCAAGCCGGATCATGTCCCCGTCTCCGAACAGGCGGACGCTGTACGGCCCTGGACATGGATCACCTGGCAGATGGAGGGCAGATCGGCAAGGACGTCACTGATCTCGCGACGGAGTACATGGTCCGGGAACAAGTCCTCAACCGGCGAAATCACTTCAATCTGATCGCATAGCGCCAGAATCGGCCGGATCTGGCAAAAAGCGAGCCCGGCTGTCTCCATCACCAGTACGGATCCGCTTTCCAGCAAGGTTCGTTCCCGCAGCAGGAAACATAGCCGGTAAAGATCTTCAGGCGGAGCCTGCATCATGTCATCGGCACGTTCGGTGGGCCTGAACTGCAGACGACCAAGCCGATCTGCCGATTCGAAAGCGCCAAGATCGGCGATCGTGATACCGCCTGTTCCAATCCTCAGCAACAGATCGGTCAGGCTGGAACCGTGCCCGGGTTCTGCCGGACGCCATTGACTGCAATAGTAGTTCGGCATGAGTGGCAGATAATGGATGAGCACGCCGCTTTCCGACAAACCCCGGCATCGCTCGTCGGCATATCGTGAATCCCGTCCGGATGTGGTCTGTGTCATCATCAGAATCACCCTCGGTGAGCCCCGGTCTATGGACATCATGGACAGGGGCGACTGTTCGTGGCCAGTTTCATTGACTGCTGCCAAATGGTCCGCCCCATCTCTTGATTCCATCTGCACCCCGGCCAGACCGGCCTGCTCAAGACGGCGCAGGATCGGCTTGACAGACCCCAATCGATATGGCGTGTCTTCATGGTCTGTCCCGGATGATCCTCGTCTTGTTTGCAGGGATATCACCAGACGGACATCTTCTGACAGACGGTCGATCTGAAAATGCGCTTCCGTGATGATCAGGACTGGTGGTTCCGGCGCATCCCGAAGCCGGCACAAAAGTGTCTGATCATCGGTGGCCAGTGCTGTCCGGCAGGATGGGAAATAGTGAAGGATGCGGTCTGCGAGCGATTGCGCGTATGTGACATCCCGATCCGCGATCAAAATGAAGCCGGCCATAGAATCACTCCCTTCGTCAGGATGATTCTAGGCCGGCAGGTTATCGGTCATAACCGGGTTTGCTTCGCCAAATCAGGACAGAAACTGGAAAAATTGTCAGGGATTCAAGGTGAATCGCTCAACCATGTCCATGATCTGATCGATGTTATCACGCGAAATCGAGCGATGGATCGCCCAGCGCATGACCTGGTTTTCAGCCGGATTGATCAGGACTCCTGATGACTTCAGACGGTCCCGCAGTTCTTGAGCCGTCAGGGGATAGCCGGTCAGGCGGAAAAACACCAGGTTGATCTGGGGCTCGCGCAGCAGCTGGAACCAGTCAGGATGCTGGCGCAGTCGATCAGCCAGTTGGGTGGCATTGGCATGGTCTTCCAGCAGACGATTCGGCATCTCTTGCAGGGCGATCAGTCCGGGGCCTGCCAGAACACCGGCCTGGCGCCATCCGCCGCCCAGGATTTTCCGTTTGCGGCGAGCCAGGTCGATGGTTTCCTGAGAGCCGGCCAAAATCGAACCGACCGGAGCGGAAAGCCCTTTGGACAGGCACACGGTCACGGTATCCGCCGGCGCGGCCAGTTCGGCCGCGGTCACCCCTAGGGCGGCTGCCGCATTGAACAGCCGGGCCCCGTCGATGTGGACCTTTATGCCATACTGGTCAGCGATGTGACGAATGGACCACTGATAATCGATCGGCATCACCCGCCCGTCTGAATCAGCCTGCTCATAGTGCAAAAGGGCGGTTCGCGGACTGTGGATGTTTTCCGGCGTCTTGCGGATCGCCATTTCAACGGCAGCCAGATCCATCCGTCCATCGACCGCGACCGGCTGGCAGCGCATCTGGACACCGGAGAGCAACGCTGCCGCACCGGCTTCATGCTCCACCACATGGCATGTATCCGGCAAAATCACTTCATCGGTGCGCTGAGTCTGGCTCATGATCGCCAATTGGTTGCCCATGGTGCCGCTGGTGATGAACAACGCCGCTTCCTTGCCAAGGATCCGGGCGCCGGCACTTTCCAGTTCCAGGACCGTGGGGTCGTCACCATAGACGTCGTCGCCCAGCCGGGCGTCCATCATGGCCTTTTTCATCTCGTCGGTCGGCAGGGTTACCGTGTCGCTTCTCAAATCAATCCATTCCATCCAATCACATCCTTGTCATATGCTGTCCAGAAAAGTTGCATCCGTTTCAAGCCTGATTGCCATTCATTATCAGACAAAACCGGAGTGCCTGCAACTGAACATTTGTTCAATCCTATTGTCATCGATCGGCAGCCCGTGTTATGATAACAGCACGAATCGGACGATCCGGTATCGAAAAATGAATATGAAATCATCTCTTATCAAGAGTGGCGGAGGGACTGGCCCTATGAAGCCCGGCAACCGCGGTCATGCGGCGGTGCCAATTCCAGCAGGTGAGAACCTGGCAGATGAGGCGCGTTTTTTGGTTTTGAGCCTCTCTTCCGGAGAGGCTTTTTATAATGGTTCATGATCAGGAAAAGAGAAGGGGACACGGACATGTACAAGACAGGCAAATGGTTATTTTCATCGGAGTCGGTGACCGAAGGCCATCCGGACAAGATATGCGACCAGATTTCCGACGGCATCCTCGATGCCATTCTGGAACAGGACCCAATGGCCCGGGTGGCGTGCGAGACGACGGTCGCGACGGGCATGGTGATGGTCATGGGGGAAATCACGACCTCTGCCTATGCCGACATTCCGAAGATCGTCCGCCAGATCGTCGAGCAGATCGGGTACACCGGCCATGAGACCGGCTTTGACGCCCAGGCCTGTGCGGTTCTGACCTCCATCAACGAGCAGTCGCCCGACATTGCCCTGGGTGTGGACCACTCCCTTGAAAACCGGGCGGGCGACGATAGTGACGAGTATGCGACGGGTGCCGGCGATCAGGGGATGATGTTCGGATATGCCAATCTAGATACACCGGAATTGATGCCGCTTCCGATCTCTCTCGCGCATGCCCTTTGCCGCAGGCTGGCCGAAGTCCGCAATGGCGGCGCGGCTTGGCTGCGGCCGGACGGCAAGGCACAGGTCACCATCGAGTATGACGGTTCCAAACCCGTGCATGTGAACACGGTCGTCGTTTCGACCCAGCATGCGCCTGAATACAATCAGGAAGACCTCAGGGAGTTCATCATCAACCAGGTGATCCAGGCGGTGTTGCCGGCGGACTTGTACGACGAAAGGACCCGGGTCCTGGTCAATCCGACCGGACGGTTTGTCGTGGGCGGTCCCCAGGGTGACACGGGTCTGACCGGCCGCAAGATCATTGTCGACACCTACGGCGGTTTTGCCAGGCACGGTGGCGGGTGCTTCTCGGGGAAGGACCCCACCAAGGTCGACCGATCAGCTGCCTACGCCGCCCGGCACGCGGCCAAGAACGTCGTGGCGGCGGGACTGGCGGCAGAATGCGAGATCCAGCTTGCCTACGCCATCGGGGTCGCCCACCCTGTTTCCGTGACCGTCGACACTTTTGGTACAGGTGTCATTCCTGATTCCACGATTGAAAATCTGCTCCTGGAGCATATCGACTTCCGACCAGCCGCCATCATCCAAAGGTTCGACCTGCGCAGGCCGATTTATCGCCGCTGCGCCGCCTATGGCCACTTCGGACGGCCCGACCTCGACCTGCCCTGGGAGAAGGTTGACCTGGCTGACAAACTTCGTCTGAATGCCAAAGCCTGAGCGCGACATCAAAAAGATCGGGGCCGAAAGGTTGCCTGACGCGACAATCATCGAAGGGGAGGTTGACACGGTTCTGTTCCGAAGTGAGCAGACCGGTTACGCGGTCCTGGGCATTGACGCGCAGGACAGCCCGATTGTTGTCGGGTCACTGGCTGAGCTTCGGGAGGGAGAGACGGTCCGTTTTTTCGGGCGTTGGTCAAATCATCCTGATTATGGCCCCCGGTTTGTTGTCGATCATTATGAAACAGTCCTGCCACAGCAGGCCAAAGCCATTGAGAAGTATCTGTCATCCGGCCTGATCCGTGGTATCGGACCGGTGCTCGCCAAAAAATTGATCAGTCGTTTCGGGGACGACACCTTGCGTGTCCTTGAAGAACAGCCGGAACGCGTTGCGGCCATTCGCGGCATCGGGCGGCGGAAAGCTCAGCGCTTTTCCGCGGAAATGCAGGCCAAGAAAGAATACGAGGCGCTGTCCCTGTTTTTGTCGCCTTACGGGATCGGCGCGGCCCGCATCATGCGGATCAACCGGCTTTATGGATCGTCAGCGGTCGAGCGGATCAGGGCGAACCCATATGCCTTGGCCGATGATATCCCGGATGTGGGATTTGTAACGGCAGACCGGATCGCCAAGGCCATGGGCATTGATCCGCAATCACCGGAACGGCTGGCCAGTGCGCTCCATTATGTCCTCAATCAGGCTATCGGGCAGGGGCACACAGGCATCCCCCTTGTCCAGGCGCAAAACCAGGCCGGTGCTTTGCTGGGCTTCACCGTTTTGCCGGAATCAGAAGGGGTGACCCGTTTTCTCCAGTCATCAACCATCCGGCAGTTGCGTTTGAGTCAGGATGATCCGGCCGGGCTTGTGGTCATGCCGGCGACCCTTTTCGCGACCGAGCAGTCCATTGCCACCCATATAAAACGACTCCTGAAGTCATTGCCCTTCTTCAAGCCGGATCTGATGAATCCGAATAACGTACGGCTTGCCATGGACCATTCACCTTCCGGTGAGATTCATCCGCTGACCGATGAGCAGCAGGAAGCGATCATGAAGGCACTTTCCAATAGTCTGACGATTGTCACCGGTGGACCCGGCACGGGTAAGACGACTCTGGTCATGGCGCTTTGCCGCATCATTGAAAACAGCGGTGGCCGATTGTTGCTGGCCGCGCCGACCGGAAGGGCCGCCCGGCGTCTGGGGGAAGCCACGGGACGGGACGCGAAAACCCTTCATCGTCTGCTTGAGATTGCCTACACAACCGATGATCCGGGTGCGGTTCCTGTGCCCGGCCGAAATGCGGACCGTCCCCTCGAGACAGACGTGATCATTGTCGATGAAAGCTCCATGATCGATGTATTCCTGATGAACAGCCTGCTTTCTGCCATCCGGAGCGGCACGCGTCTGGTCATGATCGGGGACGCGGACCAGTTGCCTTCAGTCGGTCCGGGTCAGGTGCTTCGTGATCTGATCGCGTCAGCGGTCATTCCGGTCATCCGACTCACCCGTATTTTCCGCCAGGCAACCGGCAGCCTGATTGTCGAAAATGCCCACCGGATCCGGGATGGACAGATGCCCAGGCTGGATCAGTCATTGGACAGCTCGTTTCTCCTGATCCTGAAGGAATCGGCAGAAGAAATGGCCGAGGCAGCTGTCAGGCTGATCGAAAAAGTAATTCCGGGGAAATATGGTTTCAATCCCATGCTGGATGTGCAGGTTCTGTCCCCCTCCAGAAAAGGCCCGTGCGGCATCATCGCTCTGAACCAGGAGCTGCAGCAGGTGCTCAATCCCTTGCCTCGCCTGCGTACTGACCAGATAAAACCGCACCCCATCTTCCGGCTCGGGGATCGTGTGATGCAGACACGCAACGATTACGCGCCGGTCGTGGAACAGATGACAACTCCGTTGCCAGAGGGCCCGGAGCAAGCATCCTTGAATCGGGATTCGGGGATCGGACCGGAGCAGGAAGACAGTACAGTCAGCCAGTCCGGCATTTTCAATGGCGAAACGGGCACAATCTGGCAGATTGACTCTGACACACAGGTGGTCACAGTCCAGTTTGAAGACGGGCGGCTGATCCGGTACGATCTGGCCAAACAGGAGGATCTGGTCCTGTCATACGCGGTGACGGTCCATAAAAGCCAGGGCAGCGAATATCCTGCTGTCATCCTGACTCTGCCGCCGGGCGCTCCCGGCCTGATCAACCGCAGCATTCTCTACACAGCTGTGACCCGCGCCAGGCAAAACCTTTTCCTGATCACCAGCCGGGAGACCCTTGCTGTCGCGATCAGGCGAAAAGACAGTCGCAGCCGCCAGACCGCACTGTTTCAGCTGCTGAAACACCCGGATGGCTTCGGAAATGACGGATAAGCCTGGCTTTGATCGATTGCTTGACCTGCTCTATCCGGCGATCTGCGGTTTTTGCCGGCGTCGTTTCCTGCAACGCGAATCACCATTCCCCGGCGTCTGCCGGACGTGCCTGCATCAGATTCCGATCCGGCAAGGAGAGGACCGACATGTTTACCTGCGCGCTTCCGGACAGGATCCGGTGAACGCGATATGTGCCTGCTATTATCAAGGGCCCGTACGACAGGCACTGATCCGGATGAAATTCAGCGACGCACCGGAAACCTGTGACACATTCGCGGCTTTGTTAGCCGACGCGATAACGCGCGCCGGCCATGGGACTGGTTATTCTGCTGTTGCAGCAGTGCCGCTGCACCCGGCACGCAAACGGGAACGAGGGTACAACCAGGCTGCCCTGGTCGCGCATGGATTGGCTCGCCGCCTGCTGTTGCCGGACTGGTCCGATGGATTGGCCCGCAGCCGACGAACCGGTCGACAAAGTGAACTGAAAACCCTGTCTGAGCGCCGGGACAATGTCGCGAACGCGTTTTCCATCCTGTCGCCGGCTCTTTTCACCGGTCAGCGGATTATCCTGGTCGATGACATTTTGTCGACTGGAGCCACATTGCTGGCCGTGCATGAAACACTGATCAAGGCCGGCGCCGCCTGCGTCCTGCCGGTGGCCGTCGCGTCCGGAGACAGGAAATCCGTCTCATGCAGCCCCTTTATCACGGATTCGTAAAAATGACAAGACTTGAGTATAAGAGTCACCTGTCATATACTGAAGGTGCCTGGAATGCTATTTGCCCTTCATTTTGAACCTTCATGACAAAAATGGGAGTCCGCGTCAGCGTGGAATACGGTATTACCTCCAGGTTACGGCTTGCTGAGGGAAACCAAAGACCACTGCAGGGCACCCACCTGGCACATACGCTGGGTGTCAAAAGAAGGGTACGGCATCCCAGGTTTTTGTATCCAATGTGATGCATACGGCAAAACCGGTGTTTCTGAAAGGGAATGCCGGCTTTGCTATTTGTAATAAAACGCTGTATATTCATGACATCCAGTCAACGAAGGAAGGTTTTGCATGGGCCTTATTGACGACGCGAAATCCATAGCCCGCCGGGATCCGGCTGCCAGAAACCCCTTCCAGGTTTTTCTGCTGTATCCAGGCTTTCATGTCCTGATCTGGCATCGGATCGCCCATTTCCTGTATCGCCATCACCGATACTTCCTATCCCGCTGGATATCCCAGGCTGGCCGGGCCTTTACCGGGATCGAAATCCATCCCGGCGCCCAGATCGGCTCCGGTCTGTTCATCGATCACGGGATGGGGGTTGTCATCGGGGAGACAGCGGTCATCGGTGACAACTGCACGATCTATCACAATGTGACGTTGGGTGGTACGGGAAAAGAGAAGGGACGGCGTCATCCGACGATTGGCAACAATGTCCTCATCGGTACTGGCGCCAAACTGCTGGGCGCGATCAACATCGGCAACAACGCCTTGATCGGTGCCAATGCCGTAGTCCTGAACGATGTGCCTGATGAAGCGACCGTCGTCGGTGTGCCCGGCAAAGTCGTGCGCCACATGGGCAAGCCGATTACACACAGCATGGAGCTCGATCATGATAGCGCGCCGGACCCGATGGAGCAGGAACTCTGCATGCTGCTGCACAGGATTTCCGCGCTTGAACGGAAGTTCGGCATCCATACGCACGGGCCGGAGTGCCGGGAAAAGCCCGATCCGGTGCCTGAACAGACTGATGAGATCCCGGGCTTGTCCGACATCAGCCGTCAACCCTGAAGCTACGAATGAACGGAGGAAAATGGAATCATGAAGGTGTTCAATACGATGACGCGCGAGAAGGAAGAGTTCACGACCCTTGAGCCGGGAAAAGCACGGATCTACGTGTGTGGCCCTACGGTCTACAATTTTTTCCACATAGGCAATGCCCGTCCGTTCATTACCTTTGACACCCTCCGCCGTTATCTGGAATACCGTGGCCTGAAGGTCGATTTTGTGCAGAATTTCACGGATATCGACGACAAGATGATCAACAAGGCGAACAGCGAGGGGATCACCGTCCGCGAGCTGGCTGACCGATACATCGCGGAATACTTTGTCGATGCGGACAAACTAAACATCAAGCGGCCGACCTGGCAGCCGCGGGCCACGGACTGCATCCCGGAAATCGTCGAAATGATCCAAATGCTGGTCGACAAAGGGCATGCTTATGAAACCGATGACGGTGTCTACTTCGACATGGACAGTTTCAAGAATTACGGTGAATTGTCCCACCACCATCTTGACGACCTTGAGGCTGGTGCCAGTGACCGGGTCGCGGTCGATGAGAAAAAGCGCAACCCGATGGACTTTGTGCTTTGGAAGAAGAAAAAGCCGGGCGAGCCGTTCTGGGACAGCCCCTGGGGTGAAGGCCGTCCCGGGTGGCACATCGAATGCTCGGCCATGAGCCGCAAGTATCTGGGCGATACGCTGGATATCCATGGAGGCGGGCAGGATCTCGTCTTCCCGCATCATGAGAATGAGATAGCCCAAAGTGAGGCTGCGACCGGCAAGACTTTCGTGCGCTACTGGATGCATAACGGATTCATCAATGTCGACAACGAGAAAATGTCGAAATCGACCGGCAACTTGTTCACGGTACGGGATATCGCCCAGCAGTTCGACTATCCGGTCATGCGGTTCTTCCTTCTGACTGGACATTACCGGATGCCGATCAATTTCAGTGCCGAGCTGCTGACCGCAGCGCAGAACGGTCTTGCGCGGATCCGGACCTGTGTGGAGAACCTGGTGTTCCTGCTGCCGGGCGCGCCTGCCGAGGCCGGGGGCGAGGAAGCGGCGAAGGCGGCTCAGGAACTGGAACAGGCCGTCAAGGATGCGCACACCAAGTTCATCGAGGCGATGGATGATGATCTCAATACGCCGGACGCGCTGGCAGCCATTTTCGAACTGGTCAGGGCTGCGAACACGGCTGCCGTGGTTTCAGGCGTTCCGGCCGGTACACTGAAACTGGCTGAAGACATGATCAGGGAATTGTGTTCGGTCCTCGGTTTGACATTTGAATCGGACGATGCGATCCCGGAAGCGGTGAGTGCCTTGGTGGAAGCCCGGACAGCCGCCAAAAAGGCTCGCGATTTCAAGGAGGCGGACCGGATCCGTGATGAAATCCGCAGCCTGGGCTATGTTGTCGCGGACACCCCACAGGGACCGAAAGTGACGCGCGCATGATTGAGAACCCTTTCCCGTTTGATATCCGCGAAGTGCCCTGCTCCATGCTGGCCTATATTGGAGATGCTGTATATGAACTGCATGTGCGTCTGCATGTCGCTCGTGCCTTCCCCGGGCATTCAGGTGACTTGCATCGCCGAAGCATCGGCTATGTCAGCGCAGGCGCGCAGGCGCGAGCCATGAGGCGCCTGCTACCGCATCTGACGGAACAGGAAGCGGCCATCTACCGCCGAGCCCGCAACCATACGGCCTCAAGTCTGCCCAAAAATGCCGATCCGGTCCAGTACCGGATCGCGACAGGCTTTGAAGGACTGGTCGGCTATCTGTACCTCAGTGGGGAGCACGACCGCTTGCAGGCCTTGCTCGAGCTTGTCTTGAACCAGGAGGAAATTTGACGGATGAATCCGAATGAGAAAAACCACCGCCAGCGAACCGAGAGAACGCATGAGCCAGCCGGCCTCAAGGCGCGTCGCCCGGCCCATCAGGACAGGGAGCCGGTTGAACTTCCCGCTGACCGCCTGGAGGGCCGCAATCCCATTCTGGAAGCGATCAAGGCCGGACGTCCGATCAACAAGCTCTATGTCCAGAAAACACAGGGCAAACCAGATCCGACCCTGGCGAGAATTGTCCGGGAAGCCCGTGAGGCGGGCGCCGTGATCATGGAGTCGGATCGGCAGGTGCTGGACCAGATGTCGGTCACCCATGGACATCAGGGGGTCATCGCCCAGGTGGCCATGCATGAGTACGCGGATCTGGATGATGTTCTGGCCCGGGCGGCTGACAAGGGTGAGGACCCGTTCCTCATCCTGCTGGATGAATTGCAGGAAAGCTATAATCTGGGATCGGTCCTGCGCATTGCCGACGCGGCGGGTGTACATGGCGTCGTGATCCCCAAGCGGCGCTCAGTCGGGCTCGACGCTGCTGTGGCCAAAGCGTCGGCCGGGGCGATCGAGCATGTACCGGTGGTCCGGGTGGTCAATCTGGCCCAGACCATAGACAGTCTGAAAGAGAAGGGCTTCTGGATCGCCGGAGCGGACGCTCAGGGAACGCAAGATTATCACACCATTGACTGGCACGGCCCGATGGCCCTGATCATCGGCAGCGAGGGCGAGGGCATAGGCCAGCAACTGCGGCGCCATTGCGATTTTCTGATCACCATACCACAGCGCGGGAAAGTAAATTCCTTGAATGCCGCTGTCGCGACCGGCATCATCGTTTTCGAGGCGATGCATCAACGCCTGTCATCGCGCCCATGACCGGGCAGGATGACACATCCCTCGTGCTTCTGGCACAGACCGGTGACACATCGGCCATGGATGAACTGCTGAACCGGTACAAGGGGCTGGTCCGGGCCAGGGCCGGCGATTTTTTCATGGCCGGGGCTGATCATGAGGATGTGATCCAGGAAGGGATGATCGGGCTGTTCAAGGCAATCAGGACCTACCAGCCAGCCTTCAAGGTCCCATTTGCCTCCTTTGCCGCTTATTGTATCATCGCGCAGGTGACGGACGCCGTGCGTCGGGCATCTCGATTGAAACACGGCCCGCTCAATGAGTCTGTCTCCCTGCAGACGCTTCTGGCGCCCGATGGCGATTCCGGTCGCAGCCTGCTCGACGTTTTCATCGATGTGTCACGAGCCGATCCGGAACAGGCGGTGCTGGCCAAAGAGGCATTCGAGTCTCTGATGGCGTTCATGAACCAGGACCTGAGCTTGCTGGAAAGACAGGTCGTCCTGCTTTTCATGGAAGGCAGAAGATATCAGGAGATAGCAGGGCAGCTGAAGGTCAGCGCCAAAAGCGTCGAAAATGCTTTGCGCCGCGCCAGGCAAAAATTCGCCAAGGCATACCATCAACGGCTGATTGTCTGATAGGCTATAGCCAGAGGGGCTTCATCAGTCATGCATCTGGCAGTCTCCGGATACTCAACCGGGTTCAATGTCAAGAGCAACGGGCAGGAGATAACACCCATGAGTCATCTCAGTCAAATCAGAAAATGGAGCGGGTTGCTTGCGGTCCTGATGATCCTGGCCTTCGTCATATCGTCCTGCCAGGGGGCAGTCACCAGCACGCCAAAGGGATCCACCATCATCACACCATCCACCGGTCAGATTGAAACGACGGGAAAATCCAACTTTCTCAGTGCCTACGGACTGGCTCAGAAGGTGGCGGAAGCGATCAACGATGCCAGGCAGACGGCCGCCATCTATCAGTCGATTCCCGACCGGCAAAGGCCGGACATCATGCTGGACGATTTTGTCCAGTACATCAGCCTGCTTCGCAGAAGCGTGACCGGAACCATCGCCGAACTTTCCCGTATCGAACCGGACGAACTGGCCGCCATCATAAAGGACCTTCACTATTCAACGGAGTTGAATCATATCGGTTTCCGATTTTACTTCAAACCGGTCGGCAGAATCGCTGACTCGTGTGTTTTTTTCATGCAGCAGACGGATGAAGGCATGCCCTATCTGGATCGTCAGCCATTGGCCAAGGCCCTGGCCATCCAGAACTTCTCGACGCTTTACTTTGACGCGATCGACCGGTACGACCGTGACGCACTATCGGTGCTGGTCAAGAGTGACGCCGACACGCGGGAGCATCGTCTTCTGAAAGCGGATCGAATCCTGTCGTTCTATCGTCGCGAAATCGTGACGGACAGCACTTCCTTCACCGTGGAGCGATTGACCCCGGATCGCATCATCTTCGCCCAGGAATACTACATCAGCCCGGACAGCACGCAGACCGGCACCCGGCTGGTCACCTTCATGGCCAACGGAGAAGAGGAATTCATCATCGACGATGCCATCCTCGATGAATTGGCCCTGGACGACTTGAAAGTAATGCAGCAGGACAAGACGGTTTTCAATATCAGTAAACTTTCCGGAGCGAAATTGCCTCAGATCACCTCATCTCAGGTGACCGGTCTGCTTGGCAGACCCTTGCTGCATGATGATTCGACCTGTTCTTTGCAGGATGACAAGACCAACCATATGATCGCGTATTATGATGGCCTGACCATCGAGGGGATCGGCCGATGCGACAATCACCAGTTCTGGCGCGTAGACTTGAAAGAAGCGATTCTGACGGACCGGTCTTTGTCCCTGGGCTCCGGTATCGCGGTCGGCGATTCAATCGAATCCCTGCTGCTGGCATACCCTTTCCTGGACGAAACAGGCTATGCGGTCAGCCGGACGATTGGCGATTTCCGCATGACCCTTCAATTTGACATCACCGATCATCAGATCAGCCAGATCCGCCTGTCCGTGACGGATCGCTGAGTCATAAACACCTGAGGCGGCGCTGAACCGGGTCATCAAAAGGAGCATCCGTCGATGTCCATGATACAGATCACCAATCTGACTTTCGGCTATGACGGCAGCCCGGCGACCATTTTCGATTCGGTCTCATTCCTGATCGACACCGATTGGAAACTGGGTTTCACAGGGCGCAATGGGCGTGGCAAAACGACGTTTCTCAATCTTCTGCTGGGCAAATACGAGTATTCCGGAACGATTTCCGCTAGCGTCGCGTTCGCGTATTTTCCGTTTACAGTCGACCAACCAGGCCGTACGACCCGTGACATCCTGATGGCCATCAGTGAAAACGCGCAGGCCTGGGAATTCGAGCGAGAGCTTTCTTTGCTCCGCGTGCCGGCCACCACACTTGACCAGACTTTTTTGACGCTCAGTCTGGGCGAGCAGACCAAGGCATTGCTTGCCGCGCTTTTTCTCATGGAAAATCGTTTTCTCCTGATTGATGAACCGACCAATCACCTTGACGCGGAAGGTCGAGAAACTGTCTCAAGGTATTTGGACAGCAAAAAAGGGTTCATCCTGGTTTCGCATGATCGGGCTTTTCTGGATGGTTGTGTCGACCACATTCTGGCGATCAACAAGGATAGCATCGACATTCAGGCCGGCAATTTCTCCTCCTGGTACCACAATAAATACATGCAGGACCAGTATGAAACGGAGCGCAACGCCCGTCTGAAATCGGAGATCCGCCAATTGGAGGCGGCCGCTCGGCGAACGGCGGACTGGTCTGACCGGATCGAATCATCCAAAATCGGGGACCACGTTGCAGACCGTGGATTTATCGGCCATCAGGCCGTCCGGATGATGCAACGGTCGAAGGCGATCGAAAAAAGGAAGAACCGTCAGATAGAAGAAAAGGCGAAATTGCTGAAAAATATCGAGATGTCATTCAAGCTGAAAGTTTCGCCTTGCACCTACCACGCGCAGACGATGGTCGAGCTTGACGGGGTCGCCATCCGTTATGGTCAGCGGGTCGTCTGCGAGAACGTGACGTTCCAGATTGGCCAAGGTGACCGAATTGCGTTGCTGGGCAGGAACGGTTCCGGTAAAAGCAGTGTCATCCACCTGATTCTGGGCGACAACCTGGACTATGATGGGCGTCTGCGGGTGGGGAGTGGCCTGAAGATTTCCCATGTCGGTCAGGACGCGTCTGGCCTGGCTGGAAGCTTGAAAGATTATGCTGCCAGTGAGGGAATCGAGGAACCCCCTTTTCCGTGCGATTCTCAACAAACTTGATTTTTCGAAAGAGCAGATGGAGCAGGACATGGACGATTATAGCGCGGGTCAGAAGAAAAAAGTCCTGATCGCGCGCAGTTTGTGCGAGAAGGCGCATCTGTACATCTGGGACGAACCGCTGAACTATATCGATGTCCTGTCGCGGATCCAGATTGAAGAACTGCTTTTGGAAAGCCAGCCGACAATCCTGTTTGTCGAGCATGATGCGGCATTCTGCGATGCCATCGCGACAAAGACAGTCAATCTGTGACGGGCTCTCATCCCGTGAACTTTTCGGTGAGAAATACGGAAAATCGCGCAAAATACGAGCAAAACACCCTTGGATGACCGAAGCCTGTATTGACAAAACCGACTGAAGGCCATAAAATCATGTGTGCTGTCAGATACGCGCCCGTAGCTCAACTGGATAGAGCGTCTGACTACGGATCAGAAGGTTGTGGATTCGATCTCTGCCGGGCGCGCCATATGAAGACCCCTGTAGCCTTAGAGCCGCAGGGGTTTTTGATTTTGTTCCAATAGTATGGATCACGCTTGAAAAAAGATGATGGTCGTATCAAATCGATGTCTCCATGTCATCCAAATTTTCAATAATCACCCCTACCATCAGTCCTCAAACCCTTTTTCCAGTTTCATGTACTTTTTCAATTGGCAGACCATGTTTCGGAAAAAGCGCTTGTCAGACATTTTTGCCTTGAACGTCGTCTGGACCGTCTCGAGGATCTTGTCGTTGGTGATGGTTTCGCCCCGCTTGCTGGCCTGCGCGATTTTGGCCAGAATCTGGATATAACTGAATCCGAGCGCTCCGGTGATCACAGCCGCTGTGGATCCGCTGATGGCCCCGCCGGCCACAGTGCCGACCCCGGGGAAAAACTTCAGGATGTTGGCGAAGAGCGTTTTTCCCGCCACCGTCGCGCCGGAAGTGCCCAGGACGGCTGAGACAAGATAGGTCAGATAGGCTCGGTCAACCGGGAGTCCGAATATTTTGGTCAATTTGGCCAGCATGACGATCTGCTGGGGAACCAGCATGGCGGAGTCGGCCACCGGGACAGGGACAAATCCGGTCGAGAAAGCTGTCGCGCAGAAGGTGAGAACGACATGGTTGCAAACCATGGTTTTGCGCTCGATATCCACCTTCTGGGCATTGGCAAACGCCAGCCGGTAGGCTTCGGGGAGACACTCATAACTGACATCGACCAGGTCTTCCAGCCCGAAGGCGGGTTCGATGTGACCGGAACCACTTTCATATGGCTGGGCCAGCACGCGGCATACGTTGGCCACCGGCAGGTTGAGACCGTCGATGAATTTCTGGAAATGGAGGCTGTCCTTGCCGTGCGACTGTGTCAAAACGACGATGATGTTCACTTTTTCGGAAAATTCGCGGATCCACTCAATTTCAAATTCCTCGATCCGATTGGCATTGGCATTGATGCAGTACCACATCAGGTGGATGTGGTCGCCCTCGTCGGGCATCATGGCCATCTCCTTGATCTTGTCGAAAATTTCGGTTCGCAGACTTTTCTGATTAGAACTGTTGAGTTCAATGCCCGGCGTGTCATACACGACGACGGGCACACCCTCTTTGCGGATGGCTTTGACACTGCGGGTCACAGGCTTTCCGATGCCCGTTTGTGTCAGGTTCTCCCGGAAGACACTATTGATAAGCGTGCTTTTGCCGACGCCTGATTTGCCGAGCACCATGATGTTGACGGGTAACATTTTCACCTTGTCATACGCTTCCTGAAACATCCTGATTGGATCATGGCTTTCCATGTTGCCTTTTCCTCCCAAAATGCGGTTGCCGATCCCCCTTCATCGTCCCATTCCCAAGCCGGTCATGTCAACCGGCGGTTGTTGTAGGCAGGCCTTTTTCAAATTGACAGACTGCGTCGATCGGCATACAATAATTATGAGCAAATGCTACAAAAGAGAGGTATTTCATATGATCGTGGCAGTCACTAGCGCGGGATCCACCCTGGAACATGAGTTGGACCCGCGATTCGGCCGTGCCGAATCCTTCCTTCTGGTCGATACGGAGACCATGACCTTCACCGTGCTGGACAATCAAGCGCGGGCCGCATCCGGCGGTGCGGGCATCGCAGCCGCACAGGCCGTGCTTGACCATAAGGTCCAGGCGTTGGTCACGGGCCATCTGGGCCCCAACGCCATGGCTGTCCTGAAAGACGCTGATATCGAACTGTATCACGGCATCACAGGCTCGGTGCGGAAAAATGTCGAAGCATTCAAACAAGGCAGTCTCATCAAAATCACCAGCAGCGGTCCGGCACACGCCGGAATGGGCCGTCATGGAGGTCACCGTTGAAGATCGCGGTTTTAAGTGGAAAAGGCGGCACCGGCAAGACGACGGTCGCCGCGAGTCTGGCGCTGTCTGTGCCGGACAGCCAGTATGTCGACTGTGATGTCGAGGAGCCCAACGGCTTTTTGTTCCTGAATCCGACATTCACCGATCAGGAGGAAGTCCGCGTACTTGTTCCGGTGGTGGATCAGGAGGCCTGCACGCTTTGTGGCGCGTGCGCGAAAATCTGCCAGTTCAATGCGATCGCGGTCACAAAAAAGCGGGTCCTGGTTTTCCCGGAACTGTGCCATCACTGTGGGGCCTGTCGGCTCGTCTGCCAGCCGGGCGCGATCGAAGAAGAGGAACGTCGGATCGGCGTCATGGAGATGGATGAAGGGAAAAATGTCGTCCAGGGGCGACTGGATGTCGGGGAACCGGTCGGTGTGCCGATCATCACCGCGATCAAGCGCCATATCGATGAGTCGCGCGCGGCCATCCTGGACTGTTCGCCGGGCGCGTCCTGTGCGGTCGTCCACTCCCTGGAAGGATGCGACTTTGCCTTGCTGGTGACCGAGCCGACCCCCTTCGGTCTGCACGACATGAAGATCGCCGTCGAGCTGGTTCGCAAAATGGGGCTGCCGGCCGGTGTGGTCATCAACAAATCTGATCCGGAGGTCACGGTCATTGACGACTTTTGCCGGGCATACAGCCTGCCCGTCCTGATGCGGATTCCGTTCAGCCGCAGCATTGCCGAGCATTACTCCAATGGCCGGCTTCCGGTCCAGGAAGATCCTGCTTGGGTCGATCGCTTTCATGATCTGTACCTTCAGATCCGACAGGAGGTGCGGGCATGAAACAGGTGGTGTTCATCAGTGGCAAGGGTGGAACCGGAAAGAGCACGATCGTCGCCTCCTTGAGTCTGGTGGTCCAAAACAAGATGATGGCCGACTGCGATGTGGACGCGCCGAACCTGCACCTGCTGGTCGCCGGCGAGCCTTTGATGAAAAGAGACTTCTCGGGCTCAAAGGTCGCCTTCATCGATCCCGACAAATGCGTGTCCTGCGGCATATGCCGCAAGGTCTGCCGTTTTGACGCGATCAGCAAGGATTATGTCGTGGACAAGATGAAGTGTGAGGGCTGCGCGGCCTGCACGGTCTTGTGCCCGACCAATGCCATCGACCTGTTCGACGTCAAGACGGGCGAGACGTATGTCACCCGGTCGGACCGGGGCACGTTTTCGCACGCCAGGCTGGAGATCGGGGCGGATGGTTCCGGCAAGCTGGTCACGGAGGTCCGCAAGAACCTGTCCGATCACCAGGGGACAGAGGACTGGGTCCTGATTGACGGGTCTCCGGGCATCGGTTGTGTGGTGATCGCATCGATCACGGGGGCTGACGCCGTGGTGGCCGTCGCGGAGCCGACATCGACCGGACGCCATGACCTGGAGCGGGTCCTGACTGTAGCCAGGCATTTCAACGTGCCGGCCTTTGTCTGCATCAACAAATATGACCTCAACCTGCCGGTTGCCAAGGCAATCGCAGCCGACTGCGGGGAACACGACATCCCCGTGATCGGGCTGATCCCTTATGAACCGAAGGTGGTGAAAGCGCTGCAGCAGGGGCTTACTCCGGTCGAGGCCAATCTGGACACCATCGCGGGACCGATCCGGTATCTTTGGCAGAAACTGACGACTGCTCTGGACGGGAGGTGAGCGAGCCATGGGACGACCCGTCAAATGGCGGCGAGTTGACCATATACCGACGACCTTGCATTTTTTACCCGCCCCTGAAGGTGACGGTAAGGATGAAAATGGCAAAAACAATGAAAATGTCCTGCTTCTCGAGGAATACGAGGCCATCCGGCTGAAAGACCTGGAAGGCCTTGAGCAGGAGGAATGTGCCGAGCAGATGCAGATTTCGCGCCCGACCTTCCAACGCATCCTGGCGACTGCGCATCAGAAGGTCGCCGACAGTCTCATCCACGGGAAAGGGATCCTGATTTCGGGTGGAAATGCCACACGCGGTATCTGCCCGGTCCGATGTCTGGACTGTGGGTATGTCTGGGAGGATCGGATAGAAACACTGAACCGGGAAAAAACCGATTACGCCTGTCCTCGCTGTCACTCCACCCGGATTGTCTGCGCCCCGGTCGGGCCACGCGGCAATGGACGGGGGATGCAGAACCGATTCTGTCAACGCGGCTGCTGGCGCAGCGACTGGAGCCGGCAGCTCGACAATGAAGAAAGCGAGCGTGAGACGCATGCTGAACATCACGATCCTGACTGAGAACCTGGTCAAGAAACGCGGACTTCTGGCTGAGCATGGCTTGTCCTTCTGGATTGAAAACGGGTCGGAGCGGGTGCTGTTTGATACTGGCCAGACGGACGTTTTCCGGAGAAATGCCCACCAGCTGGGCGTTGACCTGGCCACGGCGCAGGCGATCGTGCTGAGTCATGGCCACTATGACCACACGGGCGGGTTGCCGTATTTCCCGTTCGAAGAAGCGCGGCCGCGCATTTTCATCCATCCGGACGCGTTCCTGCCCAAATATGGCAAAGCCAGCCGTCTGGATGAGCCCCATCATCCGATCGGGATTCCGTTCACGCGCCAAAGCCTGCCTCAGATGGAGAACCGCCTGATGCTGAACACGTCGACGATGCAGGTCAGTGAGAACATGACAGTTTGCACGGACATACCGAGGACCGTTGATTTCGAACAGGTCTCCAGTGACCTGATGGTGGAAAAAAACGAGCTGCTCGTGCAGGACAACATGCATGATGAACAACTGCTGGTCATCAGCCGGCCCCAAGGCCTGGTGGTCGTGGTGGGATGCAGTCACCCCGGTATCGTCAACGCGCTGAAGTATGTGCAGCTTTTCTATCCGGACCAGCCGATCCACACGGTCATCGGCGGCATGCATCTGGAAAAAGTCGATCCCGAACGGTTGCAGCTGACGTTCGATGCCTTCCGGAAAATGGATATCCGTCAGCTAGTCCCGCTGCACTGCACCGGACAGAATGTCATCTGGCGGCTGAAACGCGAATTTGGCGAGCGTGTCCTGATCCGCTGTACCGGTGAAACAATCCAGGTGTAGAATGAAATGGCCCTCAAGAGATGAAAAATCTGGAACATAATGGAGAGAAAAAACGCATGGAGAACAAGAAGAGGATTTTCAAACCAGTGACACCCGAGAAGAAAGCTGCGCCGAAAAGGCAGGTTGAGCAAGCCCCGGCGGATTTCCGGATCGAGGACAACCCGATGAATGAGATCAAGCGCACGATCGCGGTTCTTTCCGGAAAAGGCGGCGTCGGCAAGTCGATGGTCACAGCCCTGCTGGCGACTTATCTGCAACGGACGGGCCGATATCGCGTGGGTGTCCTGGACGCGGACGTGACCGGACCATCCATCCCAAAACTGTTCGGCGCCGACAAATTCAAGCCGAAAGCGACCGAAATCGGCCTGTTCCCGGTCCGATCGCACAGTGACATCCAGCTGATGTCGATCAACCTGCTGCTGGAGGAGCCCGACACGCCGGTGATCTGGCGCGGACCGATCCTGGCCAACACGGTCAAGCAGTTCTGGACCGATGTCGTCTGGGGCGATATCGACTTCATGTTCCTTGACATGCCCCCGGGGACGGGCGACATTCCGTTGACCGTCTTCCAGTCATTGCCGCTCGATGGGATCATCATCGTGACTTCGCCGCAGGATCTGGTGGCGATGATTGTCAAGAAAGCGGTCAACATGGCGAAAATGATGAAGATTCCGATCCTGGGGCTCATCGAGAACATGAGTTATGCCATCTGCCCGCACTGCGGCGAACAAATCAAGCTGTTCGGCGAGAGCGTCACCGAGGAGATCGCGATCGAATGGGGCATCCCATTCCTGGGCTATCTGCCGATCGATCCGGATCTGACCCGCCTTAGCGATGAGGGGCAGATCGAACGGATTCACAAGAACTATCTGGAAAAGGCCGTGGCCGCGATCGAAAAAATCCCGCCGCGCGGCAATCCGATTCTGAAGGAAAAAGCGGAACTGTTGCACAGTCCGAACGAAATGACCACGGCCAACCCGGACACGGTCAAAGTGGCGATTGCCGCTGAAAACGGTGCCGTATGCGCCCACTTTGGCCATTGTGAAGGCTTTGCGATCTATGACACAAAAGACGGCAGGATCGTCAGTGAATCGTTTTTGAAAAACCCCGGCCACAAGCCCGGACTCTTGCCCAACCTACTGAATGATCAGGGCGTGCGAGTGGTTATCGCCGGCGGCATGGGTGAAGGCGCGATCGATATTTTCAATGAAAAGGGTATCGATGTGATCACCGGTGCCAACGGCCGGGTGGACCAGACGATCGAGGGGTTCCTGGCCGGAAGCCTTACGTCGACGGGATCGGTCTGCCATGATCATCAGCATTCCGGTGAGTGTGGCGGTCATTGACACGTCCGTCGGATCGTGCTAGAGTCAGCGTAATTGAATATTGAACCGAAACCGTTGATGTGAAGATAAAGACAGGAAGTGCACTTCCAGAGAGCCGGGGCGCTGGGAAGCCGGCAGAACGCAGCTTGTCAAATGGATCACGGAGGGCGCAGTCAAAGGCTTTTGGCCGAGTATTCTGCGACGTGGGGCATACGTCAGTTGCCGGGGATATGCCAGTATCCTGACGAGCGCGAAAGCGAACGCTTTCGAATCAAGGTGGCACCGCGGATGATGATCCGTCCTTGACAGTGATTGATGACTGTCAAGGGCGGATTTTTCAATCGTCAAAGGAGTGTGAACACCATGATCAGCCCCAGCCTCCAACAGGCCAAGGAAATCGCGCAAGGCTATCGGACCGTGCCGATCAGCCGCGTTCTCTATGCCGACATCGCGACCCCCGTCGACGTGCTGCGGATCCTGAAAAATGTCAGCCGGCACTGCTTTTTGCTGGAAAGTGTCGAGGATTCGACCCGCTGGGGACGCTACACGTTCCTGGGCTACGATCCGCAAATGGGGATCACCTGCACCAACGGTGTGGTCGAAATTGACACCGGGACGCGCTTTACCGTCGAAACGGATGACCCCGGCCGGTTCATCCACCAGCTGCTCATGGACAACCAGAGCCCGCGACTGGCTGACATGCCGCCGTTCAGCGGCGGACTGGTCGGCTATTTCTCCTACGATTTCATCAAGTACAGCGAGCCGAAGCTCAAGCTTGACGCCGAGGACCAGGAGCACTTCAAAGACGCCGACCTGATGCTTTTTGACAAAGTGATCGCCTTTGACCATCTCAAACAGAAAATCATCCTGATCGTCAACATCAAGACGGACGCGCTGGAGCAGAATTACCACCGGGCCGTACGGACCCTTGACCAGATGGCGGACCTGATCCGGACCGGCCGTCCGGCCGACCCCGAGCCGCTTTCCTTGAAGAGCCCGTTCCGCACACTGTTTGATGAGAAGGAATATGGTGACATGGTCGACCGGGCGAAGCATTATATCCGCGAAGGCGACATTTTCCAGGTCGTCCTGTCCAACCGGCTCGAAGCCGATGTGACGGGTAGCCTTCTGGACACCTACCGGGTGCTCCGTACGACCAATCCATCCCCATACATGTTCTACTTTTCCAGTGACGATCTGGAGATAGCCGGCGCGTCCCCGGAGACGCTGGTCAAGCTGCAGGACGGGGTGCTCTATACGTTCCCATTGGCCGGAACCCGCCCACGAGGTCGCGACGATGCCGAGGACAGACAGCTGGAGCAGGAACTGCTGTCCGATCCGAAGGAACTGGCGGAACACAACATGCTCGTGGACCTTGGCCGTAACGATCTTGGCAAGATCAGCTGGTTCGGGTCGGTCGAGGTGGAAAAATACCTGAGTGTCGAACGGTTCTCCCATGTGATGCACATCGGGTCGACCGTCCGTGGCCAGATCCGTGAAGACAAGACAGCCCTGGACGCGATCCGCGCTGTGCTGCCGGCCGGCACGCTGTCCGGCGCGCCCAAGATCCGGGCCTGTGAGATCATCAATGAACTGGAGAACAACAAGCGCGGTATCTATGGTGGCGCGATCGGCTACATCGACTTTGCCGGAAACATGGACACCTGCATCGCGATCCGGATCGCCTTCAAGAAAAACGGCAAGGTGTTTGTCCGCTCCGGTGCCGGGATCGTCGCGGACAGCGTACCCGCCTCGGAGTATCAGGAATGCCTTGCCAAGGCAAAAGCCGTCCTCAACGCCTTGGCAACCGCCGAAGGGGGGATCGACGCATGACGCTGCTGATCGACAATTACGACAGTTTTGCCTACAACCTGTACCAGCTCGTCGGCGAGCTCGACCCGGACATCCGGGTCATCCGCAATGATGAATTGACCCTGGACGAGATCGAAGCGATCCGGCCGGACCGCATCATCCTGTCGCCCGGACCGGGCAAGCCGAAGGACGCCGGGATCTGTGAAGCGGTCATCCGCCATTTTGCCGGACGGGTGCCCATGCTCGGGATCTGCCTGGGCCATCAGGCGATCTGCGAAGCGTTTGGCGCGACCGTTTCCTATGCCAGGACCCTGATGCACGGCAAGCAGTCGATGATCGAACTGGACACACGATGCGCCCTGTTTCGGGGGATCCCTGAGAAAATACTCGGTGCCCGGTATCATTCGCTGGCCGTGATCGAAGCGACCTTGCCCGATGAGCTGCAAGTCATCGCCCGGACTTCAGACAGCGAAATCATGGGTGTCCAGCACAAGAACCAGGCCATTTTCGGTGTCCAGTTCCATCCGGAATCGATCCTGACACCGGACGGCAGGACGATACTCAAAAACTTTATCGAGGGGAGACAATCAAGATGATCAAAGAAGCGATCAAAATCGCGGCCAATCGAGGCAGCTTGAGTCATGAGATGGCCGAAGCCGTGATGGATGAGATCATGGGCGGACTGGCGACCGATGTCCAGATGGCGTCCTACCTGACGGCCCTGGCCGTGAAAGGGGAGACGATCGACGAGATCACGGCCTCCGCCGCCAGCATGCGCCGTCATTGTGTCCGCCTGCTGCACGAGATGGATGTGCTGGAAATTGTCGGGACAGGCGGGGACCGGTCCAATTCGTTCAATATTTCAACGACATCGGCGCTGGTGGTGTCGGCGGCCGGCATTCCCGTCGCCAAGCACGGCAACCGCGCGTCGTCCAGCAAGAGCGGAGCGGCCGACGTCCTCGAAGCCCTGGGAGTCAACATCCATGTTTCACCGGAGCAAAGCAGACAGATACTGGAACGGATCGGCATCTGCTTCCTGTTCGCCCAGAACTACCACATTACGATGAAATACGTCGCGCCGGTTCGCAAAGAACTGGGCATCCGGACGATTTTCAACATCCTGGGGCCGCTCGCCAACCCGGCCGGCGCCAACATGGAACTCCTAGGCGTCTATGATGAATCCCTGGTCGAGCCCTTGGCTCAGGTGTTGGCCAGACTCGGCGTGCGCCAGGCCATGGTCGTGCATGGACAGGACGGACTGGATGAGATCTCCCTGAGCGCTCCCACCACGGTCTGTGAACTTAAAAACGGAGATTATGAAACCTACACCCTGACGCCCGAGCAGTTCGGTTTCAAGACCTGCGCCAAACAGGATCTGGTCGGTGGCACGCCGGAGGAAAACGCCCGGATCACCCGGGAGATCCTGCTGGGGACCAAGGGACCGAAACGGGATGCGGTGGTGCTCAACTCAGCCGCGGCGATCCATGTCGCCCGACCGGACCTGTCGATCGCCCAGGCGATCGAACTGGCTGAGGCGACCATCGACAGCGGCACAGCCATGGAGCAGCTGCTCAGTTTCGTCCGGTTGTCCAACGAGGTGCGGCCATGATTCTGGAGCAGATCACGCAGCGGACCTGGCAGCGGGTGCAGGAACTCAAGCGGCAGACGCCGCTGTCGTCGGTGCAGGCGATGGCTGAAAGCCTGCCGGCTGAGACCGGGTTCAGGTTTGAGCAGGCATTGAAATCCGAAGACATCGCCTTTATCTGTGAAATCAAGAAGGCGTCCCCGTCCAAAGGGGTCATCGCACCGGATTTCCCCTATCTTCAGATCGCGGCGGATTACGAGACGGCGGGTGCGGCTGCGCTTTCCGTATTGACGGAACCTCATTATTTCCTTGGCAGCGATCGCTATCTCCAGGAGATCGCCAGCCGGGCAGGCATTCCGGTCCTGCGCAAGGATTTCACGATCGACGCGTACCAGATCCATGAGGCCAAATGCCTGGGCGCGTCGGCTGTGCTGCTGATCGTCGCCCTGCTTGACCAGGAAAAACTGCGTGACTTCCTGACCCTCGCGCATCATCTGGGCCTCTCTGCGCTTGTTGAAGCGCATACCGAACAGGAGGTGCATACAGCCGTCGAAACTGGCGCACGCATCATCGGTGTGAACAACCGCGACCTCAGTACGTTCGAGGTCGACCTCACGACTGCCGAGCGTCTGCGCCCCCTGGTGCCGCCGGGCATTCTGTTCGTGTCGGAGAGCGGTATCCGTTCGGCCAGGGATGTTGCCCGACTGCGCGCGATTGGCACGGATGGTGTCCTGATCGGCGAATCGCTGATGCGCAGTTCCGACAAGAAGAAGCAACTGGCCATTTTGAGAGGTGAGATGCATGACGAAGATCAAGATCTGCGGCTTGTTCCGTGAGGTGGACATCGACGCGGTGAACGAATCGGTGCCGGACTTCATCGGCTTTGTCTACGCGAAAAGCCGACGGCAGGTCACGGTCGGGCAATCGCGTCAGCTGCGCCGGCGTCTGGATCCCTCCATCACGCCGGTTGGGGTGTTCGTCGATGACACGGTGGAACAGATCGCCACGCTCCATGAAGCGGGCATCATCAGCCTGGCCCAACTGCACGGTCAAGAGGATGAAGCGTTTGTCCGGGCTTTGAAAAAACGATGCCCGATCCAGGTGATCAAGGCAATCCGGGTGCAGGACCCGTCCGATATCCTGGCCTGGGAATCTTCAGCGGCTGATTATCTGTTGCTGGACAATGGACCGGGCGGTACGGGCCAGTCATTTGACTGGCAGCTCATCCCGGCCGTGGGCAAACCCTATTTCCTGGCGGGCGGCGTCGGTGAGCACAACATCGATGCGGCGTTGGCGCTTGATCCTTGGTGCATCGACATCAGCAGCGGCGCGGAGACAGCTGGCGTCAAGGACAAGGACAAGATCCGTCGACTGGTCGGTCGTGTGCGGTCCCATGACCCGGACAGCGGCCGGATACAACAGGCAGACCGTATGAGCAATCGGGACATCCCATGAAGGAGAGTTGACATGACAGAGAAGAAAAAGACAAAGGGCCGCTATGGCGGCCATGGCGGACAATACATTCCGGAGACACTGATGAATGAAATCATCCGTCTGGAGCACGCCTATGAACAGTTTTCCCAGGACCCGGCTTTCCGGGCCGAACTGGACAGCCTGCTGAAAAACTATGCGGGTCGACCGTCTCTGCTGTATTTCGCGGAAAAGATGACGCGTGATCTGGGCGGCGCGAAAATCTATCTCAAGCGAGAGGACTTGAACCACACCGGTTCGCACAAGATCAACAATGTGCTTGGCCAGGCGCTTTTGGCGAAGAAGATGGGCAAAACCCGACTGATTGCCGAGACAGGAGCCGGACAGCACGGAGTCGCAACAGCGACAGCCGCCGCCCTGCTTGACATGGAATGCGAGATTTTCATGGGCAAGGAGGATACGATCCGTCAATCCCTGAACGTCTATCGCATGGAACTGCTCGGCGCTAAAGTCCATGCCGTGACCAGCGGGACCATGACCCTGAAAGACGCGGTCAACGAGACGATGCGGGAATGGACCGCCCGTGTGCATGACACGCATTATGTGCTGGGGTCGGTCATGGGTCCGCATCCGTTTCCGTTGATCGTGCGCGATTTCCAGAGTGTCATCAGTCGCGAAGCACGAGCCCAGATCCTCGAGGTCGAGGGCCGGCTTCCGACCGCGGTGGTCGCCTGTGTGGGCGGCGGCAGCAACGCGATGGGCATGTTCCACCATTTCATCGATGACCGGGAGGTGAAACTGATCGGATGCGAAGCAGCAGGACACGGGATCGACACAGACAAGCACGCGGCAACGATCGCCCGTGGCACGCCCGGAATCTTCCATGGCATGAAATCCTATTTCTGCCAGGATGAATACGGTCAGATCGCGCCTGTCCACTCGATTTCCGCCGGCCTGGACTATCCCGGCATCGGACCCGAACATGCCTTCCTGCACGATACCGGCCGGGCGCAGTATGTGCCGGTCACGGATGAGGAAGCCGTCCAGGCCTTCGAGTACCTGGCCAGGACAGAGGGGATTATCTGCGCGATCGAGAGCGCGCACGCCGTGGCCCATGTGCAGAAAATCGCGCCGGCCATGGCACCGTCAGACATCCTGATCATCTGCCTGTCCGGCCGCGGTGACAAGGATGTGGCTGCGATCGCTCGCTATCGGGGGGTGATGGTCCATGAGTAGAATCGCGAACGCGTTCAAGAACGGCAAGGCTTTCATCGGTTTTCTGACCGGTGGCGACCCGACCCTGAAGAAAAGCCGGGAGTTGATCCTGGCCATGGCGCAGGCCGGCGCGGACCTGATCGAGATCGGTGTCCCGTTTTCCGACCCGATCGCGGAAGGCCCGGTCATCCAGGCGGCCAACATCCGTGCCCTGTCGGCGGGAGCCGACACGGACGGTCTGTTCCGTCTGGTCGAAGCCGTGCGTCGGGAGTCGGAGGTGCCGCTGGTGTTCCTGACTTACCTGAATCCGGTTTATAAATACGGTTATGAGGCTTTTTTCACACGCTGCGAACAAGTCGGCCTGGATGGCATCATCATCCCGGACCTGCCCTTTGAGGAAAAGGATGAGCTTTCCGCTATTTCGGCTGCGCATGGTGTCGATCTTGTCTCGCTGGTCGCGCCGACCTCCGACCAGCGTATCCGCCAGATCGCATCGCAAGCCCGCGGCTTCTTATATGTGGTTTCTTCGATGGGGGTGACGGGCGTGCGCCGTGAAATCACAACGGACCTGGACACGATGATTGGAACTGTCCGGTCGGTCACGGACCTGCCGGTCGCGGTCGGGTTTGGCATCAATACCGCTGAGCAGGCCAGGGCGATCGCAGCCATCGCGGACGGGGTGATCGTTGGCAGTGCGATCGTGAAGATCATCGAGCAGCATGGCGACCAGTCGGCCGTTCCGCTGGCCGATTATGTCCGGCAGATGAAGGCGGCTATTGATGTATAATGAAGGGTATTAGGGGGGGTGAAAATGTGAAAGCGATGGTGATTCGAGCATTTGGCGGCCCTGACGTGTTTGAACGTGATGAAGTCCCGGTTCCGGATGTGACTCCGGGCCATGTCCTGGTCAAGGTGGCCGCGACCAGCCTCAATCCGATCGATGTCAAGATCCGATCCGGTCTGGTGCCGGCTCTGGCACCGCCATTCCCGGCGATTCTTCACGCGGACGTGTCCGGGCAGATTGTAGCCGTTGGCGACGGGGTCAGCCGGTTCAAGCCCGGCGATACCGTTTTCGGTTGTGCCGGCGGGATCGGCAAAGGTCAGGGGGCCTTGGCGGAATACATGCTGGCTGACGCGCGTCTGATCGCGCGCAAGCCGGAAAAACTGTCTTTCCAGGCGGCGGCCCTGTTTCCGCTGGCGACCATCACGGCCTGGGAAATGGTGATGGAGCCCGGCTTCATCACGCCCGGCAGCAAAGTGCTGGTGCATGGGGCTCCCGGCGGAGTCGGCCATTTGGCAGCGCAACTGGCCCAGAGCCAGGGCGCGTTCGTATTCGGCACAGCGACGACGCACGAAAAAGGTGAAATCGCCCGACAGTATGGCACCGACGTGGCGATTGTCGCCGGAGAACAGACCGCGCCGGAACTGGTGGAGAAATACACGGGCGGTGCGGGATTCGACGCGGTCATCGATACGATTGGCGGCGCCCATCTGGCGGAAAGCTTCGAGGCTGTCCGGCTCGGCGGCCAGGTCTGCACCATCAACGCGCGGGCCACGCTTGATATCGGAGCCATGCATCGCAAAGCGCTGACATTGAGGGTCGTGTTCATGGCCTTGCCTCTGCTGAACGGGCAGGGTCGGGAAAAACATGGCGAGATTCTTTCAGCCGCGACGCATTTGATCGAGGCAGGTCGGCTACGTGTCAGGCCAGCTGATCGTGTTTTCACCTTTGAAGAGGCCTCAGAGGCTCATCGGTACTACGAAGCCCATCAGGCCATCGGAAAAATTTCACTGGTCAATCCGTTCTGAAGCCCGGGCGACCTGTCGGACAGACTCAATTCAACTGCACCTGGACGGTGTTTGGTTTTTGTGAAATGGTGGTGCCTGAGATGCCGATCAGTGCGTCCACTGCCTTGTCCAGCGAGGTGATGATCGCCTTGCGGTCGGGACGCGATTGGCAGAATTCCATGGCGGCCATCACTTTGGGCAACATGCTTCCCGGCGCGAACTGACCCTCTGCGATCAGTCGCTTGCAATCGTCAATCGACAGGTGGGGCATCGCTTGCTGCCCGGGTGTGTTGAAGTCTATGTAAACCTGGTCAACCGCAGTCAGGATCAACAGGATCTCGGCTCCGACATCCTCGGCCAGACGGGCCGCCCCCAGATCCTTGTCGATGACAGCCGGCACCCCGACGAGCGAACCGTCCGGTTTTTCGATGACCGGTATGCCACCGCCACCGACCGTGACCACAATGGTGGAGTTCCAGAGCGTGCGGACGGCATGGATCTCGACAATCCGTTGCGGCCGCGGGGAAGCCACGACCCGGCGCCAGCCCCGGCCGGCATCCTCCTTCATGGCATATCCGTTCAGCTTCGCCAACTGCCGAGCTTCTTCTTCCGTATAAAACGACCCGATCGGCTTGGTCGGGTTGTCAAAAGCCGGATCATCCGGGTCGACGACGACTTGGGTGACCAGCGTCACGACCGGCAGACGCCGGTTGCGTCTGGCCAGCGCGTGCGCCAGCCCTTGCTGCAGGTGATAGCCGATGTAGCCCTGGCTCATGGCGGAGCAGACATCGAGCGGATATACGGGAACGACATCCCGTGCCGTTTCCGAGGCCAGCAGGATACCACCCACCTGGGGGCCGTTTCCATGGGTCACGCACATTTCGTACGCAAAAGTGCATTTGATGTCCGCCAGGATCTCCGCAGTCTTCTTGACGACCGCCAGTTGTTCCTCGGCAGTCGGTCGGGTCCGGCTGGTCTGGAGCGCATTGCCTCCCAGTGCGATCACAATCTTGGTCTGACGTTTCATGACCTTGCCGCTCCTTTCCCTGTGTCCTGATTTCATTAACCGACATTTGCCGGATGTTTTCAAGCCATCGCGGCGATCCGGATATAGGCACGCTTTTTCACACATGATCAGCAAAGGAAGGATACATGCGTAATGTTTTGATTGACAAGAATTCGGTTGACACTTTATCGTAAGAAAGTAACGGACGGGCGAAGACAACGCGTGATCAGCCCGGCGACAGATGAGAGGGGAAGGATAGGATGGGATCAGGCATGGCAGGCTCACTGGAATCCAATGACATCCTGGTCACGATCAGTCCCAATGCCGCAGACGGCATCGACATTGAACTGACAAGCCCGGTGGAACGGCAGTTCGGCAGCCGGATCCGAGAAGTGATCCATGAAGCACTGGTCGAGCTGGGCGTGACAAATGCCAGGGTTCTGGCCTATGACAGGGGCGCCCTGGATTTCACGATCCGGGCCCGGGTCATCACGGCTGTCCAACGGGCGTCTGAGTGAATCATTGCCAATCAAGGAAAGGAAGATGATACATGATCAAATTGTTTGAAACCGGAGCCTATCTTCTGAACGGTCGGGAGATCATTCCGGATGACGGCCAGGCTGAGATGGCGATCCGCCATAAAACCGGACAGACCACTGACCGTGAAACAGCCCGCAAAGGCACCATCGCCTATTCAATCATGAAAAGCCATGATACGTCGGACGATGAAAACGTGCTGCGGATCAAGTTCGATTCATTGACTGCCCATGACATCACCTATGTCGGGATCATCCAGACCGCCACCGCCAGCGGCATGGAGAAATTCCCCATCCCGCTTGTCATGACCAACTGCCACAACAGCCTGTGTGCCGTCGGCGGGACGATCAATGAGGACGACCACATGTTTGCCCTGACTGCGGCCCGCAAATACGGCGGGATCTATGTGCCGACCAACCTGGCGGTCATCCACTCCTACAATCGCGAGATGATGACGCGCTGCGGCGGCATGATCCTGGGCTCCGACAGCCACACCCGATATGGCGCGCTCGGCACCATGGCTGTCGGGGAGGGCGGCGGCGAACTCGCCAAACAGCTGGTCGGCCGGACATATGACCTGAAGCGGCCGGATGTGATCGGCATCTACCTGACGGGCAAGCCTCAAAAAGGGGTCGGGCCCCAGGATGTCGCGCTGACCATCATCGGCCATGTCTTCAAGAATGGCTATGTCAAGAACAAAGTCATGGAATTTGTCGGTGACGGCGTTGACAACCTCAATGTCGATTTCAGGAATGGCATCGACGTGATGACGACGGAAACGACCTGCTGGTCCTCCATCTGGCAGACCGATGACCAGGTTCGTGAATATTTCGAGATCCATGGCCGTCCCGAGGCGTTCAAGGCACTCAAGCCGGAGCCGGTCTCCTATTACGATGGGTTGGTCATGGTTGACCTGTCCAAAATCAAGCCATCGATTGCGTTGCCGTTCCATCCAAGCAATGTCTACACCATTGAAGAGCTGAAGGCCAATCCGTTGGACATTCTCCAGAAGGTGCAGACGGAAGGCCTGAAGCAGTTTGACAACCCCGGGCTCACATTCGACCTGGTCAGCAAGGTCAGGAACGGTGACATCCATGTCGACCAGGGCACTGTCGTCGGCTGTTCAGGTGGCACGTTCGACAACCTGACCGATGTCGCCGACATCCTGAACGGGCAGTCGGTCGGCAACGGCAGTTTCACCATGAGCGTATATCCCGGTAGCCAGCCGATCTACATGGAATTGATCCGCAATGGATCGATCGCCAAGATGATGGAGGCCGGTGTGATCATCCGGGAAGCCTTCTGCGGCCCCTGCTTCGGCGCGGGCGACACGCCCAGCGACCAGGCGCTCTCCATCCGTCACGCGACGCGCAATTTCCCCAACCGGGAGGGATCCAAGCCGGGAGATGGCCAGCTGGCATCAGTCGCCCTCATGGACGCGCGTTCCATCGCCGCGACGGCCATCAATGGTGGCAAGCTGACCGCAGCCACCGATCTGGACGTGACATTCACCAAGCCTCGCTACTTCTTTGACAAAGGCATCTACGAGAAACGGGTCTACGATGGAGTCGGCAAGCCGGATGAGCAGGCTGAACTGAAACTCGGCCCCAACATCAAGCCCTGGCCGACCATTCCGGCGATGACGGATGACCTGCTCCTGAAAGTGGTTACCTACATCACGGACCCGGTCACCACGACGGATGAGCTGATCCCGTCCGGCGAGACGTCCTCTTACCGGTCCAATCCGCTTCGCCTGGCTGAATTCACGTTGAGCCGGAAGGACCCGCAGTATGTCGGCAAGACCAAACAAGTCCAGCAGATCGAAGTCGAACGCGAGCGTGGCGCGGACCCGACAGCCGTGTCAGACGAGGTGAAGGCTGTCTATGAGAAAATCCGGACGATCCCGGGCTTTGAAGGGATCGATCCCAAAGCGGTCGGCATCGGCAGCACGATTTTCGCGAACAAGCCCGGCGACGGCTCCGCCCGTGAGCAGGCTGCTTCCTGCCAGCGGGTCATCGGGGCCTGGGCCAACATCGCCCGGGAGTATGCGACCAAGCGCTACCGGTCCAATCTGATCAACTGGGGCATGGTGCCATTCCTGGTCCAGGATGAAAAGGCTTTCGAGAAAGATGACTATATCTTCATCCCCGACATCCGCGAGGCGATCCTGGATGGCCGTTCCGAAATCAAGGCTTACAGGGTGGGCCGGACAATCACCGGATTCAGCCTGACAATCGGTGACCTCACACCGGATGAAAAAAGCATTCTGGTCGATGGCTGCCTGATCAATTACTACAAGTCCAATCAATAAAGCTTGCGAGAGCCGGCTGCCACATGTGCGGCATCCGGCTTTCATCAAGGTGTGAAGGGTCGGTCGTGCTTGATTTATGAACGGGACGAGGATTCGTCCTTGACAGACCGGATCGGACAATGCTGTGTGGACGCTCTGAGGGCGGAGGTTGCCGCGACGCCGAAACCCGGCCTTGTCGACCGGAAGACCTGTGGAGCGCATCGGGACATGGACTATGATCTGTTCCTGTCCAGCATCGAAGCCATCGCGCCCTTCATGAAACAGCTGGCCGACCATGGCTGCCGCCTCAAGCAGGTGGATCATGCCACGCTGGATGGGCTTCGAGCGACAGGTCTGGCGTGCGAGGCCGCCATGTATCGAGCGACCCATGGGGTCAATACACATAAAGGGGCGATTTTTTCGCTCGGACTGGTCGCAGTGGCTGCGGGTTACTGTGCCAGTGTCCTGTATGATCTACGGGCCGCGACGGTTTGCCGAGTGGTTGCCCTGATCGCACGACCGGCTGAACGGGCATTTCATGAAACCATGGTCAACGGAGCGACCACACATGGCGAACACGCCTTTGTCAGACACGGCATCCGCGGAATCCGTGGTGAAGCGGCAGCGGGCTTCCCCAGTGTCCGGGAGACCGCCCTTCCGGTTTTGCGATCCTTGACCGCAACAGGCCGGCACGGAGCGGACGCGATCCATGTCCAGACGCTGCTGCACTTGATGAGACGAGTCGAGGACACCAATGTCATCGCCCGGGCGGGGATCGGCGCGCTGGACTATGTGAGGCATTCGGCTGAGCGGGCGCTCGCCCTTGGCGGCGCCCTGACACCGGAGGGGCTTCTGGCCATTGAGCAGCTCGACCGGGAGTTTACCCGAAATAATATCAGCCCAGGCGGCTGTGCGGATCTGCTGGCCATCGCGATCGCGCTTGAGGCGATCGAGCGTATCCAGACAAGGCAGGAAGGGCCGGGTAAGCCATCTCATGAATGACGTTTCGCAATCAATATTGGCCGCCCGCGAATATCGCTGGCAGCAGCGGATATTGCTAGCCCGTGAGCAAAAAGGCATCCTGGTCACGGTCACCCTTTGTGTGCCGACCCCTTACCGGACACGGGCCGATTTTCAAAGCATGTTCCGGGATCAATCCGGATCTGTTGTCCGGATCCTTGACGACAGTGGATTGAAGCCGACTGTCGCAGGATTTCTCGATGGCGCGGACGGATCCGCCTGCTTCATCCTGACACAGGGGCGGGCGCTCGATGTGAAGTCAGCCTGCGTATCGATCGAACAGACGCTGCCGGGCGGGCGGATGCTTGATATCGACGTGCTGGATGAGCAGGGCAGCCCGATCGGCCGGCAGGAATTGGGAGTGCCGCCAAGGTTGTGCTTTGTCTGCGACCGGGCGGCTGTCATTTGCGTGTCGCGGAGGCAGCATGCGCCCGAGGAAGTGGCTGCGCAGGTCGAGCGGATGGTGGCAGAAATGAGGCAAGGACATTGATGGACCATGATAGAAGTCAAGAAGGGAAACAGGTGTTGAGATGCTCGACCTGATGCTGACCATCGCGGTCGGACTGGTGTCCGGATACATCGTCTATCGGCTCAAAGTGCCGGGCGGCATGATGGTGGGCGCGATCATCGGGGTCTCGGCCATGAATATCGCTTTTGGTACAGCCTGGCTGCCGGATGGTGCGAAAGTCGCCGCCCAGATCAGCGCCGGCGCGTTCATCGGCTGCACAGTGGAAAGAAGCGACCTGGTTCGCATGCGGATGCTGGCTCGACCGGCTTTTGTCCTGCTGTCCGGCATGCTGATCCAGAACCTCCTGATCGGATATCTGATCTATTTCACATCACCACTGGATCTTGTAACCTCCCTGATGAGCGGCGTACCCGGGGGCTTGACGGATATCCCCATCATTGCGGCGGACATGGGGGCGGATGTGCCCAAAGTGGCGGTCCTGCAGATTGTCCGCATGATCACCGGTGTAGGCCTGTTTCCGACCCTGATTGCCCTTGTAGATCGACGTGAACAAAGAAGGCGGTCGATCGACGCCCAGTATTCGCCGCCGGAAATGCCGATTCGTTCAAGCGTGGAAAAGAACAATCGCGTCTTCATGACAACCATCCTGGTTGCGACCGCATTTGGACTGATCGGCATGGTTGCCGGATTCCCGGCAGGCACCCTCCTCTTTTCCATGCTGGCTGTCATCGTCATGAAAATGACGATCGGCAACGCCTACATGCCGCTCTGGGTCAAACGGCTGACCCAGGTGCTTTCCGGCGCATATATCGGCAGCAGCATGGATTATGCCGGCCTGATCGAACTGAGGCACGTCCTGCTGCCGGCGATCTTCCTGATCGTGATCCAGTTCGCGACCTGCTACATCGTCGGCCACGTCCTGCACCGGCATTTCGGGATCAACCTCATCATTGCCATGCTCGCCGCCACACCGGCCGGCGCTTCGGACATGATGCTGATCTCGTCAGACCTTGGCGTCCAGAGCGCGGACCTGATCATCCTGCAGATCATCCGCCTGGTTGTTGTCATTTCTGTTTTCCCGCAAATCATTCGCCTGATCATCCTGCTGGCAGGGTGACCCATTGTCTGTGACATGCACGGGCAGCAAAGGGGTGCAAGCATCATGCTGGATGAACGACGAGCAGACGATCTGAACCAGGTTGAAGCACTGATCCTGACATGCGGGTTGACCCTGAGTCGTCCGGTGGATTACACGGTCGGCATTTACTCAGGCGATCGCTTGTTGGCAACCGGATCCCTGATCGGTGACACCATCCAGATGGTGGCGGTCGATCCTGACTTCCAGGGAGAGGATCTTTCGGCCCGAGTGGTCACCCACCTGATCAAGTACGCGTTTGACAAAGACATCCGGACCTTGCGCCTGTTCACGAAACCGGAAGGAGTCGAATATTTCACTCCGCTCGGGTTTCAAATCGTGGCCATCGCCCGGCCATACAGCGCGCTGCTCGAATGGGGAAAGCCCGGAATCGCGGAACACATGGCCGCGATCCGGGAAATGGCCGGAGAGCCGGGCAGGATCACATCAGCGATTGTCATGAACTGCAACCCATTTACACTTGGTCACCGCTTTCTCATCGAAACGGCCAGCCGCGAGAGCGACAAAGTGATCGTGATTGTCGTTCAGGAGGACCTGTCGGTCTTCCCGTTCGCGGTTCGCGACCGCCTGATCCGTCAAGGAACAGCGGATCTTGAAAATGTCGTGGTCATTCCGGGTGGGCGGTATACGGTTTCTTCCCTGACCTTTCCATCCTATTTCACTCGGGACACTCAACTGGCCCATGCCCAGACGGCCATCGATGTCGAGATTTTCCGCCGCCACTTTGTACCGGCATTGGGAATCACACGCCGGTATATCGGGACGGAGCCGTTTTCACCCGTCACCGAAATCTACAATCAGGCGATGAAAGAACGCCTGGTTCCCGCGGGTGTCGAGGTGATCGAGATCGTCCGGAAAGAACAGGCCAATCAGGCGATCAGTGCCTCACGCGTCCGGACCCTGCTGGCAGAAGGAAGACTGACGCAGGTGCAGGAACTGGTTCCTCCGACAACCTTCCAATACCTGGCCAGCGAGGAGGCCATCCCGGTCATCGAACGCCTGCGGGCAGCCCGGTGATCAGCGCCGGTTGCGCCCCCCGCCTTTACCGGTGCCCGACCGATGCTCGCTTTCAGACGGCATGGTCTCGACCGGCGCGATTTCACCGCTGGTCACTGCCTGGTTCAGCGCGTCATTGACGGCGTTGACGACACCGACCGACGTCCTTGTGGCGCCTGCGATCAAGTCTACATCCAATGACTGGTTTTCAATGATGTCAGCGGGTATTTCCTGAAGCGGACGAGTATAATAACGCGAACTCACCTCATGGTGTTCCAGGACCGTGATGCCGGTGATGGCATTTCCCGACACGATGATCTCGACCTTGAGACCGGGACGATAACCGGTCGCCTCCCCCTGATAGGTCCCATCCAGTAAAGTGGCTCCTTCAAAGATTTTTTCATTGCTGTCTGCCAGATTGTCACTGATGCTGAGGCTGACGGTTTCAGCTGGCTTCATCGAGTCCAGGACGATGCCCGGAGCCTGGATGCCTGTGTCGACGAGATGCAGGACCAGAACTGCCAGGAAGGCGATCGTCAGCCAACGATGGTAAAACATCCAGCCTTTCCAGGCCTTCAGCTGTTTTTTCAGTAGCCAGTTGAGACCAAGCAGGATGGACAGGACCCAGCAGACTGTGCCCAGATTCAGGCTCCAGACGGGTTCCGAGGAGTAAAGACCGTGAACAAGGCCGGTGAGGATCAGGATAAGGCCGATCAGTTTATGGTGTTTGCGCAAAAAGCGGTTCACCTGCTGAAAGGCCGGCTTGAACCGTTCGGATCGCCGCAGGGCGACACGAAGGACATAGATGATGGCTGTGAGGATGACCAGGATGACCGAAAGCCAGGCCAGTCCGAAATTCAGAATCAGTTCCACGAGAATCACGCTCCGTATAAAATCAATATAGATCATTAAAATCAGGTTTCAAAGCCAGTTTAGCAATCAGATGTGATCATATCGTGATAACTGTTTAAAGATTTGAAGCCCTTTTTCCTCTTTTGGCAGGTGCGAGGTGCTCGAAAGTCCCGGGAGTTGATTGTCGGTCGATGGCATTGTGCGTTAATATGGAAAAGGATGGCCTGACTGATGGCAACCGGGCAACCGGTTGAAAAACACTGTGGAGGTCTGCTGCCCTCGAAAAGCGCTGGAGGACATGCCATGGTCACCAAGGACCGAAGCCTTCGGACCGTTATATACCTCTTCCTTTTTCTGATCGTGTCATCGGTGATTGGCTATGCCTACCTGCTTGACATCGGATTCATTGACGCCTTGTACATGACCATCATCACGGTCTCGACGGTCGGATTCAAAGAAGTGGCTGAGATGAACGCCGCTGCCAAACTGTTTTCGATCTATGTCATCCTCTCTGGCCTGGGCCTGGCCGGCTACTCGATCACGCGAATAATCACGTTTCTCACTGAGGGGGAGCTGAAGAAAGCCTGGAGGAAGCGACGCATGGAAAACCGGATTACAGAATTAAAAAAACATTACATCATCTGCGGTGCCGGGGAAACCGGCCAGAACGCGATCGAGCAATTCAGACTGCGCCAGATGCCCTTTGTCGTCATCGACACACGGGAGGACAAGATCCGCGAACTTCAGGAGCACGGCGATCTGGCCATCCTTGGTGATCCGACGCATGAGTCAGCGCTCCAGCAGGCCAATATCGCCACCGCGGAAGGCATGATCTGTGCGATGCCTTCGGACGCGGAAAACATATACACTGTTTTGACCGCCCGTTTTCTGAACAAGGACCTTTTCATCATCTCACGTGCCATCGAATCCCACGCGCATGAGAAGTTGTGCATGGCCGGCGCCGATCGCACCGTCTCGCCCAATGAAATCGGCGGTCGACGCATGGCGGCAATGGCCTTGAGGCCATCGGTGTTTTCCTTTCTCGACATTGTCACCTATGCAGGTGATGACGCGCTGAACCTGGAGGAAGTGACGCTTGAAGAGGGAAGCGAGCTGATTTCCCAGCGCCTGCGAGAGACCCGCATCCCGGAACGCACCGGCCTTCTGGTGATGGCCATAAAAAAGCACGAGACCACCCGCATGGTGTTCAATCCCAGCTCGGAGGAATTGCTGGAAACCGGGGACACCATGATCGTGCTCGGAAGCAATGAAAAAGTCGATCTGTTGAAGGCGTTGGCCGGCAACAAGCAATAGAAACTCCGGCGAACCAGACGCCCGGAGTTGGAAAAACGGAGGACAGCACATGGAGACTCGCACATTGACCGGCACCGGATTGAAGGTGCCCCGCTTCAGCCTTGGCACGATGATGTTTGGTGGCCAGACCAGCGAGGAGGATTCACTGGACATGATCCGCTTCGCGATCGACAGCGGCATTGATTTCATCGACACAGCCGACCTGTACAACACCGGTGTGACGGAGACGATCGTCGGCAAGGCGATCGAAGGGATCCGGGACCGGATTGTCCTGGTCAGCAAATTCGGTGGCAAAATGGGGCCCGGCCCAAACGATCAGGGGCTTTCGCGGCTGCATACGATCAAAGCCTGCGAGGATAGCCTGAAACGGCTCAACACCGACTACATTGACATTTACTACCTGCATTGGCCGGACTACTCCTGTCCGATCGAGGAGACGCTCGAGGCGACCACCCAACTGGTCAAGAGCGGCAAGGTCCGGTATGTGGCGGTGTCCAATTTCGCCTCCTGGCAGGTGGTCAAGGCATTGTGGATCAGCGAGAAGAACCATTTCGCCGCACCGGTCTGCAACCAGGTGGTCTACAATCTGTTGCAGCGTGACATCGAGCGCGAACTGGTGCCCTGCCTGAAAGACCAGGGAGTGGGACTTGCCATCTACAACCCCCTCGGCGGCGGGCTCCTGACCGGCAAGCACCAACGTGGGCAGCCACAGGGCGTCAACCGGTTCAACATTGACCAGGTCAGCGGCAAATCGACCTTGGGCCAGGTTTATTATGAGCGCTATTGGACCGACGCCAACTTTGACGCGATCGATGGGTACAAGGCCATCGCCGAACAGGCCGGCATCAGTCTGGTCGAACTGGCGATGCGTTGGGTCATTTCACAGCACCATGTCGACACGATCATTATCGGAGCCAGCAAGAAAGAGCAGCTGAGACAGAACATCTCGTTGCTGGACAAGCCGGACCTGAGCGCGGATATCCTTTCCGCCTGCGACGCGGTCTATCAAAAACTGGTCGGAATCAAATTCAAATACAATCGATGATACAAAAGACAATAACGATCAACAGGATGAGCAAGGGGATCATACGATCAAGCCGGTCGGGCAGGTTGTTGTCGGGCCGGCTTTTCCCGGCGACGGCCAGTGCTCCCTGAAGCGCTGCGCCCATCAGCAATATGAGCCAACTGCCGGAGAACCCACCCATCAGCCCGGCGACCGGCAGGGCTGTTGCGGATGGATAGACAAACGCCCGGAGCCGTTTTTCCTTGCCTGCTTTGGACAAAGCGCTGCGGCTTGTAAGAAAAGGCATGAAAAGGACAACCAGTCCGGCCACCAGGCCGACCGATCGGTCGCCCGGGGTCAGGCCGACCGCTTCCCGGACCGGCAATGTGGCCAGGACATAAAGGAGCGATGTGCCAAGCGCGATCAGAAACAACCGCAAGGATACGTGCCCATGCCCGTCGAACTGGATCAGGGCGTCGGCCAGCAGGATGGCGAACAGGGTACAGACCGTGATCGTCAGAATCATGGCTCCGGATCCGGCCCAGGGGGTCAGGCAGGCGGCCGCTGCCATGAAAAAAATGCCGGTGCTCGACTCGACGATCATGTAGCGCCAGCTGATGGGGGTTCGGCAATACCGGCACCGTCGTCCCAGCATGAGAAAGCTGAAGACCGGCACCAGGTCGAGGGCGGACAGACTGTGTCCGCAGGACGGGCAGTGGGAGCGGCCGCTGACGATGGTTTCGCCGTTAGGCAGCCGATAGATGACCACATTGAGAAAGCTGCCGATCAGCAGACCGATCACTCCGATATAGGCAATGATGAAAATTTCCATGCAACCCCCTGTTGAGATCTGATGTCTCAAGCCCGTTTTCCGCGCCTGCTCGTCCAGCCGGCTTTCTTTACAATTTTCGGTTACTGTGCTAATATTTTCAAGCATTTGTTACGATAGGCACAGCTGTGTCCGATGGGAGGAAGTCCATATGTCATCTACAGTCGAGAAAAAGGACAATAACATCGTCATCCTGACGATTCAAGTATCCGCCGAGCGTTTTGCCGAAGCGCTGAAGCAGTCATTCATCAAAAATGCCAATCGGTTCAATGTGCCTGGTTTCCGTCGCGGCAAAGCGCCGATGGGCATTGTGACTAAATATTATGGAGAAGGCGTCCTCTATGATGACGCCATCGATTATGTGGCGACACCCGCTTATGCAGAAGCGGTCAAGGAGCACGGACTTGACCCGGTCTCCCGTCCGGACATGGACATCCTGTCCATCAGCCGGGAGGAAGGGCTTCGCTTTTCCGTGACCATCACGGTCAAACCGGAAGTCGCCCTTGGGGCCTACCGGGGTGTCGAAGCCGTCCGGCCGGAATACCCGGTCACCGAAGAGGACGTCGACCGTGACCTCAAGCGCGTCCTGGAGCGCAATGCCCGCATGGTGCCGGTCGAAGACCGTCCAGTCCAGGACGGCGACACAGTCAACATTGATTACGAGGGGTTCCTGGATGGCGTACCCTTTGATGGCGGCAAGGGTGCCGGTTATGATCTCAAGATCGGATCCAAAACGTTCATCCCCGGCTTTGAAGACAAATTGACCGGGCTGAACCCCGGTGACGATTTCGCGATCGACCTGACTTTCCCTGAGGATTACCATAATGAGGAGCTCAAGGGAAAGGCTGTCGTTTTCAAAGGCAGGATCAATTCGGTCAAAGTGCGTGAACTGCCGGTGGCGGATGATGATTTTGCCCGTGATGTAAGCGAGTTCGACACGCTGGTCGAATACCGGGACAGCCTCCGGGCCAAACTGGAGGAGAACGCGAAAAACCGGGAAGAGGCAGCGTTTGAAGACAATGCCGTGCGGGCGGCGGTTGAGAACGCGTCTGTCGAGATTCCTCAGGTCATGATCGACCAGGAAGTCGACCGCATGGTCGACGAACAGCAGAACCAGATGCGTTATCAGGGGATCGAACTGGAGCAGTACCTGCAGTATGTCGGACAGGACATGGATTCATTCCGTGAGCAGCTGCGCGACATGGCTCAGGATCGGGTCAAGACGTCGCTCGTCATGGACGCGATCGCCAAGGCCGAGTCCATGGACGCGACCGAGGAGGAGATCAGCGCTGAGATTGACCGGATGGCCGGGCTTTACAACATGAAGGCGGAGGATTTGAGGTCACGGCTGGTCAGTTCCGAGAACGACTTTGTCAAGGAAACCGTCATTCGCCAGAAGACCATCGCGCTGCTCAAGGACCATGCGGTGGCGATCGCCGGGCCGGACCATGATCACGACCACGACCATGACCATGATCACGATCATGGCCATCATCACCACGATCATGACCATGGCCATCATCACCATGACCACGACCTCGATCATGATTTTGACAAAGAGGACAGCCGGGTGGAAGAAGGCGAATGCTGTCCCATCACGGATGAAGAGGACGAGGTGTGATCCAAGCACCACAATGACTTTGTGCATCCTGAAACAACGATTGTTGCATGGCCCGACGGCTTAAAACCGGCTGGCCCCACGAATCACAAGGAGATCGAAAAATGAGCCTGGTACCTATCGTCATAGAACAGACCAATCGGGGCGAACGCTCTTACGACATTTACTCGCGGCTTCTCAAGGAGCGGATCATCATCCTCAGCGATGAGGTGAACTCCGTGACTGCCAGCCTGGTGACGGCCCAACTGCTCTTCCTCGAGGCCGAAGACCCGGAGAAAGACATCCAGATGTACATCAACAGTCCGGGCGGCGAAGTCACGTCCGGCCTGATGATCTATGACACGATGCAGTACATCAAGGCGGACGTCCAGACGATCTGCATGGGCATGGCGGCCAGCATGGGCGCGTTCCTGCTCGCGGCCGGCACGCCCGGCAAGCGGTTCGCGCTGCCCAACGCCGAGATCATGATCCATCAGCCGTCAGGCGGGGCCCAGGGCCAGGCGACGGACATCCGCATCGCGGCCGAGCACATCATCAAGATGAAAGAGCGTCTGAACAGGATTCTGGCCGAACGCTGCAAACAACCGATCGACAAGATCGCGGCCGACACGGAGCGGGACAACTGGATGACTGCCGAAGATGCGATCGCCTATGGGATCATCGACCACATCATGGAGAAGAGGGCTTGATGGCATGGACCAGAAAGGTGACTTGAACAAAGGCACCCGTAATACGGGTGCGGGCAATGGTGCAGGCAAGAAGACGTCGAAAGAATCGTCCCGCAGTCGTGGCACCGGTGACGGCGGCTATCCGCCGATCGCTTGTTCTTTCTGTGGCAAAACGGAGGGGCAGGTCGCGAGGCTGATTGCCGGACCCAATGTCTTCATCTGCAACGAGTGTGTCAGTTTGTGTGAAAACATCCTGGCGAACGAAGATCTGCTCGGAGAGACCCGGCCGTCATCAGACGAATCGATGGAGCTGATGTCCCCGAGAATGATCAAGGAAGCGCTCGACCAATATGTCATCGGTCAGGACAAAGCCAAGAAAGCCCTGTCCGTGGCCGTGTACAACCATTACAAGCGCGTGTTCGCGGAACCGTCTCATAAAGCCGGCTCCGAACACCATGACGTCGAGATCTCCAAGAGCAACATCATGCTGATCGGCCCGACCGGCAGCGGCAAGACGCTTTTGGCCCAGACGCTGGCCAGGATACTCAATGTGCCGTTTGCCATCGCGGATGCAACCGCCTTGACTGAAGCGGGTTACGTGGGTGAAGATGTTGAGAACATTCTCCTCAAGCTGATCCAGAACGCGGATTTCGATATCGAGCGGGCTCAGCGCGGCATCATCTACATTGATGAAATCGACAAGATCACACGCAAGTCCGACAATCCGTCGATCACCCGGGATGTCAGCGGCGAAGGGGTTCAGCAGGCGCTGCTCAAGATCATCGAGAGCACGGTCGCGAACGTCCCACCGCAGGGCGGACGGAAACACCCGCATCAGGAATTCATCCAGATAGACACGACCAATATTCTGTTCATCTGTGGTGGTGCTTTTGATGGCCTGGAGAAGATCATCCAAAACCGCGTCGGCCAGAAGTCGATCGGATTCGGCGCCCATATCGAAAGCAAGCGGGAGCATCAGCTGGGTGAACTGCTGCAGCAGATCATGCCGCAAGACCTCCTGAAGTTCGGCCTGATTCCCGAATTTGTCGGACGGGTGCCGGTGATTGTGACCCTGGAGGGCTTGACGCACGACATGTTGATCCGGGTGCTTCAGGAACCCAAGAACGCCCTGCTCAAACAATACAAGAAGCTGCTTGATCTGGATGGCGTCGAACTGGTTTTCGAACCGGCCGCCGTCGAGGCGATCGCCCGGCAGGCGCTGGAACGCAATACCGGTGCCCGTGGCCTGCGCGCGATCCTTGAGGAAATCATGCTGGACATCATGTATGAGATACCATCCAAGCCGAATGTGGCCAAGTGCGTGATCACCGAGGCCAGCGTCCTGTCCAAGGAAGCGCCGACGGTCATCGAAAAGAAGGACCTGATCGCCTGAACACTCTGTTTTGACCTGGACTGACCTTTCATGTCGGACGAAGGGGCCCCCGCGGGGGCTCCTTTTTTCGTATGCTGATTTCACTTGGACTCGCAAACACCGGGGGGATGGTCATGACAGGAAACGAAATCTCAATCGATCAGCGATACCGGCTTGTCAACATCAAGGGACGCACCTTGTTCGCCACACAGGTTGCCACCGGTATTTCGGTCATTCTGAAGCCGATTGACCATTTTCAGGACCCGCGTGTAATCCGGCATCTCAGCAGGATCCGGCATCCATCGATCCCTCGCGTGCTGGATGAGATCATGGTCAGCATCGGGTCATGTGAACAAGCCTATCTGGCCATGGAGTATCTGGAGGGAGAGACATTCTCCGAGTGGCTTTCGCGAGCGGGCGGCCGCCTGGTGTCTGAACAATTGCTCCCCCTGATGGCGCAGGCTGCCCGGACACTGGCATTCCTGCATGAACAGAATGAACCAGTCCTCATGCATCTGGACATCAAACCGGAGCATCTGGTGAAAATGCCGGACAACAGTATCGGCCTGATTGACTACGACTGTGCCCGGCTAGGGCCGGTCGAAGCCGCTGAGACCGCAACCGTCCGATGCACGATTGGCTATGCCGCCCCCGAACTGATGGCGGGTCAACCATCGGCCCGGTCGGATATCTATGCGCTCGGTGTTGCCATGCTAGCTCTCCTGACCGGATGTCGCGTCGATTCTGCCGTGATTCCGCCCTTGGAACCGCTTTGCCGTCACTTGCCTCAGGCGGTCGTGCGAATTCTGGAAACCTGCCTGAGTGTGGACCCGTCATCACGTTACCCGACTGCGTCTGCGCTGGCCTGTGCTCTGGAACAGCAGTGCCTGGTCCGACATTCCACGGAAACAGCAACGACCAGACCAGAACAGGGCCCGGCACCGGTTGGCCCCACGCCAGCTGCTTTGCCCGAACCGGCAGATGGTGGCAAGCGCCGGAATCCTTATCAGTTGGTCACTGTTTGGGATCACGCTGAATTCGCTGTCACCCTGGCCACCCGCCTGGCCGGTTCCGGCTACCGGACCTTGCTGATCGACGCGGATCTTTTGAATCCCCGCATAGACCTGATCCTGGGACTGCCAGAATGGCCCGGCACGGCTGCATCTTCAAGAAATAAACAAGTCGGCCCAACAGAACAGGCGAAGCCGGGGCTTGAGTCGGCCCTGACTGCCATGATGCAGAAAAGCCTTGAGTCTGGCCGCTTCTGCGACCTGTTTCAGAAGACATCCGTCCCGGACCTGTTCGCGCTGGCCGGTCCGTTTCCCTTGCTCCACTACGACTATCATGACGGGAATGCCCTGATGTCCGTTTTCCAGACCGCCCGCATGCACGCGGATGTAATTGTCGTTTGCTGCAGTCGCTTCATTCATGACACGTTTGCCTGTCTGTCGCTACTGAGCGCTGATCTGGGATTGATCCCGGTACACGCTGAAAGCGGGCCGATTCGCGAATTCAATCGATATCTGGAATTTTTGGCCGGACACTTTTCGTTTGATCGTAAGAAATTTCGTTTCATCGCCATGGATCACAATCCTTCGCATCACATGAGTCTGGGCTTGATGGACGAACTGTGCGGTGGGCTGCTTGCCGGAAGCCTGCCGCCCAAGGACAAGCCCGGTCCGCTGGAACGAAGCAAGAAATGGCGGCCGGCTTTGACACGACGATCCGGTGATGCCTGTGATCAGATCATCCATCGGCTCGGTTTCCGTTTCGAAAGATCCCGAAAAGTCTCATGAACAACAACACCGATCGCACAGAGAATGGAGTCAGAGGACATGCCACTGATCACATCGCACGCCCTTGTCGCTGAGCAGTTTGCCGATTACTTTTCCGGCCGGGACGCCCTTTCAAAATCGTCATCACCCCGGCAATCGACCGCAAGAGAGCTCATATCCAGCGTGGTCAATCGCATCCTGACCGACCGGCCGATGCTGGTCGCGGACGTGGCTGCAGGTCGCTCAGACGCCTCAGCCCTGGAAATGCTGATCATGCAGACGACGGAACAGGAACGTGAAAGGGCGGGTCTGTCAGGTGCGGACCTGGTCAGGGAAGTGTTGGATTTCCTCTTCGGTTACGGACCGTTGCAGCAACTGATCGACGACGATCGCATTACGGATATAGACGGTACCCGTTATTTCGAATTCACCATCAAGCGAGATGGTGTCCGGGAAGCCATCCAGACTGCCTTCGCGGATGAAAAGACATATGACACGTTCTGTCGACTGGTGATCATCCGAAATGGCGGCATGATCAATGAAAATGACAGCCACTGCCGAGTTACAGACGACCACTATCGGCTCAGGATCAACGTGACGGTTCCACCGAGAAGTATGTCCGGACCGACGATCAGCATTCGACGACACCGTCGGAAACCCTATCATTTAGAAGACTTGATCATGGTCGGCATGCTTTCGGAAGAAACATGCGCGCTGCTTCGCGAAATGGCCCAGGAGAGCAAGACGGTCCTGTTCTGCGGGAAAGGTGCTGCCGGAAAAACGACACTCCTTCGCGCCTTCATCGAGTCGATGCCGGTCATGGAGCGGGTGCTCATTGCCGAAAGCGACAGTGAGCTTTATCCCGAAAAACCCTATTGCCTGATGCAGCGGATCAAGAAGCCGCACGAGGGCGGTCGGGCATTGACTTTGCGTGACCTGGTGGCCGATGGACTGACCATGTCTTTGGACACCTACTGCATCGGAGAAATTGTCGGCGGTGAAGCGGCTGAATTCATCCGTGCATCATACTCCGGTCATCGCTGTCTGGGAACGATACACTCGGAAAGCGCAAGTGACGCGGTCGACCGGATCCTGTCCCTGGCCCGCTCCGCTTCGCCTGACGAAAGTGAGGAACTGCTCCACCGCATGCTGTTGCGCGGACTGGATTACATCGTTTATCTACGTGACTTCAAGGTGATCGAAATCATGTCGGTCCACGGCCGGCAAATAAAGGAGCGACAGGATGAATTGGCAAATCTTTGGCCGTCATGTCCGGATCCGTCAGCAGACGCTGCTTTTGGTTACCCATTTGAACCGTTGGTGCCAAGTGCGTGAGGACCTGCTTTTCGCGTTCGAACGATGCGCCGACACCGGGCTTGGCGAGCCCATGCAGACTTTTGTCGACAATCTGACGAGCCGGATTCGGGGCGGCATGCCGATCGATTCCGCGCTGGCCCTGTTCCAGTCTTGCAGCGAACAGGAACAATTCCAGGACTTTGTGGTGGCGATCCGCTTCAATTTCCGATATCGGGGCAATCTGGCCGCCCTGATGGACACTCTGGAATCACAGATGAACCGGATCGAAGAGGAGTATGTCCACAGAAAAATCAGTTCATCCAGAGACCGAAGCCTGACTGTCGGCATCATGGCGGCCGCGCCCATGCTTTATCTGTTCATCCTGCTGGCCAAGCCTTTGAATCGGGCATTTTTTCTTGAAACGTCGCTTGGCGTATTGACCCTGCTGATTGCGTTGCTGACCTATCTGGCTGGTGTGGCCATCTTCATGTCCGTCAACCGCCAATCACATTGAGTCTGGATTTTGAAATGAAAGACTATTCGTGAGGGAAGGACTACTCATCATGTCGGACATCTTCTTATGGTCACTTGCCCTGATGGTGACTATTTACGCTTGCTACCTCAACCTGCCCGGGTTGGCTGCGCGGTTTTGCAGGAAATATCGATCAGTCCTGGGAAACGGGTCCTTGATGGACACCGTCCGCCGCCCGGATCCAATCTCCAGTGGTGTGAAACCGCGGATCGGCAGATGGCGGGTCATGGATAGGATCAGCCAGTATCTACGTCTTTCCGGCGATGACCATCCGGAATCCCTCAGACGATATATTCAGAAAATGGCTTTGGCGACCGCCCTGCCATTCGCGGCGGCCTTATTGTTTGATTGGCCGTTCTGGCACGCGCTTCTTGCGTCGATCGCGTCCGCTTCTTTGATCAACGCTCCAGTCAACCATCGGATCAGACAGCGAAAAGAAGCGCTTGAACGATCATTTTTCAAAATTTACCGTTTCATTGACAGCCAAGTCCAAGCGGGCATCAAACCAACCGACGTTCTCAAAGGAATCCATGAGTCCATTGACGATCCCGCGATCCAGCATGCCTTGATCCGCTTTTCCGCGCGATTCACGTTGACACTTGATCTGGACGAGGCCATGGAGGAAATCCGCCATTCGCTTGACGGAAAAGACATTGAGACACTAGGAACCCACCTCAGGCAGGTTCTGGCAACCGGCACGGCCGGGCGTTCGTTCCAGAGGACTGAGGAGCTGCTGTTCTCCAGATATTTTGCCATTCTGCAGCGTCAGTCGGCCAGCATCCGCAATCAACTGCTGCTGTCGGCCATCCTCATGATGCTGCCCACCATCCTTTTGTTCCTGATGCCATTGATTCACGAAGCGGTCCAGTCCCTGAGCCTTGTCTTTGGTTGACTTTTCAGCCCAGAGGGCTGCGAGTGATAAATATACCCGAGGAGGTAAAGGATGAACAATTTGTTTTTATTCGGGCCAGACCACATGAAGGTGCTCATGCGCGGCTTGGCGACGGGGGGAAGGCCTCTTGAGGAATCATCCGAGAAGTCGTTGAAATTGCGGATCGGCGGGCGTGGCGGCTTTGGACTCAATGAGGTGATCGGCATCGCGGCCGGCATCATCATCGCGGTTGTCGTCGTCATACCGGGATTGCGCCAATTCGCGGCCAGCGTGCTGAACCAGCTGACCCAATGGTGGAACAACATGGCTTCTGGCATTTTCTCCAGCTGACGGCCAGGTGTCAGGAAAGAGGTTTCCATGATTGATAAAGTCCTTGTATCCGTCTGGCTGGCCATGACGCTGACGATTTTGACAATGGCGGTTTTTCTTCTGATCATCCCGCTGTACCATCAGGTCGAGTTTGAACACCTATGCCAGGCTCAATTGATGCGGATGGAGATGTCGGGCGGGATGACTGTTGCCCAGGGAAACAGCTTCCGGCAGGCTTTAACAGATTCTGGATTTCAGGTCACGCGCCTGTCCGCGCCTTCGTCAGCGGCCTATGGAAGTGACCTGACCCTGCTGGTCGAGGCGACTCGGACCAGTCAGCAGGTCGGAATGGACCTGACGATGAAGGAGGTGATCTTATCCTTTACGTTCCATCGCACGGTGCTGTGCCGAAAAATCATCACTGCCGCAGGGGAGCCATAGGGACAGTCCTGATCATGGTCATGGCTTTCCTGATGGTTTCATTGCCTCTGTTGACTGCGCAGGTCCGGATTCATATCGCCCGGATCTGGCATCAGCGATGTGATGATATCCTTGAGGCCAGCATGCCGGCAGCTTATCTGGCCGTTTCCGTCGACGCTCTTTCTGAGGGCAGACTGGAAATTGACCATGATGAGGTGACCCGATTGATCCGGTCACAAATTGAAACCAATCTTCAACATTCCGGCCTGCCGGCGACCCTTGACGCTCTTGCCATCCGGGTTGAAATGACAGAACGGCCTGAAGGTCCGGGGCACTGGCTTTCCGGCAATCGACCAACCGGCATGCCGGTCATCGGTTCTTCAGCCAGATGGAGAATCCCGGATGGCACCGTGCATGAATCCCATGGCCGGATCGAACTGATTCTGGATTGACCAAAGAGGAGAGCCCTAGATGAACAGGAAAAAGCAGATAATCTGGTCAGCAGTTGCCGCGCTCTTGCTTGTGGGGGTCGCGTATTCGACCGGACTGAGACCCCCCGATGAGCCAACACGGTCGGTCCTGGCCGCTAAACGCGCGGTCAGGGCCGGGCAGGTGTTGGCTCAAGAGGATTTTATCGCGGTCAAACTGCCTGTGAAGTTTGTGATTGATGAGTATGTGACCGACCCGGATGTCGTGATTGGGGCTGTGACCGATCGAGAACTGAGTCCGGGACAACTGATCGACAACAGATGGTTGAACACCCGGCCGGACGGTGTCGCCTATCCGGATGGCCGCACGGATGGACGTCTGTACACGCTTCGGTTGCAGGCGGAGCAGGCAAATGGATTCTGGCTGGCTGCCGGCAACCGTGTTGATGTGCATCTCATACCGCGCGGAGAGCCTTTGGAAGACCTGCCTGATATCCTCCCGAATGTCCGCGTGCTCGCGATGATCGGCTTGGACCAGCCATCGTCGCAAAACGGTGCCTTGAGTGGTGCGCCCGCCCCGCTGGCGGGCGGAACGGCGCTCGTCTGCCTGGATGTCAACACAGCCCAGGCGCGCGTGCTGGCCAGGGCAGAGCCGTGCTGCGTCATCAAACTCGTGCCGATCAATGAGCCCGAGGACCGTCCGACACGTCAACCATTCACGGATGGCCGACGAAAAGCCGTGGACGAATTGGTGGCAAGCCAGGCATAAGTGACGCCTATCGTGCCGAAGCCCCGGAATCGGCAATCTTTCATCACTTGAAGGTTTCTGATATGATGACTTCAGGTGATGAACATGTTTGAAGATCTGCTTCCAGCCGTCGAAAAAGGCATCCTCAACGCGGCCGGTTCGATACCGGTCGTGTTCAAGGGCATGGAGCGAAGTTTTGAAAAGGGCGCGTCAACGGCGGCACATAGCCGGCATGATTTTCACGAGCTCATATACCTGCGCAGCGGAAAAGTGGAATTTGACATCGAAGGCCGAAAACTGATTCTGGATCGAGGGGCAGCGCTCGTCATCCGGCCGCGCAAGGCACATGATGTACGGACCCTGGAAGGACACGCCGACATGATGGTGGTCTACTTCGGCTTTTCCAGGCAGCAGCCGACGCTTTCCAAGCCGTTCCAGATGATTCAGGAAAATGCCAGCGGTCATCCGGTCCTGCCGAAGCGGACAACAGACATCGCGCCGGCAACGCTGGAGCATTTCCTGGACTATGCGAATGGTCAGGATCATGCGGACGAGGGACGGACATTGGATCCGTTCATTCAGATCAAGGGCAAAAGCCGCCAGGACATCGCGGCCTTGATGGAACGTGTACTGCGTGAAACCCGTGCGGACGCGTTCGCTCGGGGACTGATGCTGCAACTTCTGGCGGTTGAATTGCTGGTCGTTCTTTCTCGCGGATTGCGCGAGGAATGGGAAGAAAGCCTGAGAGTGAGGACGGGCAAGGCCAGAGAACTCGTGAAAATTGCCCGAGATTACATTGTCGAAAATCATGACCGGGATATTTCTGTCGCGGACGCGGCTGGATACGTTTTCTTAAGTCAGGGCTATTTCACAAGGGCTTTTCGAGATGAGACAGGCATGAGTCCGATGGCTTTCATGATGCAGGTTCGGGTCGATCATGCCTGCAAACTGCTTGAACAGCGCGATATCAAGGTCAGTGGCATTGCCGAACAAGTCGGGTTTTCAAGTCCCCAGCGTTTCAATGCCGCTTTCCGCAAGCACGTCGGCATGACACCGATGGCCTACCGTAAACAGGTTCTGGCACGGAAAGGCGGCAACATCGAGAAAAGGGGAGCCAAGACAACATGACAGATCAAATACCGGAAAAGCCAAAAGGCCGGATGGATATCAAACGGATTGAAAAAGCCGTCAGGGAAATCCTCCTGGCCGTCGGAGAGGATCCCGACCGCGAGGGACTGGTCGAAACGCCAGCGCGGGTGGCCCGCATGTACGGCGAGATATTTGCCGGCCTCCATGCCCACGTCGAGGATCACTTCACCGTTTTCAACGAACAGGATCATGATGAGATGATCCTGGTGGGGGATATTCCGTTCTACTCCATGTGCGAGCACCACCTGTTGCCATTCATCGGGAAAGCACACGTTGTCTACATCCCGTCGGAAGGGCGAATTCTGGGCTTGAGCAAAATTGCCCGCATTGTCGACATCATGTCCCGGAAGCCACAGCTGCAGGAACGTCTGACTTCCCAGATTGCCGACACGATCGTGCGGGCTGTCCATCCTCAGGGAGTTGCGGTAGTCGTCGAGGCGGAGCATTTATGCATGACCATGCGTGGTGTCAAAAAGCCCGGCTCCATGACCGTCACATCCTCCTTGCGCGGTCTGTGCAAAAAAGACGCGCGTTCCCGATCAGAGGCGATGGCGCTGATCAATCGCAGGCCCTGATGAGGAAGACGAGTGAATAATCCCGAAACAAATCACAAAATGCCCTTTCCCGACAAGCGATCCACCAGCGTTTTTCGAGCTGGTCGACATGAATTTGTGCTTGGACGTCGGACTTATGTGATGGGCATCCTGAATATCACGCCGGACTCGTTTTCTGACGGGGGCCTTCATGTGTCCGTCGACAGTGCCTTGCGACGTGTGGAACAGTTTGTGATGTCCGGTGCGGACATCATCGACATCGGCGGGGAATCCACTCGCCCCGGGGCCAGTCCGGTGTCTTCAGATGAAGAGATCGCCCGTGTGGTCCCGATCATTCAAAAGATTGTCGCTCGTTTTGACATACCCTTGTCGATTGACACTTTCAAGGCTCAAACGGCCGACGAAGCCTTGAAAGCGGGCGCGGTGATCGTGAATGACATTTCCGGCCTCCGGGCCGACCCGCGCATGGCTGACCTGATCGCCTCGACCGACGCCGGGGCTGTCCTGATGTTCAACCCAGCGTATGAAAGCGATCAGGCGTCAACGGAAAGCCGGAAATCCAGCCCCGATGATTGGGCTGCCAGAATGACGTCCTTTCTGCGCCGATCGGTGGACCTCGCGGTCGCGGCCGGAATTGGTCGGGATCGCTTGATGATCGATCCGGGCATTGGTTTTGCCATGACACCGGAAGCGTCGATTGATTTCATGAGGCAAAGTGGCAGTTTGCGCAGTCTGGGACATGCCATCCTGGTCGGACCGTCGAGAAAGCGGTTCATCGGACAGATACTGGGCGGTAGACCTGTCGAAGGCCGGCTGATGGGAACGGCTGCCTCTGTCTGTTTCGCCATCACAGCCGGTGCCGATTTTGTCAGAGTCCATGATGTGACCGAGATCATCGATGTGGTCAGGGTGATGGATACGCTCTATCGGGAGGGGGAGGATCAACATTGGATCAGATCCTGATGCAGGGAATGTCATTTTACGGATTTACGGGCGTGCATGAGTCTGAAAAGCAGGCCGGACAAGTTTTTTTGACGGATGTCGTGCTTGAACTGCCGCTCATGGCTGCCTGTGAATCGGACAATCTGGATGACACGGTCAGTTATGCCCAGGCCTATGAGATCATCCGGCAAGTGTATCACCATGAGTCGTACGATCTGGTGGAACGGCTTTGTGGCGAGATCGCAAAACGCCTTTTTGAAGCGTTCCCGACCGTTCAGAAATTGACGGTGACAGTCAGAAAACCACAAGCGCCCATCGATGGAGATTTTGAAGCCATGGGCGTGCGGATCACGCGTCAGCGATCGGATTTTCCCGGGATGGTTCGACCATGAACAATGTAGAGGAAGATGTCCAGTCAGTTGTGGATGCCTATTTGTCGCTGGGATCGAACATGGGCGACCGGCTTGGGCATCTGAAAGCGGCGACGCATGCCCTGGCCCAGTCTGAAAATATCGAGGTCATCAAGGTTTCGTCTGTATATGAAACGGATCCATGGGGCTACGAGGATCAGAGGCCTTTTTACAATGCGGTGATCCGGATTCGGACCACCCTGTCCCCCATGGAACTGCTTCGGCTCTGCCAGACCATCGAACACCAGCAACATCGTGTCAGGCAGGTCCGCTGGGGACCAAGAACCCTGGATATCGACATCCTGATGTATGGTGACCGGGCCGTCAACAGTCTTGAGTTGACCATTCCGCATCCCAGGATGGAAGAGCGTGATTTTGTCCTTGTCCCTCTGGCTGAGATAACATCCGGACGCCTGGCCGGGGACAGGCCCGGGGTGCGAAAGGTCCTTGACAACTGGTACCCAATGCCCGGCAGTCAGGCGTTTGACTTGTGAAGACAGCCTAAAAACAGTAAAATAGCAGATACGTGGTTCATGGCATGACTTGAACAGGCGTGCGTAAAGAAAATCCGTCACGATGAGATCATCCAGCCCTTGACTTTGTGCAGTGGGCTGCAGCAGATAATGGAGGTTCATTCATGTCCTCAAACGGTAACCCGACAGGCGGTTCATCCGGTTCCAACGGCCGCAGGCGCAATTTCCGCCATTTTGGACCTTCCGGCAACGCCAATGCCGGCGAAGGCGGCCAAGAAGCGAAACGGACTTCCAGGCCCGACACCAAAGAAGAGAACAAAGTCCAGGCAACTGGCGAATCGAAGCCTGAATCCCGCCAGGGGAACCGGTCGCCCCAGCAACGCCACTCAAGGGACAACAGGGATCGTCGGGATAATCAGGGCGGTCGTGATGGAAACCAGTCCCGGACTTCCGGCCATGGTGGGCAGAACCGATCGGATCGGCGTGACAATCGAAACCGCCAGGGAGGGCCGGATCAGCAAAGGACTCGTCAGCAGGCCCAGCCCGGTGCCCAGCAGACAGACAACAAGCCGAAAGCCCAGCAGACTCGCGACCCTCGGGAGCAGAAGGAAAACCGGGATCGTCGGGATCAGCCCCGTGAACAGCGGCCGCCAAAGCCACCACGTGAAAACCGTGAACAGCGTGACCTGCGGGAACAGCCAAGCGATGTCCAGCAAACCCGCGAACCGCGCGAGCAGTCGGATGGTCGTGACAACCGTGACCGTTCCCCTCGTCAGGGCGGTGAGCGGAGCGCTCCTCGCTGGGAGAAGAAAATCCGGGCCGAGGAAACCTTTGAAGATATCCGCAAGGACAACGAACGGATTGAGAAGGAGATCTGGCTTGACATTGCCGGCATCCACACCATCAAGCTGGATTTCTGATTTGTGAGGGATTCAGATCGACTGATACAGGATGCACCCCTGCTTGCTGCTCTTGTTTCGTTTGCCAAACAGGACCGATTCTCGCTTCACATGCCTGGGCATCAGGCCGGAGCCGGGTTTCCGGAACTGATTCGTCATCATCTGGCTGATCTCGATGTGACTGAGCTTTCTGTGACCGATGATCTCAACGCACCGACCGGTCCGGCGGCTGCTGCCATGAAAGAGGCCGCTGCCGCGTTTGGCGCGATGGAGACCTTCTTTGTCACGGGCGGGTCGACCACGGCTCTTTTCGCCATGGTCGCTGCTTTCTGCCCACGCGGGAGCAAGATTGTGCTCCCGCGGACCGTTCACCGGGCTGTCCTGAACATCTCGGCCATACTGGCTTTGCGCGTGGTTTTCCTTCCGGCTGAAAAAGAGTCTGAGAAGCAGGGGCATGATGACAGCACGGTTCCCTTTCTGCCGACAATGGCCGGTACCCTGCGTGATGTCCTTGCACGCCACCCTGACACAAAAGCTGTCTTGATCACCAGTCCGGACTACTATGGGGTCTGCCAGGACCTTGCTTCCCTGTCCACGGTGGCTCGTGAGGCCGGTTGCCCCTTGCTTGTCGATGAAGCTCACGGTGCACATTTGTGTTTCGCGCCGCATCTCCTGCCCCCTTCAGCATTGGCTTCGGGAGCAGCGGCCTGTGTCCAGAGCGCGCACAAAACACTGCCGGCCCTGACACAAGGCGCATATCTCCATCTGGGCAATGGGGCTGCCGCATGGGCGGACCCCGTTGTCTTGAGCCGCAAGCTTCGTGACAGTCTTACGCTTTTCCAGACATCGAGCGCGTCTCTCATGATCGGCGCGACCCTGGACTATGCCAGATCATTCATGAGCCACAAGGGGCTAGATGCGATCATGGCCACCCGTCAGGCGATTGACCGGTTCGCCCGGTCTGTTCCGGCAACCATGAAGGTGACGACTGTCAGCCGCCGTACTGAGGAAGGCATCTGGCGTGATCCGCTGCGCGTTGTGCTGGAGGTGTCCGGTACGGGCCGGACCGGCCTGTGGTGGTCCGGCCATCTGGCAGCATCAGGATTTGATGTCGAGATGGCGGATCTGGTCAGGATCGTCCTGATCCCGGGTCTGGCTACAGAGGGACGGGAACTGGATGATTTGGCCAGGTTTTTGCTTCGCAGTGACGAGACTCGTCAAGTACATGAGACAAGCCGGGCCGTGATCGAGCTGGATCAACGGCTGAACAGGCGGCTTACGCAGTCACCACGCCCCTTTTGGCATGCGACGGCGCCCCTGCTTGACGGCTGGCCATGCCGCATTGTGCCACCCGAACATGCAGTCGGCTTTTCAGCCGCCAGGGCTATCCTTGCTTACCCGCCTGGCATAGCGCTTGTCTGGCCGGGAGAACGGCTTGATACCGAGACGCTTGCGCTTCTTCAAGATCTGTCGGACAATGGGATTTGCCTGCATGGCTGTACAATGTCCGGTGAGGAGGCAGGTGTCCTGGTGATCGATACGGAACATTCCGTTGAGGGGTGCTGATGATGTATAATGGTTTAAAATCGGAAACGACCCGGCTTGAAAGGGATTCGGGGAGAGGCATGCCGGCGCGCAGAGGTGTCTTCATCACCATAGAGGGCATCGATGGCTCCGGTAAATCGACGCAGGCGAGCCGCCTCAGGACGATCCTCGAAGACAAGGGTTATCAGGTATTGCAATTGCGTGAACCAGGAGGAACAGGAATCGGCGAGGCGATCCGCAAGATTCTGCTTTCGAAAGAAAGCGATGGCATGACAGCCGAAACCGAACTGCTTCTGTTTGAAGCCGCACGGGCCCAATTGGTCCGACAGGTCATCGAACCGGCTCTCGAGCAGGGTGCCATTGTCCTGAGTGACCGATTCATGGATTCGACGGTGGCCTACCAGGGGTACGGACGGGGGATGGAGTTGAGCCTGGTCGACCGCCTGAACGATTTCGCGGTTGGTCCGACAAGACCGGATCTGACTATCCTGCTCGACCTTGATCCTGAGTCGGCCGGAAGCCGTCTCAGTGGCCGCTCTGGAAAGCCGGACCGACTGGACTCGGAGGGAATCGCCTTCATGCGTTTGACCCGTGACGGGTACCTGGCGATCGCGGCCGGCGATCCCGACCGATTTCGGATTTTGCCGGCTGACGAGCCGGAAGACACGACACTATCCCGGATCATCACCATGCTGAAGGAGGAATTTGGCATATGAAACTGATTTTTGCGATCGTCCATGACGAGGATAGTCCGCGACTGATGGCCGAACTCAACAGGGCCGGGTATCGGGTGACAAAGTTGAATTCCTCCGGCGGGTTTTTGCGTTCTGGCAACACCACACTCATGATTGTTGTCGAAGAAGCCCAGTTGGATGAGGTGCTGGGTATCGTCAGGAAATTTTCCAGCAGCCGGCAGGCCGCGATCAATACAAATGTCACGCCTTCTTCCATGGGTGGCTCCTACATACCCTACCCGGTGGAGGTCATGGTCGGAGGCGCGACGGTCTTTGTGCTGAACGTCGAGCATTTCGAAAAGATGTGACATGTCATTTTCTGAAATAATCGGCCAGCCTGAACTGATCGCCAGACTGGGCAATGCCCTGTCCGGTACACCGGGTCATGCCTATCTGCTGATGGGGCCGACCGGTTCCGGTCGGCGGATGATTGCCCGTTCGTTCGCGAAGGCACTGCTCTGTTTCAAGCCTTCTTCCCGTGGAAGCTGTGACCAGTGCGACTCCTGCCGTCATTTCGACCACGGAGTCCACCCGGACTTTTTCGTGCTGGCGGCGGAAGGCAAGGAAAAACTCATCAAAGTGGAGAAGGTCCGGCGATCTGCCTGCGCGGATGTGCAGATGAAGCCACAGATGTCCGGTCGCAAGGTCTATCTGATCATGGCGGACGAACTGAATGAGCAAGGCCAGAATGCCTTGCTGAAGACACTTGAGGAACCACCGGATTATGCCGTCTTTCTCCTGGTGTCTGTCGGTAGCGAAAGGTTGCTGCCGACGATCCGGTCCCGGGTTGTCCCGCTGGTGACCGCGCGGCTGAGCGAAGCGGATATCATCGAGGTCATCCGTCGTTCGTGCGACATGGACGAATGCTCGCCGGACCAGCTGCGATTCTACGCCCGGTATGCGGCTGGCGTTCCCGGTGCCGCGATCAGTCTCCTCGCTCAGGACTGGTTCGTTCCGCTCAGAGGCGAGACGGCCGATTTCTATTTCCAATTGGCCAGCCTGAAACCGGCTGACCTGCTGACGGACGGGTATGCGTTCCTTGAGACGAACAAAGCGCACATCGATCCTCTACTGGCCATTTTGCTCAGCCTGGTACGGGATGAGCTGGTTTACATGAAGACCGGACAGACGGGGACGCTGGTCAACCAGGATCTGGCACCGAAAATCATCAGCCACGCGAAGGCGAAGGCCTGCCGGGTGGAGGGGCTGTCGGCAATTGCCAATGCCATCCACTTGACCCGGAAGGCTCTGACCTTTAATGTTTCATTTGAAATCAGTGCATGCCAATTGCTGCTTGTGATACGAAGGGAGTTCATCCATGCCTAAAGTCGTCGGAGTCCGTTTCCATGGAAACGGCAAATCATATCATTTTGACCCGTCTGATCTGGTCTTGCACATCGGAGATGCCGTCATCGTCGAAACCGCCCAGGGAATCGAGCTCGGGATCGTGTCAGAGGAGGCTATGGAGCTGGCTGAAGAACAGATCGTGGCTCCACTGAAAAGCATCATGCGCCAGGCGACCCGGGCCGATCTGGATCAGTATGAAGACAACAAGATCAAGGAAAAGGAAGCCTACCGGATCGCTGCCGACAAGATCACCGCACGTGACCTTGACATGCATCTGGTGGATGTGGAATATACATTTGATGGTCGCAAGATCATTTTCTATTTCACGGCAGATGGTCGCGTCGACTTTCGGGAACTGGTCAAGGACCTGGCTTCGGTTTTCCGGATCAGGATCGAGCTTCGCCAGATCGGTGTCCGTGACGAGGCCCGGATGATCGGCGGCCTCGGTATCTGCGGCCGGGAATTGTGCTGCTGTTCATTTCTCAAGGATTTTGTTCCGGTTTCGATCAAGATGGCCAAGGAACAGAGTCTGTCCATGAATCCGACCAAGATATCCGGTATCTGCGGCCGGTTGATGTGCTGCCTGAAATACGAGCAGGAAGCGTATGAAGATGCCCACGCCCGGATGCCGCGTCCGGGTCATGTCGTGATGACAACGCAAGGCCAGGGATCGGTTGAAGCGATCAATCTGTTGAAAGAAACCGTCACGGTCAGATTGGATTGCGGTGGCGAGGCAGACCAGGTCGTCCTGCCGGCGACTGATGTCGAGATCATTGGCGGCAAACCCTGCAAGCGCGGTCAACAAGGCGGCAAGGGCGGATCAGGATCATCCGGTTCGGGCGGTCGATCCGGCGATAACCGTCAGCGCAGTCGCAGTGGCATTCCGCCGCAGCTGTAATTTTTCAAAATCCTTGCCCTATTGAATGGGCGGTGATAGAATCATTTTCGATGGGAGGTGGAAAAAATGGCCTATAAAATCTCTGATGCATGCATTTCCTGTGGTTCTTGCGAGGCTGAATGCCCGACTGGCGCGATTTCGGCGGGTGATACCCAGTACAATATCGATGCTGAACTTTGCATCGATTGTGGCGCCTGTGAGGCAGTCTGCCCGGTTCAAGCGATTTCTGCCGGCTGAGTGCATAGCGATCCAGATTGGAAAAGGAAGGCCGGCAGGCTTTCCTTTTTTTTTCAGGTTCGCTTTGAAAGGGCATGCGCTTATGACAGACATGGTCGAGCTGTTCTCAGATGAAACCATCTCGGATTTGAACCGGGATCACCTTCGCCTGATCCAGCCTCAAAACGGGTTCCGTTTCGGCGAAGACACCGTCTTGCTGGCCGACTTCGCGGCCCGGCTTTTCAGCCTTCGCCCTGAGAAAAAGCTGCGTGTCGCCGATCTGGGTGCCGGCAGCGGCGCTTCCTCGATTCTGCTGGCGGCCCGGTTGCCAAAGGCTTGCGTCCTGGCGGTCGAGATGGACGCGCATGGTGCGAGCCTGATCGAGCGAAACCGTCAGCTGAATCAGCTGGAAGACCGGCTGGAAATCCTGCACAGCGATTACAGCGGCTGGCCGGGCACTTTGCCTGAAGGGCCTGTCGGGAAGGGCCTGCGGGCCGGATTCGACCTGGTGGTCGCCAACCCGCCCTATGGCGTGATCAATACAGGCCTGGCAGGCGATCTGACACCGGGCCATTCACGACGGAAAGTCGCACGCGAAGAACAGACCATGGATCTTGAAGCACTGATCCGGGCAGCGGCTGCCCTCCTGCGACCGCATGGACAGCTTGCCCTTGTCCACCGGATCGATCGGCTCACGGATGTTCTCACAACCCTGCGCCTGCATCGGATCGAGCCGAAGACCCTGCGCCTTGTCCAATCGGTCGAGAAGAGGCCCCCGTCCCGTTTTCTCGTGGCCGCGGTCAATCAGGCCCGGAAGGGATCACTGGTCGCGCTCGCGCCGCTGATTGCCCGTGACCGTCATCGTCGGACGACACCGGAAATGGACGAAATCTATGGCAACGCATGCCCAATGGCACCGGAGGATCTGTTTCGGGGGCTTTCCAGACTTGAAAATCCATGGCAAGAGTCCGGATATGATCCGGCCGGATCATAAAAAACAGGAGAGTGGAGTCGAATATGATCGCGGAAAAAAATGACGCGTCGTCGGAAGTCATGCCCGGATGTCTGTATCTGGTGGGGACGCCGATCGGAAACCTGGGGGACATCTCCCCACGCGCTTCTGGCATTTTATCTGCTGTCGACCGGATCGCGGCCGAAGATACCCGCCGGACCCTGCGACTGTTGAACGCCCTTTCGATCCGTAAACCGCTGATCAGTTACCACGAACACAATCAGGCTGCACGCGGACCTGAATTGATTGCCCGGCTTCAATCAGGTGAAGCGATCGCGCTTGTTTCGGATGCGGGCATGCCCTGCATCTCGGACCCGGGAGAAGCACTCGTCCGGCTTTGTGTCGAACAGGACATCCCCGTGGTGTCGATCCCCGGACCGAACGCGGCGCTGACGGCCTTGACGCTGTCCGCCTTGTCGACAGACCGTTTTGTGTTTGAAGGGTTTTTACCGGCAGAAGGCCGGGCTCGTCGACAGCGACTGGCTGAAATCGTATCCGAATCACGTACGGTCGTGCTGTACGAAGCCCCTCACCGACTGCGCCGGACACTGGCTGCCTTGCTTGAACAAGGATTGGGGGAGCGCCGGATCAGCATCGCGCGGGAATTGACCAAGCGCTTCGAGTCCGTCCTGCGCCTGTCGGTTCAGGAGTCGGTACGGCATTACGAATCGAACGATCCGATCGGTGAGTTTGTCCTCGTTCTGGAAGGGCAGGCGGAGTATCAGGGGAGATGTCCGGAAGGTCTGCCAACCTGTCCGGAAGCCTTGGACAGGACAGCCGACCAGGACAAACTTCTGTCCAGTCTGCTCGCAGAAGGGATGTCTGTGAAAGCGGCTGCCGCCGAAGCAGCCACAAAGACCGGCGGCAAACGCAACGACATGTACCGGCGACTGCTTGAACTCCGGAAAACGGAAACAAACGATCAATAGCCGGGGGTGGGGGCCGGGGATGGCGGTTTTGTTCACAAAACCTGGAAAATCCACTATAATATCAGAATGTCGCGCCCGGCCGCACCTCATGAAGGGCCTGGACAACGTGAAGACAAAACGGGAGGATGTCCCATGAAAGAGACCTTCTACATTACGACACCGATCTACTATCCGAGCGGCAAGCTGCATATCGGTCACTCCTACACGACGGTGGCCGCTGACGCGATGGCCCGTTACAAGCGCCTGCGCGGCCATGACGTCATGTTCCTGACCGGAACGGACGAACATGGTCAGAAAATCCAGCGCAAAGCCGAGGCTGCGGGCATGACGCCCAAGCAGTATGTCGATGATATCGTGGTCGGGATCAAGGAATTGTGGAAGCTTCTGGACATATCCTATGACCGGTTCATCCGGACGACGGACGAATCCCACGAGAAGGCGATCCAGCATATATTCAAGACCCTGTACGACAAGGGCGACATCTATCTGAGTGAATATGAAGGATGGTATTGCACGCCTTGCGAAGCTTTCTGGACGGAAACCCAGCTGTCACAGGGCAACTGCCCGGACTGCGGCCGGCCGGTCGAAAAGATGCGGGAGGAGAGCTACTTCTTCCGCCTGTCGAAATATCAGGATGACCTGATCAAGCTGTTTGAAGAGCACCCGGAGTTCATCCAGCCACCCTCGCGGGCGAATGAGATGCTGAACAATTTCCTCCGGCCGGGCCTGGACGACCTGTGCGTCTCCCGGACTACCTTCAACTGGGGCATCCCGGTCCCGTTCGACCCGAAGCATGTCGTCTATGTCTGGATTGACGCGCTTTCCAACTACATAACAGCCATGGGGTATCCCGACATGGACGGTGACATGGCCCGCTACTGGCCGGCTGACGTCCAGCTCGTCGGCAAGGAGATTGTCCGTTTCCACACCATCATCTGGCCGGCCATGCTGATGGGGCTGGGTGTCAAGCTGCCCAAACAGGTGTACGGCCACGGCTGGCTGCTGTTCAAGGATGGCAAGATGTCCAAATCAAAGGGCAATGTGATCGATCCGGTCGTCCTGTGCGCCAAGTACGGCGTCGACGCGATCCGGTATTTCCTGCTGCGCGAAGTCCCCTTCGGTGCGGACGGCAACTTCTCCAACGAAGCGCTGATCAGCCGTATCAATTCCGACCTGGCCAACGACCTGGGCAACCTGGTCAGTCGGACCGTGGCGATGATCGACAAATATTTCCCGGACGGTCTGATCGATGATCGTCAGACCGCGGATCCGGATGACGAATTGAAAAACATGCTGGCCGAACTGCCCGGCCTGGTCGAACAGTCGATGGACAAGCTCCAGTTCAGTCAAGCCCTGACCGATATCTGGCGCGTGATCGGCCGCAGCAACAAATACATAGACGAGACGGCCCCCTGGATCCTGGCGAAAAACCCGGAGCAGGCCCCTCGTCTGGCTACGGTGCTCTTCAATCTGGCTGAGGCGATCCGTATCGTCGCGATCCTGATTGAACCGTTCATGACCCAGACCCCCGCGAAAATCCGCCACGCGCTTGGTATTGATGATGCCAGTCAGACTACGTGGGATTCGGCTCGCGCATTCGGCCTATACAAAGCGCTGAACGGTGTCCGCAAAGGTGACCCGATTTTCCCGCGCATTGACCTGGCCAAGGAAATCGCCGCCCTTGACGCGTTGCTGGAAAGCCAGGCTGCAGCTCAGATCGAGCAGCCGGAAGCAACGGGTCAGGCAGACAAGGCAGCCGAACCGGAGGCCAAACAGGCTGTCAGTGACCAGAAGGCGGCAGAGGGCGTTGCATTGATTGAATTCGCCGATTTCGCGAAGATGCAACTGCTGGTCGGCACCATTCAAGCGTGCGAAAAGGTGGATGGCTCGGACAAACTGCTCAAGTCCCAAATCGATGTCGGCTTCGAGGTCCGGACGGTTGTTTCGGGAATCGCCCAGTCCTATCAGCCGGAGGAACTCGTGGGCAAACAGGTGATCATGGTGGCGAACCTGAAGCCGCGCAAAATCCGGGGTGTGGTCTCGCATGGCATGATCCTTTGCGCGACGACCGAACAGGGTTATCGTGTGCTGACCGTCGACGCGCCCGTTCCGGCCGGCGCCGAGGTTGGATAAATGGAGTTGTTCGATTCCCATGCCCATCTCCAGGACGCTTCCTTTGAAAATGACGTGGCAGCTGTGCTTGAGCGGGCGATCGCGGCCGGTGTGACGCGCATTCTGCTTCCGACCTCCGACCTTGCCGATTCTGCCGCTGCCGAGCGCCTGGCCTCGACACGCCCGGGTCTTTATCATTCTGTCGGCTGCCATCCGCATGAGGCATCCGGCTACACCCGGGCCGACAAAACAGCTCTGGAAGAACGACTGCAACGACAGGACCGTGGCTCGCTGCTCGCAGTTGGTGAGATAGGTCTGGATTATCACTACGATTTTTCGCCCCGACCGGTCCAGCAACGCGTTTTCATGGAACAGATAGACATCGCCTTCACACATCGACTGCCGATGATCATCCATGAGCGGGAAGCGACCGCCGATTGCCTGTCGATCCTGAATGAATTCCGCCGGTCACACAAACTTTTGCCGGAACCAGGCGTCTTCCACTGCTTTTCGGGCAGTGTGGAAACCGCCGAACAGGTTTTGGACATGGGTTTTTGTCTGGGATTTGACGGCCCAATCACCTTCAGCAACGCCAAGAAAGCACTTGCGGTCATCCGTATGTGTCCACACGACCGGATCCTCATCGAGACAGACAGCCCCTATCTCACGCCGTCCCCTTACCGCGGCCAGCGCAATGAGCCGGCTTATGTCTCGATCATCGCCACTCGCCTGGCGCAGGAACTGGCCATGACCCTTGAGGAAGTGGCGAGGCTGACAACCCGGAACGCATGCCGCTGCTTCGGGCTGGACGAAACGACGGCCCCCAGGCTGTCAGACAGACCTTGACCAGGCTGGTTTTTGATCCGCCATTTCAGTTGGACTTTGGAAAAGTTCAAATTGGTCTGAACCTGTCAGAAGTCGCCTGGAATCCGTTCTGGTCACGAAATTTCCTGTGCGTAGTGCCTCATGTCAATATGAGCGCGAAAATAAATTGGTGCCTCACATAGATTAAGCGCGAACAGATCTATCCAGGATTGACCTTCAGCCCACCTTGCATGGATTTCAACCGGCGTCTTTTAGCATCTTCGACCACGGCCATCAGACTGTCGGTTTTTGCTTTGGCCAAGCTGGTTAAGACACATTGAAGGCGAACGATTTCCCGACTCAGCGAAGCGGGGTTGAGTGAATCCCGCTGGTCTTTGAGTTCTTGGATTTGGGCGATGGACAACACGTCGGCATCCAACAGACGTTCGAGGGGCGTCTTGGGGTTGTCGTACAGCCGCTTGCGCCGGCCAACGGCATCCGACGTCCAGCCGATTGGTTTTTTTGTGGCGGTGAAGAAGTTCATTTTAAGACAGACCACCTTCCACAGTTGGTCCAGCGTCTGTCTCTCCGCCTCCGTGTCATAGCGGTAATAGAAGCCGTAGCGACGGACGACATGGTTGTTCTTGGACTCGACGTGTGCCTGGTCGTTCTTTTTGTAGGGGCGGGCTCGGGTGAAGAAGATCTGCCGTCCTGCAGCCCAGTTGACGACATCGTAGTTGATGAGTTCGCTGCCGTTGTCACAGTCCAATCCCTGGACTTGGTAGGGGATGGTGTCAATCGCCGCATCCAAGGCGGAGCGAATGTGCACATGCGCGTTGTTCCGCATTGCCTCCAGATGGATCCAGCCTGTGAACACATCCGTCAGCGTCAGCGTCCTGGCAAACTCGCCTTTAAGGGTTGGGCCGCAGTGTGCGACTGTATCGACTTCCATGAAGCCGGGCTCTGCTTCACACTCGTCGCCGGCCTTGCGGATTTTGATCGAGTGGCGCAGCAGTGCGCCAGGCTTGGTTGTACTGATGCCCTTGAGCTTTAACCGCGCTCGTTCCGGGTTCAGGTAACGGTCGACGGTTGCCGCACTCATGGCCAGCACTTCTGTACGCACACTGTCTGTCCAGCCGTGTTGACCCAGGACCAGTTCGCCGTGTGCTTCCAAAGCGGCAATCCACTGCGCACGTTCCGCTACGAGATACTTCCCACAAGGCATGAACATCACGCGCCACAACCACACCAGCTTCTCCTTGGCAGCTGTACTGTATTTCGTGGGTCGACTTTGTCGACGGTCGATGCGCACGACATTCTTCTTGCCCCGTGTCTTGGAAGTCAGGTATCCTCGGGCGCAAGACCTGCTCAATCCGGTGCTCTGGCAGAATGTGTCCAGAATGACAGACTTCTCACCCTTCGTCGCCCGGGTATACGCGGTCTTCAGTTTCCGAGATACTTCAATTCTTGATGCCATGGATACAACTTCCTTATTCATATTTCAAGTATATTTTTTTCGCGCTTAAAAGTATGTGAGGCACCATTACTATTTCGCGCTCATTTTATATAAGGTACGCCGCTGTGTTGACAATAGTCGGTCGATCCAGTATACTTTCACTTGCGCTCAGGATCAAACCTGTGTGACGGGAGCTTAGCTCAGCTGGGAGAGCATCTGCCTTACAAGCAGAGGGTCACAGGTTCGAGCCCTGTAGCTCCCACCAAATCAATACGGCGCAGTAGTTCAGTCGGTTAGAATGCCAGCCTGTCACGCTGGAGGTCGAGGGTTCGAGCCCCTTCTGCGTCGCCACATAACCGGTCCGAAAGGACCGGTTGTGATTTGCCCAGATAGCTCAGTTGGTAGAGCAGGGGACTGAAAATCCCCGTGTCGTTGGTTCAATTCCGACTCTGGGCACCACCCCGAAAGCATTGCGCTTTCGGGGTTTTTCTTCGCCTGATCACACGACGGTTGGACCATGAAAATTTTCCACCCCTATTTACATTTCAAAACGAGACCCATATAATTCATTTCGATACAGGGAGTAACACCCGGCGATCAAGCCGGTGATGGCGCCACTAGCACGGCCAGTCGGCCTGGTGTCATCGGAATTGTGAGACTGATCAGACGCCTGAAGCGTGTGCGGTCTTTTTTTTATGGGCCCATTCCGCTAAAGTGTAATCAGGATCTGTATGTTCCAATCCCGTTGACCATCAGATGGAACCATATGGATATTGAATATGAGGAGGCAGACCATGTCATCAGATGCTTATCGCCAATCGATTGAGGCGCTTCTGGAAGTCCAGAAGACCGATCTGAAAAACGGACTGACGACCGCGGAGGTCACGGAGCGTCTGGCCCAATATGGTCAGAACGTCTTGCGGGAAAAGAAGAAGGAGACGCTCTTTCAGAAAATCCTCAATCAGTTCAAAGACTTCATGGTCTTGATCCTGATTATCGCAAGTGTCGTTTCCGGAGCGCTTGGCGAGTGGATTGACGCTTTGGTCATTCTCGCGATTGTGGTCATCAATGCGGTGCTTGGCGTCGTCCAGGAAGGAAAGGCTGAAAAGGCGATCGAGGCCTTGCAGCAAATGTCTTCTCCCAAAGCCCGTGTCATACGCGATGGAAGCCAATCGGTGGTCGATTCGGCGGACCTGGTTCCCGGTGACATCGTCATCCTGGACGCCGGTGATGTGGTGCCGGCGGACTTGCGTCTGTATGAAAGTGCTTCGCTTAAGGCTGAGGAGGCATCCCTCACAGGTGAATCTGTCCCGGTTGAAAAGGATGCCTCGGTCATCATCTCCGAGGACGCCTCGCTTGGTGATCGGATCAACATGGCTTTCATGAGCACGGCGGTGACATATGGTCGCGGCCGTGGCATCGTCATCGGCACCGGCAGTCAGACCGAAATCGGCTCGATCGCAGACCGCCTGCAGGACATTACTGAAGAAGCGACCCCCTTGCAGAAAAGCCTCAACCAGTTGGGCAAATATCTGGGCATCATCTGTCTGGCGGTCAGTGCGATTGTTTTCGCGGAGGGCATCCTTTTCGGCGGCGATATCCTGGAAATGTTCATGACGGCTGTGAGTTTGGCCGTCGCGGCCATTCCCGAGGGATTGCCGGCGGTCGTCACGATCGTGCTGGCCCTAGGCATGAAGCGGATGGCTGATCAGAACGCGATCGTCAAGCGGCTGCTGGCTGTTGAGACGCTCGGCAGCGTCGATGTGATCTGCTCCGACAAGACCGGCACGCTGACCCAGAATGAGATGACGGTCACCCGAACCTACTGCGATGATACTGTTTTCGAGATCACTGGTTCGGGCTATTCATTGAACGGTTCCGTGCTGCGGGCGGAGGACCAGGTCACCATCAGTTCGCCAAAGCAATCCCCGATCCTGCGCCGGCTTCTGACCATCGGCCTTTTGTGCAACGACGCGGACCTGATCACCAAGCCCGATGGCAACCCCGGGATCCTCGGCGATCCGACCGAAGGAGCGCTGATCGTGGCGGCCGGCAAGCTCGGCCTGACCAGTGACGAACAAAGTGAAAACTACCCGCGGGTTGGGGATTTGCCATTTGACTCCGATCGCAAGATGATGACGACATTCCATAGCGGTTTCGACAAGGCCGATGTGCTGGCCCTGACGAAAGGCGCTCCGGACATCATCCTTGATCGCTGTGTCAATATCCTGACTTCAAAAGGCGAAATGCCGATGACGGACGAGATCCGCAAGCGCATCTTGAAGACCAACAGCACATTCGCGACCTCGGCTCTGCGTGTGCTTGCCTTTGCGACCAAACGCATGGACAATGTACCACCGGCTGGCACGGATCCACTTTCAATCGAGAATGACCTGACCTTTGTCGGCCTCATGGGCATGATCGACCCGGCCCGTCCGGAGGCTCGTGACGCGATCACCGTCTGCACCCGTGCCGGTATCCGGGCGATCATGATCACAGGCGACTACAAGGACACCGCAGTGGCGATCGCCCGCGACCTTGGCCTGATGAAGCCCGGTGATGATGTACTGACCGGCATCGAGATCGACAAACTGTCGGATCAGGAAATGCTGGGGAAGGTCGAAACGACATCCGTTTACGCCCGCGTTTCCCCCGAGCACAAGGTCAGGATCCTGACGGCTTTGCGCAATAATGGCCATATTGCCTCCATGACCGGAGACGGTGTCAATGACGCCATGGCGCTCAAGCGGGCCGATATTGGTGTCGCGATGGGCATTACCGGAACCGACGTGGCCAAGGGGACGGCAGACATGATCCTGACGGACGACAATTTTGCCACGATTGTCGACGCGGTCGAGGAAGGTCGTGTCATTTACAGCAATATCCGCAAATTCGTCGCTTTCCTGCTGTCGTGCAATGTCGGAGAGATCCTGGTCATTTTCATCACGACCCTGGTGATGGGCCCGGCCTTTGTCCCGTTGGCTCCGATCCAGCTTCTCTGGCTCAACCTCGTGACCGACAGTTTCCCGGCTCTCGCGCTCGGCCGGGAAAAAGGCGAGCCCGGTGTCATGAATCTGCCGCCACGCAGTCCCAAGGAACCGATTCTGAACCGCGATATGATCATCACGATCATCATCCAGGCGATCGCCATTTTCGGCGCGGTATTCATTGCCTTCAAACTCGGCATCGCGCGTTACCCCGGTGAGGTTGTGGACGGTGCGGCCCTGCCTTCCACGGCAGCCAGGACCTATGCGTTTGTCACCCTGATCATGTGCGAGTTGATCCGTTCGTTCAGCGCCCGGTCCGAGCGGATCCCGGTCCTCAAGATCGGCCTTTTCGGCAACAAGACGATCGTGCAGGCCTTCCTGCTATCGGTCGGACTGACGGTCGTGGTGGTGTATGTCCCGTTCCTGCAGTCGATTTTCCGGACCGTGACGCTCGGCCTGCAGGACTGGGCGTTGATTCTCCCGCTGGCACTGATCCCGTTCGCTGCCGGCGAAATCAGCAAATGGATCCGAAGCATGACTCGCCAGGAGGTTTGAAATTTCACGCGCAAGACGGTTCAAACCAGGTGGAATGCCTTGCATGGGGCGGCCTTGTGTGTTAAACTCTGATGTGCTGTGCAGAAGTCACAGTTCGCTTTAGAATACCGGAGGGATGCCCATGCAAGTCTTTGAAATCGTTTTAGCTGTCGTTGACATACTGGTCTGCATCGGACTGGTGATGCTTGTCATTTTTCAGGAGGGCAATTCCAAAGGCCTGGGCGCGATCGGTGGCGGTGCCGAGACGTTTTTCGGCAAATCCAAGGGCCGCAGCATTGACGCTTTGCTCAAGAAGCTGACGACCGTGGTCGCCGTCGTGTTCGCCATCCTGACTGTCACCCTGTACCTGCTGACCAGTCGCGGCTGAACAGCCGTGCCGGACTGAGGACCGGTGATTCGGCATGGCGGTGCTGGCAGTAGCAAAACCCGATCCATGATGTCTATCAGGACCGCCCGTTCGTTTTCGAGCAGGCGGTTTTCGATTTCTCATTCCGAACAGCAGCTCATGCGTTGGATCGAACGCGGAAAGGGATCATGATGCAACAAGTGGTTGGTATTCTGACAGCCAGTGGCCAGGACGGTGTTTTATTGCTGGACAGCCCGGACAGTGTGATTGGACGGGAGTTGCTGATCCCGGCCCGGCATCTGAACGGTGCGCCGTTTGGCATGAAGGTGGTGGCCGAGCTGCTGTCACCGGCCATGGAGGGCCGGCAGGCAAGAGCCAAAGTGATCGAGGTGCTGGGGGACCCTGCTCGTCCGGATGTGGCGATCCTGGCCATCATCCGCCGATACGGTCTGCCGGAGCGCTTCCCCGGCAAAGTCCTTGAAGCCGCCGAATCGCTCCCGATCGATCCTGATCCCGATGATATCGAAAGGGAGATCGCTTCCGGCAGACGCGACTTTCGGTCGTTACGGACGATCACCATCGATGGAGCGGACGCGAAGGACCTTGATGACGCGGTCTCGATCGAGCGGCTGCCGGGTGGCCGGTTTCGGCTGGGTGTCCATATCGCGGATGTCAGCCATTATGTGACCGACCGCGGCGTGCTCGATGTGGAAGCCCGTCGCCGTGGCAATTCCGTTTATCTTGTCGACCGGGTCCTGCCCATGCTGCCGCCCCGTCTGTCCAACAGCCTGTGCAGTCTTAACCCCGATCGCGACCGGTTGACGATGTCGACGATACTCGAGTTTTCCGCTGATGGACAGTTTGAAAAAGGGGAGCTGTTCCGCGGGGTCATCCGAAGCAGGGCCCGTACCACTTATGATGAAGTCAAGACTGCGTTGGAAACCGGACAGGTCCTGGAAGGCCGTTATCCCCAGTTTCTGGACGATCTGACCGTGATGCGGGAGCTGGCCGATCTTCTGAAAAGTGACCGGCAGGCCAGAGGCGCGTTGGAGTTCGAATTCCCGGAAACGAAGGTGGAACTGGACCCGGAGGGCCATCCAATCGACATCAAGCCTTATCCGATCAGTTTTGCCAATGAGCTCATCGAATCCTTCATGATCGCGGCAAATGAATTTGTCGCCCGTGAACTGCATTTTGGCCATCTGCCCGCAGTCTATCGGGTCCATGAACTACCGGATCCGGAAAAACTCGAGCGCTTCACAAAACTGGCCAAAAGCCTTGGGATAAGGCTTACCATTCGTGGTACGCCGAGACCATCGGATCTGGCCGGGGCGCTGGCGCAAATCCGCAAGGATCCGGCTGCCCACACCTTGTCCCATTTGCTGCTGCGTTCGTTGGCCAAAGCCCGTTACGCGCCGGAAAACCTCGGCCATTTTGGCTTGGCGTCGGAACATTACTGTCACTTCACGTCGCCGATCCGTCGATACCCCGACCTGTTCATCCATCGAGTCCTGAAAGGCATGCTGACAGGATCCGTGAACCGTCGGCGATGGACCGCGGACGCGCCGGTTGTCTCAGAACAGAGTTCGGAAACCGAGCGGGCGGCCGATCAGGCGGAACGAGACACGGTTGCCCAGAAAGCCGCGGAGTACATGGCCTCGCGGCTGGGCCAGACGTATCACGGATTCATATCCGGATTAAATCCGGCGGGTTTTTTTGTACAACTGGAAAACACCGTGGAGGGCATGGTGCCATTCCGCGAACTCGATGGCTATTTCATCTATGATGAGGAGAAACTGATGGCCGCGACTCGAGACGGCCAGACCGCCTTCCATCTGGGTGACCCGGTCACGGTGCAGGTCGCCAGGGCTGACACGGTGCGGCGCCAGATCGATTTCGCGCTGGTCGAGGCGCCCAAGTCGCGTAAGACGAAAAAAACCGCTCGTCAGCCGGCGGCGAAAAACAGAAGAAGAAGGAAATGATTCATTTGAGGTACTGCTTGAGACGAAGTCTGAGCGCTTCCGCGTCGGCTTCGTGGACATCCACGACGATCGGCCGTGCCAGATCGAGGCTGAAGATGCCCATGATCGACTTGGCGTCGACAATATAACGGCCGGAGGAAAGGTCGATGTCGTAAGGGAATTCGTTGACGATACGGACAAATTCCTTGACATCGTTGATCGATTTCAGCATGATTGTGAACCTGCTCATGGACTCGTCCTTTCCAGCTGCTCTTCGCCCGATAATAGCCCATTTTTGCACGCGTGAATTAAACTGTCAACACAAAGAGGTCCTATGAACCGACAACACACCTTGAAAGCCGCGTTCCATACACTTGGCTGCAAAACAAACCATTACGAAACAGACGCTGTTGCCCAGCGTTTCCAGCAAGCCGGTTTCATTCCGGTCGGATTCGACGAGCACGCGGACGTTTACGTGCTGAACACCTGCACGGTCACCGCCGAAGCCGACCGCAAATCCCGACAGCATCTGCGCAGAGCCCGGACCATGAATCCTGACGCGATTGTTGTCGCGCTTGGCTGTCATGCCCAGCTCAACGCGGACGATACGCTGGCGGACGTGGTCATTGGCACTCAGGGGAAACTGGGTGCTGTCGAACAGGTGCTGGGCCTGCTGGTCGAGAAAGGGAGAATCGGGCCAGTTGACCGGCTGGGACGGATGGACCGACCCGGTGATCAGGACCATCGGCCAAGTGCCTCCGGACCATGGACACATGTCTCGGGTCCCTTGAAAGATGCCGGTGAATTTGATGAGTACGGTCCGGTCAGCCAGCAGTCCGAAACGAGAGCCTACATCAAGATCGAAGATGGCTGCGACAATTTTTGCGCCTATTGCGCGATTCCGCTCGCCCGTGGCCGGGTGCGGAGCCGCAAGCCGGAAAACGTGCTGGTGGAAGCGGTCGGGCTCGCGGCCCAAGGCTATCGTGAGGTGGTCCTGACAGGCATTCATATCTGTTCCTATGGGTCCGACAGGGGACAGACCAGCGAAGCGTTGCCGGAACTGGCCGCCCGGATCGGCAGAATCAAGGGTATCGAAAGGATCCGGTTCGGATCACTTGAGCCTCAGTCCATTACACCGGTTTTCGCGCGGAAGGCGCGGGAAGTGCCGGGGCTGTGCCCGCATTTCCACATCTCCCTGCAAAGCGGTAGTGACGATGTGCTACGACGGATGGGCCGGCGATATGACACCGCTCGTTTTCGACAGTCTGTATCCTTGCTGCGTGAACAGTTTCCGGAGGCGTCGTTCACCACCGATGTCATGGTTGGATTTCCGGGCGAGGACGAGGCCATGCATCGTCAAAGCCTTGATTTTGTCCGGGAAATCGGTTTTTCCAGGCTCCATGTGTTCCGGTATTCCAAAAGAGACAAAACAGCTGCCGCTCGGATGGCGGACCAGGTGCCCAAGGATGTCGCGATCCAGCGAAGCACGGACATGCAGGCGTTGGGTGACGAGTTGGCCGGCCGGTACCACAGCCTCCTCGTGGGGCAGGCCCAGTCGGTGCTGATCGAGCAAATCCTCAAAGACAACCGGGCGACTGGGTATACCAGGACTTATGTGCCGGTCCTGGTGGAGGACGCCGCCGGTCTTGCCGTCAACCAGACAGTCGACCTGGTCCCGTACCGCTCGGACCATGAATTTCTCCATGTCCGTCATGCAAAACACCCGGATTCATGTTAAGATAGGAAAAACAGAACCAATTTCCGGCAGACTGTGTTGGGTGAAAGCCGCCGACTGCCGGAGGTCAAATGACAACAACAGGACTGTGCATGGGGGGTGCTGATATGATCGATTCCGAGACAACACGTTTTGTGATGGGCGTGGACCATAGCCTGGAGGCGAAAGAGATCATGACGGAGGTCTTGGCCGCGCTTCGCGAAAAGGGCTACAATCCGATCAACCAGCTGGTCGGCTACTTCCTGTCCGGCGACCCGACTTATATTACGAATCACAAGGGTGCCCGCGCGGTCATCCGCCGGATGGAACGGGATGAGCTTCTTGAAGTGATTATCCGGGAATACATCGATCGGCTCTGATGGATCAGGTCACGCTTGGCCAAAGCGGCATATCCGTTTCGCGCCTTTGCTTTGGCACATTGACCATCAGTCCCGCGCAGGCCGACTGGCCGCCCGAAGCCGGGGCGGAGTTGATTGCATACTCGGTGGAGCAGGGCATCACCTTTCTCGACACGGCTGAGTTATATGACAATTATGAGATGATCCGACTTGCCTTGAGACATATGGGCCGGCCACCGGTCATATGCACCAAGTCCTACGCTTACGATCGTGACACAGCGGCCGCCAGCCTGGAAAAGGCAAGGCGTGCCCTGGATCTGGATGTCATCGACCTTTTCTTGTTGCATGAGCAGGAAAGCCTCATGACCCTCAAGGGTCATGAGGCTGCTTTTTCATATTTTCTGGAAGCCCGGGACCGCGGGCTGATCCGCGCGGCAGGCATTTCCACCCACGCCGTGCAGCCCGTGCAGGCTCTTGCTGAAGCGGTGAGCCATGAAGACGCTCTCTGGCGAGCGGAAGGGATGGACCCCGGACCCTGGCGAGAGGCCACCGTGATCCATCCGCTGCTCAATATGTCCGGGATCGGCCTTCTGGACGGCAGCGCCGCGGAAATGGAGCGGGCGGTTCAGTCCGCGCACGACGTCGGCATTGGGATCTATGGCATGAAGATGCTGGGCGGTGGTCACCTCCTGTCAAAATATGACGAGGCGGTGGCGTACGCGCTGGGCCTTTCCTGCGCGGATGCCTATGCGGTCGGCATGCAGAGCCGGGATGAGGTCGATGTGAATGTGGCGCTTTTTGAAGGCCGGTCGCCCGACCCGGAGCAACAGGCTTCCGTATCCGGCCGCAGGCGTCGCCTTCTGATATCCGACTGGTGCACGGGATGTGGACTGTGTGTGAAACGGTGCCGATCCGGTGCCCTGTCCCTGGTCAATGGCATGGCGGCTTGCGATGATTCGAAATGCACGTTGTGCGGGTATTGCGCGACCGTATGCCGTGACTTTGTGATCAAGGTCATCTGAATTTTGAGTGGAGATGAAGCGATGAAATGGATGGCAATCGACTATGGGGAATCAAGGGTCGGGGTGGCGGTCAGCGACGCGCTGGAGGTGACGGCCAGAGGCATTGAAACCATTTTCTGGAAAGGCCGGGACATCTCCTTCGTGGTTGACCGTATCTGCGAATTGCTGGCAACGGAGCAGGTTGAGGGACTGGTTGTCGGTATCCCGAGACGTACAGACGGGAAATCGGGGCTGTCTGAGGAGAAAGCCCGTCAACTGGCATTGCTTCTGGAAGAGCGAAGCGGGATGAAACCGGTGCTGCAGGACGAACGGTACACGACGGTTCTGGCCGACCGTGTCATGCGGGAGGCCGGTATCAAAGGCCCGCGCAGAAGGCAGGTCGTCGACCAGATCGCGGCTGAAATTATCCTTCAGGACCACTTGGACAGACGTCGCAAAGGACGGCCATGATGTGATATAATGAGCAGACGCCATTCGGTCAGCCGATTGGCACAGCCATTTTAGGAGGACAATATTGATGTTTGAAGAAGAAGAAGTGACCTGCTGCTGCGGGGATGACTGTGAAGAGACCCAGGATGATTCGTGCGGTTGCGAAGGCTGCGGCCACGATTGCGGCGAACATGACGGCGAAGGCGTCATCACCATGACCGATACGGAAACCGGTGAGGAATATTCGTTTATCATCGCCGATGATTTCTCGATCGAGGATGATCATTACTGCGTCCTGGTCACCATGGATGACAAGGACCCGGAGATGGTGATCACCAAGGTCGTGACACTCGAGGACGGTTCCGAGGGTCTGATGAGCCTCGATGACGAAGAGTACGAGCGCGTGTACGCCGAGTATGAACGTCTGTGCGAGGAAGATGACGATGAAGACGCGGATGAGGACGAGCAGGACGAAGAATGAGATCGCGTCGCCGGTCCGTTCTGAACGGACCGGCGACGATGATATTCTTTCCGTCATAGTGGATATCGAAAACGGCCGTGAGTATTACATGGCCTTTATTGATTCATTCCAAGTCGGTTCCAGAGAATATGTCGTCATGTACAATTATGAGCCTGACGATGGCAGCCACCACGATCCGGAGATCGCCATCATGCGGTCAGAACGCAGCGCGGCGGGCGAGCAGTACTTCCGTTCCATCAAGAACCATCAGGAGCTGAGTGCCGCCTTCGACGAATTTTTCAGGCGATTTGAGCAACAAGGCGGCCTGTGAACGGAGTAAGTCATGCTTTGCAGTCATTTTGCGCCATTTGGCGCAGCTGATATACCAGAATACTTGACATACCTTGAGAAAAGCGAGACGGAAATTTCCGATTCCTGCATTTGCAGCCGGATTGCATGGAATCCCGGCTTTCGCTATCAGAAGGCCATCATAGCCGGCCTTTATTGCCTGATCAGCGACGGCGGCGTTTTCACGACCCCACACCTGGTCATGCCGATCGGCCCCGTGACTCGCGAAGCGATCCGTCAGGTCGTGGATACGATCTATCCCCACTTCGAACATCTGGGCTGGCCGATGAGGATTCTGTACATTAACGAAAGCCACCTCTCGCTGTTTGAATCGCCCAAGGCCTATCATATCCAGATCAGCCACAACGAATGCTTTTCGGATTATGTCTACGATACAGCCAGCCTCGTTTCACTGTCCGGCAAATCCCTGCATGCCAAGCGCAACCACCTCAATCGCTTTTTTCGTGAATATCCCGACTATAAATACACCCGGCTCACGGCACAAGATCGGGAAGCTTGCCTGTCACTGGTCGCCAGCTGGTGCTCAGAACGGAATCTGGACTGCCGTGACCTGAGAGAGAGTGATTACCGGGCCATCCGCACGCTTTTCGACCACTTCGACCTGCTTTCCGTACGAGGCGGCGTGATCCGGATCGGTGGCGAAGTCATGGCGTTCGCCATGGGAAGCCGATGCCGCAAGACGGGCATCATTCATTTTGAGAAAGCCCGAACGGAATTGACCGGACTTTATGCGGCCATCAACAAACTCGTCGTGGAACAAGAGTTTTCCGACTGTGCGGAAATCAATCGCGAGGAGGACATGGGGATCGAAGGGCTGAAAAAGGCAAAACAGTCGTACGGACCCACCCGGATGATCCACAAATATGAAGCGACCCTGACCCCGCTCTGAGGAAGTGCTTTTTCATGGATGAATGGAAAAACTGGACCCGCGCATCTGGAGAATACCGTCAAGCCGGACTCAAGCCCGGCGGGTTGCGGGCGCGCACATTCCTGATCCCATTGACATTCATCCTGATTCATTTCCTGACGGTCAATCTCGTGTCAGTCGCTTTCATCGCGGTCAAACTGATGATCAGCAGTTTTGGCGGTGGGCTGGACATCCTGGATATATTCGGAGATCCTCAGGCCCTGAACGACCTGGTGCAGGTGAATTATCCGCTCATCACCATTCTTTACGCCCTTCTCCTGATTCCTGTCTATGGGATCTATCTGGTGATCGCCCGGAAAAATGATCCAAGGATGCTGCTGGCCGAGCCAGTCCGGATGACCGACCTGCTTGCGGGCCTGGCGATGGCTGTTGGCGCGCTGGGGCTGACCAGCCTGTATTTTGTCCTGCTTGACCATCTGGCCATGAATAGTGACTTCGTAGCCAGGCAGCTTGAGTCATACGAAGCGTTGAGCGGAAGTTTTTCACCGGAAGGGGGCATGGTTTTCCTGCTGATCGGCATTTCGGTCATGGCGCCGATCACTGAGGAATTGCTTTTCCGGGGCATTGTCCAGGGTGAATTGAGAAAAGCCATGCCGGAGCCAGTTGCCATCATCATTCAGGCGGTCCTGTTCGCCGTGTACCATATCCAGCCTGTCCAGGCCACCTACGCTTTGATTCCGGGGCTTCTTCTCGGCATTGCCTATGCCTGGTCCCGTTCCATCTGGATCCCGATTGCCATGCACATGCTGTTCAATGTCCTCGGGAGTGCCCTGCCCTATCTGGTCGGGGATGACCCCTACCTGGGACAGGTGGCCGCGACAGCCCAGATTGCCTTCATAGCAGCCGGATTCTTCGCGGGCATTCACTTCTTCCTGAACCGGCGGAAAACGCCTGATTCGATTGGACTGACAAAGGAGCAACAAGAATGATTCGTATTGAAGACAGACTGATGATACCGGAAGGATACCGTTCCAGACTGGATGTGCGTGAGACGGAAATCGCCATCAAGCTCATCAAGGACCGGGTGGAGGAGCAGATCGCGGACACGCTCAATCTGACGCGTGTTTCAGCACCCCTGTATGTCCGGCGTGGAACGGGTCTCAATGACGATCTCAACGGGGTCGAGCGCCCGGTGCGCTTCGACATCCGCGATATCGGCGCCGATGTCGAGATTGTCCATTCGCTGGCCAAATGGAAGCGGATGGCCTTGTCCCGGTACGGATTCCGGCCGGGTGAAGGCATCTATACGGACATGAATGCCATCCGACGCGATGAAGAACTGGACAATCTGCACTCCGTCTATGTCGACCAGTGGGACTGGGAGAAGATCATCCTGCGCGAGCAGCGGGATCGACAGACCCTGGAAACAGTCGTCCGGGATCTTTTCAACTGTATGAAGCGGGTTGAAAACCATCTGTCGCGCTATTATCCCGAACTGGACAGAAAGCTTCCTGACCAGATCACGTTCATCACCTCACAGGAACTGCTGGACATGTATCCCGATTTGCCGCCAAAAGCGCGTGAAGATGAAATCTGCCGTCTGCACAAGGCCGTGTTCGTGCTCCAGATCGGGGACAAACTATCGAATGGACAGGCACATGATGGCCGTGCCCCGGACTATGATGACTGGCAGCTGAATGGTGACCTGTTGTTTTATTATCCGACGCTTGACCGGGCATTTGAAATCTCGTCCATGGGCATTCGCGTTGACGAGCGTTCCATGCGGGAACAGTTGGAAAAAGCCGGCTGCCCGGAACGCGCCCATTTCGATTTTCACAAGCGAATCCTGCAGGGGACACTGCCCTACACAATCGGCGGTGGCATCGGGCAATCGCGACTTTGCATGTTCTTCCTGGACAAGGCGCATATCGGCGAAGTCCAGTCGTCTGTCTGGCCGGACGAGATGCAGGAGCGCTGCGCAAGGAATGGCATGTATCTGTTATGATGGATCTGACACCATGACGGACCAGGAGGACCCGCGATGGCCAGACCGCCAACCCGTGCCCGGATCAAGAAGCGCTTGTTCGTCATCGCCGGCATTGCCCTCGCGGTCATTGCCTTGCTGGCCGGAATGCTGTCCTGGCTTTTATCTTCCCTGATCGGGCCCGCCAACCTGTTCCGGTTCCAGATCGATGCGCTGCCTGACTCCAGGAATATCCTGGGCACGGGCATCAATCTCGATCAAGCCCCACCATCCAACTTCATCCGGGACGCTTCTTTCGAACCGCTTGTTTTCAAGCATGCCCTGACACTGTTCGGCAGTGAAAAAAACATATTGACTGTTTCTTCCGAGGAAGCGAGTTCGGGCCTTTTCGGCGATGGATTTTTCAATGGCGCGACTGCCAGGATCCTTTCCGACACACAAGGCAGCCTGATCCACAAACAGACCGCGACTGTCACGCATTACGGAATCAATCGGGTTGGGCCGTTCCAGCCACTGTTGCTACCGACGGACATCCAGCCTGGACGGGCCGCGCTGGATTTTGTCCGCAAAGGTCAGCAGTCAGTCGCCGTCGGTCAGGACGGCCTTGTCATTCGGAATGTGACCGGACAAACGTTGCAGTCGGGCAATTCCGGTCTGACAGCGGATCTGACAGGCGTATGTGCATTGAGCAACGGGTTTCTGGCTGTGAGTGACCAGGGTGATGTGATCTGGTCAACGGACGGCATGGCATGGACATCCTGGATGATGCTGATGGAAGCGCGCCTGACTGCCGTGGCCGCTTCCGATCACGACATGGTCGCGGCCATCGGCCTGGACGGCACGATACTGGCGGGCTCAGACGGGTATCTGAACCCGGTTTTGTCCGGAACGGACCGTGACCTGAGAAGTATCGCTTTCGGCCAGTCATCCTTTGTCGCGGCCGGTGATGACGGCGTGCTTCTGCACTCCCGGAACGGCCTGGTGTGGGAAATCATTCCGGATACACCGGAAACTGACTGGCAATCCGTCATTTTTCGGGATGGTCGTTTCTTGGTGGTCGGTACAAATGGTCAAGTGGGTCTGTCCGACGATGGCAGGACCTTCTCGTTCCTGACGGTCGACGCGGCGCTGGACTATGTGGACGCCATCATGCTGTCTGTTCAGCAACTGATCCTTCTGGATTCTGACGGACGGTTCTACATCTCGAATGATAGCGGAAGAAGCTGGCAAAGGAGTGGCATTGAAACCGAAATCACCAGCCGGCGGATCGATCTGATCGGCAACGACAAGATCCTCAGCGCGGACGAAAAAGGAAGACTTTCCCAGGCGCAGATCATCGCGGAGATTGTCCTGGACAGCGCGATCGCCGGACAGGATTATCAGGCCGGTGACATCTGCATTCTGGAAATCAGCAAGGCAACCGTACCGGACAACTATCTGGGCAGTGAGGCCCAACGGGCCAGACAGAATGATCCGTGGCAGATCATGGGGAACGCGACAGGTGAGCGGACCCGCGATGAAGCCGCGCCTTCTGGTGGCACGGCCGCCATGCGCCTGACAGCAGGAGGAAATGGGGAAACGGGTCAGCAGGATGTTGCGATCCTGTCCCAGCGGATCGACCCGGCGTTGATCCTGAACAAGCCAAGAAACCAGGTATATCGGATCGAGCTGTTCATGCGCCAGGATCAGATTGTCAGCCGCAGCGTTATGGCCTGGGTGAGCGGACCTTTCTCACCGGTCGGCACACAGTTTGAAAATGTTGGCGGTGCATTCCGCAAGTATACGTTCACCTTTGTCCTGCCGGCTGAATCCCTTCGTGAGCAGGATGATGTCCGGTTCAATATCGCTTTTCATGGTCCGGGAACCTTGTTGCTCGACCGAGTCTATTTCGGCCCGTCTACAAACCCCTATCCGGGCATTGACAAAACGTTCGCCGATTCGGTGATCGCGGCGTCTCCTGCCATCATCCGGCTGCCCATGATCGGCATCGGCAGCCGGGCGATCGCGACGGACGCGTTTGCCTGGTCGGCCGGAAATGCCCAGCCTGGCCTTGGCCCGGATGGTTATGGCACCAATACGGTGCTTTCAGCCGCCACTGCGCTTGACCTGTGCATCACGGCTGACGCCTCGCCTTATCTGGTAATCGATTCATTCAGCTCCGAGACCGAGGTCATGAACCTGATGGAATACCTGTGCGCACCCATCTCGGAGAATTTTGGCCAGCAAAGGATGGACAGCGGACGGGCTGCGCCCTATTCGGAGGCTTTCAACCGGATTTTCGTTGAAATTGGCGACCCGGAGGATCTCCTGTCCGGCGATCAGAGAAAAGCGTCCTACGTGAACCTGATGATCCGCACGATTGAGCAGTCCCCCTATTACCGTCTGGTCAAAGGCAAACTGGTTTTTGTCGATGGCATGGACTATCAGGATGGTGTTCTTCTATCCCGCGCGGACTACCATGCGTCAGATCTGACGGCATTGCTGTCAGAAGATCCTGTGCTGTCGATCGATGAGGCGTTTCTGTCATATCTGGATCAGATCCCGAGAACGCCAGATCGTGCGGAAAGCACACCATCCGAGATCATGCGAAGCGCCCGGGTCGATGCCAGGGTGGGCACAAATCTCCGCATGGCGGATCTGGTATCCATCCTGGTGCGTGACTTGGGTGTCTATACGAGTATGAGCTGCCTCGACACCACACCTGGCTTGCCCAATGAAACGAACCAGATGTATGTCAGCGCGGTTCGGGAAGTGTCAGCGGCCGCACGGGGGGGCGTGCTTGCGGTCAGTCGCATGACAGAGCCCTCTGGATCCGTACAGCCCGGGAATGCGTCAGCAGCTGCGCCGGATGAACAGAATCACGGTCAGTCGGTGCAGGTTTATGCCTACTCAAGCGAACAGAACCTGTCGATCTTACTGGTCAACCAGGGATCAGCACCGGCCATTGTGCAGTTATCGACCCTTTTGCCGATCACGCCCGCCACGGTCCGCAAGTTTGATGAAGCCGGCCATTTGTTGTCGACTCAGAAACTCCGATCTCCGAGTAGCCGCATCAATGTGCTGCCAGGCGGGATAGCGGTGATTGTGACTGCCCAGGAGGATCAAGGCGGTTGACAACCCCGGGTGACCTCGATATAATAGTGAAGCGCTTGGGTGGTTAGCTCAGCTGGTTAGAGTACTTGCTTGACATGCAAGGGGTCGTAGGTTCGAGTCCTATACTACCCACCAGAAGTGGCTCCGAGGGAAATGTTCCCCGGAGCTTTTTTCTTGTCATGTCTTGCGAACCATCGGGGATTTTTTGCAATTTTTTCTGCATCAGTCAAATAGATGGTCCACCAGTGACCGGATGAGCCGATGAAACCATGCGGCATCGGTTGTTTGCCAGACGACCGCAAATGATGCCATCAACTCCTCCTGTCGTTTGATGACAGCATGGGTCAGGGAGGAGTCCGCCTCACCGGCCATCAGCTTGGACCGCCCGCCTAGCACCTGTGCCAGCCGCTCAAGATCGTGCCATTCGCCCAGAAGGTCCTGAAGCTTCTTGAACGATTTGAGCGCTGCGTCTGTCTGGTCCGGGAAAAGTGGACGGAGCATGGTCAGCGTGTATCGGAAGCGCTTGCAGTCGATCCGGAGTTGATGGATAGCTCGGCCTTTTGATTCGCCCGCCTCCATGTCAATGGCGAATTCACCAGTAGGTGAGCGCGGGTCCAGCAAAGTCCGGTATGCGGTGATTCTGGCGGCCAGTCTGTAAAGCACTTCCGGGATGACCGGACCAAGAAGCTGCTGCTGCACCCGTCCTTTGTCCGTGATGGGATTGCGCGCGATTTGTTGCATTGCTTCCGGTCCGGCAAGGGACGACCTCATTCGGCCAAGACACTGGTCAAGCTTTTGTCCCGACATTTCCGAGATCAAACGACAGAGGGCATAACGCCGATCATGCTCGGCCCTCTCCCTGAATGGCGAGATGAGTTCGGGTGATTCGAGGAGAACATCAAGATCGCGGACCGGTCCGAGCAATCCATTGACACAGCGGATCTCGCGTCTGAGCGGATCAAGCCGGCCAACACGGATCCAGGGGGTAAACGCGTCGATGACGGACAGGATCTGCCGACAATCGACCCGCAGATCATGTACCGATTCAACCACCACGTCTCGATCGGGATCGCCCAGACCGCTCGCAATTTTTTCAAAATCGGCGATCCGATCCAGAATGTAAATCTGGATCGCCTTTTCGACAGGCATATCCGGATTCAGGTTGACAGTGAAGGACACGACCGCACCTCATCGTTTTCAGGACAAAGGATGATCAAGCCAGGGATCAAAAGCCTGGCCGACCGTCACGTCACTTATGTCTGAAGCAGGTGAATGGCGAACCCGGCCACTTCTTCGATGAAATACAAAGAGCGTGGCTGACCGTCGGCACCCCTTTTCATACTGGCTTCGTTGAAGGTGAAACCCAGTCTCTCGAAATAATTCCTGGCCCGTTTGATCGACAGGGTGGCGATCGCGATGTGGCCATGTGTTCCGGGCCCGGCACCTTTCATGACTTCAATGGCGCCCTCCAGCTTGATTCCGGAACCGGAGTCGACTGCCGGGACTCCAAACAGCAAAGAGAAAACCTTGGCTGCCACGCGCGCGTCCTCTTCGCTGGCGGTGTTGATACCGACATGGGCGACTTTGAGCCCTAATGTCAGGCGGATCGCATGGGCAGTCAGCCGCGTGATTTCATCGAAACGCCCCTGGTTGACCAGATGGTCCGGCACCATCCAACTGCCGCCACAAGCGAGAATTTTTCCAAACGACAGATAATCGAGCAGATTACGCTCATTGATCCCGCCGGTCGGGATGAACTGGACTTCATTGTAGGGGGCGGCCATGGCCTTGATGGCGGCCAGCCCGCCTGATGCTTCTGCCGGGAAGAACTTGACAGTCTTGATGCCAAAAGCGATGGCTCGCTCGATATCCGAAGGGCTGCTGCAACCAGGCAGAATCGGGATGCCGTTTTCCACACAATAGGCGACGACCGCGTCGTTGAATCCCGGACAGACGATAAAGGCAGCACCAGCCTCGATCGCGCGTTTGGCCTGATCGACCGTGATGACTGTCCCAGCCCCCAGCATCATGTCTGGAAATGCCTCGCGCACGAGTCGGATTGACGCTTCAGCAGCCGCTGTCCTGAATGTGATCTCGGCTACGGGAAGGCCACCATCGATCAATGCCCGGGCGAGATCGACCGCCTGATCGGACGAATCCAGTTTAATGACCGGAATGATGCCAAAAAGGGATGTTTGATCGAAGAATTGTCCAGCCATGTGCTACCTCCATCATGTGTGAACTGATCTAGTCCCGCCTTCATTGTCTCATGGACCGGTGGCATGATCAATCAATGATCACTCAGCCGGTTCCGCGCTTTTGTCACGCAAGACCTGACGCATGCCGGCTGTGGCTTTCATGGTGCCGTCATGGAAGACCCAGAGCGCCTCTGCCCCGGGATACTGCTTCAACAAGGCCAGACCCTCTTCATAGGGTAATATGAAAAGAGCGGAGGACAGGAAGTCGGCAATGCCCGAGTCGGGTATCATGATGGTGACGACACGGAAGTGGCGGGCCGGCATCAGGGTATCCGGGTCGATGAGGTGGTGGTAGACGGTGTCGCCAACGGTGTAATACCGCTGATAATCGCCGCTGGTGACAATCGATGTTTCCGTGGCTTCGATGGTGTCAAGCACGGGCAGGCTTGGCAGCATCAGGGTGTCGTCGGGATCCTGGATACCGATGTTCCAGGTGTCCCGCTCGGGATCATCGGGCTTCCCGATCAGGCGGACATTGCTGCCTCCTGCGCTGATGATCCCGGACTTGAGACCGGACTGACGCAACGCTTCAGCGACCCGTTCTGTAGCATAGCCTTTGGCGATGGCGCCGACATCCAGACTCATCCCTTCATGGGAAAGCCTGACGGTCCGATTCTCGGGATCGATTTCGACCCCGGATGGGTCTCGCAGACTTGCGGCTGCCGCCAGCAATTCAACAGCAGGCACTTCGGCCAGCGAAGGATCAGTCAATGCTTCATCGCGGTATTCATGCCAAATCTCCAGTACAGGCCCCAGGGTCATGTCGACGGCAAACCCGGACCTTTCGGCGTGCGTTTGGATAAACAAGAGCAAATCGATAATCTCCTGATCCACCGGGACCGGCTCCAGTCCGGCTTGATCATTGATTGTTTTCAAATTATTCATGCCCGGATAGTCATGATAGATGTCAAACAATTGGTGCATCCGTGAGAATTGATCCTGGGCCTGTTCAACAAATCGGCGGAACGTTTTCTCGCTGTCCGTGTACGCGATCAGCTGGATCACCGTGTCGAAGCTACCGGTCCATTCCGCTTGTAAACGTTGTGGCTTGTTTTGACGATTGCACCCGGTCAGGGAGAACAAAGGCACAAGCAGAACCACGACCAATATCACAGCCATCATGTGGCTCATGATGTGTGGTCGGGCAAAATGGGTGCCAGGCACTGAAGACATGAGGTTGTTTTGACTAACCATACGCATCATTATAGCCTTTCCTTTGTTATCATGCCATGACAAGCGTGCGCTTGTACGGTTGGCTACGCACGTTGAGCGGCGGCAGGAAAAGGCTCTCCGGTTTTTGCCGGAGAGCCTTTCGAAGGAGTGCGCCACGCATGGCGCTTCACTTGGCGGTGAAAGTCCGTTATGGGGGTATGTAGCAACCAACCATTAGCCTAAGGCAAGGGTGTCCATCGCGAGGTGGAATCTGAAGGAAGCCGGCGGCAAAGTTCCGACCCGAGGAACACGAACAGTATCAGGCACAAAGCGTGGGATGAGGCTGCTCATCAAGCCAAAGTCCAAAAGCTACACGGACATGCCAGTGTAAATGCTGCGGGTATATGGAACGAAGGTGAAGGGTCTTACCGTGGGAGGTCTCACGGACGGGTGGAAACAACCATGAACAAGTTCATGGCGTAGGAAGCCCGGTTGAAACAAGATTTACCGTGAGAAGTCAGCAGAGGCCATAGTACCAGACGGATCTAGAACGGCTGGGAAGGGCCGAACCAAGGGAGGTGAGGGTCAATGAGGATTACCGGAAATGATGAATATAAGCACAGACAACTCACGATGTGGGACTATCTGCCAAGGGATACCGCGGAACGGGAAGAGCAAGCAGAAGTGTGCGAGTCAGGAAGGATAACCGAAACGGACATCACCAACAGAGCGAAGCAGACGGAAGGACTGCTCGAGCAAATTCTAACCCCTGAGAATCTGGATCTGGCATGTCGTCAGGTCAAGAGGAACAAGGGTGCAGGCGGAATTGATGGAATGCAGGTGGATGAACTTCTGCCCTACCTGAAAGACCACCAGAACGAGCTCATGCAGGCCCTTCGGGACGGCAAATACCGTCCGAGCCCCGTTCGACGGGTAGAAATACCCAAGGAGAACGGAAAGACCAGAAAACTGGGGATACCCACCGTCGTGGATAGACTGATCCAACAGGCGATCTGTCAGATCCTGACACCGATCTACGAGCAGAAATTCTCGAACAACAGCTATGGATTCAGGCCGGGGCGAAGCGCGCATGACGCGCTGAGGAAATGCCAGACCAACATCACAGAGGGCTACAAATATGTGGTCGATATGGATCTGGAAAAGTATTTTGATACGGTCAACCAGAGCCGACTCACCCAGATCCTGTCGGAAACGATACGGGATGGACGGGTGATCTCGCTGATCCACAAATTCCTGCAAGCAGGGGTGATGGTCGGCGGGATGTTCGAGGACAGCCCGGACGGCGTACCACAAGGAGGGCCATTAAGTCCCCTGCTGGGGAACGTGATGTTGAACGAGTGCGACTGGGAACTGGAAAGGCGCGGACACCGCTTCGTGCGCTATGCGGACGATCTGATGATCTTCTGCAAGAGCAAGAAGGCGGCCACCCGCACGCTGGACAAGATTCTGCCATTCATTGAGGGGAAACTATTCCTCAAAGTGAATCGGGATAAAACCAAAGTTGCCCACGTCAATTTCGTCAAATATCTGGGCTACAGCTTCTACATCTACCGGGGAGAAGGCCGACTGAGAATCCACCCGAAAAGCGTCAAGAAACTCAAGGATAAAATCCGAGAAGTGACGGGACGCAGCAATGGAATGGGAATCGAGGAACGCAAAGCCAAAATGAACAGTCTTGTGCGGGGCTGGATAAACTACTTCAAACTGGCGGATGCAAAGAATCTGCTTTCAGGACTGGATGACTGGATTCGGCGGAGAATTCGGATGGTCACGTGGAAAAGATGGAAGCGAATCCGAACGCGAGGGGTGAACCTGATGCGAGCCGGAATCGACCGTGAAAGGGCATGGATGTGGGCGAACACAAGAAAAGGCTACTGGCGTGTCGCCAATAGCCCGATCCTGAAGCGCGCCATACCCAATGAACTAATTAAACGCGCTGGATATCTTAGTTTGATGGAATGCTATTCTGCAAAGTAATCTGTAAACCTTGGAAGCGCCGTATACCGAACGGTACGTACGGTGCTGTGGGAGGTCCCCCGGCCAATTAATGGCCGGGGTCCTACCCGATTGTCAGGAAGAACCAGAATTACTTGGCGTTCTCGATCGCTTCGATGACAGCCGCGAGGTAGTTGGTGACCGTGATGGAAACGGAAGCCTTCATGTCGTCAGACTTGCCTTCGGTCAGTTTCATGGCTTCAATGTCAGCCTTTGTCTTGCCGATAAGGAATTTTTCCATGGCGTCAGCCTGTTCGTACCACTCTTTGCCGAGTGCGGACGAGGCTTTCATACCATACTTGTCGCCAAGCTCACGCTTGGTCTGAACCTTTGTGTCGAGGGCGGTCTTGATGGTGCCGTCGATGCCGATCGCAATATTGGCCTGGATGGAATCGATCCAGATATTGACAATTTTGCCGTTCTCATCAATGACAACACAGGCAAGTTCGGTGTAGGACTGGGCCACACCATCCTTGTCAGCGGCGGCATTCTTGGACTTGGCGATGGTGGTGACAGAGCCGAAGCCCATCTTGGTGGCTCCTGTTGCGGCTGCACCCTTGCTGCATCCGGTGAATACCATGGTCAGCAAAAGAACGATGGCGATGATGGGAATCAGTTTCTTGGACATTTACGTCTCCTCCTAAATGTGATTTTGATCCGTCAGGATTTTTCGTGATCATACTATCATAAATTGAGAACTTTGTCAGCAAACGTTTCCGAAAAACAAAAAAAATTTTTAGATCACGAGTTTCATAAGAAGACTTTCTTAACGAAACAGCATTGCTTATTAACCGACAATACAGGCTTCAATTCATCAGTTATTGAACATGATCAGCTTAGTCTTTCACAAACTGCATTTTGTGTAGCGGATCAGGTTTTCTTATGCAATATTGTTGTCATATGACCATAACGACAGTGGCCAATCTGTTCGCATATGAAAATAATGCAATATGATATCGGGACAGCTTGTCCTCTCCGATTCCGAATCAAGCCCGGGATTCAACTGTCTCCTGTACAAAGTCGAAAATGCGGTTGATAATGTCTATGTATTGGGATGTCCATGAGAAAGAAGGAACGGCTCTTGAAAAATCCGAAACCATACACGCTCCTGGAAAATGCTTCGGTTGGCCTGCTGCTGGCCGGGGCCCTGTCAACCGTGATCATCAGCGAACTCTTGAACACGCTCAATCCGGTCGTCTGGCTGCCGCTGGGAAGTTTTGCGTTGTCCTTTCTGTTTATCCTGCTTCTGGAGCTGATCCTGCTGGGCCTGGTCAATCGTTTTTCTTTCGCGGTCATGGGCAGCGTGCTGCTTGTTTCACTCCTGTCGATCGTCAATCATGTCAAGCAGTATTTCCGCGGAGACCCGCTTTTTGCCGGTGATCTGGTCATGGCCGGCGATGTGGACAAGGTCATGGGAGACTTGCGATACACACCCGGCATCCGAGTCTGGGTCGCCGCGCTGGTGTTCCTCCTGACCCTCGGGATTGCCTCGCGCAGCCGGCGCCGTGTGCAGGGCCTGGCAAAGCGACTGGTGATGTCATCAGCGGCCCTGTTGTTGCTGAGTGCCCTCATCGTCGGCATGATCTGGAGCCCCAAAGTGAGGCAGGAATGGCTGGGGATTCAGGATTATGCATGGAATGCGTTGGCAAACACAAGCCACAATGGCTTTCTCGTTCCGTTCCTGCGCAGTGCGCAGGATCTGGTGCCGGGAAAAAAGCCGGACATTCCTGTGCCTGATTCGGAATACCTTGTTCCGGCTCTGACCGGGTCCGACCAGCCATACGATCTGGATCCGGCCCATGACAACAAACCCAATGTGATCTGCGTGATGAGTGAGTCTTTTTCTGATTTCGAACGGATCAATGGGTTGAGGGCTTCTGAACCGATCATGCCTTTTTACCGCCATCTGCAGCAATCCGACAACACGATTGACGGATCGCTCCTGGTGTCGATTTTCGGCGGCAATACAAGCAACACCGAATTTGAGTTCCTGACCGGCAGTTCGATGCACTTTGTCAACGACGGGCTTTTCCCTTTCAAAAGCTGGTTTCAGGAGCGGACGCACGGGCTGGTCGACCTGTTCAATCAGCAAGGATACAGAAGTGTCGGCATTCATCCATTCTGGTCGGACTACTATGAACGGACTCGTGTGTACCGACAGTTGGGATTTGAAAAATATATCGCGCTGGAGCAGTTTCCCGATGAAGCTGAGCGTGTCCATGGATATGTCAGTGACCGGGCTCATGTCGAGCAGATCATCAGGACTTTTGAAGAAAAGGGTCCGGATGAACGGCTATTCCTGTTCACCATCACGATGCAGAACCATTTCCCCTATGATCGGGCGCATGAGGAACTGGCCACCCTGCCTTACCGGATCAGACTGCCGGACATGACACAAGCGGAATCGGCCGAACTTTTCCTCAGTCTCCTGCGCGTGTCGGATGACGCGCTCCGCGATCTTGTCGGGTATTTCGAAAAGGTTGATGAACCAACCCTCATCGTCCTGTTCGGCGATCATCTACCGGGACTGAGCGAGAGTCTGCGGCCATTCTATGAACAGTTGAACGGCAAGACATTCGCTCAGCTGGACCTGATGGAGACCCGGCAGATGTATGAAACCCCGTTCATGATCTGGGCCAATTATCCGCTACCCGAAGACAATATCGACATCACCAGTCCGAATTTCCTGTCGGCAACCGTGGCAGATCTGGCTGACGCGAGGCTATCGCCCTATTATGAATTCATCAAAGGCCTGACGAAGGAGTTCCGTGCAATCAGCAACAAGATCCTGGTCCTTGGTGATGGAACGACCATCGACCGGGATCACATACCGGAAGAACTGGCTTATGAACTAAGCCGGTACAGGCGTTATCATGTTGACAACATCATCCGGTCCGCAGATTGACCCGATCGACACAAGACGATACAGCCGCCTGTTTGCCGCGCTCCAGAGCAGTTACTGGATGTCTTTCTGTTCCCTGATCGGGTTCTCGACGGTGCTGCTCAGCGCGATGAAATTCTCGCCCGGACAGATCGGCAGCATTCTGGCTGCCGCATCGACCGCATCGATCTTCGCGCAGCCGGCCTTGGCCACCCTGGTCAGCCGCCACCCGCGTCATGGCCTTCACCGTCTGATTCTGACCAGTCTTGTCGCCGCGATTCTGTCGACGCTGCTCCTGTTTCCGGCGGGTGGCCATTTCGCCCTGACACTGTTGGCCTTTGCCCTGATCGGCATGAGTGAGATCGCTCTTCAATCCTTCATCAATTCCTTCTTCCTCCAGTATGTCAACGCAGGGCATCGTCTCAGTTTTGGGCTGACGCGCGGACTGGGATCCCTGGCCTACGCTCTTTGCGGTGCGGCCGTCGGCTTCCTGATCGGCCGACTCGGCCCCATGGTGATTTTGCCCGTCCATGTCGGATTTCTGGTCCTGACGTTTATGATCGCGCTGTCCCTGAAACCTTCCGGACCCGTTCTCGACAGTTACCCGGCGAGTCCCTCCGGCGGGAGCGGATCGATTGGACATGTCATCCGGGCCTGGCCGTCGATCGCGATTCTGCTCATCGCCAGCACATTCGCTTTCATCAGCTTCAACTCGCTGGTCGCGTTCACGCCGATTGTCCTGAAGTCGGTTGGCGGAACCGATGCGGACATGGGTATGATCGTGTTCCTGATGGCCTCCAGCGAAGTGCCGGCCATGTTCCTGTTTTCCCGACTGCAGCGACGATTCGGCTCGGAACGTCTGCTGCTCATCTCTTTTTTCTTCCTGCTGATCAGACCAGTCCTTTTTGCGCTGGCAACAGACCGGATCAGCCTTTTCATCGTGCAACCGGTGCAAATGGCCGGATACGGCCTGTTCATCCCGGCTTCGGTCCATTATGTCAACGAAGTGCTTCCACCAGATGTGCGGATCCGGGGACAGGCGTTGCTTAGTGTGGCCTGTTTTGGCATTTCCCAGGTCATCGGCAATCTGGCCGGTGGTTTCATCATCGAATATGGTGGACTGCAACTGTTTTTCACGCTCAATATTTTATGCGCGGCCGTTGCCCTTGCCCTTTTCCTGTCGATCCCGGGGCTGCGCCGGCCGGCCAGATGACTTGAAAAGCCAGCCAGATGGCTTGCGCGAGCATCGCGACATCTGGATAATAAGAGCACGAACAGGAGGGGAAAATCATGTTTGAACTGGAAAAGTCCCATATCGACACTCGGTGTGTGCAGGCCGGCTGGAAGCCAGGCAATGGTGAACCGCGTGTCCTGCCGATCTATCAGAGCACTACTTTCAAATATGACTCCGTGGATACACTCGGTCAGCTGTTTGACCTTGAAATCAGTGGTGACTTCTATACACGTCTGGGCAACCCGACGCTTTCCGCTGTCGAAGAGAAAATCACTGCCCTGGAAGGCGGCATCGGCGCGATGCTGACTTCAGCAGGGCAGGCGGCATCGATGATTTCTGTGCTCACGATCTGCCGGGCGGGTGATCATGTGGTCTGCGCTTCGTCGATTTACGGCGGGACGTACAACTTGTTTCATAAAACGCTTCGCGAGTGGGGCATCGACTTTACATTCGTCCATCCTGACGTGACAGACCAGGAACTGGAAGCGGCTTTCAGACCGAACACCCGCCTGGTGTTCGGCGAGACACTGGCCAATCCGGCCCTCGTCGTGCTCGATATCGCCCGTTTCGCGCGTGTGGCACATCATCATGGCGTTCCTCTGATCATGGACAATACGTTTCCGACACCGGTCAATTGCCGGCCGTTCGAACACGGTGCCGACATCGTCATCCATTCGACTACAAAATACATGGACGGCCATGCCGTCAGCCTGGGCGGTGTCATTGTCGACAGCGGCCGGTTTGACTGGAACAATGGGCGGTTCCCGGAACTGACGACCCCGGACGAGTCTTATCATGGCGTGGTCTACACGGAAAAATTCGGTGCCGCGGCGTATATTGCCAAGGCCCGGACGCACATGATGCGCGATCTGGGAGCGGCCATGAGTCCTTTCAATGCCTTCCTGCTCAACCTGGGGCTGGAGACGCTTTCGCTGCGCGTGGAAAGACACTGTCGCAATGCCGAGGCTGTTGCCGCTTTCCTGGAGGACCATCCCAAGGTCAACTGGGTCAATTATCCCGCGCTCAAGAGCAGCCCGTACCATGAACTGGCCACGCATTACATGCCCCACGGAACATGCGGCGTCATCTCCTTTGGTGTCCGCGGCGGTCGGGAAGCGGCAGTCCGTTTCATGGAAAACCTCCAGTTGGCCGGTCTGGTCGTCCACGTCGCCGATGCCAGGACCTGTGTCCTCCATCCGGCCAGTACGACCCATCGGCAATTAAGCGACGAACAACTGGCCACAGCCGGCATTGGCCCTGACATGATCCGTCTGTCTGTCGGCATCGAACACATTGGCGACATCATCCACGACTTGTCGACCGCGCTCGAAAAAGCCTGAACAGCGAACGAGGGTGCCGCAATCATCTCCCGGGTGTAAAATGGACATGAGGGAGGTGGTATCCATGGCGCAAGCGCCTCTGGGCCTGCTCATGCCGCATCCACCGGCGATCATCGAAGGAATTGGCCACGATGAACGCCAGATCGCTTCCAGGACGGTCGAAGCCTGTGAACAAGCTTCGGCCATTGTCGATGCATTTGCGCCGGACACGGTGATCTTGATCACACCGCACGGCCCCGTCTTCAATGATGCCGTGGCCATTATGGCGACGCCGACGTTGGCGGGAGACTTCAGCCGTTTTGGTGTGCCATCGGTCCGACTGTCCGTGCCCGTCGACCTTGCCTTGGCCCGTGCCATCATCCGCCAGGCGCAGGCGGAAAATCTGCCGATGATCAGCATCGACGCGACGCAAGCCCAGCAATACAGGATCCGTCCGCAGCTCGACCATGGCGCGCTGGTTCCCCTCTGGTTTATCCAAAAGCCGAAGGCCCCGCCTCGCCCGATCATTCACCTGACCTATGGCATGCTGCCGGGCCGGACCTTGTTCAGGATCGGGCAGGCGATCCGCAAAGCGGCTGAGCACATCGGCCGACGGGTCGTTTTTGTCGCCAGCGGTGACCTTTCCCACAAACTTGCCGCCAGCGGTCCCTACGGGTTTGATCCGGCCGGACCGCCTTTCGATCACCAGGTTGTCGAGGCGTTGACCGGTGACTGGGGGGAAGGTAGCCACCATCTCGCCGAGTTGTTCCATTTGCCGGCAAAACAATTGACGCACGCGGCCGAATGCGGATTGAGATCCATCCAGACCCTGATCGGCTTTCTCGATGGCGACGCGGTAATCGGTGAATGCCTTTCGTATGAAGGACCATTCGGCGTCGGCTATGCGGTCATGGTGATGAGGACAGCCTCTGGCCGGGAACCGAGGACCTCGCTTCTGCCCCTGATTGAACAGGATGCAGGGACCGCTCATGCGGACAGGAAGCCGGAAGCGCACCCCTATGTGCTTCTGGCCAGGAAGAGCCTGGAGACGTATTTGCGAAAGGGTGAGCGGCTGAAAAACCAGGGGGATCTTCCGGTGTCACTTTTTGCTGATCCGAAGGCCTGTTTCGTATCCATCAAAAAGCATGGCTCATTGCGTGGCTGCATCGGGACACTGGAACCGGCAACTGCGAACCTGGCGCAGGAAATCATCGCCAACGCCTTGTCCGCCGGGTTGCGCGACCCCAGATTTCCGCCCGTGGCCGAATCTGAGCTGGACGACCTGTCATTTTCTGTCGATGTCCTGTCCGTGCCCGAACCGGCTGACCGATCGAAGCTCGATCCGGAAAAGTTCGGAGTGATCGTGCGCCACGGACGGCGTTCCGGTGTCCTGCTGCCGGATCTGGAGGGAGTCGACACGGTCGAGAGACAGTTGTCGATTGCGCTTCAGAAGGCGGGCATCCGGCCGGATGAGCCATTCACGATCGAACGTTTCACCGTTGACCGATACCAGGAGAAAGAATCATGAATGCCCGGGGCGAATATTCCGACCGATTGGCGGGTATCGGCAGGGCACACCCGGTTTCGGCTGCTTTCCAGACCCGGATGACAGATGGGACGATCGTCTGCGGCCTGTGTCCGAGACATTGCCGGATCCGGCCTGGTCAGACAGGATTTTGCGGGACGCGCCGGCACGATGGCGACGAACTGATCGCCATCAACTATGGTCAGGTGATCGCCTGTCATCTTGACCCGATCGAGAAAAAGCCCCTTTACACCTTTCACCCCGGAAGCAGGATCCTGTCAGTCGGGACTTTCGGATGCAATTTTGCCTGCCCATTCTGCCAGAATCATTCCTTGTCCATGTGGCGTCCTCACCAGAACGACTTCGTGCCGTCGGACGCGACATATGTACCGCCGGAAGAACTGGTCAGGATGGCAAAGAAGACCCCGGGCAACATTGGCCTGGCTTTCACGTACAATGAGCCGACGATCTGGTATGAATATGTTCGTGACTGCGCACCGCTCCTGAAACAGGACGGGATGAAACTGGTTCTGGTCACCAACGGGTATATCGAACCGGAGCCGTTGAAACAACTGCTCCCCTTCATTGACGCCATGAACATCGACTTGAAAACGATTGACCGCGAGCAAGCCATCCGCATGAACACCGGGGATCCGGAAGATGTGCTGAGGACCATCGAACTGGCTTCGCGGGCGTGTGTGGTCGAGGTGACGACCCTCATGGTCACCGAGTTGTCGGATGACCCGTCGATGATCGAACGTCTGGCAAAACGTCTCGCCCTGATCGATCCGCAACCGGTCCTGCATCTGAGCCGATATTTCCCGGCCTACAAATACCATGCGCCGCCGACATCGATCGAGCGGCTCAAGGCGGCGACGGCAGTCGCCCGGCGACACCTGGACAGGGTTCACGCCGGCAATTGCCCGCCGGGACTGGTGATCTGACAGGAATCAGAAATCGAAGAGGGACCGGATCTCCTCGACAGACATCTGCGACAGGAAATTCTGGCCGGGCTGGACCACTGCGTCCATCAGGTCGCGTTTTTGCTGCTGCAGATGGAAAATCTTTTCTTCGATGGATTGGCGGGTAATCAGTTTGAATACCTGGACCACATTTTCCTGACCGATCCGGTAAGCCCGGTCGGTTGCCTGCTCCTCGACCGCCGGATTCCACCAGGGGTCGTAATGAATGACCGTGTCGGCGCCGGTCAGGTTCAGGCCGGTTCCACCCGATCGAAGCGAGATCAGGAACAACTCCCCTTCGCCATCATTGAATCGCTGGACCTGTGACAGTCGATCTTCGGCCATGACCTGACCATCGATGTAGAATGGCTCTCGGCCCAATGCACGCTGGTTCGCCCGGATGATTTCCAGCATGCTGGTGAAGGCTGAAAAGACAAGCACCCGATGCCCGGATGAGAAACTGTCTTCCAGAAGCTCTTCCAGCAACTGGAGTTTGCCGCTGCTGCCAGCGTAATCCGGCTGACAGAGCACCGGGTGGCAGCATATCTGCCGCAAGCGGGTCAGAAGGGTCAGGATGAACATCTGGCTTCGGGGAAGCCCCTGATTCTGGAGATGGGCTTCAAAATCGTGCCTGGCCTGGCTCAGGAATTGCTGATACACCTCGCGCTGTCCTTCTGTCATGTCGCAGACGGTCCGGGTCTCGATCTTGTCCGGCAACTCCTTGAGGACATCGGTCTTCATCCGGCGCAGGATGAACGGCGCGATCTGGCGGTGCAGGGCCTGAACCGACTCCTGGCTGTCGTCCCGTTGAATCGGCCACTCGTAGATTTCCTGGAAACGGCTTCTGGAAAACAGGTAGCCGGGCAAAATGAAATCGAACAAGGACCACAGTTCGGTCAGTGAATTTTCGATCGGCGTCCCGGTAAGCGCGAAGTATCGCCGGGCCTGGACCTGTTTGACACTGCGCGCGTTCAAGGTGTCGGGGTTTTTGATGTTCTGGGCTTCATCAATGAAGCAGCTGGCGAAACGCTGTGCGCTGATCAAGTCTATGTCACGCCTGAGCAGGGAATAGGATGTGATGACCAAAGCCTGCTTGCTGACCGATGCCCACAGGTCGCCGCGAACCGAACGCTGTCCGTCAATCACCAGGACAGGAAGACCGGGGGCGAATTTTTCAGCTTCGCTCAGCCAGTTGTAGACCAGGCTTGTCGGTGCGACCACCAGACTGGGAAGCTTGAGTTCACGGTGACGGTGCACGATGTAGGCCAGCGTCTGCAAGGTTTTGCCAAGTCCCATGTCATCGGCCAGAATGCCGCCCAGACCGAAATGGTCCAGTGTCATCAGCCATTTGAATCCTGTTTTCTGATAAGGCCGCAAATGCGGGGCAAGCAAAGACGGAACACGCGTTTTCAGGCTGCCCAGGTTCTGGATCCGGTCGACCATCGCATGAAAAGAATCGTCGGCTGTCATGATGCCGGGACTGTCCTTGATGATGTTCGAAAGGGCCAGGGCCCGGTATTGAGGCAGATCGATCTGCGCATGGGCCGGGTCGGCACCATAAAGTGACAGAGCGTCACTCATCATGAGAACCGGTTCGCGCACCGTCGGATCAACCGTCAGGAAAGAACCGTCCTCGAGCCGGATATATCGCCTCTTTTCACGAAGCGCCCGCAAATAGGCGGTGTAGTCGCCCCCGGACAGACCGTTTCTGACCGTGAAAACAGACAAGCTTTGCGAGTCCGCCGCGAGACGGACATCATAACAGATCCGCGGTGCAGGAAGGACACGGAGACGGTCCATTGCCGGAGTTTTCGTGATGAGCGCGAAACCCTCGAGCGCATCGTCCCCCTTTTGCAGGAAATCGTGGCACAGGTCCGGGTCTGACAGTTTCAGGCAGGGACCTTGACGGACAAATCCATGGGCCATGAGCCGGCTTATGATGGCTGTCTCTTTTCTGGTGTCGCGAATGACGAGCCTGTCGTCCAGGGTGTCCGGTCCGGCCGATGTCGAGACGGACTGCAATGGGTTGAAGTGAGCGTCTCCATAATGCATCAGGACATCCGCACGGATCCGGTCATCCTGCCAATCGAGGGCAATTGACGCGCTCAGCGGCTCTGTGACCAGTCGTTCGGCCAGGGCCGGCTCGATCAGAACGGGACAAACCATTTCCAATGTCGGCCTGATTTCATCCATGAATGTGAGGAAATCATCTCGGTTGAGCTTGAGCAATTGCTGGTCGCCCGGCCCGAAGACACTCAGGAGCGGCTCAACGAGACGGATGCTGTCACGGGGCGGCAGATAGAAGTGGTCCCCGCACAGATAGACATTGCGTGACGCGGTCATCTGGATCAATGGCTGGCCGGTCCTGAGCACCAGTCGGAAATGCTCGCCATCTGATCCGGCCTGCTTCGATTCCTGGTCCTGATCGATCACGAGCGTCAGCGGCAACGGTTCAGATTTGACCAGAACCGGTCTCAGGGTGTCGTCCTTCACGGAGCGCCAACGACATTCTGTCAACTTCCCCGCCATTGCCAGCAGATTGGCGAAACGGGACGCATTCAACGGCATGAAGCGATCATGAGCAGAAGAATGAGAAGATCCGAACACAGATTTGTAATCATTTTCAAACGCATCCTGGATCATCCGGACCAGCGGGACATCATCCGGGTGAAAACGATGTTTCAGCGGATCATAGGTGAATTTCGGGTCCAACTCCATCACACGGTCTCGACTGATCGCCTCTGCGAACTGTTCGACACTGGTGACCGGGAACAGGTGGTCTGTACCAATGGCAAAACTGATGAACGGCAAGGCCAGAGAGGTTGTGGAACAATAGAGGATTGTCCGGAACCGAATCGTCTCGTGGCTGCCCTCCCGCACGAGTTCGCTCACTCGGTGCATGCGGCTGACAAAGTCCCTTGCCTTCATGCGGCTGCGTCTTTGACTCTGGGAAGCATCGCCCGCTGGTTCACCGGCGTTCACAAGCCTGGCTTTTTCAGGCTGGACAGTTGGCGCGATATGCGTCCGTTCACGGCCGAAATGGTCTACGCAATAAAGCATGACCGCGACAATGTGCTTGCAGAAACCCCAGTAGGTGGAAAAGGCGTTGCATGTGCAGGACGCGTCGTGCAGCTCGCCGGAACGCGTCAGGATGATGCGGACCTGGTAGACACGCGTTCCGGTCACCTGGGCCTGGATCACGCCCTTGTCTGGATCATACGTCAGATTCTTCAGGTGACCGTCGCGATAATAGGCCCGCCCCTTCATATAGGTTGGACCGTTTGTCGCGCGTTCCCGGATGGTGTCGATGCCAAGTTGAAACATGTCAGCAGCCTCGTGTTGAAAATGATTGCATGAGTCTCCCCATGAACGGACACAATTATACAATTTTCAATTGTACCACAGGTCTGGTCAATGGAAAATAATTGGCAGGAGGATCGTGCGGTGGTATACTCATGTTTTGGCTGGCTGTTCCATGCCACCATCGACTGACACAAGAAAGGGACCTGGCCCGCCTGGGAGCGATCGCATGCTACGCGAAAAAATCAAGAACGCCGACTTTTCAGACATTGGCAGGATCACCTGGCCTGCTTTTGTCGAGTTGGTCCTGTCCGCGCTTTTTGGCATGGTCGATCTGATCATGCTGGGGCGAACAGCCGAATCGGCAGTCGCGCTCTCAGCCGTCGGCCTGACCAACAACCCCATGAACCTTTTCCTGGGGCTGTTTGTGGCAGTCAACATCGGGACGACGACCGCGATCGCCTGGCAGACCGGTGCCGGGTGTCCGGAAAAGGCACGGGACATAGCCCGGCATTCACTGCTGCTCAACCTGCTCATTGGCTCGCTGACAGCAATGGCCGGATGGGTCTTCGCGAAGGAGATTGTCCTTTTCATGGGGGCGGATGCCCTGACCGTGCAACCAGCGACCCTTTATATGCAGATTGTGGCTGTCGGTCTGCTGCCGCAAGCCTTGAACCTCTCCGTGACCGCGTCGCTCCGCGGGGTCGGGCTGACCAGGCTTCCCATGATGTACAATTTGTTCAGCAATGCGTTGAATGTTGTCGGCAACTACATTCTGATCTTTGGGAAACTCGGATTTCCTGCCATGGGCATCCAGGGGGCAGCAATATCAACGACGCTATCGCGATTCATTGGATGTGTGCTGGCCATTGTCATCCTGTTCGGGCATGAAAATCCCATCCGGCTCCATGTTCGAGAGCCCTTTACGTTTGCTTTCGGCACCATCCGGCACATTCTGAAAATCGGCACGCCCGCCGCAATGGAGCAATTTGTGCTTCAGTCCGGATTCGTCCTGTTCGCGCGTACGGTCTCCGGCCTCGGGACAGCGGTCTTCGCGGCCCATCAGATCGGGATATCGCTTCTGGGCATGACCTTTTCCCCCAGCCAGGCATTCAGTGTCGCTTCCACGACGCTTGTCGGCCAGAGCATGGGTGCCGGGCGTCCGGAACAGGCCCGGCGCAAGGCGGAAGCCGTGCATCTTCTGGCGCTGGCGTGCGCGGGCGTGGTCGGCCTCGTGTTCATCCTGTTTTCCCACCCGCTCGCGTTGCTTTACACCGCTGATGCGGAGGTCGCCCGCATGGCCGGGACCGCTCTGAAAATCATCGCTCTGGCCCAGCCCGGCCAGTCGACGCAGCTGAGTCTGGCCGGCGCGCTGCGCGGGGCCGGCGACACCCGCTATCCCTTGTATGCGTCGATTGCGGGTGTCTGGGTGTTTCGGGTGATTGTGGCGACGATCTTCGTCCGTGTGTTCCAGTGGGGGCTTTATGGTGCCTGGGTCGCGATTGTCCTGGACCAGTCAGCGCGGGCGGCTGTGGTGTATGCCCGCTACCGGTCAGGCTTGTGGCAGAAAAAGGATCTTCGCGCATTTTGACGAGTGGCATCTGTCAAAAATCAAGAAAAAAAGCGTAATCGTGCAAAAATCAAAGAATTATCCAGATATTTTAAAATTCACTTGACAGAGCCTCAATCCGCCGTTAGAATGAAAAAGCTTTCGGTCCGAACCAGGTCTTGAAAGCAAGACGATTGGCATTCATGAACCTTATTGGAGGAAAGCTGACAGATGAGCACATATGTGGCGAAGCCCGCAGATATCCAGAGAAAGTGGTACGTCGTTGACGCCGAGGGCCAGACGCTTGGCCGGCTGGCCAGCGAAGTGGCCAAAGTGCTGCGCGGCAAGAACAAACCCCAGTACACCCCATTCCTCGACACCGGTGATTACGTGATCGTGGTCAACGCGGCCAAGATTGTTCTGACGGGCAACAAGCTCGATCAGAAGTTTTACCGTTATCACACCGGCTATCCCGGCGGCCTCAAGGAAATCAAGTATCGCAACATGATGCAGAACAAGCCGGAGCGTGTCTTCGAGCTGGCGGTTCGCGGCATGCTGCCCAAGAACGCGCTGGGCCGCGCGATGTACAAGAAGCTCAAGGTCTATGCCGGACCGGACCACGAACAGGCTGCCCAGAAGCCGCAGCCGCTGACGTTCGCGAAATAACGAGGGAGGATTAGCCATCAATGGTTACAAAAAAGGCAGTCAAGACATTCTTTTATGGAACCGGCCGCCGCAAGAACGCGGTTGCCTGTGTCCGCATCTATCCCGGCAAGGGATCCATCGTCATCAATGACAAGAACCTGGATGACTACTTCGGCATGGAGACCCTCAAGCTGATCGTCCGTCAGCCGCTGGTCGCGACCGGAACCGGTGATCAGTTCGACATCATCTGCAAGGTGATCGGCGGCGGCCTTTCCGGTCAGGCCGGAGCAATCCGCCATGGCCTTTCCCGGGCCCTCGTCAAGGCCGATGAAGAAGCCTTCAAGGCCATTTTGAAGAAGGCCGGCTTCCTCACCCGCGATTCGCGCATGAAGGAACGCAAGAAATACGGCCTCAAGAAAGCCAGAAAAGCGTCCCAGTTCTCCAAGCGCTGATCCATCAGGAAACCAGACCGATCGGTTGTTCGAGAAAGACGGGAAGGGACCTTCGAGTTCCTTCCCGTTTCCAGTCCGGAGGATCATGTAAATGCTATTGATATCAAATGGAACCATCCTGACTCGCACAGAGCTTGGCGTGATCAGCCAGGGACATGTCCTGGTCGAAGGAGACCGGATAGTCAAGGTCGGCAATGGACCATGGCCGGAGGCCTTTCAACCTGGCCAGGATGACCAAGTGGTCGATGCCACGGGGCTTTTCGTGTCACCGGGACTGATTGACGCGCATAACCATGTCGGCCTTTTCGATGATAGTCTGGCCATGGAGGGTAGCGACGGCAATGAGATGACCGACCCGGTGACACCACATATGCGGGCGATCGATGGCATCTATCACGCCGACCGCTGTTTCCAGGAGGCGCTCGCCCATGGCGTCACGGCTGTGATGACCGGTCCTGGCAGTGCCAATGTCATTGGCGGGCAATTTGCGTTGATGAGTACGGCAGGCGAATCAACCGACGAGATGGCCTTGATTCCGGTCGCGGCCATGAAAGCCGCGTTTGGTGAAAATCCGAAGCGGGTCTATGGTCGGGAGAAAAAATCGCCTGCGACCCGGATGGCGACGGCGGCGATTTTGCGTGAAGCCCTTTTCAAAGCGACGGAGTACCGCAAAAAGAAGAAGGGCACGGACAGTGATAAGAACGGTTTTGACATGAAGTGGGAAGCCATGCTGCCTGTGCTGGACGGCACGCTGCCACTGAAAATTCACGCGCACCGGGCGGACGACATCCTGACCGCGGTCCGGGTGGCGAATGAATTTGGCCTGACTTACACGCTCGACCACTGCACGGAGGGCTATCTGATCGCGGATCAGTTGAAACGGGTTTATGAAGAGGGCTTAACGCCGGACTGCGGCATCGGTCAGACAGGCCGCGGCCGTCTGAAAGGCATCATTGCCGGCCCGCTGATCTCCGACCGCAGCAAACCCGAGCTGCAAAACGCGGATCTTGAAAATCCGGTGGTCCTTTCCCGGACGGGCATCCCGCTTGCCTTGATGACCGACCACCCGGTCAATCCGATCCAGTATCTGCCGGTTGCGGTTGCCATGGCTGTCCGGGCCGGCATGCCGGAAGAGGCTGCCTTGGCTTCGATCACGGATTCTGCCGCTTTGCTGTGCGGGGCCGGTGATATCCTGGGCAGGCTGAAGGAAGGCTATCAGGCGGACATGGTCCTGTTTGACGGTCATCCGCTCGACACACGGACCCGGGCGAAACAGGTTTTTGTCAAGGGCAGGACCGTGTTTGCGCGCGATCCGTCCGCGAACCGTCCATGAACAGGCCGGACCTGGATCGCCCGACAACTTCCGTCGAACCATCGACGCGGACCCTCGTCATCACGACTACGAGCCGGGACGAAACCGTCGAATTAGGTCGCCTTATCGGCAGCCTGCTGCCAGCCGGGACGATCGTCCTGCTCGATGGGGACCTTGGCGCGGGCAAAACGGTGCTGACATCCGGACTGGCTGAGGGAATGGGGTGCCTCGGACCTGTTTCAAGCCCCACCTTCACATTGTTGATGGAACATCCTCCTGGACCCAAGGGGATCGCCCTTTACCATTTCGATGTCTATCGGCTTGAAAGTGTCGACGAGTTTTTTAACCTCGGCTTCGACGAGTATCTGTCAGGCGATGGCGTCTGCGTCATTGAATGGAGCAGCCGGATCAGATCGTCCCTGCCGGCAGACTGCCTGGAAATCGAATTGTCCATGACGATTCCTGATCGTCCTGATGAAAGGGTCATTCATCTGAAATGGCCGGGGCACGAACACCTGCTCCACAGATTGAGCCATGAAGGCAAGGAGACGCAACCATGCTGATACTGGCACTGGATACAAGCGGGAAAAGCCTTTCGGCAGCATTGCTTCGCGATGACGAACCCATCGCGTCATGCACCTTGTCCATCGGCCTCAAGCACTCCGCCACCGCACTGCCTCTGGTTCATGACCTGTGTGACAAAAGCGGCGTCTCGCAGGCGGACATTGACGCGTATGCCTGTGCCATCGGACCGGGATCCTACACCGGCATCCGGATTGGTGTGAGCCTGATCAAGGGGCTAGCCTACGCCGGCGGCAAACCGGCCGTTGGCATTTCGACATTGGCAGCCCTGGCAGAAGCGCTGCCGTCATACGATGAAAACCAGATTATCGTCCCGATGATTGACGCCCGCAGCGGACGCTTCTTTTCCGCCGCCCGCTGTGACTCGCAATGGATCGTGCCGGAAGGCAACAGGCAGCAATCCGAATTGGCCCGCCTTTTGCTGCCTCATCTGCAAGACCGGGACGAAAAGGCTCGCCATCTGCTTCTGGTGGGTGACGGTGCAGCCCATCATGCCCGGATTGAACAGTGGCCAGCCGCAGTCACGGTCCGTGACGCGGGACCGGCCTACCGCTGGCCCGACGCCCGGGTCATCGCGCTGATGGCTCGTGTCAAATTGTTGACCGGGGGGGATTTCTCACCGTTTCTACTGGAGGCGTCCTACCTCTCTCCTTCACAGGCTGAGCGTCTGAGGCAATCCAATGGCTGAATCCGGATACAACGGTTGGCACCGGCCATCACCTTGCCGGATTAGAGCGGCCGTGCAATCTGACCTGGCTGCCTTGACTGCGATCGAAAAGGCCAGTTTCGCGATCCCCTGGTCGGATGAATCACTTGCCGAGGAATTGAATGATCCGGGCCGCGCCCTTGTGCTGGTGGCCGAGGCCGAGCAGGGTGAAGTCGTGGGGTATGTCAGTTGCCGGATTGTCCTGGATGAAGGCCAGATCAACAATCTTGCCGTTGTTCCCGGCAGACGCCGGACCGGAGTCGGGAGTGCTCTGCTGATCGCGATGCTGACAGAAGCGACTCAAAAGGGGGTCCGGCGCTTTTTCCTTGAAGTTCGCCCGAGCAATACCGGGGCTTGTCGCCTGTATGAGCGTTTTGGGTTTGTCCCGGTCGGCCGGAGGAAGAACTACTATGCGGATAATCAGGAAGATGCCATCATAATGCTCAAAATTGATGACGAGGTCAGCGAGTATGTTGTACAAAATGAATAACAAATGTGTAATTTTTCCGCTATATTGACAAGTTCTAATCAGAATCTCTATACTCCTGACTTTTGCAGTTGAAAAGTATAAAAAGAGCCGGAAAGTGCTGTGTGCCAGCGATCCCCGGCTCTTCTGAATCATGTGTAGATTGTAGTATAGTAGCCCTATTTTTTCATACTGGCAATAAATTTTCGAATGTCGCCACGCTTACGGAATCGTTTGTTCAATTCAATATTGAAGACCTTTTCAATGCTGCGGATGACCTCATCGGAGTAGTGGAAGTTGTAGACATTCTCGCTGACATGACTGCATTTGTATTTGCGCAGGGATCTAATGAGTTCAAACGATGAAAAAACACGCTTACCGTCTTTGCTCGGATGATCTTGAACAGCCGGCAGCTCAGCCTTGTTCATGCGCAGTTCGAGAACCCGCGTCAAAAGCAGGGCGGTGAAACAAGTCAGGAAGTGCGCCTCGACATGGGCCTCGAGCGAGACATAGATCGGCCGGGTCCTGAAGTCGGATTTGGAGATCTTGAACGTCTCTTCGATTCTCCAAAGGCCGTGGTAAGTCTCGATAATGTCTGCATCGCTGGTATCCAGTTCACTGGTGACAATCGCGTAATAACCGTCAAATTGCTCCTCTTCGCGAATCCTGGCTTCATCCAGATACAAGAAGGACTTGGTCTCAATGACTTCGCCATCCTTGTCGTACTGCAAACCCTTGATGTAGCTGGCGGCGCTGTAGGCCAGTGCCTGCTTGAGTCCCGATTCGTTCTTGATGTATTTCCTGGCCTTGGCCACGGTCCGGTTACGTTCGTACCGGGCTTTGTCGGCATAGTCCTGACTGAAGAACACAACCTGCTTCTGGTCGACACGGATCTTCTTCTTTTTGCCGTTAGCGTCGGTAAACGTGATTTCCTTGGGATAAATGCGGGATTTGCACTTGCTGTTTTCGCCGTTTTGCCTGTACCCGCCCTGCTCCAGGACATACTGCTTGAACTCCTGGTCCGCCCCGCGGATGGACTGGCTGTAGATGTAGCCATTGCCATGGGCCAGCTGATAGGCGATATTGTCGCCGCAGTTAAGGCCTTTATCGGCCACGACAACCAGCCGTCCCAAGCCGAAATCCTCTTTCAAGCGGTTCAACAGCGGGTTGAGCGACAGTTTTTCGGACTGGTTGCCCGGGAATAGGTGATAAGCCAGGGGCAAGCCTTGGCTATCGAGCAAAAGCCCCATCTGGACGATGGGGTTGGGCCGGTGCTCCTTGCAAGGGCCGCGGCGGCGCAACTCGTCCTCCTCATCGATTTCGAAATAGTAGTTGGTGACGTCGTAGTAGGCATATTCATGTTTCCGGCCGTATTGTTTCTTGACCGCCTCGTTAAGCCAAGTCTGCAAGTCCAGGTTGAACCGGTCAAAGTAGTCCAGGCTGCGGTAAACCGACTCCAGGGATGGCGCCATGGTTTCAAAGAACTGGTCCTGTTTGTCATAGGCCTTCTTTTTGGAGCCCGGGTCCAGAATCCGCGAATAGACCAGAAGCCGGAAAATGGCATTGAGATTGAAATCGATGTTCAGCCGGTTCTCGTGGCGGGCAAAGAAGGTGTGAATGCCGAGTTCATGGTAAATTTTCTCGAAAACAGCATAGCCCAGATTCTTCAGGCCGATCTCCAGCTGGCCGATCTCGGCCGAAGGATCCAGTTTGAGACGGATCGGTTCCGATTCAAACGCTTTCTCGGCCGTTTTCTGCTTGGCAATTTTGCGGAAGTGGGCGATCGGATCGGCGTAGAGTTTCTCCAGGTCGTCCAGATACCCAATTGTTTCGATGTTTTTCTGCTTGATTTTGCCATTTTCGCGATAACCATGTGTAAAAGTCAGAAGAATGCGCCCGTTTTTGCAGCTGTTTTTCTTGACGTACATGGCAGCACCATCCTATCGCTCCGGTTATAGGCATTATACCACATAACTATGCAATACTATGTAACATAAAGATTACATCAAAATGAATAAAAAAAGAACCGCGGATCGCGGCCTCACCTGGGTTTCCGGATTTATGCTAGATCATGATGCTGCAAAACTTGGGAAAAGGGGGTCCGGCGCTTTTTCCTTGAAGTTCGCCCGAGCAATACCGGGGCTTGTCGCCTGTATGAGCGTTTTGGGTTTGTCCCGGTCGGCCGGAGGAAGAACTACTATGCGGATAATCAGGAAGATGCCATCATAATGCTCAAAATTGATGACGAGGTCAGCGAGTATGTTGTGCAAAATGAATAACAAATGTGTAATTTTTCCGCTATATTGACAAGTTCTAATCAGAATCTCTATACTGATAGTATTGTCAATATGAAAAACCCTATGGGTCCCTTGTGTGTCGTTGTCGTCGGGAGGACAATTCATGGTCACAAAAACAATCCAGTTCAGTTGTGAAGAAGCATTGCAGATGAAAGCCGTCGCCATTTTGATTCAGAAAGCGTCCACTTTCCGGTCCAGCATCTGGTTGTCCAGAGGGGAACGCCGGGCCAATGCCAAGAGTCTGTTGGGTGTCATGTCACTGGGGATTGAAAATGACATGGAGCTGACCGTGTCGGCCGATGGGGCCGACGAAGCCGATGCGCTTCTGACGATTTCCGGTTACCTGTCCTGTCCGGAGCTCTGAGCCAGCCCGCCATATTGGACACCATGGACGAAACACCGAAACGATTTGATGCCAGACTGGATCTGGTGCCGCAGAACCCGGGAGTCTACCTGATGAAGGATGCCGCGGGTTCTGTCATTTATGTCGGGAAAGCGCTCAACCTGCGCAACCGTCTGCAAAATTATTTCACAAGCACGCCCCAGGGGACACCGAAAGTCCTGGCGATGATCAGCCACATTGCGGACTTTTCCTATCTGATCTGCCAGAGCGAATTCGAAGCGCTTGTGCTCGAGGCCAATCTGATCAAAGAGCACCAGCCACATTACAACATCCTGCTGAGGGATGACAAGGCTTATCCATATATCCGGATCACCATGAACGAAACGTACCCCCGGATCCTCAAGGCATTCCGTATCGGACCGGACCGGAAACTGGGTGCCCGCTACTATGGCCCGTATCTTGGGGGAGACCTGTACCGCGCACTGAACTCACTCCGGGACACATTCCCGACCAAGACCTGCCGCCGGGTGCTGCCAAGGGACATCGGCAAAGAACGACCCTGTCTCAACTATTACATCGGCCGATGCATCGGGCCTTGCCGGGGAGATGTCCCGGTCGAGGCCTACCGTCAGGTGATGTCCGATATCTGCCGATTTCTGGAAGGCCGCTATGATGGACTGCTCAAGCAACTGAAGCAGGAAATGGATGCCGCGTCCGACACGCTTCGCTTCGAAGAAGCTGCCGTCCTTCGCGACCGGATCTCTTCGCTTGAACGTCTGATGGCCCGTCAGGAGGTCGTTTCCGGACATGAGACCGACAAAGACGTGGTTGGACTGGATTCAAACGGGACTGAGCATTGCGTTCTCAAGCTTGTGATCCGCAGCGGTCGCCTGATTGGCACGTCCGTCCATTTTTTCCCGGAAGACGGATCGTCCCGTGAGGCGATTCTTGAAGCCTACTGTGAACAGCACTACCCGGATGTGGCTTATGTGCCGTCCATCATTCTGATGCCTTTGAAAATTCCGCATCAGCAGGACCTGGCCAGGTACCTCGGCAGCCTCTCGAATACCCGGGTCACGATTCGTGTCCCTCAACGAGGTGACGATGTCCGCCTCCTGAAAATGGCGAATGACAATGCCAGGGAGGCTTTGCGCCGCCAGACGCTGGCCGGCGCCGGCGTCAATGACCTGGACGAGGCCTTGCAGATGCTCCGTGACCTTCTGGTTCTCCCGCTGCCGCCCGTCCGGATTGAAGCCTACGATGTCTCCCATCTGCATGGCAGTGATGCGGCCGCCGCCATGGTCGTTTTCCAGGATGGGAGACCCCGCCCATCATCCTATCGCCATTTCGCGGTTGATGAAACCGCCGGAGGCGACGATGTGGCCGCCATGATATCCGTCATCGGCCGCCGTCTGGCGAAGGTGAACGACCCATCATTCGGCATGAAGCCGGATCTGATGCTGATCGATGGCGGACGTCTTCAGGTCGACGCCATCGTCCGACTGCTGTCCAATCTGGAAACCGACATCCCGGTCGCCGGCCTGGTGAAGGATGATCGTCACCGGACCCGTGGGCTGGTTCGGGCAGATGGGCGGATTGTCGAACTCAGACGCCCGGTGAAAAGCCGTCCGTCCGGATCGGACCTTTCGTTGGAGATCGCGCCGGAAGACCTGTCACTGCTGCGTCTATTGACCGCCATCCAGGATGAAGCGCATCGGTTTGCCGGTCAGTATCGCGAAAAGCGGACCATGAAACGCCAGACCCGGTTTTCTCTGGAGTCGATCAAGGGTATCGGTCCGGCCAGGAGAAAAGCGCTTCTCATGCATTTTTCATCATTACGGGCGATCAGCGAAGCGGATGAGGACACGCTTCTGTCCGTACCCGGTCTTGGCGCAACGGCCGCACATGCCGTCTATCGGCATTTTCACCCGCAGGAGGAGTCATAGATGGCCTTGTTCGCACTCTCCGACCCTCATCTGGCCATCGCGTGTGAAAAGCCCATGGACATATTCGGGCGCCGTTGGCAGGACCATGCCGCCCGTCTGGCGGACAACTGGCGAGCAACGGTGACCGAAGAAGACACCGTCGTCATCGGGGGTGACATTTCGTGGGCGATGCAATTGATCCAGGCCTTGCCGGACTTGATCTACCTGCACCGGCTGCCCGGACGCAAGATCCTCATGCGCGGCAATCATGACTACTGGTGGACATCGATCCGCAAATTGGAACAGTTGACCGATACGCACCGCCTGGATTCAATATCGTTCCTGCGTAACAACGCGTTCCGGTTCGGCAGCGACATCATCTGCGGCACGCGCGGATGGATCCTGCCTGAAGACCCGGACTTTGCGACCGAGGACCGCAAGATCTTCGATCGTGAAGTCGGCCGGCTTCGCCTGTCACTGGAAGCGGCCAGCCACATTCAAGAGCCGGGGGACCGACTGGTGGTTTTCCTGCATTATCCACCAATCAGCCGATTCCTGATCAGCAACCCGATCACGCGACTGATTTCCGAATATGGCGCGGCCCTGTGCGTCTATGGCCATGTTCATGGAGACGCGGCCGACAACTGCTTCCAGGGAATGTTCGAAAACGTCGGATACCAGCTGGCATCCGCAGACTATTTAGGCTTCAAACCGTTGCGGCTGTAAGACAAAACGCTTTTTCGACAGTTGCGCCCGACTGACACATGATATATAATCATAAAACTGCAGCGCGAACGGATATAAATGGATATCTTTCGTGACAGCCAGAGAGGATGCCTTTGATGCCCAACAGCATGACCGGCTACGGCCGGGGAGAATTCGCGACACAGGATCGTCGCCTGACCATCGAAATCAAATCCGTCAACAACCGCTATTGTGATGTCCAGATCCGGATGCCGCGTGTTTTGAACGCGCTTGAAAGCCGGGTACGTGACCTGGTGACCGGTCGATTGTCACGTGGCAAGATCGAGTTGTCCGTTTCATACGCGGATTCAAGAGCCCAGGCCTATCAGGTGAGCTGTGACATCGGTCTGGCCAAGGCTTACGCCGACGCACTGCGGCAAGTGGCGGAAGCGGCCGGTTCTTCCGAAAAGCCCAGCGCGTCGACGATTGTGCGGTTCAATGATGTCCTGAGGGTGGAAGCAGCACAAGTCGATCCGGAGGAAACCTGGAGCCTGGTTGAAGCGGCGCTGACGAGCGCGCTCGATGGCATGTCAGCGATGCGTGCCGAAGAAGGGCATCGCCTGGCCCAGGACATGGATTTTCGGATCCGGCAGATGGAAGAGGAACGGCTGGCGATCGCCGCCCGGGCGCCTGAAATCCCTGCGCTGTACCGCGATCGGCTTCAGGCAAGGGTTCAGGAACTCCTGGGCGATCGTGCGGCCGTGATGGTCGATGAACAGCGCCTTGCAGCCGAGATCGCGCTGTTCGCGGACAAGTGCTCAATCGATGAAGAACTTGTCCGGCTTGAAAGCCATCTGGTCGCCTTCCAGGCGATTCTGTCGGAAACCGGTCCGGTTGGCAAGAAACTGGACTTTCTGGTGCAGGAGATCAACCGGGAAATTAACACGATCGGGTCAAAGGCGAATGATCTGCAATTGACCGAACGCGTGGTCCATCTCAAGAGCGAACTCGAAAAGATCCGTGAACAGGTTCAGAATCTGGAATGAGCCAGAAAACGGCAGCGCGAATGGAGACTGAATGGTGAATTTTCTTCGAATCGGCTATGGCAACCTGGTAGCCGCCCCGCGTGTGATTGCAGTGGTCAGCCCGGACTCCGCTCCGGTGCGTCGCCTGATCGCCGACGCGAAAGACCGGGCGACCCTGATTGACGCGACATCCGGAAAAAAGACACGCGCCGTATTGATCATGGACAGTGACCATCTGGTCCTGTCCGCGATGACGGTTGAAGAACTCGAGCGAACATTGCTGGAGGACGGGAAATGACATCGACTGAGACAGCGAGCCTTGCCCGGAAAGGGCTGATTGTCTGTGTCTCGGGACCCTCCGGTGTCGGCAAGGGGACGATGATCAAGAAGCTCAGGGAAATCGACCCCACCATTGCCCATTCGGTTTCCGTGACGACTAGAAGCCCCCGCACAGGTGAAGTGGAAGGCATATCCTATTATTTCAGAACCTCGGAAGAATTTTCGCAGATGCTCATGTCCGGTGAAATCCTCGAACATGACCACTATTGCGGCTTTGAGTACGGTACACCGAAAACACCGTTGGCCAGGATGGTTGAACAAGGCGTGGATGTCGTGATGGACATCACCGTTCCGGGCTCGCTGTCCGTAATGCGCAACTATCCTGAGGTCATCACGGTATTCCTCATGCCACCCACCTACAGTGAACTGCGCAGGCGGTTGAAAAAACGCGGCACAGAAGATGACGGTGTCGTCGAACAGCGCATGCGCAAGGCAAAGGACGAAATACGTCAGTGCCGCCTGTTCCAGTATATCGTCATCAATGATGATCTTGATGCGGCGGCCAGAAGGATCCTCGCGATCATCGAGGCGGAACGCTGCCGTTACATACACATGCAGGGGATCGAAGACCAGGTGCTGGCACGCTAACCGAAGGGACCATGCAAATGACCGATACAGCCGGCTGGAATTTGCCAGACCGGTTGACAATAAGGAGGATGGAACATGCTCGTACAACCCAAAATGGAGGATCTGCTTCCGAAAGCGGAAAACCGTTATACACTCGCGCTTCTGGTGGCCAAGAGAGCCCGGCAGCTGGTCGACGGCGCCCGGCACATGGTGGACACCGAATCGCCGAACCTGGTGACCATTGCCTGCGAAGAACTGGTCGAAGGCCAGTTCCGGGGCATCAAAGGCATCCGGAGTGTCTACATTCCTCTGCGTCCGGAGATCGAAGCGGCAAGGCTTGCCGCCCGGGCCGCAGCCGAACAGGCCAGTCTGGCTGAGGCGATCCGCGAGACAGTGGACAGCGCGGCAGACGAATCCGTTGAACTGAGCGAACCGGACCCGGATCTGTTCCAGACCGAATTCATTGAACGGGCTGCCGGGCAGGCTGCCCGTTCCGAGAATGACGATTCGGATGAAATCGATGAGACAGGCGGGCAGACAGAAGACGAGCCTTCGGATCCTTCAGAAGAATGGCCGGCAGAACAGACTGACGAGCAGTCCGACGAAAGCGAGGAACTCGCCTGATGCTTGTCGAGAAGACGATGGAGAAAATTGTAGCCCTGGCCCGCAATCGCGGATTCATTTTCCAGGGTTCGGAGATCTATGGCGGATTGGCCAACAGCTGGGACTATGGGCCCTTGGGTGTCCTCCTGAAAAACAATGTCAAGGCTGCCTGGTGGCAGAAATTCGTTCAGGAGAATCCGTACAATGTCGGTGTCGACTGCGCGATCCTGATGAATCCCCAGGTTTGGGTGGCCTCTGGACATGTGGGCGGTTTTTCTGATCCTTTGATCGACTGCAAGCTGTGCAAGTCGCGCCATCGGGCTGACAAACTGATCGAAGACTACAACTCGGCCCATGCGATCGACATGCGCGTGGACGGCTGGGACAACGCGATGCTGATTGATTACATCCGCAAAACCGATATTCCCTGCCCGGATTGTGGTGGCCATGAATTCACCGATGTCCGTAAGTTCAATCTCATGTTCAAGACCTTCCAGGGTGTGACGGAAGACAGCAAATCAGAGCTGTACCTTCGCCCCGAGACGGCCCAGGGTATTTTCGTGAACTTCAAGAATGTGCAGCGGACCACCCGCCGCAAGATCCCGTTTGGCATCTGCCAGATCGGCAAGGCGTTCCGCAATGAGATCACCCCCGGCAACTTCACATTCAGAACCCGTGAGTTCGAGCAGATGGAACTGGAATTCTTCTGTGAACCGGGAACCGACCTGGAATGGTTTGGCTACTGGCGCAGTTTCTGCCATCAATGGCTACTCGACCTTGGCCTGAAAGACTCGGAACTGAGATTGCGTGACCATTCCCCGGAAGAACTGTCGTTTTATTCCAAGGCGACGACAGACTTCGAGTTCAATTTCCCGTTTGGATGGGGTGAACTCTGGGGCATCGCCGATCGGACCGACTATGACCTGAAACAGCATATCGAGCATGCGCGCGAAGACCTGTCTTATTTCGATCCTTCTACCAATTCGAAGTATATCCCCTATGTTGTCGAACCATCGCTGGGGGCGGACCGTGTGGCGCTGGCCTTCTTGTGCAGCGCTTATGACGAGGAGGAGATTGCGCCCGGTGATGTCCGGACAGTCCTGAGATTCTCCCCGGTTTTAGCGCCGGTCAAGATAGCGGTGCTGCCGCTTTCAGCCAAGCTCAGTGAATCGGCCGAGAAAATCTACCATGACCTGTCGAAGCATTGGTCGTGCGAGTTCGATGACCGCCAGTCAATCGGCAAACGCTACCGCAGACAGGACGAAATCGGCACCCCATTCTGTGTGACATATGACTTCGAATCCATTGAGGATCATTGTGTGACGGTCCGTGAACGAGACAGCATGGCGCAAGTGAGGATCCCGATCGAAGAACTGAAAACCTACTTCGCGGACCGGTTCACTTTTTGACACAACTGTCGACGTGTCCGCACACTCGTGTACTATGCCGCTTGAATGATGGTAAAATGAATTGTCAGCTGTGTTGTGCATCAATACCTTCCAATGTCTGCCCTCATGACCGGACACGCTTAAATGACTGATTGATCATGATTTCTAAGGAGGACAACACATGACCAAGTATGTTTACATGTTTGCCGAGGGGAATGCGGGAATGCGCAATCTGCTGGGTGGCAAGGGCGCCAACCTGGCCGAGATGACCGGTCTGGGACTGCCGGTTCCTCGCGGGTTCACAGTCACGACCGAAGCTTGCACCCGTTATTATGACGATGGCGAGATGATTGCCTCGGATATCGAACAGGAAATTTTCGACACCTTGGCCAGGACTGAAGACATGATCGGGAAAAAATTCGGAGATCCGAAAGACCCGTACCTGGTCTCTGTCCGTTCTGGTTCGCGCGCGTCCATGCCCGGCATGATGGACACCATTTTGAACCTTGGCCTGAATGACGAGGTGGTTGAAGGTCTGGCTGAACTGACAGGCAACCCTCGGTTCGCGTATGACAGTTACCGTCGTTTCATTGCCATGTTCAGCGATGTGGTCATGGATGTCAGCAAGAGTCGTTTTGAACATGAACTGGATGCGGTCAAGGAATCCAGAGGAGCCTTGCTGGATACCGACCTCACAGCCGAAGACATGAAATCAGTCGTGGCCCGCTTCAAAGACCTGTATCGCAGGGTCAAGGGCGAAGAATTCCCCCAGGATCCGAAAGTTCAACTGATCGAGGCTGTCAAGGCCGTTTTCCGCTCCTGGAACAATGAACGCGCGATCATTTACCGCCGTATGAATGACATCCCCAGTGACTGGGGTACCGCGGTCAATGTCCAGGAAATGGTGTACGGCAACATGGGTGACACATCGGGAACCGGCGTTGCCTTCACCCGCAACCCGGCCACCGGCGAACGCAAGCTTTATGGCGAATTCCTCATGAATGCCCAAGGCGAAGATGTTGTGGCCGGCATCCGCACACCGCAGACCATCGACCAACTGCGGGAAGTCATGCCGGAGGTCTACGAGCAGTTCAGCCAGATTGCCGACAAGCTCGAGCGTCATTACAAGGACATGCAGGACATGGAGTTCACCATTGAACGTGGCAAGCTTTTCATGCTCCAGACCCGCAACGGCAAACGCACGGCGGCTGCCGCTCTCAAGATTGCGGTCGATCTTGTGAATGAAGGGATGATCACCAAGGAAGAAGCCCTGATGAAGATTGACCCCAAACAGCTGGACGCCCTGCTTCACCCGACTTTTGTCCCGACCGCGCTGAAGGCGGCCACGGTCATTGCCAAGGGCTTGCCCGCCTCTCCCGGTGCCGCCTGCGGCCAGATCTACTTCAACGCCGATGATGCGACCATCGCTTCCGAGCGTGGTGAAAAGGTCATCCTGGTCCGCCTTGAAACTTCTCCGGAAGACATCCAGGGCATGAATGTCGCGGAAGGCATCCTGACCGGACGCGGTGGCATGACATCCCATGCGGCTGTCGTTGCCCGCGGCATGGGCAAATGCTGTGTATCAGGCTGCTCGGACCTGTCGATCCGGGAAGTCGAAAAGTTCTTCATGACTTCAGATGGCCAGCGTTTCAACGAAGGTGATTTCATTTCACTTGACGGATCCACCGGCAATGTTTATCTTGGCAAAATCGACACGAATGAAGCGACCCTTTCCGGAGATTTCGCGACCATCATGAACTGGGCGGACGAGGTTCGCTCACTCAAGATCCGCACGAACGCCGACACCGTCCGTGACGCCGCGAAAGCTGTCGAACTTGGTGCTGAAGGCATCGGCCTGTGCCGTACGGAGCACATGTTCTTTGAGGAAGATCGGATCTTCGCCTTCCGCAAGATGATCGTCGCGCGTTCCAAGGAAGCCCGCCGTGCGGCTTTGGAAACAATCCTGCCGATGCAGCGGACCGACTTTGCCGGAATTTTCAAGGTGATGGAGGGCAAGCCGGTGACCATCCGCCTGCTCGATCCGCCGCTTCATGAATTCCTGCCAACCGAAGAAGAGGACATCCGTGAACTGGCAGATGCCGTCAACATGACTTATGAGGAGCTGAAGAGCCTGATCGAAAGCCTTCACGAACTCAACCCGATGCTGGGACATCGTGGCTGCCGGCTGGCGGTCTCCTATCCCGAAATTGCCGAGATCCAGACACAGGCGATCATGGAAGCCGCCATCGAGGTCAGCCGGAACGGCTCACTCGTTGAACCCGAGATCATGATTCCGCTGGTATGCGACGTCAAGGAACTCAAGTTCGTCAAGAGCACAATTGTCCGCACTGCTGAGCAAGTCCTGAAAGCCAACAACATGAGGATCCCATACATGGTCGGCACCATGATCGAGATCCCACGCGCAGCCCTGACAGCAGATGAAATCGCGATCGAAGCCGAGTTCTTCAGCTTTGGCACGAATGATCTCACCCAGATGACCTATGGTCTGTCTCGCGACGATGCCGGCAGAATTCTGGAAGACTACTACAAAGCGAAGATTTTCGAAAGTGATCCGACGGCCCGGCTTGACCTGGCAGGTGTCGGCAAACTGATGAAGATCGCCTCGGAAGACGGTCGAAAGACTCGCCCGCAACTGAAACTCGGCATTTGCGGCGAACATGGCGGGGACCCCTCATCCATATCCTATTGCCACTCACTGTCCTTCAACTACGTGTCCTGTTCACCGTTCCGAGTCCCGATTGCCCGTCTGGCCGCTGCCCAGGCAGCTTTGTCTGACAAGGACAATCTCGGACAAAAATGACCTGATCAATATCCGCGCTCGTCAATAAAGCTCCAGTGCTTCATGAAGAGGACACTGGAGCTTTTTTATTGATCAGCAGTCGATGATCAATCGGCGAAATTCTTGCGGAATTCTCCCGGCGTCAGTCCTTCAAACCGCTTGAAAATGAAGCAGTAATAACTGACATCATCAAAACCTACCAGACCGGCGATCTCACGAATCGACCGTTCCGTCACGTCGACCAGCAACTGTTTACTGACACTGATCCGATAAAGGTTGATGTATTCGAAGACACGGGCATGCATGGTCTTGCGGAACAGTGTGCACAAATGCTGGGGCGTCACCATCATCAGGTCTGACAAGGTTTTGAGTGTGATGGACTCGGCATAGTGCTCGACAATGTAATCCAGAACCGGCTTCAGGCGAACATAACGACTCTGCAGGCTCGCGGTCACACTCGTCGCGGCCGCCTGCGCCAGCTTGGCCATCAGCGAGAACACACCGG
>JAXGXR010000001.1:0-1072500 GCA_040772725.1 Clostridia bacterium | reverse complement strand
TGTCAGGTAAGTTCTGACCCGCACGAATGGCGTAATGACTTGGGCACTGTCTCAACAACGTACCCGGTGAAATTGTAGTACTTGTGAAGATGCAAGTTACCCGCGACTAGACGGAAAGACCCCATGGAGCTTCACTGTAGATTGCTACTGGGATTCGATATTGTCTGTACAGGATAGGTGGGAGGCAATGAACGCATGGCGTCAGTTGTGCGGGAGCCGTCGTTGGAATACCACTCTGACAGTATTGGGTCTCTAACTGGTAACCGTGAACCGGTTACAGGACAATGGCAGTCGGGCAGTTTGACTGGGGCGGTCGCCTCCAAAAAGGTAACGGAGGCGTCCAAAGGTCACCTCAGTACGGTTGGAAATCGTGCATTGAGTGCAAAGGCATAAGGTGGCCTGACTGCGAGACAGACACGTCGAGCAGGGACGAAAGTCGGGCTTAGTGATCCGGCGGTAGAAAGTGGAATTGCCGTCGCTCAACGGATAAAAGTTACCCTGGGGATAACAGGCTGATCTCCCCCAAGAGTTCACATCGACGGGGAGGTTTGGCACCTCGATGTCGGCTCATCACATCCTGGGGCTGTAGCAGGTCCCAAGGGTTCGGCTGTTCGCCGATTAAAGTGGTACGCGAGCTGGGTTCAGAACGTCGTGAGACAGTTCGGTCCCTATCTATCGTGGGCGCAGGAAATTTGAGAGGCGCTGTCCCTAGTACGAGAGGACCGGGATGGACAAACCTATGGTGCACCAGTTGTCACGCCAGTGGCATGGCTGGATAGCCAAGTTTGGATGGGATAAACGCTGAAAGCATCTAAGTGTGAAGCCCACCTCAAGATGAGATTTCCCACAGCAATGGTAAGACCCCTGGTAGACCACCAGGTTGATAGGCCGGGTGTGTAAGCACAGCAATGTGTTCAGCTGACCGGTACTAATCGGTCGAGGACTTGACCACAAGTTATCCGGTTACTCCCTTTTCGGAAGATATCCCGATACAGTTAGAATCAAGCCCTTAGATCTCATTCCCCGCTTCACCCCTTGTTCTCCATACCCCCTTCTTCCCCTTATGCGGTCCTGAGGGTACATCCAATCCCCCTCAGCCTTTCCGGTGGATATGACAGAGAGGCCACACCTGTTCCCATCCCGAACACAGTAGTTAAGCTCTCTCGTGCCGACGATACTTGGCTGGTGACGGCCCGGGAAAATAGGTCTCCGCCGGATTTTATTCCTCAATAGCTCAGTCGGTAGAGCATGCGGCTGTTAACCGCAGGGTCGTAGGTTCGAGTCCTACTTGAGGAGCCAAACCAAAAGAGCTGGTAGCGATACCAGCTCTTTTGGCTTATTATGGACAGCAAAGCCCGGGCCGCTTGCCAAAATGCAGGACAGGCCGTGCTGATGCCCGACTTCCGGTGACTGTATTTCACTGTGCGAGGTATGTATCATGAAAAGAAATGTTCAATACCTGACTGAAGCTGCGGTGATCGCTGCCGCTTATATTGTCCTCACCCTTCCATTTGCCCAGTTCGCGTTCGGCATGATCCAGTTCAGGCTCGCGGAAGCACTGACAGTTCTGGCTGCGTTGACACCCGCCGCGATTCCGGGACTTTTCATCGGATGCTTGTTGACCAACACGCTCTATCCGTCCGGGCTTGGCATCATCGACATCATTTTTGGCAGCCTGGCAACCCTGATCGCGGCTTTCACGACCTGGCGTCTCCACCTTCGTTTTTCAGGACGCTCACTGGAGAAGAGTGCGCACGCACAAGGAAGTGACCTGAAAGCGGTCGTCAACTGGCGGCTGTGGACTGAACGGATTGTCGTCCTTCTGCCGGCCGCCGTGGTCAATGCCCTGGTGGTCGGCTTTTATTTGCCATTCCTGATCCCTGACACGGTCGTGACCCCTTGGGTTGTGCTCGGATTCATGCTGTCGATCTTTGTGTCCGAATGCGTGGTCATTTACCTGATTGGCTTGCCACTGCTGCTGACCATGAAAAAAACACGGCTCGGCGCTCGGTCTCATGCGAGAAAGGCGGACTGAGACATGTCTCATTATTATGACCAGTCTCCGGAATCAGAACACAATCCGGGCATTGTCAAAGCCAGGATTGGCGGGGTGGACCTGACTTTCCATACCGACGCGGGGGTGTTTTCCAAAAATCAGCTGGATTTTGGAACACGTCTATTGATTGAAACGGTCCTTGAAGAAGTGCATCAGTCAGGCCAACCCATGCATGGATCCCTGCTGGATCTGGGATGCGGTTACGGACCCATCGGCATTGCTTTCAAACGACGTTTCCCGTCCCTTCAGGTCGTCATGGTGGATATCAATAGTCGTGCGATTGAATTGGCCAGGGAAAACGCTTCTGAAAACCAGATTCGATATCCGGACATCAGGAACGGAGATGGAACGTCTGTCCTACTTGAAGATGAGCGGTTTGACCATGTCCTGACCAATCCGCCTGTCAGGGCCGGCAAGGAAACCGTCCATGCGTTCTTTGAGGGTGCATACCGTCATCTGAAGCCAGGCGGCAGCCTTTACGTCGTCTTGCAGAAAAAGCAAGGCGCACCATCCGCGAGAGACAAACTGACTGACTTGTTCGGAAACTGCACGATTCTTGAGCGGAAGGCCGGGTATCACATCTTGAAGTCGACCCGTTTGCCTATGATATAATCAAGAACATTGGCGTGAAATCAGGATATTGTTTTGGAATGAGGAGGCCCCCCATGATCGACATGATCCGGGAAATAGCCGAGCGGCTAAGAGGAATGCGGGATGTTCTGGCCATATCTGAGGAAGAAATGGCAGTGGTCACTGACTTGTCGGTAGAAGAGTATCGTGTCTATGAATCCGGTGATCGCGATTTTCCGTTCACCTTTCTATACAAAGCCGCACACCATTTCGGCATTGACCTGACCGAGCTGACAACCGGCGAGTCCCCTCATCTGACGGGGTACACGATTGTCCGGAGTGGACAAGGGATGCCGATCAGACGGCGCCAGGGCTTTGAATACCTGAACGTCGCATCCAGATTCAGGGGACGGATCGCTGAGCCGTTCATTGTCACCGCTCCTTATGTTGAAGGGGCCGAAACAGCAGAGTTGATCATGAACCGGCATGAGGGCCAGGAGATGGACTACATCCTTTCCGGAACACTCAGAATGAAAATCGGCGAGCATGAAGAAGTCCTGAATGAGGGCGACACGATCTATTATGACTCTGGCCTTCCGCACGGCATGGTCGCCATTGATGGTGAGCCCTGTCGTTTGCTTGCCGTTGTCATCAGCCATTCATGAAGGAGTCCGACATGCTGAACATCCATCGGGAATATCTGCAGGAAGTGCCGGGAACGGACGGAAACGTGGAAAACTATACGCTCCATGTGCCGGATCAGTTCAATTTCGCTTATGATGTCATCGACCGGATCGCCAAGGCCAGCCCCGATCGTCGGGCAATGTTCTGGTGCAATGAGTCCGGTGAGGAGCATACATTCTCTTTTTCCGATTTTTCAGCGGCGAGCGATCGCGCGGCGAGTTTTTTCCGCCAGCAGGGCATTCGGCGTGGCGACAAGGTGATGCTGATCCTCAAGCGCCATTATCAATTCTGGTTTGCGATACTCGGCTTGCATAAGATTGGCGCGACGGGCATTCCAGCGACCAATCAGTTGCTTGAAAAGGACCTCCTTTTCCGTTTCCGTGCGGCGGGTGTAAGGGCGGTCGTCTGCACGGCTGAAGGCGATATCGGTCAGGCTGTCGAAGCCGCGGCAGCTGAATATGGCCAGCCGATGACGCTCATGATGGTGAAGGGTGCCAGATCCGGATGGCTCGATTTTGACCAGGGGCTTAGGGAAGCACCGCCTTTCACCCGCCCGACCGGTGATGCGGAGCCCCGAAAAGAAGACATGATGCTTCTGTACTTCACGTCGGGCACAACCGGAATGCCCAAAATGGTGACTCATGATTTCACCTATCCGATTGGCCACATTCCGACCGCCAAGTACTGGCACAAGGTGGACCCGGATGGACTGCATCTCACCGTTTCCGAGACGGGCTGGGCAAAATCTGTCTGGGGGAAACTCTATGGTCAGTGGCTGATGGAAGCAGGCATCGATGTGTTCGACTTCGACCGGTTTGATCCCGCCACGCTGCTGGATCACATCTCCCGACACAAGATCACGACGTTCTGCGCGCCGCCGACGGTGTATCGTTTTCTGATCCGGGAGGATCTTGGCCGTTACGACTTGTCAAGCCTGCAGCACTGCACGATTGCCGGTGAGGCTCTGAACCCGGAGGTTTACGAGCAGTTCCTGAGAGCAACCGGGCTTGAACTTAAGGAAGGATATGGTCAGACAGAGATGACTCTGGCGGTGGTCACCAATCATTGGATGAAGACAAAACCCGGCTCGATGGGCCGGCCATCACCGGTCTATAGGATCGTGCTGCTAAATGATCAGGATCTGGAGGTTGAACCGGGTCAGCCAGGCGAAATCTGTGTCCAGACAAACGGTGGCAAGATTCCCGGCATGTTTGGTGGATATCACAAGGATCCGGAACTGACGTCGCGTGTCTGGCGCGATGACATCTACCATACAGGAGACCTGGCCTGGCAGGATGAGGATGGGTACCTGTGGTTTGTCGGACGCACAGATGACATCATCAAGAGCTCCGGTTACCGGATCGGGCCTTTTGAGGTGGAAAGCGTGCTCATGGAACATCATGCGGTCCTCGAGTGCGCGGTGACGGGAGCCCCGGACCCGGTTCGGGGTCAGGTGGTCAAGGCGACCGTCGTTCTGGCAAAAGGATACTCGGCGAGTGAAGCGCTTGGCGAGGAACTGAAAGAATACGTCAAGACCCACACCGCTCCATACAAATATCCAAGAATTCTGGAGTTTGTGCCGGAGTTGCCCAAGACTATCAGCGGCAAGATCAGGCGGGTGCAGATCCGCAATGGATAAGCGCCCGCTTCAAGGAGAATGAACGCACGTATGAACGGTCAATATCGAAGTGCCATCGGCCAGGACAGCCATCGCTTTGTTTCGGAAAGTGATTGGGAAAAACAACCGGAACGGATGCTGGTTCTAGGCGGAGTGGCCATCCCGGGCGAACGGCCGCTGGATGGCAACAGTGACGCGGATGTGGTCCTGCATGCCCTGACCAACGCGATTTCAGGCATCTCGGGCATCAACATCCTGGGCCCGGTTGCCGATCGGATGTGCCAAGAGCAGAAAATTACTGACAGCACCGCGTATTTGCGGGTTGCGCTTGAGACACTGGGGAAAAGACGGCTGATCCATATTTCGATCAGCCTGGAGTGCAAGCATCCGCGAATGGCACCGCACATACCAGGGATGCGTGAGCGGATCGCCGCGCTGACAGGGGTTTCGACAGACGATGTCGGGATCACCGCGACGTCGGGAGAAGGTTTGACGGATTTCGGTCGGGGAGAGGGGATTGCCGCCCTTTGCGTCGTGACTGCATTCTGTCCCTGAAACAGTTCTGCGCCGGAAAAAAGTCACACCATGTCAGCCAGAAGCGTCCGGGCCAATTTCAGATCGAACGGAGTGGTGAGTTTGATGTTGCGCTCGTCACCTGCGACCAGCATGACCGGGCATCCTGCAGCTTCCAGAACAGACAGATCATCAGTCGCGCAGAAACCGGAGATTCTTGCCTGCTCGTAAGCGTCGGAAAAAATCGACAGGCGAGCGGTCTGAGGGGTCTGGACGGCAAACAGTTCGGACCGGTCGAGCGTTTTCTTGACCTGGCCGGATGAATCAGCCTGTTTGATGGTGTCTTTCACTGGAAGAGCCGCCGCACAGGGGGACACTGCGGCTGCATGGCAGATGGTGCGGCAAATGACCGCCCGGGAGACGAGGCACCTTGCTCCGTCATGGATGGCGACCACTGGATCTGCCGATTCATCGCCAAAAAGGGCGGGAGCTGCCTGAGTGGCGGCCATCAGACCCAGTCTGACGGATTCCTGACGTGTCGAGCCGCCGGGGATCACCATGATGGCCTGTTTCGTCGGCCACCGTTCGAGCAGTTCGTTGATCGCTTCGATTTCGTCCGGCTTGGCCACGATCACCAGGCCTTGAACGCATGGACAGGCCGACAGGCTGCGTAAAGTCCTGATCAGGACCGGAACACCGTCCAGATCAAGAAACGGTTTGTTGGTGGTACCGCCCATCCGGGCGCCTTGCCCGGCCGCCGGCACGATCGCCATGGCCCGGGGCATCGGCATGCATGGGCATCCGGTGTCTTCTGACTGCTCAGAAAGCATGCGAGCGTTCCTCCGTCCGGTTTATTTCTCGAAGATCAAGTCAAAGGCATCGCCGATCCGATCAACATACAGAAGATCGAAATGGTCCGGCAATTCGATCCGCTCCACGGCTCGCCGGCTGCTGCCCGGAAGAACACAGCAGGAGAATCCAAGCCGGGCGGCTTCGATGACCCGTCGATCAGCCTGCGAAACGGGACGGATTTCTCCGGAAAGTCCGATTTCGCCAAAAATGGCCAACCCGCTGCGCACCGGCAGACTGCGAAAACTCGATGCCAATGCCGCGACTATCGCGAGATCCGCGGCCGGTTCATCAACCTGCAGGCCACCGATGACATTCAGATAGGCATCCATGCCGCCAAGCCCATACCGGGCATGTTTTTCCATGACCGCCATCAGCATCAGCAGACGGTTTCTGTCGATGCCGGAGGTCATCCTCTGGGGCAGGTTGTAGGCCGACTCATTCATCAATGCCTGGATTTCAAGAAGAATCGGCCGGGTCCCTTCCAGGCAGGCTGCGACAGCTGAGCCGGGAACCCCGACGGGCCGACCGGCCAGCAAGGCCTGGGAAGCGTTGGCGATTTCGCCAAGCCCTTTGTCGGACATTTCGAAAAGACCGATTTCGTTGGTGGCGCCAAACCGGTTCTTGACTGCCCGCAGCACACGAAGCTGCTGGTGTTGCTCCCCTTCAAAATAGAGAACGGTGTCCACCATGTGCTCAAGCACCCGGGGGCCCGCGATGGCACCATCCTTGGTCACATGGCCGACCAGGACGATCGCGGTGCCGAGCTGCTTGGCCAGACGCAAAAGCCCGGCTGCCGATTCACGCACCTGACTGACACTGCCCGGGGCCGATGACAGATCCTCACAATACAGTGTCTGGATCGAATCGATCACCGCCAGTTGTGGCCTCAACTCACGGATGGCATCGGCGATTGTGTCAAAAAGGGTGGCGGTCAGCAGGTGAATGCGACTGCTGTCGATGCCGAGCCGGTCCGCACGCAATCGGATCTGACGGGATGATTCTTCGCCGGAGACATAGAGGGTCTGGTCGGAGAACGCACCTTTCTGGAGCACTTGCAGCAGCAGGGTCGACTTGCCGATCCCGGGATCGCCGCCCAGCAGGACGAGTGAGCCTTCGACAAATCCTCCGCCGAGAACTCGATCCAGTTCATGAATGCCGGACGAATGGCGGACTTCCCGTGCGGTGTCGATGTCCGCCAGACGGACAACAGTGGGCCTGGTGCCCCGGCCGGAGGGATCGGTTTCCCCGGTCCAGCTGGCGTGACGCTGCATGGTGGGCGATGACGGCTGTGTGGTCACCCGCTCTTCGACCAACGTGTTGTATCGGCCACAGCCCGGGCACCGGCCAAGCCAGCCACTGGATTCATACCCGCATTCGCGGCAGAGGAACATGGTTTTTGCCTTCGCCATCAGGATGCTTCTCCTCCTGTTTCCGGATACGGCCAGTATACCACGACTCAGACCAGTCCGGATTTCACAAAATGTTTGTTTCCTGATCTGGTTTCCTATAAAATGATGAAGACATTCATCATGGGAGGGAACAGACATGCAGAAACCCTGGGTAAAGCACTATGACCCCTGGTTCAAAGAGCACCTGGAATATCCTCGGGAAACGATGTATGGCCTTGTCGCAAAAACCGCGACACGTTATCCGGACTATACGGCTTTGTCCTTCATGGGTCAGAAAATATCCTATGCCCGGATGATCGAGTTGATCGATGAAGCGGCAGCCGGCCTTCTGGCGATCGGATTCACGCGCGGAGCCGTCGCGACCATCTGCCTGCCGAACACACCGCACGCGGTGATCTTCTTTTACGCGGTCAACCGTCTGGGCGGCATCTGCAACATGGTTCATCCACTGACCCCGGCCGAGGAAATGGTGCATTATATCCGCACCACCCGGAGCGATTACCTGATCATCCTGGATGCCATGCTGCCCAAACACCGTGAGCTGCTGGCCGATTCGAGAATTCGCAAGACGATAGTCTGTTCGATTCCCGATTATCTGTCCAAAGTGATGAGTTTTGGCTTCTATTTGACCAAAGGCCGCAAGATCCCATCAGTCAGGACCGCCGACCGATTCATGCTCTGGAAAGATTTCCTGAAGCCGGCCGTCAACCTGCCGGAGCCCGCTTCGGATGAAAAGGCTTGCGCTGTCTATCTCCATAGTGGCGGAACCACAGGCTCGCCAAAGACGATCATGCTTTCTTCGTTCAATTTCAATGCGCTGGCGTCCCAGGGAGCGCAGATCATCGGGCTGACCGAAAAACCCGATTATGATCCCAAGGACCTCTCCATGGTGACCATTCTGCCCCTTTTCCATGGATTTGGCCTGTGCATGGGCATGCATACCATGCTTGTCATCGGCTTGACATCGATTCTGGTCCCACAGTTTTCGCCGGAGGTGCTGGCCTCGGTCCTGGTCAAGGAAAAGGCAAACTACCTGGCTGCTGTGCCGACTCTCTATGAGGGGATCCTAAAAAACCCCAAACTCAAAAATGCTGATCTTTCGAGTGTCAAGGCGGTCTTTTGTGGGGGCGACAGTCTGCCGTCCGACCTGAGGCACCGGTTCGACCGTTTTCTCAAAGACCACGGCAGCAACTGCACCCTTCGGGAAGGATACGGCCTGACCGAGACAGTGACCGTCTGCGCGGTCAACCCTGAACTTGATGCACGTGATGATACCGTGGGCTTGCCCCTGTCCGATGTCCTCATGAAAGTGATCAGCCCTGGCACCATGGAAGAGGTTGCTGTCGGGACCGATGGAGAGTTCTGCATCCATGCGCCAACCATGATGATGGGCTATCTGGACGACGAGGAGGCGACGAATCAGACCATTCGCCGTCATCCGGACGGTCTGGACTGGGTGCATACCGGTGACTTCGGCTTCATGGATGAGGACGGTTACTTCCACTTCAAGCAGCGGATCAAGCGTATCCTGAAGGTTTCGGGCGTGCCGGTGTTCCCGTCACAGATCGAGGACAGCATCAGCAAGGTGCCGGGCGTCCGCCTGGCTTGTGTCATCGGCGTGCCGCACCCTTACAAGATGCAGGTTGCCAAGGCGTTTGTCGTCAAGGACGATCCGGCAGAAAGTGATGAGGCACTGCGGGCGAAAATTCTGGCTCACTGCGAACGGACGATGCTTCAGTACGCCATTCCGCGCGAGATCGAGTTCCGCGATGACCTGCCGCGGACCAAAGTCGGCAAAATCGATTTTGTCGCGCTGGAGCGGATCGAGCAGGGGAAACTGGCTGAAGCCGCTTCGTCGGCCGAGGGAAATGCCGGCTGAAACAGGATCTGCAGTCTGGCGATACACAATGCTTTGCATGCTTTGACCATGTTTGAAGAACCACTGGGAGTGACCCGACACTCTTGACACATGCTGGGTGAGGATTCATAATAGTTTTTGCTGTCAAGCACGGCTTGACCGCTCGGGGATATGGCTCAGTTGGGAGAGCGCTGCCTTCGCAAGGCAGAGGCCACGGGTTCGAATCCCGTTATCTCCACCACAAAATGTCCAGCGCCAGCTGGCTGTCTAAAAAAAGCCCGGGTCACCGGGCTTTTCCTATGGCGATGGAGCAGCACTTTTTTTGTGTCTTCGGTTGTGGACCAGTCGAATGAACAGGCCTGCGACCACCAGGATCAGAATCGCGCTGCCCGCGAAAACGGGAGTGCGCCAGTCGAAAGGCGGTCTTACCGTTCCGTGTCCCGGCAGTCCGGTCGTATCCCAGGGAACCTGCAAAGCGAGGCTGTATCCATCATCATCCAGACGGCTGCCCCATAATGAGGCCTTGAACTCGGCCGCATCGGTCGTGGGATGATCCTGTCCCTGGACCTTGAGCGGTTCTACCAGCAAAGGAAGGCCTAGCGGGAAAAACTGAGCGGGATTTTGCCCGGCTGGCTGACCGGTCTGGCCATTGTCATTCCGCCCGGCACTGCCAAGCAATCCCCGGCTGCTGAAAATCAGGACCTGTCCGTTGCCGATCGCCAGGCTGTCAATGGGCAAATACTGGTCTCCGCGGCGCCCCTGGTCCGTCGCGGCGAGCGCGACAGGCTTGTCACGGCTTGGACCGGATCCGGCCCCGAGCTGGCCATAGGCATTGCTGCCCCAGATCAGGATTTTTGTATCACGCGGGTCTTCTGCACTCTGATCGCGTGAAGTGACAACCAGAGCGGAATTACCGTATCCGGCATAGACATCGGCTATGGCGTATTGTCCTTGACCGGTGCCGTTCATCCAATCGACAGCAGTTGGCAAAACAACCATGGCATGGGGCCCGAAATCGGAGCCGGTGCCGGCCTGCCCGAGGCTGTTGTCGCCGAAAGCCAGAAGGGTCTGCCCTGCATCTGTGACCACCAGACTGTGATCACCACCGGCCGCGATTTTCATCGCGTTCGTGATTCCGGCAACCGCGATCATTTCGTTCGATGAATCGGTCGCGCCTGAACCGAGCTGGCCTCGACTATTGTCGCCAAAGGCCAGCACCTGGCCGTCTTCAAGCAAAACAAGGCTGTGGGATGTCCCTGCCGCGATGGCAACCGCCTTGCTGTCGATTATTTTTTGTGGACGGATCACGCGCCGGGAAACAGGCTCACCCTTTTCGTTCAGGATTGGCTCGGAAAGGGCGGGCCCGCATTGGCCGTATGTGTTGTCGCCGAACGCGAAGACACTGCCGACTTTGGTCAGCACCAGGCTATGATAGGCTCCGGCCGCTATGGCGGTCACCCGGGGCAGGCTGACAAGAATCCGGGGCTCGGATACCGGGTCTGTTGTCCCCGTGCCGAGCTGACCGTACGCGTTCCGACCGAACGAATAGACCCGGCCACCTGCCGAGAGCACGAGGCTATGGTAGGCTCCGGCACTGGCGGCGATTGCCTTTTCGGGCAGATTGACAGCGACAGGTTCCGCATAATCATGTTCTTCAGGAATACCCAACTGACCAAACTGGTTATCGCCCATGGCATATACGCGACCATCCAGATGGACGACAAGGGAATGGAGCAGACCGGCACTTACGTGACCGCGTGGATAAGGCTGCAAGGCTTCGGGATAAGCCGAAACAGTGGCTATGGCAGGCCTGGACAGGAGCAGGAAAAGCATCAGGAAGGTTGATAGGAAAACTGCCGGTGTCCCGTGTGCGGGCTTGCGCCTCCAGATTCGTTTGTGCATATTCATCCTTCATTCTGTACGTGATGGCCTGATCTGGCCAGATGTGCTACCATCATATCATCGAAGGCTTGGCTGGGGCAATCAGCGCCAGCGAACAAGCGTCCGGAGGCGTTTGATGACCGCTTTCATGCGCATGCACCTGCCTATCCCGGCCGACATGTTGTACATCTGGCAAGTGATTCATGACGCCGGTCATGAGGTTCTTTTTGTCGGTGGCTGTGTCCGTGACATGATCATCGGTGATCCGGTGCACGATTATGACCTGGCGACCTCGGCCCAGCCCGAGCAGGTCATGGCCCTGTTTCCTGACTGCATCCCGACCGGGATCCAGCATGGCACGGTCACGGTGATCCATCATGGCCGAGCAGTCGAAGTGACCACATTCCGGACAGAGGATCATTATCGTGACAGCCGTCGTCCGGAGTCGGTCGTCTTTGTCAGACGGGTCGATCAGGATCTGCAACGCCGCGACTTCACCTGCAACAGCATGGCCTATCGACCGGACAAAGGCCTTCTGGACCTGTTTGACGGTTTGGGAGACCTGAAACGCGGATGCCTCAGGACGGTTGGATCTGCCGCCGCCCGTTTCTCAGAGGACGCACTCAGGATGCTTCGGGCCATCCGCTTCTGTTCCCAATTGAATCTGGAACCGGAACAATCCTTGCTCGTTGCGGCCAGTATCCAGAAAGACCGGATTTTCAAATTGAGTCGTGAACGAATAGCCTCCGAATTGAGCCGCCTCTTCCAGACCCGGTTTCCTGAGCGTCTGAACTCATTTTCCGGAGCGGGCCTCCTGGAGATCGCGACCAGGGCGCTTGATTTGCCGGTGGTGTCGGAAGACTTGCTTGTCAAACTGCTTTTACGGACACTGCCTGGAAAGGACAATCCAGCCCGACTGCCACAAGTGCTTCATGTACCGGCCGGCATCCTGGCCATTCTGATTTGCATGAAAAGCCATGGTCGAAGCAAAACCATTCTGGAATCGGCTGACAACACCAAGACGATCCGCACGCTTCAATCCACGCTGATTCATGAGGGGCGGTTTTCATCTTCGGTTGCTTCGGAATCCACGGCTTTGCTCGTTGCCATCGCGACTTTGCTTGACCCGGGCGAATACACATTGCTGCACAGGGTCAGGCTGGCTGCCGCCAGAATTCATGTTTCGTGTCTGCTGAGTCCGGATCAGGCCCGCGACCGGGTCGTCCATGCCACATCCCTACTTGCGTTGCTTTCAAAGGATGGTCTTTGCATGCGTGATCCTGGCCCGGGCGACTTTCTGACAATTGTAAGGCAATCGCACACGATTGCCCTTGAGGTGAAAAACAGGCAGGACATCATTGCGGTGAAGGAGCTGCCGGTTCGCGGTGGGGACCTGATCAGGATGGGGGTGGTACCGAGCCCCAGGTTGGGCGGGCTGCTGGAAAGCCTTTTAGATGAGGCACTGTCTTCAGAGACATCGATCCCGCGGGAAAGGCTTCTGGCAATCGCATCGGACAGGCTCGTAAACGAATGTGTTTATCCGGGAACGTTATGATATAATAATGAGCGTTTATTGTCTGGAAAAGACCAGCAATATACAATTGACATCAACAGGTGAGACCGGTTTGACCGGTCGCGTCGCCGGACGGCGGGCCCAGGAGGGTGGGCCAGGACTGTTGCCGGCATATGAGATCGATGGAGGACCTGATCATGGCAAAACCAGCCAAAGCAGCGACAACCCGGATTGCCTCGACAGTGACGGCACGCTATACCCCTGTTTCCGGCGCGACGGACGCGTTCTATCTGGATGGACGCATCAGTGGCCGACGGGAGCAGCGGGCGGCTGACATTACTCTTGATCGCGAGGATCGCGGTTTTTTCTTTGCTGTCTTCGCGCACACAAACAGCGCCAGCACGGAAGAGCCGGCTTCGGGACGCCCGAAGCGCGCATTGGACCGCATGCACCAGAACATCAAGCAGACCGGCAGAAATATCGATACGGAGATCAACGAGCTGGCCGATACGGCGGTTGAAGTGTCCGGTCGCATCACCTTGCAGCATGACAGTGTCCGGCAACCCTATTTTGCCGGCGCCGTGATCCGCGACTCTGAACTGGCAGCCATCACGACCGGAGGTGGCTGTGCGTATCTGTACAGGCATGATGTCCTCTATCCGCTCACCACCGACGACTATCCGCTTGAGCCGATCGATCTGGACGGCAATCCGGTCGAACGGCTGAACATCTATTGCGCCGGTGTCGCCGGTACAATCCGCTATTCCAACATCGCGCAGCTGCAGGTCGATGATTGTGTCATCCTGTGCAACCGCGAACTGATGGAAGCGGTGGGGCAGCGGGAGATGCTGCGCCTGCTTGATGATGCCGAGGACCAGTGTGACGCGGCCGGATTGGTGATGACTGCCGCCTCCGCCAAAGCGCCCGGCACATCCCATCAATTCATGATCGGGTTTGTCGAGGCCATTTCACCTGTCGAACGTCCGGCCCGTTTTGCCAATGGCCGGCCAGTTGTCGACGCGATCGCGCCGGCAGCTGCGGCAGCCAAACTCAAAGGGGTTGCCGCGACGGCCGGGAATGAATCGCAGGAGCTCGACACCATGCCGGTTGCCACATTTCCACGGGGAGAGAGAAAAACCCGCAAACAGACGGCAGCTCGAGAAAGCGACTTGCCGTTCGAAGAGAGCGGCATGGTCTATGAGGATTCGGACCAGTCAGGCCGCGGCAAACGCATCGCGTTCTACGCGGTCATCGCGGTGATCTGCGTCGCCTGCATTTTTGCGATATACAGCATGCTGTTCAAGGACAGGCCGACAACAAACACGACGCAGTCGACCACGGCCCAGACAACAACCCTGGCAACCACCACGACAACAGCGACAACAACGGCGACGACCAAAGCGACAACAACGGCGACGACGACCGCCACGACCCAGTCGACATCTGTCTCCGGATTGCCCACCACCTACACCGTTGTCTCCGGCGACAGTCTTTACAAGATTGCCAAGAAGTTCTATGGAGAGGCCAATCAGACCGTGTATGACCTGATCATGGAAGCAAACAACATGACTTCCGACAGACTGCAGGTCGGCCAGGTCCTGACCATTCCGGCCAGGAACTGATAAAACGAATCCATGGCCTTGCCGGCCCCGTTGACAACGCGGACCGACTGGTCCGCGTTTGCCATTTTGAACAATCTGACTGTACAGTACGAATGATGGGGAACACGAATCAAGTGAAGGAGAGAATACGTATGTACAAGAGACTCTTCATACCCGGACCGGTGGATGTTCGTCCGGATGTGCTTGCCAGGATGGCGGAGCCGATGATCGGACACCGGACCAAGGACGCGTCTGCTTTGCAGGGCAGCATTTCACAAAAACTCAAGCAACTGATGTATACGGAGAATGAGATCCTGTTGTCCACGTCATCCGGCAGTGGTCTGATGGAAGGTGCCATCCGGTCTTGTACCGCCAGGCGGGCCGCAGTCTTTTCCATCGGCGCGTTCGGTGACCGCTGGTACAAGATGGCGACCAGCAACGGCATCCCGGCAGACCGGTTTGCGTCCGAACTCGGAACCTGCACCCGCCCGGAGGATGTCGAGGCGGCCCTGGCCACCGGCAAGTACGACCTTGTCACGATCACGCACAATGAGACCGCGACGGGAGTCGCCAATCCGATGGAACCGATCGCGGAAGTGCTCCGCCGTTATCCGGATGTCGTTTTCTGTGTCGATGCGGTCAGCTCCCTGGGTGGCCACAAGATCGAGGTTGACAAGCTGGGGATTGACATCTGCATCACATCCACGCAGAAATGCCTTGGACTGCCGCCCGGGATGGCGATCTGCTCGGTTTCCGAAAAGGCGATCCGCGCTGCCGAGAAAGTGCCTCATCGCGGCCTGTACTTTGATTATGTCGAGCTTTACAAGTTCGTGAAGGAAAAGAATCACCAGTATCCATCGACACCATCCCTTTCCCATATGTTCGCCCTGGACTACCAGTTGGACCGGATTCTTGAAGAAGGTCTCGACAACCGGTTTGCGCGGCACACCGCCATGGCCGAAATTGTACGCGAATGGGGCAGTCGGCATTTTGCCCTCTTTGCCGAGGATGGGTGCCGGTCCAATACCGTCACGTGCATCCGCAACACGCTTGGATTCGAATTTTCAAAACTCAACAAAGCGTTGGGCGAACGCGGCTACAGCATTTCGAACGGTTATGGCGCGGCCAAGGACATCACCTTCCGTATCGCCCACATGGCGGACACGTCGGTCGAAGATATCAAAAAGCTGTTGGCTGTCCTGGACGAGGTCATAGCAGCACTATAAGGAACAGATCAGGAGAACAATCATGAAAATCTTAGTCACGGAGAAAATAGCAGCGGATGCCATTGCCTATCTGAGAGATGAAGGATTTGAGGTGGAGGAGCGCCTTGGCCTGACCCAGGCGCAGATCGAGGATATCGTTGCCCCCTATGACGCGCTGATCGTCAGAAGCGCGACCAAGGTCACACGCGAACTGATCAGCCGGGCCGACAACCTGAAAGTCGTCGGGCGGGCAGGCAATGGCATCGACAATATCGATGTCAATGCCTGCACGGAGAAGGGGATCATCGCCGTCAACACCCCTGAGGCAAATATCATGGCTGCCGGTGAGATGGCCGTCGCGCTGGCTGCCGCCATCTTCCGCAATGTCTGCATCGCCTACGAGGCGTCGCATCATGATGACTTCCGCCGGTCCCATCTGGTCGGAAACGAAATGGATGGCAAGACGGCCGGCGTGATCGGCCTTGGCCGGATCGGCTCCATCGTGGCCCGGAAACTAAAAGGTCTTGACATGAAAGTCATCGCCTACGATCCGTACACTTCACCGGAACGATTCGAAAAACTCGGCATCACCCGGTGCGAGAAGCTGGAGGACCTCCTGGCCGAGTCGGATCTGATCACGGTTCATATGCCGAAGACCAAAGAGTCCTTTAACCTCATAGACGCGCCTCAACTGGCCTTGTGCAAAAAAGGTGTCCGGATTGTCAATGCGGCCCGTGGCGGGCTGATCAACGAAAAGGCGTTGTATGACGCGCTGGTCTCCGGACACGTGGCGGCGGCCGGAATCGATGTGTTTGAAAAAGAGCCGAATTTCACGGCAAAACCAGGTGAGCAGGGTTACCAGAATCCGCTCCTGACCCTGAAGAATGTCGTCTACACGCCGCATCTCGGCGCATCGACCCACGAAGCAAACGCCAATGTCGGTACGGCTGTGACGGAACTGGTGGCCCGCGCGCTGAAAGGCGAGCTGGTCGCTGCCATCAATATGCCCTCGATCAGCGGTAGCCTGAGCGAGATGAAACCGTATGTCAGTCTGGCTGAAAAACTGGGCGCGATCTACTATCAGGCGGAATCGGCTCCTGTCAGTAAAATCGAGATCATGTATTGCGGTGAACTGGCTGACAAGGACACAAGCCTTTTGACCTTGTCCGTCTTGAAAGGTTTTCTTTCCACGATCAGCAGTGAGCGGATCAGTTTCGTCAATGTCAAGCAGAATGTCGCGGAACGCGGGGTAAGAGTCATCGAAAGCAAGACATCCCAGTTGGAAAAATACACCAATCTGATCACGGTTCGTTTCTTCTCGGATGGAAAAGACCTCTCGGTCTCCGGCACGGTGTTTGGCAAGGATTCTGAAATCCTGGTGGACTTCTTTGGATACCACATGGACTTCGAACTTTCGCCGCATGTCATCGCCATGCAGAACCAGGATGTTCCGGGCATTATCGGCCGGGTCGGAACGGTGCTCGGGCAGAGGAACATCAACATCGCGACCATGCACTGGAGCCGCAAAAAGGACAAGATGCGGGCCCAGTCGTTCCTGTCGATCGATTCGCCGGTTGATGAAGACATCGTCAAGGCTCTGCGCAGTATCGATGGAGTCCTGCGTGTTTCCCTGCTGAATTTCTAAAGATCATGGTCACAATGATAAGATGCGAAAGCCCGGTTCCTGAATCAAAGGATCCGGGTTTTTCACGGAATCGACAGGACCGTGAGGTTGCCGGACGAGAAAGCGACCTCGCCGAGGGAACTCAGCAAAAACTCGTTTACGGCGGTCTGTCCGGTCGGTTTGCCCTCGGTGTCAAGTATGGGGAATTTTTCCCGCTCAAGATCGCCGATGACGATATACCGGATCTGGTATTGATTGATCAACTGCCGGACCAGCGCCTCGTCGTCTGAGGTGTACAGTGTACGCACATCGTTCTGCCTTGGCAGGACGACTTTCTGGTAGGCGTCCGGTGTCGCTTTGCTGGTGCGCCAGAGCCATTCATGAGTCTGCCAGCCCATCACGGTTGGCAGACCGGTGTAGGCGGAGATTCGGCAATAATCCGTATAACTGTCACCAAAACTTTCCAGAATGACCGGCTGTCCGGTGACCTGGTCATTGAACCATTGGATGGCGGCATAATCATCGGCCAGTTCACCCGGCCTGACGCCGGCGATCGAGACCGAGTCTTTCTGCGCGAAAGGCGCGATGCCATCGATCCCCTGATACCGTTCAAGTTCGAAACGCCCCAGCCATTGTGTGGTGACCCTGATCGGGTAGAGCAGGGATGGGACGAACAAAAGCAGCAGGAGCATCCCGACCAGGGGGCGCAGGGGGGATTCCTTGCGGTTTTTGCGCACCAACAGGAATGCGGTCGGCACATAGGCCAAAACAAATGACAGCATGACAAATGCCTGGTACGTGAATTTGAACATGGTGTTGGCCCGCTTGTAGTCGCCACTGTAAATATCGACGACATACACCAGTTCCGGGATGAGGATCAGCGCGAGGCCGCACACTGTGAACGCGAGCAGCAGTTTTTCAGATGAAGGCAGCTTCATGCCGGGCGTCGCGGGCGGGTTCGGTTCAGTGGAATGGACTTTGCCGATCGGGAGGGTATCCAGGATGAAAACGAAACAGGCGATCAACAGGAAACCATAGAGGATCCACAACTGGATGATCGGTGTCTGGCTGACCGTCCGCCTGATTTCCTTGGCGATTGGTTCGAATCCGGCATTGAAGGGCAGCGCGACCAGATGAGCGAGCAGAAATGTCAGACAGGCTTTTGCGCCTGTGTTGGTCAGCGGATGCGGGAAACGGGTAGCGGCCATCTGGCTGAACAGTGCGGCGAAACCGAACGCCAGGACCGCCGCGAACGCGTTTTCCAGAAGCAGGAAGGGTGCCATCAGAAGGATGGCCTGTGCAGCGGTCAATGGCAGTGCAATTCCAACGGCAACCCGACTTTCGGGGTGATCGTTGCTGAGCAACAGGACAAGGCAGGCGACCGCGAAATAGATGACGAAGTCCCAGTAATTGCCCATCATGAACGCGGCCAGCAGGACAGACAGCAACACAATCCTCCGGTCAATCTCCAGGCCGGCGATGATGATCCTGGTGCCAGGTATCTTCTGGATCAGGATCATCAGAAACGCAAGGACCAGCAGGACCAGGATCAGGTTCACGGCATGGGCATGAAGGTCCGCGACCAGGAACGAATAATAGGGAAATTCATGGATGGTCTTGTCGGCTGTGTCGGGATTATAGCCGATATAGCGGGTCGCGTCGGCAAACCAGTACCGCTCCAGGTTCAGTTCGCCAACCGGGAGCCCCCACCGGGTGAACAGGCGGTGCAGCCAGTTGCCGACAGGATTTCCGCCATAATAGAAGATATGACCGTTGCCGCCCACTGTCAGTAAAACAGCGGCTGACGCGGCAAAGGTCATGGGAAAAGCCCGATGGGTGCGAGGATAAGCTTTCCGGATCTCGACTCCGATCAGGAGGGCGATCGCGAACGACAGGCACAAAGTCAGTGCGAACAGGGAGGCCATGGCCAGGTTGTAGGCTTTTTCGGGATGGATGCCGGCAGCCTTGGCCCAATAGGTCATCAGGTATTGTCCAAAATAATAGTAATTGATCGAGGACCCCGCGAGCCACATGTCCTTGGCCGGAAGAAACGAAGTCCGCCACAGCGACATCATGAAGCCGTAGTCCATGAATTTTTCCAGTGAATCAAGCGCCGGGCTGAGCCCCCTGGCAAATGTCCAGAGTAAAAGCGAGGAACCAAACAGCGTTTCCTCAAGGGCGAAGTGGACCATCACAGACGGCTTTTGGATGGTTCTTTTCCAGAACAGGCGGTTTTCAGGCCGGACATGGATCAAGGCGCCTCCTGCCAGGATCGCGCACCAGATCGGAAGAGCCTTGAACGGGAGAACCCCAAGATAGGACAAGGTCCAGATGGCAAGCCCGGGCAAAGCGAGTCCCAATGGCTTGGCAAAAAGGAATCCCCGGTCCGGAGATTGAGCAAAGAAATTTGCGGAAAATGGGAGGAAGAGCAAGCCGGGCACAGTCAGGGCCAGCCACCAGCGAATGAATGAAACCGCGTCGTCACGCAGGATCAGGAACGCGGCCGCGGCAGGGATGATGGGCAGGAGCATGGTCAGCGGCCAGATTTTCATCTGCCTGAATGATTGGCGGATCATAAGCTGCCCCGTTTCTGGTCACGCAGGTGCTGGCCAGCCAATGAAGCGGCTTCGTTGGCGATGCGGACAGCATAGTTCATGCCGCGATCCTCCGGATAGATCTGAGCCATGCCGGCCAGATAGACGCCCGTGGCGGTTGTGGCCATCGCCGGCTGACGATCCTTGTAGCCGCAAGTGATGACCGGCTGGGCATAACGGGTCCGACGCAGGCGCCAGTCAAGCACATCAACCGGATCAAAAGCCGGGTACATGGACCGGAGCGCTTCCGTGAACTGACGGAAAATGTCGCCGTCAGACTGGATCCAGAGCGGATGGGATACATCCAGGTAGCGGGATAGATAGACGACATGGCCACCATACGAGTCCGGCCCGGTCAGGTTCGTGTGCTCGACCACCACGACAAACGGAAGATCATCGCAAACCGTGGTCCAGTAATAGGGGGACAGACTATTCCGGAGCCGAAGCACCAGGCAAAGATCACCCTTGTATCGGACCTGACGTAGTCGGTTTGCGTAGTCTTCGGACAGATTGAGCCCGGTTGTGATGTTGGCGAACTGACGTGATGAGACAGCGGCGATGACTGCGTCGACAACAAAAGCGGCCTGACTGCAATTGTCAAGAATGCAGGAGACCTGGTAACGCCTTCCACGACGAATGATGTCCATGGCGGTGTAGCCATAATGAATGCGACCGCCATGATTTTCAATCCCCCGGACCAGGGCGTTGGTCAGCAACTGGAAACTGCCGTCCATGTATCCCAGTTTCTGCCGACCCACCTTGCTTTGCCGTGAACTGCCGCGCAATTTGAATTTGTTCCAGATCCAGACAGCGGACACCGATTCGGCGTCCTGGTCGAACTTGGCTCGAAGCAACGGTTTCCAAAGTCGTTCATAGGCGACATCTCCGTTGGTGCGGCGAAGGTATCGTTCGGCGGTTTCGCGCTCCAAAGGCCGGTAGTCCTTGATGCGGCCGGCCTGAAGCACGCACAGCCCGGTTCGGATTCGCTGTGGCAACGGAAGCGGATTGAAACGAATCAGGTCAAACGCGCCGGAAAAGGGATGGATCCTGTCGTCAGCGTACAAGGCATCCTTGGTCTCATGAAAGGTCAAGTGGTCCTGAAGGCCCAATTCAGTGACCAGGTCGATCAGATCCTGATCACTGGTGAACAGGTGATGATAGATATGTTCGACCCGGCTTGATCCAAGCGGGAAAGTCGACACCATGCCGCCCGCTTCAAGCGCGGATTCGAGCAGCAGCACGGGGTGACCGTCCCGAGCCAGACGATAAGCGGCGACCAGCCCGGTCAGACCGGCCCCGATAATGCAGATGGTCCTGGTGTCATTTTGTTCACGGGTCATGCGGGTCTGGCCTTTCCAGATGAAGCCGGTGGGCGCCGGCCGGTCCAAAACTCAGATGATTTTTCTTGCCTCCAGGTAATAGCGCTTCTCGTGTGCTTCACCCATGGAAAATGTCTTTCGGGGCAGCAGCCCATCACGCACGATGGCAGCGAAGAACTGATGCTTGTCGAGCGCCGGCAGCAAGATGCCCGTGGCGCCCCGGGCTGCCAATGTCGCGACGACGGTTGACCCGTGAATGTAGTCGATCCGGCATCCGCGTCGTTTTTCCAGATCATCAAGGAACGCGGTCATCACAGCCGCATGAAGCGGCCGGCCATCGACTGACACGCGCATCAGATGGTATCCGTCGCGCTGCAGGAGCGGAAACAGGAGGCCATCGTCGTCAGCCCCGGATTCCAGCGCGCCCTTCAACTCCGTGATTTCATCCGAAAAGCGGACCGAAGAGGCGCCATAGAACCGCTGCGCTTCTTCACGGAAATCTGCAGGTTCAATGTCGAAGACAGCCCGGTGGATCGGTTCGAAGACCAGTCCTTCGTCATGGATGTTGATGATCTCGACCAGAGCGTAACGAGCGGGATGTCCGGGACCGACGGTCGCCTTGATCCGGTCATAGTGCGCCTTGGCGGTTGCCAGGGAGTGGTTGCCATCGCCAACGGCGAAAAGTAGATGATCTTCTTGTAGCGATCTCAGAGATGCAAGTTGAGACAGTGCTTGACGCAGGGAAGGGTCTTCCTTGCCGGCCCGGTATCCCGAGACATGGCCGCCGCCTTGCATCAGGTCGAAATCGTACAGGCAGTTTTCATCATTGGCCACAGCCTGGAACAACGGTTCAATCACGCTTTTTTCCGGGTCATCGATCAGAAGCTGCACATGGGGTAGCTCGAGCGGGGCGTCCTTTCGGATGGCAATTCGCGGAGGAAGTCGCTCGAGCACGGTGCCCTCCGTGGCCCGGATCAGTTGCCGGTTGCCCGGCGTGAAATCATATTGCTCAAGATCGACCGCGAGCAAGAGCCCCTTCCGCCCGATTCTCCCGGGCGCGGTCCGGTTGAGCACGACGGCTGATTCGCCAATCGACCGGAGGATGCCGCGGTTCAGGTAGTCCGCCATGGTTTCATTGATGTACCTGATCCGATCGTTCACCGGGATTTCACCGGGATGCTCCAGATAGATTTCCGGCAGCATCATGTGATAGGCGGAGGGGACACCCTGGGCAAGCCGCGCTGTCTCCTCCCAGTATTCCGGCTCCGATGTGTACTGGTCACAGGCCACGACGGCAAAACGGGCAAATTCAACGTCATGAGATGGCAGATAGAGCTCGGGGACAAGAATCCCGATCGTACGGGCGATCTCCTCCAGGGAAACAGGTGACAATGGGGAATCGTGCATCATGCTCTACCTCCGGAGTTTTCCTTCAACGTCTCGTGAATGGTCAGACAGCTGACTGCCCAGATGAACACAGGCAGACAAAACTGTCGGCAGATGGATCGGACTTCACACGAGCCGCGGATAAGCCTATCCATTTTATCACAAATATGAAGCGCCTGCATCGGCGAAAGCAGCACAACACAAAGACCGGACCGACAAACTCGCTTGTGAATCATGACCGGTTGGTGTAAAATTTCACAATCAGTCTGATTGTCCAGATAAAGATGAGGTTGGAACCCGATGCGAAACATGGGCCTGAATGAAATCCGAGAAAAATTCCTTTCCTTTTTCGAATCGAAAGAGCATCTTCGCATGAAGAGCTTTTCCCTGGTGCCGGAAAATGATCCTTCCATCCTGCTGATCAATGCCGGCATGACCCCTCTGAAGCCGTATTTCACCGGAGCCGAGGTGCCGCCGGCTCCCCGCGTGACCACCTGTCAGAAATGCATCCGGACACCGGACATCGAACGCGTTGGCAAGACATCCCGCCATGGCACCTATTTCGAAATGCTGGGCAATTTTTCGTTCGGCGATTATTTCAAAGCCGAGGTGATTCCCTGGGCCTGGGAGTTTTGCACGAAGGTACTCGAAATGCCGGAAGACCTGTTGCATGTGACGGTCTATCTGGACGATGATGAAGCCTACGATATCTGGCATCAGCAGGTCGGACTGCCTGAAAGCAAGATTTCCCGCATGGGCAAGGAAGACAATTTCTGGGAACACGGCACCGGTCCGTGCGGCCCCTGCTCTGAAATCTTCTTTGATCGGGGACCGGACAAAGGCTGTGGCAGTGCGGACTGCAAGGTTGGCTGTGACTGCGACCGCTTCGTCGAATTCTGGAACCTGGTCTTCACCCAGTTCAATAAAGAAGAGGACGGCACCTATACCCCGCTGGCCAAGAAGAATATTGACACCGGCGGCGGTCTGGAACGATTCGCCTGCATCATGCAGGATGTTGACAACCTGTTCGAGGTCGACACGATCCGGGCCATCCTGGACACAGTCTGTGAGATCGCCGGGGTGGCTTACGGCCAGAATGAGAAGACGGATATCGCCATCCGGGTCATCACGGATCATATCCGGTCAACAACCATGATGATTTCAGATGGCATCCTGCCGTCCAATGAAGGCCGTGGCTATGTCCTGCGCCGCCTGCTTCGCCGCGCGGCCCGCTACGGTCGCCTGCTGGGTGTCACCCGGCCATTCCTGAGCGACCTGGCGGCCATCGTGATTCGTGAAAGTCGTGAGGCCTATCCGGAGCTTTCTGAAAAAGAGACCTATATCCGGACCGTGATCCGCAAGGAAGAAGATGCGTTTTCCAGGACGGTCGCACAGGGCAGCGAGATCCTGATGGGGTACATCGAGGAAGCGATCGCGCACAATCGTGACCAGATCAGCGGCGAGGACGCGTTCCGTCTCCATGACACATACGGCTTTCCGCTCGACCTCACGCGTGAAATCGCGGCTGAGTCGGGTTTGAGCATTGATGAAATGGCTTTTGCAGCCGCGATGAAAGCCCAGAAGGAAGCGGCGCGCCATGCGCGTAAAGCACGTGTGGGCAGTGCCTGGGGCGGTCGGGAACTACCGGCTGAACTGCTGGCGGACAAGGATGAAACGATCTTTGTCGGCTATGATGAGCCAGCATGCGACGCCACGGTCCGGTATCTGATTCAGGAAGATGAGGAGGGCGGCCTCCAGCTGGTGGTGGAAGCCTTTGCCGACAGCTCCGTGACATTGATCACGGATCGGACCCCGTTCTACGCTGAAGGCGGCGGTCAGGTCGCGGACACCGGGACCATAACAGCCGAAGGCCTTTCAGGTGATGTGCTGAGCGTCAGCCGTGATGCGTCCGGCAAATGCCTGCACCAGGTCAAGATCAAAGAAGGTCATCTGAAAGCAGGACAGACCATCACGATGGCGATTGACACCGAGCGCCGCATGGCGACAGCCCGGAACCACACCGCCACCCATCTGCTCCAGAAAGCGTTGCGCACGCTGATTGGCGATCATGTCGAGCAGGCAGGCTCGCTGGTGACCCCGGACCGCTTCCGCTTTGACTTCACCCATTTCCAGCCGTTGACCGCCCGGGAGTTGGCGGAAGTTGAACGTTTTGTCAATCTGGCGATCATGAAGGACTACCCGGTGACGGTCCGGCTGATGCCGGTAGACGAAGCCCGGAAATTGGGCGCCATGGCGCTTTTCGGGGAAAAGTACGGGGAAACGGTGCGCGTGGTCACGGTAGGTGACGAGCAGCATCCGTTCAGTCTTGAACTGTGCGGTGGAACGCATCTGAATCGGACAAGCCAGGCGTTGCAGCTGCGCGTGGTCAGCGAGACCGGAATCGCGGCCGGTGTTCGCCGGATCGAGGCCGTGACCGGGCTTCCCGCCTATGAACTGGCCATTTCGGAAAAGGCGATCCTGGCCCAGGCCGCCGCGACTTTGAAAACAAATGAGGCGAATGTTCCCGCAAGGGCTGCCGCACTGGTTGCCAGTCTGCACGAAGCAGAAAAGAAAATGTCCCAGATGGAAACCGCCGCCCTGGGTGGAAAGGCTGATGCCCTGGCTGCCAAGGCTGTCATGGTCGGCGAGCTGAAACTGGTCGCGGTCAGGACTGAAGCCGCTGATCCGGAGCAGATGCGTCAACTGGCGGATCAGATCCGGGATCGTTTGCCGGGCAGTGTCATCCTGCTGGCAGCCGAACAGAACGGGAAGGTCGCCCTGGTCGCGATGGCAGATCGTGAGGCGGTCAAGGCCGGTGCGCATGCCGGACAACTGGTCAAGGAAGCGGCCCGCATCACAGGTGGTGGCGGGGGCGGACGGCCGGACATGGCTCAGGCCGGCGGCAAGGATCCTTCAAAAATCGAGCCGGCACTGGAAGCGGTCCATGCATTGCTGAGCCAGGCTGTCTCGAAAGGCTGAAGCGGCTGAGTACAGATTGCCGATGGCATAGATTGAATTTTGGAGGTGCAGCTTGTGAATGATTGCCTTTTCTGTCGAATTGTCCGACAAGAACTGCCGTCGACCAGAATTTATGAGGATGACTCCGTCATTGCCTTTGCCGACCTGCATCCGGTGGCACCGGTGCATGTCCTGATTGTTCCCAGGCGCCATTTCGATGATCTGAATGCCTTGGCTGTGGATCCGGATGGTGTGACGGTCATGGGTGAGATCCTGAAATCGGTGCCGAAGGTGGCACAGGCTGCCGGTGTGCTTCAGGGCGGTTATCGGCTGATCAACAATTGCGGTCCGGATGCCGGCCAGACGATCCGGCACGTCCATTTCCACCTGATCGGTGGTGTCGCCATGGGGGAAAAACTGCTCTGAACCTTGATTTTTCGTGATTCTGCCTGGCCTGTGAACCAGCCTTTCGAACGGAAGTTCCGGTTGACGACAGACCGGCCTAGCCTTTATAATGTCACATGAAATCGCTTCAAGGCAGACAGTTGCACGGGCGATGAATCCACTGCGAGGGGAGGGAAATAGTATGTCTGAAGTCAGAGTTAAAGAAAATGAATCCCTTGACAGTGCGCTTCGTCGCTTCAAGCGTTCATGTGCACGGTCCGGCGTTCTTGCGGAAGTCAGGAAGCGCGAGCACTATGAAAAGCCGAGCGTGAGACGCAAGAAAAAGTCGGAAGCCGCCAGGAAGAGGAAGCGCTGACCCTTGGTCCAACGGGCAGCAGGAACAGACAGACGATGATACTCAAGAGCCCGATGTCGATCAGGATATCGGGCTCATCTGCATTATATCGAGGAATTTCATTTACATGGACATGCTGATCAGGAAAAACTGGAAAATTCTCGCTGAAGATTTCGCTCCCGGCAGTCTGGCGGAGCGGGTTTTGATCGCGCGTGGTTTCCGGGAGCCATCGGAACGTGTCCGTTTTCTTGACCTATCCCTTGACCTGACCCATGACCCGTACCTGATGCCGGGCATGGACCGGGCCGTCAGTCGCATTCATCAGGCGATCCTCGCGAAAGAGCAGATTCTGGTCCACGGTGATTATGATGTTGATGGCCTGACCGCGACCGCGCTTCTGGCCTTGCTGCTTCGTGACATGGGCGCTCAGGTCAAGCCGTTGATTCCGGACCGGATGGCAGATGGTTATGGGATCTCGGTGCCTGGAGTCATGAAAGCCATCTCGGAAGGTACGACGTTGCTGGTGACCGTCGATTGCGGGGTGTCAGCGAAAGAGGAGATTGACAGCCTGACCCGATTGGGAATCGATACCATCGTGACCGACCACCACGCCTGTCCGGCCAGCCTGCCCGACGCGATCGCCATTCTCAACCCGCACCTGCCCGACAGTGGCTATCCTTTCCCTGAATTGTGCGGCGCCGGTGTGGCCTATAAACTGGCTCAAGCGCTTTGTTCCCGTATGGGTGCCGACGGTCGCGAACAGGCGTTTCTCGATCTGGCGGCCATCGGCACCATTGCCGATGTTGTGCCCTTGTACGGGGAAAATCGGATTATTGCCGCTCACGGCCTTGACGCCATCAGGGCCAGACCGCGTACCGGCATCCGCGCACTCATCGAAGCCAGTGGACTGTCCGGCAAACCAGTCACCGCCTTCACCATCGGTTATTCGATCGCGCCGCGGATGAACGCAGCCGGACGCATGGGCGACGCCAACCGGGCCTTGCAACTGCTCATGACTGATGAATCGAATGCTGCGTCCGCATTGGCTGAGGAACTCGTCGCGGTCAACAAGGATCGACAAGCCATCGAGGCTGCCATTTTCAAAGAAGCGGTCGAACGGGTCGACAAGCAGCCCTTTGCTGACAGGGAGCCGATCGTGGTGGCCGGTGAAGGTTGGCATAGTGGTGTCATCGGCATCGTCGCGGCCAGACTGGCGGAGCAGTACCAGCTGCCGGCGGTTGTACTGGCCGGTGAGGATGGTGTTTTCAAGGGGTCCGGCCGGACCTGCGGGTCATTTGACCTGCTTGCGGCCATCGAAGCGGCATCCAGTCACACAATCCGCTACGGCGGACATCGCAAAGCCGCGGGATTATCCGTCGCGGCGGAACAACTTGAGGATTTTCGACAAGCGTTGATCCATTATGGTCGTGATCGTGTCGACCCTGCGCAGATGGGTCCGTCTCTGACTGCTGATCTGGAAGTCGCACCGGAGGATCTCACGCTTGCTTCTGCACGAGATCTGGAAAAACTGATGCCGTTCGGGGAGGAAAACCCCAAGCCTCTGTTCATTCTGAAAGAGGTCCGCATTCTCGACATGAGACTGGTCGGCAATGGTCGCCATGTCCGGTTCAGATTTCGAATAGACCGCGCGGGGCTTCCGGGCACCCTCTTCGAGGGCATCGGATTTGGTCTTGGAGAGGTGGACGAGGAATACGTAGCAGGGGATCTTGTGGATCTTCTGTTTCACCTCGAGATCAACCGGTACAACGGTCAGGAACAAGTTTCCCTTCAGGTGCGTGATCTGCGGCCATCCGGTCACGGCCTTGCGCTTCCTGGACCGTCAGAGGACAAGAAGGTTCGGGTTCCGACCCTCTCGGATTTCCGGATCGCGTGGCAATATCTTGCGAGTCGCTTCGAGCAGCGCCCGGTGTTGGCAGATCTTTCTGTGCTGGGCCGGCGAATTTCCCGCAGTTATCAGGCGGATATGGATGAAAACCTGCTGGCGCCGATCCTGAAGGTATTATCTGATGCCGGTCTTATGAGATACTATGCATATGGGGATGAACGCGTCCGCTTCCAGCTGCTGCCCCCAGGTCAAGGCCGGGTCAGGCTGCAGGACATTCCGTCCTATCGACAGCTGATGGCGAATGGAGAGACGGGCTTATGATGATCGATGAAGAAAACGAGATGAGAGCGATCGACCAGATCCTGCAGACGATCCGGCGGCGTTACGAAGCTTACTCCGGAGCCACGGATTCGACATGCATCGAGGAGGCTTACGAATTCGCGCGCTCCGCTCATGGCGACCAGATCCGGGCGACTGGTGAGCCTTATATCATCCATCCTCTGGCCACGGCGGAAATCCTGACCGAACTGGAGGTCGACAGTGATACGATCATCGCGGCCCTGCTGCATGACACCGTCGAAGACACGGCCCGCACCCTGGATGAAGTCAGGGAACGATTCGGAGACGATGTCGCGATGCTGGTCGATGGCGTCACCAAGCTGACCCGCATCTCCTTTTCGTCCAGGGAGGAAGTCCAGGCGGAAAATTTCCGCAAGATGTTTTTGGCAATGGCCCAGGACATCCGTGTGGTGTTGATCAAACTGGCGGACCGTCTGCACAACATGCGGACCATCAAGCACCTCAGCCCGGAAAAACAGGTCGAGAAGGCCCGGGAAACGCTGGACATCTATGCCCCGCTGGCCCATCGCCTCGGCATATACAAGATCAAATGGGAACTCGAGGACCTTTGCCTGCGCTACATTGACAAGGATGCCTACTACGAACTGGTCGGTTCGATTTCGCAGAAGCGGTCCGAACGGGAAAACTACCTGGAGGAAATCGTCCTGCAACTGCAGCACAAGATCCACGAAATGGGGATCAAGGCTGAGATCGAAGGACGACCGAAACATTTCTACAGCATCTATCGCAAAATGAAAACCCAGGACAAGAGTCTTGACCAGATTTACGACCTGTTCGCCACCCGCATCATTGTCGACACGGTAGCGGATTGCTATGCCGTCCTTGGCCTGGTCCACGAACTGTACAAACCGATTCCCGGACGATTCAAGGACTATATCGCGATGCCCAAGCCAAACATGTACCAGTCCCTGCACACGACCGTGATCGGGCCCAAGGGCATCCCCTTCGAAGTCCAGATCCGCACGCTCACCATGCACAGGACGGCGGAATACGGCATTGCCGCTCATTGGCGATACAAGGAGCAAGCCTCCCCCAACGCCAAGAATGATCGGTTTGACGGAAAACTGTCCTGGCTGCGGCAACTGCTGGACTGGCAGAAGGACATGCGGGACGCCGGTGAGTTCATGGAAGGGCTCAAGACGGGCCTGGTGGCTGACGAAGTGTTCGTCTTCACGCCAAAAGGCGATGTCAGAAGCCTGCCGGCCGGCGCGGTCCCGATCGACTTCGCCTACAGCATCCACAGTGGCATTGGCAACCGCATGTATGGAGCGAAGGTCAACGGCCGCATTGTGCCGCTGACCTACGAGCTCAAGACAGGCGACATTGTCGAGATCCTGACTTCTGAAAAGGTGCATGGCCCAAGCCGCGACTGGCTGAAAATTGTAAAAAGCGCGTCGGCCCGGACCAAGATCAGCGCCTGGTTCAAGAAGGAAATGCGCGAAGAAAATGTCGTGCGTGGCCGTGAGATTGTGGAACGGGAGATCCGCAAAACCGGATTCCAGCCGGCCCAGATGCTCAAGAATGAGTATCTCGAGCCCATTTTCCGGCGATACACCATCAATTCGCTGGAGGACCTTTTCGCGTCGATCGGGTATGGTGGCCTGTCCGCCGGCAAGATCGTGCCGCGCTTACGTGACGAATATATCCGCAACTTGCCGGAAGACGAGCGTCACCGGCTGGGTTACCGGATCAGCCCCAGCGGGCAGGTTGTCTACAGTCCACAGCCGACACCCCTGCTTGCCGAGGAAACTGCCAAGAAACCGGCCCGTAGCCGGTCGAAGCTTTCAGGCAGTGACCAGGGCATCATTGTCAAGGGGATCGACAACTGTCTTGTCCGGCTGTCCCGCTGCTGCAGCCCCGTGCCCGGAGACGCCATCATCGGTTATGTGACGCGCGGTAAAGGGGTCGCGGTTCATCGCACCGACTGCAGCAATATCCGCCAGCTTCTGTCCTCAGCCGCGGTGACAGGAGCGGACGCGGAAAAGGCATCCCGGCTCATCGATGTCGCATGGGCCCATGAGGACAACGAGACGGCATTCCAGGTCGAACTCAAGATCCTGGCGCATGATCGCCGTCATCTGCTCGCGGATGTGTCCAACGCGATCGCGGACGAAAAGGTGTCGATCATTTCCGGACAGATGACAGCCATGAAAGACGTGACGGCCACTTTGCTGATGACCATCGAGGTCACGAGCCAGGCCCAGTATGACCGGGTGCTAGGCCGGATCAAGGCCATTCGGGATGTCATTGAAGTCAGACGCGGTCATTGACATGTTTCTCGCGATAACTCGGCAAAAAAATACAATCTGGCGCAAAAAAGTGACACCTGCGTCGGGGTCGTTGCGTTACAATCAGCCTCAAGGCAGGTGATCGTGCTTCGTGAACTTTGAAATGACCGAGCAGACAGACAAGCAGCACAGTGATCTGATCCGACAGGCCGTCGACCATTACGCGGCCGCCTGTGGGGTTGTCTGCCGTCTGGTCGACCATCAGGGCAACACGATTCACGTCAGTGAACAACCGGCACAACAATCGGAGATCTGCCGGCTGGCCGGCCATGTCCTTCCGGGCGGGACATCCGAAAGCGCGGATCACCACGCAGGCATCTGTGAAAACGCGCATCTTTACGGTTGCTATCAATCCGAACGGTTCGGCGGTCGCTATGTCTACTTCTGTCCGATCGGACTGACCCATTGGGCGTCTCCTATCCTGAACGAAGGAAATGTGGTCGGAGCGTTGATCGGAGGACCGGTGCACATGGTGGAGCCTGATGATTTCCTGATCGAGGAAATCGTCGAAAAAAACGGCATTCATCCGGACCATCTACCGTTGCTCCAGCGCGAGATGAAAAAACTGCCGGTCGTATCCACGGTGCGGGTGAACAGCCTGAGCGAGACACTTTTCCTGATTGCCAGAGCCTTGTCAGACACCTCGTTCTGTGTCCTCGATCAACGCAAGGAATCTGCCGACCTGCAGTCCCGGCTTTGGGAGCAGGTCGAGTTCATGAAGGCCTTCTCCTATGCCAGCGAGGAAATCCTGGTTTACCCGATCGAGAAAGAGACTGCCTTGCTCGAGCGGATTGAGACCGGCGACAAGTCCGGTGCCCAGGAAATCCTCAATGAAATCCTTGGTCATGTCTTCTTTTCCAGCAGTGGCAATATCGACGTGATGCGGGCCCGGGTCATTGAACTGGTCGTCCTGCTGTCGCGCGCATCGATCAAGGGCGGTGCCGATATCGAACAGATCTTTGGATTGAACTACATGTACCTGAACAAGATCGCCGGCTTCGGCAGCATTGACGAGATCGCCTATTGGCTTTCCGGCATCCTCAGCCGCTTTACGGACCAGGTTTTCAACCTTGCCAACGTCAAGCACGCGGATGTGATCTACCGGGCCGTCGATTATGTGCGGCGCAACTACATGAACCGGATCACCCTGGAGGACACGGCGGCGCATGTCTTTCTGAGCCCGGCCTATTTCAGCCGTGTTTTCAAAGAGGAAATGGGTGACAACTTCAATGCCTATGTCAACCGGATCAGGGTCGACGCGGCCAAAAGATTTCTGATGAACGATGCCATTCCGCTTGTCGACATTTCGACCATGGTTGGATTTGAGGGGCAAAGCTATTTCTGCAAGGTGTTCAAGAAAATGACCGGGATAAGCCCGGGCCGGTATCGTGAATCAAGGGGCAAGTCACGGCCCTCGGTTTAAAAGGATAAACAACGAGAGAAACATGGAGGAAAGAAAAAATGGATCTTCTGAACGACATTTCAATGGCTCTGCAAAAAGGCAAGGCAAAAGACGTCAGGCTTCTGACACAGCAGGCAGTCGATGGTGGCCTGTCGGCCCAGACCATCCTGAATGATGGCCTGCTGGCCGGTATGAACGTCGTCGGCATCAAGTTCAAGAACAACGAGGTTTATGTTCCGGATGTCCTGATCGCTGCGCGTGCCATGAAGGCCGGAACAGAGATCCTGAAGCCGCTTCTGGTGGCGTCCGGCGCCAAGTCGGCCGGCAAGGTCGTACTTGGAACGGTCAAAGGCGACCTGCACGATATCGGCAAAAACCTGGTCGGCATGATGATGGAAGGCAAGGGCCTTGAAGTGATCGACCTCGGAACGGATGTCCCGGCTGAACGTTTCGTCGAGGCGGCCATTGAACAGGATGCCCGGATCATCTGCTGTTCGGCGCTGCTGACGACAACCATGAGTGAGATGAAACACGTGGTGGAGACGGCTGTGGCCAAGGGAATCCGTGAAAAAGTGACGATCATGGTCGGCGGCGCGCCGGTCAATGAGGCTTTTGCCAAGAGCATCGGGGCCGACATCTACTCACCGGATGCCGCATCCGCGGCGGAAGCGGCCATCTCGGCGCTGGGCAAATAATCACCGGACCGTCCTGCTTTTCTGCGCAGTATCAAGCCCGGCATGACCAACGATTTGAATGGTCTTGCCGGGCTTTGCGTCGCGCGAAAGGGAAAGGTCTTCTGATCAGATCTCGATCACGGAAACCATGATGATCGGCCTGCGTTTGGTGCGGTCGAACAGCAGATCCCGCAGCTGGTCCCTCAAGGCTCCCGTGCGGATCATGGAGGCCAGCGGCTTGTTGTCATTCTGCGCCTTGCGGGCGAACTGGCCGATCTTCCGCTGGCATTCCTTGATGATTTTCTCGGTTTCGCTCTCATAAATGAAACCGCGGGCCTGCACATCGGGTTCACCAAGCACTTCACCGCTTTCCTGGTCAAGGGCGATGAATACGGCGACCACACCGTCATCTGCCAGCAGTTTGCGATCCCGCAGAACAAGGTTGTCGATATCCCCGATTCCTGAACCGTCGATCAGCACCCCGGCGGCATTGGTGAAACCGGTTATGCCGGCCGCTTCCTCGGTGAGCTGCAGGATGTCGCCGTTGCCCAGGATGAAGATGTTCTGCCATTCCATGCCCAGCTGGTGCGCAAGCTCCGCGTGCCGGTACAACATCCGGTATTCGCCGTGGCCGGGGACGAAATAGTGGGGCTTGACCAGGCTGTGCAGCAGCTTGATCTCTTCCTGGTAGGCATGCCCGGAAACGTGGATTTCGGAAAGCGATTCATAAATGACATGGGCGCCCCGTTTGAAAAGCTCGTTGATGACACGGTATATGGGCTTTTCATTGCCGGGGATGGGGCTGGCCGAAATGACAACGGTGTCACCCGGAATGATGTCAACCCGGCGATGCTCGGAAAATGCCATGCGGGTCAGGGCGGACATCGGTTCCCCCTGGCTGCCCGTGCTCATCAGGACAATCTCGTTGGCGGCATATCGGTCGATGTGGTTGATGTCAATCAGGGTGTCCGGCTTCATCTGGATGTAGCCCAGCTCATTGGCTGCGCCGAATACGTTGAGCATGCTACGACCGATGAGGGCGACCTTGCGGTTCTGGTTTTCCGCCGCCGAGATGATCTGCTGCAGCCGGAAGACATTGGAAGAGAATGTCGCCACAATGATCCGGCCGGTTGCCTTGGCGAATATCTCGGCAAACGATTCGCCGACTTTGCTTTCCGAAGGCGTGTAACCGGGCCGCTCGACATTGGTGCTTTCACAGACCATCAGCAGGACGCCTTCGGCGCCGATCGCGGCAATTCGCGAGAGATCCATGGGTTTGCCGTTTATCGGCGTGTAATCGATCTTGAAATCACCGGAATGGAACACTGTTCCAGCCGGTGTCCGGATGGCGAGCGCATTGGCATCGGCGATACTGTGGTTGGTATGGATGAATTCGACTTCGAACACGCCTGCTTTCACACGGTCGCCATCTTTGACACTGTTCAGGGAAACCCGGCCTACCCCGGTCCCGCGATCCTCCAGTTTCAGACGGGTGAGCGCGATTGTCAGACTGTTGCCGTAGACCGGCACGTTGACTTCCTTCAAGAGCCAGGGAAGCGCGCCTATATGATCTTCATGGCCATGGGTCAGGAAAATCCCGCGCAGCTTAGCCTTGTTTTGCAGAATGTAGGAAAAATCGGGAATGACGACGTCGATGCCGGGCATGTCGTCTTCCGGGAAGGCGATGCCGCAATCCACGATGATCATGTCCTGTCCATACTCGTAAACCATCATGTTCTTGCCGATTTCGCGCATGCCGCCGAGCGGGATGACACGCAGCTGATTGTTTTCGTCCATGATGGACTTTGGCTGTGCACGGCTCTTCTGACCCTTTGCCTTCTGCCGTTGTCTGTCGACTGGCCTGGCCGGCTGCGAAACCACGGCTCCGGCGGGCTTGGGCTGTTGTCGCGAAGCAGTAGCCGGAGATGGCTTTGCTGTGTGCTTGTTGGCCTGGACCGGCGCGGATTGGCCGCTTTTCCTTGTGATTGCACGAGACTGTGGCCGGGGTGCTGAACGGTTGTCACGTGCCACAGGCGGACGGGATGGCTGTTTTGAGCCGGCTGTCCTTGCCGGTGGGGATTCCTTGGAAACGGCATCAGACGACGGAGCCGGTTTCCTTTTTGGAGCCAGCCCCGCCTTGCCGCGATTCGATTTGAATGTCATGTTGTTCGTTTACCTCCATGAATGTTAAAAATTTCAATTCACCATCATCATAACACGACAGCATGAATCGCGATATGCGCGTTTTGCTCTGAATAATCAAGATCAGGATCCCTTTTCGGGGACGAAACGCGTTAAATGACTTTAGAAGATCCGATTTTCGAAAGGGAACCGGATCTTTCTCTGCCTGTGGAAAAGCCCTGGTTGTCGTAGAATAGAAACAGTGCCTGGCCGTCGGGAAGGCGGTCATATCATGAAAACGGAAAACAAAGGCAAGCATCTTCAGAGAGAGGAGCGTGAGGAGATCCAACGGTTGCTGCGCGAGGGCCTTACGTTCAAGGCAATCGGAACGCGGCTTTTGCGCGATGCAACCACGATTGCCAAGGAGGTCCGCCAGCACCGCTACCGCGCCAGCAGTCGCTGGAACACAGAGGGCCCGGTCTGCGCACGCCGGGAGGGCTGCCGCCGGGAGGATCTTTGTCGACGCCCGGTGGGAAGAAAATGCAAAAAGCTTTGCAAAAACTGCCCGCGGTGCCACTGTCACTGTCCGGCGTTTTTGCCCGAGCGCTGTCGGGTCGAGACCAAGGCGCCCTTTGTCTGCAACGGCTGCGAGAAGCTTCGCACCTGCCGGCTGGACAAGTGGCTCTACGGGGCCGATAGTGCCCAAAAAGCCTATCAGCGGACGCTTTTTCAGCGCCGCGCGGGCATCTGCCTGACCCGGGACGAGCTTTCAGCCCTCGACGACCTGGTGAGCCCGCTGGTCAGAAAGGGCCAGCCGATCGCGCACATCCTCAAGGCGCACCAGGGCGAGATCCTTATTAGCGAACGGACGTTTCGGCGCTACATCGATCAGGGGCTTCTGAGCGTCCGCAATATCGACCTCAGGCGCGCCGTGCGCTACAAGCCCAGAAAGAAGCGCCTGAACCCGAAACCACCCGAAAGCAAGGCCGGGCACCGCTACCCGGACTTTTGCGCCCTGCTCGACCAGGATCCCAGCCAGCCGGTGGTGGAGATGGACACGGTCGAGGGCCATCACCTGGATCAGAAGCATCTCCTGACCCTCTATTTCCGCCACAGTTCCCTGATGCTGATCTATCTGTTGCCAAACCTCGAGATGAAGTCGGTCATACGGGTGTTTGACCAACTGGAAGAACAGCTTGGCAAGGAAACCTTCCAGACCTTGTTTCCCCTGATCCTGACCGACAACGGCTCCGAGTTTGCCGGCTGGAAGCGCCTGGAGACCAGTCCATCGGGCGAAAAGCGCACCTGTATCTATTACTGCGACGCGCGCATGAGCGGCCAGAAGGGCGCCCTGGAGCACAACCACACCTACATCCGTTGCGTCCTGCCCAAGGGCACGTCCTTCGAATTCCTGACCGACGAACTAGTAAAGCGGCTTTCCAGCCACATCAATAGCACCATACGGCCAGCGACGCAATGCACACCCCACGCGCTGGCCGTAGCAGCGTTCGGTCCCGGCCCGGTTGAAAACCTGGGGCTGGAACTGATCCCCGCGGATGAGGTCGTGCTGACCAAAGCACTCCTTACCCGCTAAAAGAAGCAAAGGCGGCCGGGCACCCGCATAGGCTTGACAGTAGCCCCATTCTGGAAACTGGTGGAAGTTAGTCCGCCAGCCGCCCCAGGACAGGGCCGGCGCTGCCGCGTGCAGAAAAGTGGCCGTCTGGCTGCTCCTGGTTCCAGTATAGCTCCAGATCCGTCCGTTTGACAGGCGTTTAACCCCCTGTTATTGTCAGTGTGGATTTTACTTTGGCTGGACTGTGCCGTATGGTCGCTTGGTGGAAGTTACTTTGTCATTCAAGCCGGGGACGAAACGTAAAAAGCCACGAGTCGGATTACTTGCAACACCAATCGTTCCGTGATAGAATACATCAGTATTTTGTTGAAATCTGCATAGCAGGAGGTGAAGGATCATGCCGAACATCAAATCAGCCATCAAGCGGGTCAGTGTCACAGGAAAGAAAACCGCTGCCAATAAGATCAAGAAGAGTGAAATCCGCACAGTGGTCAAGAAGACCCGGGCTGCGGTTGCCGCCTCCGCTGAACAGGCCGGTGAAATGGTCGTGGCCGCCCAGGCTCGCTTGGACAAGGCTGCTGCCAAAGGGTTCATCCACAAGAACACGGCCGCCCGACGCAAGTCCCGTCTTGCCAAGGCGCTCAAGTCCACGGTCCAATAACACGTGCTGCCTAGGCACCCAAGATTGGTTCCGTATCAATCAGGACATGAAAATCCCGCGACTTTCTCGAAAGCCGCGGGATTTTTTAACGTGTGCGGGGACCTGAGGAAAGGGTGAAGACCCTTTCCGGATGACGTGTTTCAGTCAAGCTTGAGCCGATGATGGACTTTTTTGCCCTTCCGGACGATAGCTTCGCCATTCTGGAAGTCTTCCGGACCGATCACCCTGGCAAAGTCATGGACTGCCTGACCATTCAGATAGAGACCACCTTGCGCCATGAGCCGGCGACCTTCCCCTTTTGACGGGATCAGGCCGGCATCGGCCAGGATGTCCACCAGCAGCGGTTTGCCCGCCAGTTGGCTCTGAGTGATGAACGTTGTCGGCAGGGTATCCGAATGGCCCCCTCCCTCAAACAGGTCCTGCGCCTGCTTTCGGGCCAGGACCGCGGCCTCTTCACCGTGAACGATCGCAGTGACCTCGAAAGCCAGTCGTTTTTTCGCCTCGTTGATGTCCGCGTCCTTCAAGGCAGCGTAGCGGCCGATTTCGTCCAGCGGGACGAATGTCAGCAATTTCAGGCAATTGATGACATCGGCATCGTCGACATTGCGCCAGTACTGATAAAACTCTGCCGGAGGCGTCTTTTCCGGATCAAGCCAGACAGCACCCTTGGCTGTCTTGCCCATTTTGATGCCGGCGCTGGTGGTCAGGAGCTTGAAAGTCATGCCGTAGACCTCGCCCTGGTCCTTGCGCCGGACCAGCTCGACACCGCCGAGAATGTTCGACCACTGATCATCGCCGCCAAGCTGCATCCTGCAGTTGTAATGGCGATAGAGCATCAGGAAATCATATGACTGCATCAGCATGTAGTTGAATTCAAGGAAGGTCAGCCCATGCTCCAGCCGCTGCTTGTAGCAGTCCGCGGTCAGCATGCGGTTGACGGAAAAATGGGCGCCGATGTCACGCAGGAATTCAACGTAATTCAACTTCAACAGCCAGTCGGCATTGTCCACCATGATCGCCTTGCCGTCCGAAAAATCGATCAGGATCTGCATTTGCCGGCGGAACCTGGCGATGTTGTGCGCGATGATCTCCGGTGTCAGGACCTGGCGCAGATCGCTGCGGCCCGACGGGTCGCCGATCATGCCGGTGCCGCCGCCCAGCAGGGCGATGGGGCGATGTCCGGCCCGCTGCATGTGCGCCATGACCATCATCTGGACAAAATGACCGACATGCAGGCTGTCCGCGGTTGGGTCAAAGCCGATATAGAATGAAACGCCCGGTGTGGCAAGCAGCTCCCGGACTTCCTCTTCGTGCGTGACCTGCGCGATGTAACCCCGCTCTCTCAATGTGTCAAATACGTTGTCCGCCATGTGTCCACCTCTCGCGTCAAGCGACTTCTCGAAAATTTGAATCCATATTTTATCTCATGATGACAGGTGTGTCAAAATCCGCACCGGCCGGCAGGCCGGCCATCGCTGACCACAGATCCGTCGACAGCCGGTCCAGTCCGGCCATGCGGACCGCGGCCGGGCCGGTCAACTCCAGCAGATCGGATCCGCGTGTCAGGACAGGCAATGAGGCGTGCTGGCGCATCAGCTTCAGCAGGTGGCGGCCTTTACGGTCGAATCCCAGCACCCGCAGGTATTGAGGACCGCCTGCCTCGTCGAACAAGGCCAGGTCATCACGCGTCAGCCCGGCCATCAGGGCGGTCATGGCCCGGGTGATGCGAGTCCGTGTGAAACGCCGGGTGTCTGCCGCTTCGACCAGATCTTCCAGCAGGTTGACAGACACCTTGGCCGGACGGGCAGCCATCTGCATAAGACGGCGGCCCAATCCCTCCTCCATGCCGGCGATGCGATCGATCCTATCCGGCGTTTCGCTGCCCAGCAGTGCCAGGATGATCGGAGCGGAAGCTTCCGGGAACAGCGGTCTCTGACCCGACCGGACGCTCTCCAGGAGAATGCCCAGCGTTTCCGGAGGCATGGCCAGCGCAAGCGACTGGAGCATCTGGGATGGCCGACCATTGGCCATGCGGATGCGTGCCCGGATGGATGTCGCGCTGGCCAGATGAGCACAGTTGCCGGCCGTGGCCTCTTCGGCATCAATGTAAGCCTGGCCTTCCCTGCGATGCGTCCAGGGCTTGAGCGTTCCCCCCATCCTGTCGAGCGCTTTCAGGTATTCGATCGCCAGAATGTTGTTGGCTGTCTCCAGTAGTGTGGCGATACCCGGATCCTCCCCGGATTGAGCCAGACTGGCGGCAGCTGCCCGTTGCCGTGCGACCGGGAATGACATGCCCCGGTCAAGCTCGTCCCGCAGCACAGACTTGAACAGAGGTGGCTCTTCAACAAGCAGCGACGCGAGACATGTCAAATCCGTCAGGGAACCGGACTCGCTGCCGAAGACGACTTGCCCGACCACGCCGGTGGCGGCCAGACAATTGATTCCACCGGACGCGAAACGTTCCGCGCTGGCCGTGGCGAATGGGAACGGCAGCTCGATCACGAGGCTGGCCCCCATCGACAGCGCCATCCGGGTCCGCGACCACTTGTCGACAATCGCGGGCTCCCCACGCTGTGTGAATGATCCGCTCATCACGCAGACGATGGCGGTGTCACTGCCGAACCGCTGCCGGACGCGATCATACTGAAGCGCGTGTCCGTTATGGTATGGATTGTATTCGGTGATGATCCCCACTGTTTTCATAACGCCCATTATATCAGTTTCCATGGCTGTGCACTTGTGGAAAGTGTCGCTTTTTCCTATGATTGTGGAGAGGTGGACAGGTTGGCGAAAAAAAGACGCAAACGCTGGAAATGGGTTGCGGCGGCCATGATCATGGCGGGCCTTGTCCTGCTGGCTGTCGTGCTGGTTTTACGAGGAAAGCCGGATGAGACAGTTGTCTTTGACCGGTTCATGCCGGGGGCCGCGAAGGAGGGCTTCGTGTTCAGCGACACGCCTGCGGTCGACCGGCTCGCACAAGCGGCAGTCAGGCAGCTCGCGGCCGAACAGGGTTACCGCAGCTGGCTGGTCACAGCTGACCGGATCAAAGGCCTTCCGTCGGAATTGTCGACGGAATTCCTGACTCGCGACCAGCTTCTGGCAGCCCGCTTCCATCTGGAGCAAGAAGACGAAAAGTCCCTCCTGGCCAGTCTTTCGCTGATCCGGACATTTTATCTGGACGATTCGGGGCTTCCTGTCGAACGCATTTTCGTGGCGCCGGACAAAACGATCACAAAGAGCCCGCAGCGCGCCAATGACAGCGTCCTGGCGTGGCTCAGGCTGCTCGCGGAAAGTTACAGTCTGACTGGCGATGGGGGCATTCTTGAAGAACTGGAAAGAGCTTCAGGCACATTCCTGTCCTTGACCGAACCGGACGGCACGCTCCCGCCTGACACCACCATCACCATCTACGCGGAGCCGCCGCGCCAGGACCCGGCCGCGACACCGACCATCCGGCCCTCGATCACGCCGACACCGACCGTCGTCGAGCATCGTCCGGTCATCCGGCTGTCCGGGATCGACCTGTATGCGATCAAAATGATGATCCGGCTCGATGATCGCTGGCAGACCGTCTATGACCGTCAACGATCCATCCTGTCCGGCTCGTATCAAAGCAGTGACATTTTGCTGCCGGCCTATGCCTATGATCCAAAGGAGCAGGACTACATCGGGTTTGCCGGCAGTCAGCCGCTTGTCTTCATGGAAGACGCACTCCGGGTGCTTGAGCATCTGTACGAGTCCGGTGAACCGCATGACGCGGCCCTGTCCTACGCGCGAAGCCGCTTTCTGAGTGACGGGGCCTTGTACGAACAGGTCCACCGAGCCACCGGAAACCGGTATGATGACCAGGAATGCGTGGCAGGATATGCTTCTCTGGCGCGGATCGCGCGAATCACGGACGACCGTTTTCTATATGAGCGGGCGACTGCAAGGCTTTCCTGGCACATCGCGACCGGCCCGCGCAGCGAGGCGCTCGGGTCGATATTCAGGACCGACGGGCAGGGTCGGGTGCGAATCCTGGCCACCGATAACCTGTCGGCCTTGATCACGTTTTGGTGAATCGGCATTGGGTTTCATACAGATTACAGATAATTTGGGTTTTGCCACGTAAATGTAACGCGTGGCATGAGGATGAAATCACCGAATAGTGCCTGTTTATGTTAAAATGACAACGAAAATATGCTTTCAGCCTTCACAAACGAGAGGATAGGTGGCTCCATGCAGAACATGATTGAACTGAAGCCGGAAATGGAACGTCTGCTCTCAAGTCTTGGCGGTGTCATCGCGGCGCGCGCTGTCTTCAATGATGATGATGAGATTGTCGAAATCCACGTTCTGAGCGACCTGTCCAAGTCCCCGAAGCAACTGGTGCGCGATATCCAGTCTGCGTCCATGGCCGCTTTTGGCCTTGACATCGATTATAAACTGATCAGTATTGCCCAGGTCAACAATGACATGGTCGCGCCGGCTGTCACCATCCCGCAACGTCTGGTGATCCGCAAGATCATGATCGGACTGGACAGCCAGTCGCTGGAGACCACGGTCATTCTCGGACAGGGCGAAAAAACATACGAGGGCTCGAGCAAAGGCCCCCTCTCCGCCCGGAGCCGGATCCATGCCGCCACCTCGGCCGCGATCCTGGCATTGAAAAAATATCTCGGACCGGCCTACGGGCTAGCCCTGGTCGATACTCAGCGTCTGAACATGGCCGGCAGCGAATGCTTTGTAGTCGCCTTGTCCATCACGGACGCAACCGGTGAGCATGTCCGTTACGGCGTCGCGCCGATCACCGGTCCCGAAACCGAAGTCCAGGCCATTGTCCGGGCCATCCTGTCGGCGGTCAATCGCACCGTCAGCCGTCCGGACAAGCAAAGCTGAAGCAAAGGCCGCCCTGCGGGGCGGGACGCTGTCCTTCTAAGCCTGTCGAAAGGAAGGCAGAAGGCAGTTTGACATCGCGTGAAGTGACAGACCAGCACGAGCGAAGCGGAACAACCTGCTCACATAGCGGAAGGGCAGAGTCCATACGGGAGGTTGTTTCAAGTGAAATTCAGAAGAGCTTTGGGAATTCTGGCCGCCATGCTGGCTCTGATTCTTTCGACTGGCGCTAATTGGAGAATCCTCTGATCCGAGGGTTCGTGGACCTAAAGGGCCACCCTCACTGAATGCCTGGTCTGTCATTTCATATATATAATTACCATGGGATCATCTGTGAACGGAAGCCTTGAATATGAGAAGAGCCTTGCAAGCCTATATCGCTGTCATCATCCTCGCCGGCCTCGGCCTCATGGCCGGCCTGACGTTTGTGCGTGCTTCCGTTCTGCTCTCGATCCTTTCGGGTGTCATCTTCCTGGCTGTGCTTGGCGTGATCGCCGAGTCTCAGGGCATCGCCATCGACAACGACAAGGCGATCTCTATCTCGTTCGCGATCAATATCAGCGCACTTCTGTTGTTCGGATTGGCTCCCGCTGCCTGGGTTTCGTTCGCGACGGCCTTCTTCGCGATCGTTGACGCCGGTCATGGCAAAAAACAGCATTTCCTGAACACCCCGCTCTACAAGATGCTGCTCAACGCGTCCAACTACATCATCTCGATCCTGGCTTGCGGATTTGTCTTTGAGCGACTGGGCGGCCGTTACCTGATCGATCTGAAACTGTCCGGGTTCGAAAGCGTCCTGAAGTCGGTCGTCAGCATGATCCCCGCCATTCTCGTCGGCCTGATTGTCTATGTGTTCATCAACACGCTGATCGTCATTTTCTATTTCGCGATGCACCAGCCGGATCGCTTGAACCTGCTGGAGGACTGGTTCCGCATTTTTTCCTGGTCCGCGCTCAGCATGATCTGCGTCGGCGCCCTGGGTGTGCTGCTGACCGTTGTCTACGAAGCGTTCGGCTTCCTGGCCGTGCTGCTTTTCTTTGGCCCGTTCATGCTGTTCCGGTACGCCTATGTCGGCTTTTCGTCGATCCAGAAAGGATATATCGACACGATCAAGGCGTTTTCAGCCGCGCTTGAGGCGAAGGACAAATACACCATCGGCCATGCCCGGCGAGTGGAGCGTTACTGTGAGATCATCGCCACGGAAATGGGCTTGTCCAACAGCCGGATCAAGGTGCTGAAATATGCATCATTACTGCATGATATCGGCAAGATCGGCATCGCAGAATCGATCCTGAACAAAGAATCGCGATTGACAGCGGAAGAATACGAGGAAATCAAGAAACACCCGGTGATTGGCGCGCAAATGCTCGAGGACATCGAGTTCCTGCAACAGGAGGTCAAGATCATTCGCGCCCATCACGTCCATTTCGACGGATCCGGCTATCCACAGGATGCCGGAGATGACGCCAAATTGCTGGAAGCCCAGATCCTGTGTGTCGCGGATTCCTTTGACGCCATGACCTCTGACAGAGCCTACCGCTCCGCAATGTCCTTTGAAGCGGCTGTGGACGAACTGCATCGGTTCAGCGGCAGCCAGTTCAATCCTGCTGCCGTGGACGCACTGATCCGCGGACTCATGAAGGAGCGCGCGCGCGCTTCTGCCCCCGTCAAACAGGAAGTCCATTCATGATGCTCCTGGCCGCGGTTCTTGGACTTGTTTTCGGGACACTCCGGGGCGGTCGGTGGTCCAACCTGGCCAGGGCGAAGCTGGGACTGCCATGGCTGCTTCCGGTCTCGCTCCTGTGCGAATGGATGGCGGCATCGGGATTGCTGGTCCACCTTGTGCAAGGTCGATGGGAGGCCGGCACCGTTCTTCTCCTGCTCGCGATCGTGCAATACGCAGCTGTCATTGCCTTTATCGGTTTCAACATCAATCGGCCCGGGATGGGCCTTTTTTTGATCGGCAGCCTGATGAACGGCAGTGTCATCATCGCGAACCAGGGGCAGATGCCGATCGGTCAGCTTGTTGAACGTTTTGGTGCAGCCGCTGTCGCGAGAATTGCCGACTCACCGCATTATTTGCTGGCGACTGGTACGGAACCGCTGGTTTTTCTCGGTGACTGGATCCCTTTCTGGACATTCGGCTGGTACATGGTCAGCATCGGTGATTTTTTCATCGCGGCCGGCGTGTTCCTTTTTGCCGTGGACCTGTTAGGCCGGACCGACATGCCGCGACCGGCTTTGGTTGAACAATTGCCCGAATTTGTATATACTAAAGAGCGTTCATATACAATTGAAGAGAGAGGAATGATGTTTTATGGGCTTTATCGACACCATTTTCGCAAAAGCCAAAAACGACAGAAAGACGATCGTCCTGCCAGAATCCAGTGACCCTCGCACAATCGAAGCGGCGGCCCGCATCATGGAACAGGGAATCGCCAATGTGGTCCTGATCGGTCAAAAGGATCAGATCCTCACCGTCGCCCCGCAGTGGGACATCAGCCGTGCCACCATCGTCAACCCGGAGGAAAGTGATCGGTTCGAGTCATTTGCCGAGGCTTTCTTCGAGATGCGCAAAGCCAAGGGCATGACCCCTGAAAAAGCAAGGGAGACGATGAAAAACCCACTCTTTTTTGGCGTCATGATGGTCAAGCAGGGACTGGCCGACGGCATGGTCGCCGGCGCGATCAACAGCACGGCCAACACATTGCGTCCCGCGCTCCAGATCCTCAAGACCGCGCCCGGCACAAAACTCGTCTCATCGTTCTTCATCATGGTTGTTCCTGACTGTGAGTTTGGCGCGAACGGCACTTTCCTGTTCTCAGACTGCGGTCTGATGGAAAACCCGAACGCGGACGAACTTTCCGAAATCGCGATTTCCTCGGCCAGTTCATTTGAAGCATTGACCGGGGAAAAAGCCGTGGTCGCGATGCTTTCATACTCCACATATGGCAGTGCCAAGAGCGAATTGGTCGACAAGGTTGCCGAGGCCACCCGCATCGCCAAGGAAAAGGCCCCGCAGCTTATGCTGGATGGCGAGCTGCAGCTCGACGCTGCCATCGTGCCGAAGGTCGGCAAAAGCAAAGCTCCTCAAAGCCCGGTTGCCGGCAAGGCAAACGTGCTGATCTTCCCGGACCTCAATGCGGGCAACATCGGTTACAAGATGGTCGAGCGCCTGGCGAAAGCCCAGGCATACGGCCCGGTTACACAAGGCATCGCAGCACCGGTCAACGACCTGTCCCGCGGTTGCAGTGCCGATGACATTGTCGGCGTTGTCGCCATCACGGCAGTCCAGACCCAGGCAAAGGCCCGATAAGAGGCAGAAGGAGTCTGATATCATGCTTGTACTGGTTATCAACTGCGGCAGTTCGTCGCTTAAATACCAGCTGATGGAGGCTGAGACCGGCCGTGTGCTGGCAAAGGGACTGGCTGAGCGGATCGGCCTTGAAAAAGCGCTGATCAAGCATTCCCGCACGGGCGATTCGACGGTAACAGTCCAGATGGACATGCCAAACCACAAGGTGGCAGTCGCCTCGGTCCTTCAGCTGCTGACTTCACCGGATAAAGGAATCATCAAGAGCATGGACGAGATCGACGCGGTCGGTCACCGGGTTGTCCATGGCGGAGAAAAGTTCTCGGCTTCCGCCATGATCACGCCGGAAGTCAAACGTGCGATCAAGGCCTGCTATGAACTTGCCCCTTTGCACAATCCGCCCAACATGACCGGAATCGAGGCGTGTGAAGAAGCCATGCCCGGCGTTCCGCAGGTCGCGGTCTTCGACACGGCTTTTCACCAGTCCATGCCGGCCAAATCCTACATGTATGCGTTGCCTTACGAACTTTACGAAAAGTACGCGATCCGCAAGTACGGTTTCCATGGCACATCCCATTCCTATGTCAGCAAGCGGGCCGCCGAAATCCTGGGCAAACCGTATGAAAATGTCAAGATCATCACATGCCATCTCGGCAACGGCTCATCGATAGCAGCTGTCCGCAACGGCAAATGCTACGATACGTCCATGGGCATGACACCATTGGCCGGAATCTGCATGGGAACCCGCAGCGGTGACATCGATCCGGCGATTGTATCCTTCCTGATGGATAAAGAAGGGCTTGACCCCAAGGCGGTCGATGACATCATGAACAAGAAGTCCGGCGTTTCCGGCGTTTCCGGCGTCAGTTCCGATTTCCGCGACCTGTACGCGGCAGCCGGTGAGGGCAACAAGCGGGCCGCCCTCGCGCTCGACATGTTCAAGTACCAGCTTCGCCGGTTCATTGGCGCGTACGCAGCCGCGATGGGAGGCGTAGACGCGCTTGTCTTCACAGCCGGTGTCGGTGAAAATGTACCCGATATCCGGTACGGTGCCTGCCAGGGCCTCAATTACATGGGCATCCAGCTGGATCCGTACAAGAATGTCGCAGTCAAGTCGCGCGAAGCGATTGTGTCCACAGATGACTCACCGGTCAAGGTCATGGTCATCCCAACCAACGAAGAACTGGCCATTGCCCAGGAAACAGCCCGTGTGACCGGATTCAAGGTATAACGCGGGTCCTATTCCCAGGCCGCAGGGTATTGCATCGATCCCGGCCTTTTCGCGAAAAGGCCGGGATTTTCAATGATTGATTGAAGTGGTCTTGCATGATTTTGCTGCAGGACCGGGTGTCCGGTCAACCATCGGACACGGAAGATAAAGCATCAAGTTATAGGAGAACGATATGGCGGAAAAAGACAAACGGGTGGAAGCGATCACCGCAATGGACAAGGACTTCGCCCAATGGTACACAGATGTGGTGCTCAAAGCGGAACTCATCGATCACTCGGCGGTGAAGGGCTGCATGATTCTGAGACCGTACGGCTTTGCCATCTGGGAAAACATCCAGAAAAACCTCGATGCGCTGTTCAAGGCGACCGGCCATGAAAATGTCGCCATGCCGATGTTCATCCCGGAGGGCCTTTTACAGAAAGAAAAGGACCACGTCGAAGGGTTTGCCCCCGAGGTGGCCTGGGTGACGCACGGCGGCAGTGAACCACTGGCCGAGCGTCTGTGCATCCGGCCTACGTCCGAGACGCTTTTCTGCGATCATTACGCCCACATCATCCAGTCGCACCGTGATCTGCCCAAATTGTACAACCAATGGGTGTCCGTTGTGCGTTGGGAAAAGACGACCCGGCCGTTCCTGCGCTCGACCGAGTTTTACTGGCAGGAAGGCCATACGGCGCACGCCAGCAAAGAGGAGGCCATGGCGGAGACCTTGCGCATGCTCGATGTCTATGCTGACTTTTATCGTGACTATCTGGCCATACCAGTCATCAAGGGGCAGAAGACGGAAAAAGAGAAGTTCGCCGGCGCCGTTTCCACTTACACCGTCGAAGCCATGATGCATGATGGCAAAGCGCTGCAGTCCGCGACCAGCCATTATTTTGGAGACGGGTTCGCCAAGGCTTTCGGCATCCAGTTCACGGACCGCAACAACACCTTGCAGTATGTCCATCAGACATCCTGGGGTCTGTCGACCCGTTCGATCGGGGCGATCATCATGACACACGGGGACGACGAAGGACTGGTTCTACCGCCACGCATCGCGCCGATCCAGGTCGTGATTGTGCCGATCGCGGCCCACAAGCCCGGAGTGCTCGACCGCGCCCACGCCGTGCAGGCTGAACTGAAGCCATCGCTCAGGGTTCGCCTGGATGAGTCGGACAAGATGCCCGGGTGGAAATTTGCCGAGTACGAGATGAAGGGCGTTCCGCTCCGGCTCGAGATGGGGCCGCGTGACCTCGAGAACAACCAGTGTGTGGCCGTGCGTCGCGACACAGGTGAAAAGAGGATCCTGTCGCTCGACAACCTTGCGACCTCCGTCATGGCAATGCTGGACGAGATTCATGAAAATCTGCTTGAAAAGGCGAGGATCAGCCGGGATTCCCGTACTTACGAAGCATCCGACTATGAGACCTTCAAAGACCTGATCGCGAACCAGCCCGGGTTTGTCAAAGCCATGTGGTGCGGCGATGAAGCCTGCGAGAAAAAAATCAAGGAAGACACGACCGCGACATCCAGGTGCATTCCTTTTGAACAGACGCACGTATCGGACCACTGTGTCTGTTGCGGTCAGCCGGCTGAAAAGATGGTCATCTGGGGCAAGGCTTACTGAGCGGGATTGGCATCAGGCGTTGAATGGTGGCCTGGTGAGATCCACGTCATAGACAGCAGGTACACTGAAGGTCCGCCCGGCCAGCCCGGCCAGCGGACCTTTCAATTGATGGGAGAAAATCAGCGAGACCGCGCAGAGCTGCTGACGCCTGACCTGGCCTTCCTTTCCGGAGAAAAGCCGGTTGAACTGATTTTTTCCGTATTTTCCGTCCCCCAGCAGTGGGTGGCCGATATGCGCCAGGTGGGCCCGGATCTGGTGGGTTCGACCGGTGACCAGTTCCACTTCCAGTTCGGATACCGACTCGCTGTTTTCGCCGATCCCTGTAAAGGCCTGGATAATCCGGTATCGTGTCGTGATCGGGTGATCGTTTCGCTGTGGCTTGTCGTGAATGTAAACCGTGCTGTTGCGGGAGTCCTTCTCGAGATGCGCGCTGATTTCGTAAAAATTGGACCGGTCGGACGACTGGACAGGAACGCCGGCTGTCGGTACACCGCGGACAAGACAGCGGTACCGCTTGATGATGAGGTGCTGGGCCATGGCTTCCCGAACCATTGCCTCGATGGCCGGCGTCCGGGCCACCATCATCAGCCCTCCGGTGTTCCGGTCAAGACGATGGCACAGGGTCAGCCTCTGGTCCCGGTAGTCTTTTTTCAATTGGTCGATCAAGGTGCCTTCATCTTCACCATCCCGGTCGCCATGAACGGAAAGCCCGGCCGGCTTGTCAATGAGCAGCAGCTGGTCGTTTTCAAAGATCACTCGATAGGCACTGCCTGAATCCGACAGCGAGCGCTTGAAGCCATGATCTGCTGCTTGTCCCGGCCGGTTCTGCGCGGTAGGGCTGTCCGGCATGTATATCTCGATCTGATCGCCGGACCGAACGGTCACGTCCTGTCGAACCCGTCTGCCGTTGATCCGGATGTCACGATGGCGAAGTGCCCGGAACAGGGCAGGGGTGCCGAGTTCCGGAAACATCGCTGATAGTGCATTGACCAGGCGCTTGCCATCTTTTTCAGGTGGAATCTGAGTGGTGAGCATGAGTGCCTCCGAAAAAACATGATTCTGATGGTTAATTCTACCATGCGTGAGCACGGCAAAATAGTTGGCCCGGATCATTCGGGTGATGGCGGACAATTGATTGTTGAAAACTTCTGTAATAAACTGAACTTTGAATCCGTCAAAGCGGATACTGAAAGGAAAGGTCATGCACGCATCTGACACGAGCCAACCGCCACATTCGCCGATGACTGATCTGAACGCGGCGACAGGAGACAGGTTCATGGACAGTGGTCGTCCAATCGGCATTTTCGACTCCGGTCTGGGCGGGTTGACCGTCCAGAAAGAAATCCTCCGGCTGCTGCCCCATGAGTCGACCATCTATTTCGGCGACAATGGCCGAGCGCCCTATGGGACCAAGTCCCGTGAAACCATCATCCGTTTTGCCACGCAGATCGTGCGGTTCCTGCAGGTTCATCAGGTCAAGATGATCGTGATAGCCTGCAATACAGCCAGCGCGTTTGCCTATGATGCTGTCCGCGGCATGGCCGGCGTTCCGGTCATCGAGGTGGTCACACCGGGCGCTGAAGCTGCCATGGGTGCCACACGCACTGGCAATGTCGGCATCATCGGAACCACCGGCACGATCAGGAGCCAGGTCTACGAGCGGGCGATCCGCCGGGTCGACTCACGTTCGGTCATGATCACGGCCAAGGCCTGCCCGCTTTTTGTCGGCCTGGCAGAGGAAGGATGGTGGGATCACCCGATCACCCGCCTGACAGCGGCTGAATACCTGAAACCGCTGCAGGAAGCCGGGATTGACACGCTGGTGCTCGGCTGCACGCATTATCCGCTCCTTGGCAACGTGATACAATCGGTCATGGGGGAGTCTGTCACCTTGATCAATTCCGGCGACGCCGTGGCCCACGTAGTCAAAGGCAGACTCGAATCACTCGGATTGCTGAATCCCGGCCAGGGGAAAGTGACACACCAGTATTTCACCAGTGACAGCACGGACCAGTTCAAGCGGCTTGGCAGTATTTTCCTGGAACAACCGATCGAGAGCGCGACCCATGTCAATATCGAGCAGTTTTCTGCCGAATGGCCAGACGATTCAAACGGCCAGAGTGAAGCCGAACAAACCTGAAATCAACCAGAAGGAGACAGCGATGACCAAGACGAATGCCTGGCTGACCATAGAAGGTCATCAGTGGAGCGGTGACGAGCCACCCGATGTGATGAAACTATCAACCGAGGGTTCGATTGTCCGGCAGGCGGATTCCTGGCAGATCATCTATGAAGAAAGTGAGGCGACTGGTCTGGAGGGAACCAGGACGACGGTCCAGGTCGAAGACAGTGGCGCCATTTCCCTTCTCAGAACCGGTTCACACAACATGCGCTTGACGTTCGTGGAGGGCACGCGCCATATTTCGCGGATGGAGACTCCGTATGGCAATCTGGACATCGGGATATACACCTCTTCGGCCCGCGCCGAACTGACCGAATCGGGTGGCCGTATTCATCTAGGTTACACGATCGATTTCAACAACAAGGAGCCGATGAACACCAGTCTGGACATCGTCATTCGCAAAGCCGGCGCGGATGGGGGAAAACGGCCATCTGCCACGGTCGGGGGCAATCAGCCAAGCTGAATTGACAGTTGACAGATCCAGTGCTTTGTTGGATAATATTGTTCGCGTCTGTGGAGGTGATCCATGCTGATTGATATCCGATCCATGACCGGACAGCCCGGAACCTCGCTGGAACTCGACCTTCAGGTCTCCAGGGAAATGTTCGGACTGCAGCAGGAAGACCTGTCACTTGCCTCCCCGGTCGAATTTGCAGGCAGACTGCAGCACACCGGTCATGGCATCCTGGTTTTGACTGGGCACGCGTCGGCATCGTTTGTCAGTATCTGTGCCCGTTGCCTCAAGCCGGTTCCGCTGACGGTGCAGACTGATGTCAGAGAAACGTTTGAACCGACGAACGATCTGCCGGATAACGGTGAAGAACAGCCCGGAGAAACCTACGGCTATACCGGGCACAAACTGGACATCGGCCAGGCGCTCCGCGACAATCTGATTCCGTTGTTGCCAGCCCGGGTCATCTGCAAGGATGATTGCGCCGGGATTTGCCCGGTATGCGGGGCAGACAGAAACGAGAACCCCTGTGACTGCCTTGATCCGGAAAAGGGCAGGCAAGGCCCGTTTGATGCATTGAAACAATTGCTGTAGCGGCGGACGCCCTACGGACATGATGGAGGTATAAAGCACATGGCTAACCCGAAACGTAAATGGTCAAAGGCAAGAACCGCCCGCCACCGCTCCTTGTGGAAGCTTTCCGTACCCGGCCTGGTCGCCTGCCCGCAGTGCCATGCCCTGAAAATGCCACACAAGGTTTGCAAGGCTTGTGGTTACTATGATGGCAAGGAAGTTGTCAAGCAGGCCGAGAAGTAAATTCTTCTCAACGCCGGACATTTCTCTTTGAATCGGATGCGACTGGCAGCGGGGATGTCACGATCATGCTCGCTGCTTTTTGTTTGAAACGGATCCACACCCGCCCGGTGAAGGACATTTTTCAGTAAGGGGACAAATACTTGGAATCAGAATCGGGTCAGCTGATCGCCGCCGTGCGCCCGGGCAGTATCGCTGAGGAAATTGGCGTTTCGACCGGTGACCGACTCATGGCCATCGATGAGCAGCCTGTCCGGGATGTCTTCGACTACAGGACACGGCAGGCTGCGGAACAGCTGCTTTTGACCATCCGCAAACCGGACGGGGTCGTGATTGATTTTGACATTGAGAAGGACGAGGACGAGGACCTTGGCCTTGATTTTGCCAATCCAATGCTTGATGACTGCAGGAACTGCCACAATCGCTGTGTCTTCTGCTTCATTGACCAGTTGCCTGGCGGCCTGCGGCCTTCCCTTTACCTGAAGGACGATGACCTGCGTCTGTCGTTTCTATCCGGCAATTATGTGACCTTGACCAATATCACAGCGGAAGAACTCGACAGGATCATCGAATATCGCTTTTCACCGTTGAACATCTCGGTCCACGCCACTGATCCCAAGGTCCGGCAGCGGATGATGCGCAATCGCCATGCCGGCGAACTCATGCCTGCCCTCAGGCGCATCGCCGCGGCCAGGATCCTCATCAACGCCCAGATCGTGCTGGTGCCCGGCTACAACGACGGCCCGGTGCTGGAACAGACCTTGCGCGATCTGTCGGAGCTGCTGCCGGCCATCCAGAGCATCGCGGTCGTTCCGGTGGGCATCACGCGCTTCCGCGAGGAGAACAAGCTCGTTTCGCTTCGGCCGGTGAAACAGCCAGACGCGCTGGCGGTGCTCGATCTCGTCGAAGACTGGCAACGGTATTTTCTGGAGCGCACCGGCAGCCGGGTCCTGTACGCGGCAGATGAGTTCTACCTGATCGCCGGTCGACCGTTCCCATTGGCTGCTGATTACGAGGAATACCCCCAACTGGAGAACGGGGTCGGTATGTGCGCCTTGTTCATGGATGAGCTCGAAAAAGGGATTGGGCAACGGCAGCAGCACGACCTGCATCGACTCGTCAAGCCTCAGGAGAGTGTGCCCGACTCAGAGACATTCCTCCTCGTCACCGGAACCGCCGCTGCGCCGATTCTGACAGAAGCGGCCCGACAGTTATCGGCCCTTTATGGTCGGAATGTTGAAGCGTTGGCCGTGCAAAACCGTTTTTTCGGTGAAAGCATCACCGTAGCCGGACTGCTGACCGGCCGTGATATCGCGGCTCGCCTGATTGAGTGGCGGACAGGTGATGTTGGTCTTGGCAGCACGGTGGACAATGGGCGGGACCTGGTGGCCATCCTGCCGCAAAACCAGATGCGGGCCGGAACCGAGTGGTTTCTGGATGATGAGACATTGACCGGCCTTAGAACCAGAACCGGAGTGACCTTGTACACCACGCCACCCGACGCGAATGGCCTGCTGGCCCTGATGGACCGCCTGTGCGGGATCGGGGGTCAGATCACAGAAGACAGATCAGATGATGGCGGCTGTCTTGGCGAGAAAGGGGATATACCTTCATGAGCAAACCAATCCTGGCTGTCGTCGGAAGGCCAAATGTCGGCAAGTCGACATTTTTCAACTATCTGGCCGGAGAGCGCATTTCCATTGTCAACGACACACCAGGCGTGACCCGCGACCGAATTTACGCGGAAGCGGAATGGCGTGGACGCCGATTTTCGATCATTGACACCGGCGGTATCGAACCCAAGTCCGAGGACGTGATCCTCAAGGCGATGCGGGAGCAGGCCGAAGTCGCGATCGCGACGGCGGATGTGATCCTCTTCCTTGTCGATCTCAAGGCGGGCTTGACAGCCGATGATGACGCGATTGGCCAGATGCTCCGGAAAAGTGGCAAGCCGGTCATCGTTGGCGTCAACAAGGCAGACCACGTTGGTGATACGCCACCGGACGCCTATGAATTCTACAACCTGGGGCTGGGGGACATTTATCCGATCTCAGCTGAACATAGACTGGGAATCGGGGAATTGCTGGACGCCGTATTCGAGTTCTTCCCACCGCAAATTCCGGTCGACGATCAGGATTCGGTCATCAAGGTCGCGATCATCGGCCGGCCGAACGCCGGCAAATCGTCGCTGGTCAACCGGATCGCGGGTTCGGAGCGGTCGATCGTCTCGGACATTCCCGGAACGACACGGGACGCGATCGACACACGTGTCGACAACGAACATGGTTCCTATACCGTGATTGACACGGCAGGCATCCGCCGCAAGAGCCGGATTGACGACCAGATCGAAAAATACAGCCAGATCAGGGCCCTTGCGGCCATTGAACGCTCGGATGTCTGTGTGATCCTGATCGACGCGACGGTCGGGGTGACGGAACAGGACACCAAGGTCGCAGGATTTGCCCACAACAGTGGCAAATCCTCCATCATCGCGATCAACAAATGGGACATTATCGAGAAAGAGACGGGCACACTTGAAAACTATGAGCGACAGGTCCGGTCATACTTCTCTTTCATGGATTACGCGCCGGTCATTTTCATATCGGCCAAGACCGGGCAGCGCACCGGAAAACTGTTCGAACTCATCAATGAAGTGTACGAAGCGGCCGGCCTGCGCTTGACGACCGGCTTGCTCAATGACCTCGTCAGCGAAGCCGTGGCGATGGTGCCCACCCCCCAGGACAAGGGCCGTCACCTGAAAATCTTCTACGCGACCCAGGTGGCTGTCCGGCCACCGCAATTTGTCCTGTTCATCAACGATCGCGAACTGATGCACTTCTCGTACGAAAGATACCTGGAAAACCAGTTCCGCAAGAATTACGGCTTCAAAGGCACACCGATCTGGTTCATTCTGAGGCCCAAGGAAAAAGAGTAGGGAGCAAAATAAATCATATGACAAAAATGGACAGCCTGCGCAATATCGCCATCATTGCCCATGTCGACCACGGCAAGACCACACTCGTCGACGCGATGCTCCGCCAGAGCGGCATTTTTCGTGAAAACGAGCAAGTCGTCGACCTGGTCATGGATTCCAATGACCTGGAGCGCGAACGCGGGATCACGATCCTGGCGAAAAACACGGCCATCACCTATGATGGTATCCGGATCAACATCGTCGACACGCCCGGCCATGCCGACTTTGGCGGGGAGGTCGAGCGGGTGCTGAAGATGGTCGATGGCGTGCTTCTGGTGGTGGACGCCTATGACGGCCCCATGCCCCAGACCCGCTTCGTCCTGCGCAAAGCGCTGGAGATGAAACTGATGCCGATCGTGGTCATCAACAAGATCGACCGGCCGGACGCCCGTCCGATCGAGGTGGTTGACATGGTGCTCGAGCTCTTCATGGAACTGGGTGCTGATGATGATCAGCTGGATTTTCCCATCGTATACACATCGGGTCGCAATGGCATCTCCTGTCTGGACCTGAATTCGCCCGGTGACCAGGACCTGTCGAAAAGCGGCAGCGATTTCCGTCCGTTGCTTGACACGATCGTCCGGACCATCCCGTGCCCGCAAGGTGACGACCAGGCCCCACTGCAGATTCTCGTGTCCAACATCGATTCGGACAACTACATCGGACGGCTGGCGATCGGCCGGGTCGTCCGCGGGACCGTCTCGCAGGCCCAGAACATCACAGTGTGCAGCATGCGGGACGAATCGACCCGGAATGCCCGGATTGTCAAACTGCTTCGTTTTGAGGGGCTACGGCGGACCGAGATCACGTCGGCTTCGGTCGGCGAAATCGTCTGCATCGCGGGCATTCCTGAAATCGGCATCGGCGACACCATCTGTGCCCAGGGCTTCGCGGAGCCGTTGCCCTTTGTCGACATCGACGAGCCAACCATCGCCATGACATTCAGCGTCAACGATTCACCGTTTGCTGGCCGGGAAGGCAAATTTGTCACATCCCGCCATCTTCGTGACCGACTGTTCAAGGAGATGGAGACCAATGTCAGCATGCGGCTCGAGGAGACGGACACCATGGATGCTTTTGTCGTCAAAGGCCGGGGCGAACTCCACTTGTCCGTCCTGATCGAGACGATGCGTCGTGAAGGATACGAATTCATGGTCAGCAAGCCAAAGGTGATCCTCAAGGAAGTCGACGGCGAGCTGCAGGAACCGGTCGAACTGCTGATGATCGATGTGCCGGAGGATTTTGTCGGCGTCGTCATTGAAAAGCTCGGCAGCCGCAAATCCGAACTGGTCAACATGCATCCGCCCGAGAAAGGCTATACGCGACTGGAGTTCAAGATTCCCTCCCGTGGATTGATCGGCTATCGATCCGAATTTTTGACCGACACCAAGGGCAATGGTATAATGAACAGCATGATCAGCGGCTTTGAGCCATACAAAGGCGAGATCGAGATCCGGACCCACGGTGTCCTGGTCGCGTTCGAGTCGGGTGAAGCGGTCACTTATGGCTTGTACAATGCCCAGGAGCGCGGCAACCTGTTCATTGGAGCCGGAACGCCCGTCTACGAGGGCATGATCGTCGGCAGCAACCCCAAAAACGACGATATCGTGGTCAATGTCTGTAAAAAGAAGCACGTGACCAATATGCGCGCTTCCGGATCGGACGACGCCATGAGACTGGTCCCGCCGATCCAGTTCAGCCTCGAGCAGTTTCTGGAATTTGTCGCCGATGACGAGCTGATCGAGATCACACCGAAGAACATCCGGCTTCGCAAGCGGATCCTCAACACCGAAATGCGCGCGAAGGCGAAATCACGTAAAAGCGATTCCTGACCCCTTTGACCGCGCCAGGCGCAGGCCCATGCGGACAAAGCCCAGTTCCTTCACCCTCTGGAGGGCACCATGTTTTCTCGTAAAGTCTACCGCACGCTGTTGATTGTCGTGATTGTCCTGGTCCTGATTGTGGTCGCGGCCGCAGGCTTCTACTTTGGCTTCTCCTATGTCCTGGCCCAGAACACCCGCTTTGACCGCATCGAAGAGCAGTTCCAGAGCATTGGCGGCAAGCCGGTGATCGACCAGTCGACACCCGGCGCGATCGAGATCGTCATTCCTCGGGCGGCCAACACCAAGGAGATTGCTGAAATACTCAATGAAAACGAGATCATCGGCAACCCGATGGTGTTCACGATCCTTTCCAAGTTCAATGGCTTTGACGGCGCTTATCTGGCCGGGACGCACTATGTCAAGAAAGACATGAGCTACGATGAGCTCATGTATGTGCTGACCCTCAAGCCACATGCCGTTCTGGTGACCTTTCCGGAAGGCTTCAGCTATTTCCAGGTCAAAGAGCGCTTGAAAGACAAGGGTGTCCGCTTTGACGAGGCTGTCCTCGACAGCATGATGCGCAATCCAAACCTGTTCCTGGACTACACGTTTGTCCGCGAGATCAAAAAGACGGATGACCGGGATTTTGTTCTTGAAGGATATCTGTGGCCGGACACCTATGCTTTTGACATGAACACGGACGAGGAAACGATTATCCGGACCTTCCTCAACAACACGGAAAACAAACTGATCGAAGAGTATTACGCTCAGGCGGAGAAAAAGGGCATGTCCATGGATGAAGTCCTGACGCTTGCGTCGATCATCCAGAACGAAACAAAAATCCTGACCGAAATGAGAACGGTCTCAGGGGTTTTCTGGAATCGACTTGAAGACAAGATGCGGCTGGAGTCTTGCGCGACAGTCAATTATTTAAGACGTTCGGATGGCCTGGACATCAAATTATGGCTGTCCGATGCCGATATCCGCATGTATGAAACCAACCTGTACAACACCTATCGTTCAGCCGGACTGCCGCCCGGACCAATCTGTTCACCAGGTGATGACGCCATCCGGGCTGCCCTATGGCCTGAAAAACACAGTTACCTGTACTTTGTTGCCACTGGTGATGAGGAAGGTACGAACGCTTTCGCGAAAACCCTGGAACAGCACAATGCCAACGTCGCCAAGTACTCCAGTTAAGCGACCGGAACTGCTCGCCCCGGCTGGTGATTTCGAGCGCCTGCGCATGGCCGTCACCTATGGCGCGGACGCGGTATATCTTGCGGGCAAGAGTTATGGATTGAGGGCCGGGAACGGGAATTTCGGACCGGATGAATTACCACAGGCGATTGCCTACGCGCATGAAAATCAGGTCCGTGTCTATGTCACACTCAATATACTGGCCCATCCGGATGACTTTGACGGGTTGCCGGAAGCCATCCGACTGATCCGGGACGCAGGTGCTGACGCTGTCATTGTCAGCGATGTCGGCGTGATGTCGCTTGTTCGGGAAATCGCTCCCGACCTGTCGATTCACATCAGCACCCAGGCGAGCGTGACCAATGCCGCCGCTTGCCGGTTTTATCATGAACATGGCGCGAGCCGGATCGTGCTCGCTCGCGAACTGACACTCCAGGAGATTGGCAGGATCCGTGGAGACGTGCCTCCTGAGCTTGAGCTGGAGGCTTTTGTCCATGGTTCTGTGTGCCTGTCCTACTCCGGCCGGTGCCTCCTGTCCCACCATTTGATGGACCGCGACGCGAATCGCGGCAATTGCACGCAGCCCTGCCGCTGGTCGTGGCAATTGACACCGACCGGCCACCCAGACCAGCCATTGCTGCTCGAAGAGGATGAACGCGGCAGCTATCTGCTCAACGCACGAGACCTGTGCCTGGTCAATCATCTGGACGAACTGGCAAAAGCCGGTATCACCAGCTTCAAGATCGAAGGGCGCAAAAAGAGCCCGCACTATGTTGCCGCCGTGACCAATGTCTATCGCCAGGCGATTGACACCTGGGTCCAGGATCCACAGGGATTCAAGGCCGATCCTGCCTGGCGGGAGGAGCTGGAGAAAACGGTGCATAGGGATTTCGACACCGGCTTTTATTTCCGCCGTCCTCAAAAGGACGCCCTCATCCTTTCCCGATCCAGTGACATCCGTGACGCGACTGTCCTGGGCATTGTCCGCGCCTGGCGCCCGCAGGCCGGCCTGATGCTGGTGGAACAGAAAAACAGACTCCTGCGAGGGGAGACGGTGGAACTTGTTTCACCGGGCTTCCAGATCAGGGAATTCAGAGTTGATCAAATATTTGACCTCGATCTCCATGAACTGGACAAGACGCCGCACCCGCAGATGTATTACTATCTGCCCTTTGCCGAACCGGTCAGGCCAGGCTCATTTCTGCGTCGCGTGGACGAGACAGGCCGAGCCTGAGCAAAGAAAGACTGACGCGGCCGAGTCTGCATCTTGAAGCAGGAAGACCGGTCAGTCGTTGAGTTTGCTGAGCACTTCCGCGAAAATCCGGCGAAGCTTGATATCAAAACCGTAGAGGGATAGCACTTCCTTGGCGATGACGAGGATGACCGGACCGAGCAAGATGCCGATCAGGCCGTAGAATCCGATCCCGACAATCATGGCAAACAGCGTGGCCATCGGGTGCAGGTTCATGGCGTTGCCCAGGATGGGTGGTTCGATGATCCGGCGCAGGAAAGTGATCGCGGCCCATAAAATCAACGCGCCCAGGCCGCCCCAGATGTTGCCGGTGAAGAAGAGATAGATGCTGATCGGGATCATGGTCGCACTGATGCCAAGCACGGGCAGGAAATCAACAATCGCGGCAACCAGGGCGATGATCACGGCATATCGCATCCGGATGATGACCAGGCCGATCAGGACCGCGAAGAAGGTGATCAGGAAAAGCAGCAGATAGCCGCCAATCACCCGGAAAAGCGTGGTGAACAAGGTCTGGATCAGGGTCCCGGTTTTCTCGCGGAACGCTTTGTGCGGTACATTGCGGTCGATGAAATCCAGGACGCTCTTGCTGTCCGAAATGAAATAGTAGCCGGACATGATCGTGACGATGATCGAGAAGAAGACAATCGGCAGGGAGCCAACAAACCCGGCCACAGCGTTGACGACCCGCGTCGCGATATTGGGCAGGGCACTGATCAGGCTCTGCTGCAGCGAAACCAGTTCAGCCTCGATCTGGGCCAAGGTGGCGGCATCCAGCAATCCGCCCAGCTTTGCGGATAGGTTCTGGATCGTGCGGAGCAGTTGGTCAACAATATGCTGTTCGCGGATCAGTGTAGGCACATACTCGGCCAGTGCCTGGATCTGGTTGATGCTGATGAAGATGATCGCGCCGATCAGCATAAAGACAAGGATGACGAGCAGGAAATACAAAATGATGGCCAATCGGGTGGAGGACGGCCACCGTCCCTTTTCAAGCAGTTTCCTATTGGTCTCAGATGGCTGGTGCTGCTGATTTCTGGCCAGGCGCCTGGCTTTGTGGTCATACATCCGATTGGCCAGGGCAATGGCGGCCCGGGCCAGGACAAAACCGATGGCGAACGGGATCAGGATCATGAAAAGCTTGAGCCCGGCATACAGGATGCCAATCACCAGGGCGGTGATTAAAACATACTTGATGATGGCGAGGATGGTCGCCTTGTCGCGCTGGATTCTCTCCAAATCAGTCATATGGCGCTCCTTGGGGGACGACTGGTAAGGACTTCATCATCGCCGGAAGTACTCAAATCCTATTGTAGCAATCATGACCAGGGTTGCCAATCCGAATTTGAAGTCGAAAGGGAACGTGCGTCGTTTCGGATGATGAGGATGGTCAGGCGGATTTCCAGCGATCAGGACCACCAATGGAACGAGCGCGACAGCGGCCAGACAGGTCGCGACCAGTGAGGCGTAAAGCAGAGACCGGCCGGATTGGCTGGCATTTTCCAGGAAACGCAGGGAAAAGCGGGGAAGATAGACGTGAATCAGCATCAGCGCGGCATTGAGTGACATATGGGCCGCGATCGCCGGTATCAGGCTGCGGGTCCGGCTGCGGATCAGGCCAAGCAGAAGACCGGCCAGAAACGGCGGCAACAGGAACGAAGGGTCATTGTGGAAAAGCATGAATACAAATGCCTGCAGGAACAGAGCCGTTCCTTCCCGGGCGCGCATCAGCAGACTGCCCTGGATGACTCCGCGAAAAAGCAGTTCTTCGCAAACTGCCGGCAGAAGAACGGCCACGATGCCGATCAGGACCATCTCCAGGTGATGCCGGTCGAATGATTGCAGATCAAACGCTGAAAGCCGCCCGACCGGCGGCAGGTATCCGAGTCCATTCAGGAAAAATAGCAGGAGGTTGTTCAGTCCGGAGAAGACGATGGCAGCAGGTACCCCGATCAGGACTGAAAGGATCAGGCTTCCTGGCCTGGCTTTGGTGCCGGTCAGCCGGGTCGGCTTGATCCTGTGAACCAGGATTGACAGCATCGCAGGCATCATGACGAACGCGCCCTGGACGAGCAGGACATTCAGAACCGCGCCACTCAGGCTTCCCATGTCGAAAAAGGAGCGGACAGACACACTGGATGCCGCGACGAATGAAAATCCAATGGCCAGGAAAGCGTGTGACAGAAGGGCAGAGCCGGCGGCACGGTCAGCCCTGCGTTCCGGATGGCCTTGGCTGCCGCCGGACACCGCGGTGAAGCCATTGCCGTCTTCTGTTGGCAAGACCATCACTTTCCGAGCCGGTGACTGCGTTGTCTTCTTCATGTCGGACCCTAGCGCATAAAAAGGGCCCAGTAGGCCAGGGCCAACTGGTCTATGTGCTGCTCGAACAGGATGATGAGCAAAGTGGCAATCGCGATGAAGGGCCCGAAAGCGATTGCCGAGTCGTCATCAGAAACGTGCTCGTCAGCATCGTCCTCCGACCGGTCTGCCTGATCATCCATTGGCTCGGTCGTGTTTTTCATTTTGCGGGATTGGACATGCCGGATCACAAGCAACGGGATGGCAATGATCGCGGCTGTCAGGAAAGACAGCATGACGAGTTCGAGCAGATGGTCAAACCCCACCAGAAAGGCAGCAGCACTGATCATCTTGACGTCGCCCATCCCCATGGCCTCTTTCTTCAAAAGCCATTGCCCCAGAAGTCCGATCAGCAATAGCGAGCCGCCTGCGATCAGGGCGGCGGCGAATGGCCGGCCGGCAGCTCTCAGGAAAGATTCTCCGCTTGCCAGTCTGCCCACGACCTTCACAAGTCCGGGGACGATCAGCAGGAGCGTGAGCTGATCGGGGATGATCCGGGTTTTGAGATCCGCCACGAGGATCAGCAGCAGGACCGGAATGGCGATCAGGGCCGCGATGGCAAGCCAGGTGTCAGTCGTGGCGTAAGGCACCCGGATGAAGAGCAAGGTGTTCAGCGCGATGAAGGCCAGACCCTGGAAAACCATCGGGAAAGATCGCCTCTTGCTGAAACCTTCAGGCGCAGTATTCTGATCATAGTCCAGAAGCCAGCTGTCCGGCATCGCAATGAACCCGCGGTGCGCCGCCATTCCAACCACGACTCCAGCCAGAACATAGGCGAGGATTGTCAGAAATCCCAAAGCTCGACACCCCTTCACGATCAGATTCCCGTGGCTGGCAACCGGTCAACATTTCCGGACTGCCTGGCACCCATTCTACAACAATTTTCGCCCGGGTGCCAAATCACATCCGGGCGGATTTTAATTGACCGCTCAGTAATTGATCATGTAGAATTGAAATTGGTTGCCAATGCAAACCATAGAGATGAATATTGAACGCCCGGCCGCCGATTCTCGAGAGGCCATGTGTTTTGAATAACGGAGGAAAAATATATGTCGAGCATACCGGATCTGACCGATCAGATCCAGTTTCATCTTTTGGCTGAAGCCGCGAAAAGGGTCGATGCCGCTTCGCTGCATGATTTCTGGATCGCGTTGTCCAGGACTTTCATCGGATACGCGGCTCATGACTGGGAGGAGACGACCAACGCCTATCAGACCGGTCGCCAGGCCCATTACTTTTCGGCAGAATTTCTGGAAGGCCGTTCCCTGGTCAACAATCTGGTGAACCGCGAGCTCCTCGAGGATGTTTCCGGTGCCCTGTCCCGGCTGGGCCAGGATCTACATACGATCGCCGAGGTTGAGACAGACCCCGGCCTGGGCAATGGCGGCCTTGGCCGGCTCGCAGCCTGTTTTCTTGATTCCTGCGCGACCATGAACCTCCCGGTCACCGGTTATGGCATCCTTTATCGTTACGGTCTGTTCCGCCAGGAAATCGAGCATGGTTTCCAGAAGGAATATCCGGATGTCTGGATGGAGCGCGGTTATCCCTTCCTGATCCGGCGTGAAGAAGAAAAGGTCCTCGTGCATTATCAGGACCTGGATGTCTATGCGGTGCCGTATGATCTGCCGATCACCGGCTATGCCACAAAAAATGTCAATACACTGCGGCTGTGGAAGGCGGAACCCGCGCAGGAGTTCGATTTCAACCTGTTCAATTCACAGCGCTTCGATGACGCGGTCATCCAGCGAAACCGGGTCAATGACATATTCCGGGTTCTTTATCCGAATGATTCCTCCTATGACGGCAAGGTCTTGCGTGTCCGGCAGCAGTATTTCTTCGTGTCCGCGTCACTGCAGACGATCATCCGCAAATTCGAAGCGTCACACGGCCCGGCCTGGACGCGATTCGCCGAATTCAACGCGATTCAGCTCAATGACACCCACCCGGTCATCGGCGTACTTGAATTGATGCGCATCCTGACCGAGGAAAAGCAACTGGACTGGGATGAAGCCTGGAAGGTCACCTCGAAAACCTTTGCCTACACCAACCACACCGTGATGGCTGAGGCCATGGAGCGCTGGGAAATCAGCATCTTCCAGTACCTGTTCCCCAAACTCCTGGAAATTGTCTATCGTGTCAATGAACAGTTCCGGACAGAAGCGTTTGCCAAGGGTTTGAACATGGACGAGGTCAACTACCTTTCGCCGGTAGGCGACGGCCGGATCCGGATGGCCTGGCTGGCCTGCTATGCCGCTTACTCGATCAATGGCGTTGCCGCCTTGCACACCCGGATTCTCAAGACAGACACCTTGCGTGATTTCTATCGCCTCTGGCCGGAAAAATTCAGCAACAAGACCAACGGAGTGACACCACGCCGCTGGCTGCGCGTGGCCAATCCGGATTTGTCCGCGTTGCTGACCGAACGGCTGGGCAGCGACGCATGGGTTCGTGATTTGAGCCTTCTGAAGTCGATCGAAAAGGACAAGCTGGATGATACGGTGATGAAGCGCCTGATCGCGATCAAACGCCAGAACAAGGTCCGCCTGGCCAATTACATCCGCGATACCGAAGGCGTTTCAGTCAGCCCGGACGCGATGTTCGATGTCCAGATCAAGCGGCTTCACGAATACAAACGCCAATTGTTGAACGCCCTTCTGATCCTTGACGACTATTTCATGCTCAAGGCCAACCCGGATGCCGATTACCAGCCTCGTGTCTGCATCTTCGGTGCCAAGGCCGCCCCGGGTTATTTCCGGGCCAAAGCCATCATCAAGTTCATCAACGAGATAGCCAGGCTCGTCAACAATGACCCGGACATCGGGGACCGCCTCAAGGTTGTCTTCATGCACAATTACAGCGTGTCCAAGGCGGAGCGCATCTTCCCGGCCGCCGATGTCTCGGAACAGATTTCAACCGCCGGCCTGGAGGCTTCCGGGACGGGCAACATGAAATTCATGATGAACGGAGCGTTGACACTGGGGACCTGCGATGGTGCAAACGTCGAGATCCTTGAAGAAGTGGGTGCGGAAAACTGCTTCATATTCGGTTGCCGTGTCGAAAACTTCCCGAAGACAAGGGAGTTTTACAACGCGCAGTGGCAATACAACAATGTCCCCGGCCTCAAACGATGTGTCGACACCCTGATTGACGGGACGCTGAGCGACAGTGGCACAGGCATGTTCAATGATCTGTACAACGCACTGGTCAACGGCTCCAGCTGGCAGCCAGCCGATGTGTATTATGTCCTCGGTGATTTTGAGGATTACCGGGCGACACACCGGAAGGTTGGCAAAACATATCAGGACCAGCTTGAATGGGCCAGGATGTGCTGGGTCAATATCACCCGCAGTGGCCGGTTCAGCACCGACCGGACGATCGGCCAGTACGCTTCGGAAATCTGGAAGGTCGAAGAGCGCCCGATCGACTGATGCAAACCTGGCTTCTCACAAGCCATGAATGGATGGTTCAGCAAAAAAATGGACTGGCTTTCACAAAGCCGGTCCTCTTTTATCCAGTTCCAGCAGTGAGAATTCCGGCTTCGAAAAAAACCGGACCGGGAGCCAGACACAGCCTAATCCACGGGTGATGTAGCCGTGATAGCCGTTCATTCGGAATGGACCTTTCCAGATTCCCATTCGAGGCAGCCGATCCGACCGGAGTAGCCGAAACTCCAGTTGGAAAGGTGCAAAGACCTGACCGCCATGGAAGTGTCCACCGAGAAAAAAGTCGCCGCTTCCTTCCGGCAGACCCAGGATCGCGTCCGGGTTGTGAGCCAGCACGACCCGGATGTCGGCCGGGTCCTGCCGTCCGCTGAAAAGCGCCGGATCCGGCTTTTGGGATGCCGGGTCCGGAAGCCCGATGAGTTGAACCCGGACACCCGTGGATGTTGTCCATGTCCTCGACTGGTTATCCAGGACGGGGATGCCCAGTTCCGAGAGCACCTGACGCGCCATGAGACCGTCATGATTGCCGAGGACAGCGAAAAACGGGGTGCCGGTTGTTCTCGCTTCAGTGGAAACAACCTCCATGAACGGGATCGCCCTTGCGGATTTTCCGTCTTCGGACGCAAGATCCCCAAGGAAGACCATGCAATCGACAGGATGCTCACGAAGCGCGGCCACCAGTTCCTGTGGACGGATTCGCAGGGAATCCGCGTGCAAGTCGCTGAAAAGGGCGACCCGGACAGGGTCATGACTCAAGGCACTGTCAGTGTTTTGCGTGGCATTATTACCGGCTGACAGGCGATGTTGGGTCACATCCAGTTGCCCCGGTTCGTAAAAGCCACGTGCCAGGGCGACAATCGCCAGGACCAGAGCCAAGGCCAGAAGAGCCTGTGGCCAGGAGATTGCGTTGACATGAGCCAGCAGGATCATATGCGTGTCCAACCAATCGAAAAGGGGGTTCATCCGGCACTCCTTTCATATCAGCCCATTATATCAGGAATCGGCAAACCGCTGAGGGTGTCATTTTCACCTCGGCTCGTGATATAATCAATCAATCAAATCACAGGGAGAAAATCGTTCATGGCAGAAAAAGAATTCAAATTTGAAGTCGTCCGGGAAATCGAAGTTCTCAGCACAAACACCCGGACCGGTTGGCGTCGTGAGGTCAATCTGGTGAGCTGGAATGACGCCAAGCCAAAACTGGACATCCGGGACTGGGCTCCCGACCACGCGAAAATGGGCAAAGGCATCAGCCTGACCAATGAAGAGGTGGCTATCCTGCGGGAAAGCCTTCAGGAACTTGATCTGGACAGCCTTGTCTGACCTGTGACTGATTGTCGATGATTGGCCGGTTCATTGGCCGGTTCATGAAAAACCGCCTGTCGGGATTCCGGCAGGCGGCTTGATTTGAAAAAACCTCCGGCCCCGGACAGCCGGTTGTGATACGCAAACTCTAGAGCATGTCGTGGCGCAGCGCCTCGGGTGACCGGGCGGACAAGTCGCCGATCGCGATATCGAAAATGCTGATCGCACCGGTTCGTCCCCGCTGACGCATGCGGTAGACAGCCCTGGCACAGGCTGCCAGCACGCTCGCGGTGAATTCCGGATTGCTGTCAAGCCTGAGCGAGAATTCCGCCATCTGGCGGACCTTGTCCGATGTCTCTCCGCTGCGGATGACAAAACCCCCATGTGGCAGTCCCGCATGCTGATCGGCAAGCTCCTCGGCTGTGATGAATGTCACCTGGGTGTCATACGCGTCAAAATAGTCCGGCATGGTGACGATGGCCTGCCGGATCGCGTCCTGGTCCGCATCCGGCGCTGTGACCACATAGCAGTCACGCCAGTGCTTGTCACGCGTGGTCAGCGAGACGGGGTCGCCGGTCCGCACGGCCTTGAGTGCCGCTTCGATCGGCATGGTGTATTGTCTGGCGTCGATGACCCCTGGAATGCGGCGGATCGCGTCAGAGTGCCCCTGGCTGACCCCCTTGCCCCAGAAGGTGAAGTCCTGACCATTGGGCAGTACGCTGTTGAACAGCACCCTGGCCAGGGAAAACAGTCCGGGATCCCAGCCGACGGAAATCAGGGAAAGATGATCGCTGGCTGAAGCGGCCTGGTCGACTTTCGCGAAATAGGCGGGAATGTGGTTATGATTGTCAAAACTGTCGACCGTGTTGAACAGGTTGGCCAGTTCCGGCCCCTGGACGGGCAGGTCAGTCGCGGATCCACCGCACAGGACCAGGACGTCGATCTGGTCACGATAGCGCGTGATATCCGCCAGACGCACGACAGGAACGTCTGACAACGGATGAATGGCGGCCGGATCCCGGCGTGTGAAAATCGCTTTCAAGGAAAGGTCCTGGTTTTTTGCAATGGCTTTTTCCAGTCCGCGGCCAAGATTGCCGTAGCCGACAATGCCAATGGAAATCATGGATGAATCACTCCTGTCCGATTGAAAATTTAGGTCACAGGAGAATTCTAGCACAGGTGGTGTGCGGTTGTCAGTCAGCCCAATCACGTTTACAATGTTAGCGTGCTCATCCACTCAAGAAAGGCGGTGCCAGCGTCCTGTGACCTGGGGCGAGCCGACGGGAGTGAAACTGCGGTCATTCAGGAGGACAAGCATGAAAAGCCAGACCCGTGCATGGATCGTGTTCGCCCTGGTGCTGGTTTTGTTCAGCACCGTGCTGATGGCCCCCTTTTCCTATTTTGCCGGCCTGGTCAAGACATTGACCGGAACCATCACCGGCCTGCTGCCGATATCGCTGGCCTGGCAGACGGCGATGCGTTTTGTCACGATGACCCTGATCCTGTCCGCGCTGCTACTGTTCGGGCGGAATCGGCAAAGCCATTACATCGCTGCTGTCTGCGCGCTGGTGGAGATGGTTCACCACCTGATCGAGTGCATCATGACCAGAAGCCTGTATCCGGTTTCACTGCCGATTGCCATCGGGCTGGCCCTCGCGCTGTTGTTCCTGCTGTTGCCGTCGCGCCGGCCGTCGCTTTATCTATCGGACGCGTACATCCTGTCGATACCGGTCATGATGATATATGACGGTGTCCTGGGCCCTGTCTATGAACTGTTCGGCCTGCCACCGCGTATTTTCGCGCCGCTGTTCATCTTGACGGACTTCGAGCTGTCCAGTCGTCTGGATGGGCTTCTTGGCTTGCCGGAATGGGTCTTTTCGCTGGCTATCCTGATTCTGGCGGTCTTGCCGGTGGTTTTCTGGTCTCGCAGACGTCAGAAAGGCTGAGCGGGGGAACACGTGAGCCAGGATTTGCTGGCCCGGTAAAGGAGCGACTGATGGACGAGGCTGAACGGATCCTTGAGCTGAGAAAAATGATCCAGTATCACAATCGACGCTATTATGAAGAGGATTCACCTGAAATATCCGATTTCGAGTATGACCGTCTGATGCGTGAGCTTCAGGTGCTGGAAGAAACCTTCCCGATCCTCGCGTCACCGGACTCGCCGACCCGGAAAGTCGGCGGCGCGCCGCGTCGCGAGTTTGCCAAAGTCACGCACGAAGTGCCAATGCAAAGCCTTCAGGATGTTTTCACCGAAAGCGATTTGCGTGCGTTCATCAGTCGGACAGAAGACACGATCCGCGCATGGGGCCAGGACCGGCCTCAGTATGTCGTCGAACGTAAAATTGATGGTTTGTCAGTCTCCCTGCTTTATGAGAACGGTCGGTTTGTCCGTGGCGCGACACGCGGCGACGGCCTGATCGGCGAAGAAGTGACAGAAAACCTGAAAACCATAGTCGGGCTGCCACTCGCCCTGAAAGATGAGGTCCCGCGTCTTCTGGTCCGCGGCGAGGTATACATGCCGGAAGACGCTTTTGTCCAATTGAACGAACGCCAGGAGTTGCTGGGAGAAAAGACCTTTGCCAATCCACGAAATGCCGCCGCCGGTTCTTTACGGCAGCTGGACAGCAGGATCACACAAAGTCGCAGCCTGAGCCTATTTGTTTTCAATGTCCAGTCCATCGAGGGTCGATCATTCTCATCCCACTCGGAATCGCTTGCTTTCCTGGCGGATCAGGGGCTTCCCGTAAGTCCCGGCCACTCGATCTGCCGTGGCGCGGATGCCGTCTGGGACCAGATCACCCGGATCGGCGAGATGCGTGGCACTTTACCGTATGGCATCGATGGCGCAGTCGTCAAGATAGATGACCTTTCCTTGAGACAGCTCCTGGGTGAGACCAGTAAAGTCCCCCGCTGGGCCGTTGCCTACAAATATCCGCCGGAACAGAAGGAAACCGTGGTCGAAGATATCAGGGTCCAGGTCGGTCGGACCGGCAAACTGACCCCCCTGGCCGCCCTTAGGCCGGTCCTGATCGCCGGAAGCCAGGTCAGCCGGGCAACGTTGCATAATGAGGACTACATCCGGGAAAAAGACATCCGGGTCGGAGACTCGGTCATCATCGAGAAAGCGGGTGACATCATTCCCGCGGTCGTCCGGATCATCCCTGAGAAACGGCCGACGCATGCGGTCCCGTTTGTCATGCCGGATCGCTGCCCCGTCTGCGGCGCCCCTGTCGTCCGGGAGGCAGAGACTTCTGCCAGCCGATGCACGGGAGCGGATTGCCCCGCCCAGCTTTTCCGTCACATCCTGCATTTTGCCTCCCGTGACGCCATGGATATCGAGGGGCTCGGCCCGGCCCTGATCGAGGTTCTGGTCCAGGAGGGTCTGATCACGGGAATTGCCGACCTGTTCCATCTTTCTGAAAAAAGGGATCGATTGGTCCGTCTGCAGCGGCAGGGTGAGAAATCAACGGACAACCTGCTCCGGGCAATCGACCGTGCGCGGAGCAGACCGCTTGACAAACTGCTGACGGCCCTGGGCATTCGCAATGTCGGCAAGGAGGCTGCCAGGACATTGGCCAACCATTTTGACTCCATTGATGACATTGCGGCGGCAACAGTCGAGGAATTGTCTCTGCTCCCTGATTTTGGCCTGATCACAGCCCGTTCCGTCCAGGACTTCTTTGCCCAGCCATCAACTCTGGAACTGATCGACCGGCTGAAAGCCGTTGGCGTGCGTACGACTGCCGATCAACGTCAGACACCGGCGGGCAGCCAGCTGGCCGGCGGGACCTATGTGCTGACCGGTACGCTGCCCAGCCTGACACGAGAGGAAGCCACTCGACTGATTTTGTCCCATGGCGGCAAGGTCAGTTCCAGTGTTTCCAGAAAAACGACAGCGGTCATCGCCGGCGAAGAGGCTGGGAGCAAACTGGACAAGGCCCGCACACTTGGGGTGCGGGTGATATCTGAAGCTGAACTGCTGGCCCTTGTGCAAGCATGACCATTCACAACGATGGCATCGCGGGTCATGAATCCTCTGGGAGGTCGCCATGTTTCTTTACGTGATCAGCCTGATAATCGGGCTATTCGCCACTGCTGCGCTGGTCTACGCGTTCTGCCGAAGTCTCGACCGCAATTACGGACGACGGAACAAACGGCCGATCAGCTATCTTGCCCCGGTTTTCCTGAGCTTGTTCCTGATCTTTTTCTCCATTGACTACACCGTCCCCCGATTGCTGGATATCGTGTCCCTCGTATCCAGGGATTATGAAATCATGGAAATAGAACTGGACGACGCCCAGATCCGGTGGACTGCTTTGACGATCGAGGAGGAGCCCTATTATTACAACCGTTTCGTTTACAAACCTGTTTCGTCGATCCGTTATCGAATGACCGCCTTGCCGAACAGCCACCATGTGCTGAAACTGGAGGCTGTGACAGGCGAAACGAATCCTGGAGGTGTCCATGAGCCCTGAGCAGACCAGACCCTACCGCATTCATTCCGGACTGTCCATCCAAACGCTCGAAACCTTCCCCAAAGGCCCCGTGCGCATGATCGTATTTGATCTCGACGGCACCATCCTGAACGAGGCGCGGGTCATTTCCGATCATAATCGCAAAGCAGTACTGTCCCTGCGCGATGCGGGGATCGAGTACACTTTGGCCAGCGGCCGCACTGAACTTCAGATGCGATTGTACGCGGAAGAGCTGGATGTCCGGCTTCCGATCATCGCCTGCAATGGAGCGGTGATCCATGATCACCGGTCAGACAAAAGCCTTTCTCGTCGCCAGATGAGCGAAGACTTGATCATCGAAACGCTAGAATATCTGCTGGACAATCGGATTGACTTCATGGGGTATTCGGCCGACAGCGTTTTCCATCCGTCCTATGGCCGCAAAATTGAGGTCATGCATCTGTACAATGAGCGGGCCGGCGCCATCGGCAGCCGACTGATCCGGACCGAGACCGTGGATGGACGCGTGCGTGAAGCCGCTGCCATCGGCATGGTCAAGATCCTGGCCATGGTCGGTGACCAGGAAGCGCAAGGCAAATTGATCGATAGGGTCGCCCTTCACCACGCGACCGTTGTCGCGTCGATGGCGGACGCGCTCGATATCATGGCTCCCGACATTTCCAAAGGCTCCGGCATGGCGGACCTGGCCCGCATCGAGGGGATCGGCCTTCACGAGGTGATTGCCTTTGGTGATCACGACAACGATGCCAGCATGCTGGAAATGGCCGGCACGGGCATCGCCATGGGACAGGCGACCACAGCGGCCCTGGCCGCCGCGGACCTGATCGCGCCGCCGGGGGACGAGGACGGTGTCGCCATCGCGATCGAGTCGTACATCCTGCCAAGGGTACGCCAACTCACCTGATCGGATGGTTTCGGATCGATCTGATGGAAATGATTGTCGTGCTCCGTCAAAATGGAATGTATCATAGACAGGAGGAGCGGCACCCATGACTGATTATCGACCGCCCATTTTCAACTCGGATTCAATTGGCTTCCATATCACGTCAAGTGACCACGAACTCTTGAGCCAGGTTCGGAAACATCTGCACAAGAACGGTTATCTCGCCATTTCCGACACAGCGGGACGTCTCCACTACATCATGGATGGCTCGCGCGGTGTGCCCTACGCAGCCCGCCGTGTGCTTGAGTCGGTCGAACGGCAAGCAGATGAATTGACGCGAACACGCCAGACACAGGAACGACGTCTTCCTGAAGCGGTTGACATGGTTCTGGATCGGAACGGTATCCGGACAGAACTGAAAGGCAGGACTTTTTTACGGTCCATCCTGCTGAAGATAGCCGCTGATGAACACCTGACCAGTCCATCCTGCAAGCAGATTTATCCGGAAACGGCCGCTTTCTACCACGTGTCCGCATCGCATGTCGAACGGGATATCCGCTATGCGTTCACCTGCGCTCGGAAGATAGCCCAGTGGCCGGACACACTCGGGACAGGCAACAGTGCCGGCATCAGCTATCTGTGCTCGGAAGTCCGGCGCGAACTTCGACGGATCATGGATCGGTTACAGGACCAGGACAATGACTTTGACGTCGAACCATGATTCTGATCGAGGACTTTTGAAAAACCCATTTTCGTGACACCCGGAAAAAAACCCCCGGGAAATCAAGTGAATTCCCGGGGGTAAATGGTGCGTCCTTCATGGAACTGTTCGGATGCCTTGAAAATCGCGATCAGGCCTCACCCGAAAGCGTCAGGCCATTCGTGCAGGCTGTCAGCCGTTGACCTTTTCCTTCAGGACTTTGCCGGCTTTGAAAACCGGGGCTTTGGAAGCGGGAATCTTGATTTCTTCCTTGGTGCTTGGGTTACGGCCTTTACGGGCTGCGCGACTGCGTACTTCAAATGTGCCAAAACCGACGAGAACCACTTTTTCATCATTGGCCAGCGCGTCGGTGATGGAATCGAGAACAGCGTTGATCGCACCTTCACTCTCTTTCTTGCTCAACTTGGTGACTTTTGCTACGGTGTCAACGAGATCGGTTTTATTCATGACAGAGCCTCCTTCGGGGATATTTCATCGTCCATTATGCTACCGCCGGCAAAGGCGTGTCAAGGGCAATAACCCTTGAAACAGCGATGTTTCAGACATTTGGCGGAATTACCAGAATGGTTGCCGGTTTTCCGGCAACTGCGCTATAATGACCGCGAAGATGAACTGGATGCACCGTCTGACCCTGCTTTTTCAAGATCGGAGGATGGCATGGGCAAAGAACTTTCCGTGCGCGTCATCAGTGAAACCATCGCTTCACTGTGCGTGGACGCCAACATTTTTCTGCCGGATGATATCCGGTCATCACTCAATTCCAGTGCCGGGACAGAATTGTCCGGGGTCGGCCAGGAGGTTCTCCGCGAGCTGGTCAGGAATGCCGATCTCGCCGCTTCCACGAGACTGCCGATCTGTCAGGACACAGGCGTGGCCATCGTTTTTGCGGAGGTTGGCCAGGATGTCCGGCTCGTTGACGGTGATTTCGAAATGGCCATACAGGCGGGGGTGTCTCTCGGCTACCGGGAGGGCTATCTACGGGCTTCCGTTGTTGCTGATCCGCTCAGGCGAGTCAACACGGGTGACAATACACCGGCGGTCATCCATACACGCCTTGTTGCCGGCGATCAGGTCAGGCTGACGGTCATGCCAAAAGGCGCTGGCAGCGAGAACATGAGCGCACTCAGGATGCTCAGCCCGTCGCAGGGGCGTCAGGGCATTGTCGACTTCGTACTCGAGACCGTCAGTAAAGCAGGTCCGAACCCTTGTCCGCCTGTCCTGATCGGCATCGGGCTGGGCGGCACCTTCGACCATGTCACGCTGCTGGCCAAAATGGCTTTGCTCAAACCGGTCGGCAGCCGTCATCCGATGCCGCACATCGCTGAACTCGAGGACGAACTGCTGGATCGTGTGAACCGGCTTGGCATCGGTCCGTCCGGCTTGGGCGGCACGGTCACAGCGTTGGATCTGCACATAGAGACAGCACCGACACACATCGCATCACTGCCGGTCGCCTTGAACATGGGCTGCCATGCCACCCGCCATGCACAAGCCATTCTTCAAGCAACGGAGGCAGATCATGAGTGAACAGGATCCTCTGGTGAAGCGACGCCGATTGAGACTGCCGTTAAGCCTTCAGGATGTGGAGAACTTGCGCGCGGGAGACATGCTGCTGCTTTCCGGCCCGCTCCTGACCGCTCGGGATGCGGCCCATGCCCTTCTGGCAGAATTGGATTTGGCAGGGAAACCGTTTCCTGTGCCCATTGAGGGGGAAACCATTTATTATACCGGCCCCTGTCCGGCACCGCCCGGTAAGGTGATCGGATCAGCCGGGCCGACCACGAGTGGCCGGATGGACCGCTACACGCCCCGACTCCTTGAACTGGGATTGAGGGCCATGATCGGGAAAGGGTCCAGGAGCGAGACGGTTGTGGCGGCCATGCGGCAGCACAAGGCCGTCTACCTGGGGGCCACCGGTGGAGCGGGCGCCCTGATCGCAGGCTGTATCCGGGAATCGTCGGTGATCGCGTTTCCGGAACTTGGTGCTGAGGCAATCCGCAGGCTGGTTGTGGAAGATCTGCCGGTCGTCGTCCTGATCGATGCGCAGGGCAATGATTATTACAAGCAGGGGCAGGCACGGTACCGGCGGGATTGATTGCCACAACCGGTCCGGTGGTGTACAATCCGCCGTTTGACACTTTAGAAAGTGAATAAAGCCGCAGATGCCTGCTGCACAGGCATTCGCGGCTCCTTTCAATTGCTGGTGAATTGCGTAATGTCTATTTTTCAGCCTTCGTCATTCTGACGATTTTTCGCATGGTCTTTTTAGGCACAAACTCTAAGTCGGTTCGGAATCCAAACTCATCATGCAGGGCATCCGTCAGGTCTGTCCGGGTATAGGTAGGAATATAGCCTTCGCCCACCTTCTCCAGAAAGTTCATTTTGCCCAGCGTGTTGACGATGGACTCCCCGCTTGGACTTTCACCGGGCAGTCGCAAACGGATTTTCTTCGTCAGGATACGGTAAACCAGAAGCGCGATAAAGCAGGTCAGGAAATGCGCCTGAATCCGATCATCCCGCTTCAGGTAAACCGGCCTCGACTTGAGCTCGCTTTTCATAATGCGGAAACACGCCTCGATTTCCCAGCGACCCCGATTCACCGCCAGGATGCTCAGCGGGTCGTCCTCCAGATTGGTGCAGACCCCATAAAACCCGTCAAACCGTGCTTCCTTGGCAATGGCCCCCTCATCCAGATAGTAGATATCCTTCTGGGCCACCTCGCCATCCGGGGTGACGGCCAAGCGTTTGACAAAACGGCTGGGGTCGTTGGCCTTCTTCCGCTCCAGGCTGGACGGCTGGGCCACCTTCTTCTGGGCGCGCTCGATCTGCTGCTCCCGGATGCCTTGCTGGTAAAGCTGGTATTTGGCCGAGAAGGTGACGATCAGCTGTTGTTCCAGCCCGTTTTCCTTGATCCAGCGACTCTTGTAGTACACCAGATCCCGCTGGGAATCGGCGTAGAGATCGACCTTGCTCAGGTCATAGCGCTCGTCTGAATGCTTCAATTGCCAATCCTTTGAATCCAATGCCCAGTCCTGCAGATGCTTTTTCAGCGTCTTCAGCGATTGGATGACAATATAGGCCCGTTCACCCTCATTATTGAACATCCGGTTCTCCCGGGACGCCAAGCCGGCATCAGTGCAGACAATGAACCGGGACAGGTTGAAATCGCGCAGGATCGTTTCTTCCAAGGGCCGCAGCGACGGCTGTTCATTTTCGCTGCCGCTGAACAGCCGGAAAGCCAGAGGCAACCCGTCCGCGTCCATGAACAGGCCCATCTGGACAATGGGATTGGGGCGATGCTCCTTGCCGTGGCCGTATTCTTTCAGCCCTTCCTCGGCTTCGATTTCAAAATAGTAGTTGGTGCAGTCATAATAGAGAATCTTGTCATTGCGCCTGGCCAGCTGCTTGCTGTTCCTGTATAACTCGGCCTGAAGATAGTCGCTGTTCCTGGCCAGCACTTCCAGGGAACGATAAATCTGGTGCAGCGCAAACGCCGGCTTTTCCAGATAGTCTTGGGCGCTGGCCAGGGAGGAGCGTTTCGAGGCGGGCTCCAGGATTCTGGTCGTGACCAGCGTATTGAGCACATCGCTCAGGGGATAGGTGATTTTGGTGTTTTTCCCGATCTCCCGGCAGATCCTGGGCAGCCCGAGCTGGTGATACAGGGACTGCAAAAACAGATACCCGCCTTTGAACTCCCGTTGCTGGCCCTTTTCGAGTTGTTTGGCACTGGAATACTTCGCGATATAGTCGAACTGACCTTCCTTTTCCCGGCGATTCAGGTCTTCAATGTAGGCTTTTGCCCATTCCAGCGGATCCCGATCACCGCACCTGGCCAGCAGATCCGCGCGCGTACCGAGTTTCTCGACGACCTGGGTCGAGCGCTTGCCGTTTTTCGCCACATCCTTGATCACATAATACGACGTCGCATTCGGAGACTTCACTGTGTTCAACCGCATATCCAACACCTGCCTTTGCCTAAAGTATAACACATTACGAGATATTACGCCATTGCAATTGTGTTACACTTGCCAAGGCCGGACATGAAAAAGCCCGCAGCTGCGGGTTCTTCGGGAAGTTTCTCTATTCGTCTATTCTATGCAAGTGTCAAACTCCCGGATTGATTGCCACAACCGGTCCGGTGGTGTACAATGATCTTTATCAAAAAAGATTGTCTGCCAGATTCAAGCATGTTCGGCACAGGACATGGACGATAGACAGTGTTCCTGACAGGCGACACATATGAATTTACAGGAGGATTTCATCATGACGATCAATAAAGACATGATCATATCGGAGGTGCTGAACCTGGACAGGGGCACCGTGCCCATTTTCTTCAAGAATGGCCTTCATTGCCTCGGTTGTGTCATGGCTTCCGGCGAAACGATCGAAGAAGCCTGCATGGTGCACGGACTCGATTGTGACAGCCTGATTGACGAACTGAACAATTTTTTCGAACTAAAGGGACTGCCGACGACTGAAGTGTGATCTGCACCGATTCGTCCAGTCACCAGGATTTCCAGGCACGCGTTTCCCTTCACGGCAGCGCGTGCCTTTCATGTCCGGTCAGCTTGCGGTCAATCTGTTCAATCCTCAGGTGAACCTGCAGACGAATCTTGATCCAATTGGTCAGTTTCATGTGCTTGTTTGACTTTATCCGCTTCTTCCATCAGCCGTCTGACGATGTAGTCATATCCGTTTTCTCCATGGGGAATGAGGCATTCGGAGCAGTCCTTGATGCCGTGCTCGGTCAATTTGAAATTGCCGCCGCAGTCCAGGAAATAGAGCGGGCAATAACAGAACAGGCAGTTGATCCGGTCTGTCTTGTGGCAAGGGTGGAATTCGCAGTCCCGATTGGTGAAAAACTTGTAATGTTCCACTGAGTGCTCCTTAATCCTGGTCGAGGCTGACCCGGTTGTAAAAATAGCCTTCACCCACGATTTCTTCAATGTTTCGGGCATCTTTCGTCGTGATGACGCGACAGATCTGATTATGGGCGGCCAGCAAGGTCTGCCCCTCGCCGATGGCGATCATGTTCTCGACGGTTCGGTACCGGATGGCATGGGTCAACACCCGCACAAGAGAATTGATTTTATTGACCAACGGGTTTCGTCCCATTTCGGAGACAACGCGATGAAACTCGTTGTCAGCCTCGAAAACTGCATCAACATCGACGGGGTCCGCCGCGAGCGCGTCTGCAAAAGCCCGGTATTTTTCAGTAAGCAATTGGTGGTCTTCTTCGGTTGATTTCTCGATCGCCATTTGGATCACGCCTACTTCCATCAGTTGACGGAGTTCCTTCAAATAGGTGTAGGAATCGTCCCGATCCAGGATGATGCCGTATAGAAGGGGATTGATCATGCTTTCCGAGAAACCTTCGCGCACAAAAGTTCCTTCCGGTCGCCTGATCTCCAGGACGCCAAAATAAACCAGCACCTTGATCGCCTCGCGAATCGACAGGCGGCCGACACCAAACGACTCGGACAACTCAAGTTCCGTCGGAATCTTGTCTCCGGGGCGCAATTTTTTGTCGATCATCGCTTGAGTCAGTGCATCGATGACTTGCTGGACGACACTGGTCTGGTTGATTTTTTCAAATTGAGGGCCTTTTTCTGTCATATTGACCACCTGAATGGATTGAATAAACATCATATATAAAACATTGCAATCCCATTTTAGCGCAAATTTTGATAGAAGGGAAAAGAAATATTTTCATCGCTTTGTACATATGTACAAATAATATGAAAATATTTGGCATAACCATCAATTGCGAACCTATGATGGCCTCCGTATAATCAACATCAATCATCATACGTTATACGTATATATTCATAACCGGCGATCAACTTCCACCGATCATGACAGCATTGACTGTGCAATTATCCATATATCTAATCAGAAATTGAGTGTTTTGCCAAAATGAAAAATGTTTCATAAATGAAAAAACATTACAGATTGACTTTTCATTTGAAGCGTTTTATGATACATAATGTACCTAATATGCTGGTTGTTCGCACGAAATATTTATACAATATGAACAGTGAATTGTTTTTCAGCCAAGAACAGTCCATAAAGGAGAGAATCGATGTTGCGAGCGGAAAAAATCAATAAATTGAAAGAACAGGCCATAGAATTGAGAAAAACCGCCCTGACAATGATCTATCATGCCCAGTCCGGTCATCCGGGCGGATCATTGTCTGCGGCCGATATCATGACCGTCCTGTATTTCGACGAAATGAATGTCGATCCGCAGAACCCGAAGTGGGAAGATCGGGACCGGTTTGTGCTCTCCAAAGGCCATGTGTGCCCGATCCTTTATTCAAGCCTGATGCTGCGCGGATTTTTTCCGATGAGCCAGATCACCGAGTTGCGCAAATACAAGTCGATCCTGCAAGGTCACCCGGACATGAAGGTCACACCGGGCGTCGACATTTCAACCGGCTCTCTGGGACAAGGTCTCTCGACCGCGGTGGGCATGGCTCTGGCCCACAAGAGGGATGGCCGGACCAGTCGGGTTTTCTGCCTGGTCGGCGATGGCGAGAGCAATGAGGGCCAGATTTGGGAAGCCGTTCAATCCGCAGTCAAGTATCAGCTCGACAACCTGATCATCTTTGTTGATCACAATCGACTGCAAAATGACGGCATATGCGCCGACATCATGCCGCTTCAGAGCCTTACGGGCAAGTTTGAAGCATTTGGATGCGAAACATACTCGATTGACGGCCACAAGATCGAAGAAATCGTGGATGTGCTGGACCAGGTGCGTGGCAGGAAAAATGGCAAACCGATTGCCATCATTGCCCACACTGTGAAGGGGAAGGGCGTGTCCTTCATGGAGAATGTCGTTTCATGGCACGGCGTCGCTCCCAATCAGGAAGAATATGCGCAAGCGATCAGTGAAGTGGAGGCAGGGCTGAAATGAAAGCATTGAGAGACGCGTTTGGCGATGAACTGATGGATCTCGGCAAAGAGATGGACAATTTGTATGTAGTTGACTGCGACATCGGCAAGTCATGCAAAACGGTTCCGTTCCAGAACGCTTTCCCGGAAAAGCATGTCAATGTCGGCATCGCCGAGCAGAACGGAGCCGGCGTTGCGGCCGGACTGGCCACCTGTGGCAAGGTGCCGTTTGTCAGCACCTATGCCATTTTCGGAAGCCTTCGCATGTGTGAGCAGATCCGGCAGGAAATCTGCTACCCCAAGTTGAACGTGAAGATCGCCTGCTCCCATGGCGGCCTGACACCAGCCAACGATGGCGCGTCTCACCAGTCGATCGAAGACATGGGTGTCATGCGGACACTTCCCAACATGACTGTCATCGCCCCGGCAGACTACAATTCGGCTCGCAAACTGATCCGGGCGGCAGCCTATTACGTCGGCCCGGTGTACATGCGTTTTACTCGTGATCCGATCCCGCAGGTGTACGATGCGGACGAAGAGTTTGAAATCGGCAAGGCCAAGTTGCTGAGAACAGGCTCAGATGTCACCATCATCGCGACCGGAGACATCATGGACCTGGCAGTGAAAGCGACGGACCTGCTGGCGGAAGATGACATTTCCGCCCGTTTGCTGGACATGCATACCATCAAACCCATCGATCGTGACGCTGTGGTAAAGGCCATTGAGGAAACAGGTCTGATCGTCACGGTTGAGGATCACAACATCCTGAACGGGCTGGGCAGCGCGGTTAGTGAAATCGTGGCGGAAGTCGGCAAGGGCAAGGTCATCCGCATGGGTGTCATGGATCGGTTTGGCGAATCGGGTCCGTATCTCGAACTGCTGAAAGCCAACGGAGTCACCCCGGAGGACATCGCCCGGCAGGCTCGATCATTGGTGCTGGGTCGTTGACTTCGACATGTTTTAGCATTTTGAGCAATCAGGAAACGGTGGTTGAATGGACGGTGTCAATGCGGTTCTCTGGATAGCCCGGATTCAGCAGCATTATGACATGCTGCCAAAAATGGAGCGCAGGATCGCGGATTACCTGTTACGGGAGCCGCAAAGCGCGACCCAGATGTCCTCGATCGAACTTTCAGAGACGACCGGGACAAGCCCCGCCACCGTGACACGTTTTTGTCGATCAATCGGGTTCAAGGGTTATTCCGAATTCAAATTGTATGTTCGCCACGAAAAACTGGCCCCCTATGAAGACCCGATGAAGATCGAACAGAACGATTCCATATCGGCCATCAAACAGAAATCCATCCATTACGGTCAGGCAGTTCTCGAAGAGACCATGAGCATTTTGGATGACCAGATGCTGGAGGATGCGGTCAAAGCCATTCATCAGGCCAGGGAGGTCGTGATAGTCGGAGTTGGCGGATCAGGCAGTACAGGACGAAATGTATATGACTCCTTTCTCCAGATCGACATTCCGTGCCAATTTATCGAGGATCCGATTTTCCAGATCCTGACTGTCGCCAAACTGCGACCGGGTGATGTTGTCATCGCCTGCTGCCACAGTGGCAAGACTGTCGATGTGCTTGATGCTTGCACGGAGGCGAAAAAACGAGGGGCCACGGTTATCGGAATGATAGGGATCACGGGTTCGCCGCTGACGAAAATCGCCGATATCAGCCTGATGACAGGCTTGTCAAATCATCATTATTATAGCGACACAATCGCGGCCCGTATCTGCGAACTCGGCGTTGTCTCGACCTTGCATACGGCCTTGAGCTTGTTGAGAAAAGAGAAACTAATGGAGACACGCAGAAGGATTACGGAATTGATCAACATCAAGCGGAAGCCGGAATAATTCGGAAAATGGATATATTAACCGGACAAGACAGACGGACGACCAGCCAGTCAAGGGGATACGCAATGAATGAACAAATGACAGTGGATGTACTTGTTTCAAGAGCTCGACAAGCCCAGAAAATTGCTGAAAGCTTTTCACAGAGAAAAGTGGATGAGTTGGCAGCAGCGATTGTCTATGCCTTTTCCAGACCAGAAACTGCCAGAATGATTGCAGAATTTACCGTTGAAGAGACACAGCTGGGATGCGTCGAATCCAAAATTGGTAAACTTGCCAACAAGATGCCGGCTGTGTTATACGACATTTTACAGGTTAAGACAGTCGGATTGGTCGAGACAGATTTGTCGAAAGGCATTCGCAAGTTTGCCAAGCCATTAGGAGTCATTGCGGCTTTGATTCCAAGTACTAACCCTGAGGCCACTCCTCTGTTTAAAGGCGTGTTGGGCCTTCGTGGCAGGAATGCAGTTATTTTTGCACCCCACCCGGCCAGCAAGAAGACGACCAATCTGGTAGTGGAGCGCATGCGCGACATTCTGGAAAAGAATGGAGCGCCCAAGGACCTATTCATCTGTATCGAGAATCCGTCCAAAATCATGTCGAATGAACTGATGAAAGCTTGTGACATCACGATGGCGACAGGTAGCGGTGACATGGTGAAAGCCGCATATAGTTCCGGCAAACCGGCCTATGGGGTCGGTGCGGGAAATGCTTGTGTCGTCATTGATGAAACGGCTGATCTGTCGGATGCGGCATACAAAATCATGATTGGGAAAACAGGAGACCATGCTTCAGGCTGTTCAGCGGAAAACTCATTGGTCATCCAGTCTGGGGTTTACAAGGAGATGTTGGATAAACTGCAGTCTGTTGGCGGATACCTGGCCACTCCAGAAGAAAAAAAGCGGTTGCAATCGATCATGTGGATTGATGGTCATTTATCGCGCAGCATTATCGCAAAGCCCGTTGCCGTCATTGCCAGTCTGGCTGATATCAGCATTCCCGATGGAACCCGCTTCATCATGGTCGAAGAAGAAGGGGTTGGGAAAGAATATCCATTTTCCGGAGAAAAATTATCACTGGTCCTGACCTTGTACAGGTATGAGACATTCGATGAAGCCGTCAAGAGAGTGAATGATGTGACCGGCTATTCCGGGTATGGCCATTCTTGCGGCATTCATTCATACGACATGAATCATATTTTGGAACTCGCTGAGAAGACATTCACCACAAAGGTCATCGTTCGCCAGCCGCATGGCGCGGCAAACAGTGGCAATTGGTTCAATGGTCTGGCCAACACATTTTCCCTGGGTTGTGGGACCTGGGGTGGCAATATTGTCTCTGAAAACATTACTCAGAAGCATTACATCAACACAACCTGGGTCGCAGAACCAATTGATAGGCAGCCAGCCTCTGAAGAGAAAATATATGGTGATTTGCTCACGAATATTGTTTTCTGATGTTCCATGCATGCACATTGACGACAATGGCAAAAATTCAATCTGGTCATTGACATAATGTGATTCGAAATTGTTGGATTGGAGGATGTACTAGTCAGGAATTTGCATACAATAGTAGGAAAGGAGTTGAGACTATGAGTTTTGAAGGAAGGGTGGCCATTGTCACCGGTGCTGGGTCAAAAAGAGGAATTGGAAGGGCGATCGCACTAAATCTGGCCCAGAAGGGTGCCGATATTGTTGTCGCGGATATGAATCTGGATGGCGCAGAGGAAGTGGCGGAATCCATTCGAGAACTCGGCCGCAAGGCCTTGGCAGTCACAATGAATGTTGTCGACGAAGCAAGTGTTCAGGCAATGGTTGACGCAACGCTCAAGACATTTGGAAGAATTGACATTCTCGTCAACAATGCGGGAATCACCCAGCCCGTTACAACACTGGACATGACGGTCGATGACTGGAATCGCATTATCGCGGTCAACCTGACAGGAACGTTTATTTGTTCAAAGGCTGTCCTGAAACCGATGATGGAGCGCAAATATGGCCGGATTGTCAATTTGAGCTCTGTTTCCGGTAAGAGAGGCGGCGGCGTCTATGGCGGCTCACATTATTCTGCAGCCAAAGCCGGCATCCTGGGATTTGCCAAAGCACTGGCTCGTGAAGTCGTCGAATACGGGATCACAGTCAACAGTGTTGCACCGGGTCTTGTCGCAACGGACATCCGTGTTGGCTTGTCAGATGAAAAGGAACGGTCGATTTGGGAAAGCATTCCCATGAAGCGTCCTGCCACTGCTGACGAAATAGCAGAGACAGTCGCGTTCCTGGCATCAGATGGTGCATCTTACATTACCGGGGAAGACATCGATGTCAACGGTGGATCTCATATGGATTGACAATTAGTCAACATTACATCAGCCTGTCGGTTTGCTCGGGTCTTCCGATCAATTCGAACAACAACAGAAGCGTATCAAAAATAAAAAACTGCTGGAGGATTTTCAATGAAAAAAAGAATGATTTCCCTGATCATTGCCCTGGTTATGATTGTCTCTATTGTCACGGGCTGCACGTCATTAGGATCGACAACCGCAGCCACAACCGCAGCCACAACCGCAGCCACGACAGCAGGCACAACAGCAGCCGGCAAAGTCTATACATTCAAGGTCGCTTACGGCCAGCCGACTTCCAATCCGCGCCATATTGCGGCAGAGATGTACAAGAACTGGATATTTGAGAAATCTGGCGGACGTGTCGTCCTTGAACTGTACCCTGCGGAAGTGCTCGGAACAGACAAGCAGATGACAGAAGCGGTTGCCATGGGCACGATGGACATGACCATAACGGCATCCGGTGTCGTCGCGACTTATGAACCGAAACTTGCTGTTTTTGAACTGCCCTTCCTGTTCTCTGGCTATGACAAGATTGGTCCGGTACTTGACGGCCCGATCGGTGCAGAAATTGCTGCTAGCCTTCCGGCCAAAGGCATGAGACTGCTGGCTTACTGGGAAAATGGTCTGCGCCAGATCACCAATAACAAACTCCCGATTGAAAAGGTTGAAGACCTCAAAGGCCTGAAAATTCGTGCTCCTGAGAACAAGATGACGATGAGCATCTTCACTGCGTTGGGCGCAAATCCCGCTCCACTCGCGTTCCCTGAAGTTTATCTTGCCTTGTCACAGGGCGTTTTCGATGGCCAGGAAAATCCGATCGCCAATATCCACTCGGCGAAGCTCTATGAAGTTCAGAAGTACATCACCATCAGCAACCATAAGTATGAGTGCTATCCGTTTGTGATCAGTGAAAAACTCTGGCAGACACTGCCGAAAGACATCCAGGACCTGCTCGTAGAAGGTGCAAAAATGTTTGCCCTGGAACACCGCAGAATGGTCAAGGAAATGGAAGATGCCCAGCTCCAGGAATTTGTGGACTATGGCATGATCGTTTCAAGGCCGGACATGAAGCCGTTCCAGGATGCGACAAAAGCCATCTATCAGGAATGGGTGCCCGTCTTTGGTCAGGATCTGATCGACAGCGTCCTCGAAGCCGCCAAGTAATGAATATTTGATTCGCATGGGAGAGAAGGCTGATGATGTCAGTCTTCTCTCCTGCAAGAACAATAGGTGATGCGGTCACCTGCTGATGAAACGAGGTTTCAAAATGCTTGTAATCAAGAAAATCAGTGATGCGCTTGATGCTGTGTCCAAGGTGATCGCGTCAGCTATGGCGATCAGCCTGGTCGTGATCACGACCTATGGCGTCATCGCAAGATATGTTTTTCAAAACCCATTGGCATGGCAAAACGAAGTAAGCGTCCTTCTGTTCGGCTGGATGATTTTCATTGGCGTATCGATTGGCTTTAAAAGCAAAGAACATATCATGCTTGAATTTCTACTCCATTCATTGCCTGTAAAAGCAGCGAAATTTCTCAATATCCTGATTTATTTGATTTGTATCGCCTTTTTCAGCATCGTCATATATGCAGGCGTTGAAATAGCAAAAAACACGTGGGCACAGATGTATTACACCATTGATTTGTCTACGGCCTGGCTCTATCTGTCATTCCCGGTGAATGCGGTCGTCATGATCATTCACTTGATTGACCTGATTCTTGAACAGATATTTGCCCAACCAAAGGCGGAGGTGTGACATGGGTGCAATTCTCTTAGCGGCATTTGCATTATTGATGGCTATTGGTGTTCCGATATTTGTTGCGCTAGGCGCGGGCACCATGATCGCCATGTTGGTTACAAACCAGTATTCGGTGGTCGCCGCAACCCATCGTATGGTTTCCGGTGTAGACTCTTATATCCTGCTTGCCATTCCATTCTTCATTCTTGCGGCTCAACTGATGAATACCGGTGGCATCACGAAACGGTTGTTCCGTTTTGCTTCAGCGCTTGGCGGCCATATTCCCGGCGGACTGGCGCACGCGAACGTGCTTGCCAGTGTCATTTTCTCCGGCATGTCCGGATCAGCGGTTGCAGACGCGGGCGGACTCGGGCAAATCGAACTGCAGGCCATGGAAGACGAGGGCTTTCCAAAGGATTTCAGCGCTTCTGTCACCGTTGCTTCTGCAACTGTTGGACCGATCATCCCGCCAAGCATTCCAATGGTCGTCTATGCGGCTGCGGCCGAAGTGTCTGTTGGGACCATGTTCATTGGCGGTATCATTCCCGGTTTGGTGCTTAGCGCAGCGTTGATGCTATATATCTATATAGTTTCCAAGAAGCGTGGCTACCCCAAAAGGGAAAAATTTGACTGGAAAGAATTGTGGGTCTCGTTCAAGGAAGCTTTCTTTCCTTTGTTGACACCCGTCCTGATCATCGGTGGTATCCTCGGTGGCTGGTACACGCCTACGGAAGCGGCCGTAATTGCCACGGTTTATGCATTCATATTGGGCTTTATCGTTTATCGCGAGATTACGACCAAGGAACTGATAAACATGGTCATCACAACGGTAAAGACGACTGCTACGACCGTTGTCATCATTGGCGCAGCCAATGCGTTTGCCTGGGGAATCGCACTGGAAAACATTCCGGTCAAGGTGACGGAGTACTTGACTTCAATAACAACAAACCCATATCTTGTTGTCTTGATGTTGAACATCATTTTCCTCGCCCTTGGTTGCTTTATGGAGTCTTTGTCAGTTCTGTTGATCGTCACACCGTTCCTGCTCCCGTTGATGAAGACATTCGGTCTGAGTCCGGTTCACATGGGTATTGTTTTGGTCTTGAACCTGATGATCGGTCTTGCAACTCCGCCAGTAGGCATGTCGTTGTTTGTGGTTGCGAAATTGGCTAAAATCAAATTGCATCAAATGTACAAGGCGATTTTGCCATTCCTGGTGCCCATGATCGCCATCCTGCTTCTTATTTCCTATCTACCGGATCTGACCCTTTGGTTGCCCAAACTGATACTTGGCAGATAGAGCTGGCTGGTCATGCATTAATCGGCAAGTAAATGAATGAGACTTGAAATGAATTGATTTGCTTTGGGACGAATTATCGACCAAACGGCTTCATTTCAAGTTTCTTTCTTGTGCTGAAAGCGTTATTGATCATGCGGAGGCGTTGACTATGCATCAATTTCGAATACAACCACAAATTTTTGAATTTGATTCAGTCCAGGATTTCAGCCAATTTTTCAAACTATCAGCTGAGGATCTGATATTTACACAAAAAATCCTCTATCAGCATTTCCTGGAACAATTGCATCTTCCATGCAAGTTTATTTTTCAGGAAGATTATGGCATTGGTGAACCAACAGATCAAATGGTCGACAAAATGATCAATCATTTAAATGTCGTCTCATTTAAACGTCTGATTGGAATTGGTGGCGGGTCTATCATCGACATTTCAAAAATATTGGTGGTGAAAGATGTAACCTGCACTCTGGATGTCTTTGAGGATCGGATTCCTTTTGCCCGCGACAAGGGTCTGCTGCTTGTTCCGACTACTTGTGGAACCGGAAGCGAGATGACAGCCGTTTCTGTCATCGATATCACATCTCGAAAAGCCAAGATGGGAAAGCGAATCGAGCCATGTTTTGCTGATGCCGCCATTCTGATCCCGGAGTTGGTTAAAGGTTTGCCTTACGAATTCTTCCCTTATAGTTCTGTCGATGCCTTGATTCACGCCATGGAGATATTTGCTTCCTTCAAAACCTCGACATATGACGAATTATTCTGCATCGAAGCGATCCGTATGATTCTAAGTGGTTATGCAGATTTGGCTGAAAAAGGTCCAGAAGCCCGGTTTGATCAAATTGGTTGCTACTTGAAGGCCAGTAATTACGCAGGCATCGCATTGGCAAATGTGCTATGCGGAGCCGTACATGCCATGGCAATGCACTTCGGCAGTGCCCACCACGTACCTCATGGTGAGTCCAATTATCGGTTCCTCATGAGTGTTTTCAAAGTGTACGCAAAACATTCAGAAGACGAGAAATTGAAGCGGCTGTCCGCTGTCTTTTGCGAAACGCTTGGCTGCGAGGCGACTTTGGAGGGTTCGTTCCTATCATTGGATCGTCTCCTGAAAAAGTTGATTCCTGAAAAACGCCTGCGAGACTATGGTATGCTGGAGTCAGAAATCGAAAAATATGCTGACAAGGTGATTGAAACGCAGCAACGGCTGCTCGTAAACAGCCATATCACCATGACACGAGAGATCCTGATCGACATATACAAAGAACTTTACTGATGTATTTAACAAGGAGGCCCCAAATGAAAGCGGCATTGATTGACAAGGTTGGTTCAATAAAATTCATCACGGCGGATGCCCCTGTCTTATCACAAGACAATGAGGTTCTGATCAGAGTCGTTTTGACCGGTATTTGCGGCTCGGAAGTACACGCTTTTCACGGCAAGCACCCGTTCAGAATTCCTCCGGTCATATCCGGTCATGAATGTTCCGGTGTTGTTGAAGCCATTGGATCGAAAGTGAGCCGGGTCCGGGTGGGCGATCGTGTGACGGTTGAGCCGCATTATGGATGCGGACATTGCCGTGATTGTGCATCCGGTCATTATAACCTGTGCAAAGACAAGAAGGTGCTTGGCACACAGACCTGGCAAGGATCATTTGGGGAATATATCGTCGTCCCGGAACAGACAATCGTCCTCTTGCCGGATAACGTGAGTTTTGAGCAGGGAGCATTGATTGAACCTGTCGCGGTCGGTGTGCATGCTGTGCGTTCTTTGGGCACATCCCTGGGTGATTCAGTAGCCATTCTCGGTGCCGGCCCGATAGGACTCGGCATCTATCTGGCAGCGAAAGCATCGGGTGCCACAAAGATATTCATCACGGATGCGCTCGACTATAATCTGGAAGTTGCCAGGCAGATGGGGTGTGAATGGGCGATCAATCCTGTCAAGGAAAACGCGGTTGATATCATCATGGAGCAAACAGATGGAATCGGGGTCGACAACGTCTTCCTGGGTGTCGGTGTCGAGCCTGTTCTCAATGACGCATTGAAAATGTGCCGTCGTAGGGGCAGCATATCCGAGGTCGGTTTGTTTGGCAGCCCGCCCAGAATTGACATTCACCATGTCCAGATCAAGGAACTTCGCGTGCAAGGTTCCAACATGTATGTCCGATCTGATTTTGAAATCGCGGTCGATGCCATTGCCAATGGCAACTTTGACACGTCAAGATTTGTATCCAGGGTTTTCCCGATCGAAGAAGTCGAAGCGGCTATGCGTTTAGTTGATGAGAGAAAAGAAAACGTCATTAAAGTACTTTTGAAGTTCTGAATATTTCGCGTTCGCTCGACATCCGGTTCTCAAAAAAAGCGGGGGAATCAACCCAATGATTCCCCGCTTTTTCGATTGTCATCTGACATCACTCACTCGATGACCATCACGGCCACGCCATCCGGAATGGCTGTCACACTGGCATTTCCAGAACCAACCATCTTTTCTGCCATGTCCAAAGCTTCTTCCAGACTGTGGGCCGGCACCATGTGCAGGTCGCGCACCATGTCGTCAGGCGCGTCCGAGACGTAGATCACGGTGGCCTTTTTCAGGACCCGGATGAAGATCTGGGTCTGCCACTGGTCAGCCTCGGTTTCGTTTCTGCTGCGGCTCAGGAACTGGTCCAGGGTCTTGTCTATGTCTGGCTCATCGGCCATCTGCCGGTAGAAGCCTTCTCCACCATGACCGTCGTTGGATTTGGCCAGCATGATGATCACACCGCCGGGCTTGACGGTGGCTTCCGCGGCGGTCATGCCTTTCACGGCCTGGTAGATGTTCTGGTCGAGCGGATAACCCCCGTTTGTTGAAATGACAATGTCCGCCGGTTTGGCATCGACTTTGCACAATGACGATAGAAAATCGCAGCCGGCAAGATGAGCGGCTTCAAAATCGCCTGCGACGGCATGGATCGCCTCCTTTTGCTCGTTGATGACCACATTGACAATGAATGCGAGCCGGGCTTTTCTGGCTGCCCAGATCATGTCCTCATGAATGGGATTGCCGTCCAGAAGACCGGTCCGGGCATGTGGATCGGCAATGAACTCGGAGCAGTGGTTGGCCAGGACAGTGGTCCTGCTGGCCACCCCGGGCAAGACACTCTTTCTGCCCCCGGAAAAGCCGGCGAAGAAATGCGGTTCGATGAATCCCTCGGCCACGAGCAAGTCGGCTTCAATAGCCAGCGTGTTGAGCATGCACTCGCCGCCACTCGGCAGGATGCCGATTTTGACTAGTGGCGACTGGTCACAGTCGTGGACAATGATCTTTTCCCGTTCAGCGATTTCAGCGCCGAACTTGTCGACAATCTCATCCTGCGTCATTTCACGATGACACCCGGTCGCGACCAGGATCGTGATGTCCGCCTCCGGGTTGCCTTTTCGGATTTCGCGTAGCATCGGAGGTACGATCACTTTGCTGGGAACCGGACGGGTATGATCACTGGCAATCAGAACGACGTTTTTCTTTCCCTTGGCCAATTCGGACAAGGGTGCTGACCCGATCGGGTTGTCCAGCGCTGTTTCAACCAGTTCGGACTGGTTTTTTCCTGTCTTGTAGTGATGAAGGTTTGAGATTAAAACACCGTTGACACGTTCATCCGGCAGATCGATCGAATATGATTCTTTTCCATAGGGGAAAATGAGTTTCATTTGGTACACCCCTTTGCTTGTATATTTGAGAGTTGATGTTAAATCAATACTATCATAAATCTACCGGGAAGGGGGAAAAGGAAAAATCACGAAAATCATTCAAATGCCGGTATTCAATCATATGGATCAGATTGGATGGTTCCCCTGTCGAAAATTGCTAAAATATGCTAATGAATTCCTGATAAGATTATTGACAATGTCCACAGAGATAAGATACATTTCAAGGTAAGCGTTTCAAAATCTCATGAAAAATTCTATCCTGGATGCCATTGAATAGAAAGCGAAAACCATTGTTGTGGAGCTTGATTTGTAAAAAATCGTTGCATCATGGTCGCGGACTCGATATTGATTCGCGCCGTTGCAGGAAGGGGGAGAACAGAGAAGTCTTTGAACCCATAGTGTCACAATCGCACCGAAACGAAGACCTGAGTATCAAACCTGGAGGATGAGAGATGAAAAAATATCTTGGCAAAGTGCCGATTCTCGATTCAATCAACAAGGTCCCTGGCGGACTCATGCTGATTCCGCTGTTGCTGGGCGTCTTGACGAACACCTTCTTTCCCGGTTTCCTGGGCATTGGCAGCTTTACAACTGCTCTTCTGAAAAATGGCGCGCTTCCGCTGATCGCGGTCCTGTTCTTCTGCAGCGGCGCGCAGATCCAGTTCAAGGCAGCCGGCATGTCCCTTTACAAAGGCCTGGTGCTCAACACCAGCAAAGTCTTCTTTGGCGTCATTTTCGGTGTGCTGCTGGCCAAGCTCGTTGGCCCCGGAGCCGCTATCCTCGGCGTGACGCCTCTGGCCATGATCGGCGCCATGTCCAACTCCAACGGCGGCCTCTACACCGCCTTGGCGTCAAAATATGGTTCCAACACGGATGTCGGCGCGATCGCCGTCATTTCTTCCAACGATGGTCCGTTCTTCGAAATGATGTTCATGGGTATCGCCGGCGTTGCGGTCATCCCGCTGGAAGCCTTGTTTGCCACTATTTTCCCGATCCTGCTGGGCATGCTGCTGGGCAATCTGGATGACAAGATCCGCCACTTCCTCAAGCCTGGCATCATGATCTCGATTTTCCTGTTTTCATTCCCGCTGGGCGCGGGCCTCAGTCTGCAGACGCTTGCCAAAGCCGGTCTGCCAGGCGTGCTGCTCGGACTGTTCACTGTTGTTGCGACGGGCATTCCCAGCTATTTCATCTACAGATGGCTCGTTGGCAAAAAATATCGGCATTCCGGTGCTGTTGGTGCCGCGATCGGCACGTCGGCCGGCAACTCGATTGCCACACCGGCTGCGATTGCCGCGATCGATCCCACCTGGCTGCCATTTGCTGAAGCGGCCACCGCACAGGTTGCGGCTTCCATCGTCGTGACCGCGATCACCATTCCGATCCTGGTAGACTGGCTCTACAAGATGGAGAAGAAAAAGGGCCTGCTCAATATGGATGTCCCGCTCGCTGGCGCTGATGATGAAGAGCCAGTCGCAGTCGCGGCTGAGCCCGAGCCGGCGCTGTAAATTGACTGACAGTTAACCAAATATCAGGTTTTTCGTCTTCGGCGATGCAGGTCGATCATCAGGTTTTCGGTCTGTTCGGCCTATATAGACTCATGATTATTCAATAATGAAAGCCCTGAAGCGAGTGATCGTCTTCAGGGCTCTTCAATATTGGAGCTTGTGGACGGATTCGAACCCCCGACCTGCTGATTACAAATCAGCTGCTCTACCGGCTGAGCTACACAAGCGGATGCGTGACGCATCAGTTATGTTAGCGTAAACAGGACAAATTTGTCAAGGCGAAAGCAGCCATTTAGCGCCTCGAGAAAACATGCTTCGCATGATTTAGACACCGATGTCACGCGGTGCCGGCTTTCGACGGCTGATCCAGTTCTTCCGGGTGTTCCAGGAAATGGATGAATCGTTTGAGTGTCTGGGCGAAGTAAAAGCCATCACTGATCCGTTCATCCTGTGTGACCGCGATATTCATGATGTCACGGACCTGAATGGTTCCATCCGGCATGACGACGGGTTCCTTTTTGACAATGCCCATGGTGATGAAGGAGGATGTCGTTCCCCACTCGTATAAATGGTGAAAAGGCGCGTCCATACCGATGCTGCCGAGATTGGACATAAAGCAGGAGGTGTGCATGGGGTCGTTGTCGACAATGATGGATGGCAGCCAGCCGTGATAATCCAGCCAGGTCAGAAAACCGACAAATCCGTTCATCAAGGGGCGTGGAGCGCTCATGATGTACTGGAACAGGTTGAGGATGCCGGTGCGCTTGTTTTCATCTTCCTTGCCGGATTGACGGGTCTTCTTTACTTCCTGGCTGATACGCCTGGAGATGGTGGACAATGTGTCCTCAGGTGTGAAATTCATGATCAGGATTTCTTCTTTGGCTTCATCATTGAATTCTCGTTTGACAACGAAAGCGACCCGGATGTCATGGCGCTGGTAAAGTCGTCGGCCGATAATGAAACGGTTGGCATGCGGACGTTCGACCACCACCTTGACATAGGCGGCCAACACGGCATGGAAGAGTGTCGCCATCGCGTTGTTTCGCGTAACTGCGCTCTCACGGTTGCGATGGCTGATGTAGGCCTTCAACTCCGTGACATCGACCGGTTGCGAGAAATAAACGGCAGACTCGTTTCGCCCCTTCATGATGTAGGGGAAAAATTTCATGAATGGGTCTATCTTGTTGAGAAAGACTCCGTCCCGTCGACCGATCAGTTTTTTCTTCGACATGATGATGCCTCCTGGCTGCTTCATGATCCGGCTTGACGAACATGCAAAACCGTTAACGGAATCATTGTAGCATGAATACTTTGATCTACAAGATATTTTCCGGTTGTTCGTTGCCCGACTCTTCGGGCGCATCTGCCGGGATCCGGATGATCTTCACAGCAGAGGTGTCGGGGTCCGGGCGGGTATGCTGGTGAAGTGTCGACCGGGTGCCAGGCACCCAATCGACAAATTGGCTGACCAGCAGCAGAAAAACACCGGCTGCGCCGAAAAGCTGGACCGGGTTGTAGTAGGGAAACGCGTTGGGAAACAATCGCTCGACAAAGGGCAACCGGATGGACTGGGCCAGTTGCGGCAGCACGGTCTGATCATCGACCAGTCTTTTGGTCAGCAGGGCGCCATTTTCGATTCCGGCAATGATGGCAGGATTTGAGAATGCCTTCAGATAGTCCCTTGTCAGAGGCATGTAACCATGGTTCAGAAACAGGACGGCGGATTGCAGCGAAACCGCGATCAACAGCACCAGCAAGGGAAGGCGATGCCACCAGCGGGTTGATGGAAAGAAGGTGGGGTTGACCCGCCTGGCGGCAGGCCTGAGACGTAGATTTTTGAATAATGGCGTCAGGAAACCGACAAAAGCTGTCTTTTGATGCCTCAGCCAAGTCCTGGCGGATCGCGGCAGATGAAGATGCCTGGGCATCAGGTTCAGAAGCAGAAACAGGACCAGACACCCTTGCTGGACAATCAGGAGCCTGAGGTATAGGGCGCGGTCTGCCGCCCAGATCAGGTCCGGGGCCGTGCGATCCAGCCAAAAGGGCGCCAGGGCGGCAAATACTGCCGGTATCAGCAGATAAAGGCCCCGAAGCCGCTGAAACAGCAGCGGGGTGACTCTTCGAAACAGAATCATCCCCGTCAGCAGTCCGGTGACTGATGCGATCAGGTATACTGGCATCCTTGCGGTTACCGCACGACGAAGTTGGCCAGACGGCCGCGCACATAGATGAAACGGACGACCTGTTTTCCGGCCAGCAGCGGAGCGGTTCGCTCATCTGCGTCCACCTGTGCGCGAACATCTGCTTCGGTCGCGTCCGACGGGATGTCGATCCGGTATTTGATCGCGCCATTGACCTGAACGACAATCTCGACCGTATCGCGAACCAGCGCGGCTTCATCAAAGGTCGGCCATGGCTGATTGAACACGGAATAGGCAAGCCCGGCCTTTTCCCACTGCTCTTCCGCGAAATGCGGCGCGAAGGGGGCCATCAGCAGGATCAGATCACGGACACACGCTTTGACCAGAGCCATGTTTTTCTCGCCACCCGTACCCAGATAGTGGTTGACCGCGTTCAGAAGTTCCATCATGCGGGAAATCGAGGTGTTGAACTGGAAACGGTCCGCGTCTGATGTCACGGCCTTGATCGCGTAGTGGCGGGCATACTGCAGGTCTTTTTCAGGCTGTCCGTATGGATGTCCCTGTCCGGGAGCCGCTTCCGGACCGCTCAGCGGAGCGGTCTGCTCCACAAGGTTTTCAATGCGCGAGATGAATTTGACGATCGCTTTGACGCCATCGTCGTTCCATGGCCCGCCCTCCGTATAGGCGAAGCCAAAGCCGAGATACAAACGGAAGGCGTCCGAGCCGTGCTTCTTGATGTATGTATCGGGTGAGATCGTGTTGCCTCGTGATTTTGACATTTTCTGCCCGTCCGCGCCGAGGATCGTTCCTTGATGGACCAGGGACTGGAACGGTTCGTCAAAGCCCAGATAGCCCATGTCCCGCAAGGCTTTTGTGACAAAGCGGGCATATAGCAGATGCATGGCTGCATGCTCGGCCCCGCCGATGTATTTGTCGACCGGGCACATCCGGTCGACTTTCTCGCGGCTGAATGCCTCTTGGTCATTCTTGTTGTCGACAAAGCGGAACTGATACCAGGAGGAGCAGACAAATGTATCGAGCGTGTCCGGATCGCGCCTGGCCGGTCCACCACAAACCGGGCAGACCGTGTTCATGAATCCTTCGTGTTTTCGCAGTGGAGATTCTCCGTCCGGTGTGAAGGCGACATCGTAGGGCAGTTCAACCGGCAGCTGGTCTTCGGGAACCGGAACAGTACCGCATTGGTCGCAATAGACGATGGGAATCGGAGTGCCCCAATAGCGCTGGCGTGACACGAGCCAGTCACGCAGACGATAATTGATTCTCAAGCTGCCTGCTTGCCTTTCCGAGAGATCGGCCACGATCTGCTGGACAGCCTGCGGGAAATCAAGACCATCGTAAGGGCCGCTGCCGGTTAAAATGCCATAATCGACAAATGGCAGATCGTCGGGTGATCCGTCAGCCGAACGGATGACGCGTTTGATGGGCAATTCGAATTTGACCGCGAACGCGTAATCGCGCTCATCGTGTGCCGGAACAGCCATGACCACGCCGGTGCCATAACCGGCGATGACGTAATCGGCTGCCCAGATCGGCACGCGCGCGCCGGTCAGGGGGTGGACTGCGTAAGATCCGGTGAAGACACCGGTCTTGGGCCGGACTGTCGACATCCGGTCGATGTCCGACACCTTCCGGGTCTCGTCGATGTACGCCTGGACGTCCGCCTGCCGGTCTTGTGTTGTCAGCAGAGCGCAGATTTCGCTTTCCGGCGCGACAACGACATAGGTGACACCCATGAGCGTATCCGCCCGAGTGGTGAAAACAGGCAGGCGGACAGTCTGGCCATTTTCGTCGAGCACAGGCTGGCCATCCTTCTCGGCGCCGAAGACGATCTCAGCGCCCTCCGAACGTCCGATCCAGTTTGTCTGGATCTTCTTGGTCTTGTCAGGCCAGTCCAGTCCGGGCAGGCAATCAAGCAGTTCCTGGGCATACTGGGTGATGCGGAAAAACCATTGTGTGAGGTTTTTCCGGGTCACATCGGTGCCGCAGCGCTCGCACGCGCCATCCTCGACCTGTTCGTTCGCCAGGACCGTATTGCAGTTTGGGCACCAGTTGACAGGCGCGTTTTTGCGATATGCCAATCCCTTTTCGTAAAGTTTCAGGAAAAGCCACTGATTCCACCGATAATACTCCGGCAAGCAGGTCGCCAGTTCATAATCCCAGTCGAACATGCCGCCCATTTCCCGCAATTGCTTTTCCATGGTGGCGATGTTGCTCAACGTGCTGTCTTTTGGATGGATGCCAGTCTTGATCGCGTAATTCTCGGCCGGCAGGCCGAACGCGTCAAAGCCCATGGGCTGGAAGACCTCATGCCCCTGCATTTTCTTCATGCGGGCCCAACTGTCGGAAAGGGCGTAATTGTACCAGTGGCCGACGTGCAGATTGGCGCCGGACGGGTAGGAGAACATCTCCAGCACATAAAGCTTGTTGTCCATCCGGTCCGGGTCAAACCGATAAAGCCCGGTCTCGGCCCATTTTTCCTGCCATTTGCGGTCAATGTCCACGGAGTATGCCATGTGTGTCATCCATCCTTTTCCCATTCCTTGGCACGTGCCAGCCTGATTGACGAGCGCTGGGCGAAGTCTCCCGGACATGAACGATCCGGAGCATGTGCCATCAAAGCCTTATTCTAGCAAAAAAGGGCAGACATTCGAACACCTGATCCAGAAAAAGACACGAAATGACCGTGTGGCTTCATGAAAATGACTGTTCAAGGACAACAAAGACTGCTTACAGTCTGGACCGGATCAGCAGCAGTATGAAAATGTGGAGCGGGTAGAACAGGTAGAACGCGTATTTCTGAACGAATCCGGGCTTTCTGGATGGGCGGCCATGGAAGTGGAAGATGATCGGGAGCGACAAAAGTGAGAGGCTTTGCAGGATTGCAAAGCCAAATGAGGATCCGTCCGATAGCTGCAGCAGAAAGAACAGGAAATTCAAAAAGCCCAGCAGGATGGTGGCATAACGGGCCTGGAGCCGCGGTTCGTTCTGCTCGAGTGCCATGTAGAAGAACAAGACTGTCAGCAGACCGTATATGTCGTAATCGCAGTGGATCAGGGTGGCGGTCACCATGGCCGCGAGGATCAGGATCGTTCCCAGGATCGTGCCGATCCGGGCGTCCAGCTCGATACCGAAAATGTTGACCCGGACATCGAACCTCGCCGGCGGTTTCAAACCGGCTGGCCCGGCCGGAATCGGCTGCAGGCTGGCGATCAGGTCGCGACCGCAATGAAAAATCAGGCGATAGCCGGAAATGACCGCGAGTGAAAGCGCAAAGGTGACCAGCACATTGGTCCAGGCCATGTGAAGGTCAGCGAGCCTGTAGCCATAGCGGATGACCAGCTCTGAAAGGGTGGCAAAGAGCAGCAGGCGCATGAAATACCGGGAAGGGTTCCTTGTCATTGAATATCCGCGGGCGACGGAGTAGGCGAAAATCGGGAACGCCAGGCGCCCGACCGCGCGCAGCAGGAAATAGAGCGTGTCCGGGATCGCTGGTTGCAGATAATGGCCGATGTGATCCAGCAGCATGAAAAAAGCGGCAAGGAGTTTGAGCATGGGCGGTTCTCCCTTCAGTCCGCCTTGATGGGGCAGGCGCAAAGCAACCGATCTTCGTGAATCTGCCGTTTTTTCACAGCAAGAATTGATTTGACGACATTCCTATTGTATCATTGTATGGCATGGTCCACCAATGTCTGTTTTTATGTGCAGTCAGCCATGGCTGCGGTTGGCGATCGGCTATCCGCGGGCATCGCTTTTGTTTTTGAGAGGAAGAGGAAACATCATGGGTTTGGGAATGGATATCGGCATCGATCTGGGTACAGCGACGGTGTTGATTTATGTCAAGGGAAAAGGTGTCGTCCTGCGTGAGCCGTCGGTTGTCGCCATCAATTCGAAAACCGGCAAGGTCCTGGCGGTCGGTGAAAACGCGAGCCTCATGCTGGGCCGCACCCCCGGTATTGTCGATGCGATCCGTCCGTTGCGCGACGGGGTCATTTCCGACTTCAAGGTGACGGAAGTCATGCTCAAGGCTTTCATCGGCCGGGTTTGCAAGGGCCTTCGCGCCAAATATTTCAAGCCGACGATCGTCGTCTGTGTCCCGAGTGTCATCACGCCGGTCGAGCAGAAAGCGGTCGAGGACGCCTGCAAGCATGCCGGCGCCAAGGACGTGTTCTTGATCCGTGAACCGATCGCGGCCGCCATTGGCGCGGGCATCGACATCACCAAGGCTTGCGGCAGCATGATCGTCGACATCGGCGGCGGCACGACCGACATCGCGGTCATCTCCCTGATGCAGCCGGTTGTCGATTTTTCCCTGAAGGTCGCTGGTGACCGTTTTGACGAAGCGATTGTCAAGCATGTCCGCCGCAAGCACAATATCCTGATCGGCGAGCGGACGGCGGAAGAACTCAAGATCAACATCGGCTGCGCCTATCCCCGGGAAGAGGAGCTGACCATGGAAGTGCGTGGTCGCAATCTGATCACCGGGCTTCCCGCCACGATTTCCGTCACATCGACGGAAATGCTAGAAGCGCTCGAAGAGCCGGTTGCCCAGATTTTCGAGGCGGTTCATTCCGTTCTTGAGCGGACTCCGCCGGAACTGATGGCCGACATCAGCCAGCGCGGCATTGTCCTGACCGGCGGCGGCGCGCTTCTTTACGGACTTGACCGCATGCTGGCCGCGAAAGTCGGCATAGATGTGGTCGTGGCTGACGATGCGGTGTCCTGTGTGGCAATCGGTACCGGTCGTACCCTCAGCATGATGGACAAGTTTGCCGCCTTGAGCGACACCTGACCCTCTTGGCATCACGTGACGGATCGTTTATCCGTCTTGCGGGATGACTTGACCAACCGGTTCGATGACGTCGCGGAGACTCGCGGCACTGTCGGACCGGTTCATTCATGCCTGTCTATTTGAACAAACACCAATCGATCACAAAAAGACGCAAACTTGCCAAACTTGCACAAACGTTTGAAATAGCTTGTATTGACGCCTTTTCCAGACAGACATATAATGAAATGACTCCAGAAAATTCTGATTCCCGTTTTTCGTTTCATCGGCAGAACCGGTTGCTGTTGTTTTCCACCGCGATTCTCTGATTGATTCCTCAGGATGCTTCTGATTGCCCCGATTTGATTTTTATTCATTCTTCCGTCAACGTGACGGTAATTCATGAGGTGAACGCATGCCATCACACCAATTCTCCGGCAAGAGCAAGGAAGAACTTGTTTTTGTTGCCCAGCTGTCCGGCTTGCTCAGTGAAGAGGCGGCCAGCAAGATGACCAAGAGCGCCTTGGTCGCGTTCCTGACAGCAGAGGACGAGAAAGTCCAGTCACAGCAACAGGGAGAAGTGGCTCAGGAAGAAAAGAAGCCAAAAGCACCCGCGAAGAAACGGACTTCAAGCCGCACGTCTGATCCAAAATCAGCATCTAAGAAAAGTTCGATCCAAAGCGAAACCGAAAAACCAGCCACCGGCCGAGGCAGAAAGCCGCGCAATGCGGCAGTGTCGGAGTCGGATTCTGCACCCTCGCCAACGAAACGGGTCGGCCGACGGCCATCCAGGCAAGCGAATGAAAACCAGGTTTCGCTGGTACAGACAGAAACAGTGAAGCCAGGGTCCGAGGATAAGTACCCGGAGGGCACAGCGACTGAAAACGAAAAGCCTGTCAGGAGAAAACCCGGCCGCAAGAAAGCGTTGCCAACCGAACCACCTGAACAATCCGCACCCGTTCCCGCTCAGGACACTGCACCGTCAGCAGAGGAGCCGACGATATCCAGACCGGATGAACCGCTGACCGTTTCGGATGCAGGCATGGTCACTGAAAGTACCGTAAAGGCTGAACCTACAGAACCATCAGCTCCGGCGGTGAATGTCACCCCCGCACCAGCCCCCCGAGCCAACGTCCGTACTGATCGTCAGACCAATGGTCAATCACACAGGCGACCTGAATACCGAAAGCCTACGCCTACCATGCACCGATCTCCGTCAGGGCACCGGGAGCGGTCCGCGCATCTTCCGGCCGCCCGTACACCCACCCAGCAGCCGCTGATTCCCGCCCACCATAAATTGATCATGCCAGCCAGCCAGCCCCCCTTGCCGGATCAGTCTGAACAGACCCAATCGAGGCCTGATTCATCCGAAACAGCCTCTGTCCAGGCACCTCTCCAGGAAATGAACAGGGGGCCGATCCCGACACAGGCACCTTCCGAACAGGGGCAGGCCATGCCCGGCAACGAACAGAGCACCGAAAACGCAACGTTGCCCAGGACTGATGCTGAGCATGGCAAAATGAGACGTCCGTTTGTCGGCTCAGGCGAACTGGTGTCCGGTGTCCTGGAAATCATGCCGGATGGTTATGGCTTTTTGCGCAAGGACAATTATCTTCAAGGTTCGAATGACATCTACGTACCGCCCCAATACATCCGCCGGTTCAATCTGAGGCCGGGCGACTGGGTCGTCGGACCCGGGAAAACCCAGCGAGACACGGATCGTTACCAGGCGTTGCTGTACATCAAGGAGGTCAATGGGCTGCCTCCGGACAAGATGATCCGCCGGCCACAATTCGATAAACTGACCCCGATCTACCCTGAAGAGCGCTTCATCCTGGAGACGACCCGCAACGAGCTGTCGACCCGGATCATTGACCTGGTCGCGCCGATCGGAAAAGGCCAGCGCGGCATGATCGTATCTCCACCGAAAGCCGGCAAGACGATCCTGCTGCAGAAAATCGCCAATGCGATCAGCATCAACAATCCAGAGACAAAACTGATCGTCCTTCTGATCGATGAACGTCCGGAGGAAGTCACGGACATGCAGCGTTCGATCAATGGTGAAGTGGTCTACTCAACCTTTGACAAGACACCGGAAAACCATGTGAAGGTGACGGAACTCGTCCTGGAGCGGGCCATGCGTCTTGTGGAGCTCAAGCAGGACGTCGTCATCCTGCTGGACTCGATCACCCGGATGGGCCGGGCATACAATCTGACCATCAATCCGACCGGACGCACCCTGTCCGGTGGACTCGACCCCGGTGCGCTCTACGGGCCCAAGCGCTTCTTTGGCGCAGCGCGCAACATAGAGGGCGGTGGCAGCCTGACCATTGTGGCGACTGCCCTGATCGACACGGGTTCGAGAATGGATGAGGTCATTTTCGAAGAATTCAAGGGAACGGGCAACATGGAGGTCTATCTGGATCGCAAGTTGTCAGAAAAGCGCATTTTCCCGGCCATCGACATCAACCGTTCCGGCACGCGTCGTGAAGAGCTCCTGCTGGCACCAAAGGAACTGGACGCAGTCTGGGCGATCCGCAAGGCGTTCGGCCAGCTCGACACCGCGGCCGTCACCGAGATGATCATCAACCTGCTCCTCAAAACCAACAACAACCAGCATTTTGTCTCCTCGATCAACGTATCCCTGAACGACAAGAACGTCTTCGAGGCGATGCGCGGCAATCGTACCGGTGCACAGGCCCAGAGCCAGTCCCAGAATGGATATGGCGGTTGACAAACGCTCGGAAGCGTTGTAACATTCTAGTGCTATTGGCAGTCTGGTGCGGCATACGGGCCGAGGCTCAAGCGAGGGTCCGCGCCGCATCCTTAGATGAGAGGTGAAATCATGAAAGAGGGCATTCATCCCAAATACGTCAAGGCCGTTGTCAAATGCGCCTGCGGCGAGACCTTCGAGACCGGTTCGGTCAAGAGCAGCATGAACGTGGACATCTGTTCCAAGTGCCATCCGTTTTTTACCGGACGACAGAAACTGATCGACACCGGCGGACGCGTGGACAAGTTCAAGAAGCGTCTGGCCCAGGGTCAGAAATAAGAAGGATGTCGCAAGGGAGGTGCCCGATGGGGAACCTCCTTTGTTTTTATACGGATCTGCCCATTCACTCTGTTCATATATTCCATGATGATTGTTATAATTGAAGTGTTGGCTCAAGACGTTTTACGCGCTCCGCCCACACCGTTGGGCGGGGCTTGCATCATCGGCCACGGGCGTGTCGCGGCTTGTCGATGGCCACGCGAACCCGGCATCACATGACAGGGGTGCGAACATGGGTATGATGGAAAAAATCGAAAAACAGATCACTGGCAGGGGCGTCGGCCGCATTGCTGTTGTTGCCGCCCATGATGAGGCAGTCATCCAGTCCCTGATCACGCTGTATGCCAAGGGATTGATTCAGCCAACGCTGATTGGTGACAGGGAAGAGATATTCCAGATCGCCGACAAACTTGGGATGGACTTGAGCAAGATAAACATCATCAAGGAGACCGACCCCCGCAAGTGTGCCGAGATCGGTGTCGGTCTCGTCAGCACGGGTGAGGCTGACATCATCATGAAGGGCCATCTCCAGACGGCTGAATTGCTGCATGCCGTCCTCGAAAAGGACAAGGGTCTGCGTACCGGGAATCTGCTTAGCCATTGCGGTGTCTTCGAAATGCCCGGCTACCATAAACTGCTGCTGATCACCGATGCCGGCATCAACATCGCGCCGGACTTGAAACAGAAAATGCAGATCATCCAGAATGCGGTCGGGGTCATGCAGTCCCTCGAGGTGGAACGCCCGAAGGTGGCGGCCCTGGCAGCAGTCGAACTGGTCAATCCGGCCATGCCCGCGACACTGGACGCATCGGCCCTGTCGGTCATGTCCAGAAGAGGCCAGGTCGGCAATTGCATTGTGGATGGACCGCTCGCGATGGACAATGCCGTCAGCCTGGAGGCCGCAGCGGAAAAGCATATTATCAGCGATGTGGCCGGCGACGCCGACATCCTGCTTGTGCCCGACATCGAAGCGGGCAATATCCTGGTCAAGGCCCTCGTGTTCCTGCATCATGCGCGAACCTGCGGCGTCATCACCGGCGCGAAGGTCCCGTTGGTGGTGACATCCCGCGCGGACAGCAGCGACACCAAGCACAATTCGATTCTGCTGGCCCTTGCCATGATGCAGGGCAGCCAGTTTGTCAAACAATGAACACCAGAATTCACATTGTCGATATGAAGGAGGATTCCAATGAGCAAGCATCATAAGAAAATCATCCTGTCCGTGTGGGTTGAAGACAAGGTGGGCGTCCTGTCCCATGTGACCGAACTGTTTGGTGCTGAAAACTGCAACATCGAAAGCCTTGCGGTCGGCGGAACAGAGATACCGGGTGTGTCGCGCATCACGATCACGATCGCCGGTGACCAGACCCATGTGAATACCGTCATCAGCAAACTGCACAGACTGTCCAGCCTGGTCAAGATCAAACGCATCGACGATGATGAATCGATCCTGATGGAACTGGCCTTGATCAAGGTTAACGCACCAGATGAAAAAAAGACCGATATCATCAATATCGTCAATGTTTTCCGGGCCCGGATCGTCGATGTCGCCGCCGAATCCTTGACAGTCGCGATAGCAGGCGGTACAGTCAAGATTCTGGCGCTTCAGGATCTACTGCGTCCCTTCGGCATCACGGAAGTCGTCCGTACCGGACCGATCGCCATCGATCGAGGCCCCAGAAGCAGCGACTGAAAATTGAAAATCACACACAAGGAGCATCATGAAAAAAACCAGCCATTTCAATTCGCAAACACCCCCGCCCGCCTGTCAGCGAAAAACCACAATCGGCGGGCAGGCCCTGATCGAAGGCCTCCTCATGATCGGACCGAAAAAGCGGGCCATGGCAGTCCGCAAGCCGGATGGCTCCATCTACATCGAGGAACTGCCGGCAAGCCGTTTCTCAAAGGCCGCCGAGATCCCGTTCGTTCGCGGATCGGTCCGCCTGTTTCGCCAGCTTGTGACCGGCACCCGCGCCCTGATGCGCTCTGCCGAATTCAGTGAAGAAGAGATCGCGGTCACACCCTTGACAGCGACCGTCGACGCCCATGCTGCCGCCGGGCAGCCCCGGGATGCATCCGATGCGCGCGGCCCGGCAGAGGATAAAGCCTCCAAGGGCGTCATCGATCGATTCCTGGAAAACCATATGAACCTCATGCTGTACGGCTCGGTCGTACTGGGGCTGCTGTTCAGTGTCGGCCTATTCATTCTCCTGCCAAATCTGATCACCAGTTTTGTCAAACAGTGGACTTCGCTGGATCCTGCGGCCCAATGGTCAGACAGTGTGGTCCTGGCACTGATTGAGGGCCTGATCCGGATCAGCCTGTTTATCGGCTATCTGTATTTTGCCTCCCGGATGCGGGACATTCGCCGTGTCTGGATGTACCATGGCGCGGAACACAAAACGATCGCCTGCTATGAAGCCGGGCTTGACCTGACCGTTGAAAACGTCCGGCCGTTCAGCCGATTTCACCCGCGTTGCGGCACGGCGTTCATGTTCATTGTCATCATGGTCAGCATTATCGTCTTTTCCTTCATCGGCTGGCGCAGCCGGCTGATCAACCTGCTGATCCGGTTCGCGCTTGTCCCGCTGGTTGCGGGAATCGCCTACGAGATCATCCGCATCGCCGGTCGCCATGACAATCGTCTGACCCGCGCGATTTCCGTTCCCGGCCTGTGGCTTCAGCGCCTGACCACGGCAGAACCGGACGATGGCATGCTCGAAGTCGCGATCGCGGCGATGGACGCCGTGCGTCCGGAGCAGGAGGGTGTCCAGGACAAGTGGTGAGCGGGCGCGATTTGCTTGCGGATTGGACGGAAGCACTCAAAGAAGCCGGCATCGAAGATGCCCGCCGTGAACTGCTGGCCTTGCTGGCGCATGTAACGAGCATGCCTTTGGTGAAAACCCTCTCGACATTGGACGAGCCGGTGGATGATCGATCTGCCGGCCTTTTCCGCCAATTGGCCTGTCGCCGGGCTGACCGGGAGCCACTGGCCTACCTGATCGGCGAGACCGGATTTTCAGGGCTGGAACTGGTTGTCGGACCCGGAGCGCTGGTGCCAAGGCCGGACAGCGAAACACTGGTGGAGGCAGCGGTTGCAGCCATCATTGAAGACCGGTCCCGGAGGGACTTTATGCTGACGAACAAAAGGATCCGCATACTGGATACGTGCACCGGAACCGGGGCTATCGGCATCGCGATCGCCGTTCGACTTCATGAGGCCAACATACCGGTGTTTCTGCAACTGGTCGATGTATCCGAAACCGCTCTTTTGCATGCCCGGAAAAACGTTGCCCGTTGGTGCAAGGATTTTCCGGTCATCATCGAACAGGCAGACCTGTTCCCGTTGGCAAGTGAGCCCTTCGACCTGATCACGGCCAATCCACCCTACATTTCGGATGAAGTGCTGCCTGGCCTGATGCCGGAAGTCAGCCGACACGAACCCGCCCTGGCCTTGGCCGGGGGCACGGATGGACTTGACATCTTCCGGAGGATCCTGGAACGGGTGACTGTTTATTTGAATCCGGGGGGACTTTTGTTTTTTGAGCATGGCTTTGACCAGGCCAAGCCTGTCGCCGATTTGATTTCCCGGACGGACGGTCTTGAAGAACCGGCCCTGTATCATGATTTCGGCAAGAACCCGCGCGTCACTGCCTGCAGGAGGGTTTAGCCCCATGCCATCGCCCTTTGCGCTCTATCCCTATCAGCCCGGTGACCGGGTTACCCTTAAAAAGCCGCACCCATGCGGCAGTAACACCTGGATAGTCATCCGGACCGGCGCGGACATCGCCCTGCGCTGTGTGCAGTGTGGCCATCAGACGGTGATGCCTCGGCAAACACTGGAAAAGGCAACCCGGAAGGTGGAACATCCCCAGCCTTGAACGGGAATTTCGGCCTGCCTGTGTCCGGACGAGATGAATCAGTTGATGATATCCAGTTCCGTAGCGATATCCGGATCGTAAATCCAAAGGGCCGCCCATTGCGCGATCAACAGGTTCAACAGAAATTGGCGACGGCCCGGTTTTGATTTCAATGTTGTCTGGCGATCTGAAGTCTTCATGTTGTTCCCTCCATCGGACGGCTTTGGCCGTCTTTTTTAGTGCCCGTTCAACGAACGGGGATGAATCAGGATGTAAAATCTGGCATGAGTATATAATAATGAAAACCATATATCAAGATAAAAATTACCTTATAAAGTAATTAATGGAACGCAATAACGGCATGCTTCACATGTCATATGATAAACGATACAATGAGAGCATCAGGAACAATTACATCCGCATACCGTTTGAGTCATGGCATGACGGTATCACGGGTATTGAACCAAGTTATTCGGGGGAATCTATTATGGAAAACAGGACACAGGAATGGCAGGAATGGCTGAAAGGGCTGACCGGCAAAACTCCGACCGAATGGGACCAATTGCCGGATATCGGGCTTTACATGGATCAGGTCATGACCTACATAGACCGTCAACTCAAACTGTTTCTAAGGACTGATTCCGCACAGGAGCACTTCCTGACCGCGGCCATGATCAACAACTACATCAAGGACGGTCTGCTTCCCCGGGCTGAAAAGAAAAAATACGCTCCTGACCACCTCGCGCTCCTGACAATGATCGGCGCTTTGAAACAGGTTCTTTCCATGCAGGATCTTCAATCCCTGCTGGGAAACCTTTCCGGCGCGGACCCGGTTCACCTTCTCTACGACCGGTTCCTGGATGGTCAGAACCGGGAGGTCGAGCAGATCGTTGAAAAAGTTGATGGACAGGTGACGGCCCTTTTATCCGAAGAACCGTCAGAAGCGGTCATCGAACAGCAACTGCGTGACTTGTCCCTGCAACTTGCGATCGAAGCCCGCATCCGGATCCTGGTCTCTGAGCAGCTGCTGAATCTGTTGTCATTGATGCGACAGGACACGGAACGCGAAAAGGCCGAAACTCAAGCCAAGTCTCGTTCCAAAGGAAAAAGCAGGAAAGGGAGTGGCGAAGCAGAATAATCGGCTTATGGTCAGGAGGGGATCCGCCGGTTTCGTTTTTCGGCCCGAAACTGAGCGAAGGCGATCGCTTCCCGGATCCATCCGATGATCTCGGTGTCCACATCTTCCGTGCGCTGAATCAGGATGTGGTGTGTCCACCGTCCCGGAAAAGGCTCGAGCAACTCCAGGATTTTCGGGTCCTTGACCGGACGGCCCAGAGCCAGTGTCAAGATGACATAATGCTCCGGCCGACCTTTCATCGGGCGGATAGGCAGCCAGACCCATGCGAAACACAGGCCGGCACGAAAAGAGACCTGCGTTTTCTTAACATCGACAATTGCCGGATAGACAGACAGGATTTGTTCCTCAACGGCCCTGTAAAGCGGCAGGAGCGTGGAATTGAATAGTTTTTCCGGATCATGTTCCACTGTCATATGGTATGGCCTTTCTTTTGTTTGGACACGGGGCTTGCTCGCAACGGCGAGACCAGTCATCTGAATCACCGGTTAAAGACAGGAGCGTGTCTTTCAAGACAGAAATGAAGGATTGTGTCGCCCAGTTCAGGTAACTCCCCTTCCGGTATGCTGCAACGAGTTTCCAACTGTAGCGATCGCGATCAATCGAGCAGTAAATGTTTTTTCTGTCAGGATCGCGATGGTTGACAATGCTTTCAGGCACAAAGCAAAGGGCAGGTATTCTGATGGCTGTATCAAACACCGTATAGTTGCTGTCTGACTGGAAAATGATTTCCGGGGCGATTCCTGCGTCTTGAAAAATCGCATCAATTATCTGCCTTGTTTCATAACCCGGCTTGGTGGTGATGAAGCGGTCGTTCTTGAATACAGCCGGGTCCGCGACTGGCCGGCAGCCATCCTGTTTTCCCTCAAACCATCGCGCCTTGGGATGGTCGTGGGGAATGGCCAGCAGCATCTCCTCCTGACATAGGTACTGGTGATCAAGCGGTGTTTCGCGATTGTAGAGGGAAAGGAGCGAAACGTCGATATACCCCTGATCAGTCAATGTTTCCAGTGTCCGGACATGATTCTGGACAACACTGAGCCTGACTTTGGGAAATTGATCGCAGAAAGCAGGATGCAGATAGGGGAGCACGACTATGCCGCGTTCCAGGCCGATCCCGAAGGAGATATCTCCTTTGGTATATTCTGTCATGTCCTCAATCAGGCGTGCGGTGTCCTTTTGGATACAGAGAATTTCACGAGCGGCATCCAGATAGACTTCTCCTGCATAAGTCAAGGTCATCATGCGTTTGTCGCGATTGAACAAGGGAACCCCAAGACCGGATTCCAGATTCATCAGATACTGGCTCAGGGCTGATTGTGTGATGAGCAGCTTGTCAGCAGCCTTCGAAATGTTCTTTTCCTCAGCCAATGCGACAATATATTCAAGGTGGCTAAAATCCATCGTCCAAATGCCTTTCCTCAGCATGGCTGACCAATGTCAGGTGTCCGTGTCCTGGATGATCGAACCCAGATAATCCCGCATGATTTGCACCAGGTCTCGAGTGGCCTTGTTGAGGTAGCTGCCCTTGCGATTGGCCGCGATAATCGGAGTGCGGTATTTGTCCGGACTGACCTGGAAGTAGAGACAGGAGCGGTCAAGTTCAGAAAATCGAGTGAGTGTCTTGGGTATGAAAGCCAGCGATCCGGTATTGACCGCCGTATTGTGAACGGTAAAGGTGTTGGTCGCCTCCAGCAGAACGCGGGGCTTGATGCCATTGTCCCTGAAAATGCTGTCTGTAGCGATGCGGATATTGCTCGCTTTATTTTTCAGACAGAAAACATCATTCTTGAAACGGCTCAGATCAACCAGGGTGCCTTGCTTTGGCAGTTGATGGACAAAAGGATGGGATTTGGGAACAACAAGCAGGATTTCTTCCAGGCATAACACGTCATAATCGAGTTCTGAATAGGATTTGAGCGGTTTGACCATGGGGAAGACGGCGATGTCGACTCTCCCTTGAACCGCTTCAACTTCGAGGTTTCGCGTACTGCTTTGGACGATTTCTACACGGATTCCGGGATACATGCGGTAGAAAATTGGAAGGACGTGGGGGAGGACGACAGAGCCCCGCTCTTGCGAAATGCCAAGTGTAATCCTCCCCTTTTCGAGATTCTTGATTTCCTCGATCAAAAGGTCGGTTTTTTGGCCGATTTCAAGAATGAGCTGGGCGGCAGCAACATATTTTTCACCCACCTCAGTCAAAACCATGGCTTTTCTGGTCCGATGGAACAAGGGTGCCCCAATCTGCTTTTCTGTTCTATTCAAGTATTGGCTCAGGGCAGGCTGCGTGGAATAGACCTTGATGGCGGCCTTGGATATGCTTTTTTCGCTTGCGACTGCCAGTACATATTCAAGATGTTTGAAGTCCATCACAGCCTCCGGATGAGTGGAACAGAACTTAGGTGATCAATCATGAATTTTAATTATAAATTTTGCTAATGAATCTTATTTAATATTATTATTTGATATTATGCTATGTCAATAATATATTATTTTTGACCGTAGTTTTCTGGATCATTTATACACAATGACGAGTAGATTCAGAATACCAGTTTTCCCTTTATCAAGAGAGGAGTTCACGAGCATGAAAAGAAAATGGTTATTGGTCCTTGTTATCGTTTCAATTGCCATGTCCGCGATGGCCGGGTGTTCATCTGGTTCCGATAAGTCGGACTGGGCCAAGAATGTCGAATTGTATGTGCCAGCCAAAGCTGGCGGCGGTACAGATGTTGTCGCTCGCGCTTACTCGACTCAAGTCTCGAAGGATTCAGGCAAAACCATTACCATTGTCAACAACGCGGACGGTGGCGGTGTTGTCTCCCTTGAAACTGTCCGCAACGCTCCGAAAGATGGCAGCAAACTGTGTTTCTATCATACATCGATGCTGATCACCAGCGCGACGGGCCTTTATGATAAGAACCTGCTGGATGATTTCACCGTGATCAAAAGTTACGAATCAGACGCGGAAGGTACCTATGCTCTGGTTGTCCGTTCGGACGGTCCGTACAAAAAGCTGGAGGATTTGATGAATGCGGCCAAGGCTACACCAGATAAGGTGATCATCGGTGTGCAGACTGGTGGCATGACCCATCTGATGGGCGGAACGCTCAATCGTGATGCCGGCGTGCAGTTCAAACTGGCTGAAGCAGGATCGGACACAGAAAAACTGACGGCCTTGGTCGGTGGCAGTATTGATGCCGCCATGGTCAACACGAATCAGGCCAAGCAATATGTAGAAGCCGGCAAAGCAACGGTTCTGGCAGTTGTTTCAAAAGGTGAAAATGGCGGTCGCAGCCCGGTCTTCCCGGACGTTCTCTCTTTCGCCGAACAAGGCTACAAGAGCATGTTCTTCAATTCGATCATGTTTGTGATCGGGCCGAAAGATATGGATCCCGCTGTTGTCAAGGAAATTGGCGATTATTTTGCCAGCGCGGCCGGCAACGAGGAGGTTGTTGGGATTCTGAAGAAGGCCAACATGAATTTCATGGCCATGGATGACGCTGTTGCCAAAGATGTTTTAGGTAAAATGGCATCGTCCATCAACACAACAGTTAACGAATTAGGCCTCAAGAAGAAATAATCTCATGACATTTAGCTTTGATGACAGGATCAAATGAAAGCGGCCCCATGGTTGTCGGGTGGTTGCCTGACGGAGCAGATGACAATCAGGGGGCCGCATGATCACCTTTCGGCATAAGCCGACTCGACTCTGACACGAAACAATCAGTTGATGTCCCGAAAATTCGATTCGAGGTGCCTATGAAACGCTATCTCATGAATGGGGAATTGCTTGTATCGATACTTATACTCGCTGTAGGGATCATGTTCGCCGTGATGGCAAACCAGTTTGGCATTGAAATCGAGCCAGACTACCCGGGCCCCAAGTTGTTCCCCTTTATTGCCTGCTTCGGACTGATTGTCTGTGGAACGGGCATGTTTTTCCAATCCTTGAAGAAAATTCGCGAACAGCGCGGCGAACGATTTTTCAGTGTTAAAAGCTGGGTGAAACTTGGCATCACAATGGTGATTCTTGTCGCTTACGCCATTCTGCTTCATACACTCGGATATTTCCTCGCAACACCACTAGCCAGTTTTGCGCTTGTCACCTATTTTGCCCACGAAGAACAAATCCGGCTGATCCAGCGCATTCTTTTCTCCGCAGTCTTCACAACCGTGATCTATCTCGTCTACTCGGTGCTTTTTGGTTTACGGCTGCCGAGTGGTCTCTTGTTCTGAGGAAGGATGTGGATCAATATGGAATATGTCAATTTTATCCTGGGTGAATACACATCCATCATCAATATCATGCTTTGGATCATAGGCAATGTCATAGGCATAATATTCGGTGCGATCCCAGGATTGTCCGGAGCGATGGCTGTCATGCTGTTCATGCCATTGACCTTCACCATGTCATCCGGATCAGCCATCATTTTCCTGATCAGCCTCTGGATCGGTGGTGTGTCCGGTGGATTCATCGGCTCGGTACTTCTGGGCATACCCGGTTCTCCCTCCTCTGTCGCCACCTGCTGGGAAGGTTATCCAATGACCAAGAAAGGCCTGGCTTCGAGAGCCCTGTCTATTGGTATTCTCGCATCGTTCGTCGGATCTCTTTTCAGCGCCATCATCGGAGTCATGCTGAGTCAGCAAATCGCCAAAATCGCATTCGCGATGGGACCTTGGGAGTACTTTGGGCTATGCCTTCTGGCTATCACGTTGGTGATCGCCATTTCCAAGGGCAACATGTTCAAGGGTCTTGCCGCTGCCAGCCTTGGACTTCTACTTTCGAGTGTCGGCGCGTCACCGATCGACGCAGTCGCACGATTTACATTTGGCAACATCAACATTTATGGCGGATTGAATTTGACAGCTGTCCTGATGGGTGTGTTCGCCATCAGCTCCATCATTGTCGACTTCAGCAAGGGGTACGAGCCGATACCAAAATCCGACAGCGCGTCACTCAAGGGTATTGGCTTGAAAATGGCGGATATCGTCACACAATGGGTCAACATCGTCCGTTCGTTCCTGATCGGCCTATGGATAGGTTTTTTGCCGGGTATGGGTGCTGGACTGTCCAACGTGGTCGCGTATTCAGCAGCGAAAAACGCTTCCAGGACACCTGAAATGTTTGGTAAAGGCATTGATGACGGATTATGGGCGTCTGAAGTATCAAACAACGCAGCTATCGGCGGCTCATTGATTCCGATGACAGCCCTTGGTATTCCGGGTGACACGACCACGGCCATGCTGATTGGGGCTTTGACGATCCACGGACTTGAAATGGGACCGATGGCTTTCACCAACAGCGGCGACATCATCTATCTGATGTACACGACCGTGGCTTTGAGTGCGATACTCGTCGCCATTCTCCAGATGTTTGGCAAACGTGTTTTCCCATACATCCTTCGCGTACCCAACCACTTTCTGCAGCCATCCCTGCTTGTCATCTGTCTGATCAGTGCCTATATCACATCCAGCAACATGGCCAATGTCTGGCTGATGATCCTGTTCGCGATTGTCGGCATCGTGATGATCATTGGCAAGATGCCCTCATCGCCGCTTCTGCTGGCTTTCATCCTGGGTCCGACCATTGAACAGAACATGCTCAAGGCTTTCCAGTATACTGGTACGGTCAGCACCTTTTTCACGAGACCCGTGTCAGCTGTATTCATGATCGGTGCGATCCTGAGCATTTTCGCGCCAGCCGTCAGGTACGTATTAGCTAGAATCAGGCAGCAATTGAGCGCTTGAGCATACGCTTCAATCAATTGGAAACGCCCTCCATCAATAGGCTGCATACCGGCCATAGCCGGTTAAACAAGAGGTATAACATGTCGGAAATCAATTCTATCAACTGGTACAAAGGCAATATCCTGAAAGAGTATTGCGAGCCTTTCCAGATTGCCCCCCATGTCTATTATGTCGGCCCAGCGTTTGTCGGCTGCTACCTGTTCGACACAGGTGAAGGGTTGATCCTGCTGGACCAGGCTTTGGCTGAAACAATCTATTTGGTCTTCGAGAACATCCGCAAACTCGGATTCGACCCGGCCGATATCAAGCGCCTGCTGATCTCACACGGGCACTTTGATCACTGTGGCGGCACTCGGCTGGTTCAAGAATACACAAAGGCTGAGATCTTCATGTCGCGAGAAGATTACCGGATGATGAAAGAAAGGCCGATCTGGACAACCTATGGTTATGAAAACTGGTTGCCCTTCGAGCCTGATCATTTCTATGACGACGAGAATCCCATCGAAATGGGTCGGTTCAAGATCCACACCCGTCTGACACCGGGACACACACCGGGCACGACATCGTTTTTCTTTGAGACAACCGACGAAGCGACCGGTGAAACGTTCGCCTGCGCGCTCCATGGCGGCATCGGATTGAACACATTGAACAAGGAGTGGTTCGATGACAATCCGGAGTGGCCGAAAAGCCTTCTCGATGATTATATTGCCAGTTTGACGGTGCTGAAAGATCTGACGGTCGACATTGCCATCCCATCACATGCCAACCAGATCCCGATTTTCGAAAAGCGTCACCTGATTGGCAAGGGGCCAAACCCATATGTCGATCGGCAGGCTTGGCCAAAACTGATGAATGAGCGCCTACAGCGAGCGATCGACAATAAGAAGGCTATGACGTCCTCGAATTGACGGGAACATAACCTCAGATGCAGGAGTGGCATGAACAAGGTCGTAAGGGGTTTCGTCCAACCGTTTTCGGCCTTCTTCCTGTCTAAGAGGGGAAAGAATATATTTTCTAAAAACATTTCGTGCGAAATAATAATATATTCTGTCCATTTTTGTCCGTCTGTCAATGGCAGTGTCTAACTGTACTTTGTATAATAGTGACAGGTATCTGATATATCAGGTTAATGTTTTCATTGAAATCCAGAGCAAGGCTAGTCGCGAGTATTAATGTATTCAAGGAGCGAAATCATGACCAAGCAAGGTTCCCCCATTGTCATTGACATGAAAGTCTATCCCGTGGCCGGTTACGACAGCATGCTGATGTCACTGACCGGGGCGCACGCCCCCTACTTCACCCGCAACATTGTGGTCCTGCGTGACAGTGCCGGCCATACCGGCCTTGGAGAGGTCCATGGCGGGGAGTCCATTACGCGTGATCTGGAATCATTCATTCCGCATGTGGTCGGACGGGCGGTCGGCGATTACCGGAACATCCTGCGTGATTGCCAACGCTCGAGACAACCAGCGGCTGGTGCCGGCGACGGTTTCGTCGGTCAAAGTCTCGGGGATTTTCTGAAGCATGTCGTCCGTTCGGAAACAGCGCTCGAGTCAGCCCTGCTGGATCTGCTTGGCCAGTTTCTGGAACTGCCGGTCTGCTCACTGCTGGGTGACGGCAAACAGCGGGACGAGATCGAAGTCCTGGGATACCTTTTCTATGTCTCTGATAAAGCAAAATCACCGGTTCCCTATCTGGATGACTCGCAAAGCGACGATCCATGGTTCAGGATCCGTCGTCGTGAAGCCCTGACTCCGGAATCGATCGTCGATCAGGCGAGAGCGACCCATGCCCGATACGGCTTCCGCAACTTCAAGCTCAAGGGCGGTGTCCTGTCCGGTGATCAGGAGATGGAAGCAGTCAAGGCGCTGAAAAAGGCGTTTCCGGATGCCCGGATCAATCTCGATCCGAACGGAGCCTGGTCGCTTTCCGAAGCGGTCCGCCTTTGCAAGGGCATGCACGGCACACTGACCTACGCTGAGGATCCATGCGGAGCGGAAGATGGTTTTTCCGGCCGCGAGATCATGACCGAATTCAAACTGGCCACCGGTCTCCAGACCGCGACCAACATGATCGCGACCGACTGGCGCCAGTTGCATCACGCGATTGTGGCCAAGTCTGTCGACATCATCCTGGCCGACCCCCATTTCTGGACGATGAGCGGCTCGGTCCGCTGTGGTCAGGTCCTGAATGACTGGGGACTGACCTGGGGCAGCCATTCCAACAACCATTTTGATATCTCTTTGTCGATTTTTGCCCATACAGCCGCGGCCTGCCCGGGTGAAATCACCGCGCTGGACACGCATTGGATCTGGCAGGACGGACAGGAACTGTGTAATAACGCCATCCAGATCCGGGATGGGGTCATCCGGATGACAGATGCCCCCGGATTGGGGCTCGACATCGACATGGACCGACTTCTGGAGGCGCATGAGCGTTATCTGAAATTGGACAGCCATGACCGGGACGACGGTGTGGCCATGCAGTGCCTGATTCCCGGCTGGACCTTCGACGCCAAGAAACCGAGCCTTGTCCGCTAAAGAAGCGGGCGCCACGGGAAAAATCAATGCGAGAGCCGGGCTGTACCGTTTGCAGCCCGGTCTTTTTTCTAAAGTGACTAGGCACTATGATATAATGAAAAAATCCTTCAAGCATAAAGGAACCGTGCATGCTCGAACAACTTCAAACGATTATTGACCGCTATGAAGAGCTCAATCTCCTGTTGTCTGACCCGCATGTCATCCAGGATCAGGAACGTTATCGCCGGCTGATCCAGGAGCACGCCTCCCTGCAGCCGATCTTTGACGCGATAGAATTGTACCGTCAATTGTCTGACGAGGCATCTTCGCATCGGGAGATGATGCGGTCTGCCGATGACCGCGACTTCAAGGAGCTGGTCCGGGAGGAACTGGTCTTGATTGAGCAGCGGCTCGAGGAGTGCCAGACGAATCTGCGCGAGTTGATCAGGCCGCGTGATCCCAACGACGACCGCAATGTCATCATGGAGATCCGGGCCGGGGCAGGTGGCGAAGAGGCGGCCCTGTTCGCGGCTGTTCTCTATCGGATGTATGCGCAATACGCGGAGGCCCGCGGCTGGCGGATCGAGTTGGTCGACATGAACGAAACGGAAATCGGCGGATTTCGCGAAATCATTTTCATGATCGAGGGGCGCGGCGCGTTCAGCCGATTCAAGTATGAAAGCGGTGTCCACCGGGTTCAGCGTGTCCCGGTCACGGAATCCGGCGGCCGGATCCATACATCGACAGTCACGGTGGCGGTGCTGCCGGAAGCCGAAAGTGTGGATGTCGACATCAATCCAAACGATCTTGAGATCGACACATACCGTGCTTCCGGGGCCGGTGGACAGCACGTGAACAAGACCGATTCAGCGATCCGGATCACCCATCGACCGACAGGGATTGTCGTGACCTGTCAGGACCAGCGCTCCCAGTACAAGAACAAGGACAAGGCCATGGCGGTCCTGAGGTCGAAATTGCTGGAGCGTGAGCAAAGCCGGCTGACTGGTGAAATCGCGAGCAACCGCAAGAGCCAGGTTGGAACCGGCGATCGCAGTGAGCGGATCCGGACCTACAATTACCAGCAGAACCGTGTGACCGACCATCGGATCGGTCTGTCGCTTTACCGTCTGGAAACAATCCTGAACGGTGACATTGAGGAACTGCTGAACGCATTGGTGACAGCCGACCGGGCGGACGCGCTTGGCAAAGGCGATGGGGGCGACGGTCTGGATGGTTAAAGGCGCATATGACCGGCCTTCGGCCGGATCATTCAGTGGCGGTGGAACAGGCAATGTCACGCGCACAACGGTTATTGTGGTTGACCCGGTTCATCCCGGGGATCAGGACCTGATGCCGGCTGCCCAACTGCTCCGTGAAGGCCGGCTGGTCGCTTTCCCGACGGAGACTGTCTATGGCCTCGGAGCGAACGCTTTGGACCCGGACGCCGTTTGTGCCATCTTCCAGGCCAAAGGACGGCCATCGGACAACCCGTTGATCGTCCATGTGGCTGATCGGACCGGTCTGGGACAAATAGCCGCCGACATACCCAGTCTGGCCTGGGCGCTGATCGACCGGTTCATGCCCGGTCCATTGACCCTGGTGCTGCCCCGGTCATCGATTGTTCCGGACATTGTGACAGCCGGTCTCGACACGGTCGCGGTCCGCATCCCTGAGCACCCGGTTGCCCGACGTCTGATCGAACTGTCCGGGGTGCCGCTCGCAGGTCCCTCTGCCAACCGTTCCGGCAAACCCAGCCCCACAACGGCCGCGCATGTTCTGGAGGACATGGACGGCATCATTCCCATGATTGTCGATGGTGGTCAATGCGATTTCGGGCTGGAGTCGACTGTGCTCGATGTCACGGGCTCCGTGCCGGTCATCCTGAGGCCGGGAGCCGTTTCGGCAGAAGAGATCATGTCCGTGGTCGGTCCGGTCCTCATGATCGATCCGGCTCAGGCGACAGCGGTGCTTCAGGGCGTGACTGCAGCCTCTTCATTGTCGGACTCCGTTCAGGATATCGCCGGGGAAACCAGCCAGTCCGGCCCACCCCGCTCCCCAGGCATGAAGTATCGACACTACGCGCCCCGCACACCTGTCCGGATCTCAGACGGACCCGATGGACAGGCCCGGTCGCACCAGACGCGCGCCATGATGCTGGACGCACTGCAGGATGGCCTGACTGTAGCGGTTTTTTGTTCGACGGAGACTGCGGAACTGATCGCGGAAAGCCTGCCGGCCGGTTGGCTCCTTGCCGATCTGGACCGGGCGGAAGGGAAGCCAAGCACGCCCCCCCCACCTGTTTCGTCAGCCATATCCGAACATTCCCGACGACACGTTTTCCTGATCGCGCACGGATCGCGCGACCAGGCCAATACGGCGGCCAATCGACTGTTCGCTGCTCTTCGACAGCTCGACGCGTGCGGCGCGGACGTGATCATCGCCGAAAGCGCTGAAGCGACGGGCATAGGCGCGGCCTATGTCAACCGTCTGCGAAAAGCCGCAGGAGGCGGAGCCGAACCGGCTTCGCGATGACCGGAATGACGACCAGATTCTCAAGATGCGGATATTGCGGCATCGTTTGCCAAGGAGGTCATGTGGATGAAGATCCTTTTTGTATGCACAGGTAATACGTGCCGAAGCCCCATGGCGGAATTCCTGTTCAACCACCTGTCATCCGGGACAGGCCATGCAGCCCGGTCGGCCGGCATTGCCGCCTGGACCGGAGATCCGATCAGCGAGGGAGCGAGACAGGTCCTCGAGCAGGATTATGGCATCGACGCGTCAAGTCACCGGGCCAGGCGTGTTCATGAGCATCAAATCGAGGAGGCGGATCTGGTTCTGACCATGAATGGCCAGCAGCAGGATCATCTGAAAAAACTGCTGCCCGACCTGAAGGCAAAGATCCTGACGCTTGGCGAGGCGTCCGGAGAACCGCTGGTCGAGATCGCGGATCCTTTTGGCCGCGATGAGTCGGTGTATCGGACAACAGCGGCGCAGATCGTGACACTGGTCGGAAAATTTCTTGAATCTCTCGGACAACCTTCGGATCGATCTGAATGACAAATCAGCCGGATGCGGCGTAGGATGATTTCAATGGAACACGCCGGATGAATGACGATGCCGGAAGATGACGCGGACGGGCCGAGACGGCGTGAAACGATTCAGCCGTGGCCGTTTTGTGACAGGGAGGGTATTGGACAAGCCTTGACGCAGGCTGCGGGGAAGTGGTATAGTTCTTGTGCTGTGCGAAAAAACGCGCAGTGTTCATAACGAACAATCCTCGCTCTGCCATGCGAAGCAGGGCCGTTTTAGTCCAGGAGGAGGTGAATTCAATGGCAAGAAACTATGAAGCTGTGTACATTTTGAACCCGGCGCTCGGCGAAGAGGCAGTCGTATCGACTGCGGAGAAGCTGCAGGCGCTGATCGAGTCGTCCGCGACCATCGAAAAGATCGATGTCTGGGGCCGTCGTCGTCTGGCGTACGAAATCAATGACCAGAAGGAGGGCTATTATGTCCTCGTCAACTTCAGTGCGGAAGCAGATTTTCCGAAAGAGCTTGAGCGTGTGCTCAAGATCACGGAAGGCGTCATGCGCTATCTGGTGATCCGTACGGACGACTGATGTCAGAAAGGAACATGCATCGATGAATAAGGCAATCCTGTTGGGCAGACTGACCCGAGACCCCGAGCTGCGAATGACCCAGAGCCAGGTGCCTGTTTGCACCTTCACCCTCGCGATCGACCGGCGCTTCAAATCGGCTTCCGGCGAAAAACAGGCGGATTTCATCCCGATTGTCGCCTGGCGCCAGCAGGCGGAGTTCGCCAACAAGTATTTCCGCAAGGGTTCGCGCATGCTCGTTGTCGGCTCCATCCAGACTCGCAACTGGGACGACGCCGAGGGCAAACGCCATTATGCGACGGAAGTGGTCGCTGATGAAATCCAGTTTGTTGACCAGAAATCCCGTGATGGCGGCTACGACGCCGCACCATCCGGCAACGGCTACCCGGCACCCGCGTCGCAAGGCTCCGGTGAGGGATTCTTCCCGGCCCCGGATGACGACACGGCCCTGCCTTTTGAACTTTGATCATCGCTGCGATGATTTTTACGAAAGGAGCTATGAACCATGGCTGAAATGAGACGTGGCGGTGACAGAGACGGTCGCCCCATGCGTCCGAGAAGATCCAGGCGCAAAGTATGCGCTTTCTGCGCGGACAAAGTTGAGCATATTGACTACAAGGACACATCCCGCCTGCGCAAGTTCGTATCCGAACGCGGCAAGATCCTGCCCAAGCGCATGTCCGGCAATTGTGCCAAGCATCAGAGGGAACTGACGATCGCGATCAAGCGGGCTCGTCATATCGCGCTGTTGCCGTATACCGGCGAATAAAGCTTTCAAGCAAGACCGACAAAGAAGGCGCTGCCGTGCGACCAATTCGCGCCCGGAGCGCCTTTTTCGCAACATTTTTGATAGAATGGATGAAGCAGACGAAAAGCCGGAACATCAGGGCCCATTGCTGCAGAGAGGCGAATGACGCAGTATGGACCGGCCGGTGACAACAAAGCCCGGGGGGAATGAGCGATGAAAGTGATCCTGATCAAGGATGTGAAGAATCTCGGCAAGAATGATGACATTGTGGAGGTGCAGGACGGGTATGCCAGGAACTTCCTGTTCCGCCAGAACCTGGCACTGGAAGCGACACCGGCCAACCTGAACACCGTCAGGACCCGCAAAGCCGCCGAGTCGGCAAAAGCGGTCCGGGAACGGGAACAGGCCATCGAGACGGGCGAGAAAATCAAGGGACAGACCTTCTCCCTGAAGATCAAATGTGGCGAGGGCGGTCGCCTTTATGGCGCCATCACGGCGATGGACGTGGCGGCAGTTCTGGAAAAGCAGGGATTCAAGGTGGACAAGCGCGACATCATTTTGCCGACACACATCAAGACACTGGGGCTATATGACGCGGAGATCAAACTTCACCACGATGTGCAGGTGAAATTCCAGATCAATGTCATCGCGCAGGACCATTGAGCCCGGAGGAATGAACATGCCGCATGCCAATGAACCCGGTCGCCGTGTCACCGGACGCGTCCCGCCCAGCAATGCCAAGGCGGAGCAAAGCGTCCTGGGCTGCGCGATGTCGGGTCTCAAGCCCCTGGCCGAGATCACGGCGATCCTGAAGACGGATGATTTCTACCGGCCGGATCACCGGGTGATTTACGACGCGATCTGCGAATTGTACCTGAACAGCAAGCCGGTCGACATCATCACCGTTTCCGATCTTCTGGAAAGCCGCAACAAACTCACCGATGTCGGTGGCCTTTCCTATGTCTCGACCCTGCCTGACCAGGCCCCTTTGATCGCGAACGCGGGACATTACGCGGACCTGGTTCGCCAGAAGTCCATCCTGCGCCGCCTGATGACGGCCATGGACGAGATCACGGCCTTGTGCCTCGAGGATGGCCAGGAGGCTGACCTGATGCTCGACATCGCGGCCAAACGCATTTATGACATCCGTGAAAACAGGGATGTCACGGGTTTTGAGAGCATCAAGGACATCATGGGGCGGACGGTCAACGAATTGGCCAGCATTGCCCGCGGCAAGGCACGTGAACACCTGGTGCAGACCGGATTCCGCAGTCTGGACCGCTCACTGGGCGGTTTAAGGCCCGGTTCGCTGGTCATCATCGCGGCCCGGCCCGGCATGGGCAAATCCGCACTGGCGCTCAACATCGCCCAGAAGGCAGCGACCCTCTACCGTGTTCCCGCGGCTGTCTTCAGCCTCGAGATGTCGAAAGAGGAGATTGGCAATCGCATGCTCAGCGGTCAGTCTCAAATCAACTCCCGTGTGCTGAACACGGGCGACCTGCGCCCGGATGACTGGGACAAGATTTCGCGCGCGCTGCCTTTCCTGTACGCCGCGCCGATATACATCGACGACCGGTCCGGTACCAGTGTCATGGAGATGATGTCCAAGTGCCGCCAGTTGAAACTGGAAAACAAACTGGGACTGGTGATCATCGACTACCTGCAACTGATGAGCGCGAGCGGTTCCGGCCGGACAGAAAGCCGACAGCAGGAGATATCCGAGATTTCGCGTTCCCTGAAGATCATGGCCAAGGAACTCAACGTCCCGGTCATTGCCCTGTCACAGCTTTCCCGGGCCTGTGAGGCCCGGCAGGACAAGAAGCCCCTGCTTTCCGACTTGCGTGATTCCGGTGCCATTGAACAGGACGCGGATGTCGTCATGTTCCTGTTCCGTGAACATTATTACGATACGGACCATCAGCCCCTCGAAGTCGAGGACGCGGAGGTCATCATCGCGAAGAACCGTCAGGGCGAGACAGGCAGTATCCATTTGAGCTGGAGACCGCGCTTCACCATGTTCTATGAAAAGGACGAGGGCCATTTGCCCACAGAACCACCTCCGGTTTGAGCGACAAGATGGCATGCCGATGAAACACACCGATGACCTTCTGCCTGAGATCGACGCATACTGCAAGCGCCATCACCTCCTTCCGGAGGGCGGACTGGTCGTGGTTGGCCTGTCCGGTGGTCCGGACTCGACCGCGTTGATGGACCTGCTGCTGCGGCTCGCGCCAAAGCATAGCCTGACTATCGCCGCCGCTCATCTGCACCACGGCCTTCGCGGCGAAGAGGCGGATCTCGACGAGCAGGCCGTGCGTGATTTCTGCGAAGCGCGACAGGTAAGCCTTTTCGTCCGACGGCTCGACATCAAGGCGCTCGCCAGGGAGAGCGGCCGGACGATTGAGGAAACCGGCCGGCACGCCCGATACGATTTTTTCAGGGAAGTCGCCTGGCAGATTCAAAATGAGCGCCGGCCGGCAAGTTTTCCTGATATCGGCGCCAGCCTTTGCCATTGCGAGTACCAGCCGTATCCGGAAACAGAGGAATCGGTCCGGATTGCCGTCGGTCATCATCAGGATGACCAGGCGGAAACCGTTCTCCTGAACCTGAGCCGGGGCAGCGGACTTTCCGGACTGGTCGGCATGCTTCCACGCAACGGGCTGGTCATCAGGCCCCTGCTTGACATCTCACGAGAGCGGATTGATCGCTACATCATCCTGAGGGACTTGAAAACCTGCCTTGACCAGACCAATGCACAGCCGGGCGCGACACGCAATCGTATCCGCCTGGATGTCCTGCCCGTCATGCGCGAAGCCTTCGGGACCAACACAGCCCCGGCCATCGCGAGGGCCGCGTCCCTTCTGCGCGTGGACGCGGATTTTCTGAACACGGAGGCGGCCACACAGCTGGCGAATGTCACCGGATCCGCACCGTTGTCATTCGGGGAAGGCAAATCCACAGCGACACTCTCAGTGGACCGACTGAACAAGATGCATCCGGCAATCAGGACCCGCGTGCTGCGGTTGTGGTTCCAGCAGTCTTTCGGCGATATGCGGGATCTTTCTGAAAAGCATGTGTCCGCAATGGAAAACCTGTGTCTGGACGGACGAAGCGGCCATTCCCGAAGCTTGCCCGGCGGACGGAAAGTCGTGCGTGTGTTCGACTCGCTCATTCTGATCGGCGCGGATGAAGCTGACAGAGACGGAACTATGCGCCCACCCGGTGAGCCGGTCCAGGCTCCGATCCGGCTGCAAGTGCCGGGCGAAACGAAAATGGATGGGGGTCATTTGTTTGTTGCCCGATTCATTGAGTATGCACAGCAAATCATATATAATAACCAAATATGGTGTTTTTCAGTAACTGATCTGACTGGTGCAGTCGTCCGTCATCGACAGGCCGGCGACCATGTCCAGCCGGAAGGAAAGGTTCATGGACGACCGCTGAAGAAATTCCTGACCGAACGGCGCGTTCCCGCTTCTGAAAGGGACAGCTTGCCGATGATCGCCATCGATTCGGAGGTTCTCTGGATTCCTGGCGTGACGGCTGCCGGTTTTCTGAAGCGCCCGGATGCATCGTCGTTTGTGCCAGGTGACTGGGTTCAGGTCACATACCGGAAAAACCATCGGGCTATGTCTGACGAATGGAGGCAATCAAGACCCCATGGCAAAATATGTCAAGGAAATCATGATCGATCGCCAGGAGATTGATCAAATGTGCCGGCGGCTTGGCCGGCAGATCTCCCAGGATTACGATGGAAAGGAAATCGTGCTGATCGGCGTGCTCAAGGGCGCGTTCATTTTCATGGCTGACCTGGCACGATACATTACAGTCCCCTGCCGGATCGACTTCATGTCCGTGTCCAGTTACGGCAGCGGCACGAGGACATCAGGCGTTGTCCGGATCAACAAGGACCTCGACTCCGATATCACCGGCCGACATGTGATCGTGATAGAGGACATTGTCGACACGGGGCTGACACTCAACCACCTCAAGCAGTTGCTTGGGACCAGAAACCCCGCCAGTATCGCGCTTTGCACGGCTTTCGACAAGCCGGACCGCCGCAAGGTGGAAATAGAAGTGGACTATGTCGGCATGCAGATCCGCGATGAATTCATCGTGGGATACGGCCTGGATTTCGACGGCCGCTACAGGAACCTGCCGGATGTCGCCATTCTGGGCGACGACAACACGGGAGGCGAGCGATGAAACAGAAACGCAATGTCAGCGGAATGTCGTTTTACCTGATCCTGCTGGCGATCATCATCATTTCATCTCTGTTCATGAGCCAGATGGCAGCCCCGGCGGACATCACCCTTTCCGAACTGATCACCGCCATCGAGGACAACAAGATCAGCAAGGTCGTCGTCAACGGCCTGACACTTGAAGTGACCGAACGGGCCGCGTCAGGAGAGACCGCCAAGGTTTACAGCAAGAAAATCTCCGCCATGTGGATGGAGGAACTGCTGGCCATCCTGCGGCAGGCGGAACAGGACAACCGGATCGACTCCTTTGATTACACAGAGCCCACGGATGTCGCCGGATGGATCAACATTCTGCTGATCCTCGTCATGATCGTCGGAATGGGCGCGTTCATCTGGTTCACCTACAGCCGCCAGTCCGGCGATGGCAAGAACGCGATGAGTTTTGGCCGCAGCCGGGCCAAGCTCAATGACCCTTCGAAAAACAAGGTGACTTTCGCCGATGTGGCGGGTGCCGATGAAGAAAAGGAAGAGCTTCACGAGGTCGTTGACTTCCTGAAAAATCCGAAAAGGTATTCGGAACTGGGCGCCAAGATCCCGCGTGGCATTCTGCTGGTCGGGTCTCCCGGCACCGGCAAGACACTGCTGGCCAAGGCTGTAGCCGGTGAAGCCGGCGTGCCCTTCTTTTCCATCAGCGGTTCGGACTTCGTCGAGATGTTCGTCGGTGTCGGTGCGTCCCGGGTGCGCGACCTGTTTGACCAGGCCAAGAAAAACGCCCCCTGCATCATTTTCATCGACGAGATTGACGCGGTCGGACGCCATCGTGGCGCAGGACTCGGCGGCGGGCATGATGAGCGCGAGCAGACATTGAACCAGCTTCTGGTCGAGATGGATGGATTCGGCCCCAATGAGGGTGTCATCATCATGGCGGCCACCAACCGTCCCGACATCCTCGATCCGGCGCTCCTGCGGCCCGGTCGGTTTGACCGACGTGTCACGGTCATGAGACCGGACATCCGTGGCCGGGAGGAAATCCTCAAGGTGCACGCGCGCAACAAACCGATCGGCGAGAATGTCGATTTGAAGGAGATTGCCAAGATCACGCCCGGATTCACCGGTGCCGATCTGGCCAACCTCCTCAATGAGGCCGCTTTGCTGGCCGCCCGCAAGGGAGCCAAGGCCATTGCCTATGAAGACATTTCTGAAGCCGTCTTCAAAGTCATGATCGGCCCCGAGAAGAAGAGCCGCCTGATCAGTGAAAAGGAGCGTCGCCTGACCGCTTATCACGAAGCCGGCCATGCGATCGTGCTGCGCACGGTATCCGAAACGGACAAGGTGGAGCGGGTCTCGATCATTCCGGCTGGTGCGGCAGGCGGTTACACAGCCCACAAGCCACATGAGGACCAGTATTACGCGACCAGGAAACAGCTGATCGCGCAGATATGCATCTCCCTTGGTGGACGGGCTGCTGAAGACATCATATTTGGCGAGATCAGCACGGGCGCGTCTTCCGACCTCCAAAGCTGCAACGCGATCGCCAGGGAAATGATCACCAAGTACGGCATGAGCGAACGCCTGGGCAACCTTGTGTTCGGGGGATCGGAAGAGGTGTTCCTGGGCAAGGATTACGGTCATGTCCAGAACTATAGCGAAAAGTTGGCCGGGATCATCGACGAAGAGGTCAAGTCGATCATCGACCAGGCCTATGAAGATGTCAAAAAGCTTCTGACGGAGCGTCTGGACACCCTGCATCGTCTGGCAGGCACTTTGCTCGAGAAGGAAAAAATCGAAGGCGCCGAATTCGAGGCAATTTACTCAGCCGATCCGAACGCCCCGACGATCCTGACCGGCAATGGCGAAATCCGGACCGACGGTGTTGAAATCCTGCCCGGTCATGAGGATGGCGGGCCCGGGTCTGTCCCTCAGGAGACCTGTTTTGCCGAGGAGCCCTGTGAACCAGTTGACAAGCAAGATGAAGTGTTATCTGAAGGGGAGAAGAACGAAACGGATTCGGAGACAGAGCCTGACGAGCGATTCTGACATCACGCCCGATGCAAGGCAACGGATATGGAAATGGAAGAAAAGCCGGCTGATTCCACGTAGAATCAGCCGGCTGGTTTTATTCAGGATGTCCGGTCGAGCAGGCCGTGCTTGTCAGGACCAGATATCCGAACGACCGGTCAACTGGTCTGCGAACGACCGGATATCCTCCGGCCCGAGCACGAGGATGAGGTCGCCGGACTCGACGATTTCGTCGAGATGCCGCCTGATGGAGAGGAAGTCCTCGGCGAATACGGCATGGCCACCCAACTCATTGATCCGGTCGCTGATCATCCGGGAGCTGATATCGCCGGGATTGGTTTCCCGATCGCTGAAAATCTCACTGAAAATGACCAGCTCGCAGTCCTTCAGCGCGTCGACATAGTCGTTGAAAAGCACCCGGGTCCGGCTGTAGGTCAATGGCTGGAAAACGACCCACAGATGCTTGTGCGGGATGTTGGCGGCCGCTTCGAGTGTGGCTCGGGCGGCAGCCGGATGGTGCGCGTAGTCGGCGATGACCAGCGCGCCATGGTAGGTGCCGGTATGCGTGAACCGGCCTTCCGCGCCCTCATATTTGTTGAGAACATGACCGGCTGACTCTGCCGTCCCGCCGTTCAGATGGGCACAGGCGATCGCGGCCAGTGCGTTGGCGACATTGTGCCGACCGGGGACTTCCATTTCGACATGGGAATAGAATTCGTCCTGGACATGGACATCGAAACGGGGAAGCCCCGCTTCATATACCAGATTGGCGGCATGGACTGTTGGCGGATGTCCGTTCACCAGATCGCTGGCCAGTCCGAAGGTCCAGATGTTCGGCATGTCGACACCCTGGGCCGCGCGGGCTAATGACAGCTGATGGATCATCGTCCGGACACTGGGGTCGAAAGCCGGCACCACCAGATTGCCGTCCGGAGGAAGCTGGTCGGCAAATTCGGTGAATGTGTCGATCACGTCCTGCAGGCTGCTGAAACAATCGACATGGTCATAGTCAATGTTCAGGACAGCTGCTGTCGTAGATCGGAACTTCAGGAAGCTGCGCATGTATTCGCATGCTTCCGATACCATCAGGTGACCGGGGTTGCCCAGATGGACCGTGCTGCCGAACTGCTTGAGTTCGGCACCCAGATGGACCGTCGGATTGATGCCCGCATCCATCAAAATCAAGGCGCACAGCGCGGTTGTCGTCGTTTTGCCATGTGTTCCCGCGATGTTGATCACAGACTCGAACTGCTCATTCAGCCAGCCCAGGAAAGCTGCCCGGTCAATGGTCCGGATTCCGGCTTGACCGGCTGCCACCAGTTCCGGGTTGTCGAGGTGCACGGCCGCTGTGTGGACAACCAGTTCGGGCGCGAACGACAGAAGGTTGTCAGCAAGATGCCCCTGATGGACACGGATCCCCTTTTTTTCCAGGTACTCTGTACGGGCGCTGAGATGGCGGTCAGAGCCGCTGACGGTAAAACCGCTGTTCAAGGCGATTTCGGCGAGCCCGCTCATGCTGATGCCACCAATTCCGACGAAATAGATGCGGCTGCCGGGCAATAGGTCAAAGCGTTCCAGTTGACGCTGCTGGTTGTTCATGAATTTGATACCTGCCTTTCCGCCCCATTCTATCACAAAGCGGACAAGGGGTTAAACAGGTATCATGATCGATTGCTTTAACGATATAGTTGGTTTTGCACAAAATTGATCGAGTCAATTTCAACATATTTAATGGAAAAAGTGAAAGTTTTCTGATAAAGTGAAGTTGTAGCAGTTGATAATCATGATATAATCTCACCAATAGATTCACTTAGAAACTCACTCTTGACAGACTTTTTCCATCAATTCAAATCAGGACGGAGGAATCCTTCATGGAAATCACCAGCATCACCATTCGCAAAATGGGTAACGAAGGCAAGATGAAAGCAATCGTATCAGTGACATTTGACCATTCGTTCGTCGTGCATGATATCAAGGTGATCGAGGGCGCCAACGGCTATTTCATCGCCATGCCGAGCCGGAAAACGCAGGACGGCGAGTTCAAGGACATCGTCCATCCTATCAATTCGGAGTTTCGCGAGAAACTGTCCAATGAAGTGATGCATAAGTACCGCGAAGCCCTTGAACAGGCCGAACTGCTGACCAGCCAGAACCAGCAGGCTGAAGAAGTGACTTGATTCATACAGGAAGTCAAATCGAAGGCGTCAGCTGACCAGCTGTTCGTTTGGATGTCATGGACAAGCCGGATTCTTGCAAGGATCCGGCTTTTCTGATGGAAAAGGCGATTGATCGGTGCATCATTGGTATAATCAATGAAGGATAGACAGGGCAGACAATGAAACGAGGCTTCCTAATTGCAGGCAAACGACAGGACCGGTCTTGACGGAAAGCAGGAAGGACGGAGTTGCAGAATGGATTCGAATTATGTCATCGCGCTGGACCAGGGGACCACGAGTTGCCGAGCCATCGTTTATGACGAATCAGGCACGACCAAAGGTATCAAACAGAAACCATTTACCCAGCATTATCCATTTCCGGGCTGGGTGGAGCATGACCCGGAAGAAATTTTGCGCGTCCAGATCGAAGTCATGCGCGACGTGATCGCAGAAAATGGCATTCGTGCCGACCGGATCAGGGCGCTTGGCATCACCAACCAGCGGGAAACGGTCGTGCTTTGGGACAAGGAAACCGGGCAACCGGTTTATCCGGCCATCGTCTGGCAATGCCGTCGGACGGCGCCAATCTGCCAGGGCCTGATCGAACGGGGGCATGAACCGGACGTGATCAAGAGAACGGGCCTGCGTCTGGACGCCTATTTCTCCGCGACAAAAATCAAGTGGATCCTCGATCATGTGCCGCAATCGCGTGATCTGGCTGCTCAAGGCAAATTGCTGGCGGGGACGATGGATTCGTATCTGATCTGGCATCTGTCCGGGCGTACGACCCATGTCACGGACATGACCAATGCCTCCAGGACATTGTTGTTCAATATCAGAACACTCGACTATGATCCGGATCTATTGGACCTGTTCGACATTCCCAGAGGCATCCTGCCCCGGATCGTGCCTTCCAGCGGCATTGCGGCCACGGTTGATCCGACCATCCTCCCGGGTCGTGTCCCGATTGCGGGCATCGCCGGTGACCAGCATGCTGCATTGTTCGGACAGGCCTGCTTTTCACCCGGCATGGTCAAGAACACCTATGGCACAGGCTGCTTCCTGATGATGCAGACGGGCAGCCAACCGGTTTTTTCCAATCAAGGCCTTTTGACAACGATTGCCTATGACCTGGGCCATGGCCCGCAGTACGCACTCGAAGGCAGTGTGTTCAATGCGGGCTCCGCGATCCAGTGGCTGCGGGATGAACTCGGCGTGATCCAGTCTGCTCCCGAGTGCGACAGCCTGGCCGGAACGGTACCGGATACCGGTGGCGTATTTATGGTCCCTGCATTTACAGGACTTGGGGCGCCATACTGGAAGCCGGATGCACGTGGTACGATCACAGGTCTGACACGCGGGACAGGTCGCGTGCAACTGGCCCGGGCGGTTCTGGAGTCCATTGCCTATCAGAGTCTGGATGTGATGACTGCCATGGAGGGTGATGCCGGTTTTCCCATTCCGCTGCTTCGCGTGGATGGCGGAGCCAGTGCCAGTGACTTCCTCATGCAGTTCCAGAGCGATATTGCCGGCATCCCGGTGGACCGACCTGCCAATATTGAGACCACCGCCTTTGGCGCAGCGGCTTTGGCCGGACTGGCAACCGGCCTTTTTGCCGATTTGAACGCGATCAGCGCCTGTCGGGTCAGCGATCGTGTATTTCAGCCGTCCATGGGCAGCCCGGAGCGGCAGATCCTGCTCGACAGGTGGCAAAGGGCTGTCGCCACGACGATCGGGCACAGCGCGACGCCTCACTCGGACAGGCATTTCTGATGGAAAACCGGCCGTCGCAACCCCTGGAAACGGATAGACGCAGGCGATCCATCTGGTCATGGATCCTTGCTTTGCTGACGGCTGTTTCCTTCATCGGCGCGATCGGTCTGACCGGATTGCTCGACAGGAAGCTGCCGGCCATGACAACGCTCGACTGGCCAACGGTTACAGCCGGACCGACCTTCTCCGGTGACGACCGAATCCAAGCCTGGGGCTATCTGCCACCGGGTCACGCTGGCAATTCAATGGGCACAGGCATGGCCAAGGGTATCCTTCTGCTGTTTGCCGATCACGCGTCAATCAGGATGTCCGATCGGATGCTCGCTGCAGCCCTGTCCGACATCGGGGTTGGCACAGTCATCGTCAGAACCAGTCGGATATCCATCCAACCCGGGGATCTCGAGCATATTCTGGCCAAGGTCCGAGACTTTTCCGGAAGAGAAGCCACAAACATCACGATTGCCGCCTGGGGGGGCGCGTCCGCGGGTCTGGTGCAGGCCCTGTCGGATGTAAAGACCGATGGATCACCGGAAGGGCTGATTCTGATATCGCCGGACGGTCAAGACACACGGTTGGCCGGGCTGGTGTCGCGTTTCCCGCCCGACAGGCAACTGACCATCCTGGTCAGCGACGACAGGCGGGAATCTGATGCCGGCCGCCAACTGTTCTTCCTCGCTTCCGGTGAAGATGCCACCCTGTTTCCGGGGATTTCAGGAACCGGCAGTCTGTCTCCTGAGCAATTCATCTCCGTTGACGGTCAACGGCGACTGATCATTCTGCCGGCGTTTTCGTTGTTCAATGAAGGCTGGTCGCCCAGGTTGCATCGGGTGATCCAGGATGCTTTGCCAACAGGGGTGTCCAATCCGGCAGCGGCTGGTTTGACCCGAACACTCTATGACCGACTCCTGCTGCCTCTAGGGATATTGATTCTGCTCGTGGCCACACCGCTTCTGTTCATTTTGCAGCGATCAATCAGCATGACCGCGACGCCGTCCGCAAACCGGTTGAAGCGACCGGTCGGCTGGATGCGACTCGTGCCTGCATCTTTGCTTTCCGGTGCCGCGGCCGTCCCGATCGGGCGCTTGCTGGCCGGACTGGCTGACGACGCACGGTTGGCAAGCGGTTATGCCTTTTATGCCATGATTGGCATTTTTGGCTGGTTTTTCCTGATTCTTGCAACGGCCCACAGACCAGCGCGAGCAACTGAACAACACCGGTCCGGACATTCCATTCGTGCCACGCTCATGACGGTTGCGCTGGCTCTCTTGTATCTGACGGCGGTGCTTTTCTGGATCCGCACGATTTTTGCCAACGTACTGCCTCGGGGTGATCACAGCCTTGCGGTCCTGGTGGTCGCGCTCCTGCTGACGCCGGCGATGCTGCCCGCGACGATGCCGCTTCGGCAGGTCTCGATGAGACAGGAATTGCTCGTGACCTGGCTGCATGTGGCGATGCCCACCGGACTTTTTTCAGCATTGACTGTCTGGACGGGCTGCGCGTCGATTGCCGACGTTCTTTTTGCCCTTGTCATGCTGATTGCTGGTCGAGTCATGGCAAAAGCGCTTTCGTTTTTGTCGGCTCCGCCGATTATCTCTTCTGTCGCCGGGAGCCTGCTGATGCTCCTTATCTGGCCGTAGCCACTGGTCTGATGGGTGTCCTGTAAACAATCGTGCATCGTGTGGTTTTCGCCAAGTGTCGTGCCTCATGTCAAATTGAGCGCGAAGCAATATCGCTTGTGCGTGAATTATTTCCGTTGGTTCCGGGGTGGGTGCCCGGGGTAGGTGCCAGTTGCCGTTTCGGTACTAATTCATGCGCTCGCTTGAAAACCTCTGCGGCTGTAGCATCCTAGGACGCGACGACGCGCTGGTTCTGAAATGCCGTCTGGCACCGCCCGCTTGGCGGTGCCAAGACTGTGCCGTATGGTCGCTTGGTGGAAGTTACTTTGTCATTCAAGCCTTTCGCGCTCATTTTATATAAGGTACGCCGTCGCGTTGACATCCGACAGGTTCGATGATAATATGTTTCGGTGACCGCATGGAACGGGTCTTCAAATGCTGTCTTCAGCATGCCCGATGCCAGCGAGACTGTTAAGCAGGAGGAACAAGAAGGATATGTATGCTGTAATCGCGACAGGCGGCAAGCAGTACCGGGTCAACGTCGGAGACGAGATTTTCATTGAGAAGATCGACGGCGAAGCCGGAGACAGCGTCAAGTTTGACGAAGTGCTGGCCGTTTCAGATGAATCGGGTCTTCGCCTTGGCACACCCACGCTGGACGGCGCTTCGGTCGAAGCCGAAATCGTCAAGCAGGGCAAGGGCAAGAAGGTCATCGTTTTCAAGTACAAGGCCAAGAAGGGCTATCGCCGGAAGAACGGCCATCGCCAGCCGTACACCCGTGTAAGGATCGCCAGTATCCAGGCATGAACTGCCAGGACACATGAATTGAACGGACTTTGACATGATTACCATTACGCTGAAACGATCTTCTGACGGGCTCATCCGCTCGTTCACCGCATCCGGTCATGCCGGTTACGGAAAGGCAGGATCGGATATCATCTGCTCAGCCATTACGGCGATCGCAGCGACTACGATTGGCAGTCTTCAGGACCTGGCCAAAGTGGATATCCGATACCGGATGGATGATGGCCACATCGCCTGTGAGATTGTCGATCCCGCGACGGCCAGCCAGGTGCAGATGCAAGCCGCAAGGACCCTGATGGACGCCCTGGCGATTGGATGCCGGCAGATCGAGGACAGTTACGGACGCAAATATGTCCGGGTAATCGAAAATGAAGATGAATGAATGGAGGTGCATGGTGCAATGATTAAAGTGAATCTGCAGCTTCTGGCGCACAAGAAGGGCGTCGGCAGCACCCGCAACGGCCGCGAATCCGCTTCCAAGAGATTGGGTGCCAAACGCGGCGACGGCCAGGCCGTCCTCGCCGGCAATATTCTTTTCCGCCAACGCGGTACCAAGATCCACCCCGGTAACAATGTCGGGATCGGGTCTGACGACACGCTTTACGCCCTGACGGCCGGTACGGTCCGTTACGAGCGTCTCGGCAAGGACAAGAAGCAGGTCAGTGTTTATCCGGCGGAGTGAGCCGGTCTGACCAAACGCCTGTGGTTTGATTGAAAGGTCCGGCCTGATGATGGGGTCGGACCTTTTTCTTGACTGAAAGAAAGAGAGGCCATCGATGTTCATTGATGAAGCGAAAATTCATGTACAGGCCGGTAATGGTGGCAATGGCATGGTTTCGTTCCATACAGCCAAATATGTGCCCAACGGTGGCCCGGACGGCGGTGACGGCGGTCGGGGCGGAAGCGTCTATTTCGTCGCTGACGAAGGCCTGAACACCTTGCAGGATTTCCGGTTCAAACGCCGGTTTCATGCTGAAGATGGTGAAAAGGGCGGCCGAAGGCAGCAGTATGGACGCGGCGGCAAGGACCTGGTCATTCCGGTTCCGGTCGGCACGGTCGTGAAAGAACTGGAAAGTGGCCGGATTCTGGCTGACTTCACGCAGGCGGGTCAACGCGAGATCATCGTTCGCGGCGGACGGGGCGGCAAGGGCAATATCCATTTTGCCAATTCGATACGTCAGGCGCCAAATTTTGCCCGGGCTGGAGAACCAGGCGAGGTCCTCGACATTGTGCTTGAGCTCAAGCTGCTGGCGGATGTCGGCCTGATCGGGTTCCCCAATGTCGGCAAGTCAACGTTGTTGTCCGTTATTTCAGCGGCCAGACCCAAAATCGCCGATTATCCGTTCACGACGATCGAACCGAACCTGGGTGTGGTCGTCGTCGATGATTTCAGTTTTGTTGTCGCCGACATTCCCGGCCTGATCGAAGGTGCCAGCGAAGGCCTGGGCCTTGGCCATGACTTTCTCCGGCACATCGAACGCACACGGCTGCTGCTGCATGTGATTGACGCGTCTGGCAAAGAGGATCGGCAACCGCTCGAGGATTTCGACCGGATCAATCGTGAACTGGAGAACTTCAACGCAGAACTTGCGTCCCGTCCCCAGATCGTTGCGCTCAACAAGATCGATGAAACGGATCCGGATCAACTGGACCATCTGATCGCTTATTTCTCCGAACTGGGACTGCCGGTGTTCCCGATCTGTGCACCGATCGGTGAGGGCGTGGACAGCCTGGTGAAAAAGGTCGCGGAGCAGGTCCGCATGCTGCCGCCGACACGGCTGGCGATACCGGTCGCTGACGAGACCTGGTACCGGTTCGAGGAAGAAGCGCTATTTGGCATCGAGCGGGATGGCCCGGTGTATGTCGTCACCGGCAACTGGATCGCCGGCCTGGTCAATTCGACCAACTTTGATGACACAGAGTCGTTGCAGTATTTTCAGCGGCTGCTGCGCAGAAAAGGGGTCATCGACGCCCTGGAAAAAGCCGGTGTACAGGAAGGTGACCTGATTCGGCTCAATGACGCTGAATTTGAATTCCTGTTCTGATAGACTGAAACAAGAGGTTTTTGAAAGATGCTGACCAGCAAACAAAGGGCTTATTTGAGAAGCCTTTCCAATACACTTCCTTGCCAGCTGCACGTTGGCAAGTCCGATGTTGGCGATCCATTGACGGCAAGCCTTGAGGATCTTCTGAGCGTGCGCGAGCTTGTCAAGGCGAGTGTCCTGAGAAGCGCGGCCATGCCGGTCGGTGAGATCGCCGCCCAGCTCGCGGCGTCGGTCGGGGCTGAAGTGGTCCAGGTCATCGGTCGGAAATTTGTCCTATACCGGAAGTCGGAGAAACTGGCCAAGGAAGGCCGGTCGATCGAACTGCCGCGTTAAAGGACGGAATCTTTAGCATTTCCTGTAGCGACAGGCCATGACTTTCGATATAATGAAAATCAAGCACGTTCTGTTGCGACCAAAAGACGAAAGCGAGGGTGTATGAATGAAAAAATTTGTCTGCAATCTCTGTGGTTACGTGTACGATCCAGCAGTTGGTGATCCTGACAATGGCGTCCCGGCGGGAACCCCGTTTGAAGCCATTCCTGACGACTGGACCTGCCCCCTGTGCGGAGCCCCGAAGGATGAGTTCAGCGAAGAGTAGGCACCAGGTGAACATCTGAGACAACCATACCATGAGAAATAGGCAGGCGGGCCGGTCCATTCGTCCATTATTGAATTGGGACGGCGGACCGGCCGTTGTCGCTTGCCGGTGAGGAGCGAATACATGTCAGTCTTATCGATTGCTGACCATATTTATGAAGTCGGAGCAGCCCACCCGGAGCGCCGCATGTTTGACTGCCTCATGCCGACACCGCACGGCACCACGTACAATGCCTATCTGGTGGTCGGCAGCGAAAAAACGGCCCTCATTGACGCGGTGGATCCTGAAAAGGTCGATGTGCTGCTAAAAAATTTGAGGGAGGCCGGCGTTGACCGCATTGACTACCTGATCAGCCTCCATACCGAGCAGGACCACGCGGGCGGCATCCCGCATGTGTTGAAGAAATTTCCATCCGCGCAGGTGGTGGCCACGGCCAAAGTCAAGGACCTGATCCTGACCCATATCCATCTGGACCCGGAAATGATCAAGGTCGTCTCTGACGGAGAGGAACTCGACCTCGGCGGTCGGGTCCTGAAATTCAGCATGATCCCTTTCGCCCATTGGCCGGACAACACCATGATCTGGCTTGAACAGGACCGCATTCTTTTCTCGAGCGACTTGTTCGGTTCCCACTACTCGACCCCCAAGGCTTTCTCGACTTCCAGCAGCGAACTGCAGCTTGCCGCGAAGTCCTACTATTCCGAAATCATGATGCCGTTCAGGACCCAGATCGCGAAGTACACGGCCCGGGTGCGCGAATGGTCGCCACGGCTGATCGCGCCGGCTCATGGACCGGTCTGGTATGATCCGGACCTGATCCTGAAAAAATACGAAAAATGGACTGGCGATGGCGTCAAGAAACTGGTCACGATTCCGTTCGTCAGCATGCATGACAGTACGCGCGTCATGGTGGATGAACTGACGGTCAAACTCTCGATGCGCGGCATTTCGGTTGTCTGCCACGACCTGGGGTCATCACCTGAAAGCCTGGCCATTGGTACCGGCCACTTCATCAACGATCTTGTGGACGCGGCCGCGGTTGTGTTCGGCACGTCGACTGTCCTGACCGGTCCGCATCCGGCTGCTGCCTATGCGGCGATCGTCGCGAACGCCATGCGTCCGAAAGTCAAGTACCTCGGACTGATCGGCTCGTACGGCTGGGCGACCAAGATGACGGAGACCATGAACACATTGACGGCCGGCATCAAGGCCGAACGGCTTGAACCGCTTCTGGTGAAGGGCCTGCCGACTGAGGATGACCTGAAGAGCATCGCCGACTATGCGTCGACGCTGGCGGACAAGATCCTGTCCATTCCCGACCTGATCACCTGAAACAGCATGGATCAGCCCGTCAGGACTGATCCTGTCCATGCAGATCAAGCTGACGATCATCGAAGGCAGGAGCGCCCTGGCCCGTGGAAGGATCCAAACCTTCCGCCGGCGGTTGCTCCTGCTTTTTATCCTGCGGGTCCAAGTTTGAGTCGGGCCCGTTGGTCAACAAAGTCAGAAGGCCCATGTAAAGTGTCTGAGGGAATTGTCGCCAGTTCGCGCAGAGTCTGCGAGCGACGGTTTCGTTCGGCACTGTCAGACGCAGGTCAATGGTTTCCTTGCGCCCGTCATGCTGCCCCAGACGCACCAAGAAGAAGCCATTGGCATCGGGGCTGAAATCCGCGGTGACGGTGCTCTCGCGCAGCTGGTCCTTGCGCCATCCGGACAGGGCTGATGTCAGGTAGGACTTGACCGGCAGCGGTATTCGGCTCTCCAGCGTGTCCAGGATCGAAAGACCCTGCGCTGTGATGTCGCACCGGGCAATCGGACGACCGGCGGCGTCGGCCAGGACCTCGCCCTTGCGCACGGCTTCAGTCGCAAGATGGTCCCGGATCAGTTCATCATAGGCCTTTCTGAAAGCGAAATAATCCATGTACAGTGTTTCAAGGGCCAGTGCGGTCAGCTGATTGACCGTCACCCCTTTGGCCTGGTCCAGAATGGCCAGGATGATCAGTTTATGGATGGCTCTTTTATCTTGGTCCATGATCATACTCCAATGGCGGCATCATCCGGCTGCATGGGCCGGATCAGGGCTGTGACGGATCCTGGGAGGCTGCCAGCGCGCTTTCGGCTGACTGGGGCTGATTGATCGACTCATCGATGAATTGGTTGACATAAAGCTGGTAGTACTGGCCTTTTTGCCGCATGAGCTGCTGATGGGTGCCGTCTTCGATGATGCGTCCATCGGCTATGACCAGGATGCGATCGGATTTGCGGATGGTGGAGAGGCGATGGGCGATGACGAACGAGGTCCGCCCCTTGAGCACGACGGAGATGGCCTTCTGGATCAGTTGTTCTGTCTCCGTGTCGACGGATGAGGTCGCCTCGTCCAGAATGAAGATCCTGGGATCGGCCAGGATCGCCCGCGCGAAGGAAACCAGTTGCTTTTCACCGGTGGACAGCCGGTTGCCGCCTTCACCAACCTCGGTGTTGTAGCCATTTTCCATCCGCATGATGAAATCGTGCGCGCTGACCATCCGGGCCGCCGCCTCGACCTGTTCATCAGACGCGTCCAGGCTGCCGTAACGGATGTTGTCCGCGATCGTGCCGCTGAACAGGTGCGGGGTCTGCAGCACATACCCCAGGTTTTTATAAAGCCAGAGCATCGGCAGATCGCGATAGTCACGGCCGTCGATGCGGATGCGGCCATCGGTCGGTTCGTAGAAGCGGCAGGCCAGATTGACGATCGTGCTCTTGCCGGCGCCGGTTTCACCGACGAGGGCGATGACCTGGCCGGCCGGCACGGTCAGACTGAAATGCTCCAGGATCTTCTCTTCACCGCCGTAGCTGAACGTGACGTCTTCGAATGCCACCTGCCCGTCGATCCGGGGCCAGGGTTCCTTTCCTTCTCCGTCCGCTTGCCCGTAACGCTCGATGACCTCCGGCCTGTCGCCGATGTCCGGCTTTTCCGAGAGCAGGGTCATCACCCGCTCAGCGGCCGCCTGGGCTGACTGCAGTTCGGTCATGACGCGCGCCAGGTGGCGGATCGGGTCCCAGATCCGGGTCATGTAGGTCATGAAGGCGTACAGGGTGCCGACCGCAATCCCGCCGGCAATGACCATCTGCCCGCCAAAGGTCAGGACCAGGGCCGAACCGATGGCGCCCAGCAACGAGACAATCGGCAGGAACAGGGCGGCAAAGACACCGGCCTTGACCGACTCGCGAAACATCTCGCCGGCCGAGGCGTCGAACTCGACGCTGTTCTGGGCTTCGCGACGGAGTGTCTTGCTGGTGCGAGCCCCCATGATGCCTTCATTGAACAGTCCGGTGATCCGCGAATTGATTCGACGGATCCTGCGTTGGGTGGCCAGCAGCCTTTTCTGGAAAAAATAGGAGATGACACCGAGCACCGGAATGACCGCGAGTGCGATCAAGGCCAGCCGGGCATCGAGCACGAACATGGCGATCAGGATCGCCAGGATCGTCGTCATGCCCCAGGCGATGTCGACCAGTCCCCAGGCCACCACTTCGCTCAGCCGGTTGGTGTCGGACACCATCCGGGACATGATCCAGCCGACCGGTGTCCGGTCGTAATACGAGAAGGAGAGCTCCTGCAGGTGGGAAAAGCCGGCCTTGCGAATCTCGAAATTGAGTCCGGTCTCGATCTTGCCTGCATAGTAGAGGAAATACCGGATCGTGACAGCCTGGAGTGCCACGGCAACGAAGAAGACCAGGGCGTAGGGTACCAGTCCTTCCGTGGACCCCTTTGCGACAAACTGGTCGATCGCGAATTTGGTCAGAAGCGGCGTCGCGCTTTCAAGCGCGGCCATGGCCGCCATGAAGAAGGCCAGCAGGCCGAATTCCCGTCGCAGCATGGCGGCATAGGTGAGAAAGCGTCGCCAGGTGCCGATCTGGAACTTGGCCGCGTAGTCCTGGTCTTCAGCCATGCTCATCCAGCCACCTCCTCTGCCAGCGCGTTCTGGATCTCGTAGACCCGCTTGTAAAGCCCGGGTTGCCGGATCAGTTCCTGATGGGTGCCCGTGGCTGTGATCCGTCCATCTTCGATCACGAGGATGCGATCCGCTTCGCTCAGGGTCGAGATCCGGTGCGAGACAATCAGGGTCGTCGCCTTGCGTCGCCTGGACTTCAGCTCGACGCGGATCCGGGCATCCGTCTCGGTGTCAACCGCGCTCAGGGAGTCATCGAAAACCAGGACCGGGCATTCACGGATCAGCGTGCGGGCGATGGTCAGCCGCTGTTTCTGTCCCCCGGACAGCGTGACACCACGCTCACCGACGATCGTCTCATATCGCGATTCGAAACGCTGGACATCGTCATGGAAAGCCGCCGTCCGTGAGACCGAGTAGACATCGTCATCGGACGCGTCCGGCCTGGGCAGGCGGATGTTTTCCATGACGGAACGGGAAAAGACGAACGGTTCCTGCAAGATGAGCCCGACCCCGCGCCGGATCGTGTCACGGCTGATTTCGCGGATGTCGATGCCATCGAGCAGGATGACCCCCTCGGTCGGCTCATAAAGGCGCTGGAGCAGGTACAGCAGAGTTGATTTCCCGGATCCGGTCGGGCCGATGATGCCGACCGTTTCGCCGGCGGCGACGCGGAATGTGACGTCCTTCAGGACGGGCCGCTGATTGGTGTCATAGGCGAAACCGACATGGCGAAACTCGATCCGGCCTTGCAAGGCCGGGTTTTTCAGGTTCTTGTCGTCCGGTTCGGGCTTTTCGTCCAGGATTTCCTGCAAGCGGCCGAACGCGATATGCATCTTGCCGGCGTCAGCCAGCATGCGTGCCAGGTTGCGAAGCGGGAAGAGGAGCATCTCGGAATAGGAGATGAAGACGACCATCTGTCCGAGCGACAGCCGTCCGCGAATCGTCAGGACCGCCCCGGCCAGTGTGACCGCCATGATCTGCAACAGACAGATGAAATCGGAGAACATCCAGAAATTGGCGATGATCTGGAAGGTTTTCCAGCCAAAGTCCCTCAGGTCACGGTTTTTCTCGTTGAATTTCGCGCGTTCGAACGCCTGTCGGGCGAAAGCCTTGACAACCCGGACACCGGTCAGGCTCTCCTGAAGCATGGTGGACAGCGCGCCCTCCGCTTCGTCCCATTTCTTGAACGCCGCCCGCTCTTTGCGGAAATAGATCAGTGAAGTGACGAAGATCAGCGGCGTGACCGCCATGGAGATCAGGGCCATCAGCGGGTCCAGCGCAAACAGGACGACCAGGGTCGTCACCACCAGGGAAAAACTGCGAACGATCTCGAGCAGCTGGCTGCCGACAAACCGCCGGATCGTGTCGACATCCGATGTACAGCGCTGGATGAGGTCACCGGTCTCGGCTTTGGCATGGTAGGCGAACGGCAGATGCTGCAGATGGTGGAAAACGGTTTCCCGCATCCGGCGCGAGCCGCTTTCGGAAAAGATGGCGATCCATTTGCCGCGAAAAAACTGGAAAAAGCCATCGAGCAGGACAATGGCGACAATCAGGACGCCCATCCAGTAAAGCCGGGTCAGGAGAAATTCCCGACCGCCCACGCGCTCGTAGACCGACTGCAGAAAACCGGGCAGTGTGGCGGGTTTAAAACCGATGATGCTGTCGATCACAAAGCTCAGGACCAGGGGCAGCGCCAGGGAACAGGCGGCGGACAGGATCGTGAAAAGGGCCGCGCCGAAAAGGCGCAGCCGGTTCTTTCTGTAGAACTGGAGGAGGCGGGAAAGCCATCCGGTCTGGATCGGGGTTTTGTCGTCCGTCACGATCCAACATCCTTTCCTGTCAAAACAGACACGACTCATTTTAGCAGTTGTGGTAGGATATGGAAAGGGAAAGGAGGAGCCGTCAATGCTTCACGCCACCATCCAGCTGACTGCGTCCATCGGGACAAAACTGCCGTCATTTCTCGGCACATCGTTTTGGGGCAATCCCATGCTTCATTATCTGATCGCGGTCTTGATCCTGCTCGCCGCGTTCCTGTTCCGAAAGGTTCTGGCCCGCCTGATCCAGGTGCTGATCCGGCTTTTCTCCAGGAAGAGCTTCTCTGCCGGTGAACGTCTCGCCGAAGCGGTCCTGCCCGGACTCAAGCTCCTGGTCTTTTCGGTTGGCTTCTCCATCGCGACCGGCCCGCTGCTTTTGAAAACCGCGGCTCCGATCATGTCTTTCCTGGAAAAAACGAATGCCACTCTCTTTGTGGTCGTGATCAGCCTGCTGATGGCCGGTGTCGCGTCCGCACTGACTGAAATCCATTACGACGTGCTGGTGCGACAGGAGAAAAGGGTCTCTCAGGCCATTTACATGTTCTATCGCCAGGCGATCCGGATCGCGGCCATCATCCTGGCGCTGTTCTTGATCCTGAAGGTCTGGGGCTTCGACATTTCCGGCCTGCTGACCGGCATCGGCATCGGCGGCCTGGCGATCTCACTGGCCGCCCAGGAGACGTTCGCCAACCTGATCGGCGGCGTCACCATCATGGCCGATCGGGCGTTCGAAATCGGCGATTACATCTCAACGCCGGAAATCGACGGCATCGTCGAAAACATCGGCTTCCGAAGCTCCCGCATCCGGACGCTGGCGCAAGCGGTGGTCACGGTGCCCAACGGCAAGCTCAGCAACTCGTTCATCACCAATTTCTCACGCATGGGCAAGCGCCGGATCCGGCTCACGCTGTCGGCGACCTACGATACACCGGTCGAAAAGCTGGAGCAGCTGAACACCGCGCTAAGGGGGATTGCCGCGCGCCGGAGCGAGACGGTGCTCGAGGAGGGACTGCTGGTCTATTTTGAAAAGCTGAACAACAGTTCCCTCGACATCCTGTTCCAATGCTTTGTCAACACCGTGGCTTACGATCAGTATCTGGCCGAACAGGAAGCGATCCTTTACGACATCATGAGGGTGTTCGAGTCGCTTGACATCGAATTCGCCTATCCGACATCGAGCGTCATCGTCAGCCATAAGGAGGGCCAGTCATGAGCACCATTCTGGTCACGGGCGGAGCGGGCTACATTGGCAGTCATACCAGCCTTGAACTGCTGGCGGCCGGTCACCGCCTGGTCGTCGTCGACAATCTGGTCAACAGCAGCAAGGTCGCGATCGAGCGAATCGGCGCGATCAGTGGTCGCGACTTCGATTTCTATCAGGTGGATGTTTGTGACAAAGACGCGCTGGCGCTGATCTTCGAATCCCATGAAATCGATGCCGTGATCCATTTTGCCGGCCTCAAGGCGGTTGGCGAATCGGTCGGCATGCCGCTTCGATATTATCGCAACAATCTGGAAAGTACGCTCTCCCTGCTCGAGGTCATGGATCAGAATGACTGCCGCCGCCTGGTTTTCTCCTCTTCGGCGACTGTGTACGGTGTCCCTGAAACGGTCCCGATCACCGAGGACTTTCCTCTCTCGGCAACCAACCCTTACGGCTGGACCAAGCGGATGATCGAGCAGATCCTGATGGACCTTCATCACGCAGACCCCCGCTGGGGGATCATGATGCTTCGTTACTTCAACCCGATCGGCGCGCACGAATCCGGTTTGATCGGTGAAGATCCGGCCGGCATTCCCAACAATCTGATGCCTTACATTTCCCAGGTGGCGATCGGCCGACTGCCGGTCCTGAGCGTCTTTGGCAATGACTATCCGACACCGGATGGCACAGGGATCCGGGACTACATCCATGTTGTCGACCTGGCCAGGGGTCATGTGAAGGCCATCGATTACATCCTGGAGACATCGTGCATCGAGGCAGTCAACCTGGGGACGGGCAGCGGGTACAGCGTGCTCGACCTGGTCAAAGCCTATGAAGCCGCGACCGGCCTTTCGGTGCCCTACCGGATTGTTCCCCGTCGTCCGGGCGACATCGCCATCTGCTACGCGGACCCCCGGAAAGCCATGCAATTGCTGGGCTGGTCCGCAAAAAAGGATCTGGCGGACATGTGCCGGGACACGGCCCGCTGGCAGTCCAGGAACCCGAACGGGTACGCGCGCGTCCAATAAAAAAGGATGATCACGACTTGCAACCATTTGATGATGCGCTTTTCAAATGTTAAAGCCGTGGTATGATAGGGTGGTTCTTCTGTCAGTCGAGCGATTGCCGACCAAGGAAGCAGTTTCAATTTGGAGGCAATATCGTTAGTGAACAATAAATTCAGGAAATCAAACGGGTCTTCCGATCCGAACGAGTTCCATGATCCACATGTGATTCCATCCCAAAACCGCAACATGGCCGAGGAACCGGGCGTGACAACCGGAGGCGCGATGGCCGGGCGCAGCCGCCGCGGGCTGAAGATCGCCCTGATTTCATTCGTGACGCTGTTGGTGATCGTCACGATCGGGGTCTTGGCTTTCTGGCAGTTTCTCATGTCGAATGTCGAGATCATCCCTTCAAACCAGGCGACCGTCCCGAGCGAGTACGACATCCCGATGGAATCGCTGCAAAACCCGGTTCCCCAGGAAAAGGGGATCCAGAACATTTTGCTGTTGGGGGTCGATTCACGAAAAGAAGACAACCTGAAGACCAATTCCGACACAATGATGATCCTGACGGTCGACGAGATCAACAAGAAAATCAAGCTGACCTCTTTGCAGAGGGACATGCTGGTCTATGAACCCGGCAAGGCCGATCCGGTCAAGCTCAATGCGGTCAACGCCCATGGCGGCCCACTGCTCACCATGCGCGTGGTCAATGAAACATTCCGTCTTGATATCCAGGATTATGTCATGGTCAATATGAGCGGCATGGAGGCGATCATTGATATCGCGGGCGGGGTCATGATCGATGTCAAGCAAGACGAGATCGCGTATTTGAATGGTTCAGTCAAGGAGCAGAACAACCTTTATGCCGACACGCCTCAATCGCCACTGGTATCCCGGGCTGGCGAGCAACTGCTGAACGGCCGTCAGGCGGTGGCCTATTCCCGAATTCGCAAACTTGACAATGACTATGTGCGCATGAGCCGTCAGAGGACCGTGATCCAGGCCTTGCTGGATCAGTTCATGAAAGCCGGCGTCCCGATGAAGACCAGCATGGTGTCAAACGGTCTGAAGTACATCACGACAAACATGTCCAGGACCCGGTTGACAGGTCTGGGCCTGTCGACCGTCCCTCTGATGAACGGGACGATCGACCAGCTGCAGATCCCGATCAAGGGCTTTTTCAAAGAGTTTGATGCCTACAAGGGGTCCACCTGGGTCAACCTGTGTGACTTCAATGGCATGATCCCCAAATTGCACGAATTCATTTTCGGCAAGAGTTACCCGTTCGATCCTGTCAAGAAGATCCCCGGCGCGCCTGATTCCGGCACGAAAACCGCTGCTGACGCAACAACCAAGGAGGAACCATAGCCATGACCCCTTACCTGATCGATGGACTCCTGATCGCATTTCTTCTCTACCTGGTGATTGTCGGGTTGCGGGAGGGCTTTCTCGAGATGGTTGGCCGTCTGCTGACCACCTTTGTCTCCCTGATTGTCACCTTGCTGCTGATCGGGCCGGCCACGCGCATGGTCAACGGTATTCCTTTCGTCTCCAATCTGGCCTTGAAACTGTCGGACGGGATCCTGGCACCGCTGCGCGACACGATGGCCGGCATTCCGGAGGCCATTGCCAGCTTTAACCTGCCACCGTTTCTGGAAAAATTGATGCTGACAGAACTCGCGACCGTCAACCAGGCCGGATCCGTCCAGTTTGACAACCTGGCTGCCCTGATTGCCCGGTTTACAGTCAAGGCGCTCCTGTTCCTGCTGTTGTTCGCGACCATCGCGATCCTCATCCGGATGCTGACCCGATTCCTGACCCGGTTGGTGAACGAGCTGCCCCTGATCGGAACGGCAAACCGTCTGGCCGGCCTGGCAGCCGGTCTGGCATACGGCCTCGTACTCGTGTCCGTCGTTTTGCTGATCCTGGCCTTCGCGGCCCCCTATTTCCCCAAGGCTGTCGAGGCGGTGGGCAGCACCTTCCTCCTGGACTTCCTCTATCGGAACAACCTGCTGCTCTACATCTTCTGACGAAATCCCGTGTCGCGTGATTTTCCATCAGGCACTTGACAGTGTCGGACAAACATTTTATATTTAGACATGGAATTAGCACTCTTAATGCTAGAGTGCTAATTTTTTGAAGGGTTATCCAAAACATCCATATAAGGGAGGCATTCACATGACCATCAAACCGTTGGGCGACCGAGTCGTCGTCAAGATGATCGAAATGGAAGAGACCACCAAGAGCGGGATTGTCCTGCCTGGCACAGCCAAGGAAAAGCCCCAGATCGCCGAGATCGTGGCAGTGGGTCCCGGTGGCGTCGTCGATGGCAAGGACGTCGTCATGCAGGTCAGCGTCGGTGACCGTGTGCTGATCAGCAAATACGCCGGCACAGAAGTGAAGATCGACAGCAAAGAATACACCATTCTTCGTCAGAACGACATTCTGGCCATTGTCGAATAAGACGATACCGAAAAGAATATCAGGAGGAAACGCACATGGCTAAGGATTTGAAATACGCAGAGGACGCCCGTCATGCCTTGGAGAAAGGCGTCAACAAGCTTGCGGACACCGTCAAGATCACCCTCGGCCCCAAAGGCCGCAATGTCGTGCTCGACAAGAAGTTCGGCTCTCCCGTCATCACCAATGACGGCGTGACCATCGCCAAGGAAATCGAACTCGAAGACCGTTTTGAAAACATGGGCGCCCAGCTCGTCAAGGAAGTCGCGACCAAGACCAATGATGTGGCCGGCGACGGCACCACGACCGCGACCCTGCTGGCCCAGGCCATTATCCGTGAAGGCATGAAGAACATCGCCGCCGGCGCCAACCCCATGATCCTGCGCAAGGGCATCATGATGGCTGTTGACAAGGCCGTCGAAGGCATTCGTGATATTTCCCAGCCAGTGGATGGCAAGAAAGACATCACCCGCGTTGCCGCCATCTCCGCCAATGACAGCTATGTCGGCGAACTGATCGCGGAAGCCATGGAAAAGGTCACCAGCGAAGGTGTCATCACCGTGGAAGAATCCAAGTCGATGGTCACCGAACTGGAAGTCGTAGAAGGCATGCAGTTCGACCGCGGCTATGTGTCGGCCTACATGGTCACGGATTCCGACAAGATGGAAGCCGTGCTCGATGAGCCCTATCTGCTGATCACCGACAAGAAGATCAGCAACATCCAGGAAATCCTGCCGGTGCTCGAGAAGATCGTCCAGGTCGGCAAGAAGCTGGTCATCATCGCTGAGGATGTCGAAGGCGAAGCCCTCGCGACCCTCGTCGTCAACAAACTGCGCGGCACCTTCACCTGCGTCGCGGTCAAGGCCCCCGGCTTCGGCGATCGCCGCAAGGCCATGCTGCAGGACATCGCGATCCTGACCGGCGGCAAAGTCATCACGGAAGAACTCGGCCTCGACCTCAAGGAGACCACACTCGACATGCTGGGCCGGGCCCGTCAGGTCAAGGTCCAGAAAGAGAACACCATCATCGTCGACGGCGCCGGCGACATGAACGACATCAAAGCCCGTATCAGCTCCATCCGCGCCCAGATCGAGGAGACCACATCCGACTTCGATCGTGAAAAGCTCCAGGAGCGCCTCGCCAAATTGTCCGGTGGCGTCGCCGTCATCAAAGTCGGCGCTGCGACCGAGACTGAAATGAAAGAGAAGAAGCACCGCATCGAGGACGCGCTTTCCGCGACCCGCGCGGCCGTCGAAGAAGGAATCGTCCCGGGTGGCGGCACCGCTTTCATCAATGTCCTGCCGGCCGTCAGGGAACTGGTTGCCACGGAATCCGGCGATGTCCGGACCGGTATCCGCATCGTGGTCAAGGCTTTGGAAGAGCCGGTTCGCCAGATCGCGCTCAACGCCGGCCTGGATGGCAGCGTCGTCTGCGAAAAAGTCAAGACCAACGAACCAGGCGTCGGCTTTGATGCCCTGAACGAAACCTATGTCGACATGGTCGAAGTCGGTATCGTCGATCCGGCCAAGGTCACCCGTTCCGCCTTGCAGAACGCCGCCTCCATCGCCTCCATCCTGCTGACCACCGAAGCGGTCGTCGCGGACATCCCTGAGAAGGAGCCCCCGATGCCGGCCGGCGCGCCAGGAGCAGGCATGTACTAAAATTTCGTCGATCCCATTCGCTCACACAAAAAAGGCGTGCCCGCACCGGGCACGCCTTTTCAATCGCTCTTTGGAATTGACGAAATTTTTTCAAGGGCGACAGGACGATTCATGATGAATGTTCTGACACACGGCGAGCCTTTGAACTTTCGCGACAATGAAGCGCTGGAGTAAAGACAACATGATAGGTACAATCCGCGCTTCTTGTTTAGCCGGGAATGGATACCCGCAATCACGAGTTGCATTTATTGATTTCAAAAAATGTTTGTTTGAGTGAGAAGGATATCCATTTCCGGTTCTTTTCGTATACAATGTAAAAAAGTCGTCTGATGGCGGACTTGTCCGCCGGAAAGGGATGCGCATGAGTGCAAAAGGTTCAGACCTGAATGCCCAAACCGCAGACACTCCGGATTCAAAAGGCCCCCTTGGCCGGACTCGCCGGAAGTTCACACGCGAAGAACGCAGCTGGATCACGTTTGACTGGGCCAACAGCGTCTACGCGACCATCATCATGGCAGCTGTCTTTCCGATCTATTTCGCCAACGTCACCAAAGCAGTCGGTGTTTCCGGGGACATCCTGTGGGGGTACGGCACCTCTCTGGCCACACTGGTCATTGCCATTTCAGCGCCATTCCTGGGCGCGATCGGTGATTTCAAGGGCATGAAGAAAAAGCTGTTCACGGCTTTCCTGATGCTGGCACTTGTTTTCACGACTGCCATGGCGCTTACCGACAACTACAAGATGATGCTGGCCGGGTATGTTCTGTCCTACATCGGCTTTGCCGGCTGCATCCTGTTCTACGATTCGTTCCTGACTGATGTCACAGACCCGGACCACATGGACCGGGTTTCGGCCTATGGCTATGCGATGGGCTACCTGGGCGGCAGCACCATCCCGTTCCTGATTTCGATCGCCCTCATCCTGTTTGGTGAAAACATCGGTATCGACGGAACCCTTGCCGTGAAAATATCCTGTGTCCTCGCATCAGCCTGGTGGGCCATTTTCAGCATCCCGATGCTCAAGAACGTCAAGCAGCGGCATTACGTCTCGCTGCCACCCACGCAGCTGGTGCGAAAAGCGTGGGGCAACCTGAAGGCGACGGTGCGGGACATCCTGCACAACAAGGCGATTTTCGTCTTCATGCTGGCGTACTTTTTCTACATCGATGGGGTCAACACCGTCATCCACATGGCAACGGTCTATGGCTCCTCCCTGGGGCTCGGATCGACCGGCATGATCCTGGCTCTGCTTGTGACACAGATCGTCGCGGTGCCTTGCTCGATCCTGTTCAGCAAGCTCTCGGAACGGGTCGGTGCCATCCGGATGATCACGATCGCCATCGCCGTCTACTTTTTCATCTGCACGGTCGGCTTCTACATGGGCTTTTCCCTCGAGCCGGCGCAGAGTGCCTACAGCAAGCAGTTCAGCCAGCGACTGTTCATCGCGTCAGACGAGATCAAGGCCGGACCGCTCGGTGAGACAGCCATGGACACCTTCCATACACAAATCAACGTCCTGACGATCAATGGCAAGGGGATCCTGGCCAACGAATCGAGAGCGGATGATTTCCAGGAACTGGTGGATGAGCAGCTCCTGCAGCTGCCGGCCCTCTACCCTGCACAAACAGACCGGGCTGTTGTGGAAGCGGCCCTGACTTCGATTGGCAAGACCATGAATGGATTTTTGTCGGATGCCCAGGCATCATCCGCATTTGACCGGGCCCTGGCGCGATCGGCCGCTCTGTTCTGGGCCATGGCAGTCCTGGTCGGTTCGGTCCAGGGCGGTATCCAGGCCCTCTCGCGGTCGTTCTTCGGCAAACTGGTCCCGCCTGAAAAATCCAATGAATATTTCGGATTCTTCGACATATTCGGCAAATTTGCCGCGGTGATCGGTCCGGCCCTTTATTCATCGATCAGTGCGTTGACCGGCCGGTCCTCCATCGGCATTCTCTCCCTGATGCTGTTGTTCGCCATTGGGCTCATTGTGATTTTCGTTGGTCGAAAACATCTGGCCGAGGCCGAAGCCCATGGTCGCCATGCGGCCCTAAACGCCATGAATGGAAGGAACCGTTCCTGATGCCACTGGCTGCTCCCGGGTTTTACACCTATGAAATCCGCAATACCGACACGGATTATCGCGACGAACTTCATCTTGCGTCCCTGTTCTCCCTGATGCAGGAATCGGCTTACCGCAATGCCGAGTCACTGGGTTTTGGCGCCAGTCGGCTGGATCCAATGGGACTTTGCTGGATCCTCCTGGGCATTTCCGTCCGGCTTGATCGGCTGCCTTCATGGAAAGACCTGCTTCGAATCGAAACATGGAACCGGGGCGCCGAGCGGATCCTGTACCGCCGCGACTTCATTTTCCGGAAAAATGATGATGACGGTCCAATCGGGTTCGCGACCTCCGACTGGCTGGTGGCCAGGTCCGACAACCATCGCCCGCAGAGGCCGACTTTGTTCGAACCTGAACAGTACCGGCCGGTCAGCCGGCAGGCTTTGAACTTCCGGTGCCCGAAGCTGGCCCCGATCAAGCCCGAACTTGAACCGGTCCTGCTCAAACACGCTGATTTCAGTGATATTGACCGCAATCGCCATGTCAACAACACGCGTTACATCGCCTGGACCATTGACGCGCTTTACTCAGGCGACCAGACTGAAACACCCCGCGTCATCAAAGGCCTGGACATCAACTATCTGTCCGAGATCCTGTTTGGCACCCGCGTGCTCATCTTCCGTCAGCCGGTCGACCCGGTCATGGACTGTGGCCTTGCCCTGGAGGCGGTTGTTGCCGAAAGCCGCGCCTTGCTCGTCGAAGGGCGCCGTGCTCAGGACAATTCATGCGTTTTCCGGGCACTGGTCCAGTACCAGCCGGGGTGAACCGTTCGTTGAAATTGGCAAGCAGGATCGGTATACTGATGGGTGTGCTCACCATGAGAACACTGTCTTGAGAAGGGAACCGACTGATTCATGAAATCTCCCCGGCCATCGGACCCGCCACAGGCAAGCCGGCTGAACCTGGTTCTGCTGGCTGTTTTCGCGTTTCTCCTGATCGCTGCTTCGATCGTGTTGCTGCTCACGATTCCGAAAGCAGGGACACAGTCCGGCAGTTTGTTGCCTTCCGACACGACATCTGCCCCTCTTGTTGGCTTTGACACCTCGGCAGCCGAAGCGTCGCAGCTTTTCCCCTTCGGAGACAGTGTTGTCAAAGTGACGCCCGACCGGGCCGCCCGGCTGGACATGACCGGCTCTGAACGGTTCACCGTCGCACTGGAGATGAACACACCCTTTGTCATTACTGAGGGTGATCGACTGCTGATCTTCGACAAGGATGGACATGGGTATGTGGTCCTGTCCGCTTCCGGGGAGGTCAGCCGGGGCAGCACGGACGCGTTGCTGCGGGGTGCCGCGCTCTCTCCCGACGGCCATTTCGCCTTGATCACCGATCCGCCGGACAGCACCGGCGTTGTCCGCATTTTCAGCCCCACGGGTCAGTGGCTGTTCGACTGCCTGTTTCCGGACAGCGGCTTTGTGCTTTCTGTCGCGTTCACCAAGGACAGCAGCGCGTTCGATGTATCACTTCTGAACACGGACGGATCCGACATCTACCCGGTCCTGAAACGCCTGACCCTGACGGGAGAGACACTGGGACAGCGCATTCTTGACGACGCCACGCTGTATCCGCTGATCATGCATGACCATGAACAGAATCCGGTTCTTTGCGGACGGACGGGTCTGGTAGCCGTCACATACAAGGCGAGTGAGCCGGTATTCCGTCTAACGCTGCCTGCCATCCACACGGTTGCCGGATCCGGCAGCGGGCTGGTTGTGGTTGATTCGGAGTCGGTCGGTGCGACACTTCGCCTGAGTGTCCTGAAGGACGGCATCCGGGGCCAGACACTGGACATTGGTGAGGAAATGACCCAGTTGGCCGTTCGCGACCAGCTGGCTGTCATCGCCTCCGGATCCCGGCTGGTCTTTGTCGACCTGGAAAAAACGGCAGCCCTTGGCGAGATCGGCATGGGTTCCGAGATTGTCCGGATTGGGTTTGCCGGCGGACAGACCATGATCGTGATCACCCGGGCGGGCGCAAGGCTGGTCACCATTCCGAAAAAATGACCGCATCACCATTCTGACCGCTTATCAGTCAATGGGAGGGGAGCAGGTCCGGATGGGTGAGATATATCCGCATTGGCAGCCGAAAAAGGAGAAAACGATGGAAAGTCAGAAGAAGAACCGTGCCGAACTCGATCCGAAATACACCTGGCGTCTGGAAGACATGTTTGCCGATGATCAGGCGTGGGAGGCCGCCTATGCCCTGGTTCCGGCCGCGATCGCCGCAGTTTCGGCATTCAGGGGAAGGCTGGACGAAAGCGGCGCGGTCCTCGCGGAAGCCCTGAAGGCCGACCATGAATTGTCCCGCCAGGTGATGGAGCTTTTCACTTACGCCCGGATGCGCCGTGACGAGGACAACAGCCGTACGGTTTACCAGGAGATGACGGACAAAGCCATGGTGGTATATTTCCAAAGCCAGGAAGCGACTGCGTTCGTCATGCCGGAGATTGCCCGGATCGATGAAGAACGGCTGCGCGACTGGATTGAGAATGAACCGTTGCTGGAAACGGACCGGCACCGATTGCTGGACAGCCTGCGTCATCGGCCGCATATCCTGAGTGAGGCGGAGGAGGTCCTCTTGTCCAAAGCCGGACCGGTAGCCGAAGGCATCGATGATGTTTTCACCATGCTGGACAATGTCGACATCAAGCTGGGCACCATCACGGACGAGAATGGCCGGGAGGTTGAACTGACCCCCAGTCTTTTCGCCCTGTGCCGCGAAAACAAAGACCGGCGTGTCCGCCAGGACGCGTTCGCCCGCATGCATGAAGCCTACAAGGCCTTGATCAACACCATGGGCGCGCTCTACAACACCCGGGTCAAGGTGAACCGCTTCCATGCGTCGGCCCGCCGGCATGATACCTGCCTGCAGGCAGCCCTTTTTGATGACAATTTGCCGGAATCCCTTTATACGGGCCTGATCGACACCGTGAAGGGCAGCCTGCCCACCTTGTACCGCTACCTCGAGCTGCGCCGGCGACTGCTGGACCTTCCGGATCTTCACATTTATGACACCTACATTCCGGTCACCGATATGCCCAGCCGCCGTTTCACATTCGAGGAGGCTTGCGATGTCCTGCGGTCCGGGTTGACACCGTTGGGCGAACACTACATGAACGATCTGGAGACACTTCTGACCGACCGTTGGATCGATGTGTACGAGACTGAAGGCAAGACGGGCGGGGCATACTCCTGGGGCAGCTACAGCAGTCACCCGTACATTCTTCTGAATTTTGCCGGGACATTGTCCGATGTGTTCACGTTGGCGCATGAAGCCGGGCACAGCATGCATAGTTACTATTCCAACAAACGTCCTTACGGTCAGGCGCTTTACCCGATATTCCTGGCCGAAATCGCCTCAACCGTCAATGAAAACATCATGCTGCGCCATCTGCTTGGCCAATGCGACGTGTCCACGGAGGAAGGTCGACGTGAAAAGGCCTTCCTGCTGAACCACTTCCTTGAAGAATTCCGCCTGACCGTTTTCCGTCAGACGATGTTCGCCGAATTCGAACTGATAGTCCACCGCAAGATGGAACAGGGCGAGGCATTGTCCGCGGAAGGCTTCAGCCGGATCTATGAAGATTTGCTTAGGCAGTACTTTGGACCGGGTGTCGTGGTGGACGCGTTCATGCGTTATGAATGGGCACGAATTCCGCATTTCTACAATTCGTTCTATGTCTACAAATACGCGACCGGTCTTTCCTGCGCCGTTGCGATCGGCCAGCGGATCCTGTCCGAGGGCCGGTCGGCTGTAGGTCCATACCTTGAGTTCCTTGGCGCGGGCGGTTCGGATTATCCGCTGGTGACCCTTGGCAAAGCAGGCATCGACATGACGACCACTGCGCCCATTGAAGCGGCCATGGCCGAGTTCGCCAAAACCTTGAGCGAATTTGAAGAGTTGGTCGGCTGAATGGGCCCGTCCTGTCCAAATCGGCAAAATCTGCTATAATCAGCATCAAGAGTCGACCGATGGCCATTGGACTTGGCTGTCCGGTCATGGCAAGCCGGAATTGCAACCGGCTGACCCGGGAGGATTTTTCTTGGAAACCGAACTAAAACTTCGCTTTCTTCGCGAAGACGGACCGAAGCTGCTGTCCGATGTTTTCTGGCTTCGGGATCTGGTCATGCCTGAATCCACCATTGTCCGAGAGATGTACAGTACCTACTTTGATACGGCCGACCATGATCTTCTGACGATCAAGGCTTCTCTGCGCATCCGCAAAGAGGGAGATGTTCACGTTGTGACCATCAAGCGCGGTGACGGCTTCACGGATCCCGGCAGCGGCTTGCACCAACGCATGGAGTGGTCGGTCGAGCTTGACGAGGATGAAGAGCCTGAAACATTTTTCAAGGTCGGCTTCGATGTCGATTGGTTTTTACGCTGCTCCGTCAGCGAGGGCGATCCGGACGAAGCACTCCGGGAGGTGCTCGCCTTGCTGGACGGGAAGCCACTGGTCGAGATCTGCCAGGCGAACTTCACCCGCGAGAGCATGGATGTCGGGTATGGTGACACCTTGATGGAACTGTCCGTTGACACCGGCGAATTGATCGCGGGGGACAAGCGCGAATCCATTTGCGAACTGGAGATCGAACTCAAGGAAGGCGATGCCCGCGACCTGTTCGCGCTGGGCGAGGAACTGGCAGGCAGCCTGCCGCTCGAACCGGAATCGAGAAGCAAGTACGGCCGTTGCCTAAACATGCTTGATTATGCCTGAACGGATCACGGTTCCATTTGTCATTGTCGGCGGCGGCGCTTCCGGCCTCGCGGCCGCGATCACCGCCGCCCGTCTTTTGAAGACGCATCGCATCGGACCGGTCCTGGTGCTCGAGCGGCTCGACCGCGTCGGCAAAAAGATCCTGGCGACCGGCAACGGCCGCTGCAACCTGACTCATGTCGATGTGGCGCTTGACCGATATCACGGTCAGGATCCCCGGTTCGCGCTAGGCGCGCTGAAGCGCATGGACAGCGATTCGACCATCCGGTTTTTTCGCGAATTGGGCATGCTATGCCGAACGGAAGCCGATGGGCGTGTATTCCCCTACAGTTTGCAGGCCAACACGGTGCTGGACACCTTGCGCCAGGCTGCCATCGATCGGGGTGTCGAGTTGCGCACCAGCTCACCGGTCGCTTCGATCCGGCCTACCGAACCCCTCTATCTGGTCAAAAGCCCGCTGAATGACGCGTCAGGCCTCGATCTGACCACCGCTTCCGGAGACCGGCTTCACGCAGCGAAAGTGCTGGTGGCGACCGGCGGCTGCGCCAGCCCCGCGCTGGGCAGCGACGGCAGCGGGTTTGCGCTGCTTGCAGACCTTGGACATGAACTGGTCGAGCCACTCCCTGCCATCGTGCAGGTGACGACTGAAACAACCCTCACGCGGACATTGACGGGCATCAAGGTGCAAGGGAGAGCCCGCCTTTATGAAAAACAGTCCGTGATCGCGCAGGAGGACGGTGAAATCCTGTTCACCGACTATGGCCTGTCCGGACCGCCCATTTTGAACCTGGCCCGCCTGATCAGCGAAAAACACCCGGCCTCTCCATTGCATATTGTCCTGGATCTGATGCCGGAGTACGATGAACCGGCCGTGGTCGCGCTGCTGAGTGAATTTTCAGGGGCAAGCGCCGGTATCAGTGTCGGCGATTGCCTGAACGGACTGCTGCATAGAAAACTCGCACAGACGATCGTCCGCCAGGCCTTGGACGGCAGGATGACAGATCCGGCCCGCTCTTTGACTCGAGATGATCGGCGTCTGATCGCCGCAATGGTCAAGAACCTGCCCTTCAAGGTCACCGGCACGCGGGGTTTCGCGTTTGCCCAGGCAACGGCCGGGGGGATCGCGACCGCAGGCTTTCGTCCGGATACGCTGGAGTCGCGCCAGGTACCCGGCCTCTATGCAGCCGGCGAGGTTCTCGACATCGATGGCGATTGCGGCGGGTTCAATCTGCAGTGGGCCTGGGCGAGCGGATGCCTGGCCGGCCGCAAAGCCGCCGAAGCGCTGATCCGGGAAGCGACGGACGGTGGTCGCCACGCCGCCATGGACAAGCAGTTCCGCACAGCCGTCAAGGATCGCCGTCACCGATTTGGCGAGGACGGACCGCGTACGAGAAGCCCGTCATGAAACCGGTCGATCTGAGTCTGCCCTATACGCATACGCCATCACAGCTTGTCGAGGCATTCGCCCGGAAGGCTCACCTGTCGCTTGAACAGGCCGCTCACTACGCGATCTTGCGCAAGTCGATCGATGCTCGAAAGAAAAGTGACATCCGCATTGTCTACCAGCTGACGGAAGACCGGTTTCTGGAAATACCGCGGGGAGTCGCTGAACTGGTCGATCGGGCATGGACCGCGTCTGCCCACAAGCGCGTGGTGGTGGTCGGCGCCGGCCCCGCAGGGCTTTTTGCCGCCCTGTATCTGGCGCTGGCCGGACTTCAGCCGCTCCTGATCGAACGTGGCCGGCCGGTGGAGCAACGCCAGCTCGATGTCGCACGCTTCTGGAATGGCGGCCCGCTCGATCCTGAGTCCAACGTCCAGTTTGGCGAGGGTGGCGCGGGCACTTTTTCGGATGGCAAACTCACCACAGGCATCCGTGATCCGCGCATTCGAGCGGTCCTGGAAGAATTCGTCCTCTTGGGCGCACCTCCTGAGATCCTGTTCCTTTCCAAGCCGCACATCGGCACAGACCGCCTGAGGACCGTCGTGGCCGCGATGCGTCAGAAAATCGTGGCTGCCGGCGGAGAAGTCCGTTTCCAGACCCGGTTGACCGGTGTTCTGACCGGATCAGCCTCTGCTCCGGGCGGCCCTGACCAGGTCCGCGGGATCCGGATCCAGACAGGAACACAAGCACCGCAGGAAATACCGGCTGACGCGATCGTCCTGGCGATCGGCCACAGTGCGCGGGACACGTTTGGCCTGCTGAAGGAGGTCGGTGTCGCCATGTCGCCCAAACCCTTCTCGGTCGGCGTCCGGATCGAGCATTGCCAGAGTCTGATCGATCGGGCCCAATATGGTCCGGCAGCCGGTCACCCGAGCCTCCCGCCGGCCGAATACAAGTTGTCCTGCCCATTGGACAGCGGCCGGACGCTCTATAGCTTTTGCATGTGCCCGGGCGGCCAGGTGATCGCCGCCGCCTCCGCGGACGGGGAAGTCGTCACTAACGGCATGAGCCACTTCAGCCGCGATGGTGAAAATGCCAACAGCGCCCTGCTGGTACCGGTCAGGCCGGAAGACTTCGCCACCGACGATCCGCTCGCCGGCATGCATTTCCAGCAACAGATCGAACGCAAGGCTTTCGCGGCAGCCGGGCAAGCGGGAAAGGCTCCGGCCCAGAGAGTCGGCGATTTCCTGTCGCTGCACGGGGGCATTGCGGCTGATCGGATGGTCAACCCGACCTATGCCAACGGCGTGGCGTTCACTGATCTTGCGGACGTGCTGCCAGCATTTGTTCTTCATGACCTGAAGGACGGGCTGCCGCTCCTGGCACGCAAACTCCATGGTTTTGCGGATCCCGGGGCTGTTCTGACCGGCGTGGAGACCCGCAGTTCGTCACCGGTGCGCATCGTCCGTGACGAGTCCGGCCAGAGCAGCCTGGCAGGCCTTTTCCCTTGCGGGGAAGGTGCCGGATATGCCGGAGGCATCATGTCGGCTGCGGTGGACGGCCTGCGTTGCGCCGAGAAGATCGTGGCATCCGGCCTCATGGGTGACTGACGATGAAGCGCTTTCTCACATCGAAAGACCAACAGGCTTTGCCTGGTCAGGAAACGGTCCTGATTGGCTGGACCCCGCGTGTATCAGTTGCGCTTGCTGTGCAGAACGACAAAGACTCGATCATCGACCAGGTGCCTGCTATCTTGCGACATTTGGGACCGGATGATGAACTGGTCATTTCGGATGACGGCTCGATGGATGGTACAGCTGACCTGCTGGCCAGCCTGATTTTCAAGGACCGCCGGATCCGCTGGATCGACGGACCTCGGCGCGGTCCGGTCCTGAACCTGACCAACGCCTTGCGATACTGCCAGGGGGAGATTGTGTTCATCAGCGAACCGGGTGATGTCTGGCTCGATGAGAAGATTTCGCGGGTCCTGGCCGCTTTTGCACGGCAACCGGACGCGATGATGGTCCAGCATGATGTCCGTTATACGGACAGGAACCGCTTCGCGGAAAGCGGGACGCTTTTCGATTTGCATAAGGCCCGTCCGGGGATGATCCGCAACATCTTCAAAAACCCGTACCGGCTGGGGGCGATCGCGATCCGGAAAAAATTCCTTCGGATCGCTTTGCCGATCCCGCCGGAGATCGCGTCTTCGGCCCAGTGGATCGGCCTGCTGGCGGAACAGGTCGGCCAGGCGGTGTTCCTGGACGGTGTCCTCATGCTGACGCGAAAAGATGACCAGGGTCTGGCGAAAAAGCCCCTAGACAGTCTGCGATCCTGGGTAGCCAGTCGGGCCGCGCTGGTACGGGCGTTGCGGGAACGCGTGAAAAAGGCAAAATCTGAAACTTGAAGGCGTTTTGAAAATAGCGTGTTTGTCCGTTTAGTTGGGAATACTATTCGACCAGCACGATGCCGGCGACTTTTTTCCCCATCTGCTTCAGGACGGTCAGCCCTTTGGTTATCCGGGAAACTTTTGCCTGCCGGATCTTTTCCACCAGGACGACGGCTTTGCTGTCATGGAGCATCAGCATGGCTTCAGGCGAAGCCAGCAGGTCGCCACCAACTGTCAGGTCGAGTTGGTGATGAAGCCCGTCCTGACGTGCCTGATCCATGATTTCAGCCATGACCTGGCTCGCGGCATCTGGCGATGAAAAGCTCAGACACAGGATTTTCCCGGAATTTGCCGGTTCTTGAGCCCCGGCATAAGCCGAGACGTTCAGGATGCTGGCATAGATGTAACGCAGGCTTTCCTTGCGGGTGAATGGCACAACTTCGTCACCGAAATATTGATCGACAAGCCGGTCGACACCCTTGCCAATCGTCGTACGCCGGTCAGACTTTTCCCGGGTGCTCCTGACAGTGCCCAGGACGAACAGACCCAGCCGCTTCTGGACGGACTGCTCGTCACGGACATAGGGGTCCGCGTAGGCCTTCAGGAACAGGATGAACACGCCCAGCATCAGGGCCAGTATCACGCCGATGATCAGATACATCGGGATGCTCTTATAGGCCCCTTTGCTCAGTTCCGCCAGCACGATGCCATCGATTGTCGTCTGGTTCTTGTCCATGCTGGCCTGAAGGTCGCTGATTGCGGCTTGCTGGGCATCTCGCGCCTGGGTGATTTTCGGATTGGCTGACACGGCTGTCTTGATCTCAGGCACAATCAGCTCATGCGGCATTGAAATCTGCAGGTTGGCATTGCCATAGGCTCGCCAATAATCAACGACTGCGGCTGCGATATTCGAAGCGGTGCCGGTATCCGTGAAGACCGCCTTGATGGTCAGCTGTCCGGGATTGCCCGAAGCGATGCTGATGATTTCGTTCAGATAATTGGCAGCGTAATTGGCGGAAATCTTGCTGTTGACATACTTGTTCAGGTCTTCCTGGTTTCTGGTCTGCAGATATTTTTCTGTCAGGGCCGTGACCAGGAGCTGCGTCTGCTGCTCGCTCATCGGGCTGCCGGTGACCAGTTCGATGGATACATCGGCCGTCGCTTCGGCCTGGGCCGCCGGATCGATGTTCAACAGAATGCTCTGCTTGAGATAGGTCTCTTTTGCTGCCAAGGCCTTGCGATCGTTCTCTATTTTAGCCAGCAGATCCTTCACCTCGGTGTTTTTTTCGGAAAGGGTTTTCTGCTGCTGGCTGATTTGTTCTTCTGTAAATGTCACGCGCTTGTTGCTGACAAACGCGAATGCACCCGACACAAGTCCAAACACGATCATCAGGATCAAAAGCAGACGCCATCCCTTCAGTACGGGATAGATCAGCTCCTTCAGCGTGTATTCCTGGTCTGAATCCAAAATAACCCCCCCGATCCTGTCACCAATCGATTATCGATCTGTGAATTGTTGATATCTTCATGAATGATCATACTGGATAAATGATTTTTCATCCAGTCTGTCTGCCCATTGTACGCCATTTCCGGCACTCGGCTCAATCGTCAATGGCCTGTTTTTCATCAAATAGCCAGTTTGATGAAATGATGATAGAATAAGTGGGCACGAAATCGATAATGACATGACGAAGAGTGGCATGTCCAATACATGGAGCAGACATGAAAAAGCATTTACCGCAGAACAATAAGCAGCCCCGTTCAAAATGGCTTCTTTTCGGAGGTGTCACGGCCGGCGTGATCCTGATTGTCGCGGTCGCGATCAGCCTGTACGTCAATTCCCTGGTCAACCTGGTGGAGGAACCTGAATTCACGGGCAATACATCGATCCAGGAAAGCGATTTGATCGAGCCAGAAGAAACGGTTGACGCGCCGGACAGCACGGAAGAGATGAAGCAGGTCGAGAGCCAGATCGAGGAAGTCAGGCAGAAGATCGCAATCCCTCAAGACAAGAACGTCTACAATATCCTGCTGATCGGCACGGACAACCGTGGCAATGAAGTCAATGGCCGTTCGGATGCCATGATCATCCTGTCGGTCAACAAGAAGACGAAACAGATCAGTCTTGTTTCCCTGATGCGTGGATTATATGTCCAGATCCCGGGGCGCGGCTATGGGATGCTGAACGCCTCTTATTCGTACGGCGGCGCGAAACTGCTGCGGCAGACGATTGAGGACAATCTGCGCGTCCGCATCGATGACTATGTTTCAATCAACTTTGGTGGTTTCACCAAGGCGATCGATCTGGTGGGCGGTGTCAATATTTCACTGACACAGGCTGAAGTGACGCATTTGACAAAATCCTACCCCGACGCAGGTCTTAAAGTGGGTACGAATCGCCTCAACGGGACGATCGCCCTGGCCTTCGCCCGCATCCGCAAGATCGATTCCGACTTCAAACGGACCGGCCGTCAACGGGAGGTCATCGAGGCTTTGATCAAGAAAATGACGACCTTGAGCGTGTCCGAACTCGATGCGACAGCCCGCCAGCTCCTGCCGCTCGTCAAGACCAACCTGTCCGGATCGGCCCTGGTCAAACTGGCCGTGGATGGACTGAAATACAAAAATTATCCCATCAAGCAATTGATGCTGCCGATTCCGGACACACACAAGATGATTGTCGTTCGCGGGACCCAGATGGAATGGTTTGATGTGGAAAAGAATGTCAACGCCCTGCATAAGCAGCTTTACGGCCAATAGAACCGGATTTTCGGAAATGGAGGACCAGCCTATGACCAGACTTCTGATGATCGCCGATGATTTCACCGGCAGCCTGGACACCGGTGTGCAGTTTGCCAAACGAGGGATCGACACGTTGGTGACGGTCCTGCGCGACCAGCCGGTTGACCTGAAGGCCGCCTGCCAGGTCCTGGTCGTCAACACGGAAAGCCGGCATGTGACCCCCGAGGAGGCGTACCGGAAGGTCCGTTCGGTCGTAGACGGCGCCCTGGCAGCGGGGTTTACGCACATCTACAAGAAAACCGACTCCACACTGCGCGGCAACATCGGCAGTGAGATGATGGCCGTGCTCGACGCCCTTGGCGAAGATGACGATCCTCGTTGGCGGGAAATGGTCTTTGTGCCCGCTTTCCCCAAGTCGGGCCGTTTCACCCGGCAGGGCCTGCAGTATGTCGGGGACACTTTGCTGCATGAAACCGCCTTTGCCAACGATCCATTCAACCCGATCCGCGAAAGCGGCGTCAAGGAGATCATTCATGCGCAGACAGAACTGCCTGTCGAAAATGTATGGATGGGGCAGTTTGACATATTGGCCGGAAAGCCGGCTGGCGAAAAAGTGATCCGTGTCATCGATACCGAAAGCGATGCAGACCTGCAGGCGATCGGCCGGATACTGGAATCGGCCGGCAAACTCAATCTATTGGCCGGCTGTGCCGGTTTTGCCGAGTATCTGCCGGAACTATTGGGCCTTGAAGCGGCCGCTCCTGAAGTCGTGAAGCCGGATGGAAGCACGCTTCTGGTCTCCGGCAGCGTCAATCCAATGTCCGTCAAGCAGGTCCAATACGCGTTTGAGCATTGTGACTACGCCGACAGCCTGCTCACCGTGGAACAGAAGATCCTCGCCGGTCACGTAGACGAAGCCTGGGAATCCCGTCTGGGGAAGCAGCTTCAAGAATCGGGCCGGGCAGCCATCTGGTCAAAACGGGGCCAGTCTGCCGCGGACGACGCTGCCGCGCGGGCCGGGGAACTGGGCATCTCCGGTGAGGAACTGGCCGCTTTGATCGCCGGCAACATTGGCACGATCGTCAAAAGGATGATCGACAGGATGGATTCGCCGCGTATTGGGACATTGATTGTTTTTGGCGGGGACACGCTTCTGGGCATCGCTGACAAGCTCGGCTGCCACCTGATGCGTCCGGTCGTTGAGATCACGCCGGGCGTCGCGCTGGCCCGTTTTGCGGATGAAAGGCTCAATCTGTATGTGATTACGAAAGCCGGCGGCTTTGGCGGAGACGATGTCGTGGAGAAAATCGAGACATTCCTGAATTCGATCTGATCAGTGGACTGAAGCCAATTCGCGTGCAAAGCAACGAAAAAGGACGCCGCCCGGCGTCCTTTCATGTGGGATCATTGATTCGGCCCTTTTGTTGTACTAGACAGCAGCTCGATTATGCTTCAGCTTGCTGCGCGGTCATTTTCACGGCCATCTTGTAGGCTTCCAGGAAACTGCCGGTCGCCGCGATGCCCTTGTAGGCGATGTCGAAAGCCGTTCCATGGTCGACAGAAGTACGGATGACGGAAAGCCCGAGGGTGATGTTGACGCCGCCATGGAAATCCAGAAGTTTCATCGGGACATGCCCCTGGTCGTGATACATGCAGACAACCGCGTCAAACTGGCCCTGGACGGCCTTGAGGAAGACGGTGTCGGCCGGGTGAGGGCCGGACGCGTTGATGCCCTCCTGACGCGCGTCCTCGATGGCCGGCGCGATCTCGTCAATCTCCTGCCTGCCAAACGCACCACCCTCGCCCGCGTGCGGATTGAGTCCGGCGACGGCGATGCGCGGTTCGGCTTTCATGCGGCTCAGGGCCTCATGGGTCAGACGGATGATCTTGAGGACATTGGCCCTTGTGGTCCGGTCGATCGAGTCCTGCATCGAGCAGTGCGTGTTGACATGGGTGACTGTCAGTTTGTCGGACGCGAGCATCATGGTATAGTCTGACTGGCCGCATATCTCCGCGATCAGCTCGGTGTGCCCGGTGAAGTTCGGGTCGCTCAGGCGGATTGCTTCCTTGTTGACCGGCAGCGTCACCATCGCGTCGAATGTCCGGGCCAGGCAGAGCTGGGTGGCGCGGACGATGTAGGCGCGGGAAGCAGCCGCGACTTTTTCCGAAATGGTGCCTGGCACCACATCGGCACTATTCAGGAGACCCAGGTCCAGGACGTTCAGACGGCCAGGCTTGTATTCCGAGATTGCCTGGATCGGGTGGACACTGACTCCGTACTGGAGCTGGCTGTTGCAAAGACTGAGGACAGAGGCGTCACCGACGATGACATATTCGCCGGTCAGTAGCCCCTGGCGGTAGGCATTGAGGATGATTTCGGGGCCGACGCCGTTGCCGTCGCCCATTGTGACTGCAATCATGGAAAAACACCTCCGGTATCAGGCAGGATGATTTGCCCTTCGTGATTAAAAGCAGCGGCAGATGACTCTGGATGGATCATCTGCCGCGTTTTCCGGAACCCTGAGGGTGTCAGCTTTCGAGGTTCTGGACGTCGACGAGAAGCTTCATGAAGTCGTTGGGGTGTTCATCGATCCAGTGGAACGCGTCGAGCGTCTTCCTGAACGGATAGACGGCGGTGATGAAGCCATCGGTGCGGATCTTGCCTTCCTGTATGAAGGAGATCGCGTCAGCGAAGTCCTCGCGGACATACATCATGTGGCCAAGCAGGGAGATCTCCTGGCGCTGGATGCGCGGCATCTCGACCTCGAGCGGATCCTTGTAATTGCCGGTGATGACGATCGTGGAACTGGGGCGGGCGACTTCGAGGATGCTCTGGAAACCGGCCCGGGTGGCGGCGGCGTCAATGATGATGTCGGCCTTGCGGGTGCCAAAGGTTTCGGCGATGGCGTCCTTGAGGCTCTTCTCGGCGACGTTGACAACTGCGTCGGCACCGCATTCAAGCGCCAGGGCCAGTTTCATCGGGTTGATGTCCGAGACCAGGACCTTGGCTGCACCGAGTGCCTTGGCTGCCTGGGCGACCATGTTGCCGATCGTGCCGGCACCAACGACCAGGATGTTTGCGTCCTTGTAGTTGCCAGCCCGTTTGACAGAGCCGACGCCGACCGCGAGCGGCTCGACGAGCGCGACCTGCTGGGGATCCAGGCCCGGAGGGCAGCGATGCAGGAATTTGGGTTCCGCCGCGACATACTGGGCCATGTAGCCATCCGCGTGCACACCCTGGACCTTGAGGTTTTCACAGACGTTGAAACGCCCGATCTGGCAGGGGAAGCACTCTCCACAGGCGATCTGGGGCTCAACGGTGACCATTTCGCCTTCCTGCCAGTCATTGACCGCTTGTCCGACCTTGACAATCGAGGCGGAAAGCTCGTGACCGAAGACAACCGGGAATGTCATGTATTTGTGCTTGCCATGGTACATCTGGAGGTCGGAGCCGCAGATGCCAACATAATGGACTTTGAGCAGGACTTCATTGTCCTTGATTTCCGGAATGGGGACTTCCTCGAGATTGATCGTGAAGGGGGCGACAAGATTGGCTCTCAGCATAATATCGGCTTCCTTTCCCAAAAGACTCGCCAGATGAATCAGGGCCGGCAAAGCCAGCCCCGATCCGATCGGCTCATTTCATTGAATCATTTCTTCTTCATGACCGCTTCGACGCCCAGTTCAATGCTGTCGACGTCGAGACCGTACTTGCAGAGCAACTCGGAATATTTGCCGCACTCGGCATGGGTGTCCTTGAGACCGACGAATTCGACCGGCACGCGCGCGTTGCCGGCAGAAAGCACTTCGGATACCGCGCTGCCCAGGCCGCCGATGATGTTGTGCTCCTCGGCTGTCACAACGGCTTTGGTCTTGGCGGCGGATTTCAGGATCATCTCCGCATCGATCGGCTTGATGCTGAACAGGTCGATGATTTCGACGTCAATGCCCTTTTTCGCGAGGTTTTCAGCCGCTTCCATGGCCTGGCCGACCATGATGCCGCAGGCGAAGACGGTGACATCCTTGCCCTCGCGGACGAGCTTGCCCTTGCCGGGTTCGAAGGTCGTGCCCGGCTGGTAGACCGTCGGGGACGCATCGCGGCTGAGGCGGATGTACATCGGGCCCTTTTTCTCGATCGCATGCTGGACGAGCCATTCGGTCTGGACTTCATCCGTGGCGACGAGGACTTCGAAATTCGGCAGGGACCGCATGATCGCGATATCCTCGACCGAATGGTGGGTCGGGCCGTCAAAGGCGTCCGACAGGCCGCCGTAAGCACCCATCATCTTGATGTTGAGTTTGGAATAGGAACCGAACGCGCGGGCGCCGATCAGGCCGATCGAGGTCAGGAAGACCGCGAAGGTGTTGGCAAAGGGGATTTTTCCGGTGGTTGAAAGGCCGGCAGCCATCGCGACCATGTTGGCCTCGGCGATGCCGACATTGAAGAATCGATCCGGATAGGCCTTGCCGAAAGCACCGGTCTTCGTCGAACTGGCGACGTCAGCGTCCAGGACGACGACGTCCAGGTTGTCTTTGCCGTATTTGACCAGCATGTCACCATAAACATCTCTAATTGCACGCGGCATTATTGTGCACCTCCCAGTTCTTTCATCGCCAGGGCGAATTCTTCGTCATTGATGGGCTTGCCGTGCCAGGTGTTCTTGCCTTCCATGAAGGAGACACCCTTGCCCTTGACCGTCTTGGCCAGGATCATCTTCGGTTTGCCGTTCTTCTCGCGGGCGTTGTCGATCGCGTCGCACAGGGCTTCGAGGTCATGGCCGTCGACAGTCTGGACATCCCAGCCGAAAAGCTCGAACTTGGCATGCAGGTCGCCTAAAGGCAGGATCTCGTCATTTGTGCCATCGAGCTGGACGCCGTTCCAGTCGACGATCGCGATCAGGTTGTCGGCCTTGAACTTCGGCGCCGCCATCGTGGCTTCCCAGACGGTGCCTTCGTTCAATTCGCCGTCACCGAGGATGGCGAACACGGTGCTGTCGATCTTGTCGAGCTTCAGGCCGCAGGCCATGCCGAGGCAGGCGGAGAGGCCGAGGCCGAGCGGTCCGGTGGAAAGCTCGACACCGGGCGTGTCCTTGGCGGAAGGATGGCCCTGGAGCCGGGTGTTGAGTTTTCTCAGGGTCTTCATCTCGTCGACCGGGAAGAAGCCCTTTTCAGCCAGGATGCGGTAGAGCATCGGGGCAGCGTGGCCTTTGCACAGGACAACACGGTCCCGTTCCGGCCATTTGGGGTTTTGAGCGTCGACGTTCGCCTTCTCGAAGAAAAGGGCCGTCAGGATTTCGACGACGGACAGGGATCCGCCCGGGTGGCCGGTCTGCGCGTCATGGATGGTGCCCAGCACATCGATGCGGAACTTGTTGGCCAGGTCAGAGAGTTCTTTTTTTCTTTCGACTGAAATGCCCATGTATTACCTCCAATGATTCTAATTGGAATGGATCGTTTGCCTAATCTTCGACCGGCATCAGGAAGAGCTTGTAGCCCTGCTTCTTCTCGAACATCTCGAAGCCCTTCTCCCATTCGGTGATCGGGAGCTTGACCGTCGCCAGCGGCTCGAGCTGCACTTTGCCGCTCGACATCAGGCCGAGCGCCATGCGCCAGCTGTGGTTCCTGGAACCGAGCGAGCCGGAGAAATGAAGTTCCTTATAGCAGACTTTTTCGATGTCAAATTCGATTTTCTTGCCCGGCAGGCCGATCTGGGTGTAATAACCGCGCTTCTTGATGACATTGAGCGCGGCGTCCACGGCATACTGGTTGCCCGAGCATTCGAGGACGACATTGGCACCGTAATTGTTGGTCAGGCCGTTGATGCGCTCGGCCAGGCTTTCCTGCTGGGAATTGATCGTGTAGTCCGCTCCAAGCTTTTTTGCCAGCTCAAGGCGCTCGGTGTCGACATTGGTGCCGCTGACGATCGTGCGGGCGCCGAAGGCCTTGGCGATCTGCAGGGCCATGAGGCCGATCGCGCCTGGACCTGAAATCAGGACCAGGTCGTTCGGAACGATATGGCACAGATCATAGACCGCGTGAGCGACGCAAGCGAGAGGCTCCGTCATGGCGGCGGCCGTGAAGCTGACATTGTCCGGGATGGCGTGTACACGTCCTTCCGGAACGACGGTGTATCTGGTGAAGACGCCGTTGAACCAGTAGCCGAGTGTCTTGCGCTCGACGCAGAGGTTGTAGAAGCCTTCGCGGCAATAGTCGCAGACACCGCAATAGTGGTAGGCGGTCTCGGAAACGACACGGTCACCGGGCTTGAAACGGGTGACGCCTTCGCCGACAGCGGCGACGACGCCAGAGAATTCGTGGCCGGTGACGACCGGCGGGTTGACGGGGATGGCAATGTCGCTGTGGTAAATATGAAGGTCAGATCCGCATATGCCGGCTTCCTTGACCTCGATCTTGATCTGGCCGGGTCCGGGTGTCGGCTCGGGGATATCACGGATTTCCATGTTGCCGGGTCCTGGTGCGTACTTGACGAGTGCTTTCATCTGTTCACGCGCATGAGATGCGCTGGCCCCCCTCTCTTTGATTGCCGCCTGTCAACGGTTTGCGGCTTGATTGTTCGTGCCTGCAAACAGGCGTTCTCATACCAGTATATTAAATGGCTGGCTGCTTATCAAGCAAACGCCTCTTGCTGATTGAACGAATCATGATATTCGTTTGAAATGATTTGTTGAATCAGCCATGAGCGTTTGATATAATTAGGATAGTTTTCAGTCAAAATGTGACAATGTGACGGAACATTTTGCATAATGGGTCTAGTCTGGACCAGTGCCACGCAAGGCGGCCTCGCCCCACAACTGAAGGACGACAGGGGATGGACCGTTTGTTTTCGGGTCTACCGGCTATAAAAGCCATGAGACATATTTATCAAGGAGGACACAACATCATGAAAAAACGCTCAATCCTCGCCATCCTGCTCGTAGCGCTGATGCTGCTGTCGGCATGCCAGTCGACCGCGACCACCACCGCCGCGACCACTGCCGCAACGACCGCCGCCACCACCGCGGCGACGACCGCTGCCACCACCGCCGGGACAACAGCCGGGACAACGGCCGGCACCACCGCGGCCAGCGACAGCCCCTATGACAAGCTCGACAAGATCTACATCGGCGTCACCGCCGCCCTAACCGGTACGAACAAGCTGGTCGGCGACTATGTCGTCAACGGCTCCAAACTGGCTGCCAAGCACATCAACGACAAAGGTGGCGTCCTGGGCAAGCAGATCGAGCTGGTTTTCGAAGACGAAGTCTATGACCAGGCTTCCTCCGTCAACGCGATGACCAAGCTGATCAACAACCCCAATGTTTCCGCTTTCTTTGGTTCCACCTACTCTGCCTTCTGTATCGCGGTTTCCCCGCAGGTGCAGGAAAAGAAGATCCCGATGCTTTCGGGCGGCTCCTCTGCCAACATCCCGAAGCAGAACAACCCCTACATCTGGCAGGCCCGCATGACTGACGACAAGTCCGGCATGCTGCTCGCCACCGCCGCCACAGGCACGCTCGGCATGAAGAACCCCGCCATCCTGCACATCAATGACTCGTTCGGAAGCGGACTGGCCGAGCAGACGATCGCCGCCCTCAAGACCAAGGGCATCGAAGTCGACTCCAAGAACGTCTATTCGCATATTCCGGATGAAAAGCAGTATGGACCGATCATCAACCAGATCCTGGCTTCCGATGTCGATGGCCTGATCTCCATCAGCCACCAGGTCCAGGCTTCCCTGATCATGATGCAGGCTGATGACGCAGGCTTCGACCTGCCGACACTCGGTTCGTCCTCGTTTGGTTCTGCCGTCGCCCGCGAAGCGGCCGGCGCTTCAGCCGATGGCTGGTACGCTGTTTCCGACTGGACCGTCGAAGTTACAACAGCTTCAGGCAAGGCGTTCGCCGATGCCTACCAGGCTGCCTATAACCAGGAATCCGACATGCCGGCCGTTACCGCCTACGACTCCATCATGATGATCGCGGAAGCGATCAAGATGGGCGGATCCGCCGACCCGCAGAAGATCAATGACAACCTTGCCAAGATCAAGGATTATCCGGGTGCCATGTCCACCTACACCGCACAAGCCAACCGGTGCTTCAGCACCAGCCAGTTCCTGACCCTGAACAAGGACGGCAAGGCGACGATGATCGAAGTCGTCAAGGTTGGCTAAACCCCATCGATTCGACTGACTGCTGAGGGACGACCAAAAATCGTCCCTCAGCATTGTCCGGAAACATTCGGAAACTATCCGAGGGGTGGTAACATCGTATGAATCTTACGTTATTCGTCCAGCTTTTGATCAACGGTATCGCGATGGGCATGATCTACGCCCTGATGGCAATGGGCCTGATCCTTCTGATCCGGGCCGTTGGCGTCATGAACTTCGCCCAGGGCGAACTGCTCATGATCGGCGCTTTCATCACATGGGCATTGACCAACCAGTTGAAATTGCCCATCTATGCGATGATTCCGGCTGCCATGATCTCTTTCGCGATCTTCGGGGTCATCTTCATGTTTTCAATTTACTGGCCGTTGCGCAATGCCTCCTATCCGGTTGCCACGATCATTGCGACGATGGGTGCGTCCATGGCCATCAAGGAAATCGTCATCCTGATCTGGGGGAGCCAGCCGCTGACCGCGCGGCCGATCATCAAGGGCATTTTGAAGATCGGCAATGTCCGTCTCCAGTATCAGTACCTGCTGACCATCCTGGTCGGAGGTATCCTCATTTTCCTTGTTTTCATGCTGTTTGAAAAGCTTTATGCCGGACGCATGATGCAGGCAGCGGCTCAGGACAAATACGCTGCGGAGCTTCTAGGCATCCCCACCATCCTGACAACGGCGGCCACCTACATCATCGTAGTCAGCCTGGCTTCGATCGGCGGATTCATGATCGCGCCCATGTTCATGGTCAATGTCACACTCGGCTCGCTTCAGTTGAGAGCCTTCGCCGGTGTTGTCATCGGCGGATTCGGCAACATCAAGGGCGCGATTGTCGGTTCGGTCCTCATTGGCCTTGTTGAATCCTACAGCTCTGTCATCACGACAACGTACAAAGATGCCATCGTCTTCCTGATCCTGATCCTGATGCTTCTGTTCCGTCCTCAGGGACTATTCGGCGATCGTATCGCCGACAAGGCTTAAGGAGGCTGACATGCAGACGAAAAACAGATCCCTCCTGACGCCGATCATCATCGCAGCGGTTCTCATTGCCTTCATGATCGTGGCTCCTCTGTTCACGAATGACTACAGCATGATGGTGCTCAACAACGCCTGCATCAACAGCATCGCGGCCCTGGGCCTCACTGTCATGCTCGGCATGGGCGGCCAGCTTTCCTTTGCGGCTGTTTCATTCCTTGGAATCGGCGCTTTCACCGTCGGCAACCTGACGAGCGGACGCAACGGATTTGTCCTCAACACCGTTGTCTCCCTTTGGGTGGCCGTTCTGGTTTCGACATTGCTCGCCTTCGTATTCGGGATGATCCTTTTCCGACTGAAAGGCACCTACTTCACATTCGCGACGATCGGACTCGTCCAGGTGACCTATTCGGTGTACATGAACTTCAAGCCGTTGTCCGGCGGCCCGGACGGCATCCCGAGAATTCCGTTCATCTCCATGTTCGGCCTGTCGCCTTCCGGGTATCGCGACTGGTTTTACATCATCATGGGCTTCGTCATCATCAGCATGATTTTTGTCGAGCGCATCCGCCAGACGAGCCTTGGCCGATCGCTTGCCTCGATCCGTGACAATGAAATCGCCGCCCAGACACTGGGTGTCAACGTGTATCGCACCAAGGTGATCGCGTTCACCGTCGCCGGCGCCCTGGCCGGCCTAGCCGGCGCCCTGTACGCCATGCACAACCGCTATGTCGGCGCGGACACATTCACGTTCGACGCTGCCGCGACCTTCATCATCATGGCCATGCTCGGCGGTGTCAACAATACGGCCGGCACATTTGTCGGCGCGCTGCTGGTCACCATGCTTCCTGAATGGCTCAGACCAGTCAAGGAATTCCTGAAACTCTTCTACGGCATCGGGGTCATCCTCCTGATGGTCTTCATGCCCATGGGCCTGGCCGGACTGATAACATCAATTCTCAAGAAAAGGCGCAAAGTAGGCATGGAGGTGGCAAAAGATGAATCCGATTCTTAGGCTGGATGGCGTCAGCAAACGGTTTGGCGGCGTCGTCGCCGCCGACAATGTCACCTTTTCTGTCATGCCGGGCGAGGTTCACGGCCTGATTGGCCCCAACGGCGCCGGAAAATCGACCATGATGAACCTGATCAGCGGCATCTACACACCCGATGCCGGCCGTATCTACCTGAACGAGCAGGACATCTCCGCTGTGCCGTCCCATCAACGGGCCCGGATGGGGATTGGCCGGACATTCCAGACGCCCCGCTTCCTCCAGCGCTCGAACATTCGCGACAACCTGCTCCTGGGGACAGACCTGGGTGAACAATTGGGCTATTTCAAGTCCTATTTCTCAAAAGCGAACAAGGATTTCGAACACAACCTGAACGAATTGATGGAACTGGCGAAGTTTTCATTCGACTGGGAGGATGACATCACCGCGCTCCCCTATGGCAAACGCAAGATCCTGGAGATCGTCCGTTCCATGCTGTCGAGCCCCAAGGTCATGCTGGTCGACGAGCCGGCAGCCGGACTCAACAACAAAGAGATCGAACATGCCATGGACCTATTGAATCTGGCGGCCAAGAAACGCGGTATCGGCGTCTTGCTGATCGAGCACTCAATGGACATGATCATGAACATCTGTCAATCGATCGTGGTCATCAACTTCGGCAAAGTCATCGCGTCCGGCGGCCCGGCTGAGATCTCCAGCAATGAAGATGTCATTGAAGCGTATCTGGGGAGGAGTCTCGATGCTTAAGATTAAAAACCTGCATGCATACTATGGCCCGGTTGAAGCGTTGAAAGGACTTGACCTCAATGTGGAGGCCGGCAAGATCACCTGCCTGATCGGATCGAACGGCGCCGGCAAGACGACGCTTCTTAAATCCATCTCGGGCATGATCCAGCGAACCGGCAGCATCATTTACAATGACACGGAAGAGATCATCGGCAAGAATTCGATCCAGATAGCCAAGAAGGGCATCGTCCATGTTCCCGAAGGCCGTCACGTGTTTCCCGGACTGTCGGTTGAAGAGAATCTCGAAACCGGAACGATCAACTGGCATGGCTTTTTCGGGAGAAAGCCGTATGACAAGGACATGAAAGCCGTCTTCGAGCTGTTCCCGCGCCTCGAGGAACGCCGCAACCAGTTGGGCTGGAGCCTTTCCGGCGGTGAGCAGCAGATGCTCGCCATCGGACGGGCACTGATGGCGAGGCCGAAAGTGCTGATGCTTGACGAACCATCCATGGGCCTGGCCCCGGTCATTGTCGCCGACCTGTTCAAAAAGATCATTGAAATCAACAAACTCGGCATACCGATCCTGCTGGTCGAGCAGAACGCGAAACTGGCGCTGGAAATCTCGCACGAAGCGTACGTCATCGAACAGGGCCGGGTCATCCTGAGCGGCAAAGCCCATGAACTGCGGACAGATGACCGCGTTGTCGAAGCCTACCTTGGCAAGTTTGCCAAAGCGAAGCGTGCCTGAAATCTCCAAAGACGTGATTTTGCCCGCATGAGCCCGATTGACAATTCAGGCTCACTTGCGGGATGATAATCGTACACGTTTTCACAAAGGGGGAATAAGAATGAATGAATCCATGAAGAAATACATGAAAGTGGGATTGATCCATTTCATGGCCTATCCGTTTGCCATGAGCGGAGACGGCGACATCGTCAACACGATCCGCAGGATCTGTGCGGACGACTACTTTGACGCCATTGAGGTGACGACAATCAATGATCCGGCCGCCCGCGAAGCCGTCAGGAAGATGGTGGACGTGTCCGGAATCTCGATGGTTTTCGGTGCCCAGCCGCGCCTGCTGCGGACCAAGCAGAACATCAACGACCTTGACGAGGAGAAACGCCTGGTCGCGGTGGCCAACCTGAAGGAAGGCATCGATATCGCAGCCGAGCTTGGCTGCACCGGTTTTGGTTTCCTGTCCGGCAAATACGAAGAAGAGACCAAGGAAGAAAGCTTCCAGGCTCTCGTCAAATCAACGGTCGAAGTGTGCAAATACGCCAAGGAGAAGGCCAACATGCCGGTCAACCTGGAAGTGTTTGACTTTGACATCGACAAGAGCTCCTTGATCGGCCCGGCACCGCTTGCGGCACGCTTTGCCGAGGAAGTGAACAAGCACGTCGACAATTTCGGCCTGATGGTCGATCTCAGCCATGTTCCGATCCTGCATGAATCCATTCGTGAAAACCTGGTGCCGGTTGCCAAGTATGTCAAGCATGCGCATGTTGGCAACGCAGTCAATCTTCCCGGTGCCGAAGCCCATGGCGACCAGCATCCGCGTTTCGGCTTCCCGAACAGCGCCAATGGCGTCAATGAGCTGGCAGACTATCTGAAAGCGCTTTTCGAGATTGGTTACCTGAACGAGAACGAGCGCAAGATCGTCAGTTTTGAGGTGAAGCCGTGGGGGGATGAGGATCCCGAAATGGTCATCGCCAACGCGAAGCGTTACCTCAACGAAGCATGGGCCAAGCTTTGATCTCGGGCCATCAACCCCGACAGGACAATGTGATCGGATCCATCCTGACGATGGAATCACAAGAAAACAGGAGAACAAGACTATGACCAAGATTGTTGTTTTAGACGGCTATACAGAAAATCCCGGTGACCTTTCCTGGTCCGGCCTCGAAGCCCTGGGCGAACTGACGGTTTATGACCGTACACCCGCCGACCAGATCGTCGCCCGAATCGGCGACGCGGATGTTGTTTACACCAACAAGACCCCGATCACCAAGGAGACCATCGACGCATGCCCGAATCTCAAGTTCATCAGCGTCCTTGCCACCGGGTACAACGTGGTTGACTATGTTTACGCCAAGGAAAAAGGCATTCCGGTCACCAACATCCCGACCTATGGCACGATTGCCGTGGCCCAGATGGCGATCGCCCTCCTTCTGGAAGTTTGCCACCATGTCGGCCATCACTCTGAGGAAGTCAAGAAAGGCCGTTGGTCATCCAATCCGGATTTCTGCTTCTGGGATTACCCGCTTATTGAATTGGCCGGCAAGACGCTCGGCGTGATCGGGTTTGGCCGTATCGGCCAACAGACTGCGGGCATCGCGAAAGCCCTCGGCATGCACATCCTGGCTTATGACGAGTATCCAAACGATGACTTCCGTGAAATGGCCGACTATGTGTCACTTGATGAGCTGTTTGCCAAAGCCGATGTGATCAGCCTGCATGTCCCGCTTTTCCCGTCCACCCAGGGCATGATCAACAAGGATTCAATCGCCAGGATGAAGAAGGGCGTCATCATCATCAACACCTCCCGCGGACCGCTGGTCAACGAGCAGGATGTGAAAGACGCATTGGAGTCCGGCCAGATTGGCTATTATGCCACCGATGTTGTTTCCGCTGAACCAATCCTGCCGGACAACGTCTTGCTGACAGCGAAGAACTGCATCATCACGCCGCACATCGCCTGGGCGCCGAAGGAAAGCCGCCAGCGCCTGATGAACATTGCCGTGGAAAACCTGGCGAAGTTCCTGAAGGGAACGCCGGTCAACGTCGTCAACAAATGAAGTGAGAGGGAATGCCATGCGCAGATATGTGTTAGCCCCTGACTCATTCAAAGGGACCATGTCCTCGATTGAGATTTGCGACCTGATTGAATCCATCATCCAGGAACTCGACCCGGGCGCTCATGTTGACAAAGTCCCGGTCGCCGATGGCGGCGAAGGCCTTGTCGATGCCTTCCTTTCCATGAGCGGCGGCAAAGGCCGCCGGATCGAAACAACGGTCACCGGCCCTTTGTTCGCTCCGGTCAGTTCATTCTACGGCATGCTGGATGACGATACGGCGATCGTGGAAATGGCTGCGGCCGCTGGATTGCCGATGCTGTCCCGTGAAGAGCGCAACCCGGAAAAGACAACTTCCCTGGGTGTCGGCGAGCTGATCCTCAAGGCGGCTGAAGCCGGCGCGAAGAAAATCGTGATCGGACTTGGCGGCAGCGCGACCAATGATTGCGGACTGGGCATGGCCCAGGCCCTGGGTTTCCGTTTTGTGGATCAGGACGGTCAAGAGCTGTCGCCCGTGGGCGGAAGCCTGTCGAAAGTTGCGAAGATCATCCCGCCCAAGACCCGCATGATTCCCGATTCGGTCGTTATCGAGGCTGCCTGTGACGTGAACAACCCTTTGTATGGGACGAATGGTGCCGCCTACATCTACGGTCCGCAAAAAGGCGCAGACCCGGCCATGGTAGAAGCGCTCGACAAGGGCCTGCGCAACATGGCCGAACGCATTGAAGCCGATCTGGGCCTCGATGTCCGCACTATCCCCGGCGCCGGCGCGGCCGGCGGTCTGGGTGCTGCTGTGGTGGCATTCCTGGGAGGAACGTTGCGTCCCGGCATCGAACTGCTTCTCGACGCGGCTCATTTCGACGAATTGGTGAGCCAGGCGGATTATGTCTTTACCGGCGAAGGCCGAATGGACGGCCAGAGCCTATCAGGCAAGACCCCGGTGGGCGTCGCGATGCGGGCCAGGAAGTTCAATGTACCGGTAATCGGCGTCGTCGGCTCGCTGGGCAAGGATGTGGATCCCCTTTACGGCGTTGGTTTTACGACGGTCGTGAGCACCATCCGTGACCTGGCTCCGTTAGAGGAGACACTCCAGAACGCCAAGATCGACCTCATCGCGATGGTCCGGACCCTCGTTCGACTGATCGTAGCCAAAAAATGAACCACATGGCTGATCACCGACGATAGAGACAACGCCAAGCCCATTGAAAAACGTTAGTCAAAGCCGGCCGCGCATGCAAAAACCAGCATCGGGCCGGCTTTTCTGTTGCATTCAGAAAATAATGTAACAAATGAATATGTTACATATGCATGTTAAGCAAAACAATGATATGATTTTTGATGATATGTCAAAAACATATAAAGTGGCTTGAATATTCGCGTCAATGACGTACAATGATGATGTAACAAATATGATCATGATCATTTGTTACGATAGGTATTATGGAAATGAGCAAGAATGAATGTAACAATTTATTCGTTACATATCCGCCCCATCCTTGATGGAAAATGTGAAGAGGTATCGGCATGTCGGTGACAATCAGAGACATCGCGCGAAAAAGTGGCTATTCCATTGCCACCATTTCCAGAGCGTTCTCTGAAACAACATCAGTCAAGCCGGAGACCCGGCTGAAAATTCGTGAACTTGCGCAGGAACTGGGGTACAGGCATCAGCCACACGTCAGGAGGGAGGCTGCAAGGATCGGTACCGTCATGCTCATTGTCGGTGACCTGATGAATCCATTTTATCTAGGCATGATCAGAGGGATACAGGAAACACTCAAGGAACAGGGTCTCAAGCTCGCGATTTTCAGCAGTGACTATGATCCTGCGTCTGAGGAGGAACTGGTTCGTTATGCTGGGGATAACAGATATGACGGTCTGATCATGCTGACGGCCATCGAGACAGCCGGCCTGCTGACCGCCCTGAAACAGGTGCGATTTCCGGTCGTCCTGGCCAATCGGACGATCCGGTCGATGGATCTGAACACCGTCTGCATCGACAATTATCGTGGCGGATACATGGCGGCGATCCATCTGGCTGATGAAGGCCATCGCAGGATCGCCCACTTGGCCGGACCGGAAAATTCGACAGCGAGCCAGGACCGGGAACGTGGCTTTCGGGACGCGCTTCGGGATTGCCAGATCTCCCTTTCGGAAGACGCGGTCCGCCACGGCGATTTGAAAAAGGATTCCGGAATTCGTTTTGGCGAGTATTTTCTCGGAAAACTTGGTGATTGTTCAGCTGTCTTCTGCGCCAATGACCTGATGGCGACCGGATTCTGTGAGCGGATCCTTGCGCAGGGCCTTTCCATTCCGGGAGATGTCAGTGTCATTTGCTTTGATGATTCACCGGCGGCCATCAGTGGACCGGTCAAACTGACGACAATCAGTCATGACCCTTATCCCATGGGGGTTTCGGCCGCCGAGATGATGATTGACCTGATTACGACTGATGGACAAAAACCAAGAAAGATCGTGTTCCCGCCATCCTTGGCCGTTCGCGGCAGCGTCAGGCGGATCAGTTGAAGCCTGATTCCGGGCACACTGATAAAAGTGGGGACCAAAGACCAGGAAGCAAGGCAACCATGCCAAAGAGGCAAGAAGAAAGAGGTATGAACCATGGAAAAACTCAAGAATTATGTTGGCGGACAATGGGTCGATCCTGAGAATTCAGGCTACATCGATGTCATCAATCCCGCGACCGGTGAAGCGCTGGCACAGGTTCCCCTGACAACCCGCGCGGATGTCGACAAGGCAATCGACATCGCGTCCGAGGCGTTCAAGACATGGGGCGCGACCCCCGTAGCCCGCAGAGTGAGGTATTTGTTTGTCTTGAACGAACTGCTTCGCGCGCATGAAGATGAGATCGTTCGCACCCTCGTGGCGGAGATGGGCAAATCCATTCCGGACGCGGCTGCCGAAATGAAGCGGATCTACGAGAACATCGAGGTGGCTTGCGGTATGCCGGTCCTGCAGCAGGGCGACAAGATCATCGGATCTTCCTTCGGCATTGACGGCGAGGTCTTAAGGCTTCCGCTCGGACCGTTCGCGATGATCGCACCGTTCAATTTCCCGGCGATGGTTCCGTTCTGGTTCCTGCCGTACGCGCTGGCGACCGGCAACACCTTCCTGATCAAGGCGTCGAAGCAAGTGCCGATGACCATGCAGCTGATCACGAAATACATTCACGAGGCCGGATTCCCGGCGGGCGTTTTCAACCTGCTCAATGGTGACAAGGAAGTGGCGGACGCGTTCATGGAAAACCCGAAGATCAAGGGTGTTTCCCTGGTCGGCTCAACCAGGACCTGTAAAGTGGTGGCGGAAAAATGCGCCAAAAACAACAAGCGCTTCCAGGCCATGGGCGGCGCCAAGAACCACCTGGTGGTCATGCCGGACGCGAAGCTCGATCAGGTCATCCGCAACATGACCACCTCCTGCTATGGCTGCGCCGGTCAGCGCTGCATGGCTTCTTCGGCAATCATCGGTGTCGGTGAGATGTATGATGTGATCTGCAAGAAGTTTGTCGAGGACTCGAAGAACATCATTGTCGGCAATCCGCTTGATCCGCGGTTTGCGGACGAGTCTCTGGTCATGGGGCCGGTCATCTCGCAGAAGGCAAAGGACTTCATCCTGTCCATGATCGACCAGGGCATCAAGGAAGGCGCGACACTGGCGCTTGACGGCCGTGACATCACGGTGCCTGGCGGCGAGAACGGCTTCTACATCGGGCCGACCGTATTCACGGATGTCAAGCCCGGCATGAAGATCCATGAAACGGAAATTTTCGGTCCGGTAGTGGTGATCCTGAAGGCCGATACGCTCGATGAAGCGATCCAGATCATCAACGACCACCAGTATGGAAATGGCGCTTCCATCTACACCCAGAATGGCTATTACGCAAGAAAATTCAAATTGGAAGTCCAGGCCGGCATGGTGGGTGTCAACATTGGCATCCCGGCACCGGTGGCATATCTGCCCTTCGGTGGCATGAAGGAATCGCAGTACGCGGACATCAAGGCCCAGGGGAAAGCGGTGATCAACTTCTACACGGAGGACAAGGTCATCACGGAACGCTTCTTCAACGAAGACTGAGCAGGCCGGTGCGGCCAGACACCTGGTATGAGGCAAAAGCAAGGAAAGACGGCTCTTCGGGGAGTTCCCCGGAGAGCCGCCTGTTCTAGTCGGATTGCCGGTATGATAAAATCAAGGTGAGCAAGAAGGTGAAGAAGTGCTTTCGTCAGATGGGGAGAACCGGCGCGTGGGCATCCCACAGGCAAAGGATACGAGGTGAAAAGGCATGACCAATGATGTTCATGTGACGGATCCATCGGTACGATTCGATGTCGTCGCGATCGGTGAATTGCTGATTGATTTCACGGAACATGGCCAGTCCGAAAACGGGATGCGGCTTTTTGAGCGCAATGCCGGCGGCGCGCCGGCCAATGTCCTGGCGTCACTGGCCCGGCTTGGCCATCGCACAGCGTTCATCGGCAAGGTCGGACAGGACGGACCGGGTGACTTTCTCCGTGAAGTGCTGGTCAACCATGACATTGACGCGGAAGGCCTGGTCGATGATCCGGACGCTTTTACGACTTTGGCATTTGTCGAACTTGGTCCGGACGGTGAGCGCCAGTTTTCGTTCGCGCGCAAGCCGGGAGCAGACACCCTGCTCACGCAGCAGGAGCTGAGGCTCGACATCGCGACCGCCGGCCACATCCTGCATTTCGGTTCGCTGTCCCTGACGGATGAGCCGATGCGGTCGACGACGCTGGTCGCGGTCCGCGCGGCTCGTGAAAAAGGCAGGATCATTTCCTTTGACCCGAATTACCGGCCGCTCCTCTGGCCATCGCCGGAAAAGGCTGTCGAACAGATGCTGGCGGGCATCCGACTGGCGGACATGGTCAAGGTGTCCGATGAGGAGACGCAATTGCTGACCGGTCTGGCTGATCAGAAAGAGGCGGCAGCCCGCCTGCTTGCCATGGGTCCCAAGGTCGTGGCCGTCACCATGGGCCGGCATGGTGCCATGGTGGCCACGCAAAAGGATATGGTCACTGTCCCTGTGTTCCCCGGCGACGTGGTGGACACGACTGGAGCCGGCGATTCCTTCTGGGGCGGCTTCCTGTCCGCATTTCTGGAGCGCGGCCTGACGCTGGAAACCGTCGACGCGTCCGTGTCCTATGATCTCGCGCGGATTGGCAACGCGGTTGCGACCTGCTGTGTCGGTCGTCGCGGTGGCATTCCGGCGATGCCGACACGCGATGAGGTCAGGCACTTGCTGGAAATGACCAGTGAACGGTATCTGATGGCATGAGGAAGAGGGCAGGACCAGAGAGGCGAAAAGGCGCGGCTGCTGTCCGCCGGATGGCGGTATTGCTGGTGGCCGCGCTGATCATGCTGGCGACCAGCGGTTGCGACATGGTCCGGTTTCTTCTGGAACCGCTGCCGCCGCCGCCCACGTTGCCCTCGATCGAGACCCTGACGACGACGACCGCGCCGCCGTCTGCCACAACCACCCGGACATCCTTGACAAGCGCGGCCACGTCTTCCCCGGCATCATCAGCGACTTCTCCGGCCATGACGACCACCGCGACGCTGCCCGGCGACGACTTCGCCTCACGTGTCACATACCTGATCGTCAAAGGGCTCGATGCGGCCAGCCGTGAGATCGTGCTCGACGAAGCCCTGGCCGGCCTCCGGATCGAAGAGGAGGATGTGGATGAAACGATCGAACAGGTGTTTGACCTGTTCCAGGAAATCTACTACAACCGCCCGGAGTATTATTTCCTGAGCGGTCAGGCCAATGCCGGCTATGTCCTCTTGCGCGGCACGACGACGACCCTGCAGTCCGTCACGTTGAAGCCGGGATTCATCGATTCGGTGCAGAACCTGGATGCCGGCCTGATCCTGGACCGGAAAGCGAAGCTGGAGAAGGCTGCCGGCGAACTGGCTGACCGGGCGCGCGAAGCCGGTGACAGCACGCTTTCGCAATTGCAGCATGTCCACGACACGCTGATCCGGATGATCAGCTATGATCTGGAAGCGGCCGAGGTGTCCACAATGAACCGGGAAAGAAGCAATGCGGCCAGCGCGGTTCTGGACCGCCTGGCACTTTGCCAGGGCTACGCGGCCGCGTTCCAACTGGTCGCACAGCAGTTAGGCACGGAGACATTGCTGGTGACCGGCATGGCCGAGGAAGTCAATCATGCCTGGAATCTGGTCAAACTGGACGATTCATACTATCATATAGACCTGACCTATGACGATCCGACCCCGGATGGCGGTCCGGACGCGCCGGTCGATCATGTTCACTTCCTGCGATCGGACAGACAGATGCAAAGCACCCACGCCTGGAAACAGACCGATTTCCCGGCTGCTCCCGAAGACGGTGCCTTCTATTATCGGGAAGGGGATCTGGTTTCATCGACCCGGAAGGAATTGCAGAATCGGATCAACACATTTGTCGCGTCGTTGCCCAGGACAATCGACAAACCCCAGCAGATGGAAGTGCTTTACACCGGCAAGGACATGCCGACGATCGCCAACCTTGAGGACATGCTGGCGGATGCCCTGCAACAGGCAGGACGAACCGGGCAGATCCTGTACACGCGACGGGTGGACAAATCGATCGTCATTCTGGAATTCCTGCCGCCCGGCTGACCAGGCCGGATCGTTGATCGGATCAATTACGAAAAAGAGGAGCGTCCCATGCGCTTAAGGGTCATCATCAATCCCACGGCCGGACGGCAGATGGTTCAGAAAAACGCCCACAAGGTCGTCAGGAGCCTCATCAGCAGCGGCATTGTCCGACAGGCTGAAATCATCGAGACGAACGGTGCGGGTGACGCTTACAAGGCGGCCTTTGACATCAACACGTACTCGGTCGACCTGATCATGGCTGTCGGCGGAGACGGAACGGTGCATGAGGTGGTGAACGGACTGATCAATGGCGGACATCAGACACCCCTGGCGATTTTCCCGGCCGGCACTGTCAATGACTTCGCGACAGCCATGCAGATCCCGAAGGACCCGGAAGCATACGTTGAGATGATCCGGCGTTTCAAGGTCCGGAAGGTGGATGTCGGCAAGGTCGGGGACCGTTATTTCTTCAATGTCCTGGCCGGCGGCATTCTGACCGATGTCGCCTACAAGACGCCGTCCGAGTCGAAGACCCTGCTCGGCCAGCTGGCCTACATCATCAACGGGGCGCTGGATCTGCCGAGCCAACTGTTCAATGTCATTCCCATCACGATCGAGGCGGACGGGGTCCGGATCGAGGAGGATGTCCTGCTGTTCCTGGTCTCCAACACGACCAGTGTCGGTGGTTTTCGCTGCCTGGCGCCCGACGCGAGTTTCGAAGACGGCCTGCTGGATGTTCTGGTCGTTCATCGCCAGGGGATCCTGGAGTTGTTGCCGCTTCTGGTCCAGCTGATGAACGGGTATCATGTGACGAACAGCAAGATCAGTTATTTCCAGGCTCGCACAGTCCGCATCTCAAGCCGCGACCGGACGAGTCCGGTGCCGCTCGACCTGGACGGTGAACAGTACGGTCAGCTGCCCGTGACGGTGACTGCGGTTCCTGAAGCGATCAACATCATTGTTCCGTGATCAATTCGGCCCGATTTCAGGACGATTCTTCAGACAGCGTCAGAAACTCGGTGTACGCTTCATCAAGCCGCTCCAGTAGATCGGCGTAAACGTCGTAGTTGCCGGATCCGGCGTTGGCGGCAAATGACTGCTCCATCTCGTGGCGCTGCTGTTCCATGCTTTCGATCTCGCGTTCCACCTGGCGGATACGCTCTTTGCGCAGCGCGATCTCGCGCCGCTCTTTGGCCCGATTGATCCGCGGCTGGATGGCGGTGTTTTCCGATCGGTCCCCGGCTTTGCCATCGTGATCTGAATCATCACGCACCGGCTCAGCCACTGCCTGGCTCGATTTCGAAACCGGGGCAGACTCCGGCCCGGCCTTCATGTCTGATCGGGTCAGCGTAAAGGTGTCACGCGCCTTCTGGTATGCCGGATAGTGGTCGAACGAGCGGATTTCGGTGCCGATGAAGCCGAGGATCCGGCTGGACAGGCGTTCGATCAGGTATCGGTCGTGACTGACAACCAGAAGCGCGCCCTTGTAGTCCATGAGCGCGGCCTCGAGGATTTCCCGGGAACGGATATCGAGATGGTTGGTCGGTTCATCCAGGAAAAGCAGATCCGGCTGGTCGAGCAGGAGCTGACAAAGGAACAGCCTGGCTCGCTCTCCTCCGCTCAATACGCGAACCTGCTTGAAGACATCGACATCGCGGAATCCATAGCGGGCCAGCAGGCTACGGGCCTGCCCTTCATCCAGGTCGTAGGCTGACAGCAGGGTCTGGAGCAGGGTCGCCTGTTCATCGGGAAATGAAAGCGACTGGCTCATGTGCCCGAACACCGACCGGGACGACAGGCGGACGGTGCCACGGTCTGCCGGGATCTGCCCCAGAAGCACGGACAGCAAGGTTGATTTGCCACAACCGTTCGGCCCCAGCAGGAATAGCTTCTCGCCGCATCGGAGGTGAAAATCGGCATCGCGGAACAGGACGCGGTCCCCATAGGAAAGGGTGAGCCCTTCTGTCGCCAGCAGGATCCTTTTCGGGTCGCCTTCGCTGGCGGTCGGCAGAAAGGAGAAAGCCAGCTTCGTATCTGACCGCTTGCCGCGGTCACGGATCCGACCGAGTTCTTCGGTCACCTTGGCAACCACCTTTTCGCGCGCGTGATAGGAGGACATCTTGCGGTGTGACAGCATGGTCTGGGTGACTTCCCGCTGATGCGACAATTCGCGCTCCACCTTTTTGACCTCGCGCTCGAGCGCTTGCTGCTCGGCTGCCTCGATCTCGCGGAACCGGGTGTAATTGCCGGGACGGATGGTGATGCTGCCACTTTCGAGCTCCGCGACGGATGTGGCGGTCCGGTCGATGAACATCCGGTCATGAGAGATTACGATCACGGCGCCCTTGAAACGCTGCAGATAGGACTCAAGCCATTCCATGGCGTCCAGGTCCAGGTGATTGGTCGGTTCGTCCAACAGCAGGATGTCAGGGTCGCGCAGCAGAATCCTGGCCAACGCGACGCGCATGCGTTCCCCGCCGGACAGGGAACCCATCGGACGACGGATCACATCGTCTTCCAGGCCCAGTCCGCGAAGCGCTTCCTCGATCCGCCGGGTGAAATCATAACCGCCGAGCGCTTCAAACCGTGCCGTCATTTCGCCATAACGGGCCATGACACGGTTGTGGGCCGCTTCATCACCGATGGTGCCGGCCATCTCACGCTCGAGCAGACGCAGTTCCCCTTCGAGCGCAGCCAGCTCCGGGCTCATCAGGGGGCTGGAATCATCGGTCAGACCGTTTTCCTGCATCTGGGCAAGATAGGCCGGGATGACCTGTCCGGCCATGGTGATCCGACCGGCGTCCGGCTTTTCTTCCCCTGTGACCAGCCGCATGAGCGTGGTTTTTCCCGCGCCGTTTCCGCCGATGAGCGCCAGACGCTCGCCCCGGTCGAGCCGTAGCGAGACTTTGTCGAGGACTTTGCGGCCAAAATAGGATTTTTCAACCTGGTCGATCAGAAGAAGACTCAAGCGCTGCGGCTCCTTTGCTGGGTGAAGGCCCAACCGGGCGAAATTTCGGATTGATGATCGAAAACAACAAACAGTATAGCATATGATTCCAGGCAACCGGCAGAAAGTGTGAAGAAAATAGCGCCGGATTGTCCTTGTACTGCGGCAGGCTCGGCCGTATGCTAAGGCATGGACTGATACTGAACCGATAGGATGAATGGGGAGGAAGCTCTGGTGATGAACGAAACATACCGTCAGGTCGAGATATTCGACACCACGTTGCGGGATGGAGCCCAGGCTGAAGGCATTTCGTTTTCGGTCAATGACAAGTTCCAGATCCTTGAGACACTGATTGCACTGGGCGTCCGATATATCGAGGCCGGCAACCCGGGATCCAATCCCAAGGACCGCGAATTTTTCGCCCGTTTTCATGAAACGGGCTTCGACATGGGCACCAGCCTGCTCGCCGCGTTCGGCAGCACAAAGCGCAAAGGAACCCGTCCTGAAGAGGACCAGAACATCAAAGACCTCCTGTCGGCTGGAACGCCGGTGATCGTTGTGTTCGGCAAGTCCTGGGACCTGCATGTGCATGAGATCCTGCGCTGCTCGCTCGAGGAGAATCTGGCGATGATCGGTGACACCGTGCGGTATCTGGTCGCGCAGGGCAAGGAAGTCATTTTCGATGCCGAGCATTATTTTGATGGCGCGAAGGCCAATCAGGACTATGCCCATCGCACGCTGGCGGTGGCTGCGGAGGCGGGCGCGTCGGTGCTCTGCCTGTGTGACACCAATGGCGGGACGATGCCCGAGTCGATCGCCGAAGAGGTGAGGCTGGCGGTGGAGCAGTACCCGGATATCCGGATCGGCATCCACTGCCACAATGACAGTGGACTGGCTGTCGCCAACAGCCTGGCGGCTGTCCGCGAAGGCGCGTCACATGTCCAAGGCACGTTCATCGGGATCGGGGAGCGCTGCGGCAACGCGAACCTGTCCACCATCATCGCCAACCTGCAGCTGAAATACGGGGTCCAGTGCGTGTCTGAAGAAGCGCTCGCCGAACTGACCCCGTCTGCCCGGCGCATGGCGGAGATCGCCAACATGACCTTGCCCGGGGGTGAGCCATATGTCGGAACGGCAGCCTTTTCACACAAGGGCGGCATGCATGTCGACGGAGTCAAGAAAAACCCGGTCACATTCGAACATGTCGATCCCGGACAGGTCGGCAACAGCCGTCGCTTCCTGCTGTCCGAGGTCTCCGGTCGTTCCGCCATCATCGACATCATCCGCCGGATCCGCCCGGATATCGAGCGGGACGCGCCCGAAGTGAACCGGGTGCTGCACAAACTGAAGGCCATGGAACATCAAGGGTATCATTTCGAAGGTGCCGAAGCCTCCCAGGAGCTGCTGATCTGCAAGGAACTGGGCCTCTACAAGCCGTTCTTCGAACTGGAAAAAATCCGCATCACGAGCGAACAGCCACAGACCGGCGCGAACAGTGCCTACACCTTCATCAAGATCCTGGTCGACGGGGTCGAGGAAGTGACGGCCGCTGAGGGCGAAGGTCCGGTCAACGCGATGGACCGTGCCCTCAAGAAGGCCATGGAGGTTTTCTACCCGGAACTGACGCATGTCCGGCTGACCGACTTCAAGGTCCGTGTCCTGAATGCCGAGGCGACAGCCTCGCGTGTGCGGACGTTGATCGAGTCGACAGACGGACGCATGCTCTGGCGCACGGTCGGTGTTTCGACCGACGTCCTGCAGGCATCCTGGCATGCCTTGGTCGATTCGCTGGAGTACAAGCTCATGCTGCACCAGCTCGGCCGTGAATCCTGAACGCTGCCGGCACAGGTGAACACCGTCATCAAAATAGATAACCAGACTGTCGGGCGAACCGTCCGGCGTCCATCAACCAAGGAGGATCCAATATGGGAATGACCCTGACACAAAAAATCCTGGCCCGTCACGCCGGACTCGAACAGGTCACAGCCGGCCAGCTGATCGAGGCCAAGGTAGACCTGGCCCTCGGCAATGATGTCACGACACCACCGGCGATCGATGTTTTCAAGAAGACCGGTTCGGACAAAGTGTTTGACCAGGACAAGGTCGTGCTGGTGCCGGACCACTTCACCCCGAACAAGGACATCAAGTCGGCTGAGAACTGCCGGATGATGCGGGAGTTCGCCCGCCGGTTCGGCGTCAGCCACATCTATGAGCAAGGCGAGGCCGGGATGGGCATCGAGCATGTCATCCTGCCTGAAAACGGACTGGTCATGCCGGGCGATGTCGTCATCGGCGCGGATTCGCACACCTGCACGTACGGTGCGCTGGGCGCGTTCGCGACCGGCGTCGGCAGCACGGACCTGGCCTGCACGATGGCGACCGGTGAAACATGGTTCAAGGTGCCCGCTGCCCTGCGGTTCAACCTGACGGGCGAGATGAAGCGGCCGGTGAGCGGCAAGGACCTGATCCTGCACATCATCGGCATGATCGGGGTGGATGGCGCGCTGTACCAGTCGATGGAGTTCACCGGCCCGGGTGTGGCCAGCCTGACCATGGCCGACCGCCTGACGATCGCCAACATGGCGATCGAAGCCGGTGGCAAGAACGGCATTTTCCCGGTCGACGAACAGACCGAAGCTTACCTGAAGACCTTTGCCCCTGACCGCTACACCCGTGGTGAATGGGTGGCCGAACAGGCTGACGCGGACGCGGAGTATGTCAAGACCTATGACATCGACCTGTCCGAGGTGCCCTTGACCGTCGCGTTCCCGCACCTCCCGGAAAACACGCGTGTCGTCGGCACGTTCGAGCCGATCGCGATCGACCAGGTCGTCATCGGCTCCTGCACCAACGGTCGCCTGGAGGACATGCGCGTCGCCGCCCGGTACATGAAGGGGAGAAAGGTCGCAAAGGGTTTGAGACTGATCGTCATCCCCGGCTCGCAGCGCGTCTATCGCGAGATGCTCCGGGAAGGCCTCGCGGAGATCCTCGTGGACGCCGGCGCGGTTGTCAGCGCGCCGACCTGCGGTCCCTGCCTCGGCGGACACATGGGCATCCTGGCCAGCGGTGAACGCTGTGTCTCGACCACCAATCGCAATTTTGTCGGCCGCATGGGTCATCCGAAGTCGGAACTCTACCTGTCCGGCGTGCCGGTCGCCTGTGCCACCGCTGTTCTCGGCCGCATTGCATCCCCGGCCGAGCTGGCCTAAGAGGAGGAGTATCGATCATGAATGCCAGAGGAAAAGTTTTCAAGTTCGGCGCGAATGTCGACACCGATGTCATCATCCCTGCCCGGTATCTCGTGACTTCCAACCCGGATGAACTGGCCTGCCACTGCATGGAGGACATCGACAAGACCTTCGTCAATCGGGTCAAAAAGGGCGACATCATGGTCGCCGGCACCAATTTCGGCTGCGGATCCTCCCGCGAGCACGCGCCGATCGCCATCAAGGCATCCGGCATCAGCTGTGTCATCGCGGCCAGCTTCGCCCGGATCTTCTATCGCAACGCGATCGACATGGGCCTGGCGATCCTCGAATGCCCGGCAGCCAGCGAGGCGATCCAGGATGGCGACGAGGTCGAGGTCGACTTCGACTCCGGCCTGATCCGCGATTTGACAACCGGCCAGTCTTTTCAGGCCGAGCCCTTTCCTGAGTTCATCAAGAAAATCATCGCGGCCGACGGACTGGTCGGGTACATCGCGACACGCAATCAATAAGGAGAACGGACATGACGCGTTTTCACCTGGCTGTCATCCCCGGCGATGGCATCGGTCCTGAAGTCACCAATAGCACGCGAACCATCCTGGAGACCGTGGCCGCCCGATACGGGCATGAATTTCAGTTCGAGGAACTGCTGGCCGGTGGCATTGCCATCGACGCGACCGGCGAACCGCTCCCTCCAGCAACCGTGATGGCCTGCCTCAAGAGCGATGCCGTCCTGCTCGGTGCGGTCGGCGGCCCCCGCTGGGACAGCCTGCCGGGCGACAAGCGTCCGGAAAAGGCCCTGCTTGGCCTGCGCTCCGCGCTTGGCCTGTTTGCCAACCTGCGACCGGCGGTGCTCTATCCATCACTGGCCGGCGCTTGTCCGCTGCACCCGGAAACAGCCGCCCGTGGCATCGACATGATGATTGTCCGCGAATTGACTGGTGGCATCTATTTCGGTGACAGTGGCCGCCGGGAAGGGGACCGGGGGCTGGAAGCCTACGACACGGAGTGTTATAGTGCTTTTGAGGTCGACCGGATCGCCCGCACAGCCTTCGAACTGGCGCGTGGGCGTCGCAAGCGCTTGTTGAACGTCGACAAGGCCAATGTGCTGGAAAGCTCCCGCCTGTGGCGCTCGACGGTGCTGGAGGTCGCGAAGGAGTACCCGGACGTCGCGCTGGAACACATGTATGTCGACAACGCCTCGATGCAGCTGATCCGGCGCCCGGGGGACTTCGATGTGGTCGTGACCACCAACATGTTCGGTGACATCCTGTCCGACGAGGCGGCCCAGATCACCGGCTCGATCGGCATGCTGCCGTCCGCGTCGCTCGGGAAGCCCGGGACGCCTGGCATGTACGAACCGATCCACGGCTCGGCGCCTGACATCGCCGGACGTGACATCGCCAACCCACTGGCCGCGATCCTGTCGAGCGCGATGATGCTGCGGCTTTCTTTCGGGCTCGAACGGGAGGCTGCGTCGATTGAAAACGCCGTATCCCGGCTTCTGAATGACGGTTACCGGACAGCGGACATCGCCAGACCGGAAGATGACCGTGACAAAGTGCTCGGCACGCGTGCCATCACGGCGCTGGTGGCTGAAGCGATCGAATAAGGAGGACTATCATGAGAAGTGACGCGATCAAAAAGGGATCCGGCCGTGCGGCCCACCGCTCGCTGCTTTACGCACTTGGACTGACCACTGAGGAGATGGACCGGCCGTTTGTCGCCGTGATCAATTCGTTCAATGAGGTCGTGCCCGGCCACATCCATTTGCGCACGCTGACGGACGCGGTCAAGGCCGGCATCCGCAACGAGGGCGGCGTACCATTCGAATTTCCGGCGATCGCCATCTGTGACGGCCTGGCCATGAACCATGCGGGCATGAAATACTCGCTGGTCAGCCGCGATTACATCGCCGACAGCTGTGAACTCATGCTGATGGCCCACGCGTTCGACGCGGTCGTTTTCGTGACCAGCTGCGACAAGGTCGTGCCCGGCATGCTGATGGCAGCCGCCCGCATGAACCTGCCGTCCATCTTCATCAACGGCGGGCCCATGCTGCCTGGCCGCCTCCATGGTGAACGCATCGGCCTGTCCAACATCTTTGAAGCGGTCGGAGCCCATTCAGCAGGCAACATGAGCGATGAGGACCTCACACTCATGGAATTGTCCTGTTGTCCGACCTGTGGCAGCTGCGCCGGCATGTACACAGCCAACACAATGAACTGCCTGACCGAGGCGATGGGCATGTCCCTGCCCGGCTCCGGCACGATTCCGGCCGTGCATGCGGATCGGGTGCGCCTGGCCAAGCAGGCTGGCGAACAGGTGATGCGGCTTTATCGGGAAGGGAAGACCGCCCTTTCGATCATGACCCCGGACAGCATCCGCAACGCCTTGAAAACAGACATGGCGCTCGGCGGATCGACCAACACCATCCTGCATCTCCTGGCGATCGCCCGTGAAGCCGGTTACGAACTGTGCCTGGACGAGATCAGTGAGATCAGCGACTCGACACCGCAGCTGTGCAAGCTCAATCCCGCCAGCTCGATCTACATTTCCGATCTGAACGAAGTCGGCGGCATTTCCGGCGTCATGGCCGAGCTCGACCGCGCCGGCCTGCTCAGCCGCGAGACCGAAACCGTCGAAGGACGTCTCTCTGAACGTTTCTCCAGGGCGCCAAAGGCCGATGGCGTGATCATCCGCACGGCGTCCGACCCGCATGCCCCCGATGGTGGACTGGCCATCCTCAAGGGCAATCTCGCGCCGGACGGCAGCGTCGTCAAGAAAGGCGCCGTGCTGCCCGAGATGATGGTACATGAAGGCCCGGCCCGTGTCTTTGACAGTGAGGAAGAAGTCTCGGATGCCATCTTCGGTGGCCAGATCAAGCCGGGCGACGTTGTGGTCGTCCGGTTCGAAGGCCCGCGCGGCGGCCCCGGCATGCGGGAAATGCTGACCCCGACCAGCGCGCTGGCCGGCATGGGTCTGGACAAGACCGTCGCTTTGATCACCGATGGCCGTTTCTCAGGTGCGTCCCGCGGCTCGTCCGTCGGCCATGTCGCGCCGGAGGCGGCAGTAGGCGGTCCTCTTGCCTATGTCCATGAAGGGGATCGCATCAGGATCGACATCCCGGCCCGCACCATCACGCTTCTGGTTGACGCGGCTGAACTGGCATCCCGTCAGCCTGCGCCCAAGCCGGATCGCCAGCTCAAGGGCGTCCTGGCCCGGTACGAGCCGCAGGTCGCCTCCTGCGCGGCCGGAGCCCGCATGAACCCGTTCTGATACCGAAAAAAGGAGGACAAGTGACATGAACGGAGCAGAGCTTGTGATCGATTTTCTGACCCGCAAGAACGTGACCCACACGTTCGGCTATCCAGGCGGTCCGATCATCGTCCTGTTCGACGCCATCAACCGGATGAATTTCCCGCATATCCTGACCCGTCATGAGCAGGGGGCGGCGCATGCCGCCGAAGGCTACGCCCGCGTCAGCGGCAAGCCGGGCGTCATGATCGCGACTTCCGGGCCGGGCGCCACCAATCTGGTGACTGGTCTGACCGACGCGTTCCTCGACTCTGTGCCGCTTCTGGCCATCACCGGCGCGGTCGCGCGCAACGCGACCGGCAAAGACGCGTTCCAGGAAGCGGACATCACCGGCATCACCATGCCGATCACCAAATACAACTATCTGGTCATGGAACCGCTGGAACTGCTGCCGATCCTGGAAGAAGCCTGGAACATGACGACGGAGGGCCGTCCCGGACCGGTCCTGATCAACATCCCCAAGGACATCCTTGCGATGGAGATCGGCACGTACGAATCGTTGGCCGAGGGGTCCCTCCGGACCTACATCCGACATCGTCCCCCCAAGATCCGCACCGAGTCCATGTCCGACAAGGTCTATGACGCCCTGAAGAAAAGCCAGCGGCCGCTGCTGCTGGTCGGCGGGGGATGTGTCATATCCCCGGGCGCTGTCGACAGCCTCGAAGCCTTTGTCAACCGCACCGGCATCCCGGTCGCCAGTACGTTGATGGGGAAGGGTGCCATCCGCGAAGACCACCCCCTGTACATGGGCATGGTCGGCATGCATGGATCCCTTCAGGGCAACATGGCCATCGGTCGGTGCGACCTGATGCTGGCCGTCGGCACCCGATTCAGCGACCGGGTTATCGGCGATCCGGAAAAGTACAACCTGATCACTGGACGCACCATCATCCATGTCGACATCGATCCGGCTGAAATTGGCAAGAATGTCCGCCCGGACATTGAGATCGAGGAGGACGCGGCCGACTTCTTCCAGAAAATGATGGAATCCCACGATGGGCATCTGACCGCGGACCGCTGGCAGGCCTGGGTCGACCAGCTGAACGAGAAGAAAGCCAAGTATGAAGCGCGCAAGCAGGCCATGTACCAGCCATCCACACCGCTGACACCACAATATGTCATCCATGAGGTCCACGAATCGCTCAAGGGACAGAACCCGATCGTTGTGACGGATGTCGGCCAGCACCAGATGTTTGCCGCCCAGCATTACGCGATCGAGAGCTCGCGTTCGTTCATCACCTCAGGCGGCCTGGGCACGATGGGCTTTGGTCTGCCGGCGGCGATCGGCGCTTCCAGCGCTCAGCCGGAGCGCACCACGGTCCTGTTCTGTGGCGACGGTGGCTTCCAGATGACCATCCAGGAACTGGGCCTTCTGGCCAAACTGGGCCTGCCGGTCAAGGTGTTCATCCTGAACAATAGCTGCCTGGGCATGGTCCGGCAGTGGCAGGAGCTCTTCTTCGAGCGTCGTTACGGATGCACGATCCTGGACAACAACCCGGACTTCTGCATGATTGCCGAGGCCTACGGCATCCAGACCGGCCTGGCCTTCGATCCGGATTCGCTGAAAAAGGAGATCGGCATGGCCATGGAGGCGGACGGACCATATGTGGTCCACTGCGTCCTCGATGTCGGAGAAAACGTCTACCCGATGATTCCGGCCGGAAAACTACCGCATGAAATGATCATGCCCGGCATGGACTGATTGATTTTTCGATGTCAAACGAACTGAAACGGGCTCCCATCATGGGAGCCCGTCATTTTGTCCATGCCGGCGCATCGCCGACAGCGATCTTGCCACGACGCGTTCAGGCGTTCGCGGCCATTTCTTGCTGGCATTCGCGGCAGAGTCCATACAGCATCAGGTTGTGCCCGGTGATCTGAAAGCCGGTCTGCTTTTCAAGGTCTGACTGCATCCGCTTCAACGGACATTCGTCAAAGGTCTGGCGTTTCTGGCAATGTGTGCAGACCAGGTAATGATGATGGGCGTGTTCGCCCGCCAGTTCGTACCGGGACAGCCCATCGGGAAACAGCGTCTTGACCAGGACACCCCGGCCCGAAAGCTGGTCCAGATTGCGGTAGATCGTCGACAAGGCCATGCGGGCGCTCCGGATGGAGGGACTAGCGAATATCTCCTCTGCTGTCAGGGAACGGCCGGTGTTGTGGAACAATTCCAGCAGCAGCTGGCGCTGCCGTGTGTTTTTCATACCGGTCAAGGGCATATCGGATCTCCTTGTTTCGCTGGGCGTGTATGTCGCCGGATGGTTTGACAAAGGGTTCTGATGACGATTATAATGCAAATGAGAATCATTTGCAAATAGACATCGGCGAACAGTTGTCTGTTCACATTGATCAGGAGTGCCCATGTTATATCACAATCATCAAAACACAAGCGACCGGACCGCGTCATCCAGCCATTTCAAGGGTCTGGCCGTCCGGGCTGTCGCGTTTTCCCTCGTGGCCGTCATGGCCATCATGTCCCTTGCCGCCTGCACAACTGCGCCGACCGGTGGCGAGATATCGAATACGACCGGATCCGCCAAGGCGGAATGGACCTATGTCACCTCCGTTTATCCGCTTTACCTGGCGGCCTCCCAGATTGCCAACGGCATTGCCAATGTCCGCGTCACCAACCTGACGGAGGAGATCACCGGCTGCCTGCACGATTATCAGCTGACCACCGGCAACATGAAGACGCTTGAACAGGCGGATGTCTTCATTGTCAATGGGGCCGGACTGGAAGGCTATCTTGATCAGATTGCCAGCGATCTCCCGGGTCTTGAGATCGTGGAAGCGGCGGCGGACATCGAATTGCTGGATGACAATCCGCATGTGTGGGTGTCGATTTCCCTGATGATCCGCCAGGTCGAGACACTGGCCGAGGAAATGGGACGACTGGATCCGACGAACAAGACCGCTTACCAGGACAACGCGAACGCCTATGTGGCCCGACTGTCCGAACTGCGTCAGAAGATGCACGACAGCATCGGATCACTGGCCAATCGCCAGATCATCACGGTGCATGAGGCGTTTCCCTATTTCGCGCATGAATTTGGTCTCGAGATCATCGGCGTGATCGAGCGGGAGCCGGACAGTGAGCCCAGCGCCGCGGAACTGGCGACCACGATCGACCTGATCAGAGAGAAACAGGTGAAGGCCGTTTTCGCTGAGCCACAGTATCCAGCCTCGGCTGCCCGGCAGATCGCCGATGAGTCGGGCGCGCGCCTTTTCACACTGGATCCGGTGGCCAGCGGTGATCTGGAAAACCTCGATGCCTATCTGGAAGCCATGGAACAAAACCGCCAGGTGCTGGTGGAGGCCCTCGGATGAGTGAACTGCAGAACTGTCCGCCCGGTGTCGGCCGTCACCCGCTGCATCGTGTTTCGGTCGATCATCTGACGGTGCGCCGAAGTGGACGCAACCTGATTGAAGATGTTTCACTGACCGTCCACTGTGGGGACATGGTCGCGCTCGTCGGACCGAACGGCGGGGGCAAAAGCACCCTGCTTCGGGCGATGATCGGCGAGATCCCCTTCGATGGCGCGGTCCGGTTCGGCGATGCCTGTGGCCACGGTGTCACCCGCCCGCGGATCGGCTACATGCCACAGCACATGCAATTTGACCGCCAGTCACCACTGACGGTCGCCGACCTGCTCGCGGCCAAAGGAGCCAGATGGCCGGTCTTCCTGGGGCTGGGCAAGAGCCAGCGCGAACAGGTCCGGGAACGGCTATCGCTCGTGGAGGCGGGCCACCTGATCGACCAGCGGCTCGGCGATCTTTCCGGCGGCGAGCTTCAGCGCGTTTCCCTGGCATTTGCCCTCGACCCCATCCCCGACATCCTGCTGCTCGATGAGCCGGTCGCCGCGCTGGACCGGACGGGGCGAGCCCTTTTCTACCGGCTGGTGCAGAACCTGCGCGACCGCTATGATCTGCTGACCCTGATTGTGACGCACGATCTGTCGGTTATCCACCAGTACGCGACGCATGCCTATTATCTCGACGGGACCATCCGGTCAGGCGGCCCGATCAGAGAACTGCTGGCCGATCCCGGGACGGCAGATTACTTCAACGCGCTGGCCGGGGAGGGATGAGATGAACGTCTGGTACTCCCTCCTGGAACAACTGCCGTTTTCTTTCATCCAGTACACGTTCATGAAAAACGCGCTGCTGGCCATCCTCCTGATCGCACCCATGTTCGGTCTGGCCGGGACACTCGTGATCAACAACCGCATGACTTTCTATTCAGACGCGCTCGGGCACTCGGCCCTGGCGGGCATCGCGCTCGGGACACTGGTCGGCCTTCAGGACCCGGTATACTCGATGATCGTGTTCGCGATCCTGTTCGGTCTGGGTATCTCCTCTGTGAAAAACCACGCCCGGTCCTCCACCGACACGATTATCGGTGTCTTCTCGTCCTCGGCGGTCGCCCTCGGGGTCGCCCTGTTGTCGCGCAAAGGCGGGTTCGCGCGCTACAACCGCTATCTGGTGGGGGACATCCTGACCATCAAGTCTTCCGATATCGTGCTGATCGCGGCCGTGCTCGTCCTGCTGATCCTGTTCTACCTCGCTTTCTTCAACCGCCTGCTGATCGTCAGTGTCAACCGGTCCCTGGCAATCAGCAAGGGCATTCCGGCGCGGCTGCTGGAAAACCTGTTCATGGTCCTGATCGCGATCCTCGTGACCGTCTCGATCAAGTGGATTGGTGTCCTGCTGATCAACTCACTTTTGATCCTGCCGGCCTCCGCGTCCCGCAATGTCGCGCGGTCGGTCCGCCAATACCATGGGCTGTCCGTGCTTTTTTCCGTGTTCAGCGGCCTGACTGGCCTGATTCTGTCGTATTATTTTGATACAGCGGCTGGTGCGACCATCGTCCTGGTCAGCGCGGTCATTTTTGCCGGCACCTATGTCCTCGGCCGGTTTCACGGTGAATAATAACGACAGGGAAATGAGGTGTGATCCATGTCATCTTTTCTGGAACAGATGAAAATCAAGGTGAAAGCGCGAAAGACCAGGATTGTCCTGCCTGAGGGCGACGATCCTCGGACCGTTGAGGCGGCCATCCGGGCGGGTGGGGAAGACCTGGCCGACCTGGTCATCCTCGGTGATCCCGCTCTGGTCCACGCCCACGCCAAGGGGCGCGCGCTGAAAAACTGCCGTATCCTGGACACGTCGAGCCTGCCGGACCTGGCACGATACACCGACCTGCTGTTCGAGATTCGCCACAAGAAGGGCATGACACGTGAAGAAGCAGCCAGGACAGTGACCAATCCGCTTTACTATGCAGCCCTGATGCTGCGCGACAATGCGGCCGATGGCATGGTGGCCGGTGCGGCCAATTCCACCAGCCGGGTCATGCGACCGGCCCTGCAGGTGGTCCAGATGGCGCCGGGTGTCCGCTATGTCTCCGCCTTTGTCATCATGGTCGTGCCGGACTGCGACCTTGGCGAGCATGGCACGTTCATCTTCGCCGACGCCAGTCTGAACGAGAACCCCACAGCGGCACAACTGGCGGAGATCGCGGTCTCATCGGCCCATTCCTTCCAGCAGTTCCTGGGACGGGAACCGCGTGTGGCCATGCTGTCCTACTCGACACACGGCAGCGCAAAGAGCGAACTGACGGAAAAAGTGATCGAGGCGACCCGGCTGGCCAGGGAAAAGAATCCCAAACTCATGATCGACGGGGAACTCCAGCTTGATGCGGCGATCGTCGAGCGCGTGGCCAGGACCAAAGCCCCGGACAGCGCGGTGGCCGGGCAAGCCAACGTGCTTATCCTGCCGGACCTCAATAGTGGCAACATCTGTTACAAACTGGTCGAGCGGCTGGCCAAGGCCACCGTGTATGGCGGGGTGACACAAGGTCTGGCCAAGCCGGTCAATGACCTGTCGCGTGGCTGCAGCGCCGATGACGTGTACAACCAGATCATCCTCACAGCAGTCCAGGCGTAGAATACTAAACGAAAGTTGACGAGTGCAACCCGGCTTCTGGACAGCGGTTTGCCGATTCGCTACCATGAAGGGCAACCCAAGGAGGGACACGATATGAAAATGACTGGTGCCAAAGCGATGATTCACGCGCTGGAACTGGAGCAGGTTTCGACTGTATTCGGCTATCCCGGCGCTGCCATCTGCCCCTTCTATGATGCTTTGCTGGACTCCGGGATCAAGCATGTCCTTTCCCGGAATGAACAAGGTGCCGCCCATGCGGCCAGTGGGTACGCCCGGGCGATCGGTCGCACAGGCGTCTGCGTGGGAACGTCAGGACCGGGCTCGACGAACCTGATCACCGGGATCGCGACGGCCTATATGGACTCGATCCCGATGGTGGCGATCACCGGTCAGGTCTCATCCGAGCTGATCGGCAGCGACAGTTTCCAGGAGGTCGACATCACGGGCGCCACGTCACCGTTCACCAAGCACAACTATCTGGTCAAGTCCGCTTCCGACCTGCCCAGGATATTCAAGGAGGCCTTCCATATCGCTTCGACCGGAAGACCGGGACCCGTCCTGATCGATGTGCCGCTCGATGTCCAGGCAGACGAATTTGACTACCAGGATCCCGGACCGGTCAGTCTTCCCGGATACCATCCCTCAAGCCAACTGCCGGATGAAAAGGTCAAGGCCATGGTCGAGATGCTCAACGCGGCCAGGCGGCCCGTGATCTGCGCGGGTGGTGGCGTTGTCGCGGCCAATGCTGCCGATCAGCTCCGCCAGGTTGTCGACAAGCATCGGATCCCGGTCATGACGACCATGATGGGCATCGGGGCGATGCCGGCCGACCACCCGCTTTACCTTGGCATTCTCGGATCGCATGGCGTGTTTCCCGCCAACTATTCGCTGCACAAGGCCGACCTGGTGATCCTGATCGGCGCTCGGGTGGGAAACCGTGCGATGGGTTCAGCGGCTGAAATCGCGCGTCAGGCCCGGATCATTCACATCGATATCGATCCGGCGGAAATCGGCAAGAACATCAAGCCGCATCTGGCTGTCATCGCCGACGCGGGCGAGGCGCTGGCGAAAATGCTGACGCTTGACCTGGTCGGGACAAAATCGGAATGGCTGGACACCATCCGGGATGTCAAGCAACAGAAGAGCTACACCAGGCGGTTTGACCAGCCATCCGTCGTAATCCATCCGCCCAGCCTGTTGCAGCGGCTCGCGGAACTGGCCGGACCGGACGCCATTGTGACGACCGAGGTGGGCCAGAACCAGATCTGGGCAGCCAACCACTATCCGATCATGAAGCCGCGCACGTTCATCACCTCGGGTGGCATGGGGACCATGGGCTATGGCTTGCCCGCATCCCTCGGCGCCAAGGTTGCCTGCCCGGACCGGACCGTCATCGCCGTCAGCGGCGATGGCAGCCTGCAGATGTCCATCCAGGAGCTCGGCACGATCAAGCAGGAAAAGGCGGCGGTCAAGGTGATCCTGTTCAACAACCGCCGACTCGGCATGGTGCACGAGATCCAGAGCCTGAAATATTCCAAGCGCTATTCCCAGGTGTTCCTCGAAGAAAATCCCGATTTCCAGCTGGTCGCCGAGGCATATGGATTTGGTCACACAGTCCTTGAAAGCAACGACAAAATCGACGAAGCGCTTCGACAGATGCTCGACTATCCTGGCCCGTTCATGCTGGAATGCGTGGTGGATCCCGAAGAGCCGACTCTTTATGCCGTTCGAAAGGAAGATTAAGTCATGGAACAACAGATTCTGTCCGTTCTGGTCAATAACCATCCAGGCCTGCTGTCCAAAGTGTCCGGCCTGTTCAGCCGCCGCAATTTCAACATCGAGAGTCTGGCCGTCGGCATTTGCGAGGTGCCTGGATGCTCCAGGATCACGATCGTGGTCAACGGGGATGAAGACATGATCGACCAGGTCATCAAGCAATTGGACAAGCTGGTCGACGTGATCAAGATCGAGTTGCTGCCGGAGCGCCAGTCCGTTCAGCGGGAATTGATCCTGGTCAAGGTTGACGCCGTGTCGTCCAAGAGGGCGGAAGTGCTCCAGATGGCGGAGGTGTTCCGGGCCAAGGTCATCGATGTCGCGACCTCGAGCCTGACACTCGAACTGACTGGCCAGACCGAAAAAATCGAGGCGTTCATCCGACTGATGGAGCCGTTCAACATCCTGCAGATTGTCCGGACGGGACTGGTCGCGATGCCGCGCAGCTGACCAGGCGAGACATTTTTGTCCACTGATCGCAAATGAAAAAGGCCTTGACCGATGTCAGAAGACAAAGGTCAAGGCCTTTTAGCGTCTATATCCGGAACTGGCTGTCAGGGGACATCGATCTCCTTGTTCCAGCTCATCAGGGACCGCAGCTCGCGGCCAACCTGCTCCACTTCGTGCTCGGACTCGATCCGGCGGCGGGACAGCAGGTTCGGGCGGCCGACCTGATTCTCCATGATCCAGTTGCGGGCAAACACACCCTCCTGGATTTCCTTGAGCACTTTTTTCATTTCCTTTTTGGTCTCGTCCGTGATGATGCGACGACCCGTGCAATAGTCTCCGTATTCGGCCGTGTCGCTGATCGAATAGCGCATCAAGGACAATCCGCCCTGGGCGACCATGTCGATGATCAGCTTCATCTCGTGCACACACTCGTAATACGCGTTTTCAGGATCATAGCCCGCTTCGACGAGAACCTCGAAGCCGACCTTCATCAACTCGGTGACACCGCCGCAAAGGACGACCTGCTCACCGAACAGGTCAGTTTCGGTCTCTTCCCGGAATGTCGTGCCGAGCACACCGGCCCTGGCTGCGCCGATGCCATAGGCATAGTCGAAGGCGATCGCCTGTGCGTTGCCTGTGTAGTCCTGCTCGACGGCGTAGAGCGCCGGAACACCGCGGCCTGCGACATACTGGCTGCGCACCGTGTGACCGGGACCTTTCGGCGCGATCAGGAATACATCGATGTTGGCCGGCGGCTTGATGCAGCCGTAATTGATGTTGAATCCGTGGGCGAAGGCGATGGCCTTGCCTTCGGCCAGATTGGGCTCGATCGATTCCTCGTAGAGTCTGGGCTGCTTCTCATCGTTGATCAGGATCATGATGACATCCGCCATCCTGGTCGCTTCTGCCGCCGTGGCGACCTTCAGACCGGCTTTTTCAGCCTTGGCCCACGATTTGCTTCCCTCATAGAGGCCGACGACGACATCGAAACCGCTTTCATGCAGGTTCAAGGCATGAGCGTGCCCCTGGCTGCCGTAGCCAATGACGGCGATGGTCTTGCCGTCCAGCGCGTGGGTGCGGCATTCATTTTCCTTGTAGATCTTTTTCATGAAATATCCTCCTGCTTTTTGATCGCCGGTAAAAGTCCCGGCACGACTTGTTGAACATCTACTTTCAGGTCAACCGGACGTGCTGACATTCATGCTCCGGTCACCGCGCTCGACCGCGATCGGGCCGGTCCGGACGATTTCGAGTATCCCGTAAGGCACAAGCATTTCCTGAATGGCCTTGATTTTGTCCTCGCGGCCGCTGATCTCGATGGTCATGGTCGTGGGCGATACATCGATGACATGACCCCGGAATATGTTGACCACCTGCAGGATGTTCATCCGCGCCTGTTCATCGGATCGGACCTTGATGAACGCAAGTTCGCGCGAAAAATGGTCGACAGGTGTCAAATCGCGGACCATCAGGATGTCCGGCAGCTTGAGCAGTTGACGGATGACTTGCTGCAGACGCTCCTCGTCGCACAGGAGCATGAGCGTGATCCGCGTGATCGTCGGATCCTGGGTCGGACCGGCCGCGATGCTTTCAATATTGAAACCACGCCGCGCGATCAGGTTGGTGATGCGGTTCAGGACACCGGTCCGGTTCTCGACCAGGATGGACAAGGTTCGAAGCATAGGCAAAGTCTCCTCTCCCGAGGTTATTGAAGTACGTTACCACGTTTTCCGGCCTGTCGACAACACGCTTCAACCGGGATGTGGAAAAACGATCAGAAATTTGAAGATAAACACGAGCCGAACGAGAACAGCATGGCCATGTGGGCGACAAGGGATGAAAAGGCCCGGCTCCGGGAGGAGCCGGGCCGGTCTGCCTGTGCCAGGTCGAATCAGACCAGCGCTTGAAGCATGCTCACTTCTTGAGCAGATCGCGGATTTCTTCGAGCAGCAGGACTTCGTCCGGTTTCGGAGCCGGTCCTGCGGCGGCTGCGGCCGCTTCGGCCTCGGCTTTCGCTTTCGCTTCGGCCTTCTCGCGGGCCTTGGCAATCAGTTTGACAAACAGGAAAATGCTGAAGGCGATGATGATGAACTGGACGATCGTCATGATGGTCTTGCCGTACAGGATCGCGGCCTCGGCGACTTCTTTGCCATCCACGATCTTGGCTTCGGCCAGCACGATTTTCAGATCGGCGAAATTGACGCCGGCGATCAAAACCCCGACGATCGGCATGATGATGTCATTGACGAAACTGGTCACGATCGCGCCGAACGCGCCGCCCAGAACGACAGCGACAGCCAGGTCGATGACATTTCCCTTGATCGCGAATTTCTTGAATTCCTGCCACATGTTCTGCTCTCCTCCTGAAATGAAATGGGGTGCCTGGAAACAAGATGTCCGTCTACAACTGTCATATTAAATAAATTATAGCAGATCAATCGGCAAACGGAACATAGATTTCAAAAAGAACAAATGTTTGACATGCCAATTCGGCCATGCTAGACTGGATTTGATCTCATCACACACACGGAGGGCGGCAGATGGACCTGATGCAGAAACTGGGCATTCTGGGTGAATCCGCGCGATACGATGTCTCCTGTTCCTCAAGCGGCACCGCAGGACGTGGACCTGCGCCAGGCGGCATCGGGACCACCGCGCCCAGCGGGATCTGCCACACCTGGACGGAGGATGGGCGCTGCGTGTCGCTTCTGAAGGTCCTGCAGTCAAATGCCTGCGTGTTCGACTGTGCCTACTGCATGAACCGCCGGTCGAACGACATCCGACGGGCCACGTTCACACCGCAGGAACTGGCGGACCTGACGATCTCCTTCTACCGTCGCAATTTCATCGAAGGATTGTTCCTGAGTTCCGGCGTGGTCGTGTCACCGGATTACACGATGGAGCTGATGGGCCGGACGCTCACGCTGCTTCGCCACCAGATGGGGTTTGGCGGCTACATCCATGCCAAGGCGATCCCGGGGGCCAGCGCCACGCTTGTCGAGCAGCTTGGACTGCTTGCGGACCGGGTTAGCGTCAACATCGAGCAGTGCAGCGAGGCTTGCCTGAGCAGACTGGCCCCTGAAAAGTCCTTGCGCGCGATCGGACCTCAAATGGCCTACATCGCGGAGCGCGGAGCGGAGTACCGGGCGGACCTGGTGCGTTACCGCCATGCACCGGCCTTCGCGCCGGCCGGTCAGAGCACCCAGGTGATCGTCGGTGCCAGCCCGGAGCGCGATGTCCAGATTCTCCGGACAGCCCAGACACTCTATGACCGTTACAGCTTGAAGCGGGTCTATTACTCGGCCTACATCCCCGTCAACGAGGACAGTCGCCTGCCCGCGACGCACACCGCGCCGCCGCTGCTCCGCGAACACCGGCTTTACCAGGCGGACTGGCTGCTGCGCTTCTACCGGTTCACTGCCGATGAACTGCTTGATGACCGGATGCCCGATCTCGATCTCGAGGTGGATCCGAAGTGCGCATACGCCCTGCAGCATCTGGACCTGTTTCCGGTTGAGATCAACCGGGCCGACCGCGACACCCTCCTGCGGGTGCCCGGTATCGGTACCCGGTCCGCCAGGAAGATCCTTGACGCGCGCCGCTATCGTCGCATCCGGATCGAGGACCTGACCAGGCTGGGCCTTGTCCTCAAGCGAGCCGCCTACTTCATCACCTGTGACGGTCGCCTGCCGGCCACCCGCATCCCGTCGCCGGAAGCGCTTCGACTGCTGCTGGCTGACAAGGCCGGCAAGAAGCGGCAGTCGCCGCTCCAGCTGACCCTGTCGGAGGTGGAACATGTTCCTGCGTTATGAAGCCACTTTCGCGGGCCTGCTTTCGGCGATCGCGCATGGCCTGCGGGCAGGCCATGACCCCATGATGATGATTCCGGATCTGGACCAGCCGACCCTGCTCCCTTGTGAGGACATTGTGACAGAGCCGGGCATACAGCGTCTTTTTCGCGCGCACCTGCGATCGGTACTGGGCGGCGTGTCCGGCCCGGAGGTTTTTGATCAGGCCTATGCGGCGTTCCTGTCAGACGATGAGGGCATCGGACTGTCGATCCACCGGTATCTCAAGGCAGCCTTGCGTGGCCGGTGCGACCCCGCCGGCAACCTGCTGGATCCGGATATCGCCCGTGTGGTCCATGCCGCTCAGGCTGTGCGCAGGCAGGCACATGTCTTCCTCGGACTGATCCGATTCCGGAAGGTCGCCCAAAGCCTCTTCCTGGCCGACTTCAGACCCGACTACCACGTGCTGCCCCTGATCCTGCCACATTTTTGCGAGCGGCTGCCGGACCAGCCGTTTGTCATCCGTGACTTGCGCCGCGATCTGGCAGCCCTGCATATTCCGGGAAAACCGGTCAGTGTCTTTGCCCTGGTGCCTGGCGGGCCGGCTCTAGATGCAGACGGCACCCAGGCTCCCGAAGCATCTGACCCATTCGACGCGCTCTGGCGGCAATACCTCCGGAATGTCACCATCCCGGAAAGACGCAACCTTGAACTGCAGCGTGTCAACCTGCCGAAAAAATACTGGAAGTACCTGACCGAACAGCCCGGACAAACATAAAACCGGACCGGCAACTGGTGCCGGCCCGGTCTATTGGAAGCTGTGATCGCAGCTGGGCATCCTCCCGGCCGACTGTCAAGTGAAGCGGCGTATCGATTCCGGAAGGGCATCGGGGTCTGCGGACAGGATTATGCTCACATTGAAATTGTTTACTTCGGTGAATCCCTCGATATCATTGAGGAACCGTTCAAGATTGATCATGGAGGTGTCGTTGGCCACCTTGAAGATGCTGTCGATATAGATATGGGTCAGGTCATAGTCCTTGGCGCTGATGCCGGCGATAAAAGCCAGCAATTCGCGGAAACCGCTGATCGGGTATTCGGAAATGTCCACCAGACGGATCTGGTACTTCACCAGGCGGTCCAGTCGCCGCCCCCGTTCGATGCAGACCACATTGGCCGCGTCGCTTAAAGCCTGCATGTTGAGATCATCCACCAGACGAGCGGTCTTGCCGCTGCCCTTGCTGCCGACAATTACCTTGATCATGGGCATCACTCCCTTACATCGTTCATGCCGTTTCCACGGCTTTGTATCATTGTACCTGATTCGGGTTGTGAAATGAAGTTAAAGGATGATATTTCGTTTTGTCGAAACAACCGAAAATCGTTGAATATTATTGTCAATGTGACGAAATATTGTCGTTTGTATCTGTATTTGCACAGCGCCTGCACAACGGTCTGTCCAGCCATCCGGCCGGCCCATCCGGACGGGAACCCATAAAAGGCCGCAATGCCGGCTTTTTATTGCATTCGAGGGAACGACATGGTATACTCTCACCGTATGACGGTGGATGGAACGGAGAGTGGGCTGACCCCACTCTTTGTTGCTTCTTGCCGTTTATCCATGGCCTTGAGGATATGAAGCAGTCCGCTTCCATGCGGACAATACAGGAGGTGCCGATGGCGGCTCGATCGAAAACAGCCCAGACCGTCTATGACGCGATAGAGCCCATTGTCACAGGGCTCGGCCTCGATCTTGTCGACGTGGAGCTCGTGACCGAGAACAAAGCCCGGTTCCTGCGCGTTTATGTGGATCGACCCGGCGGTGTGAGCATCGACGAGTGCGCGAAAGTCAGTGAGCAGATCGATCCTGTGATCGATGGCGAACTGAACATCAGGACACATGATTACCTCGAGGTATCATCACCCGGCCTTGACCGCCCGCTCAAGGACGATCGTGACTTCGCCCGCTACGAGGGCAGTTGGGTCGAAGTTGGCCTTTACAAGGCGCGTGACGGCCAAAAGAAGTTCGAAGGATGGCTTGGTCCACTGGAGGACGGGCAGGTGGTGATCCAGGGCGATGATGGAGTCGTCCAACGATTTGACCGAAAGGACACCGCCAAAGTGAAAAGAGCAGTCCGGTTTGACAAGATGGAACCGGTGAACCCGAGCATGAGGAAGGAGACTCATCATTTATGAACAAGGAACTGATTGAAGCGATCCGCGCTCTGGAAAAGGAACGCGGCATAGACGCGGAAGTTCTCTACGAGGCGATCGAAGAAGCCTTGGTTTCGGCCTACAAGCGTGAGTTCGAGGCCAAGACGACCGATAACATCAGGGCTGAAGTCGATCGTGAAACCGGCGCGATGCGGGTGTTCATGACCAAGACAGTCGTCGACGAAGTCGTGGACCCGAATGCCGAGATGAGTCTGGCTGAAGCGCATGCGCTTTCCGATGAGTTTGAAGTCGGCGACATGCTCGACTACGAGCTGAATCCCCAGGACTTCGGCCGGCTCGCGGCGCAGACGGCCAAGAATGTCATCAACCAGAAACTGTGCAGCGCGGAACGTGAGCGGATCCAGAACGAGTTTTCCAGCCGTATCGGCGAAATCGCGGCCGGCATCGTCCAGCGCAAGGACCGCCGGGAGGTCATCGTCGACATCGGTCGCGCGGAAGCGGTGCTGCCCTTCAATGAGCAGGTGCGCGTGGACGGCTACAATTTCAATCAGCGCATGCGTTTTTACATCTTGAAGGTGGACGAGAAAAAGGGACGGCCGATCGTGTATGTCTCACGAAGCCATCCCAATCTGGTGCGCAAGCTGTTTGAACAGGAAGTTCCGGAGATTGCCTCGGGCATCGTCGAGATTGTCTCGATCGCCCGGGAAGCGGGATCGCGGACCAAGATCGCCGTCATGTCGCGCGATGAAAATGTCGACAGTGTCGGCGCATGCGTCGGCCAGCGCGGCCTGCGGGTCCAGGCGGTCATGGACGAGCTCATGGGCGAGAAGATCGACATCATCGAGTGGCGCCCGGACGAGGTTGAATTCATCAGCAATAGCTTGAATCCGGCCAAGGTCGTCCGTGTCGACATATATGCCGATGAAAAAATTGCCGTGGTGGTTGTTCCGGACCAGCAGCTGTCGCTCGCGATCGGTCGGGAAGGGCAGAACGCCCGACTGGCGGCCCGTCTGACCGGTTGGAAAATCGACATCAAGAGCGAGTCGCAGTACCGGACGATGATCGAGGCCGAACTGATGTCACGCTTTGAGCAGGCCGCCGAAGAAACTGCGGCTGATCATCAGGACTGATCGGATCGGACATGGCGGCGGGAGTGAAAAAACAACCGGAGCGGATGTGCGTCAGCTGTCGCGAGATGCGTCCCAAAAAGGACCTGATGCGACTGGTTCTCAGTCCGACAGGCGAGATCAGCCTTGATCCGACCGGAAAGAAGCCGGGTCGCGGCGCGTATGTCTGCCGGAACAGGACCTGCCTGGCACAAGCGATCAAGCGACACCAGTTTGATCGCAACCTCAAGGCCCGGGTGGACGACTCGGTGATCGAAAAACTCATCGAGGCCATGGAAGAAATGCCGGAGGAACCGGATCGTGGATCGGACGATGGAAACCGTGCGTGACGCGTTCTGGCGATTTCTGGGTCTGGCTGTGAAGGCCGGCCGGGTGGCAGCCGGCAGCGATGCTCTGGAGACAGGGATCCGCAGCGGCAAGGTGTGCCTGGCGATCCTGACCATCGACGCCGGACCAAACACTCGTGACAAGATCGGGCGACTATGCGCCCATTACAACGTGCCCCTGCTGGTCATGGGAGACCGGAGCACACTGGGGCACTGGACAGGTAAAAAGGAACGGGTGGCCGTTGGTGTGACGGATCCCGGTTTTGGCAAAAGACTGGTTGAAATTGCAGAAAGCCAGTCGATGAAACAGTCAACGGAGCCTTCGGGCCATGCACCGGCAGAGCCGGAGGCGAAAAATTTGGAGGATAAAGCATAGGATGTTGGGAAGAAGAGACGATGCCGGATCAGGTTTGAGAGCAGGATTTGTCAGAGGTGACGGACTCGGACAGCCTCAAGGGCGAAACACGGCCCCGAGGCCGGAGCCAGAGACGCCGGAAAAGGACAATAAAGCGCTCAAGTCAGACAAACCGGCCTCAGACAGCAAATCGGGCAATACGCAGCCGGCGAAGGAAACTGAAAAGCCGCAGCAGGCACCGGATGCGGCCGCGGCAGCGGACTTGGACAGCCCGACCATCACCATGCAAGGCGTGTCGGGAAAGAAGATCACGGGTGTTGTCAAAGTGGTCAAGGCCCACCGTCCGGAGAAGAAGGCTGAAGCAGAGAAGCCCGTGCAGGAAGAGGCAGTCTCCCGTACGGAACAACCGTCGGTTGAGAAACCCGAAAGTGTCACGGAACAGCCACCGGTTGTTTCCACGACGCCATCGCAGCCGGCCAAAGCCGAGACTCAGGCCGAACCGGCTCCGAAAGCCACCGATACACGCGCAGAGCCAGCAGGGGACCGAATCGAAGGGAAGCCCATGGCAGCAGAGCCGAAAACGCCGGCCGCGGCCATGGAACCGTCATCTGCCCCGGCCGCGGCAGCGCCTGCGCCGGCAGCGGCTTCAGCCGCTCGTCCGCAGCCTGACCGGACATACAGCCCGCGTCCTCAGTCGGATCGACCACAGGGCCCACGTCCGCAGGGTGACCGTCCGTATAGCCCGCGCCCGCAGGGCGACCGGCCATACGGTGACCGTCCGCAGGGCGACCGTCCGTATAGCCCGCGCCCGCAGGGCGATCGTCCATACGGTGACCGTCCGCAGGGCGATCGTCCATATAGCCCGCGCCCGCAGGGCGACCGGCCTTACGGCGACCGTCCGCAGAGTGACCGGCCGTACAGTCCGCGTCCGCAGGGCGACCGGCCGTACAGCCCGCGTCCGCAGGGCGACCGGCCGTACAGTCCGCGTCCGCAGGGCGACCGTCCATACAACCCGCGTCCTCAGGGTGATCGTCCGTATGGCGACCGTCCACAGGGTGATCGTCCATATGGTGACCGTCCGCAAGGCGACCGTCCATACAGCCCTCGTCCGCAAGGCCAGCGGACAGGCGGACGAGGACGTCCTGCCGGTGCCGCTCCATCGGATGATCTTCGGGAAAAATTGCCCGAACCGCCGCGGAACAATATCGCGGCCCGGGAAACATTCGAAAAGAACGCGAAACGCGACGATAAGCATGATGTCCGCAAGGAAAGCGTGAAATCTGTCCAGGACACCCGGGACAAACACAAGTCCTTGCGCCAGCAGGCGGCTGTCCTGTCGGGCACAGATGTGTCCAAGGCCTTGAATGATGAAACAGTTCTGGACACGCTTTATATCGCGCCGGCTCCGGCCAAGGCAAAACCGTCAGGCCGCGCTCCACGCGGTGGCCGCGGCCGTGGCCAGCAGCCCGCGCCGACACCCGTCGTGCGCGCTGTCCTTACGCATGTCACCATCCCTGAAAACCTGACAGTCAAGGAATTCGCCGAGGCGATCAAGAAGACGTCCGCCGAAGTCATCAAGAAACTGATCAAGATGGGCATGATGGCGACAGTCAACCAGGAAATCGATTTCGACACCGCGTCCCTCGTCGCCGAGGAGTTCGGCATCACCTGCGAGAAACTGGTCGAAGTGACTGAAGAGGAGATCCTCTTTGACGACACGGATGACAAGGAGGAAAACCTCAAGACCCGTCCGCCGGTCGTCGTGGTCATGGGCCATGTCGACCATGGCAAGACATCGATCCTCGACCGCATCCGCTCCGCGAATGTCGTGTCCGGCGAAGCAGGCGGCATCACGCAGCACATCGGTGCCTACACCGTGCGGGCCAATGGCCGCCAGATCACCTTCCTCGACACACCAGGTCATGAAGCTTTCACGACCATGCGGGCTCGTGGTGCCCAGGTGACCGATATCGCGATCCTGGTTGTCGCGGCCGATGACGGTGTCATGCCGCAGACGGTCGAAGCGATCAACCACGCCAAGGCGGCCAACACCCAGATTGTCGTCGCGATCAACAAGATCGACAAGGAAGGCGCCAACCTGGACCGCGTCAAGCAGGAACTGGCCACCCGTGAGCTGATCCCCGAAGAATGGGGCGGCACGACCGTCATGGTGCCCGTATCAGCCAAAACGGGCCAGGGCATTGACGAATTGCTGGAAATGGTTCTGCTGACAGCCGACATCCTCGACTTGAAGGCGGATCCTGACAAGCAGGCAAAGGGCACGGTCATCGAAGCCAAACTCGACAAAAACCGTGGTCCTGTGGCCACCGTCCTGGTGCAGCGCGGCACGCTCAGAACAGGTGACACCTTGGTCACCGGGTCGATCATCGGCCACGTCCGGGCGATGGTCGACGACAAAGGCAGCACCGTCAAGAAAGCCGGCCCATCCATCCCGGTCGAGATTCTGGGCCTGCCTGAGGTACCGGAAGCCGGTGAACTGTTCTACGCCGTCACGGACGACAAAGTGGCCCGTGCGCTCGTCGAGAAACGCCGTGTCAACCAGCGCGAACAGCAGCTGCGCGCCAGCTCGCGCATGTCGCTGGAGACGCTTTATGCCCAGATGGCGACCGGCGAGGTCAAGGACCTCAACATTCTGGTCAAGGCCGATGTCCAAGGCAGCGTCGAGGCGGTTCGCCAGTCCCTTGAAAAACTCACCAGTCCGGAAGTGCGCATCAACGTCATCCATGGCGCGGTAGGCGCGATCACCGAGTCGGACATCCGCCTGGCAGAAGTGTCCAACGCGATCGTCATCGGCTTCAATGTCCGACCGGCGGCCAATGTCGCGGACATGGCCAAGGACAACGGGGTCGACGTGCGCATGTACCGCGTCATCTACAATGCGATCGAGGATATCCAGGCAGCCATGAAAGGCATGCTGGCCCCGACCTTCAAGGAAGTGGTGCTTGGCCATGCCGAGGTCCGTCAGCTGTTCAAGGTGTCCGGTGTCGGCACGATCGCCGGCTGCTATGTGACGGACGGCAAGATCCTGCGCGCCTGCGACATTCGCCTGGTGCGCGACGGCATCGTCATTCACGAAGGCAAACTCTCCTCGCTCAAGCGCTTCAAGGACGATGTCCGTGAAGTCGCCACTGGCTACGAATGTGGCTTGAGCATTGAACGTTTCAACGACCTCAAGGAAGGCGATGTCATCGAGGCGTTCGAAATGAAGGAAGTCGAAAGGAGCTGACATCACGTGCAGCGATCCGATCGGGTCGGAGACGAAATCAGGACCGCGGTGGCGGAAATCATCCGGACGGGCATCAAGGACCCCCGCCTGCCGGACATGGTTTCCGTTGTTGAAGTGAAAGCTTCCCGTGACCTCTCCCACGCCCACATCTATATCAGCGTGCTCGGAACCGAGCAGCAGAAAAAGGACTGCCTGGCTGCCTTGCGCAGCGCGTCCGGCTTCATCCGCCGCGAAATCACCCGGCGGGTGCGCCTGCGCATTGCGCCGGAACTCCATTTTGAGATCGATGATTCCATTGCCCGCGGCATTCGCATGTCCCAGCTGATCGACCAGGCCATGTCCGGGTCGAAACCGACCGACATGTCGGCAGAGGACAATAAGGCCAAACAGGCTGACCAGGCCGGAGGGACTCGTGCCTGAAGTGAAGCGGCGAATCGCCAAAGCGCTTCTTAACCGCGCGGAACAGGACGGCCTGGTCGTCCTCTATCCGCATGTCAGCGTGGACGGTGACGCGCTTGGCTCGGCGCTGGCCCTGTATCTCGCCCTCGAGAAACTCGGGGTGCCCAGTCTGGTTCTCCTGGACGAAACGCCACCGGCCAAACTTTCTTTCATGCCCGAATACCAGTGCGCGCGGGTATTCGACGAAGAAGAGTTCGACAGACTGTCCGGTCGTCAAAGCCTGGCATTGGCAATCGATTGCTCGGACGCCGCCCGAGTCGGGCGGCGCCAGGCGCTCTTCGAGTCGGCCCGGGAGAAGGCGTCGATCGACCACCACAAATCTGCCGGCCGGAGCGAGGGCCTGAGATGGGTCGAGACGACCGCGTCGGCGACGGGCGAACTTATTTTCCAGTTGATCCGCCTGTTTGAGGAAATCACGGAGACGCAGCTGATGGACCACAAGATCGCGACCTGCCTGATGGGCGCGATCCTGTCGGACACAGGCGGTTTTGCGTTTTCCAATACTTCGTCGAGCACCTTCAGGATCGCTTCGGAGCTCATGACCGAACCGCTCGACATCCGTCAGATGACCTATCTGCTCTTTGACGAGACCAGCCAGGCGAAGCTTCGCCTGACCGGTGACGTTTTTTCAAATGCCCGTTTCCTGCTGGACGGCCGCATCGCGATCGGTACCGTGTCCCAGGACCTGATGCGACGATTGGGCGCGGTCGACGATGATCTTGACGGTCTGGTCGGCCAACTGCGCAGCGCGCATGGGGTCGATGTCTCGTTCATGCTGCGGGAGATGCCGGACAAAACGATCCGTGTCAATATCCGCAGTGACAATCACTTCGACTCGGCGGACTTCGCGGCGCGTTTCGGCGGTGGCGGCCATCCCCGCGCCGCCGGCATGACCCTTTCCGGCATGACCCTTGAAGAGGCGGTCGACTGGGTCGCCGGAAAGGCAGGTGAGGTGCTATCGACCGGAAACTGAATCCGGAACATTCCCATTCCGGCATCCTGCTCGTCAACAAGCCGGTCGGCATCACATCCTTCAAGGTCGTGTCCGTCATCAGACGCCTGTACGGCCTGCGCCGGGTGGGGCATTGCGGCACCCTGGACCCGTTCGCGGACGGGCTGCTGCCCGTCGTGGTCGGTCGGGCGACACGAGCGGTCCAGTACATGGATGGATTCGACAAAGCCTACCGCGTCCGGATCCGCTTCGGACGACGGACGGACACCATGGATCTGACAGGCACAACACTGGAGGAGCGTCCGATCCCGGACGACCGGATGCGTCGGCTGGTCGATGGCGATGATCCGTCCATACATGAGGCGATCTCCTCTCTGGTCCACATCCGAAGCCAGGTTCCCCCCATGTATTCCGCAGTCAAGGTCGAGGGAAGGCCGCTTTATGATTACGCGCGCGCGGGCCGTGACATTGAACGGGCGGCCAGGCCGGTCACCATTCATGAAGCGACCGTTCTTCAGGTCGCGGCAGATGAAACGGGGCTTTATACAGACGCCTTGATCCGCTGCTCCAAGGGGACCTATATCAGGAGCCTCGCCGACACGGTTGGCCAGGCCACTGGACTGCTGGCCCACGCGAGCGCGCTGACACGGCTCGAAAACGGCCCTTACACGCTTGATCAGGCCTTTTCCTGGTCGCAGATCATGGACGCGATCGACGCCGGGGTGCGATTGCCCCTCCTGCCGGTCCATACAGCGTTCGACGACTATCCGCAAGTCAGACTGGACCCATTGCGGGCAAAGCGCCTGTCGCAAGGCCAGCCGGTCCGCATGGCCGGACCGGTCGACAGCCCTGACTCTCAGACGAAGCCTCGAACCGACGGCAAGACCTTGCTGGCTGTCTACTCAGAAGACGGTTTCATCGGCCTTGGCCGGATCATCGAATCGACACAAGGACCATCGGATGGGGCAGGGCATGTCTTGACAGCAGAAAGGATGTTTTTGGATCTTGAACATCATCAGAAGTGATCTCGGAACCCTGGAGGCGGCGCCACGCGGCATCGGGCTCGGCTTTTTCGACGGTGTCCACATCGGCCATCGGGAATTGATCCATACACTTGTACACGAATGCCGGCGCATCGGCTGTCGGCCGACGGTGTACACCTTTGCCGAACACCCGGGCGTTGTCCTGCACAAGGACGCCTCATTCTGTGACTACGTATCCACCCTCGACGACCGGATGGCACAGCTGGCAGCGGCCGGTGTCGAGGAAGTCTTCCTGCAGCACTTCGACGAGTCCTATGCCAGCCTCGAGGCCGAGGAATTTCTGGACCTCGTCCTGGGCGAAGCGTTCGGGACGCAGCTGGTGGTGGTCGGACCGGACTACCGTTTTGGCAAGGGAGCCCGCGGCGATGTCGCCTTGCTTCAGCACTGGGCCGGAGAAAAGGGCATCTCGATCCACATTGTGCCGGAAATCGAACTTTATGGCCAGAAAGTGTCCAGCACCGGCATCCGCAAGGCAGTCAGCGAGGGTGAACTTCGTCTGGCCGGAAGACTGCTGGGACGGCCGTTCAGCATCTCGGGGACCGTCCGTCGCGGGCGAGGACTGGGCAAGACCCTCGGTTTCCCGACCGCCAACATCCCTGTCCCGGACGGGCTGGTCTGTCCGGCATATGGTGTCTACGCGACGCGGACAACGGTGAATGGACGCACCTATGAGTCCATCACCAACATCGGCGTCCGCCCGACGGTGGAAGCCAACGCGAGAAAACCCTTGATCGAGACATTCCTGTTCGACATCAGCCTGTCCCTTTACGACCAGACCATCACAGTCCACTTCCTGGAACGCATCCGGCCGGAGCTGAAATTCGGCTCGGTCATGGAAATGGGCAGCCGGATCCGACAGGATCTCGACGAGGTGAGAGCCTGGCACCGCGATGTGGAAATGCCGTATGTCGCTTATGAAGACCGTCAGATCCGTCTGAGTGTCATCCGCACACGCCGCTTTGCCCAGGCGGGGGCCCAGATGGTTTTCCGATTGCCCATGGAGGCGGCCCGCAATGCCCGGATCGCCCTTCTGGTCCGCGTCCTGACCGCAGGCTGCCGCCGCTATCCGGACCGCAAGTCCCTGGCCCTGGCCCTCGATGACCTGTATGGCTCCTCGATCGACGAGCGGACCGACCGCCAGGGGAATGTCCTTTCAGCGTCCCTGACCTGTGATGGCCTGATGCGCTGGCGGGACGGTTCCTCTCCTTTCGGAGCCGCGCTCGATCTGATGTTCGAGATGCTGCTCGATCCTGTTCTCGATGACCAGGGGCGGTTTGACGCACAAATCGTGCGCAAGGAACGGCAAAATCTCCTGATGGAGATCCGGGCCCATGAAAACGACCGTGCCCAGTACGCCTACGAACAGGGAGTCGCGTTGCTGAGCGGCGATCAGCTCCACGGCCTGCCGGCATCCGGACGGGCCGAGGATGTGGCGGCCGTGACTGAGGACGACCTGATGCTCGCTTACCGGGAACTGCTTGAAGAAGCGGAGCTGAACGTCGATCTGGCGGGCGATATCGACCTGGACACGCTCGAACGCCTGATCGCCCATCTCAAGAAACTGCCGGATTCACAAAAACGCCGACGCCTCCTGCCGGGGCTTTGGCCAACACCTTTCGTCCAGCCGGAATCATTGCTGGAAAAGACTGAAATCCGGGATGTCGAACAGGCGCGCGTCCTGCTGTTCTATGAAGGACTGCCGCCTTACTGCTCCCTCAGCCATTTCACGACCTTGATGCTGAACAGCATCCTCGGTGGTGATGCCCACTCGCTGCTGTTTGAAATCGTCCGCGAGAAAATGGGGCTGGCCTACAGTGTTTTCTCGTCACCGCTGCGTTACCTGTCCACCATGATGCTGATCGCCGGCGTCCCGCCGCGTGAGGCGCAGGCAGCCGCGCAGGCCATGGACGCCCAGGTGGCCCGGATCGCCGCGGACACATATGACGAGCGCCATTATGAAAGCGCCAGGACCATGATCGAACAGGCGATCCGTTCCCGGGCTGACGACCTCGGCACCCTGCTGCACCATCTGGCCCTGTCACGCGTCACCGGGCGTCAATTGGGAATCGAGGACAGCCTGTCCCTGCTGGCCGGCATCGACCGGCAGCAAGTGGCCGCGCTCGCGGCCCGTCTTACGCTCAAAACCCGATATTTCCTGACCTCTGAACCGGTCACGCAGGCTGACACGGCCGGTTCGGCAGCAACAGTGGCAGGGGAGGGCGGATGAATATGGAAAACCACGCATCCTTTTTCCTGGAAACGACACGGGATCCGCTGACCGGGCACGAACTCCGCACGTACCGGCATCGATGCGGCTTCATGGTCAAAGTCCTGCCCCGTCCACGGTTCACACGCCGGTTCGCCGGCATCACCGTGCCTTACGGCTCCGTGCACCTGCGATTCACCACCCCGCAAGGACCCGTCACCGTACCGGCCGGGACCGCCCACTTTCTCGAGCACTGCATCTTCTCGCGCGACCAGGAGGGTGGATTGCTGGGCAACCTGTCACGATTCGGCGCCAGCGCCAACGCCTATACATCCCATACGCATACGCTGTATTACTTCACGACCGCCCGACCGGTGCAGGACGCCCTCGAGCGCTACCTGGACGCCGTTCTCCATCCGGACATCAGCCCATCCCGCATCGAGGCGGAGCGCCCGGTCATCCTTTCCGAGATCGACATGTACCGCGACGACCCGGACAGCCGGGTGTTTTCCGACCTGATGGAGCAACTGTACACCCATCATCCGGTCCGGTTCGACATTGGCGGCTCGCATGAGTCTGTGTCCGCGATCCGGACACAGGACTTGCGAGCGATCATGGACACGTTCTACCATCCGTCGGCGCTATCCCTGACGTTGGTCGGCGACATCGATGAACCGGCTGTCCTGTCTTTGCTGGAACGCCTCCTGCCCCAGGACCGGAAGGCCCTGCCCAAACCACTCCGGTCCGTCGAACCGGAGCGTCCGGCCATCCCGAGCAAAACGCTGAGCATGGATGTCACAGCCCCCTCTTTCCTGATCGGAATCAAGGATCCGGTGTTCAGGGACGGAACGGTCCTATCCGGCCCGGAACTGGCCGCGCGCCAGCGGGCCGGCCGCCTGGTCTTCGACACGCTGCTCTCCGAAGCCTCCGCGATCCATGCCGAACTCTTCGATGCCGGTCTCATTCATGATTCGTTCGGTGTCCACTACGCCTGTGAGTCCGACTTCGCCTTTGCCGCGGCCGGAGGAGAATCGGACCGGCCCGAAGAGGCGAGTGAGAAACTGGTGAGCCTCTTGGTCAAGACCTGGAACGATGGTCTGGACGCGCGTCTTTTCTCGATCCAGAAGAAGGCTGCGGCCGGCGATTTCCTGCGCGGGCTTGACTCCATCGAGCACAGCGGCATGGTGCAGGCCCGGAGCAATCTGCTGCCGATCGATCTGTTCGATTATCCGGCCATTTATGATAAGATGAGTTTTACGGCGATCAAGGAAGCCTTTGCCTTTATCGGTGACCCGGACAACTACGCCGTGACGATTCTCAATCCCATCGGAGGTGTTGACTCAAATGCCAACTTATGATTATCTGGTCCGTTTCCCCGGTCTGGGGATCGAAGACCTCGAGATCAGCCGGATCGCGTTCAAGGTGTTCAATGTACCAGTCTATTGGTACGGGCTGCTGATCGCGACAGCCATCCTGCTCTGCCTGTACCTCGCCATGCGCCATGCCCGCTATTTCCGGCTGACGGCCGACGATGTCCTTGACACGTTCATCGCCCTCATCCCGGGGATGATCATCTTCGCGCGGCTTTATTATGTCGTGTTCGAGTGGCAGATGTACAAGGACAACTGGAAGCTGATCTTCGACACCCGGGCCGGCGGCCTGGCCTTCTATGGCGGCGTCATCGGCGGTGTCCTGGCCGGGTACCTGGTCTGCCGGATCAAAAAGATCCCGTTCCACCGCATGCTCGACTTCCTGGCCGTCTACATCCCGCTTGGCCAGGCGATCGGCCGCTGGGGCAATTTTTTCAACCAGGAGGCCTTCGGCATCAACACCGACCTGCCCTGGGGCATGATGAGCAACGAAACGATCCGTTACCTGGGGCTTTTGAACCCGGAACTGTTTCCGAACATCGACCCCTATTCGCCGGTTCATCCGACGTTCCTTTATGAATTCATCGGCAACATCGTGCTGTTTGTCATCCTATACCAGATCCGCCGCCGGTTCCGGCAGCCGTTCACCGTCATCCTGAGCTATCTGCTCGGATACGGGATCATCCGCTTCTTCGTCGAGGGGATCCGGACCGACCCGCTCTACATCCCCGGCTCGTCGCTCAGGGTTTCCCAGGTTCTGTCCGCCGCGATGGTGGTCGCCGCGATTGCCGGCCTGGTCGCGATCCGCCTGATCGCCCGCAAAAAGGCGGCCTTGTCACCGGAAGGAGCCGGGGGGACCGAGGACGCAGTCGTTGATTTTACGGCCGAGACAAGCGCGATGGACGGTTTCGTCGAGATCGAGGACCTGGAAGCGCCACATGTGGCCGACGCAACGGAAGACGCGGACGCTGCGGTCGAGGCCGCGCCTGCAGAAAAGACCGAAGTCGAATCATCCGATGAGACTGAGGCAAAAGGCAAGGACGCCTGAATGGTCGACCGGCTCGGTGTACAGCAGATCAAGAAGGACACGTTTTTCAGCGCTCTGGACTACTACCTGATAGTCCCGGTCCTGTCCATCACCCTGATCGGTCTCTACGTGCTCAACAAAGTCCTGTCGTCCGGCTTCCGGGACTATCCGGTCAACTTCTACAAGCAGACCGGGGCCGCGCTGGTCGGGATTGTCATTGCCCTGTTCCTGTGCCTGATCGAGGTGCCGACACTCCGTCTGGTCGGCTTCGGTGTCTATGGCACCGGCATCGCCCTCCTGGTCCTGGTGCTGGTCGATGGCTTCGACATGACAGCCCAATGGGGCGCGGACAGCTGGATCCAGGTGCCTGTCATCGGCACATTCCAGCCGTCCGAACTGGTCAAGATCGGCCTGGCCATGGTGTCCGCCATCGTCTTCGAAAAGATGGACAGTCGGCGTTTCACCTGGTGGCAGGGTGGTCTGCTGCTGGCTGTGCTCTACGGGCTTCCGGTCGCCCTGATCATGAAGCAGCCCGACTTCGGCACCACGATGGTCATCATCTTCATGTTCCTCTGCACCATCTTCATCTGGGGCATTCGCTGGCGCTACATCCTGCTTGGCCTTTCCGGCGCGGTCATCCTCGTGCCGATCGTCTGGACCTTCTATTTCAGCCCCTACCAGAAGGACCGCATCCTGACCTTCCTGTATCCCGGCCATGATCCGACCGCTTCATACAACCTCATACAGGCGCGATATGCGATCGCGACCGGCGGACTCACCGGCAGCAAGCTCGAGACACCGGTCCATGTGCCCGTCAAAGAGTCTGACTTCATATTCACGGCTGTTTCTGAACACATGGGATTCATTGGCACGACCGCGCTGATCGTCCTGATTTTCCTGTTCCTCGGCCGCAGCCTGTATGTTTCATCCCGCATGCGGGAAAATCATGCCGAAGCCTCCTACATGGTGGTGGCCCTGACCGCGAGCCTGGCCTTCCATTACATCGAAAACCTGGGCATGTGTGTCGGGCTGTTGCCCATCACCGGGATCCCGTTGCCCTTCGTCAGCCTGGGCGGAAGCGCCATGATCGTCAACTTTTTCGCGCTCGGGATCATCCTGAGCGTGTCGATGGAAAGAAATGTCGTGGAAAGACATCCCTAGACTACCCAGATCTGCTTGATCGAGCACGACAGCCCGGTGTATCCGGGCTGTTTTTCATGTGATCCGGTAAATATGAAGCAGCGTTCACAAAAATCGGTGCCTGTTCGCGTAATTGGACAGGGCCGTATTTCAGTTGTGTTACATTTTCATCCGATTTGTTACGGCTGTTGAAATATTTAATGTATCGGGGTACAATGGCAATCAGTGGTGAATTCTGGATGAATATACCATAAATGTGGTTATTAGTGGATGAAATTCACCTGAAACAGGAGTGTGACATGGCTCGATACACCCACACCATCGATGCCAAGGGCCGGGTTTTTGTACCGGCCAGACTGCGTGACGAACTGGGGAAGACCCTGGTGGTCACGCAGAACATTGATGATGGCTATCTGTCCGGTTACACAACCGAACGCTTCGCGCAGATCCGGCAGCAGTTGGAACAATTGTCCGGCACTGATCCGGCCGCCAGGCGCCTGAGACGGGCGATCATCGGTGAGGCGATGGCCTGCGAGATGGACGCACAGGGGCGCATTCAGGTCAGCATGGAGCTCTGGTCGCATATCGGGGTCAAGCCTGGTGACGAGATCTGCTTCATCGACTTGTATGACAAAATTGAAATCTGCGCGAAATCGTTCTACGACACTCAGAAGGAGGATCAGGGATCCCTTTCCGATGTGGACCTGAGTCGGTTCGATGTCCGGGGGCTCTGATTTTTCACACGAACCAGTCCTATTGGCCGAGTGCCTTGAACAGATGGCGATCCGGCCGGACGGCACGTATGTGGACTGCACATTGGGTGGCGGCGGGCATGCCTCCGAGATACTCGCGAAACTGGGTCCGGGCGGCAGGCTGATCGGGATCGACAAGGATACGGCGGCTCTGGAAGCGGCCCGGAAAAGGCTTTCAACAGTCGAGTCCGAGGGATCCTTCACTTTGGTGCACAGTGACTTTTCAGAACTGGACCGGATTCTTGAGCAATTGAACCTTGAAAAAGTAGATGGAATTTTGGCGGATCTGGGTGTCTCTTCGCCACAGCTGGACCAGGCCGAGCGCGGCTTTGGCTACAGCCAGAATGGCCCGTTGGACATGCGGATGAACCAGAACGCGATGCTGACAGCGGAAATGGTGATCAATGCCTACCCGGAAACAGAATTGACACGCATTCTGCGCGATTACGGAGAAGAACGCTACGCAGCCAGGATCAGCAGAGCCATTGTCCAGCACCGATCGGTCAGTCCGATCACAACGACAGGCGAATTGGCTGAGATTATCCGGCAGGCGATGCCTGGCGCCGGACTGAAGGAACCGCAGCATCCGGCTCGTAGGACATTCCAGGCCATCCGCATTGAAGTGAACAGCGAGCTCGCGTCCGTAGAACGATTGGTGACGATCGCGCCGGGCCTGCTGAGACCGGACGGACGACTGCTGATCATCACGTTCCATTCGCTGGAGGACCGGCTGGTCAAGGAAGCGTTCCGGAAGTATGAGAACCCTTGCGTGTGCCCGCGCGAATTCCCGGTCTGCAGATGCGGTTTGAAGCCGATCGGTCGGTCGCTGGTTCGAAAAGGGACGGTGGCCGGTGAAAAGGAGTCCAAACGCAATCCACGAGCGAGAAGTGCGCGATTGCGCTGCTTTGTCATGAATAATGAGTCGGAAACGACAGAGTAATGCGCAATATTACAAAATAATTAAAAGTAAATAGGACATGTAATGATAATGTAATATTGTAAGGACGACTATAACTTCGGACATCATGATATACAGACGAAACAATGTAGTAATAATAAACAATTAAAATGAAAATAGCACTGAAAATGGATAAATATCGGTATTGGCCATATCAATCATCACGTTTTTGAGAAAGGTGTGTCATGCGCGAAGAATACGGCAATCTGGCTTTAAAAAAAGCACCTGTTCAACGGCAAAAGGAGCCGCTGAACAGAATTGCCGCGCATTCACGAAACAGACGACCGACCATTGAAAAAATTCCGGCTATGGCCAAACCCAAAACGCCGCCGGTCGATCTGACGCATGAAAGAAAACGGCAGATCCGACATGAGCTGACAGCCAGCCGGATCGCGAGTCTGGTCATGATCCTGATGACCGTGCTTTTTGTATCTGGTCTCTTTGGACTCATGGTATATCGGCAGTCTCGCATTCTGAGCGAGAATTTCAGCAATCTCGCCATCAGCCGGCAGATCGAACGACTGAACGAAGAAAGCGGACAGATCAGCGAACGACTGGCCGCCTTTACGGACGTGGAACAGATCCGGATCCGGGCGGTGCAGGAACTTGGGCTCCAGATCCCGGCCAGGAGCCAGATCGTGACGGTCGTGATTCCGGATTCCGACCGGGTCGTTTTCAATGATCGGACACGGAACAACCCGGAATCGCAGGACTTTCTCGACAGCCTGCTGTTTGATCTGGAAGGTTTTTTCAAGACAATCGACGTGAAAGGCCGGGACTGACGGGATGGTGAGAAGAGAATCAGACCACGCTGGAATGAATAAGCGATCGCGTCGTGATGGTCCGCACCAGATAGACAGGCAGCGTCAGGCGGCAAACAAACCGTCCCGGAGAAACAAGAGAAGACGGGGCGGTGTTTTGTTTCTCGCCATCGCACTGTTTGCTTTCGCTGCCCTGCTGATTTACCAGCTTTACCAGATCCAGGTCGTCGCCTACGCGGAAAACGCCCAGAAGGCGGCCAACCAGCATTACCGGATGATCACGGAGCAGCCGGTTCGCGGGAAGATACTCGACCGCAATGGTGTCGAACTGGCCGGAACAACGTTTGTCTACCGGATCGGGGTCACACCCAAGGATGTCCGTTCGATTTCACACAACATCAGCCTGCAGGAAATCGCCGAAGCGATGGCGACATCCCTTGACCTGCCACTGGCCGATGTCAACACGGCCCTGGCGGACAAGGACGCGATCTACATCCAGTTGAAAAAGGACGCGACCAAGTCCGAGACCGACGCACTCAAGGACTTTCGCGGCAAATACAATATTGGCGGCATCCGGATCGATTCCGAGCCCAGACGGTTTTACACGAACAGCCGACTCGCCAGCCAGGTCATCGGCTATACGAATTACGATGACCAGAACCTGGTGGGCCAGCTGGGCATCGAGCTCTCCTACAACGAAATCCTGACCGGCCAGCCGGGCTACACCTATGTCGAAACGGACAATTACAGCAAGGGTGTCCTGCCGTTTTCAGTCCCGACCAGCCTGCGTGCCAAAAACGGGCAGAATGTGGTGCTCAATCTGGACAGCACAGTCCAGAAAATCATCCAGGAAGAACTGGAAAACGCGATCAAGGTCTATGACATCACGGCCGGAGGAACGGCCATTGTCATGAACCCCTATACCGGGGCTGTCCTTGGCATGGCATCCTACCCGACATTCGATTGCCAGGCTCCGGCAGCTGCACCGGATGGTGTGGATCCGACGACCTGGGATGCGAGCGAAAAAGAAACCATCGACTTCCTGTCCAGGGAGATCTGGCGCAACCGGGCCATCTCCGACACCTATGAGCCGGGCTCGACCTTCAAGTCGATCACGGCGGCTGTCGCGCTTGAGGAAGGCTTGAGCCGTGAATCTGAACTGTTCAACGACTCGCCGATGAAAGTGAACGGCTGGACCATATCCTGTTCGACTAAAGTCGGCCATGGCATCGAGACCTTTGAGGTCGGCTTCTATCGCTCCTGCAACCCGGTGTTTGCCCAGCTGTCGCAGCGGGCCGGGGTCAAGCGATTCTACAGTTATGTCCGCTCGTTCGGCTTCATGGGTCCGACCGGCATCGACCTGCCCGGCGAGGGGACCGGCATCCTGCACGCGAACCCGACCGAACTGGATATGGTGACCCTGTCTTATGGTGAATCCTCGACCGTCACCCCGATCCAGATGGCCGCCAGCTATAGCGTATTCGCCAACGGCGGCAATCTGGTCCGCCCCAGCGTGGTCAAGGCGATCACAGACGAGCAGGGCAATGTCATCCGGGAAAGCTCGACCGAGACCATCCGCAAAGTCATCTCGGAAAACACGGCTGCCCGGGTCCTTGACCTGATGGAAGGTGTCGTCCTGTACGGCACCGGCTCGGCTGCCTATGTCGAAGGCTACTCGGTCGCGGGAAAGACCAGCACCTCGACCGATGACAACGGTGACCACACCCTGTCCTTCGCTGCCATCGCCCCATCTGACAATCCGGAAATCGTCGTCCTGGTCGTATTGAACAAGCCGGACGACAAAAAACTCACATCCAAGGCCGCGGCGAAGACCGTCGGCCTGATCGTGAACCGGACGCTGGAGTACATGGGGATCGTGCGCAATTATTCCAGCACGGACATTTCAAAGCTGTCAGCCACGACCAAGGTCCCGGACATCACCGGTCTCAAGCTCAGCGAAGCGCGCAAACTGCTGTCGGACAAGGGGTTCCTGTTCGAAGCGGGCGACCCGGCGATGAGCGACACGTCGACCGTGAAGAGCCAGTATCCGGCCGCCGAAACTGAGCTGCACAAAAAAAGCGTCATTGTCCTGTACCCGGTATCAAAACCGGAACCGGTACAGGTGGCTGTCCCTGACTTCACCGGCAAGAACATCCATGAGGCGATGCAGTCGGCCGCGGCCAGTGGCGTCAACATCCTGATCGATGGGGAGTGCCTGGGTATCGTCGTTTCCCAGGATCCGGCTCCGACATTCAAACAGCCGGTGAATCCACTTGGAGAGGCAGACGGCACCGCTCAGCCGAAGGTCACCGGAGCGGCAGAGCCCACCCCGACGCCCATGACGAAGGACCCGGTCGGCGAAACAGATCAGCAGCCCTCCCTGGTGATCGGCAAGGTCGATCGTGGGAGCGTGGTCACGATCCGATTCGCCCCGGTTGAGGAAGAACTGCCCGATCAGCCGGGATCGGGCGAAAGGAATTGACATGACATTCGCGAATCTGCTTGAAGGGATGGAGATCCGCGCGACAGGCGGAGATCTGTCCGTCGAAATCGACAATATTGTTTACGACTCGCGCAAAGCCAGGCGTGGCTCGCTTTTTGTCTGCATCACGGGCTTCATCACCGATGGGCACCAATATGTGTCCCAGGCCATCAGCCAAGGCGTGACCGCCATTCTGGCCGAACGGGAAGTGGACGGTCTGCAAGGAAACTGGGCGCTGACGCCAAACACCCGGCGCGGGCTGGCGCATGTTTCCGACCGGTTCTTCGGCCATCCCTCCGGCCGGCTCGACCTGGTCGGGATAACTGGGACCAAGGGCAAGACCACCACCACCTACATGACCCGCGCGATCCTCACAGCCGCCGGTCGCCACACCGGACTGATCGGCACGATCGCCAACATCATCGGGGACAAGATCACCTACGCGTCTCGCACCACGCCCGAGTCCTACGATCTCCAGGCGCTGCTGGCCGAGATGGTGGACCAACATATTGACAGTTGTGTGATGGAAGTCTCGTCGCAGGGCCTGATGCTGGACCGTGTCTATGGCTGCGACTACCGCATCGGTGTCTTCACGAACCTGTACCATGACCACATCGGGCCGCATGAGCATGCCAGCATGGAAGAATACCTGGCGGCGAAGCTGCTCCTGATCAGACGCTGTGGCCAGGCCGTCATCAACCGGGACATCGAGTCATACGAGACGGTGCGGCAGGCCGCGACCGGCCCGGTCGTCACCTATGGATTCCATCCGGAGAGTGACGTGCTCGCGACCGGAATCGAACAGGTCATCGAAACGGACCGCATCGGGACACGGTTTCTCCTGAAAAGCCCATTTTACGAGGGGACCGTGTTCGTCGGCATGCCCGGCCGTTTCAATGTCTACAACGCGCTGGCAGCCATCAGCTGTGCCGGATTGCTTGGCCTGCCGTTCGAGGCGGTCCGGGAAGGGCTCTCGAAAATCACGGTGCCTGGCCGTGTCCAGCCGGTCACGACCGGCCGCGACTTCCAGTTGATCGTCGACTACGCGCACAATGCCGCCAGTCTGGAAAGCCTGCTGGAGACCTTGCGCGAATATGTCCGGGGCCGGCTGATCGTGGTGTTCGGCAATGGGGGTGACCGGGCCCGGTCGCGTCGCTTCGAAATGGGCGCGGTAGCCGGCCGCATGGCCGACTTGACCGTCATCACATCGGACAATCCCCGTACCGAAGACCCGATGAAAATCATCGAAGACATCATCACCGGTATCACGCCAACCGGCGGCGCGTTTGTGGTGGTGCCCGACCGGCGCGAAGCCATCGCGTGTTCCATCAGCCTCGCCCGGAAAGGCGATCTGATCGTGATTGCCGGCAAAGGGCATGAGAACTACCAGATTTTCGCAGACCGGACGATCCATTTCGACGACGCGGAAACAGCCGCCGAGCTTCTGGGACAGACAGGGCCGGCGGATCCGGAGGCCTGAGTCATGATCATGTTGCCCTTGATCCGGATCCTGGAATGTGTGTCCGGCCGTTTGCTGCCGGGACAGGCTCCGCATCCGGAAATGACAGTCAGCGGCGTGTCCACGGATACCCGAACGTTGACGAAGGGGGACCTTTTTGTCACCCTGAGTGGTCCGAGCTTTGACGGCCACGACTTCATCGCGACCGCACTCGAAAAGGGGGCGGCCGCAGTCGTTTGCCGCCACTGGCCAGCCGGACTTCCGGAACACCCCGCTACACAGTCAGGCCATCCGGTGGCCGTCATTCTGGTTGACAGTCCGCTTCGGGCTTACCAGGAGATCGCGCGCCTGAAGCGCAGCCTCCTCAAAGCACCCGTGATCGCCATCACCGGCAGTGTCGGCAAGACATCGACGCGCGGCATGATCGCCGCCTGCCTGTCGGCCCGTTTGAAAGTCCATCAGACAAGAGCCAACCTCAACAACGAGATCGGTCTGCCGTCGACGCTGCTGGCCACACCGGATGACACGCAGGCGGTGGTCGTCGAAATGGGCATGCGGGCCGCCGGCGAGATATCGGTGCTGTCCCGCATCGCCAGCCCCGATGTCGCGGTCATCACCAACATCGGCCATTCCCACATCGAGTTTTTCGGTTCGCAGGCAGGCATCCTCAAGGCCAAGCTCGAAATCGCCGATTTTCTGGCCACGGATGGTCTTCTGATCCTGAATGCCGACGACCCGCTGCTGCTCGCGGCCGGCCGCGACTTCATCCGCACCGGCGCCCGCCGTGTCGCGTTTGTGTCGACCCGCGACAGTTTCCTCGAACCGGGCGCGGCCTATTGCCTGAGCGCCTCGGATATCGTCTCCACATCGGCCGGTGTCCGTTTCGCCGCCAGCCTGACCGGACCGTCGGTCACGGAAGAAGTCGGTGTCCATGTCCCGTCTCCGGGCATGCACCAGGTGATCAACGCGCTGTTTGGCCTGCTATGCGCTCATGTCGCCGGCCTTTCCCTTGCCGAAGCGGCAGCCGGCGCGCAGACTTTCAGCAACACCGGCAGCCGTCAGCGCATCATCCGCATCGGATCCCTCACCGTTATGGACGACAGTTACAACGCCAGCCCGGAGTCGATGCAGGCAGCGATCCACACATTGATGACACTGGCCGAGCCGGACCATGGCCGGCTGGTCGCGGCGTTTGGCGGCATGCTCGAATTGGGAGATTACGCGGCACGGGGGCATGAAATCGTGGGCGAGGCGGCAGCCAGGGCCGGTTTTTCGCTACTGTTCGTCACGGGACCGCAGGCACAGGACATTGCCCGTGGCGCACAATCGGTCAATCCCGGTATAGAAGTCGTGATCGAGCCGGATGTCGACCAGCTGACCCGGCGTTTCCTGACCCGGATCCGTGATGGAGATTTCATCCTCGTCAAAGGGTCGCGCGGCTTTCAAATGGAACGGGTCGTCGCCGCGATCGAGTCCATGGCTGGCGAGGGCTCCAGCACAGGACACGAAAGGAGGGCCATGAACACATGATCCCGATGATTTACGAAAGGTCCGCCTTCCTGAGCGCGCTGTCCATCGCCTTCCTGATCCTGCTGGCCCTGACCGCGATGAACGGCCTGATCGGACTGCCGCTCCTGAGAGGCTTGAAAGTCGGTCAGCAGGTCCGGGACGACGGTCCCCAGTCCCATTACAAAAAGAGCGGCACGCCGACATTCGGCGGCCTGTTCTTCTTGACGCCCCTGATCGCGGCCTCGGTCGTGACGGGACTTCTGAATCCGGAACTCCAGGTGCTGGTGGCCCTTGGCTTCCTGATCCTGGGATTTGCCGTGGCTGGCTTCCTCGATGACTACATCAAGGTCCGGGTGAGCAAGAAGGGCCTTTCGGTCCGCCAGAAATCCCTGATCATGGTCGCGGTTTCGGTGATTTTCACCGTCTATTACCTGTATTTCGCGCCGCAGCAGCCGTACTTCCTGCTGCCATTGTCGCAGAACCCCATCCCCATCTCGGGCATCTGGAAAATCGCCTATGGCGTTTTTGTCGTCCTGTACCTGTTCTTTGTCACCAACGCGGTCAACATCACGGACGGTGTCGATGGCTTGTGCTCGTCGGTCACCGCGATCGCCGCCCTTGGGCTGGCCGGTGCCCTGACCGTCCTGGCGTCCCGTCCGGTGGCCGTCTCCTGGAGCATGCTTGCGGACTTGCTGACCGGTGCCTCAGACAACGCACGGGCAGGCGCCCTTCTGGCGGCGGCCGTCGCCGGCGGCTGTGTCGGTTTTTTCATCTTCAACCGCCACCCGGCCAAAGTCTTCATGGGCGACACCGGCTCCCAGGCCCTCGGAGCAGCCATGGCCGGCATCGCCCTGATCGTGGGCGCGCCCTGGCTGATCCTGTTCTTCGGGATCATCTACATCGTCGAGGCCCTGTCAGTCATCATCCAGGTGGCGTATTTCAAGAAGACCGGCGGCAAGCGGATTTTCCGCATGTCACCCATCCATCATCATTTCGAACTGGGCGGCTGGAAGGAGTGGCGGATCGTCGGCGTATTCTCGCTGGTGACCTTGATCGGTTCCGTCATCGGATTCCTGCTGCTCCAGGCATGAGGAGGCAAACGAATGCGTAGCAGTGAACTGGTCAAAGACCCACCGATCCCGATCCGTCGGCAATCCCGGCCGGCAAAGGCCGAGGTCGCGCTGCCGCTTTCGCAGGGCCGGATCCATGGGCCGCTGCTGGTCACGACGATCATCCTGATCTGCTACGGCCTGGTCATGCTGTTCTCGGCCAGCATGAGCGACGGTTACGCCAATCGGGACGGCAACCCCATGTATTATGTCCTGAAACAGACGTCGATCACCGGAGCCGGGCTGGTCATCGCCCTGATCCTGGCGCTGTTCTTCTCCGTCCGCTTTTTTGACCGGCTCTGGATGACCATCGCCCTTTACACCCTGACCACCGGCCTGCTGCTGATGGTCAAGATCATGGGCGAAAACGTCAATGGCGGTCAGCGGTGGCTGTCGCTCGGCCCGGTCCGTTTCCAGCCCTCGGAGCTGGCCAAGCTGGCGGCAGTCTTCTGCTTTGCCGGCTACACATCGTGGGTGCGGCGTCGGCGCGCGAAAGGCGGCTTCAAAGCGCGCGGCCCGGGCCGTCAGTTCTTTCTTGACGGATTCATCGACATCGTGTTCCCGGGCATGGCCCTCCTGGCCTGGGTCGGCCTGATCCTCTGGCAGCCGCACCTGTCCGGAGCCGTCATCATGAGCTTCATCATCCTGGCGGCTTTCCTGGCCTCCGGTATCCGGTTCCGCTCGTTCATGGGCGGACTGGTCATGGTGATCATCCTGCTCACGGTGGTCGCGCTGCTTGCCGTTTCTTTCCTGCCGACCATCATGCCCAGGGACGAACTGATGACGCTTGTCAAGGACAATTTCGAGCATGTCGAAAAGCGCCTGGACACTTTTATGAATCCGGAGCAGGCCAGCAGTGACGACCTGCTCCAGATCAACCAGTCGATCATCGCGATCGGCTCCGGCGGACTGACCGGCATCGGTCTGGGTGAGGGTCGGCAGAAATACAACTACCTGCCGGAATCCCACAACGACTTCGTCTTCGCGATCATCGGCGAGGAACTGGGCTTTGCCGGCACGGTCAGTGTCGTGCTGCTGTTCATCCTGTTCCTGTTGTTCGGCATCAGTGTGGCGTTCAATGCGGCCAACCCCTTTGCCACGATCCTGGCGTCCGGCTATACGCTCCTGATCGTCGTCCAGGCTTTCCTCAACATTGGCGTCACGACCCGCCTGCTGCCGACCACCGGCATCTCGCTGCCGTTCTTCAGTTATGGCGGCACTGCCAACCTGTTCTTCCTGCTGGCGATCGGCTTCATCCTCTGCGTGTCAAGGTCCGGACAGCGGCCGACGAGGCGTCAGATCTGAGGTGGAGGGAGGCGATGGCATGACCGGAACCAGCATCCAGCCTGAAAAGCCGGGCTCGCCCCGGTTCCTGATCGCGGCCGGCGGCACCAGTGGCCACATCCACCCGGCCATGGCGATCGCCGAGGCGTTGAAAACCCGTTTTCCCGGAGCCGCGATCCAATTTGTCGGGACCGCGCGCGGACTCGAACAGACCCTCGTTCCCCGCGCCGGCTACCCGTTCACCGCGGTGCCGGCCAGAGGGTTTCCCAGCCGCCCGTCGAAAGCGATGTTCGAGGCGATCCGTGACTTCCGCCGTGGGCGGCGGCAAAGTCGTGAACTCATCTCGTCCTTTGCCCCGGATGTGGTCATCGGGACCGGTGGCTATGTCTGCGGACCGGCGGTTTCGGCCGCGGCCAGCCTCGGTGTGCCGGTCGTGCTGCATGAACAGAACGCGTTTCCCGGACGGGCAAACCGTTTTCTGTCGCGCAGGAGCCGGTTTGTCTTCATCAGCTTTCCGGGTACGGAGAAGTATTTCCCCAAAGGGACCAAAACCATCCTGAGCGGCAACCCTGTCCGGTCGGTCTTTTTCACGGTCGATCGAACTGGCGCGCGCGACCGGCTCGGCTACTTGCCGGGCGAACCGGTTGTGCTCATCCTGGGGGGCAGCCTGGGCGCCCGCACGCTGAACGAAGCGGCCTTGATGGCAGCCGAGCACCCGGCCCTGAAAGACGTGCGCCTGGTGCTCTCCTGCGGCCAGCAGCACGCCGAGGCGGTTTCCGCCGCTGCGGCCAATCTGCCTCGACTTGAGGTCAAAAGCTATATCGACAACATCCAGGATTACATGGCGGCCGCCGACATCATCGTCTGCCGGGCCGGTGCCATCACCTGTGCGGAAGTCGCCGCGCTGGGCAAACCCTCGATCATGGTCCCGTATCCACACGCGGCCGGCGACCATCAGACGGCCAATGCCAGGGCTTTTTCGGACCGTGCGGCCGGCCTGCTTTGTCCCGACGCGGAATTTACTGGTGCCTATCTGGTTGAAAAACTGGAGCAGCTTCTGGCCGACCGGGGCCGGCTTGAAAAAATGGGTCAGGCTGCCGCGACCCTGGCCAGTCCACACGCGGCCAGGGTGATTGTCGACACCATTGCCGGACTTGTGCCATGAAAGCACGCGATCCACGCACGGCCTTCCCGGCCGGGCCTGAATCAGACAATGAGGCAATCCGGCCGGTTAGAAACCGTGGCACGGGCAGGATCGTCGCGACAGCCTTGACGCTTCTGACAGTGCTGCTTCTGACCGGACTGGTGTATTTCCTGCCGGCTTTCCACGCCGGTTCGATCACCATCACGGACACTCGTGCCATGACACAGCAAGAGGTCCTGGAGGCAAGCGGCCTTGAACAGGGACAGCACCTCCTGGCCGGCATCGGTGGCAGTGTCCCGCAGTTGTTTGGCCTGCGTTACGGCCGGGCGGAAGCCGACCTCATGGTAAAATTCCCCGCCATCCGCCAGGTGACAGCGCGCCTCGACTTTCCGGGGTCGATCGAGATCGAGATTGATGAGCGGATCGAAGTGTCGTTTATGAAAATCCCGGATGGCTGTGTCATGGTCGACAAGGAAGGCTATGCCTTGCGCGTTTTGCCGTCCGCGCCCGAGGACATACCGGTCATCGAGGGCATCAAGGTCGTCCAGATGCAGGTTGGCAGCCCATTGACGGTTGACCTGCCGGATTCGATGAATCACGCACTGGCTGTCATGGGTGCTATAATAGACGCTGACAAGGACACCAGGAGTCAGATAAAAATCCTGCCGACCGTGCGCAAGATCCGACCGGTGTCAGGCAAGGATGTCTACCTGACCCTGATCCTGCCAAGCACCGGAGAAGAACTGACCGTGCTCGCGCGCGTCTCCCCGACAACCGGCGAGGACATGACCTGGCTTCGTTTCGCGATATTGCAGGGCGCGCTCGACGGTCGTGGGAAGGGTGTCCTGGACATGACCGGACAGAACCGGGTGTTCATACCGGATCGGAAGTGAAGCCTTTCTTTTCCCGGAAAGGAACGACAACAACCAGGAGGGATGTCCCATGTTTCCATTGATCGGCCTCATCATCGGACTGCTCATCGGACTGCTCTGGAATGTGAACATTCCCCAGGCTTACTCGTCCTATGTGGCGGTCGGCATCCTGGCGGTCATCGACTCGGTCGTCGGAGCCATGACGGCAAACCTCCAGAACCGTTTCAACCTGCGTCTGTTCATCACCGGCTTCCTCGGCAACAGCGCCATCGCGATCGCCCTGGCGGCCCTGGGTGACCAGCTCGATCTCGAACTGTCCCTGGCGGCTGTGTTCGCGTTTGGCAACCGCATATTCATCAATTTCTCGACCATGCGGCGGATTTGGCTGGAACGGTTTGACAATCTGAGGAAGAACCGGTCACAAAGCACCCCGAAAGTGTGACAAGGACAAAATATGGTGTTGCGAAGATTACAATCACACTAAATATTGTTGTACGCATGATTACAATCGTGTAAAATTAGCAAAGAATCATCGGCGAATCTGACTTTTTCCGCGATTGCGAGCGACAGGATCCGCCATCACGAAACGAAAATACGGATGTATGTTCGATAGACCCGGAGGGAGATGAAATCGTGTCCGATTACAAAATGGGTTTTGGCATGGACAATGACCAGTTTGCGACAATCAGAGTCATCGGCATCGGCGGTGGAGGCTGCAACGCGATCAACCGCATGATTGAAGGCGATGTACAGGGAATAGAGTTCATCACAGTCAACACCGACAATCAGGCGCTGACCCAGTCGAGGGCCAGCAACCGCCTGCAGATCGGCGAAAAGATCACACGCGGGCTCGGAGCCGGCGCCAATCCAGAGATCGGCGAGAAGGCGGCCACCGAGTCCAGGGACGAGATCGGCGAGCTGATCCGCGGGACGGACATGCTGTTCATCACAGCCGGCATGGGCGGTGGCACCGGGACAGGCGGCGCGCCCATCATCGCCCAGATCGCCCGTGACCTGGGCATCCTCACGGTGGGCGTCGTGACCCGGCCGTTCCGGTTCGAAGGCTCGAGACGCATGCAGAACGCGGAACGCGGCATCCGTGAACTGGAGAAGTACGTCGATTCACTCATTGTGGTGCCGAACGACAAACTGCTCGAGATCGCGGACGAGGACACTTCCCTCGACGAAGCCTTCATCATGGCCGACCAGGTGCTCAAGTACGGCGTTTCCGGCATTTCCGACCTGGTTGCCGTCCCCGGGCTGATCAACCTCGACCTGGCCGATGTCAGGCGGGTCATGACCCAGGCCGGCGTCTGCCACATGGGCATCGGACGCGCCTCAGGCGACAACCGCGCGTCCGTGGCGATCCGCCAGGCGATCAACAGCCCGCTGCTTGACACGACGATCGACGGCGCCCGCGGGGTCATCATCAACTTCACCGGCGGCCGGGACATGAAGATCCGCGAAGTCGACGAGGCGGCGTCTGTCGTCCGCGACGCGGTCTCACCCGATGCCGACATCATTTTCGGTGCCGTGGTCGATCCCGAGATGCATGACGAGATCATGATCACCGTCATCGCCAGCGGCTTTGACCGTGAGAACATCCCGCAGCCCGCGCCGCGCAGCGTACCGGCCGCGACCAGGAAATCCGTCTGGTCCGAGCCCGCCGCCGCTGAGAAACCGGCCCCGGTGGCCGGACCTTCTGAAGCGGAGACCGAGGTGCCCTCCTTCCTCAACGATGCCATCAACCCGCCCCGCCCGGCGGCGGACGAGCCGAAAGCCCCTGCCCGCTCCGGATTCCACACGGTTGGCGCCTCCTCAGGACTGAGCGACGACACCCGTGAACACGAGCTGCAGTTCCCGGCGCCCCAGCCGGCCCGCGAACAGCCGGTCCAGCCGTACCGATCGGCCCAGCAGGCCCAGGCTCCGCGCGAACAGGCTCCAGCGCCCCAGCCGCCCAAGGAAAAACCCCGTGGCCGTATCCTGCCATGGTTTTTGCAGGAGAACCAGGACAACCGGTCAAACGACTGATCGTCACGAATCGAGGTAGCGCATGCGTTGTCCCTTCTGCGGACATGCCGAAGACCGCGTCATTGACTCCAGGCCCTCCGAGGAAGGCGCCGCGATCCGGCGCCGTCGGGAGTGCCTGTCTTGCGGGGCTCGCTTCACGACTTACGAGAAGATCGAGAACCTGCCGCTTCTGGTTGTCAAGAAGGACGGCACGCGCCAGCCGTTCGATCGTGAAAAACTGATTTCGGGCATCCTCAAATCGTGTGAGAAACGGCCGGTCTCGACTGCCCAGGTCGAACAGCTGGTCAACACGATCGAAGCCCAGTCGCAGAACGCGTTGAAGCGGGAGGTGTCCTCGCGAGAGATCGGCGAGATGGTCATGGAGGGGCTCAAGGAGATCGACGAGGTCGCCTATGTCCGCTTTGCCTCGGTCTACCGGCAGTTTCGCGATGTCAATTCCTTCCTGGATGAACTCAACGAGATGCTGAACAAAAAGCACGTCTGAAAGGAGGAGCTTTTCATGAGAAAGGTGCTCATCGTCGATGATGATCCCAACATCAGCGAGCTTCTGCGCCTCTATTTCGAAAAAGACGGCTTCATGGTCGCCAACTGCCTGGACGGGGAGACCGCCTACCAGGCTTTTCTTGACGCGTCACCGGACATTGTCATCCTCGACCTCATGCTGCCCGGCCGTGATGGCTACGATGTGCTCCGCGACATCCGCAAGCTGTCCAACACCCCCGTCATCATGCTGACCGCCCGCGGCGAAACACTTGACAAGGTGGTCGGACTCGAACTGGGTGCGGACGACTACGTGCACAAGCCATTCGAGCCCAAAGAGCTGCTGGCGCGTGTCAAGGCGGTGCTGCGCCGAATCGAGGTCGCGCCGGACGCGGACCGCCGGGAGCGCGAGCCTGAGGCGCCGGTCATTGACCGGATCGAGTATCCCGGCCTCATGGTCGACAAATCCCGCTACACCGTCCTGGTCAATGGCACGGAGATCGACATGCCGCCCAAGGAGCTTGAGCTCCTGTTCTTCCTGGCCACGCACCCCAACCGGGTCTACACCCGCGAGCAGCTGCTCGAAAATGTCTGGGGCTATGATTTTTACGGCGAATCCCGGACCGTCGATGTGCATGTCAAGCGCATCCGTGAGAAGATCGACCAGACCGGCACCCATGATGCCTACCAGATCAAGACCGTATGGGGTGTCGGGTACAAGTTCGAGACCGAATAGGCCGCATGAATCCCAAGACGGGCAGGGCCCCCTCATTCAGGTCAGTCTATTCCAGATCGGTCATTTTGCTGACATTCACCAACGTGCTGATCTTCATCATCATCGCGATGGCGTATTACGGTGTCGTCTCGATCTCGATCGTCCGCCAGCAATCCGGCCAGCTGACATCCGTAGCCAACGCCGTCGCCGATGTCGTCCGGCGCGGCATCGATCCACAGACGGGCGAACTGAACAGCAGCCATCTGCTCGACTACCTCAACTTTGCGGCCGAATCGACCGGCTCGACCGCGTGGGTGGTCAACCGGGATGGTGAAATCGTCCTCAAGACCGGTGTGCCGGTCCCGTTGCTGGATCAGCTTGGTTTCACGCCGCGCGGTTTCTACGAAGTGCCGGATGCGCTTCTGATCGGCTCGCAGCCGGACAGTGATGGCGTGACACAGGCAAACGGCCTCGACGGCTCCTTTGTGGGCCAGCCCGATGACTGGGTGACCGCGGCGGTGCCGATGCGCACCCCGTCCGGCCAGTATCTGGGCGAAATCCAGCTGCACCGCAAGATCGACTACAGCAGCCGTGACAGCTGGTATATGACCGGCGGGGTGGCATCGTCGTTCATTCTCGCCCTGATTGTCGCGCTGCTGATCATCGGCACCCTGTCGCACACCATCACGCGCCCCATCCGGCTGCTGTCGGAGGCGGCGGAGCGTGTGGCCCGGGGTGACCTGTCGGCCCGCGTCAAGATTCCGGGCGTCGACACTGAACGCAAGGACGAACCGATCATCACGGACGACCTGACCAGCCTGGTCAAGACCATGAACCACATGATCGACATGCTCAACCATCAGGAACGCGACCGGCGTGATTTCATCGCCAGCGTGTCGCACGACCTGCGCACCCCGATCACCTCGATCCGCGGCTTTGTCGAAGGCATGCTGGACGGGACGATCGCGCCAGGCCGTTATGAGCATTACCTGGAGATCGTCAAGAACGAATCGGTGCGGCTGCAGAACCTGATCAACACCATGTTCGAGATGAACCTCCTGGAAAGCAGCATGGCCTACAAAATGGGCGCCTTCGACATCAACCAGCTCCTTCGCGAGTCGATCGTCAGCCTGGAGCCGATGCTGTCCGAAAAAAAGATCACCGTCCGGGTGGACATGCCCGATTCCGGGCACGACAAACTGCTGGCCTTCGGGGATCGCGACGCGATCCGCCGGGTCGTCTACAACATCATCACCAACGCGATCCAGTTCACGCCCCTGGAGGGCACGATCGCGGTCAGTACCCGGAAGTCGCGCTACAAGATGATCGAGGTGTCGATCGAGGACAGCGGCCCCGGCGTCCGCGACGAAGACAACGACAAAGTGTTCGATCGATTCTACAAGCGCGACCGGTCGCGCACGGGCAAGGGCTCGGGGCTGGGCCTCTTCATTTGCCGGACGATCCTCTCGGCCCACGGCCAGCGGATCAAGGTCGACAAGAGCGAACTGGGCGGCGCTCGTTTCACCTTCACGCTGTCCGCTCCCTGACGAAGCACCCGATCGGAGAATGACATGACTGACCGCGAACGCGCCGAAAAAATATTGCATACCCTGCACCGCCAGTATCCGCTCGCCGATTGCACACTTGATTTCATGACACCCTGGCAGCTTCTGGTGGCCGCCATCCTGTCCGCGCAATGCACGGATGTGCGGGTGAACATCATCACAGCCAGCCTTTTCAAGCGATTCGAGACCCTGGAAGCGCTGGCCGCCGCGCCGGTCGAAACAATCGAGGACGAGATCCGATCCTGTGGCCTGTTCCGTGGCAAGGCCAGGAACATCTCGGCCTCCTGCCGGATGATCCTGCAGGAGCATCAGGGCGTGGTGCCGTCTGATCGGGAACAGCTGGTCAGACTGCCCGGTGTTGGCCGCAAAATCGCCAATCTGATCCTGGGCGACTGCTTCGGGATCCCCGCCATTGTTGTCGACACGCACTGCATTCGCCTATCCGGCCTATTAGGCCTGACCCGCCACCGTGACCCGCTCAAGGTCGAGCACGACCTCGCCCGGGTCCTGCCGGAGGATGAGTGGATCGCGTACGGCCACCTGGTGGTCACGCACGGTCGCGAAATCTGTGTCGCCCGTCGGCCGCAGTGCGACCGCTGTCCGCTGTTGCCACTCTGCCCGTTCGGCAGCGGCGAAACCGTCGCGTCGTGGCAGCCATGAAGGATGCGGGCGGCCTTTTCGACACGCCGGTCACCGTGCTGCGCGGTGTGTCAGCCAAACGGGCGGCCACGCTCGGCAAACTATCGCTGACCACCGTCTTCGACCTGGTGACACATTTCCCCCGCGGCTATGAAGACTGGAGTGACATCAAGTCCATCCGTGATCTTGTTCCGGGTGAGGACATCGCCTTTGTCGCGCGGGTGGCCCGGCAACCGTCGCTGCTGCGCAAAGGCCGGCTGACCGTGCTGAGCACGGTGCTGCGGGACGAGACGGACGCGGTGAAGGCGGTGTGGTTCAATCAGCCTTATCTGGCGGACCAGTTGAAAAAGGACGAGACCTATGTCTTCCGCGGCCGCTTGCGCGGCAACGGACGCGGGGTGTCCGTCCAGAACCCGCTGTTCGAGCGTCAGCCGGACGAATCGGAAAACCTCAGCATCCGCCCCGTCTACCGGCTGACGGCCGGCCTGTCGCAAGGCGTCATCCGCGGCATTATCGACCAGGCACTCAAGATGCTGATCGGCCATCTGCCGGAGCCTTTGCCGGACGAGGTGCGTCGGGAGCACCAGTTGTGCGCGGTCGATTACGCCTACAGCCGCATCCATCATCCGGCTTCGCTCGACGAGGCCGAGATCTGCCGCCGGCGGCTGGCCTTCGAGGAATTGTTCCTGATCCAGGCCGGCCTCAAGATCCTGCGCCGCCGCAGCGCGCTGACGGCCACCGCGCCGCCGGTCGTGTTGAACACGGTCGGGCAGGCCGTTTTTGACAAAGTTGTCCGACAGCTGCCGTTTGCCCTGACCCATGCCCAGAAAGAGGCGACTGCCGAGCTGTTGGCCGACCTGTCGCGCAGCCAGCCGATGAACCGCCTGGTTCAGGGTGACGTCGGGTCCGGCAAGACCGCGGTCGCCGCCCTCGGGCTGCTGGCCACCGCGCTCGCCGGCCGTCAGGGCGTCCTGATGGCGCCGACCTCGATCCTCGCCGCCCAGCACGCCCGGACGCTTCAGGTCTTGCTGGAGCCGGCCGGACTGGAGATCGCCCTGCTGACCGGCGCGACCCGGGCCGCCGAGCGCCGGCAGATCCTGTCCGGACTGGACGATGGCCGGATCGGGATCCTGGTGGGCACCCATGCCGTGCTCGAGGAAAAAGTCCGGTTCCATGACCTGGCACTTGCCGTGACGGACGAGCAGCACCGCTTCGGGGTCCGCCAGAGAACGCTTTTGTCATCTGCGTCGGCGCACGTGCTGGTCATGTCGGCCACCCCGATCCCGAGGACCCTGGCCCTTATCCTCTATGGCGATCTCGACCTGTCGATCCTTGACGAGAAGCCGGCCGGACGCCAGCCGATCAAGACCTACACCGCGACTTCGCGCGACCGGGACCGGATTGACCGGCTGATCCGCCGCGAAGTGGAGGCCGGTCACAAGGTGTATGTCGTCTGCCCCCAGATCGAGGAAAATGAACAGGGGACAGACGCGACCGACCCGATGTCGGCCGAGGCCGCCTATGAGCGGCTCCGGACCCGCGCCTTGCCGGACCTGACCATCGGCATCCTGCATGGCGACATGAAGGCAAAGGAAAAACAGGCGGTGATGGACGCGTTCCAGAATGGCGACCTGTCCATTCTGGTCTCGACGACAGTGATCGAGGTCGGTGTCGATCAGCCGGACGCCACGCTCATGATCGTCGAGAACGCCGAGCGTTTCGGCCTGTCCCAGCTGCATCAGCTGCGAGGACGGATCGGCCGCGGCAGCCACCCCTCGATCTGCGTCCTGATCAGCGACGTGACTGAAGGCGTCGCCCGCGAGCGGCTGCGCACGCTGTGCCACCATGACGACGGGTTTCTGCTGGCGGAAAAAGACCTGGAACTGCGCGGCCCGGGTGATTTCTTCGGTACGCGCCAGCACGGCATCCCGGACCTGCACGCCGCCAACCTCTATCAGGACACCCGTCTGCTCAAGGACGTCCAGATTGCGCTGGACCGCCTGTTCGAGCAGGATCCCGATCTGAAATCACCGGGCAACAGCCGGCTGCTCGTCGCGCTCACCGCGCGGTACCGGGACATGTTCCCCAACATCGGCCTATAGGAGAATCGCCATGCCACGCATCATCGCAGGAAAAGCCCGCGGGACCCGGCTCGTCGCCCCGACCGGACGCGACACCCGCCCCACGTCCGACAAGGCCAAGGAAGCGCTCTTTTCGATCCTGGCCGGCCAGATGGTGGACAGTCACGTGCTCGACCTGTTTGCCGGCACCGGACAGATCGGGCTCGAAGCGCTGAGCCGCGGTGCCTCGGAGGCGGTCCTGGTCGAAAAGGATCGCGCCGCCCTCACCGCGATCCGGCAGAACCTGACGCGGACCGGCTTTGAAATCAACTGCCGCGTCATCCCGGCCGATGTGTCGCGCGCGCTTCAAATCCTGGAATCGGAAGGGAAGACCTTCGACATCGTCTTTTTGGACCCGCCCTATGCGATCGCGGCGGAAATCCTGCAAAAACTGGCCCCGGCACTGTCCGGCCTGCTGGTCCCTTCCGGGGCCATGGTGATTCTCGAGCACGACTCGTCCATGCCGCCCCCCTTAACTGTAACCAATCTGCAACTTCACAGAAGTTGTAAGTACGGTACGGCGATGCTATCATTTTACCAGGCTAGAACCGAAAAACGCCCCGAATAGCGGACACATCCCGCATGGGTCCTCCTGATCCGGGACACATGGGAGCAAGCCATGCACACACTGATTTACCCGGGCACCTTCGATCCGCTCACCAACGGGCATGTCGACATCGCCCGCAGGGCCGCGAAACTTTGCGACCGGCTGATTGTCGCTGTCATGATCAACAGCGCCAAGACACCGGCTTTTTCCGTTGAGGACCGTCTGCACATGGTCCGGACAGCCCTGTCAAACCTGCCTCATGTCGAGGTCGTCTCCTTTGAGGGCCTGCTGGTCGACCTGTATCGCGACACGGGCGCCACCGGTGTCGTCCGGGGCCTGAGGAGCGAGTCCGACTTCCGTTTCGAGGCCGAGATGGCCGCGGCGAACCGGCTGCTGAACACCGCGTTCGAGACGATCCTGCTGCCGTGCCGGATTGACCTGGCCTTCACCAGCTCATCGATTGTCCGCGAGGTCGCGTCCTATGGCGGCGACATTTCCGGCATGGTCCCCGCTGAAATCGCACCGATGATCCGGGAGCGTTTTGGAAAGAAACGCGACCTGCACGTTAGAACCGGAGGTCAAGACGACTGATGTATGAGAGCAGCAACCATCCGCAAAACGCCGGCCAGACCGTCGAAGACCTGATTGACCGTCTGGAGGGCACGGTTGTATCGGCACGCGCGCTTCCTTTTTCCGACAACTGCATTGTCGACCGGGAAGAGATGCTGGTCCTGGTCACCATGATCCGCGACGGGCTGCCGGCCGAGCTCAAGCAGGCGAGGTGGCTTCTGGAGCAGAACCGCCAGCTGATCGCCGAAGCGCGCAAGGAGGCGGAGACCATCATGCGCGAGGCGGAATCGCGTATGACAGCGATGATCGATGAGCACGAGATCACACAGCAGGCCCGGCAGCAGGCCGAGATCACGCTCGAGAACGCGAACCAGGCCGCCCGGCAGATCCGCAATGGCGCCCTCGAATACGCGAAGAAACGCCTCAATGACATCGAGGAACAGCTCACGCAGATGCTGGTGACCGTCCAGCGCAACAAGAAGGAATTGAAGTGACACGACAGGAAAGCGAGGGATCCCGATGATTTTGGACGAAAAGGCCCCCGACCCGAGGTTGGACAATCGTCCCAGACCACCTGAAAAAACGCGCTCTGCCGCCAACCGGCGTCGAGTCCTGTCGATCGCGGCCCTCCTTGTGGTGATCGCGGTGACCGTCCTGGTCACCTTCTACGTCCGCTCCTGCCAGGAAAAACAGGGTCCGGCGCTCGACACACCCGGCAATGTCGCCTACCACATGGCGCAATCGCTCAAGGACAATGATTTCGCGGCCTTCCAGACACTGCTGACCGAAGAGGCCCGGCTCAAGATCGACGCCACCGAATTCGGCGCCCTGCAGAAGCTCAACACGGACAAGGCCCTGTACGGCACATACGCCCTCGTCCGGCTGGAAAACGGCCGGCTCCTGATGGTCTACATGACCCCGCCCGACCAGAACGGCCATTACAAGATCCAGGATGTCAAGATCGTGCCCTCCGACATGAACGAGCTGTTCAATCACGCGAAATGACGGACCAGCCCGCCAGAAGGGCGACCGACTGGCTTCGAAACATCAATGGCATGAAAAAAGGGCCCGCGGACTGCCGCGGGCCTTTTGTCTGGTTCTACATAAAAAGAGATCAGGTGAGAAGGTGCTCACACCTTTTCGATCCAGCCGTGTTCATCCGGAAGCTTGCCGTACTGGACGCCCGTGATGCGGTCATACATCAACTGGCTGATCGGGCCGATCTGATCATCGTTGAATACCAGCATCTTCTCGCCGACGCGAAGCCGGCCGACCGGGGAGATGACCGCGGCGGTGCCGCTGCCGAACACCTCGCTGACCCGGCCTTCGCCGGCTGCCTTGGCCAGCTCGTCGATCGAAAGCTTGCGCTCCTCGACCTCCAGGCCGAGGGTACCGGCCAGTTCGATGACCGTTCGGCGCGTGATGCCGGGCAGGATGCTGCCATTGAGCTCAGGCGTGACAAGCTTGCCGTCGATGACGAAGAAGACATTCATGGATCCGACTTCCTCGATGTAGCGGCGCTCGATGCCGTCGAGCCACAGGACCTGGACAAAGCCGGCCGCATAGGCATTGCGCTGGGCGATGAGGCTTGAGGCGTAGTTGCCGGGCGTCTTGGCATAGCCGGTGCCGCCGCGGACCGCGCGGACATAGGTGTCCTCGACATAGATGTCGACGGGCTTCAGGCCGCCCGGATAATAAGCGCCGGAAGGCGACAGGATGATCATGAAGGTGTAATTGTGCGCCGGCCGGACCCCGAGGTACGGGTCGGTCGCGATGATGAACGGGCGGATGTAGAGGGACGTGCCTTCAGCTGTCGGGATCCAGTCCTTCTCCACCGTCAGCAGCTGCTTCAAGGCGTGGACACAGAAATCCGGATCGATCGGCGGGATGACAAGCCGGTCGTTGGAGATATTGAGCCGTTCGAAGTTGAGCCGCGGGCGGAACAGGTTCACCGAGCCATCGGCAAGCCGGTAGGCCTTCATGCCCTCGAACACCGCCTGGCCATAATGGAAAACCATCGCCGACGGCCAGATGGTCATCGGCGTGTATTCGACAATGCGGGCATCGTGCCAGCCCTTGCCTTCTTCATACTCCATGATGAACATGTGGTCCGTGAAAATGTGGCCAAAACCAAGGTTGGCGTCTGAAGCGGGTTTCTCTTTCGGGTTCGCGGTCAGCGTGACTGGAATATCCGGATACATGGTGGGCCTCCTTATATCTTCTGGACAGACGTTGGCATGACAGCAGGCGTTCGTGCGTCCATAAATGATTCAAGCCAATGATTTAGCCATTATACGTTTTTTGAAAAAAATGGACAAGCGATCCTGCTCAAGGCGTATAGAACTCGTCCATCCAGGAAACACGTCCGTCGACGACCTGGATCGTCATCAACCGTGTGCGCTCGCCAATCATCTGGGAAAACCGCTCGTAGGTGACGATCTCGTACGTGTCCGGGCCGAGCAGTTCGGAAAACATCCGGATCTGGCAATTGTCAGTCAGCAGGAAGGTGCGCAGCCGGGGATTGTTGTTGCGGATGTAGTAATCGTTGGGGATGTAGTATCCGTATTCATCCATCTCGACGACGTCCGAGCCGTCTTCCAGTGCCTTTTCGATAGCCTCCTCGCCTGTGTAGAACTCGACGTAGTCAATCGTGATGGCGGGACTGCCGGTCATGGCGGTGCTGATGACAATGCCCAGCCGGCGTTCGGTGACGCCGGTGGTCGTGGGTGTCGGCTCCGACGAGGCCGTCGTCGTGGGCGCGGAAGCCGTGGTTGACGAAGCCGTCGTGGCAGTGGTGGCGGTTGTCTGGCTCGCCGTTGTCGTGACGGTCGGGGCGGACGATGGGGTGGTCGTTGTCGCGGTGGTGGTGGCCGAGGTCGATGCCGCCGTTGACGTGATCGGCTGCAGCAGGCCGCAGCCGGAGATGACCATGGCCAGCGCCACGATCAGGAGCAGGCCGGCGAATCGACGGGCGCCGGTTTTCCTGTATGATGAAGGTCTGGTCTTGTCCATGGGCCGTTCACATCCTTCACATGTAAGGTGCCCGCCCGGCCTGACGGGAAAACCTGACTGGAACCGGGCCGTGATGCGTTGCGGTTCATTTTCTGATAGACCTAATATAGCATATAATAAAGGGCAGACATAGCCGCCCGCCCGCCCGGTCGACCCGTGACGGACCAGGAGAAAGCAGGTTTTCCCGACATGCCCCGATTCGAAATCGCCTCCGACATGAGACCGCGCGGTGACCAGCCCGACGCGATCGACAAACTGGTCAAAGGGATCGAAGCCGGCTACCCGGCCCAGACGCTTCTGGGCGTCACCGGTTCGGGCAAGACCTTCACCATGGCGCACATCATCGAGCGACTGCAGCGCCCGGCTCTGGTCATCGCCCACAACAAGACCCTCGCGGCTCAGCTCGCCGCCGAGTTCAAGGCGTTTTTCCCGCAAAACGCCGTCGAGTACTTTGTCAGTTACTATGATTACTACCAGCCGGAAGCCTATATTCCGTCCACGGACACCTACATCGAGAAGGATTCGGCGATCAACGACGAGATCGACCGGCTGCGCCACTCGGCGACCGCCTCGATCATGGAGCGGCGCGATGTCATCGTCGTGGCCAGCGTTTCCTGCATCTACGGCATCGGCAACCCCGAGGACTACCGCGACCTCATGGTCCACCTGCGGCCCGGCATGAAAAAGGACCGTGACACCGTCATTCGCGAGCTGATCGACATCCAGTACACGCGAAACGACTTCGAGACGCGGCGCGGCAGCATCCGCGTGCGCGGCGACACGATCGACATCTACCCGGCCAACAGTGAGGAGACGATCACGCGCGTGGCCTTTTTCGGCGACGAGATCGAACGTGTGGCCGAGATCGACCGGCTGACCGGCAAGGTCAAGGCCGTGCGCACCTACGCGTCGATCTACCCGGCCTCCCACTACGCCACCACCAACGAGAACATCAAGCGCGCGGTTGTCTCGATCAGCCTGGAACTGGAGGAGCATCTGGCCCGCCTTCGCGAGCAGGGCAAGCTCATGGAAGCCTACCGGCTCGAACAGCGCACACGCTACGACCTGGAAATGCTGCGCGAGACCGGTTTTTGCAAAGGCATCGAAAACTATTCGCGCCACCTGGACCGCCGCGCGCCCGGGACCCCGCCAAACACCCTGATCGACTTTTTCCCGAGGGACTACCTGCTTTTCATTGACGAGTCGCATGTCACCGTGCCGCAGATCGGCGCGATGTACAACGGTGACCGGTCCCGCAAGCAGACCCTGATCGACTACGGGTTCCGACTGCCCTCCGCCTTCGACAACCGCCCCCTGCGCTTCGAGGAATTCGAGCAGCGCATGGGCCAGACGCTGTTCATCAGCGCCACCCCGTCCAAGTACGAGGCCTCGAACGCCGTCCAGGTGGCCGAACAGGTCATCCGGCCGACCGGCCTGCTCGACCCGATCATCCACATCCGGCCCGTCGAAGGCCAGATCGAGGACCTGCTTCACGAGATCGGACAGGTCATCAAACGCAACGAACGCGCGCTCGTATTGACCCTGACCAAGAAGATGGCCGAGGACCTGACAAAGTTTTTCGCTGAAGAGGGACTGCGGGTCAAGTACCTGCATTCCGATGTCGAAACGGTCGAACGCATGAAGATCCTGCGCGACTTGCGCCACGGCGCGTTTGACGTGCTGGTCGGCATCAACCTCCTGCGCGAGGGCCTCGACCTGCCGGAGGTCTCGCTGATCGCGATCCTTGACGCCGACAAGGAGGGCTTCCTGCGCTCCACGACATCCCTGATCCAGATCATCGGCCGGGCCGCCCGCAACGTCAACGGCCAGGTCGTCATGTACGCCGACAACGTGACGGAGTCGATGCAGCGGGCCGTGGCCGAGACCAACCGCCGCCGCGCGATCCAGGAACGGTTCAACACCGAGCACCACATCACACCCACCAGCATCAGGAAGGAGATCCGCGACGTGCTCGACACGATCGCCGCCGCCGCGGCCGAGGAAGGCCTGTCGGAACCGATCCAGGATGAACTTCTGGCCAACAAGGTGGAACACCTGAAGGAGCCGGAGCTGGTCAAACTGTCAACCCGTCTGGAAAAGGAAATGAAAGAGGCCGCGAAGAAGCTGGCCTTCGAAGAGGCGGCACGCCTGCGCGACCTGTTGGTGATGATCCGCGGCCGGATCAGCGAGCTGAGAAAAGGACAGTGAAGCCGGTGCCAGCCAGGCGAGCGCAGATAGCGTGCCAGGCACCAAAACGGAACTAGGACTTCACGATGCAGGTGCCCGTAACGTTTGCCGGCAATTGTGCCGAAATGGTGCCTGGCACCCTCGCCGGCACCCCCGTCGCCAGCACCCCCGCCGGCAGAACCACTGGTTGCACTGTTTCGACCCCGTTGTCAATTTCGACCAGCAGGCCCTGATCCCGGTAGAAATCCAGCAGCTGGACCGTCTGCCGGCGATAGGTCTCCAATCGCGCCGTGATGATGTCCGGCTGGTCATCAGGGCGCGCCACGAGTGGGGAGCCACAGGTGTCGCAGATTCCATCCTGCCTGGGCGGGCGGTAGACCAGGTTGAATGTGCTGCCGCACGTGGGGCAGATCCGCCGGTTGACCAACCGTTCGATGATCAGGCTGTCCGGACAGTTGACAAGGACCGCGAAATCCAGGGCCAGGCCGGATTTGGCGAGCATTTCGCCTAGCGCGCACGCCTGCGCGCAGGTGCGTGGGAATCCATCGAGGATGAACCCCCGTCTGACATCGGGCTCGGCCAGTCGCTCCTGAACCATCGCGCAGGTCACGTCATCGGGCACCAGCCTGCCCCCGGCCATGCAGGCGGCGGCCAGGCTCCCAAGCTCGGTCCGGCGCTCGAGATGACCGCGGAACAGGTCACCGGTGGAGATGCACGGCACCTGCAAGCGTGTGCCGATCCGTGAGGCATATGTCCCTTTTCCGGCTCCCGGAGGGCCGAGCAACACCATTCTCATCTCGATTCCTCCTCATATCACTTTGCGCTTTTCGCGCTCTTCGTCCTTCGCGTCCGGGCCGGCTGCGTACCAGGTGGGCTTGTGCAGGATGATCCCGCAGGAATCGCCTTCCTGAAACCCAAGGTCCTTTGTTTTCTGGATCCGGACCTCCTGTCGGCCGACTTTGACTCGATATTCGATGTGGTCGCTCAGGAAAATCCGCTTGTCGATCCGGGTCCTGTAACCACCCTCGCCCACCAGGCCGATCTCGTCCGGCCGCGCGGCGACGACGCCCCTGCGGTCCGAAAAACCGGACCCGATCGGGCAGCCGAGCGGTTGGCCGGCATGTCCTTCCGGATAGACCTCGCCATGATCGACAACGACCTCGATGAAGTTTGACAGGCCCAGGAAACTGTAGACGAATCGATTGACTGGGTGGCTGTAGAGGTTTTCCGGCGTGTCGATCTGCTGGATGGTGCCCATGTCCATGACGAGCATGCGGTCCGACAGGGCCATCGCCTCGGACTGGTCGTGCGTGACGAACAGCACGGTGAAACCGAACTTGCGCTGCAGTTCCTTGATCTCGAACCGCATCATCTCACGCAGTTTCGGGTCGAGGTTGGACAAAGGCTCATCCAACAACAGCACTTTGGGGCTGGTGACGATCGCGCGGGCCAGCGCGATCCGTTGCAGTTGGCCGCCGGACAGACTGTTCGGGTAGATACGCTCCAGTCCGGAAAGGTTGGTCTGGCGCAAGGCTTCGGTCACTTTTCGGTTGAGGTCGAGCTTGTTGATTTTCTGGACCCGGAGCGGAAAGGCGACATTTTCAAAGACATTCATGTGCGGCCAGACGGCGAAGGCCTGGAACACCATGCCCAGTCCGCGATCTTCCGGCTGGACATACAGGCTCTTGTTCCTGGATGAAACGGTCCGGTCTCCGATCCGGATCTCGCCCTCTGACAAATCCTCGAAACCGGCGACCATCCGTAGGGTGGTTGTTTTGCCGCAGCCGGACGGTCCCAGAAGCGAGAAGCACTCGCCCTCCCGGATCGTCAGGTTGAAATCGCGGACGGCCATGACGCGGCCGTGGGTCTTGGTTTCAAAATACTTGCTGACATTCTGGAACGAAATGCTGCTCATGCTTCATTTTCCTTTCTTGTCCCGCGTCAGGTACCGCAGGGTCAGGTCGCCCATCAGGATGATCATGATGGCGACTGCTGACAAGGCAGCGGACTGGATGACGTTGCCTTCGGCGTTGATCGCGTAGATGGCGACGCCGAGTGTCCGGGTGTAGGGGCCATACAGGAGGAGTGACGTGGTCAGTTCCCGCATCGCCGGCAGGAAAATCAGGAAGAAGCCTGCGATCATGCCGGGCCGGATCAGCGGCAGGGTGATGTCGCGCAGGGACTGCAGATGCGTGGCGCCACAGGAACGGGACGCCTCCTCGAGCGATGGATGGACCTGCTGCATGGAAGCGGCGGCCGATTTCATGGCAAAGGCGACGTAACGGGCGATATAGGCCAGGAGTATGATCCAGATGGTGTTGTAGAGGTTGACCCCGAATTTGCCGCTCCACATCATGATGACGCCGATGGCGAGGACAAGGCCCGGGACGGAGTAGGGCAGCAGGGAGATGATCTCCAGGAGCGACGAGCCCTTTGCCTTGACCTTGACGACGACGTAGGCGATCATGACGCCGAGCATCATGGAGATGATGCCGGTCGAGATGCAGAGCATGAAACTGTTCTTGATCGCGTCAATGGCCATTTTGGAATGGAAGAGGACATAATTGTAGTTGGCGAGGGTCATGTTGCTCCACTGGAACGGCAGGCCGTAAGCCTTGAGGAAGCCGACGGCGAAAATGATGCCCAGTGGCAGGACGACGATGAAAGCCAGCGAAGCGATGCAGACGACCAGAAGCGGTATCTTCAGGCCACGCAGCTTGATGAGCATCGGGCGCATGCTCTTGCCGCGGATGATGTCATAACTTCCTGCCCGCAGGATGTATTTCTGGACCCCGAGCGCGGCGATGACCACCAGCACCAGGAGGACCGAGAGCGCGGCGGCCTGTCGGACCCCATCGAAGCTGCCGGCCGATCGATTGATGATCTCGTAGATTTTCGTCGGCAGGGTGAAGATGTTCTGTGAAAAGCCGAGCATGGCCGGAACCCCGAAATGGGAAATGGTGGAAATCAGGATCAGCATGGCCCCGGCGGCGGTGGCCGGGATGACCAGCGGCAGCGTGATCTTGCGGATGACGTGGAACTGGTTCGCGCCGGCGATGCGGGCGGATTCCTCCAGCGTTGGGTCCATGCGTTCGAGGGCACTGACCACCTGCAGGAAGACAAACGGGAAGTAGTAGCTGGCCTCGACAAACACGATGCCGGCGATGCTGTTGATGTTGAAAAGCGGTGTGGCGGACCCTGTCACCGTCATGAAGATCTTGTTGATGTAGCCGGTCCGGGGATAGAGCAGGATGGACCAGGCTATCGCCCCGATGAAGGGCGGGAACATGTAGGGGATCGCGAACAGCGTGCGCATCAGCTTTTTCAAAGGGATGTCACTGCGGCCCAGCAGCCAGGCATAGAAGAGCCCGACAATGGTGCCGACGCCGGTGACCAGAAACGAGATGAGCACGGTGTTCCAGGTGGCCTTGAGATTGGACGGCTCAGTCACCACGCGGGCAAACAGTTTCCAGTCAAACGACATTTCGTGGAAAAACGTGTAGTAGACCACCAGCAGCATCGGCATGACCACGGTGATGGCCAGGATGACGAAACACAGGATCATCAGGATCTTGTTGAGGTCGAACCGGGCGCCGCTTCGGTCGTTGACCCGCATCCGGTTGACAAGAATGTTTTCATAGGCTTTCATGTTGCACCCTCCAGTCCTTGGCCGGGAAGCCGGGGCTCAGGCCGAGGCTTGCGCCTTGGTTTCGGCCTCGACGCAGTCATAGTAGCGCGGATCGAGAAAAGTGACCCCGCACCAGTCGCCTGTTTTCGGCAATCCATCGCGCTGTGCCTCGTAGGCGCCCTGGTGCACCCGAAGCTGTGTGTCGCCGACGGTCAGCCGGATGTCATAGATATTGCCCAGGAAAGACACGGACTGGACCTGACCGACGATCAGACCGTCCTTTCTCAGCTCGATGTCCATCGGTCGGCTGGCCATGAACACCGTGTCGTGTCGATGCAGCGCTTCGGGCACCGGAACAGGCTGTTCCTGGGCCAGCCCTCCTGACCGGACCTGGTATCCGCGCCCCGCGCGAACCAACGGCAGGAAGTTCGAAACCCCCAGGAACTGATACACGAAACTGTCGGCCGGATGCTTGTAGATATGCTCGGGACTGCCGATCTGCCGGACGTTGCCATTTGGGTCCAGGATGACAATCTGGTCGGCGATGGCCATCGCGTCACTCTGGTCCTGGGTGATGTACAGGACCGTGATGCCGGTCTTGCGCTGCAGCTCCTGGATCTCGAAGCGCATTTCCTCCCTCAGGTTGGCGTCCAGGTTGGTGATCGGCTCGTCCAGGATGATGACTTCACCGCCCACGACCAGGGCCCGGGCGATCGCGACGCGCTGCTGCTGGCCGCCCGACAGCTGGGAGGGGAGTCGATCCCGGTAAGCCCACATCTGCACCTGTTCCAGCGCCTTCCGGGCCTTCTGCAGCGCCTCGTCCTTGTCGATCCGCCGCTTCTTCAGTGGATAATAGGTGTTTTCAAGCACCGTCATGTGCGGCCAGACCGCATAGTCCTGGAACACGACGCCGATATTGCGCTTTTCCGGCGCCAGGAACACATTTTTTGGCCGGCTCGAGACAAGCGTCGACCCGATGTAGATCTCGCCCTGCTCCAGCTTGTTGAAGCCGCATATGGCTCGCGCGACGGTGGTCTTGCCGCAGGCGCTCGGCCCGAGGATGGCACAGCAGGAGCCGTCCTCGACGGTGAAGGACAGGTTGTCCAGCACCGGTTTGTTCTTGTAGCTGACTGACACATTCTGGATCCGGATGGTTGCCATGAGATCGCTTCCTTTCCTGGCGTCAGGCGGATGCCGACGAGCGGACGAACGCTGCGCCGGCATCCGGAGCCGGTTATGGCTCAGCCGCCTTTTTTGAAAATGCTGTCGAAATGGTCCAGGTATGTGGTCTTTTCCCCGATGAGCTTGACCTCGTCGACGACGAAGGCCTTGGCGGCGATTTCATCGACCGACTCGGTGCCGCCCAGCGTCATGCCGATCCTCACGGGTGTCGTGAATGTGTCGATCAGGATCTGCTGGCCATCCTCGGAAAGGATGAAGTCATACAGCAGTTTGGCCGCGTCGAGGTTTTTCGAGCCCTTGAAGATCGCGATCGGGCTGGCGACAAGCGGCACGCCCTTTTCCGGCAGGACGAAGCCCATGGTCGACCCCTGGTTCATCATGGTCCGGGCGATGTAATCGGCTCCGATGCTGACTTTGTACTCACCGGCCCCGACCTTCGTCACGACGGAGCTGGAACCCTTTTCCAGCTTGAGCGAATTGGCCTTGAGTTTCTCGAGATAGTCCCAGCCATATGCGGGATCGTTGGTCAGGCCTGCCAGGGTCGTTAGGGCGGTTCCGGAGAAAGTGGGATCGGTGAACCCGACCTGGTCCTTGAACTGCGGGTCCAGAAGGTCTTCCCAGCAGGTTGGCACGTCCTCGGGCTTGACCAGCTGCGTGTTGTAGACGAACCCCATCGTGACGATGCGGGCTCCGCAGAACTGATTGTCCTTGTCCCGGAAGATTTCCGGCACGAACTGCGCCTCAGGCGACTCATAGGTCTCCAGCATGCCCTTGGCCTTCATGTCGACATAGTGGGTCGGATCGCCGATCCAGATCATGTCCGCGCCGATGCCCCCGGCCTGCTGTTCGGTCGTGATCTTGGTGATGACATCACCGGTGCCGGCTGTGTAGTAGTCCATTTTCACATCCGGATACTTCTTCATGAACCCGGTGCGGATCGCGGCCAGCTGGTCATCCTTCATCGAGGAGTACAGCATGACCTTCATGGGGCCTTGTTTGACAGAGGCAGTGGTCGTGGCGACAGGTCCGGATGTGGCACCCGCCGAGGTGGCGGACGTGTCCGGATTGGCGGCGGATGTCGTTGCGGCGGCTGTTCCACAGCCGGCGAGCAGGCTGAGCGTCAAAAGGGCCGTCAGGATACAGAAAATAGTCTTCTTCATGTCACACACCCTCCAAAATCAGTGTTGCCCATTGATGGCGGCTTCTTTCCCGCCTAAGACAACACTAATCCGGACCGCGTGGCATTTCTGTCAGCGATTGACTGAACTTTTCGTCAGATGATCGGGTGATGGGATGTCAGGAAAAATCCTACAGGAGCAACAGGTGCCTGACTGAAGTCAGATGGTTCAGGGAGTGCCCGTTGTCGAATCGTTGTCGGAGATGAAACCATGTTTGAGCGCGTAGCTGACCAGCTCGCTCTTCTTGGTGAAATTCAGTTTTTCGAGGATGCGGGTCTTGTAGGTGTCGACCGTCTTGATGCTCAGGTGCATCGCGTCGGCGATCTCCTTGAGTGAATGCCCGCGGGCGATGCTTTTCAGCACCTCTCGCTCACGGGCACTGAGAATGGCGTAAGGATCGTCCTTTTCGAAACCCTTGACCGGTTCCGTGAACAGCAGCTGCAGCATGCTGCGCGAATCTTCCGGACTCAGGTAGATGTTGCCGCAGCTGACCTCCCGGATCGCCTGGTACAGCTCGGTGTCGACCGAGTGCTTCTTGACGTAGCCGGAAGCGCCGATCCGCATGACCTCCCGGATGTATCCGATGTCGTCATGCATGGTCAGGACAATGACACGGGTCTTGAGCCCCTTGCTCCGGATCTCCCGGATGCACTCGAACCCATCCACCTTCGGCATGGAAATGTCAACGATCGCGATATCCGGCTGCTTTTCATCGACCAGGCGAAGCAGCTCCTCGCCATCCGAAGCCTCGCCCACCACCCGGAAAGCGGTTTCGCGCTCCAGCAGCATTCTCAGGCCGGTCCGCAGCAGCACATGGTCATCGGCCAATACGATCGAAATCGGTTGCATCAAGTCCTCCTTTGACCGGTCGCACCGGTCGAAACGGCTTTGGCATCAGGTCCCAGGGGGATCGTGACCGAGATGGCCGTGCCCGAGCGGTCCGTCACCAGTCGGAACGAACCCCCGCACAGTTCGGCCCGTTCCTTCATGCCATAGATGCCGATCCGGTTGCCTTCGCGGGCTTTGCGCGAATCTTCCGTCGAGATGCCCTGCCCGTCATCGGAAATGGTCAGGCGGACGAAGCCGCCCAGGTCCTCGAGCGCGATCTGCACATGAGCGGCCCTGGCGTGGCGGGCGACGTTGGTCAGTCCCTCCTGCATGATCCGGTACAGGGTCAAGGCGATCTGGCTGTCCAGGACGGTCGAACCAAGACTGGAGGTGAATGATGTCTCGATGCCGTAGTGCTCCTGGTAGTTCTGGACATACCGTTCCATGGCGGCCGTCAGGCCGAGGTCGTCCAGACTCGGCGGCCGCAGTTCGACGGCGAGGTTGCGGATGTCCGCCATGATCCGGGCCGCGACATCGCGGATGCCCTGGATCAGGGACTTCATTTTCGGGTCTTCTGTGCTGTCGGCCAGCAGCCGTGTGGACACGATCAGTGATGTCAGCGCCTGACTGGCCTCGTCATGCAATTCACGGGAGATGCGCCGCCGTTCGTTCTCCTGGGCGACCAGCAGCTTGCTCAGCAGAATGCCCCTCAGCCGCTCCTTCTCCCTTAGGGAAGCCAGAAGATTCTCCCGGTCCCGGTTCATGACAGTCAGGCTGTCGGCCATATTGTTGAACGCGTCGGCGAGCTGGCCGATTTCGTCCCGGGACGGGACGGACACCCGGCTTTCCGTGTTGCCCTTGGCGATTTCGCCGGTCGCGACCGCCAGGTCGCGGATCGGCCGGGTGACAAACGCGGTCAGCCGCGCGGTGAGCAAGGTCGCGGCCAACGACACGAGCAGAGTGATCAGGAACAGTTCCCGGATCTTTTCCTGAATGAAGCTGCGGATATGGGTCTCCGAGATGCCGATCCGGGCAAAACCGACCCGCCCTTGCTCGATCGGAGCCATGATGTCGAGCAGCGGTCCTTCATCGGAGTCCACCGGCACGACACTGGGGCTGTTGGCGACCGGGCCGGCATTCAGCTCCAAGATCCCGCGCGGCAGCTTGTCGGCGAATGTGTGGGCGAGCAGGCGGTGCCGGTGGTCCAGGATGAGGACATAGCGGATCTCCTCGCTGCTTTTCTTCACCTCGTCCGCCACTTCGAACAAGGCGATCGGATCATTGAACAGGATGTGCTCCGAACTCATCGAGGCCAGACGGGTGGCGATCTCGACCCCGGTTTTTTCAAACTGCTCGGTCATGGCGACATGGAGCGACTGCCAGACGAAAACGCTGATCAGCAGCCCCAGGATGACAAACGTCGAAATGAAGACGACGATCAGCTTTTTGAAGATGCTCAGGTCGGAAAACCACTTCATTCTCGTGTACCAAACTCGCGGATGATCTGGCGCTGGAACTCATAAAGGTCAGGGGACGTCTCCACGTAAGCGTCGACCAGCAGGTTTTTCAGGGCATCCTGCAGCCCGGGCTCTTCGTGCATGGTCATGAAGATCTCCTTCAGGGCCTGGATTTGCGCTTCCCCGAGTTCCGTGCGGACGACCACAGGACCGTTGCCGCTTTTCTCCGAGACGGCGACAATCCGGACCCGGTCGGCCAGTCCGTCGTTCTTGGCCAGGGAATCCGCGTGGACATGGCTGCCGATGGCTGCGGCGTCGACCACCCGGTTTGCCACGGCCTGCAGGGCCTTCTCATGGCCGTAAGTGAAAATGGTGCTCTTGAAAAAGGTTTCCGGCTTCTCGCCGATCTGCTTGAGCATGTGCGTCGGCACATAGTAGCCGGAAAAACTGAGCGGGTCGGTGAACGCGAACGTCTTGCCCCGCAGATCGTCCAGGCTGTAGAGGTCGCTGTCCGCCGAAACGATGATGTAGGAGTGGTAATAGGGAAGGCCGAAACGGATCTGGGTGACCAATGGGACGATGTCCTCCAGCCCGGTGTAGGAAATGTAAGCGCCGCTGGCGAGGAAAGCGACATCCGCGCCGCCGTTGGCGAGCAGCACATTGATTTCGGCATAGCTTTTGCGTTCCAGGAGGATGGTTTCACGACCCAGCCTGGCGCCGATGTGCTCGGCGATCAGGCGATAGGCCTCAATGGTGCTTTTTTGGGAAAGCGTCGGACAGACCGCGATATGCAAAGGCTTTTCCACTTCCGGATCCCCTGCCTGGTCGCTCTGGAAAACACCGGCATCCACAGTGTCCCGGAAGTCGATCGTCGACCGTGTCGTCGACGATTGGCAGCCGGCCAGGCCGGTCATCAGGATCAGGATGAGAAGGGCCGCGAGTAGCCGGGATTTGCATGCCATGTTTTTCACCTGACATCGAGCGGGTCACCATGAGTCCGAAGGCTGTCTTCGCGTTTCATTATAAATCGTGCCCAGATGTTTGGCAATTTTCAGCAAGTGACAGCAATGTGCCTGTCCAGTGGCGGCGAAGTGCCGCTTCCAATCATATGCCACCGCAAATTTGCTGTGCAAGTTTGATATAATGGTCTGGAAACAATCAAGCGTCGACATCCTGAAATCTTCCGATCAAAACTGAAGTGGAGGGAAAACCCATGTCTGCTGCATCAGAACGTTATCACCTGTGGATCACCGATCCGGCCTTTGACGAAAAGACCCGCGAGGAGCTTTTGGCGATCCGGCAGAACACGAAGGAGATCGAAGACCGCTTTTACAAATATCTTGAGTTCGGCACGGCCGGCCTGCGCGGCGTGCTGGGCGCAGGCACCAACCGGATGAATGTCTACACCGTCGCCCGCGCCACGGAAGGCTTCGCCCGCCATCTCGACACGCTCGGCCAGACCGCGAAGGAGCGGGGTGTTGCCATTTCCTACGATTCCCGCCGCTTCTCGCCTGAATTCGCGAGCCTGTCGGCCGCCATTTTCGCCGCGCACGGCATCAAGGTATTCCTGTCCGATGAGCTTCGGCCGGTCCCGATGCTGTCCTTCGCGATCCGTCACTACCAGACGATTGCCGGCGTCATGATCACCGCCAGCCACAACCCGGCCCGCTACAACGGCTACAAGGCCTACGGCGAGGACGGTGGCCAGCTGCCGCCCGAAGCGGCCGACGGGGTCAGCCGGTTCATGGACGAGGTCGAGGACATCGCCCGCATTCCCCGCATGGCGCTCGACGAAGCACGCGCGAAGGGACTGGTCGTCGACATCGGCGATGAGCTGGATCAGGCTTACAACGACATGCTCCTGAAACTGCGCATCGACACGGAGGCCGTGAAGCGCCACGCCGACCTCAAGATCGTCTACTCGCCCCTGCATGGCGCCGGCAACAGGCCGGTCCGCCGCGTCCTGTCCTCGATGGGCTTCACCGCCGTCAAGGTCGTGCCCGAGCAGGAACTGCCCGACCCGGACTTCTCGACCGTCGAGTTTCCCAATCCCGAGGAACGCACCGCCCTCAAGCTGGCGATCCAGCTGGCCGAAAAAGAGTCGGCCGACCTCGTGATCGCGACAGACCCGGACGCCGACCGCACCGGCCTTTGCGTCCGCACCTCGAGCGGCGACTACCAGGTCCTGTCCGGCAACCAGATCGGCCTGCTGCTCATGGACTACATCCTCGCCGCCAAGCAGCGCGGCGGCCAGTTGCCGCCCGGTTCGTTCGCCGTCACGACGATCGTGTCGACCAAGCTGACCCGCCGCATCGCCGCGCACTACGGCGTCAGGCTGTACGAGGTCCTGACCGGCTTCAAGTTCATTGCCGAGATCATCAAGGACCAGGATGAAAACGGCGACGAGCACTTCCAGTTCGGCTTCGAGGAGAGCTTCGGCTTCCTGGCCGGCCGTGACGTGCGCGACAAGGACGCCGTCGTCACCTCGATGCTGATCGCCGAGATGGCGGCCTCCGCCCGTGACCGGGGCCAGACCCTGTACGACGCCCTGATGGACCTTTACAAGCGCTTCGGGTTTGCCGTCGAAAAGACAGTCTCGATCACCCTCGAGGGCAAGACCGGCATCGAGAAGATCAAGAGCGGCATGACCAGCCTGCGGGCCGCGGGCATCCCCGACATCCCCGGCGTCACGGTCGTCCAGTTGGCCGACTACCTCACCGGGAAAATCACGGTCACCGAGGGAGAGGCGCCCGAGATGCCCAGACTGCCGCCGTCCGATGTGCTCCTGTACACCCTGCCCGGCGGGCTGGACTGGTTCTGCGTCCGCCCGTCCGGAACGGAGCCGAAGATCAAGATCTATTTCGGCTTCTATGGCGACGACCTTGACGCCCTCAACCAGAAACTGAAGGACACGCAGGCTGCTGTCCAGGAATACCTGCAGCAGTGGCTGTAAGAGAAAGGTGACCGAAAACCGGCAATGACATTCACCCACCTGCACCTGCACACCGAATACAGCCTTCTGGACGGAGCCATCCGGATCCGCGACCTGCCTGACCGACTGGCCGAACTGGGCATGACGGCCTGCGCGATCACGGACCACGGAGTCCTGTTCGGAGTGATCGACTTCTACAATGCCCTGGTGAAAAAAGGCATCAAGCCGATCATCGGCTGCGAAGTCTACGTAGCCCCGAGAAACCACACGGACAAGGTGGCCGGCTTTGACAAGGAGCCGGCCCACCTGGTTCTGCTGGCCGAAAACGAAACGGGCTACAGGAATCTCATGAAGCTCGTGTCGATCGGCTTTCTGGAAGGCTTTTACTATCGGCCGCGCGTCGACCACGCCCTCCTGGACCAATACCATGAAGGCCTGATCGCCCTGTCCGCCTGTCTGGGCGGGGAGATCCCGCAGGCCATCCTGGCGCGCGACACCGAACGAGCCAAAGCCCTGGCGCTCGAATACAACGAGATTTTCGGGCAAGGCAACTTCTACCTTGAACTGCAGGAAAACGGCATCCCCGAGCAAAACCTCGTCAATTCGGCCCTGATCTCGATCAGCCGCGAGACCGGCATCGGACTGGTGGCGACCAATGACTGCCACTACCTGATGCCCGAGGACGCGGCGGCCCATGAGGTCCTGCTGTGCATGCAGACCCAGAAGCGCATGAGCGACGAAGACCGCATGCGCATGTCATCCGACACCTTTTACCTGAAATCCCCCGAGCAGATGGCCTCCGAATTTGCATCGGTCCCGGAGGCGATTGAGAACACAGCCCGTATCGCCGACCGCTGCAATGTCGTCTTCGACTTTTCCACGATCCATCTGCCCGAGTTCGATGTCCCGGCCGGGAAAACCCACGCCCGGTACCTGCGCGAGCTGTGCCTTGACGGCCTTGCGGAACGGCTGGCCCTGCCGACGCCCATTCCGGCCGAGGAGTACCACCGCCGGCTCGACTATGAACTGAACGTCATCGAGTCCATGGGCTACATTGACTACTACCTGATCGTCTGGGACTTCATCCGCTTCGCCCGTTCGCAGAACATCATGGTGGGCCCGGGCCGCGGCTCCGGCGCCGGCTCGCTCGCGGCCTACTGCCTGCGCATCACCAACATCGATCCCCTGCGCTACGGCCTGATTTTCGAGCGTTTCCTCAACGCCGAGCGGGTGAGCCTGCCCGACTTCGACATCGACTTCTGCTACGAACGCCGGGGCGAGGTCATCGACTACGTCACGGCAAAATACGGCGCCGACCACGTCGCCCAGGTCATCACCTTCGGGACCCTGGCCGCCCGGGCCGTGATCCGCGATGTCGCCCGCGCGCTCGATGTCTCCTATGCCGAGACCGACCGCATCGCCAAGATGGTGCCCTTTTCACTGGGCATCACGATCCGCAAGGCGATCGAGATTTCCCCTGAGCTGCGCAAGGAGTACGAGACCAGTCCGGTCGCGAAAAACGTGCTCGACACAGCCATGCGGTTCGAGGGCATGCCTCGACACGCCTCGACCCACGCCGCCGGTGTCGTCATTTCCAGCCAGCCGCTGACCGAGCTGGCGCCCCTGGCCAAGAACGACGATTCCGTCGTCGTCCAGTTCGCCAAGAACAACATCGAGCTGATCGGCCTTCTCAAATTCGACTTCCTCGGACTGCGCACCCTGACCGTCATGCGCGACACGGCGGACATGGTGCGGCGCAACACCGGCGTCCGGATCGACTACGACCGCATCCCGATGGACGATCCGGCCGTTTTCAGGATGATCTCGGAGGGCAGCACCGAGGCGGTGTTCCAACTCGAAAGCGGCGGCATGACCAACTTCATGAAAGAACTCCGGCCAGAGTCACTGGAGGACGTGATCGCCGGCATCTCGCTATTCCGCCCCGGACCCATGGAGCAGATCCCGCGATACATCGCCGGCAAGCATGATCCGGCCAGCATCCACTACGACCACCCGATGCTCGAGCCGATCCTGCAGGTCACTTACGGCTGCATGGTCTACCAGGAGCAGGTCATGCAGATCGTGCGCGACCTGGCCGGCTTTTCGATGGGCCAGTCGGACAATGTCCGGCGCGCGATGTCGAAAAAGAAGCCGGCCGAGCTGGCCAAATACAAAAGCCTCTTCCTGCACGGCGGGGAGGACGAAAAGGGCAATCCTGTCGATGGCGCGATCGCGCGCGGGGTCAGCCCCGCCATCGCCGAGAAGGTCTTCGACGAGGTCATGGCTTTTGCCGGCTACGCCTTCAACAAGTCGCACGCTGCCGCCTATGCCGTCGTCGCCTACTTCACCGGCTGGCTCAAGGTCCACTACCCGGTCGAGTTCATGGCCGGCATGCTCAACAGCTACATGGGCAGCCTGTCCCAGGCGGCCCACTATGTCCGCACGTGCCGCAAGATGAATATCGTCGTGCTGCCGCCGGACATCAACAAAAGCGATGTCCGGTTCACGACCGAGGACGGCCGCATCCGCTTCTCGCTCCTGGCCGTGAAAAATGTCGGTGAAAGCGCGATCCGCGCCGTCATCGCCGAACGATCGGCCAACGGCCCGTTCAAGAGCTTCGGCGATTTCCTGCGCCGCATGTCCGAGGGCGACCTCAACCGCAAGATGACGGAAAGCCTGATCCGCGCATCCGCCTTCGACAGCTTCGGCATCCCCCGGTCCCGCCTGATCGCCGCGCTCGACCCGTTCCTCAACCGGATCAACAACGGCCGTAAAAGCAGCATGGAGGGCCAGCTGTCGCTGTTTGGCGAAGCCGACCCTGTCCTGGCCGCGACCAGCGAGCCGGACTACCCGGCCATCCCCGAATTCTCGCGCGCCGAACTGCTTGGGATGGAAAAGGAAATGCTCGGCCTGTATGTCAACGGGCACCCGCTAGACGAATACGACGAGGCGATCCGCGCCACCACGACCCTCGACAGCTCAGCCTTCGCCGCCTACGCGGCCGCTTCCGGCGAAGCCGACGAGACATCGGCACACCACTCGCTGCTGGTCGACCGCGCACCGGCCCGCATGGCCGGCATGGTGATCTCCCGCAAGAACAAGACCACCAAGTCCAACGAGCTCATGAGCTTCGTGACGATCGAAGACCTGTCCGGATCCTTCGAAGTGATTGTCTTCCCGCGCGTCTTCGCGACATGCGCGGCCCTGCTCGACGAAGGGTCCGTCGTCCTGATCGACGGCTTGCTGAGCATCCGCGAGGACGACGAACCCAAGCTCATCGCCTCGGCGATCACCCGCCTGTCCAGAATCGTTCCGACATCGACGGCAAAGCCGGAGCCGGAATCACCCGGGACCCGGCGGACCGTCATTGACAGTGCCCCGGCCAGTGCGTCTCCGGGCGCGAAAAAGGCCGTCTTCTGCATTCGCCTGAACAAGCCCAGGACGGACCCGGCCTACCGGCGGCTGCTGGCCATGGTGTCCTATTTCAACGGATCGAACCCGGTGCGCGTCTATTTCCCGGACGGGTCGGTGCAGGATTTGGGTACCGGGTACCAAATCAGCATCGACAACGAAATCATGGCCCAGTTTGCCCGAATCTATGGAACCGACAATCTCGCCTTGGTATAATTGTATTGCTTTCAATCCTGAAACGACAGGAGACAACCTGACCCGACGCAGATCCCGGGGCCTTGCCTATGACCATCGCGCCCCTCATATTGAAGGAGAGTGATCCAGATGGAGCAGCCCGTCATCATCCGCAACATTGGCGTCCTCACAAGCGGCGGCGACGCGCCCGGCATGAACGCCGCGATCCGGGCGGTCGTCCGGGCCGGCATCAATTCCGGCTACCGCGTCTATGGCGTCCGCCGCGGCTACCACGGCCTGTGGCGCGGCGATTATGAGGAGCTCAACAGCCGCAGCGTCTCCGAGACCTTGCAGCGCGGCGGCACCTTCCTCATGACCGCCCGCAGCAAGACGTACAACAGCCAGGAGGGCGTGGCCAAGGCGGTCGAAATGTGCCGCATCTTCGACATCAACTGCGTCATCACGATCGGTGGCGACGGCACCTATCGCGGCGCGCTCGACCTTTCCCGGGCCGGCGTCCCCGTCATCGGCATCCCCGGCACGATCGACAACGACATCGCCAGCACGGAATACACCATCGGCTATGACACCGCCATGAACACCGCCATGGAATGCATCGACAAGCTGCGCGACACCGCTTCATCCCACGAGCGCTGCAGCGTCATCGAGGTCATGGGCCGCAAGGCCGGCTACATCGCGCTCAATGTCGGCATTGCCACCGGCGCTGAAGTGGTGCTGCTCCCCGAAGTCCCCTTCGATTTCGACCGCGATGTCGTCAAGGTCCTGCTCGAGGGGCGCAACCGCGGCAAACGCCACTACATCGTCGTCGTCGCCGAAGGGGCCGGCGGAGCCGTCGACATCTCCCAGCGGATCGAATCGATCACCGGCATCGAGTCGCGGCCGACCATCCTTGGCCATCTCCAGCGCGGCGGCAGCCCCACCCTGCGGGACCGACTGATGGCAAGCCTGATGGGCAGCCGCGCGATTGACTGCATCCGCGAAGGCCGGCTCAACAGCGTCATCGCCTACCGCAAGGGCGAGGTCATCGACATCCCGATCGAAGAAGCCCTGGCGATGAAAAAGACCATCACGCCGGAAGAACTCGAAAAAGCCAAGCGATTGTCCATGTAAGCCGGCAGTCCGAATAGTAAAGTGATCCCTGGGCCGCCTTGCCTTTTTCAGTGCAGGGTGGCCTATTATCGTGCGACGAGGATTGTTATAATGGTTCCATGAAAGTGAAATTCGTGCCGAATGTTCCGAATATCCTGACGTTGATCCGCCTGGCCGCCATACCGGTCCTGGCGTGGCTGATCGCGGCCGGCGACGAGTACAACATGCTGGCGCTGATCCTGTTCATCGGCATCTGGTTCACCGACCTGGCGGACGGCTTCATCGCCCGCCATTTCAACCAGATCACCGAGTTCGGCAAGCTGTTCGACCCGCTGGTCGACAAACTGTTTCAGTTCACGACTGCGGTGATGATGTTCATCGTCGGCAAACTCCCGTTCTGGGTGCCACTGTTCATCCTGATCAAGGAGCTCATGATGATCATTGGCGGCGCGATCCTGCTGCGCAAGATGAACCTCGTCGTCCATGCCCGCTGGTACGGCAAACTGGCGACTGTCCTGTTCGTCCTGGCGTTCGCCAGTCTCTTCCTGCTGAGCCAGGACCAGCGCCATCTGGCCAAATACATCTTCATCGTGCCGATCACCTGGTCATTCATAGCCTATATCCAATACGGCCTGACCAACCTCCTGCCGGCCGTCCGCAAGGCCGCCGAGGAAACGAAGGAATCGGACCGGGAAGACTCCTGAACAAGGACACTTGAGTGCAAGCCCCGGATTGACGGTTATTTCAAACGTGTCAATCCGGCATCGAACAAAAAGGAATTGAAAACAACATGGCAAGCATCATCCGTGAACCCGACAGCGAGCTCCGGCCGCAGCCGGATGCTCGTTCCCGCCACATCCTCGAATACGACAAGATCATCGCCGAACTGTCGCGCCATGCCCGCAGCGCGCCGGGCCGCGAACGCTGCCTCGCGCTGCTGCCCTCATCCGACCTCGACGAGGTCGTCACCTGGCAGACCGGAACCGACGATGCCGTGCGCATCCTCCTGGAGCGCGGCCAGCTGCCGCTTTCCGGCATCAGCGAGATCCGCCCGTCCGTAGCACGCGCCACGGCCGGCGGCCTGCTCAACTGCGGTGAACTGCTACGTGTCGGCGCCTTTTTACGAGCGGTTTCACGCCTGGTGAAGACCCTCCCGGCGGACGGCCCGGGCGAGCGGATCGTCTTTGGCCTGATCAGCCGCCTGAGAACGCACAACACGCTCGAACAACGACTCGACGCAGCGATCGCCAGCGAAGACGAACTGCATGACCATGCCAGCCCCGCCCTGGCGAACCTGCGCCGACGGATCCGCGAATCCCAGGCCGAGGTCAAGGAAAGCCTGAACCGCATCGTCCGCCAGCACGCCCGCGCGCTCCAGGACTCGATCGTCACCCTGCGCGGCGACCGCTACGTCGTGCCCTTGAAGGCCGAGTACCGCGGCGAAATCCCCGGCCTGATCCACGACACCTCCTCGAGCGGAGCGACACTATTTGTCGAGCCCATGGCCGTCGTCGAACTCAACAACCACATCCGCGAGCTCATGGGCCTCGAACGGGAAGAGGTCGAGCGCATCCTGTCCGAACTGACCGCCGAAGTCAGCGACGCCTCCGCCCTGCTGCTCGCCGACGCCGAACTGCTGGCTGAAATCGACTTCATCATGGCCAAGGGCGAACTGGCCCTGCAGATGAAAGCCATGCCGCCACGCGTCAACGACACCGGCCGCATCCGCCTCCTGGCCGCTCGTCACCCGCTCATCCCGGCCGACCGCGTCGTGCCGATCGACTTCGAGATCGGCATCCGGTTCCAGTCCCTCGTGATCACCGGCCCCAACACCGGCGGCAAGACCGTATCCCTCAAGACTTGCGGCCTTTTCTGCCTCATGACCATGGCCGGCCTCCAGATCCCGGCACGAGAAGGCAGCGAAGTCTCCGTTTTCGACCAAGTCCTGGCCGACATCGGCGACGAACAGAGCATCGAGCAGGACCTGAGCACCTTTTCATCCCACATGCGCCAGATCGTACGGATCACCGAGCAAGTGGGCCCGAAGACCCTGGTCCTCGTCGACGAGCTCGGCTCAGGCACCGACCCGACAGAAGGCGCCGCCCTGGCCATCGCGGTCCTGGACCACCTCCGCCGCCACGGCGCCATCACCGTCGCCACAACGCACTACAAGGAACTGAAAGGCTACGCGCTCAACACCCCGGGCGTGGAAAACGCCTGCTGCGAGTTCGACACCGTCACACTTCGCCCGACCTACCGCCTCCTGATCGGCGTCCCCGGCGTCAGCAACGCCTTCGCCATCTCCCGCCGCCTCGGCCTGTCCGATGCCATCATCGACAGCGCCGAACGCCTCATGACCGAAGAAGGCATCCGGTTCGAAGAACTCGTCCGCTCAGTTGAAAAGAGCCGCGTCGAAGCCGAAAACCTGCGCGACGAGGCCGCCCGCCTCAACCGCGAGGCAAAGGATGCAGCGGACAAAGCCAGGGCCGAAGCCGTCAAGATCGATGAAAAACGCAAGGAACTGCTGGCCCGCGCAAGGGAAGAAGCCCGCGAGCACTACCGGGAAGCCGAAGAAGAGGTCAGCCGTCTGATCGACGAGATTCGCCAGGGCATCCGCGCTACCGACGAACAGGAGCGCCTCAAGGCCGCCGAGGAAATCCGCCAGTCCATCCGCTCCGGCCGCGGCCGCGTCGAAAACGAAATCGGCCGCGCCACCCTGCGCGGCAACGGCCGGGTAACCGTCACGAATCCGGTGGTCGGCGAAATCTACGAAGCCCCCACCCTGGGCTTCACCGGCAAACTCGTCGAAGGTCCGGATAAAAACGGCAACTGCATCCTTTCCCAAGGCCCCATGCGCGTCAGCGTCCACCAGTCCATGCTCGCCCCGCCACCCGGCCAGCTCGCCGCCTTCGCGTCCGGCGCCGCATCCGGCAAGTCCGGCCGCCCATCCCGCCAACCCCGCACCGGCTCCTCCGGGTCCAACGCCGGCAGCCTGACGATGGATCGACGCATGCACCAGGGCGTCGAAATCATGCTTCTAGGCCAAACGGTCGAAGAAGCGCTCGCCAACCTCGACAAATTCATCGACGATTCCGTGCTCGCCGGCGTCAGCGCGATCCGCATCGTCCACGGCAAAGGCACCGGCGCCCTGCGAAGCGCCGTGCACCAGAACCTCAAGCGCGACCCGCGCGTCAAATCCTTCCGCCTCGGCGCCTACGGCGAAGGCGACAGCGGCGTCACCCTGGCCGAACTGCAGTGAGGGTGGTCAACGGGCCACCCGATCATGAGTGCCCGGTTCCCAAAAATGAACCCCATCAAGTGGACACAAAGTTAGTTCCGTTTGTTCCGCAATCAGTGCCAGTTGCCGATTCGGTACTAATTCATGAGCTCGCCTGAAAACCTTTACGGCTGTAGTATTCCAGGACACGTCGCTGAGCTAGTTCCGAAATGCCGTCTGGCACCGCCAAGCGGGTGGTGCCTGGCACCGTTTCGGTACTTTAAAAAAGACACGCCCCGTAAGCCCTGAGACTGTAGCATTTTAAGCCGTGGGGCCCACGCGAGTACCGCTCAGGTGCCTGGCACGACTACGGAACCCGGCGGAACTAACTGCCGGGCGCTGATTTCCGTGCCAGTTGCCGTCACCCTGGCCAACTGCAGTGAGGACGGTCAACTGGCCGAGACAGGGTGGCTGCCCAGCCACCCGATAATGAGTACCCGGTTTTCTAAGATGAACCCCATCAAGTGGACACATAGTTAGAGACTACTGCTCAACTGCCAATTTAAAAATTACGTCAGCCGAGGAGAAGCAATCAAGCCAATGGTAAATTGCGTCAAAGAGATCCCTCAGTCTCTTTTTCAGGTTCATCATCAGGATGGTGAGGTGGATCGTGGTGTTGCTGGTGTCCGAAAGGCGCGCCATCACGCGGTCCAGCCCATAGCGCCGCTTTGCTTCGCCAAACTTGCCCTCGATTGCGTTCCGTTCCCCGGCTTCATCCCGTTCCAGAATCTTTTGCTGGTCGTAGACTGTCTTGTCCTTGGGCGGTCGACCGAGCTTTGGACCGTTCATCTCAATACCGTGCGTCTTGCAGAAGGCCAGATTCGTGCGGTTTCGATAGATCTTGTCCGCCAGGATCCGCTTCGGGTAGACGCCGTTTCGCTCCCGGTATCGCTCGCAACTTTCGATCAAGGTCTGGGATTCGTTGAACGCGTCCCAAGACAGCTTCTCGATCCGAGCGTAGCCGTCTTCCAGACTCAGCGCGATTTTAGCGCCAAATTCGGTCTTGGCGGTGAGCTTGCCGCGCACGATCGGCCGCACCCAGGGCTGGCTGACGCTCACAATCCGGTTTTCGACAGCATGAAGATTGTTGTCGTACATCTGTTTCTGCTGGCGGTGCACCGCCTGAATCACGAGAAGCCTGGCTTGCTGCCGAGCCGTGAGATTGCCTGCTACAGCCAGATTTTCGAGGTGGCCAATGTTCCGGCGCAGGTACTGGAGCTGGGACTTGATGGTTCTTCGGATCAAGTTCTTGCCCGGGCGCTTGTTTCTGACCAACAACAGGTAGTTCTTACGAGCATTCTGGCGGTAGGTGCGCGGTTTTACTTTTTCAGTGGATGCCTCATGGAGTTCGTCAATCAGTTTTTCACTCATTTCCCGGGCGTCGTTCAGGACGCCTGCATCGGTCGGAAAATGGATATCGGCCGGAGCGCAAGTCGCGTCCAGAATCAGCGTTCCATCGTTATCATCGGTACCGTCGTCATCACCACTTCCTGCTGGCGGCGGATCCTTCTTCTGTGCTGTGATGATTGCCTCGTTGATTTCGGCCATCGCTTCCGGTGGGAAGCGTTTTCGGAACGCTGTCATCTTGCTGGCGTCAAACGGCGCTTTATCCAGAAATTCTTCCATGCCGATGAAGTACTGGCAATGGGGGTTCTCTCCGATCATCGTCACCGTATCCTCGTCGGAAAGACGAAGTTCCTCCTTGATCACCAGCGAGCCAAAGGCCATCCGGCTCTCGACGGCCGGATTTCCGGTCTTCTTACCGACAAAATTCTCAGCGTATTTCTTGTCTACCAGGTCCCAGGGAATGATCTGGGCAAGCTTTACCCAACGGTTGTCGGAGAAGATCCGGGCACCGGAAAATCCACCCGGGAAGTCATGAAATGCCAGTTGCCTGCGTCTTCTACGATTCATGCGTCGCTCCTAGTGCAAGGTTTTTCGAGGGTTTTGGTCGTTTCCCATGCACTGATTTTACCATTAATTGCCTTATGATGCCCTATTTGCAGTGCTTTTCGGGTTTAGCAGTAAACTCTAGTTAGTTCCGTTTGTTCCGTTGTGGGTGCCAGTTGCCGATTCGGTACTGGCTCATGAGCAGGCCTGAAACCCCCTGCGGCTGTAGCACTCCAGGACACGTCGCCGCGGTAGTTCTGAAATGCAGTCTGGCACCGCCTAGCGGGCGGTGCCAGACACCAATTCGGTACTTCAAAAATGACACTCCCCGTAAGCCCTGAGACTGTAGCACTTTGAGCCCTGGGCCCACGCAAGTACCGCTCGAGTGCCTGGCACGACTACGGAACCCGGCGTAACTAACTGCCTGGCGCTGATTTGTGGTGCCAGTTGCCGATTCGGTACTCATTTATGAGCTCGACTGAAAACGTCTGCGACTGTAGCACTCCAAGACACGATTACGCGTTAGTTCCGACATGCCGCCTGGCACCACCGCCCCCGCCGTCGCCGTCGCTGTCGACATAACCACAACCGCCGCCCCCGCACCCCGTCGACATCACTCACGCCATTTGCCGCATTTTGACGGATGATGAACAACCAAGCGCCCGGTGGCATATGTTACGATTGCCCGTGATTTCACAAATCTACGATCGGCTCGTGAAGTGAGCGAGAGGAATGCGTATGGGCAGGCGACCGAGAAGTTCAATCACAACCGGGGTGCATCACATCATTCAGCGTGGCCACAACAAGTCATATATTTTTTAAAGAGCAAGTTGACAAAGTGTTTTTCCTGGATCTGGTGAATAAATTCAAAGCAGAGAAGCCCTTCAACCTGCTGTTCTATGTGCTGATGGACAACCACTATCACATGATAATCGAGGCGCAGGGGATGCCGATCGGCTTGGCGATGCAAAGGATAAACCGCGCGTACAGTCACTATTACAACCAGAAATACAGGTGCTCTGGAGCCGTTTTTGGCACTCGCTACCATGTTTATCCGGTGACGGATATGCCTTACTTCAGGCAACTGCTGCTTTACATCGCGCACAATCCCGTCAAGGCCGGTATCGTCAAAACGCCCACAGATTACCGCTGGAGCGCACACGTGGAAGTTGCTTCATTGAAGAGCAATCTTGTGTCGGCCCAGCGGTTGTTTGAAATTCTCGGTGGTACTGCAGAAAAAGGATCCCAGGTGTACGACACATTGATCCGTCAAAACAATGACAACGTTTCAAAAGCGCCGTCGATCAGGGCATTTAACCGGGAATATCGGGTTTCGCAATTAAGTGGTGTGCTGGAAGAGATCATCAAAGGGCGTATGACCGTGACGGGCATTCAATCTGGTCGCAGAGACGCGCTTGCGGTTCGGCTTCGTTGCGAGTTCATCCGGAAAGCCAATGATCTTGGATATTCGGCAACAGAAATAGCCCGCCTGCTCCGAGTGACCGACCGATATGTCAGAAAGACGCTGTTGCCTGAAAACCCATCATGAAAAGTGCCTGGCACCTATTTCAGCCCGCAAAAGTATCTATTTGGTGCCTGGCACCCATTTCAGCCCACCAACCGTCGCTAACCACCGCCGGCCAACCACCATCCCAACACTCGCTTAGGTGTCGCGGAATCGGTAGCCGACACCCACCTCGGTCAGGATGAACTGCGGGTTGGCAGAGTCTTTTTCGATTTTGCGGCGAAGGTTGGCCATGTAGACCCGCACGGCTTTGGTGTCGCTGGATTCGTAGCCCCAGACCTGTTTGTGGATGTAGTTCTGGGTCAGCACCTTGCCCCGGTTGGCGACGAGCAGGAGCAGGAGCTTGTATTCGATGGGGGTGAGGTGGATTTCCTGGTCGTCGATCAGAACCCGGCGCTTTTCGTAGTCGATCGTCAGGTATTCCGAGGTGTAGATCGGATCGGACGACGATGTGGCTGCTTTCATCAGGCCGCGCTCGGCCACGCGGATGCGCGCCATGAGTTCGCCGATGTGGAAGGGTTTCGTGATGTAGTCGTTCGCGCCCAGGTCGAGCGATTCGATTTTTTCCTGCTCCTGGCCCCGTGCGGACACGATCAGGATCGGGATGTCGGAAAACGACCGCAATTCGCGGATGATCTCGAGGCCATCGCGGTCCGGCAGCCCGAGGTCGAGCAGCAGGATGTCCGGATGGTGGGAAGAAAAGAGGAAAAGGCCAGCTGCCGCGGTGTCGGCGACCAGCACGCTGTAACTGTCCTGTTCCAGCGACACCTTGATGAAATTGGAGATGTATTTGTCGTCCTCGATGACGAGTATCTTCAGCTTCTGCTCCATCCGCGCCTCCTTATGCCCTTGATGATTCATCCATGTCCGCTGCCGCGGCCGCGAGCGGCAGCGTGAACACGAAGCGTGCGCCCTTGGGCTTGTTTTCTTCAGCCCGGATGGTGCCGCCGTGCGCCTCGACGATGGCTTTGCAGATCGCGAGGCCGAGCCCGATGCCGCGCTTGCCGTCCGCAACGCCTTTGTTGACCGTGACGAAGCGGTCGAACAGTGTGTCCCGGATGCTTGTGTCGATCCCGTCGCCCGTGTCGGCCACACACACTTCCAGAAAAGCGCCTGTCTCGCGGACCGACAGCTTGATTTCACTAGCCGAGGTCGTGTGACGGATCGCGTTTTCCAGGAGGTTGATCAGCACGCGCACGATCAGTTTGCCGTCCATTGGTGCCGTCACGACCGATTCCGGCAGGTGGGCCGTGAAACGGCGGTCCTTCATCAGCCGGCTGACATGCGCGATCGCCTCGCTGACAACATCATCGACCACCTCGTCCGTTTTCCGCAGCACCAGCTGGGCTTCGTTGATCCGCGTCATGTTGAGGATGTTCTCGACCAGGCTGACCAGCCAGACGATCTCCTCACTGATGTCGATCGCCAGCTTTTTGCGCTCGGCGTCCGGCAGCCGATCATACTCGTCCGCCAGCAGACTGCCCGCACCGGAAAGAGCGGTCAGGGGGCTTCTCAAATCATGGGCGACGGAACGGAGCAAGGTCGCTCGCAGACGCTCGCGTTCCATGACCAGCCGGATGTTTTCCTGCTCGTTGCGCAGCTGTTCCCGGTCGAGCGCGATGCCCAGCTGGCTGACGACCGCCTGGACGATGCGTTCGGTCTGGTCACTGATCGGCGTGCCCGGGGTATCAAGGGTTGGCTGGTCATCCAGGACCCGCAAGGTGCCGATGGGTCCTGCTGAGCTCCTGATCGCATAATCCCGCCCCGGTTTGCCGGCGTATTCATGGGCCAGTGCGTAGGGATCCGGGTCTCCAATGAGCGACACGACACTGTGCCGGCCGACGAACTCCTCGATCGAGGCGATGCTGCGCATCACGATGTTGCGTTTGTCACTGACGGAAAGAAAACCCGAGGCGACTCGGTACAGGATCTGGGCGTCGCGGGCGTTGCGGGCGGCGAGTTCCCGCTGCTGCTGCAGGCGCGAGGTGACCACGCCGGATACGATGGCGGTCACCAGGAAGAACATCAGGAGGATGACATCATTGCTGCTGGAAATCAGAAGTGTATAGCGGGGCTCGGTGAACAGGTAGTTCAGCAGCATCAGGCTGGCGACCGACTGGACGATGCCGTGGATGTAGTTGCTGTTGAGCACGGTCGTGAACAGGACGCCGAGCAGGAAAACCATGACGACGCTTTCCTTGCCGATGCCCAGGGCGCTCACCAGGATAGAGCTGCCGGCCGTCAGGGCGAAAATCGCCGCGGTCTTGAAAATGCTGCCGAGAATCAGTTTTGTTCTTGCGGAAGAAGCCATCGGTCCACCCCCTGTCAAGAGCCAGTATGATGATTCGCGCGGGGATTGTCCACGGGGGCTTGCGATTTTCTTACCAGACACGAGCGGAACAGGTCACCCGATCATGGTCTTGCCTTCCGGCCGGATGCGTTCCGTATGCCGGAGTTTGCGCATGGCCAGGCCAATGGCGAAGGACGCCGGCCCGACCCGGCCCAGATACATCGCCGGAATCAGGAACAGCCAGCTGAGCGGCTGAAGGGTAGGGGTTCCGACTGAGGAAAGGCCGACTGTGCCGAAAGCGGACGTCGCTTCGAAAAGCAGGTCGAGGAAAGAGAACCGCCCGGTCTGCAGGGCAGACTGCTCGATGGCCGACAAGGACATGACGCCGACCACGACGATCGAGAAAGCCAGACCGAAGATGGCGAGGGCCCGCGTGAAGGTTTCCCTGGCCAGGCGATGGCGGAACAACAGCGGGTTGTCCTCGCCCCGGATGTCGGAAATCACGGTCGCGATGATGACCGTGAAGGTGGTGATCTTGATACCGCCAGCTGTCGAACCCGGCGCGGCACCAATGAACATCAGGATCGTCGTCAGGAATTTCGAACTGTCGGACAAGGTGGCCTGGTCGATCGAATTGAAACCCGCTGTCCGCGTCGTCACCGACTGGAACAACGCCGCCAGCGGCTGCTGCCAGGTCGGCAGGCTCCCCAGCGCATAGGTCGACCCCGTGTTTTGCCGCTCGATCACATAGTACAGCACGAAGCCGATGCCGATCAGGATGCCGGTCATGGTCAGCACCAGCCGGCTGTGGAACTCCAGCTTGCGCTTTCTTGGCAGCGCCAGCAGGTCGGACCAGACCACGAAACCCAGCCCGCCGAGGATGATCAGCAGGCCGGTCGTCATCAGGACAACCGGGTCACCGTTGAATGCGACCAGACTCGAGCACGGACCGGACGCCGTGTCTCCCAATACATCGAAACCGGCATTGCAGAAGGCGGAAACCGCCTGGAAGAAGCCTTTGTAAAGCCCCTGTTTCCAGCCAAAATACCCGACATAGCGCCAGGAAAGCAGCAGAGCACCGACCAGCTCGATCGAGAACGTGATCACCACGACTTGGCGCACCAGACGCAACACATCGGCAAAACCGAAACTGGCCGTCGATTCAGCCGTGACGACAAGCGTCTTGAGACTCGTTTTACGCCGCATGAGGCTGTAGAAAAAGGACGTGATGGTGACCAGGCCGAGACCCCCGATCTGGATCAGGGCGAGGATCACGACCTGGCCGAACAGCGTCCAGCCGGTGGCCGTGTCCAGGACGACCAGGCCGGTGACGCAGGTGGCCGATGTCGCGGTGAACAGCGCGCGCAGAAGACCGACGCTGTGGCCTGAACTGGCGGCAAACGGCATCATGAGAAGGACTGTGCCGACGGTGATGACCAGCATGAAGCTGGCGGAGATGACGCGCGCCGGCTTCGCGTTCAGCCAGCGGGTCGGCAGATTGGGGCGGGCTTTCTTGAGAATCACCACAACAAGGGACTCCCTTCGTCAGATGGAGGCAACGACAGCCTGAAGGATGTTGTCATCAAACATGGCGTCGGTCAGGATCCGACTGATGCCGGCTTTTTCGAAAATTTCCCGATAAATCGAGTTGCTGCACTTGGCGATGGTGATGACATCCGGGTTGACATGGCGCGCCTCATTGCAGAGCATCAGATTGTCCAGGTCGCTGCCGGACACCGCGAGGACCAGACGCAGCTTGAGATGGTCGGGGACATGCGGCTCCGTTAGTTTCAGGTACGCGATGTGCCGCCTGAGCATCAGCTGCTCCAACGCTTCCGGACGGTTCAATTCGCCGAAAATCAAGGCCGCGCACGTCTCAGGACTGACCGGAGGTGTTTCCGGGAATGTTTTTTCCAGAAAATGGTCAATCCCCCCCATCAGCAAATAGCCAATGCCGATGAAGACGAGCACGATCAAAACTGCCAGAAATTCCATGAGGCGACACCTCCCCTTGGCTGAATCATAACCAAAGAGGCGTAAAAATGGTGTCCAGATCACCTGGCCTGGTGCTAAAATTGTGTTAAGAAGTGTACCATGAAGTGCCAGTCACCCAATGGACAATCTCAATCGACGATGCAGGCAATTCAGCTGGGGTTTAATCCTGATGATTGGAGAAACTGATCATGCAAGACTGGTTTGCCGCCCGTGACGGGCAACGCTTCGGCCCTTATTCGCAACCCGAAATCGAACACTTTTTGTCAGAAGGGCGCCTGACTGACGCAGACCAGATCTGGGTGCCGGCCTGGCAGCGCTGGTCAACGGCTGCCGAGGTCCGGCAGGCCTTCTTCACCATCCCTGGAACCGCGACCCAGACCCCCTCGCGCATGCAGACACGCACGCGCCGCCGCCCGGCGATGGTCGTCCTGACTCTGGCGGTGCTTCTGGTCGCAGCCGCCATCTTGCTGCTTATCCGCTATCTACCGACTTCGAAAACGGTACCCGGTACCAAAACGGAATTGCGTGGCACATTATCTGTCGGAACTGAAGGCGGCACATTTGAAAAAAACGGCATCCGGATCGAGATCGACGGTTCGGCTGGCCAGCCGGCCTATCAGCTTGAGGTTTACGAGATCGACGCGCCCGCTTCCCCGGATCCCGGCCTGGCTTATCAGTCGCGCATGATGGTCCTGCAAGGTGATCTGTCTAAGTTGGGTGGCGACATCGGCGTGACACTCCCCATTCCTGAAGAAGCACTGCCACCAGGTACAAAATCGGCTGACGACCTTGATGGCCTGCTCTATCTGGCCCTTGATGAGGATGTCCTGGCGCCTTCGCTCGGGAAAGGGATCGCCAGACGAGTCTTTCTGCCGGCCACGATCGATCTTGACCGCATGACGCTGACCGCCGTTGTGCCAGTGGACGAGCGGTCGCACGCGACACTTTCCCGCATAGGGGTCCTGCAGGCTCCGATCCATATCGACGGATCACCGGAACAAATCAGGCAGATCCGACTGCAGATCCTGACCTATCGCCAATGTAGCCAGGCCATCCTCAGCCAGCAGGGCCATTTCCAAGTCCTCCGGCCGGGGTCGGTCAATCCGGAGCGCATCAACGCGCTGCTTGAAGAACTGGAACGCCAGAAGCAGCGGATCGAGGCTCTGGGCTTTTCCTTCAGCAAACGATATGAATACCCGATTGATGTTTATCTTGAAAACATCGAGCCAATGGGTCTTTATTCAGGCAGCAAACTGTCTGATCAGGGCGGCATTTTGACCATCAGGCGCTCTTTTCTCGAAGATGACATGAATGAGGGTCAATGGCAGACCTTGGTATCGACTGTCGGCCACGAGCTGATGCACCTGGTCCAGGCCTTTTACGATGCCAGGGGCAGTTTCAGTAAAAATTCCCCCTGGTACGAACAGCCGTCCCTCTGGCTTGATGAAGCGGTCGCCACTTGGTATGAAGCAGAGGCGATCGCGAATCCGTCTTACCTGTCGCCCACCATGCTGGACAACACCTACTTCAGTGAAGCCCCCTTGTTTTTCCCGAAATCAGACGAAGGCCAGATACCGATCCAGGGTCACGGCTATGGTGCCAGCCTTTTCATGCGTTTTCTCACGAACCAGTACGGCAAAGGACTGCCATCTGCCATATACAGACACTTCAGCCAGCAAGCCCCGGATGACCAGTTCGCCGGGCGCGCGGTCAATGATGCCCTGCTTGAACTCGGTACGGGCACGACTGAAGCCTGGGTGCAGTTTGTCGAGGACCTGCGGCAGCGACCGGCCAGCATCATTGAAGGACTCAATCCGCAAGGCAATCGCGGACCGGTGGTCCGACTGGACCTTTCAGTCCCGGATAAAAAAGTATCCTTTAATCCCGGATCTCTTGTCAAAAACACACAGTCCAACAGCAGTGAAGAAGGCAGCCAGGCCATCCTCCGACTTCGTTTTTCACCACAAAATCTCACAAATCAGACGTTTTTCATCACCCCTGCGACGCTCGAGGCAGGAAACGCCTTCAGTGACCAGCAAGGAGAGATCCGGATCAAGGTGACCTCCACCGGGGCGTGCGGCCTGATGGTGTACACATTGGCCGCTCCTGACGGCCTGCCCACTGAAGTCGCCGGTTCCCCTGACAGATTCCTGTCATCCGACAGCGGGACCAACGGACAGCGTGCACGGCAATCAGAGATCACGATCCCGTCGTTTGGCAGCAAATCCAGCAGCGTCCGGGAAATACGCCTGGTGGTTGTCAACTATGATGACTCGGAATCGATGGCATCCGCAGAATTGGATGTCGAGATCAGTTATGGACCCAAGGCTGTCGACATCAATGGAGAATGGGCTTTGTCGATGGTGTTTGACGAGGTTCATTATCCAGGGAACATCGAGATGTGGGGAACGAACTACCTGACGGACATCAACCCCGGCGAATGGTTCTTTTTCACGAACCTGCATGTCAGCCTGGATGACCAGGCCATCATGTATCAGGAAGACGCGGCATCAGGAAGTTATGTGTACCTGCAATACTTCGAACCGGACCAATCGGTTCTTCTGGAATTGAAAATCACGCCGCTACTGGCAACCATGAGCGGCACCTATGACCCGGCCACCGATTCATTCACCGGACCGATGGAAAACTACGTCGATGGCTATGGGCTTACACATAGTGGCCGCTGGAAAATGACTCGGGTTGGCTAGGGATGTGGAGGGAAGTACCGATTGCGTGCCAGGCACCCGTTCCGACTGCGCGCGACTGCGGTGCCTGGCACCCATTCGGAACTCCCTTCAGATCGGCAGCTGCTTTTTCCGGAAGATCCACACACCGCCTGCGAACAGCACAACGATGATCGCCAGATAAGCCGAATTCGCCGCCACGTATTGCCCGGCCCGGGCCACGTCGACCGGATCATACAAGCCGAAGATCGAGAACTTCTTCAAGACCTCGGTTTGTTCGGAAACGCCACCCATCATGTGCATCATGAGGAACAGGATCGGCAGTCCGGATCCGAAAGCCAGTGAGCCTTTGGAGTCGTTGAACAGGCAGGAGAAGAAGAAACTGATCATGATGACGACCATGTTGACCAGCATGGTGGTCATATTCAGCCAGAAAAATCCACGAATATCCAGCTCGCCCGGGAAGACGAGCTCGCTGATCACCACACCCGTCCCGAAAGTCGCCGCGAACATCACCAGCAGCGACACCAGTGCGTACGTGCCTTGCGTGACGACAATCCGCACCCGCGAATTCGGTGTCGACAGCAGATAGGCGAACGAGCTGTCGTCGACCATCTTGGCGACGAGCCGGTTGCCGAGGATGATGCAGTAGACCATCGGGAAGCCCAGCATCAGCAAGCCGTACAGCCAGCTGGCCAGGTAGTCGGTCATGTTCAGGATGGCTTTGGAAAAGCCCAACGCCTTCATCAGGTCTTCCGGGAACAGGTCAAGCATGGAGGCCAGCAAGGTCATGTCGTCCGGACTGAACATGTAGACCATGATGACCAGATACATGGCCGTGACCGAATAGAAGATGGCCCAGAGCACCCAGTTGTGCCGGGTCATGGTCTTGAAAAGCGGCCAGCTCATTTCGATTGCCCCTCCTTGCCATAAAACTGCATGAAGACATCCTCCAGCGTCTGCGGCACCGCGTCAAAATCGGTCAATGCCAGCCGGGCCGCCGTTTTGATGAACCGGTCGACGTCCTCGCCGGCGACAAAAACCGTCAGCGCGTCGCCGTTCTCCCGGCTGACCTCGAAACCCTCGGCCGCCAACAGTCCGAGCGCCTGTTCGGCATCGGCCGCCCTCAGTACATACTTCTTGCGCCGCGCCTTTTTCAAGGACAGGACATCCGACTGGTTGACAATCCGGCCCTCGCGGATGATCAACACATTGTCGCAGGTCTTTTCGACCTCCTCGAAACTGTGGCTCGACATCAGGATCGTCTTGCCGCGCGCCTTCTCGCTGTGGATCAGCGACACGAACCGGCTTTGCATCAGCGGATCGAGCCCGCTCGTCGGCTCGTCGAGGATCAGCACGTCCGGGTCGTGCATGAATGCCGCCACGATCCCCAGCTTTTGCTTCATGCCCTTGGAAAACTTGCGGATTTTCCCCCTCGGGTCGAGCTCGAACCGCTCGATCAGATCGTTCTTGAAGCGATCGTCCCGCGTGCCCCGCATCTGCTGCATGAACGACAGGAACTCCTCGCCCTCCATGCCGTCGAGGAACGAGATCTCGCCGGGGATATAGCCCAGGGTCTTCTGGATGACCGGGGCGCTATGAAAACAGTCCAGCCCGCCAACCGAGCACTTGCCGCCATCCGGCTTCATGAACCCCATCAGCGCCCGGATCGTGGTCGTTTTGCCGGCCCCGTTCGGCCCGAGGTAGCCCATGACCTCCCCCTTGCTGACCGCGAAGTCCAGGTTGAACACCCCTTTGCCGCTGGCATAGGTCAAGGTCAGGTCTTTGACATCGATCATACGGTTGCCTCCCTGATGTGTCGTTGGGTCATTTTGTCACGATGCGTCTTGAAAATGGACATTCTTTGTAAAAAACAATCAAGAAAGGTCAAAACACCATTATTTTACACCTGTTTGCACCGTCAGAGTCAAAATGCCGTCAAATTTCAAATCAAATCCGAACCATCGGACCCGGGACAGGCATATGCTGTTCAATTCCACGGCCGGTCTGCGATCAGGTCCTGCAGCTTGCCGATGACTTCCCGCAGCAGGGGGCTTTCCGGCCCCGGCCTTCTCGCGGCGACCGTGAAAAACCGGTAGGGCGGAGCAAACCGCTCATGCGCCAGGTCCGTTCCAGCAAGACACGACAGCGGCAGAATGGCGGTGCATTCGCCTTGCCCGACAAGGCTGCGCACGACGGACAGATCATCGATTTCAGCATAAAGACGGCGCCGCGCGATCATCGACGGGATCGCCTCATCACAGATCCGGCGCGCGTGTGTGTCCGGTGGCGGCAGAAGGATCGGCAATTCTGCTGGCAACGCACCGGGCGCGTGCGCGACAACCAGTTCTTCCTCGGCCAGGACTGTGTAGGCCATGACTTCGTTTTCCGGCCGGCCCGCCTCGAAGACGGCCAGATCGATCTGGCCGTCCGCGATCGCCCGGCGCATCTGCAAGCTGATGGGCATCGTGACCGAGATGTCGAGGTCCGGGTGCACCTGGCGCAACATGGGCAACAACCGGGTGAAGACGATCGGCTGCAGCCGACGGCAGATCGCGAGCCGCAGATGCCGCGTCGGGGTTTCGCCGATTCCGGCCATCAGCCGCTGGGTGTCCTCGCGGATCTTCATGATGATCCGCGCGCCGTTGATGTAGATCCGGCCTGCGTCGGTCAGAAGCATCTCGCCTTTGTGGCGATAAAACAGTGGCGGCAGACCGTCGGCCTTGAGCTTGGCCAGCTGCTGGCTGAGCGCCGACTGGGACAGGTACAGCTTTTCGGCTGCCCGCGACAGGCTTTTTTCCTCGGCGATCGTCACCAGGTACTCAAGTTGCTTCGTGTCCATCATCCGCCTCCTTGAAATGATTGAAGATTCGTTTGGCCTCCTCATCCAGCGTGGACCGGCGGACCTGGGAATGGATCAGGTGGTCGCGGATGCTCAGGTAGGCGAAATACTGCTGCGCCTCGGTCAGGGTCGTCCCCTTGCGGTGATAGAGTCCGACCGAGTTTTTCAGCGGGGGATTCATCGAAAAATACACCCGCCGCTGCCCCGGTTTGCAGAAACTGGCCGGCAAGAACCCGACTCCGGCGCCGCTCGCGAGGATGCTGTCGATGAACAGTACATTGTTGCTTTCAAAGACGATTGTCGGTGTCATCGACTTTTCCCGGAACAGCCGCCAGACGGTGCGCGAGCTCATCGTTTCCTCACCCCACATGACAAAGGGGGTGTCCTGGAACAAACGGATGTCGATCGAAGCGAAGCCCTCGCCGTCCGGCAGAGCCCTGGCGGCAAGCGGATGGAAGTCCGGCACGCACAGCAGCAACTCCTCCCGGGTGATGATGATCGCGTCAAAGCGATCGAGCATGTCATCGGACATCGCCGCGATCGTCATGTCCAGCTCGCCCCGGTCCATCTGGTTGAGCAGGGAAGCCACGTACCCTTCCCGGAGGTCGATGAAAACGCCCGGGAAACGCTGGTAGAAAGGCGGATAGACCCGCGCGAACATCGTGCTGCCGCGATGGGGCGTGACGCCGACCGAAAACCGTTCCTGCTCCAGGCCGGACAAGCCGAGGATGGAATGGTAGGTGCGTTTCTGCACATCGACGATGCGCTGGCACGCGTCCAGGTAGATCCGGCCCGCCTCTGTCAGCTCGACCGACTTGGGATGGCGGACAAACAGAGCCTTGCCGACCTGCTGCTCGACGCCGATCAGGAAACTGGAGAGCGTGGGCTGGGAGACGCCCAGTTCCCTCGCTGCTTTGGACAAGGAGCCGTTTTCGGCGATGGCGATCATGTATTCACAAGGCCGTACGTTCATGCTGGATCATCCTCCTGACAGGTGAGTGGCGTTGTTAGTTTACACAAAATAAGAACAGTTTATTTATGACTATAGAAATTCCTTATCAGTCATATAAACAATTGGCGATTGTCACGACAGGATGAGCAAAATATAATCGGAAACAGCGGGTTGTTTTGTGAACAATTGTCTATTTATAACTCGATCATAATCAAAATATGCCAATCTGTAAATACAAACATGTCGATATCAACTTATACATATAAGAATAAACTATAAGCAAAAACTATCGATTGTAACGAAGACCGCAGAAGTAGCTTCGTGCAAATAAAACACAGGTGAAAAAGGAGAACCATCATGAACGTCAAACGCCTGACATCCCTGATCCTGAGCCTGGCCCTGCTGGTCGGCCTGCTGGCTGGCTGCAACAGCGCCGCCGCGCCGACGACAGCCGCGACGACAGCCGCGACGACGGCAGCCACCACTGCCGCCACCACCGCCGCCGGCACGACCGCCGGAACGACTGCTGCCCAAGTCAAGTGGCCGAACGCGGCTGTCCAGCTCCTGGTCCCCTCCAAGGCCGGCGGTATCACGGACATCTACACCCGCCACGTCCAGAAGTCTCTCCAGACCTCCACCAACGGCAAGTTCGGCGTGGTCAACTATGACACCGAAGCCGTCGCGTATGAAAACCTTCGCTCAGCCAAGCCTGACGGCACGACACTCCTGTTCCAGCACAGCACCGTCATCGCCAAATACCTGACCGGCGCGATCAATTACAATCCCGCCACCGAATTCAGAGTCGTCGGCGTCGTGTCCAACATGGGCAGCCAGGCGATCATCACCAACCCGGACGCGCCCTATGACACCTGGGAGGAATTTGTCGAATATGCCAAAGCGCATCCGAACGAAATCCTGACCGGCATCTCCACCAATGGCACGACCCATTTCATCTTCGGTCAGGTCCAGACCAAATACGACATCAAGCTCAACTTCGTCGAAGCCTCCGCTGAAGCCGACAAACTGATCAACGTCGCCGGCGGCAACATCAACCTGGCCAACTGCTCGCTCGGCAATGCCAAGGAATACGAAGCGGCCGGCAAGATCAAGGTCCTCGGCCTGCTCGGTTCCGGCAAGGCTGAGCCCAACTATCCGCAGTGGAAACCGATCACCGATGTGCTCTGGCTGTCTTACATGTACGTCCTGGCTCCGGCCTCCATGGATGACGCCACCGCCGAGGCGATCAACCAGAGCCTCAAGACCCTGGTGGATGACCCCGAATTTGTTGAATCATGCAAGAAAATCGGCGGCACAGCCGAATGGCTCGACCTGGCCAGCGCCGATCAGCACTTCGCGGACACCATTGTCAATCTCGACAAAATCGCCACCTCGCTCGGCATCAACAAACGCTGACATAAATCGCGATCCACGAACGGGGAGGGTTGATCCCTCCCCGTTCTTTTCAAAAAGGCACCCACGCACGAAGGAAGGTGAATCATGATCACGAAAGACCGCATCGGCGGACTGGGCTTTGCCCTCATCGGCATCATTGTCAGCGTCATGGCGACCCAGATCAGTGTCCAGCCCAACCTCACCGAGCCCGGCCCCCGCCTGTTTCCCCTGATCGCCGGCTTCGGGATGGCCATCTGCGGCCTGGGCATGGCTTTTCAAAAATCATCCGGCCAGAAGGGCCAGCCCTTTCTGGACGCCGCCGGCTGGAAACGGCTCGGCGTCAGCGCCGCGACGCTCATCCTCTATCTGATCGGCCTGCAATACCTGGGCTTTCTCATCTCCACCCCAATCTTCACATTCGCCATCGTGCTTATCCTGGCCGGTGGCAAAAAGATCCGCGTCGTGACCGCGGCGATCGTCGCCCTGATCACGACCGGTGCCCTCTACCTGCTGTTTGAACGGGTATTTTCCATATTCCTGCCGGCCGGCAAATTGTTTTAAGGAGGGAAGGACATGTTTTTCACCGAGATATTCAACCTGTTCAACCCCCTGTCCATCCTGATCATCTTCATCTGTACCATTGTCGGCATCATCTTCGGCGCGATCCCCGGCCTGTCCGGCGGCCTCGCCGTCTCACTCCTGCTGCCGCTGACCTTCGGCATGGACTCCGCCCTCTCCTTCACGATGCTGATCGCCGTCTGGGTCGGCGGCATCTCCGGCGGCTTCATCTCCGCCACCCTGATCGGCATCCCCGGCGCGCCGGCCTCGATCGCCACATGCTACGACGCGTACCCCATGAGCCAGAAGGGCGAAACGGTCCGGGCCCTTGGCATCGGCATCCTCGCCTCGTTCATGGGCACCTTCCTGTCCTGCATCGTGGCGACCCTCCTGAGCCCCTATATCGCGGACCTGGCGATCAAGCTCGGACCGTGGGAGTATTTCTCCCTCTGCTTCGCCGCGATCACGCTCGTGGCCGCCCTGTCAAAAGGGTCGATTTTCAAAGGCATGCTTTCCGCCTTCATCGGCCTGCTCCTGTGCACCGTGGGCGTCGCGCCCATCGATGGCGCCTATCGCTACACCTTCGGCAACATCTACCTCGGCGGCGGTCTGGACATGGTGGCCCTCATGCTTGGCGTCTTCGCCGTCAAACAGGTGATCTCGGACTTTGCCAAAGGCCAGCAGGACCTGCCCGACGTCAATGTCGGGAAAATCCGCGGCTTTGGTGTCAAACTGACCGATTTCACGCAGAACATCGGCGTGATCATCAAGTCCTTTTTCGTCGGCCTCTGGATCGGTTTCCTGCCCGGCATGGGCAGCGGACTGTCCAACATGGTCGCCTATGCCCAGGCCAAATCGGGCAGCAAGCATCCTGACGAATACGGCAAAGGGCATCCCGGCGGCATCTGGGCGTCCGAGACCTCCAACAACGCCTCGGTCGGCGGCGCGCTCATCCCCATGATCTCCCTCGGCATCCCCGGCGACGCCGTCACCGCGCTGCTGCTTTCCGGCCTCATGATCCACGGCCTGCAGCCCGGCCCGCTCCTGCTGACCTCCAACCCGACGGTTGTCTATGTCATCCTCGCCACTGTCATGGTGTCTGCCTTCTTCGTCCTGGCCGAGCAGTTCTTCGGCATGCGCTGGTTCCCGCTCCTGCTGAAACTGCCGTACCACTACCTCTACGGCGTCATCCTCGTGATGTGCATCATCGGCGCGTTCACCAGCACCAACACGACCTTCAACATCCTGATGGTCTTCGTATTCGCCGGTCTCGGCTTCCTGCTCGACGCGCTCAAGATCCCGACCAGCCCGCTGATCCTCGCCTTCATCCTCGGCGACAAGCTCGAGGAGTATTTCCGCAAGGGCGTCAGTTACGCCCGCGGTGACTACACCTCGTTCCTGACCCGCCCAGTCTCGCTGATCTTCCTGCTGATCGCGGTCGGATCCGTCGTCTGGCCGTACGTCAAGCCCATGATCGAGAAGAAAAGAGGTCAATTCTGATGGCGGAACACGTCCTGCTCGAAGCCGAACAAGTCATGACCATCCGCGCCGACTGCCCGGACGACCAGCGCCTGTGGGTCGGCCAGAACGACACCGGCCTCCTGCGCGTCATCCAGATCACCGGCGGCACCTTCCAAGGCGAAAACTTAAGCGGCACCATCGTGCCCGGCGGCGCCGACTGGAACACCGGCTTTGGCGGGGATGGGCCGGACACATTCACCAGCGTCCACGTTTTTGCCAAATACCTGCTGAAAACCGATGACGGCGTCTATATCGCCATCGAAAACACGGGCACCCGCGACAAACGCCACGAACCGACCCGCATCGTCACCACACCGCGCTTTTTCGCCCCGAGCGGCCCGTACGAGTGGCTCAACACCGGCGTCTATGTCGGTGAGCTCAAAGGCGGTGTCAAGAACGGCGTCAATGGCGTCGACATCACCATCTACCGCCTGCTCTGACACCCCGCCTTTAAAAACCCGAGAAAGGAAATCGCATATGCCATTGACTGAAGAACGAAAGAATTTCCTGGCCACCCACCTGCGGGGGACCAGCGTCGCCAAGGAAATCATCACCCCGGAATACACCGAAAACCTCAAACTGGCCGAACGGGAAGAGATCTTCGTGCCCACCGTGTCCGGCCCCTCCCGCTGCCTCGTATTCCGGGCCAAGAACCGCACCCCCGACTGCCCGGTCCACATCAACATCCACGGCGGCGGCTTCGTCCGCCCGCACCTGATCCGGGACGAGATCTACTCCTCCAAGATCGCCGACGCCATCCAGGGCATTGTCGTCGACATTGACTACCGGCTCTCACCCGAGTTCGCCTACCCGACCGCTTTCAACGAATGCTACGATGTCTGCAAATGGGTGTTCGACCAGGCGAAAGCCTGGGATGCCGACAGCAAGCGCATCTCGCTCGGCGGCCACAGCGCCGGCGGCAACCTGACCGCGGCCATCGCCCTGAAAGCCAATCAGACCGGCGACTTCCGCCTCTGCCTGCAGCTGATCGACTATGGCGCGACAGACATGTTCACCGACCCGGCTGACAAGCCCGAGGCCGACATCAACATGATCCCGGTCGACCGCGGCCGCATGTTCACCGAAGCCTACACCCACGGTGACCTCAGCCTGACCAAGGACCCCTTCGTCAGCCCCATGGCCGCCACCGACGACATGCTCGCCGGCCTGCCCGACGCGCTGGTCATCACTGCCGGCAAAGACAACTTCCGCTTCGAAAACGAAGCCTACGCCGCCCGCCTGATCGCGGCCGGCGTCAAAGTCACGGCCAAACGCTTCCTCGAATCCCTGCACGGTTTCAACATCCACTGCACCGGCGAATGGGAAGAAGGCCAGCAACTGATCATTGACACCCTGCGAACCGCCCGCCTGAAATAAACCCGTCGATCCGCCGGCGAATGTTCCTCCAGTTCGCAGCGAAATGCCATCATACCAGATCGTGCTTTCGTGAACGGTCGAAAAAAGGGACTGCTCCATCGTGAGCCAGTCCCTTCAATTATTCCGTTTACACCTTTTACACCTTCAAACCAGCGGGCCGTCGACCCGCCAGCCCATCACTCGTTCGCGATCTTCTCACCGCGGATCATCCGGCCGAACAACTTGTGCCCGTGCTCCAGATAGACACCACTCTCCCGCACCCGCTCCTCATCGTAGCCACTGGCCGGCGCCCGGTAGACCCCATCGCTGCTGTACAGCGCGAACGGCACTGGATCACTGGTGTGCGTGCGCAAGGTCAAAGGAGTCGGATGGTCCGGCATGACCAGCAACCGGTAGTCCTCGCCCGTCGCCTGACGCGCCGACTCGAGGTAATCCCAGATCGGCGCGATGACCTCCCGGTCGATCAGCTCGATCGACTTGACCTTGTTCTCGATCTCCGCCCGATGACCGCACTCGTCCGGCGCCTCGACATGCAGGAACACATAATCCTGACCCCGCTTGAACTCATCGATCGCCGCCTGCGCCTTGCCCTTGAAATTCGTATGGATATTGCCGGTCGCCCCCGGCACCTCGACCACATGCAGCCCCGCACAGATCCCGAGGCCCTGGATCAGGTCGACCGCCGATATGACCGACCCATGGATCCCGAACAGGTCGGAGAGGTTTGGCAGCTGCGGCCGCTTGCCCTGCCCCCAGATCCAGATCGAATTCGCCGGGTTCAGCCCACGCCGCTTCCTCGCCCGGCTGACCGGATGGTCCGGCAGGATCCGCGCGCTATTTTCCATCAAGCCCAGGATGCGCGCCGCCCCCTCGCCAACTGGCAGATACTGCCGCACCTTCTGGGTCAGGATGTCGTGCGGTGGCACCAGCCGCACATCGAGCGGCCCCTTCTGCCAGATCATGCAGTGCCGATAGCTCTTGCCCGGATAGAAACGGATGCCGTCCCCCGACAATTTTTCATTGATCAGCTCGATCAGCCGCGCCGCCTCATCACTCGCGATCTCGTCCGAAGAATGGTCCACCATTGTCCGGTCCGCGTAAACCGGCTCCTCGGTCATCGACACCAGATTGCACCGGAACGCGACATCGTCCGGCTCCATTTCGATGCTCATGCTGACCGCCTCGATCGGCGACCGGCCTGTGTAATAGCGCTTCGGGTCGAAGCCCATCACCGCCATGTTCGCCGTGTCACTGCCCGGCGCCATGCCGGCCGGCACCGTGTTCACCAGCCCCGCCATCCCCTCGCGGGCGATCCGGTCCATCCGCGGCTTGTCCGCCACCTGCAGCGGCGTCTTCCCCGAAAGGGCCGGGACCGGAAGATCGGCCATGCCGTCCCCCAGGAAAATGATATATTTCATCCGTCGATCACACAGTCTTTCATCAAGATACATCCGCGCAAAATTGGCGCGATATGGGGATCATTCTAACGGATAAAAGACCCCGTTGCAACCAACGGAGCCCTCATGCAACCGACGAACCGGCCCGCTTCAATCCCCGACAGACCGCGGCTCAGGCCATCGATTCCGCCTGCCTGCGGACCGATTCCCGCTCCGCTTCAGACAACGATTTGTTTGTGAAATAGGCGATCAGGATGATGCCCGGAATGTTCAGCGCCAGACGCGTCAACGCGAACGGCAGCCCCATGTTGGATGCCTCGAACAGCATCATGGGAATCTTCGTGGTCGACCACGCCCCCAGGAAAATCAGCATATTGGTGAATGTGCTGCCCTTTTTCAACAGGACCGCCGCCACCGGAAACGCCGCGTAAAGCGGCCCGGCCGCCGCCGACCCCAGCACGAACGCGAGCACGACCCCGATCAGCCCCGCCTTTTCGCCCATCAGCCGGATCATCGTCTCCCGCTTGACATAGACATCCAGAAGCCCCAGCAGAATGAAGATCGCCGGCAGGATCGACACCATCTCGAGAATGTTCTGGTACGTCAGGTCAAACGACTTCACCCCGATTTCCGGAGCCACCAGCAACAGCAGCAGGTTGACCACCAACAGGATCAGGAAAACCTTGTATCGCTTCCAGATACGCGCCGGCCAGGGCCCCTTCGGCGCCTGAGGCCCAGTCCCCATGTCTGTTTTGGTACCCGGTACCATTTTCGAAGGTTGTTCGTTCATTGAATGATCACCCCCAGCACAACGGCCATGACAAACGAGAAAACCAGCGCCAGCCCGTTTCTCATCAGCGACAGTTTCTTGCCGAAATACTTGAATTCGACAGGAAGCGTGACGATGCCGACCATCATCAGCGTCGAAATGAACACCGCCAACTGGACAAAGCCCGCCCCGCTCGCCAACAGCGCCGCGGCCAGCGGGAAAGCGACGAAGCCCGGAATCAGCGTGACCGATCCGAGCACGCCGGCCAGCAGCATGCCGAGAAACCCGGACTCATGCCCCAGCAGTTTCGAGATCGTCTCCGGACTGATCACCGAAAGACTCATACCGATGATCAGCAGGATGGCCAGTAATTGCGGCAGAATGTTTTCAAAAGCCTTCCACGCCTTTTTCAGCGCCATCCTGGTTTTCTCCCGGCTGTTGAAAAACGAACAGACCAGAAGAACTCCTGTCAGGCCGTACAGGACATAGTTGAACATGTCGAATCCCCCCATGAAGACACAATAGCAAGAATATATCGGAAAAATCGCAGTGTGTGTGTGACCTTGGTTACACGTCCGGACTATTGATGAAACCGACCGCATTGCAACGGTCGTCGGACTCGTGCTAAGGTGAAAGGAACCGTTCAGATCACGACAAAGAAGGGGACCCGCCATGGATATCCAAAAACCAGACACCACGCCCAACAACCCGTCCCGGTTCCAGGACCATCCCTTTTTCCAGCAGCATCCACCGGCCAGGATCACTGTCTTCATTGGCGCCTACGGCAGCGGCAAGTCCGAGGTCGCCGTCAATTATGCCATGGCGCTCAAGGCGGTCGGCCACCCGGTCGTCCTCGCGGACCTCGACATCATCAACCCCTTCTACCGCTCGGCCGATGCCGAGGCCATCCTGACCCGGTCCGGCATCGATCTGATCAAACCACAGTTCGCCAACACCAATGTCGACGTGCCCGCCATCCCCGGCGCGGTCTTCAGCCTCTTCGACCGACTGGACCGATACGCGGTGCTCGACATCGGTGGGGAAGACCTCGGCGCCCGCATCCTGTCCTCGCTCAAAGACCGTTTCCCCGACGAACGATCCCGGGCGCACGCCAACATCTACTTTGTCGTCAACACCTGCCGCCCCTTCACAGCGACCGCCGAGCAGATCGCCGACATGGCCCAGACCCTCATGGGTGCCGCGAACATGCCCATCACCGGCATGATCAACAACACCAACCTGCTCGAGTTTTCGGACGAAACCACGCTCCTCCAGGCCGCTCCCGTCATCGAAGCCGCCTCCGTCCTGACCGGCATCCCCTTCATTTTCTCCGCCGCGCGACATGACAAGGTGCCGCAGACCTGGGACCACCAGACACCGGACGGCCACCCGCTCCTGCGGCTGACCAGAACCATCCATTATCCGACTGAATGACGGTCGATTTCGACTGCATGATGGCCCGATTTAGATAAATAGATGGCTCGACCGGCCACTCGATCGATCGGGTCATTTTGAAATTTACTCAAATATGAAATTCGTCGAATCAAAGCATCAAAATTTGTCTAATTTATCAAACGATATTTTTATCGAAAACGATTGAACGGATTGTTGACTCATCGTACAATGGTTGCGTATGTATGTAGGCAGATTTAGCAATATCGTGCAATCACAAGGCCAACGTGCAAAGCCACACCTGTATACACCATCGAGCCCCCGGGCTCGGTTGCGCATACAGGTGTGCGACCCTCTATCCCTTTGAATCGGCTGACATGCATCCAATTATCCGGCCTTTTCACCCATTGACAGGGCTACAACAAAGGAAGACATCTCAGGAACGACACCGCAGGAACGACACCGCAGGGAAGACAGCTGGGGAATGACATCTCAGGCAGGACAGCACAGGGAAGACATCTCTGGAGAGACATCTCAGGCAGACATCCGGACAGGCCCTGGATAATTTGGATGCACTCAGTCGGTTCACATCAAGTCAGTCTGGCCATCAACACATGAACCAGGATCCCGACAAACAGCAAGACCGCGACGGACCGGTGGACGACCAGCCAGGGTCCGTTTTTCTTGTGTTTGACATAGGTGCCGTAGGCCCCGAGCGAGCCCTGCACGATCAGAAGCAGCCCCGCGACCAGCCCACTGGTGTAAAAGCCCCAGGACAGGTATTGAATGACAAAGTGCGTGATCAGCGCGACTGATGTGAAGATCCCGAAGTAACGATGGTTCTGGACGATGAAACGCATGAACGCCTGGAAGCGCACCCGCACAGGAGCGTCCTTGGGCTTTTTTGAAACCCAGCGACGATTGATCCATTTGACGAAATAGTTGAGGATGGTGAAGAAGTAACCCGTGACAATCAACCAACCGAAGAGTCTGCCTGTTGACATATGGCCTCCCGTTCATCATGCGTGGCTGGGCGGATCAGGGCTTCAAGACCCCGATCCGGACAGCCGTCAGCAGTTTGTCCACGCCATGCGGCGCTTTCTTGATTTCTTCCGAATAGTCCTTGCCGGCCTTGAACTGGCCGTTATGCAATCGCGCCCCCCAGGTGGACACCTTTGTGACATCGTAAACCACCCCATCGACAGCGATATACGCCGGGTTGCCATTCTGGCCGTTGAAGGCGGCCAACTCCTCCGTCGTGAACGTCTTTTCCGCTGTCGTCTGCGCGGTTCCGCCCGATCCGGCACCGGACGTGGCATCGGTTGTTGCACCACCACAGGCCGTGAGCATCAGCAGCACAGCCACTAAAAAGGCCAGTGCCGCCATGGATCTGCCGCTTGTTCTTGGGTGGCTGAAAATGGTTGGAATCGGGCTTCGTGCCCTTGGCGTGAATCGTGAAATGCGAAATGGCGTCATGTCATCAGTCCTCCTGTCTATGGGAAAGCCGTGGCGGCGATCGATTCTTGCGCCATGTGGCGCTTTTCGGATGGAATCAGGTTGCCAGAGCGTGGAGTGGGCGATGACAAGATGTGAATGTGTATTCATCTTAATGATTGCATGTTTCGTTTGTCAATTTCTCCATCATTTCTACACAACTTTCTTATAGGATAAACGCGTAACCAGCCTGATTGACTGTGCTTGTTACAGTATGTACAGGGGACAGCAGTCAGGACGGACAGCCAGGTCAGACATCAGGAGTGACAACCGGAATCGACATCCAGGGTATGACATCCGGGAACGACATCCAGTTTTGGCAACCGGGACAGGCATCAGGGACGACATCAGGAACGGACAGCCAGGATCAGACATCTGGAACTCCAGGAAATGACATCAGGAATCGACAATGAAGAACGACAGCCGGCCATGGCTTCGACATTCGACAACCAGGCAAGACACCGGATATCCTCATCGTTCAGAGGGGGCGTCCACCGAGTATGCGGGCCATCGTCACACTGCCGAACTCCCTGCCTACATTCATGAAATCGCTCTCGCGGCTCAGCCCGGGGGCGATTTCATTTCAGCCCAGATCGTCGTCGTCCTTCTCATCCATCAACCGTCGACCGCGCTGCTCGATGAAAACGATGGTGATGACACGCCTTTTATGGTCGTGTTGGGCAACCATTCGGTAATTTCCGACCTCATAGCGCCACATGTTGTCAGACAGACTGCCCATCCTGCGACCAACGCCGTAGGGACTGGGCATCGCGTGCAGCTGCCGTTCGATGTAACCCAGGAGCAGCCCGGCCGACCGCCAGCCCAGCACGCGCAAAGAATGGATGGCAAAAGGCGAAAACTCGACCACCCATAGATTTTGCTTCCGGATTGTCTCTTCGTCGATCCAATCATGTCGCCGGGCCACTTCTCGCGCCTCCTTCTCAAAGATGGCGCAGCGGCAGGTCTTCCGGCCTGACCCGACGATGATCCATTTCGTTGAGCAACTGACCGTCGGGCGTCAAGTAGTCATTGGGATCCATCCCAAGCGTCTCGTAGACCTTGCGGACTTCCTCAATCCGGGTATTGATCCGTTCCCAGCGGATCGACTCCTGAAAATACTGCGAATCCATGTCATCCTCGATGTAATTCATCACGGCTTTGCGGATGATCTCACTGATCGACATCCCCTTGAACCTGGCATAATCGTGAATGATTTGCGTGATTTCACCATCCATTCGAAAAGACACATGTTTTATCATTTTCATACGCTTATTATTCATACGCTTCTCCTGATCAACACGGCCTTGCCAGCCTGCTTACATTGGGTTACCACCATACAAAGATCGGCTTTGGAACAATTGTTCGTTGGATAGATTATAGGGCGAATTGGCTTGCCCGTTGCGAAAAAGAGGCTGACAAAAGCCGGCAAAAGCCTACTTGAACGGGCCTTGCCAACTTTTTTCCTACTCTTCGATGGTTGGTTTTAAATCAAGTGGGATAAATATATCCCGAAAACATTTATGTGCCACATTGTCATACATAGACGATCATATTATTTACAATAAGTCGTGGAACATCATCTGCATTTATCGCATTGTGCCATTTTGACGATTGATTGAAATCAGAAAAAAAGAGAGCGCCTGGAAAAGTCAATTTCCAGACGCTTTGCTGCTTCGATTGCTCGTATGTTGATTGATCTCGTAGCACAATGTGGCACAAAAATAAATTTTGAACATGCAAACCTAGCGAGATCCATTTCCCTTATCTTTCTTCAGATACTTCGGCCGCTTGAAACCGCCGGCTTTTTGATACGTGCCAGGCATTTTCGAAAAACTCCGTTCGCCATCACCGGTCTCGTCCCGTCGACCGCGTGCACCGTAGCTGGTGCCGCCTCGACCGTCGGTTCGAGTTGCAGGACGAACTGAGCCCGTTTTGCCATATCCGCCGGCCCTGGCAGACGGCCGCCCATCGCCGCGCTCACCGGACCTGGCAGACGGCCGCCCATCGCCGCGCTCTCCGGACCTGGATGCCATACGATCACCACTCGACCGCCAGCCGCCCCCGCGAGCCCCGCCACCGCTGGCGCTGCCCGACGGCCCAACCGACGGCCCGTCGCTCTTTTCCACACGCACGACGCGACCGCCGACTTTCTGGTGTGACAGGTTCGCGACGACCTGGTCCGCCGATCCCTCAGGCACATCGACAAACGAATAGCGCCCATAGATGGCGATCGCCCCAATCTCGAAGCCGCGCAGGTCAGAATGCCGGCAAATGGACGAAACGAGATGTTTCGGCTGGACTTTGTCATCCGTGCCGACATTGATGAACAAACGCGCCATGCCCGGCTCGAGCTTCTTGCCGCCCCGCGATTTCTGTGTCCGGGCCGGCTGGGCATCGGCATCGGGGCCGAACCGCGGCTGCGGCTCCTCGCCCTCCGCCCACGCGTTGGCATCGGTCAGAAACAGGCCGGCTTCATCGTTCCCGGTGGTGCCAAAGTAGGCATCATCGTCGGCCACCTCATCGTAAGCATCATCAAAACCGGCAGAAGGAGCCACTGTCACGGCCGCACCGCCCGTGGCACCGGTAGCGTTCGGCAACACCGTGTCCTGCTGCGCGTTGTTGCGCCGCACCGCGTCTCGACGTTCCACGCTGCGTCGCGCATCTTCCCGGCGAACATCATCCCGACGAGCCTCGCTGCGCCTGGCCTCGCTGCGCCGCGCCTCATTTCGCCGAGCGATCAGCTCCTGGTACGGCACCACCGGCTCCAGCTCCTCAGCCGCCGCGAACGCCTCGCCCATCAGCCGGCGCAGCATTGCCGCCGCCACATCCGCTGTCGTATAGAACACGTCCGACGGCGATGTCACATTCAAACCGTCGACAAATTTTTCCACATAAGCAACATAGGACGCGAGATCGCCCTCATCGAGCTGATCCTGCACCTGCGCCAGGATCGAGCCGACCCGGCTCTCCGTCACGTCCACCAGCGTCGGCGGCTGAGCCCGCATGATCTTGCTCCGCGTGTCATGCTGGATGTTCTTCAAATCGAGAATCTCGCGCCCGACCACAAAAGTGTACGCCTTGCCGCTTTTGCCCGCCCGCCCGGTCCGGCCGATGCGGTGGACATAATACTCCTCGTCCTGCGGCAGGTCGTAATTGATCACCACCTCGATGTCGTCGACATCGATGCCCCGCGCCGCAACGTCCGTCGCGACCAGCAGGTCGATCTCGCCCTTCTTGAACCGGTTCATCACCCGCGTCCGCGCGATCTGCTTCATGTCGCCATGCAGCGCCTCGACCGCATAGCCGCGTGTCAGCAGCTTTTCCGTCAGCTCGTCCACCCGGCGCTTCATATTGCAGAAAACCAGCGCCAGCTTGATCCGCTCCGCCTCGATCAGGCGGCACAGCACCTCGACCTTGTTGGCCTCCCGAACTTCAATGTAATACTGGTCGATGTTCGCGACCGTCAGCTGTTTCGGCGTGATCCGCACATGCACCGGGTCGACCAGGTACTTTTCAGTCAGTTCGGCGATCGGCCGCGGCATGGTTGCCGAGAAAAACACCTTCTGGATCCGCTCCGGCGTCGCCGCCAGGATTGTGTCGATGTCCTCCTTGAACCCCATGTTCAGCATCTCGTCCGCCTCGTCGAGGATGATGCCGCGCAAATGGTCGAGCCGGATCGTCTTCCGGCGCATGTGGTCCATCACCCGGCCCGGTGTGCCGACAATGATCTGCGGCCGCTTCTTCAGCGCCAGGATCTGGCGGTCGATCGCCTGTCCACCGTAGACGGACAGGATCCGGATGCCCTCCTTGTACTTGGTGACCTCGTGCAGCTCGTCCGCGATCTGCATCGCCAGCTCACGGGTCGGGGAGAGGATCAGGTACTGGATGTGCGTATCGTCCGGATCGACTCGGTCGATGATCGGGATCCCGAACGCGCACGTCTTGCCCGTGCCGGTCTGCGCCTGCCCCAGCAGGTCGCGCCCCTCGAGGATGTGGGGGATGGACTGCGCCTGGATCGGCGTGGCTTCTTCAAAGCCCATGTCACCGACTCCACGCAGGATTTCCGGTGAAATCGGCAGCTCACTGAATGCAATATTGCTCAAAGGGGACACCTGTCTTTCTGAATTGCGCGATGAAACGCGCCGTATGATCTGACCGCTGAAAAATCAATTCGCCAAGGGAAATGCCGGAATCGTCCGACCAACAGACTCGCTTTCTGATTGAAACACGCGACCGGTAACCGACGCATTATATCACCCCCATGGCGCGAACGCAATCACGACCGCGCGACCCCCGCCCCCGACCATCGAAAAGCAATAAACAGACAGCCGACAGCATCAATTCAGCACGATACAAGTATCAAAAAGAAAAGTTTTTATTTCCAACCACCCTGAATGTCTTGAGATTGATCCCCTTTGACGATACAATAAGCCGGCTTGACCCGGCACAAAGACGTGCCCGACCCGGCTCCGACAGCCTAAGCAGCATCACCCAAGGACATGAGGAATCACCATGAACATCAGCCTGCTCCTCGGCCTGACCGAAAACGCCGAACTGCTCCTGGTCCTGAGCATCATCTACGATGTGATGTTCATCCGCCACCGCCAGCACAAAAAGCTCCGCCCCGTGCTCGCCGGCCTGCTCATCGGGACGATCGGCATCCTCACCATGACCCGCGCCCATTGCTTTCAGGCCGGCCTCATTTTCGACACCCGGACCATCCTCATCAGCGTCACCGCCCTCGTCTTCGGCCCGGCCACGACCGCCATCGCCGTCGTGATGACGAGCCTGTTCCGCCTCCTGAGCGGCGGCATCGGCATGCTCACCGGTGTCGCCTCCATCGTGACGAGCGCGGCCATCGGCCTGGCGGTCCGCCACCACCTCGCCGCCCGCCGGACCAGCGCCGAATGGTGGCGCCTGCTCCTTTTCGGCTTCGCGGTCAGCGCCAACATGATCCTGTGCCAACTCCTCCTCCCGTGGCCGACCAGTGTCGAAACGATCCGCGAAATCGCCCTGCCCGTGCTCCTCATCTACCCCGTCGTGACCTTCCTCCTCGCCGTCATCCTGGTCCGGCAGCAGGAACACGGCCGCACCATGCGCCGGATCACCGAGGCCGAGACCCGCTACCGCACCCTGTTCGAAAACCGCCACGCCCCGATGATGATCGTCGACCCGGAAAACGGCCGCATCCTCGACGCCAACCAGACCGCCGCCCAATTCTACGGCTGGCCGGTCGACCAGATGAAAACCATGAAAATTTCCGACATCAACACCCTCGACGCCGCCGAGATCCAACAGGAGATGGAAAAGGCCCTGCTCGAGCAACGCAACCATTTCGTGTTCGAACACCGCCGCGCCGACGGCACCATCGGGCCGGTCGAGGTCTACAGCGGCCCCATCGTCATCCGGGACCGCAAGCTTCTCTACTCGATCATCCACGACATCTCGGAGCGATACCACTTCGAGCGTGAAAAGGCGCAATACGAAAAGCGACTCCGCCAGCAGCACAAGCTCGAGGCGATCGGCACCCTGGCCAGCGGCATTGCCCACGAAATCAACAACCCCGTTTTCGGCATCATGAACTACGCCCAGCTCATCAAGGACGACCTGGCCGAACTGATGGCCGTCCAGCCCACCGCTCAGCCAGCCCTTCAACCTGCCGACCAACCGCACCCTCTGACGACCACCCGGACCTATATCCAAGGCATCCTGGACGAATCCCACCGCGTCTCCGGCATCGTCAAAAGCCTGCTCCAGTTTTCCCGCCGCGACCAGCACCCCCTGGAGCCGGCCCGCCTGGACGAAATCCTGAACCAGACCCTCACATTGGCTCGCGCGATCCTGAGGAACGACGGCATCGAAATCAGCCTCGCCATCGACGCCGACCTGCCCGCCATCCGCTGCCGCCCGCAGGAGATCCGACAGGTCATCCTCAACCTGATCACCAACGCCCGCGACGCCCTGAACGAAAAATACCCGACCGCCCACGCCGACAAGGTCATCCACATCCGTTGCGCCACCGACGAAAAGCGCGGCCAGGTCCACATCGAGGTCGAGGACCACGGTGTCGGCATCCCAGAAGCCGTCCAGTCCCGCATGTTCGAGCCCTATTTCTCGACCAAGCCCAGGGACCAGGGCACCGGCATCGGCCTCGCGATCAGCTTTGGCATCATCCAGGACCACCACGGCTTCATCGACGTCGAGTCCGAACCCGGCCATTACACGATCGTCCGCGTGCATCTGCCGATCGATGGCAGCACCCGTCCCGCCTGACCCGCACCACAGACACTCACCAGCACAACACCCTGTCAAAAATGCCCGTGCCGCGTCCACCAGCATCGAAGCCCTTCCCGTGGCACAATGTAGCACAAAAATTTTTTTCAACACGCCAACGTCACTCATCATGAAAGGAAACGCCGCCATGAACCATATCCTGGTCGTCGACGACGAAAACAGCATCCGCATCACCCTCAAAGCCATCCTCGAACGCCAGGGCTGGCCGGTCGACATCGCCGGCGACGCCGCCACCGCCCTGAAACTGACAGCCGAAAAGGACTACGCCGTCATCCTCACCGACATCGTCATGCCCCACATGTCCGGCCTCGCCCTCGTCCGCGAAATCTGCCGCCAGGCCGACCACGCCCGAGCCCGGACCCCTGCCCGCGCCAACACCCCCACCCGAGCCCGCGTCCTGATCATGACCGGCGAACCCTCGATCGACACCGCCATCGAAGCCGTCAAACTCGGCGCCAACGACTACCTGCGCAAACCGATCGACCGCGACCTTCTCGTCGAGACCGTCCGCCACGCCATCGAGACCAAAGAAACCGAAGACCGCGCGATCGAACGCGAAAACGAACGCCTCATCTACCAGGCCGAGCTCGAGCGCCTCGTCCGCATGCGCACCCTCGAACTCGAGGACGCCCTCGAAAGCATCGTCCTCCTGCTCAGCAACGTCATCGAAATCCGCGACCCCTACACCGCCGGCCACCAGCGCCGCGTCGGCAACCTGGCCGCCGCCATCGCCGACCGCCTCGGCCGCCCCGCCACCACCGTCAACCAGGTCCGAATCATCGGCTACCTGCACGACATCGGCAAAATGATCGTGCCCGCCGATATCCTCACCAAGACCGGCCGCCTCAACGAATTCGAGATGGGCCTGATCCGCCTGCATCCGCGCCAGGGCTTCGACATGCTCGGAACCACCCGCCTGCCCGGCCAGATCGCCGAGGTCATCCACCAGCACCACGAGCGCGAAAACGGCACCGGCTACCCACGCGGCCTCGCCCACGACCAGATCCTCGACGAGGCCGCCATCCTCATCGTCGCCGACGTCGTCGAAGCCATGATGTCCCACCGCCCGTACCGCGTCGCGCTCGGCCTCGACAAAGCCCTCGACGAGATCCGCGCCAACCGCGGCATCCTCTACCGGCCGACGGTCGTCGACGCCTGCGTGGCCCTCTTCACACAGGAGCACTACACCCTCGACGACACCGCCCACCCGATCCAGTTCAACGTGTAAACTGGCCCGGCTGCTGCATGAAAACAGCCACCGCGCCACCCGCGATAATCCCCTGTGACGTTTTATCGTCATTGCACAAAAGATGTAGTTATTTATACAGAAATAGTCGCGAAAAATGGCGATAATTTCTTAAAATGCATAAAATTGTCAAATGTTGTCATCAGTTCGATGGATCGATAAACCAATCCTTTGAAAAAGACAATGACAATATGATGATCCTCATGTCACATATCGGACAGGCAAGCGGACCGCCGAAAGCCGTCACGATCCGCCCCGTCACGGCTTCACGCGATATCAAAATATAAATATCAATCGACAGATCCGCCCGCCCCGGCCAGGCGTCGCATCACCAGGCCAGCGCCCCAAAACCCCGATTTTTTCATGAAAAAGTATCCATAAACCAAAGAACGTGTTTCATATGAAATGGTTTATTTTATACCAATGGATCGCCGCATTCCCATCATCCGGTCTCGATATTGGCCGCATATCGACTCATTCATTCACTCTAATGCAACAGGGAACACCCGTAGCAGGACCAACGATAACACAACCCGACACATGCCCCACCACCTGGCCAGCGCCAACAATATCAAGATATGAAACCACCGACCGCCATGAACCATCAGCGCCCCCGACCGCCAGACAACAACATCCGGCGATTTACCCCGCCACGCCTCTTATTGACACCTTTTTCAGTTAAAAATACAATGATCTGGGCATCAGATTTAATCAAATACAGCATGCGTCCCACCGATCGACAGGCCCGCATGAAAATCCTGTCGTATCGAGCCAACACCAGCCCATTCTTGCACATCCGGGGCAGATCATTCATAATAGACAAGGTACGCCTATCTTAAAGCGTGACCGGTCGGCACCCAGCCCAGCCGGCCAGACGATTCGGGAACAACTATCGAGGAGGGAATCAAGTTGGTCAGTGTCGGCAAACGCCGAATCAGCAGTCGGAAAGTCCTGATGATTGCTGTCGATCAGTTCCTTTGCCTCTTTTCGATTCTTTGTGCACTCAACCTGCATTCATCCTTGCCTTTCAATTTCCAGCGCGCCTTTTTCGCCCAGCACGGCCTGGTCTATGTCGGCACGGCCCTGGTCGTCTTTGCCACCATGGGCTTCTACACCCATATCTGGCGCTTCGCCAGCATCCTGCAATACGTCCAGCTCGGCTGGGGCGTCTTCATCCAGACCGCGCTCATCTGGGCCTACCTGAGGCTCACCGACCAGCCCATCACCCTCGACATCCACATCATCTACGCGATGATGCTGTTCATCCTGGTCACCGGGGTGCGGGTCGCCTACCGGCTCGCCATGACCAACCCCATGCTGCGTGAGATCTTCTACGGCCGGATGCCGGTCTTCAACCACCGGTCGGACAAAACCGCCAACAGCGCGAAGCGCATCCTGGTCGTCGGCGCCGGCGAGACCGGCAGCCAGCTCATCCGCGACATGCAATTGCATCCGGACCAGTACCACCCGGTCGCGCTGATCGACGACAACCCCACCACCCACACCTATCGTGTCTACGGCGTCCCCGTTTTCGGCGGACGCGACCTGATCCCCGAGGCCGTGAAAAAATACAAGGTCGAGAACATCGTGCTGGCGATCCCCAGCGCCTCGCGGAAAACCGTCCGCGAACTGGTCGATGTCTGCAAGCAGACGAAGTGCGAGCTCAAGACGATGCCGCGCCTGTCCGACCTGATCAATGGCCAGGTCAGCCTGCAGCAGATCAAGCCGGTGGAAATCGAGGACCTGCTCGGCCGCGACGAGATCGTGCTTGACACCGCCTCCATTTCCGGCTACCTCGCCGGCGAGACTGTGCTGGTCACCGGCGGCGGCGGCAGCATCGGCTCCGAGCTGTGCCGCCAGATCGCCCGTTTCCGACCCAAGCGCCTGGTCATCTTTGACATCTATGAAAACAACGCCTACCAGCTGCAATACGAACTCAAGGACCTCTACGGCGACTCCCTCGACCTGCGCGTCCTGATCGGCTCCGTCCGCGACAAGCTGCGCCTGATGAAGGTCCTGGCGGAGCACCAGCCCGGTGTCGTCTTCCACGCCGCTGCCCACAAGCACGTCCCCCTGATGGAGGACAGCCCCGGCGAAGCGGTCAAGAACAACATCATCGGCACCTTCAACGTCGCCGAGGAATGCGCCAAGGCCGGCGTCAAGCGCTTCGTCCTCATCTCGACCGACAAGGCCGTCAACCCGACCAATGTCATGGGCGCGACCAAGCGCTTCGCCGAGATGATCGTCCAGACGATGTCCAGGCTGCACCCCAAGACCCGTTTCGTCGCCGTGCGCTTCGGCAATGTCCTCGGCTCGAGCGGCAGCGTCATCCCGCTGTTCCGGCAGCAGATCGACTCCCAGCGCCGCATCACCGTGACCCACCCGGACATCACCCGCTTCTTCATGACCATCCCGGAAGCGGCCCGCCTCGTCATCCAGGCCGGCGCCATCGCCAAGGGCGGCGAGATCTTCGTGCTCGACATGGGCGAGCCTGTGAAGATCGACACCCTGGCCCGCGACCTCATCCGTCTGTCCGGCCTTGAGCCCGATGTCGATGTCAAGATCGAATACACCGGCCTGCGTCCCGGCGAGAAGATGTACGAAGAACTCTTCCAGGACAAGGAAAGCATGACCACCAGCGAGCACAGCATGATCTACACCCTGAAGCCCGTGACCGACCGTGAGGCCTTCATCCAGGAGATCGGGCGCCTGCGCCAGATCATCCACTGGGAAAACCCGCTGTACCGCGATTTGGTCGCGTGGTTGACAGAACACTTCATCCAGGTGCAAAATACCACAGGGCAGCCCCTGCCCCAGCCAGGGCAGACACCCATGGCCACAGCGGCTGCTGAGGCACCGGAAAAGAAAGCCGCGGCAACCGACGACAGGAAGACTTCACTTGAACCGGGCAAACTGGTTCCGGGCGATGTCGTGACCGGTTGGGTGGCTGACTAAACAGGCGAATGCGGCGGGAGGATTAGACTCATTGACGCCTATTGTGTCTTTTGCCGGACCGGCTATGAACGACAGGTCGCGAAGGCCATATCCGAACAGGATCCGGAGCTGGAGGCGATCGCCCCGGTGCGGATCCTGACGGAGAAGCGTCAGGGACAGTGGGTCGAAAGAACGGTCACCTTGCTGCCGGGTTACGTATTCGTGTATGCTAGACGCGAGTTGCCGATCCGACAGAAGGCAAAAGCCCGACACCTCTACAAGGTGCTGGAATACGCCGGCGGCCTTTCCCGACTGGAAGGGGAAGATGAGGCATACGCGCTTTGGGTCCACCGCCATCAGGGCCAGATCCGCCCATCCAGACTGTTGGCCGTGGGAGATCAGGTCACGGTGGTCGAAGGCCCGCTGAAGGACTGTGCCGGTCAAATCATTCGGCTGGACCGACACAAACGCCGCGTCTGGGTGGAATTCACCTTCGACGGACAAAAGAGGAGCGTATCCTTGAGCGCCGAATGGGTAGACCAGCCTGCAGAAACGAAAAAGGAACCAGAAGAAACGCGCCAGGAGAACCAGGCAGAAAACTGAGTGGCAATTGATCGATAATTTTTTTGCCCTGGCTGTTCAAAAATTGAACATTCTAATGAAAAGGAGATGGCCATGACCCCAACATCCATGCCAGAACATGACAAGGATTTTCTGATCCTTTCGGAAATCAATGACAATCGGGAAGTGTCCCAACGTGAACTTTCCCACAAGACCGGCCTTTCCCTGGGATCGGTCAATTTGCTGATCCAGAAAATGGTCCGTGAAGGCCTTTTGAAAATGGAGATGATCCCGGCCAACCGGGTCATCTACATGCTGACCCCCAAGGGACTGGCAGAGAAGGCGACGAAGACCGTGAGATATGTGCAACGCCATTACACCGCGATCCAGGAAACGAAGGTCTTGATTAAGAAGAAACTCAACCAATATGAAACACAATTTGAGCAAATCATCGTGTGCCAACCGGAAAGCGAACTGATGGACCTGGTTCGGGCCACACTCGATGAATATCTTCGGGAGAAGCCGAAGGTGAACGTGAGCATGATGAATCGCCTGGAGCTGGACCAGATCGAAAGACACACAGCCAAGACCATTGTGCTTTATTTACCGGATGAATCGGCAAGAACCGCAACAGGCTGTGCAATCGGAGGCTTCGAGACCGATCTGTTGATCTAACTAAACCGACCCCACGGCCATCCCCTCGTACCGCCAGCGAGCGTACGAACGGACCCGAGGCGCATAGCGATACCGGAAAGGCAAGACTCAAAGTCTTGCCGGGGCGAAGCTATGGGGTGGGGAAGGACAAAAACGAACACGCCAAGAACCGACAGAATCAACGACCGATTGTCGCATCATGAGGAGCGAACATGTTGTACTTGAAAATCAAGAGGTTGATCGATATCGTCCTTTCCTTGCTGGGGCTGATCATATTGTCCCCCGTATTTATTGCGCTCATCATCGCAATCAAGCTGGACTCCCCCGGACCGGTGCTCTTCAAGCAGAAACGGGTCGGGATCCACAAGAGTCATTTCTACATACTGAAATTCAGAACCATGCGGATCGACACACCCAAGGACACGCCGACCCATCTGCTGGAAAACCCAGACCAATGGATCACCAAGGTCGGGAAGTTCCTGCGCAAAACATCCCTCGATGAACTGCCCCAGATCATCAACATCTTCAAGGGCGAAATGAGCATCATCGGCCCCAGGCCAGCGCTCTGGAACCAGTACGACCTGATCGAAGAGCGAGACAAGTACGGTGCGAATGACGTGCCTGTGGGCCTTACAGGCTGGGCGCAGATCAACGGCCGGGATGAACTCGAGATCGATGTGAAAGCGAAGCTTGATGGCGAGTATGCCACAAAGATTGGATTCGGGATGGATGTCCGGTGCTTCTTCGGCACAATCTTCAGTGTCCTGAGAAGCGAGGGCGTCGTCGAAGGCGGCACCGGGAGCAAGGTTGGTCAAGCATCCCAAACTTCGAAGCCGAAATCCAAGGAGACAGTTAAAAAATGAAGATATGGTTAATTAATCAATATAATATGCCTCCTGAACATGGGCATTTGAATAGGCATTATAATTTTGGAAAGTATCTTAAACGGCTTGGGCATGAACCTACTGTATTTGTTGGGAGTTTTCTTCACAACACAAACATTCAAATGATCGAGGACGATTCAGTAATAAAAAGATACGAAAATGCTGAATACCGCTACTATTTTATTAAGACCTGCGACTATTCATCAAGCAAAATCAAAAGAATATATGCAATGTTTGAGTTCTATAAAAATTTGCTCAAAGCAGTAAAATCATTTGACAAACCAGATGCGATTTTAGGTTCATCTGCCCATCCTCTAGCAGCTCTAGCAGCAATTAAGCTTGCGAAAAAATATGGATGCCAATCTTTAGTTGAAGTTAGAGACTTGTGGCCGGAGAGTTTTGTTTCCTATGGAATAGTTAGCAGAAAGAATCCAATTCTTCAAATGTTATACTTAGGAGAAAAATGGATCTACAAAAATGCAGATAAAATTGCTTTTACAATGGAAGGTGGCAAGGACTACATAATTGAAAAAGGGTGGGACAAGGATAATGGTGGCCCAATAGATATTAACAAAATTTATCACATTAACAATGGTGTCGACTTAGAAATCTTCAATAATAACAAGGAACGTTATCAATTTGAGGATGATGAGTTGGACGAAATAAATACTTTCAAAGTTATTTATACTGGATCAATTCGTTTGGTTAATAATGTTAAAAGCATAGTTGATGCAGCTGTTGAAATACGAAAACTTGGTGTGGAAAATGTAAAATTTATCATATACGGGGATGGGGGTGATAGAGCATCACTAGAACAATATTGCATTGATCATGATATAAATAATGTTGTTTTCAAGGGATTTGTTGATAAGAAATACATACCATACATTTTAAGCAAGTCCGACTTGAACATAATTCATTTTGAACAAAATAAAATCAAAAAATATGGGGCTAGTTTGAATAAAATGTTCGAGTATTTTGCTAGCGGAAAACCAACCATATCGGATTGTGAATTTGGATATGACCTAATTAAAAAATATAAATGTGGTGTTGTGATAGACAGTGCTGAAGCAAAAGACATTGCAGAAGAAATTCGTAAAATACTTGAAATGACACCGCTTGAATATAAGAAATTATGTGATAATTCATTAATAGCAGCTAAGGAATATGATTTTAAAAACTTAGCGAATAAATTAGCGGATTTCATAAATGGAGGTAATGATATTTGAAACTCATAACAATAATAGGTGCTAGGCCACAATTTATAAAGGCAGCACCATTTTCTGAAGAGTTTAGAAAAGAAAACACGGAAATTCTTGTACATACAGGACAACACTATGATGCGAATATGTCGGATATATTTTTTAATGAGTTAGGCATACCTGCACCAGACTATAACTTAGGCGTTGGATCTGGCAACCATGGCAAGCAAACTGCAAGTATGCTAGCAGGAATTGAAGAAATCATACTTGAAGAAAAACCAGATGGGTTGTTGGTATATGGTGATACAAATTCAACGCTTGCAGGAGCGTTGGCTGCTAGCAAGATTCATGTGCCTGTTTATCATGTGGAGGCAGGTCTTCGCAGTTATAACAAATTAATGCCAGAAGAGCAGAATAGAGTTTTGACAGATCATATCTCATATATGTTGTTATGCCCTACACAGACTGCAGTAGACAATTTAAGAAAAGAAGGCATCACAGTCGGTGTAGTCAATACCGGGGATATTATGTATGATGCTGTGCTTAGAAATATTGGGATTGCAAATCAAAAGTACGCTAATGGAGTGTGGTTCGATGAAATTGCAAGAGAAAACGGAGAAACAAAAAATCTCATCGAACAAGATTACTATTTAGCAACAATTCATCGAGCAGAAAATACTGATAATAGAGAAAAACTCGCTAGTATCTTCAAAGCATTTAACGAGTTGGACAAGCCAGTTTTGCTGCCACTTCATCCGAGAACTAAAAATTTATTAGGCAATCTTGATATTGACATGAAAAACACAATAATCATCAAACCTGTTGGTTACCTATTAATGCTATATTTAACATCAAACGCATACATGGTCATAACAGATTCAGGAGGGTTACAAAAAGAAGCTTATTTTCTTAAGACTCCGTGTACAACACTTAGAGATCAAACTGAATGGGTTGAAACACTAGAGAATTCCTGGAATGTATTGAGTAAAATCAATGTTGAAGAGATTAAAACCAAGGTAAAACGAGAATTAACATGCTTACAGCATCCACAGCCTAAGTCTTTTGGCGATGGTCATGCTGCTCAAAAAATATGCGATGCGATAGTAAATGGAGGGAAAATCAATGGATAGTATTAAAAAGAAGTTAATGGACAAAACAGCAACTCTTGGTGTTGTAGGATTGGGGTATGTTGGATTGCCCTTAGCCGTAGAAAAAGCGAAGGCAGGATTTAAGACGATTGGGTTTGATGTTCAAGAGTCAAAAGTTGAAATGGTCAATGAAGGGAAAAACTATATTGGCGACGTTGTTAACGAAGATTTAGAACAAATCGTAAAGTCTGGGTTGCTATCTGCTACGACTGATTTTGCACAGGTAGCCTCAGCTGATTGTGTTGCCATTTGTGTGCCAACGCCGCTTGATGCGTACCAACAACCAGATATCAGCTATGTTAGAGCATCTGCGGAAAGCATTGTACCGTATATGCATAAAGACATGTTGATCGTTCTTGAATCAACTACATATCCAGGCACAACAGAGGAACTCTTAAAACCAATTTTGGAAAAGTCGGGCCTGAAATGCGGAGAAGATTTTTATCTTGCATTCTCTCCAGAAAGAGTTGATCCCGGTAATCTTATATATAAAACGAAAAATACGCCTAAGGTAGTAGGTGGAATAACACCTGCATGTACTGATGTAGCTGCTTCAATGTATGAAGCCATTTTAGAGGCGCCTATTCATAAAGTGTCTTCACCAGCAGTTGCTGAGATGGAGAAGATTCTGGAAAATACTTATAGAAATGTTAATATTGGACTAGTGAATGAATTGGCTATCCTGAGCAATAAAATGGGCATCAATTTCTGGGAAGTTGTTGATGCAGCCAAGTCAAAACCATACGGATTCCAAGCATTCTACCCAGGTCCAGGCCTTGGAGGCCACTGTATTCCTCTGGATCCTTACTACTTGTCGTGGAAGGCAAGAGAATATGGTTTCCATACGTCTATGATCGAATCGTCTATGATGGTCAATGACAGAATGCCAGAGTATTGCGCAGAGCGAGCAAGCAAGATCCTCAATAGATCTAAAAAAGCGATGAATGGATCAAAAATTCTCATACTGGGTGTTGCTTATAAGCAAGATGTTGATGATTATAGGGAGAGTCCAGCCATACGAGTGATTGAAGAGCTTGAAAAAGAAGGAGCAGAAGTCTCTTACTACGATCCGTTTGTAACCGAATATCGCGATCATGGAATTGTGAAGAAGGGTCTAACTGCTCTTACTGAAGCTTTAGTAAGCAGTGTTGATCTAGTAATTATAACGACCGCTCATACAACCGTTAATTATGAGCTCGTGCAAAGATATTCCAAAGCAATATTTGACACAAAGAATGCAATGAAAGAGATAAAAAACAGGGAAAATATCGAGCTGCTCTAATAAGTGGCTCACTTTGAGGTGATGATCAATGGAAAAGCAGTTATGTGTTATTGGTGGAGGATATTGGGGTCAAAACCATATCCGAACACTAAGCCAAATGGGCAATTTGGGTGGAATTGTTGAAGCTGACAAGGAAAGACTAGATAAATTGATTTCTCAATACCATGTACTCGGTTTTACTGATGTAAATAAGGCAATTGAACAGAAATTCGATGGGTATGTAGTAGCTACACCAGCTCAGACACACTATTCGATTGGGAAACTGTTATTGGAGAGTGGGCAGAATGTTTTGTTGGAAAAGCCTATGACACTTTCTTCTCAGCATTCAAAAGAGTTAGTTGAGATTGCAGAGCGCACACAGGCGCATTTGATGGTCGGCCATTTACTCCTCTTTCATCCTGCGATCAAAAGAATGAAAGAATTGATTGATGGTGGAATAATCGGGAAATTGCGATATCTATATTCCAACAGATTAAATATGGGGAAAGTAAGAACCGAAGAGGATGTATTCTGGTCGTTTGCGCCACATGATATTTCTGTTTTGAACTATTTGGTTGGTGCGCCAGCGATTCAGGTTGTGGCGAAAGGCTCACAATTCATGCAAAGCGAGATTAGTGATGTTGTGATGGCCCAATTTACCTATCCTGAAAATATACAAGCCCACATATTTGTTTCCTGGATCCATCCTTTCAAGGAGCAAAGATTGGTACTGATAGGAAGCAAAGGGATGCTTTCATTCGAAGACTCCTCATCAGAAAAAAATATTATTCATTACAACAAGTGTGTCGATTGGGTAAATGGACAACCGTTTATTAGTGAAGTACCGGAAGAAGTAATACCTTATGAAAAAGCGTTGCCGCTTGCTGAGGAATTGAAATACTTAATGGGTCATTTGGATAGTGCGATAGAAATTGCGAATGGGCAATCGGGGCATGAGGTAGTCAAGGTGTTAGAGACGGTACATGATCAAATTGCATCAACCTAACAACGAGAGGAGAATTGTTCATGAAGAAATATTTTGTTCATGAAAGCAGCTACATTGATGATAATGTCACTATCGGTAAAGGCACGAAAATTTGGCACTTTTGTCATGTTCACCAAGGCGCTCAGATTGGAGAGAAGTGTTCGCTCGGCCAAAATGTTAACATCTCCAACAATGTAAAAATCGGAGCCGGCGTTAAGATCCAAAATAATGTGTCCGTCTACGAAGGTGTTGAATTGGAAGATTATGTATTCTGTGGTCCTTCAATGGTGTTCACCAATGACCTGACACCAAGAAGTAAATATCCAAAAGGACCTGCAGGGTATATGAGGACTTTGGTTAAGAACGGTGCATCTATCGGTGCGAATGCGACCATTGTCTGCGGCAATACTATCGGAGAATGGGCCATGATTGCCTCTGGAGCAGTGGTCACTAAAGATGTTCCTCCTTATGCGCTGATGGCCGGTGTTCCTGCTAGGCAAATTGGCTGGGTGTGCGAATGCGGGAAGCCATTCAAGGAGAGTTTTAATTGTGATGAGTGCGGCAGAAAGTACATATTGGATGATAGCAATTTAAAAAAAATATAGTTTGGAGGATGAAAACTGTGGAATTCAGAGATTTAAAAGCTCAATATGGCAAATACAAATTGGAGATTGATTCTGCTATTCAAGAAGTCATGAAAAATACCAATTTTATTGGTGGAAAAGAAGTCAATGCTTTAGAAAAAAGGCTTGCAGAATATGTAGGCGTTAATCACTGCATCTCTTGCGCTAACGGAACTGAAGCCATGACCCTCTTGATGATGGCCTGGAACATTAAAGAAGGAGATGCAGTATTTGTTCCTGATTTCACATTTTTTTCAACCGGTGAAATTGTATCCTTCAGAGGAGCGACACCCGTATTCGTAGATGTTGACAGGGACACATTCAATATTGATACGGCCAAGCTCGAAAAAGCCATTGTCAAGGTTCTAGATGAGGGGAAATATAGACCCAAAGCTGTCATACCTGTTGATTTATTTGGTTTGCCGGCAGATCATATTGAAATCAAACGTATTGCTGATAAGTATCACCTGAAAGTGCTGGAAGATGCCGCACAAGGGTTTGGTGGCAGCATAAATGGCAAGAAGGCTTGTAGCTTTGGAGATGCGGCGACTACATCATTCTTTCCAGCAAAACCTCTCGGCTGTTATGGTGATGGTGGTGCGATCTTTACGAATGACAACGATTTAGCGGAGCTTCTGAATTCATTGAAAGTTCATGGTAAAGGGGATAACAAATACGACAACGTGAGAATTGGAGTCAATTCAAGACTCGATTCGGTCCAAGCTGCGGTCCTTCATGTAAAGTTGACAGCCTTTATTGAACACGAACTTGAAGATGTAAATAGAATTTATGATTTATATACTGAGAAACTAAAGGGGATCGTTGAAACCCCAGTAATTCCGGAAGGATATATATCAAGCTTTGCACAATATACTATCAAGTTGAAGAGCAAATCAGAAAGAGATGAATTGCAAGCCAAGTTAAAGGAAGCGGGCATCCCGAGCATGATCTATTATACTAAGCCAATGCATAAGCAAGGTGCGTTTGCTGAAAATGAAAATGACGATCAGGATTACAAAGTGACTAATGCTCTTTGTGATACGGTATTGTCGTTGCCAATGCACCCATATTTGAGAGTAGAGGATGTAAGTAGAGTATCGATGATAATAGAAGATGTCTTTCAGCAAAATAAATGAACAGGAACAATTGCCTAAGGTTGAAGGCTTAAACGATATGATGAAAGCATGCCATGTCACAAGTGCTCATACTAGATATGATGTTCGAATATTTTATAAAGAATGCAAATCATTAGCTGATAATGGCTTCGATGTAACATTATTAGTCAATGATAACCTCCCGAATGAATCGATAGATGGGGTTAAGATTGTATCCACTCAATTCAAACCCAAGAATCGATATCATCGCATGGTCAAATCAAAGAGATACTTGCGAGAAAAGATGATTCAGATAGATGCAGAAGTTTATCATTTTCATGATCCAGAATTATTTCCTGAAGCTAATTGGATAAAGCATAAAGGGAAGAAGGTCATTTTTGATTTTCATGAAGATGTGTCGCAACAGATACTATTTAAGGAATGGATACCACAAAACATTAGAAAAATAATTTCATATGTTTACAAAAATTATGAAAGGAACAAATCGAAAAATTTTGACGCATTAATTACTGTTACCCCCAAATTTGTTGAACGACTCAAACAAATTAATGCAAACACGATTATGGTAACGAATTACCCAATCATTAGAAAAGAAGGATTCATGGATACTGATGTACCGAAGAAAAAATCAATATGCTTTGCCGGTAGTATAAGTACCCAATGGAATCACAAGAATATCGTAAAAGCCATAGAATCAATTGAGGATGTCGAGTATATTTTGGCTGGAAGTGGCTCACAAGAATATATTGATGAACTCAAAAAAATTGATGGATGGGCAAAAGTAAGATATTTGGGACGTATACCATATGAAGAAGTTATTAAGGTTTATAAAGAGTCAATGGTAGGGATGACATTACTAAGCAAGAATAGTCAAGTTGGTGATGAGGGGACTCTTGGCAATACTAAGATATTCGAGTTTATGGAGGCGGGGCTACCAGTAATATGTTCGAGGAATAGGCTTTGGAAAGAAATTGTTGAGAATAGCAAGTGTGGGATATCGATAGATCCTGAAAATACTACTGAAATAGCTAATGCAATCACTGAAATCATTACTAACCCTGAATTAGCATCTCAAATGGGTATTAATGGTCAGAAGGCAGTCAAGAATGAATTCAATTGGGAAACGCAACAGAAGGAATTGGTGAAATTATATAAGTCAATGGACATTCTTAGTCTGAGAGATATTTGATGCGTTTATTGATAGTATCAAGGGGATTCCCAACCGAAAAGTATAATTTAAACGGCATATTTGAGTATGACCAGGCAAAAGCATTGGTTCAAGCCGGGAATGAAGTTATTTTTGCTGCCATTGACTTCCGTTCAATTAGAAGATGGAGAAAATGGGGATATGAAACTCTAGACAAAGACGGAATACATATAGAGGCTTTAAATATCCCTTGTGGCCGAATACCAAAAGTCATACTGAATAAATACAGAGAAATTGCATTAAAAAAATTATATCAAAAAATAACTGACAAGTATGGCGAACCCGACATAATTCATTCTCATTTTTTGGAAATTGGATATGCAACTGTTAAAGCCTTCAAAGAAACCAAAATCCCTATAGTTTTAACTGAACATTTATCAAGTATAAACCAAATTGAAATTTCCGCATACTTAAAGAAGACTGGTGAATTTACATACTCAAAGGTAAATCAGTTAATAACTGTAAGTAGTCTGCTATCAGATTCGATTAGGAGAAAATTTAAAGTTGATAGTATTGTTGTCCCAAATGTAATTGATTCATCTTCTTTTTCATTTGATGCAAATAAAAATAGGAGTGATGGTTTCGTTTTTATCACCACAGGTGGTTTAGTTAAAAGAAAAGGAATCGATATATTAATAAAGGCGTTTTATGATGCATTTAAGGATAAGACTGAAGTGAGTTTATACATTTACGGAGAAGGAGAAGAAAGAAAAAATCTTGAGGAACTGATTAGATATTACGGCCTTAATAAGCAAGTGTTCTTAATGGGGCTGACTGATAGAAAAATAATTGCGAAAAGAATGCAAGAAAGTCACTGCTTTGTTTTGGCGTCGAAATTAGAAACATTCGGGGTGGCATATATAGAAGCAATGGCTACTGGCCTTCCGGTAATTGCAACAAAGTGTGGTGGTCCTGAAGACTTTGTGAACAAAAGAAACGGGGTACTTATAGCAGTTGATGACCATAGAGAACTCTCTGAAGCAATGCAACATATGCGTGGAAATATGAATGATTATGATGGTGCTGCAATTTCGTTAGAAATAAGAAATAAATTCTCTTCTGATGCAGTCGCAGGTCAATTGATGAATGTATATTTAGATCTATTAAACCAAAAACAATCGGGGGTTAACCATTGAAGGTTTTATTTATTTGCTTCACTGATTTTATAAATATCAATCGAGGATCTGCGGTAAGGCCGTTCAAAATATATAACGCTTTCATTAAAAAAGGGCATGACGTAATTTTGATTAATGGAAATGCACAGGAGAGAAGAAATAAATTAATTCAAAACAAAAAGAATAGTCGATTAGATAATATTGACTATTGCTATATTGAACCTTCAACCTACCCTTGCCATCCGCTTGATTATTTGATGTTTATGTATGTTAGATCACTGAAAGTTCCTGTTGGACTGTTTTATAGAGATATGTATTTTAAATTTCCAGAATTGTTTAAGAAACAGGGAATAAAGAAAATTGAATTACTGATCAGATATTGGATCGATTGGACTATATATAAATTTATATCTAAAACAATATTTTTTCCTAGTGATAGCATGGCTGAGTATTTTAATTTTGACAATAAGGTTGCATTGCCTCCTGCTGGGGATGACATGCAATTAATTAGGGAACATCTAAAGTATAGTCTTATTTATGTAGGCGGCTTAAGCAAGGAATTTGGAACAGAAATACTACTCGAAGCAATGGATATTTTAAATAAAAAAAAGAAAATAAAACTAGTCATTATATGCAGAGAATATGACAATCAACTATTTGATAAGTATAAAAACAGTGACTGGTTAGAAATTAAGCATCTATCAAATCATGAATTACAACAAGAATACATGAATGCAGATGTAGCAATAATTCCAAGACCAATAACAGAGTATAATAACTTTGCAATACCAATAAAGTTGTTTGAATATTTGTCTTACCATATGCCAATTGTAACTACAAATTGCTTTGAAACAGCAAAATTTGTAAGAGAAAATCAAATAGGTATTGTCGTTGATGATGATTCTCAAGTGATGGCGGATGCTATTATTCAGTTATTTGAAAGTCCAGATGAAATTGAAAAGTACGCAAAGAAGACCAAGGAAGTGTTGCTTAACGAAAACTTATGGGAACATAGAGTGGATAAAATCGAAGAACATCTTTTGAATAACTAGAATTGTCAAATATGTGTGAGAGACATGATATTTAAGAAATCACCAATGTACAATATCATATGGATTGTTGTATTCAAAATTTTAATTGAACTTGCCTTTATTTACATAATTAGCGAAAATTATTCAGTGTTTGATGATGTTTTCAATCTGTCGAACTACATCATTTCATGGGCATTGCTTTTTACTAGTTATTTCATCATAAATAAAATAATTAGCAACAAAAGAGATAGAACATCAACTTTGTTATTGTACATAATATATCTATTTAGTTATATACCTGGTATATCTTTGTGGTCATTACAAAGCTTGTCAAACACATTTATTTTATATTTTAATATTTATTGGTTTCATATTTTTATTCTAATGCTTTTGTATAGTAAGTTAATGATTCCTTCAATGTCCATAAAAATTAACTTGGAAGTTAGAAAATATATTTTTGCGTACATATTTTTGGTATCTGTAGCTTACGGTGTTTTCTATTCGTATAAGTTCAGCGGTCTAAGAATTCACTTCAATTTGTTTTCAGTCTATAGCATTCGTGATACAGGTTCTAATGCAAGTACTTTGGAAGGCCTGTTATACTACATTGTTTCCACAATAGTATATCCACTATACGCAATATACTTTTATAAAAAGAAAAAATGGTTTGTATTTGCTACAGCTGTTTTTATGGAGTTACTGATGTTTTCAGTAGCTGGACATAAATTCTATTTTTTTATTATTCCCATAGGAATTATTGCGTATCATTTATATAACGATCAATTTGCGAAGTATATTCCTAAACTTTTAAGTTTATTTATTGCCATTGGCTTTGTTGAAAATGTTTTATTAAAGAGTTGGTTGATTATCAGTTATTCTGTTAGAAGAGTGCTTTATATTCCCGCTTTACTTGACAGTTATTATTTCGAGTTTTTCATGGAGAATTCTCCTGTATATTTTTCTCAAGACAAAGTACTTAGAAGATTGGGGCTGGTATCACCATACTCAACGCCTGTATCCAAGGTTATTGGAGATATTTACATGGACGGGGCGAATACAAATACTGGTTTATTTGGTGACGCATTTTCAAATTTAGGTGTATATTCTGTTGTGGTTTATCCTATCATCTTCATATTTGCTATGATACTGATTGATTTCATAACAAATCATATTCCTAAAAGCTACTATATAACTGTTTTAGTTTCGATGGTCATGGTATTGCTCAATAATGAAATTAGTGGAATTTTCTATAATTACATAATTCCATTAAGCTTATTATTCTTATTTCTGGATTATGAATTAGAAAATGAAGAAATAGTTGATAAAGGACTAGAACGACAAGATGCTTAGAAAAATAAGTGAATACCATAAGACTATTTCAAAAAAGTTGAAGGGTCTTTATAAAAACGGATTCTTTCATGTCATGATTGGCAATTCACTTGTCAAAATGATAACTTTTGTTTCTAGCATTGTCGTAGTTAGACTGATCAGCAAACAAGAGTATGCATATTTAGCATATGCAAACAATTTGTACTCATATATCAGTCTTTTCTCAGGATTGGGATTATCAACTGCTCTTTTAAAATATAACTCGAGCACAAATAGTGGTGGAGAATCCAAAGCGTATTTGATGTTTGCCATCAAGTATGGATTAATATTTCAAACACTTCTAACCGCAGCAATGCTGTTATATGTAGTAAACTTTGATATACCTTTTCCAGAAGCAAAGAATATAATTTATTTACTAGTATTGCTTCCACTACTTACATATTCATTTGAGGTTATGCAAAGTTATGTGAGAAGTAAGAAGAATAATAGACTTTATGCGAAAGTTGGCATCGTAAAAGCATTTCTTGTATTAGTGCTCTCGATATTCTTTGCGCAACTCATTGGGGTAAATGGAATACCTATAGCAAGATATATTGCCACATTACTTCCAATGCTTCTCATGTTTATATTTATAAGACAAGATTTAGAAGGTGCGAATCGGATAAAGTTAGATAGTTCTCAAGTGAAAAAGTTTGTGAACTTGGGTGTATCTTTAATGATAGCGAATTTATTTTCAATGATAATGCCTTTGAATGAAATGACATTAGTCAACAATATAATTAGAGATGAAATAATAACAGCAAATTACAAAGTTGCGATGTTGTTTCCATCACAGTTAGGGTTTATTACTGGCTCGATAATGATTTACTATTTCCCGATAATTTCAAGAATGAAAGATAATAAAACTATTTTGATTACAGCAAAAAAAATTCAGTTAGTTGCAGGCATAATAATTGGAATAATTTGTATAGCTGGTTTTATTCTTACACCTCTTATTATTAAATTGCTATATGGACAAAGCTATTCTGATGCAAAAATGTTATCTAGATTATTTTGGATCATTTATGGAATTAATGCGGGATTTAGAATGATACCTATGAATATTCTACCAGCTCTTGGCAGAGCAAAATTCAATGCGATTTTAGCAATCATTTCTAGTGCAGTACATTTCATTCTAGATTATGTATTTATTTCGATGTATGGGATTTCTGGAGTTGCTTTAGCCACTTCAATGATATATGTAATATCGGGCATGATTTATTGGATATATTTAATAAAATTATGCAATAATAAAGACGAAAGTGCAAATTATGAATGAACCAAGCAAATATCAGCAACAAAAAAAATTCAACCAAACGGTTGTAAATTGAAAACCTATAAATTTACTAATCCGATATGTAATTCAAATGATCTAAGTTTCATCGTGTTTTTGATTATATATTTCAAATTGTATGCGTCTTGACAATGAGGTATTACATATTGATATAAATGGTTTGTCTAGCGAGCCTTAGTCACAAGTGTTAATATATGACTGGTTGAAAGGAAGCATATTAATGAACTCTCAATTGAAAGAAAAAATTAAAAAAGTTCTGAAAAAATTTCCTGCTTTATATAATTTTGTTATCTTTTTGGTCATTCCTGAGGCGCGTGTGCGTTTTATTCTACGTCGGATTGTTAGATGGCCACAACTTCATGTTAATTATTTACGTAAACGGAGCACACTTTGTGGATATGGTGTATATCCCCGAACGAAGGAAATGAATCTGAAGAAGCCTCAGCTATTCGATGATAAGCTCCTTTGGCTTAAATATTTCAGATATAACTCTAGTGACTTGGTTGCGCAATGTTATGATAAATATTTGGTTCGTGATTATGTTAAATCATGCGGTTTGAACTATATCCTTAACGAAATCTATGGAGTTTGGGAAAATGTTAACGACATTGAATGGAGTGCGTTGCCTGAAGAATATGTACTTAAGAAAACGAACGGATATGGGGAACATGTTTTTAAGTATGCTGGACAACCAATAAATCAAGAAAAAGTGATTCAAGAACTAAAAGCTAGCGAAAGAGAACGCAACAAGATTTTTAGAGCAACTGGAGATTTATTTGCAGTAAAGAATAAGCAAATGTATGTTTGCGAAAAAATGCTACATTCAGAAACAGGATTTATTAAGCCGGAGGATTATAAGTTTTATTGTTTTAACGGTGAACCGAAATATTTGTTGTATATTTGGAATCGTCAGCAAAGTTCTTATTATAAGGAGACATTCAAGGATGTCACACTTGCTGATAGAAGTGAGTTGTTTTTCGGAGCGGAAAATGTTGAAATTGATAGACCATCTTGCTACGACGAGATGCTTGAAATATGTCGAAAGCTTTCTAAACCTTTTCCATTTGTTCGTGTTGACCTCTATGTGCAGGATGGTCGTCCAATTTTTGGAGAACTTACTTTTACCCCAGCTGGAAGTCAAGTGCTTTATCACGTGTTCAAGAAGGATTATAGCATTAATTATGATGCATTAAATGAAATGGGGGGCGTGCTCCAAATTGACAACCAAGCACAATAGTCTTATCAGTATCATTTCAAACTACTAAGCTGAATGCAAAGCAGAATCTGTGATTTACCGATGGAGCGTCAATACACCCCCCCTTCCAACAAACTGCACAACCTCTAAAGTGCCCCCCACTGTCAAGACAGTATTTTGAAAAAATAAGCTAATTCCTTTCTGTGATGATTAGGCGATTTTATCATTCGTCGGCAGGTGCCGATAGAACTTGATGGGAGGTTGATAATCAAGTGTGAACTTCCCATAGCTCAAATTTGACAGTGGTCCCGATAAATCAGGGGTTTGTGGGTGGTAGTTTGCACTACACGGCCAAAAACCCCGACGAATCTCAGGTCATCAGAAGCGCGTAAAGGTGGTGATGCCAGTCAGGAAATCACGATCGACTTATCCGGAAGCGGGACGCCCATTGCTTCGAGCATGTGCTTGGCGTCACCCGGCGGCGGTGGGACACTGAGGAATTCTTTGCCCAGAAACTCAGCCTTCATGACGCTCCAGCGCCTCAGTTCCTTGATCAAGTGCTCACCGGTAAACCAGATCTGATCCAGTTCCTTTATAGCCTTTAGTCGTTGATCAGGATCCGTCAGGGCCATCGCCTCATCCCGTTGGTGCTGCCAATACTGCCGGTACATGACCTGCAGCTCCTGCTCAAACAGGTAGGCCAAAACACAGATGAAGATATGGCCGCGGACACGTCGCTCGTTCCAGTGCCGCAAGGGTCCGACATCCAGGAAGTTCTTGATTTCGCGAAAGGCCCGCTCCACATTCATCAGGTTTTTGTACGAAAGAATCACGTCCTCGGCAGGAAGCGTAGTATTGGTCTTGACGATGAACTTGCCGTCCCGAAGCGCTTCCTTGGCCAGTGCCGGTTCATTGCGTGAAAAGGTCATCTGGTGGCCATCGTAGGCGATCTCGAAAAAACTCTGGACATTCTTGCGGGTCAGTTCCTTGCCGACTTGAATCATGACGTTTTTCGGATTGGTCGCCCGACCACGATGCTTGGCCGTTAACAACCTTGCGATCTTCTGCAGTTCCTCTTCGGCCTCTTCCAGGGCTGCTGACCGGAATGCCGCATCCTGTTCAGCCTTGAGCGGATTGTAGCACAACAGATAACGGCAGCCGCTGGTGCCCTCCTCATCGTCGATATCGCTTGCCTCAACCTCGAGGAAGGACAGGTTGTCCCGGATCTTTGCGAAAGCGTCCAAGTCTTGATGGGATTCCAGCAAATGGTCACTGACGACCCGGCCGCGCTTGTGGTAACCCACGATGTACGGATAATCGACCGATTCAAGCAAGGCGAAGTTCTCGCCGGTGACCATGCCGCGATCCCCGACAAAGACACATTTCTCGACGCAATAGTCATGCTTTAGCTTTTTGAGGACTTCGGCCACGGTCTTTTTGTCGGGCACTTCACCGGAAAACACTTCATGCGTGATCGGCAAACCGTCCGGCGTGACCAGCAATCCAAGCTCGACCTGTTCCAGGTCGGGGCGATGGGTTCGGGAGTAACCGTGCTTGGCGATCGGGCAGCAGTGGCCGCTGACATGCGTGCTGGTCATATCGTAAAACACCAGGGACAGCTGGAAGTTCAAGAGATTGGTCATTTCCCGGTACAAATGGTGTTCAATCTCCGGCTTGATATCCATGAGATAATCCAGGGCCCGGTAGAAATCCTGCAGTTTCCAGCCCTTCGGTGCATCCGGAAGATAGAAGTCCTCGATTGTTAAAAACAGTTCACGCTTGCTGGCCGGATCCGCCAGACGACCAATGACCATAGCCTTAATGTATTCCGCGACATCAAACTCGACGTTGCGTCCACTCAGGGCAGACCGGATCGCTTCGGACAGGTGCAGCTGGTCCCACAAAAATTGAACCACATAAGGAACCCCTATGTGTCACAATAGTTGTCGTAGACCATTGAAAGAATTATCCTATGAAGGGAAAATAGATGGAGGACGACAATGGCCTATCCAAGAAAAGTCAAAGAGACCGCGATCCGCATGATGCTGGCGCCGGAAAACAAATCAATAAACCAGATCGAACAGATGTTGGGGATCCCAGAGACGACGCTCAAAAAATGGCGACAGGAGCTACGGGCCAATGGACACCCGGCACCGGCTAACGGGGAACCGGCCGACCAGTGGAGCAGTCAGGACAAGTTTCTAATCGTACTGGAAACAGCCAATTTGAGTGAAGCGGAGTTGTCAGAGTATTGCCGACAGAAGGGATTGTACCCGGAACAGGTCCATCAGTGGCAAGAAAACTGCCAGAACGCGAATTCTGACATTCCCGGCCGGATTGCGGAAATCATGCAGCAGGACAAGGCCACGCAGAGAGAGCTGCGCCAGGTCAAGAAGGAACTGCAGCGCAAGGAATCCGCCTTGGCGGAGACGGCGGCGCTCCTGGTCTTAAGAAAAAAAGCCGAAGCGATCTGGGGAACCTCGGACGAGGAAGAATGACCAGCACCACAGATCGCGCCCACATCATAGAGCTGGTCGATGAAGCCGTCGCTGCCGGAGCCCGCCAATTCATGGCATGTGCGGAACTTTGTATCAACACCCGAACCTATCAGCGCTGGAAGCATCCAGACAACCCGAACGAGGATCAGCGGCCACTGGCTAAACGGCCGGAGCCGAAGCATAAACTCACTGATGAAGAAAAAGCCTTGATCCTGAAGACCGTCAACCAGCCCGAACATGCAAGCAAACCGCCCAGCCAGATTGTCCCCATCCTTGCCGATCGAGGCGAGTATATTGCTTCAGAATCCAGTTTTTATCGGGTTATGAGGGAGTTTGGTGAGCAAAACCATCGCGGCCGAGCCCTCAAACCAGAAAACAAGGCTTTATCCAGTTTCTGTGCAACCGCCAAGAATCAGGTCTGGAGTTGGGATATCACGTACTTGAACGGTCCGATCAAAGGTCTCTATTATTACCTGTATCTGATCCTTGACATCTTTACCCGGGACATTGTCGGTTGGGAGGTATGGGAAGAAGAATCGGCCGAACATGCCAGTCAGTTGATTCGCCGGGCGGTGATGGCTCAGAACTTGCGCAACACACAGGAACCGTTGATCTTGCATTCAGATAATGGAAGCCCGATGAAAGGAGCGACGATGCTGGCCACGCTGTATGAACTCGGGGTAACGCCGTCACGAAGCCGGCCGCGTGTCAGCAATGACAATCCTTATTCCGAGTCAATCTTTAAGACCTTCAAGTATCGTCCGGAGTTTCCGACCAAAGGATTCTCAGGACTGGAAGACGCCCGGAACTGGTGCTTGCGATTGGTTCGCTGGTACCGGCAGGAGCATCGGCACAGCGGTATTCAATTCATTACACCAAGTCAGTACCACGCGGGGCTAGCCGATGAGATTCTCGAAAATCGCCGCCAAGTTTATGCTGATGCTAGGGCAAGAACCCCCCTGCGCTGGCGCAAACACACAAGACCCTGGTTACTCAGCAAGGAAGTATGGCTCAACAAACCAAAATCTTTTGATGACGATTTGCGACAACTATCTTGACAATCACCGGAACGCCGAATTCGAGCATGCAGACAGGATTGAGGTCATTGACCGAACCCAGCACCCGGTTTTGTAGGACAGACTCGAGCTTGTGAATGATCTGCTCGATCTCCTTTTCCGAATAGGCATCGATGTTGCCGAGGCTGGCAATCCGGCGCTTTTTGACAGCAGAACCGACACGATAGGACTCGATGATATGGAGATATCTGTAGGCACTACCATCTGACTTTTTGGTGGTTACAATTTGTGGGAACATTGCTGTAAACCTCCGACAATCTGCTACCACAATTATATCACCGGAAAGCATTGAAATAAACAGTTTATAGGCATATAGACAGAATTAGTTTGACCTACATTTTCAACAAATATTTCGGGTCACCCCCTTGGGAATAGGGCGTTTCAAGGCTTTCAAGTTCCGAAATCACCATTTTGCTGTCAAATTTGAGTTCGAGAACAGGAAGTTTTTTCGCCCGATCACGAACGGTTTGATCGAACGCTCAGCCCGATTGTTGTCCAGTTCCAGCCGTCCGTCGAGCAGAAAGTTATTGAGCGAAGCCCACTGATTCAGGCAATACTTGATTGCCTTGCCAAATACGCTTTGCGGCAGGGTTTGCTGCCCCGTCCGCTTGAGCCAGCCGTAAAACTCGTCCAGAATCGGTTTGCTGCGAAGCAGACGTTGCTCAAATCGCCACTGAGGGGTAGCATCTTTTAGGTCCTGCTCAATACTGAACAAGTTATTGCAATATTCTAACCCTTTACTGGCAGCGACCGGCTTATCTTTCTGGGCAGGTGGCAGCGCCTTGAGCGCATCGGTAAACTTGCGCCGGGCATGCGCCCAGCACCCGACCTGGGTGATGCCGGTCAGGTTGTCATAGCCACCGTAGCCGTCGGTCTGCAAATACCCATTGAACCCTTCCAAGAATCGGTGATTGTCAAGATAGTTGTCGCAAATCGTCATCAAAAGATTTTGGTTTGTTGAGCCATACTTCCTTGCTGAGTAACCAGGGTCTTGTGTGTTTGCGCCAGCGCAGGGGGGTTCTTGCCCTAGCATCAGCATAAACTTGGCGGCGATTTTCGAGAATCTCATCGGCTAGCCCCGCGTGGTACTGACTTGGTGTAATGAATTGAATACCGCTGTGCCGATGCTCCTGCCGGTACCAGCGAACCAATCGCAAGCACCAGTTCCGGGCGTCTTCCAGTCCTGAGAATCCTTTGGTCGGAAACTCCGGACGATACTTGAAGGTCTTGAAGATTGACTCGGAATAAGGATTGTCATTGCTGACACGCGGCCGGCTGTGTTTTGTCAACAGCTTTTCCCATAATCGATCAACAAAAAATCCCATTCGTAATCACTGGGAATTCCCTGTTTTAACTCAAATTTGACAGCAAAATGGTGATTTCGTAAGCGTCAAAACGCACACACTTTACGCTTAGGATTCACTTGATGTGCTCTTTTTATCCTTTGTCCAGCAGGAATCCGGTAATGTCGATGACCACGGCATCAACTGGCGGATCGCATCCGGATTCTTCTGATCAATGTTCGGCATCCGCTCAAACAGGTATAACAAATAATCATACGGCTTCAGTCCATTCTCCTTGGCGGTCTCGACGATGCTATAACTCAAATTTGACAGTGGTCCCGATAAATCAGGGGTTTGTGGGTGGTAGTTTGCACTACACGGCCAAAAACCCCGACGAATCTCAGGTCATCAGAAGCGCGTAAAGGTGGTGATGCCAGTCAGGAAATCACGATCGACTTATCCGGAAGCGGGACGCCCATTGCTTCGAGCATGTGCTTGGCGTCACCCGGCGGCGGTGGGACACTGAGGAATTCTTTGCCCAGAAACTCAGCCTTCATGACGCTCCAGCGCCTCAGTTCCTTGATCAAGTGCTCACCGGTAAACCAGATCTGATCCAGTTCCTTTATAGCCTTTAGTCGTTGATCAGGATCCGTCAGGGCCATCGCCTCATCCCGTTGGTGCTGCCAATACTGCCGGTACATGACCTGCAGCTCCTGCTCAAACAGGTAGGCCAAAACACAGATGAAGATATGGCCGCGGACACGTCGCTCGTTCCAGTGCCGCAAGGGTCCGACATCCAGGAAGTTCTTGATTTCGCGAAAGGCCCGCTCCACATTCATCAGGTTTTTGTACGAAAGAATCACGTCCTCGGCAGGAAGCGTAGTATTGGTCTTGACGATGAACTTGCCGTCCCGAAGCGCTTCCTTGGCCAGTGCCGGTTCATTGCGTGAAAAGGTCATCTGGTGGCCATCGTAGGCGATCTCGAAAAAACTCTGGACATTCTTGCGGGTCAGTTCCTTGCCGACTTGAATCATGACGTTTTTCGGATTGGTCGCCCGACCACGATGCTTGGCCGTTAACAACCTTGCGATCTTCTGCAGTTCCTCTTCGGCCTCTTCCAGGGCTGCTGACCGGAATGCCGCATCCTGTTCAGCCTTGAGCGGATTGTAGCACAACAGATAACGGCAGCCGCTGGTGCCCTCCTCATCGTCGATATCGCTTGCCTCAACCTCGAGGAAGGACAGGTTGTCCCGGATCTTTGCGAAAGCGTCCAAGTCTTGATGGGATTCCAGCAAATGGTCACTGACGACCCGGCCGCGCTTGTGGTAACCCACGATGTACGGATAATCGACCGATTCAAGCAAGGCGAAGTTCTCGCCGGTGACCATGCCGCGATCCCCGACAAAGACACATTTCTCGACGCAATAGTCATGCTTTAGCTTTTTGAGGACTTCGGCCACGGTCTTTTTGTCGGGCACTTCACCGGAAAACACTTCATGCGTGATCGGCAAACCGTCCGGCGTGACCAGCAATCCAAGCTCGACCTGTTCCAGGTCGGGGCGATGGGTTCGGGAGTAACCGTGCTTGGCGATCGGGCAGCAGTGGCCGCTGACATGCGTGCTGGTCATATCGTAAAACACCAGGGACAGCTGGAAGTTCAAGAGATTGGTCATTTCCCGGTACAAATGGTGTTCAATCTCCGGCTTGATATCCATGAGATAATCCAGGGCCCGGTAGAAATCCTGCAGTTTCCAGCCCTTCGGTGCATCCGGAAGATAGAAGTCCTCGATTGTTAAAAACAGTTCACGCTTGCTGGCCGGATCCGCCAGACGACCAATGACCATAGCCTTAATGTATTCCGCGACATCAAACTCGACGTTGCGTCCACTCAGGGCAGACCGGATCGCTTCGGACAGGTGCAGCTGGTCCCACAAAAATTGAACCACATAAGGAACGCCGAATTCGAGCATGCAGACAGGATTGAGGTCATTGACCGAACCCAGCACCCGGTTTTGTAGGACAGACTCGAGCTTGTGAATGATCTGCTCGATCTCCTTTTCCGAATAGGCATCGATGTTGCCGAGGCTGGCAATCCGGCGCTTTTTGACAGCAGAACCGACACGATAGGACTCGATGATATGGAGATATCTGTAGGCACTACCATCTGACTTTTTGGTGGTTACAATTTGTGGGAACATTGCTGTAAACCTCCGACAATCTGCTACCACAATTATATCACCGGAAAGCATTGAAATAAACAGTTTATAGGCATATAGACAGAATTAGTTTGACCTACATTTTCAACAAATATTTCGGGTCACCCCCTTGGGAATAGGGCGTTTCAAGGCTTTCAAGTTCCGAAATCACCATTTTGCTGTCAAATTTGAGCCATAGATTCTCCGTAAGCGTCAAAACGCACACACTTTACGCTTAGGATTCACTTGATGTGCTCTTTTTATCCTTTGTCCAGCAGGAATCCGGTAATGTCGATGACCACGGCATCAACTGGCGGATCGCATCCGGATTCTTCTGATCAATGTTCGGCATCCGCTCAAACAGGTATAACAAATAATCATACGGCTTCAGTCCATTCTCCTTGGCGGTCTCGACGATGCTATAAATGATCGCGCTGCTGCGCGCGCCCTTGGACGTGTTCGAGCTCAAATTTGACAGTGGTCCCGATAAATCAGGGGTTTGTGGGTGGTAGTTTGCACTACACGGCCAAAAACCCCGACGAATCTCAGGTCATCAGAAGCGCGTAAAGGTGGTGATGCCAGTCAGGAAATCACGATCGACTTATCCGGAAGCGGGACGCCCATTGCTTCGAGCATGTGCTTGGCGTCACCCGGCGGCGGTGGGACACTGAGGAATTCTTTGCCCAGAAACTCAGCCTTCATGACGCTCCAGCGCCTCAGTTCCTTGATCAAGTGCTCACCGGTAAACCAGATCTGATCCAGTTCCTTTATAGCCTTTAGTCGTTGATCAGGATCCGTCAGGGCCATCGCCTCATCCCGTTGGTGCTGCCAATACTGCCGGTACATGACCTGCAGCTCCTGCTCAAACAGGTAGGCCAAAACACAGATGAAGATATGGCCGCGGACACGTCGCTCGTTCCAGTGCCGCAAGGGTCCGACATCCAGGAAGTTCTTGATTTCGCGAAAGGCCCGCTCCACATTCATCAGGTTTTTGTACGAAAGAATCACGTCCTCGGCAGGAAGCGTAGTATTGGTCTTGACGATGAACTTGCCGTCCCGAAGCGCTTCCTTGGCCAGTGCCGGTTCATTGCGTGAAAAGGTCATCTGGTGGCCATCGTAGGCGATCTCGAAAAAACTCTGGACATTCTTGCGGGTCAGTTCCTTGCCGACTTGAATCATGACGTTTTTCGGATTGGTCGCCCGACCACGATGCTTGGCCGTTAACAACCTTGCGATCTTCTGCAGTTCCTCTTCGGCCTCTTCCAGGGCTGCTGACCGGAATGCCGCATCCTGTTCAGCCTTGAGCGGATTGTAGCACAACAGATAACGGCAGCCGCTGGTGCCCTCCTCATCGTCGATATCGCTTGCCTCAACCTCGAGCTCAAATTTGACAGTGGTCCCGATAAATCAGGGGTTTGTGGGTGGTAGTTTGCACTACACGGCCAAAAACCCCGACGAATCTCAGGTCATCAGAAGCGCGTAAAGGTGGTGATGCCAGTCAGGAAATCACGATCGACTTATCCGGAAGCGGGACGCCCATTGCTTCGAGCATGTGCTTGGCGTCACCCGGCGGCGGTGGGACACTGAGGAATTCTTTGCCCAGAAACTCAGCCTTCATGACGCTCCAGCGCCTCAGTTCCTTGATCAAGTGCTCACCGGTAAACCAGATCTGATCCAGTTCCTTTATAGCCTTTAGTCGTTGATCAGGATCCGTCAGGGCCATCGCCTCATCCCGTTGGTGCTGCCAATACTGCCGGTACATGACCTGCAGCTCCTGCTCAAACAGGTAGGCCAAAACACAGATGAAGATATGGCCGCGGACACGTCGCTCGTTCCAGTGCCGCAAGGGTCCGACATCCAGGAAGTTCTTGATTTCGCGAAAGGCCCGCTCCACATTCATCAGGTTTTTGTACGAAAGAATCACGTCCTCGGCAGGAAGCGTAGTATTGGTCTTGACGATGAACTTGCCGTCCCGAAGCGCTTCCTTGGCCAGTGCCGGTTCATTGCGTGAAAAGGTCATCTGGTGGCCATCGTAGGCGATCTCGAAAAAACTCTGGACATTCTTGCGGGTCAGTTCCTTGCCGACTTGAATCATGACGTTTTTCGGATTGGTCGCCCGACCACGATGCTTGGCCGTTAACAACCTTGCGATCTTCTGCAGTTCCTCTTCGGCCTCTTCCAGGGCTGCTGACCGGAATGCCGCATCCTGTTCAGCCTTGAGCGGATTGTAGCACAACAGATAACGGCAGCCGCTGGTGCCCTCCTCATCGTCGATATCGCTTGCCTCAACCTCGAGGAAGGACAGGTTGTCCCGGATCTTTGCGAAAGCGTCCAAGTCTTGATGGGATTCCAGCAAATGGTCACTGACGACCCGGCCGCGCTTGTGGTAACCCACGATGTACGGATAATCGACCGATTCAAGCAAGGCGAAGTTCTCGCCGGTGACCATGCCGCGATCCCCGACAAAGACACATTTCTCGACGCAATAGTCATGCTTTAGCTTTTTGAGGACTTCGGCCACGGTCTTTTTGTCGGGCACTTCACCGGAAAACACTTCATGCGTGATCGGCAAACCGTCCGGCGTGACCAGCAATCCAAGCTCGACCTGTTCCAGGTCGGGGCGATGGGTTCGGGAGTAACCGTGCTTGGCGATCGGGCAGCAGTGGCCGCTGACATGCGTGCTGGTCATATCGTAAAACACCAGGGACAGCTGGAAGTTCAAGAGATTGGTCATTTCCCGGTACAAATGGTGTTCAATCTCCGGCTTGATATCCATGAGATAATCCAGGGCCCGGTAGAAATCCTGCAGTTTCCAGCCCTTCGGTGCATCCGGAAGATAGAAGTCCTCGATTGTTAAAAACAGTTCACGCTTGCTGGCCGGATCCGCCAGACGACCAATGACCATAGCCTTAATGTATTCCGCGACATCAAACTCGACGTTGCGTCCACTCAGGGCAGACCGGATCGCTTCGGACAGGTGCAGCTGGTCCCACAAAAATTGAACCACATAAGGAACGCCGAATTCGAGCATGCAGACAGGATTGAGGTCATTGACCGAACCCAGCACCCGGTTTTGTAGGACAGACTCGAGCTTGTGAATGATCTGCTCGATCTCCTTTTCCGAATAGGCATCGATGTTGCCGAGGCTGGCAATCCGGCGCTTTTTGACAGCAGAACCGACACGATAGGACTCGATGATATGGAGATATCTGTAGGCACTACCATCTGACTTTTTGGTGGTTACAATTTGTGGGAACATTGCTGTAAACCTCCGACAATCTGCTACCACAATTATATCACCGGAAAGCATTGAAATAAACAGTTTATAGGCATATAGACAGAATTAGTTTGACCTACATTTTCAACAAATATTTCGGGTCACCCCCTTGGGAATAGGGCGTTTCAAGGCTTTCAAGTTCCGAAATCACCATTTTGCTGTCAAATTTGAGCTCGAGGAAGGACAGGTTGTCCCGGATCTTTGCGAAAGCGTCCAAGTCTTGATGGGATTCCAGCAAATGGTCACTGACGACCCGGCCGCGCTTGTGGTAACCCACGATGTACGGATAATCGACCGATTCAAGCAAGGCGAAGTTCTCGCCGGTGACCATGCCGCGATCCCCGACAAAGACACATTTCTCGACGCAATAGTCATGCTTTAGCTTTTTGAGGACTTCGGCCACGGTCTTTTTGTCGGGCACTTCACCGGAAAACACTTCATGCGTGATCGGCAAACCGTCCGGCGTGACCAGCAATCCAAGCTCGACCTGTTCCAGGTCGGGGCGATGGGTTCGGGAGTAACCGTGCTTGGCGATCGGGCAGCAGTGGCCGCTGACATGCGTGCTGGTCATATCGTAAAACACCAGGGACAGCTGGAAGTTCAAGAGATTGGTCATTTCCCGGTACAAATGGTGTTCAATCTCCGGCTTGATATCCATGAGATAATCCAGGGCCCGGTAGAAATCCTGCAGTTTCCAGCCCTTCGGTGCATCCGGAAGATAGAAGTCCTCGATTGTTAAAAACAGTTCACGCTTGCTGGCCGGATCCGCCAGACGACCAATGACCATAGCCTTAATGTATTCCGCGACATCAAACTCGACGTTGCGTCCACTCAGGGCAGACCGGATCGCTTCGGACAGGTGCAGCTGGTCCCACAAAAATTGAACCACATAAGGAACGCCGAATTCGAGCATGCAGACAGGATTGAGGTCATTGACCGAACCCAGCACCCGGTTTTGTAGGACAGACTCGAGCTTGTGAATGATCTGCTCGATCTCCTTTTCCGAATAGGCATCGATGTTGCCGAGGCTGGCAATCCGGCGCTTTTTGACAGCAGAACCGACACGATAGGACTCGATGATATGGAGATATCTGTAGGCACTACCATCTGACTTTTTGGTGGTTACAATTTGTGGGAACATTGCTGTAAACCTCCGACAATCTGCTACCACAATTATATCACCGGAAAGCATTGAAATAAACAGTTTATAGGCATATAGACAGAATTAGTTTGACCTACATTTTCAACAAATATTTCGGGTCACCCCCTTGGGAATAGGGCGTTTCAAGGCTTTCAAGTTCCGAAATCACCATTTTGCTGTCAAATTTGAGTTCGAGAACAGGAAGTTTTTTCGCCCGATCACGAACGGTTTGATCGAACGCTCAGCCCGATTGTTGTCCAGTTCCAGCCGTCCGTCGAGCAGAAAGTTATTGAGCGAAGCCCACTGATTCAGGCAATACTTGATTGCCTTGCCAAATACGCTTTGCGGCAGGGTTTGCTGCCCCGTCCGCTTGAGCCAGCCGTAAAACTCGTCCAGAATCGGTTTGCTGCGAAGCAGACGTTGCTCAAATCGCCACTGAGGGGTAGCATCTTTTAGGTCCTGCTCAATACTGAACAAGTTATTGCAATATTCTAACCCTTTACTGGCAGCGACCGGCTTATCTTTCTGGGCAGGTGGCAGCGCCTTGAGCGCATCGGTAAACTTGCGCCGGGCATGCGCCCAGCACCCGACCTGGGTGATGCCGGTCAGGTTGTCATAGCCACCGTAGCCGTCGGTCTGCAAATACCCATTGAACCCTTCCAAGAATCGGTGATTGTCAAGATAGTTGTCGCAAATCGTCATCAAAAGATTTTGGTTTGTTGAGCCATACTTCCTTGCTGAGTAACCAGGGTCTTGTGTGTTTGCGCCAGCGCAGGGGGGTTCTTGCCCTAGCATCAGCATAAACTTGGCGGCGATTTTCGAGAATCTCATCGGCTAGCCCCGCGTGGTACTGACTTGGTGTAATGAATTGAATACCGCTGTGCCGATGCTCCTGCCGGTACCAGCGAACCAATCGCAAGCACCAGTTCCGGGCGTCTTCCAGTCCTGAGAATCCTTTGGTCGGAAACTCCGGACGATACTTGAAGGTCTTGAAGATTGACTCGGAATAAGGATTGTCATTGCTGACACGCGGCCGGCTGTGTTTTGTCAACAGCTTTTCCCATAATCGATCAACAAAAAATCCCATTCGTAATCACTGGGAATTCCCTGTTTTAACTCAAATTTGACAGCAAAATGGTGATTTCGTAAGCGTCAAAACGCACACACTTTACGCTTAGGATTCACTTGATGTGCTCTTTTTATCCTTTGTCCAGCAGGAATCCGGTAATGTCGATGACCACGGCATCAACTGGCGGATCGCATCCGGATTCTTCTGATCAATGTTCGGCATCCGCTCAAACAGGTATAACAAATAATCATACGGCTTCAGTCCATTCTCCTTGGCGGTCTCGACGATGCTATAACTCAAATTTGACAGTGGTCCCGATAAATCAGGGGTTTGTGGGTGGTAGTTTGCACTACACGGCCAAAAACCCCGACGAATCTCAGGTCATCAGAAGCGCGTAAAGGTGGTGATGCCAGTCAGGAAATCACGATCGACTTATCCGGAAGCGGGACGCCCATTGCTTCGAGCATGTGCTTGGCGTCACCCGGCGGCGGTGGGACACTGAGGAATTCTTTGCCCAGAAACTCAGCCTTCATGACGCTCCAGCGCCTCAGTTCCTTGATCAAGTGCTCACCGGTAAACCAGATCTGATCCAGTTCCTTTATAGCCTTTAGTCGTTGATCAGGATCCGTCAGGGCCATCGCCTCATCCCGTTGGTGCTGCCAATACTGCCGGTACATGACCTGCAGCTCCTGCTCAAACAGGTAGGCCAAAACACAGATGAAGATATGGCCGCGGACACGTCGCTCGTTCCAGTGCCGCAAGGGTCCGACATCCAGGAAGTTCTTGATTTCGCGAAAGGCCCGCTCCACATTCATCAGGTTTTTGTACGAAAGAATCACGTCCTCGGCAGGAAGCGTAGTATTGGTCTTGACGATGAACTTGCCGTCCCGAAGCGCTTCCTTGGCCAGTGCCGGTTCATTGCGTGAAAAGGTCATCTGGTGGCCATCGTAGGCGATCTCGAAAAAACTCTGGACATTCTTGCGGGTCAGTTCCTTGCCGACTTGAATCATGACGTTTTTCGGATTGGTCGCCCGACCACGATGCTTGGCCGTTAACAACCTTGCGATCTTCTGCAGTTCCTCTTCGGCCTCTTCCAGGGCTGCTGACCGGAATGCCGCATCCTGTTCAGCCTTGAGCGGATTGTAGCACAACAGATAACGGCAGCCGCTGGTGCCCTCCTCATCGTCGATATCGCTTGCCTCAACCTCGAGGAAGGACAGGTTGTCCCGGATCTTTGCGAAAGCGTCCAAGTCTTGATGGGATTCCAGCAAATGGTCACTGACGACCCGGCCGCGCTTGTGGTAACCCACGATGTACGGATAATCGACCGATTCAAGCAAGGCGAAGTTCTCGCCGGTGACCATGCCGCGATCCCCGACAAAGACACATTTCTCGACGCAATAGTCATGCTTTAGCTTTTTGAGGACTTCGGCCACGGTCTTTTTGTCGGGCACTTCACCGGAAAACACTTCATGCGTGATCGGCAAACCGTCCGGCGTGACCAGCAATCCAAGCTCGACCTGTTCCAGGTCGGGGCGATGGGTTCGGGAGTAACCGTGCTTGGCGATCGGGCAGCAGTGGCCGCTGACATGCGTGCTGGTCATATCGTAAAACACCAGGGACAGCTGGAAGTTCAAGAGATTGGTCATTTCCCGGTACAAATGGTGTTCAATCTCCGGCTTGATATCCATGAGATAATCCAGGGCCCGGTAGAAATCCTGCAGTTTCCAGCCCTTCGGTGCATCCGGAAGATAGAAGTCCTCGATTGTTAAAAACAGTTCACGCTTGCTGGCCGGATCCGCCAGACGACCAATGACCATAGCCTTAATGTATTCCGCGACATCAAACTCGACGTTGCGTCCACTCAGGGCAGACCGGATCGCTTCGGACAGGTGCAGCTGGTCCCACAAAAATTGAACCACATAAGGAACGCCGAATTCGAGCATGCAGACAGGATTGAGGTCATTGACCGAACCCAGCACCCGGTTTTGTAGGACAGACTCGAGCTTGTGAATGATCTGCTCGATCTCCTTTTCCGAATAGGCATCGATGTTGCCGAGGCTGGCAATCCGGCGCTTTTTGACAGCAGAACCGACACGATAGGACTCGATGATATGGAGATATCTGTAGGCACTACCATCTGACTTTTTGGTGGTTACAATTTGTGGGAACATTGCTGTAAACCTCCGACAATCTGCTACCACAATTATATCACCGGGAAGCATTGAAATAAACAGTTTATAGGCATATAGACAGAATTAGTTTGACCTACATTTTCAACAAATATTTCGGGTCACCCCCTTGGGAATAGGGCGTTTCAAGGCTTTCAAGTTCCGAAATCACCATTTTGCTGTCAAATTTGAGCTATAAATGATCGCGCTGCTGCGCGCGCCCTTGGACGTGTTCGAGAACAGGAAGTTTTTTCGCCCGATCACGAACGGTTTGATCGAACGCTCAGCCCGATTGTTGTCCAGTTCCAGCCGTCCGTCGAGCAGAAAGTTATTGAGCGAAGCCCACTGATTCAGGCAATACTTGATTGCCTTGCCAAATACGCTTTGCGGCAGGGTTTGCTGCCCCGTCCGCTTGAGCCAGCCGTAAAACTCGTCCAGAATCGGTTTGCTGCGAAGCAGACGTTGCTCAAATCGCCACTGAGGGGTAGCATCTTTTAGGTCCTGCTCAATACTGAACAAGTTATTGCAATATTCTAACCCTTTACTGGCAGCGACCGGCTTATCTTTCTGGGCAGGTGGCAGCGCCTTGAGCGCATCGGTAAACTTGCGCCGGGCATGCGCCCAGCACCCGACCTGGGTGATGCCGGTCAGGTTGTCATAGCCACCGTAGCCGTCGGTCTGCAAATACCCATTGAACCCTTCCAAGAATCGCTTCGGGTGTTTGCTGGCTCTGGTTGTCTGATAATCGTAAAGCACAATCGGCGGTCCATCTCGGCCGGTCCGGTAGAGCCACATATACGAGTCCGACTGTGCCGACCGCTCCGATTCCTTCAGCACCTGCAAGGTTGTTTCGTCGGCATGCAGGATGTCATGGCGCAATAATTGGCGGTGTAATTGGTCATGGATCGGATCCAGCGCGGCCTCAACACTGCGGATGATCCAGTTGGACATGGTCTGGCGTGACAGGTTGATATCCAGCCGCGACAGGATCTGTTCCTGACGGTACAGGGGCAGATGGTTCGTGTATTTCTGGTCAATGATGTAGGCAACGGCGGACGCCGAGGCGAGACTGCCGGGCAGCAGGGGCTTGGGCATGGCAGCCTTGATGACCGGCACCTTAGCTTGGGCGTCATCAGCGTGCTTCTCGCAATGCCGGCAGGCGTAGATATGCTGGACATGACGGACGAGGCTGGCTTTTGCCGGGATGATCTTGAGCTCATCGCGAACCTGGGTGCTCATCTCGTGCAGTTCGCCCTGACAGCAGGGGCAGACCCGTTCGGATTCAGACAGTTCGTAATCAATGACTTCAACCGGCAGATCCTGGATCTTCTCGGCAATCTGACCCGGTTCGCGTTTCTTTCTGGAATAGGTGATCGTTTCCGTCGTCGGCTCTGCGGCTTTAGGGTCAGCCGTATCTTCGGCTTCGTTGAACAGATTGATCTGTTCCGGATACGCGCTCTTCTCGCTCGATGCTCCGAACAGGCGCTGGCGTTGCAGGCGCAGCTGCTCTTCATACCATTTTACCTTGGCGTTGAGTTCCGCCTGCTGCTGCTGAAGAAGCAGGATTTGCTCTTCCTGAAGGCGAATTTGTTCCAACAATTTTTCGTTTGACTCGGATGATTTTACCTGCGTTTCCATCCCCGACAGAGTACCACAAATGGCCGCTTTTTTCATTCTTAAAAAGTCTGGAAACGCCCGAAAATAGGGCGTTATACGCACCTCGTTGATTACAGAATTGTCCGTGCCGAAACCGCTTTGTGGGCCTGCCTTTGCACAAGTGACAACCCGTCCAGGAGCCAGCGAAATTCGCGATAACTGATGCTCACAGCGTCACCGGACTGATTTGGCCAGTCGAATTTCCCCCGCTCCAGTCGACGATAATAAAGCCAGAATCCATTGTGATCCCACTGCAGGATCTTGAGTTTGTTGCGCTGACGATTGCAAAAGGCAAACAGGCATGGGCCGAACGGATCCAGTTCAAATGTTTCTTTCACCAGTACGGCCAGCCCATCGATCGATTTGCGCATATCGGTGCTGCCGCAAGCCAGATGCACCTGCTTGTTTGCCCATTCGTCAATCACAGGGTTTGCAGGATATTCACGATATCCCGAAACACATGCTGGTCAAATCCTTGCGTCACAATAATTCTGGCATGACCGACTTCGACCGATACAGCCCCTTGAGGCCAGGACGGCTGGTCGTCCAGCGGTCTAATATCCAGCGACATCCACTTGATGGGTTGGCCGGTTCCGCCTTGTGCATGCTCCCGAATTCGCCGCTTCCAGTAATAGAAATTGCAGGTCTTGATGCCGTTGGCTTCGCACCAGGTAGCGATCGTCTGACCACTGTTCTCACAATCAGCAATCCGCTGCTCCCATTCGATGCGCTTTTGATTTTGCTTCATCTTTATGATCCCCCATCGCTTGATGGAGGAATTTTGTCAAAGTTCAGTGACTGCTACAATGTGTGGTGCTTTTGACGCTTACGTGATTTCGGAACTTGAAAGCCTTGAAACGCCCTATTCCCAAGGGGGTGACCCGAAATATTTGTTGAAAATGTAGGTCAAACTAATTCTGTCTATATGCCTATAAACTGTTTATTTCAATGCTTTCCGGTGATATAATTGTGGTAGCAGATTGTCGGAGGTTTACAGCAATGTTCCCACAAATTGTAACCACCAAAAAGTCAGATGGTAGTGCCTACAGATATCTCCATATCATCGAGTCCTATCGTGTCGGTTCTGCTGTCAAAAAGCGCCGGATTGCCAGCCTCGGCAACATCGATGCCTATTCGGAAAAGGAGATCGAGCAGATCATTCACAAGCTCGAGTCTGTCCTACAAAACCGGGTGCTGGGTTCGGTCAATGACCTCAATCCTGTCTGCATGCTCGAATTCGGCGTTCCTTATGTGGTTCAATTTTTGTGGGACCAGCTGCACCTGTCCGAAGCGATCCGGTCTGCCCTGAGTGGACGCAACGTCGAGTTTGATGTCGCGGAATACATTAAGGCTATGGTCATTGGTCGTCTGGCGGATCCGGCCAGCAAGCGTGAACTGTTTTTAACAATCGAGGACTTCTATCTTCCGGATGCACCGAAGGGCTGGAAACTGCAGGATTTCTACCGGGCCCTGGATTATCTCATGGATATCAAGCCGGAGATTGAACACCATTTGTACCGGGAAATGACCAATCTCTTGAACTTCCAGCTGTCCCTGGTGTTTTACGATATGACCAGCACGCATGTCAGCGGCCACTGCTGCCCGATCGCCAAGCACGGTTACTCCCGAACCCATCGCCCCGACCTGGAACAGGTCGAGCTTGGATTGCTGGTCACGCCGGACGGTTTGCCGATCACGCATGAAGTGTTTTCCGGTGAAGTGCCCGACAAAAAGACCGTGGCCGAAGTCCTCAAAAAGCTAAAGCATGACTATTGCGTCGAGAAATGTGTCTTTGTCGGGGATCGCGGCATGGTCACCGGCGAGAACTTCGCCTTGCTTGAATCGGTCGATTATCCGTACATCGTGGGTTACCACAAGCGCGGCCGGGTCGTCAGTGACCATTTGCTGGAATCCCATCAAGACTTGGACGCTTTCGCAAAGATCCGGGACAACCTGTCCTTCCTCGAGGTTGAGGCAAGCGATATCGACGATGAGGAGGGCACCAGCGGCTGCCGTTATCTGTTGTGCTACAATCCGCTCAAGGCTGAACAGGATGCGGCATTCCGGTCAGCAGCCCTGGAAGAGGCCGAAGAGGAACTGCAGAAGATCGCAAGGTTGTTAACGGCCAAGCATCGTGGTCGGGCGACCAATCCGAAAAACGTCATGATTCAAGTCGGCAAGGAACTGACCCGCAAGAATGTCCAGAGTTTTTTCGAGATCGCCTACGATGGCCACCAGATGACCTTTTCACGCAATGAACCGGCACTGGCCAAGGAAGCGCTTCGGGACGGCAAGTTCATCGTCAAGACCAATACTACGCTTCCTGCCGAGGACGTGATTCTTTCGTACAAAAACCTGATGAATGTGGAGCGGGCCTTTCGCGAAATCAAGAACTTCCTGGATGTCGGACCCTTGCGGCACTGGAACGAGCGACGTGTCCGCGGCCATATCTTCATCTGTGTTTTGGCCTACCTGTTTGAGCAGGAGCTGCAGGTCATGTACCGGCAGTATTGGCAGCACCAACGGGATGAGGCGATGGCCCTGACGGATCCTGATCAACGACTAAAGGCTATAAAGGAACTGGATCAGATCTGGTTTACCGGTGAGCACTTGATCAAGGAACTGAGGCGCTGGAGCGTCATGAAGGCTGAGTTTCTGGGCAAAGAATTCCTCAGTGTCCCACCGCCGCCGGGTGACGCCAAGCACATGCTCGAAGCAATGGGCGTCCCGCTTCCGGATAAGTCGATCGTGATTTCCTGACTGGCATCACCACCTTTACGCGCTTCTGATGACCTGAGATTCGTCGGGGTTTTTGGCCGTGTAGTGCAAACTACCACCCACAAACCCCTGATTTATCGGGACCACTGTCAAATTTGAGTTTTAATCATCGGCCATTGAGGCAGCCATTCTCACCCCCTTGTCGGCAGGCGGCCGTTGCGTCTGGCGCATCAGCGCATGCTTCATGCGGTAGCTTTCGCCGTCGAAGATCAGGAGATGGCCATGGTGCACCAGGCGGTCAATCATGGCAGCGGCCATCTGCTCATCAGTAAAGATCGAACCCCATTTGGAGAACTCGAGGTTGGTGGTCAGGATGAGGCTCTTCTGCTCGTAGCTGTCGGCGACGACGCGGAACAGAAGCTGCGAGCCTTCCTTGTCGACCGGGACATAGCCCCATTCATCGAGGATCAGCAGGTCCAGGTTCAGAAGGTCGCGCACGAGTTTTTCCAGCGTGCCGTCCTTAAAGGCCTCGCCCAGCTTCAGGACCAGGGCTGTGACCGAATAGAAGCGGACCCGGAGCCCCATCTCGCATGCTTTCAAGCCCAGGGCGATCGCCAGGTGGGTTTTTCCAGTGCCGACCGGGCCGTAAAGCACCAGGTTCTTCTGCTCCGAAATAAACCCAGCCGTCAAAAGCTCGTCCCTGGAAAGCGTCGGCGGGAAGCGCACGTTGGTGAAGTCGTAGTCGGAAAAACCCTTGAGCGTCGGAAAGCCAGCGCGGTTCAGGAGCCTGGCGATCCGATTCTTTTCGCGTTGCTGAAGCTCCTGCTCGAGGACCCTGAGCAAAAACTCCTCCTGCTTGGGGGTGGCCTCGTCCTCGCACAGGCGCAGGACGTTCTTCGAGAGGTAAAGCGTCTTGCAGCAGGCGGCGATGGCGCCCCGGGCATCGTCACGTGTCCTTTGCGTCATGAGCATGCTCCGTCTCCCTTCAACAACCGGTCATAGACTCTAAGGTCCGGGCCCTTCTCCGGCGCCCGCATCAGGCCGTAGCCGCGAATCCGGGCCGCCAGCACCGCCGTGTCCGACAGCCGCGTGCGGTCCAGGCGCAAGCCCTCTTCGAGCGCAGCGACCGCCGTCTCAAAATCGTAGGTTTGGCTCAGCTGCTCGAGCGCCCGAAGCGACTGGCGCAACGCTTCTTTCGGCTGCGCATCCAACGCCTGGCGCAATGGGTCCGGCAGTTTTTCCCGGATGCCGCTGTTTCTCCAGGCGCCGACATTTTTGAGAAGTGTCGCCAGCGTCGTGCGGTAGTCGGTCGTGTCGGTGCGTTCGGCGCCGAACATCCGGTCATAGACCGTCAGGACCGACAGGTCGTCCGCTAGGATCTCGACCGTGTGCGCCCGAAGCCCCACCATGACCTTTTTGCCGCCATACTCGGGGCAGGTGGCATAGCGGTGGCGCTCGTCGAGGCAGACCTTGCCGTAGTTGTCGGCATGGACGGTCTCGTAGCGGCAGACGTTGAACGGGTGCGACGGCAGCGGCCTTAACGCCTGCCGGTCTTCCTTGAACAACTCCTTGATCGGCAAGAGCTTCTTGTAGTGCGGTTCCTCCGACTTATCCTGATGCCGATCTAGAAGTTGTTGGTTGAAAACTTCGATGTCGTCATAGGCAAGCGGCGGCACGAACAGGTTCCGGCGCGTGAAGCCGACCTTGTTTTCCACATTGCCCTTCTCGTGGCCGGCGTTCGGGTTGCAGAACCGGAGCAGAAATCCGTAGTGGGCCCGAAACTGCCCGAACAGTTTCGCCTCGCGGATTATTTCCCCAACCCGTCGCCCGACGCCGGTGGCGTTGTCGAATACCAAAATCCCCGGTACGCCGCCGATGTAGGCAAAAATATCCTTCAGTCCCTGGCAGACGCACTCGGCCGTCTCGCCGCCGAACACCTGCGTGAAGCTGTCATTGCTGTAGGGAAACGACACCGTCAGATACTTCTTCCGCACCATCGCCTGGCGCTCGACAAAGTCCGCCTCGCCAAAGTCGACCTGCGCCTCGCCGGGATGCCAGACCAGTTCCTGGAACGCCTTGCCCGCTTTCAGGGCATCGTTCTTCTCGCGCACGTAGCGCCCCACGGTCGGGTAGGAGCAGTCGAATTCGGGATGGCGTTCCCTGAGCCGGTCGTAGACGCGCTTGGCCGTATGGCGCTGCTTGTGCCAACGTGTCTGGTCCGACTCCAGCCATTTGTCAATCGTCTCCTTGTAGGGATCGAGCCCACATTCAACACCTAAAATGACCTAAAATTCGGATAATTTCTAACCGCTGTCACAAGCGGTTTTCATTTTCCGGCTTGTACATCACTAATAATAGTGGTATACTTGAATCATGTCAAGCGAAACGATTCAGAAACTAATGAAACGGCGCCAGCGGCTTGTTGAAGAGCTGACACAGCATGCTGCCGTGCTGCACGGAACCTGGGTGGAACGCTACACCGTTTGCACCCGACCCAACTGTGCGTGTCATCGCGGTGAAAAACACGGACCACGTTATCATCTGGCGGTCATGGAAAACGGCAAACAGCGACAGCACTATATCCGTCTGGCTCAGCGGGAGCAGGCATTGAAGGGGCTGGAGCATAATCGGATCATCGAGGAAATTTTACAGGAGATCACAAAGATTAACCTCGAGCTCATGAAAGAGGATGCGTATGGAGCGGACTGAACAGGATATCAACCCTTTACTGGCGTCACTGAAGGATGTCGAAGTTTACCAGCATGGTCATTTACCGCTGGCTGCCGCTTATTGCCGGCAGCTGCAATTGGCCGAAACCATCAATACGCTTGTCCCGTCCGAGATGCAGCTGTCACCGGGGATGGCGGTGACGGCCATGGTCTTGGACGTGTTGTCCGGACGCAGTCCACTGTATCATGTCAAAGACTTTCTGGCCGGGCAGGATCGTGAGCTTCTGTTAGGCGAAGATCTGGACCCGGAACGCTTTGGCGACTATACGCTGGCTCGATCGCTGGACGCCGTAGCGGCGTATGGCACAGGCAAGATTGTGACCGAACTGGGCATTCGGGCGGTGCAGCAGTTTCAGCTGGACACATCCGCGATCAGTTTTGACACAACCTCCACGAGCGTATGGGGTGAATATGAGCGTGACGATAACGAAGCGGGCCCCCTGATCACACTCGGGCATAGCAAGGATCACCAACCTCAGCTCAAACAGTTCATGACCGAATTGCTCTGCGTCGACCGAGGGGTTCCCATTTTCAGCCGGATAGTGGACGGTAATGCTTCAGACAAGAAACTGAATAATGAAATGCTGCAGCGTATCGGCAAGCTCATGAAGGCGCACGGACTGGGTCCTGGCGCTTTTATCTATGTGGCCGACTCGGCGATGGTCACTCAAGAGAATCTGGCGCTGCTAAATGGCCATCGGTTTATCTCGCGGTTACCCGCCAATTTCGCCGTCTGTGACCGGGCGATTCAGGAAGCGGTCGCGAGGGATGACTGGAGTGATATCCAGGTTCTACAGGAGATCGCACCGTCCCCTAAACGCCCGCCTGCACGTTATAAGGCCTATGAAACGACCGTTGAGATTGACGGCAACGTCTACCGTGCGGTGGTTGTTCACTCCAGTGCGCATGACAAACGCCGGCAGAAAAAAGTCGAAAAACAGTTGGAAGCCGCACGCAGTGCACTGGAAAAAGACCTGCGCAAACGGCAGACCGAGTTCTTCTGCGAGGCCGATGCGCAGCGTGCGATTGACGCAGCGTACCGGCGCAAAGGTGCTTTGTACACGCTCAACGGTGAAATACAGGCCGTTGCGGTCCGCCGACCGGGCAGACCGCCGAAAGATCAGCCGGCGCCGACTGTGCAGCGATACCTTGTGACTTGGTCAATCGAAGAAAACACGGCGGCCATCGACGAACTGATTAATCTGGCCGGGTGTTTTGTTCTGTTGACCAATGTTCCCCGAACAGGGCCGGATGGCTTGGACAGCTTCGGCGTGCTGCGCACGTACAAAGGCCAGTATGGTGTGGAAAATGACTTTGCCTTTCTCAAGGATCCGCTGGTCGTCAATGATTTGTTCTTGAAAACACCGGCGAGGATCGATGCGCTGGGCATGATTCTGGTTCTAGCTCTGCTCATCGCACGGCTGATGGAGGTTCGCATGCGCCGGTTTCTTAAAGAATCTGACGAAACCGTCATCGGCTTGCATGAAGTCAAGACCACTAAACCGACTTTTTATGCGATGACCTGTGTCATTTTGCATATTCAAGTCTTTGCTCTCAATCACCAGCGCGTCTTGAAAAATCCTCCTTCTGCACGGCAAACTCAGTTTCTCAGAGCGCTTGGTCTGGACCAGTCTGCCTTTGTTGATCCCCAAAGCAAACCCACATTAATTGTTCGGAATCAGGTGCGCTAAGGGTGTTGAATGTGGGTTAAAACACATTATCAAAGATGGAATATGGGCACTACTATCGCCGATCATCATTCTTGGAAGCATTTATAGTGGTATTGCAACTCCGACTGAAGCAGCATCTATTTCAGTATATTACGCGCTAATTGTAAGTCTATTTATCTACAAATCGATCAAACCGCGAGATTTGATATATGTCATGAGAGATACGGTCAAATCATATGCGCCGATTCTCTTTATGATAAGCAGTGCAGCGGTTCTAAGTCGCGTAATTACCCTGATGCAGGTTGCAAAAGTTGTACAAAATTGGTTTGCCACAAATGTATCATCATTTATTGTTGTCATGTTGATGATCAACTTTGTTCTTCTGATTGCCGGTATGTTCATGGATGCAATTCCAGCATTGATGATTTTCACACCAATCATTTTGCCGGTCGCAACCAGCTTTGGAATTCATCCGGTCCACCTCGGAATAATCATGATAGCCAATTTAGCAATTGGATTTGTAACTCCCCCAGTTGGTGCAAATTTGTATGTAGGCACGAACTTGACAGGGGTGCCTGTCATGAAGATTTCTAAACATGCACTGCCATTTATCATATCTTTTATTGCAGCGTTAATGTTAATTACTTTCATTCCTGCAATCACAATGATGATGGTCAAATGAATAATTAAAGAGAGGAAATATTATGAAAAAAACAATTTCCATTATTTTGATACTGACGATTCTGGCTACGCTTACTGCTTGTGGATCAACCGCAACAACAACTAAGGCTACGACTGCTGGTACAACAAACGCGGCGACAACAACTACCGCATCCGGCAAGGCTGAGGTTGTATTTACAACTGCGACACCTGTTGCTGAAGATAGTGTTAATCACTTCATTGCATTCAAGGCGAAAGAATTGATGGAGTCCAAGAGTAATGGCCGAATCCAGATGGATATTTATGAGGGCGGCCAATTGGGTCCTGACAGAGAAATGGTTGAAGGACTTCAAACTGGAACCATTGATTTCTTTGTTACCATCAGCGCGACATTTGTTACCTATGCACCCAAGACAGGCATTTTCGACTTGCCAAATGCATTCCCGTCTCTAGCAGTCGCTCGCAAAGTGCTTGATGGTGACATTTTAAAAGAATTCGAACCGGAATATGAAGCAAAAGGCCTGAAAATGCTCGGCTTTTCAGATGCTGGATTCCGTCAGACAACATCTAGCAAACCATTGAAAACAATTGAAGATTTTAAAGGCTTGAAAATCCGGACCATGCAGAATCCGAATCACCTTGAATACTGGAAGAACCTGGGAGCAAATCCGACCCCCATGGACTTCAGCGAATTGTACATTAGCTTGCAGCAAGGTGCCATTGATGCTCAAGAAAACCCGTACGACTTGATCGTAGCCAACAAACTGTATGAACCCCAGAAATATATCATTGAGACAAATCATGTTTTACATGCACTCACAATGATGATGAGCAAAGCCTCTTACGATAAACTGCCTGATGATTTAAAAGTCATAGTCGAGGAGTCTGTCAAGGAAGCATTGGCATATGGTCGAGTAAAAGCTGATGAAAGAATTGAAAGCCGTAAAAAAATAATTCTGGACTATGGCTGTGAGATTTCGACCATATCGGACGAGCTTCGTAACCAAATGCTTGAAATGACCAAACCAGCGTATGACAAAATCCGCGAAACAGTTGGCACTGATCTGGTTGATCGATTCCTGGCAGAAATCAAAGCAAATTCGTAACGGACCCGTTGAAATTTGAGGTAATCCAAATGAAACTGAACTATCATATCAAGAATGGAAGAGTTATTGATCCAAGCAGAGGAATTGATCAAATTGGCGATATCTATGTCAAAGGGAGCAAGATTGTTGCTTTGCCAGAAGGGGTTGTCCCGGAGGTGGATGAAACAATAGATGCGACTGGATGCATTGTATTGCCAGGTCTCATTGATTTTCACACTCATCTGGACAAAGATCATTCCGAACTGGGAATTCATCCGGATTTAATGACGTTACCTAGCGGCATAACAGCAGCAGTTGACGCTGGTTCGACAGGTAGTACAAATTTCGAAGGCTTTTACAAGGATGTTGTTTGTTCAAGCAATATCACCATGAAGAGCTTCATCAATGTTTCTGCGGTCGGGATAATTACCGAACAGTACAACGAAAATCCTGACCCGAGCCTCTACGACATTGATCGAATTACCTATATGTTCGAACGATATTCAGATCACCTGCTTGGCCTTAAAGTACGGATAGGAAAGCTGTTTTCGAAGGAATTCAATTTGGAACCTTTGAAAAAAACCCGAGAACTGGCACGGATGTTGAACACAAATATGTGCGTTCACGCAGTGCACCCCGAAAGCCCTTATGATGAAATATTATCCCACTTTGATAAAGGTGACATCTTGTGCCATTGTTTCCAGGCAAAAGGACCTTACAATATCCTGGATTCAAATGGAAAAATTCCATCTTACGTCAAAGACGCTCGGTCAAGAGGTGTGATTTTTGATGGCGCATCCGGAAGAGCCAATTATAGTTTCGATGTCGCTCAAAAGGCTATTCTAGACGGATTTTTGCCTGACGTTATCAGCACAGATGTTGTCACTTTTAGCATCTATAAGCCGAAAGTGTTCTCGCTTCTGTATACCATGTCTGCTTATGTAGCTATGGGGATGCCGCTGAATGAGGTGATCAGGGCAGTCACGGAAACGCCCGCGAACCTGATGCATTTGAAGGGTTACATTGGAACATTGGCTCCATCTGCATTGGCGGATATCGCGATACTGAAAATCCGGGAAAAACCGATCACGTTCAAAGACCAGTTTGGCAACTTAGTCGAGGGGAATCAGCTATTCATTCCGCAAATGACCATCAAAGCTGGCAGAACCGCCTTTATGCAAATTGATTTTCAATTCTGATATAACCGAAGTGCAGGCCGGGGGTGTGTATTCATCCCCGGCTTGTTCTTTTTGAAACGAATCGACTGAGGTAACGAAAAATGAAAAAACTGGATATGGTTATCAAGAACGGGTTTGTCATTGATCCTGAGCGAAAAGTCCAACAGATCGAAACCGTTGGCATTGTTGGGAATAAAATTGTTGAAATCAATGATGAGCAGTTCGAGGCGGAAAGAATCGTTGATGCGACGGATTGCCTGGTGTTGCCCGGGTTGATAGATTTTCATACGCACATCTTCAATAGCGGCGGCATTACGCCTGTAAAGCCCGATTTAATGTTGGCCATGGGCGTCACAAGTGCAGTCGATGCCGGCACAAGTGGGTGCGGCAATTATGATGCATTTTATAAAACCGATGTGATCAACAGTCAAGTTAGAATAAAGAATTTTCTGAATGTCAGTTCAGGCGGACTGGCTGATGAAAATGTCCCCGAAAACTTCAACCCGGATCTTTTCAATGAAGTGGAAATACGAAAAATTATTGAAAAGCATCGGGACAGCATCATTGGCCTGAAAATCCGAATGGGCCGCAGCATGGTCAACGACATCAAGCCCCTCGTGAAAACTATGGAAATTGCGAACCGGCTTGAGCAAATAAGCGTCTGCGTCCATCCAACGGACGCCCCTGTTGCTTGCGCTGAGATCATAAATCTTTTGCGGCCAAACGACATATTTTGCCATATGTATCATGGCCGAGGTGAAACAATCCTTGATCAAAATGGTCAGATGCGAAAAGAAGTCTTGGCGGCAAGAGAAAGAGGCGTTATTTTTGATAGCGCTAACGGGCGTGGCAACTTCTGCCACCAGGTATCCTTGAAATCCATTGAAAACGGATTTCCACCGGATATTATCAGCACAGATATTGGCATTGATAAAATATATCTTTCACTGTATGCTCGCAGTCTTCCATATGTCATGTCAAAAATGTACTCCATGGGTATCCCGTTGTATGATGTCGTGAAATCGGTAACGGAAACACCCGCCAAGCACATGAGAATGGAAAACAAGATCGGAACACTCGCACCTGGTGCCTATGCAGATATTGCGATATTTAAAATGGTGAAAACAAAAGTCCGCTATCTGGATTTTTTCAATGAATTGTACATTGGCAATGATCTGCTCGTTCCACAATTCACCTTGAGTGACGGTATTGTTGCCTTTGCTCAAGTGGATTTCAACATTTGAAATCATCTGTCGGAAGGAGTAACTAATGAAGACATTTTTTATTATGTTTCAAGGGAAGAAACCTGAAAAGCTGACGCGGAAAATATATTATGATCACATTGATCATTTGAAAATGTTGAATGAGAGTCATGTTCTGGTATTGGCAGGACCATTGCTTAACCAGGACAAAGTGATACAAATCATTCGTGCAGACAATATTGATGATGCCAAAGCAATGGTGGAAAAAGATCCATATATAAACCAGGGCTATTATGTTTCTTTCGACTGTTACGAGTGGGTGGAAGTGAATGCAGACAATAATTGGCTAATGGATTCGCCAAGAATTAAAGAAATGTTAAAGAACATAAAATAATGGCAACGAACATGGAGATGGGAGATTCGGTACCCGGTACCGAATCGGCAATTGTGACGTCATAGGCCGTGAAACATCGATGGCGCATGGGAGTGAAGGCGACAAAATCGTGAAACAGCCGAAATGGTACCGGGTACCGAAACCGTCACTTGAAGAATTAAAAAAGTGGTATCCCGAATCAGGCCGGGATACCACTTATAAATATGATTTTTATGTTGACTGAGGAACTGCGATTACCAGACAAAACTCTTCTGGCAGATTTTTACGGTCAGAGATCCGGAGTTATCGGTATAGACATTGTCATATATCGCGAAGGTCAGTTTAGACCCTGTTCCGGTCAAGGTTTTTGTGTAGATGTGGTCGTCATTATACTCACCTACCCAGTTTGCCCATTCTCCGTCGATCCTGATTTGTAGACCAAGTACATAACCAAATGATTGACCGTTGATCCATACGGTACCATCGGTATTGACATGGTAGTCTTCTTCCGCGACATAGCCGGTTAGATCTGGAATATAGGAGCCTTCGCGGCAGTTAAACTTGGCATCCGCATAGCCGGAATACGTAGGAGGTGCCCAGTTGGCAAATTTGTATGTCCCGCTGGCCTCCAGGCAATAGCCATATCCATCTTTCAATGTTTGGCTCAAGACGCCAGCCATCGTTGTCGACGGAACTGACAATGTCTGTACTTCCACACAATCGATGGTCGGAAGAGGGATGATCATGGACCAGTTGCCACCTTCATTTTCCAAATTCACCGCTACGCCTTTGCCCCAAACGGATTCACAGATTTCGGGGCTGACTTCCACGCTCTCTATTGTATCAATGACCATTTGATAAACAATTGCGCCGGGATTTACTGTTACGGAATCAGTCGGCCAAGCCCAGTTGACACCTTTAATCAGAAGTGTATTTGAACCAGAATCCAGAAGGTCTTTGATATCGTAAGTAATGATGACCTTCCAATCGTCATCAGAATAAACCGGATCTGGTAGTCCGTTGACCGTAGCCTCGTATTCATTATCGGCTGTCATGGTCAACGTTGCCGCTGTGGGTGTACCTACAATTTCAAAATCCTTTTTGAAGTAAATCGTATCACCCAGTCTTGGCTCATCGACCTGATAGCTTTCCCAGATCCATTCCGCACCGTCTAGTTCTGGCCAGGACGGATGATCCCATGCCAGTACAGCATTGGACCAAGGGTCAGTGCCGGTGGTTGAATACAACGTATCAGTATTGCTGGAAATCAAATAATTATGTGGTACATCCTCATACACGGCGGGCTGACACACAACAGCATGAGCGGTAAAATCTGAGACAGCGGCTCCCGATGTATAGATAAAACTATACTTCGTCAATTCTTCGGAAATTTCCCAGCTTTTATTGACCGTGAATTTTCCGGGGATGAGACCACCTTTGCTATAAATGAAGGCATCATCACCCTCGTTGATCGCCTCAAAATGAACTTCAGTTATAAACCATCCGGGTTCGTCAATCTGATACGTGACCAGATAGGTATTATCAGCTGCTAATGGATCAATGAACAGATCACCGACATCCTCATACTGACCGGCCATCAAATCAGCAATTTTAAAGGTGGCTTCCTGGCTGGATGGTACATAGGAGTCAACAACACGTGTGCTGGTTGTTGCAGCGAAGACGGGAAATGTCAGTAGAGATGCGACCATGGCGAATCCGATCAATAAAGCAAACAATCTTTTCCTCATAAGTATCCCCTTTGCTTTTTCCCTGATCCGATAAATCGGGCAATTAACCAATCTGTTTGACGCCTGTTATCAAAATTCAACTCTGTGTTCTGACAGTCATTGTTGTACAAAAATAATCTGCTCATTTTTAGACACTGGCCAGTTTCTGATACCCTGATCAACCACCACCTTTAAAGCAATAAAAAACCGGCTTCACGGCCGGTTACGCTACTTGCTCTGGTCTGATCAAAGCGTCCAGATACAATCAGACCTTCAACGCATCCATAACAAATTATTGAGATAATTGTCAATTTATTGTCATTATTCACATAAAATAAGAGTAATTCATGAATTTATAATAACACTCTGCCAAATTTTGTCAAGAATTTTGATAATTTGAAATTGGGAGATGGACAGACATCGAATTCATTCTTTGATGACTTGCATGACCTCACCCAAGATGCCGCTTTATCGGTCACCTGAGAAGATCGTGAAAGAACGCTTTCGGACTCCGGGACATATGGCGGGAACCTTGAAACTCTGCCGCTGCCACCATTATTGCTCATGTCGAAAACAATGGCTTTGGTTTTGCTTTATAATGTAGATTGATGTGCATGAATATTGGATCCGAATTTCGTGATTGGATGGATCGAATATGGATTATTCCCCCCATATGGAACCTGGGCAAAACGGCCGGCAAAGCCAATGCAACATTCCTTTTCTGTTGGGCCTATTTTTCATGCTTTCAGGTTATTTCATCTCATACAGCTTCTTCAGGGGGCTGATCCCTTATGACCGGTTTTCATGGATTTTCTGGTTCGCGTCGATCATATTCCTGATCCTTTCTGTCCGTCCTGAGTGGCGATCCCTGTCCGCTGTGCCACATCGGATGCTGTATTTCGTGTTGGGCGTGACGGTGCTGTACTTCGTGACGCATCTGTTCAATTATCAAACAGCGCCCTGGAATTCCTATGGACTTTTCGACGATGCCGCTTGGGACATCTATTTTGTCCAGGATTTCACGATGCCCGGGGCTTCGATTCAGGTGGCGTTCAATGATATGCAGATCGGGCGGATCGGACGGGAACTGGTTTTCCATTATTTCATCGGGATCTGGTTCACGATTTTTGGGTTCAACCTGTTTGTATTCAACATGGCGCTTGTTTTCCTGGGGTATGTCACGGTGCTTTTCACGGCTTTGTTGGCCTATCATATTTTTGACAGTTTCCCGATTGGGATAGCCGCGGCCGTTTTGATGAATTTCTATCCAATGCATTTCACGGAAGTTTTCATGGGTCACCGGTACGCCATCTGTGCCCCTTTGATGATGATATCCCTGTTCTATTTATATACAGGGTTCAAGACCGGCTCAAGGACAAGGGGCATCGTGGGCGGCGTGTTCGCCGCGTTGTGCATGTCGAGCGCGATCATGGGCAAGCAGTACATTTATGGACTGATCGGCAGCGCATTTTTGTTCATCGTTTTCCACATCAGAAAACGTGGCGAAATCGCGGCCCGGACCGATGTGGCGTCATTTGCGCTCATGGGATTCGTTTTCGGGCTGGTGCCGCTGTTGTCGTACCTGTCTGTGAATATTGATATTTATTCATTGCGCGAAAGCTCGCTGATCAAGGAGTTTTTCGATCGTTTCAGGGAGAGCGGTCCGGGGCCGCTTTGGGAGAACATCAGGGTCTGGTATGCGACGGTTTTCAGCAAAATGAGTTATAATCGCCAGTTCATGCATCATTATCCAATCATTCACGGGTCGCTGATCGGGTTTGTCGTTTTCGGAGCCGTGATTTCATTCGTCCGGAGACATTACTACATCGCGCTGATGATCGCGATCCCGACGGCGGGCTGTTTTGTCACGACTGCTTATGATTTCAGACTGCTCATATCGGCGCCGTTCATCATCCTGGCTGCCGTGTTTTCACTCAGCGTGCTGGTCGGATTCATAAAGAAACAGAGGATCCGGGCAATTGCGGTCGTGGCGCTTTCCCTCGCGTTGTCGGTTTCGCCGATGTTCTACCTGTACCGGCTATCCGGCGATCCAAATGGACAATATTTACTGCCGCATCGCTCGGTTGCCGCATCCAGATTCATCCAGGATGTGGTGGTCGGAGCGGACAACCCGGGTTTTTCCATGAAACAAGACGAATTCAGAAGAGCCGCTGTCAATTGTGATTACGATACTTTGGCTGCGACCCGGGATTCTTACGCGCATGTTCATGCATTTTTGCACGATCATGATGCATACAAAGTGCTCGATCTGCTGAAGAACTTCCCGTACGGCGGCCGGGACCCGGATTTGCTGGAAGGTTACTTTGCCGAAGCGATCGATCGGTTCGAAAGAGGAAGCAAGGATTTGATGATCGTTTTGGAAAAGGGAAGTGAGGTCGACCCGATCCTTAAGATGCTTAGCGGGTTTGACAACGGGACGATCAAGGAATATGTGACAGACATCGATGGGTTTTCTCTGGAGATGTTCATGATGAGGATCCCCAATGAACATATCACGGCGTTCAAGGATTTTGTTGGGATGCAATCAAGTCAGGGGTGAATGACGATGAAATTTCGAGAGGTCGTCAAGCTGCTTGCGGTGTATGTGCTTCTGTTCGTGGCCGGTAGCTTCATTTATGTTCTGGGTGTTCGGCTGGGGGCGTTTGACGCGATCGCCGTCTTCTTCTACCGAGGACTCGTGGCCATATTGGCTGCCGGGATACTGATGTCCGGCATGTTTTTGGCTTTGAAACTCACACGGATGAGAAACATCATCACGATCCGGGACGTGATCCTCTTTTTCTTTGTTTTCAGCTGCGTGCATGTGGTGCTTTTCACGCATCTGCCGGTGACGGCAGATCGTTCCGTTTCCGTTTTCATGCTGGGATACATGAATGAGCAGGGTCGCGCCTGCTCCAAAGCGGAACTCGAGACCGCCTTTATCGACAAATATGTGAACGAGTATGAAGCCTTCGACAAAAGACTGTTCGAACAGATCTACACGGGCACGATAGATGAGACATCGGATGGTGAATACGAACTGACGGATTCGGGCCGATCGATCCTTGACGTCTATGACATTGTCGCCGATTGGTACGGTATCGATAAGAAGCTGATTCACCCGTGACGAGGCCGCGAAGACGGCGGCAGGCACGTGGCGTGGCGTGGAGATTTGGTACCCGGTACCAAATCTCCATTTTTGTAGCGACGAGCCGTGAAACGCAGATGGCGCAGGGGGTCGAAGGCGGCAAAATCGTGAAACAGCCGAAATGGTACCGGGTACCGAAAACCGCACCGAAAACCGCATCTTTTAATTTTGTGATATGATAGGTCACGATATGGATTGCCTTTCGTGGAGGTTTCTTGATGTCCCAGATGTTTGCCCTGGTCGAGGTTCTTGTCATTTTTCTCGTCATCATCCTGATCGGGTGGCTGCTCCGCCGGTCGAATGTGGTCACATACCATGCCAAGCACGACCTGAACACGTTGATGATGATGATCACACTGCCGGCCATGCTGATCGGCGGGTTCCTGCAGCCGTTTGATGAGGAATTGACCGAGAAAGGGCTTTTGATCGCCGCCCTCACCGTGGCGGTTTTGGCGGTCAGTTTTCTGGTGGGTTTCATTTTCATGAAATTATTCAAGATCAAGGGCAGCCGCCAGGGGGTCTGGCTGCTGGTCTCGACGTTCAGCAGCCTTGGTTTCATGGGGTTTCCGGTCATCGAGACGATGTTTGGTCAAGAGGGGCTGTTTCTAGCATCCTTTGTCCAGATTCCCTATGGTCCGTGCTTTTTCTTTTTCGGCGCGTTGATGATGACCCAGACCCAGGTGGCCAAGGGGATCAGCCTGCGAAAAATCCTGCTCACACCGGTCATGATCGCGATCGAAATTGGACTGGTGCTTTATTTTCTGCAGATCAAGCCACCGGCTTTTGTCACCAATCTGCTCTCGATTGTCGGCAGTATGACGGGTCCGCTCGCCATGCTGATCATCGGCATGGCTTTGAGTGAGTTCCCGCTGATCAATATTTTCAATAGTGCGTCATTGTACAAGTTGTCGTTCGTGCGCCTGCTGGCCGCCCCTTTTGCCGTCGCCCTGGCCTTGCGATTGTTGCCGCCGACCGGCAATGCGCTGCTTATTCCGGTTCTGGTGATCGCATGCGCGATGCCCGGACCGAGCAATGCGACCAACATGGCGGTTGCGTACGGGGGCGACACGGACTTTGCGGCCAAGATCACGGCCTTGTCCGCCATCCTGAGTTTGCTGACGCTGCCGATCGTGTTCTTGATTGTGTAGGGGGTCAGCTTGGCTGATGATCGTCGTGCTGATTGTCATGGCAGCCGGATTCATCCTTTTCTGCACCGCCATGTTGCAGAATCGTTTCGCTTCGAGGATCGTTGAAATTCAAGCCCGGCAGACAATCATCGATACCGGTTTTTATGCGGTCGTCCGCCATCCCATGTACATGGCCTTGCTGCTTGACTCGCGTGTCGGCTATGCGGATTATATAATTGAGGTCCGCTACCGAATGAAACCGGGCGTGTGGTAATGGTTCCGCCAGGGGGGCAGAAATGATTGAGAATCAACTCATATTACAGTATCTGAAAGCGATGACAAGCCTGTATGGGATCATTCCGGCGAGGAAGGCTCTCGAGATCATCAATAGCCAGAACAGTGGCGGAATGACGGTTGCGGAACTTGATTCGGTTGACTTGGAAGGCACTTTTGTCGAACGCGAGGGGGATTTGTTCATCCACGAAGCGTTGTTTGCCGATGAGTGTGTTGAGGACATGCTGGCCACACAAGGCAACAAACCTTTTTTCGTTCCGGACAAGTCCGAACTCTTGAAATACGCTGATGGTGAGTACTGTGAAAGGCCCCAGGCTTTTGACGACCTGAAGGGCTATCTGGTCAGGGAGTGTGGCGTGCAAGAACAGGTGGCTGAAGATATCTGCGAGGACATTCACGGTCAAACGGCAATCGGGGGCAATTCCATAAAAGCCGCACTTTACGAAGTTGAACGCCGGAGAGTCAATATGACCGGCATCGAACAGATGAACCGGCTGATACGACATATCACGGAATTGATCAACAACACCCGCAACTGGGATCATCGCGGCTTTACGGCACGTGAGTTGTTTGAAAAATTTGAAAAGCCGAACCTGTTGCCGCTGCCGGTGACACCGTTTGAATTTGGCGGGAGAGACCGCCCCGGCCTGGATCATGACTGGGCTGAGGACGAAAAACTTGCGCTGGATTATGTTCGCGCGTTGGTCAACTTGTATGGTGTGGTCGAAAAGGGCAAGGTTGTTGAGATTTTCAATGCCCAGAACCCGGACAGTGAAAAGCCTCTGAGTGTCACCGACCTGGATGTGCTGGTCGGCGAATTAAACCCGGATCATGAAATTTTTATAATCGAGGACGACCTTTTCGTCGAGGAAAGCCTGCTGATGGAGGAGGAAGACTTGCCCCGTCTGATGGCTCGGCAGAAGGGAAAGCCATACTACATCCCGGATAAGGAAATTTTGCTTCGCTATGTCGATGACCTGTATCGGGAACGCCCGCCTTCTTTCACACGGCTGCAGTCTTTTATTCAGAAACATCTCGCGCTCGATCCGGATGCGGCAGAGGAATTGTGTGAGGACATCCATCTCGGATTTGTAAATGCTGATTTTTCTGTCGGATATGTCCTTTTTGATGTTGAACGTCGTCGCCTGAAGTTTATAAACGAAACTCATCAGCGTGAATTCGTGCGTTTGGCCCTTGATCTGGCCAATCACTCGCGAATCTGGTCAAATCGCGGATTCACGCCGACCGAGTTGATGGACATGAACGAACGGCCTGGATCCGCGTCACGGTCGCTGCCGCAGTCGCAGTCGCAGTCGCGAAAGGTGGGACGAAATGACCCGTGCCCGTGCGGCAGCGGCAAAAAATACAAGCAATGTTGCGGTCGATGAGAGCGAAGGAGCTGGCGGTGGCTTGGACTGACGAAGGCAGGGACTGGAGGAGCCTGGGTGCGGGCTGAGGAATCGGTACCCGGTACCAAAATCGCAAATTCGAAGTGACAAGCCGTGAAACGGCTGAGGTGAGCGGACTTGAAATTGAAAAATCGTGAAACGGCTGAAATGGTACCGGGTACCTTTATCGCGATCGATCTGAAGTCGTTTTATGCTTCCGTCGAGTGCATCGAGCGTGGCCTGGACCCCATGAACACGAATCTCGTCGTCGCCGATGCGAGCCGCACGGAAAAGACGATTTGCCTGGCCGTTTCGCCCTCGCTCAAATCCTATGGCATTTCCGGCCGGGCGAGGTTGTTCGAAGCGGTTCAGAAGATCAAGGAGGCGAATGCCCAGCGCCGCCACGCAGCCCCCGGGCGTGTGTTCACTGGGGAGTCCTTCGACAATGCGCTGCTGAAGTCCGCGCCGGAGCTGGCGATTTCGTACATCATCGCGCCGCCGCGCATGGCGCTCTACATGGAGTACAGCACGCGGATCTACAACATTTATTTGAAATACATCGCGCCGGAGGACATTCATGTTTATTCGATCGATGAGGTGTTTATCGATGCCACGGATTATTTGGAAACCTATCAGCTGACACCTCGCGAAATGACCATGATGCTGATCCAGGACGTGCTCAAGACGACCGGCATCACGGCGACGGCCGGAATCGGCACCAATCTTTACCTGGCCAAGATCGCGATGGATATCCGTGCGAAACACATTGAGCCGGACAAGGACGGTGTGCGCATTGCGGAACTGGACGAAACAAGCTATCGCCAACTGCTCTGGACGCATCGCCCGCTGACTGATTTCTGGCGGGTCGGGCGAGGTTACGCCAAGAAACTGGAAGACCACGGGCTGTTCACCATGGGCGACGTGGCCAGATGCTCGATTGGAAAACCGCATGAGCTTTACAACGAGGATTTGCTTTACCGGCTGTTCGGTATCAATGCGGAACTGCTGATTGACCACGCATGGGGTTGGGAGCCCTGCACGATCGCAGACATCAAGGCCTACAAGCCACGCGCCAACAGCATCGGCTCCGGGCAGGTGCTGCAGTTTCCGTACACTTTTGAGAAAACGAAATTGATCGTGCGCGAAATGACCGACCTGCTCGTGCTGGATCTGGTGGAAAAGGGCCTTGTCACCGACCAGATCGTTTTGATGATCGGATATGATGTGGAAAACCTGACCGACCCCGAGATCAGGCGCACTTTTCACGGCGAGGTGACGGTGGACCCATATGGCCGGAAAATCCCCAAACACGCGCATGGTACGGCCAACCTGAGCCGCCAGACATCGTCCACCCGGCTCATCATGGAGGCCGTGATGGCTTTGTTTGACCGGATTGCCGACAAGAACCTGCTGGTCAGAAGGGTCTATGTGACGGCTAATCATGTTGTCGATGAGCACTCGATCGTCAAAACGGACACTTACGAACAGCTTGACCTGTTTACCGATTATGATGCGGTTCAGAAGCAAAAGGCTGCGGAAGAAGTAGCGCTGGCACGGGAGAAGAAGATGCAGGAGGCCATGATCGAGATCAAGAAGAAGTATGGCAAAAACGCCGTCCTGAAGGGCATGAACCTCGAAGAAGGGGCGACCACCGCCTCGCGCAACCGACAGATCGGAGGGCACAAGGCATGACGGGTCCTTACGACGACATCATTCATTTGCCGCACCACAACTCCGCAAAACACCCACGCATGTCCGCGCATGACCGGGCAGCCCAGTTTTCCCCATTCGCGGCTCTGACCGGCTTCGAATCCGCGATCACCGAAACGGCGCGGCTGACGGACGAAAAAGTCGAGCTGGACGAATACTGTCAGGCGGACCTGAATGAAAGGCTGCGCATCATTCAAGAACAAATGCGCGAATCTCCTGCTGATGAACAACCGGAGGTCACCATCACATACTTTCAACCCGATACCCAGAGAACGGGTGGCGCCTACAGGACGACCACCGGATGTGTGAAAAAGATCGATGCGTTCGAGCGATTGGTAATCATGCAAGATGCCACAAGAATACCGATCGACGCGATATTGGAGATCGGCTGAATCGGAGGCCGGTCCGGGGATCGGGGCCGGGGAATCGGGGGAATCGGTACCCGGTATCCATTCTGGAGTTTCGTTGAAGGAAACCGTGAGGGAATCGGTACCCGGTATCCATTCTGGAGTTTCGTTGAAGGAAACCGTGAAACAGCGCCGGGGATGGGTTCATCTGTGACTGTTTCGTTAAACTTCAGTTTTGGTACCGGGTGCCAGAATCAATCGATGTATAATTAAAATGTAGCTAAATATTGAGCATGGGACAGATGTTTGAGAGTTTTCATGATTTACATGATTAGCAGCGCCGGTTACAGAAGCGGAAATGGGAATCGGTACCCGGTATCGATTCTGGAGTTTCGGTGAAGAAAACTGTGAAACAGCGCTGGCACAGGTATTGCCGGCGGCGGTTTCGTTAAACATCAGTTTTGGTACCGGGTACCCAACCCCCACCCCCCCCCCAACTTAAGGAGATGAACTGGATGAAACATGCGACACGTGCAGTTTTGGCTGTTCTGATTGTCCTGTCACTTTTGTTGTGCAATTTCAGTGAAACAAATGCCTTGAATCCGTCTGACGCTTTGGCCAAACAAGAGATTTTGCAGGCGGACGGCTTCACATGGATTGTCAATCCGTTTGAAAACCCGATTTACCTGGAGCCGTTTGAGTTCGTTCCGCACGACTTCTCGATATTCCTGGACAACATCGTACCGATCCTGCCAACGACGGGTGAGTACATGCTGTGTGATGAGTGGGGCGGCAATTGGTCTGATGTTGAAAAACTCAAGGCGAATGATGATGATGATCTGATGTGCTGGGCGCTGGCTGCGTCAAATCCCACATTCAACACCCTTAGCGCACCTGATTCCGAACAATTAATGTGGGTTTGCTTTGGGGATCAACAAAGGCAGACTGGTCCAGACCAAGCGCTCTGAGAAACTGAGTTTGCCGTGCAGAAGGAGGATTTTTCAAGACGCGCTGGTGATTGAGAGCAAAGACTTGAATATGCAAAATGACACAGGTCATCGCATAAAAAGTCGGTTTAGTGGTCTTGACTTCATGCAAGCCGATGACGGTTTCGTCAGATTCTTTAAGAAACCGGCGCATGCGAACCTCCATCAGCCGTGCGATGAGCAGAGCTAGAACCAGAATCATGCCCAGCGCATCGATCCTCGCCGGTGTTTTCAAGAACAAATCATTGACGACCAGCGGATCCTTGAGAAAGGCAAAGTCATTTTCCACACCATACTGGCCTTTGTACGTGCGCAGCACGCCGAAGCTGTCCAAGCCATCCGGCCCTGTTCGGGGAACATTGGTCAACAGAACAAAACACCCGGCCAGATTAATCAGTTCGTCGATGGCCGCCGTGTTTTCTTCGATTGACCAAGTCACAAGGTATCGCTGCACAGTCGGCGCCGGCTGATCTTTCGGCGGTCTGCCCGGTCGGCGGACCGCAACGGCCTGTATTTCACCGTTGAGCGTGTACAAAGCACCTTTGCGCCGGTACGCTGCGTCAATCGCACGCTGCGCATCGGCCTCGCAGAAGAACTCGGTCTGCCGTTTGCGCAGGTCTTTTTCCAGTGCACTGCGTGCGGCTTCCAACTGTTTTTCGACTTTTTTCTGCCGGCGTTTGTCATGCGCACTGGAGTGAACAACCACCGCACGGTAGACGTTGCCGTCAATCTCAACGGTCGTTTCATAGGCCTTATAACGTGCAGGCGGGCGTTTAGGGGACGGTGCGATCTCCTGTAGAACCTGGATATCACTCCAGTCATCCCTCGCGACCGCTTCCTGAATCGCCCGGTCACAGACGGCGAAATTGGCGGGTAACCGCGAGATAAACCGATGGCCATTTAGCAGCGCCAGATTCTCTTGAGTGACCATCGCCGAGTCGGCCACATAGATAAAAGCGCCAGGACCCAGTCCGTGCGCCTTCATGAGCTTGCCGATACGCTGCAGCATTTCATTATTCAGTTTCTTGTCTGAAGCATTACCGTCCACTATCCGGCTGAAAATGGGAACCCCTCGGTCGACGCAGAGCAATTCGGTCATGAACTGTTTGAGCTGAGGTTGGTGATCCTTGCTATGCCCGAGTGTGATCAGGGGGCCCGCTTCGTTATCGTCACGCTCATATTCACCCCATACGCTCGTGGAGGTTGTGTCAAAACTGATCGCGGATGTGTCCAGCTGAAACTGCTGCACCGCCCGAATGCCCAGTTCGGTCACAATCTTGCCTGTGCCATACGCCGCTACGGCGTCCAGCGATCGAGCCAGCGTATAGTCGCCAAAGCGTTCCGGGTCCAGATCTTCGCCTAACAGAAGCTCACGATCCTGCCCGGCCAGAAAGTCTTTGACATGATACAGTGGACTGCGTCCGGACAACACGTCCAAGACCATGGCCGTCACCGCCATCCCCGGTGACAGCTGCATCTCGGACGGGACAAGCGTATTGATGGTTTCGGCCAATTGCAGCTGCCGGCAATAAGCGGCAGCCAGCGGTAAATGACCATGCTGGTAAACTTCGACATCCTTCAGTGACGCCAGTAAAGGGTTGATATCCTGTTCAGTCCGCTCCATACGCATCCTCTTTCATGAGCTCGAGGTTAATCTTTGTGATCTCCTGTAAAATTTCCTCGATGATCCGATTATGCTCCAGCCCCTTCAATGCCTGCTCCCGCTGAGCCAGACGGATATAGTGCTGTCGCTGTTTGCCGTTTTCCATGACCGCCAGATGATAACGTGGTCCGTGTTTTTCACCGCGATGACACGCACAGTTGGGTCGGGTGCAAACGGTGTAGCGTTCCACCCAGGTTCCGTGCAGCACGGCAGCATGCTGTGTCAGCTCTTCAACAAGCCGCTGGCGCCGTTCCATTAGTTTCTGAATCGTTTCGCTTGACATGATTCAAGTATACCACTATTATTAGTGATGTACAAGCCGGAAAATGAAAACCGCTTGTGACAGCGGTTAGAAATTATCCGAATTTTAGGTCATTTTAGGTGTTGAATGTGGGTCAAATGTCTTGGAATGGACCGGTTGGGGGTTTGTCGACAACCCGGATGTGGCCGGCACCAATATTTTCAACGATGCTGATGAAATGTACGAGTATTTCGGCGCACATTGGACAGACGATTATGGAGGGACCGATGTGGCTTGGCGCTGGTGGTTTGATGGGATCGATTACGACATCATCCCGTCTATAATCGAAGTGGCGGGTGGCGCTTTTTGGGATCCACCCTATCCTTTTGACGACTATTGGGAATTGGAAGCGACTGAATCCAATGCGCTTGAAGCAGTCGATACATTCATGCACAACGGATGGGCTGTCCAATTGTCGATCAAGGATGGTGGACACGCGATCACCTGCTGGGGCTACACGTATGACACGGCCGATCCGGATTACTACACCGGTGTCTATGTCACCGACTCGGACGACAATCATGGTGACACGCTTGAGCCGGGTGAGCAGCCGCCCGATCGACTCCGATACTACGAGGTTTCGTACGACTCGACGACTGAAAAATGGTATCTGCCCAACTATGGCGACTGGTACATCCGGGCGGTGCGTACCTTGATGCCTTTCCCGGGCGGTGATTGTCAAGATAGTTGTCGCAAATCGTCATCAAAAGATTTTGGTTTGTTGAGCCATACTTCCTTGCTGAGTAACCAGGGTCTTGTGTGTTTGCGCCAGCGCAGGGGGGTTCTTGCCCTAGCATCAGCATAAACTTGGCGGCGATTTTCGAGAATCTCATCGGCTAGCCCCGCGTGGTACTGACTTGGTGTAATGAATTGAATACCGCTGTGCCGATGCTCCTGCCGGTACCAGCGAACCAATCGCAAGCACCAGTTCCGGGCGTCTTCCAGTCCTGAGAATCCTTTGGTCGGAAACTCCGGACGATACTTGAAGGTCTTAAAGATTGACTCGGAATAAGGATTGTCATTGCTGACACGCGGCCGGCTTCGTGACGGCGTTACCCCGAGTTCATACAGCGTGGCCAGCATCGTCGCTCCTTTCATCGGGCTTCCATTATCTGAATGCAAGATCAACGGTTCCTGTGTGTTGCGCAAGTTCTGAGCCATCACCGCCCGGCGAATCAACTGACTGGCATGTTCGGCCGATTCTTCTTCCCATACCTCCCAACCGACAATGTCCCGGGTAAAGATGTCAAGGATCAGATACAGGTAATAATAGAGACCTTTGATCGGACCGTTCAAGTACGTGATATCCCAACTCCAGACCTGATTCTTGGCGGTTGCACAGAAACTGGATAAAGCCTTGTTTTCTGGTTTGAGGGCTCGGCCGCGATGGTTTTGCTCACCAAACTCCCTCATAACCCGATAAAAACTGGATTCTGAAGCAATATACTCGCCTCGATCGGCAAGGATGGGGACAATCTGGCTGGGCGGTTTGCTTGCATGTTCGGGCTGGTTGACGGTCTTCAGGATCAAGGCTTTTTCTTCATCAGTGAGTTTATGCTTCGGCTCCGGCCGTTTAGCCAGTGGCCGCTGATCCTCGTTCGGGTTGTCTGGATGCTTCCAGCGCTGATAGGTTCGGGTGTTGATACAAAGTTCCGCACATGCCATGAATTGGCGGGCTCCGGCAGCGACGGCTTCATCGACCAGCTCTATGATGTGGGCGCGATCTGTGGTGCTGGTCATTCTTCCTCGTCCGAGGTTCCCCAGATCGCTTCGGCTTTTTTTCTTAAGACCAGGAGCGCCGCCGTCTCCGCCAAGGCGGATTCCTTGCGCTGCAGTTCCTTCTTGACCTGGCGCAGCTCTCTCTGCGTGGCCTTGTCCTGCTGCATGATTTCCGCAATCCGGCCGGGAATGTCAGAATTCGCGTTCTGGCAGTTTTCTTGCCACTGATGGACCTGTTCCGGGTACAATCCCTTCTGTCGGCAATACTCTGACAACTCCGCTTCACTCAAATTGGCTGTTTCCAGTACGATTAGAAACTTGTCCTGACTGCTCCACTGGTCGGCCGGTTCCCCGTTAGCCGGTGCCGGGTGTCCATTGGCCCGTAGCTCCTGTCGCCATTTCTTGAGCGTCGTCTCCGGGATCCCCAACATCTGTTCGATCTGGTTGATTGATTTGTTTTCCGGCGCCAGCATCATGCGGATCGCGGTCTCTTTGACTTTTCTTGGATAGGCCATTGTCGTCCTCCATCTATTTTCCCTTCATAGGATAATTCTTTCAATGGTCTACGACAACTATTGTGACACATAGGGGGCCGGGGAATCGGGGGAATCGGTACCCGGTATCCATTCTGGAGTTTCGTTGAAGGAAACCGTGAAACAGCGCCGGGGACGGGTTCGCCGGCGCTGGTTTCGTTAAACGTCAGTTTTGGTACCGGGTACCTAAATCCGAGCACCGGGTACCGAAATCCGAGCAGCGTCCGAGAGTGTGTTGATCGGACAGATGGTGCACCAGGATCTTGGCATGTAGATCCAGCCGATAATTAGGCCAAGGACCGTCGTAGTGAACATCATCGAATAAATCCTGAATGACAGATGGCTGACCCAGCTCGGAAACGAGCCAAGATCCAGCAACTGTGGAATTTCCCAGGGCAATTGGAAGGCGATCAGAAATCGGACTCGCTCCATCGGCTCCATGCGCCCGCGAAAAACCATGATGGTGGACATGGTCAATACAAACAGATTCAGGAAGAAATAGCCCAGCATAATCCATTTAGCCTTACCACGGATCATCCAGTCCGGCGTCCTTTTTCCAGTCAAGGACCGACCCTTGAGAATTTTCTGGAAAAGGTTGACTCGCGGGCAATACACCTGACACCAAGTCTTTTTCCGATCCTTGTAAAGCAATATGAAGGGGATCAGTAGGCAGGCCAGCCCCATCCAGGCAAAGATAATGTTGAAAAAGCCAAGAATGAAAAAAGCGATCGTTACACCATAGAGGTAGTTTGTCCAGTTTGTTTTTGTCATTTGGTACCTTTGCTTCACATATCTATGCTGTGTCCCAATTGATTGATTGTTTCAGCGGGCTACAGTCAATATTTTTTCATGATCAACCATGCCATATAACTATCCGCAAAATGACAGTTTAGAACCGTGATCAAGTCACAATGGGGGGGCGGTGGGGGTCGGTACCCGGTTTCAAATCAGGAGTTTCGATGATGGAAACTGTGAAACAGCGCTGGCGCAGGGATCACCAGCGCTGGTTTCGTTAAACCTCAGATTCGGTACCGGGTACCCAATCCGACCCGGGTCCGCAGGTTTCTGCCGTTTTTTGTCGTGCGTTAGGTGGGATGATCGACGGGAGAGCGTGATAATATCGGATCGAGTCTGTTTTTCATAGATGATGGGTGGTTACCATGGGCAAGAAGCCTCGCCAATTCGTCAAGGGCGGCATTTATCACATCATTCAGCGGGGCCATAATCGGTCATTCATTTTCAATGAAGAGACCGACAAATCCATTTTCCTCGACATGGTCAAAACTGCCCGTCAGGAACGGCCGTTCCATCTGCTGTATTATGTCCTGATGGACAACCATTACCATTTGATCGTCGAGATGGCCGATGTGCCGATCGACCAGGTGATGCATCAGATCAATCTGGCGTACAGCAAGTTCTACAACAAGAAGTACAACTGCACCGGAACCGCCTATGGGCAACGCTACCGGTCTTACCCGGTCGTCGGCTTCGGCTACCTGCTGAGGCTGATCCTGTACATCGCCAACAATCCGGTCAAGGCCGGCATGGTCAAGCATTTATCTGAATATAAATGGTGCGCGCATTTGGAAATTGTATCCTCGCGGGGAAGGGTCGTGTCCATCAACCGACTGTTTCAGATTCTGAGCAGATCGGACCAGGAGGACCGGATCGCTTTCGAGCAAGGGGCTGACACCTACGACCATTTGATTCGGCAAAACATCGTTCCCGTCTCTAAAGCACTGACAACGGCTGCCTTTGACAAGGAGCGGCGACAGGAGATGCTGGAGACTTTGTTGGCCGAGGTGCTTGACGGCCAGATGAGCATCGGTGAATTTCTCAACAGCGGTTGCAATATCCCCGGGAAAAAGTGGCTCAGACAACAGTTCATTCGGCTTGCGATTGACCGAGGGTATAAAAATGCCGAGATCGCAAGCCTTCTCCAGATCAGCGATCGTGTCGTGAGCACGAACCGGGCCGGGATGTTAAAATGAAACTGAGAAGTGAAAATGTCTGAAATGGTACCGGGTACCGAAATTGTAGTTGAGTTTATGGGCATATGTTTGTTACACTGAAAGTGCCAAGTAGTGCCGAAACAAATCGATCGTGTTGCATTGGCAAACCTATTTGATCGATCATTGGAAATCGGGTACCGGAGGTAAAACCATGAAAATGCTTGTAACGGGCGGAGCCGGCTTTATCGGTGCCAATTTCATTTATTACCAGCTGAAGAACCATCCTGAGGACCAAATGGTTTGCTTGGACGCACTGACCTATGCCGCCAATTTTGCGACCTTGGGAAACGCCATGCGGGCTCCGAATTTTTTCTTCATTCACGGTGACATCTCCGACCGGGCGTGTGTCCATCAGATTTTCGAAGAAGAACAGTTTGATGTGGTGGTCAATTTTGCCGCTGAGTCCCACGTTGACCGATCCATCGAGAATCCGGAGCTTTTCCTGAAGACCAACATACTCGGAACCCAGGTTCTGATGGACGCGGCCATCAAGACGAATGTCAAGCGGTTTCATCAGGTATCGACCGATGAAGTGTACGGGGATTTGCCGATTGACCGGCCGGACCTGTCATTTACGGAAGAAACGCCGATTCGTGCTTCTTCGCCGTATGCCGCCTCAAAGGCTGCAGCGGATTTGCTGGTGATGGCTTATCACCGGACATTCGGACTGCCGGTGTCCGTTTCGCGTTGTTCAAACAACTACGGGCCGTACCAGTTTCCTGAAAAACTGATGCCCCTGATGATTTCCCGGGCCCTGGCCGAACAGAAGCTGCCCGTTTACGGAACGGGTGACAATGTTCGCGATTGGCTCTATGTGGAGGACCATTGCGCAGCGGTCGATTTGATCATTCGCGAAGGCCGCGTTGGTGAAGTGTACAATATTGGCGGTCGCAGTGAGCGGACCAACCTGGAGGTTGTCCGGACGATTCTGCGTGAACTTCAAAAGCCGGAATCCCTGATCGGCTTCGTGACGGATCGGCCTGGCCACGACCGCCGGTACGCCATTGACCCGTCGAAGATATCTGGCGAGCTGGGGTGGGAACCGAAAACCGGGTTTGACGAGGGCGTCCGGAATACCGTCCAATGGTATCTCGACAACCGGGACTGGTGGAAGGGCTTGGAAACTGGCACGGCCAGCAGCTTGATGGGTACCGGGTACCTTTTCGGAAGCCGTAACTGTGAAAGTCGTCGAAACGCGCTGGTTGGTTGAAATGCGAACCCGGTATAAAAGTGGATGTTTCGTCGCTTGAAACCGTGAAACAGCGCTGCCGCCGCGATCCCGGGCTGTGGTTTCGTTAAACAGCTGAAACGGTACCGGGTATCGATCTCTCAAAGCCATTTTTTGCGACGGAACCAGACGAACATGCCAATGACGGTCAGGACCATGACAACGATCACGATCGGGTAGGCGATCGGACTTCTGAATTCGGGCATCATGAGGTTCATTCCATAAAATCCGGCGATAAACGTGATTGGAATGAACAGGGATGTGATCAGAGTCAAGACCGTGATGACTTCGTTCATACGGTTGCTGGCCGCTGACATCATGAGCTCCGAGGTGCTGGAGAGTACTTCACGATAGTTTTCGATGGTTTCCAATAACTGAAGCATGTGCTCGAAAGCGTCTCGAATGTATACCGCGGTATGATCGGAAATAAAGCGGTTGTCTGTCCGACGCAGGTTCAGCAGGGCATCCCGCAGGGGCGAGATCGCTCGGTGAAGAGTCAGGATGCGTCGCTTGCTCGCCGTGATGTCGTTGATTAGATGTTTGTCGTACTGCTCACCCGCGCGGGCGTCAATGTCGTCGATCACCTCTGACATCGTATCGACAAGAGTAAAATAATCATCGACCAGACCGTCCAGCAGCATATAGAACAGATGGTCCGGGCCAAGTTCGCGGACTCGGCCGGCATTGCTGCGCACTCGCTCAAGGGTCCGCTCAATCAGGTCGAGCGGATCGGGATGTGCTGTCAGAACATATCTTTCTCCCATGACAATCGCGAGGCCTGTCATGCCGGATCCATCGTTTCCCAATTGCCGGATGGCCCTGGCGTTCAAAAAGACATGGTGTTCGTATTCGAGCAGACGGGGGTGCTGAACACCTTCAAACAGGGAAGCGATGGTCAGGGGGTGAATGCCAAAATCCCGGGTCAGGACCGATTGGTCGGCTTCGTTGGGCGGTTCAGTCAGATCGATCCAGGTCAGGATTTTTCGATCAGGCTGAAGACCGGTCAGACTATCTGGCGTTTCCTCGGTCATGTGATCTTTTTTATAGCGGAAAACGCGAATCATGGCCATCCCTCACTTCCGTTCCGTTCGAGAGATTATAGAGTGAATACGACTCATTCTAGCATGGGTCGGGGGAATCGGCGAGGGGCGGCTGGGGGGCGGAACCCGCTATAGGGGCAGCGAGGGGCGGCTGGGGGGCGGAACCCGCTACAAAAACGGAAGTTGCGTGACAAAAAACCGTTAAACAGCGCTGCCGCCGCGATCCCGGGCTGTGGTTTCGTTAAACAGCTGAAATGGTACCGGGTACCAACCCCCCCACCTGGGCTTGCCGCTGGTCTGTGCATTGTGAAACGCAAGATCAACAAACAAAACTTGCAAATTATCCATTTCGTCAGATTGCCATTCTGATCATCCGCATGATATTCTAAGTGCATGCAGGAGAAGGTTGCCAACATGACAAAAGGACAAATCGAAGCGAAAATCAGCGAGGCGGTCAGCAAGTTCGAGATCGAATTCATGGGCCGTGGGCCCAAGCAGATCCGGACCTTGATCGTGCAGGACCTGATCATCATCAGGCTCAAGGGTTTTCTAAGCCAGTCGGAACAAATGCTGGCAGAGAACAGCCAGGGAGTGGAACTGTTGAAGAAGGTCCGGACATCCCTTTTCGAGACCGCCAAAGGCTATCTGGAAGCGCTGGTCAAGGAGGCTGTCGAAGTGGATATTGTCAGTATCCATTCCGACGTCAGCACCCGGACAGGTGAGAAGATCATCATTCTCACCGTCAGGGACAACCTGGAAGATCGTCTGAATCGCGAAACCGCAGCCATGAGATAAATAGTCGATAGATCAATCGGAAGACCTGTCGAAGCGTTCCAGAGAACGAGTCGCTGTGTAAGCCAATGCATGAACCTCAGGTATGAGGGTTTGCATTGGCTTTATTTTTTAAATTGGAGGAGTCAGATAAATGAAAGATGGAATAGGGCGGCTTGCATTGCCGGCAGAATTGAAGCATATACTTGGTAAAGGAAGAAATATCACCATACCTGGAACCCGCCAGGAGCTGCTGGAATTGGCGATGGGTGGCGATGGCTGCGATTGCTTCGAAGTCGCATATGAAGTGCCCGGTCAAGGGCGGGTTGTCGAGGCGACGGTTTCCCGGTGCAGGAATGGAGCGGTGGTCAATTACACGGACCCGTACATGAGACGACGGGATCCGGACTGCATGGTCATCGCCGATGAAGGGGAAACGGACAAGCAGCGATACGAAGACCGTTATGGGACGGCATTCGAGTCACTTCGCGCGGACACATTTGCATGGCTGGAGACGCAGGATCTGATCTTGATGCCATTCATGGCTGGTGGGGAAGAACTGGGCTACCCGGCCCTGCTGGTTGCGCCTGACAATGCGGGCTTTTTCGCTGGCGGGCTTGCGGATCTCCAGGGTTTCATTCCGGGCAGCGAGATTGAGGACGGATTTGCGCCGCGGGCAGTGATTTACCTCGCCCCGACTTTCCGCCATACGCATTTCGACGGCCGGCAGATGGTCGTGCACGATCGGCGGGACCAAATTTACGAGTTGTTTTCCTATAACCTTTATCCGGGTCCGAGTGCCAAAAAAGGTGTCTACGGTGTCCTGCTGACCATCGGCGAAGCGGAGGGCTGGGTGACCGCGCACGGGTCGACGGTCCGGGTGATCACCCCGTATGACAATGTTTTCACAATCATGCACGAAGGTGCCAGTGGTGGCGGCAAAAGCGAGATGATCGAGGAAATCCATCGTGAGCTGGATGGGCGCATCCTTTTGTCAAAAAACACGCTGACTGCGGAGAAGACCTATCTTGAGCTGATCGAGACCTGCGAGTTGCGGCCGGTCACCGATGACATGGCACTCTGCCATCCTGCGTTGCAGAACGAAAGCCGCAAACTCGTCGTGCAGGACGCCGAGTCCGGTTGGTTTTTACGGACCAATCACATCAAGCGATACGGGACCGACCCCTACTTGGAGAGCATGTGTGTCCACCCGCCCGAACCCCTGATTTTCCTGAATTATGACGCCATGCCGGGCGCTTCGTGCCTGATCTGGGAGCATGCCATGGACGCGCCGGGCAAACCCTGCCCGAACCCGCGCGTGATCATGCCCCGCCGTTTCGTGCCCAACATTGTCACCGAACCGGTCGAGGTCGATGTACGCAGTTTTGGCGTCCGTACGCCGCCCTGCACACGCGAAAACCCGACCTATGGAATCATCGGGCTGCTGCACATTCTCCCGCCGGCGCTCGCCTGGCTTTGGCGGCTTGTCGCGCCGAGGGGGCATGACAACCCCAGCATCACGGATTCGGAGGACATGAGCAGCGAAGGCGTCGGCTCGTACTGGCCTTTCGCGACCGGCAAAATGGTGGACCAGGCGAACCTGCTGCTGCGGCAGATGGTTGAAACCGGCAACACCCGGTACATCCTGGTGCCCAATCAGCACATCGGTGTCTATAAAGTTGGTTTCATGCCCCAGTGGATCGCCCGCGAATACCTGGCCCGACGTGGAGGTGCCAAATTCAGTCCGCAACAGTTGGTCGAATCGAGAAGTCCGCTGCTCGGATACGCTGTGAGCAGCATCAAGGTCGACGGCACGTTCCTGCCGAAAGAGCTGCTCGAGGTCCAGCGACAGCCCGAAGTCGGCAGGGAAGGCTTTGACGCCGGTGCCCGCATCCTGGGCGATTTTTTCAAAAAAGAACTTACGCGCTACCTCACGCCTGATCTGGATCCACTTGGGCGCGAAATTATCGAGACCTGCCTGGCTGACGGCACCATGTCCGACTACATCCGACTCATGCCGATCAGGCTGTGAACCCGCTATGGGGGCGGCTGGCTGGGGGAGCGGGGCGGCTGGCTGGGGGGTGGAACCCGCTACAAAAACGGAAGTTGCGTGACAAAAAACTGTGAAACAGCGCTGGAGATGGGATCACCAGCGGTTGTTTCGTTAAACAGCTGAAATGGTACCGGGTACCGTTTCCCACCATCCGCCTCCAAAGTGCTAAAATATTCCCAAGCCCATTAGGCAACTTGGGAGGGGATGCGATGTTCAGGCGAATCGTCAACAAGGTCAAGTCCAGCATCTGGCTATATCCTGCCATCTACAGTGTCGCCTCGTTGATGCTTTCGGTAGCGGTGGCGTTTGTTGACCAGCGCTACACGGATGCAGTCGCGCATGACATTCACAGTTTATTCTACACGACACCGGAGCTGGCCAAAACGGTGCTGGGAATCATTGCTGGCGCGTTCATCACGATCGCGACCTTCACTTTTTCGACAGCGATGGTTGTCTTGACCATGTATTCGTCGCAATTCACACCCCGGGTTGTCGAGAATTTTCTGAACAACCAGACAACGATGAAATCATTCGGGGTGTTTCTCAGCGGCTTCATCTATGCGATCACGTCGCTGCTTCTGATCAAGGCGGATGGGAATGGCAACCGGGTCCTGGCTGCCAGCGTCGGTGTCCTGTATGTCATTGTCGGGCTGATCTACTTCTTGATTTTCATCAACAATGTATCAACTCATGTCCAGGCCAGCGGCCTGATTCAGCGGCTGCATGATGAGGCGATGAATCGGATCAGCCAGTACCGCGATTTTGTCAGTCAAAAAAAGAGGGTGCTTTCAGGCGATCTGGAAAAATGGATCGGTCAGCGACTTGAGGTGGACATTTCCAGCCATGCGGACGGCTACATTCAGGAAATCAACTACGACCGGCTGATCCGCCTGACTGTCGAGCACCGCGGCGTCGTGTGTGTGCGCAAGGTGGTCGGCCAGTTCGTTTCAACAAAGACACGGGTTATGTCCATCTGTCTGGGTCCGGGTCAGGACCTGCCGGAAGAAGTGATCGAATCATTTCAGCGTTGTCTGTTGATTGGCAACAAGCGAACAGAAGCTCAGGATTTCAGTTTCACCGTGCAAAAGATCGTGGAGATTGCCCTGAAAGCGCTGTCGCCTGGTATCAATGATCCGAACACGGCGATCCATTGTCTGCAGATGATCGGTCTGCTCCTGAGAAACCTGGCCGATCAACCGGGTGGATACATCTTGCTGACCGAAACCGACGATGAAGGGCAGGTCATCTGCGAGTCCTACGATTTCGAGATTTTGCTGTACGATACTTACCAGCAGATTGTACATTATGGCCAATCGGACGCGGCAGTCATGATCGCCGTATTCAAATCGCTTCGCCTGGTCAAAGACAACGCCTCAAGTGAAAACAGCCGACTGATCAATGCCTATGCATCGTTGCTGTTCGAAAAACTGAAAACCCAACATTTCGATCATCTGGACCTGCAACGACTAGAGAGAGAAGCTGAAACGGTACCTGGTACCGTTTCCGCTGTTTAACGAAACCACCGCCGGTGATCCCGGCTACGGCGCTGTTTAACGGTTTTTTGCCACGCAACTTCCGTTTTTGTAGCGGGTTCCCCTACCTCCCAAAATAGGCTGCGAGTTTGGTGATGGCTTCTTCTTCGTCTGCGCCGTCGACTTTGACTGTCAGGGCCGCGCCATAGGCGGCGCCGAGTGACATGATGCCGAGGATGCTTTTGGGGTTGACTTCGGTTTCTTCCTTGGTCAGGGTGACATCGCTCTTGATTGTCTGGCAGATTTTGACGAGTTCGGTGGCGGGTCTGGCGTGAAGGCCTTCCTTGAATGGAACAGTTACTTGAATGGTCTGCATGGGGGGTTCTCCTTTATTCCTGTTCATGTTCAAACTCGATGACGCATCGCAGATGTTCGGATCGGTTTTCGTTTTCCGAATGGGTGTGACTGGCTTGCGCCTGAGGGCGGGTCAGTCTGGTTGAGTTTGGTTATTCAACGATGACGGGCTTTTTCAGCAGGCCGATCAGCATGGCGGTAATGACGGTGCCGACGGCGATGGACACGAGGTACATGGGGATGTTGGTGGCGGCGAAGAAGACGAACAGTCCGCCGTGGGGGACGCTCAGGGTGCAGTTGAAGAGCATGGACAGGGCGCCGGTGACGGCTGAGCCGGCCATGATCGAGGGGATGACGCGCAGTGGGTCGGCAGCTGCGAACGGGATGGCGCCTTCGGTGATGAAGCTGGCGCCGAGGACCCAGGCGGCTTTGCCTGCCTCATGTTCGGCGAAGGAGAATTTGTTCTTGAAAAGGACGGTGGCCAGGGCCAGGCCGAGCGGGGGCGTCATACCGGCCGCCATGACTGCGGCCATGATCGAGGAGCCTGTGCCGGCGGCCAGTCCGGTGAGGGTGCCGGTGGCAAAGGCGTAGGCGGCTTTGTTGATCGGTCCGCCCATGTCGAAGGCCATCATGAGGCCGACGACGAGGCCGAGCAGGACGGCATTGGTGCCGGACATGTTTTTCAGGAACGTGAGCATGGCTTCGTTGAGTTTGGCGACCGGTCCGCCGAGGACGGCGAACATCAGGAGGCCGACGATGAGGGAGCCGAGCACCGGGATGATCAGGACGGGCATGATGCCCTGGAGTGATTTGGGCAGCTTGATGAATTTCTTGATCAGGAAAACGACGTAGCCTGCGAGGAAACCGGCGACCAGACCGCCGAGGAAGCCTGCGTTGAGCTGCATGGCGATCATGCCGCCGATCATGCCCACCGCGAGACCAGGACGGTCGGCGATGGAGTAGGCGATGTAACCGGCCAGGATCGGGACCATCAGTCCGAAAGCGCCGGCGCCGCCGCCGATGCCCATGAGCCAGGCGGCCAGTGATCCCTCGACTTCGAAGCCTTTGTAGCCACCGATCAGGAAGCTGATCGCGATCGCGATGCCGCCGGCGACGACAAAGGGGATCATGAACGAGACGCCGTTCATCAGATGCTTGTAAAAACCGGTGCGCTGCGCGGACCGCTGCTCTTTGAGCTGGGCGACCTGGTCAGCCAGGTTCGCGCCGGACGCGCCATAGATGGGGGCGGTGGCGGCCCGGTCGATCAGGCCGGCGGCGTCCTTGAGCGCGTCGCTGACGCCGACCTGCAGGACCTTTTTGCCCTGGAAACGTTCCATTGGCACGGCGGTGTCGCAGGCGAGAATGATCGCGTCCGCGGCCTTGATGTCCGCTGTGGTCAGTTCGTTTTCGACGCCGACTGATCCGCGGGTTTCAACTTTGACGGTGTAGCCTTTTTTCTTGGCGGCATCTTCGATCGCCTCGGCGGCCATGAAGGTGTGGGCGATGCCTGTGGGGCAGGCTGTGACAGCGAGAATGTTCATTTTGGTTCCTCCTTGAGACACTGTTTTTCTGAATGATTTTGTGCGGGTGCTTCGATTGGCTTATGGGAAATGGTCATCCCGTGCGGCTGGATCTTTGGTGGAAAGAGGTTTTTTGCATCGGCAAACAAGATGACAGGGTATCCGGCATACCTGCATCGGTGTTTCTTAAGGAAATCGGTCAGTGGGGACAAGGGGTCGGCATGTGGGGAAGGATCCGGGCAAGCGACAAAATGGCATTCGGGCAGGTGCAAAATGAAACGCCGTTGTGTCAGGTTCCGATCGTCTGGATGTCGACCCGGGCGGCCATGTCGACGACTTCGGTCCGGCTGAATGCTTCCGTTCCTTCTTTGCTGACCGCCAGGGCTCCGCAGGCGGTGGCGCAGGCGAGGGCTTCACGGACTGTCCGGTTTTCGGCGAGGCTGTGGACAAATCCGGCCAGCATCGAGTCGCCGGCTCCGACGGTGCTCTTGACGTCCACTTTCAGAGGAGCCGCGTACAGGGCCTGGTCCCGGTTCACCAGGATGGCGCCATCGCCGCCCATGGAGATCAGGACGTGGACGATCTGGAATTGTGCGATCAGTTCGCGCGCGGCTTTGACAATTTCGGCCTGAGTCGTCAGTTGGCGTCCCAGCGCGTTCTCCAGTTCGTGAATGTTCGGCTTGATCAGGAACGGGCGGGCGGCGAGGCCGTTGAGCAGCAGTTCGCCATCGGCGTCCAGGACTGCGTGGCTCTGGGCTGACACGAGGTCGATGAGGTCCCGGTAAATGGTCGTGGACACCCCCCGGGGCACGCTGCCGCTGAAAACCACGAAATCGCTCAAAGCGGCGTAATGACGGATCCGGTCGCTCAACTGGGCCATCTCGGTTGTTGACACTGTGAAACCCGCTTCGTTGATGTCCGTGGTCGTGCGGGTGCTCAGTTCCAGCAGTTTCGTGTTGATCCGGGTCGGGGCATCGACCGGGACCAGGTCGTGTGGGATTTCGTCGCGGGCCAGCAGGGCTTTGACATGGCTGATGTTGCGGCTGCCGACAAAACCGGTCGCCAGGGCGTCAGAACCGAGGGCCCGGAGGATCCGGACCACGTTGATGCCTTTTCCGCCCATGTCTTCGCGGGTGCTGCCGACCCGGTTGACCGAGCCGTAGGTGAAGGTGTCGACGATGACGGTCCGGTCGATCGCCGGGTTCAGGGTGACGGTTGTAATCATGGTGGTCCCTTTCATTGCATGATCTGTCTGAAAAAAATGGCGATTCAGGATCACGGGGCTGATCAGGCGAGTGACACCAAAATGCCCTGCTGTTCGAATACTGTGGCCAGGCTCGAATCGAGATCGTGATCCGTGATGATCCGGTCGACCATGGACAGCGGGGCGATCTGGCAGAGGGCGACCCGGTTGAATTTGGTGTGGTCGGCCAGCACGATCCGTTCGACGGCGACACTCATCATGGCGTTCTTGATCGCGGCCTCCTCGATGTCGGGGGTCGTCAGTCCGTGGTCTGCGGAAATGCCGTTGACGGCGACAAATGCTTTGTTGACATTGAAACGGTGCAGGGTTTCGACAGCGATGGTACCGACCGTGGCCTGGGTGTGGAGCCGGACTTTTCCGCCGAGGGCGATCAGGTCCAGGTTCGGGTTGCCGGTCAGTTCATTTGCCAGGATGGTTGAATTGGTGATGACCGTGATGCGCAGTTTGGACTGTCCGATCAGGCGGGCCAGTTCGTAGGTCGTCGTGCCGGCGTCCAGGACGATGCTGTCGTTTTCCTTGAGCAATTTGAACGCGTGGGCGGCGATTGCCCTTTTCTGGGTTGCGTAATGGGACTCTTTCTGATGAAAGGATTCTTCGTATTCCAGTTTGGTCGGATGGGTCAGGATCGCACCGCCGTGGGTCCGCTCCAGTTTGCCATCCTCTTCGAGAAGCGCCAGGTCACGGCGGATCGTCGCTTCCGAAGCTTCCAAGGTGTCACAGAGATGCTTGACCGTCATGGTCCGGTTGGCTTGCATCAGTTCCAGGATCCGGTTTCTCCGTTCGCCAGGCAGCATGATCGCGATCTCCTCTCCAATGTCGATTTTTGTCTTGCGGTGGTTACTGGTATCTCGTGGGGGCTCGTGATGGTTTGTGATTGATTTTGATTGTTTTGCATGAGTCTTATTTTGAACTAGGGGTGTTCAGATGCCGATTTCGTATTCCGTCAAAACGCGCATGATGTCTCCCGGTGTCGTGGCTTCGCGTAAGGCAACCCGGAAAGGCTCTTTCATCAGGCGGCGGGAAAGGTTGGCCAGGATCTTGAGGTGGATGGTCGAGGCATCATCGGCCGGAACGCCGATCAGGAAGATCATGTCGATTGGCTCACCGTCCAGGGACTGCCAGTCCATGGGCTTGACAGTCGCGAACATGAGGATCGGCTCATTGACGGCGTTGGTCTTGCCGTGCGGGATGGCGACGCCGAAGCCCATGCCGGTGCTGTACTCGGCTTCACGATGCATCACGGCGTCCTGGTAGGCTGAGACATCGTTGACACGTCCGGCTGCGGCCGCTTTTTCTGCGAGCAGGCGGATTGCTTCGACCTTGGTGGTGGCTGGCAGGTTCATCAGGATCAGGTCTTCGTTAATCAGCATCGGTAAGCTCCTTTATTCGGGGGTGCGCTTGCGGTTGGTTGCTCCGGCGGTGCAGCCGGGAGTCTGTTGATTGGGATTGAATGATTGTATTTGATTGCTTGTTTATGATTGCATATTATCATTTCTGATTGTATTTGCAAGAGGCAATCGAGCTAATTTGTGATAATTGGCATTGTAGACAAATGAAATTGCGATACAATGTGCAAAACGCTAGTTGTCTCGGCCCGCATCGATCACATACAATCATCATTCCGCGTGCTCAACCAAGAAACACGCATCCGGATTGCCGATGGAAAACACGTTTTGATCGGCATATAATGAAATTGAAGACAATCCGTTTCCATGGCACACCATGACACGGATTGAATCAGGCTCACGACCGTGCAACAGGATCCGGACTCCGTTTCAGCCTCATCAACCCAAAGGGGTGATCGACATGAACCGGGACTACACGTATCTGACCAGCACACGGACCCTGTGCCCTGTCTGTCGAAGTATTCTGGATGGCAAGATCGTCCTGGATGACCATGGCGTCCACATTCTCAGGCAATGCCCGGAGCATGGTGTCTTCCGGGAACTGCTTGAAGCGGACCCGGCCTATCACCTGAAGAAATCGGAATACGACAAACCCGGGACAGCGAGCTCCTGCCAGACGGAAGTCGACAGAGGCTGTCCTTTTGATTGCGGTCTGTGCCCGGAACATGATCAGCATACGTGCATCGGTCTGATCGAAGTGACGCGCCGCTGCAATCTGGGCTGCCCGACCTGCTTTGCCCGGGCAGGTGAGGGACGCGACCTGGCGCTCGACAGGATCGAGCGGATGATGGACTTCCACCTGGCCGCTGAAGGAGGGAAAGCCGAGATCCTGCAGATCAGCGGCGGTGAGCCGACGATGCATCCGGACATCCTTGAAATCATCCGGATGGCGCGTCGTAAGAATTTCGGCTATGTCATGCTGAACACCAACGGTCTGCGTATCGCCGAGGACCCGGCTTTTGTCGAGGCGTTGGCGGAATTCCGGGGCGGATTCGAAGTCTATCTCCAGTTTGACGGTCTGACCGACGACATTTACCGAACGTTTCGCGGGCGCCCCCTGCTGGCGGTCAAGCAGCGGGCCGTGGAGAATCTCAGCCGCTTCCGGGTGCCGACCACGCTGGTCTGCACAGTCGAAACCGGCGTCAACGATCACGACATCGGCAACCTGATTTTTTATGGCATGCAGACTCCGTGTGTCCGTGGCGTCAATTTCCAGCCGCTTGCCTACTTCGGGCGATTGAACGGTCAGGAAGATGGGGTCGCGCCGGATCCGCAGCAGCGGGCGAAGCGTGCCACCCTGTCCGGCATCCTGCAGCTGATCGAGCGCCAGACCAGCCGGATGATGCGGGCGGATGACTTCATGCCGCTACCATGCAATGTCGAACGGGTCGCGATCACCTATCTGCTCAAGCAGAAAGGCAGTTTCGTACCCATCACGCGGGGTCGCGACACGCGACCCTACAAGCACTTTTTCAACAATACGTTCCTTTTCACCTTCGAGGATACGCTGAGCGGACTGAAGGACGAAAACGGCTCGTTCGCCGACTGCGGCTGTTGCGACCTGGTCCGCGACCTCAAAAAGGCCCTGCGCTTCCGTTACCTTTTCAAATCCGAAGCCGAGCAGATTCAGTTTGTCGACGAGAACACCTTCCGGATCAGCGTCAGTTCGTTTGTGGATCTGTACAATTTCGACCTGAAATCCATGCAGAAGGAGTGCGTGCACATCATCACGCCAGACCTGAAGCGGATTCCCTTCTCGTCATACAACATGCTGTACAGGAGCCTTTATGATGCCGATTACACGTGAATTGATCGTTCAGGCCCTGGTCATGGTCTGCGTGCTGGCGGTTCTCCTGGCCGTGGCCGCGGATTTCCTGCTGTTCAGCCGGCGTACGGAGATCCGGCGGGGGCAGCGTTCGGTCGTCCGGACCAGCACCATGGTCGGATTCTACATCGCGACATACCTCGTGATCCGTTACCGGGTCTGGACCATGCCGATCAGCAGTCCGGTCTGGAGCACCGCCCTCGATGTTGCCGGTCTTCTCCTGCTGATCACCGGAGCGATCACCAACATCTGTGGCCGCATCTGGCTGAACCAGAACTGGGGTGACCACATCCGGATCTATACGGATCACACGCTGGTGACCAGCGGCCCGTTCCGTGTCGTCCGGCACCCGCTTTACGGGTCGCTCGTCTGGATGTTCACGGGCGGAGCCCTGGTCTACCGCAGTCCACTCGCGTTGCTGATGAACGGGCTCATCTTCACACCGTTCATGGTCTACCGGGCCAGGCAGGAAGAACGCTTGCTCGCGCAGACTTTTCCCGAATACGAGGCGTATCGGCGCCAAACCGGTCTGTTTTTCCCGAAATTTGGAAGGAGATGAGGATTTCATGGCAGAATTCCGTCCAGTCACCATCACGAAAGGCAGTTTTGCCTTTTGCCGCTACACGGTTGCGGTCCTGCTCTGGATGAGCATCATTCTGCAACTGAAGGAGCTCGTGATCGTGGTCTTCGTGATCATGGCGCTGTCCGTGCTACTGAAGGTCCGCCGGGCCCCGCTGATTGTCCTCTATCGGCAGACGGTCGACCGGATCTTTCCATCCAGACCGGTCACAGTCGATGAGAAAGGCATCCGCTTCGCCCATCTGGTCGGGTCAGTCGTCAGCCTGATGTGCATCATCACCCTCTATTGGGGCCGACCGCTGGCCGGCTGGATCCTGACCAGCCTGCTGGCCGTCCTGAAAACATCCTCTGCACTGGGCTACTGCTCGGCGCTCAAAATCTACGAATGCATGAACGGCGGCACCTGCTGCCGCTTCGGCAAGGCCGTGAGGAAACTGAAGTCATGATCGATACACACGACACATTGGCCGGATCCGGCATCCTGCCCGAGATCCTGGGTTTTTCGACGTACTCGCTTTGCGTCGGACTGGGGCTGGTCGCGGGGCTCCTCTATCTCCTGTGGGCCCGCCGGCGACTGCATGGTCCGGCCGAATCAGGCTCAGCGGCGTTCCCGCGTGACATGTCTCACCCGTCGATAGACAAAAGCGTCGATCCCGCCCTGATCATTGTCGCGTCCGCTCTGGTTGCCGGCACGATCGGAGCCAAAATCCCGCCCCTCCTGACCCGTCCGACCCTGTATGTCCTGTTGACCGAAAAGTCAGTGGTCGGCGGACTGATTGGCGGCATGGCCGGCGTGCTCGTGGTCAAACGGCTGCTGAAGATCCAACTGCGCCTGGGCAACGTCATCGCGCCGGCTGCCGCGCTGGGACTGGCGATCGGCCGGCTCGGCTGTTTTTTCAACGGCTGCTGCGTCGGAATCCCGGCTTCCTGGGGCTTTGATTTCGGAGACGGCCAGCTGCGGCTGCCGACCCAGCTGTTCGAAGTCGCCTTCCAACTATCCGCATTTCTCGTCCTGCACATTGCGAGAAAACGGGTCCGCACACCCGGCATCCTGTTCAAACTCTATGCCCTTTCCTACTTCGTGTTCCGGTTCGTTCTGGAATTCATCCGTGTCAATCCGATTGTCTGGAATGGCCTGACCCTCTATCAGCTGCTCTGCTTCGCCGGCATCATCTGGATGGTCCTGATGATGCGCCGGTCGCAACGGGTTCATTCCCGGAAAGAAATGGAGGCCTCACATGAACGATGAAAAACTCCACACCCCTCAGCTCCTCCTGTTTTCATTCATTGGCTTCCTGATCAACGGCATTGGCCTGCCGCTTCTGATCGCAACCCTGAAAAATGTGCCGCGCGATGATCTGCAAGGCATGGTGATCACGTTCGGAATCCTGACGCTGATCATCTGGACAGCGGTCTTTTTCATCGCCAAACGGATGGAAAAACGCAGAGGCTACAAGTCAGCCCTGATCTTTCAGGGCGTCTCCGTGGTGGTCATCACCCTCATGATCCAGGGCTGCCTCGGCGGCATCCGTTAACGGTACCCGGTATCAAATCAGAAGTTTCGGGGCCGGAAACCGTGAAACACCGCCGCCACAACGTTATTCAACAATGGTTTCGTGAAACTACGGATTTCGTACCCGGTATCGAATCCCGGAGGGCTGCCCTATGAATATCCCATCAGCGCGATTTGGCGTCAAACTCATTCGTTTCATGAAAGCGTACGAGGCGAATCTGTTGAGCCAGATGCGCCAGTTGGATGACGAATCCCCTGCATCGGTGGCTTCACAAGGCTCCATTGACCTTGCCGCTTTGATTGCCCGCCATCAGGACGTGCTCATCTGGATGCGCCACGAACGACTCGTTCACTTGATTGTGACCTGCCTCTCGGCAGTTTTCCTTATGTTTGTCGCCGGTCTGGATTTTATCTTCAAGGGACATCCGGGGTTGCTCATTTTGCTTGCAATCGCGATGATTTTGACCTTGGCTTATCTGATCCATTACTTTCAGATCGAAAATACCGTCCAGCGCTGGCATCTCTATCACCTCGAGTTGCTCGACCACCAGCGGCAGCAGGCCCCAGGTAAGAAACCATGAGTAATTGGCTGATGAAAAAGGGGAAAAGTATCCTGATGAAAATACGAAGTCGGAAAGAAGGGGGTATCATGGTACGATACTGGATGGAATGCGAAGGCATTGTCCAGGGGGTCGGCTTCCGGTACTTCGTGTACCAGACAGCCAATCGCCTGGGGCTGACCGGATATGTTCGCAATCTGGAAAACGGGCGGGTCGAGATCGAAGTTCAGGGCGGCGAGTCGGCCTTGGCTCAATTTCAGAATCGTTTGCGCCAAGGCAATGGGTATTCCTCGATCGATCATCTGTCGATCCGGCCGATCGCGGTTCGCCCGACGGAGCGTGCTTTTGAGATAGAATAGGGGGCTTCATATGGATATTTTGAAAAAACTGCAAGTGAAAAACCAAACTGGTGTTTTTATACAAAACGCTCCCAATGAACTGAAAACCATGTTTGACGAGTGGAGAAGAGTTTTGGACGTCACGACCGAAACCCCTGCCAAGCCAATGCCATTTGTGCTGATGTTCGTCAAGGACAAGGCACAATTGGAAAGCAGCAGGCCGGTTTTCTACCAGTCTCTGGATCCGTCGGGATTGATTTGGGTCGCGTATCCTAAAAAAACGTCAAAGACTTATCAATCGGACCTGAGCCGGGATGACTTCTGGCAAGCTTTTCAAGACATCGGCCTGGCGCCGGTCCGTCAAATCGCCTTGGACGATGACTGGTCCGCCCTGCGGTTTCGGGTACCAGGTTCTTAAGGGGTGAGGTCATGTCGAATCAGGCAAGCAGGGCATTTGTCACCAGCGACATCCACGGCTGCTTCCGCGAGCTGGAGTCTTTGCTGGAAAAAATGAATGGCAATTTCCGAAAGGATCGCCTCATTGTCCTGGGCGACACCATCGATCGCGGACCTCAGAGTTATGAGGTGGTCCGGAAACTGATCGACCTTCAAAAGCAATTCGGCGCTGAGCACTGCATCCTCCTGCGCGGCAACCATGAACAAATGGCGATTGATTACGAAACCGAAGGCAATCGACTTTGGGATTACAATGGCAATCAGGCGACGATCGACAGTTTTCGGGCCCATCAGGATGACATCGTTCATTATCTGGATGTGTTCCGATCCTGGCCACTTATCTATCAGGATGCACATGCCATTTATGTGCATGCCGGGATCAATCCACATGTCAGTCTGGATCAGCAACAGCCGGAGGATCTGCTGGGCATTCGGGAGGAGTTCTTTCGCAGCCGCAAGAAATTTCCCAAGACAGTCATCTATGGCCATACGCCGACATTGTTCCTGACCGGACGGGACATTCCGATCTTCCAGTCTGACCGGATTGCTGTCGATACCGGCTGCGTATACGGCGGCAGCCTGACTGGACTGGAGTTCATCGACGGACAACTGGTGGCTGTCCATCAAGTGGAGAATCGGTATCCGGTTCAAAATCGGTAGTTGCGATAGCACGAGTCGTGAAACAACTGAAGCGCAGGAGTTGCCGGATGAAGTTGCGTGAAACGTCAGAAATGGTACCGGGTACCGAATTCGAAGGGCTCTGCACTGAATTCAAGATTTGTCCGTCGTGCGGAAGGATTTATTGGCGGGGCACCCATTATAGCCAGATGAACGACTCCATCCGGCGTATCCAGGCATCGAAAGGAGAACCTGATTCTCACGAAAAAGGGATCCATGACCATCCGCTTTTACGCTCGGTCTGAATCGATCCGTCAATTATTCCATCTATTCATCTTGACCGTCATCCTGCGGGGTGGTCTCGCGCTCTCCCTGCGGTTCCGCTGATTTTTTCCGAGTCATCGCGAAGTCGTTGACATTGATCACAGTCCCGTTATCAAGAGTGATGGTGACAACATAATCTGTGATCAGGGCCGCGCCGATGCCAATCAATGCCGCGACCGGCGCCAGGACCAGGCCGATCGCGCCGACTGTCAGGGAAATGCTCAGGATTGACCTGCCGCCCTTTTCGATGTCGAGCCGGCTGGCGTTGCCCCTGTTCCAGATCTCCCGGATGGCGTCGAGAATCTCCTTGGCCTGAGGGATCTGGCTGTCATATCTGGAATCTTTGGATGAACCAGTCGTTCTGGTCGAATCATCGTTCATGGTAGCGCCTCCTGATGGTTCCCGGTTGATGTCCGGGCGCATTTTTGGTACCCGGTACCGTTATAGAACTTTTTCAAGCGCAATATCGAGCACTTTCTCAAAATCTGACTTCACACGGTTAGCCGTCTCAATAACCTCGGCATGTGACAGCGGTTCGTCCAGGATGCCGGCGGCCAGGTTGGTGATGCAGGAAATGGCCAGGATCGACATCCCGCAGTGACGGGCGACAATTGCTTCCGGCACGGTCGACATGCCGACCGCGTCGGCGCCGACGATGCGGGCCATGCGGATCTCGGCCGGTGTTTCGTAGGAAGGTCCGTTGAACATCATGTAGACGCCCTCGTCCAGATGGATGCCAGCCAGCTCTGCTTCCTGGCTGAGCCGGTTCCGGTATTCCTTGCTGTAGACGTGGGTCATGTCCGGGAACCGGGGTCCGAACGAGTCCAGATTGGGTCCTTTCAAAGGGTTTCCACCGGAATGGTTGATATGGTCGGCAATCATCATCAGAGCGCCGGATTTGAAATTCAGGTTGACGCCGCCGGCCGCGTTGGTGATCAGCAGCTTGGTGACCCCCAGCTTGGCCATGATTCGTACCGGAATCGTCAGTTCCGACTGCTCATAACCTTCATAAAAGTGGAAGCGGCCTTGCATGACGATGACCTTATTGCCAAGCCGTTCACCCAGGACAAATTGCCCGGCATGACCGGGTGCGGTGGAAACAGGGAAATCCGGTATCTCCTCGTAGGGGATGCGGATGGCCTGCTCGATGCGATCTGCGTAATCCCCGAGCCCGCTGCCCAGGATCAGGCCGATTTCAGGAACCAGATCCGTCTGTTGCCGGATTGCAAAGACTGCCTGGTCGATGCGTGATGATAAATCCAACATGATACCCTCCTGTCAGTCAATTCAGTCAATGGTTGTCTGGTTCGGGATGGATGGTCGTCATCAGTTTTGTCAATTTCATTATAGCGGAATCATCAGCCGGTGCGACAGGGTGTCCGTTGACAAACGGCATTCCGAAATGGTACCGGGTACCAAATCCGTATGTTATGATCAAAGTCAGAACACACTCTATTTTGGCAGGTGAGCCGGGATGCTCCATATCATCGAGCAGCGGGTCGTGGGCAAGTATCTTGAAGATTCTTTGTGTGAGGACGGCATTTTCGTCAGTGACGATTTTGTCGGGGTCATCGATGGCGCGACCAGCAAGGGTGTTCTGGATTGGGGCGGTCACACGAGTGGCTATTTCGCGAAAGAGACGCTCATGGAGGCTTGCCGTCATCTGCCGGCCCAGTGCTGGGCACAGAATGCGTTTCAATACTTGAACGATTGTTTGAGAGCAGCCAGCAAGCCACATGAAGCATTATTGGTCAACAGTCATTTCGAGCGCCTGACTGCGAGCGTGATCCTGTTCAGTCGATTCCACAGCCAGATCTGGTCATTTGGCGATTGCCAATGTCTGGCCAATGGCATGCATTTCAAGGGTGAAAAGAAAATCGACGATCTGCTGGCCGAGGCGCGAAGTTTCTATCTGCAAGCCGAGCTGGCGGCAGGGAAGACGGTCACGGAATTGATGACAAGAGACACGGGCCGCGAGATGATCCTGCCTTTCCTGAAGATGCAATCGCAGTTTGCCAATAGAACCGGTCCATACCGCTATGCCGTCCTCGATGGGTTCGGGATTGATCTGTCTGATACCCGGGTCATCGACGTTTCCAAGGGTGATGAGATCGTCCTGGCTTCGGACGGATACCCGTTTCTGCTCTCGACTCTGGCGGAAAGTGAAGCGGCCCTGCAAAGATTGCGGGAGCAGGACCCGCTGTGCATGAGCCTGTTCAAGTCCACCAAGGGGATCAAAATCGACCTGGACAGTTTCGATGATCGCGCATACATACGCTTGACCGTGGGGTAGGATTGCTCATGACCGGGTCATGTGTCCCGGCCGCGTTGTTTCATCGCATGGCTGGCATGCAAGCATGAAAGGGCGTGAACGACATGAAAAATCATTGGCGAAGCGTTTCCATCATTTTGTTGTTGGTGATTGGCCTGGCTTTGCTTGCATCCTGCACGGATGAAACCAGCTCGACCTCAGCTGCCCCACCGACCTCCACGCCGTCTGCCTCGACCACCCAAACCGCGACAACCGGCCCGTCCCAATCATCTGGGCGCACCACGGCCAGCCAGACGACGGCCAATGGTGCGAGCCCGAGCGAGTTTTTTTATGATATTCGGTTGGAGGAAATCTCGATCCCGGAATTCAAAGGGCTGCATTCTTTCGCCTATGCCCAGCATGACGGCAAATGGCTGCTGGTGGGCGGCCGTACGGATGGGCTGCACGCCCGTCAGCCCATGGCGGCGTTCCCGAACGCTTACAACAATCAGGACCTGATTGTCATGGATCCTGTTACGAAAGAATACTGGTCCGCACCGTTGGACCCATTGCCGGTTGACATCCGTGAACATCTGCAGTCCACGAACATGAATTTCCACCAGTCCGGGGACACACTTTTCATTATCGGCGGTTATGCATATAGCGAGTCCGCCCGAGGGCACATCACATTCCCGAAGCTGACCACGCTTCAGGTCAGTGACGTGATCCAGGACGTGATGAGCGGCAGGCTCGACTCGCGCTCGTTCCGACATGCCAAGGATGAACGGTTTGCGGTCACCGGTGGGCAGCTTGGGAAAATGGGCAACGCGTTTTATCTGGTGGGCGGGCATCGGTTCGATGGGCGTTATACGCCGCATGCAACACCGCAAAACAATCAGGTTTACACCAATGCCATCCAGCGTTTCCAGATCGACATGACGGGTGCTTCGCCGGTGATCCTGAATTACTCTTCGCTCGTCGACAAGGACCAACTGAGGCGACGGGATTACAATCTGGTACCTTACCTTTTTGCCGACGGCCGGCCGGGTTACCTGATTTCAACCGGTGTTTTCCAGCCCCAGGCCGACATACCGTTTCTTTCCGTGGTTGAAATCGACCAGGACGCCTACTACCCGGTCGACGGTTTCGAGCAGTACCTGAGCCATTATCACAGCCCGAAACTGGCCATGTACGAGCCGTCGCAACGTACCCTGCACATGCTGTTCTTTGGCGGACTGGCCCAGTTCCACTATGAAGGCGGGGTCCTCGTAAAGGACGATCAAGTCCCGTTCGTGACGACGATCAGCCGTGTGACCCGGTCGGCAGATGGTACATTTTCAGAACATGTCCTGCCGGTCAGCATGCCGGACTTTGCCGGTACCAGTGCCGAATTCATACCCAACACGACGCTCTCTCGCAACGAAACCGGTGTTTTCCTGATGGACCCCCTTGCGACCGAGCCTGCATTGATCGGCCATATGGTCGGCGGCATCACGTCACCGGTCGCCAATCCGTTTTCCGTGAATCAAACCAATCTGACCAAGGCAGACTCGAGAATTTTCCGCATTTGGATCATCTACAGGGGCGCCGGTGCGACCTTGAGCAAATGATCTGCCTTCCGATCTGGTACCGGGTACCAAATCCTGCAGCAAAAATGGTGAAAGACGGTTCATAAACATACCCGGATTGAAATTGACGACAAAAAATGACCACATAAGGATCATGCGGACTCGCCTTGCCATTTCATCATAAGTACGGAAGGAACATTGCGAAAAGTTGATTTATCTAAACGCGTTGGATCGGATATTTGTCTGGAAAGCATCAATATATCAACAGCTGTGCTATGATTGTAATAAGATCATCCATCAAACGGTGACGTTCTTGATTCCCGGCGATCGGGTGCCTGGCACCAATCACCAGTTTCAACACCATACCGATACACGCCTTGTCAATCCACCTGCCGGCTCAATAATGAAAATCGAATAAACGTTTGCGGAGGTGAGAACATTCCCATGGCAAAAGTTTTGCGTGCTGCCGAAATGAACAAATGCATCGGTTGTTTCACATGCATGAATATTTGCTCCATTGTCAACCGAAAAAACCACTCCCTGACAAAAAGCGCGATCAAAGTCAAGACGACGGGCGGTATCACCAGCCGGTTCATCGCCATTGTCTGCATAGCCTGCAAGGACCCGGCCTGCATGGAGGCCTGCCCGAGCGGCGCGCTGGTCAAGCGGGAAGGCGGCGGTGTGCTGCTGGAATCCGAGAAATGCATTGGCTGCCGCAAGTGTGTGGAAGCCTGCATCATGCAGGCCGTCTTCTTTGATGAGGAGACGCACAAGCCGATCATTTGCCGACATTGCGGCTCCTGCGCCCGGTTTTGCCCGCACCAGTGCCTGGTTATGGAGGAGGTTGAGGCAACATGATCAACGAAAATTTCATACGCGTGCTCTACATCGATCTCGCAACCGGCAAGATCAGGATCACACAGCGCGAGGACCTTCGGGCTTACCTCGGCGGGGTCGGCCTGGCCAGCAAACTGCTCGACGAGACCATGCTGCCGGAAAAAGACGCATTCCATCCGGATCAGCCGGTCATCTTCGCCATTGGCGCCGGCACCTGGGTTTTCCCGGTCCTGACCAAGACGGTGGCCATGTTCCGTTCACCGCTGACCAATGAACTGGGTGAGTCCCACGCGGGTGGCCGTCTGGCCATGACGATGCTGATGGCTGGTTTCGATGCGATCGTTTTGTATGGGAAAGCGCCCAAGCCGGTCTATTTGTATGTTTCGAGCGACAACGTGGTGCTCAAGGACGCACGCGCCATGTGGGGTCTGGGCAGCGAAGCGACAGGGCTCGCGATCCGGGAGCGCTTTTCGGCCGGCGGCAAGCGAAGCATCATCCGCATCGGGCCGGGTGGGGAGAACAAAGTCGCCTTTGCCAGCGTCTGTGTCGATTCTTACCGCCATTTCGGCCGTCTCGGGCTGGGGGCCGTCCTGGGCAGCAAGAATCTCAAGGCGATCACCGTGATCGGCGACCGTTCGATTCCGATCAAGGAAACTCAGAAATATTTCAAGGTCTACCAGCAGATCTACAAAAAATGCACCAGCACAGACATGATGGCGAAATACCATGATGCGGGGACGCCGATCAACATCGCCTCGCTCAATGCGGCCGGAGCCCTGCCGACCATGAACCTGCAGAGCGGCACCTTCGAGCACGGCGATGCCATTTCCGGCGAAGCCTTTGCCAAAAGGAACCTGGTCCGCAAGGTCGCCTGCACCGGCTGTCCGGTCGGCTGCATCCACATCGGGATGTACCGGCGCGAGTTCGACAAAGGCCATGAATATGAGGCGATCAGCGTCCCTTATGATTATGAACTCATCTTCGCGCTGGGCAGTTTCCTGGGCATCAAGACCAGTGACGAGATCATCGCGATCATCGATGTGGTCGAGGAAGCCGGACTCGACGCCATGAGCACAGGCGTCGCGCTCGGTTGGGCGACTGAAGCACTGGCGACCGGGCTGATCACGGAAGAGCAGACGCTGGTGAAACTGGCGTTCGGGGACACCGAGGCTTATATCCAGGCAGTCAATTTCCTGGCGACCGCTCGCAACCGGTTTTATCAAGACCTGGGCAAGGGGTCGCAGCACGCCAGTTCCATTTACGGTGGGTCGGAGTTTGCCATGCAGATCGCGGGCAACGAGATGCCGGGCTATCACACCGGCTATGGCGCCCTGGTCGGCGCGGCTGTCGGAGCCCGTCATTCCCACCTCTGCAACGGCGGTTATTCCGTCGACCAGAGCATGAAGGAGTTTGATGAAGATGCGGTGATCGACCGGATTTTCAACGAGGAAATCGAGCGTTGCATGACCAACTCCCTTGTCATGTGCCTCTTTGCCCGCAAGGTCTATGACCGTCAGACCATCCTCGATGCCTTGAATAGTATCGGCTGGAAACTGACCGATCAGGACCTGACTGACATGGCCAAGCGCATTTACCGGACCAAACTGCGCATCAAGGAACGGTATGGCTTCCGTCAGAAGGCTGTCAAACTGCCACGCCGCTTCTTTGAGACACCCTGCATGCGCGGCGTTCTCGATGAGGCGACCGCCAATCGGATGATCCGCAAATATGTCGCCAAGACGGAGGAGCTGCTCAAGGAGCCCGATCCTCTCGACGCTGTCCGGTAACGCATGGAGACTGGTTTTTACGATCGTCAGCTGACCCTGCGCGAAATCGGTCCGGATGGCCAGGCGCGTCTGAAAGCCAGTCGTGTCCTGGTCATCGGAGCCGGTGGCCTTGGGTCGCCGGTTCTGACGGGACTGGCCGGAGCCGGTGTCGGCCGGATCGGGATTGTCGATGGAGATCGTATCTCAGAGAGCAACCTGAATCGTCAATACCTTTACACGCCGGATGACTTCGGCCAGCCGAAGGCGTCTGTCGCGCGCGAGCGAATCGCAAAATTTCATCCGGACCTGGCTATTGAATCATATGATGCCATTCTCGATAAACCGCTGGCGCAGGTTCTGTTTCCCCGGTATGACTTGATTGTCGGCGCCGTCGACAGCCGAAAAGCCCGGCGACTGATCAATGAGGTCTGCTGCCGGTTGCGAAAGCCCTGGATCGACGCAGGCGTGGAAAGTTTTAACGGTTACGCGACCCTGATCGTGCCCGGCCGGATGCCCTGCTATGATTGCCTGTTCGGGTTTTCCGGAATGACGCCGGAAAAGCCGGAGGAGCCAAGTTTGCCCGGCAGGCATGAAACCGGCATCCTGGGGGTGGCCACGACGGTGGTCGGCTCCTTTGAGGCGACCATGGCGATCGGGTACCTGCTGGGCCTACCGGATCCGCTGGCCGGAGAAATACTGTTTTATGCCGGCCGCACACTCGAAACCAGCCGCCTGCGCGTCGAACGCGATCCCGATTGTCCAGCCTGCGGGCATCTCTTTCAACGGGAGGGGACATGAAGGTTCGTTATTTTGCCTATCTGCGTGATGATGCCGGCGTCGCCGAGGAACCCGTCGATGGGCCGGCATCCGTGCCGGCGCTGCTGGCCTGGCTGGCCGAGCGGCATCAGGAGCCGCTCCGGGGTCATCTGCTGGCCTCGGACGGGGAAGTCAGTCCCGATATTTTCATCCTGGTGAACGGGCGGCATCTGCATTTGCTGCAGGGGCTGGCCACACCGCTTTCAAATACGGATGAGGTCGCCCTCATCCCGATCTCGGAGGCCGGTTGACCCGGGCGATCATTCGTCGAGAACCACCAGCGCGTCGCCCAGCCGCACCGGTCCGCCCTCGAGCACACGGGCGAAGATCCCTTCGGTCGGCATGACGCACTGGCCGATCTGGTGATAGATGGCGCAGTGCCGATGGCATTCTTTGCCGATCTGGGTCACCTCCATCAGGCAGGGACCAACCCGGAACCGGGTTCCGACCGGCAACTCATAAAGGACGATCCCCTCGGTGGTGATGTTCTCGGCAAATTTCCCGGAACAGAGGCCTTTGATCCCGATTTCTTCCATTTTCCGGATGCTTTCGATCCCCAGAAGCGAGACCTGACGGTGCCAGTTGCCGGCGTGCGCGTCACCCTCGAGGCCATGATCGGCCAGGAAAAGGCCTTCCGGGATGGGGTGCTTGATGACGCCCTTTTTTTCACTTCGATTGATGGCGATCACTTGAGCCATGGTTTTTCTCCTTGATTCTGGTTGGGTGTTTCCCGCTGATAAGAACCGGATCGGCCGCCGGATTTTTCAAGCAGCAGGGTCTGCTCGATGGACATGCCGCGGTCAAACGCCTTGCACATGTCATAGACGGTCAGGGCCGCGACCGAGGCGGCAGTCAGGGCTTCCATCTCCACACCGGTTCGCCAGACGGTCCGGACGGTCGCGATGATCTTCAGGCGATCGGGTGACCAGGGGGTGATCGAGAGTTCGACCGCGTCGATCGGCAGGGGATGGCAGAGCGGGATCAGGTCGGCGGTTCGTTTTACGGCCATGATGCCGGCGATCCGGGCGGTGGCCAGCACGTCGCCCTTGGCGATCGACTGATTAAGGATGCGGCTCAGGGTCGACGGCTGCATGCGGATGATGGACTGGGCGGTTGCCTGACGGGCCGTGAGCGGCTTTCCTCCGACATCGACCATGCGGGCCTGCCCCTTTTCGTCCAGATGGGTGAAAGGCTGATCTTCATGCATCACGCTTTTTCTCCTTTCATGATTGTTCATCAAGCCTGAATCGACTACCATTCAAACAAACGCAGGCCCCCGGCACGACGGTCAGCCGCCCGTCCGGTCCATGCCACGTGAAGGGGTGAATTCGTGGCTGAAACCGTGCCCTTCCGGCTTGTGGAAAAGGGCGTGTGCCATGATCTGGCGCAAGGGGGTGTCGTCAGCGAAAGCGAGCGCTTCTCGCAGGGAGACTTCGCCCCGGTCGCCCAGGCAGGGCTTGAGCATGCCGTCTGATAAAATGCGGATCCGGTTGCAGTTGGTGCAGAAACGGTGGGAGATCGGCCGGATCAGCCCGACCGTGCCCTGGTGCCCTGGCAGGCGGTAGTCCTCGGAAGGCGCGCCCGGATCGGCGACCGGGAGCCGCAGCATCTCGGGGAAGGCTGCCAGGATCTCGGCTCCGGTGACCAGGCGTCCGGATTCCTGTCCGATCGGGTTCATCGGCATGAGCTCGATGAAACGGACCGCGATCGGGCGATCCCGGGTCAGCGCGATCAGGTCGGCGATTTCATCGTCATTGATGCCGCGGACCAGGACGGTGTTCACTTTGACCGGCATCAGCCCGACGGTCAGGCAGGCATCGATGGCTGCCAGAACCTCGGAAAGCACCCCGCCACCGGTCATCTGCCGGAAACGGTCCGATCGGAGCGAATCGAGCGACAGATTGACGCGGTGAAGGCCGGCCTGTTTCAGTTCGGCTACCCGTTCCGCCAAGCCTTGTCCATTTGTGCTCATCGAGAGGTCCTCGATCTGGGGAATTTGCCGGATCAGGCGGATGATCTCCGGAAGATCGGGCCGCATCAGGGGTTCGCCTCCGGTCAGGCGGACCTTGGTGATCCCCAGATCGGCCGCCACCCGGACGATTCGGAAAAATTCAGCCGGTGTCAATAGGTCCGGCCAGTTCAAGGCTCCCTGGCCGGGCGGACAACTGCCCGGTCGGCAATATACGCAGTTCAGGTTGCACTTCGGCGTGATCGACAGCCGCAGATAGGTGATGCGGCGCCCGTACTGGTCATTCATGGAACGCGCGCCCTTCCATTTCCGACCCCGTCAGACCTGATTCCTGGTTTTCCGGCCATAGGATCCGTCCGGGCTGGACCAGATGGTAGCCGCCCATTCGATCCAGTCGCTCGCGGAAAGCAACCGATCGGATGACTGCCAGGAAGCGGCGCACAGCCGGGGTGTCCCAGGCGGTTTCGTCGACCAGGAAGTCATAGCATTCCTGGGCGACCGGCAGAAAGTCGAGACTGGCGATCCGTGCAGCAGACAGGATGCCCAGTCCGGCATCTGCCGAGCCGGCCGCGATCTGCGCCGCCACGCCGGTGTGCGTATATTCCTCGCGGGAGTAACCATGGAGGTCGTCCGGCGAAAACCCGGACTGGCGCAGCAGGTGGTCGAGCAGCAAACGGGTGCCGGCACCCTTCTGCCGGTTGACATAGCGCAGATGCCGCCGGGCGATGTCGTCAACACCATTGATGGAAAGGGGATTGCCGGACTGGACCAGCAGCCCCTGCTGGCGGCGTACCCCTTCGACCAGGCGCACCCCGCCCTCGGGAAACATCTGCCGGACAATGGCCCGGTTGTAGGTGCCGGTTGCTTCATCCAGCAGATGGATGCCGGCGATCTGCGCCTCCCGGCGACGGATCGCCAGGATGCCGCCCATGCTGCCAACGTGGACAGAGGACAGCGAGACCGTGCTCGACACCTCACGGGCGAGCAGGTCGGCGATCTCATCCAGCAGCGGATCGTGGCTGCCGATGACACTCAGCGTTTGACCGGCCGGCGACAGTGGCCGCAGCAGGCGGACGGTGACCGGATCGCCTGCTTCAAAGCCTTCCCGGTCCCGTGGGATGACCAGCAGGCCGTCTGCCCGGGCATAGCTGGTCAGGAGCCCGGCTCCCCGGTCGAGCGGTGCGGCGTGCAGCCGACCTTGGATTTCCGTCAGGCGGACCCGGATGTACTCCCGGTATTTGAGCGAGGAGACCAGTCGTCGGGTCAGAAGGGCCTCAACGACCGGGCGTTCGGGGATGTCCAGCCGGAAGAGCCGCTTCAGGAGCGGCCGGACGACTTCCTCCAGAACGATCAGTCCGGAAACCGGGTATCCGGGCAGCCCGATGACCGGCTTGCCATCCGCGATGCCCAGAACGGCCGGTTTGCCGGGACGGATAGCCAGGCCATGCAGGACGACTTCGCCCACCGTGCCGATCATGCGGGCGGACAGGTCGTCTCGCCCGGCCGAACTGCCGGCCAGCAGCAGGACGATGTCCGAGGTGGTGACCGCTTCCCGCAACGATGTCTGGATCTGCTCTGGATCGTCCGGGACGATCGGCGTCACCCGGATCCGGGCGCCATCATTCTCCAGGAAAGAGCCGTACACAGTCGTGTTGAATTCCGGGATCTCGCCGGGGAGCAGGGTCGAAGCGGGTGGCACGATTTCGTCTCCGGTCGGGATCAGGGTGACCAGCGGGGCCTTGAAAACCTTGACTTCGCCAAGGCCGCCGGCCACCAGCGCACCAAGGAGGGCAGGGGTCAGCATCGTGCCGCTGCAGGCCAGCATGTCGCCTGCGCAGAAGTCCTCGCCGATTTGCCGGACATGCTGCCAGGGGACCGCCGGCGCGATCAGGCGGATCCGGTTCCCCAGATCGATGACCTCCTCGATCATGATGACCGCGTCCCGGTCCTCCGGCAGGCAGTCGCCAGTGTCCACCGCCACCAGGTCCGACTTTTCCAGGTCAACGGGTGTGGTTTCACTCGCGCCGTAGGTCTGAGCCGCCCGCACAGCGATACCGTCCATCGCGCAGGCCAGGTAGTGCGGCACGCTTCGCGTGGCATATACCGCTTCTGCCAGACGGCGGCCACGGGCGTTCGCGACCGGGATCGTCTTGAGGCCCGGCCGGCAGCCGACGGCTTCCAGTCGCTGCAGATAGCGGGTGACCGCCTCGTCAAGCGGGGTGTTGGTCAGGTATTCCTGAGACATGAATCGAACCTCCCGGTCTGGTGGTACCTGATCAGCGGAGCAGGTGAACGGCCACGAGGGTGCCCGCTTCGAGCCCTTCACGATCCCGTTCGATCCGGATGAATCCGTCGCATTTGCTCAAGACCGTGATCAGGCCTGATTTGGTGAATATCGGCTCGGCGCTGTAGGAGCCGGGTTCATCGGGCTGCCCGGCCAGCCGGACCGGCAGGATCGACTCCCGGCCGGTGTTTGACGGGATGCGGCTGGTGGTTCTGGCAATGACGATATCGGGACCGGCGGGTGGTGCGCCTTGCAAGGCCAGGATTAGGGGCCTTGCCAGCAGGTAGGCCATGAACCAGGCGGCCAGCGGGTGCCCGGGCAGGCCCAGGAGGATCCGTCCATCCGCGACCCCGGCCAGCGTCGGCTTGCCCGGCTTGACTGCGAGGCCGTGAAATAGGATCCCCGGCTGTCCCTGGGCCGCTATGGCTGCCTGCAGGTGATCCTTTTCACCGACGGAACTGCCGCCGGACACCAGCACGAGATCACAGTCGGAAACAGCCTTCTTCAACGCCAGGTCCAATCGGTCCAGCTGATCGGGGATGATGCCGCGAAGATTCGCTTCGCCCCCGGCCTGACGGACCAGCGCCGCTAGGGCGGGGCTGTTGATGTCATGGACCTGGCCGGGTAGCAGCGTTTGACCGACCGGCACCAGTTCATCACCTGTCGACAGAATGGCGACCCGTGGCTTGGCGATGACCGGGATCCGGTCCAGTGCAAGCGCGGCAAATGTGCCGATGTCGCCCGTACGGACCCGATGACCGGCTGGCAAAATAGTCTGTCCGGTCTGAAGGTCGTCCCCTCGGCGCACCAGATGGTCGCCGGGAGCAGCGGCACGATTGACCAGACACAGGGTGCCGCCCGGTTGCTCGACGTGCTCGATCATGACCATGGCGTCCGCGCCCTCGGGGATCGCACCGCCGGTCGGGACCGATGCGCACTCGCCCGGTCCGATGGCAAAAGCGGGTATTTGGCCCATCTGGACGGTGCCGACATGGCTGAGCATGGCCGGCAGACTGTCGGAAGCGCCGAATGTGTCCGACGCGCGGACGGCCAGTCCGTCTACGGAAGAACGGACAAATCCCGGCACATCGACGGTGGATTTGATTGCCAAAGCCAGGACCCGGCCCACACACTGGTCGATCGGCAGGATTTCCTGTCTCACGATCGGCCGGACATGACGGAGCAGCCGGGACAGGGCTTCATCGATGGTCAGGACATGCAGCATGGGGTGTTGTCTCCTTCCAAGGCATCAAGATCAGGCGGTTCACCGGTCATCGGGTCACGGAACAAACGCTGGAGCGTTGACTGCTCCGACTGATCCAGCAACTCGCGGGTCGGGCCTTGCTCAACCAGCCGTCCGCGGTCCAGAAAGACCAGTTCATCGGTCAATTGACGTAGCAGGGGTATCTGATGCGAAACCAGCACCATCAGTGACGCGTGTTTGGTCTGGTACTGCCGGATCGCCTGACTGGCGGACTGCAGACTCTGCCGGTCCATCGAGGTGGTGGGCTCATCCAGCAGCAGGATGCGTCGCGGCATCACGAGCAGGCGGGCCAGCGCCATTTTCTGGACTTCGCCGCCTGAAAGCCGATCGGCCCGCTGCGCCGCCAGCGACTCGATCCCGAGAGCCGTCAGCTGATGGTTGACTTGCCTGAACCGTTCCTCTTTGGTCAGTCGGGCCGATCTTGGAATGCCCAGTTCGATGTTGTGGCGGACACTGACCGAGAAGGCAAAAGGCTTTTGCGGTAAAAAACCCAGGGCTGACGGGTCGTCCGATGGCTTCAGCCGGACCGCGAGGGCTTGGAGCAGGGTGGTTTTGCCAGCCCCGTTCGCCCCGACCAGTCCGTACAGGACACCGGGTTTCAGCACGAGGTGAGGAATGTCCAGCTCGAACCGGGTCCCGTAGGTGATTTTCAAATCGCGGATATCAATCATGGCGGCCCTCCTGCAGTCGGACGGCGAACCCGTTGACCCCGAACGACAGGACCAGCAGGATCAGCCCGAGCTGGATGGCCCCGGAAAAATTGCCCTTGCTGGTCTCCAGCATGATGGCCGTGGTCATGACCCGCGTCTTGTCGGCAATGTTGCCCCCGACCATCATGACGGCACCCACCTCGGAAATGGCCCGGCCGAAGCCGGACAGGATGACGATGACGAGCTGCAGCCGGCATTCCCAGAGCAACAGGGCAAATTTTGTCCATCGGTCCAGGCCCAGACCGTCCATGGTCTCGGCCATCTGGGGACGCCTGGCCTCCACGGCCGACAGGGTCAGGCTGGTGACGATCGGGAAGATCAGGATGACCTGGGCGATCACCATGGCCGGCAGGCTGAACAGCAGGTTGAAACTGCCCAGCGGTCCGCTGCGGGACAACAGGAGGAAGACCAGCAGACCGGCCACGACAGGCGGCAGGCTCATGAAGGTCTGGATGACCCGGCGCAACAGGCGCTTGCCGGGAAAACGGACGCTGCCCAGCACGACGCCCGCCGGGATACCCAGCAAGGCGGCGATTCCGGTGCTGAGCAGCGTCATCAGCAAAGTCAGGGCGAGGATCTGTCCCATGGCCGGTCAGCCTCAGGAAGTTGCGCCGTCATAGGTGAACAGCGCCTCGCCGTAAGCCTCTTTCCCGTAAGCGGAGATGAAGTCCTTGGCCTCGTCGCTCAACAGGAAGTCGATGAAAGCCTGGGCGCCATCTCGATTGACTGTCGCGTGCTTTTCCGGGTTGACTGCGATCAGGGAATAGGTGTTTTTCATGTCCTCCGACGCGCCCAGCAGGATGGTGAGCTTTGTCTGCGTGCGTGTCGACAGGAAGGTTGCCTTGTCGGTCAAGATGTAGGCAGACAGTTCGCCCGCCATCTGGAGGCAAGGCCCCATGCCCTTGCCGGCCGAGTTGTACCAGCTGCCCTCCGGCTTGAGACTGGCTTTGTTCCAGATTGCCAGTTCGGCCTTGTGGGTGCCGGAGTCGTCTCCACGGGAAACAAAAGTCGCCTTCGCCTGCGCGATGAGTTTGAAGGCTTCCGCGGCTGTTCCGGCTGTCCGGATCCCGGCCGGATCGTTCTCCGGCCCGGCGATGACAAAGAAATTGTGCATGAACGGGATGCGCTTGACACCGAAGCCGGACGCGACAAAAGCCTCCTCGGAAGCCTTGGCGTGGACGAGCAGCACGTCGGCGTCGCCCGATTCCCCGAGCTTGATGGCAGCTCCGGTGCCGTTCGCGACAATGTCGAGCGGATATCCGGTCTTTTGCTCGAACATTTTCTCCAGTTCGGGCAGCAAGCCTGAATCGTTGACACTGGTGGTGGTGGAGAGCCGGACGGCTGACTTGGGTGCTGTTGTCGTTGGGGTGTTTGTCTGACAGGATGACAGGAAAAACAGGCAACAGAAAATAGACAGGGCTTTAAGCAAAGCGAGCTTCATGATCCTTCTCCTTTTCACAATGGAAGGCACCGGCGTTTCCACCTGCACCCCGGTCTTGCCGCGTGTCACAGGCCAAAGGCATGGATTTAGCTGACAAGACTCGAAGATGGTCTTATGTCTCATTATGGCACAGGAATGTGTTTTCCGGTTGCACCCCCTGGCCGGATGTGGCAATATTTTTTCATAAGGACAGCACCATTCAGGAAGGGAGCCAGGATATGGTCCGGATAGCCATCTTGACGATCAGTGACAAGGGATCAGCCGGACTGCGGCCCGATACCGGCGGCCCATTGGTCTCTCAGAAAGTCCAGGCGGTCGGTACGGTCGTTCATACCGCCATCCTCCCGGACGAACGCGAACAGATCGCCCAGGCATTGCGTGACCTCTGCGATGGCGGGCTGGCCGACCTCGTCCTGACAACGGGCGGCACCGGCTTTTCGCCGCGCGATGTGACCCCGGAAGCCACGATGGATGTGGTGGAAAGACCGGTTCCCGGCATTCCCGAGTCGATGCGTGCCCAAAGCCTTCGGATCACCGATCGGGCGATGCTGTCTCGCGCAGTCGCCGGCATCCGGGGCCGGACACTGATCATCAACCTGCCGGGCAGCCCGAAAGCTGCCGGAGAATGCCTGGATGTCGTGCTGCCGGTCCTGCCGCACGGCCTGGGCATACTGCTGGGCCGGGATGGCGAATGTGCCGGGACCTGACCCGCTGAAGGGTGCAATTCGTGCTTGCGATAGCGCTTTTACATGACATGCGTGGGACACGATGATGCTGCTTGATATTTGACAATCAAGCGCACGCTTTTGTGAAACCAGTCTAGTGGATTTCATGCCCAAACCGTAACGTCCGGTATCAGACTCTGCGTTGGCCCGTGCTAAGATGAGTTTGTCATTTGTTGCGCTTGTATGTTGCAAGGTGCAATTTGATTGGCAATTTCTATGCAGATTGAGGTTCGACGTATGAGAAATCCTCTAGATCGTTGGAAAAAGCAGACTGCCCTGTTCATGACCAGCCAGGCGTTATCGCTCTTCGGCTCGTCATTGGTTTCATATGCCATTTTCTGGCGGATCACGCTGGACACCCAATCCGGTTTCATGATGACACTGTACATGATCTTCGGCTTCCTGCCGACCTTTTTCCTGTCTCCATTTGCCGGGGTGTGGGCTGACCGATACGACCGCAAGCGCCTGATCATGCTGTCGGATGGCGGCATCGCCCTGGCGACCCTGATGCTGGCCGCGCTGTTCATGGCCGGCTATCGGGATTTGTGGCTGCTGTTCATCATTCCGTTTATCCGCGCGCTGGGCACGGCAGTCCAGTCGCCGGCCGTCAATGCGTTCCTGCCGCAGATCGTTCCTGAGGACAGGCTGATGAAGGCCAATGGTTTGTTTTCCAGCTTGAATTCGGCGATCATGCTGGTGTCACCCGTGGTCAGCGGCGCCTTGATGAGCGTGACCTCGTTCGAGCGGATCCTGATGATCGATGTGGCGACCGCACTGGCCGCGATTCTTGTACTGTCGGGCTTGAAAGTGACAGCCCCCGCGAAGCACACCTCGGTCGGGGAGATCGGATCGTCAGTTTCGGAAAGATCCGAGTTGGTTTTGAATGAAAGACCTGCTTCGAACAAGCAGTACTGGCAGGAACTGGCTGCCGGCCTGCACTATATTCGCTCACATGACTATCTTGGCCGTTTCTTTGGCTTTATCGCCATCCTGTTCCTGCTCGTCACACCGGTCGCCATGCTGACACCGTTACAGGTCACGCGCAGTTTCGGGGATGAAATCTGGCGTCTGACCTCGATCGAGGTCTCCTTTTCTGTCGGCATGCTGGGCGGTGGCCTCCTGATCGCGGCGTGGGGTGGTTTCAAGAACCGTGTCCGCATGATGGCGTTCGCGTTGCTGATCATCGGGGTCACCACATTCCTTCTGGGCGTCGTCCCGAACTTCTGGATCTACCTGACCATCATGGCTGTCGTGGGTCTGACCCTGCCGCTTTACAACACGCCGGCAACGGTGCTCTTGCAGGAAAAGGTCGAAGCTGCCTACCTGGGCCGGGTCTTCGGCATCATGGGCATGATTTCAAGCGGCATCATGCCATTGTCCATGTTTGTTTATGGGCCTTTGGCTGACATCATCCAGATCGAGTGGCTCCTGATCGGCTCCGGCCTGATGATGATCCTGCTGGCCTTCTCGCTGGCCGCAAACAAGCAATTGATGCTGGCCGGCGAGCCAGCCATGGTGGAGAAGCCTTCTGCTGTATGGACAGACTGCCCGGCCGGCCAGGAAGGCTGCCCGGTATGAAAAGCGCCTATTTGGTGCCTGGCACCAAATAGGCACCAAACCGCCCCGCTTTCTATCTCACGGCAATGTGTATTCAAATTCAACGATCGTCCGGGCAGGACCGAAGGGAGACCAGGAGTCGAATTCGCGTTTGCCCATGATTTTGTCAGAGAATATTTCGCTCTTGTCCAGTTCAATGACCAGGCCGTACAAGTCCTGCAGGATTGCCCCGCTTTTTTCCGAGTGGCTCGTGGTGCCGCCGGAGCTAGTCATCGTAGTAGTCATCGTCACCCATTCCTGGTCGATCGTGTCCGGAGCGACCAGGAAAGAGATACCGCCGTCCTCTTTGATTCGGATCTTGAATGGCGCGTCTTCGTCCAGTGGGTAAGTCTCGCGCAGAACGCCGGACCCGGTGACACTGCCGTTAACGGGGATGCCTGCAAAGTCCCATTGCCCGAATTGTGAATAATTGAACGTCACGTTTCGTTCGGTCAGGACATATAGCCAATCGGAACTTTCCTCTTCTTCGAGGTAGGCAATCGTGTCTTAGGACTCGTAGTTCGCCTTGAGGCTCAGGACGCTGCCGCCATCAAAAGTCTGGGTGATCCGGGTGTAACCGCCGACCCGGACTTCGCAGGCCATGGTCGTGTCCAGTTTGTAATAGGAGGAATCCGTCGTGGTCAGGTTGGCATTGGAAAAGACGAGGATGACCATTTTGACATTCTCGTCGGCGTTCTTGCGGCAGAACTCCCGTTCGGTCAGGTTGTCCCATTGCTCAAGATGCCAGACATCGCCGATCTTGATCAGGGCCTGGCGTCTCATCTGATTGTCCGAATTGATCGACCGGAAAGAGAATTTGACCTTCTGGATTTTCCCGATGTCCTGTGTGAAGGCGTGACATTGATACTTGATACCCCCTTTTTGCAGGGGGATGGTGTATTCCTTGGCCTCGCCCTTGGTTTCGGCCAGGATAGACACAGCATCGCCATTGGGAACGTCAGGAGGAAACGCGGGAACATCCTGATACGCCATCCAGGGCTCCTGGTTCCAGTTGTGCAACGCATATTGCGCGAAGGCGTCATGGTAGGTCGAGAAACTTTCCATGATGCCCATCCGGACATCAGCGCCATCCTTGACGTCCCTGAGGATCCTGTAGACAAAACCGGCATCGCCCAGATATTGGGTCATGAAAAAGGGGAACATGTACCGCTCGTATTCGGTTGTGCCATTGTACTGCACCATCTCCTGGTGGAGTTTGCCGAAATATTTCTCCAGGTATTCATGCTCAGTATTGTAATCAGGATAGACAAAATGCTCGGACCAGGTTGCGGTCACATCCATCAGCCAGCTGATGTCGGTCGTCGCATCCCGGTAAACCGGAGACATGTGGAATTGGAAGCAGTGAAAAAGTTCATGGACCGTTGTCCCCTGCAGCAGTTTGCCGCTGAGGTTCTTGTTGATCTGGATCTCGACCCGGTTGTGCTGGCTGAGCCATTTTGTCAAGCCGTATAACTTCGGATTCGCGAATTTTACGAGGAAAACATCCGTGTATATGTTGGGTTCGAATTTCAAAAGGTCTTTGAACATGGGCCAGGCTTTCATGATCGCCTCGACGACCAGCATGGCTTTCGCCTGCATCTGGTCGTTGACGGCATCGGATGCTCTCGGATCATAATAATGGACGCGCACAATGCCCTTGTAATTGGCGGTGCTGACCAGTTCTGTTCCCCACCGGTTTGGGTCAGTGTTTGCGAAAACCGGCTCCACCGGAAGGATCCAGTCGAGAAAGGTCCGATTGCCGCTCGCATTCAATTGTTGAAAGATGCTGTTAGGATCATCCGGCGAGACATGATATGGCCGAAACGTCTCTTGCTGCTCCGCGCTGAACTGCTCCCAGTTGTTCTGGATCCATTGTGCTTCCGCGGTGATGTCCCATCCGGTTTCGGCCGCATCGTCACTTGTGTACTGTTCCGGCAGCTTCTCCGGCTCGTAAGCGGCCTGCATGACCAGCAGGACGGATTCTTCCTCGGTGATGGTGCCCTGACTGAAGGCCCCCCTGATTTTTTCGATGGTGCCGGCCGGTGCAGGTTCTTTGAGCCCGGACAGGAGGATGTTTTTCACATCCTCATCCGGGTTTTCATCCGCAATAAACTGCTGGATGATCGCTTCTTGAGATGTAGCCTGTCCTGGAGTGGTGCCTGACGTAGATGCTGTCGGGCCTGACGGGGTGCTTGATTGGGAAGCCGAGTTTGTCGGAGCGCTTGTCTGAGGGATCGTGCCAGTCTGGGAATTGCCTGAGGTGCCGGAATCTTTCGAACATCCGGCCGGCAGGAACAGCAGGCAAATCACCGAGAAAATCAGAAGAGGGATCAGGACGTGTTTCCGGAGATGGTCGTCATGTTTCATCATGATATCCATTCCTTCCTCGAACTTCCGAAATCGAACCCGGTTTCCAATCGGAAGTGTCTCAAGCCGGAAGCGATTAATCATCGCCCAATTGAACGGTCTAAGCAAATGGATATACTGTAACGTGTAAAGCCTGCGGCAAGAGAAAAAATGCATAAGATAACGCTTACGCTGACTACTATTTCATTATAGTACGAATGGATTCTTGCGAAAAGATGCGCAAGTTTTGACAAGGACACGGTTGCATTTTTTCGAGACAGCGGTTGCGGATTTCCTCTATCTCCTCCTGACGAGGAAGGCTGCTAGATTTAAAAAATGGAGAAATGGTACCGGGTACCATTTCTCCACTTCTGAGTGCGCCACGCATGGCGCTTCACTTGGCGGTGAAAGTCCGTTATGGGGGTATGTAGCAACCAACCATTAGCCTAAGGCAAGGGTGTCCATCGCGAGGTGGAATCTGAAGGAAGCCGGCGGCAAAGTTCCGACCCGAGGAACACGAACAGTATCAGGCACAAAGCGTGGGATGAGGCTGCTCATCAAGCCAAAGTCCAAAAGCTACACGGACATGCCAGTGTAAATGCTGCGGGTATATGGAACGAAGGTGAAGGGTCTTACCGTGGGAGGTCTCACGGACGGGTGGAAACAACCATGAACAAGTTCATGGCGTAGGAAGCCCGGTTGAAACAAGATTTACCGTGAGAAGTCAGCAGAGGCCATAGTACCAGACGGATCTAGAACGGCTGGGAAGGGCCGAACCAAGGGAGGTGAGGGTCAATGAGGATTACCGGAAATGATGAATATAAGCACAGACAACTCACGATGTGGGACTATCTGCCAAGGGATACCGCGGAACGGGAAGAGCAAGCAGAAGTGTGCGAGTCAGGAAGGATAACCGAAACGGACATCACCAACAGAGCGAAGCAGACGGAAGGACTGCTCGAGCAAATTCTAACCCCTGAGAATCTGGATCTGGCATGTCGTCAGGTCAAGAGGAACAAGGGTGCAGGCGGAATTGATGGAATGCAGGTGGATGAACTTCTGCCCTACCTGAAAGACCACCAGAACGAGCTCATGCAGGCCCTTCGGGACGGCAAATACCGTCCGAGCCCCGTTCGACGGGTAGAAATACCCAAGGAGAACGGAAAGACCAGAAAACTGGGGATACCCACCGTCGTGGATAGACTGATCCAACAGGCGATCTGTCAGATCCTGACACCGATCTACGAGCAGAAATTCTCGAACAACAGCTATGGATTCAGGCCGGGGCGAAGCGCGCATGACGCGCTGAGGAAATGCCAGACCAACATCACAGAGGGCTACAAATATGTGGTCGATATGGATCTGGAAAAGTATTTTGATACGGTCAACCAGAGCCGACTCACCCAGATCCTGTCGGAAACGATACGGGATGGACGGGTGATCTCGCTGATCCACAAATTCCTGCAAGCAGGGGTGATGGTCGGCGGGATGTTCGAGGACAGCCCGGACGGCGTACCACAAGGAGGGCCATTAAGTCCCCTGCTGGGGAACGTGATGTTGAACGAGTGCGACTGGGAACTGGAAAGGCGCGGACACCGCTTCGTGCGCTATGCGGACGATCTGATGATCTTCTGCAAGAGCAAGAAGGCGGCCACCCGCACGCTGGACAAGATTCTGCCATTCATTGAGGGGAAACTATTCCTCAAAGTGAATCGGGATAAAACCAAAGTTGCCCACGTCAATTTCGTCAAATATCTGGGCTACAGCTTCTACATCTACCGGGGAGAAGGCCGACTGAGAATCCACCCGAAAAGCGTCAAGAAACTCAAGGATAAAATCCGAGAAGTGACGGGACGCAGCAATGGAATGGGAATCGAGGAACGCAAAGCCAAAATGAACAGTCTTGTGCGGGGCTGGATAAACTACTTCAAACTGGCGGATGCAAAGAATCTGCTTTCAGGACTGGATGACTGGATTCGGCGGAGAATTCGGATGGTCACGTGGAAAAGATGGAAGCGAATCCGAACGCGAGGGGTGAACCTGATGCGAGCCGGAATCGACCGTGAAAGGGCATGGATGTGGGCGAACACAAGAAAAGGCTACTGGCGTGTCGCCAATAGCCCGATCCTGAAGCGCGCCATACCCAATGAACTAATTAAACGCGCTGGATATCTTAGTTTGATGGAATGCTATTCTGCAAAGTAATCTGTAAACCTTGGAAGCGCCGTATACCGAACGGTACGTACGGTGCTGTGGGAGGTCCCCCGGCCAATTAATGGCCGGGGTCCTACCCGATTTTGGTACCCGGTACCAAATCGGAATATTTCACTTTTTCTCGATCTTGTATTTCTTGACTTGTTCGTCCTGGAAGACGCGGCCTTTGGTGTCGATGCCGACGATGAGCCGCATGTTTTCGACGGAAAGGCGCTTGATCGACTCGGTGCCGAGGTCTTCGTAGGCGATCACGTCCAGGGCTTTGATCTGGCTGGCGATCACGGCGGATGCGCCGCCGATGCTGAGGAAGTAGACGGCGCCGTATTCGCGGCAGAGGTCGGTGACGTAGTCGGCGCGCTCACCTTTGCCGATCATGCCGATGAGTCCGAGCTTGAGCATCGTCTCGACGAATTTATCCATGCGGGTGCTGGTGGTGGGGGCGGCGGAGCCGATGACCTTGCCGGGTTTGGCCGGGGTGGGGCCGACGTAGAAGATGATCTGGTCTTTGAAATCGACGGGCTGCGGTCGGTTGTGGATGACGTTCTCCTGGATCCGTTTGTGGGCCGCGTCCCGGGCGGTGTAGATGACGCCGGTCAGCTCGATTACATCGCCGATGTTGAGGGCGGCGATGTCCGCTTTGGTCAGGGGCGTGGTCAGTTTGATGACTTTATTTTCCATGTTGATTGCACCTTCCTTTGTAAAAAAGTGTCCGTCAGATTTCAGCGGAGGCCTGACGGGCCGAATGGCATTGCAGGTTGACCGCCACCGGCAGGGATGTGATGTGGCAGGGGTAAAATTCGATATGGACATCCAGGGCCGTCACGCGGCCGCCCATGCCGAGGGGGCCGATGCCGGAGTTGTTGATTTCCTCGAGCAGTTCCTCTTCTAGCTTGGCATAGAAGGGGTTGGGGTTGCGGCTGCCGACGGGGCGAAGGAGTGCTTTTTTGGCGACGAGGGTCGTCTGGTCCATGGTTCCGCCGACACCGACGCCGACGATCACGGGCGGACAGGCCTTGCCGCCGGCCGCCAGCACCGAGTCGATGACGAACTGCCGGACGCCTTCGACGCCATCCGCGGGGACAAGGTTCTTGAAGGTGCTCATGTTTTCGCTGCCGCCGCCTTTGGGCAGGACGATGATCTTGACTTTGTCGCCCGCAACGATCTCCGTGTGCAGGACGCAGGGGGTGTTGTCATTGGAATTGACCCGGTTGAGCGGATCGAGATAGACGGATTTTCGCAGGTACCCCTCAATGTAGCCCTTTCTCACGCCGTCGTTGACGGCTTCCTCAAGCGGTTTGCCTTGCCAGGTTACTTCCTGGCCGATTTCCATCATCACCACCGTCATGCCGGTGTCGTGGCAGACGGGCATTTTTTCCTGATCAGCCAGACGCGCGTTGTCGAGCAGCAGCTTGAGCGTGTCCTTGCCGTAAGGGGATTCTTCCTTTTCGTAAGCGGCCTGAAGCGCGCCGACGATGTTGTCGCTCAGTGTGTAGCAGGCATCCATGCAGAGATTCGCGATGATCGGGACCAGGTCTTCAGTGGACAGGACTCGTGCCATATGTTTCCTCCTCGGGTGAAATGGTTGCGTCTTTAAAAGGTCAAGTCTAGCGTAAGACAAATGACGACAATTGTAAAATCCATCCGTCATGAAAATGAGCAATTTTCCGTAACATATGTATATTTACTTACAAATAGTAACCATGTTATGCTTACACCAACGAAGATTAACAGTGAATCGCCTGATGGCAGCCCGTGAAGGATGGATCAAGATGGACGCTGACGAACGCCATATTTGCCCCAAGTTTGAAAAAACCTTCGCGATGCTCGGCAAACGCTGGACGGGACTGATCATCCGCATCCTGATGCAGGGTGACTGCCGTTTTGGCGAACTGGCACAGGCGGTGCCGGGGATCAGTGCGAAAATGCTCTCGGAGCGTCTTCGCGAACTCGAGCAGGCGGGGATTGTCAGTCGTGAGGTGTTCGCACAGATACCGGTGCGGATTGAATACGGTCTGACCCCGAAAGGACGATCACTGGCCACATCACTCGACCCGATCCAGGATTGGGCCGAAAAATGGATATAGAAGGAGTCATGAATCATGGAAAAGACAAAACTGGCAATCATTTATTATAGTGCGACGGGTATCAATTACCAACTCGCCACATGGGCCCGTGAAGCGGCAGAAGCGGCCGGCGCCGACGTACGGCTGCTCAAGGTCGCGGAGACGGCGCCCAAGGAGGCGATCGATAGCAATCCGGCCTGGCGGGCGCATGTTGATGCGACTGCGTCTGTACCCGAGGCGAGCTCGGCCGACCTGGATTGGGCGGACGCGATCGTTTTCAGTGTGCCGACCCGATTCGGCAACATAGCGGCTCAGGCCAAGCAGTTCATCGATCGCCAGGGCGGCCTCTGGGCGAAGGGCAAGCTGATGGACAAGGTCGTGAGCGCCATGTCTTCGGCGCAAAACCCGCACGGCGGGCAGGAAGCGACGATCCTGTCGCTTTACACCAGCATGTATCATTGGGGCGCGATTGTGGTCGCCCCGGGCTATACGGACGAGTCCATCTTCAAGGCCGGCGGCAATCCCTATGGCACGTCAGCCAGCCAGGGCGAGGATGGCAAACCGGTCGAGGATGTGCGTGACGCGGTGGGCCATCAGGTGAGAAGGACGCTGGCCGTCGCTGCCCGGCTCAAGGCCGGATCCGGTGCCTGAGCCGGTATCTGCCGGCAGGTTTGACATCTGAAAACAAGTAAATGTATAAAAAATGACGGGCCAATCGGACAAACGCCGGATGGCCCGTTTTTCGGTTGAAGTCAGCAGTTGTATGTCACGACTGCCATGCTCTCAACAGTATTTTCAACCGTATTTTTCGTGGCAGACGATCTCTTCGATGGCTTTGCGTGGCCGCGAGTCCGGTGCTTCAGCCGGGTAGCCGAGCGGAAAAATGGACACGACACGGACCGGATCCGGGATCCCCAGAAGGCGCTTGACCTTGGGCTCATCAAAACGACCGAGCCAACAGGTGCCCAGGCCCAGTTCGTGGGCCTCCAGGATCATGTAGGCCGTGGCGATGGACAGGTCGACCGTGTAGCGATGCTGGCCGCAGCCCATGACACTGTCCGGATCGGTGCCGCAGCAGACCATGATCACCGGCGCGCTGCCGACAAAAGCCTGGCCGATGCAGGCTTTCACCAGTTCGTCCTTTAGCACCGGGTCTTTGACGACGATGAATTTCCAGGACTGCTGATTGACTGCGGAAGGGGAGAGACGGGCCGCCTCCAGCACGCGGCTCAGCTTGTCGTCTTCCACCGGCCTGTCGCTGTAGCGTCGGATGCTTCTTCGGGTCTTGATGGCCTCCATGACGTCCATGGTGTGATCAGCCTCCTTTTTCCATTTCAAATGCATCATTGTATGCCTTCATTATAGCCAAAGGCTGGTTCGCGGTACAAATCACCCGCATTCACGATCGCCCGGTTATAACACCCTGCTTCGTCCCTCGGACTCACGAGCGGTGGGCTGTCTGAACAAAAGTCCACCGCTTTTTTTGTCGTTTGACGGTGAAGGACCTCCGGGCGGATAATGGAATCGAACTCGACACAGGGGGCGAATGGTCATGAAGCAATCTTTATCGACACTCCGGACCGGATGGGTGGTCATGGCGATCGTCCTGGCCTGCATGATCGCCTGGCCAGCCGCTGTGCACGCAGATTTTGGACCCAAGCCGATGATCAGGATTGTCGTCAAGAACCCACCGACCGGCGAGTACTACCTTGACCTGCTGATCCAGGCAGAAAAGGCCAACAACAGCCTGGCTGACGAAAAAGACCAGTACGATCCGGTCAAATTCGGCCTGCTGGAAAATTATCAGGTCGAGGGATGGGTGCCGGCCCTGGTCCATGGGACGGACATCCCGCTGTTCGGCAAGCTGACCGGTACGCCGACCGGTGCGGACATGGTCCATACCTTCAGCTATTTCGGGACGCCCAATCGCTTCAAGATCATCATCATCACGCCGGAAAACCGGGTCGTCGTGACCGAGGAGCTGACGCGACAGGCGTATCAGCTGAAGCTGACCTACGATTACACTACGGGTGACATCAGCCAACGGTCGATCGTCATTTCCTACCTGATACAGTTTTTGTCCACAATGGCCGCGACACTGGTGATCGAAGGACTGATCCTGCTGCTGTTCGGTTTTTCCCTGAAACAATCCTGGCGCCCGTTCCTGATCGTCAATCTCGTGACCCAGGTGCTGCTGACCGCATCGCTTGGCACGGCCGCCATCACGCAGGGCATGTTCGCCGCTTACATATTGGCACTGCCGGTGGAACTGGTGATTGTCATCATCGAAGCGATCGCCTTCGCCCGGCTCCTGAAGGAACACACGAAAGCACGCCGTGTCGGCTACGCCATCACGGCCAATCTCGTCAGTCTCGTCGCCGGGCTGTTTGCCATGAGCCTGCTGTTTTAGTTGAAGATCGGTGTATCAGTCGTAGACCCGGTAAAAAGTCGCCAACCCGCTGCTTGTGTTGGCCGACGCGAGGAGGTCATAGTCATCGCCCGGCAGGACGTCGACATTGCTGACCCCGACCTTTTCGTCGAGCAAGGTGACCCGAAAGCCGGTCCCCGGCTGCCAGTCGATGAAAAACAGCCGCTGCGCCCCGAGCCGGCCCGCGCTGATGATCCCTTTGCGGCCACGCAGCGTGCCGGTCCAGATGACATGGTAGAAATCCATCGGCTCCTCGCATTCATACATCAGCCGATAGCCAGCTTGCTCCGGTTTGTAGATCCTGAGATGGGACCCATGGAAAGGCTCGATCGTGATCAGCTCTTCCACGCCATCGTTGTCGATATCATAAAGCCGTGCTTCGCTGGTCGGCTGGTCGAACAGGCGCGTCACCGTCCAGTCAGCCGATGGCCCGGATGGCGGGGAGACCAGGAACACGCCCTCCTGTGAGGAGAAGAGCCCCTTTTCAACACCGGCGTGGACCACTTTCCCGTAGCCGTGGTTTTTGGTCAGGCCGTCCTGAAGGATCAAAAAATCCGACACCGGGGTGAAATCCTGTCCCAGTTCGGCGACAGCGATGTAGCCCGGATCGCTCCAGTCATCCTTGTGCTGCTTGGAGCGGCAAAGCACACCGGCCATCAGATACGATCGCCCCATGTGCTGCAGGATGTCGAACCGGTGGAGATACGGCAGGTCGAACAGCTTGTCGACGCGCCAACGATCCTTGCCTTGATGGGTGCAGGACACCACCTGGGCGTCCGCGGCCGCGAACCCGGGGAAAAATCGCTGGACAGCCAGGAAATCGCCGTTTTTGCCGGGGAGCGGCACCACGCTCATGACACCACCGGTTTCCTCCCAAACAGAGGCGACCTTTTCTCCTGAAAGGTTGAAAAGGACGGCTGGACCTTTGCTGTTGGGGGCGAACACGACATGCCATTCGTGGTCCACCTCGATGGCCTTGACTGCGTAACAAGTGTCCAGATGAAACAAGTCCTGTTTGACAGCTTTCATGATGAATGTGATCCTTTCGCCGATCTGGCCGGTGGCGGCGAAAATGGAGAGATCAGCCGGTCACCGTATCGAATGACTCATTGTAGCCTTTTTGGACCGGACATTGTCAACATCATCACACCCGTTTTCAAATGATCCACGGATCGACCTCCTCTACGCCTCGAAAAGTCTTGAACTCTTGTTAGAAACAAGCTAAGATAATAATGAGCATATGCTTATAAAAATCAACGAAATGCGAGTGGAAGTCATGGAGCCCATCAGGATTGAGCCTTTGGAAAAGATATTGAATTCAGCCATTGATGATGAAAGCCGGCTGCCGCGTTACCTGTACGGGCCGGTTCCATCGAGGCGCCTTGGCCTTTCGTTGGGGATCAGTCCGATCCCCAAGAAGACGTGCAACTACTCCTGCATTTATTGTCAGCTCGGGCGCACCGACCATCTGACCAACACGCGGCAGATGTTTTTCCCGGTCGAGGACATCGTGCGCGAGTTGGACCAGTTCCTGAAAAGCCCGGTCGCATTTGATGTGGTGACGATTGTCGGGGAAGGGGAACCGACACTGTACCTCGGGCTCGGCCACCTGATCCGATTGATCCGGTTGCGTACGGAAAAACCGATCGCGATCATCACGAACGGTGCGCTGTTGTATGATCGGGACGTGCAGGACGAGCTGATGGCGGCCGACATCGTGCTGCCGTCGCTCGACGCGGTCGACGAGGACCAGTTCCGCCGGATCCATCGCCCTCATCGACGCCTGACCTTTTCACAGGTCTTCCAGGGTCTGGTGGAGTTTTCGCACCGGACGACTGGCCGGCTGTGGCTGGAGGTCATGCTGATGGCCGGGGTCAATGACGACGACGAGACGCTGAACCGGCTCAAGTCGATGCTGGACATGGTCCGGTACGACCGGCTCTACCTGAACACGCCGGTGCGACCGCCGGCCGAGCCGTGGGTCCGTCCGCTGGAGCATGAACAGATGGAACGGGCAGTTGACCGGCTCGGCGGGATTTCGATCGACCTGCTGGCGTCGGAAGGGTTTTACAGCGCAATCGCCGATCCGGTCGATGCGATCAAGAGCATCATCAAGCGCCACCCGATGAACCAGTATGAAATCAGCGACTTTTTGTCGGCCCGGGGTTTTGAAAACCCGGACGAGGTCCTCGCGCGGCTGAATCAGGATGAAGCCATTGTGGTCATCGATTACAAAGGCTACCACACGTATCGATTGAAATGAGCGGACGGATGTCTGAAATGGGACCCGTCATGTCAAAGGAGTTGTAAAAATGATCATCGCGGTATCCAGCATCGGCAAGGATCCGGAATCGGAGCTCGATTCCCACTTTGGCCGAGCGAGGCATTATGTGCTGTATGACAGTGAAACAAAGAATTTTGAGGTTTACGACAACCCGGCGCCGGATGCGTCGATCGGTGTCGGCATAGAAGCGGCCGAGGCCTTGATCGGAAAAGGAATCGGGGCGATCATCACGGGTCGGATCGGGCCCAATGTCTTCATCCTGTTTCGGGATGCCGACATCCACATGATGGAGGGGATTTCCGGCACTGTTCATGATAACCTGAAGGCATACCGGAAAAATCGTCTGTCCGTGATCAAGACCAGTGGGCCGGACCACGCGGCGCTGCGTGGAATCTGATTCCGGCGCCTGGCCCGCGAGGAAGGCGAGCCTGAAGGAGTGTGACCCTTGATGGTTGAGGATGAAGCGAAAGCTGTTTTCCAGCCCTTCGCCTCCACATACGACAGCTGGTTGGATACGCCCAGGGGCCGTTTCATCGACGAAGTCGAGGCCGCGCTCGCGATTCGGCTGCTGGGCGCGACCGCCGGCATGCATGTCCTCGATGTCGGCTGCGGGACCGGCAATTTCAGTATCCGTCTTGCCAGCCTGGGATGCCGGGTGACCGGGATCGACATGTCGGAAGACATGCTCGCGATCGCTCGCGAAAAGGCGGACCGGCTGGGCCTTGACATTGACTTCGTCCACATGGACATCCACCGGCTTGATTACGCGAGTGATCATTTCGACGCGGTCACATCCATGGCCGTGTTTGAATTTGTCGATGACATCCGGGTGGCTTTCTCGGAAATGCTGCGGGTTGTCCGGCCACAAGGACGTATCCTGATCGGCACGATCGCGCAGAATGGAGCCTGGGGCAGACTCTATGCAACCGATGATTACCGGTCGAGGTCCGTGTTCAGGCATGCCCGTTTTTTAACGATGCTCGAACTCATTGCCCTGGACCCCGCCCGGCTGATTGACACCGGCGAGTGCCTGTTTATCGATCCGATGGCAGATGATGCGGATTTCACATTTGAGCGGGAGCGGGAGCTGGCCGCCGAAGGAAAGGGTGGCTTCATATGCGGTATGTGGGAAAAATAGCGGCGTGCGAACTATCGTTCATCCCGATCGGCGATCTGGATTATCGGGAGAAGATCCGGACCGTGATTCGTATGATCGAAGCGACCGGCCTGTCCGTCGAGATTGGTCCGATGTCTACCGTGGTCAGGGGAGACTTTGAGACGATCCTGGCGCTGATCAAGGATCTCTACCAGGCCATGGATGGTGAGTGTGATTTCTCCATGGATATCAAACTGTCCAATCTCTGCGGCTGCTGACAACAAAAACAGGCCGAGACACGCCCGTTTTGATTGCTGAGGTCAGCCTTCGGGGGTCCCGGCATCGGCCATCATCAAGTTTTTCAGAAGGACGAGGCGAGCAAAAAGCCGATCAGCGCCCCGTAGATTGTCGATCCGCCGGGAGATGAGGTGATCGGGCAAGTGCCTGAGGCGCAGCCCACTTTTTTGTAATACAGGTAGCCCAAGGCGCCACCGATGACCACACCTATGATGACTTTCCAATCCATGAAGAATGCTCCTGTCTTGTAAGTGCACGCGGGGGCTGATCCATGCGGCCATGACGCGCGCCATCAAAGAATGATGATACACATCCTGCACAGTTTGTTCTGTGACCCAGATCACATAGGAAGGGCCTGCCATGATTTCTGCTTGAAGGGCCTGATTGGTGCCTGGCACCAGATAGGCACGCCATGGACGCCGTTGCACCATTCTGGCGGTTGTGGCAGACTTTCATCATGTAGTATCAGTTTATTCATCATGATGAATGGAGGATGAGATGTTAAAGGTCGTATTTCATGTTGATGAGTTGGAGCGTTGGCCGATGGTCCTGATAAATGCGAAAAACTTTCTGAATGCGGAACCGGACAGCCAGATAGTGATTTTGGCCAATGCGGCGGCCGTGGTATTTTATCAATACCACTCGTCGTCTTTGGAAAAAATCCGGTTCGACCTCAAGGAACGGGGTGTCCGGTTCAAAGCCTGCCGAAATGCCCTGAAGGAGAACCAGATTCCGGAGGATTCCCTGACGGATTCAATCCAGATCGTACCGGCCGGTGTGGTCGAGCTGGCGCGCCTTCAGCAGGAAGGCTTTGCCTACATTCGACCGTAAACGTGAAAAAGTACCTGTTTGGTGCCTGGCACCAATCAGGTACTTTTTCCAAACAGGCACTTTTTCATTCAGTCATTCAGTCCGAATTCACGCCCGACGGCCATGAACGCGGGCGCTGAGCGTTCGATCATGTCCTCCGGCACGGCGAAGCAGAGGCGGAAGTATCCGGGGTAACCGAATCCGCGTCCGGGCACGACCAGGATGTGGTGCCGCACACAGGCTTCGATGAACGGCGTTTCATCTTCACCCGGGCAGCGGACGAAGAAGTAGAGCCCGCCTTCCGGCTTGGTGACCGCCAGTCCCGCCGCGCTCAGGATTTCAAAAATGCGGTTGCGACGGTTTTCGTAGCGGCTGATGTCGACCTTGGCGTCAAGCGCCTTCTGGACGACACGCTGGAACATGGATGGCGCATTGATGAAACCCAGCATCCGGTTGCACTGGATAGCGGCGGCGACCATGTTGTCGAAATCCTCGCAGCGTGGGCTGATGCACAAGTAGCCGATGCGCTCACCGGGCAGCGACAGGGTCTTGCTCCAGCTCGTGCAGACGATGCTCTGCTCGATGTATTTCAAGGTGCTGGGCGTCTTCTTGCCATCATAGGCCAGTTCCGCGTAGGGCTCGTCCGATATGACATATATGGTCTGGCCAGAGGCTTTCAGGACTTCGTTGAGTTTCTGAAGGACTGCCACCGGGTAGATCACGCCGGAGGGGTTGTTCGGCGAATTGATGATCAAGGCCTTGGTTTTCGGTGTGATCGCCCGGGCGATGGCGTCGAAGTCCGGCAGCAAAGTGGCGGGATCGCTGGGCACGATCACGGGCTTGCCGAACTGGTTGCGGACGTAATTGAGATAGTCGACAAAATAGGGGGCCAGGACAATCACTTCATCATCGACATCCAGAATCGTCTTCATGATCACGTTCATGGCGCCGGCCGCGCCGACGGTCATGCAGACAGAAGCAGCTGTCACTGGCAGGCCGCTTGCCTGGGCCTGCCGGTGGGCTACGGCCGCACGGACATCCGGATAGCCGGGATTGCTCATGTAGGCATGCAGGCCTTGGGGTGCTTCGATGGCCAGTTCCCTCAGCGCGTCGACGACTTCCTGCGGTGGCTCGAGGTCGGGATTGCCCAGACTGAAATCATAGACCTGGTCCGCACCGTGCTCCTTTTTCATGCGGATGCCTTCTTCAAACATCTTGCGGATCAGAGACCCGCCCTTGATACTTTCAGACATGTATCTGGAAATCATACCCGTGCCTCCTGCTGTGGATCTTTGGCCTTTACTTTACTCGAAATGGCGGTTCCCTGCAAACGATGTCTGGTAATAAATCATATGTGTTCGAAATTGCTATCGATCGTGCAATGGCCTGTTTGTCTCAAATCTGGAAAGAATCCCGGAGATTGACTTCCGGAGCGATTTTTACATGGTCGGGATTGGTCATCTGACCGGTCATGGCTTTGATCAGAATCGAGATGGCACTGGATGCCAGTCCCGCTGCGGGCAGGGCGATGGCACTCAGCGACGGGTTGCAGAATTGGGTGTGCTCTTGGCTCATGAGGCCAACGCAAAGCATTTCGATTTCCCCGGGAACGGAAATGCCTGCTTGATAAAAGGCATGCAAAGCACCAAGAGCGATCAGGTCCGACTCACAGTAGATGACTTTTGGAGCGCTTTTGTCGGTCAGGTAGGAAAGTGCCGTTTCATATCCGCCAGCAAATGAATGGGCTGCTTGAAAAACATGATCCGGTTTTACCTCAATACCTTTGTGCAGACAGACGTTCACGAAAGATTGCGCGAGACTGTTATCGGCAACACAAGGATATTTGGATGCAATGATGGCAACGTGACGATGATTTTTCTTGAAGAGAAGTTCTGCTGCCTGTTCGTGGCATGCCTGGAATTCCATCTCGACAGTCGAGTGCCGATTTGATTTGTGGTTGATCAGGACAATGGGGGTTTGGGTGGCAATTGTTTCGAGATATTCTGCGTCATGCTGGGATGCGCCGAGGATGACAGCGGCATTGTAATTGTTCTTGATCAGCGACTGTGCATGCTCGTGAAGAAAGCCCGATTGAAAGGGCTGGAAGACAATCTCGAAAGAGAGGCCGCTTTTCGGTAGTTGATTCCGGATTCCCTTGAAAAATTCAGTCAGTAGAAATTCGGGACACTCCATCGCCAGATAAAGGACGACAGTCGGTCTATTGTCATGATCGGACCGGAGGCGACGCGCGTTTGAGTTTGGCTGGTAATCGAGTTCATGCATGGCCTTGATGACTCGACTGGAAGTTGTCTGCGGAATCTTTCGCTCCTTGGCTTTACCATTCATGACAATGGAAACGGTGGAAACAGAAACCCCGGCCAGCTTTGCAACGTCTTTGATCGTAGCCATGATATCCTTCTTTCGATCCAATTCAAATTAGTAGACTGTTTTACTTAATCATTATCTTAGATCTGATTGAATTTATCAAACACTTGATAACCGAAAATGTCAGATCACGACATTTACTGGCATTGACGACAATTGGATCATCCTTTATTGTAAAATTAGTAAAACGATATAACAATATTCAATTATTGAGCTTGATCATAAATATGTGTTTGAAAAACATTTCAAGTTGTATGCGAAAAGGAGAAAGCGATGAATGCAGATCAATCGCCCAAGTGGATCCTCGCTATCAATCCGGGATCGACATCGACTAAAATAGGTGTCTTTGCCGGGTCACAGGAATTGTTTCAAAATAAAATCAAGCATGAGTCATCCGAGTTGGAGCCGTTTCCAAACATTGTTTCACAATACGAGATGCGGAAAAACGCGATTCTGTTCACCCTTGAACAGCAGCAGTTTGACATAGCAAAGCTGGATGCGATCGCAGCCCGCGGTGCACCGATCGGCCCTCTGAAAGGTGGCGCGTACCTGATTAACAAAAAGATGGTCGATTTCCTCAATTCAGACAAGGCCATCGAGCACGCGTCGAACCTGGCTGCATTGATTGCCTACGAAATTGCTCAAAAACAGCAAATCCCGGCATTCATCTACGATGCGATCAGTACGGATGAACTGGACGATGTAGCCCGGATATCCGGCATGCCTGCCATTCCGCGGGAAAGCCTCGTCCACGCCCTCAACATGCGTGCAGTCTGCCACAAGGTTTCTGAAAAGATCGGACGCCCGTATGCGATGCTTAAATTCATCGTAGCGCATCTTGGCGGTGGCACCACGATCAGTGTGCATCGGGACGGGCGAATGGTCGACATTCTATCCGACGATGAAGGTCCGTTTTCAGCTGAACGCGCTGGACGTGTTCCGTGTCGTCGATTGATCGACCTGTGTTACTCAGGGAAATTTGATCATGCCACCATGCGCCAGATGCTCCGGGGGAAGGGTGGTCTTGTAGCCTACACAGGCACAAGCGACGCGATTGAAGTGGAAAAAATGATTGATCGAGGTGATGAGAACGCGAAACTGGTTTATGAGGCAATGGCTTATCAGGTAGCAAAAGGGATCGGCGAACTCGCTACTGTAGTCAAAGGACAGGTCGACGCGATCATCTTGACCGGCGGATTGGCAAGATCAAGTCTGATCACTGACATGATCAAGGATCGGGTGACCTTTATCGCGCCTGTAGAAATCATTGCTGGTGAAAACGAACTGGAATCCCTGGCGAATGGCGTATTGCGTGTCCTCGAAGGCCAGGAACCCGTGCAGGAGTTTTAACTGAATCACGCAAATCCCTGACGCGTCGTCGATCGATCATCACACAAGCGAGCACCGGGAGGGGCTGCCGGATGAATGTGGATTTGAAACAGTATGCTTTTCTGGACGAGCATTGCCTGGCCATGAGGGGCGTCACCCGGGACTACCAGCCGGACTGGGACGCCACACGGTATTTCATTGGTGGCAAGATGTTTGTCATGGTCGGCCGTGAAAAGGATGTCAGGCCGATCATTTCGATCAAACTTGATCCCAATTTCGGCCAGATCCTGAGGGAACAGTATGACGACATCGTGCCGGGCTACTATTTGAATAAAATCCACTGGATCTCGATGTATGTCGAGGGGAGTGTGCCGGTTGACGTGCTGCGTGACATGCTGGATCATTCGTGCCAGCTGGTTTTCCGGTCGCTGACGAAAAAGAAGCAGCAAGAGATCGAGTCGGAAAATATGTAAGATTGGGTGCCTGGCACCAAAACGGTACTTCAGTATCCCTCTCCAGTTTCCGGTTCGGGCTCGGGGCTGGCGAAGTTGCTTGCATTCGCCCGGACCTCGCTGGAAATCTGCTTGATCAGTTTGAAGGTGTCGTATGGGTTGGCGATATGAGCCAGCACCCCGCGATACCCGGTACGCCGGTTGCCCTTGCTGACAGTTTCGAGGTATGGATTCAAGCGGACGCTGCCGCAATTGCGCAGACGCTCGATGAAGCCGAAATGGACTTCCGGATGCCGGATGTCGGTGAGCTCGACAATCTGCACGTCCCGGCCGACCAGGCCGGAGGCGATGTAGATGCGTTTCTGCGTGATGACATACTGGATCCGGTGCCAGTTGGCTGACCGGTACAAGGGCCCGATGATCGCGATCCAGACCGGCATGAGGTGAATGAGGAAAAACGGGACCAGAAAAAAACTGATCCGGTCGAGGCCGCCGCCATTGCCCATGAAGAGGCTGATGAAGAAAAAATCGAAAGCCCCCCAGATGAGCGCGAACCCATAAATCACCGGAGAACCGACGACATAGGTCAACCGGTCCGGCTGGGCTTCCCAGATGATGGTCTCGTCCTGATCGAGCAGATCTTTGATGAGCATGAAAGGCACCCCGCTTGTTGAAATATTTCGATGACTGTTATAGCCATTATACGATAAAGTGCCAGGTCCTGGTCATGCATCCTATTCGTGACCGCGATGGGTGTGCCGGGATTCATGTTCCGGGCATGACATTTTAAATTCAATACATATGATACGGAATTTATAAGGGCAGGGGATGATAATCATCTGGAAAGATAAATTCCATTATATGAATGAATATCAAGGGGGTCTTCTCATGGAGATTCAATTTCAGAAACTCAAGCGTTTCAACCTGATCATGGGCGGTTTTCATCTGATCCAAGGCGTGGCCATGTTGTTCCTGGCGACCAGCGTGATTCAGAAAATCGCTGAATTCCAACCCACCATCGTGCAATTCTATTTAAGGTTCAATCCGGAAACCCGTTCCCTCGAACCGGCCAGCAAAGAACTTTTCCAGCTGCCCTTCGGCATACTGGTGGCGGCTTTCCTCCTGATATCGGCGCTGGCCCACGGGCTGATCGTCCTCAACAAGGACCTGTATGTCAAAGACTTGAAAAACGGCGTGAACCGGTTCCGCTGGTTTGAGTACGCGTTCAGCTCCTCGATCATGATCGTGCTGATCGCAACCCTGTTCGGCATCTATGACATTGCGTCTCTGATCCTGATCTTCATCGTCAACGCGGCGATGAACCTGTTCGGCCTCGACATGGAGCTGCTCAATGCCGGCACCAAAAAGGAAAAGGTCAACTGGGGACCGTTCATCTGGGGCTCGGTGGCCGGCATCGCACCCTGGATCGCCATCCTGCTCTACATGTTCGGCAACGGCAATTTTGACCGGGTTCCGTGGTTTGTCTGGGCGATCGTCGGGACCTATTTCGTGGCCTTCAACACGTTCCCCATCAACATGATCCTGCAGTACAAGCGGACCGGTAAGTGGAAAGACTACCTGTACGGCGAACGCACCTACATCGTCCTCAGTCTTGCCGCCAAGTCCTTCCTGGCCTGGCTGGTCCTCTTTGGCGCGATGCAGCCGTAAAAAGTGGCGGTTTGGCAGTTTGCGAGCGTTTCGGTGCCTGGCACCGAAACGGAAGTGATCCAAACAAAAAACTCAAATCGAAACGGTCGTTCCAAACCGGAACGACCGCTTTTTTTGACACAGTTGCCAAGAGACTCAAATGATCAATACAGTTCCTGATAAATCCCAATCAGATGCTCTCGCGTGATCGGGATATGACTGTTGACCAGCAGGCGTTGCTGGGTTTCGAGCACCCGGTCGGCGTAGGGTTCGATGTCGGTCTCGTTCATCCCGTAGTCACGCAGGCGTTTGTCGGGGATCAACTGGCGAAGCAGGGCTTCCAGTCCGGCAAAGGCTTCGGGGACGCCGCCTTCGGTCCCCAGGACCGCGTGGATGATGTCGGCCATGACCTGCAGCTTTTCATGGTCGGAGTGCCGGGCGTACAGTTTGAACACGCTCATCAGGAAGCGGTAGTTGGATTCGCCGTGCGCCACATGGTGAGCGCTGCCGAAATGCATGGCCATCGCGTGGACGGCACCGCATAGCACATTGGCCAGGGCGATGCCGGCGTAATTGCTGGCCTTGAGAAAGTCACCGATCTGATCAAATCGCGCGTCGGGTCCTTCGGCTGCGATTTTTTTATAGCCGGTCAAAATGACCCGGATCGCCTTGAGGGTGAAAAGATCATCGTAGGTCGAGGTCTTGTAGCAGGCAAAAATCTCCATGGCATGGATCAGGGCATCGACGGAGCTGTAGAGGAAGAACGGGTAGGGCAGGCCCTTGACCAGCTCGGGGATGAGGACGACATCGTCCGCGAAGCTCGATTCGATGCGTTTGCCGATCTTGCTGTGGCGGGACGTGATGTCGATGACCGCGACGCCGGTCATTTCGCTGCCGGTGCCGCAGGTGGTCGGGACCTGGATCAGTCCTCTTGAGCGGGTGAACGGGATCCGGTCCTCAAATACGTCGAGGGTGCAGGTGATGTTGTCGACGACCAGGATCTTGGCGATGTCGATGATCGTGCCGCCGCCGACGCTCACCAGGCGCTTGTAAGACCGGTCCTTGAGACTGTCCAGGATGGCGTCGACCATTTTGTCCGATGGCTCGCCGGTGCCGAAGTCCTCCTGGAAAAGGAACTGGCAGTTCAATTTCAACGGCTCGATGAACCGTCCGTAAATGATTTTCTGGGTGAAGATGAGGTCGTCCGGACCAAGGGCAAAGGCCTTGGCCAGGGCGTCAAACGAATCCAGCTCGTGGATGTTCGGCTTGATCGAAAACTGCTTCATGATTATTGCCCCTTTCAGAAACGGATGTCCTTGAGCAGATCGCCGTAGATCTCCTCGTCCGTGGCCGGCTGGCGGTCGAGCGGCTCGGCCACCCAGGTCGTGTTGAAGTAGTGCTTCTGGGTGATGTTTTCCGAGACGATGTTGCCGCCCCAGGTACCGCAGCCGAGTGAGAAGGTGCGGGCCAGGCCGTTGTTCCAACTGCCGCTGTTGGCCACGCCGTGAGGCTGGCGGACAATCACCTTGGTGGTGTAGGTTTTTTCAGCCAGCTCGAGGATGTGGGCGTCGTTGGTCGAATGGATGCCGCAGGAATGGCCGAAGCCGGAGTAACGGGTCACGCCGTTGACTGTTTCGATCGCCTGGTCGAACGTGTCATAACGGTAAACGGTCAGGACCAGCGAAAGTTTTTCTCCTGAGAAGGGGTAGTCCGGCCCATAGCCGGTCTCCTCGACCATGATGAAGCGCGTCCCCTCCGGGAGCGTGATCCCTGCCAGTCCGGCGATCACATCGACCGGCTTGGCGATGATCTCGCGTGACAGATGCCCGTCGACCCACATGATGGCCTGCAGCCGTGCCTTTTCCTCGGCGCTCGCGAGATAGCCGCCGACCTGCCTGAGGTTTCCGATCATGTCATCGTAAATGCCGGACTGGATGACCAGGGAGTTTTCCGCGGAACAGCCGGAGGCGTTGTCGCCGGTCTTGCCGGTCAGGATCTTGCGGGCGGTCTCGGCGAGGTCGGCTGTTTCGTCGATCACGACGCAGGCGTTGCCGGCGCCGACCCCGTAGGCGGGTTTGCCGGAACTGTAGGCTGCCCGGACCATGTCACCGCTGCCGGTCGCCATGGTGATGTCGCAGGCCTGCATCAGCAGGTTGGACAGGTTCTTCGAAGGTGTTTCGATGCAGATGAACAGGTCCTTGGGCGCGTCGTTCTTGTCGAGGATGTCGCGCATCTTTTCCACCACCAGGGCAGTCGTCTTCTTCGCGGCGGGGTGGGGGGCGAAGATGACGGCATTGCGGCCGCGCAGGCCGAGTACGCCCTTGAACAGCGGGGTGGCCTCCGGATTGGTGCTGGGGATCAGGGCGGCGATCACGCCGAGCGGCTTGGCGAACTTCCGGATGCCTTTTTCGGGAATGGTTTCCACGAGGCCGACTGTTTTGACCGGCAGGATCTCGTGCAGGATGGACGGGATTTTCACGGCCAGTTTGCCGTATTTCGATTCGGCGAGTCCCAGCCGGGTTTCAGCCACCGTGAAATCGGCGATCATACGGGCGGTTTCCGGACGGGAGAAGTGGTACACGATGGCAGCGGCCAGCTCGTCCACTTTCCTTTGGGAAAAGCTCTCCGCGATTTTCTGCGCGGCACGTGCGCGGCTGACGAGTGATTGGATCAAAACTGTGTCTTCCATGGTCGGATTCCTCCAGAAATTTCTATGGCCGGGCGATTCTGGCCCGTTTGCCGGTTTGGGTGTTCGCCGGGGCGGATGTTGTGTCGTCGCCGCTTTGCGGCAGGTTTTCCTTCATGAACCGGATGATGCGGCGGCGATGGGTATGGGCGGCGGTCCTGGCCCGTTCACAGTCGCCATCGCGGATGGCCGCCACCAGTTCCTGGTGGATCGTCAGTGAAACGGTCTGCTTCTGATGGCGTGACACTTTGTACCACATGACTTCATTCACGCGAGGCAGGTTGTCCTGATGTGCCTTGAGGAGCAGGGGATTGCCGCACAGGCTGTTCAGGATCGTGTGGAACGCGGCATCGGCCGAGACCCATTGCTGGAAATCCTCCTGCCGGTAGGCGTGTTCCATTTGGTCCAGAGCATCGGTGAGACGCTGCCAGTCCCGTTCGCTGATCTCGCCGCGTGCCTTCCGCTCTGCCACCAGATAGGCGATCATGCCGTCAATGCCTTCGCTGAGTTCGAACGCGCTGATCAGGTCAACCTGGGAGGTGGCACGCGCGACGGTGTATTTGTTGGGCACGATGTCGATCAGGCCTTCCTCGCTCAGCATCTGCAGGGCCTTGCGAACCGGCGTACGGCTGACCTTCAGCGCTTCAGCCAGTTTTTCCTCGACGAGGAACCCGCCCGGCGCGATCTCTTGGCTGGTGATCATGTGCTTGATGGCGGTGTACACGTCCTGGACAATCGGCTTGCGCATGGCTCGTCCCTCCGTTCTTCGCTCCTGCCATGGGTCTTGCGTTGGTCGTATGATTTGAGAATAATTCAAAAAAACATTTGTATCTATCGACAATTTCACCAAAAAAACAATTGTATTTTACAGCGCCGCCGGAAGCGTGAAAATCGCCGCCGTCGCGGGATTTTCGCGTTCTCCAATCAGCCGGATTGTTTTTTTGACACAGCCAAGCGGTGTCGTTTATGATAGGGGATATCAAGACTTTAAGCATCCGGCGCTGCCGAAGGCGATGGCCGGATTCAAGTGACTCGACATGAGGTGATATATTTATGAAACTGCTATTGACCGGTCTGATCCCTTACTCCGAAAAGCAGGTCCAGGCACTCGAAGCGCTGGGCTATGAGGTGGTGCTGCTGGCCGACGAAAAGGCCAGCCTGCCCTTCGACCCGGCGACGATCGACGCGACGGTGTGCACCAACCTGTTCCTGTATCACGATATCGCGCTTTTCACAAACTTGAAAAGGATCCAGCTGACGATGTCGGGCACCGACCGCGCGCCGGTCGAGATCATCCGCCAGCGGGGCATCGAGCTCTTCAACGCGCGTGACGTCTACAGCATTCCGATCGCCGAGTGGGTGGTCCTGAACATCCTGGAGATCTACAAGAAAAGCCGCGTTTATTTCCAGCAGCAGGCGCGGCATGAATGGCACAACCGGACCGGGCTGCTGGAAATGCTTGGCAAGACGGCGACGATCGTCGGCTACGGCAGCATCGGCCGGGAAGTCGCCAAAAGGCTCGCCGGCTTCGGGACCCATACGATCGGGGTGCACCGCCGGCCGGTGGAGACCGACCATCTCGACGAGCTGGTCATGATCGAACAACTTGACGAAGCACTGTCCAGAAGCGACATCGTCGTCATCGCGATCCCGATCACCCCTCAGACACACCACTTGTTCGATCGCGAACGACTCGGCAAAATCAAACGTGGCGCGGTCCTGGTCAACATCGCGCGCGGCGCGATCGTCGACGAACCGGCCCTGGTCGAAGCGATCCGGGAAAAGCATTTCACCGGCGTCGCGCTCGATGTCTTCGAGAAAGAGCCCTTGCCGGCCGACAGCCCCTTGTGGGATCTTGACGAAGTCATCATCACGCCGCACAATTCAAATGATTCGGACGGGGTGCTCGATCGCCTGTATGGCGTCATGCTCAGGAACATGGCCCGGCCCTATCCGGAGCGGCCCCTTTGAACAGGACAGGCCCATCCATAACGGAAGTTGAGGAACATCCAATCCTATGAAATCATCCGATCGGCAACGCCGGAAGTCCGCGCTGCCCAAACCGCTTCTGGTCTTCATCGTCGTGGTGCTGGGGGTCGGCCTGGTGGCCGGCGGTGCGCTTGCGATCAGACTTCGGTCCCTGACCCGGGACACCGTTCCGATTGTCACCAAGCCGACGGAGTCGAACGGACCGGCCGCCACCACGACGGAACCGACAGAGACGCTGCCGGTGATCGAGGGCACCCCGGACGACATCGATGTCGACTATGACGTCGATGTCAAGGATCCGATCCGAGCCCCGATTTACGAGCGGATGCCGGTCGACAAGAATGTCGTCAATATCCTGGTCCTCAGTTCCGACGCCCGCCCGGGCGAGACCACCGGCCGCTCGGATTCCATGATGCTCATGTCGTACAACCGCAAGCTCGGGACCCTCAAGCTGACCTCGTTCATGCGGGACATGTGGGTGCGCATCGAGGGCCGTGGCTGGAACCGGATCAACGCCGCCTACGCGTTTGGCGGGATTGGGCTGGCGGTCAACACGGTCAACGACAACTTCGACCTCGACATCCAGTATTACGTGACGGTCCGGTTCGAGCAGTTCATCCAGATCATCGACCAGATCGGCGGCATTTCCCTGAGCCTGACCAGGGCGGAGATCGACTACATCAACCGGGCCAATCCGGAAAACCTCCTCAGCACCGGCGCCGGCGTTAAACAACTGACCGGGGCGCAGGCCCTGGCGCACAGCCGCAACCGCAGCGTCGGCAACGGCGACTTTGACCGGACCCGTAGGCAGCGGGAGACGATGTACGCGGCGCTGCAGAAGCTGCGCCAGCAGCGGGATCCGGTCAAGATCACCCGGATCGTCAACGATACGCTGGATCACGTCACCACCAACATGAAGGCCAGCACGGTGATCGAACTGGCGATCGAAGCGCTGGGCAATGACAAGCTGACGTTCGAGGACGCCCGCGTTCCGTTTGACAAGACCTGGCAATATGCCAACGAGGGCGGCCGGAGCGTGATCGCGATCGATCTTGCGAAAAACAGGACCCTCCTGCACGATTTCCTATACGAGTGATGGGTTTGCCATGGATACCGTTCGATTTGAAAACGCTCGTCTGGTTGTGATGGCCGAAACCGCCCGCCAGGGCGGGATTGGCACATTGGGCGAAAAAACGTTGCATGCCGTCGTGAAACGATACCTGGAGCCCGACCCAGTCAGGCATGAAATGCGGATCGGGTCGTTCATCGTCGATATCTTCACGGGCGAACGGGTGTACGAGATCCAGACGCGCCAGTTCAGAAGCCTGAAGCCCAAACTCGAGGCCCTGCTGCCGCAATACCCGGTCACGATCGTGTATCCGGCACAGGCCAGGAAATGGCTGATGTGGATCGACCCTGAAAGCGGCGAGGTATCCAGCCCGCGGCTGTCTCCCCGGCGAGGACAGCCGTGCGACATTTTCCGGGAGCTATACCAGATCAAGCCGTTCCTGACCCATCCGAACCTGTCGGTCCGGATCCTGCAGATCGATCTGGAGGAGACACGGCTGCTGAACGGATGGAGTCGGGACCGGAAAAAAGGCTCCTGGCGTCATGACCGGCTGCCCAAGAGCCTGGAGAACGAGATCGCCATTGATACAGCAGCGGATTACGGCCTGCTGATGCCCGAGGGGTTGCCGCCGATTTTCACGAGTGCCGATTTTGCCAGGTGCGCCCGTGTCAGCCAACGCCTGGCCCAAACCTCGATCAACGTCCTGCAAAGCATGGGCTGCCTGTCCGCCTGTGGCAAACAGGGGCGGCTTCGCCTATACAGCCGCTCTGTGCAGGCGCAGGTGTGTAAAAATCAGACTTAATGCATGATCAGACAAGAGGGTGAATCACATGACTGACATACCGGCATCATCCAAACCGACCCATACCAGAACGGTCTTTTTCGCCTACATCTGGCATGGTTTTTTCCTGGCCCTGACCATGTCGATGCTGGACCTGAACACCGTGTTCCCCTCGCTGGTGGCCGAACTGACCGATTCCAAGATCCTGTTCGGCATCCTCTACGCGATCATGCTGGGCGCGCCGCTGGTCTTCAACCTGGTTTTCAGCCACTATCTCCGGGCCCGCGCCTTCAAGAAAAAATTCCTTCTGATCGGCATCTTCATGCGGGCGTCCGCCTTTCTGGGCATGGCGGTCTCGACCCGGCTGTTTGGCGTGAAAAACCCGGCCGTTGCGGTCTACACGTTTTTTGCCTGGGTCTTCCTGTTCTCGATCAGCGCCGGGTTCGCCGGCATCGCCTATGCGGATGTCATGGGGAAACTGCTGCCCGGCAAGCAGCGGACCCAGCTTTACACGACCAAGCAGCTGTTCAGCAGCATCGCCGCGTTTGCCGGCGGCCTGCTGATTGCCCGGCTGTTCCGGCCCGGCGCGTTCGTTTTCCCCAACCAGTACGTGATCAGCCTGTTGATCGGCGGCATCGGCCTGGCCTTCGCCTCCATCGGCTTTTTCCTGATCCGCGAGCCGGCTTCCAGTCTGGCCCAGCGCGAGAAGGACCGGAAGGCGGACAGCCTGCTGCACTATGTCCGGAATGTGCCTCAGGTGTTGAAAAATGATGCTTCACTGCGAAAATTCATCCTCGTGGAAAACCTGGCCAGTTTCAGCGTCATGATCCTGCCTTTCTACATGATTTACGCGCGGGAGACCTTTGGCCTGAGCCAGGACTATATCGGCCGCTATCTGCTGATCCAGGTGTCGGGGACGATCTTGTCGAACGTGCTCTGGGGGTATCTGGCCACCCGGTCCAACGCGCAGCGGATCGTGCGGACCTGCGTGTCGCTGGGCGCGCTGATCCCGCTCGTGGCCCTGACGCTGGCCCGGACCAGCCCGGACGCCTATGGCATCGTGTTCTTCCTGGTCGGGTTCATCATCAGCGGCCGCCGGATCGGCTTTGAAGCGTACATTCTGGACATCGCGCCCGAACAGCAGCGGACGGAGTACCTCGGCATCCGGGGCACCCTCAACATTTTCATCGTCATCCTGCCGATTCTGGGAGGCGCGCTGATCAGCCTGCTGGGCTATGTCCCGGTCTTCCTCACCGTCAGCGCGATCATGCTGTTTTCCAGCTATCTGGCCGGGACGCGGCAAGACGCGTGAAAAACGCCCGGCGGATTCACCGGGCGTCTGCTGAACGGCTCTGGCAATCCGCTCAATAGCGGCTGTTTTCCTTGAACGCCTCCCACATGGTCATGAAATTTTCGACCGGAACATCTGACTGGATGTTGTGCACGGTCGCGAAGATGAATCCGCCGCCGGGTGCGAAGGCGTCGATGTTGCGCTTGATGTGGTCACGGATCTCGTCCGGTTTGCCCAACGGCAGCATGTATTGGGTGTCGATGCCGCCACCCCAGAAGGTGAGGTCGCGTCCGAACTCCCTTTTCAGGAAATAGGGGTCCATCCCGGTCGCGCTGATCTGGACGGGATTGAGGATGTCGACACCAGCCTCCACCAACTGTGGCAGCATCGAGGACACGCTGCCGCAACTGTGCAGCAGGAATTTCACCTTGGATCTGGACTTGATGAACCGGATCAGAGCCTTGTGATAGGGAAGGATGAGGTCCTTGAATACCTCAGGCGGCAGCCAGGGACCGCCTTGCGTACCCAGATCGTCACTTTCACTGACGACATCGATCGAATCGCCGTATCGATCGAGCACATCCGTCCAGTAGGCGAACTTTTTCTCCAGGAGCTGGTCAAGGAAACACCGGGCACGATCCGGCTCACTGACCAGCATCATCAGCCAGTTCTCAAAGCCATAGACCTTGGGGCCCGTCTGCAGAAAGCCGTTGCCGAAATGCTTGGGCATGACGACATAGTAGCCCTGGTCGCGATAGGCCGCCGCCTCGGGAACGCACTCCGGGTCGACTTTGGCCGGTTCAGGGAAGGCATAGCGCGCGTCGTCGGCTTCGTCCTCGGCCTGGGCCAGAGGGAAGTCAACCATGTCATAGTAAAGTCCCTGTTCCTTGGGCATGCGATAGGTGGTGCCCCAGTCATCGATCATGAACAGGCTGCCGCCATCTTCCCAGTCGCGGGCGTTGCTGCTTGCTGACTTGCGGAAGACCGTGTTGACCGAGCGCGCGTCGCAGCCAAGGTAGGTCATGACCTTTTCGGACGGCTGGACCAGCTGGCTCACCTTGTTGTTGATGATGATGTCCTCCTGCAGTCCCAGATAGTCCAGCAGCTTGACATAGAAGCCTCGGGTGAACATGCAGGACTTGCCGCCGCCGAGGTCGAGCGGTACCCGGTCCGGCTCCTGGTGGCTGATCGTTTTCAGCATTCTTTCACGGCTGTTCATGATGATTTCCTCCCCAAATGATGATTGGACAACAGGTTGTCAGGATGTATCCATTGAGTAGCCATTCGCCAGTTCCATGACCAGCGGCAGTACCGTACCAATTTGCCCATGATTTTACCAGTATTTTCGTAAAAAGGAAAAGACGGCCTGCACCGGGGGGCGCATAAAGGCCGGGATGGGGAAGGCCTTGCCGTTTTCCTGTTCGGACAGGGATAAGCCGAACAGGATCAGGCCGGTCCCGAGGATGGTCAGCCAGGTGATGGGCTCCTTCAGCACGATGGCCGAGAAGAATGTCGTCACGACAGGGATCAGGTAAATGTACTGACTGGTCCGGACTGGTCCGATCGCCTTGATCGCCCGGTTCCACAGGATGAACGCCAGCGAAGAGGCGACGATGCCCAGGAAAAGGACGCTGAGGATCGCATTCGCGCCAATCATGGCCGGCAGAACCGGCTGTCCGCTGAACAGGAATGCGATCGCGAGGACGAAAAAGCCGTAGACAAACACTTTCCGGGTCAGCTGGATCAGGGTGTATCCCTTGCCGGCCATCTGCATGAGGACCGAATAGATGGCAAACATCAGCGCGGCACCAAGGGCGAGCAGGTCGCCGACGGGTTCAACACCTTCAAAGCGGCTGCCGTTGATGATGATGACAAAAACGCCAAGGTAGGCCGCGATCAGGCCGGTGATCCGCCGGAGGGTGAAGAACCGGGTTTTGCCCAGCAGTTGCGACAGGATCCCGGTCATGAACGGGATCGTGGCGACGATCAGGCTGACATTGGAGGAATAGGTGTGTTTCAACGCGCTGTTTTCGAAGAGGAAATAACAAGCAAGGGCCGCGCCGATCAGCAGGAAAAGCAACTCCTCTTTCCAGACCTGTGGCTTTTGGAACCGGGGATGGATGAGACTCAGGAATACGATGGCGATGACAAACCGCGACAGAAGGATCTGGATCGGCGTCAGGTGTTCCAACAGCAATTTGCTGATGATGAAGGTGGAACTCCAGATGGTGATCGTGACAAAGGCCTGGACATGGCCTTTCAGGGTGCTTGACATGGCGTACCTCCCATCAATCCAGCGGTCTGCCGCAATATGGGCAGTATTGGAAGTCGACGTCAAACGATCGCCCGCAGGAACGGCAGATCCGCTCTTGCGTCTTCTGCTGCCCGCCGGTCCAGGACAGTTTTTGCGAGTCGATGCTCGGACTCTCGCCCCGCGCAAACCGCTCACCAGTCTCCCGGTCGAGCTCGGCCTGGCCGCCGCAGCATTCCGATTTCACAAAATAGCGGACATGCCAACGAAAGGTCGGGATGAAAAAGATGTGAAAATACGTATAGGTCTTGATGATCCGGTAGCGGGTCAAATGGCCGCAGAAGGCGCAGGTGACATTGTTTTGCACAGCGATTTCCTTCTGTCCCTGATTGACACCGAACACACCAATGAAAAACATGATCGAATCTCCCTTTGGCCGGGGCGCGTTTTGCCGTAATAGGAATCATGATAGCGCGATTCGTGTCAAATTGCCAGAAAGGATATGCAACCGATCTCCCTCGGTGATGGTTTCGTCGGGCGTGGGGGGGTGGTGGGGGGTGTTGGTGGGGGGGGGTGTTGGTGGTGGTGCCAGGCGGTATTTCAGAACTAACGCGACGTCGCGTCCTAGGATTCTACAGCCACAGGAGTTTTCAGGCGCGCGCATGAATTAGTACCGAAACGGCAACTGGCACCGTGCGTTAGCGGCCGGCAGTTAGTTCCGCGTGGTACCGAGATCGAGCCTGGCACCGCAACGGAACTAGCGTGGGCTCAAGGCTCATGATGCTACAGGCCCAGGGCTTATTGGACATGTCTTTATATAAGTACCGGATCGGTGTCTGGCACCGCCTGCTGGGCGGTGCCAGACGGTATTTCAGAACTAGCGCGACGTCGCGTCCTAGGATGTTACAGCCGCAGGAGTTTTCAGGCGAGTGCATGAATTGGTACCGAAATGGCAACTGGCACCCGCCTCGCACCCGCCCCGCACTGGCACCCACCCGTGCCCACCCCGCGCCCACCCCGCGCCTCGCACCCGTAATTTGACATGAGGCCCTGCGGAAAGGTTGAACATATCCGGTCAAGCGGGATAAAATGAATATACAGAAACGATCATCCGGGAGGATTTGAAAATGGAGTATCGACCTTTTGGTAAACTCGGCCTGGACGTATCCGCCCTGGGGTTTGGCTGCATGCGGCTGCCGACGGTGGACCAGAACCGCTTCAGCAGCGAGATTGACGAGGTCGAAGCGACCCGGATGATCCGGCACGCGATCGATCAGGGTTTGAACTATATCGACACTGCCTATCCCTACCATTCGAAGGCTAGCGAGATCCTGGTCGGCAAGGCCTTGCAGGATGGGTACCGCGAGCGTGTTTTCCTGGCCACGAAGTCGCCCTGCTGGCTGATCAAAGGGGAAGGTGATTTTGACCGCTATCTCGATGAGCAGCTGAAAAAACTGCAGACCGACCACATTGACTTCTACCTGCTGCACAGCCTTGACCGGGCGCGCTGGGAGGGCACCATCCTGAAGCACCATGTTCTGGAAAGCGCTGAGCGGGCCAAGCAGGATGGCAGGATCCGTTACCTGGGCTTTTCCTTCCACGATGACTACCCGGCTTTCGAGACAATCGTCAACGGTTATGATCGCTGGGATTTCTGCCAGATCCAGTACAATTACATGGACACGGAAAACCAGGCCGGCACCAAGGGTTTGCGGCTGGCCGCCGAAAAAGGGCTGGCCGTGATTGTCATGGAGCCGCTGCTGGGTGGCAAACTGGCCGTCGCGCCGCCTTCGGTACAAGACATCCTGGGCGGGGCGGACCCCACGCGCACGCCGGCTGACTGGGCGTTGCAATGGCTGTGGAACCAGCCGGAGGTATCGCTCGTCCTCAGCGGCATGAGCACCATGCAGCAGGTCGAGGAAAACCTCGCGTCGGCCGATCGTTCCGGCATCGGCGCCATGTCGGCGGCCGAACAGGCGATCGTGGACCGGGCGGCGGCCGAGTACCGCAGCCGGGCGGTCATCCCGTGCACGGCCTGCCAGTACTGCATGCCCTGCCCGTATGGTGTGGACATCCCGCACAATTTCAAAATCTACAATGATGGGATCATGTTCGACGACCAGGCGGGCGCCAGGATATCCTACACTCGGTTCACGCTGGAAAGCGAGCGGGCGGCAAAGTGTGTCGGGTGCCAGGCCTGCGAGGAAAAATGCCCGCAGCGGATCGAGATCAGTCAATGGATGCCGCGCATCGACGCCGAACTGGGGCAAGGCGGCAACCAAGGCTGACCGATTAGCGAATGAAGTTCATCAGGGTCCTTGGCTCATGGGCCGGCGGTTCGACCTGGCCCTGGCCGAGTGCCCTCAGTTTTAGCAGATAGGCCATGTTCCGGCCCAGGACGCGCATGATCTGGACGCCTTCCACATCCTGCAGTGCTTCACCGGGCAGCCGGCCAAAGATCACGTTCCAGTAGTTTGCGCCTGGGATCATGATTTCCGCGTATTGCAGATAATGGTTCAACTGGTCGAAGGCGGTCACACCACCGGCACGGCGAACCGCGACGAGACCCGCGCCCACCTTGTGCCGGAAAAGGGCCTGGTTGGCGCCAACATAGAAAGCCCGATCAAGGAAGGCTTTCATGGTCGCGCCGATTTCGGCGTAATGGACCGGGGCTGCCAGGAGGATTCCGTCCGCTTCCTTCATTTTCTGGATGCCTTCATTCACTTCATCATCGATGATGCACCGTTCGTTGCGATTGCGGATGCAGGCCCCGCAGTGACGGCAGCCGACAATGCTTTTGTCGCCGACCTGGACGATTTCCACATCGATTCCCTGGTCGGTCAATTCCCGGGCGACGATCTGGATGGCTTGAAAGGTGTTTCCATCCGTTCTGGGGCTTCCGTTAAAGGCGACGACTTTCATGATTTGACTCCTCCAGTGATTTTCATCAGGATATGAACCATCATAACACAACCGAGCTGAACGGACGGTAGACCTGAAGGGTGGACGTGGATGTTCGGAGTGTCTGCCTGGGGAAAAACATGATGGTTGCATGCAAAATCACAATTGACAGACTTCCGAGGACGGCCTATAATAAAACCACTTAATAAAGACGCTTAATAAATTAAGACAGACCCTCGGACAGACACAACCAGTCAGATTCATTTTCATTCAAGCGAAATAAGCGGCGATAAACAACCAATGACGCCACACCCATGACCCATTCGGGGGAGGAAAAATCATGAGCAAGTATCGAATTCACCTGATCGCGATCAGCCTGATCGTCTTGGTCGCCTTTCTGGCAGCCGGATGTGCCGGCCAGGCCACCACCACGACAACCATCGCGCCGGCGACGACCGCAAGCGGTGCCGTCAAGGCCGTGTTCATCAACCAGGACATGGTGAACGCGTCACAGGCTTTTGCCCAGCAGGAGTTTTTGAAGTACGACGCGGACTACGGGCTGGAGGTCAGCGTCATGGACTCGAAGGGGGATGTCAAGACCGAGGCGGAGCTGATCGCCTCCAGCGTGGCACAGGGGGTCAAGGTCATCTTCATCAACCCCAACGACATGCAGGCCTCTGCGGCAGCCTTGAAGCAGGCCAAGGAAGCGGGCGTCATCATCGGGCTCTTTTCCTCTGACCTGAGCAAAGAAAACCAGGCCTATCGCGATTTTTCTTGCACGGTGGATGATGTCGAAGCCGGTCGTCAGGCGGCGCAGGCCTTCATCAAGCAGTTTCCGGACGGGGCCACCATCGTCGAGATCGGTGGCCAGATGCACCACGGGGCCCAGATCAACCGTCATGCCGGTTTCAACGAAGCGCTCGCTGGCAGCAACATCAAGGTCATCGACTATCAGGCGACCCAGTTGTGGGATGCCGGCCAGGCGATGGCGATCATGGAGACGATGATGGCCCGGCACGGTGACCAGATCCAGGGTGTCTTCTGCCATTGGGACAACGGCTGTTCGGGCGTGATCACGGCATTGAAAGCGGCCGACCGTCTGGATGGCATGTTCTTGGTCGGGGTCGATGGCAACCAGAACGGCTTCAACCAGATCAAGAACGGCGAGCAGTCGGTCACGCTTGCGCAGGACTTCACGGACATGGCCAAAAAGTCCATGGAGCTGGCCCGCGCGATTCTGGATGGCAAGCAGGTGGAGTCGATCAACTGGATTCCGCTGGACCTGGTGACAAAGGACAACATCGATCAGTTCCCGATGCCGAAATGGTGAGCCATTTCTGAACGGCTCCGGGCGTAGCCCGCTAACGGGCGAGCTCAGTCGAGGATGACCGGCGAATTCAATCCAGGATGACCGTGGTCATGGGCGGAAGGATCAATATGGAACCATCAAGGGCAGGCGAATCGGCAGAATCGCCTGCCTTCAACTGTTCTGCCAGTTCAAAACCGGCCAGGCCGATCTGGCCGAGGTCGAGCCTGACGGTCTCATCTGCCAGCTGGTGCACGACCGCCACGGTTTTTTCCTGCCAGGTGACGGTCCAGGCCGCCACGCCCTCATGGCCGGTGTCCACGAACACCATGTCGCCGCGCGCGATTTCCGGATGGCGCACTTTGATGTCAAGCACCTGCCGGTAAAAGCGCAGCAGCGAATCCGGGTCGTGGATCTGGGCATCCACCCCGGCCACATCGGTGATGGTCTGGCTGGATCCGGGGGGCGGATAAGTCATGCCGGTCCGGTCCGTTTCCGACCAGATCATCGGCAGTCGCTTGTTCGGGTCGACGCCCGAGCCGGTCATGCCGATCTCTTCGCCGTAATAGATGAAGGGATTGCCCGGGGCCAACAGGTACAGGGCGGCTGCCATCTTCTGCTTGGTGAGGTTTCGCATCAGGAATCCGGCGCTCCGGCCCTGGTCGTGGTTGGAGAGGAAAAGGGCGTCGCGGGCGGTGGCGTTGGTTTGCCGGATCAGCGTGTTCCAGTCCGCCAGATCGCGGGCAAAGGTGCGTCCGCGTCGATCGTTGAGCGATGAGACCAGTCGGCCGTCGATCTGGGAAAAGGGGAAGTTGAAGAAACTGTCGATCCCGCCGGCATAATAGTCGGCGATCGTCAGGCGGTCGCTCCAGACCTCGCCGATCAGGTAAGCGTCGGGGGCCTGTGACTGGACGGTCTCATTCAGCCAGGACAGGAAGGCGATGTTCTTCTCCTTCATGCCGGTGTGGAATGAGGTGACCGCGTCCAGGCGAAAGCCGTCGACGCCGCGGTCGAGCCAGAATCGGGTGATTTGTTCGATCTCGGAGCGGACGGCCGGGCTGTCCAGATTCAGGTCGGGCATGCCGGAAACGAAGCGGCACTCATAGTAATATTTGTCCGTGATCTTGTTGTATCCCTGGCCCTTGTTCTCGGTCGTGAAGTGATAGTAGTCGATGTAGGGGCTGTCTTGCCCGCTCCAGAGCGCCTGGACCGCCTGGTCAAACCAGGGGTGCAGGTTGGATGTGTGGTTGAGGACCAGGTCGACGATGACGCGGATGTCGCGCCGATGGGCTTGCTCGATCAATCGGTCGAAATCGTCAAGCGTCCCATACTCCGGGTCGATCGCCAGGTAATCGGTGACATCGTATTTGTGGTAGGTCGGGGACGGACAGATCGGCATCAGCCAGATGCCGTCCGCGCCGAGCGTTTCGGCGACATAGTCGAGTTTGGCGGTGACGCCGGCCAGATCGCCGAGGCCATTGCCATCGCTGTCATAATAACTGCGCACGAAGATCTCGTAAAAAGTCCGCGCCCCGTCGGACACCGTCTTTTCCGGCCTGGGCGGCAGGGTCGGAGTGGGTGGGATGGTCGTGGGGGTGGGGGATGGCTCGGCTGTTGTGGCCGTCGGGGCAGTTGGGGCCGTCGTGCCGGACCCTGAGGTCGGAATGCTCGTCACGGAAGGTGCCGTTTCCCGCACGCACGAAACGAGCGGGAAGACCAGCATCAGCGATACGAAAAGCGCCAGGACGGCGATCGCCCGCCCGGTTGACCGTCCGGCGCTTATATACCTTGGATGTCGGGGTGTCATCCCTTGACCGCGCCGCCGGTGACGCCCTCGACGTAGTAGCGCTGCATGAAGATGAACAGCAGGGTGATCGGGATCGCGATCAGGACCGCGCCGGCGCAGAACTGGGTGAAGTAGCGGTAGATGTTCTCGCGTGTCAGCATCTGGTAGAGGCCGAGCGCGATCGTGTAGTTGTTGTAGTTGTCCTTCATGATGACGCTGACGAAGATGAAGTCGACCCAGGGTGCCATGAACGACACCAGCACGGTGTAGATGATGATCGGCTTGGACATCGGCAGGATGATTTTCCAGAAAATCGTGTTCTGGCTCGCGCCGTCGACGATCGCCGCTTCGTCAAGGACGCGCGGGATTGTGTCGAAAAAGCCTTTGGCGATGTAGTACCCGAGGCCGGCCCCGCCTGAATAGACCAGGATCAGGGCGATCAGGGTCTGGGAAAGGCCCATCGCCTTGAGGATGAAGTAGATCGCGATCATGGACATGAAGCCGGGGAACATGCCGAGGATCAGGCCGACATTCATCAGTCCGAGCCGGGACTTGAAACGCAGCCGGCTCAGGGTGTAGCTGGTCAGCAGCACCAGGATGGTCGAAATGACGCAGGTGAAGATGGCGACGATCAGGGTGTTCATGAACCAGCGCGGGTAGTTGAACAGGTCTGTCTCCGTGAACAGCTTGATGTAATTGTCCAGCGTGTATTCTTTCGGGAAAATGTACGGTGTCCAGGCGCCGGGCTCTCCTCGGAAGGAGGTCAGGACCAGCCATGCGATCGGGACGAGCCAGATGATCGACATCACGGAGAGGATGGCGTAGATCACCCGGTCGGCCACGGTGGTGCGGGTCTTTTCAGCCAAATCCACTTTGCGTTTCATTGGAAGCTCTCCTCCTTCTTCACCGAGCTGGACAGGTTGTAGACCGCCAGCGAGAGGACCGCCGAGATGATGAATATGATGATGCCGATCGCCGAGGCCAGGTTGTAGTCCTGGTTGTTGACAGTCAGCTTGTATAGCCAGGTGACGAGCAGGTCGGTCTTGCCGGCCTGGTAATAGTCGAGCGACAGCGGACCGCCGCCGCTCAGGAGGTAGATGACGTTGAAATTGTTCATGTTGCCGATGAACTGCGTGATCAGGTAGGGCGTCGTCACGAACAGCATGTAGGGGAGCGTGATGCGGGTGAACGCCTTGACCGTGCCCGCGCCGTCGATGCGCGCGCTTTCATAGAGCTCGGCCGGGATGTTCATCAGGACGCCACTGGTGATCAGCATCGTGTAGGGGATGCCGACCCAGATGTTGACGAGGATCACGGTGATCCGCGCGTACGTCACGTTGGTCAGGAACTGGACCGGGCCGATCCCGAGGTAGCCCAGCAGCACGTTGGCGGCCCCCTGGTCCGCCAGCAGGCGGGACATCAGCAGGAGGCTGACGAACTGCGGCACAGCGATCGTGATGATGAAAACGGTCCGCCAGAGCTTTTTGAAGCGGATCCCTTTCTTGTTGATCATCAGGGCGAGGATCATGCCGAGGATGTAGTTGGAGAAGGTGGCGAAGAAGGCCCAGATGACGGTCCAGCGGAAGACGCCGGCAAAGGTGGCCGACTTGACGGGGTTGTTGTAGAAAATGTTGCGGAAATTTTCCAGCCCGACCCAGGTGAAGAGCGTTCCCGGCGGCTGATGGCTTGAGTCGTAGTTGGTGAAGGCGATCAGGATCATGAAGATCAACGGCAGGATCGTGAACACGACAATGCCGAGGGTCGGCAGGGTCAGGAACGTGACGTGGAGGTTTTTGTCAAACAGGCCTTTGATGTCCTGGATGATGTTTTTGAGTTTTTCACCGCGGGCGCGGGCAAGCTGGTTATTATAAGCCAGTTTGATGTTCGTGAAATAGACAAAAAGGAACGCGCCGATGATGAACAGGGTCAGGACGCCGAACAGGAGGATCAGCATCGAGTTGTCGCCCTGGACGTAGATGTAGATCTGGTCCTTTTCGTTCCAGATCTCCTTTTTCGCCGCGATGCCCAGGCTGGGCAACAGGGCCAGCTGGGAGGCGCCGAAATTGACCAGGTAGGTGATGAAGGCGACCTGGATGCCCAGATAGCCAAGCCCCTTGACGACCTGTCCGCGCAGCAACGCGCCGGATCCCATCAGCAGGTAGGAGAGCCGGGTGGCAAAATCGCCCTTGGCAAAGGTGGATGCATACCAGCCGATGCCTTTGCCGATCGCCAGCGTGACCCGCTTGATCCCGCGGCCCACGGCCTTTGCCCCCTTTGCCAAGGTGACGGGCAATCCCTTCAGGCCGCTTGCGATCCGATGGCCGAGCTTTTGTATCGGGGACATCGAGACGAAATCCAGATAATCCAAACCCAAGCACCTCCCTGTCCGGAAAAGCGGTGCAAAGGCTTTGACCTCTGCACCGCTTCCAGGTTACGGTTCGTTTGTCATCCTTGAATCTGGGCCACCATGGCATCCAGCATCTCTTTGATCGATTTGGCGTAGTTCTTGGCTTCAAGCTCTGTGCCGAAGGCTTCGGCAGGTCCCCAGTAGGATCCGAGCACTTCCTTCTGTGACACGGCGTACTGGTTCTGCATCGCGAGGGCGGCCAGGGCAATGTTCTGCTTGACGGCGCTGCTCTCGGCCGCCTTTTTGTTGGACGGACCCATGGCGCGCGTCTCGAAACGGATGATCTGGTTTTGTTCGTTGGTCAGCCATTCGGCCAGCTTCATGGCTTCCACCGGTGCCTTGGTCTGGCTGTTGACGCCGACCAGCTTGAATCCGGCAAAGCTGCTCATCTGGGTTGGGGTGCCGCCGAGGTTGAATTCCGGTAGCTTGGTCGCGGCGTAGTTGGCGCCGAGCTTGTCGGAGATGGCCTTGGCGTTCCAGGTGCCGCTGACGCCGGCTGCGAGGGTGGTGCCCATACCGCCGGTCAGGACCGCGTCGTCACCGGTCATGAAGGCCGGGTGGGCGGTCAGGGCCTTGATCGCTTCGCCGGCAAGGACGCCCTTTTCGTTGTTGAAATCACAGACCTGCTTGCCATCGCTGCCGATGGTGAGCTTGCCGCCGGCTCCGAGGAAGAAGGAGGCGATATACCAGCCGTTGGAGACATCCATGAACACCTTCTTGTCCTTGGCCTGGGCGACTTCCAGCATCTTGTCGAGGCTCTTGACATCCTCCTCGGTGAAGACGCTCTTGTCATAATAGAGGAAATAGCCGTTGTCGGCAGTGGATGGATAGGCATAGAGCTTGCCATTCACGGTCGCCGCCTCGATCGCGCTGTCCATGTTGGCGGCGACGATGGCGGCCTTGTTGCGGGTCACTTCATAGAGGGCGCCAGCCTTGACCATGTCAAGGATCTGGTCGTTGGCGAACTGGAATACATCCGCAGCCGCGGCCGGATCTTCGAGGAACCGGGTTTTCGCCTGGTCCTCGCCGACTACACCGAGGGTGATGTTGTAGTTGACGTCCGTGTTGGCCTTTTTGAACGAGTCGATCATGCCCTGGAGCATCGCCTGGTCTTCTTGCGAGCCCCAGACCTTCAGGTCGACGGTGGCTTTGGCTCCGGTCGTGGTGGGTGTGGCCGTGGTGGCGGCCGTCGTGGTGGCGGCTGTCGTGCCCGTGCCGGTGGGTTTGGCGGCCGTGGTGGGTGCGGCCGTGGTCGTCGATGTAGAGGCGCAGCCGGCCAGGATGGTGGCGAGCATGGAGAAAACCAGGGTGAGAATCAGCAGTTTCTTCATAAATGATCTTCCTTTCTTTTTGTTGGGGCAGATGGGATCGGGTTGATGGTATCAGTTGAATATGGTCTGTTCGGTGGCTTTGTCGAAAAGATGCAGATGGTTGACTTCCAGACCGACCTTGATCCGACTGTCGATTTTCGCCTTCGTGTGCGAGGAGACCTTGGCGGTCAGTTTCATGCCGGCGCTGTCGAGAGACAGATAGACCTCCGCGCCCAGCATTTCAAGCAGGTCGACCTGGGCCTCCAGGACGGGCAGGTTCATGGACTCGATGTAGTTCGCGTCATCCGTGATGTTCTCGGCGCGGATGCCGGCGATGACCGCCTTGCCGATATGCTCACGCAGCACTTCCAGCGGGGCTTTGCCTTCCGGGATCGGGATGCGGGTGCCGGCGACCTCGAGCGAGAAAGAACCGCCGTTCTCGGACAGGACGGCCGGCATCATGTTCATCTGAGGGGTGCCGATGAAGGAGGCGACGAAGACGTTGGCCGGGAAGTCGAAGAGGTTTTGCGGTGTGTCGACCTGCTGGATCAGGCCGTCTTTCATCACGACGATCCGGTCGCCCATCGTCATGGCTTCGACCTGGTCATGCGTGACATAGACAAAGGTGGTGCCGAGCCGCAGATGGAGCTTGACGATTTCCGACCGCATCTGCGAGCGCAGCTTGGCGTCGAGGTTGGATAGCGGTTCGTCGAGCAGGAACACCGCCGGATTGCGCACCATGGCGCGCCCGAGCGCGACCCGCTGGCGCTGGCCGCCGGAAAGCGCCTTCGGCTTACGGTCCAGCAGATGCTCGATGTCGAGGATCCTGGCCGCCTCCAGCACCTTTTCGTGGATCACCTTTTTGTCGGTCTTTTTCATCTCGAGGCTGAAAGCCATGTTCTTGTAGACGGTCATGTGCGGGTAAAGCGCGTAGTTCTGGAAGACCATGGCGATGTCCCGGTCCTTGGGCGCGACGTCGTTGACGAGCCGGTCACCGATGTAGAGCTCACCACCTGATATGTCCTCGAGCCCCGCGATCATGCGCAGGGTCGTCGACTTGCCGCATCCGGATGGGCCGACGAGGATGACGAATTCCTGGTCCTGAATCTCGAGGTTGAAATCCTTGACAGCGACCACATCACCCGGGTAACGCTTCATGATGTTCTTTAGCAGGATGCTGGCCATTCCTTTGAACCTCCGATCACATCTGATTCGCGCGTTTAAGGATGTCCGAAATTGGCAATTGTCAGAGCATTTTCACAAAGAAACCTGTCCAAAACTTATTATCCTACAACAAAATGATGATTTCAATGGCTTTTGAAACACCGCTACGAAACTTGTATTTCAGCGGGTTATCGGCGCCGGTAACCTGCAATGCCGAGCAGAAGGTGACTACAGACCATGAGATGCATAATCATAAGTTGCTTATAGTAACAGGGGTGGCAAATACACCGTCCGTTGTGGTTCGGGGATGAAAAATGTATCGAAAAGAACCATTATTTTTATAATTATGCAGTGTGGTGCGATTAGGGGACTCCGTTGTCATTCACCAGCTGCCGCAATGCACGCAACCAGCAGGATCTTGCTATAATGAAATTGATATTGTATAAATACGTGGTTCCGATTGAGAACGGCAGGTGATTCGTTTGTATGATGCTATCTCAGCTGTCGACCCTCGCAGTCGACCAAGCCCCCTGGCCCGTTTCGTTGCCTTGATCCTCGTCCTGGTTGTATTTCTTTCAACTGTTTCATTGATCGTCGGCGACTGGTATCGCCAGACGATTCTCTCGGTGGACTGGTATCGTCCGATCATCGAAAGCGAATCCTTCCAGGATGTCGTGCGCGATTCGATCATGAATGAGGTGTCAAAGGAAATCGGCCAGACCGGAATTTTTGCCGCCCTGCTGACGCAGGCGATGGATCGCGTCCTGACGAACGACCGGATTGAGACCTTCCTTGAAACGTATCTGGTCCATCTGGTGGATTATTTGAATGGCCGGACCAACACGCCGATGCCGGCCGACGCGTCTGAGCTTTTCCGCACCGCATTCTTGTCACTGGCCGAGGAAGCTTCCCATACGCTCGGTGTGCCGCTTCCTTCGTCTGTCGAAACCCAGATCGCGCAGATTGCCGACCAGATCGGCCAGGCTGCCGAAGCCAATATCGACTTGTTCACCCAGGAAAGCTTTGCCAAGCTGGCGGCGATGGAAAAATATCACCGTACCATGCTCTGGATCAGCCAATCGACCGGGTTGATCACGCTGATACTGGGCTTGAGCCTGCTGTTGCTGCTGTTGCTTTTCGCCAGGCGGCTGCTTACGTTCTTCTTCTATGCGCTGATTGGCGTCTGGCTGACCGGCGCGGCGATCGCGCTGCCGCTGCTGGCTTTTCCGGCCGCTCAGCTTGGCCGTGCCTTCATCGATGCCCCGTCTGCTCTGCAACCGATCCTTGAGAGCCTGGTCACACTGGCCGTGGATCAGTTGAAGACAACCGGCCTGATCGTCATGGCCGGCGCGACCGTGGTCCTGATCGTTCTTCTCTTGATCCGGTGGATCAGTCGAAGAAGGTGACGGGTCGGATGGGATAGTTGGGGCTGTGTCAGCCCGTGTCCTCAGGAGAAAGGTAGAAGGGAAGAGGCTTTTGCCCCAGGTAGGGACAAAAGCCTCTTCATCACAGTATTGAATCTTAACGGATCAGAAGCCAATCAACTTCCTGCTTCATATTAAGGCGTCGAGGTTGGAATGGGGTTTGACACGATGAAGCCGTGATCGCGGTCGATGCGACGGAACATGACATCACTGGAGTATTCGCCGGTTCTCAGGTCAATACCCGACTCGTTCCAGACGGCATAGAAGCGTGATCCGTCCGGGGTCATGCGGATCTGGCACTCCGCTTGCTCCATCTTCAGTTTTCCGGTGTCCTTGGCCAGCCAATCCCAGACGGTGACCCATTCTCCGGCATTATTGCCGTCGCTGTCTGGATTGATCTGCTTGTCGATGGTGTAGTAGGTTTCACCACGGTCTGTGCTGTAGCTGTAGTAAAGATCGAGCGGACCGCCTTCCTCCACTTCCCCATCATAATCCTTCGGGATATTGGTATCGATGTTGGCATGGGTTCCATAGGTCACCCAGAAGGATTTGGGATCTGAGGTGTCTTCCGGATACTTAGCTACGCCGTCTGTCAATGTCGTCCCCGGTACGCCAACGAGACGCGGCTCTATCACCGTTTCCTTGTTGTTGCGCAGGAGCGAGACATTGCGGGCCGGTTCGAACGCACCTGCCGCCACGGTGTATTCTACCTCGTAGTGCATGTCGTCTTCGCCGGTATACGTTGATTCGTGACGATAGATCTGTGTAGCGGTGATCCCTGTTCCGCCCATGGATGCGGGCAGAGTCGTCCAGGTTTTGCCACCGGTAAACGATCGACGGATATAGAGGTTGTACACGTCATTGCCGTTGCGGGCGGCAGTCCAGTTCGGTGTCCAGGTGTAGGCGACTGCCAGGAAATCACCGCGCAGGAAGCCGCGGTGGGCACGTGCGTCGTCATTGTCCCAGCCTTCCTGACCCTCTTCTGTGAAAGGAACCGTTGTCTGGTCGTCCAAATTTTCTGCTGTCTGTGACCATCTCAGCAGTTTGTAACGAGTCTCGCCGGAGTCGTTGGTATAGGTTTCGACTTCGTCAACTGTCACACTGCTGATGTTCTGGTAGCGGTATTCGCCAAGGTAGCCGTCCAGATCACCCGTATCCTTCTCCAGATAGAACGTGTCATAGGGATTGGGATGGTTGGTTGAGTCATAATTGCTGATGTCCCAGCGCTGCATGATGATGTCGGAAGGCCGTCCTTTACCATCTTCACCCATCTTGTAAAGGGTCACCATCGATGTCTTGTTTTTTGATTTTTGAGCAGCGTCCAGTCCCTGGATCAGGAAACGTGGGCGACGGGCGTTTTCATAAGCCGGTACCGGGTTGCCCAGGTAATCCACGATTGGGGCGCCCAATTCATCGACCAGGAAAACAAGCTCACCGTTTTCATCGACTTCCTGCGGATTGAGAATCTCACCGCCGGCGACTTTCACCGGTTTATTGTAGTCAAAGAAATGGTAGATGACATTCTTGCCCAGTTCCGGCACATAGGCGTCGTTGCCAGTGCCATCTTCCGGCACTTTGTCTTCGTCATGTTCCGGCGGACCGGATCCAGCGCCTTTGGTCTCTTCATAACCTAGGACAGCGTATTTGCCCTGCATCATCAGGTTGCCGCGCGACGCACCGGTGTCGCCATCCATCAGGCGGCCATCGACCGTGATCGCGATGTATTTGGTGACACCCTGGTGATTGACTGTCTCGTAGAATCGGATGTATTCCTGAGTGTCATCCCAGAGCAGACCCTTCAGTTTGTACCCATACGTATGCGAACCAAGCGGGTTGTTGCCATTGTCCTCCTCATCTTCTTCGGGAGGCGCAACATTGACAGGAATACCATCGGCGTCTAGATAGGGTAAGTCATCAAGGTCCAACGTCCAGAAGCCTTCTCCTGATGCTGAATCAGGCTTCAGTTTTGTCGGATCAATCTTCATCGTATCCGTGTTCAATACTTCGTTATCCGTCAAGCGGATCGGCAGTTTCATCGGTACCAGCGCTTTATCTCGACCGTCACCCTTGGTCGGATCTTCTTCGTCATACTGTGGATCGCCGTTCGAGACATAGTCCTCGTCGATCAATTTGAAATCGCCTATGCTGATGTAGGAATACCAGATGTCCGTCTTGTGGTTGGTGGTGGCGCCGCTCCAGCCATCACCGGGGCCGGCCATCTCTCCGGCCCTCAGGCCATCCGGGTCTTCCTGCCAGACGATACCATACCCGGCCGAGCTCGATGCGATCGTGATCTGTGCCGCGTCGCGTCGACCGGATGTCAGACGCTCGGCCTTGAACAGGGTGATGTCGCCGGTTTCCGGATCAATGAAGCCGCGATTGACCCAGACGACACTGAACGGAATCTCAACGTCTATACCGATCTCATCTTCGTAATTTTTTGAGCGCTGAGGTCCGCTGACTCCCCAGATGTCCTCTTCATAGTAGGTGTAGGCCGGATTGGGGATCGGATTGCCGGATTCATCCAGAACCACTTCGCCCTGATACTTCAGGAATTCACTGATCGCATAGGTCGGTGTACCACTGCGCGCATACTTGCTCGTCCAGGCGATCAGGAAGGTGTTGCCCTGGATCTTGATGTTCGGTTTGTGCGTATCACCAAGGTACTCCAGACCATTTTCCAACTCGAACGATGAACGGTCGGCTGAACGCGACAGATTAGTCCGCTTCCACGTATTGCCTTCATCTCGAGATATGGCAACATAAACATCCCGTGCAAGCGACCATTCATCCCCATAAATGGGAGGAATTTCGCAACCGGCGACCTCCTCGGCGAAGACCGATACCAATGGCTTGCACTCGGTGCGAATTTCTGTTGTGAGCACCGGTGTCTCCGCATCGGGATCATCATAGGAATTATATTCCAACTGTACATACTCACCATTGGCCCGGCGAGCCGGCACATAGACCGGCAGCAGCTCGATCTTGGCCTTGGTTGTCTCGGTTTCCGGCATTTTGGATACATTCTTGCGGAAGATCTTGTCCGTCACTTCCACCGTAAAATACGTGCCGGATGACAAGTCCGCCAGGAATGTCTTGTCAAGAGCACCTTCCTCTTCGTCAATGATGCCGTCTTCGTTTTCATCGGCGGGTATCACTTTACCAACCCAGGCGTTGAGGTTCAGGGTCTCGCCTTTGGCACCGATTCCCTTGACCTTGCAGTAGACCGCCACGTTCTGTAATAGTTTGTCAGCGTCTTTCGGCAGCCAGGTCAGACCGAGGTCTTCATAGAGGTCGATCGTGATCAGTTGGGATCCGACCGGTTTCGGGTAGGACTGCTTGAAAGGGAACAGAGCTGTGACCGGCTTGAGATCCTCTGAAAGTGGAATCGGATCATGGCCGACATAGGCGCGTAATTCAGCGATCTGCCAGCCCTCGTCCTCTTTCGGCTCGATGTAGATCAAAAATTCTGATTCATTGTGGTTGATCCGGACATCGCCGATGACTTTCAGTTCCATCTGTTTTGTGTCCGGGTTTCTAACCATCGTGTACAGGTGCTTCTCGATGTCACTTTCCCGCATTTTGAAGTATTGTGAAGGATCTTCGACTTCGTTGTTGAAAGTGATCGCGTCCATGTCAACAACGGTGAATCCGCTGTTGATGACCATGAGAAGGCTTAAAATCAGGATAAACGATAAGAATCTCCTTTTTTGCGTCTTCATACTTTGACTCCTCATCAGCCCGAAATTTTTTGATCATGCTTCCTGGAATACGGAGCAAGTGCCCGGTTGCTCTACCTATGCGAGTCCCGTCACGAAAGCCATATGGATAAATGGCCTTCTGTTAGAGCACGCCGATGTCTCGCCATGAAGTCAGCGGATGCATTGGCTAAGCGGTGAATGATATTCGAGTCAAAAATCTATTTGCCCGGTGACATGCAAGACGACATTGTTGCAAGCGCTGTTTGTTAACTGTGGGTTTGCACAATCGATATCGACACCATCAAACGCTTGTAAACACAAAAATAACCGGCTGTTGGCCGGTTACACCATTTGCTCACTCGGGGGGATAGGTGTCCAATGATACCCCCGGATCAACGCATCCACTATTCTGATGATGTTCAACAAATTCTAGCGTAAATGGACGGAAGGATCATTGGTTTGGAGAAATTGAGTTATGACTATATGACCATAATATTGATATTTGTGCTCATTGTCAATAAAGCATTACAATCAATTTACGTTTTTGTTGCACAATTTAATCTTGCAGGCATGACAGCGCCATAAAAGTGACAGATGTCATGCCTTGACCAGGAAATGCAAGATGGACGGTCACAACCGTTATACTTGGGCCTAAAATGAAAACAAGGGGAGGTGATGATCATGTCCGGTCTGATTGTCAAAGGGTACGCCGCACAGGCGGCCGGCCATCCACTGGCGCTCATCTCCTATGAAGCGCCTGTTCTGGGTGATCACGAAATCCGCGTCGATGTGACCTGCTGCGGGCTGTGTTATTCGGACATTCATGCCATCGATGACCTGTATGGCGTGACTACCTATCCTTTTGTGCCGGGACATGAAGTTGTCGGGACAGTATCCGAAATCGGGCAGGCTGTGTCCGGATTTCAACGGGGCGATCGAGTCGGCATAGGCTGGCAGGGCCGTTCCTGCGGCGAATGTGGCTGGTGCCGGCAAGGTGAAGAGCAACTTTGCGATGATGTGGTCACAAACGGTGTCTGGACGCCATACGGTGGGTTCGCGACATCCGTTGTCGTCGACAGTCGCTTTGCCTATCTACTGCCGGAGACGCTGCCGTCCGAAGATGCTGCCGTGCTCCTGTGTGCCGGCATCACCGTCTATCACGCCTTGTTTCAGCACCGGACTGCCGATGTTCAGCGGATCGGCATCATCGGCATCGGCGGGCTGGGCCATCTGGCGATCCAGTTTGCCCATGCGATGGGCTATCACATCACCGTCTTCTCCTCCTCTGAGTCGAAGCGCTCCGAAGCCATGGCTTTTGGCGCGGACCAATTCGTCTGCACATCGGAAAGGGGCGCTTTCAAAGGGCTGAGCGAAACGTTCGACCTGATGTTCTGCACTGCGCATGGAAATGTCCGATGGGAACCCGTTCTTGGTGCCATGAAAAAGCGCGGCAAGGTGGTCATGATGGGATTTGCCGACATGGCGTTCAATCCGACCGACCTCGTGGTTCACGAACTGACCATCCAGGGCTCGTTCGTCGGCAACCGTGCCACCATGCGGGAGATGCTTGCCTTTGCGGAAAAGCATGACATCAGACCGGTGATCGAGCAGATGCCGATGTCCCGGATCAATGAAGCGATCGACCGGGTCAGACAAAGCAAAGTCCGGTACCGGATCGTTCTGAACAATGATATGGCTGACTGAAAAGCCAATCGTCACTGCACGCTGACAGGACAGCTTGTTTGCTTTATGATGAAATCAATCGGCACCGGGAAGAACCTGAATGTAGAAGACCGTTCCAAGCATGAATAATGAGGTCATCGATGGACAATCCGGCGTATTTTCAAGGTCAGCATCGTCAGAAAAGCTATTTCGAAGGCTGGTACTTCAAATGCATCAGCGCCGACCGGAAGTCGGCCATTGCCATCATTCCGGGCATGGCCATCGACCCGGCCGGTCAGAAGCACGCGTTCATCCAGGTGATCGACGCGGTAAAAGGGAAGACCTGGTACCATCATTTCCCTTATGAAGCTTTTCAAGCCGCAACGGATCGATTGGACATCCGGATCGAGCAAAACCATTTTGACGACCGAGGTCTGAACCTGGCGGTCGACCAGCCGGAAGGGCGCATCAGCGGACAGTTGAGTTTTTCCAACCTGCGGCCATTCCCGGTCAGCTGGCTCAATCCGGGCATCATGGGCCCGTTTTCGTTCGTTCCGTTCATGGAGTGCTACCACGCCATCGTCGACCTTTACCACGAGCTGCATGGTCAGTTGGTGCTGGATGGAGAAACGCTGGATTTCGAAGGTGGCGTCGGCTATATCGAAAAGGACTACGGCCGGTCTTTTCCGCGGACCTACGTGTGGCTGCAGGCCAGCCATTTTGATGGCCTGGACGCGTCCTTCGTGTTTTCGCGGGCGCGCATCCCCTGGCTGGGTGGCGAGTTCACCGGCTTTTTCGCCTATCTGACCAATTTCAACGATGTCCAGATGCGATTTGCCACCTACAACCGGTCCAAACTGAAAAACTGGACGGTCAATCCGGCTCAAGGCACGTGCGCCGGAGTGCTGACCGGACCACACGGCACACTCTCCTTTGAGGCACAGATGCAGGGCGGCGGCCGTTTGCGGGCGCCGGTCGATGGCCAGATGGATCGTGAAATCATCGAAAGCATCACGGCCAGTGTTACGGTCACCCTGACGGATCCGCGCGGTCGGGAGCTGTTTGAACGCACCAGCACGGAGGCCGGGATGGAGATCTGCCTGTAATCTCAGCGGATTTTCTGCGCGAGATGTTCGTAATACGATGAATACAGCGCGGCCATCGGGTTGTGGCCGAGCACCCGATCCTTGACCGCCACGACCGTGCACAGGGCTTTGCTGTATTTGAAAAACAGGGAGTCGTGTCCGACACACAGACCCATGACCAGATTGAATGACGTTTTCGCCTCGTTCAGGATCATGGCCTGACCGATCGGGTTGCACATGGTCTCCCATTGCCCCGGCATGATCTTGTCCTCTTCCGACAGTCCGAGAAACTCTTTTTCCGTGGCACCGACTTTGCAGATTGCAGAAATCACCTCGAGGTCATAAGCCTGCAGGATTTTGACCAGCGCAGCCGCCTCTGCCTTGACGCCGCTGCAAAATGCCAGGCCGATCCGTTGGTAGCCCATGTCACGACAAAACTCGGCGATCTCCTGGACGCGGGTCTTCTGCGGGATGACGATCTCGGGCGCGTCCGGACGGTGCAGGTAACAGGATGCCTCCTGGCGGGAGGCCTGCGCTGCGAACGCTTTGACCACAGGCTCCTGATAAGCCTCCTTGGCCTGGCTTAATACGGCTTGCTGACGGACGGTGGGACAAGAATCAGGGTGCCGGCCGCCTTCCCCCCTGACGCAGATACGGTCGTTTTCGGAAAATGGACAAGTGGCGCATGTGCTGTTCATGGCAATGGACCTCCAGTCAGGTTGCTCTTTTCAATATAGCAATCGATTGACGGGCGTGCCAGTCAATAGCCTTTCAAACATGAGATGAAAACATTATACGAACATCATGATTATTGATTATAGTGTTCAAATAAGTAAATAAAATAAAAATAAAACTAAATAATATTAAATTTTATATTGACAATATTGAATTCCGGATCTATACTGAAGCCATCAAGAGGGAATCAGCACCAACACGTTCACCTACGGTCTTTCTTCTGAGTGTGCGACCTGATGACCGGAAAGAGGCCAACCGATGACAAGCCAGAAGATACCCAATCGCTGCCCGGCCTGCGGAAATGCCCTGGTGATCGAGACCTTGCGCTGCCCGGCTTGCCGGACCGCTGTGGAAGGTCATTACACCTTATCGAAGTTTCTGCTCCTGAACCCGGAGCAGATGCAGTTTTGCGAGACGTTCCTGCGCTGCCGGGGCAATCTGAAAGATGTTGGCGCCATGATCGGCATTTCCTATCCGACGGCGCGCAACCGGCTGGACGATCTGCTCATGGCGCTCGGGTACGAAGGACGATCGGCCAAGGATGAACGAATGGAGATATTGGAGCGTCTAACCAAAGGCGAGATCAATCACGAACAGGCCCTGCAATTGTTGAAAGGAGATGCCCCGGGATGAAAGAGGAAGTGCGCAAAGTGCTGGACATGCTGGAAAAAGGCCAATTGAACGCGAGCCAGGCGTCCGAACTGCTGGATGCCATGGAGGCTTTCCAGGACAACGGTTCAGCCAGGACCATACCCGCGGCCAAGCGGATGCTCAGGATCAAGATCCTCTCGGCCGATGGCGACAAGGTGAACCTCAAGGTTCCGGCATCTCTGGTCGGTGCCAGCACCAATGTCGCGCAGTTCTTTGCCGGACGGTCCCATGGCAAGAACGAATCGATGAAAGATGTCGACTGGGGCCAGCTCTCGGCGACGGTCAGCCAGATGCTGGAGGACGGCAGCGCCGGCGAGATCGTCAATATTGAATCAGAAGATGGAGACAAAGTACTGATCTGGCTTGAATAGCTGCCAGATATGCTTGAAGGGAGCGTTTTCCATGTCCATTTTCCATTCCAGGTCAGGCAGCGCGGTCATGATGCCCATGAGACCCGTCATTTTCCACGATCCGATCAAGATGCTTCTGCCGAATCTGGCCGCCTACAAAGAACAGCAAGCGGAAAGAAAAGCACTCGAGATCCTGACCAGGCAGAACCTGGCATCCACCATCGACCAATGCCGCTGCTCCATGGCCCAGATCGAATTCAATCATGACCTGAACCGACTCATCAAATAAGTACCGGAATGGTGCCAGCCGCCATTCCGGTACTCCTTTATCCCAGCAGCCGGTCGAGCCGGCTCGCGATGTCGTCAAATGTCAGATAGGGGTTGGCCAGCGGCAGAGGTTGTGATTCATCCAGTCCCATGTTGATCAGAAATGAGCCGCCGACCGCGATCGCGTCCTGACCCTGCAACAGCATGAGTTGCAGGTTTTCTTTTTGAGGATCTGCCGTGCCGGGGACCGGTATCAATGTAAAGACCAGTTCGTAACGGTTTGCAAAGGGGAGCATGCTGCCGTAAGCCGGCTGTCCGAGATGGATCTGGTTGACCAGGTCCACGATCCGGTTGATCGATTCTGTGTCGGTTGCGCCAATCGTCGTTTGCTGTTCCTTGATGCCGCTTTCCGGATAACGGGTGATCGTGACGGATTGGATCTGGCTGAAGTCGAATCCCAGGACCGTCATGATATGGATCGGCGTGGCAGTCGCGTCCGTCTGTCCGGATCCGGTCGGCACCCGGGTTGTTGCAGCTGTCGTCGCAGCCGTCGTCGCGGCTGTGGTCGCCGGTGTCGTGACCGCGATCGATGTGGCGGCTGTCGTGACGCCTGCTGTAGTGGCCGGCGTTGTTGTCTCCGTGGTGGGCGACAGGAACGGGAAGACAAGGAAACGGGCTGCGATCAGGAGCAGGAACGCTGCGGCTGTAGCCTGGATCAGGCGATTCCTTCCCCAGGATTGCAGCGTATCAGATATGGTGATCCGTTTACGCTCCGGTTCAGCCGAAGCTGGCGTGGCAGCCCCAATTTGCGCGAGAACGCGATGACGAACGGCCGCTTCCAATGGATTGGGCGGTGTCAGTCGACCGGCTGACCATGGAGCCGAATGAATGGCATCCTCGATGAACGCCGGATCAACCGCATCCCAGAGGTCGGCGAGCGATTGGACTGGGGCTTGGTTCTTGTCATCACGCATGGTCGCTCACCTCCACGTACAGGGTTCGCAGGCGTTTCCGGATCCGGGTCAGGCGATTGTCGATCGCGGCGCGCGAGACACCCGCATCACGGGCCAGATCAGGAATGGGTTCGAAGAAAAAATACCGGCGGATCATCAGGCTGCGATCGGCTTCCGGCAGCCGGGCCAGCGCCTGATTGAGCCGAATGGACCGGGCTTCAGCCTCTTCCTGCGCTTCCATCAATTCCGGAATGTCCTGCATGTCATGCTGGATCGCTGTCAGGCGGTCATCGTCCAGGCTCAGGGCGGGAAAAGCGGGGTCGGCTTTTCGCCGCAGACGGTCGATGGCCGCGTGACGGGCCAGCAGGCAGACCCAGGCGCGAAACGGGGCACGCTGTCCGTCAAAACGGTCTGCCTTCTGCCAGACAGCCAGCCAGACATCGGTCGCGCATTCCTCGATATCACCAGATGGCTCATAGGTCAGAACCTGTCGGATCACATGCAGGACAAGCGCCCCGTATTGGCGCATCAAGGCCTCAAGACCGGTCGGGTCCTGCTTCATCAAGCGCTGGAGCGCATCCTCTTCGCTCACGGATTCCTCCCAGGGCATCATGGCCGGGGACACGATCGTGGCCTCGGATCTTATCCTATGATACGTATCATTTTAACTGATCTATCAGTCGTGCAGGCCTTTTTCGCATATTCCTGTTGATAGAAACCGCACTTTCCTCCGTATGATAGGATGAAAGAACCAGGATGGACCGGGAGGTGGAACACATGAACCAATCGAGAGCAATTCTTGTCTTGTCTTTGTCGCTATGCCTGATACTCGCCACTTCAGCGTGCGCGGGGGCGGCGACGACCCAAGGCACGAGCACGACCCCGACCACGCGACAACCGGGCTCACTGGATTTCCCACAGTTGGACTACTCCATCGCATCTACTTTCCCGGATCGCATGAATGATGTCACCGACTACCAGTTGACGACCGGTGACGGCACCTATCCGACGGATGCCAAGGCCATCGAGTTCACGATTGAAAACAAGACCGATGTCGACCGGATGACGGGCGCGCCGTACATGCTGGAAATTGACCGTGACGGGGGCTGGTATTCCGTCCCGTACAAAAAACTCCCGCCCGATGTGGGGCGTGCCTGGCCGGCCATCGCCTATTCTGTGCCCGCCAACGGCACCTACACGGGATCCATCATCCTGACGGAGTATGAATCGCTGACGCCCGGCCACTATCGCCTGGTCAAGGAAGTCACGTCCATCAAACTGGAGGAAGGCTTCAGTGTGTTCATTTGCGCAGAATTTGACCTGAAATGACGATGTGGCAAAAAGGGATGACTGCCGTATGTCCGGTTCAAGCCAAACGGATTTACTCCTCGACGACACTGCGAACGCCTTGCACCGCTTTCAGCGCGTCAAAAAACTCCAGCAAAGGCGTGTCTGGGGCGAATTGGAGGCTGAGCCGGACATGGATGGTTTCGGATCGATCTCCGGGCCTTCCCAGTTCGATGTTCTTGATCGAGACACCAAACTGGCCGAGCAGCGAGCCGATCCGGCCAAGCTGGCCGGGCTCGTCAGATGATTCGATAATCAGCACCCGGAACGGTTGGGTGCCTTTGAAGCGTTCCTGCAGTTTCTTCATGACGTGCAGGATCAGCAGGATGAAGATCGTGGCGATGATGGCGCCTTCATAGAAACCGATGCCGACAGCCAGGCCGACACAGGCCACCACCCAGAGACTGGCGGCCGTCGTCAGGCCGCGAACATGCAGCCCATCGCGGATGATTGTGCCGGCGCCAATGAAGCCGATGCCACTGATGACCTGGGCGCCCAGACGGGCCGGATCCAGATCCGTCTGTCCCTCAAATCGATTGAAGATGATCTGGGAGGTGACCATCACCAGGGCGGATCCGATACAGACCAGCATGTTCGTCCGAAAACCGGCCGGCTTGTTTTCCGTTTCTCGCTCGTAGCCAATGATGCCGCCGAGAATGGCTGCCACTAACAGGCGGAGCACGACGTCGAGGATGGGTTTGACATCCAGGCCCCTTAGCATGTTCGATCACTCCCTTTCGTCAGACATGGGGTCAGGTGCGGACGGTGGTTGCGGCTTTGTAAAGCCGGATGTAATCATCAACCGTCATCTTGCGGCACAATTCACCGATCAGGTCAAAAGGGATGTTTTTCGCATTCCGGAACCGGATGCAGCTTTTTCCCATGTCGAGTTTGGTCGGCACCCGTTTGTGATACTCCTCCTTGAACCACGTCAACAGATCCGGTGACATGAAGATGCCCATGTGGTAGACCGCGATGTGGTTTTTTTGCGAAGCCAGGCCGAGGAACGGCAAAGCCTGGTCCGGTGTCGGCTTGTAGCCGGCCGGATACAAGGACTTGGGCACGACGTAGCCGATCATGCCATAGGTGACCGTTTCTTCAAAGCCACTCGGCAGATTGTCCAGGATCACCGACCGCAGGTGTTCGATCACCTCACGCCGGTCAGGCGGCAGTTTGTCCAGATATGTGACAACAGAATCAGCATCGTAACGCATACCTTTGTCCCTCCATGTTTTCATTATACAAAAGATGAGCGGATAAATCGCGAATGCCGGGTTTTTCGCGATGTGTAATGGCGGGTCGGGGCGGAAGAACCGGTCAGGCCGAGGGGCTTTGCGGAACTGTCCTTGACAGGCATCGTCTAAGGATTAGTATCGACACCGGGATGCAGCCAATAGATACGAGGTGCTTCACCATGAAAATCATACCCTGTCGCGTGCGCCAATCGATCCTGGTCCTGCTGATTCTGTCTCTGGTTCTGGCCAGCGCGAGCTGTGCGGGTGGTCGGCAGGAGATCGTGGCGCGGCCGTCATTTTCAGCCCAGTATATCCGGACGAACGGGTTTCATTCGGAGGTGACTTACCCCATCATCACCGTGATCCGGTCCGTGGAGGCATTGAACACTTATTACGAACAGAACAAGGACGCCTACGCGCTTGAAAGCCGCAGCGGCCCGGTGCCTTCGGATTCGACGATCGGGTTTCTGGACGCCATCGAATCGCTTGACGATTCCTTTTTCCAGAAGAACGTGCTGATCCTTGTCCTGCTCGAGGAAAGCAGCGGCTCCAACCGCCATCAGGTCCAGGAGATCATCCAGGAAGAGCAGGCAACCCGGATCCGGATCGGACGCAAAGTGCCCCCGATCGGCACGACCGACATGGCCCAATGGCATATCTTGATTGAGGTGGAAAAAAAGGCGTTCCGCGATCAACCGATTACCGCCGAGCTTTTTGTGATAGAGTAATAAGTGGACGTTAAACGCACACCGAGGCGGGCAGGGGGGATGACAACTGGAAACCGGCACATGGATCGCCATTTATCTGCCGCTGTTGACGGTTTTCGCCAACATGATGCAGCTTGCCCGGTATCATCGGATCATGATCGCAAAACGCCTCAGGCACAGGAGGAAGAACCGGATGACAAACGAACTACTGGTAAGATTCATCGGCAAAACATGCAAACTGTCAACCGGCTCCTACGGATCGACCGTGAAGGGGCGGATTGTCGAAGTCAATGAAAACTGGGTCGAGGTCGAAACGGCCCGTGGCCGCGAACTGGTCAATGCGGATTTCATCCAGACGATCAAAACCCTGTACGATCGCTGAAATCTACTGATCCATCAACACACTGAAAAAACAGGCCCCGAGTCGTTTTTCTCGAGGCCTGTTGTCTTGATTTGATTTCTGGTGGCATTCACATTTGCGGTGATCAATCCATGTGGGATCCACCGTTGATGTCGATTTCCTCACCCGTGATGTAGCTTGCTTCGCGGGAGGCCAGGAACAGGATGGCGGCCGCCACCTCTTCCGTCTCGCCCGGACGGCCCATCGGGATGCCGGCGATCACCTGGTCGGCCAGGTCCTTCGGGAGGGATTTCCAGATCTCGGTGTTGATCAGGCCGGGGCAGACGCTGTTGACCGTGATGCCTTCGGCGCAGATCTCGCGGGACAGGTTCTTGGCGAACCCGAGCACCGCTGCCTTGGAAGCGGAATAATGCGCGCCGCCAAAGACGCCGCCGCCGCGCTTGCCGGAGACGGACGAGAGGTTGACGATGCGTCCGTACCTGGCCGCGCGCATCGGCTTCATGCAGGCCTGGGTGCACAGGATCAGGCCATAGACGTTCACTTCGAAAATGCGCCGCATGTCCTCGATCGTCATGTCCGCCACGGTCACCTTCTGCGAGATGCCGGCGTTGTTGACCAGCACATCGATGCGGCCCCACTTGTCGAGCACGGTCTGGACCATGGCTTCACAGGACTCCTTGCTGGTGACATTGACCACGACGCCCATCGCGGTGCCGCCGATTGCCTCGATCGCCTGGACCGTATCCTGGATGCCGGCCTCGTTCATGTCGGCGATGACCAGTTTGCCGCCCTGTTGGGCAAACTGCAAGGCGATGGTCCGACCGATGCCCTTGGGCGAACCGCTCCCGGTGACGATGATGACTTGATCGTTGAATTCAAACATAATACCCATCCTCCGCCTGATCAGGCCTTGTAATTCATCAGATCTTCCGCTGTCTTGACGATATTCTCTACAGTGATGCCATTCATGGCCATCAGGCGCTCATAGGGTGCCGACTCGCCGAACTTGTCCTGGACGCCGAGGCGCTTGACGATGCCCTTGCCCAGGTCGGACGCGACTTCACACACCGCGCTGCCCAGACCGTTGAGGATATTGTGGTCCTCCACGGTGATGATCCGGCCGATATCGTTGACACACGCGGTGACGGCCTCCGCATCCAGAGGCTTGATCGTGTGCATGTCGAGCACGCGAGCCTCGATGCCCTTGTCGGCCAGCTGCGCGGCCGCGTCGATCGCCAGGCAGACCGTGTCTCCGTTCGCGATGATCGCGACATCATCGCCTTCACGAACCTGATGGGCCTTGCCGACTTCAAATTCGACATGCTCATCGTAGACGACAGGCATCGCGTCGCGGGTGAACCGGAGGTAGACGGGGCCGTACCATTTCGCGGCAGCGGCGACCAGCTTACGGGCTGACGGATAGTCCGCCGGCATGATCACGGTCATGTTCGGCAGGGTGCGCAGGACGCCCATGTCCTCGATGCACTGGTGGCTGGCGCCGTCATTGGCCGGCGTCAGTCCGCCGTGCGAGCAGGCGATCTTGACGTTCAGGTTCGGATAGCAGACTTCCTGGCGGATCATTTCACAGGTGCGAAGGGAACCGAACACCGCATACGTCACGACAAACGGGATCTTGCCGCAGGTCGCCAGTCCGGCGGCCACGCCGGCCGCGCTCTGCTCGGCAATGCCGACGTTGATGTGCTGGCCCGGCAGCTTCTTGGAAAATGCCGTCGTCTTGCATGATTTGCCGATGTCGGCGTCCACCACGTAGATGTCCTTGTTCTGCTCGCCCAGGACGACGATCTCGTCGCCGAAGGCATCTCTGGTCGCGATTTTCTTGCTGCTCATGTTCAGATCCCCCTATCCAGTTCGGCCATCGCCTGTTCGTACTCGTCCTTGTTCGGAGCGATGCCGTGCCAGGCGCAGGAGTTCTCCATATAGGACACGCCTTTGCCTTTCACCGTATGGGCGAAAATGCACTTCGGCTTGCCGTTGTGCCGGTTGGCGCGGATCTTGTCCAGTGTGTCCACGACCACATCCATGTCGTTGCCATCGATCTCGTACACCTCGAAGCCGAACGCCTCAAATTTCTTTCCAAGGTCGATGTTGGGCATGACCTCGTCACAGGTGCCGTCGATCTGCAGGTTGTTATTGTCCACAAAGAGCACGACATTGTCCAGTTCGTACTTGTTGGCGATCTGGGCTGCTTCCCAGACCATGCCCTCCTGGCATTCTCCGTCACCCAGTAGGATGAAGACGCGATAATCCTTGCCATCGTTTTTCGCGGCCAGCGCCATGCCGACCCCGCAGGCGAAGCCTTGACCCAGCGAGCCCGTCGAAATGTCGATGCCCGGACACTTTTTCATGTCTGGATGGCCCTGCAGGATCGAGCCCTCCTTGCGCAACGTGCTCAGGACCTCGACCGGGAAGTAGCCGAGTGTCGCCAACGCCGCGTACTGGATCGGGCACGCATGCCCTTTGGACAGGACGAAGCGGTCGCGATCCGGCCACTTGGGGTTCTGGGGATCGACGTGCATTTCACGGAAATAGAGGGCTGACGTGACATCGGCGGCTGACAGGGAGCCGCCGGGGTGGCCGGACTGCGCTTCGTAGACCATTTTGACAACCTTCTTGCGCAGATCCTTCGCGATTTCCTTGAGCTCGGCCACGCTCGTGGCCTTGGCTGGGGATAGAAGTGCGGGAGATGAAGAGGCAGCTTGATCAATCATATGCGATGGTTCTCCTTTCGAGTCGACTATGACTGTAATATCGATCGATGACAATCATATGGAGAAGCACTGTTTTCATTATAGGAGCATTGCCGGCCGCTTGCCAGCGATGCTGAAAAAGTGTTTCCCGGTACGTATCTATAACATATAACGTATGATGTTATGATGATTATAGAACGATTTGTTGCGAGACGCAATCATGAAATATGACAAATTTTCGACTTGATTCTGTACAGTTGAACAGCCTTTCGCCTGAACGTGCGGTTTGTACTTTTCATCTCAACTGGGATACAATTTGCTTGAAGGAAAGACTCATGACGATCCTGATGACTGGTCAGCACATGGGAGCCTGTTTGGCCAGGCTTTCAGAAAAGGGGAGGGCTCATGAATCGGCGATGCCTGCTTTTCATGCCCGGCAATAGCCCGGGGATGCTCATTTCAGCGGATGTCCTGGGCGCTGACACCGTGGTTTTCGATCTTGAGGATGCCGTCGCGATTGGAGAAAAGGACGCGGCCCGGCATCTCGTCCGGGAAGCGCTGCCGTTCCTGCCCTTTCAGCATACAGAGGCCGGTGTCCGCATCAATCCGCTCGATTCGCCGTTCTGGATCAATGACCTGGAAGCGATCGTCCCGGCCGGACCGGACTCGATCATCATCCCGAAAGCCAGCGTCGAATCCGTGAGGCAGATCGAGCGGGAAATTGACCGCATCTGCCGTCAGGCCGGTGTTGAAAAAGCCATCTCTCTGCTGGTGATCATCGAGACGGCGATGGGACTCATGGATATCCAGTCGATCGCGTCCTGCTCGCCACGCATCGACGCGCTGATCCTCGGGGCGGAGGATCTGGCGGCCGACCTGGGTGTGACCCGGACCAAGGGCGGCAAGGAAATCGAGTATGCCCGCTTTGTCGTGGCGACAGCCGCACGGGCATTCCGGATGGACGCCATCGACACGCCTTTTACGGACATTGAAGATCGGGAGGGGCTCGAGGAGGATACGAGGCTGGCCCGGTCGATCGGGTTTTCCGGAAAACTGGCGATCAATCCCCGACAGGTGGAGACGATTCTCGACATTTTTTCCCCTTCCCCGGCTGAAATCGAAGAGGCTCGGGCCATTCTGCAGGCAGCAGCCCGGGCGAAAGAAGCAGGGCAAGGCGTGTTCAGCCATCGGGGGAAGATGGTGGATATGCCTGTGATCCGCCGCGCGGAGAACCTGCTGGCCAACGCCAGACGCTGGGGGTTGATCCGATGAAAAACGCGATTGGGCGCGAAGGTCTGGACCGGCCATTCCAGGGGGCATGGGCCAATCGCCAGGAACGGCCATTCAGGCCGGTCAAGACGGATCAGTCCCGGCATCCGGCCTTTGGGTTGTCCTTGGGAGATGTCCTCGATCGTCTGGGACTGCGTGACGGTATGACCCTGAGCTTTCATCACCATCTGCGCAATGGCGATTACGTGCTCGACCGGGTCATGCGCGCGATCCATGCGCGCGGCGTCAAGAACCTGACGATCGCGGCCACCTCGATTTTCCCCTGCCATGAGATCCTGTGCGACCTGTTTGATGATGGCACCGTGACACGTGTGCTCAGCGCGTACATCCAGGGGCCTGTCGCCCGTGCGGTCAGCGAAGGCCGCTGCCGCGACCAGTGCATACTGACGACGCATGGCGGACGGCCGAGGGCCATCCTCGAAGGGGACTGGCCGATCGATGTGGCGTTCATCGCCGCCCCGGGCGTCGATCGGAACGGCAATCTGACCGGTTCGGACGGACCGTCAGCCTGCGGCGTGCTCGGCTACGCTGTGGCGGATGCGCACATGGCCGGAACGGTCGTCGCGATCACGGACTATGTGGCTGACACAGTCAACCGGCCCGAGATCGACCATCACCTGGTGGACTATGTCGTCCAGGTCGATGCCATCGGTGATCCGGGCGGGATTGTCAGCGGGTCGACCGTCATCACGAAGGATCCGGTCGGTCTCAAGATCGCCCGCGACGTGGCCACCCTGATCGCCCATTCGGGACTTTTGAAAGACGGGTTTAGTTTCCAGACAGGCGCCGGGGGTATCTCGCTGGCGGTGGCCGAAGAAGTCCGGAAAAGGATGCTGGAAAACGGGATCCGGGGCGGCTTTGCCTGCGGCGGATCAACCGATTACCTGGTCCGGATGCTGGCTGAGGGTTTGTTTGAAAAACTCTATGATGTCCAGTGTTTCAACCTGGCCGCGGTCGAATCGATCCGGTCGCGGGAAAATCACATCAAAATCGATGCGCACACCTACGCCAATATCCACAACCCGGACGCAATCGTGAATTCGCTCGACGTCGTCGTCCTCGGTGCCAGCGAGATCGACCTCGATTTCAACGTCAATGTCACCACCGGGACGGATGGGGTGATCCTCGGTGGCTCCGGCGGCCATGCGGACACGGCGGCCGGCGCGAAACTGGCGATCATCGCATCGAAACTGGTGAACGCCCGGGTATCCAGTGTGGTGGACCAGGTGACGACCGTGACGACCCCTGGCGAGACGATCGACGCGCTCGTGACCGACCGAGGGATCGCGATCCATCCGCGCCATTCGGAACTGATTCATAAGCTTCAGACCGAAACCAATCTCGAGATCATGCCGATCGAGGAACTCAGGCGACAGGCGGTCTACTTGACCGGGATCCCGGCTAAGCAAGATAAAAACGGCCGGATCGTCGCCGTGAGCGAATACCGGGATGGTACAGTCCTCGACGTGATCCGGCAGGTACCCGGTACCAAATCGGAAGTTGCCTCGGCAACTTCCGTTTCGGTACCGGGTATTAAATTGATTGACTCAGTTCGTGCTTAATGCCCAGTTTGCCGGCGACGGATCTGCATGATGCCGAAAGCTAGCGCCAACAGCAGGAAGCCGATCACCCAAGAGGAGTCGGACTCTCCGGTAACAGGCACATCGTCGTCAATGTCGACAGTCGGCACTGGCGTAGGCGTGGCTGCAGCCATGACGGTCACGCCGGCCACTTCACTGGCAATGGCAGCAGCCTGGTCTCCGTTGACCGTTGGGTCGGTGTTGATGATGACGCAGTAGTAGTAAACCGTTCCCGCTGCTGTGGTCGGAGGATCATAGGTGTTCTCGGTCGCGCCGCCGATCGGGGTTCCCCCGGTATTGCTATCCTGCGAATTCTGGTACCACTGATAGGACAAAGTTCCGGAACTGACTTCGGCTGTGACCGACAAGGTGACCGGGTCACCGATGTGGGCCGCGGGCACGTCCGTCGGCTGGACGGATATGACCGGAACCTGGGCGTGGACAATGGGCACAGGCGTCGGTGACGGGGTCGGCGATGGGGTTGGTGAAGGGGTTGGTGTTGGGCTTGGTGTTGGGCTTGGTGTTGGATCGGGCGCGAATAACAAGCCGTCATAACTCATGACAGATGTCTTGTAGCCACTGCTTTCCAGATAGTAGGTCGTGAAGGCGAAATACGGCTTTCCATCACTTCGAACGGCTAATGATTCATAATCAATTTTATAGTCTGTAAATGCCCTGCCGCCTATATAAACCCAACTGCTTCCGTCATAAGCCATGACGCTTGCCTTATAATCATAGCTTTTATCACCGAACCCGAAAATAGGCGTTCCGTCCGGACTGATGTCGAATGTCGGCTGATTGACGCTCCAATCGGTGATGTGGACCGGTCCGACATGCTGCCAGCTTGTCCCGTCAAACTTCATGACACTGGCGCGCTGATTGTCCGTCATGTCTGCATAGAAGACATACGGTACACCGGTCGGACTGATTTTCAACTGCAAGGCACTCGTTGAGCCGGTTCCAAAATCGGGGCTGCCGACCAGCTGCCAGTCGGTACCGTCAAATTTTTTGACCGTTGCCTTGGTGCCATCGCAATAAGAAACATATGGCCGATCGTCCGGACCGATGTCAATATCTATGTCGCCGCCTAACGGTTCGCTTTCAGATATGTTGGCGTCGCCAACTGTCACCCAATTTGCTCCGTCAAATTTTTTGACCGTCACCCATTTCTCCGTATTCCCTTCGTTCTGGTCGACATAAGTAACATAGACCTGGTCAGCGCTATCCACGGCAATGTGCGGGATTGCATTCATCACACCGTATTTGGATACGGCAGTCCCCCCGACAACAACCCAGTCGGGAGCATCATATGTCATGACGAATGCCTTGTCACTTTGGGTGGACTCCCGGATCAACGCATAGATATGATTTTGACTGTCGATGACCAGACCGTCCGTATAGGCGTAATCCCCAGAAAATCCCGGGCTACCAACCGGCACCCAGTCTGTTCCGTCGTATGTGACAACGGTGGCTCGCTGTGCCTCGGTCGCGTCCATGAAGAGGACATATGGGTTGTCATACGAATCGAATGCCAACTGATTGAATAGCGATTGTCCCGGACTGGCAGCATCCCCGACGGGAATCCATTCATCGACGGCCAGGACCGGAGTGATCAGGGATAAAAATGCAAGGGACAAAATGACGAGCATCAAGATGGCTTTTAACAGTGATTTCCTGTGATTGGTGTCTGTAAGCATGGAGGACCTCCTCGTTCAAACCGGATTGACAACATGACTGCTAGGGCAGTCGGCCTGAGGAAAGCAAAACGAAGACCGGAGGTTAATCAACGCAGTCCAACCAGGCTGTCTATTAAAATGTCAGAATAATCATGGAACGAAGATGTAACACCCAAGCTGATTCGATCATGAAATCATGCAATGCGCTTCCTGCAAAAACGATCTGACTTCAATAATCAGCTGATTCCCGATAGGCCTCATACATGGCCAGGATGTTTTCGACGGGGACATCCGGCTGGATGTTGTGCACCTGGGCGAAAATATAGCCACCGCCTTGCTTGAAGATCTCGACATTGTGCTTGACGTGGGCCTTGACTTCTTCCGGGGTCGCGAAGGCGAGCACCTGCTGGGTGTCGATACCCCCGCCCCAGAACTTGATCCGGTTGCCGAACTCCCGCTTCAGGGATGCCGGTTCCATGTTCTCGGCTGAAATCTGGACTGGGTTGAGGGCGTCGACGCCGATTTCGATCAGGTCGCCGATGATCGGGCGGATCGATCCGCAACTGTGCAGCAGGATCTTTTTGCCGTATTTTTCCTTGACATGGCCGTAAAGGGCTGCCTGAAACGGTTTGATCCGGGCGCGATAGGTGTCGGGCGACAGCAGCAGGGCGTTCTGGGCGCCCATGTCGTCGGCAAATTTCACGACATCGATGCGATCGCCGATCCGGGTCATGATGAAGTCGATCAGGGTCTTGTAGTACGTGAGGATTTTTTCCAGCAAGGCGTCACAGAAGTCCTCGTTCAGCAGGAGGTCGACATAGAAGTTGTCATTGCGCCGAAGCCAGGAGGGAAGTCCGAACATCGGCTCGCGCAGGCCTTCCAGGATGCAGCACTTGTCCGAGTTGGCGTCGAGGCGCTCGGACAGGCCCTCCAGCATGTATTCGGTCGGCTCGGGGAACCGGTAGGACGCCAGTCCCTCGATATCCTCGATCTCTTCAAGCGGATGATGGACCATGTTGTAATACAGGCCGTCGGGGTTGAGTTTGTGTCCGATACCCCACATGTCGGTGAATGTCCCGTCCGGATTGGCGATCCAGTCCCGGGTTTCGTTGATGTAGATCGAGCAGGTGTCGCTGCCGAAATAGTCAACGAGGCTCTGGTCGGGAACGACCACGAGCTGCCCCTTGGCTTTGATCAGAGTGCCGTGGTCCTCCAGATTCAAGCGTTCCTTCAGTTTGTTCTCGATGATCACATGCATCGTGCTGTTGTTTGTGCCGCCCAGGTCGAGCGGAACACGGTCCGGGATGTCGCCATTGAGGACGGCCATGACCCGTTGCTTCGATGTCGGCATATGCATGCCCTCCGTTTTGAAGTCTTAGCGGGTCAGTCCGATGATGGTCAGGACGATGCCGGCGATACCGATGATAACGGCCATCGTCAGCGAGATCTTGATCGCTGTCTGGTCGGTCGTCTTCTTGCCCATCTTCATCTTGACGATCTTGATCAGGCCCGGCGATTTTTTCATGGCCAGGCTGCCGACAACCACGGCATAGAGTATGCAGACCAGTCCTCCGAGTGCCCATCCATTCATAACAATACCTCCTTCATTTTTCGTGTTTCATCATTGAAAACGTCCAATTGTTCCGTTCAGGTGTCACATCCGGTTCATTGTTCCAGGCCTTTGCGGATTCGGGGAGCTGTAAAGGCGAAAATCAGGGCGGCAATCGCGAGGATGATGGCGATCGATAGCAACAGGTTCGGCCAGGTCATATCGCCGTTGAGGATGGCGATGTTGCCCTTGTAGACCCAGTAGAAGGGTGACCAGTACAGGGTCCACTGCCACTTGTCAGCGAGGAATTCGTAACCGGCGATCGATGCGGCCAGCGGCAGCATGAGGACTTTGGTGGATCCAACCGCTGTCATGACATCGTCGCTGTTCAGCCCCTGCAGGAAGCCGATCATGATGCTGATCAACGACGCGGCAAAGACGAGCAGCATCAACTGGATGAAGTTGACATTGCCGGCCACCCCCATGATCAGGACCATGATGACGCAGCCGATGATGGCCAGCATGATGCCGATCAGGCTTTTGCCGAAAATCCAGGCGGTCCGGCTGATCGGCGCCACGTTGATGGCGCTGACCGTATTGTCCACCTTTTCATCGACGATGTTGAGGGAAATCAGCATGCCTGCCAGCACAGTCATCAGTAGGATGCCCATGTTGGCCCAGAGCATCTTGACCGGCGGTGTCTTGACGCCGAATTCCTTGATGACGGCGGTTGATTCCTCCACCTGGCGGTCGTACTCGAAAAAGGTCTTCAGCAGGCGGGAGAATTCGATCACCTCTTCCGGCTCATTGCCTTGCGCAAGGATCCGGGCGTCCACGCCTGTACCGACAATGCCCACAAGGTGGTCACGCTGAAGGACGCGCTTTTCCAGCGCTTCCCGGTCGGCCATGAGCTGCACGTCGGCGTACTCGGCCAGATAATCGGACATGGCCGGGTTTTCACCATCGATCAGGGCGATTTTCACCGTGGTGTCCTCGATGCCCGGGGCGAAGAAGTTGACTCCGATCGCCAGGACAAAGGGGATGAAGATCATGAAGATCGACATGAAATCCCGGATACTCACTTTCAGGTCGCGAGAGAATACCAGCATCATTTTTCTGAACATGACTGTCACCTCCTCAGACCGAAAGCGTCCGCCGGAAGCGGGCGTTGGCCCAGGCGAACAGTAGTGCGCCCAGGGCGATGAATCCCAGCGAGGCGAGCAGGACAAAGCCCGTGTTCGCCTTGAGGAAAATTTCCTTGAAGCCGAAGATGATGTAGTAACTGGGGATGAACCTCAGCCACATCGGATCCCATCCGGGCGAGAAATAGGCCAGGGTCGGCAGCATCAGGGCGATCATCAGGAGGAAAAGGGCTGCGAACGACTTGGCCATGTCCTCGAAATAGCCGGCCACCACCAGGCCGAGGCCAGACGCGAATAGACTGGAGGTGAGCAGGAAGAGGATCAGGAGCGCGTAATTGACCCGCAAGCCCATCAGGGGAATGACCATCATCAGGGATGTCACCAGGATAGTGACAGTCAGCACCATCACTTTGCTCAGCAGATATTGCCAGACGGGGGAGGGGGTGATGGCATACGCTTTGATCACGCCCTCCTGCTTGTCCAGGAAAATGTAGGCCGCGATGATGAAAAAGCCCATCTGGGAGCCATTGAAAGCCAGGAATAACGGCAGCAGGTTTTCCCGGTCGGTCAGGACGACAAAACCACCTGACAGCTGCTCGACAGTCTGGTTCTCGGCTGCGGCGAAGAGGGCAGCGTCATCCTGGCCATGCAGGATTTTCAGTAAGCCCTTGAGACGGTCGGTCTCGTTGCCCTGCAGGTAATACGTGTAGCGTAATTCATTCGTGCCCGGATCGAGGACGACCGACGCGCCGATCTTGTGCTTTGTTTCGGCCAGTCGGGCCATATCCGCTTCCGTGTCGAAAAGATAGATTCTCTTGTCATCCGACTCATACAGTTGAGCGGCTATGTTGTCCTTTCCGGCCTTGAGCGTCACGGGTTCGGGCGTTCCATCCAAGTCCTTGAAGGACTCGACGTATTTTTCCTCCAGAGCGGCGACCGGGAAGTCCAGGTGCAAATATTCTTCATCCTTGCTGACAAAATGCTCCGGAATGACGAATAGCAGGACAAATAGCAGGATGAAGGCCATCAGCAGCTCGACATAAAAGTAGAATCCACGCGAGGCGATAATGAGTTCCTTGACAAAACTGCTCCAAACCTTCATTTACGTCAGCTCCCTTCCGGTCACCTTGATGAAGATCTCTTCCAGCGTCGCCTCCTTGGTGTGCATGGTGCGGATGTGCTTTTGCGCGATCAGGTCCTGTAATCTCTGCTTGTCGCGCTCGTCGACGGTGGAGAAGGTCTCGCTCAGCAAATTTCCGTCGTCGCCATATTCCACTTCCACCAGGTTTTGACCATGCTGGAGCTTGAGGTTCTTGGGACTGTCGATGAGCTGGATCTCACCATCGACGATGAACGCCACCCGATCGCACAGCTCGTCGGCGATGTACATGTTGTGGGTCGTGAGAAAAACGGTGACGCCTTTTTTGTTCTCCTCCTTGACAATGCCCTTGATGACCGAGGCGATGGCCGGGTCGAGTCCGGTGGTGGGTTCATCGAGAAACCACAGTTCCGGGCTGTTGATCATGGATCGGGCAAAGGTCAGGCGGTGCTTCATGCCCTTCGAAAACTCGCCGGCCCGCATGCTTCCTTTGCCGTCCAGGCCGACCAGTTTCAGGAGCTCATCGGGGTCGCGGGTCGGCACGTCGAACAGACGGGCATAGAACTGCAGGTTTTCCCGTGCGGTCATCTTGCTGTAGACATTGGACTGCTCGAACGACATGCCGATCTGGTTGAACATGCGACGCTTCAAGGCTTTCACATCATAGCCGGCCACGGATACCTGCCCCTTCTGCAGACGCAGCAGCCCGGTCAGGATCCCCTGGGTGGTCGACTTGCCGGCACCGGAGGGGCCGAGGAAACCGAACACCTCGCCTTTCGGGATGTCGAAACTGACATCCTTGACCGCGTAGACGTCATCTTTGGTGTACGAATGGTAGAGGTGCTCAACGGTGATCATCGTTCGGATCCTCCTTCTGTCTGCTCGGGCTTATAGAAAGACTGTTTCAGGATTTCCATGTAACGGTCCATGCCCTTGGCTGCCATCTCGAAACTCAGCCGGGCGTCCGTTCCCATGGCCTGAAGCTGCTCTTCGCCGAATTTTTCGAGCGACCAGCGGACAATATTGACGGTCTCAGTTATGGTTCCAGGGTCACGAAAGTGTGAATAGTCCACATTTCGCGTGTAGATGTCTTCACTGACTTGTTGGAAGTCGATGCCATATTGCTTGTACACACCGATGATCTCCTCCATTTTGGCAGCCTGCTTGTAAGACAGCATCTGGAGCAGGAAATCGAACATGTGCGGGTAGGTCCGGCTGATCTCCAACTTGATGAGTGCGAGTTGCTTCAAGCGCTCGAACAGGTCAGACTCCTGCCAGTCGATCCGGTCCATGACGGCCCGGTACATCTTGTCGATGACAAAACCGATCAGTTGCTCATAAAGGGCTTGCTTGTTGTCGAAGTAATGGAAGAGCAGTCCCTTCGAAATGCCCGCGTTCTGCACGATATGATTAGTGGAGGCTTTTTCATAAGGAAAACGGGCGAATTCCTCGATCGCCGCGTTGATGATGCGATCCCGCTTCTCCGGGTCGATCCCCGGCATGATCTCGACCATGCGCCCACCCCCTCAGCCAGATTGACCAATGTGGTCAATTTCGATTGTAGCACCGTTGACCAGAGTGGTCAATAGATAATATCTGTTTATTGCCATGATCTCTGGTTCCGAAATCCTGCCTGGCACCGCCAGGGCATATGGCACCGCCCTGCCTGGCACCGCCAGGGCACATGGCACCGCCCAGCGCACTTTTCACAAAAAAAGGCGGGAGTGTTGTGCTCTCCCGCCCATGTGCTTGACCGATTTTTGGATGTTCCTTAGACTCTCAATCCGGCCATGACCGGGATCGTCTCTGACAGCCAGGGGAAAAGTGTGACGCATATCAGTGCGACGACCAGTATGACATACCAGGGTATCAAGGCTTTGACCAGTTTGATGATCTGGATGTTGCCGACCCGGTTGATCGCGAAGAGCACGACACCGAATGGCGGTGAAATGACGCCGATCATCAGGTTCAGCACCATGATGATGCCCAGGTGGACGCCCCCGATGCCAAACGCGGTGGCGATCGGCAGGATGATGGGCGTCAGGATCGTGATCGCGGAGACGGTTTCCATGAACATGCCGACAACCAACAAGATCAGGTTGATCAACAAGAGGAAGACGTACTTGTTGTCAATCCCGGCCATGACCATTTTGACCAGCTGCTGTGGGATGGTCGCGCGGACGATGACTTGGCCGAACAGGGTCGCGGTTGCCAGAAGCACGCAGATGCCGATGGCGTCGACAACGGTGTCCTTCAGCACATTGAACAGGCCATTGAGGTTCAACTCACGATAGACAATGACCCCGAGGAAAGCGCTGTACAGCACAACGATGCCGGCTGCTTCGGTCGCGGTGAAAATGCCGGTGTAAATGCCGAGCAGGATGATGACCGGTGTCAAGGAGGGCAGAATGCCATACTTCAGTCCGCTCAACGCTTCCTTGAATGTTGGCTTGTTGTCCCGTGGATATTTGCGGATGATCGAATAGATGATGACCAGCACCATCATCAGCAGTGCCATCAGAACGCCCGGCAGGACGCCGGCCAATAGAAGGGCGCCGACCGACACCTGAGCGACTGTGCCGTAGACGATCAGCGGCATGCTCGGAGGGACGATCGGTCCGAGACTGGACGAAGCCGATGTGACCGCGCAGGAGAATGGCTTGTCGTAACCCGCGTCCTCCATGGCCTTGATCTCGATCATGCCCAGTCCGCTGGCATCCGCGATGGCTGTGCCGGACATGCCGGCGAAAATGAAGCTGGCCAGGATGTTGACGTGGCCAAGTCCGCCCGGTACCCAGCCGATGATTGTCCGCGCAAAACGGAACAGGCGGTCGGTGATGCCGCAGGCGTTCATGACCTTGCCGGCCATTAAAAACAACGGAATGCTCAGGATGGTGAAGGTGTTGAGGCCCGTGATCAACATGGAACCGACTGTGACCCATTTGATGCCGGTGCTGGCGACCATGACGAAAAGCGCTGAAACCGCCATCGCGTAGACGACGGGAAAACCGATGAGGAACAGGATCAGCAGGATGAGGAGGCCGAGCATGGGATCCATTATCTGTGCCTCCTTTCATGTTCCTGATGATGCTGCTTCTCGATTTCTTCATCGTGATGCATCTTTTCGATCAGGATATTGGCTTTCGCCGTTTCTTTGTCGATCTGGATGTTGTTGCGCTCTTCGTCAGTCAGGATGACCTCTTGGCCGGTCACGACCCGGTAGAAGCGGACAACCAGCATGACAATCGTCATCGCCAGGCCGGCGAGCACAACATAGTACAGGTAACGCATCTGGAACCAGCGCATGGTGGTGGACAGGATCACGCCTGCGTTGAGTGTGTTGCGGTACATGCCATAGAACAAGGCACAGGCTGTCGCGATCATCATCAGCAGGTAGACCGAGAGCGTGGCACGCCTGACCTTTTTGGGAAGCAAGTCGAAGAGTGTTGTGATCACAATGTCGCTGCCATGCAAGGCTGCGACTGACCAGCCCACGAAACAGAACGCGATGTAGAAATAGCGGGCCAGTTCATCGGTCCAGGAAACTGAAAGCCCCACTCTGCGCGAGACAATCTGGATGGCGACAATGACGACAATCGCAGCCAGGAAGACCGCGCAGATATTGATAATGGCATTCACGATGGAATCGAGTGTTTTTTTCAAATGGACACCTCCCATAAAGAAGATGAATGCCTGACTGGCCCCGAAACCGGGGCCAGTCAAGGTTAGAACCGTTTGAATGGAACGGTGTGATTCATCCAGAGAGTCAGTTTCCGGCGGCTGCCTTCATGACTTCTTCGTAGGTGGTGACTTTCCAAGTGGTTTCGAATTCTTTCTGCAGGAAGGGTTTCATGGCCTCGACAAAAGAGTTGCGGTCGATTTCAACCAGTTCACAACCAGCGTCGAGCATGACCTGCAGCTCCTGCTTTTCGATCTTGGGACCGATTTCGTTCATGTAGGCAATCGCTTCCTTGGAGGCCTTGTCGACAACCTGCTTGTAAGCATCCGGCAATTCGTCATAAACTTTTTTGCTCATCCAGATACCGGAAGCTTCGAAGGTGTGACGGGTCTCCATGACGTAGTCGGTGATTTCCTCGAGTGAAATGCCGGTCATCTGGTCCCACGGGCCTTCAGAACCGTAAACCGTCTTGTTCTGGATCGCGGTGTAAAGTTCGCCGAGGGAAATGGAGACGCAGATGCCGCCGATGGAGTTCCAGCTGTTGACCCAGTTCTGGTTGGAGTTCATGCGGAACAGGGTGCCCTTGAAGCCGGAGACGTCGGTGAATTTCTGGTTGGTGCCGACATTTCTATAGCCTCTGTAACCAAGCGAGTCAAGCAGTTTGACATTGTGCGTGTCTTCGAGGATTTTCAGGGCACCGTTCTTATAAAGATCACTGTTGAGAACGTTGGTGAAGGCATCGAAGTCCTCGAGCAGGAATACGCCCATCAGGAAGGACCATTCGGGGATCAGCAAATAGATCGGGCCAGTGCCGCTGCCGGTGAATTCCAGTTCGCCGGAGCTGATGCCTCTGGTGGCATCATCCTCGGAGCCGAGCGCGCCATCCGTGAAGACGTTGAGCGTGATCGTGCCATTGGAATAGGTGGACAGGAGTTCAGCAAACTTCTTGTAGGCTTCGACCGGGGCCGATCCCTCAGAATAAGTGGTGCCGAGCGACCAGGTGTACTTCTGGTCAAATTTGTTGGCAGCGGTGGTGCCGGCGGTAGTACCGGCTGTAGTGGCGGCGGTGGTCGTGCTGGTGCTGCCCGCGCAGCCGGCCAGGGCGATCAGCAACGCGAATGTGAGCAGGACGCTGATGACTCTTTTCATGTCTTGAGATCCTCCGTTTTTTAGTTTGAACATCAATAAATAATGGTGCAGCCCGATGGGGGACTGCGCTTTTTCTCGACTTTTCTAATGGAGATTCTGGTGCACCAAAGGATACGTCTCATGTAGATGGCATATCCGTCTCGAAAATATCATATAGGTGATTTAAAAGCAAGGTGAAACAAATTGATGTTCATATTGTGCTAATATATTGAATAATTGACTGTTTGAGTAATAATATCCGTATATTGCGTCAATATAATTAAAGAAAATTTTACCTGAATGATAAATTGATGATCAGTGTGGAAAAGGCGTTTGAATTGTCTATTTGTTGCCCGGCATAAACGCGCCACTGCCTCGAATGTGGTCGTCGATTTTCTTCATGATGAGGTCCAGCGCCACCTCATTGAACGCGCCGTGCAGGATGATGATGTCGGCCATGCGCTTGGACGGTTCGACGTACAGTTCGTGCATCGGCTTGACGGTGGTCAGGTACTGGTCGACGACACTGCGGACGGAGCGGCCGCGTTTCTCGACATCGCGCATCACACGCCTCAGGATGCGTTCGTCGGCGTCTGTGTCGACATAGATCCGGATATCCATCAGACTCAGCAGGGTGGGGTCGGCAAAAATGAGGATCCCTTCGACGATGATGACGTCAGCCGGTTGCAGGGTGACCGTGCGGTCTGTCCGATTGTACATTGAAAAATCATATACAGGACACTCGACCGGGTTGCCGTTTTTCAGCTGGCGCAGATGGTCGATCATGAGCGAGGTTTCAAAAGCGTCCGGATGGTCGTAGTTGAGGCGGAGCCGCTCTTCAAGAGACAGCTCATCATGGCGGCGGTAGTAGTTGTCATGCTTGATCACACAAACATGGGTGCCAAAACGCTGGCAGATCCGGTCGACCAGGGTCGATTTGCCGCTGCCGGTCCCGCCTGCGATGCCAATGGTGAGTACTGCCATGGTGACTCCTCCGTCGTGTCCGTTTCTTGAACTCAGTATAGCGAAAGATCAGTCTGCTGACGATCAAGATTTCTGAGAATGTGTGTTCATCTAGTTCATTTTCTGGATACTGATGCCGGAAGGGGAGTCGCCCAGCCACGCGATGATGACCGGATGCAAGTTAGTTCCGGGTTCGGTGCCTGTTGCCGTTTCGGTACTAGCTCAAGAGATCGCCTGATAAGCCCTGCGGCTGTAGCATTCCAGGACGTTGTGACGCGGAAGTTCTGAAATGCAGTCTGGCACCGCCAAGCGGGCGGTGCCAGTCACCAATTCGGTACTACGGTAAAAACACCTCTCGTAAGCCCTGTGCCTGTAGCATCACAAGCCCTGGGACCGCACGAGTTCCGTCCGCGTGCCTGGCACGATTTCGGTACTTGGCGGAACTAACGGCTGGGCGCTCACGCATAGTGGCACCGCCAAGCGGGCGGTTTGGTTGTGCCGATCTTTGAAGAGTGGTTAAATAAAGATATTCATGTTCTGCCACCTTTTGCGGGCGCGTGACCCATCCATGACGCAAGGAGATCAAGTATGAGATACAAGCAACTTGGAAATTCAAACCTGGAAGTGTCGGTTGTTTCGCTTGGGGCATGGGCTATCGGCGGAGACAGCAACTGGGGTGCCAGTGATGACGACATGTCCATTCGTACGATTCACGAAGCGCATGCCCTGGGCATTACCCTGCTTGACACGGCGCCTGCCTATGGGCTTGGCCACAGCGAGATGGTTGTCGGTAAAGCGCTGAAGGGGAGACGTTCTGACTTCGTCCTGTCCACGAAGTGCGGCCTGGTTTGGGAGGGCGATGAAGGCAGCATCCTGATGCAGCGAGACGGGGTCACCATCTTGCGAAATCTCTCTGCGAATAGTGTCAGACGACAACTTGAGGAATCACTCAGGCGTCTGCAGACTGACTATATCGACATTTACATCACCCATTGGCAGGCGACGGAGCCGTTCCTTGTGCCGATCGAAGAGACCATGGGCGTGTTGAATGAATTCATCCGGGAAGGCAAGATACGGGCCATCGGCATTTCCAATGTCACGGCGGACCAGATCGACGAATATAGCCGGCATGGAAAAATTTCCTTGATACAGCAAAAATACAGTCTGCTCGACCGCACGCACGAGCAGACATTGATGCCAAAATGCCGTGAGCATGGCATTACTTTCCAGGCCTATTCACCGCTCGAACGGGGTATCCTGACCGGCAAAGTCCGGATGGGAACCGAGGTCGTGGGCAACGCCAAGAAAAGCATCAAATGGTATCAGCCCGAGCACCGGGAAAAATTGCTGGCGGTCCTTGATGGCTTCAAGCCGATCTGCGACAAGTACGAATGTTCGCTGACCAATCTGGTGATCGCCTGGACAGCAGCACAAATGGACAACATGAATGTCTTGTGCGGAGCTCGCAAAGTCGATCAGGTGGCTGACAATGCCAGAGGTGGCGACATCGTATTGGAGCAGACGGACATTGACGCGATAAATGATGCGGTCGCGAAGATTCTCTAAGGAGACATCGAGACATGAAAGTGTTCATCAACGACACCACGATCCGGTTTGAAACGGATGATTTTTATGAAGCCCTTCGCATTTTCCGTTTCGTGAGGGATTGATGTGAATCAGCCAAATGCAGCAAAAATAGATTCAGTCAACAGGAGGAATTGCATCATGATGAAAGAAAACAAGCTTCGCTATCTGCTCGACAACAACCTGCCCTCGATAGGCACCCGGATTTTCAGCCGGTGGCCGATGGTGGTCGAGACCATCGGCACGCTCGGGATCTTCGACTATGTGGAGTTCCTGGCGGAATACGCTCCGTTCACGCAGGACGACCTGGAAAACATCGTGCGCGCGGCTGAACTTCATGACATGGGCTCCATGATCAAGGTCGACTACCAGAATAAAGAGTATGTCACGCAAAAGGCTTTCGCCTCGGGCTTCCAGTCAGTCCTGTTCACTGATTTCCGGTCAGGACGGGAGATCGAGGACATGCTGAAATGGATTTCGACCGAGCACCCGGAGGATGGTGGCCGGATGGGCTATCCGCTTCGCCGTTGGATCGGCTGCCAGTTGCTGCCGGATGCCGAAACCTACTCCCGGATGGTCCGCCAGACGGTGAAATGCTTCATGATCGAAAAAAAGGAAGCGATGGACAACATCGACGAGATTTGCTCCGTACCGGGTGTCGACATGATCCAGTTCGGACCCTATGACTACTCCTTGTCCCGGGGATGGAAAGTCTCGGAGCATCGTGAAGAACTGAAGGAAATTGAAGCGAAGATGATCGAGACAGCCCGGAAACATGGCGTGCATCCCCGTTGTGAACTCAATGATGTCAAGGACGCGGAAAACTATGTCAAACTGGGCGTCAAGCATTTCAATTTGGGCGTCGAGCTGCTCATCCTGAAAAACTTCCTGGGCGAACAGGGATCGACCCTTCGTAAACTGCTTGGCTGAACTGAAAAAGAACGGGCATACCTTAGGTTGATGGCATCTAACGACGATAAAAGGCAGTTTGGTCCGGCGTGCACCGGGCGAACTGCCTTTTATTGCACGCTTTTGACAAAGGCATATATCCACAACAAATGCATCATGAGGACCATGACATTGACGGTGTTCGCAAAGATCAGCACTTTTCGGAAGGCTTTGCGATTCATTTTATATAATGCATAAAAAATGATGGAAACGAAGATTGCTCCCAGTATCCGAATCATGAATCCTTGCCAGAAGGCAAGGTCGAAAGTCCAGGCGATGAGTGGATTTGCTTCCCGAACGATACCCAGGGAGATTCCGGCATAAGTCAGCAAGAAATCCAATAAGATCATCACATTGAGGAACAACATGCCATCACGCCAATCCATGAAAATTTGATTGAGTTGATTTTCTAAAAATCGGAAATTTGCCGCTGTAACTTGTGTCACCGGCCCTTGATCCGACTGGATTGCCTTGAAAATCAAGCGTATCCGATCAGGGGAAAAAAGCTGGTCATTTTCTATATGACCGCGACCGGCATCTGGATTTCAGTGACATACTCCTCCTTGTTGCTGGTGTCATGCACGTCAATCAGGCAAACCTCGATCGGCAGGCCCAGGATCTCATACCCATTGGCAAGAGCATGGTCAATGATCAGTTCAGCATAGACGGCGCTTTGATCATGGGGACCCCGATAAGTCACACACAGGAAGTCGCCGGCTTCGAGGACAAAATCATGGAATGGGGCGTCATCCTCAACGAAACAGAAGACTCCTTGATAAAAATCAGGCTGATGTGCCCTGATTTTTTCGATCGACATGTAAACGCACAGATCCTTGTTGCCCATCAGGTTCAACACATCTTTACTCTTCATTTGGAGTTCGCGAAAGCCAAGGTCGATCTGTTCCGGTTTTGAGATCTGGGTCGAGATGTCAATGCATTTACGACGGTCAAAATGGCATAGTATGATTTTCGACGTGACTTGCATCTCGGCGTAGGTGTCGATGTTGGTCAAGCGCTGCTTGATGTCGTTTTTCAGTTGATTCAAAGTCTGGATCTCCAGATCGATGGCTTCGACCCGGTCGACAAGAAACTGCCGGGTTGACTCGATGGTCCGATTTGTAAAATAGTCCTTGATCTTGCTGAACGAGAAGTTCATTTTTCTCATGTCTTTGATGACATTGAGTTTCCACAGATCGGTGATGCTGTACAAGCGATAACCGCTATCTGAGCGGGCCGGATGAATCAAACCGATGCTTTCGTAGTATCGCAGCGAATCGGCGGACATCTGGTAGAGCTTGCTGATTTCATTAATCTTATAATAATATTTGATGAAACATTCACTCCTCGCTACTAGCCAAGCAATTTCAGTATAGGATTTCTGCCATCAAGCGTCAACGAACGCCAAAACGGCCCTGGATCGTCAAGAAACACGTTGAACGATTGATCGGTCGTCTGGAAGGCCTGTCTGTCCTTTTATACCCCTTGCACCTGTTTGAAATAGAAACGGCTGATCGGTCGATCAAGACGCTTGCGAAACCAAACGATCATGGTCCCGGTTGTCAAGACGGAAATAATGGTGCCGATTCCGACAACGCCGCCCATCAGAAACCCGGCTGAAACATAGGCTATGTCGACGAAGGTCCTGAGTCCGCGGTATGAGAAGCGGGTCCGGTCTTCGATCCGGTGCAGGATCGCATCAAGGCTGTTCATGCCGAAACTGGCGCTGATCAGGAGCGCAATGCCAAGGGACAGCAAAACTTGCCCGACCAGCAGAATCATCAGCCGGACGAAAAAAGACTGGTCCGGGATGTGAAACAACGGGAAAATTCGCTCGAAAATAGCCAGGAACAGGACAATGTGGAACATGTACAGCACAGAGCCCAGACCGACATACCGACGAGCCACCAGGAGTGCGATCAGGACAATCGCTCCATTGTAAAGTCCGGAGGCGGTCGAGTAGGCGACATCCAGTTTCAAGTGCAGCCCGTCCAACAGAACTGTCAAGGAATCGGAACCCAGTCGGCACTCCAGAAAAATGAGCACTGCCAGCGAAATGAAAAGGAGCGCGATCGTGAAGATGGCATATTTTTTCCACATCAAACGATTGATGATATCCGGATGCTGGCTGGCGAATCGCTTCAGCAAGTCTGATTCAGCCCATTTCTTGAATCGGCGCATTGAGGACTGCCTCCATGAAAGGAATCGAGGATGTTGCGCCGGGGATGGTCACGGCGATCGAGGATGCCTTGGAAGCCATGCGCATGGCGGTGGCCTGGTCTGAACCGGACTGCAAGCTGGCGAGGTAGTATCCGGTGAACGTGTCACCGGCGGCAGTCGTGTCAACCGGAACGCCTTCGAAGGCCTTCTGCACGATGGTTTGCTCTCGGTTGCGGAAAATGGCGCCGCGGGGGCCAAGGGTCAGAACGATATCCGCATTCGGATACAGTTCGAGCATCTTGTTCAGGATCCTGTCCGCGACGGTTTCACCGGTGATCTGGTTGCCTTCGACTTCGTTGACGAGGAAACAGGACACCTTTTCCAACGGACTGGCCAGCACTTTATCATTGAATGGCGAGGGGTTGAGACAGATTTTCATGCCACGGGCGGATCCCTCTTCGATCATTTCGGCCAGCAGGTTGACCTCGTTCTGCAAGAGCAGAACATCTCCGGTTTCGAAATGAGAGAGGACCGAGCGGATTCTATCTACAGTATTGTCGGCATTGGCGTTCTGAGCGATCAGGATGCAGTTCTGGCCTTGTTTGTTGACCTGGATATAGGCAGCACCGGTCAGTCCGTCTGTCATTTCAACGAAGGAGTGGTCGACGTGGTTGTCATTCAGCAGATCGAGCAAAACTTGTCCTTCATGTCCGACATGTCCGGCCATATGGACATCTGCGCCGGCTCGCGCGACTGCTATGGCCTGGTTGAGTCCCTTTCCACCCGGAAAAACCTGGACATCCGTGGCCTGCAAGGTTTCTCCGGCCGCCACGAAATGGTCTACCTTGAGCACGGTGTCGAGATTCAGTGATCCATAAACAAGTATTTTCATGTTGCCCTCCAAAATGATTGATTGCCCGGGATAACGTGATCCTTTATCAGATCAGGAACGGATAGCGGTGGACGACAGTCGCGATCGGAACCTTCTTCAACAAATCCAGACCGTCCACGACATAAGTTCCTCGTGTTGACCAACCATCCGTTTCTACGGATACATACCGATTATCGTATTTGAATTCGGTAGCTTCAGTATCGGGTTTGAGTGCTTCAGCTGTGACAAACGTGATCGGTATATCCGACTTTAACACGAATCGGGCTGCCTCAGGATCCAGGATTCCACCTGATAGAAATCCCATGATCTGATAATCCATCGCGTTTGATTCAGGGATCACGATGCGGCTTATCTGTTTTTTCAGATTCGGCTCAGTCATGAGCAGAATGGCCAGATCCGTCAGATTGGACAGCGCCAGAATGGTGACTGGACTCGTGCTTTCACGAAGGATGCGAGCCATCAGGTCCAAAGCGGTTCGAGGCTGGGCCGATCCTTTCGGATTGCCGATGATTGTGTTGACTGGATCGATGGCGACCGGGATCGCATTGAGGATCCGGCTTTCGATCTGCTGCTGCAGCTCAGATGAAATCCGATCTGATCCGGGCTCCTGCATGGCAGTGATGGTGATGGCGAGGACGCCTTTTAAGCCTTTATCGGACAGTTTCATCAGAAAATCAATACCGAAATCATTGTCCGGAAGGCTAATGATCAGTGAATGGGTCTGGAACAGATGCTCTTCGATGACCGGCAAGGTTTGTATCATGTTCATTTCTCCTAGTATTCGTGCTCTGCTCACTGGATCAAAAGCATCATCCGGGCAAAGGCATCACCATCAATCCGGGTCGCGACATCCATGTTGGCGCTTCGGCCATCAGCCAGGTGAAAATCGACGACGGATCGACCCTGCTGGCTGTTCTGCTCTGTCACGATCCGGACTTGCGCCGCATCCAGGACGGCAATTGACGGATCGATCATGACGGCAGCCGCCACGGCATCCGGGATGTGCATCCGGTTGTTGTAGCCGAAGGTTCTCGAACTGCGGACATAGAACGCGGTCAAATAGTCAATGAACGCTTTGACAGCGGGTCGGGCTCCACCAACCTTGGCCATGTTTTCAAGGGTCATCAGAGCCTGGCGGGTCGCGTTGAGGCCGATCAGCTGCATCGGGATCCCCGATTCGACCAGAACCTGTGAGGCGTGCGGATCGCACCAGAAATTGAATTCCGAATACGGGTCCGTGTTGCCAGTGCCGGTCGCACCGCCCATGATGACGATGTTGCGGATCAAGGGCTTGATTTCCGGGTAGCGAAGCAGGGCGAGTGCGATGTTGGTCGGCGGTCCGAGTGACAGGATCTCCAGCTGGCCTTTTTCTGCTTTCGCGATCCGGGCGATGGCATCCCAAGCCGTTTCTTCGGCGGGTTTTCGATTCCTGTTTTTGAACACAAAGCCGCCCAGACCGTTTTCCCCGTGCACATCATCTGCCATTTTCAGATCGATCAGCAAAGGATGGTCGGCTCCCTGATAGACGGGGACGTTCAAATCAATGAGTTCGCAAAGCCCCAATGTGTTGGGAAGTGTATGCTTCAGGCCGACATTTCCGGCGGTGACGGTCAAGGCTTTGATGTCATGCTGTCCGGACGTTTGCATCAGCATAATGGCAAACGCGTCGTCCACGCCAGGATCTGTATCGATCAGGACAGGTGTCTTGCCCATATGACGGTCTCCTATCTGCTCCTTTTGATTTTCTTTTCATGACGATTGCGGATGACCGCGAACAGGACGAGGCCAATGATCGTGATGACGTAGGGCATCATCTGGACGAATTCGACCGGTACCTTCAAGGACTGCATCGCCATCGACAGCGCTTCGGCGAACGCGAAGACCAGAGAAGCCAGCAAAGCGCCAACCGGAGACGCGTTGCCCAGATTCATGGCTGAGATGCCGATGAAGCCACGGCCGGCGACCATGTCACGGGCAAACCAGGAGACATATCCCATCGAGAGGTACGCACCACCAAGTGAGGCGAACAGGCCGCTGATCAGCAGGGAGATGAACCGGATCTTCTGGATGCTGATGCCGACGGATTCAGCAGCATGTTCGTTTTCACCGACACTGCGGATTCGAAGTCCGGTCGCGGTCCGGTACATCAAGAAGTACATGATGACGACAGCCAGCATGGCGACATAGGTCAGCAGGTTATGGCCAGACAGAATTTCACCGATGACCGGTACATCTTTCAGCAATGGGATGTTGATGATTGGCATGGTCATGCTCTTCAAGGAGGTGGAAACACCCTTGTCACCGCAGATCAGGAAGAGTGTGAACACCGTTCCGCCCGAGGCGAGCATGTTGGTGGCAATGCTGGTCAGATAGATGTCGGTCTGCATTCTCAAGGTGAAGAAGGCCATCATGGCCGCAACAAGGACACCGGCGACCATCGCCCCGATGAGTCCGACAACCGCGCTCTGGCTGATCGCGCTGAAGACGACGCCTGCAAGGGCCGAGATCAGCATGATGCCTTCGATACCGAGGTTGGTTATTCCTGCCTTTTTTGTGACGAGTGCGGCCAGGGCGGCGAAAATCAGGGGAGTGGACACGCGGATGATCGAAAACGCGAAGTCGACCGTGAACAGGATATCAACAATACCTTCCATTTTATGACGCCTCCACTGACTTCATCTGGCGTTCCGCGCTCATGACGATCGCACGCTTCTTCAAGGAATCGAGGAACAGCTGGGCTCCGACGAGCAGCAGAACGATGGCTTGGACGACTGCGACAAATTCCACGGGAATGTCGCTGGAGCGGGCTGCGATGTCGGCACCAATGCGCATATAGGCAAGACCAAAGGCGGCGATGGGGAGGACTGCCGGGTTCTGTCTGGCCAGAACACCAACCAGAACGCCGTCCATGCCATAGTTTGTCAGGACTTCCCACTGGAAGCGGTTATAGAGCCCCAGGATTTCGACACTTCCGCCGACTCCGGCGAGGAATCCGCCGATCATCTGGGCGATGATGACAACCGCACCGACCTTGATTCCGGAATAGGCCGCGAACTTCTCATTCTGGCCGACCATTTTTATTTCGTAACCCAGTCTGGAACGGAACATGACGACACTGACGATGATGACGGCCGCGAGGGCGATGATCAGTCCAACATGGATCCGGGTTCCCTTGAAAATGACCGGGAGCTTGGAGATATCGGGTATCAGGTAAGAGGCATTGTAACCGGCGCTCAGATCCCGCATTTTGTAATTCAGGATGTACATGCCTGCGAAAAACAGGATGTAGTTCATCATGATTGATGAAACCAGCTCATTGGCTTTCCATTTTTGCTTCAAAATCGCCGGAATCAGGGCGATGAGCGAGCCGATCACACCACAGATCAGGATGATGACAGTTTGGCTGACGACACTCGGGAGCGCTGTGTTGATGGCGATGTATGCGCTGATCGAACCGGTGATGAAGAAGACGCCCTCGCCGATCAGATTGAACTGGTTGGCTTTCCGGATGACACAGATGGCCAGTCCGGTGAATGTCAGCGGAATCATCATCTCAATGACATTGGCAAAACGACGCGTATTGGACAGTGGGCCGGCGATGAACAGCTGGATCGCTTTCACCGGTTCACTGCTGGTGAAATAGATGATGCCGAGCGCGATCACATATGCGATGATGATGGCCACCACGGTCCGAAGCAAGGTGAATAGGGTCTCAATCCGTTTGATGTTCATACATGGCCCTCCTGATATGGTCTGCCGACTGCTTTTTTTCGCCGAGCATGAAAAGACCGAGTTCATATTCCGTCAGATCGGATGCCTTCGCGAAATAACCGACCAGCTCACCTTCGTGCATGATTGTCAGGCTGTCGCTCAGTTCCATGACTTCATTCAAATCGGCGGAGATCAGCAGCACGGCTTTATTTTCTTCACGGGTCAGGCGGACCAACTCCTTGCGGATCAGTTCAGTCGCGCCGACATCAATGCCCCGAGTGGGCTGATTGGCAACAATCAGATCGCTGCCGGACGAGAATTCCCGGGCAACGACCACTTTCTGGATGTTGCCGCCGGATAGCATCTTGACAGGCTGCCCGACATGGTCGCACTTGATGGTGTAGGTGTCCTTCAGCGCTTTGGCTGTCGCCTTTATCTGGCTCATGTTCAGGAGGTGGCCACGGCTGAATGGCTTTTTGTAATAACGGTCGGAAATCACATTTTCCCAGACGGCCGCATCCTGGGCACAGCCATAGGTCATTCGGTCCTCTGAGACATGGGAGACACCCATTTCCCGGATCACACGAACAGATTTTTTCTTGAGTGATTTACCATTGATCAGGATGTCGCCGTGTTCGAAACGGTCCATGCCCGTGATCACTTCGCTCAACTCTTTCTGACCATTCCCTTCGATGCCTGCGACTCCCAGGATTTCGCCCTTTTTCAGCCGCAGGTTGATGTCGCGAAGGATATGCTTGCCTTCTATGTCAACCTTGGACAGATTCTTGACTTCCAGAACCGTGTCGGACGGGATGGCTTCCGATTTTTCAAATTTGAGTACAACGTCGCGACCGACCATCATGGCTGAAATTTGTTCCTTCGACACGTCTTTGACATAGTGGGTTCCAACCCATTTGCCATGACGCAGAATCGTGATCCGGTCGCAGATCGACTTGATTTCGTCGAGTTTATGCGAGATGAAGATGATCGTGTGACCTTTTTCCTTGAGACGCTTGAGCTGGACAAACAGTTCGTCGGTCTCCTGGGGCGTGAGGACAGCTGTCGGTTCATCGAGGATCAGGATATCCGCACCACGCAGCAGGGCTTTCAGGATCTCGACCTTCTGCTTGGTTCCGACCGGAAGATCCTTGACTCGGGCTTCAGGGTCGATGCTGAAATTGTACTTGGTGCTGATCTCTCGGGTCTGACGGACCGCGTCCGCGAAGTCCAGGAGGCCATAGCGTCCAAACGACTTGGGCTCCATGCCCAGCACCATGTTTTCCGCAACGGTGAGGGAAGGCACCAGCATGAAGTGCTGATGGACCATGCCGATTCCAAGCGCGATGGCATGCTGCGGGTTCTGGATTTTGACTTCATTGCCGTTGATCAGGATGCGGCCTTCCTCCGGGGTTTCGATGCCGAAAAGGACTTTCATCAGGGTCGTCTTGCCGGCGCCGTTCTCGCCCATCAGCGCATGGATTTCACCTTTTTCGACCGCGAATGTCACATTCTGGTTTGCGACAAATCCGTTTTTGTAAATCTTGGTAACGTTTTCCATCAGTAAGACGGGGTTTTGCGATGACTGCGCAACGGATTGATCCTGATTCAAATGATCCCCTCCTTGACTTTCAAATGAGCCGCTTGCTGCGGGCTTTCAGATTTTGTGAAAGGAGCAGGCGCTCCAGCTATTTGTTCAGAGGCCAGAGCACCTGCCCTTTGTGCCGATTGTCAGCCTTACGGCTTGACGCTGTTCTTCAGGTCGTTGATGGCGTTCTGATCCATGGTGAAGGATGTCGGGACAACGATCTCGCCGCTGGCGATCTTTTTCTCCAGATCCTCGACATAAGCGATCACATCAGCCGGTACGTTCTTTTTGAAATAGTCGTTTTTGGCGATTCCGGCCACGCCTTCCTTGACCCCCAGGCTGGTGACAGTGCCCCATTTGACTTCGTTCTTCGTGTAGCTCTGCAGGATGGTGAAAAGAGCCATGTCCACCCGTTTCAGGGCTGAGGTCACAATCTGCTCGGCTGTTTCAGGAGCAGTCTCTTTTAAAGCAGTTGCCTGGTCAGAGTCCACGCCCAGGGCCCATATCTTCTTTTCCTTGGCTGCGTCAAGTGCTCCGAGGCCAGCCGCGCCGGCAACTGCATGGATGACATCCGCTCCACCGTTGATCTGGACGAGGGCCAGTTCCTTGCCTTTGGCGGTATCAGAGAAGCTGCCAATCAAAGAGGTGAAAATCTTGACATTGGGGTTGGCGGTTTTCGCGCCATTGATATAGCCGACCATGAAGTCGTTGATGACGATGTTTTCAACACCACCGACAAAGCCGAGTTTTCCGGATTTGCTCATTTTCGCTCCGACCGCACCGGCCAGGAAAGATGACTCATTCTGCTTGAAGGAAACGGCGACTGCGTTGCTGAAGGTGTTCTTAAAGGTTGGCTGCATGTCATAGAGGACATACTTTTTATCTGGATAATCAGCGATCAGTTTCAAGGCAACCTCGGATAGAGCACCTGCGTTGACGAAAATGATGTCGGCGTCCGATTCTGAAACATCGATCAGAGTTGGCTCGTATTTGGACTGGTCACCGCCGATCTCGACGGCTTTGATCTCAATTCCCAGTTCGTTTTTAGCCTTGTTCAGTCCAGCCCAGGCTGAATCATAGAACGATTTGTCACCAAGCGCGGTCCGGACGACGAGTGTTGCCTTGATTGGCTTGCCGGCTGCGGTAGTGGAGCCTTGTGACGCGGTGGTGGCTGCAGTGGTTGTGGCCGAAGAGGCACAGCCTGCTGACAGGATGACCATGGCCAGGATCATGATGGTGGCGATAACTTTTCTCATTTTTCCCTCCTGAAAATTGTTCGCTGAATTTGTTGAGCATCAATGGATTGACGTAAGTGTAAAGTCTGGGATGATCCTAAGGTCAATAGGATTGATGTTGTTCATGTTGTTATATTTGAGAGGTGATGATTGTGTTATGTGCATAAATTGAGATCAATGCTCGCATATTAATGTCCTTTCAACGATCGCTTCGCACCGTATCACTTGTATCGATCAGATCTCGTATTCCAGTTATAATGAAATCAGGAACAACTTTGTGGTATCATTCCGAGAAAGGACGTGAAGGGGATGAAACTGTTCGAGAAGCAGGCGCTTCTTTATGAGGGCAAGGACAAAGCCGTCTTTCAGGCTTACCGACACCTGTGCGAGAAAAACAACATTGCATTCAAATTCTACGATTCCGGTAAAGTCAAGGGTAAGTGTGTTGGTTCGCCAAGCGGTTATGGCACATCAGAACCGGAACATGGCTTCACGATTTTTGTGGCCCAGAAGGATCTGGAGAAGGTGAAGGCACTGGCCAAGGGTGTCATTCAGGACGAAGCGGAATAAAATACTGGAAACGGTGAACGATATCATATGGGAAACAAATTTGCGGCAGTCATCTTTGACATGGACGGCCTGATGTTCGATACAGAACGGCTGAGCCTGGAAGCCTGGCAGGTGGTTGGTCGTGAAAACGGCCTGCCGATCACACACGAATTGGCCATGCTGGTGGTTGGAAAGGGTCCTGAAAGCACCAAGGCGGTTTTTGAGACCCATCTCGGTCCGCTGCCGCATTTTTTTGAACTACGGGAACAGCGGCTTGCGATCGCCCAACGGATCATTGAAACCGACGGCATGCCGTTGAAGAAAGGCCTGAAGGAACTGATGGCCTTCCTGAAGGAAAACAACCTCCTGACGGCTCTGGCCACTGCGTCTCCCCGGGCATCCGCCGGCTACTACCTGGAAAAGGCTGAGCTGATCGATTATTTTGACCAGATTGTTTTTGGCGACATGGTCGAGAATCCCAAGCCGGCGCCGGACATTTACCTGCAGGTCTGCAACCGGCTGGGGGTTGCGCCGCAATCCTGCCTGACCCTGGAGGATTCACCGGTCGGCATCAAAGCGGCTTATCTGGCCGGTACGAAACCGGTGATGATTCCGGACCTCATCCTGCCGGATGAATCGGTCGAGCCCATGCTTTTCGCAAAGGCAGACTCTTTGCTCGATGTCATCCCTATGTTTTCAGCCGACTGATTCGTTTCAAGAACAAACAGTAAAATGGACGCCCGTCTCATTGGACGAGCGTCTTTCTGTTTGTGCCGGAACGAAGCCCGGATCAAGAACTCAGACCTTGTAGCCGCAAAGCCGGGCTGTCTGGCGGGCGATCACAAGCTCTTCCTTCGTGGGGATCACCAGCACCTTGACGGGCGATTCGTCGGTCGAAATGAAGCCTTCGCGACCGATGACGGCCGCGTTGCGGTAGGGGTCGATATCGATGCCCATGAAATGCAGGTCATGGCAGGCACCGAAACGGACATCCGGGGCGTTTTCTCCGATCCCGGCCGTGAAGACGACCGCGTCGACCCCGCCCATGGCGGCTGCGTAGGCACCGATGAACCGGCGGCACTGGTACTTGAACAGGTCGAGCGCGAGGACGGCCCGCTTGTTGCCGTGCCCGGCCGCTTCGTAGATGTCGCGGAAATCGGCGCTGACGCCGGAGACGCCGAGCACACCGGATTTAGTGTTCAGCAGGTCGTCCATGCCCGCATGGTCGAGGTTTTCCTTTTCCATCAGGAAGGTGACGATGGCCGGGTCGATGTCGCCGCTGCGTGTGCACATGCATAGTCCGGCCAGCGGGGTCAGGCCCATGGATGTGTCGATGCTGACGCCGTTCTGGACCGCGGCGATCGACGAGCCGAACCCGAGGTGGCAGGTGATGATGTTCAACGTGTCATAGGGCTTGCCCAGAAGCTCCGCCGCCCGCTTGCTGACATAGGTGTGGGATGTGCCGTGAAAACCGTATTTGCGGATGCCGTGCTTTTCGTAATAGGCATAGGGCAGGGCATACATGGACGCGTATTCGGGCATGGTCTGGTGAAAGGCGGTGTCGAAGACAGCCACCTGGGGGATCCCCGGCAGCATTTCTTCACAAGCCCGTATCCCTTCCATGCTGGGTGGATTATGGATCGGGGCCAGCTCATAGCAGGCCTCGATGGCCCGCTTGATTTCCGGCGTGATGATGGCGGGCTTCGAGAATCGTTCCCCGCCGTGCACCACACGGTGTCCGACCGCGTCAATTTCGTGGATGCTCCGGATGACACCGTTCTTTTTCGAGACCAGGATCCTGATCACCGCGCCGACGGCCGCATGGATGTCCGGCATGACAGCGGGAATGGAGACAACGGGTTTTTCGAGTGCATGATGCAGCACAGCCGATTTCCCGGGTCCGATCCGTTCACATAGTCCCTTGGCAAGCACCTGGCCGCTTTCAGGCCGGATCAACTGATACTTCAGGAAATCCTTGTTGGTGTTGATCACGAGTATGATCATCGGGTTCAACTCCTTCTCAATTGCCTGGTCTGGGCAGGCACCATGTCGATTGATGATCCACTCTCATTATAGTCGGGTCAGGCGGACAATGGCCAGCCCGGTTTTGACTGAAAGCGGTGTCTGATGCCCTGAAAGGACGATAAGATGTATAATGGATGGACAAGAAGGAATGGAAAATGATGAGGGGAAGGAGACCATTGCGAATTTGAAACGGATCGCGGCTTTTTTTGACATAGACGGGACGATCTCCCGGGAAGGGCTGATCAGCCAGATGTTCCGGAAAATGATCCGGTATGAGTTGATCGATGCCTCGAAGTGGCATGAAGAAGTGGAACCGGCTTTCACCCAATGGGACAACCGGGTCGGCGGGTATGACCATTACCTGCTGAAAATGGTGGACATCTATTCCGAAACGGTGAAGAACACGTCTGCGCTTCATATCGAATATGTGGCCCGGAAGGTCGTCGAACAAAGTGGTGAGCGGGTGTACACCTACTCCCGGGAGCGGATCCGGTGGCATCAGGAACAAGGACATCTGGTGATCGCGATTTCCGGATCGCCGATGGAACTAGTGCGTGAAATGTCTTTGAAATACAACATGGACGATTACTGCGGGACCGTGTATGAGGTCGGTGAAAACGGGATTTACACCGGCCGGATCCAGCCCATGTGGGACTCGCGCAGCAAGCGGCGGGCCGTGCTTGAATTGGCGGAAAAGCATGGGATCGAACTGGGAAGCAGTTACGCGTATGGTGACACGACCGGCGACTTCACGATGCTGAACCTGGTCGGCCACCCGTTCGCGATCAATCCAACCCGGGAACTGCTGACCAGGATACAAGATTCAAAACAACTGAAGAAAAAGATCTCGATCATCGTCGAGCGCAAGGATGTGACCTACCGGTTCCGGATGGATCAGCTCGAACTGGTGGAATGATGGCCTGGAGTAGGAGGGACTGACATGCTGACACGAAGTGAAATGGAAGAACTGCTCATCCGACAATCGGACATGGAATTCCAGACCGATCCTTTTGATGAATTCAGTGCCATGACCGATGAAGAGCTCCGGTTCCTGTTTGAAAAAGTGTTCCCGGATGAGAAAATCCGGCAGGAAATGGAGAAATCGATCCGGGACTTCAGCGACTGAACGGGATCAATGCCCGATAAACATGAAGGAGAATCCATCGACATGAATGCCCAGACTTGGATCAACCAGCATCAGATCATCGCCATCGTCCGGGGCGTGCCGGGCGATCAGATCCTGCCCACCGCGAAGGCGCTCCATGATGGCGGCATCCGCCTTCTGGAGATCACCTTCGACCAGTCCGGGAAGACAAGCAGTCTCGACACCGGCCGCAGCATCGAAGCGCTTGCGCGCGCTTTCGAAGGCCGGATGTGCATCGGGGCCGGCACAGTCATGACCGTCGAACAGGCGGACATCGCCGCGAAAGCCGGTGCGCAGTACATGATATCCCCGCACTCGGACCGGGCTGTCATCGAGCATACCAAGACGATTGGCTCTGTCTCGATTCCCGGCGCCATGACCCCTTCGGAAATCGTCCAGGCCTACCAATGGGGCGCCGATTTCGTGAAGCTCTTTCCGGCCGGGACCCTGGGCGAGGGCTATATCAAGGCCATCCGGGCGCCGATCAGCCATATCCCGTTGCTGGCTGTCGGCGGCATCGACGAGCTCAACCTGAACCGATTCCTGTCGCTCGGACTGAGCGGAGTCGGTATCGGCTCAAATCTGGTCAATCTGAAACTGATCCGCGAAGGCCGCTTTGACGAATTGACGCGGCTGGCAGAGAAATTCCGTGTAAAGGAGCAACACGCATGAGCAGAATCGTTTGTTTTGGGGAGATCATGGGAAGGCTGTGTCCGGAAGGGTATTTGCGGTTTGGACAGGCGACGCGCCTGGAACTGACCTATGCAGGCGGGGAGGCGAATGTCGCCGTTTCTTTGGCAAACTATGGCCATGCGTCCTCCTTTGTCACGAAGCTGCCGGACAATGACCTGGGGCGGGCCGCCCTGAAAACGCTGCGAAGTTATGCGGTCGATGTCTCGCACATCGCGATCGGCGGCGAGCGACTGGGGATGTATTACCTGGAAAAAGGCGCGTCGCAGCGGCCGTCCAAGGTGATCTATGACCGCAAGCATTCTTCGATCGCCACTGCCGATAAGACGGATTTTGACTGGCCGGAAATTTTTGCTGGCGCGTCATGGTTTCATTTCACCGGCATCACCCCGGCCCTGTCCGACCAGATGGCCGCCGTCTGCGAGGACGCCTGCAAGGCTGCCAGGGACATGGGCCTGACAGTCAGCTGCGACCTCAATTTCCGCAAAAACCTCTGGACCTCGGAAAAGGCGAACACCGTCATGTCGAGCCTGATGCCGTATGTCGACGTGCTGGTCGCCAACGAGGAAGACGCGGAAAAGGTATTTGGCATCAAGGCGCAGAACACCAGTGTCGACCGGGGCGATCTGGACCGGGACGGATACGTTTCGGTGGCCCGTCAGTTGACCGAGCGGTTCGGCTTCAGGAAAGTCGCCATCACGCTTCGGGAAAGCTACTCCGCCAGTGACAACGGCTGGTCGGCCATGCTGTATGAGGGAGGGGAGAGCTGGTTTTCCAAGTCGTATCGCATCCATATCGTTGATCGGGTCGGCGGAGGGGATTCGTTTGCCGGCGGCCTGGTGCATGGCTTGCTGCAAGGCTGGGATCCCGAGCGGACGATCGAGTTCGCGACTGCCGCATCGTGCCTGAAACACACGATCGAGGGCGATTTCAACCAGGTCTCCGTGGCAGAGGTCGAAGCGCTCATGAAGGGTGATGGGTCAGGACGCGTCCAGCGGTAACGAGCGGTTGTGTTGTTTCCGTACACGAAAATCATGAAAGCCGCCCGGCGAAGGGCGGCTTTTTTGGGTGCGGGTCCGGTTCCCGGCATCATTCGATGATGATCACAACGGTGGATCCGATATCGGCCCAGTCATAGAGGAATTTGGCGTGACTGGTGTAGTTGCGCACGCATTTGTGGGACAGGGGGACAGTGCCGATCGAAGACAGGTATTCCTGTGTGGGGGGGAATTCCAGGACCCGGTTGCCATCGATCTGTTCCTCGCTGAAACTGACGGGAACACCGTGGATGTAGGCGCCGCCGTTGAAGCGGATGACAAATGGGGCATAGCCGTCGAGTTCGCCGGTGATATCGTGCAGGTAGAGGAAGTAATCCTTTTTCTGAATTGCCATGTAGTAACCCAGCTCAGTGGGAAGCTTGTGCTGGGCGTTGGCTCCGGTTGTCGCGTAGGAGGTGGTGATCATCTCCCAGCGTCCGTCGACATACTCGAAGGCCGCTTCGTTCTGGTTCTTGCGGTCGACCACGATCGCTTTCTTCAACTCTTGAACCGAGTGATGGAACGACACATATTTTTTCGGCACATAGTACTCACCCTCGAAGTTGAGTGTCCGGACCTTGTAAAAGGCCGGTGTCTCCTCGAGAATGGTGACCAGCATGCCATCGATGATGTAGCGGAAATCGGATTGAGTCGAATCGGAATAATAGGCGGGGGCTGCCTGGTCACGCCTTGTGCCGAACGCGTCGACCGTTTTACCGTTGCGGGCCGGGGCATATCCCTTCGCGTTGCGGTAATTGGCGATGTAAGCCGTGTGGCCGCTATCCAGCTCCGCCTTGGTGCGGATGATCGCCTCGGTCATTTTATCAAACTGGAATGTCCGTCGCCGACCGAGGGCCGATAGGATGAATCCGTGGGTTTTCTTGCCGTTCTTATCCAGAATGACCTCATACCATTGATCCGTATCGTACGTCTGGGAGTAAGAACCTTTGACGATCGACAGGACCTGGACTTTTTCGTTGCGGGGAGCGGACCCGATGATGGGGGAGTCAGTATCCGGACGCAGCCGGACATTCGCCGAATAAGTCATGAGCAAGTAGTCCCGATAGATGGTGTACCGGTCGTATCGGATGTTTTCAACCACTTCTCCCGGGAGTCGGGCGCTGAACTGCCTCGCCACAATGATTCCCAGCGACTGGCTCAGTTCGACGAACGCCTGCGAGCCAGCCAACTCATCGATGATCGCGTCCCGCTTTTCACCGGCGTCCAGACGAGCCGTCAAGGCGTTGGCCAGCTCCGGCTCCGGATCCCGATTGAAGGCTGCCCGGTAAAGCGTGGTGACATAGGCTGCATTGCTCAGATTGCGCTTGAGAAAAATCGGATGGCGGGCAAAGCCGTATAGCGCGTCTGCGGCGCCATCCTCCTGGATGGCCAGACTTTGTACCCAGCTGTTGAGTCCGGACCAGTCCGGGAGCCGCCTGAAAAAATGACGGTAGAGCTGGGTGACGAAACGAGTGAGATCCGGCTGGTCCTGGGCCAGTTTGAGCCGGTTGAACCGGGTCGCGGTCTTTGATATTTCAGGATAGGGGTCGGTTTCGATCGGCCAGGTTCCATCTGTCGTTTCGACCGATCCCGGGTCAGGGGTCGCGGCTGCGATTGTAGTCGGAACGAAGGAAACCATCATCACGATAGCCAACAACACAGTAGCAACTCGTGCATAAAATGGACGATCTTTTATGGAAAAACCGCCATTGTGACGCGTTCGCGCTAGGCGGCTGACAAATATTTGCAGATTCTGTTTCATAAGTCACTTCCTTCTTATGTCGATGGCCAGGCTGCCGGTGGTTAATTATATTATATAAGACGTACTGGAGTGAAAAAGGTTCCTGTGACACATTAATCCGGAATTCATGACGGCATACCGGAAAAATGATATGATGGAAACATATTTGACCTTACCGTCTCATTTTTCGGGGGCAGAACAGCAGGCGCGATTGAGTTCATCGTTAGATGAGGGTACTGCTATGAAAAAGGTCATTTCGGTCTTGTTGGCGTTTTTGCTTGTTTTCTCGATATCAGGTCCGGTTCTGGCTGAATCCGTCTCATCCGCCATCACAGAAAAGGCGCCTACCGCCTTGGCATTCTCCAGTTTTTCCAAGACGGCAGGTTTTCATTTTGACTTCCAGCCGGCCAGTTCCATCTGGAAAGGCATGATCGGCAGTCAGACGCCAGCCAAGCTGAACGCGAGTTATACACTGAAAGATGATGTAGTGAAGGTTTCACCGGATTTTGATCAGCAGATCAAGTCGGCGACTCAGTTGATACTCGGCAGTTCCATTGTCAACACGCCAACCATGCGCGTCATCTCGAACGGTGCCTTTGTCAGCAAAGCCGCTCTCGAGGCCGCTTCAGGCGTAGACCAGGTCATCCAGGCGGACACGGTCTTCGTCAATGAGCAGACCGGAACGGCCTTCAAAGTGGTGGTCGCGATGGATGGTGACGAGGACAAACAGACGTTCAAGGACCATTACGCGGTGACTCAACCCCAGATCCATGAAGTCGTCGAAGATTTCAAGATCCCCATGTCGGATGTGGCGCTCAACAAGGCCAATATCACGAGTTTCGCCGGTTTGCCAGCCGGTGCGGCAGGCTCGGTTGAAAACTATATCGTGAAATCAGGGCTGACGATCCCGACTTCGACCCATGCAACGTCCCTGGCTTACAGTAGCATCAAGGATCCGCTGATCCAGTTCGGCTTCCCCGAGGGCACGGAACTCCATGCCACTTCAGGCGGCCAGAACATCACGGTCAAGGTGTCAGGCGGACTCGCGGTCGGCAATCTGGGCCTGGAAGCGAAGTATTCCGGGTTTGACGGGTATTATTTCGCGCTGAAGATTGCCGAGGAAGCCTTCCTGAACGTCGATGTCGGCATCAACACCGATCAGGAGATCCGCATCCCGATCCTGGGCATCGATGTCCCGTTCGGCGTTGGCCGGGTCAGCGGCGGTCTGTTCGTCATCGTCGGCCTGGACGGGGAAGTGACGATCCAGATGGAGGCGCGCGAATACATCAGCAGCAAAATGGGTATCAAAGGAGATACGTTCCTGTATGCGCCGGTGTCCTGCAAACCGTTTTTCAGTTTACCGGAAAAATCCTTTGACGGTGATGTCCAGGTGGATGGCAAGATCAATGGCTACGTCAAGGCCGGCGCGCTTCTGTCACTGGAAATCTTCGGCTGGGACCTCGTGGGTGCCGGTGTCTTCATCGGGTCCGGCGTCAATATCAACAGCCTTCCGGACAATCTCCTGGACATTGAGCTGTATGGCCTGATCCAGGTCTATGTCACGTTCGCCGGTGACACTTATTACCTGATCAACTTCAAGCCGACACTCCTGAGAAAGCAGCAGAAGGACATGGGCGGCTATCGGGCCACCATGGAGGAAGTCTGCGCCTATCAGGACATCGTTGTCGGCTTTCTGCAAAAAAGTGTGACCCAGGGTGGCAATATTGTCCTGCAAAATGCGGGGAATGCGTTGTTTGATATCGAGGTGACCAGCGCGATCACCGGTGTGAAGACGAATTATCCAACCAACAACAAGTTCTACTCCACCGACCCCGATGGTCGGTTCCTGATCAGGGACTTCCCGAGCATGAACCTCAATGTCAATGACCAGGTCAGTATCCGGGTCTTTGAAGAATATGTCCAAGATGGCGCACAGAAAATGCACATTTTCGGACCGAGCAAACCGATCCTTGCGACCTACCCGTTCAGCCGGGTTCGCATTACAGCCGCGGACGCTTTCAACGACTGGATTGAAGGGCAGGTCGAACCAGCCCGGGTCCGCAACTGGGACAAGCAGCCAGGTGAAGAGGACTACAAGATGCTGCTCTTCAATGGAGCGGTCGGCATTGACATCCAGGCGACAAACAAGCAGAACTATTTGCGTCAAACCCTCTATACCGTCCATGTGTCGACAGACGAGAACGGCTTCTTCAAGGCGGCCAATGGCAACTTGAAGCCCGGCGACCCGGTCCTCGATTTCAAGAACGACCATCGTTTCACGGCCTTCATCGACCAGGACAACGCTCTGGTGAGCGTGAAGTCCTATGTCGCGCCCTATACGCATTTTGTCATCAAGACGGTGTCCGAGACGGTCCCGGGATCCGCCGTCCGGTTCATGGAGGGGCCGGACACCGTTGATCGGGTTGCCGTCAAAACGCGTCTCTATGTCATCAACATGGGCGGCAGCCGACAATTGACGAACGTTCCGACTGCCGTCACCTTGTTCGGATTATCGACGCAGGATCGGGGAACCAACGGGTACTGGGCCTATAATCCGTCCGGTGAAACGCAATGGTACAGCACCGGTGACAGCAAAACGGTCAATAATGTCAAAAAAGACCTCGTCATCCGGTCAAACACGCCGATCCAGATCGAGGGCAGTGTGAACTTCCAAACAATCAATGACCAGACAAACGGGACATCTTATGTCGATCTGGTCGTGGTCAAGGAATGGGTCTGGCCGGCGCACAGCAATCCGACCGTGATCACCAGCCCGGACCACACGGAAGTAACGACAGAGGGCGGCACCTTCCAGGTCACGGCGACCGGCGACGAACCGATCCGGTTCAGCGCGACACCGGCCATACCGGGTGTCGTGCTGACCAAAGACGGTCTCATGACCATGGCGCCGGGCATGACACCGGGTGTCTATCAAATGACGATCGAGGCGGCAGCCAAAACAGGCGATTCGTTGATTGTGAATCCGGGTGTCGTGATTCCCGGGACAAAGTACGTTTATTCGGAGGATGCGTATCCGCCGGTTTATCAGGAATTCACACTTACGGTGGTGGAGAGCGCTCAACCGACGGTCACGCCGACGCCGGGGCCGACGGCAACGCCGACGGTGGCGCCAACGGTGGCGCCGACGCCCACGCCAAAACCGACGGTCACACCTACGCCGAAGCCGACGGTCACGCCGACACCAAAACCAACGGTGGCACCGACGCCGAAACCGACGGCAATGCCGACACCGACGGCAACGCCGACACCGAAGCCGACGGCAACGCCTACGCCAATCCCAATTCCACCGACGATTACAAGTGCCCGATCGACTACTGTTTATCGACCTACGGGAGGGACTTTTCAGGTTACGGCGACCGGTACCTTGCCAATCACTTATTCCTTAGCTCCCTTGAAAGACCTTCCGGACAGTCCTGTTCCGGACGGCGTCAGCATTGATGAAAATACCGGTCTAATGACAGTGGCGGGATGGGTACCCGTGGGCACATACTATTTTGACATCTTGGCAACAAATATCGCCGGATCTGATCGGCAGACTTTCATGCTTATCGTCAAGAATCTATTCATTATCAGGACGCAATCAACCACATCATCTCCCTTTTCCTATTTAACTCATATCAGCAGCCTGCCATTCTCCAGCCAACCGACAACCCTGCCGTCGACGGTTCATCCGGGGGCAAGCGGGTGGGTCGCCAATCTGACTGACGCGCCGGAATATGTCCTGCGCAACGACGATGACAAGGACCTGTACTCTCAGGACATGCTGGTCATTTCCGGAGCGGAATACGTCAAATACGACATCATGATGGAATTTTTCGCCGACGGTGATCGGTATGTGCTCCGCGAGTATGACAAAAGTCCTTGTAACAATCATCACGGCGTACCAATGAGCGAGGATGAGAAGCAAGCCATTGAAGACTATTTCAAGAATCGCGGCCTGTTCATCGATTATGAGCGCCAAGGCTTCGGACCGGACATTGAAGCACGGCTGGATGTGAATACGATCGACGACCTCATGGATGTCTCTGTTTTCGATTACGGCAGCATGGTCAGCGCAATCCAGGGACTGCAAGAGGGCAGTCTCGAGATCGGGCTGGGCGGAGAAATCGGGACGGTGGTGCCGGGCAGCGTCTTCAGCGCGCTGAAGGACCGGGCAGCGGCGAACATTGGCTTGTCGCTCGGACAGGAAGGCGCGACAATGACGTTCATGAGTGGATCGGTCGGGACCATCGAAGATGGACAACGCTTTGACTTCGCCTTCTCGGACAAAGCGGTCAGCGAGACGGCGATGAAAGAGGCCGCGGGCCGTGAAGCCACCTCCTTCACCTTTGAGTTCGCGCACCATAACAACCTGCCCGGGTTCGCCCAATTTGACATTGTCACGGACATGGCGGCAGGCCAAAGCGTCAACATCTATAAATATGATGCCCAAAGCCAGCAGTTTTCCGCTATCGCGGAAAGTGTGACCGTGGGCGTAGGCGGCGTCGTCACGTACATGAACAATACGATGTCGGAATACCTGATCACCACCGCCAAGCTGAAAAATACCGTGAAGGCGGATGCTTATCAGATGAATCTTCCGGCCGGAAGCGCACCCGGTCCAGCCCGTTGGCCCTACTACGCTGGCGGCGGCCTGCTGCTGGCGCTGCTGGTTGTCGGTGTCTTGATGCTGATGAAGCGCAGGAGGCAAAATCCGGCCTGAGCCGGCTTTCTACAAACGGTTGACCCCGGTGCAGTGATATTGGTTTAATGAAAAAAACAATACAACAGGAGGAGAAACTGATGAAGTTCAAAGACAAAGTCGTTCTGATCACCGGGGCCGCGGTCGGGATCGGTCGTGAGGCTGCACTGGCATTTGCCCGCGAAGGCGCGACGGTCGTCATCAATTACAGCAAGTCTGTGGACGAGGCGAATGAAACATTGCGTCAGGTGAAAGAACTGGGTGGTGAGGGGATAGTCGCTCAGGCTGACGTCGCGAACGAGACAGCCGTCCGTCAGATGTTCGAAGACTGCGCCAAGCGTTATGGTCACATTGACATCCTGGTCAACAATGCAGGCGTCACGGCTTTCATCCCGTTCTCCGATCTCGAAGCCGTCACGGATTCGGTCTGGTCGCGGCTGCTGGACACCAATGTCAAGGGGACGTTCTTCTGCAGTCGAGAAGCCGCGAAGTGGATGAAACCGGACCGCAAGCCCGCCATCATCAATATATCATCTCAGGCAGGGATCCGGCCGATCGGCAGTTCCATGCCATATTCCGTTTCCAAGGCGGCAGTGATCCACATGAACGAATGTCTGGCATTGACCCTGGCACCGCAAATCCGGGTCAATTGCGTCGCCCCCGGTCCGGTCGACAACACGCGTTGGAACAAGGCCAAGGCGGACTTCGATCATGAGAAATACGTGGCCAACGCCCAGAAGTCAGTACCGCTCGGACGGGTCGGGGAGCCGGCCGACATCGCTGCGGCCATCCTCTTCCTGGCAGAGGAGAACAATTTCTGCACCGGCGTCACCTTGTCGGTTGACGGAGGCAACTTCCTGAAATGATTGCAATTGTCTATCAATTGCTATTTCTGCGTTTTGAGTCATGCAGGGGAGGAATACCAAAATGGAAAAACCAATCAATATCATGAAACCGCATCCGGTGCTGGATGGCCTGCAGGTCTATACTTCATCCCGGGTGGCTGTGAATGGCAGCGAATACGCGATGGTTCGCAAGGGCAATGAGCGCTTCTTGCTGGTTGGCGGGGATCTTCGGTCAGCGTTCGAAGGCGATGACATCGGTGATTATAAAGTCGGTCCATTGTCGCTTGTCAATAATCAAACCCTGCGCCGCGAACTGACATGGCTCAATCCAACCGCGATTGACACCGCTTCCGTATCCTTCGGCATGGGCGACCGCCTCGGGCGGGCTACGATCGGCCATCTGGCGGCCATTCGGGGCACAGGCGCCCAGCCGGTCCTGGCCCAGCAGTCCGTCCGGGAACTGACACTGACCGGCCGCACGTTCGACGGGGTGCTGGCCGACGCGGTCTGGGGTGTTTTCCAGATCGGGTTCCGGGATCGCTTCGGAGCCGATGGCGATCATCTCAAGACGGCTGAAGCGGTGGATGAGGCGATCCGGGCCGGGTACAACATGATCACCCTCGACTGCTCGGACCGGATCCGCAATGACATCTACAAGATGGATGGACAAGAGCGGGACCGTCTGTTCCAGACCCTTCCCGATGAGCAGATCAAGACATACAAGGCTCGCTACCTGGACCGGCCGCTGCCGATCGGCTCGGTTGACGAAGCGACCCTGATCGAAAGTGTCCTCGTGTACGCGCAGGCCATCGAGTTTGCCAATGAGATTTTCCAGCGTTTCCTCAAGGACCGGCCGGACATCAGCTTTGAAGTGTCAGTTGACGAGACGGATTATCCGACGACTGAGTTCGCGCACTACTTTGTCGCGAACGAACTGATCGAGCATCGCGGTGTACGCGTGGTCAGCCTAGCGCCCCGGTTTGTCGGCGAATTCCAGAAGGGCATCGACTACATGGGCGACCTGAGTCAGTTTGAAGCCCAGTTGACCGCCCATCAGGCGATCGCCGATCTCTTCGGCTACAAGATCAGCTTCCATTCCGGCAGTGACAAGTTTTCGATTTTCCCGTCGGCCGCGCGCATCACGAAGGAACGTTACCACCTGAAGACCGCGGGGACCAGCTGGCTGGAATTCGTGCACATGGTGTCCATCATGGGTCCGGAACTTTTCCGGGAATTGTATCATTTCAGTCTGGCAAACCTCGACCGGGCGAAAAAATCGTACCACGTCAATGTGACCCCCGAGTCCTGCCCCGCAATTGAACAATATGCCCCGGAAAACTATCGAGCGCTCCTGTCGGATGACAATGCCCGCCAACTGCTGCACATCAACTATGGCAACATTCTGCAGCAGCTGCAGGACGGCGTCCCGGTTTTCAAAAGCCGTCTGACCAATCTGCTGGACCGGGAGGAGGAGGCCTATCACCAGATTATCCGCGCCCATTTCATCCGCCATCTCGAGTCACTGGGCCTTCGACCATCCGTGTCTCCATCATGAACAGGCATCCGCTGTCCGGATGCATGACAGTTTCAAGACCATTCTTCAATTTTGTCATGATCCGATCGGCGCGCAATGCCGATAACTGCTGATTGCATTCGTTGAGAAGCCGTTTTACAATCAAACCATAGCAAAGCTTTGCCTCCATCACGTTTTTGTCTGAAACAAGCGATCAGATCCAACCCTGTTTCCACACCCGGTCACCTCGCACCAGTGTCTGTTAACGGTTGCAACTGAATGAAGGAGGATCAAACATGACAACAACCACACTCGGTCAGAACACCGGCTTTCGAGCCAAAATCCAGAGCTTCGGGCGATTTTTAAGCAGCATGGTCATGCCCAACATCGGTGCGTTCCTTGCCTGGGGCCTCATCACCGCGTTCTTCATTCCCACAGGCTGGATCCCCAACGAAAAATTCGCCTCAGTGGTCGGCCCGATGATCACCTACCTCCTGCCGCTTTTGATCGGTTATACCGGCGGCAAGAACGTCTACGGCGTTCGCGGTGGTGTCCTGGGTGCCCTGGCGACCACTGGTGTCATCGTCGGCGCCTCGATCCCGATGTTCCTGGGCGCGATGATCGTCGGCCCTCTGGCTGGCTGGATCATCAAGCAGTTTGACAACCTGCTGAAAGGTAAAGTCAAGGCCGGTTTTGAAATGCTGGTCGACAACTTCTCGGCCGGTATCATCGGCGGTGCCCTGGCGATCCTCAGCATGATCGCGATCGGACCGCCGATCGAAGCCGGATCGAACGCGCTGGGCAATGCGGTCAGCTCCATCGTCAACGCCGGCCTGATCCCGCTGGCCTCCCTGCTGGTGGAACCGGCCAAGATCCTCTTCCTCAACAACGCCATCAATCACGGCGTGCTTGGCCCGCTCGGTCTGGCAGAAGCCGCGAAGGCCGGCAAGTCGATCATGTTCATGATCGAGACCAATCCCGGCCCGGGCCTGGGCATTCTCGCCGCTTACTGGGCCTTTGGCAAAGGCAAGATCCGCATGTCCGCCCCCGGCGCAATCATCATCCATTTCCTGGGCGGCATTCATGAAATCTATTTCCCCTATGTCCTGATGAAGCCGATCCTGCTTCTGGCCGCCATCGCCGGCGGTGCCGCTGGTGTGTTCACCTTCTCGCTGCTGGGCGCCGGCCTGGTCGCCACACCATCCCCCGGATCGATCTTCGCTCTGCTGGCCATGACCCCGAAGGGCGCCGGCAACTTCGTGGCCACCATCGCTGGTGTGGCCGTTGCGGCTGTCGTTGCTTTCCTGGTCGCCTCGATCTTCCTGAAGACCGACAAGAGCATCGTGGACGATTCTGCCCTGGTTGATGCCGCGGCCCAGACGGCTGCCCTGAAAGGCGCTGATCTGAACAAGTCGACCGCTGCCATCGCCTCCTCCCTCAAAGGGCAGGTCACGGAAATCATCTTCGCCTGCGATGCCGGCATGGGCTCGTCCGCCATGGGCGCCACCACGCTGAGAAAATCGCTGGAAAAGGCCGGACTCAAGATTCCGGTCGTCCACAAGGCGGTCAATGAAATCCCTGAAGACGCAAAAGTGATCGTCACCCATGAAGGCCTGACTGAGCGGGCCCGGGCAAAAGCACCAAACGCCTACCATCACTCGATCAAGAATTTCCTGAGTGCGTCCGAATACCAGGATCTGGTCGACAAGCTCAAATAACACAATCTGACCTGCTATTGACATGGTGCCCGGACGGCTCGGTTTTTCGCACACTGCATTGCGTCAGGGCGCGGAAGCCTCGCCGCCGGGCACCTTGGCTTCATGAAAATACATAGGTGGTCCATGCAACAAAATCGCCATGGCAAGCTGACGGAACGTCAGGCAGCTTTGCTCCGCGAAATAGCGGATTCCAATGGGTTTGTCACGTTCGGCACGCTAGCCCGGAGCCAATCCGTCAGTTCAAGAACCATCATCAGGGAACTGGATGAATGTGAGCCCTGGCTGAAATCAGCCGATATCGTTCTGGAGCGCAAAACCGGCCTGGGCATCCGATTGTCCGACCGGGAAAAGGCTCTGGAGCGCCTGGAGGGATTTCTGGACAGTCAGGCGATCCAGGCGGTCCTCACCGTAAGTGACCGTCTGATCTTCCTGCGCCAGTACCTGATCCGGGAGCCGGAACCGGTGAAACTGTTCACGCTCAATCGGCTGATAAAAGTTGCCGAGAGCACGATCAGCGGCGACTTGGAGCGTCTTGAACCCTGGTTTGTGGCCAACGGCCTGACCCTGGTCAGAAAGCCGGGCTTCGGCATCCATCTGGAGGGCCACGAACGTGACCGCAGGAGAGCGCTGAAATCCCTGCTCAACGAAGTGCTGAATGAAAACAGTCTGATCGAATTGATGCTGCATCCCGAAGATCCATCGATCCAAAAAAGGCTCCAGTTGGCTTTTGGCATGAATGACCAGGATCTGCTGAATCTACGCGACCTCATCCAGCTTGTTGAAGCATGGGAGAACACGAACCAGCTCATCCATCGCGAACGGAATTTCCTCAACATCGTTTTGACGCTGTTTGTCCTGACCTGGCGACAGCACCACCCGGATGAGCTTTCAGTCAATGCATCGGCCCCCTCCCTGAAATTGCTGGCCATCGCCAACGGCCTGCTGGACGAATCGGCCATGACTCTGGCCATGCCATGGCTTTTGCGCGAGGTTCCGGTGTTGGCCGGTCAGCTGCCCATGCATTATCCGGAATTGTCCGCCGGTGATCCCATGGGATCCGATCGTCCGGACATCGACGCAGCCGGGCTGGCTCGTCAGATGATCGCCCTGGTCCAGGCCCAGACCGGCTATGCGATCCATGATGAAGACGAACTGGTCGAGTCATTGACAACACACCTGCAGCTGGCCCTGACGCGTCTGAAGTTCAATCAGACGATCCACAATCCGCTGGAGCAGGAGATTCGCGACAACTATCCGCAATGGTACGAACTGGCCGGCAAATGTGCCACCTTGATTGAAAAGATCGTGAAAAAGCCGGTCCCGGCTGCGGAAATCGCGTATCTGACCATGTACCTCGGGGCTGCCATGGAAAAAGCAGCGTCTCTGGACGAGAGACGGTTCCGGATTGCCGTCCTGTGCCCTGCCGGCATGAGTTCGTCCGTTCTGCTGGCCAGCCGGGTGGAAGGCATTTTCCCCCAGGTGAAGGTGGAGGCGATCATCTCTTTTCACCAGGCTGCCGAGATCATTGAACAGCATCGGTTTGACATGATCCTGACAACGGCCACCATTGTGCTGCCGGGCATTCCCGTGCTGACAGTGCGGCCGTTTTTCCCGAAGGAGGATCAGGAAAAGTTGCGACATTTCCTGACCACCCTGATCCCGCGGAAAATTTCACGCCCCACGCAGGAAAAAACGGACCTCAGGCTTCAGCTCGGTCGCATGAACGAACTGGTGTCCGGTCTCTACAGCCTGCTCACTCATTTTTTCTTTGTCGAACACGATTGCGCATCCTTGAATGAGGCGATCGAGGCGGCCGCCCGACAATTGGACCCGAATCAGCCCCAGCGGATGATGCTGGCGTTTGGCGAGCGGGAAGCACAAGGCCATGTCCTTCTGGAGGAGCAGCGCATGGCGCTGATCCATGCCCGGTCGGACGATGTGAAAGAACTGCATTTCGGGCTGATCCGCCTCCATCACCCGCTCTCCGTGGAGGACAAGCCGGTTGACAACATCCTGGTCATGGCGGCCCCCTTGAGCGTGTCACCGCTCAAACTCGACATCATGCGCCTGATCAGCCGGTCGATCATCGATGACGACATGTTCTTTCAAAGCCTGCAAGGCGGGACCGGTTCCATGATCTATGAACAGATGGAGCGACTGATGAAAAAACATTTCCCAATGAGCGCCTGCATACCTGCTGATCATGATAATCTGTAAACAGTACACCAGAACGAAACTTGAGGAGGAATAACCATGGGCAATCAATCATCATCCGACCCGATCCTGACAAAGGAATTCATCAAATTGGGACTGCCATCAACGGACAAATTCACGGTCATCCGAGAAGCCGGACAGATCCTGGTCGACCGTGGCTGCGTGACACCCGAGTATATAGACAGCATGATCCAGCGTGAGACGGAAGTCACCAACTACATGGGCGCAGGCCTCGCCCTGCCGCACTGCAAGAATGAAGGCCGGGTCTACATCAAGAAGTCCGGCATCGTGGTGTTCCAATATCCGCAAGGCATCGATTTCGATGGAAACCTGGCCTACATTGTCATCTCGATCGCCGGGGCCGGTGACGACCATCTGGAGATCCTGCAGCACATTGCCGTGACAATCATGGATTGCGACGAGGAGACGCTTCAGAAGCTGTATACGACGGACGATGTCGACTTTGTCTACAATCTGCTGATGCCCAAATGACGGGACGCACCGATCGGAACACGCGTCTCCAGGATAAACCGGGAATGGAGGTACCAAGATGAAAGCGCTTCATTTCGGAGCAGGCAACATCGGGCGGGGATTCATCGGCCTGATCCTCAGACAGAACGGGTATGACCTGACCTTTGCCGACATCAGTGATCCGCTGATCGATGCCATCAAGGAGCAGAAGGAATATGATGTTCTGATCGCCGACGCATCCAAACAAGTCATCCATGTCGATGGCGTCGACGCGGTGCACAATGTCAAGGAACCGGACCGGCTCAAGGCACTGATCCAGGAAGCGGACCTCATCACCACGGCGGTTGGACCGACTATCGTCCCGATCATCGCGCGGACGATTTCGGACGGTATCCGGGCCAGGCTTTCGCAGGCAGCCCCGCCGCCGCTCAACATCATTGCCTGCGAAAACGCCATCGGCGCGACAGCAATCCTGAAGGATGCGCTTTTCCAGACCCTGAACGAAGCGGAAAGGCAACAGGCAGAAGCGTCGATCGGGTTTCCGAATTCCGCGGTCGACCGGATCGTTCCTGCCCAAAGCAACCGGAATCTGCTGGATGTCAAGGTGGAACCGTTTTTCGAATGGGTGATCGAGGAGCAAAAACTGAAGGGGGACTGGCCACGAATCAATGGTGTCCATTATGTGGACAGTCTGGAACCCTTCATCGAGCGCAAACTGTTCACGGTCAACACCGGTCACGCGGCCACGGCTTATCTGGGCCTGATCAGCGGCTTTTCGACTGTGTCGGAAGCCATCGCAGACCCCGGCATCGAACAGGCGGTCCGAGGGGTTCTTTCAGAAACATCCCGGTACATAACCGGGCATTATGGCTTCGATGCGGCCGAACACCAGGCTTATGTAGAAACGATCCTGAGCCGATTCAAGAATCCGCACATCTCGGACGAACTGACCCGGGTCGCCCGTTCTCCGATCCGGAAAATCTCGCGCAAGGAACGTTTTGTCAATCCGGCGCTCAAACTGCTGGCGATGGGGGTCAGTCCCGTGAACCTGGCCGGAGCCATCGCGGCGGCCCTGCGTTTCCACCATGAATCGGACAAAGAAAGTGTCGAGTTGACTGATTCCGTGAAGACAAAGGGTGTGCGTCAAGCGCTCATCCAATATGCCCAGTTGGAACCCGGTTCGCCATTGATCGATCTGGTCGAGGCGGCTTACGAAAACCATCAGAAAAAAATGGATTAATGGAGGAACCTATGATCACACAGAAAATCACGATCAAGAACAAACTGGGGCTGCATGCCCGACCGGCCAGCAATTTTGTCAAGATGGCGCAATCGTTCAAGTGCGCGGTCGAGATCGTCAAGGATGGCAAGCGGCTCAACGCCAAGTCGATGATCGGCATCCTGGCGGCCGGCGCCAAGTGCGGCACGGAAATCGAACTGGCGTGCAATGGTGAGGACGAGCAGGAAGCCATGCAGAAGCTGACCGAATTCATCGACGCCGGATTGGGCGAATAAACCGGCGAGTCCGGCGCGGTCCCGCCAAGGGACGGCCGACCGAGCTTGCAGGCAAGCGAAGGGGTGAGGACATGGATTCAGGGATTCATATCAAGGGACAGGGCGTGTCGGCCGGGATCGGCATCGGCAAGGCCTTTCTGTACAGCAAGCAGGAGATCGTGATCCCGGATGCGAAGGCTGTGGATGTCGCGGTCGAGTCATCCCGGCTGGACTGGGCGCTGGAGTCCGTGGTCGCGGAAACGGACCAGATCCTGCAGCGGGCCCGGCAGGAGGAAAACAGCACCCGGGCCGACATCATCGAGGCGTATTCGATGATCCTTTCCGATCCGGAGATCCTGGCGGAGGCCCGCCGGCTGATCGAGGAAGAGCAGTACAACGCGCCGAGGGCCGTCGAACAGGGGATCAGCCAGATCGTGGCCATCTTCGAGTCGATGGATGACGCCTACATGCGCGAGCGCGCGTTTGACATCAAGGACATCAAGGACCGCATCCTGATGGCGCTTCTGGGGATCAAGGTCAAGGACATCAGCAAACTGCCGCCCAACTCCATCCTGGTCGCCAAGGACCTGACCACGTCGGACACGGCGAGCATGGATGTCAAGAACGTGGCCGGCATCCTGACGAAGATCGGTGGGAAGAATTCCCACACCTCGATCATGGCCCGGAACTTCTCGATCCCGGCCGTCGTCGGGATTGGCGAGAACCTGTCGATCATCAAGGACGGCGAGGACATCGTCTTCAACGGCACGACCGGGGTCGTCGTGATCCGGCCGGACGCCGACACCTACCAGGAAAGCATCCGCCAGCGGGCGGAGGGCATTCGTGAAAAGGCCCTGCTCGACTCGTTCAAGGGCAAGACGAGTGTGACCGCGGACGGTCGGGAAGTGGAGATCTGCTCCAACATCGGCACGCCGGGCGAGACGGCGTATGTCCTGGAGAGCACGGCGGACGGCATCGGGCTGTTCCGCAGCGAGTTCTTGTACCTGGACCGCAACGCGATCCCGTCCGAGGAAGAGCAGATCGACGCGTACAAGAGCGTGCTGATCGCGCTGGAAGACAAGCCGGTGATCGTGCGGACGCTGGACATCGGCGGGGACAAGGAACTGCCGGCGATGAACCTCGACAAGGAGGAGAACCCGTTCTTGGGCTACCGGGCGATCCGCATCTGCCTCGACCGGCCGGAACTGTTCAAGACCCAGCTGCGGGCGCTGCTGCGCGCAAGTGTGCACGGCAACCTGCACATCATGTTCCCGATGGTGTCTTCGGTGTCCGAACTGCGGGCCGCCAAGATCGCGCTGGAAGAGGCAAAGGACGAACTGCGGGCCAAGGGGACACCGTTCAAGGAGGACGTCCCGGTCGGCATCATGATCGAGATCCCGGCCGCGGCAGTCATGTCGGACATGCTGGCCAGGGAGTGCGACTTCTTCAGCATCGGCACCAACGACCTGATCCAGTACACGGTGGCGGTCGACCGCGGCAATGAGAAAGTGGCCAACCTCTACTCGCAATACAACCCGGCCGTGATTCGCCTGATCCACCAGACCATCCGCTCGGCTCACGAGCACAACATCATGTGCGGCATGTGCGGTGAGGCGGCTGGCGATCCGCTGCTGATCCCGGCCTTACTTGGCATGGGGCTGGACGAGTTTTCCATGAGCTCGGGATCGGTCCTGAAGTCGAGGAAGATCGTATCGATGCTGGATACCGTTGAGACGAAACAACTGGTAGACGAACTGCTCAGCCTGCCGACGACCACGGAAGTGGAGCAGGCCCTGATCCGTTTTGCCGAGCAGCACGGACTGGCCTGAAAAGGCTTTTTGAACCGAAATACATTTCAGGAACTGTAAAAAGAAGTGGGTTGCTTTCCTGTGCCGTAGGTCGCGGCTCAGGAAGGCAGCCCGTTTATTTAACGTCCGCGACCGATTGCCTGATTTGACGGACGAGTGATCAGGATGATAGCATAAGTGGCACTTATCACTTTGCGGAAGGGGGAAGCGGATGTCCACGATCTGGGTCATCCTGTTGTTTTTACTTGGATTCGTCCTCATCTCGAAAGGCGGCGATTTCTTTCTCGATGCCGCCATCTGGATCGCCGAGGCCTACCGGATCCCCAAGCTGATCGTTGGCGCGGTCATCGTCACGATCGGCACGACCCTGCCGGAGATGATCGTTTCCGTCTCAGCCGCGCTGGAAGGCAGTGTTGACCTTGCCACCAGCAACGCGATCGGTTCCATGACAGCCAACCTTGGCCTCATTGTCTCGCTGACCATCATCCTGATGCCTTCTGTGATCAAAAGGAAACGGTATCTTAAGAAAATCACGCTCGCTTTCGTATCGATCCTGTCGCTGATGCTGTTCAGCTGGGACGGTGCCCTGCGGATCTGGGAAAGTCTGGTCATGATCGCTTTCAGTGGTTTGTTCATCGCCATCAACATACACGATACACGGCAGTCAAACCTGATGGATTCCACTGAATCCGACAGAACCCCCGCGTCAGATGACCCATCCGACAGCAACGAGGAGACGATTGAAACACTGGCCGGATTCGACTGGCGGGTCATCGGCCTGAACGTCGGGAAATTCATGTTCGGCGCGGCAGGGATCATCGTCGGTGCACAGCTACTGATCGACAACGGCATAGAACTGGGTCAATTGCTTGGCATCCCGGAGGTTGTGATCGGGTTCACCGCGGTGGCGATCGGGACCAGCCTGCCGGAACTGACAACCGCGATCAAGTCGATCCGCCGGGGCGAAGTGAGCATGACCATTGGCAACGTGATTGGCGCCAATGTCGTCGCGACCACACTCATCCTTCCGGTCAGCAGCCTGCTGACCGGTGGCGCCCTCGAAATGCCGGTTGCGGTGGTGCGGCAGGACATGCCGCTCTATGTCCTCATTCTGGTCATCATTTTCCTGCCGGCCCTGATTCGCCAGCGCTTTGCCCGATCCCAGGGGATTCTGACATCCCTGGTCTACATGATCTATCTGGTGGGCATTTTCATGATCTGACCCATTCAATCCAATACCGACCCCATTCCTGAACGGACAATAGAGACAGATCGGTAACATACATGCCGGTTTGTATTTTTCGCGTATGCTACAATTTTCATAAATGATTGTTTTGTCCATTTGCCGGATCAAACGGCAAATCAAAGACCGGAAAATTTTGGACAGTCGGGGACACGAATCCCCCTGTCAACGAAAAAGGAGGCAACATCCGTGACGATTCAGGAAATGATGCGCAAGATCGAAGCGGTGCTCGAGGATTCCAAGGCCGGTGTTCTGGCGTCCGTGGATGCGGACGGCCAGCCTCATGTCCGGTGGATGACACCGGTGGTGCTGCCGCAATGGCCCCATTCACTGTTCGCGGTCACGTCACCGCGATTCCCCAAGGTGATCCAGCTGAATGCCAACAAACAGGTGGAGTGGATGATCCAGACCCGCTCCCTGGACCAGGTCATCAATGTCCGTGGACAACTGAACGTTCTGGACAACCCATCCTTGAAAGCCCAGGTGATGGAGGCGATCGGCCGCAAACTGACTGTCTTCTGGAACATCAACAAGGCGGACACGGATTTTGTCATCCTTGAGACCGTGATCGACGAGGCCTGCTGGTCTTCACCCATGAAGGGTCAAAAGCAAGTTGTCGATTTCAGGCGGGAAGGAGTGTGACCCATGGAATCGGTGAAAGAGATCAAACAATATGACCGTGAATTTTTATTGAATCTGCTCGAGCAGATGCTGCTGATCCGGCGTGTCGAGGAAAAGTCGGCCCAGATGTACGGCCTGCAGAAGATCGGCGGGTTCTGTCATCTCTACATTGGCCAGGAGGCGGTGGCCGTCGGGTCCGTGGCGGCGCTCGACCTGAATAAGGACTATGTCCTGACTGCCTATCGCGACCACGGCCATGCCCTGGCTTGCGGCATGAGCGCTGACGCCATGATGGCCGAGCTGTTCGGCAAGAGCACCGGGTGCTCCAAGGGCAAGGGCGGATCCATGCACCTGTTCGATGTCGAGCACCACATGTACGGCGGCAACGGCATCGTCGGCGGACATGTACCGGTCGCGACCGGCGTGGCGTTCAAGCTCAAATACAACGAGGAAGACGGCGTGGTGCTGTGCTATTTCGGCGACGGCGCCATCCATCAGGGCGCGTTCCATGAGAGCCTGAACCTCGCCAAGATCTGGAACCTGCCGATTGTGTTCATCTGTGAGAACAACCAGTACGGCATGGGCACGGATTTCCGGCGCGTCTCCTCGGTGCATGACCTGTCGGTCATGGGCCAGTCCTACGGGATCGAAGGCCGTCAGGTGGACGGCATGGACGTGCTCCAGGTTTACGAGGCGACCGCGGAGGCGGTCAGGAAGGCCCGTGAGCAGAACGAGCCCGGTTTTCTGGAGATCAAGACCTACCGGTACAAAGGCCACTCGATGAGCGATCCGGGCAAGTACCGGACCCGCGAGGAGCTGGACGAATACCGTCAGCAGGACCCCATCCTGATCCTCAAGGACGCCCTGGTCAAAGAAGGCCTTCTGACAGAAGAAGAATATGAGGAAATGGACCGCAGGAGCAAGCAGACGTCGGACACGTCCGTCGAGTTCGCGGAAATCAGTCCTGCCCCTGAACTGGAAGCCCTTTATCAGGACGTGCTGGCCTGATGGGCCGGCGTGATGTAAATTGCCCATCGCAGATTGACAGGAGGTGTCAACATGCCTGAAATCACATATCGTGAAGCGATCCGACAGGCGATCGACGAGGAGATGGCCCGGGACGAACGGGTTTTCCTGATCGGCGAGGAGGTCGCACAATATAACGGAGCCTACAAGGTCAGCCAGGGACTTCTGGACAAATATGGCCAGAAGCGGGTCATCGACACGCCCATCACCGAGGAAGGGTTCACCGGGCTGGGCATCGGGGCCGCCATGGCGGGACTGCGGCCGATCGTGGAGTGGATGACGTTCAACTTCTCCTTGATGGCTTATGACCAGGTGGTCAACAATGCCGCCAAGATGCGTTACATGTCTGGCGGACAGGTCAGCATCCCGATCGTGTTCCGCGGTCCGAACGGACCGGCCGAATACCTGGGGTCGCAGCATTCGCAGGCCCTGCAGTCGATCTTTGCGCACGTGCCCGGGCTCAAGGTGATCGCCCCGGCCACGCCCTACGACGCCAAGGGTTTATTGAAGACGGCGATCCGGGATGACAATCCGGTCCTGTTCCTCGAAGGCGAGCTGATGTACGGCTGGAAAGGCGAAGTGCCGGAGGAGGAATACCTGATCGAATTCGGCAAAGCCGATATCAAGCGTCCCGGCAAAGACGTGACGCTGGTCACTCATTCAAAACCGCTGAAAGTGGTCCGGGAGGCTGCGGCCGAGTTGGAGAAAATGGGCATCGATGCGGAAATCGTCGATTTGCGGTCGATCCGCCCGCTCGACGAGGAGACGATTTACCAGTCAGTCCGCAAGACCAACCGGTGCGTGGTGATCGACGAATCCTGGCCGTTCGCCAGCGTCGGGTCGCATGTCGCCTGGATGGTCTCGAAAAACGTGTTCGACCTGCTTGACGCACCGGTCGAACTGGTCTCGTCGGAGGACGTGCCCATGCCCTACAACCACGCGCTCGAACTGGCCGCCCAGCCGTCAGCCGACAAGATTGTCCAGGCGGCCAAACGCGTACTGTACCTGAAATAGGGCGAGGAGGGAAGATCATGGCTGAACAACTGAAAATGCTCGCGCTTTCACCGACGATGGACAAGGGCATTATCGCCCGCTGGATCAAGCAGGAAGGCGAGAAAGTCGCGTCCGGCGATGTGCTGTGCGAAGTGGAGACAGACAAGGCTTCGATGGATTATGAATCGTCGGCAGACGGGGTGCTATTGAAAATCCTCCTGCCGGAAGGTGAAATCGCCGCCATCGGCGATCCGATCGCCATTGTCGGCAAGGAAGGCGAGGACATTTCCGATCTGGTTGACGCGGCGGACCGCGCCCCGGCTGAGGCTGCCCCCCCGGTGCCGGAGCCGTCTGACGAGGCTGAACAGCAGCCGTCGCAGCCACCGGTGGCCGATGAAAAGCCTGCCCCGGCTGTGGCCGAACCGTCCGGTTTCATCCGGTCGACCCCGCTGGCCCGCAAGATTGCCGACCAGAACGGCCTCGACCTGGGGCGGATCGAAGGCAGTGGACCGGCCGGACGGATCATCAAGGCCGATGTGGAAAAAGCGATCGCCGTCGCCCCGGCCGGTAAAGCACCTGAACCGGCTAAGGCAAAGGCGGAACCGGCCCCGGCCAAGCCGTCGGCTGCCGCGTCCCAGCCATCCGCCGATGACATCGTGCTGCCTGTTACAGGCAAGCGGCGGATCATCGCCCAACGGCTTTCCGAGTCCATGTACTCCGCGCCGCACTACTACCTCAAAGTGCCGGTGCTGATGGATGACCTGCTCGCGGCCCGCACCCGGCTGAACAGCGGACCGGATCAGAAGGTGTCGATGAATGCCTTCCTGGTCAAACTGGTGGCGGAAGCGCTGAAACGGCATCCGATGGTCAATGCCACCTGGACCGGTGATACGATCGTCCAGCACGGCAAGATCGACATCGGTCTCGCGGTCGCCCAGACTGATGGACTGATCACACCGGTTGTCCGTGACTGCGGCAGCAAAGGCATTGTCCAGATCGACCGCGAACTGAAGGACCTGATCGACAAGGCCCGGTCCAACACCCTCAAACCGGAGGAATACACCGGGGCCACCTTCACGATCAGCAACCTTGGATCGTACGGCATCGAGGAGTTCACCGCGATCATCAACCCGCCGGGATCTGCCATCCTCGCGGTCGGTGAGATCCGGAAAGAGCCGGTCGTCCAGCCGGACGACACCCTCAAAGTCCGGTCTGTCATGAAGCTGACCCTGTCGTGCGACCATCGGGTGATCGACGGCTCCGTCGGCGCTGAATTCCTGACCGATCTTCGCAGACTGCTAGAGGAGCCGGTCCGCGCGCTTTACTGACAAGGGAGTGAACAGCATGGAACAACAGAAAACCTATGATGTCCTAGTCGTCGGCGCCGGACCCGGCGGCTATGTGGCCGCCATCCGGGCCTCGCAATTGGGACTGAAGGCGGCTGTGATCGAAAAGGACAAGACGGGGGGCGTCTGCCTCAACATCGGCTGCATCCCCTCGAAGTCCCTGATCCATCAGGCCAGCCTGTTTCAGTCGATTCAGGGTCTGGAGGCCATGGGCCTCAAGGTCGACAAGACCGGGTTCGATTATCGGAAAGTCCAGGAAAAATCACGCCAGGCGGCCGACCGTCTTTCCAAAGGTGTCCAGTTCCTGCTCAAGAAAAACGAGGTTGACCTGGTCACCGGCGAAGCCGTCCGGATCAAGCCAGGATCGGTGACCCTCAAGGACGGCCAGGTCCTTGCCGGCAAAAACATCCTCATTGCCACCGGATCTCGTCCCCGGGAGCTTCCCGGCTTCGAATTCGACGAGGAACGGATCCTGTCGTCAACCGGCGCCTTGATGCAGCAATCCTTGCCCAAGTCCCTGCTGATCCTGGGGGCCGGCGCGATCGGCGTCGAATTTGCCCACATCATGAACGCGTTCGGCGTCGAGGTCCATCTGGTCGAAATGATGGACCGCATTCTGCCTCTGGAAGATGAGGAAGTCGTGGACGTGCTGCGCCGCTCGTTCAAAAAACGCGGCATAACGATGGACGTGTCGACCAAGGCGGTTTCACAATCAGTCGTCAACGGACACTTGTCGGTCGAACTGGAAGACGCTGCCGGCGTTCGCCGGACCATCGAGGTCGACCAGATGCTGGTGTCAGCCGGCCGTGTGCCGAATACCGCCGGACTGGGTCTGGAGGAAACAGGTGTCCGATTGGACAAAGGTGGCTTCATCGAGGTCGGTGACTACTATGAGACGGCCGTTCCCGGCATTTACGCGGTCGGTGATGTCATCCGGTCACCGCTGCTCGCGCACGTGGCCAGCAAGGAAGGGGAGATCGTGGTCGAACGGATCGCCGGACGCAAAGTCGCGCCCAAGATCGATCCGTCCGACATACCAGGCGCAGTCTACTGCGAACCGCAGATCGCGAGTTTTGGCCTGACTGAACGGGATGCAAAGGATAAGGGCATCGCTTTCCAAAAATCCACCTTCCCGTATCGCGGCGCCGGCAAGGCGGTTGCCATCGAGCAGCTGGAAGGCCTGGTGAAGGTCCTGACCGATTCGGTGACGGGCGAGATCCTGGGCGCCCACATCGCCGGAGCGGACGCGACCGAGCTGATCCACGAACTGCTTCTGGCCAGACACGCTGAATTGCTGGCCGAAGACATCGCCGGCATGATCCATGCCCACCCGACCCTGTCGGAAGCCGTGATGGAGTCGATGCGCCAGGCCGGAGACGGAGCAATCCACGTATGATAAAATAGGTCGGGGCGGTCCGGTTTTCCCGAAGGTCCGTGCATGAGCAGCTGGCGCCCGGAAAGGACAACCAATGCCACAGTTACCGCAGCAAAAAAGGCCGCCCATCAACTTCAAATCGATGATTGTCCGCTACATCATCAATGTCGTCTCGTTCGCGGCGATTTACGCCTCCGTCAGCTACATTTTGATCCTGATGAATGTTGCCCCGTTTACGGCGACCATCATCGGGGTGGCCGTCGCGGTCATTATCATGTTTAGCCTGATGCGACGCATCGGTCCCAAACTGGACAAGTATTTTGACAAGACAGGGGACAAGACCGAGGATGGGAATAAGGACGGCAAGTGACTGACAACCCGGTGCATGCAGACCCATTGCATGAACGACTGTATAGGAGCAAATGGAATATGAGTGAAAAAGTGACGGTTCCCTGGACATTGCTGCACGACTTCATGGTCGACGCGTTTCGTGGCTACGGGGTGCCGGAAAAGGATGCCGAAATTTGCACCGATGTGCTGCTGGAAAGCGATCGCCGAGGGATCGAAAGTCACGGTTGCAACCGGTTCAAGCCGATTTACCTCGACCGGATCGAAAAAGGCATTCTCAACCCGGTGACGAAGGTCGACATCATCAAGGAAACCGCGACGACCGCGGTGCTCGATGCCAACGATGGCATGGGGATGGTTGCCAGCCACAAAGCCATGGAAATGGCGATTGAGAAAGCCCGGCAGTACGGTCTGTCGATGGTTGCAGTCCGCAATTCATCTCATTACGGCATCGCCGGCTACTGGGCCACGATGGCCGCCAACACCGGCCTGATCGGCATCACGGGGACCAACGCGCGCCCTTCCATTGCCCCGACCTTTGGTGTCGAAAACATGCTTGGGACCAACCCGCTGACCGTGGCTTTCCCCACCGATGAAGACTTCCCGTTCTGCCTGGATTGCGCGACCTCCATCACGCAGCGCGGCAAGATCGAGTATTTCGCCCGCAATGGTAAAGACACACCGAAAGGCATGGTGATCGGCCACGACGGTGAAGCGTTGACCGATTCGCAGCAGATCCTGGCTGACCTGACCACGGGAAAAGCCGCACTGGCCCCCTTGGGCGGCATCGGCGAAGAACTGGCCGGCTACAAGGGCTACGGGTATGCAACCGTCGTCGAAGTGCTTTCAGCCGCGTTGGCCGCCGGCAGTTTTCTGAAAGCCCTTGTTGACAAAGATGAGGAGGGCCGCCTCAAGCCCTACCATCTCGGCCACTTTTTCCTGGTCATCGATCCGGAGGCGTTTGTCGGCCTCGACAGTTTCCGCAAGACCTGCGGCGACATCCTGCGCGAACTCCGTGCCTCGACAAAAGCCCCGTCACAGGACCGCATCTACACAGCCGGGGAGAAAGAGTACCTGACATGGCTCGATCGCAAGGACAAGGGCGTCCCCCTGGTCCCGGCCGTCCAGCAAGAGTTCCTGACCATCCGGGATCGGCTGAAATTGCCTTTTGTTTTTCCCTTCGAGAAACAAGCATAAGAGACAACCACCCAACAGCATCCATACACGAGTAGCTTTCTATCACCAGGGGGTGTTGGCGATGGCCGGCGCAAGACACCGTATCGACAGCGGCTTGGCATTCTGACGACCGGAACATTGATTGTTGTTCTGGTGATTGTTCTGGTCGCTTCCCTGGTCTTGATCCTGTCCCATTCCATTGGGAATGATATACCGTCTGAAACATCCCGAGCCAGCGAGCCTGATCTGGAGGTCCCATCGACCGCCCCGTCCATTTCCACGAGTCCATCGACTCCACACCCGGTGACGTCAGGACCTTCGATTCGCCCGACATCTGTCAGTACTACATCAGGAATGGCCAAGCCAACAACTGCACCTTTGCAACCGGCTGTCAGCCTGTTGATCAGCGAGGTCTGCTCGGTCGACCAGGCCAAGAGTGGGGAAGGCGACTGGATCGAACTATGGAACAGTGGTCCGGAGCCGGTCGATTTGACGGACTGGCATCTCACGGACGACGGAGGGTTCCCGGAAAAATGGCCGTTGCCGTCCGTCATCTGTCGGCCGGGACAGTATCTGGTGATCGACGATTCGACGATCAAGCCAGAAATGTCGCGATTGGGGATATCATCTGACGGCGAAACATTGCGCCTTTTTGACGCTCAAGGACATCTGGTGGATGTCCTGGTCATCGGCCGGTTGAGGCCGGGTGTCACCGCCGGAAGGATCGAGGTGGATCGGACCAGAGTAGCAATGTTTTTTGCTGATCCGACTCCGGGTAAACCCAATTCAAGCGCCTATGCCACAGGCTACACATCTACACCAACGATATCCGGGCCGACCGGCCTGTATCAGACGGAATCCTTCTGGCTGATGATTTCGAGCGCGACGCCCGGAGCGAGAATCCACTATACGCTGGATGGATCCGTCCCTACTGAAAAGTCCGCCATTTACACCACTCCGATCCGGATCGAAAAGAACACCGTCGTGTCAACCGTGGCCATGGCCGACGGTTTGCTGGACAGCGATTGCCGAACGGCCACCTTCCTGTTTGTCAAGCCCCATACGGTTCCGGTGGTCTGTCTAGCCGGCAACCCGGCACACATGAGGGACGTTTTCGAGAAAGGAAGCCGATATTACAAACCAGAATATGGCGTATCAGTCGAATATTTCGAACCGGATGGGCAGCCCGGGGTCGCATTCCGAGCCGGAGTCACGCCCAAGGGGCGCGCGTCGCTCGATTATCCGCAAAAGTCGGTAACCTTGAAATTGCGTGGCGCTTACGGTGATCCTGAAGTTGATTATCCGTTTTTTCCGGACAGCACGGTTACCATTTTTTCAGCCATCACCCTGCGCAATGGCGGTCAGGATCTCCCGGATGCCCGATTGAGGAACTCATTTTTCCAAAAACTGTCCAATGGACTTCGGGTCGATTCCATTCACACCCGGCCGGTCGTCCTGTATGTCAATGGTCGCTACTGGGGACTTTTCGATCTGGACGAGGAACAGGAAGCGGGGTACTTTGAAGCATATTACGATGCCGATGAAGAATCCATTGAATTGATTGATCGGAACGACACAGCCGTGATGGGCAGCAGCAAGGAATATCTGAAGATCCGCCGGGATGCCAAGTCCTGGAATCTCTCAGACGATGCTGTCTTTGCCCGGTTTGCCGATCGGGTCGACATTGACGCCTGCATCGATTACCTGGTTGCCAATATTTACTTCGGCAATGGCGACATGCTCAATCAGCGCTTCTGGCGGACGACAGACTATGCCATCCGCTGGCGGCCACTCTTGTTTGATCTGGACTGGAGCATGCGGTTCAATGATGCCAATCGCAACAAATTTTCCTTGTACTTCAGCCCGGATGGCTCCCTGGCCGGTAACGAATCGATCACTTATGTCGATATTTTCTACGGACTGAAGAAAAACAAGATGTGGCGGGATCGACTGGTCGACCGATTTATCGAAATCGCTTACAATGATTACGACACGGAGCGGGTTCTTCGCCTGTTCGACGAGACCGTCCGGCAGTTGGAGCCGGAAATGGATCGCCAGATCGCCCGATGGGGCATGCCATCCTCAAAGACTCACTGGCAACGCGAAACCATCGCTCTCCGATCCGCTCTGTCCCGACGCCGGGACATTGTGCTGAGTCAACTGAAACGCTACTTTGGGATTTCAAATAGTGATTTCAACGCTCGCGTGGCCGCTGTCAAAAGCCAGGCTGAGCAAAAGGCAAACCAGAAATGAAAGGATCCATCATCCATGGCATTGACGGAACAGATACTCCAAGAAGAACGATGGATCCGGCGAGAAGACCTCGACCGGCTCCACCAGCTGGCTATTGAACGGGGCGCGACTTACACTGCCACGATCGAATCCGGTTCGATCCCGTTTGCCCCCGAGCTTCGAGCGTTATGTGACCAGAACGCCTGCGGCCGGTTCGCGACCTGCTGGGTCGGCCCGCCGGCGGTCGGCGAAGTGGACGACCTGAAGGCTCAGGTTCGTCGTTTTCCCATGGGGATCATCGTCCAGACCGTAGACCAGCTGGAGGATTCCTTTGACTACGAAGGCATGGTGGCTGCTAGAAAGAACCACATGAAAGTCTTCCGGGACATCCGGGAAGCTTTTCGACAAGCCTATCCCGAATGGACCATGCTGACACTCGACGCAGGCTGCTGCGACCTGTGCCCGCAGTGCACCTATCCGGACGAACCCTGCCGCTATCCGGACGAGGCCATCCCTTCTGTCGAAGCCTACGGGATCAATGTCAACCCCATGCTGACGGCAGGCGGCCTGAAATACAACAACGGCAAGGACACCGTATCCTATGTGGGGCTGATACTGATGGATGGACGGTGAATATATTAACATCTAAAATTTTTCAAATCATTCAAAAAGTATCACCAATTTCGATACCATGATATTTTCATTGTGCAAAGTGCTTATCTGTCCAGCATCAAAATTAACGCATATGTTCACGTCTAGAAGACAATAGACGTGATTTATGTCGTTTGACGGATTGAAACGGTCAGAAATTGAGTGAAAAAGTATCATAATAAAACAAGCAGTTCCATCCATAGTATCATATCTGGTTGCAATTGCGTTGACAGGAATTTTTTTCACGACTAGAGTGAAAATGAATATCTGATAAGTAATATTCAAATTATGAAATGAATATTGTTTAAAACTTAAATCCATTTATCAATATAATTCTAGGTTCAGTAATTGCCCGATAGTCGTTGGTACGTCCAGATAAGAACAGTGGAGCGTGTTTGAAATGAGTGACATTCCATTGGTAAACGTAAAAGGTGTATCGAAAAACTTTGGAGTTGTGCAAGCTCTGAGCAAGGTCAATTTTGAACTGAGACATGGTGAAGTCCATGCACTGATGGGCGAAAATGGTGCAGGGAAATCAACCTTGGCGAAAATAATCAGTGGGATCGAATGGCCGGATGAAGGGGTTATTGAACTGGATGGCATTCCTGTCACAATCGAAAACCCGGCAGTCGCGATTAAAATGGGAATTTCGATAGTCATGCAAGAGTTCAATTCCATGCCCCATCTTTCCGTCTATGAAAATATCTTCATCGGCCATAAGGAAATATTCAAGTCGGGCATTATTGACAAGAAAGAAGCTATCTCGAGGACGATCGATCTTCTGAAGCTTTTTGATATGCAGGACCATATCAGTCCGCATATGCGGCTGGCGGAATTGTCAGTTGCTGAGCAGCAAATTGTCGAAATTTTAAAAGCTGTTTCTTATGAGTCCAGAATCATCATATTGGATGAACCAACGGCTGCTTTGACGAGCACAGAAGCCGACAGATTGTTCAAGGTTATCATCAGTCTGAAGGAAAAAGGTGTTGGATTTATCGTTGTATCTCATCGGTTCAAGGAAATATTTGAAATTTCTGATCGAATTACCGTTTTGCGTGACGGCAACATGGTTCTTGAAGGTGAGGACATGAAATCAATGACCGACCAAAAGCTTGTTCGCGCCATGGTCGGAAGAGAAATCAAGGAGTTTTTCGGAGAAAAGCGGGACCTGGAAAGAAAAATTTCACAAATTCCTGTTTTAAGAGTTGAAGAACTGCATGATAACTATGACTTTTTAAAAAATATTTCTTTCGCCGCCTATGGTGGTGAAATTCTCGGTATTGCTGGCTTGATCGGTGCTGGCCGGACTTCATTGGCAAGATGCATTTTTGGTGCGGACGGCTATAAGGAGGGATCCGTAAAAGTCAACGGTGTCAGCATAAAAAAACACTCGCCGGAAGATGCCATCAAAAGAGGAATGGTCCTGGCGACAGAGAACCGGAAGGAAGAAGGGCTTTTACTTACCCTGTCTGTCCTCGTCAATATTGCATTTGCCAAAACGGCAACCAAACGTCAATTCCGTTTACCGCATCGTTCAGAAGCGAACGACTGTGTCGAGATGATCCGTAATCTCAATATTAAGTTAGGGCATTACAGGAATCCTGCCAGAAGCTTAAGTGGTGGCAACCAGCAGAAGGTGGTAATTGCCAAATGGCTTCTGACAGAACCGAAGGTCATGATCATGGACGAGCCGACTCGAGGCATCGATATATCGGCCAAGTCAGAAATCTATACCATTATTCAGGAACTGGCGGCCAAAGGTGTCTCTATAATAGTCGTTTCATCCGAATTGCCAGAGATATTAGGCATTTGCGACCGCGTTCTGGTCATGAAGGATGGATCTATCGTTGGAGATTTGAACGTCAAGGAAACGACAGAGGAGCAAATCATGCATTATGCTTCTTTTGGCTGAGCTGATGCTCCGCCAATTTGTAGAACCAACCTTATGAAAATTGTAAAATTCGATAGTTTTCTTTAAGCAGGAGGACCCGATCCATGAGCAATCAAACGGCTGAAAACCTGTCAAGAAAAGCAAAGTTCAATAGCATTCGATCAGTGTATCAGTCGGAGCTTAGCGTTGGCTTGGGAATGGTCGCATTTTTCATCTTCATGAGCGTGGCGTCACCCTACTTCCTGACTGCGCAAAACATGGCCAACATCATGTCACAGATTGCGATCATCGCGATCCTTGCCATTGGACAAACCTATGTGATGCTGACAGGTGGAATTGATTTGTCGACAGGAAATACGCTTGGTTTGATATCAATGCTCTTGGCCTTGACCATGAGAGACACCGGAAGCATGATTCTGGGCATGATTGTATGTATTGTTGGCGGGATATTCATTGGTCTTGTCAACGGGTTGCTTGTTTCCTACGTTCGCATTCCAGCCTTCATTGTCACTCTGGGCATGTCGATGATTACACGAAGCGCCGATTATCTGGTTTGCAACGGTCGAGCAGTCAACCGTCTTGTTCCTGGTTTTGAAAAACTGACGACATCGGGATTTGGCATCATCCGCTTCTATTATTTTGGTGTGGTCATTCTGTATATTGTGATGGCCTGGATTCTCATGAATACAAAAATTGGCCGTTATACGTACGCGATCGGAAGCAATGAAAATGCGACTCGGTTGGCTGGTGTCAATGTCAAGCGATTCAAGTGCTATGCCTACATTATTTCCGGCCTGATGTCCGCGTTAGGTGGAATTATCATCGCATCCCGATTGGGTGCAGTCGATCCGAATTATGGGGACGGATATGAAATGGACACATTGGCGGCTGTTGTCATCGGAGGAAGCGCAATGACCGGCGGCAAAGGCACGCTGATTGGCACGGGCATTGGTGTCATTTTCCTCGGATTGATTAAAAATGGACTGGATATCCTTGGCGTATCACCTTATTGGCAAGGACTGACCGTCGGCGTCATCATCATCCTGGCCCTTGTAATTGATCGCATATCATCCAGGGAACGGAAACGTTAATGTCGTGTCAATATTTTATTTGGCTAATCCCTTCATCGGGTGGCAAATAATTTAGGAGGTACTGCACATGTCCATGAGAAAGATCTTAACCGTTTGTCTTAGTCTCGTATTGGTTCTTTCGCTGGTAACGGCTTGTGGATCTACTGCTACAACAGCAGCCACAACAGCCGCTACAACCCAGGGGACATCGGCCGGGTCAACCGCAGCAACGACTGCCGCGACCAAGAAGACAGTAGCCTATATCACACCATCAACAACCATTCCGTTCTGGAACTGGACTGAAGAGGGTGTCAAGACGCAATGCGACGCCTATGGCTGGGACATGATCACCTACGATTCAAAAGATAGTGCGACTACTCAGTTGACAAACGCCCAGAATGCGATCACTCGCAAAGTCGATGCGATTGTCATCTCCCCAACAGACTCCGCTTCGTGCGTTTCTGTTCTAGCCGAAGCAGCTGCTGCAAAGGTGCCGGTCGTCATTTGTGATATCGGGACAAATTCAGGCGAATACCTCTCTTATGTCGCCACCCCGAATTTCGATGGTGCTTATGAAGTCGGCAAGTATGTTGCCAAATACATACTGGACAACAAACTGCCGTTAGGACCGATCGCAGAAATCACCGTTCCCTTGGCTCGCCTGAACGGACAAAACCGGCAGGCCGGGTTCAAGAAGGCAATGGATGAAGTCGGCATCAAGATGACCACCACACTGGAAAGCAAGACATTCACTTTGGATGAAGCCGCTGCTCAGACAAAGAACATTGTCACCGCAAACCCGACGCTCGTCTGCTTGTGGGCTCATCATTCGCAAGCTTCACTGGGTGTGGTCTCTGCTCTGAACGAACTAGGGATATCGGACAAAGTGCTAGTTGCTGCTTTTGATGGAGACCCGGATATTGTCGAATATCTACAGACCGGCAAGATCCTGGTTTGCGGCGCGCAACAACCGAAGAAAATGGGTCGTGAATCTGTGACAGCCCTCAAAACATTCTTTGACGGCGGAACGCCCCCGAAAGAAATCCCTGTACCGGTTCTCCTGCTGACGAAGGATAATGTTGTGGCGAATCTGGATGCCATCGAAAAAGATGTGTGTGGTTTGAACTAGTCTCAAACAGGACAACTTTTTGACTTTTGCGTCCGGGGATGTCGCCCGATATCCCCGGACGCATGCTTATTACGAACTGATAAGGAGGCTTTCCATGATTCCAAAAGTGAAAAAAATCCTCGACTTGAGCCAGCCAGTCTATCATGCCTGTCCTGCGTGGCCGACTTACGCCCCGACTAACATCAATTATGAAGCCCGTTATGCTACTCACGGCTACAATGCCGAACGAATTGAGCTTAACACGCATACAGGAACCCACATGGATGCACCGTTTCATTTCAGTGATGAGGGAACGACGATTGAAAACATGGATATGAGTCTGTTCCAGGGCCGGGCGGTTGCTGTTGATCTGAGGAATATTCATTCACAAGCTATCACTGTCGAACATCTCCTGCCACTGGAATCGTGTCTGGAGCCAAACAATATTGTGTTGCTTTACACTGGCTGGGCCCAGAAGAGAGCCATGACCAAAACGTATCTTTATGAATGGCCTTATGTCACCCGTGAAGCGGCACAATGGCTGGTGGATCACAAGGTCAAGTGTGTTTGTACTGATGGACTCAGTGTCGGGGGCTGGCCAGAGGGAACAGGGATACCCCCGCATGAAGTGTTGCTTGGACATTCGGTTGTCATTGTGGAAGAACTCTACATGGATGAAGAAATATTTTCAGAATCCGAGTGGTTTGTGACAGTATATCCGATCAAATTTGTTGGATTTGGAGGTTCACCGGTCCGGGCCGTCGCGTTTGCGTTTGAGTAAAGTGGGTGAGATGATGCGCTTGTCCTGTGCCGATTTTGCATTTCCTTTGATTCACCATGATGCTGTATTGGACCTGATTGCTGCTATTGGCTTTGAAGGCGTCGATATTGGTCTGTTTGAAGATCGATCCCATTTGCAGCCTTTGAATCAATTTCGACAAATAAGTTCGAATGCCTCTGAGTTGAAGCAAAGAGCCGAAGCTCGAGGTCTAGTCATATCAGATGTATTTATGCAGGCCGATCTTGATTTCACGATTTATGCAGTCAATCATCCGGATGACTCCCGGCGAGTCTATGCCCGTGACCTGTTCTTGAAGACGGTCGAGTATGCAAGTATTGCGGGATCCGTACACATTTCCGGCCTGCCGGGTGTTGCATTTGATTCGGAGTCTTTTGAAAAATCGTTTAATCGCTGCATAGAGGAAAATGCTTGGCGTGCAGCAGAAGCAAAAAAAGCCAACATCATGTATGGGGTAGAGGCACATATCGATTCAATTGTTGAGAAACCACAAATGGCCATCCAGCTGATGCAAGCTGTACCGGACCTCGGACTGACGCTTGATTATTCCCATTTTGTCAGACTGGGCTTGCCGGACACAACTGGAGATGTTCTGCTGCCGTTTGCAAACCACATGCATGCCCGTGGAGCCGCTAAGGGCATACTCCAGACGAGCGTCGAGGAGAATGAGATTGATTTTGCGCGCATCGTCAAGTTACTGAAAAAACGTCAGTATTCAGGATGGATCTGCCTGGAGTATTGCTGGACTCCACAATGGGAAAACTGCAGTCGGAATGACAATATTTCGGAAACGGTGATCCTCAGGAACCAGCTTTGGCAAGCCATCCATCAACCGGAATCATGATAGTCCGACATGGTAGGGCGAAGAACCGAAATGCCGCTTGAAGCATCGCGCGAAGTAATAAACATCCCGATAACCAACGGCTGAGGCTACCTCCGAGATGTCACGACGGATATCTGTCTTGATCAAGGATATCGCTTTTTTCATTCTGAAATCCACCAGATACTCAGTCAATGTCTGCCCCGTCTCTCTCTTGAAGAGCGTACTTAGATAGGAGGGATTGACAAACAGGGTTTTGGCAATTTGATCAAGGCTCAATATGGGTTCATGATAGCGCTGGTCAATTTCGACCAGCGCATTTCTTACGATCGGATGCATCTGAACAGAATCATATACACTCTCCGCAAGCGTGGTGATTGTGCTCAATCTATCGAGGACCAATGATCGAAGTTGATGGATTGAACTGGCAGACAAGGCCAGTGCAATCATGTCATTGAGAGATCCGTTAGGTACAGTCAAATTCTTTTCTGCCAGATAGGTCTGAAAAACAGACAACAAGTTAAGAGATACACTCTTGATGAATTCTTCCGGAACACGATTTTGCTCAGCCTGGATAAAGATGTGCTCAACTGAATGATGTGCCTGTTTGAAGTGGCCAAGCAACAATAATGAATGAATTTTTGTGGCGGTGTCAGCTGGCAATGATACATTCAATGACGTTGTTTTCTGTGCATCAGGTTGCAATACTAATATAGGTTCATGCCGATAGAAACGTTCCTTCATCAAATGGATCGCTTCTGAGTAGGATCTGGTAACCATTGTTGGAGACTGTTGGCAGGATCCAATCGTCATCGAAGGACTGATTTTCAGATATTGTTCGGATAAACGGACAATTTCAAGACAATCGTTTTCGAGTTGCTTAAACTGATGATTCCAGTCCTGGCACGCCATTCCGGCAATCAAGGTAATCGTCATGTCCAATTCAATCAAGGCCTCGCACGAACGATTTTGACTGATGATTTCAAGAGCGATGTTGGCTAATGCATTCAAATAGAGAACCTGATCGGGGGGAGATGAACAGGATGAATCCACTGTTTCAATACTGACAACGATCACGATAAAGCCGCATGACTGCCAACGTTCATCCCATTGTGCAAACTGTTTAATGATGACTGGATCATCATCCTTGATGACTCCGTTGACCAAACGACGCAGATAATCTGACTTGACTGCCGATTGCCCGCGAAAAGCTTCGCTCATCAGATTGACATATTCACGGTTGAAATGCTCTTGGGCCTTGATAGAATCTCGCGCGATTGTCAATGCATTCTTCAGTTCCTGGGCATCAATGGGCTTGGTGATATAGTTGACAGCTTTCGCTCTCAAGGCTTCCTGTGCGTAAGTGAAATCCGGATAGCCGGTCAGAATGATCACCTGGATGTGGGAGAATCGTTCTGATATGATACGTGCCAGTTCCAGCCCATTGATGAAAGGCATGTTGATGTCTATGATCGCGATCTTTGGATGATGCTGCTCGATCAACTGGATTGCTTCTTCGCCATCGGATGCCTCACAAACGACTTCCAGTCCTAAATCGTCCCAGTTGATGATTCGCTTGACCAGACTGCGAAGCAAATATTCATCGTCTGCCAGAAGGACAGGTATTTTCATGTAATTATCCTGCTTTCTTCAGATTGTCTTGGAATGCTCATTTCCACTCGAGTCCAGTACCCAGGTCTGGAATCGATTCTCAGTCCAAATCGATCACCAAAATATAGCTTTATACGCTTGTCGATACTCGCCAGTCCGAATCCTTTTCGCTTGATGCTAAGCGGTGATTCTGTGTCGTCTTGCATCATGGCCTCGCTGACGACAAATCCTAGACCGTTGTCATAAATCGCGACAATGGCGTCATCTCCTCGAAAGAAACATCGGATTAAGACCTGTCCTTTTCGACGGACATGCTTGAGCCCATGATATATCGCGTTTTCCACCAGCGGTTGGATGGATAGTTTGACAATCTTGAGATCACCCATGGGTTTCGGGATAAGGATCCTGTAGTTGAATTTCCCTTCATATCGGATGGACTGGATCTTGAGATAGTTTTCAGTAATGGCTAGTTCTTCAGACAGTGTGATGACACTTCTACCACTGCTGAGGACGCCCTTGTAAAAAAACGCCAACGACTTTGACATGGTATACAGGTCTTCATTCCGATCCAGTTGGGCGAGTGAAGAGACACTCTCCAAAGAATTGTATAAAAAATGCGGATTGATCTGAGACTGCAAAGCCTTGAATTCGAGGTCGCGTTTTGTTTTCTGGACAATGACCAGTTCATCCATCAGCCCGACAATGCGGTCCAGCATTTGATCCATGGAGTCAGCCAAAGTGCCGATTTCATCTCTACGATCGTATTGAGCCCGAACGGTCAGGTTGCCCTGTCCGATCCTGGCCATCATTTCAGCTAAATGGCCGACTGGCTTGGCTATCGATCTTCTCAAGACAATGGTGAACAGTATTTCAAGGAGTATGATGACAGCAGCGATCAAGTAAATTAGATTGCTGATCTGGCTTTTTTCAAATAGCAGTTCATCATAAGGCAGATAGGCGCTGACAAACAGGTTTTGATCACGTAAAAATTGTGATAGCACGATATATTCTCTGCCGAGGTATTGATAGTGCTTCAAACCCTCAAAACGATTTTCCGTGTAATCAGTAAAACTGGCTTGTTTCAGGTAACTGCCCACTTCGCTACGCTCCAAAGGCAGCAAGATGCGACCGGAGCTGCTGGTGATGAAGATCTGCGCGGATCGATTGAATCCGATTTCATTGTAGATTCGTGACAACTGACCGGTATTGATGCTGATGCTTGTCATGCCGATGATGTTTTGCGGGTCTTCGATATCACGGATTAAACGAGTGACATTTAACGCTTCATCGGCCTGAGAATTGGTGATGACCGAATTGAGTTCATTGGCACTGGTCCAGACCAGTTTCTGACCCGAGTCCCTGATTTGATTGATGATCCGATTGTCAAGAGGACGACCGCTGGTTGTTTCCAGCAAACCCTTTTGATCGAGATAGAGCAGGTGCCCCCGATTGTTGAAAAGACCAAGAGAATAGATATTGGGATCGGCGGCTATCTCTTTGACCAGCGAGGATATCCGGTAGCTCATGATCGTGTATACATCAAAAATACTGCCATCATACTCGGTGGAACGAGGGTCCTTTAGAAATTGCTGTATGGTCAGACTATTGACCAGATGGGTGGTTCTTTCTTCAAGATTGTCATTAAGTTTGCTGAAATATCTAGATACCTCAGTCAGGTTGGTTTCTGTCAGACGGATCGCTTTGCCAATGACCAGTTGATGAGCGACAGGCTGGGCGAAAATGAACATGGTCACGATCAAGATCGTGATGATGATGCCCGTGAAATATTGAATTTTTCGGGCAATGGTCAGGTCGTTGAAATGCTTGGCAATTTTGCTCAAGTTTTCACCCCATTAATATTTTGGTGCGATCTCGCTGGCTTCTAACCCATAGGTGTTGGTCCTGTTGGTGTAGGCGACCAGAAAACTGTCGGATTGCTCCGGATGGTAATATACCAGGGCTTCTTTGTAAGAGGCATAGGGGATATCCATTCTGTTCATTTTGGGAACTTTTTCGCCTGCCAGTACACGGAGAGCGATGTCGACGCTCTCAGCAACCATATAGGGAGGTTGCCCGACGGCAAAACCAATCACGCCATCATTGAGCATATGTCGAAAGAACCCGTTTGACATCTCGCCCGTCATTGGAATGTTTTCGGGTGAAAGACCATGAGAGATCAATGATTCGTATACAGCGCTTTCACCGCCACCTTCGTTCAATATGCCATCAATGACGATCCCTTCCGAATTTGATAACAATTGACTCATCAGTGTCGCTGTGGCTGAATTATCCCATTTCCCATCACCCTGCTCAACAACCTGAATGCCAGGATAATTTTTTAGAACAGAATCAATCCCGATTCCCCGATCTCGGCTGACCGTTGTACCCGTGATCCCGTTAATTCGAAGTATATTGCCTTCCCCATCCAAAGCGTCTGCTAGCCATTGTGCTAACATGCGACCATATTCGACCTGGTCCGTGTTGACATTATAGACACCTTCGGCTTCAACCGTGTTGTCAAAGGTGACAATGACAATCCCTTGGCGAGTTGCTTCTTCAAGGACTTCCACAAGGGATGTGGGAGAAGCTGCGTTTACGATGATGGCGTCATACCCCATTTTAATCAAGTACTTGATTTCATTGGCTTGTGCGACTGAATCGTTGCCGCTGCTGGATACGAAAGCTGATGCCAAGATACCCTTTTCAATCAATTTTTTTGTATATACCTCAAAAATTTTGACAGTTTCGGCTCGCCAGTGATTGCCGATGTAAGAGTTACTGAAAGCGATCCGATAACCCTTCGGATTGACAGGCGTCACGGTAGCTACTGGATCGGACTCACGGACTGCTGGCACCGATGCAGTCAGTTGAGGGGACTGCTCGGTAGTTGCAGCAGATGCCATGTTCGGAGTGGAGCATCCGGTCATAACGATCGAAATAGACAAACTGATGAGCATGATCAGTTTAGTCAAATATTTTTTTATTGGCATCGGATGAAAATTATTCATAGGATGACCACTTCCTTCGATCAAAGAAACCGGCTTATTCAATCACACATTTTTCAAAATCGTACCCGATCAGATCTGCCAGCGCTCGCGCATTTTGAGCAACGAGATCTGGCAGGACCATGCCTTCAGCCACCGATTTTTCATAACGCTCCCACTCCATTTCACCGGGCAGGAAGATGCGGCCGTTTTCATCCACGGTCGGATGGCCGGCGATAAAACCGATCGCTTCCGCCATCCGTTCGGAGAATGCATCCAGTGACATGAACTTGGAGACATCGATCAGGATCAGGGAATGGCTGACATCTGCCACCTGAGACGGGTTCATCCAGTTCTTGACCTGGAAAGTCGCTCCACCGGTGAGTACGGCACACATCACTTCAATGAAAAACGACAGACCATAGCCTTTGTGGCCCCCCATGGGGCTCAATGCCCATTGGCCCGCCAGGATTTCATCCATTGTGACATGTGTGGTCGGCTGGCCGTCCTTATCGACAATCCAGCCTTCCGGAATCGATTCGCCGGCCTTGATCTTGTTGATCACCTTCATGCCTGCAACCTGGCTGGTGGCGATATCTAGGAAGACAAGCCGGTGCGGCCCTGCCGGGACTGCGTAAGCAATCGGCGAATTGCCGATCACCGCGCCTTTTCCTCCCGGAGCGGCCATGTTGGGAACCGTATTGCTCATCACCAGGGCGATGAACCCCTGCTCGGCCGCGGTCACGGCATAGACACCGCAAGCCCCGTAGTGACCGCTGTGCCGGATCCCGACATAAGCGACGCCGCTTTCGCGCGCTTTCTGCATGCCGATCTCCAGGCCCTTGTAACCGCTGTAGACCGCCATGGCGTTATGTCCGTCGATGACAGCATAAGCAGGACCATCGACCACCACTTCTGGCTCAGCCATGGCATCAATGCCGCCGACCGGAATTTTTTGCAGGTAGAGAAGGAGGTTCAAGGTGCCATGCGTCCAGGTCCCGAACTGGTCTGTCCTGACCAGAAGCCGAGCCGTGATGGCGGCTGCGTCTGCACTGAGGCCGTAATGAAGACAGGCCGCTTCGCAAAAACAGGTGTATTTTTCGACATCGACACGTTGGCTCATGTTGAAAAATCCTCCTTGCCGGGTATTTCCTGTTGTCGTCTACATATGATTGTACCACGTTCGCGGCATCTGGACATTTCGCGTGCCGGCTACGATTTGCCTGATGCCCGTTAGTTCCGTCAAGTACCGAATTGGTGCCCGCCACCGTTTCGGTACTAACTCATGAGGCCGTCTGAAAACCTCTGCGACTGTAGCATTACAGGACGTGACGGCTCGCTGGTTCTGAATTGTCGTCTGGCACCGTCCGCTTGGCGGTGCCAGGCACCGATTCGGTACTTCGATGAAGAAGCCTCCCGTAAGTCCTGAGCCTGTAGCACTTTCAGCCCTGGGCTCACGCGAGTTCCTATCGGGTGCCTGGCACGATTTCGGTACCAGGCGGAACTAACTAATGGCAGATCACGTGTGGTGCCAGTTGCCGTTTCAGTACTAATTCTCGAGCTCGCCTGAAAACCTCTGCGGCTGTAGCATTACAGGACGTGACGACGCGCTAGTTCTGAAATATTGTCTGGCACCGCCTCCGCGTGGCGCCCGACCCCGCGCACCGCCCGCCTCTGCATTGTGTTAAAATGAAAGTGCCCCCAAACTGAAACACAATCCGGCCATGTCTGAAACAGAAGAAAGGAAGGACCTTCCATGAATGAAACGACAGCAACCCCGATATCTGAGCAGGAAGTCATGGAAAACCTGAAAAAGTACGATTCGCCCACAATCACGAATGTCGTTGCGACCTATCCTGGTGACCTTGTGAACTGCCTTGGCCTATATCACCCGTGGCAGGGCCAATGGTATACGGATGAGCGGATGAAATGCAATTTCCCGGAACTGGGCCGGACAGTCGGTCACGTCGTGACCTGTGTTTACGGGATGCCGGATCCTGCTTTCAAACGGCTGTCCTTTGCCGATCTGTTCAAAGCCCTCGCTGCCGCACCCAAACCGGTGGTTCTGGTGATCAAGCAGAACTTCCCTGAAGAGATCAAGATCAAGAACGGTCTTGCGGGCGGTAATATGATGACGGCTTTCAAACAGCTAGGCGTCGTTGGCTTGATCACGGACGGACCTTCCCGTGATCTGGACGAAATCCGGCCAATGGGGGTCCAGTACATGACGACCGGGGTCTGCGCTGGACATGGAGATTTCGCTCTTGAGGCGATCAATGTACCGGTCGAAGTATGCGGCATGGCTGTCAGTCCTGGCGAAATGATTCATATGGATGAAAACGGGGCAGTCAAATTCCCGCGGGAGCACCTGGGGGAGATCGCCGTGCGCGCGAATCGTTTGATGGCCAAGGAAATCGCGGTGCAGGCCGCGATGCGCCAGACGAACGATCCGGAGAAACTGGCCCGGTACATTCGGGGCGAGATTGATTAAATTCATCAAATCGATTATAATTTGCCCATCGATACAGCCTGTCAATCATGCTGTATCGATGGCCATTTTTATACTTGTTTTCTGGTAATGACCAGCACGTCTTTTCATCCGGGTATATTCCAAACCGTTGACCGTTCAAGTAATAGCAGAATCAAACACAGCTTATCTGTCATCCTTGCAGTCATCACAACGTAACTTCGGCTTTTAGAACCTTCACGTCCTGATGTCACTGGCGTTTCGTGACCGTCCGAAACCGGTTTTGAATCTGCCAAGGCAAATAAAACGGAGGAATCGCTTATGAAGAAACGTTCTTTGATCGCTCTGCTCCTGGTTGCCCTGATGATGCTATCCGCATGCACTCCGGCCGCGACGACCACCGCCGCAACAACAGCAGCCACTACAACTGCGACGACAGCCGCCACGACTGCAGTCACGACCGCTGCGACTACGACTGGCACCACTTCTGCCAGCGGCAGTCCTTATGACAAACTGGACAAGATCTATATCGGCGTCGCCGCCGCCATGACCGGCACCAACAAGCTCAATGGCGACTATGTCCGTAATGGATCGACATTGGCCATGGAGCAGATCAACGCCGCTGGTGGCGTGCTCGGCAAGCAGATCGAGCTGGTGTTCGAGGATGAGGTCGACAACCAGGCTGCCTCGGTCAACGCCATGACCAAACTGATCAACAATGACAAGGTCAGCGCTTTTGTCGGTTCGATGTATTCCGCCTACTGCATCGCGGTCTCCCCTCAGGTTCTGGAGAAGAAGATCCCGATGCTGGCCTGCGGTTCCTCGGCCAACATCCCCAAGCAGAACAATCCGTACATCTGGCAGGCCCGTGTGACGGACGACCAGTCCGGGTTGCTGCTGGCAAAGGCCTATACTGAAAAACTCAAACTCAAGGATCCCGCGATCCTGCACATTGCCGAATCCTTTGGCGATGGCCTGCGTGACCAGACGGTCGCGGCGTTTGCCTCACTGGGTATCACAGTCGATCCCAAGAAGATCTTCGCCCATACACCGGAAGAAAAGCAATTTGTTCCGATCCTGAATCAGATCATGGCATCCGGAGCGGACGGCATGATCGCGATCACGCATCAGGTTCCCGGCGCCATGATCGCCATGCAGGCTGACGATGCCGGTCTTGACATCCCGAAGCTTGGATCGTCCTCCTTTGCGTCAACCATCGTACTGACGACAGCCGGTACATCTGCCGAAGGCTGGTACGCAGTGGCCGACTGGACCAATGAAGTGACGACCGATGCCGGCAAAGCCTTCGTGGAAGCCTACCAGAAACGCTACAACAGCCTGCCCGACCTGGCCGCCTCCGTTCCTTATGACTCCGTCCGACTGATCGCGGAAGCGATCCGGATTGGCGGCTCGGCCGATCCGCAGAAGATCAATGAGAGCCTGGCCAAGGTGAACAACTTCCCCGGCGCCATGTCCACCTTCATTCCAAACCAGAACCGGGTTTTCGGAACAGCCCAGTTCCTGACCCTCAACAAGGATGGAAAAGCGACTATGCTGGAAGTGGTCAAGGCCAGATAATTTTACTCGAAGTGACCTAAAGACAACACGACATCATTATCTCAAGACAAAACAGAGGAGCCCGGGCCGAAATGCCCGGGTTCCTTCATTGATTCGATTTGGCAAGGTGTGTGAAAACATCAGTCGAACCGGCCGCCGTTCTCATCGTTTCCTTCCCATAGGTCCGGATTGGGGCCCATGCGGCTTGCCAGTTCGAGGGAAAGCCGGTCGACCTCCTGGGTGATCTCAGGCGGTACGACCGTTTCGAAGGCAGCCAGGTTTTCCAGGAACTGCTGGCGGGAACGGCAGCCGACCAGTATGCTGGCGACACTTTGTTTCGATTTGAGAAAATTCAAGGACAAGGTGGCAACAGGAATGCCGGTCTTTTCCTGGATGTCGAACAACTCATTCAAAAATTCGAAAATCACGCCTTCATAGCCTTTTCCATGGTGTCGGCCCAGTTGGTAGGCGCTGCTGTACATCCGATTGTCGCGACGATGCATGGGCACCTCGTCCAGGTCCTTGAATTTTCCGGTCAGCAGTCCCTGGGCGAGCGGACTATAGGCCCAGACCGGCCGCAGGACAGACTCGTGTGAAGCGGCCTGGGCGGCATCTTCGGGCATGTAGCGCTCGGCCATCCGCCAGAGCGCGTTATATGGCAATTGGTTCATGAGCGGCTTATGCCCGCTGACGTCAGCAAACTGCTTCAGAAATGTGTCGTTGAAATTGCAGACACTGACATGGCGGATTTTGCCCTGCTGTTTCAACTTGTCGAGCGCGCCCAGCGTGTCGGCGAGGGGGATGGTCCTGCTGGGCCAGTGAAGCTGGTAGATGTCCAGAAAATCGGTGTTCAGTCGGCTAAGGGACTGCTCGCAGGCGGCTGTGATGTCTTCGGGCGACATATGGGCTGCCAGCACCTTGGAAGCCAGAATGACTTTGCTGCGCCGATTCCGGATTGCCAGCCCGACGACCTCTTCAGCCCGGCCGTTGCCATAGCCCTCTGCCGTGTCGAGAAGGTTTACCCCATGGTCGATCGCGGCATGCACGGTCGCGATCGCTTCATCTGTATCGGCCTCGCCCCAGACCCGTGCGCCGGAAAAAGCCCAGGTGCCGATCGAGAGCCGGGGGATTTCAAGTGAGGGCCCGGGAAAATGAATCGTATCCATGTGTTATTGTCTCCTTGATGAATATTTTCGGATCGGAATGATGATTCATGCCACTGTCGGCTTCAATTCCAGATTGTTTTTAGTGTACACTATGATCATGAAATTTTAAAACCGCCGGCTGACAACCGGTGCACGAGGAATTGCGGGACACATGAATGTATTCGGAATGCTTGCCAAGGTGGTGCCGATCCTGATGCTCATCGCGACCGGGTCGGTTTTGCGAAGCAGGCGTTTTCTCAAGCCGGAAACCGTGTCGGACCTGAAAAAACTGGTGCTCAACATCACCCTTCCATGCCTTTTGTATCTGTCGTTCGCGGACATGGCCCTGGAGGGGCGCTATCTGCTCGTCATGCTGACGATCTTTTCGGCTTGCCTTGTGATGCTGGCGGTCGGCATCGGGGCCAGACGTGTCTTGAAGCAGGAAAACCCCTACTACGCGGCGCTTTTTACAGGCTTCGAGGCGGGGATGGTGGCGTATCCGCTGTTCATACCGGTATTCGGCGCCGAGCATACCCCGACCGTTGCCATCGTCCAGGTCGGACAGACCTTGTTCTGCTTTTTTGTCCTTTTCGCCTACATGCAGCATCAGTCCGGACATTCCTTGCCGATCAGGCAACGGTTGGTCTGGTTCATGAAGACTCCGGTGATCGTCGCAGTCGTGCTCGGCATCCTGGCTTCGGTGACCGGACTCGGGACGGCTCTGGCCGGAAGCCTGGCCGGTGCGACGGTTCTGGAGTGGATCAGGCTGGTGTCAACCCTGACTGTGCCGCTCATTGTCCTGGTGATCGGGTACGAGCTCCGGTTTGACCTGCGTGATCTCAAGAGCCTTCGCATGCCGCTTGTCACCGTACTGACCCGGCTCGCTTTGATGATCGGCCTGGCCACGCTGATCAACCGTCTGGTGATCGACCGCCTGCTCCATCTGGACCGGATGTTTGAAATGGCCGTGTACACGATTTTCCTGCTGCCGCCGCCCTTCATGATCCCGATTTTGATGGACAAGGCCACGGATCAGGAACGTCAGTTCGCGCTCACCACGATCTCGCTGCATATCGTCGTGACCCTCGTGGCGTTCACGCTGTTCATCATGATGATATGAGCCGCGACGAGTGGCAGGACACAGACGTTACATGTTACCATGTTCATGAATGACACTATTGACGAATATGAATCGGATGTACGAAAAGGACGGTAACGTCGGAAAGTGGGGGATCCATCATGAAAGTGATCGTCATCGGCGGCGTGGCCGCCGGCATGAGTGCCGCCAGCAAACTGCGCAGGAGCAACAAGAATGCGGAGATTGTCGTTTATGAACAGGGACAGCACCTGTCGTACGGCGCTTGCGGGCTGCCTTACTTCGTATCGGACGAGATCAAGGATTACAAGAAGCTGATCATGCGCACGAAAGCCGATTTCGCGAAGGTCGGCATCACGGTGCACACCGGACACCGCGTGACGGGCGTCGATGAAACCGCCAAGCGGGTCGAGGTGCTGGATCTGGAAACCGGCATGACAAAAACGGACGACTTTGACCGCCTGCTGATCGCGAGCGGCGCTTCGGCCATCCGTCCGGGCTGGCCCGGCATCGATCTGGAGAACGTGAAAACGCTGGGCACGATCGAGGATGGACAGGCCCTCAAGGAACTCGCGATGAGCCCGCAGGTCGAAAAAACCGCGATCATCGGCGCCGGCTTCATTGGCATGGAGCTGGCTGAAGCGATGCGCACCCTTGGCAAGCAGGTGGTCCTGATCGAATTGAAGGACCAGGTGCTGCCTTTGTTTGACAAGGAAGTGGTGGAACCCCTGGAGAAGGAACTGGTCGAAAAGGGTGTCGAACTGCATACCGCCGAGAAGGTCCTTTCTCTGGAAGGGGATACACGTATCCGCAGGATCGTCACGGACCAGGGCAGCTACGAAGCCGACCTGGTGGTCGTTTCTGTCGGCGTCCGGCCCAATACGCAGTTCCTGGCCGGCACCTCGGTCCGGACGGCTTCCAACGGGGCCGTGATCGTTGACGGGCAGATGCGGACGAATGTGCCGGGCATTTTCGCGGCCGGTGACTGTGCGACGGTGGTTCACGGCATCCTCGGCACAGACGCCTATATCCCGCTCGGAACGACGGCCAATCGCCAGGGCAAAGTGGCCGGCAGCGTCCTCAACGACGAAGACGCTTCCTATGCCAACGCGCTTGGGACGGCGATGATCCGCGTTTTCGACCTCGAGGCCGCCAAGACCGGACTGACGGAGCGGGAAGCGGAACAGGCCGGCCTTTCTTACCGAACCGTCTTTGTGACGACACACAATCACGCCTCCTATTATCCGGACAGCAAACCGGTCTACATCAAGCTCGTCTACCGTGCGGACGACAAGGTCCTGCTTGGCGCCCAACTGGTCGGTCACTCGGGCACCGCTTTGCGGGTCAATGTCTTCGCGGTGGCCATCCAGGCCCACATGTCGGTTGACGAACTGGGCATGACCGACCTGGGCTACACGCCACCTTTCTCACCGGTCTGGGATCCGGTCGCGATTGCCTGCAATGCAGCGAAATAACGCCCGAGGGACAAGGAGGCGACATTCATGATGAGGATCGGAACCATCGGCTCCGGGCCGATTGTCGAACTGTTCCTCGATGCTGTCCGTCAGGTGGATGGTGTCGAATGCACGGCCGTCTATTCCCGTCAGGAAGACAAAGCCCGAAAACTGGCCGCTCTGTTCAATGTGCGAAGAACCCATACAAGCCTACTTGACCTGTTCCAGGACGATCAGGTTGATTTCGTCTACATCGCCTCCCCGAACAGTCTTCATTTCGAGCAGGCGAGCCAGGCCATGGCATCCGGCAAGCATGTGATCCTGGAAAAGCCGCTTACATCGACCGCGGACGAAGCGTTCCGACTGATCGAGCAGGCCAGGGAGCAGCGGCGCTTCCTGTTCGAGGCCATCACCACGCTGCATTTTCCCAATTTCCAGCAGGCCAGGGCCCTGCTGCCGCAGTTGGGCCCGATCCGGCTGGTGCAATGCAGCTACGCCCAGTATTCCTCCCGTTATGACAAACTGATGGCCGGGGAAGTGCCCAATGTCTTCAACCCGGCTTTCTCCGGGGGATGCTTGTACGATCTCAACATCTACAACATCCATTTTGTCGAAGGGTTGTTCGGTTCGGCGAAATCGGTGTGCTATCGGGCCAATCTGGCTGAAAACGGCATTGACACGTCAGGCATCGCGCTGCTTGCATACGACGGTTTCGTCGCTTCCTGTGCCGGCGCGAAAGACTCGGAAAGCCCCAGTTTCTGCCTGATCCAGGGATCGAAGGGATACATTCGTTTCGCGAGTCCGGCCAACGTCTGCTCCGGTTTTGAGTTCAGTGTGGATGGACAGGCTGAATGGATTGACTTTCAGGAAGAGTCCAACCGGATGGTCTATGAGCTGAAGTCCTTTGCTGACTGCCACGGGCGGAAGGACCACGCGATGGCCATGTCCTGGCTGACGCATTCCCTGTCCGTCATGCGGACAGCGGAAGCGGCCCGTAAGGATGCCGGCATTGTCTTTGCCGCTGACTGAAACGCCATCTTGGATGGAAATAGTCCTGACATCATGACAACAAGAAGATAAGGAAAAGTGAGGAGCACAATCATGGATTACAAGGAAGTTTTAAGCCAGGCAAGAACCCATATCGGCACAAAATGCAAGGCCTGTGAGATTTGCAACGGGGTCGCGTGCCGGAACCGGATGCCGGGGCCCGGCGCCAAGGGCGTGGGTGACACGGCGATCCGGAATTACGACAAATGGATCGATATCCGGGTCAATCTGGACACGATTTGCGAGCGGACCGCGATCGACCCATCCTTTGAGCTGTTTGGCAAGACTTTCCGTTATCCATTCTTCGCCGCGCCGATCGGTGCCATCAACCTCCATTACGGCGAGAAATACAATGACATCACCTACACCGCCCTCATGATCGACGCGTGCGCTCAAGCCGGCATCACCGCTTTCACCGGTGACGGTCCGGACCCACGTGTCCTGCAGAGCGCGGCTGAATCCATCGGCAAAGCAGGCGGCGTCGGGATCCCGACCGTCAAGCCCTGGGACATGAAGACATTGCTGGAGAAGCTGGAGATGGTCCGCAAGGCAGGTGTCTTCGCGGTCGCGATGGATGTTGACGCAGCCGGACTGCCCTTCCTGAAGTCGATGAACCTGCCGGCCGGCCGCATGCCCGTCCAGGACCTGGGCGAAGTCATCAAAGCGGCAGGCCTGCCGTTCATCGTCAAAGGGATCATGACTGCAAAGGGCGCCATCAAGGCCAGGGACGCCGGTGCGGCCGCCATTGTCGTGTCCAACCACGGCGGACGGGTGCTGGACCAGTGCCCGGCCACGGCCGAGGTGCTGCCCGAGATCGCAAAGGCCGTGGGTGGCAGCCTGAAAATCCTGGTCGATGGCGGCATCCGATCCGGTGTCGAGGTGTTCAAGGCGCTGGCCCTGGGCGCGGATGGCGTGCTGATCGGCCGCCCGTTCGTGCCGATGGCGTTCGGCGGCGGTGATGAGGCGGTCCGCGACTATGTCGCAAAAATCGGCGGCGAACTGGAAGACACCATGATGATGTGCGGTGCGTTCACCCTGGATCAGATCGATCGGAGCATGGTGCGACTGCCTGGCTGAAAGAAGCCTCATTGTCCGGTAAAAGATTGGATCGCTGACTGACAGAAAAATGCTGTCCAAAATAAAATGGTGCTATAATCCTGACTTTTGCAGTTGAAAAGTATAAAAAGAGCCGGAAAGTGCTGTGTGCCAGCGATCCCCGGCTCTTCTGAATCATGTGTAGATTGTAGTATAGTAGCCCTATTTTTTCATACTGGCAATAAATTTTCGAATGTCGCCACGCTTACGGAATCGTTTGTTCAATTCAATATTGAAGACCTTTTCAATGCTGCGGATGACCTCATCGGAGTAGTGGAAGTTGTAGACATTCTCGCTGACATGACTGCATTTGTATTTGCGCAGGGATCTAATGAGTTCAAACGATGAAAAAACACGCTTACCGTCTTTGCTCGGATGATCTTGAACAGCCGGCAGCTCAGCCTTGTTCATGCGCAGTTCGAGAACCCGCGTCAAAAGCAGGGCGGTGAAACAAGTCAGGAAGTGCGCCTCGACATGGGCCTCGAGCGAGACATAGATCGGCCGGGTCCTGAAGTCGGATTTGGAGATCTTGAACGTCTCTTCGATTCTCCAAAGGCCGTGGTAAGTCTCGATAATGTCTGCATCGCTGGTATCCAGTTCACTGGTGACAATCGCGTAATAACCGTCAAATTGCTCCTCTTCGCGAATCCTGGCTTCATCCAGATACAAGAAGGACTTGGTCTCAATGACTTCGCCATCCTTGTCGTACTGCAAACCCTTGATGTAGCTGGCGGCGCTGTAGGCCAGTGCCTGCTTGAGTCCCGATTCGTTCTTGATGTATTTCCTGGCCTTGGCCACGGTCCGGTTACGTTCGTACCGGGCTTTGTCGGCATAGTCCTGACTGAAGAACACAACCTGCTTCTGGTCGACACGGATCTTCTTCTTTTTGCCGTTAGCGTCGGTAAACGTGATTTCCTTGGGATAAATGCGGGATTTGCACTTGCTGTTTTCGCCGTTTTGCCTGTACCCGCCCTGCTCCAGGACATACTGCTTGAACTCCTGGTCCGCCCCGCGGATGGACTGGCTGTAGATGTAGCCATTGCCATGGGCCAGCTGATAGGCGATATTGTCGCCGCAGTTAAGGCCTTTATCGGCCACGACAACCAGCCGTCCCAAGCCGAAATCCTCTTTCAAGCGGTTCAACAGCGGGTTGAGCGACAGTTTTTCGGACTGGTTGCCCGGGAATAGGTGATAAGCCAGGGGCAAGCCTTGGCTATCGAGCAAAAGCCCCATCTGGACGATGGGGTTGGGCCGGTGCTCCTTGCAAGGGCCGCGGCGGCGCAACTCGTCCTCCTCATCGATTTCGAAATAGTAGTTGGTGACGTCGTAGTAGGCATATTCATGTTTCCGGCCGTATTGTTTCTTGACCGCCTCGTTAAGCCAAGTCTGCAAGTCCAGGTTGAACCGGTCAAAGTAGTCCAGGCTGCGGTAAACCGACTCCAGGGATGGCGCCATGGTTTCAAAGAACTGGTCCTGTTTGTCATAGGCCTTCTTTTTGGAGCCCGGGTCCAGAATCCGCGAATAGACCAGAAGCCGGAAAATGGCATTGAGATTGAAATCGATGTTCAGCCGGTTCTCGTGGCGGGCAAAGAAGGTGTGAATGCCGAGTTCATGGTAAATTTTCTCGAAAACAGCATAGCCCAGATTCTTCAGGCCGATCTCCAGCTGGCCGATCTCGGCCGAAGGATCCAGTTTGAGACGGATCGGTTCCGATTCAAACGCTTTCTCGGCCGTTTTCTGCTTGGCAATTTTGCGGAAGTGGGCGATCGGATCGGCGTAGAGTTTCTCCAGGTCGTCCAGATACCCAATTGTTTCGATGTTTTTCTGCTTGATTTTGCCATTTTCGCGATAACCATGTGTAAAAGTCAGAAGAATGCGCCCGTTTTTGCAGCTGTTTTTCTTGACGTACATGGCAGCACCATCCTATCGCTCCGGTTATAGGCATTATACCACATAACTATGCAATACTATGTAACAAAAAGATTACATCAAAATGAATAAAAAAAGAACCGCGGATCGCGGCCTCACCTGGGTTTCCGGATTTATGCTAGATCATGATGCTGCAAAACTTGGGAGGCCTGCCGTTCATCGTCAAAGGGATCATGACTGCAAAGGGCGCCATCAAGGCCAGGGACGCCGGTGCGGCCGCCATTGTCGTGTCCAACCACGGCGGACGGGTGCTGGACCAGTGCCCGGCCACGGCCGAGGTGCTGCCCGAGATCGCAAAGGCCGTGGGTGGCAGCCTGAAAATCCTGGTCGATGGCGGCATCCGATCCGGTGTCGAGGTGTTCAAGGCGCTGGCCCTGGGCGCGGATGGCGTGCTGATCGGCCGCCCGTTCGTGCCGATGGCGTTCGGCGGCGGTGATGAGGCGGTCCGCGACTATGTCGCAAAAATCGGCGGCGAACTGGAAGACACCATGATGATGTGCGGTGCGTTCACCCTGGATCAGATCGATCGGAGCATGGTGCGACTGCCTGGCTGAAAGAAGCCTCATTGTCCGGTAAAAGATTGGATCGCTGACTGACAGAAAAATGCTGTCCAAAATAAAATGGTGCTATAATACATTCAGGATTTCTTCTTGTTTCACGGTATGATCGATGTGGCCACAAAGGGTGGATCCAGGGGGTCTGATTATGCGAAAGTGTCTGAAGTTTGTTCTGATGGTTCTGTCTCTTGCCGTTTTCCTGCTCAGTGTTCCAGTCAAGCCTGTGTCCGCGGTGACGTTAATCGTGACAAACACGAATGATGCCGGCGCAGGATCCCTGCGACAGGCGATCATGGACGCAAATTCATTACCAGGCCCGGACACAATCGGATTTGACATTGTCGGTACGGGACCGCACACCATCCTGTTGATTTCCGGCAGCCTGTATGTGTCCGATCCGGTGATCATCGACGGCTACTCTCAGTCGGGATCCTCGCCGGCTACAACAGATACACCGGCCAATATCCAGATCGAGATCCGATCGGCCGGTGCCGGTGATGGAACATTTCTCAATCTTGCAGGGGGCGACAGCACGGTCCGAGGCCTTGCCATCACTGGATTTGAACTCATTGGCATTGCATTGAACAGCAGTGGCAACGCCATCGAGGGAAACTTCATCGGTGTTGAGCCGGGTGGAATAAATGGGCGAGGCAACCGGTTTGGCATCTATGTCACCAGCCCGGGAAACCTGATCGGCGGTACGGCTCCCGCAGACCGCAACATCATTTCCGGGAGCAGCAATTACGGAATCTTCTTTTCCGGCCCGGATGCGTATGACAATTATGTCTGGGGAAATTACATCGGCACAGATGCTACCGGCCGTTTTGCCATCCCCAATCTCGATGGTGTCCGTATTCAGAATGCCGCCAACAATACAATCGGCGGATCAACACCGGAGGAAAGAAATGTGCTGTCCGGCAATAGTGCCTTCGGGGTCGCGGTTGCCTTTGATTCCGGGTCGCCCGGCCTGGCAAGCGGCAACATCATTCTTGGCAACTACATCGGCACCGATGTGACCGGCCATGTTGCCTTGGGAAATATGAATCACGGTATCATCTTGGATGGCAGCGGCGTTTCCGGCAACCAGATCGGTGGAATGGCCGCAGGTGCCGGCAATTTGATATCAGGCAATGGCGTCCATGGGATCCAAATCGGAAATGCATCAGGAAATTCGGTCATTCAAGGCAACCGGATCGGAACCAATGCCGCCGGTACATCCGCAATCGGCAATGGTGACATGGGCATCCTGTTGCACGGTTCTGCCGGGAATCTGATCGGTGGCCTGGATACCGGTGCCGGCAACCTGATCTCCGGAAATGGCGATGGCGGAGTCGGGATCATGGGAACAACAGCCACAAATAACGAGGTGACCGGCAACACCATCGGTACCGACGTCACGGGTGGACTGCCGGTTCCCAACCCGTATGGCGTTCACATCTGGGAAGCATCGGACAATCTGATTGATCGGAATGTCATCCGATTCAATTCTGAAGGCGGCGTCTGGATCGATCTTGCGGAGGGAGCGGACCGGAACACGATCACGCGCAATGCGATCAGCGGAAATGGTTCGGGGGATGCCGGCCGGGGGATTATCCTGGCAACACTGGCAAACGGCGGAATCTTGCCGCCGGTGATCACATTGGCCATGCGCTATGAAGTGGCCGGTACCAGCTCGGCCCCTGACGGAAGCCTGGTCGAAATATTCCTTGATGAAGGCGACCAGGGACGATTTCTCTTAGGCACTGCGACCGTGAATTCCGGTGCCTTCTCATTTTCGGATTCTGTCCTTTCTGAAGCACCCAGTATCAATTTGACGGCAACAGTCACGGATCCGGATGGCAACACATCCGCCTTCTCGTTGCCGGTCACGTTCGGGATGATCGAACCCACGATCACACCAACTCCAACACCGAGTCCGACACCGAGTCCGACGCCGAGTCCGACACCGAGTCCGACACCCAGCCCGACACCGAGTCCGACACCGAGTCCGACACCAGAGCCAACCCCGCTTCCGACTGCATCGCCGTCACCCCAACCGACACCCACGATCGATCTGGACGACGATGTGCCGGTGACTGGAGAATCTTCAGGGTCCATTGCGTCGATAATAGGATTTGCCTTCCTAGCCTTGGCGGTCGCTCTGATCGTTTGGAATCATAGACGCCGTCGTACCCATCGTTGACAAGGGTCTGTCCGATTCGATGGAAGGCAGTTGTTGATTATTTTCTTTCGACAAACTGGATCTTGAGACCATTCGGGTCCAGCACATAGAAGAAGCGTGTGTTTGGATTGGGCTGGAACGGCCCGGCGTGAATGGCCATACCTTTTTCCCGGATGAAAGCCATTGCCTCATCCAGTGATGGTACTACGAAGCCAAGCGAGATATCCGGCCCGAACCGGACATCCGGTTGATCCTCGCGCGCGATCAGTTCTACCTGGGTCTCGCCTTCACCCAGAAAGGCGATTTCGGTTCCCGGACGGGCGATAAAGCGGTTCATGATCGGGAGCCCAATGATTTCGGTGTAGAATCGCAACGATTCATCCAGATCTTTCACGGTGATGGTCGTCCAGCAAAAATGCATGGTCATATCCTCCTTCAAATTAATGATCGGCTTATGTAGCCCTGATCAGTCGGCCTGCCGGACGATCACCTTGGTCCCCTCGACCCGGATCACGACGACAGGGGTACCACTTTGCAAAAATTCACCCTCACTGATGGCATCGACCCGCTGCCCTTCGATGCTGACGGAGCCGGCCGGCCTCAGGACAGTCAGCGTGACACCTGATTTCCCCATCAGCGCATCTTTGTTGGGTGCGTGGACATAGCCCAGTTCCGTCTTCTCCGAGTGCTTCAGGACCAGCCGCTGGACAAGGTGTGACTTGCCGAAAATTTTGATCAGGATGGGAATGGCGATGATCACGGCCAGGGCTGAAGCCACGAGGGAGAAGATGCCCTGCTGGACAGACGGGGCGGCCAATACGACACCGATGAATATGGCAATGAGTCCTGCGATGCCAAAGATGCCAAACCCCGGGACGATGATCTCGATGATCAGCAGGATCATGCCGACAACGAAGACGATGAGAGCCCAGAGATTGGTGTGGCCAGCCAGGAATCCGCTGGTGAAGTAGAGGGCGAAGCAGACAATGCCGATGATGCCGGGAACACCGAATCCGGGTGTGTAGAACTCCACCAGCAGGCCCAGCATGCCGATGACAAGCAAAAGGGTGGAAACCTCGACCGATGTCAGGAACTGGGCGATGCGGAAACGGAAGTCCGGGTTTCTTTCGACCACGGGCGCGCTTTCCCATCCCAGAGCCTTGAGCGCGTCGTCCCGGCTATCGGCCAGGAAGTCGGCAAAGCCGTATTGCTTCGCTTCGTTGGCAGACATGTCGAGGATCTGCCCCTTGGCGACCAGGCCGGTTATCTCGACCGCCTCATCGACCATCGCGGCTGCGACCATGGGATCGCGCCCGGTCCGCTCGGCTGTTGTCTTGAACTCTCCACTGACGAAAGCCACGGTCTTGGGATCGGTCGGAATGGGCTGGGCCGCGCCGATGTGGCTGCCCGACGCCATGACGATCCGGGGAGCCGCGATCGAGATCAACGCGCCGGCGGAGATGGCTCTGGTTTCGATAAAGACTGCCACCGGGACCTTTGAGGCGACGATGGCATCGCGCATGCGGATGGCAGCGTCGACCCGTCCGCCAAGCGTCTTGATTTCGATGAGTATTCCCTGGGCGCCTGCCTGTTCGGCTTCTGAAATTTCGCTTTCGAGAAAGGCGGCCATGGCAGGCGTGATCTCACCATCCACCGGTATGATGTGGATCGGCTGGGCCGCGCCCTGGGCCGAGACAGCAGCGACGGGCATCAGCGCAAAGAGCAAGAGCCCAATGAAGCCGACCATTCGGGCAATAGACATCCGGTTCCTGTTCCTGATCATGTACAACCTCGATTCCGGCATCCTGAATGATTCCTGTTGATAGAATCATTGTACCAGATGCATGGACGCCTGATTTGCGTTTATAATGAATTATCGGCATATGAATTAAGGGAGGTTTTCACATGGAAAAGATCGGTTTTATCGGACTCGGCATCATGGGCAGGCCCATGGCGAAAAACCTGTTGCAAAAAGGCAATGAACTGCTAGTCCATGACATCGATCCGGCCGCGGTCGCGGACCTGGAAGCCCATGGTGCACAGGGAGCCTCGCTTGAGCGGATCGGCCGGACCTGCGCCATCATTTTCACGATTCTGCCGACGGGCGAGATTGTCCGGAATGTCCTGTTCGGTCCGGACGGGGTCACATCCGCCATCCGGCCGGACGCGACCGTGATTGACCTCAGCTCGGTGACACCGGTCGATTCCCGGTTCTGCGGCGACCGTCTGGCCGCGATCGGCGTTTCGTTCCTCGATGCGCCTGTCAGTGGCGGCGAGCCAAAAGCCATCGATGGCACGTTGTCCTTCATGGTCGGCGGGCCGGAGGACATGTTCGAGAAGGTCAAGCCGGTTCTATTGCAGATGGGCACCTCAGCTGTTCTGGTTGGCGGTGTCGGCAGCGGATCCATCACCAAGCTCACCAACCAGATCATCGTCAATCTCAATATCGCCGCGCTGGCGGAAGGACTGGTTTTCGCGGCCAAGGCGGGGGTGGATCCGGAAAAGGTCTACGAGGCGATCCGCGGCGGCCTGGCCGGAAGTGTGGTCATGGACGCCAAGGCGCCCATGATGATCGGCCGTGATTTCAGGCCGGGCGGAAAAATCTCCATCAACCACAAGGACATCAAGAACGTCCTGGCCACCGCGCACGCGCTGGACATTCCGGTGCCCTTCTCGGCCCAGTTGTTTGAAGTCATGCAGGGCCTGAAGGTGCGTGGCCTCATGGATGAGGACCACAGCGCGCTGGTGAAGCATTTTGAACAGCTTGCCGATCATGAAGTCCGGAAAGGGGATGAGTGAATGGAACAGCTGCCCCTCGATGTCCTGACGCGCTATCCGGCCTATGATGAAGCACAGGTCCGATCACAGCTGAAAGCCGACCTGGACCGTTTTGACCGCAAAATCGTCGTGCTCGACGATGATCCGACCGGTGTCCAGACGGTGCACGGCGTGTCCGTCTACACCAATTGGGACAAGGACTCGGTCACCGCCGGCTTCCAAGAACCTGAGCGGCTCTTTTTCATCCTGACCAATTCCCGTGGCTTCACACATGACGAGACTGTGCGGGTCCACCGCGAGATCGGCCGGACCGTTGCGATGGTCGCCCGTGAGACCGGCAAGGAGTATGTGCTGATCAGCCGGAGCGACTCCACGATGCGCGGATATTATCCGACGGAGACCGCCACCTTGAAGGAAAGCATCGAACAGCATTCCGGGAAGCGGTTTGATGGCGAGATCCTCATGCCCTTTTTCAAGGAGGGCGGACGGTTCACGATCGACAACATTCACTATGTCCGGGAAGGTGATTTCCTGACCCCCGTGGGTCAGACGGAGTTTGCCAAGGACAAGAGCTTCGGGTTTGCCAGTTCCCATCTGGGCGACTATATCGAAGAAAAGACCGGCGGGCAGTATCGGCGATCGGAATGTACATATATATCGCTGGAAGACCTCCGGGCCGGCGCGGTCGACCGGATCGCCGGACAGCTGATGGCGGTCACCGGTTTTGGCAAGGTGATTGTCAACGCGATCGACTATGCGGATGTCGCGGTTTTCGCCCGCGGCTTCTTCCAAGCGGTCATGGCCGGCAGGGAGTTCCTGATCAGAAGCGCGGCAGCCGTGACCAAGGTCCTGGGCGGCATTGACGACAAACCGTTGCTGCAGCGGCATGAATTGATCGAACCGGGCAACGCCCATGGCGGCATCGTCCTGATCGGTTCCCATGTCAACAAAACCACCCAGCAGTTCGAGGCTTTGCGGGATTGCCACGACAAACCGGCTTTCATTCAGTTCGACCAGCACCTCGTCCTGGTCGAAAACGGCCTGGAGCGAGAAGTGGCGCGGGTGATCGCCGAGGCGGAGGATCATATCCGCAAAGGTGAAAACGTCGTGGTGTACACGCGTCGAGACCGGTTCGACCTGGCGACCGACGACAAGGATGCCCAGCTCAGGGTGTCTGTCCAGATCTCCGACGCGGTGACCAGCATCATCGGGAAACTGACGGTCCGGCCCAATTTCATCATCGCCAAGGGGGGCATCACATCCAGTGATGTCGGCATCAAGGCGCTCAAGGTCCGCAAAGCGCGTGTCATGGGGCAGATCAAGCCGGGCATCCCCGTCTGGATGACGGGACCGGAAAGCAAGTTCCCCAGCATGCCCTACATCATTTTCCCCGGCAATGTGGGGGAGAAGGAGACACTCAGGGAAATCGTCGACCTGCTGTCCCTTTCATGAGAGGAGAACAAGAACAGATGCACAATCCACTGGTCAGCATTGTCGTACCGATATACAAGGTGGAAAAATATCTGGAACGGTGTCTTGACTCCATTATCGCCCAGTCCTACCGCCCGCTTGAGGTGATCCTCGTCAATGACGGTTCACCGGATGGCTGTGGTGAGATCATCCGCCGATATGAAGAAAGATGGCCCATCTTCCGCTCGATCTGGCAGGAAAACCGCGGTCTGAGCGCCGCTCGCAATGCAGGAATCGATATGGCGACCGGCACTTATCTGGCGCTGATCGATTCAGACGACTTTGTCGAGCCGGATTTCATCGACAGCCTGGTGCGGTTGGCGGAAAGCAAGGGCGCACAGGCCGTGATCTGCAACTTCTATTTCAACTTCCAGAACGGGATCAAGATTCCGTTCCCATTGATGACTCTGCAGAAGAACATGACCGGTGAAGAGGCGGCAGCAGCCTCCATCCGCCTGTTGACCATGCCGACCTTCATCTGGAACAAACTGTATCGTCTCGAACTGTTCAAAGAGAAAAACATATCTTTCCCCGCCATGTATTACGAAGACATGGCGATTCTCCCGAGACTTCTGGTACAGGCCCGGAAAGTGGCGGTCATCAACCGGCCGCTTTACCATTACTGCCTGAGGCGAACAGGGATCACCGGCAACTTCCGGATGAAGAATGTGACGGATTACTTGCAGGCCGTCGAGATGGTCCGCCAGTTTGTCTGGGAAGAGAATCTGTGGGACAGCTGGAAACGGCATTACCGCATGTTTCTACTGGCCGTCGAGACACATCTGATGTTTGCCATTCATGTCCAGAAGAACAGCATTCCGATCTCTGAACGCCGACACCTGACCCGTCAGATTCACCACCGGCTTCAGTTGATGGCCCTGCCTCCGGATCCGGCTGAACTGGAAACGAATCAAGGAACAGACTTGTCCGGCCGGAAAAAGCCCCTGCCCCTGAAGATGTTCCGGGATCTCGCGAAAGGCAGGCTGGCGCAGCGGATCATTGGTCGCTTGAAATAATAGCAAGAAAACAGCCGGCTTCGCACTTGGAAACCGGCTATCTTTTTGACCATATATGAAAGGGCAGTTTACAGGTCGACATCAAAATCGAGCTGGGTCATGTTGGCGATTTCTGCAAAGACCTTGCTGAATATCGCAATTCCTTCGTCCAGCTGGTCGTTGGTGTGCGTGGCCGTGTAACTGGTGCGCTGCAGGCAGGAATCCTTGGCCACAGCCGGCGGCAGGACGGGGTTGATGTATACGCCATGGTCGAGCATGACGCGGGAGGTGAAGAGGGTCCGGCCGACAGAGCCGGTCAGGATCGCCACGATCGGGACGAGATCATTGCCGTTGTCATAAACGTTGACATAAGGCAGCTTTTTCAAACCATGCTTCATGTAGGCGGCGATCTCGTTGAGCCGTCGGACACGCTGGGGCTCCGCCTCGAGGATGCGCAGTGATTCGCGGGCCGCCGCCACCTGGGACGGGGCGACGGAAGCGCTGAATATGAAGGGGCGGGCACTGTGACGCAGGTATTCGATCACCTTGGCGCTGGCCGCGACGCAGCCGCCCAGGGAGGCGAGTGTCTTGGAGAAGGTGTTCATGATGATGTCGACTTCATCCGTCAGGCCGAAATGCTCGGCCGTGCCCCGGCCGCGCTCGCCCAGGACGCCAATGGAATGCGCGTCGTCGACCATGACCCGGGCGCCGTATTTCCTGGCCAGACGGACGATGTTCGGCAGGTCGCAGATCTCGCCCTCCATGCTGAACACACCGTCCGTGACGATCAGGATGCCGCCCTTTTCGTCAGCCGAGCAATGCTTCAGCAGCCGCTCGAGGTCTTCCATGTCGTTATGCTTGTATTTGTAGGTGCGAGCCAGCGAAAGGCGGGTGCCGTCCACAATGCTCGCATGGTTCATCGCGTCGCTGAGGATGGTGTCGTTACGGCCGGCAATGGCAGAAAGGACGGCCAGGTTGGTCTGGAACCCGGTCGAGACGATCATGGCGGCTTCCTTTTGCAGGAAACGGGCCAGGGCTTCCTCCAGCTCGACATGGATGTCCAGGGTGCCGTTCAGGAACCGGGAGCCGGAGCAGCCGGATCCGTATTTTTCCACCGCTTTGACCGCTGCTTCCTTGACCCGGGGATCAGAGGTCAGCCCCAGGTAGTTGTTGGAGCCGAACATCAAGGTGCGCTTGCCCTCCATGATCACTTCCGTGTCCTGACCTGTTGTCAGCGTATGGAAATAAGGATAAAGGCCCATTTCTTTGGCTTGGGTCACCCGGCTGAAGTCAAAGCACTTCTGAAACAAATCCATGTCGATATGCTCCTCTCGATCCTGTCCATTTAAATCTTGGGTCAATTTTTGGTGAAATAGTAAAAAGATTGCTTTGAACATGCCCATGATATCACAAAGGATAAATGTTTGAAAGACAAAACAGTTTCGTCATCTGCCGGTCGAAATAAGGTTTGACAAAGGTGTGAAAACCACTTTGACAGGCGAATTGAAAGGGATTTATAATAGGTCAATTCATCCATACTCAGCAAGTGATTTACCACTGCATGATGAGGGAAGACCATGGCAACACACGTTTTCTATGATGCGGTCCGCCTGCGCGACCTGCGGGAATTGCTGGAGCACGCGGTCCGGTCGCACGGTGACCGGGTGATCGTCCGGGAATTCGATGAGAAACGGAACATCATCGACCACACCAGCCGTCAGCTTGCCTCCGACGCTCGATCCCTCGCTACCAAACTGATTGCGGAAGGCTTTGAAGGTGCCCACATCGCCTTGATCGGCGAAAGCTCCTATGCCTATGTGGTCACCTATCTGGCCATCGCCAACTGGGTCGGGGTCGTCGTCCCGGTCGACCGGGAGCTGTCCGCGGATGAGACGGTCAAACAGCTTCGGCTCTGTGATGCGACCGCGGTCTTCCATGCCTCTTCCCAAACGGACAAAATGACCGAAGTCCTGACGCAATGCCCGGGTATCAAGATGACGGCCTGCCTTGCCGGCTCGACGGCCCGGCCGGAGACGATCACGCTCCAGTCGTTGATCAGGGCTGGACAGGCCCTGATGGAGCAAGGACGAGCGGACGATCTCGACACGATGCTTGATCCGGATGAGCCCTGTGCCATCATCTTCACGTCCGGGACAACCGGCGCGAACAAAGGTGTGATGTTAAGTCATAAGAACATCACGACGGTCATACATTCCGCCCTTTCGATGTTCAAGCCGGAGGGGACGTATTTTTCCATCCTGCCGATCAACCATACCGTGGAGATGAACCTGTTCATCCTGGGCAACATTTGTGCCGGCAACACCGTCTGCTTCAATGACGGCATCAAGCATGTCAAGGAAAACCTGGGCATCTTCAGGCCGGATATGAGCATGATGGTGCCCATGCTGGTCGAGCATCTGTATAAGAACATCTGGAAGGAAGCACAGAAAGCCGGTCAGGCCGGGCGCCTGAAAATGGGGCTGTTGATCAGCAAGGCGGCCCGAACGATCGGCATCGATCTGCGGGACAGACTGTTCGGTCCGATCGTGGATGGACTGGGCGGGCGTCTGAAACTCGTATTCTGTGGCGGTGCCCCGCTTGACCCGAAGCTGGTCAAGGGATTTGCCGATTTCGGCATCCACATATACAACGGCTATGGCATCACCGAATGTTCACCGCTGGTTTCCAGCAACTGCCCGCTTTCCGATGTGCCGGGCAGCGTCGGTATGGTCGCGCCGGATTGCAGGGTCCGGATCGGCGACCCGGACGGGGACGGCATCGGGGAAATCCAGGTCAAGGGCGATCATGTAATGCGTGGGTATTACAAGGATCCGGCATCGACCGCTGCCACCTTTACAGAGGATGGCTGGTTCAAGACAGGGGATCTGGGCTATCTGGGCCGGAAAGGCCACGTGTATATCACCGGGCGGGCCAAGAACCTGATCATCGGATCGAACGGCAAGAATGTCTTTCCGGAGGAAATTGAAGAGATCCTGATCGGACAGATTCCGTATGTCAAGGAAGTCGTGGTCTATTCCCGAAAAGACCGGCAGGGACTGGAACAGTCCATCGTGGCCAACGCCTATCTGGATCCCGAATTCACGAACGAGGTCGGCGGGGCGGAAAAAGCGCTGGCCATGCTTAAAGCGGATGTGGACCGTGTGAACCGGCATCTGGCCAAATTCAAGCGCATCGCGCATGTGACGATCCGAGAGACGGAATTCGAGAAGACGACCACCCGCAAGATCAAACGGAACGCCGATTCCCTCAGATGAGCGTCAGGGTCTTCAGGATGTAGATCCCGCCAAACAGCGTCAGCCCGCACAACAGGGCGGTCAGAATGATGATCTGGCCGGCCAGGACGTGGTCGCTGTTCATGTCGCGTGCCATGACATAGCTGGCCACTGAAGTGGGCGAGGCGAAAAGCACATAGATGGTCCCCAGCCGAACGTCTCTGAAGCCAGCCAGCACCGCGAGCGACACCATGGCGAGCGGCACCAGGGTCAGCCGGATGACGGCGACCGTGCTGGCCAATTTGATACGCCCCTTGAGCTGGCTGAAGTCGAACTGGGACCCCAGGACAATCAGGGAGAGCGGCACAGCCAGCGCGCCGATATCGGCAATCGCCTTGTCGACGAACCCAGGGAGGGTCGTGGGCAGAATATTGATGATCAGCCCCGCGAAGCTGCCCAGGATCAATGGGTTTTTCACGATATCCCAAAGGACCGGGAGCACCCGTTTGATAAGCCCGCCCGGAGCCTGTTCGCGCTGCGGCGAGTGGATCGACAGGAAGACGACAGCCAGGATCGCGAAGACCGGGACGGTGAAGGCGATCATCATGGTGGTCGGTGCCGCGCCTTCCTGACCAAACAGATTGATCGCGAGCGGCAGCCCGAACAAGGAGAAGTTTCCCCGGAAAAGCGCCTGGACAATCGTGCCGGTCGATGCCCTGTCCTTGACAAAAAATGGCGTGATGAGGGAGCTGACCATCGCGACCAGGACCACACTGCCCAGGCCGAACAGGATCAGGGGCGGATCCAGGACGGCCGAAAAGTCAGTCCTGTAGATATTGCGGCACAGCAGAAGTGGCATGGAAACCTTGAAGACAAACCGGTTCGCTTCCTGGAAAAAGCGGGAACTGGCAATGTTGAGCCGGACAAAAACCTGTCCGGCCGCGATGAGCATCAGCAATGGCAGGACGGCGTTCAGGCTGTACCGCAGATTATCCATGACTGCTATTGGGCAGATGGCTTTCTGTCCCGTACGAGCGATCCACTGTCAATGCACTACCTTGAACAGGGCTTTTGTGACCGCGGTGCCGACGACCAGGCTGATGGCAGCCTCAAGGGCCGCATTGACGCTCACCAGAAGGGCAATGATGGTCGGGACGGTCGGACCGAAACTGCGGATGTAGTCGGTGTTGCCGAACAGCAGGAACAGTCCGCCGACAAAAAGGACGGTGTTGATCAGCGCACCGCACAGGGAGGCGACCGCGAACGAGACGATCTTGGTCCGGTCGATCCTGTGCAGGGCCCGGAAAATCAGTCCGACCAGCCAGCCCATGAGGATGCGGGGAATCATGGTCAGGATGAAGGTGTAGAAAGGATTGATCTGCAATAGTGCCACACCGAACGGGCTGAAGCCGAATACGGCTTGCAGGAAGCTCGTGATGCCGAAGACGCCACCGAGCAGCGCGCCGGTCGCGGGACCCATGAGAATGGCACCGACAGCGACCGGGATCATGATGAACGTGATTTCAATGACTCCGGCTTTCAGATAACCGAGCGGGGTGAAGGACATGAGGATGATGATGGCTGACAGTATGGCCGTTTGTACCATCCACAGCGTACGGGCACGGGATTTTTCGTTTTTCATCGGTTCGCTCCTTTTTGCTGTCGCCTCACGATTCGTGAGTGCCACGCCTGGGGTTTGCGGATCCGCGCCGGGTGTTCAGGCGCTGGATCAGTTTCAGACCGATCAAGGACAGGTCGGGCTCATGACGGATCCGGTGCTTCCCTTCGCAGAAAGGAAGGATCCTGTCCGCCAGATCGCCTGTCGCAATGACTGACAAGTCCATAGTATCCCATTCAGTCGCGATCTGGTCAAGCAGTCCCTTGACCATGGCCGCCTGACCATGGATAAAGCCGCTGGTGAGGGCGTCGTGGGTGTTTTTGCCGAGGAGGGCTCTGGGCGTGTCCAGCGACATGGAAGGCAGTTCAGCCGCCCGGGCCGACAGGGCGTCGAGTGAAGTCTGAACGCCGGGGCAGATCATGACACCGCACAGTTCTCCCTGGCCGTTGACGCCAGTAAGCGTGGTGGCAGTGCCAACATCGACGACGACCAGCGGACCCGGGACCAGGGAGAGCGCGGCAACCACGTTCACCACGATATCGGCACCGACCTGGGACGGGATGTCGGTCTTGATGTTCAGTCCGGTTTTGACACCGGGACCCACCACGAGTGGCGTGATACCGAATTGGGAGTGGATGGCGTCGGCCAGGACCGCGGTCAATGGCCGCACAACAGAAGCGATGATCGCGCCGGTGACGAGGGCCGGGTCTGTCCGGTGCATCCGGAACGCACCGTCAAGCAGGAAGGCATATTCATCCGCTGTCCGCTCCCGGATGGCGGTGAGCCTCGACTGGAAAACCAGACGGTCTTCTTCGAAAACCCCCAGAAGGATCGATGAATTTGTGATGGAGCAACAGATCAGCATGTCATACCGCCTTTCAGTCAGGGAAAGGCCCCGATACCATCATTATACGAAGAACAGCAAAAAAAGACACGTCGGATCGTTTTGCCGGCATGCTGTTTTACTCTATAATGGACATGTCTGAAGACAGATTGCGAGGTGCTGATCATGATCCGTTTACTGAAATACCCGGAAGACCGGGATGCCATCCTGAAAATCTGCTCGATGATCGATTACACGGAAGCACTCAACCCCAACTGCACAGCCAAAGATGTCATCAAAGCCTGCGAGACGGTCCGCCGATTCGGGTTCTCGGCCATGGTCTGTTATCCCACGTGGATCAGCCTGGCTGTGCGGCACATGATAGGCAGCGGCATTCCGGTGCAGGCGCCGATCGGTTTCCCGCACGGGGCGACGACCACGGTCGCCAAGACGGCCGAAGCCCGCCAGGCGTTGATCGACGGCGCGCGAGAGATCGACATGGTCGTCAATGTAGCCCGTTTTCTGGATGGTGACGAGGACTATGTCAGGCAGGATATCCAGTCGGTGGTGGCGGTCGCGCAGGAATACGATGTCAAAGTCAAGGCGATCATCGAGATCGGTTACCTGAACGACGAGCAGAAGCGCCGCATCGTGGAAATCGCCATTGCCGGCGGAGCCGCGTTTGTCAAGACCAGCACGGGTTTTGGCCCGGGCCGGGCAACGATGCATGACATCGCCCTGCTGGTGGAAGCGGCAGCCGGCCGTTGCCAGATCAAGGCGACCGGCAGTGTCGCCAGCCTCGAGGACCAGCTCGCCTTCATCGAGCTTGGCGCCACCCGGGTGGCCGGACGTGGCCATATCGTGGAGCAGCTGACAAAGCTCGGGTACGAAGGGATCGGCTGATTTCCCCATTTGATCAAACAGGACGCGACGATGGGGGTGAGTCATTGAGAAAAGGGATTTCAAATCTGAGGACCATCCTGGTTTTCCTGGCTGTGTGGATTGTCCTGAATGAATCCATACACTGGACAACACTTGTGATGGGCCTTGTCTTGTCCATCATCACCCTGCTGATCACCAATACGTTTTTGCTGCGTGGCGATTATGCCGGATTTTACAGGATCCGGATCCGGACATTTGTCAAGTATGTCCTTGTAGTGATCGGACAGGTGTTCCATTCAGGGTTCAAAGCCATCCGGCGCATACTCAACGGCCAGGACACGGTGACGATCGATGAGTTCAAATCCGGCCTGGATCAGGACCTGCCGCTTGCGCTGCTGGCCACAGCTGTCACATTGACGCCTGGAACGGTGACTGTCGGACTGAAGGACAGCACCCTTCTGATCCTGCGATTCAAGGACAGCCCGTCTGACACTGCGTCACCATCGGATGATTGGAAACCGCTATCCATCGAGTCGATCCTGATGGAGGAACGATCATGAATATTGTGACTGTTGCCCTGGCGGCCCTGGTCGTGATGATCGCGGTGGTGGCCTTGCGGGTTCTGATTGGTCCGACCATCTGGGATCGGTTGCTTGGACTGAACATGATTGCCTCGAAGATCCTGGTGGCCATCGTCCTGCTGGCCAGTGGGCTGAACCAGTCTTACCTGCTCGATGTCGCCCTTGTCTACGCAGTCCTGGGCTTTATCGGCACGGTCCTGATCGCCCGCTTTTTCGAGAGGAGGGAGGACCCATGATCTCCGGACTCCTTTCAGACGCGTTGATTGCAGTGGCTTTGCTGTTCATGGCTCTCGGCGTCCTGGGTGTGTTCCGTTTCCGGCATTTCTATGCCCGCATCCTGATTACGGCCAAGGTCGAGATCATCGGGTTTCTTGTCATGATGACCGGGATTGTGATCCGTCACGGATTCAGTTTTTTCAGTTTGAAAGTGGGGCTGATCAGTCTGTTCGTCCTGCTCACCAACCCACTCACCACCATGGCGATCACGCGATCCGCACACCGGAGCGGCGTCCGGCCGCAGCCTGATGCGCGAAAGGCGGATGACTGATGCTGGAGAAGGGGATGCTGATCGGCTTGCTCGTTTTCGCGATCATGACCGTCCAGGCCGTCAATTTCCGGCGGGCGATCATTTATTCCGCTGTTTTCTCACTGATCATGTCGCTGATCTTCCTGCAATACAAGGCTCCGGATGTGGCGATCGCCGAGGCGATCATCGGCAGCGCCCTCGCGACGGTCCTGTATCTGGTCGCGCTTCGCAAGCAGGAACGGATAACCGTCTGCCTTCTGGGAGGGGACTGTTTCAGTCCGGAGGATGACACAGGCAACAACGGCCTGGTTGGCGAAGCTTCCCTTCTGGTCCAGGCTTTGAGCGCTCATTTCGGCCGGGAAAAAATCGCGCTCAAGCTCATCCGGTCCGACGAGCCACTTGAGCTGCTTCTGGAACAGCAGTATTTTGACCTGCTGTTATGTCAGGCCGATCATCAGCTCACGCTATATGGGAAACAGACTGATTACCGGTTGGACGCGATCGATCGGCTCGCTCAAGAAAACAAGCTGGGTGTGGATCGCGTCCGGATTGTCCGCTGTGAAAGGGGGGGCAGTTGCGATGCATAGATGGATCAAGGGATTGACCCTGATGGTGCTGGCAATCTGTGTGATCATCTTCTATCTCGACGCGCATCAGCCGACAGAGTCAGTCCCGAGCGCCTACTATCAGCAGAATCACATCGACGACACCGGCGCCGAGAACATCGTCGCGGGCATTTATCTGAATTACCGGGTTTTTGACAGCCTGCTTGAGACGATGATGCTGCTGGTCTGTGTCGCGGCGGTCGCGGCGTTGTCATGGAGGCGTGAACAGGATGAAGACTGATTTGATTGAGAACCAGATGATCGGCATGCTTCATCCGTTCATGCTGTTGTTTGCCTTCGCGGTCATTCTCAATGGCCATGTCACCCCGGGCGGCGGATTCCAGGGAGGGGCGATCCTCGCGACGGTCGTCATCAGTCGATACCTGATCCAGCCCCTGCAGGATATCCGGGTCATCAATCTCCAGAAACTGGAAAAAATCCTTTTCATCATCATCCTGCTGATTCCGGCCCTGCTGCTCCTTTCGTGGCCGGGCAACCTGCCCGTGTCCGCGAACCCCTCATACCTCATCCTGATGAACAGCCTGATCGGGCTGAAAGTGGGCGCGGGCCTCACGATCATCTTCTATCGGTTCGTTTTTTTCGAAGGAGGCCTCTGATGGAGTATATTCGCGGCGACATCGTCAGCATCCTGTTGTTCTTCATCGGCGTCTATGGGCTGGCAGCCAGACGCAACATGATCAAGTCGATCCTGTCGCTCGGGATCATGCAGGCGGCAGCGATCCTCTATTACCTGTCGGCGGACTTTGTTCCGGAAAGCACTCTGCCGATCGGGGAGTCACTTTCAGGGCAGATTATCGCGGACCCGCTGCCGCAAGCCCTCATGATCACGGATATTGTGATCGGGATCGGCGTCACGGCTGCTGCGCTGACTTTGTACATCCACCTGCATCACCGGATGGGAACGACCAACTGGCTGAAGGCAAGAAACAAGAGGCTTTCCGAATGAACGGCCTGCACTGGCTCATCCTGATGCCGATCCTGACAGCGGCCCTGGCGATGCTGTTACCCGTAAAAGCAGCCCGCGCCATTTCGTTTTTCATGCAGATTGCTTTGCTGGTCTACGAGGGATCGCTGTTCCTCGCCATCCGAAGCCATGACACCATCATCCAGTGGGTCGGTGGCTGGCCGCAAGGCATCGGCATTGCCTTGCGAGCCGACCTGGTCGCGATCGATCTCGTGCTGGTCAGCACGATCATTTTCCTGTTCCTGAACCTCTACGGCTTGAAAAAATCCTACGTCAATGGACTGTTCCTGTTCATGACCCTGTCGGTGCAAGGTCTGGTCAACGGCATTTTCCTGTCCAATGACCTGTTCACCACGTTTGTCCTGCTGGAAGTGTCCACGGTCGCGATCAGCATTCTCATCATGCTGAAAAGGGACAGCAAGTCAGCGTATGATGGCCTGATCTATCTGCTGACCAACGCGGTTGCCATGTCCTTCTATCTATTTGGTGCCGGCATGCTTTACAAGACCGCCGGCACCATCGACATCAGTGTCCTGGAAAGTGTGTTGTCCCGTTCAGTGTCGGCGAAACCATTCATCCTGCCTTACGCGTTCATGATGACAGCGGCTAGCCTCAAGGCCGCCCTGATGCCCCTGTTCAGCTGGCTGCCCAAAGCGCATGCCACGCCAAGTGCCCATTCGGAGGTGTCAGCCATTCTTTCCGGCATTTATGTGAAAACGGGTGTCTACCTGCTGTTTCGACTGCAGATGCTATTCAGCCCTGTCATCGACACGACCCGCCTTTTCCTGGTTCTCGGCCTGGTCACGGCCATCGTCGGCTTCTTGCTGGCCATCGTCCAAAAGGACATGAAACTGATCCTGGCTTATCATACGGTGTCCCAGATCGGCCTGATCCTCACCGGATTTTGCATGGGAAGCCCGGAGGCCAGGATTGGTGCCGTGTATCACATCATCAACCATGCCCTGTTCAAATCAACCCTGTTCCTGACCGCCGGGCTGGTCATTGAGCGCTACCAGACCCGTCAGATTTACCAGGTCAGGGGTGTGTTCCGGGAAATGCCAGTCGTGGCGACCGCGATCCTCATGGCCATCCTGGGCATCACGGGCGCGCCTTTCTTCAATGGCAGCATTTCCAAGTACTGGATTGCGTACGGCACGGAAGGGACGGTCCTGAATTATTTATTGATGCTGATCAACCTCGGGACGATCGTGTCTTTTGTCAAATATGCCGGCATCCTCGGTGGTCGATCGACCGCTCCAACTCCACACGCGAACAAAGCGCCTGACCGGTGGTCACAGGGCGTCGTTCTGGTGATGGGCCTGATCTGTCTGCTCGGTGGCAGCCTGGGATCCGCGATCATCCGGATTCTGTTCGATGTGGAGCTGGTGATCGAGCCCGCGTCCTATCTTCAGAAATCAGTTTATTACCTGGCTACCCTGGTGGTCGGCGTGGCCCTTTACCGGACGGTCATCAAGAAAAGCCGTCTGTTGACCCGCTTCCGGCTTCCGGAACTGAGCTTCAACGGCATCTCCTTGACGATCGCCGGATTTTTCGCATTTCTTTTCGCTTATTTGAACTTGACGGCGGTTCCGTAGGCCATGACTTCGGCTGCACCGGCCATGACAGCGGAGGATGCGTAACGGACACAGACGACCGCGTCCGCGCCGAGTTGCTCCGCTTCTTCGACCATGCGCCTGGTTGCCAGCGCGCGGGCTTCGTTCATCATCTGGGTATAGGAGATGAGTTCGCCGCCGACCAGGGTCTTCAAGCCCGACATTATGTCGCGTCCGATGTTCTTGGACTGGATCGTGCTTCCCTTGACCAGGCCGATGGTATCGAGTTCCTTGCCACTGATGGTTTCGGTCGTTGTCAGGATCATGTGTCATACCTCCATTGATTCATCCGTCCGGATGGATTTCAGTCAGAACCCGTCTTGGACCGCCTGCTCTCCGGGATCGACGGGAATTTCCTGATCATTTTGGAATCGGGGCTTCATTTTCACAATCAACAATAGACTGCCAAGGGCGATCACCAGCAAAATGCCCTCGATCGTCCACATCGACACACCGTTCTGGCTCAGTGTCACTGCCAGGAAATCGACGGCAAAATGCATGCCGGTCACGACCAGGAAGCCCACCACACTGTGTTTTCTCAGGATAAACCAGGCGAGCAGGACAGACAGGGCGATGTGGAACACCATTGTCAGGATCCGTTCGACACCGGCCATCAGAAAGGTGGACGGCGGTGTCTGCACCAGCAGCTGCGTGACATGCTGCGCCATGGCCGGATCGTCCGGAATGAGCTGCGAGATACGACCCTGGTTGATCATGATGCTGATGACCAGGTTGTTGACATAGGTGAGGCCAATGAGCGCCATGGCCTCGATGCCACCATGCCCGGCTCCGGCGGCCAGGCCGGTTCGATAGGAAAGCCGATTGGCAAGCGCGCCTTTCAAGACTGCCAACCGGCCGGCTGTTTCAAAAAGCCCGGCCGTGATCGCCAGCAGGAAAGCAAGCGCAACCGGCCGTGACAGGGCGAATGCCTGGTAACCGGCGGTCTGTCCCAGGAATTGCAGAACCGGGATCCGGATCAGCAGCTGCGGGACGATGAAGCCGAGCGCGCCGGCCACCCAGACGCCAAATACCCCTTTGCGGCCCTTCATCAAGAACAGCAGGATCAGGACCGGAAGGACGAGACTGACGATGAGTGTGATGGACATGCTGAACAAGGCTTGGGTGGAAACCATCTTGAAAAAGGCTCCTTTCGGTGACGTGTCCGGTTGCTGACGATTGGCCATGAAAATAATCAAATAATGGTCTTATCATAGCATATTCTTGGCATATGATGGATATTGTCACGTCATATTTTATATGTCATAATCCGCCGTTTGACACTTTAGAAAGTGAATAAAGCCGCAGATGCCTGCTGCACAGGCATTCGCGGCTCCTTTCAATTGCTGGTGAATTGCGTAATGTCTATTTTTCAGCCTTCGTCATTCTGACGATTTTTCGCATGGTCTTTTTAGGCACAAACTCTAAGTCGGTTCGGAATCCAAACTCATCATGCAGGGCATCCGTCAGGTCTGTCCGGGTATAGGTAGGAATATAGCCTTCGCCCACCTTCTCCAGAAAGTTCATTTTGCCCAGCGTGTTGACGATGGACTCCCCGCTTGGACTTTCACCGGGCAGTCGCAAACGGATTTTCTTCGTCAGGATACGGTAAACCAGAAGCGCGATAAAGCAGGTCAGGAAATGCGCCTGAATCCGATCATCCCGCTTCAGGTAAACCGGCCTCGACTTGAGCTCGCTTTTCATAATGCGGAAACACGCCTCGATTTCCCAGCGACCCCGATTCACCGCCAGGATGCTCAGCGGGTCGTCCTCCAGATTGGTGCAGACCCCATAAAACCCGTCAAACCGTGCTTCCTTGGCAATGGCCCCCTCATCCAGATAGTAGATATCCTTCTGGGCCACCTCGCCATCCGGGGTGACGGCCAAGCGTTTGACAAAACGGCTGGGGTCGTTGGCCTTCTTCCGCTCCAGGCTGGACGGCTGGGCCACCTTCTTCTGGGCGCGCTCGATCTGCTGCTCCCGGATGCCTTGCTGGTAAAGCTGGTATTTGGCCGAGAAGGTGACGATCAGCTGTTGTTCCAGCCCGTTTTCCTTGATCCAGCGACTCTTGTAGTACACCAGATCCCGCTGGGAATCGGCGTAGAGATCGACCTTGCTCAGGTCATAGCGCTCGTCTGAATGCTTCAATTGCCAATCCTTTGAATCCAATGCCCAGTCCTGCAGATGCTTTTTCAGCGTCTTCAGCGATTGGATGACAATATAGGCCCGTTCACCCTCATTATTGAACATCCGGTTCTCCCGGGACGCCAAGCCGGCATCAGTGCAGACAATGAACCGGGACAGGTTGAAATCGCGCAGGATCGTTTCTTCCAAGGGCCGCAGCGACGGCTGTTCATTTTCGCTGCCGCTGAACAGCCGGAAAGCCAGAGGCAACCCGTCCGCGTCCATGAACAGGCCCATCTGGACAATGGGATTGGGGCGATGCTCCTTGCCGTGGCCGTATTCTTTCAGCCCTTCCTCGGCTTCGATTTCAAAATAGTAGTTGGTGCAGTCATAATAGAGAATCTTGTCATTGCGCCTGGCCAGCTGCTTGCTGTTCCTGTATAACTCGGCCTGAAGATAGTCGCTGTTCCTGGCCAGCACTTCCAGGGAACGATAAATCTGGTGCAGCGCAAACGCCGGCTTTTCCAGATAGTCTTGGGCGCTGGCCAGGGAGGAGCGTTTCGAGGCGGGCTCCAGGATTCTGGTCGTGACCAGCGTATTGAGCACATCGCTCAGGGGATAGGTGATTTTGGTGTTTTTCCCGATCTCCCGGCAGATCCTGGGCAGCCCGAGCTGGTGATACAGGGACTGCAAAAACAGATACCCGCCTTTGAACTCCCGTTGCTGGCCCTTTTCGAGTTGTTTGGCACTGGAATACTTCGCGATATAGTCGAACTGACCTTCCTTTTCCCGGCGATTCAGGTCTTCAATGTAGGCTTTTGCCCATTCCAGCGGATCCCGATCACCGCACCTGGCCAGCAGATCCGCGCGCGTACCGAGTTTCTCGACGACCTGGGTCGAGCGCTTGCCGTTTTTCGCCACATCCTTGATCACATAATACGACGTCGCATTCGGAGACTTCACTGTGTTCAACCGCATATCCAACACCTGCCTTTGCCTAAAGTATAACACATTACGAGACATTACGCCATTGCAATTGTGTTACACTTGCCAAGACCGGACATAAAAAAGCCCGCAGCTGCGGGTTCTTCGGGAAGTTTCTCTATTCGTCTATTCTATGCAAGTGTCAAACTCCCGGCTCCTTTCGGTGACGTGTCCGGTTGCTGACGATTGGCCATGAAAATAATCAAATAATGGTCTTATCATAGCATATTCTTGGCATATGATGGATATTGTCACGTCATATTTTATATGTCATAATGCACAAGACAAGTGTATTGCACTTGCCCTGTTTATACAAATGAACAGAGGGCAACGCCACTGTCCGGTTGCGCTTCATTATTTGACAGGCAGTGAGGAATTGGATCATGATGGACCCGGAGGAACTTCTGGCGAAAACCGACTTGGCAGTCGACCTGAGTGCTGTTCATGAGGACCGAAAGAGCTTTCTGATGGCGCTGCAGACGATCCAGATTGTCCAGGTGGCGGTGAAGCCCTATGCGGTGACCGGTCGCAAAGCCTGGCTGGTCTTGCAGAAGGCCGCCATGCTGGCATTGTCCGCCACGAAGCCGGTCGTGAAAATTTCCGAAAGATCATCCAGATATCATGGATCGTCACATGAACATTGATATATCCATTGGAGGAGCGATCAAATGGCCAGACGCAAATGGACCCGCCAGGAAGTGACTGAATTCCGTCTCAAACATGGTGACGGTTTCTATTTCAATCCGGAGGACAGCAACATTTTTGTACCGAAAGCGCGCAGCTTCGGCTGGACACTGAATCTGAGCCATCCGCTTTCGTGGGTGATCGTCGCGATCCTGATCGGGATCATCGTCTGGGGCATCGCCAGACGATAAGGCTCTGCTGATCATCGCGGTTTGATCCGGCCGGATGACAGAGGGATATTCCTCAAGGCAGGCAGTCAGATGAAAAGGAACCGGAACAGCTATCAGGAAAGCAATTATCGGCAGGACACCAAGACCGGCCACATCATCATCGATGTCGCGCTGGACGATTATCTTGATTTTTTTCACGAATGGGACAATGCGGTCTTCAGGAAACGGGACATGCATCCGGAACTCGCGAACTTCCTTGACCTGTGCTCAGCGGACATCCCGATCCGGAAAAAGATGAAGATCGTGTTCTGGATCAAGGAACAAAACCGGGACGAAGAAGCAGAACGGCAGATTCGCGCCAGTTATCTCAACTATTACCGTTTTCTCGAGCGTGTCGAACAAAAGGGCATCAGAAAAAACTTCGAACAAGCCCTGATCCTGGTCTTTATTTCATTTGGCCTGATCCTGGTCCAGGTCCTTTTGAAGAAACCGCTGGATGAGACCATCTGGTCGCAGGCATTTCTCGAAGGGTTGCTGATCGGCGGCTGGGTGTTCATGTGGGAGGCTTTGCACCTGATGTTTTTTGAAAGCAGGGGGCCGATCAGACGCAAGCGCGAGATTCAACGGTTCATCCGGGCCGGTATTGAATTCATGCTCGAGTCGGAACAAAATCGACCGAACTGATCGAACTTTCGCCGCCCGGAATCGTCTAACCAGTATGAAACGGGAGGTGATCCTCGTGACCAGGAAAAGCAGAATCCTGATATCCATTGTCATCTGTCTCTCGCTGCTGGTCGGGGGTTGCGCGGCTGTGACCACGACACAGCCCACGACTGTTGCGCCGTCCAATACCAGCGAAACATCCCAGACCAGCACCCTGAACGCTGTCAATCTGATGGCCAGCCTATCCTCGGCTGCCTGGTCCGTGACTCCGGGCGTTCCGTCCACAGAACAACTGCGCTCGCTCAACCGATTCATGGCCGGGTTGCTGCAGGAGTCGTTGACGAATGAAGGGAATGTCCTCATATCCCCTCTGTCCGTGTTCCTGGCCCTGACAATGACCGTGAACGGAGCGGAAGGGAAGACCCGAGAAGCGATGCTGGACACACTCGCCAGCCAGGGCGTCACGGTTGACGACCTGAACAGGCTCAGCCACGACCTGATCGCATTGCTGGCCAGAAGCGCTGACAAAACCACGCTGTCGATCGCGAATTCGATCTGGTTTGACCGCAATTTCAAGGCTGACAAGACCTTTTTGCAGACCAACGCCGATCATTTCAAGGCCGGCGCGTTCAAAACAGATTTCATGGATCCCGGCGCGAAGGACGCGATCAACGACTGGATCGAGCAGGAAACCCACGGCTTGATTGACGAGATGATCAAGCGGATCGATCCCCAAACCGTCATGATGCTGATCAACACACTCTATTTTGTTTCGGACTGGCAGACCCCATTTGACAAGAATCTGAATCGACAAATGGATTTCAAGGCACCAACGGGAGATGTGTCCGCCGAATTCATGCACCGGGTCGGGAAGATGGGCGCGTTCGAGGGCGCAGGGATCCACGGTGTGGTCCTGCCCTATGTCGATCCGGAACTGGCCTATTTCGCGTTCCTGAACGAGGAGGGCGTATCGCCGCGTGAATGGCTGGCCACGACTGATCGGAACGGATTGTTTGACGACCTGTCGGACCTGGTGCGACAGGCTCCTGAGAAAACGGTCGACCTGTTCCTGCCTAAGATCAAGACCGGATATGAAGACAGCCTGGTCGAGGAGTTGAAGGCGTTGGGCATGGGTATTGCGTTTGATGCCGGCCTCGCCGATTTTTCCTTGCTGAGCGAGGAACGTGAGCAGGGGCTGTTCATCATGGATGTCAAGCACAAGACCTTCATGCGGGTCGACGAGAAGGGCACAGAGGCCGCTGCGGCCACCGTGGTCGTGATTGGCAAGACAGCCATCGAAAAAGCGGATCTGACCATGACCTTTGACCGTCCCTACGTCCATGGCGTCATGGATCTCAAGACGGGTATCCCGCTGTTTGTCGGGATCATGGAAAATCCGGCACCATGATTGTCTTCACCACAAGATAGATGACGGACGGACGACCGGATACCAACCGGTCGTCTTTTTGTCAGCATCGGCCAAGACCCGTGATCCTGCATGACTGATTGCGTTTTTCCGGCTGGACTGGTAAAACCATTGCAGGCTGAGTCGACACATAACTGGTTAGATGGACTGCCTGCGTATGACCGAAAGACTGGAGAAAAATTTCCTATGACGATGAAACGATGGCTGGCTTTGATGATCATTGGGATGCTGGTGATGATGCCGTGGTCTGGTGTTGCCGCGCAAGAGACAAACGACCGGATCGACGCGATCAGGAAAACCGCGGAAGCTGAAAAGTACCGATTCATCCTGATCGGGGACGAAGGCATCACGGATTCTGTCAGACAAGACCTGGCACAGAATGATTCCATATTCCTGAAGGAAGAGCCGACCGGATCGGTGAAAATCCAGGTGATCGATGCCACGACCGGCAAACCGGTGGAGAAGGCGGAATGCTTTCTTTCCTTTTCGTCCAACCGGTCCGTGGTCAACGTGGACGGAAGCAAGGAGCAGATTGCCAATCCGTTTCTTCTGTTTGATGTCGGTCAGACGGACAGAAACGGGGAACTGGTCTTCGAGGAAACGTATTTTTACAGCACAAAAGTGGTCACGCCCGGCACGAAACCGTTTGCCGACAGCCTCAGTGTCCTATTGGCCTATATCGACGACGCGGATCCGGAGTTATCAGTCAAACACGGACAGAAAAACTACATCCAGACGTCAGACCCTGAAACATTCCAGGCCATTGTCGACCGGATCGGCGGGCGGACGAACCTGATGCTGAGTGAACTGAAAGAGATCATCCGTTCAGTCGCCAGCCAGAAATACAATGAAGTGCTGCGCTATCTCTTCGCGGACGGGTTCGTGGCCTACAGCGACCGTGTCCGTGTCCGTGTGCCGGACGCGCCCCAGTACCGGCCGCTGATTGACAGCGGACGGCAGGTCCTGGCATTCGGTGAGCTGAAGACGTATCTGGATGAGAACCGGGACCTCTTTGTCCGTTATGTCGCGGAACGTCATTTCGATGATTTCGGCGGCTTTGAACCGAACTTCGGGATTCGGCATCAAGTGGGCTACGATTCTGTGACGACCTATCGCGATGGCTCACAGGCGACCTCGTCAGGCACGAACTACATCAGCACCACCATCTTCGACAAGGTCGAGGGCGGTACGGGATACGCGATCCATGTCAGCAGTTTTTCATATCGGGTGTATGTCTTTGCCGATGGTTATGAATCCGGTCGGACCATCGGCAGCGTGATCAGCCAGAACCTGGTCGAGCAGGATGTCGTTCACCGGGTTTATGTTTCCAAGGATTCGCCACCTGTTTCGGCCAAAGACAAATCCAATGTCCTGACCGGCACGCTTGTCAATGAGAAAGACCAACCCATTTCAGGAGCGAGCATCCAGATTCGCGACACAACGCTGAAAACGACAACAGATGCATTGGGACGATTCACCTTTCCGACTTTGACGAATGAATCAGTCAAACTGGTGATCATTGATCCGGAAAACGGCAAGGACATGCTGGCCAAAGCGATCTACAAGGGCGAGGAGTACCCGATCGACCAGATTCCGATCGATCTGGCGGGAGAAAACGAATGGCATGAGCTTTCACTGGTGGGCGGGGTGGCGGCATCGACCGCTCCACGCACGACAAACCCGGCAGCAACGACCTTGTCGGGCGGCGGAACCGGCCGACCGGATCGCGTGACTGATGACGATGGATTCGCCGGCACCGGAACGCTTCTGCTGATCATTGGCCTGCTGCTGGTGGCTATCATCCTTTTCCTCTTGCTGGTCAAGCGTAAGAAGAAGGATGTCTGTCGACAATGCGGCGCCACCCTGGGGAAGGACATGAATTTCTGCACGCGATGCGGCACGCCGCGTGAAAGATGAAGCCTGAAGGCCGGCAGGGTCATGATGCGATCCGAGCCGGTCTTCGCCTATCCGGTGATTAGGATAGAACCGGATGGCAGTTTTTCTTTTTCATGAGGATTTGATTACAGTTTGATGATACATCCCGGCCGGGAGACGAGCCGTGATATAAATAGTGTAACTATGTTTACCGGATTGGATGGACCGCATGAAAAAAAGACTTCGTGATACTTTGCTGCTGCTTCTGTGCTTCGCGATCCTGGTCACGACCATCGTGGTCGTCGACCGGCAGGACCGGCGATTCGCACTGGCCTTGCCCAACCCTGCCTCGGACGCGCCGGCTTCGGTCGTCCGTGTGAAACTGTCCGTCGGCCAGGTTCCGGAAGTCAGTTTTTCACTCAGCGGGACATTCAGCACGCCGGCTGGCGCCCTGCCGCCAGGCAAGTACACGGTTCGCAACCTCAACAAGCGCCTGGTCCTGCTCAACAGCGCAGGCAGCAAGGTCTACGAGAGCCTGACAAGTCTCATGATCACGGAAAACCAGAATCCGGACCCGTCTGCCGTGAACCTGACCACGATGACGGTCGGTGTGTCAAGGAAATTCCTGGGAAGCATGAAGTTCTTTGCCAATGATGTCTATGTGGACGTGATCAACCATGTCTATCTTGAAAAATATCTCTATGGTGTCGTCCCTTATGAAATGAGCAACAGCTTCCCGCTTGAAGCGCTCAAGGCCCAGGCTGTCGCGGCCCGCGGCTATGTCGTCGCCCGCCTGGAAACCGCGCGCAGCCTCAATTATGACATTGGAGACACATCCGGCGACCAGGTCTACAAAGGTTATGACGGAACCCTGCTCAACGCCATCCGGGCGGTTGATGAGACGGCCGGCGAGGTCATGACCTATGACGGGAAAATCATCGAGGCGTTCTATTCGGCCAGCAATGGCGGCCAGACCGAACGCACCGAAAACATCTGGTACGCGGCGTTGCCATACTACAAGATCCGAGACGATGAATATGATCTGAAAAATCCACTGAGCCTGACGCAGACGGTCTATTTCCCGGTCGGCACGACCGAGGACAAACCCGAGGACCGCCCGCCGGCTGCTGATGAAGAGCCTGCTGACGCAACCGATGTCCGGTATGCCCAGGATGACATGAACGCACGCCTCGTCGACTTCATCAGGACCCAGGCGATCAAGGCCTTGACGGCAGAAAACGCTTCACTGCCGGAGGGTGGACGCTATGACTTGACTCCGGAAAGCATCATGATCAAATCTGTCCTCGACATGCAGGCGATCGCGACAAGTATCACGCCATTCTGCAAACATCATGCGGAATCGACCGATGGCCCGGCGCATGACGCGACCAACTGCCCCAGCATCGACCGGACCGGGCTCCTCATGTCCGTGATGGTCAAAGCCTCAAAAGAAGATGCCGCTGCCCCTGAGGGACTTTCCCGGGTTGACTTCAGTTTCCAGACCCAGTTTGTCATTCCGGTTTATTTGAAGAGCACGACCTATCCCCAATGGCAGGTGTTCAATCCGGCCAACCAACTACGTGTCTATGTCGTATCCCGTGGGACCGACCCGGCCACCAAAGTCGATGCCTATGCGCTCGCGAACCGTCGTTTCGGCCACGGGGTCGGCCTGAGCCAGCGCGGTGCTGAAATGCGGGCCAAGGATCCGGATCCGGCGATCAGTCAATACCAGAACATCCTGTCCTTCTATTATCCTGGAACGACCTTGCTGGACACCAATCTGGAAGAACCGGCTTTACCGCCTGTCCCGACGCCGACGCCGACGCCTGAGCCTACCGCCGCGCCCACGGTGGCGCCGACCGTTGCACCCACCGTGGCGCCCACGACTGCACCGACTGTGGCGCCTACGGTAGCGCCGACCACAGCACCCACGGCAGCGCCGACAGTCGCGCCCACGCTAGCACCCACGGCAGCGCCGACAGTCGCGCCCACGCTAGCACCTACGGCAGCACCGACCGCCGCGCCTACGGCAGCGCCGACCACAGCACCCACGGCAGCACCGACCGCTGCACCGACCGTGGCGCCCACGGCCACACCGACCCCCACACCGACAACGGCCCCGACACCCACGCCCATACCGGCGCCAACAGAATTGAAAACAGGTGTCCAGTCAGATGCGGTCACTGCCCTCGAAGCAAGATTGGTGGCACTGGGCTATCACCTGGCGCTGGCCGACAATAATTATGACAGTCTGACGGTTTCGTCTGTCCGCGCCTTCCAGACTCGTGCCGGCCTGCCCGTTACCGGGGTCGCTGACCTGACCACCCAGCAGCGGCTGGCTGCGTCGAACGCACCTCGGTCGACCATGCTCTACAAGTACGGCAACAGGGGAGACGCCGTCAAACGGATCCAGCTGCGACTGATTACGCTCAAGCATCTCAGCGGTTCGGCCGATGGCATCTTCGGTTCGATGACACTTTCAGCGGTGAAGAAATATCAGCAGAGTGCCGGCCTTTCAGCCGATGGCATCGTCGGCAGCATGACCCTGGCCAAATTGTTCTATCGTGCGGTCGATGTCAGCCAGCCGGCCACCCCGACACCCACGCCCACGCCGGCTCCTGCGCCGACACCGACACCTGCCCCTTCGCCAACACCGGCCCCCACGCCGGCCCCGACCGATCCGGCAGAACTGAAAACCGGCAGTCAATCAGACGCGGTCGCATCCCTGGAAGCCAGGCTGGTGGCATTGGGTTATCACCTGGCGCTGGCCGACAAGAATTATGACAGCCTGACGGTCGCATCCGTCCGCGCTTTTCAGCAGCGAGCCGGCCTGAACGTGACGGGTGTCGCTGACCTGACCACCCAGCAGCGGCTGGCTGCCTCGACGGCCCCCCGCTCGATGGCGCTTTACAAGTACGGCAGCAAGGGAGATGCCGTCAAGCGGATCCAGCAGCGGCTGATCGCGCTGAAGCACCTCACCGGTACGGCTGACGGCGTATTCGGGCCAATGACCCTTTCGGCAGTCAAGCGATATCAGCAGAGCGCCGGACTATCCGCAGATGGCGTTGTCGGCAGCAGGACGTTGGCCCAATTGTTCTACTCAACCGTTTCCACGCAGGAACCAGCCACTACGACCCCATCCGAACCGGATCCGGCTGCGCCATCGCGATCGACGACTTCGCCGACGACACTGACTGCCCCGACATTGACTTCGGTGCTTCGCGTCGGCAGCAAGGGTGATGATGTGCGTCAGGTGCAGCTGCGACTGATTGAACTGACTTACCTGAAAGGTTCAGCCGACGGCATCTTCGGTCCGATGACCGACACGGCTGTCCGGTCGTTCCAGCGCAAGGCGGGCCTGGTGGTCGACGGACTGGTCGGCAAACAGACGATCACGAAGCTGTTCGATCAAAACGCGCCAAAAGCCTGACGAGGTGGCCATTCATGCGTGACTGGTGGATCCCGGTCGTCCTGACAGCCGCCTCAGGTTATCTGCTTGGCAGTATCAACAGCGCCGTCATCGTTTCACGATGGTTGAAAAAGGCGGACATCCGCCGGTTTGGCAGCCAGAACGCCGGTATGACAAACATGTACCGGGTATTCGGAAAAAAGGCGGCCCTGCTGACCTTGCCGGGCGACTTGCTGAAAGCCGTGGCAGCCGTCCTGCTGTCCCGTCACCTGTTTACTCTCTTCAATATTGTTCCGGGATTTGATCCTGGCTTTCTGGCCGGGCTGTTTGTCCTGATCGGCCACATCTATCCGGTCTGGTTTGGATTCAAGGGCGGCAAAGGCGTCCTGCCGGCCGTCGGCATCATCCTGATGGTCGACCCGGTCGCGTTTGGCATCCTGGCAGCGATTGCACTCCTGCTGTTTTCGAAGACCAGGACGATGTCGCTGGTCTCTGTAACCAATGCGGCCGTGCTGCCGATCGTCATATTGCTGCTGCGGCTGGCCCGCGAACAGGAGCCCTGGGTCGAATCAGCGTTTGCGCTTGCCTTTTCCATCCTGGTGATCTACTCGCACCGGTCGAATATCAGACGGCTCCTGAACCGGTCGGAAAGCCCCCTGATCCAGTCGGATCAATCATCAGAACAAACCAAAAAGCAGAAATGATCTTCGCCCGATCATTCAATCAACGTGGCATGCCGCTCAGGTTTTCTTCACGAACCATGGGAAGAATTTTGACGTCCTGGACTTGTAGGCCTCCCAGTCCGGCCGGCCGGCGTATTTCCTCTCCAGCATCGGCACCCCCGAAACATAAAGCAGAAAGAGCGTGATCAGCAGGGGACTGATGATCAGGAACAGGAAACGTCCGTCACCGACCGCCAGCAGGTAAAGTCCCCACCACTGGGTGGCTTCGCCGAAGTAGTTGGGATGGCGAGTGTAACGCCACAATCCGGTCGTGATCAGCCGGCCTTTATTGGCCGGGATGGTCTTGAAGCGCCGAAGCTGGGAGTCGCCGATCGACTCGAACAGGAAACCGATGATCCAGACAATGACCCCCAGCGTTGACAGCACGTGCCATCCGGTCTGGTCTTGCAGGTTGGTGACGATGGTGGTCAGATTGATCAGGTAATTCAGGACCAGCTGGAGCAGGTAGATCTGGACAAACATCCGCAGGTGGAAGGTCTTCGGATCCCATCTGGCCCGCATGTCGGCGTATCGGAAATCCTCCGGTTTGCCGAGGTTTCTCTTCGCCAGGTAAAAGGAAAGCCGCAGTCCCCAGATGGTCACCAGCAACGTCATGACTTTGGGCACCAGTCCTTCCGGCTGGCCGATCACATAAGACAGGATCGCGGAAAAAACAAAGCCCAGCCCCCAGACGATGTCAATGATGCCGTTGTTTTTTTGTGACTGGGCAATCAAAAAGGTCAGGGCGAAAAACACGAACAGGCCGATGCCGATGTACACGTAGTCCATGATCCATTCTCCAGTTATTGTGCCGTCATCAGGAGGCGGGGGCGCTGTCCTGTTCGATGTAGGCGACTGCGATGCTTCCCTTGCCCGCGAACAAGGTGACGACTGATGAAATCTGTGTGATGTAGAGCGGTTCTTTCCCAGTCATCCGGACCAGCTCCTGCCGGCAGGCTTCGGCACGGTCCGGCGCGTCCGAATGCACGATCACATATTGGTCCAGCTTTTTTTGCCGCAGGGACTTGAGCAGCAGCCGGCGGTTCTTTTCAGGGGAAAAGGCGACGCCTTTGATCGTGCCCTTGCCTTCTCGGGTGATGGAGACGAGCGGCCTGAATCCAAGCCGGATCAACAGGTCGCCGACTTTTTCCGAGATCCGGCCTGACCGGACCATCGGACCGAGGTCCGGAACACTGACCAGAATGCCTGTCCTGCCGCGCAGCTGTTCTATTTCTGCCATGATCTGACGGAGCGGCATGCCGGCTTCGATCCGATGGACTGCCTCCTTGACCAGAAGGCCTTCCGCACCTGAGTTGACCAGGGTGTCGATGATCGCACTGCGGGACCCATCCGGGTCCAGCGCTGCCAGCGCTTCCTTGAAACGGGCAAAGGTGCCGCTCATCTGGGAAGAGACGGTGAGGACCAGGACCTGTTCGTACTTTTCCAGAATCGGCTCAAGAAATTGTTTCGCCTGTTCGGTGTTCAGCTGGGCAGACGAAGCCGTGTCCAGATGGCTGTTCAGAAAATCGCTGTCGACAGTGATCTTGTCTTCATAGCTGACACCGTCGATCATGATGTTGATCGGGATCTGGAATATGGTGTGCTCATGGACGAAGGACGGGGGAAGATCGGCGATCGAGTCGGTCACACAGGCGATCCCTTGCCGTGCCGGTCCGGCCAGGATGTTCTGCCAGACCATGTCCTCTGCCTTGTGCTCGAGCACCAGTCCTTGGCGAGCGGCCCTTTTGATGATTTCCCACGGCTCATTCGTATGCAGGTGGACGCGTGCCAGGTTGTCGGCGCCGGAAATCAGCAGGCAATCGCCGAGGTGTTTCAATTCTTCGCGGAAGTGTTCCGGATCAAGGCTTTCCGACTCGATCAGCACTTCGGTGCAATAACGGAAAGGGAATTCGGCCTGCTCGCCGAAGGAATGGATATCGGCCTCGACAAGCGGGGTGATTTCGGTTTTCGGTTCTTCGTGGACATAGACGGTGTTGCCGAGCATGACCTGGACAAACCCGTCCATGAAATAATAGAAGCCTAGGGCGCCGGCATCGACAATGCCCAGCGGTGACAGGACCTTGAGGGTTTTGGTCGTGTCTTCCAGGGCGTGTCTGGTATGTTTCAGCGCTGTTTCAAAGAGCTCTCCGACGGTTTTCCTCTGCTCGAGGGACTCTTTGAAGCTGTTGGCCCAGACCCGCATCAGGGTGATGACCGTGCCCTCGACCGGCTCTTCCAGGGCTTTGTAGGCCTTGACGAATGCTTCATGGAAACAGCCGGCCAGTTCAGACGGTGTGACCTCGGTCTTTTCGACGCTTCCCAGGTAAAAACCATTGAAATATTGTGAAAAAATGGCACCGGAATTGCCGCGCGCGCCGATCAGAGCGGAACGGGCGACTTCCTTCAATGTGGCGCGCACATTGCCTTTGGCCTTGGCGTTCTTGATGATGTGGCTCATGGTGTGGGCCAGATTGCTGCCCGTGTCGTTGTCGACGACCGGAAACACATTGATCCGGTTGAGATCGTCCTTTTTTTCGCGCGTCAGGCTGGCGCCATGCAGGATCGCCTGAAATAGCAGGTCATGTGTGATCACGTCGGTCATGAGAACCTCCCGCTGAGCCAGGTGGAGATGGCGCTCGTGGTTCCGGTGACGAAACTGCCCCAGACCAGGTCAATGATGGTGATGGACACCGGCCAGTCCCGCAAGGTCGCGAGATTGGTCAGATCATAGGTGGCATATGTGATGAGACCGAACAGGGCGCCAACGCCCAGCCCATACAGGACGGATTGACGCTCGACGGCCGGGTTGATGACAAAGAACACCATGCCGGCGATGAACAGGAGATAGAAAATGGCGGCTGCCGCGAAATTCACTTTCGGGGCCATGAGGTGGCCAATCTTGTCCTGGTATAGTTTTCGCGAGATGAAGACCAGCCAGACCAGATCGATCAGGGTGAAGACGACGATGGCGATCAGGTAATGCTTTAAAAATGTCATGTGCATGTCCTCCGGTATGATGGATGAGAGGGCTTCCGCCTAGTGCAATCAATGATGGTGAAATACAGGCTGTCTGATGCATGATGAAAATTGTTTTGATCTGATAACCATTATATCTGTTTTCGCAAATGAAACGATCATGCATGTTACCAAAATCGACTTTTATCAAAGCATTCATGGTGATGGCACGTCATATGACCGAGTCTCACGTATCATCTGACACTGCCATGATCGATTGTTCATGTTATACTTGAATGCATCAGGTGCAGGCGTCTGCCACAATCATGCACAAAAATCTGACCGGAAGACGCCGGAAAGGAAACTTACGATGAATAAGCTTTTTGATTTGACTGGGAAAATCGCACTGGTGACCGGTTCCGGCAGAGGCCTTGGATTCACGATCGCGAAGGGTTTTGTCGAAGCAGGTGCGAAGGTCATCCTGAATGATGTGGTTCAAGAGGAGCTTGACAAGGCGATCGAACAGCTCAGGGCGATCGGCGGCGAGGTCACCGGTTATCGTTTTGACGTGACTGATGCCGAGGAAGTGGAAAAAAGCGTGGCGGATGCTGAGGCGAATTTCGGGCCGATCGATATCCTTGTCAACAATGCCGGCATCCATCGCCGGGCCCCTCTTGTTGAAATGACACCCGAGAACTTCAGGAAAGTACTTGATGTCAACCTGACCAGCGCGTTCATTGTCGGGCAGGCCGTCGCCAAGCGGATGATCACCCGCAATCACGGCAAGATCATCAACATCGCCTCCTTGAATGCCATCATGGCCAGGCCCAACATCAGCAACTACAGCTCGGCCAAGGGCGGGCTTCTGATGCTGACCAAATCCATGGCCACTGAGTGGGGCAAATACAACATCAACACCAACGCGATCGGCCCGGGCTATTTCAAGACAGAGCTGACCCGCATCCTCGTTGAAGACCCCGCCTTTGACTCGTGGGTGAAGAGCGAAGTGCCGCTGGCCCGTTGGGGTGAACCTGAGGAACTGATCGGTACGGCCGTTTATCTTGCGTCACCGGCGTCCGACTATGTCAATGGCTTCACGATTTATGTTGATGGTGGCTGGCAGGCCTGTCTATAATCCGAAAACCAGACCCACAAATCGGCAAATACAGGCGGCTTTCCGGTTATTCACCGGTCAGCCGCTTTTCATTTTCCGGAGAATTGAGCGGTCCGAAGTCCATTTCACAAGCGCGGAGTGGACGGAAAACATCACGAATTATGAGAAAATTCTTGGACAATATACGCTATTATGCTCTTGAAACCGATTGAATGTCTTGGTCAATGCGCCAAAATTATTCTGAAAAGGTTGACTCGTCATTTCGGGACGGGATAAAATCACCCAGGACGCAAGCGAAATTGTTCCAAATATCACGAGGTGAATGTTATTAAAAAGTTATTTGCATTTTACGCGTTAGCACTTTCCGTTGTCCTGTTTGGCTCCCAGATCGTCGCCCCGCTGGAGATCCGGCCAACCGACCTGACTGAGGAAAGCACGCCTGTTGTAACTGGCACAGCCAATACGACTGAAACGATCCAGTACGAAACCGCACCAACAGATCAGCCTGATCGCTTGCGCCTGGTCCCGGAGGATTATCCGGAATTGTCAGACAACCTTGAAATCGAACTGGATATCGACCTCAGCCGTGGTGGCTACACATTGGCCAGCCGGACACCGAAAACGATCGCGACGACTGTCGCAACGACGAAAGCAACCACCCGAACGACCACAACGAAAGCAACAACCGTTGCGACGACCCTGGCAGCTGAAAAGGCGACTCAAGGGGAGTGGATGACTTTCACGGCCACCTTTTATGCCGGTGACCAGAAAGGCCTGCACCCCGAACTGAGAACCGCGACCGGAACCACAGCAACAGCTGGACGGACCATTGCGGTAGACCCGAAAGTCATCCCGTATGGCACAAAGGTGTACATCGAAGGATATGGCTACCGGATTGCCGAGGACTGTGGTGGCTTCAGGGGCACGCACATCGATATCTTTGTCAACAAGATCAGTGAGATTCCGCCGGCCGGAAAGATCAAGGTCCGTATCCGGATCGTCGACTGAACCCTTGGCTTGACGCGATTGGCAAGAGGATGACGGGACATGTCCCGTCATCTTTTTGCTTTTTCGGATCCGGCTTATAATAAAGACAAGAAGCGATTCCTGGCAATGCCTTGTCGGTGCCATGATATCATTCGTGGCACGACCGCCGTCGAAGGGGGCTTGAGTCATGAGCCGGAAAAGTCAATGGTATCTGGCATCAGCCTTGCTGATCCCGGTTTTTCTCATCGGATCGGTCATTTTCCTGAACCGGGCGAGAGCCACTGATCCGTTCGATCCACCGGATTTTACGCCGACTCCGGCTCCGACCGACTGGCTCAAGCCAGGTGAAGGAGAAATCAGTTACCAGGCAGTCGAACCGGTCAACCTGAATAAAGTGCCGATCCGGAAAATCATGCTGCCGAAAACGCAGACTCGCGAATTTATTCGTCCGACTTCCGACGGTGGTTGTCTGGCCGTCACCTTCGAGCTGGTGGACGAACAGGACACCAGCGGACAGCCTGATCATTTCCTGAGGGTCATGCGAATCAAATCGGACGGCGGGATCTTGTGGGACAATCGGTATGAAGGGACACCGTTCGCCGGTACCGGGGTTTCCATGACGGTATTTCCGGATGACCGGTTCGCGATCGGCATGCGAGTCAGACAATCAGGCGCTTCAAACCCTCGTCTGGTCGATCGGCTGGTCCGGTTCCGGGCGGATGGGACCATGAAATCAGAAACTGTGCCCTCAGAATGGTCAGCCGGCAGTCTGGACCACCTGTTTGCCAGACCGGACGGCACGATCTTGGCAGTCGGTACGGTGGATGGATCCGGTTGGGTCGGCAGCAGCCCGTATCCCCGGGTCACCGCTTCTGTCATCGAGGAGGATGGGACCGTCAGCCGGACCTATATTGTGTCAGGTGTGGGGTACCAGTCACTGGTCGATGTCCTGTATGTCGAGGATGACCGGTTGTATCTGCTTTCCCGCATCGAGGACCTCGGTGGTGAAGGGCAGACGGGCATCGCATGGTCACAACGCAGCCAGATCACATGCTTGACCGCGGATATCGAGGAACGCTGGAGCACCCGGCTTGAGTCCGGTCAGACGGCTTACAGCCTGCTGGCACAACGGCCGGATGGGAGCCTGGTCATCAGCGCGGCCTTGCCGGAGCAGGAGAGCCAGCCGACGGCTTTCCGGCCGGCCCTGATGGCTTTCAACCGGGACGGGGCGCATTCATGGTCCTGGTATGAGACGCCACCTGCCTGGTTTTTGGCGGCCGCCATCCTGGAAGATGGCCGCCTCACAGTCGGATTGATGCAGACCGGCACGCAGTCGGCCACTGAAACCAGACTGCTTCTGTTTGCGATGGACAGTCCTAGTCCCCAAACATTGGCGACGATTCCCGGCCAACTGATGGAGCTGGTTCCGACTCAGGACGGCGGATTGACCGTCATCGCCCGGCAATCGGTCCGGCAACTGCCGCAGCCACCCTACATTTCTTCAATCTGGCTCGACACGGCGGTGGTGGTGGCCCATTACGACCAGGCCTTACGGCTGGTCTGGCGACGAACGATCGACCAGTACAAGCACGACCGGAAGACCGACCTGGTCATCGTCACATCGGAGGACCGCCTGTTGGCCGGCTGATGCGTCTGAAAGATGCGGCTGAAATAGGGTATAATGAAACAAATACGGTTTTATTCGAAACCGTGCCAAATCATTTCAAGGAGGACAATGATGGATATTCAAGCCAAAATCCAGGAAATCGTCGAAAAAGTGAAGGGCGATCCGCAGTTCGCGCAAAACTTCAAGTCGGATCCGGTCAAAGCTGTTGAAAGCGTATTGGGCGTCGATTTGCCGGACGATATTGTCGGAAAAGTGACAGACGGGGCCAAGGCCGCTCTGGCGGCCGGACAGGCCGGCGACCTGTTGGGCGGCATCAAGAAGCTGTTCTGACATGTTCCCTGATACTCACGAAAAACGGGCGCAAGCCCGTTTTTTGCTTGCGAAGTCATGATGACGATTCATGTCAACCTGAACGGACGCCCACTGACCGCTCATTTGTGCCCACTGACCGTGCCCCTTCTTCCATGTGACCGATAATAACCTATAATGAAATTGACCGATCGATCAAGATGACAGGAGATCAATGCATGCGTGTACGAATCGAGAAAACGAAGGACGGCGAGCCGGAGGAGGTGGTCATCCACTGCCGATCCGTCACGCCCGAAGTGGAATCGATGGTCAGGCAATTGCAAAGCAGCGGTGAAATCCGTCCGTCCGTGTCCTTTTTCAAAGAGGACCAACAATTCTATCTGGATCTGAAAGAGATTCTGTTTTTTGACACGGACCAGGAACGGGTATTCGCCCATACCGTTATGGATGCTTTTGAAACCCGCCTGCGGCTATATGAATTGGAATCGATCCTGCCAGGCTATTTTGTCCGCATCTCACGATCCTCGATTGTCAATTGCCTGCATGTGTATTCGATCCAGAAGAGCCTGACCCGCGTTTGCTTGATCTCGTTTCGGCAGTCACACAAGAAGATCTACGGTTCACGCCAATACAGCACGAACCTGTTGAGAAAAATGGAGGAGCGATCGTATTATGAAAAAGACTAAATGGTTCTGGGGCCTGATCATTCTGACCGCAGGTGTTCTGCTGGTGCTGAGCGCGCTGGGGGTCGGACAGGAAATCGGCCTGCTTCGCGTTCTGGGCAGCGCCCTGCTGGTCGGCATTTCCATCGAAAGCCTGGTCAGAGCGCGGTTCTTCCTGTTCCCGCTTCCGCTGGCCTTGACGGCTTATCTGTGGCGAAACGAACTGGGTTTCACAGAAATCAACCTGACCTTGCTGCTTGTGGCGGCTGTCGTGGTCGGCATTGGATTGTCCATTCTGTTTCGGAAAAAGACACATTCCGAATTCAAGTTCCACAAAGAGGCATCCTGGAAAAACGTCGGTGAAGCATCCGGACCGTCTGGACAGCAGCAGGTGATGAGTGCCAATGAGCAGGTCAATATCGAGGCCAACTTCAGCGAACAGATCAAGTATGTTCACGCGGACAATCTCAAGAAGGCCAACATATCAAGCAATTTCGCCGAAACGGTTGTCTATTTCGACCAGTGCCAGGTGGCCGAAGAAGGTCTGGTCATCCATGTCAGCGGCAATTTCACGGAAATTGTTCTCCATGTTCCCAGTGCCTGGAAACTGGAAAATCAAATCAGTGTCTTCGCGGCGACCGTCAATGGCGTTGACCGGATGCCGCCGGGAGGTGTGACTAAGGTCCTGCTCAATGGCAGCATCAATTTCGGTGAGGTGAAGATCGTTCCGATCTGAAAATCACAAAAAGACGCACAAAAAGCATCCGCCTTGCCTATGCCCGGGTCGACGGATGCTTTTCATCATGTGCCGGACGATTCCTCCACAAAAGCCTTGAACGCGCCATAGCCTTGCTCATCCATGTCAGCCAGCGGGATGAACCTCAGGGCTGCCGAGTTGATGCAATACCGCAGGCCGCCTTTGTCTGTCGGGCCATCCTCGAACACATGGCCCAAGTGAGAATCGCCGCTGCGGCTCCTGACTTCGGTCCGGGTCATGCCCAGGGCGAGGTCGGTCCTTTCGCGGATGACGTAATCGACGACCGGTCTTGTGAAACTCGGCCACCCACTGCCCGAATCATACTTGTCTCGTGAGGAGAAAAGCGGCTCACCGGTGACGACATCGACATAAAGCCCCGGTTCCTTGTTTTCGTAGTATTCATTGGAAAATGGCGCTTCTGTCGCGTCGCGCTGTGTCACTTGGAACTGCTCGTCGGTCAGCATTTCCCGGATCCGGTCTTCAGAAGGCCTGGGGTAATCGCTGACACGCACGACAGGGACTTCCGCCAAAGACAAATCGATATGGCAGTAGCCCAACGGGTTGTTGTCCAGATAGTCCTGATGATAGGCTTCCGCCGGGTAGAAATGGATCAGCGGTTCAACCTCCACAACGATTTCCTGACGATATTTTTTTTGGACAGCCTCAATCCGGGCCTTGGCGATGGCCTCGTCCGCCGGATCGGTGAAGTAGATGCCGGTACGGTACTGGCTTCCGATGTCATTGCCCTGCTTGTCGACGCTGGTCGGATCGATGATCCGGAAATAGTAGACCAGCACTTCCTCAAGCGTGATGAGACGGGTGTCATAACGGACATGCACGGTTTCGGCATGGCCTGATTTGCGATAGATCAAGTCCTCATAGCTGGGATTTTCCGTCTTTCCGTTGGCATAGCCGGAAACGGCGTCGACGACACCGTCGATCCGGCTCATGTATTCCTCGACACCCCAGAAGCAGCCGCCGGCAAGATAGATGTCCCGGATCTGACCGCCAGGAGCCGGGGTGACTGAAATCGGACCGGCCGGGTTTTCTGTCGTGGAGGCGGGTTTGCCCTGATTGGCCCGGCTGAACAGGATGCCGATCAGGACCATGGTCAATATGGCTAGCAGGCTCAGGCGAATCGGCCAGGCCTTTTGGGAAGCATTCGGATTCATGGTGTTCACCCTTTCTGGTCAAGAGCATGGGATGGTTGACAATCATCTTGATTGTATCAGACTCGTTATCGGAAAAATGTCATACAGGGCACAGAAATGAGAAGCTTGGACTGCTGGTGGATATCTCGAACATTTGTCGGGTTGCTCACGTCTAAATAGTATTCCTCAACATCAGACGGACAAGAGGCCGACCTCGAAAGGATAGATGAAAAAGGTGACGAAATGAAACATCAAAACGGGCGTCGCCCGAATTCCTGGATCTCCTTGATGACCATGACATTGGTGATCCTGCTCGCGCTTTCCGGTTGCGGCCCGGGTTTCACTTCGAAAACGACTGCACAAACCACCCAGACCACAACCGCTCAGCCGACGAAACCTCCCCTTGATGATAAACTGATCGGCTGCTGGACAACCGATCCGGATCGCCGACTGGTGAATCTGGGCGACCAGGGCAAACCGATCGGCCCCATCCCGGTAGGCGAGTGGATCCGGTTTGACTCTGAAGGCCGCTATGCCCGGATTGGACGTTACATGACCTTCGCCATCGGCGGCACTCATGTCGAGGAGGGCCGTTTTGAAGCCTCCTCCGGCGTGATCCGGTTGCTTGACCGGACCGAAAGCTTCTTCCCGGATCAGGGCAGCCCGCAGAAAGCCAAGTATCGTGAAAATTTGTCAGGGGAAGAGACATTTTACTATCAATGGGATGCCCAGTCATCGATGGATGTGCTTTTGCTGAAAACCGGTATTTCGGCTGATGCCGTCCCGTTCGGCCGTTGTGCGGACGGAGAGTCTCCGGTCAAATAGTGCGCGAATCAAAAACAAGGGCCGCCAGCACATGAGTTAGTTCCGTTTGTTCCTGTGTGGGTGCCAGTTGCCGTTTCGGCACTTATTCATGTACTCGCCTGAAAACCGCTGCGGCTGTAGCATCCCAGCATGTGACGACACGCTGGTTCTGAAATCGAGCCTGGCACCGCCAAGCGGGCGGTGCCAGACACCATTTCGGTACTTCAAAAAAGGCGCGCCCCGTAAGCCCTGAGCCTGTAGCGCTTTAAGCCGTGAGATTTCGCTAGTTCCATTCGGGTGCCTGGCACGATTTCGGTACCCGGCGGAACTAACTGCCGGGTGGTTATGTGAGGTGCCAGTTGCCGTTTCGGTACTTGTTCATGTGCTCGCCTGAAACCCCCTGCGGCTGTAGCATTTCAGGACGTGACGACACGCTGGTTCTGAAATCGAGCCTGGCACCCACCCCACCCCTGGCACCCACCCCAAATCGAGCCTGGCACCGCCAATGGCACCGATGGATTGACAAGCCTGTGGCTCGTTCCTATAATGTCGGAACGACATCGAAGGAGCGACGCCATGCAGTGGGACCAGTTGAGCCCCGGAAGAAGGCTAGAGCTGATGACCAGCCTGGCCCAAAAACAATCATCAGATCCATTTCCTCTCCCGTATTGCCACCTGCTGGAAAAAGTCAGGGACGCGCGTCGGATCCTGACAACCCGACCTGTCGCTGAAGCAACACAACCTATGCATGAGCAGCCGGATTACCCGATCGGGACCCGGTTGCTGGTTCGTATCCATGACATCACTACGGGTCGCTGGCAGTTTCAAGCGCACGTTTCCGATTATTTCAGAAACGGGGATCAGGACGCCATGATCCTGAGCGCTCTATCAGAACTGGTGGCTCATGAAAGGCGCGCGCATTTCCGTCAGCCATGCCATTTCCCGATCAGGCTGCTTTCACTGGACCACCCGATCGTGGCCTCGGCGGTCATGCTTAATTTCGGCTCAGGTGGCGTCCTGATCCAGACGGACTTTCCGACGGTAGTCGGCCAGCTTTTCCGTCTCGAAGTGCCGATCCCTCATGGCGGTCCTCTCGTCATGTCCGGCCGGGTGGTTCGACAGGAGCAGGTCGAGGATGCGTATCTTACCCATTATCATGTCGCCCTGCAGTTCGACCGGGCAATCACGTGGAATTTCCCTTTCTGAAATATTCATCATCCGTAGAGTTGGCCCTGATTTTCTTGAGGATGTCCGTTATACTGATCCCATATATAAGATCCGATATATAAGATCCGAGGTCGACAAATGCACGAAATGGCTCCCCCCTCAAAAATTGAACTGGAACAGCGTCTTGGACGCCTTCATGCCGCGCTGATCCAGTCAGGGCATCGATATGACACGGCCATCATCTGCAACCGTGTCAACCAGTACTACCTGACCGGAACCATGCAGGACGGGCTGCTTGTGTTGAGAAGAGACGGATCGGTCCTCTTCTTTGTCCGAAAAAGCGTCAGGCGGGCCGGGCTGGAATCACCACTGCCGATCATTCGGCCGATGTCTTCTTACAAGGACATGCTCAATAGCATCCCGGCCGACCTCGGCAGCGTCTTTATCGAAACCGGAACCATGACCGTCGCCATTCTGGAACGATTGAAACGGCATTTCACAATCGATCGTGTCCATTCCATAGAAGGGATCATCGCCAGACTGCGCATGGTCAAGAGTCCTTACGAAATCGCGTTGATCCGTGAAGCTGGCGTCAGGCATGGCGCTTTGCTCAACCAGACGGTTCCAGCTCTGCTTCGTCCCGGTATCAGTGAAGCACAACTGATGACGGACATTTATGCGAGGATGGTGGAGATGGGCCACCACGGTGTGTCCCGCTTTTCCATGTTCCAGATGGAGATGGTGATCGGCCAGATCGGGTTTGGCGAGGCGTCCATTTACCCGACGAGCTTTGATGGACCCGGCGGCATGGCCGGCCTGTCGGCGGCTGCCCCTTCGGTCGGCAGCCGGTCACGGCTTTTGCATCAAGGGGATCTCGTGTTTGTCGATGTCGGATTTGGCGTGGCGGGCTATCACAGTGACAAGACCAGGGTTTATTCGTTTGGTGCGAAGCCTCCGAAGGAAGCGTTGGAAATGCACCGAGCCTGCATGGATGTTCTGGCCCAGGCATCGTCCATGCTCCGGCCGGGTGCCATCCCGTCCGAGATCTACCAATCCGTCATGGAAAGTCTTCCTGACATGCTGAAGACGAATTTCATGGGTTATGGCGAAGAAAAAGTCAAGTTCATCGGCCACGGCGTCGGTCTGCATATTGACGAGATACCCGTCATCGCGCCCGGTTTCAACCAGCCACTGGTGGAAAACACCGTAATCGCGCTTGAACCGAAATGCGGCGTTTCCGGTGTTGGCATGGTGGGTGTCGAGGAAACCTTCCTGGTGAGTGGCGGGTCGGCCGAATGCCTTACCGGTGGAGCGGATGAGATCATGGTTGTATCATTTGACTGATCGCCCGGACTTTTATTAAGTCATTGAGTCAAAATGAAACAAAAGAAACACATTTTGTTTCATGTGTTTCATCAATTTATGAATCCGTTCAACATGTGACAACTGTTTAATTCGGTCATTTGTGGAACCTGTTGCAAAAACGTAATTTAAATTGTACAGTCGGTCACAAATATCGTTTGCTAACCAGGCATTTTGCTTGTCGTAAAAGTTGGCACGGTATTTGCTTAAGTATTATCAAGAACCATTCTAGATATCCCAATCAATCAATGGAGGTTTGTTCATGAAGAAGATCATCGCTCTGTCCCTTGTCCTGGTTCTTTCCCTGTCTGTCCTGGCCGGATGCGGCTCGACAGCCACCACCACTGCTGCCACTACGGCCGCGACCACCGCTGGTACGACAGCCGGCACAACTGCCGGGACGACCGCTGCCACGACAGCCGCTCCGACCACCACCAAAGCGGCCTGGGTACCGGATACCGAAATCGAATTCGTGGTCCCGTCTTCAGCCGGTGGCGGTTCTGACCTGAACGCCCGCACCATTTCTGAAATCGCGTTCTCCAATGGATTCTCGCCGAAAAACTTCAAGGTCAACAACATGCCCGGTGGATCGGGCGGCACCGCCTTCTCCTATGTCGCCCAGAAGAAAGGCAACAACACAACCCTGATGGTCCTGCACAATGGACAGATCATGTCCACGATCGTCAACAAGTCGCCAGTCCTTTCGTCCGACCTGACCGATCTGCAGGTCGTCGCTTTTGACAACCTGACCTTGGGCATCAACACCAAGTCCGCCAAGTACAAGACTGTGGAAGAACTGATCGAAGCCGTCAAGGCCAATCCCGAGAAGGTCACCATCGGTGGTTCGCAGCGTGGCAACACCGACCACCTGATCTTTGAAATGATGAACAAGTACATCGGCGTCAAATTCTCCTATGTCCAGTTCAACAGCTCCGGTGAAGTCATGACCGCGCTGCTGGGCGGCCACATTGACGCCGGCATCTTCAATCCCTCAGAGTGCATCGGCCAGATCCAGTCCAATGACGTGACCCCGATCGCCGCCTTCAGCGCGCAGCGTCTCGATGGCGTCTTCAAGGATGTCCGCACCATGGCGGAAATCGGCTACAAGGATGTCGTCGTGCAGGAAGTCCGCGCCCTCTCAGGCGCTCCCGGCATGTCCCCCGACGCGATCGCCTTCTATGATGAAATGATCAAGAAGGTCACTGAAACCGATAAGTGGAAGAATGACTACATCGCCAAGAACTACCTGACCCCTGTCTATATGACCGCGGCTGAGGCGAAAGCCTTCTGGGCCAAGGAAATCGAGAAGTACACCTCCATCTTCAAGGAAGTCGGCGTCATCACCGGCTGATCCAGATCAAGATCCATATCTCATCTCGGCTCACCGGAAGCGGGGGACAGGCCTCCTGTCCCCCTTTCCTTGCCAAATCGAAGGGAGTCAATACGCGTGAAATTGACTGCGAAAAAACTGATTCTGATCGGCATCATCCTGGTTGGCGCCTACTGGTGCATCGAGTCTTTCGACATCGGCCTGTGGGTGCGCAAAGGGCCGGGCGGTGGATTCATGCCGCTGCTGGCGGGTGGCCTGGCGATCCTGTTTTCCCTGATCCTCCTGATCAAGGAGTGGAAGGAAGAGGCCGGATCCGGCTTCAAGTTGATCGCGCTTCTGCCCATCGGCGCGCTCCTGGCGGTCATCCTGTCCAGTTACCTGATCGGCATCGCCCTGAGTGTCGTCATCTTCATTTTCCTGTGGCTCTTTTTCTTTGAAAAGGTGCCACTGCTGAACAGCGTTCTGGTATCGATCCTGTGGCCGGGCGCACTGTACGCGATCTTTGTCCTGTGGCTGCAGACCCCTCTGCCGAAAGGCTTGCTCGGTTTATTGTAACGATTGCTAACAATGGCCTTCCTGTAAGGCTTGTGGAGGACCTATGGAAACTTTTCAACTCTTGATGGACGGTATCGCCGTGTCGCTTAGCCCATATAACCTGCTGGCCTGTCTGGTCGGCGGCATTCTCGGGCTGATCGTCGGTGCCATGCCGGGTGTCGGATCGCTGGCCGGAGTCTCGCTCCTGCTGCCGCTGACATTCAAGATGAATCCGACCTCGGCGATCATCATGCTCGCCGCCCTTTATTACTCCAACATGTACGGCGGATCGTTCAGCGCCATCCTGATCAATATCCCGGGTGATTCTCCGGCGATCATGACGGCCCTGGACGGATATCCGATGGCCCGGGCCGGAAAAGCAGGCAAAGCCCTGTTCACAGCCAATCTGTCGTCCTGGATCGGTGGTACGATCGGCATCATCATCCTGACGATCCTCGGGCCCCTCGCGGCTCGCTTCGGCCTCAAATTCGGGCCACCGGACCTGGCCTGGCTGATCCTGCTGGCCTTGACTTCAATCGGCTGGGTGATCGGCGATAGCCCGTCACGCGGTCTGTTGGCCACCGCCATCGGTGTCATGATCGCCACGGTCGGTCTCGACGCCGCGCTCGGCCAGCCCCGTTTCAGCTTCAACAATGTCAACCTCTTCAGCGGCATCAACATGATTCCGATCGTCATTGGCATGTTCGGTTTCGGGCAGGTCATCGACATGGTCGTTGAACGATCCGGTTACCAGAAAATCAAATCGGAACGGATCACGATCCGGGAGAGCATACTGGACAAGAGCGAAGTCCGCCGAATCGTTCCGGTGGCTGCCCGCCAAGGCTTTGTCGGCACGTTTGTCGGTGTCCTTCCGGGAGCCGGCGCCACGATGGCTGCTTTCCTGTCCTATATCATGGAAAAGCGGATCAATAAGAACCGTGACAATATGGGCACCGGAGTGGTCGAAGGCATCGCCGCTTCTGAAGGTTCCAACAATGGTGCCGCCATTGGCGCGTTCGCGCCCTTGCTGGCACTCGGCATCCCGGGCGGCGGCACCACCGCGGTTCTCCTCGGCGGCCTGATGATGTGGGGATTGCAGCCCGGACCCCGCCTGTTCGCGGATCAGAAGGAGTTCGTCTGGGGCCTGATCGGATCGATGTATATCGGCAACATCATCTGTCTGCTGATCGCCATCGCCTGTATCCCGATCCTGATGAATGTCGTCCGCATCCCCAGTGCCTACATGATCCCGTCCATTACGGCGGTCTGCATTTTCGGCACCTTTGCGACCAACAACAATCTGTTTGATGTTTACCTGATGCTCGGCTTCGGTGTCTTGTCGTACCTGCTCAAGTTGGCCAAGATCCCGATGGCCCCGCTGCTTCTGTCCTACGTACTGACCAAAATGCTGGAAATGTATATTCGCCAGTCGTTCGACATCGGCGCCGGGAGTCTGGCCATATTCTTCAAGAGCACCATTTCGATCGTCCTGATCGGACTCATCCTGCTCTTCACGCTGGCACCGGCCCTGGTCAATTTCCTCAAGAAGAAGAACCCGATCGCAAGTGACGTTGAAGATACCGGGTCATGAGTTCAAGAATGGAGCACCATACGATGAAAAGAAAAACACCGGAAACGGCTCTGCCCGTGATCGCCATCCCGCTGGGCGACGCAGCCGGCATCGGTCCTGAACTGGTCGCCAAGGTGGCAGCGTCGGGATTTATCAGCAAGGAAGCCAAGCCGGTCATGGTTGGTGACCAGCGCGTCCTTGAGCGCGGCATGGCGATTGCCGGGGTCCGGTTCGACTACCAGGTTGTCGAGGATTTCGAGCAGGCCTTGAACGTGGATGGCCTTGTGCTTCTGGATACCAAAACCCTCGATGGTTCTGCAGTCGAGCTCGGCGTCGTCTCGCCGGTCCTCGGCAAGGAAGAAGCGGACAATCTTGTCCTGTGCATCGAGGCCTGCAAGGCCGGCCTGATCGACGGCTTCTGCTTTGCACCGCTCAACAAGGCGGCCATGAAACTGGGCGGCTACGAATATGAAAGCGAGCATGAGCTGTTCGGCGAGCGCTTCGGCGTCACCGGTCCATACGGAGAGATGAACGTGCTCGATGGTTTGTGGACCTCCCGTGCAACCAGCCATATTCCATTGAAAGAGGTCAGCGACCACCTGACAGTCGACCGCGTCCTCGCGGCGATCAATCTCGCGTATGACACGCTTTGCCGGGCCGGTTACGACCAGCCCCGCGTGGCCATCGCGGCGATCAACCCGCATGGCGGCGACAGCGGCACTTGCGGACGGGAGGAGATCGACATCCTCCAACCGGCGATCGAGCTGGCGGCGAGAGCCGGACGGACCATCCTGGGTCCGTTCCCGGCAGACACGTTGTTCATCAAGGCTTTTGAAGGCGAGTACGATGCGGTGGTCACCATGTATCATGACCAGGGGCAGATTGCCTTGAAACTGAAGGGCTTCGAACGGGGCGTCACCGTCGCGGCCGGCATCCCCTGCGCCATCACGACACCGGCCCATGGCACCGCCTTCAACATAGCCGGCAAGGGGATCGCATCGACATCCGCCTTTGAAGCAGCTTACAAAATCGCCATCCGCATGGCGATAAGGGACCGGATGATGGCCTGATCAGGGCAAAATCAAGCAACACACGATCTATTCCAGCAAACCAAGGCCGGTCGATATCCACCACAACGGATATCGGCCGGTTTCACTTTCTCCGGCAAGCCGGTTCGATCGCCAGTTCGGTACGATATTTGGCGACGGTTCGCCGAGCGACATCGATTCCTTTGGCTTTCAGCAGATCAGCGATTTTCTGGTCGCTCAGGGGTGATTTCCTGCTTTCTCCCTGGATCAGTCTTTGGATTTCCTCCTTGACCCGGGCATCGGAATCTCCGGATTTCAATACGGACGGGAAAAGGGATTTGAATGGGAACACATGCCGGTCAAACTCATAGTAGCGGTCGCTGATCGCCCGGCTGACGGTGGACGGGCTGATGTCCAGTACGCGCGCAACCGTATCAAGTGTCAACGGTATGGGAGGAGAGCCGGTCAGGAAGTGGGCCTTCTGATGGCGGATGATTTCAGTCGCGACCGAGAGGAGGGTCCGTTCGCGCTGATGGATGCACTGCACCAGCCAGCGGGCCTTGGCGATCGAATCCTGCACGTATCGGGCGGCATCTTCATCATCACCCGCAAAGGAACCATAGGATTCATCGATGGCCAGTCTGGGCAGTTCATTGATCAACTGTACGTTCAGTTCACCGGCATCGAGCGTCACCAGGATTTCCGGAATGACCGCCTGGATGGGCTCGTCATCCTGGCTGAGTCCCGGGAAAAGGGTCAGGGACTGGATGATGTCGATCGCTTCCTCAAGCTGCCTCATCGAACAGCCTGTTTTTTTCACAATGACATCAAGCCTTGACTTGGCCAGGTCATCCAGATGGTCCTTGACGATTGCCATGACACAGTCATGGTCGGCATACAGCGTTCGCAGCTGGATGGCCAGGCTTTCCTGGATGCTGGACGCGCCGACTCCGACCGGTTCGAATGTCTGGATTTTCTCGACGGCCTGTCGGACGGCCTCAACAGGCTGGCCCAGGTGATTGGCCATGTCTTCGACGGATTCTGTCAGAAACCCCTTGCGGTCTATGTTGTCAATGACATACTCGCCAATCCGGACCAGTTCGCTATCCACGTCGCAGACATGGAGCTGGAATCGCAGTTCGTCACGCAAGGACGGAGCGGCGGCCCGGGTCAGGTTTTCGATCAACCCGGAACCGCACGAACAGGGTTCCCAGTTGCCGGGGAATTCGATCAGCGGATTGGACATGATCTCGCTTGCGACATAGTCATAGAGGTCCTGTGCGTTGAGATTGAGTATCCGGATGGACTGGAGCATCTGGGGCGACAGGGTGAGCTGCTGAGAAAGACGTTCCTGCAGTGAAGGACGGATCTCCATCTTGAACCAGCAACCCCCTTTCAATTGGCATGAAAAATGCTTGTTCTGTCACTATAAACCAAGAGATCGATTTTCACAAACCCTCCTCTCCGATGAAAATGGCCGTTCCTCGACCTGCCATGGTGCGACCCTTTCTTGCGCGGCTGAAAACCGATATACTCAAGTAGTGGAAATGTCATAGACCGTTTTCCCAGACACCGGACCGAGGGCGGTCGCGTAATCACACGTGACCCGAAGGAGCAGACATGACCCGGATCCTCTACATCATTCCCTATATCAGCAATGAACAGCAGTTCCATCGGATTCTGGCGACCATGCAGATACCCGACCAGGTCCATTTTGAACTGGTCCAGGCCACAGAGGTGGACACGTCCAAGGCCGGGACCTGGGACTGGGACATGGTCATCGCGCGCGGCATGACCTATGACGCGATCCGGCGAAACGCCGGCAATCTTGAGACGATCGAAATCCTCGTCACCGGCTATGACATTCTGAAAGCCGTCAAGCGTTGCATCGACGCGTTCAAGGCCAGACGGATCGCCGTAGTCCTGACCCACAATATATACTTTGATGTTGCCTTCATCGAGAATATCTTCAAAATCAACATTGACTTTTTTCAAATCCGCAATGAAAAGGAAGCGGCAGATATATTTCAAAACATTGCGACATCCGGTCGTTATGACGGCATAGTCAGTGGTGGAACCGTGGCCAGAATCGCCGCGAAAGCCGATTATCAATCGGTGACGGTCGTCGAGAACGGTGATGAGGGCATCAAGAATGCCATCAACGAGGCATTTGCGGCCATTCGAGCCAGACGGCAGGAGAAAAGCCAGAATGAACTGATCAACACCATGATCGAGTCGATTGGCGATGGCATGCTGGCGATCGACTCGAATCAGCGCTTGCTGTTCATCAATGACGTCGGCCGCCGCATGCTCCAGATCACTGAGGGCCGTGTTCAGGGTCGATTGATCACCGAATTCATCGATGACCGTTCCATCCTTGACCTGCCCAAAGGCCGTTCAGCGAGCGACTCGATGATCCGGCGGATCAAGGGACGCATGGTGGTGGTCAAGCAATTGCCGATCCAGGTGGAAGGCATCAAGGAAGGCATGGTCCTGACACTCCAGTCCGTGGACCGGCTTCAGAAGACGGAGATCGACATCCGCCAGAAACTCAGCCAGAAGGGTCTGGTCGCCAAGTACCATTTCGACGATATCGCCGGGTCCAGCCTGGTCCTGAAAAAAGCGGTGGAATCGGCCAAACGTTACGCCAAAACGGACCACGACATATTGATCGTCGGTGAAACGGGTACAGGCAAAGAACTGTTCGCGCAAAGCATCCACAACCACAGCAACCGCCGGGAACAGCCATTTGTCGCGCTTAACTGCGCGACCATCTCGGAAAACCTGCTGGAGAGCGAACTGTTCGGCTATGTCGAAGGCGCGTTCACGGGCGCCATCAAGGGGGGAAAGAGCGGGCTTTTCGAATTGGCGCATAAAGGTACCCTGTTCATGGACGAGATCGCCGAACTGCCTATAGCCCTCCAGGCCAAGCTGCTGCGCGTCCTGCAGGAAAAGGAGATCCGAAAACTCGGTGATGACAAGATCATTCCGATCGATGTCCGGATCATCGCCGCCTCGAATGTCAGCTTGCGGGATCAGGTTGAAAAGGGTGCATTCCGGGAAGATCTACTGTACCGCCTTGACATTCTGAGCCTGCTGCTGCCGCCGCTGCGGGAGCGCCGGGTGGACATCGCCGACCTGGTGGCCATTTTCACTGGCACGTTCAATCAGGAAAATCGTGAAGGCCGCCACATTGACTTTGAAGATGAAGCGATCGAAGCGTTGAACAGACAGGAGTGGAAGGGCAATATCCGGGAACTGCGCAATATCTGCGACCGGCTCTTTGTCCTGAACAGCACGGGCATCATCACGAAAGAGGAAGTCCTCGAAGCCTTGAGGCCGGACTACAGGCTGGGTGCCCAACCGGAAGGGCTTGATCGGATCATGGCCGCTCAGGGTTCAAAGACAAGAGATGCGTCCGTGCCCATGATCGATGGACGGAAAATGACCCGGGATGAACTGGCCCGCGCCCTCGGCATCAGCAGGACCACCCTGTGGCGCCGGATGAAGAACGAGTAAGGCTTTTCAAACACGATCAAACAGGGGGTATGTCATGAAAATCGGATGCTGCAGCAACATGCTCTACAAACCGTCCGGTCAGGTGCAGGACGGGCCGGCCGAGCGACTCAGGCGGACCGGGTTTGATTTTTTCGAGAAAATCGCCCGGGCCGGCTTCGACTATGTCGAACTGCCGCTCGCGCAGATGATGGCACTGGACAACGAACGGTTTCAGGAACTGGTGTACCGGATCCGGGAACTGAACTTGCCCTGCGAGGCCTGCAACAATTTTTTCCCGGTCACCATGCGACTGACCGGTCCGGATGTCGATGAAGGCGCCATCGACGCGTATCTGGAAGAAGCGTTGGCCAGGGCACGGGTCGTGGGAGCCCGATCCGTGATTTTCGGCAGCGGACCGGCCAAGAACGTGCCGGAAGGCTTTGCCAAAGATGCCGGTTATCGCCAGCTCGTCGACATGCTCAAACGAGTGGACAAAGTGGCACGAAAAGAAAATGTCATGATCGCCATCGAGCCGCTGCGCAAACAGGAATGCAACATCATCAACACGTTCGAAGAAGGCTGCCGGATGGCTCAGGACGTGTCGCGCGACAATGTTCGCGTCCTCGTCGACTATTACCACCTGGGCACGGAACGCGAGCCGGCCGAGCACATCATCACCGGCGGGAACTGGCTGCAGCATGTCCATTGCGCGAGCCTTTACAAGCGGACCTTTCCCAAAAAACTTGACGACCGACTGAACGAGGACTTTTTCCGGGCCCTGAAAACCATCGGCTACGATGACTGCATGAGCCTGGAAGCCTACACGGACAATTTCGAAGAGGACGCGCCGCTGGCCCTGTCGTTCCTGCGACATCAGATCCGGACGGCGCAGCCACTGCCGATCTGAAAATATTTATTGAAAATGGGGGTAAGACCATGGACACCATGAAAACGGTCATCATCCGCAAACCCGGTCAGGTCGAAGTGATTGAGTCGCCAAAACCAGCCATTGAAGAAGGCCAGGCATTGCTTCGCATCCTCTATGGCGGCATCTGCGGCACTGATCTCAGGATCTATCAGGGCAACTTCCTCTATGCCGATTATCCGAGGATCCCCGGTCATGAATTTTCCGCCGAGGTGGTCGATGTCGCGCCCAACGACCTCGGGATCCACCCGGGTATGATCGTGACCGCCAATCCCTATTACAACTGCGGCACCTGCTACTCCTGCCGCCGTGGCTTTGTCAACTGCTGCACGAGCAACCAGACCCTGGGCGCGCAGCGCGACGGTGCCTTCAGCGAATATTTCGCGGTTCCCGTGTCGCGCGTCTACGACGGGAAGGGGCTGGACGCCCAGAGCCTGGCCCTCGTCGAGCCGTTCTGCATCAGCGACCATGCCGTCAAGCGGGCTCAGGTCAAGCCGGGTGAACGGGTTCTGGTGGTCGGCGCCGGGCCGATCGGCATGTTTGCCATGCTTGGGGCCTTGAAAGCGGGCGCTGAGGTGACCATGAGCGATGTTTCCCGGCTGCGCCTCGACATGGCCCTGTCGATGGGCGCCAAACAGGTCATCCACGTCCAGAGCGAGGATTTTGACACGCGGGTCAAGGAATTGACCAACGGTGACGGGTTTGACGTGTGCATCGAATGCGTCGGGTTCCCCGAAACGTTCCAGAACTGCATCGATGCCGCCGCGTTCCGTGGCCGGGTCGTGCTGGTCGGAATCGGCAAGAAAAACCTCGACTTCCAGTTCTCCCGGATCCAGACCAAGGAACTGGACGTTTTCGGCTCGCGCAACGCTTTGAAATCCGACTTTGTCGAGTTGATCGACTACCTGAAGTCCGGTGCGGTCGATGTCCGGCAGATGATCACCCAGACCTATCCGGTCGAGGAGACTGCCCAGGCGTTTGCCGACCTGGCTGATCACGGAGACCGGATGATGAAGGCCATGATCCGGTTTGGCTGAATGGGTCTATAATGGAGATGGAAGAACTCAAGTGAACCTTCATGGGCGGCAGAATCGGGTGAAGTCCCATGGTTTCACGTCATCGCGTCCGGATCGCACTGACAATCACAGCCGTGTCTCTGATCGCTGTGCTTGTGCTGGCTGTGGCCTATCTCCAGTCCCTGTTTTCACTGGTCAAGCCATCTGACTTCACCGGAGACCCGTCGGTTTCCGAAATCAATCTGGCGGATCCGGAGGAGCTGTTGCCAATCGGGACAACGGATCCGGGTTTGTCGATTCCGGCAACCGGTTCAGGATGGTCCATGAACGGGCAAACCCGTTTGTCGGACTCTGTTTCGTCAACAGCACCTTCTGAACCGGCCACCCCCTCGGTGTTGCCTCACACAGTGGGTTCGAACAAAACGAAGGCAATCCCGACGACGACCAGTCGGCCGATCCCCAGTCTGTATGACATACCCAGCAGCCGGGATGTCTACAACATTCTGCTGATCGGGACGGATACCCGTGGCGATGGCTTCACCGGCCGATCGGACGCGATGATGATCCTGTCCGTCAATCGCCGGACAAAGAAAATCCATCTGGTGTCCCTCACCAGAGGCATGTATGTCGCCATCGACGGTCATGACCGGTCCATGCTGAACAATGCCTATTCATGGGGTGGTGCCAGACTGCTTCTGCAAACGATCCGTGATAATTTGCGCGTCGCGATCGATGACTACGTGGTGATCAATTTCAACGGATTCAAACAGGCTGTCGATCTGGTCGGCGGGGTGTCGATCGACTTGACGCAGGCCGAGGTCGATTACCTGTACCTGGCTTTTCCGGATGGGTCATTCCAGGTCGGATCCAACCGCTTGCAGGGTGCGGAAGCGCTATGCTATGCCCGTATCCGCAAAATCGACTCTGACTATAAGCGCACGGGTCGCCAGCGGCGAGTCATGGTCAGTTTGATCAGTCAGATGGAAAAACTCAGCGCGACAAAGCTGGACGCGCTGGTCCGCAAACTGCTGCCGCTGGTGAAAACCAACCTGTCCGGGTCCCGGATGGTCAGTCTGGCTGTCAACGCGCTGGCTTTCAAGTCTTATCCGGTCAGACAGCTGATGCTGCCGATCAGCGGCACATTCAAGACCATCGTTGTGCGCGGGGTCCAGATGACCGAATATGACGAGGCCACAAATATCGAAGCGCTCCATCATTTCCTGTACTCGGACTGACAACTCTGACCGGACTGATTTCATGACGTCACTTACGCCATCCGAAATCGATCGGTTATAATGAGTTCATGTTTGATTCCGCACCGACATAAAAGTAGAAATGAGGACAGGGACCATGACTGAAAATGACACCCCCCGCCCTGACATGCATCAGGTTGCCATTGTCGGATCCGGCATGATCGCAGTCAGCATGGCCGTTCTCCTGACCGGTCACGGCATCGGGACGACGCTGCTGGCACGATCCGAAAAAAGCGCTCAGAGGGCCATGCAGCAGTATGGCCAGTATTTCGCGGATCTGGTCGCGGCCGGGCTTCTGACCCAACAGCAGGTCAACCGCTGTCAGACCTGTCTGCGGATCACCCGGAACTGGTCTGACCTGTCGACAGCCGGACTCATCATCGAATCCGTCTACGAACAACTGGACACGAAACATGACGTGTATCGGCAGATTGAAGCTGTTTGTCCTGCCGGGACGATCATCGCGTCCATGACATCAGGCATCGCGCCGGACAGTCTGGCCGCCGGACTGGCGCATCCTGAGCGGCTGATTGTCGCTCATCCATTCATGCCACCGCATCTCGTGCCCTGTGTCGAGGTCGTCAGAAGCCTGGCCACCAGTGACGAAACGGTCGACAAGACCGTCCGCTTCCTGGAATCGGTCGGCCGCTCCGTGATCATCCTGAAAAGAAGCGTGGACGGATTCATTGTCAACCGGCTCCAGTATGCCATGTTCCGCGAGGCGGTCCATCTGATCGAGCTTGGCGTTGCGACAGCGGCCGACATTGACCGGACCCTGCTGACCAGCATCGGCCCGCGCTACAGTTCGATCGGGCTGTTTGAACACATGGAGAACGCCGGACTGGACCTGGTCGAAAGCATCCAGCGCTACCTGAATCCGACGCTGTGCAATGACCACTCGGTCCAGGCCTCCCTGAGCGAGCATGTCGCTGCCGGCGAGCTGGGCAGCAAGTCGGGGAAGGGATACCTCGACTGGTCGTCGATCGACCCTGCGGACCTGCGGGAACGTCGCAGCAAGCCCTATCACCGCTTTTTCAACTGGAAAGTGCCAGCTGTAGATGGCGGGCCCTTTTCCCAGGATCGTCCGGAATCAACAGAACAAAAGTAATTCAAAGGAGGACAGCATGAGAAAGATCATCAACCAACCGGATCAGTTTGTCGACGAAATGATCGAGGGAATCATCCTGGCTTACGGCGACCGCCTGAAGCTTCTGAACAACGACAAGCGCATCATCCTGAACAATACTCCGGTGACCAAAGGCAAGGTGGGCATCGTCACGGCGGGAGGCAGCGGACATCTGCCTGTTTTCCTCGGTTATGTCGGCCAGGGGATGCTGGATGGGTGCGCGGTCGGCAATGTGTTTGCCTCGCCATCGGCCCAGAAAATGGCCGACATGATCCGGGCCTGTGAACAGGGAAGCGGTGTCCTTTGCCTGTATGGCAACTATGGCGGGGACAATCTCAATTTTGACATGGCCTGCGAAATGGTCGACTTCGACGACATCAAGACGGCCACCGTGCGCGTCAAGGACGATGTCGCGTCCAGCCCGAAGGATTTGGCCGACAAACGAAGGGGTGTGGCGGGCATGGTGTACGCGTTCAAGATCGCGGGCGCGGCCGCCGAACGCATGCTGCCGCTCGACAAAGTCGCGGACATGGCCCGCAAGGCACTCGACAACACCCGCTCGATGGGCGTGGCGTTGTCGCCTTGCATTGTGCCTACTGTCGGCAAGCCGACCTTCAGCATCAACGATGACGAGATCGAGATCGGCATGGGCATTCATGGCGAACCCGGCATTGAGGTCAGCAAGATGATGACGGCCGACGAAATCGCGAAAACCCTACTGGAAAAGATCACCGCAGACATGCCGCTCGTCCATGGCGACGAGGTTTCGGTCATGGTCAATGGACTGGGCGCGACTCCACTGGAGGAACTGCTGATCACCTACCGGAAAGTCCATCAGCTGCTGGCCGATCAGGGCGTGTCGGTGTTCATGCCGCACATCGGCGAATTCGCCACTTCCATGGAAATGGCGGGTCTGTCCCTGACCATCCTGAAACTGGATGACCCACTCAAGGAACTGCTCAGGAGCCCGGCCTCGACCCCGTTTTATACCAACTACAACAAGTGAATGGCAGATGGAGGATGGACATGGACCGCGACTCATTAACGAAAGCCTTTCTGGCCATCAGCCGGGTGATGGCTGAAAACCGGGACTATCTGATCGAACTGGACCAGCAGAACGGGGACGGGGATCTCGGCATCTCCATGAGCGATGGTTACCGGGCTGTGGCCGATTACCTGGCCCAGTCTCCCGAAACCGACCTGGGGCGACTGCTCATGCAATCCGCCGTTGTCTTCAATGAAGCGGCGCCTTCTTCACTGGGCACGATCACCTCGTTCGGCCTCATGGGCATGGCCAGAGCCTTGAAAGGCAAAAGCGAAGCCACCCTATGCGAGCTCGCGGACGCCATGGCCGCGGGCATACAGCAAATCATGGTCAAGGCCGGTGCCAAACCGGGCGAAAAGACGATCCTGGACGCGATTTTCCCTGCCGTTCAAACTTTGAAGGCCCATTGCGGCGAAGACGCGAAAACTGCCTTTGACGCCGCATGCGAGGCGGCGAAAACCGGATCGGAGGCAACACGCCTCATGCGCTCCGTCCACGGGCGTGCAGCGTACTACGGGGACAAGAGCATTGGCATCCTCGATGGCGGTTCCGTCGCGGGCGCGCTCGTGTTCAAGGGTATCCGTGACAGCCTCGACTGACAGGCCCAAGTCTGATTGATCAAAAAATATTCATCTGGTTTGCCCGAGTCAATCCATCAATGCTATACTGGATTTATCCATGGGCATGGCGGTGATCGCAGGACTGGATTTTCAAAGATCGGTCTGTGACAGGCCGCCGGCAATCAAGAAAATGAAAGAAGGTCATCAATCATGGGAATGGTCGAAAAGATTCTTGAACCGGTTGTGCTCCCGCGTATGGTGCGGATTCGCCAGCATTTTGACACCACGAAGATCGAGGATGTCGCAGCGGTCGTCCTGGAGGAACTCAAACGCCCAGCCATTGCCACGACGATCAAGCCGGGCCGGAGGATCTGCCTGACGGCAGGCAGCCGTGGCGTTGACAATATCGCGCTCGTCCTGAAAACCATCGCTGGTTTTCTGAAAGAGAAGGGCGCCATTCCATTCATCATCCCGGCCATGGGCAGCCATGGCGGTGCGACAGCTGAAGGCCAGTTGAAGATCATCGAGGACTACGGTGTCACGACAAGCTACTGCGGTTGTGAGATCATCTCCAGCATGGACACGGTCGAGATCGGCAAGACACCGGAAGGGCAGGCGGTCTTCATCGACAAGCATGCCGCCGAGGCGGACGGCATCATTGTCGTCGGCCGCATCAAGCCGCACACGGCTTTCCGGGGCGAGTACGAGAGCGGCCTCATGAAGATGATGGCGATCGGACTGGGCAAGCAGTACGGCGCGCAGGCCTGCCATTACGAAGGCTTCAAGAAGATGGCCCACATGGTGCCCATGTTCGGCAAGACCATCCTCGACAACTGCAACGTCCTGTTCGGCGTCGGCCTGATCGAGAACGCATTTGACCAGACGGCTGTCATCAAGGCCCTGACGCCGGATGAAATCGTGACAGAAGAGCCGAAGCTGCTCAAAATCGCCTTCACCAAAATGCCGAAGGTCAAAATAGAGAAGGGTGACATCCTGATTGTCGACCAGATCGGCAAGAACATCAGCGGTGACGGTATGGATCCGAATGTCTCGGGCACTTTCGCGACTCCATATGCCAGCGGCGGCTTCCAGTCCCAGCGGGTGGTCGTGCTTGACCTGACGGATGAGACCCATGGCAACAGCAATGGACTGGGCATGGCGGATGTCACGACCGATCGGGCCTACAACAAGGTGGATGCGGACGCGTCCTACCCCAATGGCCTGACCTCGCTGATTCTCAATGTCCTCAAAGTGCCCGCCCATTTCCGAAGCGATGAGCTGGCGATCAAGGCAGCCGCCAAGACCTGCACGGATGGCGATCGCGCCAACCTGCGCATCGTCCGGATCAAGGACACCCTGCACCTGGGTGAAATCTGGATTTCGGAAGCCATGCTGGAAGAGGCCAAGGCGATGCCGGACATCGAGATCCTGTCCGAACCGGCGCCGTTCGCCTTTGATGAAAATGGCAACCTGTTCTGACGGATATTCTTGGCAGGAACATGACGGGCCCCGCTTTGAAAACGGGGTCCGTTATCACGTTCCGGGGCATGCGCGCCTGTCATGGAAATCACTCATTTTATTTCCGGTTCGCACATTCATGATCAATAGATGACGATCAATTTCATTGCGATACTGCGCATATTTTGCTATAGTAAAATTATAAGAAAATTGTCATTGTTGTTGGAATCAGGCATCCTGCCCCTGTACGTTGAGAATCGATCGAGATGACACGGATCGCTGCTCCCGCCGGGTTTTGGAACGGACGGGAATGAGCATCTGAAAAGGCAAGGCAGGCAAAAGCCTGCCACGCAAAGCCGTAGTCTAAAGAGCCATGAAGGCTCCAGGATCGTCCGGCTGCCACGACGTCTCATTCGATTTGTCTTTATGTGCAAAATCACGCGATCCAGTCATCAGTCGTCGCCAGGCGGCTGGTTTTTTATCGTTCGGGGAAACGGATCATGCAGTTTTCGTCCGCGCATGAATCAGTTCCGACCGTTGTTGTATACACCATCTTTTCAATTTCGCAAGCCATGACCACCGATCAGGCGTGTCACGATTCACCTTCTCGTCCGGCAGAAGAAATACAAATTTTTGCCGACCATGAGACGGCTTGTTTGCTGACCAGCCGACAAGCCCTGAAGGGAGGGAAGGATGATGCGAAAGAAAGATCGATTCCAGTTACGCCGATTGTTTGTATTCTTTCTTTCGATCACCATACTGATCTTGTCCACTCCTGTAAAAGTCCAGGCCGCGACAGGGGACTTCTCAATCGATTTTGCGGCGGCAGCCCCCTACAGCTATGACCATTTGCTCGGTGGAGGCGCTTATGATGACGGCACGATCGGCACCCACGCCGATGTTGTCGAGTCGCTGGAAGGCGGTGACTTCCGTTGCGGCGACATCGTGACCTATCTGACCCGGATCCGCGTCTCCGATACGGATTCGGCCGATCAGGACGCCCCACAGACCATCCGGCTTGATTTTGAGTTTCTCGCGGACACGACCGGACAGTCCGGCGTGGCAATCATCGACATCGTGAGCGTCAAAATCAATTATGGCACAATCACGGACCTCATTCCCGACGAGGACAGCATCGACAACGGCATACACGACGACGGCGGCAGTGAGGCGACACTGGTGGATGAACATTTTGTTGGCACTCCATTTACGACAGGAGCGGTGCTGAGAGGCAGCGTGGAGGTCGACGACCTGGAGCGGAACGAGACGGTCATCCTGAGAATCGATGTCAAGCTTGGCTGCAAGCCGGGAAGCAACCCGACCGGCAATCTCCAGGCAGAACTGCAGAGTGCCTGGCTCGTCGCGACGGGAGCTGGAGCAGTCGAACCCGAGGAAGCGATCCCGAGCGGAGCCCAAACCGTTCCGTTCAAGCAGGTCGGGGACATCGGGGCAGCGGACATCAACCTGGAGAAAACGGTCCGGGTTGCCGGCACAGTGGACAACTTCACGGAAAGTGTTTCGGTCCTGGATGGAACCGAGGTCGAGTATCGCTATGTCGTGACCAGCCTGGCCACAACCAGCCCACCCGGCGCACCCCTCTACGATGTCACGGTAATCGATGACAATGGGACCCCCTCAAACACCGCTGACGATTTTTACGTCCCATTGACCGGGCTTTCCGACATCGACGATGATGGACAGGCCGATGACCTGGACATAGGGGCGACAGCCACCGGAACCGTGATCCGGACGATCGCGTCGACATCCGATTCGGTCATCAACATCGCGACGGCGAGTGGAAAGGATTCGCTGTACATGCCCGAAACACTGACTGACACCGATACAGCGACCGTCTACCTGAAGCACCCGGCGCTGACCCTGGAAAAGACGGGCATTTTTGATGCCGGCGCGAATGGCCTGGCAGACCCCGGTGAGCTCATCACCTATACCTTTGTGGTGCGCAACATCGGCAATGTCACCCTGACAAACGTGGTCGTCACCGACCCGATGCTGGGTCCGATCACCTTGACGGGCACCACCATCCCGGTTGGCGGGCAGGTCACGGGCAGCCAGACATACGCGGTGACACAGGCGGACATCGATGCCGGTCTGGTCTACAACCTGGCGACGGCCGACTCCGACGAGTCCTTGCCGGACGAGGATGACGAAACGGTCGTCCTGCCGCAAGAAGCACGGATCGGTATCGTGAAAAGCGGTAGCTGGATCGACGGCGATGGGGATGCTCACGCAGACGTGGGCGAAGTGATCCATTACACATTCACCGTGACGAACGAAGGCAATGTCACCCTGACAAATGTCAGGGTCACCGATCCGAAAGTCACCGTTATCGGTGGCCCGACCACGCTGGATGTAGGTGAAACCGACAGCACGACCTTCAGTGGCACCTACACCATCACGCAGGCGGACATCGACGCCGGCCAAGTGGACAACACCGCGACGGCTGACTCCGACGAGTCCGGCCCGGACACGGACAACGAAACGGTCCTTTTACCGCAGAACGCGAAACTGAGTCTTGTGAAAAGCGGCACTTGGATCGACGGTGACGGGGATGGCCAGGCGGACGTGGGCGAAGTGATCCATTACACATTCGCCGTGACGAACGAAGGCAATGTCACGCTGACCAATGTCAGGGTCACCGATCCGAAAGTCACCGTCATGGGCGGCCCGACCACGTTGGCTGTGGGCGAAACCGACAGCACGACGTTCAGTGGCACCTACACCATCACGCAGGCGGACATCGATGCCGGCTTTGTTTACAACCTGGCGACAGCCGACTCCGATGAGTCCGAGGCGGATGAGGATGAACACACACAGCCACTGGCGCAGCATCCGGCCATCGAGCTGGAAAAAACCGGCGCCTATGTCGACGAAAACGCAGATGGAATCTACACTGTCGGCGACAAGATCCTGTACACCTTTACTGTCAGCAACACCGGCAATGTCACCCTGACCAACATCCGGATCACCGATCCGCTGATCATCTTGTCCGGCGGCCCGATCACGAGTCTCGATCCGGGAGCGACTGATGCGACAACCTTCACCGGCATCCGTTGGCTGACCCAGGACGACATTGACCAGGGAACCTTCACCAACATCGCCACGGTCCACGGGACACCGCCAATGGGGACAGACGTGACCGACACGGATGATGACACCCAGCAGTTTGTCCGCAATCCGGCGCTGACGCTGGAAAAGACCGGCGCCTTTGACGCCGGCGCGAACGGCCTGGCGGATCTTGGCGAATTGGTCACGTACACCTTTGTCGTGACCAATACCGGCAATGTCACCCTGACCAACGTCGTGGTCACCGACCCGCTGCTTGGTACGATCACCCTGACCGACACCACGATACCGGTCGGTGGGCAGGTCACGGGCAGCAAGACCTATCCGGTCACGCAGGCGGATATCGACGCCGGCTTCGTCTATAACCTGGCGACAGCCGACTCCGATGAGTCTGAAGCGGACACGGATGATCACATCCAACCGCTCAACCAGGATCCAGCCCTCGAGCTGACCAAGACTGGCGTCTTTGACGCCGGCGCGGATGGCTTCGCGGATCCCGGCGAGCTGATCACCTACACCTTTGTCGTGCGCAACACCGGCAATGTCACGCTGACCAACGTCGTGGTCACCGACCCGCTGCTTGGTACGATCACCCTGACCGGCACCACGATTCCTGTCGGCGGGCAAGTCACAGGCAGCAAGACCTATCCGGTCACCCAGGCGGACATCGACGCCGGCTTCGTCTACAACCTGGCGACAGCCGATTCCGATGAGTCTGAAGCGGACACGGATGACCACCACCAGCCACTGCCCCAGAACCCCATGCTGGAACTTGTGAAAACCGGTGTGTGGTTGGATGAGGACGCGGACGGCTGGGCTGACGCCGGTGAGACGGTCCATTACACTTTTGCGGTCACCAATGTGGGCAACGAGACGCTGCACGACATCACCATCCAGGACACCAAGGTTCCTGTGATCACGTACCAGTCGGGTGACGACGGCGATGGAGCACTACAAGTCGGTGAAACCTGGGTCTACACCGGTTCTTACCAACTGACCCAGGCGGACGTCGATGCCGGGGTGGTCGACAATCTGGCAATCGCGGATTCGAGTGAATCGGATAGCGACGCGAGTGATGAAACCACCGGCCTGCCCCAGAACCCGAGCCTTCAGATCGACAAGTCGACGAACGGAGAAGACGGGCTGGACATTCCGGCCGGTTCAGAAATCGTATGGCGTTATGTCGTGACGAATATCGGCAATGTCACCCTTTCCGACATCACCGTCCTGGATGACCAGGGTGTCGTTCCTGTTTATGTGAGCGGCGATTCTGACCAGGACCATCTGCTTGATCTGGAAGAAACCTGGACTTATGAGGCGATCGGACAGGCTCAAGCAGGGGACTATCTCAACACAGGCACCGTGACCGGCCAATCACCGTTGGGCGATCCGGCATCTGCGCAGGATGACAGCCATTATTTCGGGTATGTCCTTGACATCGACCTTGAAAAGGATGTGGCCAACCTGACGCAGGAAGGATTGTTCGCCGATCTGGCCGAGATGGTGGAGGATGAGACAGCGCGTTATCGGCTGACCATCACCAACGATAGCAATGTCTCTCTCGACAACATCATCGTGACAGATACGCAGGCCATTCCTGGTACAACTGTCCTGGTCGCTGGCGACGGCCAACTGACCTGGATGGAAGGTACCGCAGGTTTGGCACAACTGAATCTGGGCACGCTGGCGGCCGGTGCGCAATGGGTCTTGACCTATGATTACCGCACCCTGCACAGCGATATCGGCCAGCCGATCATCAACACGGCTACCGTCACGGGCGTCGCGGGTGACGAGCTTGCGATCGAGGAAAGGCCAGTCGTGACCGATGAAGATGATGCCACCATCAGTGTCGAGGCGATTCCCTTGGCGGTGAGCAGCCTGTCCATCGAGAAACTGGTCCGCAACCAGACCGCCAACGGTGTCTTCGACGACATGGCCACGGGACTGGCAGGAGATGTTTTCTGCTATTTCGTCGAGATCACAAACGACGGAGCCACCGTGCTGTCCAACATCACCCTGACTGATGACCGGGCTGCCATCGGCAGCCAGGTGATGCAATCCGGCGAGACGACCCCGCTTGCCTGGGCCGATGATGGGACCGGCAAGGCCACCATCATCATCGGCACGCTCGCGCCGGGAGAATCGGTCAGTTTCACCTATCGTTACACAGCCGCACTGGAGGATGAAGGCGAGGTCATCGTCAACACCGCCATCGTGGAAGGGGCGTACATCCCCACCGTGCCGGGCTATGAAACCATCTTGCTTGAGCAATCGGATGACGCGGCGATCATACTCCATGAGACACCGCCCCAGACAGGGGAAGCCCATGCGACCGGACAGACTGGCCTTGGCCTTCTGTTGCTCGTGTTGGCCGGCCTCATCGTGATGCTTCGTCGCAAGGACCAGCTTCCATCGTGAAGCCAGATTCAATGAACCAACCGGTGAAGACAAATTTTCACCACCCATTCAACTGAAATCGATCCATCCTGATCAAGAAAGCCATTCGGGCTGCCAAGCCCACTAGCGGAGCGAAGAAAAGTCAAGAAAAGGCCGTGGGTCCGAACAGCGAAAAGGACTCGCGGCTTTTTCATGCCCCATTTTGAACAGGCAGACCGGCTCTCGATGGAATCATTTGAGAATTTAACGATAAATAAAACAATGACAAATATTCGATCAATTGGCACATAAGAACCCATTCTGGACTGCCAATAGGGAAAATGGCCGACGAATCTGTTTGTGTCTTGTATTGCTGTCCGGATACGCTTACAAAATACACAAAAAAATCAGTCCGGATTGTTCGTTGACAGACCCTGAACCCCATGATACGATGAGTGTAACGATAAACATAAATGGAGGCACTTATGAGTCAGTCCGCAAAAAAAGTCGCGATTGTCACAGGCGCTGCGCAGGGGATCGGACTGGCGATTGCCGATAAACTGGCCGCACAGGACATTCGGGTCGCCATTGTCGATATCAATCGGGAAAAGGCCGAGCTGGCCGCGAAAGGCTTGCGGGACGAGGGCCGTGAGGCCGTTAGCTTTTTCTGTGATGTCTCGAGCGTCGACAGCATCAGGGACATGGTTTCTCAAGTCGCCGGGCACTTTGGCCGGATCGACATCGTGGTCAACAACGCCGGCATCCTGATGTCGACGCCGATTCCGGATGTGACCGAGGCGGAATGGGACCGGATCATGGCGATCAATGTCAAGAGCGTCTTCTTTGTGTCTCAGCAGGCTCTGCCGTATTTGAAACAAAGTCCCAGCCCCCGCATCGTCAACATATCATCATTGGCCGGCCGGATGGGCGGTTATGAGACCGGCATGGGCTACACCGCTTCGAAAGGTGCCATCATCTCCATGACCTATGGCATGGCCCGGCAGTTCGCCCCGTTCGGCATCACGGTCAACGCGGTGTGTCCCGGGACGACCGAGACCGAGATCATCCGCCAATGGTCGCAGGAAAAGATCGACGGCCTGATCGAGCGGATCCCGCTGAAGAAACTGGGCAAACCGGAAAACATTGCCAGTGCGGTCGCCTACTTGGCGTCCGAGGAGGCGGAATTCATCACCGGCTTGCTGATGGATGTCAATGGTGGCATGTATTTTGGTTGATTTCCGGACATCAGTCTGATCCTGTCCGCATCGTGAATCCGATCATTGCTTCAGTCACTCAATAACATGTGAAACATATCAAAATTACCGAAAAAAAGACCAAGCCATTCAATTTCCAAGGAGGAAAACCATGAGCGAGAACAAGTTCCTGAGATGGATGACCAGCGAGACCCAGACGATTTACTGGCATGACAGCGCGATCATGTCCGAGCTGGAGGATGCGATCGGCAACGGGGCCAAAGGCGTCACCACCAACCCGTTCCTGATCAACGCCACCCTGCGCGCGCAGCCTGACTACTGGGCTGAGTACCTGAAGGACATTCCGCGCGACCTCGAAGGTGTCGAAAAGGTTGAAGCCTTGATGAAGGCAGTCACCGGACACATCTCGGACCGTTTGAAACCGTTCTTTGACACCGGTGATGTCCGGGTCGGCCGCTGCTGTGCCCAGACCAATCCGAACAAGCCCGGTGACCGTGAGAGCATGTTTGCCCAGGCCCACCGGTATGCCGCCTGGGGCAAGAGCATCAGCATCAAGCTGCCGGGAACGAAAACCGGTATCGAGCTGGCCGAGGAGTGTGCAGCCCTGGGATACAACGTCGTGGTCACGGTCAGTTTCACTGTGCCGCAGGTGCTCGCGATCGGTGAAGCGCTGCAGCGCGGTTTCGAACGGGCCCGTGCGGCCGGCATCGAGCCCGGCCTCGGCGTGGCAGTCATGATGGTCGGCCGACTGGACGACTACCTCCGCGATGTGGCCCAGGACTCAAGCGATGTCGTGACCGAATCGGACATCATCTTTGCCGGTACGGCGGCGATCAAGCGCGCATACCAGATTTTCATGGAAAAGGGCTATGAGGCGTACCTCATGCCGGCGGGCTGCCGCGGCGCTTATCACATCGCCGACCTGGCCGGCGCGAAGATGATCATGTCGATCGCCCCGAAGATCGCGGACATGCTCGCGAAACTGGAAGGCCCCTTCGAAGAGCGCATTGACATTCCGGTTCCGCAGGATGTCATCGACCGCCTGATGACGATGCCGGAGTTCCGTAAAGCCTATGAGCCGGACGGGATGAAGCCGGAGGAGTTCATCACGTTTGGATCGACCAACCGCACGCTCGACCAGTTTGTCAATGACGGCTGGAATCCACTCGCTTCGCTCAAGTTCTGATTCGAAGCAAGGCACGAAGCAAGGCCTGGTCATTCACCAGACCGGACTTTTCACGAAAAAGGAGGATCCCACACCATGGCAAGCACGTATCTGGAATGGCTCAATGAAGCGACCCCGACCCGCTGGTGGCACGATTCGGGCAACCCCGAGGAAATTGCCCTGGGCAAGACGCGTGGCGCGATGGGCGTCACGACCAATCCTGTCCTGACATTCAGGACCTTCCGCATGAATCCTGAATTCTGGGCTGACCAGGTCAACGCCGTTTCCCAGGACCTTGACTTCGAGGAGCGGGCAGAAGCCCTGCTCAAACTGGTCGCGACCTTCGCGGCCGGCCAGTTTGCCGATATTTTCGAACAAACCGACGGCATCCATGGACTGGCGCTCGGCCAGCTCAACCCCGCCCGGGCCGGCGATGCCGAGGGCATGCTGGCCCAGGCCCGCAGGGTCCATTCCTGGGGACCGAACATCGCGGTCAAACTGCCGACAACCAACGCGGGCATCGAGGTGATCGAGCATCTTGCCGAAGCGTGCATCCCGATCTGCGCGACGTTGAATGTCTCAGTCTCGCAGGCGATCGCCGTGGCCGAGACCTATGAAAAAGGCGCGGCCAAGGCAAGGGCGGCCGGGAAGAAGCCAGCACTCTGTCTGGTGGTCCAGCAGGTTGGCCGGCTGGATGACTATCTGCGCGATGTGGCCAAGGACATGAAGGCCGATGTGCTGGAAAGCGATATCCAGGTCGCCGGACTGGCCATGTGCAAACGCACGTACCAGATCTTCCAGGAACGGGGCTATTCCTCGTACATCATGCCGGCCGGATTGCGCAATATCGGCCAGCTGACTGAGATGGCCGGCGGGAAGAACATCACGTTCACCCTCCAGCCACGGGTCCAGGACATGGTGCTTGAGGCCAACCCGGCCAGGGAGATCCGCATCGACGAGCCGGTGGACCCCAAGGCCATCGAACGGCTGATGACCATTCCCGAGTTCGTCCGTGCCTATGAACCGGACGGCATGAAACAGGAGGAATTCATTCGTTTCGGGGTCATGCAGAAACTGCTTTCCCAGTTCATGGAGACCGGATGGGCTCCGTTGGAGACTTATGGCTCGACCCGGGTTTCCGGACGGTGGATCTGATATTTTAGACAGGTGAGGGAAGACAGATGGTGCCAGGCACGAAGAGGGTGACATTGAAAGATGTCGCAAAAGAGGCGGGTGTCTCCGCCATGGCCGTCTCGAAGGTCTTGAATGACAAGGGCGGCATTTCCAAGGAGACATCCGAGCGGATCCGCGAGGCGGTCCAGCGTCTGAACTACCGGCCGGACAATATCGCGAAAAGCCTTCGCGTGCAGGAGACGAAGACGATCGGAGTGGTCATGTCCGACAGTTCCCAACTGGTCTTTGCGCAGGTGCTTCGCGGGATTCAGGACGCCGCGGCCACAAGCGGCCACAGTGTGATCATCGCCAATTCCGACCAGAACGCGGAAAAGGAAAAGAAAGCGGTCGATGTGCTGCTCAGCCAGCGGATCGACGGACTGATCCTGGCCGCGCCGATCCGGCATCGGCCGGACGAACTGGCGGAATTCAAGGCGATCCACACGCCGATCGTTGTCCTGATGCGGTCAAGCAGCGGCACGGGGATCGACAGCGTTGAAAATGACAATTTCCAGGGCGGTCATGATATCGTCGACTATCTGCTCCGGACCGGAAGCGACAAGATCCATTTTCTTTCCCTGCCTCGTTCATCCCAGCCGAACCAGTTCCGGCTCAGGGGTTACCGTCAGGCCTTTCAGGATCATGGCCTGACCTTTGACCCGGATCAGGTCCGGTATTGTGAACCGTTCGTCGAGGATGGATACATGGCCATGAGCCAGCTGCTGGACGAGGGACTGTCCGGCGGAGCCATCTGCTGCGGCTGCGACCTGATCGCGATTGGCGCCATCAAGGCGATACAGGAACGCGGGTTATGCATCCCGCAGGATTTCCGCGTCACCGGTTATGACGATATCGAGCTCATGGACCACCTGTCGGTCCCACTGACCACGATCCGTCAGCCCAAATACGAAATCGGTTTTGAAGCCGTCCGCCTGCTGCTCGAACGAATTTCGGACCCGGGCAGGATCTCCCGGAACATCACTTTAAGAAGCGAACTGGTCATCCGGAAATCGACTTGATGACAACGGACAGTAATCGGAGCAAGCCGCGAAGGATCTTTCACCTTCGCGGCTTCATTTCGTCGGTTGAATCCCGAATTGAACAATCTTATAATGAAAGGAGCTTTTACATAAAGGAGGCTAACCCATGTCCAAGGTTGAATTCAGGGAAGAGCGCTGCAAAGGCTGTGGCCTTTGTGTTTCGGTCTGCCCCAAGAAAATCATCAGGTTGAAAACGGACCAGCTCAATGAGAAGGGGTTCCACCCGGCCGGAGTCGAGCAGATGGATTTATGCATCGGCTGCGCGTTCTGCGCGACGATCTGTCCCGACAGCGTGATTGAAGTGTACAGGGAGGAGAAAAAATGAGCCAGCGTGTCCTCATGAAAGGCAACGAAGTCATCGCCGAAGCGGCGGTGAGGGCTGGTTGCCGTCACTATTTCGGATATCCGATCACTCCTCAGACCGAAGTCATGAATTACATGGCCAAACGGATGGTCGAAGTGAAAGGGACTTTTGTCCAGGCCGAAAGCGAGGTCGCCGCGATCAACATGGTCTACGGCGCAGCCAGTGCCGGCGCTCGCGTCATGACCACCAGCTCGAGCCCGGGCATCAGCCTGAAGCAGGAAGGGTTCTCCTACATCGCCGGCGCGGAACTGCCGGCCGTAGTAGTCAATATCGTCCGGTCCGGACCCGGTCTGGGCGGTATCCTGCCGGCCCAGGGCGATTATTTCCAGGCCACCAAGGGTGGCGGCCATGGTGATTATCGCAATATCGTGCTCGCTCCGGCGAGTATCCAGGAACTGTACGAACTGACGGTCGAGGCGTTCAACCTCGCCGACAAATACCGCATGCTCACCTTGATTCTCGGTGACGGCACACTTGGCCAGATGATGGAACCGGTCGCGTTCCGCAAGGACGAGCCGATCGTCAAGGTCGAGAAGGAATGGGCGGCTTCAGGCCGCGGTGGCCGTGACTTCCATCGCACGGTCAAGTCCATCTACATTGAGGCGGACGTCATGGAGGTCGTGAATCACCGGCTCCAGGCCAAGTACCGTGAAGTCGAGCAGCATGAGGTCCGCTTTGAAAAAACACTCTGCGATGACGCTGAAATCGTCCTGGTGGCGTTTGGCACGCCGAGCCGCATCTGCAAGAATGTCGTCCGCCAGGCGCGTGCCGAGGGCCTGAAGGTCGGCCTGGTCCGGCCGATCACGCTCTGGCCGTTCCCGTATGAGGCGATCTCCGCAGTCGCTGACCAGCCGTCTGTCAAGGCGTTCCTGGATGTCGAGCTCAATGCCGGCCAGATGGTCGAGGATGTCCGCCTTGCGGTCCTGGGCAAAAAGGAAGTCCATTTCCACGGCCGGACGGGTGGCAATCTGCCGACACAAGCCGAGATCCTTGAAAAGATCCGGACGATTTCGGGGAGGTAAGCGAACATGAAGAAAGTATTTTCCAGAACACCCTGCCTGATTGACATACCGCTCCATTATTGTCCCGGCTGCACCCACGGCATCATCCACCGGCTGATCGCCGAGGTGATGTGCGAGCTCGACATCGTGGAGACAACGACCAGTGTCTCGTCAGTCGGATGCACCTACAACAACTATGATTATTTCGCCTGTGACGCGGTTCAGGCAGCGCACGGCCGGGCACCGGCGGTCGCGACCGGTGTCAAGCGGGTGACCCCGGACCACACCGTCTTCACTTATCAGGGAGACGGCGACCTCGCAGCCATTGGCACAGCCGAAATTGTCCACGCGGCTGTCCGTGGTGAAAAGATCACGACCTTCTTCGTCAACAATGCCATCTACGGCATGACATCCGGCCAGATGGCGCCGACCACGCTGATCGGACAGGTGACGACGACATCGCCGTTCGGCCGGGATGCCCATGTCCAGGGCTATCCGGTCAATGTCAGCGAGATGCTGGCGACCCTGCCCGGCGCGGTCTATATCGAACGCGTGGCTGTCAACAGCGTCAAGAACATCACAGCGGCCAAAAAGGCCATCCGCAAAGCGCTCCTGGTCCAGAAGGCCGGCCTTGGATTCTCCCTGGTCGAAATCCTGTCCACCTGTCCGACCAACTGGGGCAAGAGCCCGGTGGACGCGCTGAAATGGGTTGACGAGGCCATGATCAAGCAGTATCCGCTCGGCGTATTCCGAGGCGCTGACCTGGAGGTGAACGTATGATAGACTTCTCGATTATCCTGGCAGGATTTGGCGGACAAGGCATCCTTTCAGCCGGACGCATCGTGGCGTCCGCCGCGTTGATTGAGAATCGCGAAGTGTCGTGGTTTCCGTCCTATGGACCGGAGATGCGCGGCGGAACCGCGAACTGCGGCGTCGTCATCTCGGACGAGGCGATCGGCAGCCCGATCATCAACGATACGGATGTCCTCATTGCCTTGAACAACCCCTCGCTGGATAAATTTGCCGGCCATGTCAAGCCCGGTGGCCTGATCATCCTGGACAGTGCCTTGGTGACTTCCGTGCCGGCCAGACAGGATGTGAGGATTGTTTCGATACCTGCTTCCACCATGGCCGTCGACATGGGTAACATGACGTTCGCGACGATCATCCTCCTTGGCAGTCTGGCCCGCGCGACCGGCTGCATTGGCCGCGAGGCTTTTGAGGGCGCCTTGAAAGAAGTTCTGCCCAAGAAAAAACACAATCTGATCCCGGCTGAAATGAAGGCTTTCGACGAAGGCTGGTCGGATAAGCAGTCATTGGCGGCAAGCCAGCCCGTTTGAAGAATGGTCACGTCGCTTCGAGCGTGACAAGTGACCGGTTTTGATTCATAACTGTGTAACCCTGACAAAGAGCGGAAAATTCCGTTCTTTGTTATTGTGCAATAAATCCGTTCGGTTATAATGTATATATGGGCAAAAAAACACATGAGCCAGGCCCGGATGAATGCGGGGATGACCATGGATCAGGCATATTTGTTCAATATCGGCCGTAATTATGGAAGTTATGACTTGCTTGGCGCTCACCCGGCGCGAGGTCCGAACGGGGAGACCGGATGGCGCTTCTCGGTATGGGCGCCGATGGCCGCATCGGTCACTGTCACCGGATCATTCAACGGTTGGCAGACAGACGGACCGGCTTTTGACAGGGTCGGCAAGACCGGCATCTGGACTGGTTTCGTTTCGGAGGCGGCACAATGGGACCGCTATAAATATGTCATTACCACGCAAGGCGGCAAAAAGCTGCTGAAAGCCGATCCCATGGCCCGTCATTCTGAGACCCGGCCAGGCACGGCCTCGATCCTTTACGATCCGGCAGACTTCACCTGGTCGGACGATGATTTCCTTCAAAAACAAAAAAACGGTCAGTTTCCGCCCCTGAACATCTACGAGGTGCATCTCGGCTCCTGGCGCCGGCATGAGGACGGCGCTTTCATGAATTACCGGGAGATCGCCGTCCTGCTTGGGGCTTATCTGATCGACATGGGGTACACCGCCGTTGAACTGATGCCGGTGATGGAACACCCGCTTGACGATTCCTGGGGCTATCAGGTGACCGGCTATTTCAGTGTCACCAGCCGCTTCGGGACACCTGCCGATTTCAAGTTCTTCATGAATCATCTGCACAGCCTGGGCATCCGGGTCATCCTCGACTGGGTCCCGGCCCATTTCCCGCGCGACGCCCATGGATTGGCGCGGTTCGATGGCTCGGCCCTTTATGAATATGAGGACAGCAGACTGGGTGAACACCGGGAGTGGGGCACCTATGTGTTCAATTACAGACGGGACGAAGTGCGGTCTTTCCTGATTTCCAACGCCCTGTTCTGGATTCGGGAATACCATGCGGATGGCCTGCGCGTGGACGCGGTGTCCAGCATGGTTTACCGGAACTACGGCCGCAGCGATTATGTCCTCAACGACCAGGGCGGTATCGAAAGCCCCGAAGCAATCGCGTTCCTGCAGGAACTGAACATGGTGGTCACCGCGATGCACCCCGGTGTCCTGATGATCGCCGAGGAGAGCACGGCTTTTCCGAAAGTCACCCATCCGGTCAAGGATGGCGGCCTCGGGTTCACACACAAGTGGAACATGGGCTGGATGCATGATACGCTCGACTACATGAGCCGGGACTACAGCTACCGCAAATGGCACCACAACCAGCTCAGCTTTTCAATGATGTACGCGTTTTCCGAACGGTTCGTCCTGCCTCTTTCACATGACGAGGTCGTTCACGGGAAAAAGTCGCTGATCGACCGGATGCCGGGCGATTACTGGCGTAAATTCGCCTGCCTGAGGGTCCTGTTCCTTTACCAGATGACTCATCCTGGCGCCAAACTGCTTTTCATGGGCAGTGAATTCGGACAGTTCATCGAATGGCGGTTCTACGAGCAGCTTGAATGGTTTCTGCTCGGATATGATGCCCACCGCCTGATGCAGGATTACGTCCGCCGCCTCAATCGCCTTTACCAGGAGGAACCGGCTCTTTACGAGCGGGACGACGGCTGGGACGGATTCAAGTGGCACAATGCGGATGATCATGAGAACAGTGTCTATGTCTATTCACGCTGGCCTTCGCAAGGCGAGGGAATCGTCGTGATCCTGAACCTGACGCCCAAGCCGCTGATCGGTTACCGGGTCGGCATACCCTGGGAGCAGCCGAGCCAGATCATCTTCAACTCCGACAAAATGGCATTCGGCGGCAGTGGTTACCCGACGGGAGCGGACAGCCAGGGTGTCCTTGTGCTGAAAGACGAACCGCTCGATGGCCTGCCTGCCACACTGGTCCTCGATGTACCACCACTGGCGGGCCTGATGGTCAAAAAGGCGTTTAAGGATTGATTCCGGCCTGACACGGGAGCTGCCATGGTTCCCGGAACGGGCCGGTTCAAGATAGATCATGAGCCCAGAGATAAAAGGAGGGATAACCATGGCCAGAACAGACATTGTCGCCATGATACTGGCAGGTGGCCAAGGCTCGCGCCTTGGTGTGCTGACAAAATACCTGGCGAAGCCGGCTGTGCCTTATGGCAGCCGCTACCGGATCATTGACTTCCCCTTGAGCAACTGCACGAATTCAGGGATCGAAACGGTCGGCGTCCTGACACAGTACCAGCCTTTGGCCCTGAATACGTATATTGGAAACGGACATTCCTGGGACCTGGACCGCAACAACGGTGGCGCGTTCATCCTGCCGCCCTACCAGCGGGCCGAGCGCAGCGACTGGTACAAGGGCACGGCGAACGCCATATTCCAGAATACGGATTTCATCGATAATTATGATCCCAAGTATGTCCTGATCCTTTCCGGTGACCATATCTACAAAATGGATTATGCCGCCATGCTCAAGGCCCATATCGCCAAGCAGGCGGACGCGACCATTGCCGTGTTCGAGGTGCCGTGGCATGAAGCGTCGCGTTTCGGCATCATGAACGCGAACGAGGAAAGCGTCATCACCGAGTTTGAGGAAAAGCCCAAACAGCCCAAGAGCAACCTCGCGTCCATGGGTGTCTACATTTTCTCCTGGGATGTGCTGCGCAAAAAACTCGCCGAAGACGACGCGAATCCAAAATCAAACTATGACTTTGGCAAGAACATCATCCCGAACATGCTGGCCGAGGGGTTCAAGATGTGCGCCTACCGGTTCTGCGGGTACTGGAAGGATGTCGGCACGATCGAAAGCCTTTGGGAAGCGAACATGGACATCCTCGACAAACCGGAGGAGATCGGCCTGAATGATGGTTCCTGGCGCATCTACAGCAAGAACCCGGTCAAACCGGCCCACTACATTTCATCCAACGCATCCGTGATCCGCAGTGCGTTGACAGACGGCTGCAGCATTTACGGAACCGTGGAGCATTCCGTGCTGTCCAACAGTGTCACGATCGAAAAGGGCGCGATCGTCAAGGATTCGATCTTGATGCCGGGCGTGACGATCGAAGCAGGCGCGTATGTCAACAAGTGCATCATCGGCCTGGAGACCGTCATCGGCAAAAACACCAGGGTCGGTGAGTCGGAGGGCGTGGAGTCCATTTACACCAACCGGCATCTATGCTCAGCCGGCATCACGGTCTTCGAACAGGGCCTCAAGATCCGCGAAGGTGTGGTCATTCCCGGCAACTGCATGGTCGAGGTCAAGGATGGCAAGGTTCCGGATGAAATCATTGAATATACGTTCCGGGCGCGCTGAAGGAGGGAAAAGCGATGTTTATCGATGCAATGGGCCTGATCCTGGCCGACCACAAAAGGATCCACCTCGGTGAACTGTCGAGGCCGCGCGCGCTGGCTGCCATCCCCTTTGCCGGCCGTTACCGGATTATCGATTTCATGCTCTCCAACATGGTCAACTCGGGCATCAACCAGATTGGAGTCGCCACGCTGCACAAGTACCGCTCCCTGATGGACCACATCGGGACCGGCAGCTCCTGGGACCTGGACCGCAAGAAACCCGGTCTCACCATACTGCCGCCTTACCTGACCTCTGAAACGGTCGGCAACAGTGGGGAAGGGGACGACCTTTCCAGCCTTCTCGACTTTTTCCGCAACAGCCGCCAGAAATATGTCATCATCGCCAACAGCAATGTCATTTTCAACACCACCTTCAACGAACTGGTGAGCAAGCACGAGGAGTCCGGCGCGGACATGACGGTCCTCTACAACCGGGACGGGCTGCGCCATGGTCCGCCCTGTGTCATTTTCGATGTCGACCGCCGGGGCATGGTGCGGGACATGCTGATCAATCCCGACAAACCGCAGTCCAACCGCCGCTCGCTGGGCGTGATTGTCCTCGACCGCCAGCTGGTCATCGACATCCTCAACGAATCCATCGCGCGCGGTGAGCTGGAATTCTCCATCGAGTCGCTCCTGCGCAAATACGACCGGTTCCGGATCCGCGGCTTCGAGTACAAGGGCCTGGTCCTGCGGGTCAATTCGATCCAGTCCTATTTCGATTCCACCATGCAGCTGATGAGCGACAAAGTGCGCAAGGAGCTCTTCTGGTCCGGCCTGCCGGTCTACACCAAGGTCAAGGACGAAGCGCCGGCCCTTTATCTCGATGACTGCGCGGTTGCCAACAGCATTGTCTCCGACGGCTGCAGGATCCTCGGCACGGTGAACAACAGCCTGCTGTTCCGTGGCATCACGGTATCGAGCAAGGCTGTGGTCAAGAATTCGATCATATTCCAGAATGTATACATTTCAGAAGGCTGTGAACTGGAAAACGTCATCATCGATAAAGACTGTGTCATTCGTCCCGGTGTCAAGCTGGTGGGCCAGGCGGATTACCCGGTCGTCATCGGCAAGGGGGCCATTGTATGATTGAACCGAAAGTCCTGTTCGTCTCATCGGAAATGGCGCCGCTCGCCAAGAGCGGCGGTCTCGGCGACGTGATCGGCGCGCTTCCCAAGAGCCTGCGTGAGGCAGGCGTGGACGCGCGTGTGATCCTGCCGCTTTACAAGAAGATCAAGGACCGCTACATGTCCCAGATGACCTTCATCCGCTGGGCCATGATCAAACTGGGCTGGCGCAGCATGTACAGCGGGCTTCTGCGCATGGACTTCGACGGCATGCCGATTTATTTCATCGACAACGAGTATTATTTCGGACACGATCAACTTTATCTCGACTACTCGTTCGACATTGAACGGTTTTCGTTTTTCCAGCGGGCAGTGATCGAGGCGATCGGCATGCCCATGGACTTCGACCCGGACATCCTGCACCTGAATGACTGGCAGACCGGCATGATCCCGTGTCTCCTGAACGCCCATTACCGCCCCTTTGGGTTCCACACCGGCCTGAAAACGGTCTATACGATCCATAATCTGAAGTACCAGGGCATTCATGGCCGTGAGCGGATTGCCGACCTGATGGACCTGCCGGACCGGTTCATGACCGATGGCGGCGTGCTGAAGGATGGTGTGCCCAATTTCATGAAAGCGGGCATTGTCTATAGTGACTGGGTGACGACGGTCTCACCGACTTATGCCCGGGAAATCCTGACGGACTATTATGGTGAAGGCCTGAATGGTCTTCTGGGTTACGAGTCGCATAAACTGTCCGGCATCCTGAACGGAATCGACGACCGTGAATACGATCCGGCTGTCGATCCGCTGCTGCCGGCCAATTACGGGCCGGACAACTGGCAGGTCGGCAAGTCGGTCTGCAAGACTGAACTGCAAAAAGAACTCGGTCTCATGGTTGACCCGACAATGCCGCTGGCAGCCATGATCTCCCGGCTGGTCGACCAGAAAGGTCTCGACCTGCTGATCCGAGTCCTCGACGAGATGCTCGACAGCGGCATCCAGGTGGCGGTGCTGGGCACCGGAGACCCGTATTATGAGACAATTCTGGAAGAAACGGCCAGCCGCTGCCCGGACAAGATGTCCGCGACACTGGCTTTCGACTCCGCGCTGGCCCACCGCATTTACGCGGGCGCCGACCTGTTCCTGATGCCATCCCTGTTCGAACCCTGTGGCTTGTCGCAGATGATCGCGATGCGGTACGGCACGATCCCGGTGGTTCGTGAAACCGGCGGGCTCAAGGACACGGTTTTCCCATACAATCAGTATACGGGGGAGGGGAACGGATTTTCGTTCACCAACATCAATGCGCATGAGCTGCTGTTTACGACCAAATATGCGGCCGACCTGATGCGCGAATCGCCCGAAGCCTGGAACGGTCTCGTGAAGACCGCCATGAACGGGGAATATTCCTGGCATCGGTCGGCTGAGTCGTACAAAGCCCTTTATGTGGAGTTGCTGAAGAAAGACTGAGGGGACGCGATCAATCACGATGGCGATCATGCATGATTCACGTGACCTGGCTTACCGTGAGCCATATGGTGCGGTAGCTGTCACAGAGCCGGTCCGACTGACCATTCTGGCGGAACCGGATGGGGATGCAGTCCGTTCCGTCTATCTGTGTTACGCCTACGGCCTTTACCAGTTTCAGGAGAGCCGGTCGAAGATGCTTGCTGACAACGCTTCGACCGGCTTTTTTCATTTGACGGTTCGCATGCCGGCCGAGCCCGGCCTATTCTTCTACTGGTTTGAGATCGAAACGGCGAACAAGATGATCTTTGTCACAGCAGACCGTCGTTCTGTCTCCGGCGGGTGCCAACTCTGTTCATCCCGTCCCCGATACCTCGCCGGCGAAGTGCACGAACCGGCGGCTTTTCGCATCACCGTCCATGAAGCCGGGCTATCCGTCCCCACATGGTATTCGGGCGCGCTTGTCTACCAGATTTTTCCGGACCGGTTCAACCGCGACAAGGACTTTACGCCGTTGCGCTTCGCACGGGACAATATCCGGATCGAGCGGATCTATCACGCCAAATGGAATGATGAAGTCGACTACACCGGTCTACCGGAAACTGGCTACCTTGCGTGTGACTTTTATGGCGGATCCCTGGAAGGCATCCGGGAAAAACTGGATTACCTGTCAAGCCTTGGCGTCGAGGTGATTTTCCTCAATCCCATCTTTGAAGCCCGATCAAACCATCGTTATGACACCGGTGACTACGAAAAAATCGATTCGCTTCTAGGAAACATAGACGATTTTCGCCATCTCTGTCAGGATGCCCATTCCAGAGGCATCCGTGTCATCCTCGACGGTGTTTTCAACCACACCGGCGCGGACAGCCGCTACTTCAACAAATATGGCCGTTACCCGGATCCGGGCGCCTATCAGGACATCACCGGCCAAGGCAGTTCACCGTATCGGGAATGGTTCCGGTTCCAACTGGAGAACGGGGCTGTCTACTATGACACCTGGTGGGGCTTTCAGGAGCTTCCGACCGTCGATGAGCAAAACCTGACCTATCAGGAATTCATCCTGGGCCCACAGGGGGTTGTCCGGACCTGGCTGAGAAATGGGGCTTCCGGCTGGCGGCTGGATGTGTCCGACGAACTGCCGGACTTCTTTCTGCGACAGATCCGGCTTGCCGCGCGTCAGGAGAAGGACGATGCGGTGATCCTGGGCGAAGTCTGGGAAGACGCCAGCGCCAAAGTCAGCTATGGTGCTTATCGTGACTTTTTGCTTGGAAGAAGCCATGACTGTGTCATGGGCTACCCGTTCCGCCAGGCGATGCTCGGCTTTCTGTCCCATGCCACGCCGGCCGAATCCATGCTGAATGAACTGGAAACCCTTCGGGAGCATTACCCAATGCCCTATTTCTACAGCAACCTGAACCTGATCAGCAGCCACGATGTCCCGAGAGCCATCACTGTGCTTGCCGGCTCACCAGACCCCGGCAATCGGGACGCCCAGGCCCGGCTGAAATTGTCAAAAGCGGCCAGGGGACGCGGTCAGCGCCTGTTAGTCCTGCTGTTCTTCATTCAACTGACCTATCCCGGCACCCCATGCCTTTATTATGGAGACGAAACCGGCATGGAAGGTTACCGGGACCCGTTCAACCGCCGGACTTTTCCCTGGGGCTCAGAGAACAAGGCAATGATCGACCGGTTCAGGTTCCTGTCAACCCTGCGCCGTCAGTTTCCGGTCCTCAGATTCGGCTTCTATCGTCCGATCCAGGCAAGTGGGCATGTGTTCGCGTATGAGCGTTATTTCAATTCGGGCCTTGACTTCATGGGACGACCGTCTGACGGACCTGATCGAGCGATCATCGCGATCAACCGCGATTCCCACCCGGTTGATCTGGATCTCGAAGGTACGACCTACACCCTGCCGCCGCAAAATGGCCTGCTGAGTGTGGGTGGGAAAACAGTCAAGGCGATCGATGGCAGGATTTCCGTGATGTGATCACGTTCCCGTTTTTCGGACCTGCCCTTGCCAGTTTCTCATTGACAAAGATGATCGCGGGTGTTTATAATTGCAAATGCCTGATGGCAACCCTCTTTTCCATGGACTGGCGGTCATGGCGGAACTGGCAGACGCGCACGTTTGAGGGGCGTGTGGGCAACCGTATGGGTTCAAGTCCCATTGACCGCACCAGAGAGAACCCTGCAGCCTGAATGGCTGTGGGGTTTTTGCATATCCGGGGAGCACCGTGCGGCAAACAGGTTTTGGATGTTTTGACTCCATTGCACAAGGAATGATCATTTTTCGCATCAGTTTAAGTGATCTTGAAGCGATCGGATTGTCATTCTGAATGCCTTTCTGTATCATTTTGTGCGTGGCGTCAAACGGAAAGCCAGAGAGGATGGAGATTTATGAAGTATGTGATCCTGCTCGTCTTTATCACCATCATGATAGCCGTTGGCATGATCACCCGGAAAAAGGTGACGACAACGACTGACTACATAGTCGGCGGTCGCCGGATGGGTGCCTGGCTTTCGGCCTTCTCATATGGAACCACATATTTTTCAGCCGTTGTTTTTGTCGGTTACGCAGGCCGTTTCGGTTTTTCATTCGGCATCTCCGCAACCTGGATCGGAATCGGCAATGCCGTTATCGGCAGCCTTCTGGCCTGGCTGCTGCTCGCGGAGCGGACCCGGAGCGTGTCATCGAAGCTCGGAGCCACGACGATGGCCGACCTGATGCGCCTGAGGTATGACAGCCCCTTCCTGGAAAAGCTGGCTGCGGCGATCGTGTTTGTTTTCCTGATCCCATATTCCGCATCGGTATACCAGGGCCTGGGCTACATCCTCCAGCGTTTCTTTGATGGAACCGTACTGGCGGACATCCGCCTGTCCATGCTGATGGTCGCGGTCGTGACGGCCTTGTACATCTTCTTTGGCGGCTATGTGTCGACCGCGATCAACAGTCTGATCCAGGGCAGCATCATGCTGCTTGGTGTGGTCTTCATGGTCATCCGGGTTCTCGATGTGGTGGGTGGCTTCCAGGCCGGTCTTGACATCTTGCGGGACCCTGCTGTGGCCGGCGCGGCCGGCACAGCGCTTGTGTCGCCTTTTGGACCAAAGCCGTTCGACTTGATGGTTCTCATGATCATGACCTCACTGGGCACATTCGGCCTGCCCCAGATGGTGTCCAAATTCAAGGGCATCAAGGACCGCACGGCCGTCCGCCGAGCGACTGTCATGAGCACGGCCTTTGCGCTGCTGATCGGCGGAGGCGCCTACTTCATGGGTGGTTTTTCCAAGGCTGTCAATGCACGTCTCAACCTGGGCATGGACGGCAAGAATCTCGACCAGGTGATGCCCATGATCTTTGAAAGCATCCTGACACCAGAAATGATGGCCCTCCTGGTTGTCCTCATGCTATCGGCCTCCATGAGCACCCTGGCGGGCGTCGTGCTGGTTTCCGCACCAACCTTCACCCGGTCGATCCTGAAGAAAGACAACATCAGCCTGATGCGGGTCATGTCCATCCTGTTTGTGCTGGTATCCTATCTGGTCGCGGTCATCCCGACTGCCATCGTCACGTTGATGGCGTTTTCCTGGGGCGCTGTCTCAGGCTCCTTCATCGGCCCTTACATCTGGGGCATTTACAGCCGGAAAATCACGCGGATCGGAGCGGCTGCCGGCATGATCAGTGGCCTGCTCACCGTTGTCGGCGGAGCGGTGATTGCCGCCCTGACCGCGTCGGTCGCGACCGCCACCAGTTGGTCTCCGCGCCTCGCGGTCCTGGCCATGGCTGTATCCATCGTCGTGACCCCTCTGGTCAGTCTGGCCACGCAGAAGGCCGGTCCACTACCGGAGGGCGCCAAGGCCCTTTAATCCCTTTCAATGTCAACTATTCCGCATTTCCCCTGACGATATGGGACGACCGGACTTTCGCGATGGCATGAACTTCTATAGAATAGGAGTAGCGACACGCATGTTTTCGGCCGGGTCCGATTCATGACGAAAACAGTCAAGGGGAGGTTCATCCATGCTGGTCAGACAGGTTTCGGTTTTTCTGGAAAACAAATCCGGCAGACTCGCCGAGGTCACACACCGTTTAAGGGAGCATCGCATCGACATCCGCGCCCTCTACATCGCGGAAACGACCGAATATGGCATTCTGCGCATGCTGGTTGACCGGCCGGATGACGCGCTTCGGGTGCTGGCAGACAACGGATTCACGGTCAGTTCGACCCAGGTGATCGCCATCGCGGTGGCCGATGAGCCGGGACAGCTCGATGACGCGCTCAAAACCCTTACGGAAAGCGGCATTTCGGTCGAGTACCTGTACGCTTACGTGGGTCGTGCCTCGACGGACGCCGTCATTGTCATGCGTGTGGAAAATCCCGACCTGGCGCTGGATCGGCTAGTCAAGGCCGGCATCCGTGTCTTGTCGCCCAAGGAGGTTTACGGGATTTGAACATGAAGGCCTATGAGCCGTTTCGCATCAAGCCCCATGTCCTGAAGGCGGGAGAGGCGGCCATGGCCCGGGTTGCAAGGCGGTTCGAAGAAATTCTGGCGATCCGGGAATTCAATCAATTGAAAGTGCTGCATGCGATGCAGGTGTCCAGGCTGTCCGAAAGCCAGCTTGGCGGCACAACAGGCTACGGCTACGACGATCTAGGACGCAGTTCCCTCGAACAGGCATACGCCCGTGCGTTTGGCGCCGAGTCCGCGCTCGTGCGGATCCAGATCGGTTCGGGCACCCAGGCGATCGCCATGTGCCTGTTTGGTCTGCTCCGCCCAGGCGATGAGCTGCTGTCGGTCACAGGCAAACCCTATGACACGCTGGCTCAGACCATTGGCCATCCCCGGGAAAGCGGCTGCCATCAAAGCGGATCGCTGGCCGAGTTCGGGATCGGCTATCGTGAGATCGATCTGCTGCCGGACGGCATGCCTGACCTTGATGCCATTGTCAAGGCCGTGCATCCAAGAACGCGGGTCGTCTACATCCAGAAGTCACGTGGATACACCACCCGCCGGTCGTTGTTGTCCCGCGACATCACGGCGATCCGCGACGCAGTCCGGTCCGCTGGCCATGACGCGATCATCTTTGTTGACAACTGCTATGGCGAATTTGTCGAGACGACGGAGCCCTGTGAAGCCGGCGCCGATTTGTGCGCCGGCTCGCTGATCAAGAATCCGGGTGGCGGCATCAGCCCGTCCGGGGGCTATGTATGCGGCCGCGCGGACTTGGTGGAACTGGCGGCTTCGCGTTTGACCGCGCCGGGCCTCGGCAGCCATGTCGGACCCTCACTTGGCTTTTCACGGCTGATGGCACAGGGTTTTTACCTGGCACCGCATATCGTCGCCGAAAGCCTCATGGGCGCGATTTTCGCGTCTGCCCTTTTTTCACAGGCGGGTTTCAAGACGTTCCCTTCTCCGGATGAAGATCGCGGGGACCTGGTGCAGACCATCGAATTCGGTTCGGCAGATCCGCTTGTCGCGTTCTGCCAATCCATCCAGGCCGCCTCCCCGGTGGATGCCCATGTCAAGCCACTGCCCTGGGCCATGCCAGGATACGACGCCGATATCATCATGGCTTCGGGTGCTTTCATATCCGGCTCATCCATCGAACTATCGGCCGATGGCCCCCTTCGCCCACCATACCCTGCCTACCTGCAGGGCGGCATGAATTTTGACAATGTCAGGCTGGCTTGCCTGATGGCTTTGCAGCACATGACGGAACACCGTGGCGGAGGTGTCGGATGAATCGTCCAAAAAACTCACGCCCGCAAACGCCTCCTGATCGACGGGATGGCATCCAGCAGCGGCCAATCGCCGAAAGGCAGTCAGCCAAGGCGCCCGGTAAAATTGCCGGTCGCTCCCCGGTGAGCGCCAAAGCCGGCGCGGAGCGCCTGATGCGGATCGAACGCCGGAAGGCGAGGACACGGGCCGCCTGGCTTTCCGTGTTTGTCCTCTTGATCATGTTTCTTACAGTCGTCATGATCATCACCATCATGCAGCGGACCCGGCCAAAGCCCCGATTCCAATTCATCCAGACAGGAGAAATCACGCGAACCGTCCGCACCAAGGGACTGATCCTGAGGGATGAACACGTGTTTGACGCTCCGTCGGCCGGCATACTGAAAGCACTGGCGACCGAAGGCAGCCGGGCGGCCAAGGGGCAGAAGGTGGCCCTGATCATCCCCTCTGACCGGGAAGAACAGCTGCTGGAGCTGCAGAAGTTGGAAAAGGACATTGTCGACCTTCAGAATGATCTCATGAACAGCGGAAAAGGGACCGGCGCGAAAGCGATTTTTGATGAAAGCAGGAGCCAGCTGTCCACCATCGTCAACCTGGCGCGCTCTGATGCCGTGCTGGGTGACTTGTCGAGCCTGACAGCCTATCAGACCTCCATGGAGGTCATCATGGAGCAGCGAAACACCCGCCTGCTGACCATCGATTTCAAAGACGCCCGCCTTGAACAGCTCCGGGATGCCAAAAAGAGCCTGGAAGCCGCACTTGGGCTGGAAGCCGGCACGCTGGTCTGCCCCAGCCCCGGGATCATCTCTTTCCGCATGGACGGGCTCGAATCGGACCTGACGACCGAACTGGCCGACTCCATGACGTACAGTGATTTCCTGGGTTATCGGGATGCCGCTGCCGGTCCGCTAGCCAGTGTCTATAGCGTCGAAAAGGGGCAAGCCGTCCTTCGCATCACATCCAGCCTGAACCAGGTGATCGCTTTGGAACTTCCGGGCGTGCAGCCGGATCGATTCGAAGTCGGGAAAAAATACAAACTGATGGTTCCACAGGACGGGATCACCATTGACGAGTGCCTCGTCCTTCGCTCGGAACAGCATAATGAAAACCTGTTTGTCGTTTTCCAGACAGACCGGAAAGTGGAGTGGCTTTCTGACCGCCGGACGATCGAAGCGGAACTGTCTGTTTCCCGCACGACCGGTTTGAAGGTGCCGCTCAGTTCGATCCTGGAATTGGATCCCGACACCCTTGAAGGAAAGCTCATGATCGTCCAAGGCGGGTATACCCGTCTGACGCGCGTGGTCGTCAAGGACCAGGACCGAGAATACGCCATCATCGAACCGGTTGATGGCCAGTTGCACATGCCGGCCGTTTCGACGGTCATGGTCCTGAATCCGGAAGCGATAGGAGAAGGTGAGTTCATTGGCAATTGAACAAGTGGACCTCCAGTTGGTCGAGGCAATCCGGGAAAGAACCGCAAAGGTCAGAAGCCGGATCCACGATGCAGCCTTGGCAGCCGGTCGGGACCCTGCCACGGTGCATCTGGTGGCCGTCACAAAATTTTTCGGTCCGGAAGTTGCCGCGGCTGCGGTCACGGCAGGTCTTTCCGACCTGGGAGAGAACCGGGTCCAGGAGATGCTGGCCAAACAGGAAACTCTTTCGCAGTGGGGCATTGAACCGAACTGGCATTTGATCGGCACGCTCCAGAAAAACAAAGTCAGACAGATAATCGGTCGGACCAGTCTCATCCATTCCGGCGATTCACTTGGCCTCTTGCGTGAGATCAGCAAACGCAGTGTCGCCGCGGACACCACCACCCGCGTTCTGCTCCAGATCAATCCGGCCCGTGAGCTGACCAAGCACGGCTTCGATCCGGACGAATTCACCGAAGCGGCAGCGGAGGCTTTGGCATTGCCCGGACTCCTTATCTGCGGAATCATGTCCATGGCGCCGCAGATGGATGACGCGTCCGGCACCTTGCCTTTTTTTCGACTGAGCGCCGACCTTCATGACGAACTGGTCCGCCTGGCAGCGAAACAAAATCCGACCGGTCCGGCACCATCGATCCTGTCCATGGGCATGAGTGAGGATTTCCCGCAGGCGATTGCCTGCGGCGCCACGCACATTCGTGTAGGCACCGCCCTGTTTGGCCCACGCCCGGTGCTTCTGTAACAGAAAAACAACATAGATGACGCCATGTTGCGCACCCGTTACATCGAATTTACGTATTGCCCGAAGCCGTTGCGAGACGCTTCGGGCCTTTCTATAATGAGTCCAGACAGTCGGAAAACAGTTTGTCAGGACGCTATCGTGATCTTCATGCGCTTCAAGACTGGTCGCGAAAGATCCATTGTCACCATCACACAGAAAATCCGGAGGAGCAGGACCATGGCTGAATTCATCAATAAAATTCTCAACCGTCTCGGACACGGGTACGAAGATGACCTGTATGAGGACGATTACGAAGAGGCGATGTATGAGGATTCGGTCGAGCAGGAACCTGCCGCGGAGACGCGCTTCAGTCCGTTCCGCCGGCAGCCTTCGAAAGTGGTCGATTTAAGGCCGACCGGAGGTCACAATCAGGTTGTCATCATGCAGCCGGCTGATATCGAAGCGGCCCAGCAGGCTTGTGACCACATTCGTTCGGGCAAGACCGTGATCTGCAATATCGAGAAAGTGGATCCGAAGGTGGCCCAGCGTGTGATTGATTTCATCACGGGTGCCGCTTACGCGATGGATGGCCGAGTCATGCCGGTTTCCTCCGTGATTTTTGTCGTTGCACCTCGAAACACGGCCCTGGTCGAAGGCAATCTTGACAAGCAGGGTGCAGATTATCTGCACCAGGCAGCCGTCAATCGTTGATTGAGCCCATTACGCCCGATGAGCACTGTCCGTGGTGGACATGGACAGTGCTTTTGCCGATAATAAAACATAATACACAATGAATGAACGACATTTTTGTACAGTCGGTTGGGCTTTGGTCGACTGATTTTATTTGACAACTCTGTTCGATTCTGCTATAGTTTAAGCAAGCTCCAGAGATTACCTGATACACATCATCTCTGAACGAAAAGCCGCCACATCTAAAAAATGTGGAAACGCGAAAAGCGATTGACGGATCACAAAAGAAGAATTCTCGAGTGATAACAAGTCGCAATCAGACAAAAGAATAACCCAAGTCAATGATTTGTTCATACCAAGAGAAATCAAGGTAAAAAACAGAATCAAAGACAAAAGGAAATTTGAATGTTTGATCAAAAAGTCGCAAACAAAGGGCAGACGGACAGGAATGGATGAAAAAGGATTCGCTGGAGCTCCTTTTTGTCTTTTTTTATGTTCCAGCAGAATCAACAAAATTCCGGGCATTTCTTCTATGGCTGCGCTTCCGCCTGCACCAGCTGTTTGATTGCGAACGACCCGGTTCTGTGCTATAATCCTGACTTTTGCAGTTGAAAAGTATAAAAAGAGCCGGAAAGTGCTGTGTGCCAGCGATCCCCGGCTCTTCTGAATCATGTGTAGATTGTAGTATAGTAGCCCTATTTTTTCATACTGGCAATAAATTTTCGAATGTCGCCACGCTTACGGAATCGTTTGTTCAATTCAATATTGAAGACCTTTTCAATGCTGCGGATGACCTCATCGGAGTAGTGGAAGTTGTAGACATTCTCGCTGACATGACTGCATTTGTATTTGCGCAGGGATCTAATGAGTTCAAACGATGAAAAAACACGCTTACCGTCTTTGCTCGGATGATCTTGAACAGCCGGCAGCTCAGCCTTGTTCATGCGCAGTTCGAGAACCCGCGTCAAAAGCAGGGCGGTGAAACAAGTCAGGAAGTGCGCCTCGACATGGGCCTCGAGCGAGACATAGATCGGCCGGGTCCTGAAGTCGGATTTGGAGATCTTGAACGTCTCTTCGATTCTCCAAAGGCCGTGGTAAGTCTCGATAATGTCTGCATCGCTGGTATCCAGTTCACTGGTGACAATCGCGTAATAACCGTCAAATTGCTCCTCTTCGCGAATCCTGGCTTCATCCAGATACAAGAAGGACTTGGTCTCAATGACTTCGCCATCCTTGTCGTACTGCAAACCCTTGATGTAGCTGGCGGCGCTGTAGGCCAGTGCCTGCTTGAGTCCCGATTCGTTCTTGATGTATTTCCTGGCCTTGGCCACGGTCCGGTTACGTTCGTACCGGGCTTTGTCGGCATAGTCCTGACTGAAGAACACAACCTGCTTCTGGTCGACACGGATCTTCTTCTTTTTGCCGTTAGCGTCGGTAAACGTGATTTCCTTGGGATAAATGCGGGATTTGCACTTGCTGTTTTCGCCGTTTTGCCTGTACCCGCCCTGCTCCAGGACATACTGCTTGAACTCCTGGTCCGCCCCGCGGATGGACTGGCTGTAGATGTAGCCATTGCCATGGGCCAGCTGATAGGCGATATTGTCGCCGCAGTTAAGGCCTTTATCGGCCACGACAACCAGCCGTCCCAAGCCGAAATCCTCTTTCAAGCGGTTCAACAGCGGGTTGAGCGACAGTTTTTCGGACTGGTTGCCCGGGAATAGGTGATAAGCCAGGGGCAAGCCTTGGCTATCGAGCAAAAGCCCCATCTGGACGATGGGGTTGGGCCGGTGCTCCTTGCAAGGGCCGCGGCGGCGCAACTCGTCCTCCTCATCGATTTCGAAATAGTAGTTGGTGACGTCGTAGTAGGCATATTCATGTTTCCGGCCGTATTGTTTCTTGACCGCCTCGTTAAGCCAAGTCTGCAAGTCCAGGTTGAACCGGTCAAAGTAGTCCAGGCTGCGGTAAACCGACTCCAGGGATGGCGCCATGGTTTCAAAGAACTGGTCCTGTTTGTCATAGGCCTTCTTTTTGGAGCCCGGGTCCAGAATCCGCGAATAGACCAGAAGCCGGAAAATGGCATTGAGATTGAAATCGATGTTCAGCCGGTTCTCGTGGCGGGCAAAGAAGGTGTGAATGCCGAGTTCATGGTAAATTTTCTCGAAAACAGCATAGCCCAGATTCTTCAGGCCGATCTCCAGCTGGCCGATCTCGGCCGAAGGATCCAGTTTGAGACGGATCGGTTCCGATTCAAACGCTTTCTCGGCCGTTTTCTGCTTGGCAATTTTGCGGAAGTGGGCGATCGGATCGGCGTAGAGTTTCTCCAGGTCGTCCAGATACCCAATTGTTTCGATGTTTTTCTGCTTGATTTTGCCATTTTCGCGATAACCATGTGTAAAAGTCAGAAGAATGCGCCCGTTTTTGCAGCTGTTTTTCTTGACGTACATGGCAGCACCATCCTATCGCTCCGGTTATAGGCATTATACCACATAACTATGCAATACTATGTAACAAAAAGATTACATCAAAATGAATAAAAAAAGAACCGCGGATCGCGGCCTCACCTGGGTTTCCGGATTTATGCTAGATCATGATGCTGCAAAACTTGGGAGGAATGGATGAAAAAGGATTCGCTGGAGCTCCTTTTTGTCTTTTTTTATGTTCCAGCAGAATCAACAAAATTCCGGGCATTTCTTCTATGGCTGCGCTTCCGCCTGCACCAGCTGTTTGATTGCGAACGACCCGGTTCTGTGCTATAATGATCATAGGCTCCAGGGATTGCCAACGATCTCATAACTGGACGAAAGCCGCCGCATCTGGTATGCGGAAAGCGAAAAGCGATTGACGGATCACTCGAGCATATGGCAACGGTGGGAACAAGTCGCAGATCAGACAAATGAATACTCCAGTCATTGATAAGCTAAGGTAACGTTATTTCGAAACCGGTGCCAATCAAAGATAGAGAAAGTTCACGAGTTTGACCGAAAATCGCACAAAGGGCAGACGAACAGGAATGATGATAAAAGGATTCGCTGGAGCCCCTTTTTTTACCCGTATGGCGGTTCGACTGAGCCCGGTGCCAGAAGAACTGCAGGAAGAAGACGGATGCTCAGGCGTCCGTCTTCTCAATTTCAGCGATGTGCGGGAGGTTGCGGCCCGATTCATGGATATCCATGCCGTAACCGATCAGTCTTGTCTTGGAAATCTCAAATCCTGTATAGGCGATCGGAACATCGATCAGTTGCTGTTCGGGATTGACCAGCAGGGAGCACACCTTGACACTGGCCGGTTGGCGGGCCATGAGATTCTGCACGAGATAGGCGGTGGTCAAACCGGTCCGGATGATGTCCTCGATCACCAGGACATGACGGCCGGTGATCTCGATGTCCAGGTCTTTGGTGATCCGGACGATCCCCTGGCGATTGGTGGTGGTCGGATAAGTGCCGATCGACATGAAGTCCATCAGGATCGGGATGTCGATAGCCCGGGTCAGGTCAGCGAAAAAATAGAGTGATCCTTTCAGAACCCCAACGAGGACCAGTTCCTTGCCCGCATAGTCCCGATTGATCTCACGACCGATTTCACGTATCCGCTCCATTATCTCCTTTTCCTGATAAAGGATTTTCTTGATTTTGTACGTATCCATGGTCGATCACCTCGCTTATGTATGCTGGATTGAGCTGAACCGCTCGACGAGAGACTGGAAATCCTTTTTATAAACGATCTTGATGTTGGTGCCGGGATAGAGTTCGCGCACTTTTTTTGCCTTGCGGTTTTTCATGGTGACATATTTCTGGTTCATGGTCGTCAGTTCGATATAGGTGTTGAACTGGACAAGATAGAAATCGGGACTGAATGCCAGGGTCACATTGCCTTCCGCGTCCCATTCGATCGGGAATGTCTTGGGCTCGTATTTGTATTCGATCTGGTACATGTCAAGAATCCTGGCGAACTCGATTTCGGTGGGGTTTTTGAAAGACGGCCGCTCTGACTGATGATCGATGACATCAAGCGCTTCCGCTTCCATCTCGAGCTGGCGGCGTAGTTCGCGCTCCCGAAGCATGGCGAGAATCGAAGCGACACACTCATCGATGGTGAGGGTCGCCGTATTGATGGTCAGGTGATAATAATTGGGGTCGGCCAGATCGACACCATAGACAGTCGAGACAAATTTCTTGTGCTTCCGGTCTGAAGTCTGCAGGATGTTTTCGGCATCTGACTCGGACACGTGAAATTGCTTGCGAACCCGGGTTGCGCGTGTATCCTGCGGCGCAATGATCCGGATCAGAAGCGCGTCGCGGTCTTTCTCGAACATGATTTGCGAACCGAACCCGACCAGGATCATGGACTGCTGCCTGGAACGTTCGAAAAGCGACCGCTCGATGATATCGAGATACGTTTCGCCGCTCTTGCTTGGAGCGAGGTAGAATTTTGCGCTTTCCTGAAGCATGTGCTGCTCATGCGCGTTGGTGATATCCTGCAAGAATTCAGGGATCAGGCTTGAACGACTGATCAACGGCCAGCCGAGTTTTCGCGACAGTTCTTCCGCGATCTCATCCCCGAGGCTGCCCATCTGCCGCGAAATCGTGACGACCGTCAATTTCACATGCCCCCTTGCCTGTCTCGATGCTTGTCGTGATTGAATATTGTCATCATTATAGCATAACCCGGTCAAACGGCAGACAACCGGTTGTTCTTGCCAATGTCTGGGTTTCAGGCATGCTGATCGTCAAACGCGTTTCTTGTCCATTTTCAGGCTGTTTTCTGGCCATTTTATAACGGGTGGACCGGTCCTTGCCCGGAATCGCGTTTCGGACTCTATGCTATAATGATTCAACGATCATCATTGATCAAAAGGGGAGGATCCGGAGATGGGGATTATCATTGGTCTGGATGTCGGTGGCAGCACGACGAAGATCGTCGGATTGCACAACGGGGAACTGATCAGCAATGAACTGGTTCAGGCCAGTGATCCAGTCGCCTCGGCCTTTGGAGCGCTCGGCAAGTTCGTCAACATCAATCATCTCGATTTGCAGTCGATCGATCAGGTCATGATGACCGGAGTCGGTTCTTCCTACATGAAGGGTGACCTGCTGGGCATCCCGACGGTCATCACGCCGGAATTCCAGGCGATCGGCCTGGGTGGACTCTATGTTTCAAATCTGGACAAGGCGATCATTGTCAGCATGGGCACAGGCACGGCCTTTGTCTACGCCGACCAGAACGAGGTGAACCACATCATCGGTTCCGGAGTCGGCGGCGGCACCCTGATCGGCCTGGCCAACCGGCTGATCAATGTCCGTGATTTCAACCTGTTCATCCAGATGGCCGAAAAGGGCGATATCAGCAAGATCGACCTGTCCATCGGCGATATCACCAACACGGAAATCCCCGGTTTGTCGTCCGAGACGACGGCCTCCAACTTCGGCAAGATGAGCGACAGCGCGACCCCTGAAGACATCGCGCTCGGCATCGTCAACCTGGTGTTCCAGTCGATCGGCACGACGGCTGTGATGGCGGCCCGGCAGCACAATCTGCGCCAGATCGTCTTCACAGGCAATCTGACGCTGGTTTCCCAGGGCAAACATGTCCTCAAGTCCTTCTCGGACCTGTACGGGATCGACATTCTCGTCCCGGATCATTCCGAGTTCGCCACGGCCATCGGGGCGGCCTTGTGTGCCACCCGCTGACGGGCCTTTTCCCGTTATTGCGCTTTCCTGCTCCCTTGATTCCTCCATATGATGCAACAAGGAGTATATTCGACATGAAGATTGCCTTTTCAACGATTGGTTGTCCTGACTTTTCCTGGAATGAAATCTATGCCATGGCCAAGGACCTTGGCTTCGATGGCATTGAGATCCGGGGACTAGGCAATGAACTTCGCGCGGCCAAGGCCGGTCCGTTCACGGATGAAGCCCTGGAATCGACGCTTTCACACCTGAACGCCATGGGGCTCTCCCTGACCTGTTTCACATCCGGCTGCTGCCTGAAGGATCAGGATCGTAGCCAGGAGGTGCTCGCGGAAGGATTCGAGTACATCGACCTGGCCGCGAAAGCCGGTGTTCCGTTTGTCCGTGTACTCGGTGACCGTGCGCCCGCGCCGGAAGGACCGGTCGATGATGCCGTGGTGGCAGGCGCGCTCCGCATCCTGGCTGCCTATGCTGCATACAAGGGTGTCACCGTTCTGGTTGAGACGAATGGTGTCTATGGGGATTCCGGCCGGCTCAAGGCGCTTGTCGAAGCGGTCGGCAGTCCTGCTGTGGCCGTCCTTTGGGACATCCACCATCCGGCACGCTATTTTGGCGAGCCGGTGGCCAGGACCTATGCCAACCTTGCCCCGTACATCCGGTACGTCCATGTCAAGGACTCGGTGATGGAAAACGGTCAAGCCCGTTACCGGATGATGGGGCTCGGTGACCTGCCGGTGCGCGAAGCACTGGAAATACTGATGTCGCACGGCTTTGAGGGAACGGTTTCCCTCGAATGGGTCAAACGTTGGAGTCGTGAACTGGAAGACGCGGCCATCGTGTTCCCGCACTTTGCCAATTACATGCAGGTCTTTTTCAGCGAATGGTCCGGGGGTGATATCTGCCTGCTGAAGGCCGGACAACTGGTGTCGTCTGAAAATGTGGCCGAGCTATTCAACAAACCGACGCCGGGAGCCAGGCAGCAGCGGCCGGTCGGCCGGTTGCTGTTCGAGCCGGACAGCATGGTGGACATCACGATCGGTGACCTTCTGGAAAGAGTCGCCTGCGCTTTCCCGGACCAGATCGCGCTTCGTTATCTTTCGCAGGACTACACCAGGACATACCGGGAGCTGCTGGACGAAGTCGACCGGTTCGCACGGGCCCTGCTCGCGATCGGTGTGCGCAGGGGTGACCATGTGGCGATCTGGGGCACGAACCATCCCCAGTGGTTCCTGACCTTTTTTGCCGCCTGCCGTATCGGCGCGGTGTTGGTGACCGTGAACACATCCTACAAGATCCACGAGGCCGAGTACCTGCTCCGTCAGTCGGACACGATGACCCTGGTGATGATGGACGGATACAAGGACGCCGATTACACGGCGATCCTGCACGAGATCTGTCCGGAACTGGCGACCTGCGCACCAGGCGAACTGGTCAGCCGCCGGCTGCCGTTATTGAAGAACGTGATCAATTTCACCTCTCAACAGCCAGGATGTTTCACATGGGAGTCCTTCGCCGCTCGCGGTGAGCTTGTACCTGCCGATCGCGTCCAGGAGATCGCGCGCACCCTCAACCCGCACGATGTGGTCAACATGCAGTACACGTCCGGGACAACCGGCTTCCCAAAGGGCGTCATGCTGACGCATTACAACATCATCAACAACGGCAAGAGCATCGGGGACTGCATGAATTTCTCGACAGCCGACAAGCTGTGCATCGCGGTGCCGATGTTCCATTGCTTCGGCATGGTGCTGGCCATGCTGGCCTCGGTGACACATGGCACAACCATGGTGCCGCTCGAATATTTCCAGGCAGGCAAGGTCCTGGAGGCGATCCGGCTCGAACGGATCACCGCCCTGCACGGTGTGCCGACCATGTTCATTGCCGTCTTGTCGCATCCCGATTTTGAAAGAACGGATTTCTCGTCCCTACGCACCGGCATCATGGCCGGATCACCCTGCCCGATCAAGGTGATGCAGGATGTGGTCGACAAGATGAACATGGATGAAGTCACGATCGTGTTCGGCCAGACCGAGAGTTCGCCCGGCTGCACACAGTCGCGGGCCGACGATCCGATCGAGGTCAAGGTCAACACGGTCGGTCGGGCTCTGCCCGGTGTCGAATGCCGCATCGTCGACCCCCACACCAATGAACCACTGCCGAACGGGGTGGCCGGCGAGTTTGTCGCCCGAGGATACAACATCATGAAGGGCTATTACAAGATGCCGGAGGCAACGGCGGCCGCGATCGACAGTGACGGCTGGCTGCATACGGGCGACCTGGCCGTGCGCGATGATCAGGGCAACTACAAGATCACCGGCCGCATCAAGGACATGATCATTCGCGGCGGCGAGAACATCTACCCGAAGGAGATCGAGGATTTCCTATACACACACCCCGAAATCAGCGATGTCCAGGTCGTCGGTGTGCCTGACCAGACATACGGTGAAGCAGTGCTGGCGGTCATCATCCGAAAAGAGGGAAGCGACGTGACCGAGGAAGAACTGATGGAATATGTCAAAAAACACATGGCCAAGCACAAGACGCCAAAATATATCCGTTTTGTCGACTCCTTCCCGATGACCGGCAGCGGCAAGATCCAGAAGTTCAAGATCCGGGACTGGGCCATCGACGCCCTGAATTTGCGGGAGGCGGCTTCCATTGAAACAGCCTGAACAAGCGATCATGCAAGAAGCCCGTTCCCCGGGCAAAGCCTGCCGGGCATTCGAGCTCGATGCCTTGCGCGGGCTGGCTTTGCTGATGATGATTCTGCACCATCTGATTTTCGATCTGCGTTATCTATTGGAACTGCCGGTGTTTGCCATGCAGGAGACCTGGTGGTTTGAAAATCTCCTGCGCCCGGTCTTCCTGTGTGTATTCATCGTTGTGTCGGGCATTTGTTCGACCTTTTCGCGGAACAATGCCAAAAGAGGGCTTCGTCTAGGGGCAGTCGCCCTGGCGTTCACCATCGCGACCTGGATCGCGTCACGAGTATCAGGACTCGACCTCTACATCTTTTTCAACATTTTGCACCTTCTGGCGTTTGGCACCCTGCTTTACGCCTGGGTCACCCGTCGGGAAAAGGGCGGGTTGACCGATGTCATCCTGATCCTGCTCGCTGTTGTCACAGCCTGGGCCGGCACGATCCTGCCTGAGCGATGGACCGGAACGCCCCTTTTGCTGCCGCTGGGGCTCGTACCGGTGGATGTACCCGGCATGAGCGACTACCTGCCACTTTTTCCGTGGCTGGGCTTTTTCCTGGCCGGAGCCCTGATTGGCAGAATACAGTACCGGGACCGATGCAGCGCGTTTCCGAACCCGCCGCAATGGCTGATTGACGGAACACGCCCTCTGGTTTTCATGGGTCAGAAATCCCTGATCATCTATGTGCTCCATCAGCCGATTCTTCTGGGTGTACTCTATGGCTTGCGCGCTGTCGGTGTGATTTAATAGGATTACACTGGAAGGAGCGTCACATGAGTCTGAAGCTGATCATATTTGACCTGGACGGAACACTGCTTGACACGCTGGCCGATCTGGCCGATGCAGCGAACGAGGCATTGGCCGGAGCCGGGTTGCCGCCGCACCCGACTGCGGACTATCGCTACATGGTCGGGCTGGGTGCTCGAAACCTGATGCTGCAGGCTGCCACGTGCCCAGGCTTGCCCGGACCGGATCCGGCAACAATCGAGCAGTTGTTGACGGCATTTGCGACGGCCTATGAAAAGCGTTGGCATGACAAAACGCGGCCTTATCCGGGGATCGACAGCCTGATCAGCCATCTGGCCGATTATCCGGTCCGCATGGCGGTCCTGTCCAACAAGCCGGACACGTTCACCCAGAAAATGGTGAAACACTTTTTCCCGGACAGGCCATTTGTCTTTGTCAAAGGCCTGGCACCGGAATTCAAAGCCAAGCCTGACCCGGCCCTGACCCTGTCCATGCTCGACGAAGCGGGGGTGTCGCTGGAAGAAGCGGCTCTGATCGGCGATTCCGGAACGGACATGCAGACCGCGGTCGCGGCCAATATCCTGCCGATCGGGGTCCTTTGGGGCTTTCGTGAAGCCGACGAACTGGAGACCGCTGGTGCCCGGCTATTGGTGAAAACCCCGGTCGAACTGGAAAATGCCTTGTCGGAGTTGATCCAACCATGAATGAAATTACAAAGAGACGGATAAAAGTGTCCGATATCCTATGGGCTGTGCCTGTCGTTCTGGCAGTGGCATCCAGTCTGCTGTTCCGGGGCAATCCGCAGCTTGCCGAAACGATCCATTCCAGAGGGATTTTCCTTGTCCTGTCCCGGCCACTGTCGTTATTTTCATCCTTGTTCCCGTTTTCACTGACCGAACTGCTTCTGGTCATCGGGGTCATCACGCTCCTGGCCTTTGTCATGATCCTGCTCGTGCGACTGGTCAAGAAACTGCTCGGGCGACCCGTCATGGCATGGCCGGGAATCTGGAAAATCGTCCGTCCATTTCTATACGCGGCAGCCATCGCCTATCTGCTGTTCACCCTGCTGCACGGTCTCAATTACCTGCGTCTGCCGGTCGCGGACAGCTTCGGCCTGCCGGCCCGCCCGCGTTCGACTGAAGAACTGGCGGACCTGACGGCATACCTTGCCAAGGAAGCCTCGGCAGCACGCCTGTCGTGTCTTGAGGATGAAAACGGGATCTTCATGCTGCGCGACGGCATTGGATCCACCTTGAGACAGGCTGCTGACGGATATCGTGCCGCCGGCGACGAATGGCCGCTGTTGTCCGGTCCTTCGACCCGGCCCAAAGGGGTGCTGCTGTCGCACTACTGGTCCTACACCGGCATCACGGGATTGTATTTCCCCTTCCTGGTGGAGGCCAATGTCAATATCGATCAGCCGCATTACACCATACCGGACACGGCCGCGCATGAATTGGCGCACACACGCGGATTTGCCCGCGAGGATGAGGCTGGATTCATCTCCTTCCTGACCGGTATCCAACATCCGAATCCGGATTACCGCTACTCCGTGCTGGCCAACACCTATGTCCGCTGTGCCAACGCGTTGTATGCTCAGGATGCGGACACCTATTTCGCCATCGCCCAGACCGTTTCCGAGGGCATGTCACGCGACCTGGCCGACAACAGCCGTTACTGGCAGCAGTTTGAAGGCCCGGTGGCCGAAGTGTCCGAAAGCATCAACGACACCTATCTGAAGGCCAATCAGCAGACCGATGGTGTGCGCAGCTATGGCCGCATGATCGATCTGGTGCTGGCCTACTTCGAATACACCGACGGCCATTTCTGACATGCCAACCGCCGTTTTGCAGGGGCATCAGGAAAAGAGCGGACTGGCAGAACTGCTACGCCTGTTTTATGGTTCCTCGCATGAAACCGATCATGGCCTTCTGGGTGGCGAGCAATCGTCACCGGAAATCATCAGTCGCCTGACCGTCCTGTCCGACACCCGTGTTCTGGTCGAGACCGTTTGCGGTGCTTCGGTCCGGTCCCGCCTGGTCGAGCAGGGGATGGAAGGCCATCGACCGCACCCGCTGGCACGGCGTGAGATCAAACGGCAATTTTATCAGATATTGGCTGAACTGACGGGACAGAGGTTTCCGTATGGCTCCCTGACCGGGGTCCGGCCAACCCGCCTGGCCCAGGAAGCACTGGCAAAAGGCCATTCGCCGCAAACGGCCGAGGATTTGCTGGTCAATGATTATGCGGTATCGCCGACCAAGGCGGCCTTGCTGGTCGATACAGCCGGACGGGAACAGACAGTCCTTTCGACGATCCCGGAGGGAGATGCATTGGTTTACCTGCATGTTCCGATCTGTCCGACCCGGTGCAGCTATTGCAGCTTCACCTGCGCGGTGTCCGGTGGACGAAACGTGGATCTAAAGGCTTACGTAGAAGCGATGGTTCATGAGGCATCAGCCCTATCACCCCATATGCGCCGCCCGATCGATTCAGTCTATGTCGGCGGTGGCACACCGACAGTCCTGCCGGCTGACCTGCTCCACCGACTGCTCAGCGAGGTCCTAGCCCGGCTGCCGCTCCGGCAACATGCCGAGATCACGGTCGAGGCAGGCCGACCGGACACGATCGATCCGGAAAAACTGGCCGTGATCCGCGATGTCGGAGCCAGCCGGATCTCGATCAACCCACAGACCCTTCATGACCGCACCCTGACGCTGATCGGCCGTCACCACACGGCCCTTGAAACACGGAATGCGTTCCTCGAAGCCCGAAAAGCCGGCTTCGACCGGATCAACTGTGATCTGATCGCCGGATTGCCCCAGGAAACACCGCAGGATTTTCTGTCCTCATTGAATCAATTGATCGAATGGTCTCCGGAAAACATCACCATTCACACATTGGCTTTCAAGCGCAAGTCTGAACTGACCCGGATGGTCGATCGGAGCGTAAGCCGGTTTGACGCGCCTGACTGGTCCGACGCGCTGGATGAAGCGCATGCGAAACTGGCCGAGCACGGACTGGTTCCATACTACCTCTATCGCCAGAAGGACATGGTGGGCGGGCTTGAAAACACCGGTTACGCCCGTCCTGGTTCAGAGTGTCGCTACAATGTGGGCATGATGAGCGACAGTCGCCCGGTTTACGGCATGGGCGCCGGAGCCATGAGCAAATATGTCGACGAAGCCGGGTGGCTGAGAAGACTGTCATCGCCCAAAGATCTCAAGTCCTATTATCAGTCGCTGGACCAGTCAATCGAAAACAAGATCAGGACGCTTTTTCCCTGAACAATCGGGCGGTGCCACGGGCGGTGCCAGTTGCCGATTGTATGCGGTCGGTGCCAGACACTGATCCGGTACTTCAAAAAAGACACGCCCCGTAAGCCCTGAGCCTGTAGCACTTTAAGCCGTGGGACTGCCGCGAGTTCCACCTGGGTGCCTGGCACCGAAAGCGGAACCCTGTAAAGTGGACACATAGTTAGTTCCGTTTGTTCCGCATTCAGTGCCAGTTGCCGATTCGGTACTAATTCATCAACTCGCCTGGAAACGTCTGCGGCTGTAGCATTCCAAGACACGTCGCCGCGCTAGTTCTGATATGCCGTCTGGCACCACCAAGCGGGCGGTGCCAGACACCGATTCCGAACTTCGTCAAAGACACGCCCCGTAAGCCATGAGCCTGTAGCACTTTAAGCCGTGGGGCTGCCGCGAGTTCCACTTGGGTGCCTGGCACCGAAAGCGGAACCCGCCATGGTTACAGCCCAGTGGGCGTGATTGACAGGCGAGCGGGATCAGACGTATAATCACGGATGACCTTAAGCCCCAAGAACTGCATCGGACAATAGCTTGGACCGGAACAGTAGACCGGACGACAAAGCCCCCAGAGAGCGCGGTAAAGCTGCGAGCCGCGCGGCCAACACCGGTTGAACATCATCCGCGAGCTGCCCCACGAACGTTCGCCCCTGAACAGATCACGGACTGAGATGCCGGGATCCGGGTGACAACCAGTAGGAAGGGCCGGCGTCTTCCCGAAAGGGCGGGCTCCGTTACAAAACTTGAGATCATCCGGCATCGCCTGGTTTCGAAAGAACAGGGCGCGACATCGGGCTGGACAGCGATTGGCTGTCCCGGCCATGCTCCGGCCGGATGGGCTTCGGGTGGTACCGCGCGTTGCAAGCGCCCCGGGCAAGGGGCGCTTTTGTTTATATTCCGGTGGTTTTGCAGGTTCGTTTCCGAGGGTCACCCGGCTGGCACCGGCTTTTTGGAGGAAGAAGATGTACAAGAAAGTCAATACGGACATGAAATTTGTCGACCGCGAGCAGGAGGTCCTGAAGTTCTGGCAGGAGAACCAGGTTTTTGCCAGGTCGATCGAGAACCGGGCCGGCCGACCGGCATTCACCTTCTACGACGGACCGCCGACGGCAAATGGGCGGCCCCATATCGGTCACATCCTGACCCGTGTCATCAAGGACATCATCCCGCGCTACAAGACCATGAAAGGTTTCAAGGTCGACCGCAAGGCCGGCTGGGACACGCATGGCCTGCCGGTGGAGCTGGAAGTCGAGCGCGCCCTGGGCATCAACGGCAAGCCGGAGATCGAGAAATACGGCGTGGAGCCTTTCATCCACCAATGCAAGGAAAGTGTCTGGAAGTACAAGAAGGAATGGGAGGAGATGTCTGACCGGGTCGGTTTCTGGGCGGACATGGATGACCCATACATCACCTATGAGAACGACTACATCGAGTCGGAGTGGTGGGCGCTCAAGACCATCTGGGAAAAGGGGCTCCTGTACAAGGGGCACAAGATCGTTCCCTATTGCCCACGCTGCGGTACATCCCTTTCGAGCCATGAGGTTGCCCAGGGCTATCAGGATGTCAAGGACACCTCGATCTTCGTCCGGTTCAAGGTTCGCGACGAGCAGGACACCTGGCTGGCGGCCTGGACGACGACGCCCTGGACTTTGCCGTCCAATGTCGCGCTCTGCGTCAATCCCGACGAAGAGTACGCGCTGGTTTCGGTGAAAAAAGACCTGGATGGCAGCGAGCGCGACGTGCGTTATTACATGGCCGGTGTCCTGGTTCCTCAACTTTTGGAGGATTACACCATCCTCAAGCGTTTCAAGGGCAGCGAACTGGTCGGTCTGTCTTATGAACCATTACTGCCGTACGCCGATTCCACGGTGGAAAAGAGTGGCAAAAAGGCATTCTATGTCACGGCAGACACGTATGTCACGCTGTCGGACGGCACGGGCATCGTCCATATCGCGCCGGCTTTCGGTGAGGATGACGCCCGGGTTGGCCGGACCTATGACCTGCCCTTCGTCCAGCTTGTCCGGGAAGACGGTACGATGCCGCCGGAAGTGACGGATTTTGCGGGTCAGTTCTGCAAAGACGCGGATGCCGGTATCATAAGGAAGCTGAACCAGAACGGCAAGCTCATGAAAAAGCTGGTCTATGAGCACAGTTATCCGTTCTGCTGGCGATGCGACACCCCGCTCATCTACTACGCCCGTGACACCTGGTTCATCAAGATGACAGCTGTCCGGGAAAACCTGCTGAAAAACAACGCGATTGTCAACTGGATTCCGGAAGCGATCGGTGAGGGCCGCTTCGGCAACTTCCTTGAAAATGTCATCGACTGGGGCATTTCACGCGAGCGCTATTGGGGCACCCCGCTGCCCATCTGGGAATGCGCCTGCGGTCATCGCCACATGGTCGGCAGCATCGCCGAACTGAAGTCGCTGTCAGACGACTGTCCGGACGACATCGAGCTGCACAAGCCCTATATCGACCAGGTGCACATCCGCTGCGAAGCATGCGGTGGGCAGATGACGCGTGTCTCCGAAGTCATTGACTGCTGGTTTGACTCCGGGTCCATGCCGTTTGCCCAATGGCATTATCCGTTCGAGAACCATGACCGCTTCAAGCAGGAGTTCCCAGCCGACTTCATTTCCGAAGCGCTGGACCAGACGCGTGGCTGGTTTTACACCCTGATGGCGATCAGCACCTTGCTTTTCGACGAATCACCGTTCCGCAATGTCATCGTCATGGGCCATGTCCAGGACAAGTTCGGTCAGAAAATGTCCAAGCACAAGGGCAATGTCGTCGACCCATGGGAGATTCTCAAACTGCAGGGTGCGGATGCCGTCCGCTGGTACTTCTTCACCAACAGCGCGCCCTGGCTGCCCTCCCGTTTTTCGGCCGAGGCGGTCAGTGAAGCGCAGCGCAAGTTCATGGGCACACTCTGGAACACCTATGCTTTCTATGTCCTGTATGCCAATATCGATGGCTTTTCCCCCGAAAACGGCCAGCTGGACCGCTCCACCCTGTCCGCGCTCGACCGTTGGATCCTGTCGCGTCTCAATTCGCTGATCCTGGATATCGAGGCCCGTCTGGACCATTACGACATCACCGGCTCCGGCCGGGCGATCCAGGCTTTTGTCGACGACCTGTCCAACTGGTATGTCCGTCGCAGCCGTGAACGCTTCTGGCAGCCCGAAATGAACGCCGACAAGGAATCCGCCTACCGGACGCTCCATGCCGTGCTGGAGACGCTGACCCGCATCAGCGCGCCGTTCATCCCGTTCATGGCCGAATCCATGTACCAGAACCTCACCGCCAACAGGACCCCGGACGCACCTGTCAGCGTCCATCTGTGCGACTTCCCCACGGCTGACGCGTCCTTCATCGACAAGGAACTCGAGGAGCGCATGGCAGATGTCCTTCACATCGTCGTCATGGGCCGAGCCGCCCGCAACACGGCCTCGATCAAGAACCGCCAGCCGCTCGCGACCATGTACGTCGTCGCGCCGGACAAGCTTCCCCAGGCTTATCTCGACCTGGTGACCGATGAACTCAATGTACGTGAACTGGTTTATCTGGATGATCGGGAAGGGCTGATGGACTATCGCTTCAAGCCACAGCTGAAGACGCTGGGCAGACGGCTTGGCCGGCTCATACCCCAGACAGCGGCGGCCCTGGCGTCGCTGCCCGGCCGTGAGACGATGCAAACCCTGCGGACAGCCGGAGAGATTGTCCTCGACATCGAAGGAACGAACGTGCATCTGACCGAAGAGGACCTGCTGATCGAGACCATCCAGCCGGAGGGCTTGGCTGTCGAAAGTGACCGTGACTACGCGGTCGCGCTGGACACCCGACTGACGCCGGAACTGGTCGAGCAGGGATTTGTCCGCGAAATCATCAGCAAAGTCCAGACCATGCGCAAAGAAAGCGGATTCGAGATCCTCGACCGGATCATCCTGTACCACGATGGCAGCGATCGGATCGCGACCGTCATCGCAAACCATGAGACCCTGATCAAAGAAGAGGTCCTGGCTGTCTCAATCGAGCAGTCCAGCGCGCCCGACGCGAAGGAATGGGACATCAACGGCGAAACATGCCGATTCAAGGTGGTCCGGGTCACTACAACCTGAAAAGGAGACTGACATGCCGATTATTGCCTTAAGCAGTCTGCTCAGCCGGTTCAGCTCGCCCCAGCAGATCCTGATCCTCGTGCTGGTGCTGACCATATCGCTGTCCTTTCACGAATTTGCCCACGGCTACGTGGCCTACCGGCTCGGTGACGACACGGCGGCGATGGCCGGCCGCTTGACCATGAATCCGCTGGCCCACCTAGATCCGATCGGGACGCTGATGTTCCTGCTGGTCGGCATCGGCTACGCCAAGCCTGTTCCGATCAACCCGGCACGGTTTTCCCATGCACGCACCATGAAAAAAGGTATCATGCTGACCAGCCTGGCCGGCCCAGCGGCCAATTTCATCCTGTCTTTCGTGTCGGCCCTGATCCTCTACAGCATCATGACCTTGTTCGCGCTTGCTGACACTTCGGCGTCCAACCCCATGTACACACTGCTCAGCGGCCTGTTCAGCCAGCTTTACATCACGAACATCTGGCTGATGGTCTTCAATCTCCTGCCGGTGCCACCACTGGATGGCTACAAAATATTCGGTTCACTGCTGCCCAATAACCTTTATTACAAGATCATGAGCTATGAACGCTACATCGGGATGGCTTTCCTGATGCTCGTGCTGTTCGGGCGCGGACTCATCGCCTCGGTCTTGAGCCTGATCGCCGTACCCTTCAACTACGTGATCGACAAGCCCCTGTCCTTGCTGTTCAACGCCCTTTGGCGGCTGCTTGGACTGGTTGGCTGACGCCAGGAAAATTCATGCCGGCTGCGCATGCGCGGCCACAAAGGAGCGCGCCATGACCAAAAAGATCGTTTTGAGCGGTGCCCGCCCGACGGGCGACCTGCATCTGGGAAACTACTTCGGAGCCCTGCACAACTGGGTCAGGCTCCAGGATGAATACGACTGTCATTTCTTCATTGCTGACTGGCACGCGTTGACCACCGGCTATGCGGAAACAGAGGGGCTGCGGGACAGTGTCCTGAGCTTGATGGCTGATTTTCTGGCGGCTGGCCTGGATCCGGAGAAATCGACGATTTTCCTGCAGTCCAAGGTGCTTGAACACGCTGAACTGTATTTGCTTCTGGGCATGAACACCCCGCTTGGCTGGCTGGAGCGTGTGCCGACCTACAAGGACCAGATGGCCCAATTGAAAGACAAGGACCTGGCCACCTTCGGGTTTCTCGGCTACCCCTGCCTCATGGCGTCCGACATCCTGATTTACAAAGCCGATTTCGTACCGGTCGGGGAGGACCAGGTCGCCCACCTCGAAATCACTCGCGAGATGGCGCGCCGGTTCAATTTCCTGTATCAGCCGGTGTTCCCGGAGCCCAAGCCATTGCTGACCGAGGCCAAGGTCCTGCCCGGGACCGATGGTCGGAAGATGTCGAAGAGCTATGGCAACACGATTTCCTTTGCCGACTCGCCGGATGTGGTGGCCAAGAAGGTGATGGGCATGGTGACGGATCCGGCCCGCATCCGCAAGGACGACCCGGGCCATCCGGAAGTCTGCTCCGTGTTTGCCCAGCACAAGGTCTTCAGTCCGGAAGCGCTGGCCACCATCGAGTCCGATTGCCGCGCCGGCCGCATCGGCTGTGTCGCCTGCAAACGGGAACTTCAGAAAAAACTGCTCGAATTCCACAGGCCGATCCATGAAAAACGCACACAGTTGCTGGAAAAGCCGGATCATCTTCGCGAGGTGATCGAGGATGGCTCAAATCGGGCCAGACTCAAGGCAGCCGCCACGATGGCCGAGGTCCGTCACGCCATGAACCTGGATCTTTGATGACCATGAAATTTGTTCCCGAGCTGAAAATGGCACAGTTCGAAGGTCCACTGGACCTTCTTTGCCATCTCATCGACAAGAACAAAATCGATATCCACGATATCCCGATCGACAGCATCACCGACCAATACCTGGCTTACCTGTCCAGGATGAAGGAAATCGATCTGGATGTCACCAGCGATTTTCTCGTGATGGCATCGGGTCTGCTGCAGATCAAATCCCGCATGCTGCTGCCCAAACGCGACACGGCTGACCAGAGCGCCGACGCCGACCCGCGCGAGGAACTGGTCCTGAGGCTTCTGGAGTACCGTCGATGCAAGACGCTGGCCGGTGACTTGAAATCTCGCTACGAAGAGTATCATGCATTGGCTTTCCGACCGCCCGAATCGCCTGCCGCATTGGGCCTCCAGACGGTCGCGCCGCCCGAGCCCGTGTCCGTGGACCGCTTCTTCACGGCGGCCCGTCAGGTGAGCGGCCAGAATCGCCAGCGATTCAGCGATCTGACCGGGCGGATCGCGCAGATCCTCAAACGGGAGAAAATTTCGCTTCGGGACAAGATGCGCCAGATCCTGGGCGAAGCCATCCGACGCACGCGGGTCTTTTTCAATGAACTCTTTCCACAGAACTCGACCAATCGCCACGAACGTGTGACGGCATTCCTGGCTTTGCTGGAACTGCTTCGGCTCAACCGGATCCGGGTTTTCCAGGAACGGCCGTTCGATGTCATCCTGATCGAGACGGATGGCGGCAGTGATGATCCGGCCAGTCTGGACCAGCTGATCAGCACAGCCTCGGTGGAGGAAAAGGAATATGCCTGAAGACAACACAACTTCGTCTGCCCTGACGCAGGAACAGGTTTCGGATCTGGAGCCAAACGGACCGGCGTTTCAGCCTGTCAGCCCGGAAGAGGCCCCGGCCGCCATCGAGGCGCTGCTGTTCGCGGCCGGCGATCCGCTGACGCTGGACCAGCTTCACCGGATTCTGCTGATTAGCAAGGATTCCCTGAAGCAGACACTGGACGAACTCAAGGATCGTTACGCGCGCGACCGCAACCGCGGCATCCTGCTGCGTGAAGCGGATGGCAGCTACACCTTGTCCACCAAGCCTGGCATGACCGATGTCCTGGCGCGCCTCTTTTCGCCACGCCACCGTCCACCGCTGACCACAGCCGCATACGAGACGCTGGCGGTGATCGCCTACAACCAGCCGGTCACCCGGTCGCAGATCGAGGCGGTGCGCGGCGTCAACAGCGACAACATCCTGGCCCGCCTGATCGAACGCAACCTGATCCGAGAAGTCGGCACACTAGACGCGCCCGGTCGTCCAGCCCTTTTTTCCACGACCGACCAGTTCCTGCTCGATTTCGGCCTGCGTAGTGTCGCGGACCTGCCGCCGATGGAGATGCTGATGTATGGCACCTTGCAGGACATCGAGCACTCGCTCGAGAAAACCGCCACGCGTCAGGATGACAACCAGGTCACGATCGACCAGATCGTGGCTGCCATCGTACCGCCTGTCCCCGATGACGATTCTGCAACGGGCGAGCCTTTGGACGAGACGGACACGGGCGTTTCTGACCAGACCCCCGATGAGAACGATGAAGCAGTCCTCAGGATATCATCGGCCTTTTTTGGCAGCGATGATCTGGACGACCGGCATCCTTGACAAAAATCGTGAGATAACCTCAGAATAGACTTCACAAGTCAACACTTGAAAAGGGGGCCCAGGTAAGATGGACGGCTCAAAAACCAGTCTGCTGACCAGAATCGAACAGACACTGCCGCAGATGAGCAAAGGCCAGAAGGCGATCGCCGCTTTCATGCTCAGGTATTACGAAAGGGCTGCCTATCTGACCGCGGCCAGGATCGGTGAGGAAGTGGGCGTCAGTGAATCGACGGTTGTCCGGTTCGCGATGGAGCTGGGGTTCGAAGGATATCCACATTTTCAGAAAACGTTGCAGGAAGAACTGAAGGTCCGTCTGACCGCGTCCCAGCGGATCAGGGCGTCTGCCCGGCTGGCGGACAGCCCCGACATCCTCGGGACCGTGCTGCAGGCAGATATCGACAAACTGCGCCAGACCATGGAGCGAATTGATCGACAAACATTCGAATCGGCCGTCAAGGCGATCCTGAACGCCCGCAAAATCTACATCCTGGGTGTTCGCAGCGCGGCGCCACTGGCCTCCTTCCTCGGTTTTTACTTCAACCTGATCTTTGACAATATTCGCCTGGTCCACACCACCAGTGTCAGCGAGATGTTCGAGCAGATCCTGCCTGTCAGGGAAGGTGATGTCGTCATCGGCATCTCTTTCCCGCGGTACTCCAAGCGGACCATCAAGGCGATGGCCTACTCCAGGGACAACGGGGCCACCGTCATCGCTATCACCGACAAGGCGGACACGCCGATATCGAACAACGCCGACCTGTGCTTGATGGCTCCGAGCGACATGATGTTTTTCGTCGATTCGCTGGTTGCCCCGCTCAGTGTGATCAATGCTCTGATCGCAGCCATCACCATCCAGCGCAAGGATCATGTCACAGAAACACTCGACAGGCTCGAACACATCTGGGACGAATATGAGGTGTATGACAAAGGGGACCTGACGTGAATGTCCATCTGCAGATTGAACGTTCAGGGATGACGGGGGGATCGATTCATGCCGCAAGCCATTGCCATTGACGGACCCGCCGGCGCGGGAAAGAGCACCATAGCCCGACGGGTGGCCGAACAGCTCGGAATCCTGTACCTGGATACCGGCGCGATGTACCGGGCGATCGGATACGCGGCCATTTCAAAAGGCATTTCGCCACGAGACAGCGAAGCGGTGGAACGTCTTCTTGAAAAGACGGTCCTCGATGTCGTTTTTGAAGAGGGGACCCAGCGGGTCCTTGTTGACGGCCAGGATGTGACAAGCCTGATCCGCACACCGGAAATGTCGCGGGCCGCCTCCGACATCAGTGCCCTGCCATGCGTCCGTCTTTACCTGGTCGACCGCCAGCGCCAGATCGCGAGGCAACAGCCGCTTGTGATGGATGGCCGCGACATCGGCTCCTTTGTTTTACCGGATGCCCCGCACAAGTTCTTTCTGACTGCTTCGACCGATGAACGGGCCCGCCGCCGGCTCAAGGACCTCAAGGCCGCCGGAAACCATGAGGCGACACTGGAGTCGGTACTGGCAGACATCCTCTACCGCGACAGGCAGGACTCGACCCGTGCCATGGCACCACTGGTGAAGGCAACGGACGCGATCGAGATCGACACCACGCACCTGACCATCGACCAGGTTGTCAAGACCCTGCTCGCGCACATCCAGGCAAAAGGCTGACGATCTGTATGGTTGTCCGGAAGAAAGCCCGTCTGGAATATCCCGTTTTCAAGAAATTTGCCTACGCGATCTGCCTCCTGCTGATCAGAACCCTTTACCGGATCAGGCTGGAAGGGCCATACAAGGACATAACGGGACCAGCGATCCTGATCGCCAACCACCGTCACGCGCTGGATCCGGTGGCGATCCATACAGCAATCAGGCCCTGGATCTATTGGGTTGCCAAAAAGGAGCTCTTCACCGATAGCCTGGGCGGGCAGATGGTCAGACGACTGGGATGCATCCCGGTCGATCGCGAACATGTCGACCTGATTGCCGCCCGTGGCATTTTCGGGCGCCTCCGGCAAGGCGACATCGTGGGTATTTTCCCTCAGGGGACCCGTGTCGCGGACGAATCGGTCAATGATGTCGCGCCTCACACGGGTGCCGTCCACTTCGCGATCAAAACCGGGGTTCCGATCATACCGGTCGGCATCAAGCAGGATTTCCGCCTGTTTCGCGAAGTCCGGGTCGTGTTCGGTCAGCAGTACCGGCTTGACCAGAACCCGCGCCAACACTACACCCAGGAGGAACTGGACCGGATTGCCCATCAGATGATGCAGTCGGTCTTCGACCTGATCGGCATGCCTTACACCGGTGGCGGCACCAGAAAGAAGAAAACCATATGAAGATCATCAAGGCTAAACTTTCCGGCTTCTGCTTCGGCGTCCGAAAAGCGGTCGACACCGCGTTTGCCGTTTCGGAACGGAATCGTGAACCAGACACTACCGGCCGCGGGTTGAACGAAACGTCGGATGACGGCCAGTCGACGACCTACATGCTCGGAGAGATCATCCACAACCGTCAGGTGACTGAAGAACTGGCGGATCGCGGGCTCAAGCTGATCCACGATCCGGATCAGATGCCGGAGGGGAGCGAGGTTCTCATCCGCGCGCATGGCATCTCGCCAAAGATGAGGTCCAGGCTGCTCGACCGGAAGGCCAGACTCATTGACTGCACCTGTCCCTATGTCGAGAAAATCCACCAGATTGTCAGGGACGCTTACGAAGAGGGATGCGGCATCATCATCACAGGCTCTCCGGAACACCCGGAAATCGTCGGGATCAATGGCGAGTGTGACGACCAGGCTGTGATCCTGGAGAGCGAGTCGGATGCCGAACAAACTGAATTTCGGGATAAACCTTACGTGCTGGTTTCCCAAACGACCTTTTCTGTAGGCGAATTTAACCGTATCAAGACGGTCTTGCAGAAAAAAATTGCAAACTTGCGAGTTTTTGATACAATATGTATTACGACTGAACGCAGGCAAGCGGAGGCTAAAGAGATTGCGCGTTCTGTTGATGTGATGCTGGTCATCGGCAGCCGCAACAGTTCGAACACTCGAAAGCTTTTGGATGTCTGCCTCAGCGAATGTGGCGAGACTTATCTAATCGAGCAGCCCGGCGAAGTCGGCGCTGCGCTGGCCGGAAGGAACTTGAAGAACCTGACGGTCGGTGTGACAGCAGGTGCGTCCGCGCCCGAACGTATGATCAGGGAGGTTATCCTAGCAATGAGTGAAAACGAGGCCATGCAGAATCAGCAGGAGCAAGCCGAATTCAGTTTCTCGGACTTTATCGACAGCATTCCCCAGCTCAAGCGGGGCGCGACGGTGAAAGGAGTCATTATCCGTTATGACAACGACACCGTTTACGTGGATGTGCGCGACAAGTCTGAAGGAAGGATTCCTCGTCACGAATTTGACGGAGACCCGGACTTTGACCTGGACCAGGCCATAGCCGATCATACGGAAATCGATGTCTATGTGCGCAACATCCGCAATTCGGACATGGGCAAGGAGATCATCCTCTCAAAGGCCCGTGTGGACTTTGGCAAATACAAGGCCCTGATCGAGGAAGCATTCAGCACCAAGACCCCGATCCAGGTCAAGGTGATCAACATCGTCAAGGACGGTGTCATCGCCACCTATGGCGGTGTCGACATCTACATCCACCGCACGCAGCTCGAGATGGGCACCGTGACGGACCTCGACGAGTACAAGGGCAAGACGCTCGACATCCTCGTCACCCAGTATGATCCGGACAAGAAGCGGCTGCGCGTCTCCGGCTCCCGCCGCGCACTGCTGAACAACCTGCGCAAGGAAAAAGCGGAGGAAGTTTGGTCGACGATCGAGGTTGGCCGGACCTATGACGGCACCGTCAGAAGCCTGACCGATTTCGGCGCGTTTGTCGACATTGGCGGCGTCGATGGACTGGTCCATGTGTCCGAGCTGTCCTGGAAGCGGATCCGCCATCCATCCGAAGTGGTGTCGGTCGGCGATGAGATCAATGTCTACGTCAAGGATTTCGATCCGGACAAGAAGCGCATTTCCCTTGGCTACAAGCGTCAGGCCGATGACCCGTACCACGATGTCGAAGAGCGTTTCCCGGTCGGCTCCATTGTCCACGGCGTGGTGGTCCGCATGTTCCCCTTCGGCGCGTTCGTCGAGATCGCCCCGGGTGTCGATGCCCTCTGCCACATCTCGCAGATTTCCAACATACGCCTCACCAAGCCGAACGATGTCCTGACCGAAGGCATGGAAGTCGATGCCCGTGTTCTGGAGGTCAGCAACGACGCGCGCCGGGTCAGCATCAGCATCAAGGAGGTCGAGCCCATCGATCCGCCCCGTTATGATGATGTGCCGGCCTACGAGCCTGTAGAAGAAGAGCCCGTTGCCGAGCCCGTGGCCGAGCCTGCAGAAGAACCCATTGCCGAGCCGGTGATGGAATCGGCTGCCGAGGAAATTGTAGCTGAAGAAACGACGGAAGAGGCAAAGGAAGATTGAACCTTTGCACATCTGTCAGGCGTCGGTCCGATGAGGACCTGAAGACTGTTTGACATTGGATGCAAAAGAAAGGGCAGCAGCCTCGGTTGCTGCCCTTTTTGTGAACATAGGGCAAATCACCGATCGCTGCGCAAGGAGGAAGGCAGTTGGACATTCAGAAACGCGAAAAGGAACTGGCTGAAAGTGCCATCCGACCGCTGGTCCTGAAATTTTCCATTCCGGCGATCATCGGCATGCTGGTGAACGCGCTTTACAATGTGGTTGACCGATACTGGATCGGCCAGCTCAACGATGTCAATGCGATGTCTGGCATCGGTCTGGCCACGCCGGTCATGAATATCCTGTTGGGGTTTTCATTGCTGGTGGGGGTGGGCGCGACGGCCAACATTTCAATCCGACTCGGTGAAAAACGAAAGCACGACGCGGAAGTCATCCTGGGCAATGCGCTGTCGCTTGCCCTTCTGATCGGATCTGTGCTGTCGGTGACCGGCCTTCTCGTATCAAAGCCCATGATGGCGGCGTTTGGCGCCAGTCCAGACACGCTTCCCTATGCCACTGCCTATATCCGGATCATCCTGGCCGGCAATGTCTTCAACACCGTCGGGTTTTCCATGAACCACACGATCCGCGGCGGGGGATTTCCACGCCGCTCGGCCGCGGCCCAGATGATGGGGGCAGGACTGAACGTCGTTCTGGATCCGCTCTTCATTTTCGGCTTCGGACTGGGTGTGCAGGGGGCAGCCCTCGCGACTGTCATCTCCCAGATCGTGGCGATGACCTGGATCATGAGCTTCTACTTCGGCGGCAAAGGCATTGTCCATCTCCGCAAAGCCAATCTCAGGCTTCGTGTGGCGACGGTCCGTCAGATTTTTTCCATTGGCGTGTCATCCTTCTCCATGCAGATCGCGACCAGCTTTGTCCTGATACTGGCCAACCGGGCCCTGCGGACACACGGTGGCGATATGGCGATCGGCGCCATGACCGTCATCTCGAGCATGATGATCCTGATCATGATGCCGATTTTCGGGATCAATCAAGGCTTGCAGCCTATCCTTGGCTACAATTATGGCGCGAGAAATTTTGACCGGGTGAGGGAAGCCCTCTTTTTCGGCATTTTCCTGTCGTCCGGGATCGCGATCACGGGATTTGTCCTGATTCAGGTTTTTCCTCAGGCGATCATCCGATTATTCATCCAGAACGAAGCGCTGGTCAGGATCGGTACATCCGGCATGCGCCTGTTCACCCTCATGATGCCCATCCTTGGCTTTCAAGTCATTTCAACGGTCTATTTCGCCAGTGTCGGCAAGGCTCGTGTCTCGCTGTTCCTGAGCCTGCTCAGGCAGGTCATCCTGCTGGCGCCCCTGTACGTGATCCTGCCAACGATCTTTGGCCTGACCGGCATCTGGATGTCCAATCCCATCGCAGACCTGGTCTCGACCACCATCACGGCGATACTGATCCGTCGTGAAATGAAAGCACTGAAAGCCTTGCCTCGACTTGAGTCGCCTGATCTGGCAAAGGGCGCCGGACCAGCCGGCTGAATATCGGTCAGAGGGCATCAAAGACTTTTCTCAGGACGGACAAGGTCAGGAAATCGTGCCACGTCCCATCCATGAAAACACCTTCCCGTGCACGTCCTTCGACGGTGAAACCCAGTTGGCCAAGCAATTTGAGGCTGGCTTCGTTGTCGACCCGAACCCGGGCATGGATCCGGTTCAGGCCAAACGATCGGAACGCGAACGGAAGCAAAGTCATCAACGCTTCAAATGCGATGCCGCGACCGGTCATCGATTGGTCGACCGAGTAGCCGATCTCGCAAGTGCTGTACGGAAGCGGCTCGATCGCGCCAAAGGAGACCAGTCCGACAAGGGTGTTTTTCCGATCTGAAAGGAATAGCCCGACATCAAAAGGCTGGCCAAGCTGCATGTGTGCCTGGTTGCGCGAGAGGCGATCCTGCCAGTCGGCTTCAAGACTGGAAGCGCTATCGGCCAGGGGATTGTGTCGGTTGATAAAGCCTTGGTTCCGATCGTGATAGCTCAGGATCGCCGGCAGGTCGTCTATCACTAGCAAGCGGATGGACAGCCGGTCGGTCGTCCATTCCGGCAACATCGCGTGTTCTGACCCGGCCGGTTCGTTCAACTTCACAAAATGCAGGTGGTCCTCCCAGACACCATTGATCTCCAGATAGCGGTGCGACAGGCCCTCCAGCGTAAATCCCAGTCTTTGGACAAGGCGGATGGACCGATGGTTGCGTGGCATGATGTTGGCTTCGACCCGATGCAGATGGAAGTCGTCGAACGCGATCCGGACAGCCGCCTCGATCGCCTCGGCGGCCAGTCCCTGTCCTTGTGACTGCTCATCCAGATGATACCCGAGAAAACAGGAGCGGAAAGCCCCATGGACGATGTTGCTCAGGCTCACCCGTCCGATCACGCGCCGAGGGTTCTGATTGTCGAATAAATAGAAGGGGATCGCCCGGCCGGCCAGAAATGCCTGAAAGTCTTCCTGGAGCTGACGTTTCTGATGATCCAGCGTGAAGCAATGGGCGTCGCGCGCGCTGAACCAGGGCTGATGAAACGCCCGGTTGCGACTGTAATAATCCAGCACAGGCCGGGCGCTTTTTTCATCGAGCACCTCGAGCGTCAATCTTGGGGTATGGTATGCATAGGGGTTTGTCATGGCTTGGCCGCCGGCTCAGCCCGGATCCTGCTCCAGGGTGAGTTTGCGGAACGCCTCGCGGTAGATCCGGGCCGCCTTTTCAAAATTGTCGAGCCGGATCGATTCGCCTGCCTGATGGCAGACATCCGGATCACCGGGGAAGGCGGGCCCGAACGCGACCACATGGGGCATCGAACGGGCATAGGTGCCGCCACCGATCGCCAGCGGCTGGGCATCGTCCTGTGTGATCGAATGGTAGACCTGCATCAGGTTCTGGACCAATGGGGTGTCTTTCGGGAAATAAAGCGGATCCTGGGCCCGGATCAGTTCCGTCCGGAAGCCATGGCTGCCGGCCTGATCGCTCAAGCGCTGTTCCAGGTCCTTGAGATCCCAGGTGACCGGATAGCGGATATCCAGTTCCAATGTCGCCTGGTCAGGCGAGAGCGACAGGACACCGGCGTTCAAGGTCAGCGCGCCGGACTCGTCACTGCCGGCGATGCCACAGGCGTCGCCATCGGTCTGACGGCCGATCAGCCGGTTGAAGGCGGTGACGAACGGATCGTCGAGATTGGCTTGGCGGAGCCGTTCCTGCGCGTCATCCATGGCGATGGCGATCGCGTTCACACCCTGATCCGGCCGGCTGCCGTGGGCGGGCTGCCCCGTGTACTCGACCGTGGATGTGGCCCCGTTTTCCAGGTAAGTGAGGGAGCAGGAGCCGGGGACCATGTTCGGCCGTTCGCCGCCTTCGCCTGAAACAAGCGCCAATTCGGCCTCGGGGCCGGAAGGATCACGATCGAAGCTCAACCGGTACCAGACGATGCCTTTTTCCGCGTAAATGACCGGGAAGCTCGCGTCCGGCGTAAAACCGGCGTCCGGCAGTTCCTCGACCGACACATAGTGAGCCATGCAGCTGCTGCCGCTTTCTTCGTCGAGCCCGACAATGACACGGATGCGGGCGTTGGGCTGGTAGCCTTCGTCGAGCAGCGCCTTCAAGGCGTACAGGGCGGCCACGGCCGGCCCTTTGTCGTCGGCGGTGCCCCGTGCGATGATGCGCTCGTCCGTGACGACCGGGTCGAACGGGTCATGATTCCAGCCGGTGCCGGCGGGGACGACATCAAGGTGGCACAACGCGGCGACGAGGCGGTCACCTTCGCCGGCCTCGACATATCCGGCCCGGCCATCCAGGTTGACCGCGCGCATGCCAAGGCTTTCGCCGATCTTCAGAAATTCGTTCAGGGCATCGAGCGTTGCCTGCCCGTAAGGCGCGCCGGGAGCGGGCTCGTCTTTCACGCTCGGGATCCGGCACAGGCGGACCAGGGCGTCGGTCATGGCCGGCAGATAGGCTTGCATGGTCCCGCTTTCGGCCGTATCGACAAAATCATCTTCGCGGATCGTCGTGAAATCAACCGGATCGCGCTCGGAGCAGGACGAGTGCAAATGGGTGTAAAGGCCGAAATAAAGTCCGCGCTTGGTGGCCGGCTCACCACAGACGACACAGGCCGTTTTCGCGACCTGGTATGCTTCCAGCCGGTCGGCCAGCAGGTCCATGACCTGCTCCATCTTTTCGATCGGAAGGGAAAAGAGAGGCTCTTTCACCCGGACGCAGAGAAAATTGTCGGCGAATTCGAAGTTGCGCAGTTTGAGGGCGCGTGACTGCTCAGTCAGATAATCGTTGAAAGACTTGAGTCCGGACTGGGATATGCCCGCGACCGGCGTGATGAAAGCCTTGAAGCTGCGACCATCCACGATGGTGAACGGATAGTCCTTGTACAGTCCGAACGCGAGATTGTCCTTTTCTGCTTTCTGCCAGCCAAACTTGTCGGCAAAACGGATCAGGTTTTCTGTCAGCATGTGATCCTCCTTGAGTCCCGGCCGAGCCTGACGCCATGGACAGCATGGACAGGATGGAGCGGCACGGCATTTTCCACCATTATAGCGAATGGGTTGAATGCTTGCCAGAGCCGATGTTTCATGGTAGAATCTCAACGGTCAAATTACACACATGGATGACATCCTGTTGCCGGCGAAAGCGCCGTGTCACCACTGATCATCCATGGAGGAAAAAACAGGAGGAATTTTTCACATGGCAGTCATCAGCATGAAACAGCTTCTTGAAGCCGGTGTCCATTTCGGTCACCAGACCCGCCGCTGGAACCCCAAGATGGCGGAGTACATCTACACCGAACGCAACGGCATCTACATCATCGACCTGCAGAAGACCGTCCGCAAGGCGGATGAGGCGTACCTCTTCATGCGTTCAGTCGCGATGAACGGCGGCACGGTGCTTTTCGTCGGCACCAAGAAGCAGGCCCAGGACTCCATCCGCGAGGAAGCGGAGCGCTGCGGCATGTATTTCATCAACAATCGCTGGCTCGGCGGCACACTGACGAACTTCACGACCATCAGAAAGCGCATCAGCCGGCTGACCGAACTCACCAACATGCAGAACAACGGCACCTTCGAGGTCCTGCCCAAGAAAGAGGTCGCCAAGCTCAAGCTCGAGATGGAAAAGCTCGAGAAGAATCTCGGCGGGATCAAGACCATGGGCAAACTCCCGTCCTGTGTGTTTGTCGTCGACCCGAGAAAAGAGCACATCGCCGTTCTCGAAGCCCGTCGTCTCGGTATCCCGATCGTCGGCATCGTCGACACCAACTGCGATCCCGAAGAAGTGGACTATGTCATTCCCGGCAACGACGACGCCATTCGCGCGGTCAAGCTGATCGCTGGCAAGATGGCCGACGCGATCATCGAGGGCCGTCAGGGCGAACAGCTCGAGGCCGCGGCCGCCAGTGCCGCCGCCGATGAGCAGGACAAGGTCGCCGAGGCCTGACCGACAGGACGAATACAATCGATACGACATGATTGAGGAGGTATTTTCATGAGCGTCACAGTGGATATGATCAAGGAACTGCGCGAAAAGACCGGTTCCGGCATGATGGATTGCAAGAAAGCGCTGACCGAGAGCGGCGGCGATATGGAAAAGGCGATTGCCTGGCTTCGCGAGAAGGGCATTTCGTCTGCGGACAAGAAGATGACAAGAATTGCCGCGGAAGGCGTCGTTGACGCCTATATCCATGGCGGCGGCCGGGTTGGCGTCCTGATCGAGGTCAATATCGAAACCGACTTCGCGGCCAAGAACGAGGATTTCCGTCGCTATGTCCGCGATCTGGCGATGCAGGTCGCCGCGATGAACCCGCGCTGGGTGTCCAAGGAAGACGTGCCGGCTGAGGAACTGGTCAAGGAGCGCGAGATCTGCCGCAACCAGGCGTTGAACGAGGGCAAGCCGGAAAAAATCGTCGACAAGATCGTCGAAGGCCGGCTGGTCAAGTTCTATCAGGAAAACTGCCTGATGGAACAGGCTTATATCAAGGATGACAGCAAGACGATCGCGACACTGACCAAGGAGATGATCGCCCTGGTCGGCGAAAAGATTTCCGTACGCCGGTTCATTCGCTTCGAGATGGGCGAGGGCCTGCAGAAGAAGGACGAGAATTTCGCGGACGAGGTCATGAAACAGATCAAGTAAGCCAGGCATCACCAGAAGGGACATGCGCCGCATGTCCCTTTTTTTGAAAACAACAGGCTTCATGCGACAGGAGGCAAAACCCATGCCGGAGAACCGATACAAGCGTATCCTGCTCAAGATCAGCGGTGAAGCGCTGGCGGGCGACAAGAAGTTTGGCATTGACAACGAAGTGCTGCACCAGCTGGGCCAGACGATCAAACAGGTTGCCGACCTTGGCATTGAAGTCGGCATCGTCGTCGGAGGTGGCAATTTCTGGCGCGGCCGGACCAGCGAAGGCATGGACCGGGTGACAGCCGATCACATGGGCATGCTCGCGACCACGATGAACGCCCTGGCCCTGTCCGACGCGCTCGAACAGGCCGGCGTCACCACGCGTGTCCTGAGCGCGATCGAAATGCGCCAGATCGCCGAGACCTATATCCGCAAGCGGGCGATCCGCCATCTGGAAAAGGGACGGATCGTCATTTTCGCGTGCGGCACCGGCAACCCGTTCTTCTCCACCGATACCGCTGCCGCGCTCAGGGCTTCCGAGATCGAGGCGGACATCATTTTCAAGGCGACCAATGTGGACGGTGTCTACGATCGGGATCCGAAGCTGCATGCCGAAGCCATCCGCTATGATGTCATCAGCCATCACGAGGTCCTTCAGCAGAATCTCGGGGTCATGGACGCGACAGCTGCCGCGCTATGCCGCGACAATTCCGTGGCGATCGCCGTTTTCAGCATGAAGGATCCGGAAAACATCGTTCGCATGGCCAGGGGAGAACGGATCGGGACGATCGTCCGTTGATAATTGGCTTGTCGATCATTTATAATGGGGACATCACTTGCCCCGGAGGTGCCCTATGAACATGATCCAGATCTCGAAAGAGAGTTATGCGCCGTTTGAAGACCGGATGAAGAAGACGATGCACGTCCTTCATGAGGAGTTTAACGCGATCCGCGCCGGAAGGGCCAACCCGAAAGTGCTTGACCGGATCATGATCGACTATTATGGCGTTCAGACGCCGATCCAGCAGGTGGCGAACATCCAGGTGCCGGAGCCGCGCATGATCACGATCACGCCCTGGGACCCATCCTCGCTCAAGTCGATTGAGCGCGCCATCCAGGCTTCTGAGCTCGGTATCAACCCCAGCAACGATGGCAAAGTCATCCGCCTGGCCTTTCCCGTCCTGACGGAAGAACGACGCAAGGAACTGGTCAAGCAGGTCGGCCGTCACGGTGAGGAGTCCAAGATCGCGATCCGGAACATCCGCCGGGATGCCCTTGACAAATACCGGGCGCATCTGAAGAAAAAAGAGATGACTGAAGACAGCCTGGCCGAGTTTGAGGACGGCATGCAGAAACTGACCGACCGTTACATCGCCGAAGTCGACAAGGCCGTCCGCGAGAAAGAGAAGGACCTGCTTGAAATCTAATACCGTCCGGGACGCGCGCGATTTTCCAATGCCGCGGCCGGGCCGAAAGGTCCGGCCGTTTCCACATCCGTCGAACCGGAGGGCCCAGTCATGAGGTTTTTCCGAACCCGTCGTGAACCGGCCGGGGAAGTTCAGCCCGGTCCGTTGAAATACCCCGCCCATCTGGCGGTCATCATGGATGGCAACGGCCGCTGGGCGAGAAAACGCGGCCTTCCGCGCCAGGCCGGCCATCGGGCCGGTGCGGAGAACCTGAAGCGACTGTGCCGCCTGTGCGGCCGGCATGGCATCCGTTATGTCACGGTCTACGCCTTTTCAACGGAGAACTGGTCGCGTCCTTCTGAAGAAGTCGAAGCGCTCATGAACCTCTTTGTCGAATTTTTCCGGCGCTATGATCCGGAATTGAAGGAGGAGGGGATCCGGGTCCGGTTCACCGGGGACATCCAGTCCCTGCCCGAGAGGATCCGGGCGATCGCCGAAGAGGCGGAAGCGGTATCGCGTAACCGGGACCGCATGCAGCTGATCATCGCGTTCAACTACGGCGGCCGGCGTGAAATCATCGACGCCTGCCGCAAGGTTTCCCGGAAAGTCCGGTCAGGCGAAATCGATCCGGATCAGATCGATGAACACGTGTTCACACAATCGCTCTACCTGCCGGATGTCCCCGACCCCGACCTGCTGATCCGTCCGAGCGGGGAGATGAGGCTGTCCAACTTCCTGCTCTATGAATCCGCCTACACCGAACTGTATTTTGACGATGTCCTGTGGCCCGATTTCGACGAGACCGCGTTCATGCGGGCCATGAAGGCCTATACGGAAAGGGACCGCCGATTTGGAGGCATCAAGAACTGAATGAAACAGCGTATCATCACAGGACTCATGTTCAGCGCGGTGGTTGCCGGCATTATCCTGCCCGGCCGTCGATTCATGGCCTTGCCGATCCTGTTTTTCGCCGCGGTCGCGTTTGTCGTGACCAAGGAGCTTGGTTATGCCTTCAAGGCAAGGGGCTTTGTCCAGCCGGCGTCTCTGCCCTATGTTTCAGCCCTGCTGACGCTGTCGCCATTGATCCTGACCGTCAGCGGGCTCCATGCCGAAACCGCCCGCCCCGGACCGGTCGCGGCCCTGAGCTACTATCTGGTTTTCACCGCCATGGCGTCCGCCATGATCGCGACCTTCATCCGTCGTGGTCCCGATGCCTTGCCGGATGCTGCCCTGTACGCGCTGACCATCGGCTATGTGGCGTTTCCGCTCTGTACGCCGGCCATCATCCTGACCTCGATCCCGGAAGGCTTTCACTGGATGCTGATCGGATTGATCAGTCCCTGGATGTCCGACGTGTTCGCCTATTTCACCGGATCCTTATTGGGACGGCACAAGATCGTGCCTCGACTGAGCCCGAAGAAAACCGTGGAAGGCAGCATTGGTGGCGTGATCGGCACCATGCTGTCCCTGATGCTCTATTTCACGTTGTTCATGCAAGGGCATCCGACACTCAGCAGCAGCATGGCCGAAAACATGGTCCTGGCCGCTGCCGCCGGCCTCGCCTTGAGTGTCGCGTCCCAGATGGGCGACTGGCTCGCGTCCGCGATCAAGCGCTGGTGCCAGGTCAAAGATTTTGGTACGATTCTTCCGGGTCATGGTGGTATCCTGGATCGATTCGACAGTGTCCTGTTCACCTTCCCGGTCACGCTGCCCATCGCGGTGATCGCGGCCACGCTGGCTTGATCGGCCGCAACAACGAATATTGGTAAGGTAGTACATACATGATTACATCATTATCCATATTGGGCTCGACCGGTTCGATCGGCACGCAGACACTGGAAGTGGCCCGCCACCTGGGTATCCGGGTGGCCGGACTGTCCGCGGGTCGCAATCTGACGCTCCTGGAGCGGCAGATCCGTGATTTCCGCCCCCTCCTGGTCAGTGTCGAACGCGAATCGGACGCTTTGCTGCTGGCTGAACGGATCAGCGACCTGGATGTAAAGCCCGAGATTCTCACCGGCCAGGACGGCAATCGGTCTGTGGCCGCCATGCCGGGCGTACCCTTCGTGATGGCGGCAATGGTCGGCGTCGCTGGTCTGCTGCCGGTGCTGGCCGCCCTTGATGCCGGCAAGACGGTCGGCCTGGCCAACAAGGAGACACTTGTGGCCGGTGGTGAGCTGGTGATGCCGAAGGTCAAAGCCGGATCGGGCTGCCTGCATCCGGTCGACAGCGAGCATTCGGCCATCTGGCAATGCCTCATGGGGGTGCCGGAAGGCGGTCTCGACCGTATCCTGCTGACTGCTTCCGGTGGCCCGTTCCGTGGGTTTTCCCGGCAGTCGCTGTCACGGGTGACCGTCGACCAGGCCCTGAAACACCCGACCTGGCAAATGGGCGGCAAGATCACCATTGATTCCGCGACGATGATGAACAAAGGGCTCGAGGTCATCGAGGCGATGCACCTTTTCGGAATCGACGCTGACCGGATCGACGTGGTGGTCCACCCCCAGAGCATCATTCACTCCATGGTCCGATTGACGGACGGTTCCGTGATGGGCCAGATCGGATTTCCGGACATGCGCCTGCCGATCCAGCTCGCCATCACCTACCCGGAGCGGCTGCCCGGCTCATCCAGGCTGTTCGATCCGTTTGCCCCGGAAGCCTGCAATCTGACCTTCGAACGGCCGGACCGTCAGGTTTTCCGAATGCTGGACCTGGCTTATCAGGCGGCCAAAGCCGGCGGCACGATGCCGACCGTCCTCAACGCGGCCAATGAAGTCGCGGTCGCGCGGTTCCTTGAAGGCAGCCTGACCTTCCCGGCGATTGCCGAACAGGTCGAACTGGCCATGGACGCGCACGCGCGGTCCGGATTTGAAAGAAATATTTCCCTGGAAACATTGCTGGCGGTCGATCAGGAAACCCGCCAGCGCGTGAAGGAGCAAAACTGACATGGGCATAGGCATTTTGATCGGCATACTGATTCTCAGCGTCATGATGATTGTTCATGAGCTCGGCCATTTCCTCACCGGACGGGCCCTGGGCTTCACGATCGAGGAATTCGCGATCTTCATGGGCCCGACACTCTATTCGGTCGAGCGAAACGGGATCCGTTACAGCCTGAAGCTGTTCCCGATCGGCGCGTCGGTGCGGTTCGCCGGTGAATACGAGGAATTTGACCGACCAAACGAAGATCCCGGCTGGTTTTTCAATCGGCCGAAGTGGAGCCGGGCCGTCGTGATCGGCACCGGTCCCGCGCTCAACCTGCTTTCAGGCATCCTGGCGTTCCTGATCATGTTCTCGGTCTTCGGGTACACTATTCCGGTGCTCGAGGAAGTCGTGCCGAACACACAGGCTGCCGAGGCCGGTCTTGTGCCCGGTGACCGGATCCTGTCGGCCAATGGCAGTCCGGTGAGGACCACACTCGATTTTTCGGGTGTCGAACTATTTCTGGGCGGTGCCAAACCGATCGAGCTGGAAGTGCGGTCCGAGGACGGAACCACCCGTCAGGTGCTGGTCGAACCGGTTTACCAGGAGAACTATCGCCTGGGAGTCACCGTGAAAAGCGGGCTGGTTTCGGGGGGCGGGGTCGTGGATACAGTCGATCCGACCGCCAATAACGGACAACCGGTTCTGTTGCCGGGGGACATCATCCTGACAGCCAACGGGGCGTCATACGCGGACAACATCGCTTTTCGCGAGGCGGTCAAAGCCAGTGCCGGCGGCGAGCTGAACCTTGTTGTCCTGCGTGATGGGCAGGAAACCAAACTGACCATGATCGCGACCCGCTACAATGACCTGCTGGCCCGCGGGATCTATTTCCAGTCCAGCCGGGCGTTCCTGCCGGCCATCGGACAGTCGGTGCAATGGTCGTGGTCAATCGTCAAAGTGACGGTGAAAAGCATCGGCCATCTCTTCGCCGGCGATATCAATCCGGCCGAGACCTTGTCCGGTCCGGTCGGCGTGGTGGACATGATCAGCGACGTGGTGTCCGAGGAGCAGCCGCTTGCGGACAAGATCTACCAACTGCTGTGGATGTTCGCCCTGATATCGGTCAGCCTCGGGTTCATGAACCTGCTGCCAATCCCGCCGCTCGACGGCAACCACCTCCTCCTGATCGGCGTCGAGGCGGTCCGCGGCAAGCGCTTGTCGCCAAGAGTCCAGGGCATCGTCGGGTTCATCGGTTTGGCGATCATCATCCTCCTGGCCCTCGCCGGCCTATTCTTCGACATCGCGCGTATCGCGTCGCGATAGGACTGAAGGGAGGGCGTCATGTTCGAGCGCAGGAAAACAAAACAGGTGCGTGTCGGCGATGTCACGATCGGCGGGGGAGCGCCCGTCCGCGTCCAGTCGATGAACAACACGGATCCGCACGATGTGGCGGCCACGCTGCGTCAGATAGCAGCCCTGCATGAGGCTGGTTGCGAGATCACCCGGCTGGCTGTTCCGGACATGGAGGCAGCCACAGCCCTGGGAGAGATCCGCAAGCGTTCACCGCTGCCAATCGTGGCGGATATCCACTTCGACTATCGGCTGGCCATCGCCAGCCTGGAGGCAGGCGCGGACAAGATCCGGATCAATCCGGGCAACATCGGGTCGCCGGACAGGATCGCGAAAGTGGTGGAGGCCGCCCGGGAACGGGGTGTGCCGATCCGGGTGGGCGTCAACGCAGGATCCTTGAGCCAGAAGATGCTGGACCTCCATGGCGGGGTCAATGCCCGTTCAATGACCGAATCCCTAATGGAAGCGGTCGGAAGGATCGAGGACTGCGATTATGACAATCTGGTCCTGTCGATCAAGGCTTCGGACCCGGCCCTGACCATCGAAACCTATCGGCTCCTTGCCGACCGGACCGATTATCCGCTGCACCTCGGGGTCACGGAAGCCGGCACGGTGCGGGAAGGCACGATCCGATCGGCCGTGGGCATCGGCACATTGCTGGCCGAGGGCATTGGCGACACCCTCAGGGTCTCGCTGACCGCGGATCCGGTCGAAGAGATCGCGGCTGCCTTCAGCATCCTGAAAGCCCTAGGCCTGAGGCGTCATGGCGTCGAGTTCGTTTCATGCCCCACCTGTGGTCGGACGGAAGTCGACCTGGTCGCGATCGCGACTGAGATCGAGAACCGCCTCAAGCGGCTCCGGGCACCGATCCGGGTCGCGGTCATGGGCTGTGCGGTCAATGGGCCCGGTGAAGCTCGGGGCGCGGATGTCGGTATTGCCGGAGGCAAAGGCGAATTCCTGGTTTTCAGGTCCGGCCGGATCCTGCGCAAAGTGCCTGAATCCGAGGCAATCGAAGCGCTTCTTTCTGAAGTCCGCGCTTTTTTAAGCGAGAATGGCTATCCCGCTGATTTCTAGAAAATCGATCATCAAGTCCTGATTTCACGACAAACCTTGACAGCACGGTTTTTGGATTAGAGGAGTATACATGCAGCAGAGTTTTTCCGGATTCATCGATCATCTCGTCACAGACCGGGGCCTGGCAGACAGTCTTAAACCGTTGCCGGGACTCGTCCAGGAAATCAGGATGAGCCCTTCCGGCCGTCTGAGCCTGACTGTAGCGGCGGATCTGCCGATCGACCCGACGAAGCTTTGCCGTCTCGAGGAGACAATCGAGACCACCCTTTCGATACCTGAAGTCCTGATTTGCCAGACATTCGCGGGCAACGAGGAACCGTCCAGACAGGCCGCCTACCTGGCGGGACTCTCCAACTGGCTGCTGCGTCATCTTTGGCATGATGACGCCTTCGCGGCGGCCATGCTGCGCCAGGCCGAGTTTGTCGCGACCGGTGACAGTGTGGATGTCTTGCTGCCGGATGCCTGTTGCCAGGAGGATAATGAAGGTTTGCTGCGTAGGCTGGAACAATTGAGCCAATGCGCCGTGAAATCATCCGTCCCCTTCCGGATCAAGCCGAACCAGCTGGACATCGTTGCTTCTGCTGCCGAGGAAGCCCGTCTTCGCACCCGGGAAACGGCCGCGCTTCGGGAGCGCGAAAAACCGGTCACCAACAATGTCGGCTCTGGTCAGCCATCCACAAACGGGCAACTAGTAAAGGACCGGCCCCGGGTGGACCGACCATCTGGCAAAGAAGGAAACGGCAGGAATGGTGATGCCCCGACGAATGGCCGTGCAAAGAACGGCGCGCATGTCAGCAACGGACAGGTGAATGGCAAGCCCTACCGCCGGCCCACCGGCCAGCCAGGCCAGATCTGGGGTCGGATGAATCCGGGGCTCGCGCGGACCCCCATCGCCGACCTGAACAGCCAGTCAGGCATGGTGCATCTGGTCGGGGATGTCCTGAGCCTCGAAAGCCGGGTCATCAATGACGGATACCGGCTACTGGTCAAGTTCAATCTCACGGACTACACGCACACGATTCAATGTGTCTTGTTCGCCAAACCGGAACAGCAGGTTGATCTCGAGGAAAAACTCAAGGACGCGACAGTCAGTGTCAACGCCCAGATCCAGGTGGATGTCCGCTTCGGCGGTGAACTGCAGGCAAATGTCCTGGGCATCAGTGAAGCGGAAAAGCCGAAGGGAAGAAGCGATGACGCCCCGGTCAAGCGGATCGAGCTCCATTGCCACACCAAAATGAGCGCGCGGGACGCGGTCTGCGATGCCGGTGAGATCATCCGGCTGGCAGCCCGTTTCGGCCATGAGGCGGTCGCCATCACCGACCACGGTGTCGTCCAGTCCTTTCCGGACGCGCGCAAAGCCGCCCAGGCCGTCGCAGCGAAGGGAAACAAGGTGAAGGTCCTGTACGGCATGGAAGGGTATCTTGTCGATGATGGCCCGACCATTGCCTACAACGCGGGTGAAACCGATCTGCAGGCTGGATTCATTGCTCTGGATGTCGAGACGACCGGTCTGGATCCATCTGTTGACCGTCTGATCGAGATCGCCGCGATCCGGTTCGCGCCGGCAGAAAATGGACACGGCTTTGTCGAGGCAGACACCTTTTCCACGTTTGTCGATCCAGGCATGCCGATCCCGCCACGCTCGGTCGAACTGACCGGGATCACAGACGCCATGGTCAGCGGCGCCCCCCACCATCTGGAAGCACTGTCCCGGCTCCAGGATTTTCTGATCGACCTGCCGGTCGTAGCCCACAACGCGCTGTTCGACTTGGGGTTTTTGCGTCATGAAGCGTTCAGGACAGACGGGGAGACCGACCCGCGCATGAAGTTCAATCCGCCGCTGATCGACACGGTGCCGTTGGCGCGCCACCTGCTGCCCGACCTGAAAAACCACAAACTCAACACCGTCGCCGAAGGCCTTGGCATCGATCCGGGGCAGCATCATCGCGCGCTGGACGACGCGCGCACCTGCGGCCTGATTCTGGCGAAACTGGTCGACAAGGCCGGCGTCATGACGCTGGCCGACCTCAACGGTCTCGTCGGTCATCTGACAGACCGCCAGATCGTCGAGAACAGACGAACGGTCAACCATATCGTCCTTCTGGTGCAGAACCCGCTAGGCCTGTACCATCTGTACCGGCTGGTTTCCGAATCGCACACGCGGTATTTCCATCGTCGTCCGCGCATCCCCAAGAGCCTGCTGACCTACTTCCGTTCCGGCCTGCTGCTCGGCAGCGCCTGCGAGCAGGGCGAGGTTTTCCAGGCAGTCCTGAGTGCGTACAAGGAGAATGGACGAGACCTGCGTCAGGCGTCGGTCGCGCTGGAGAACTTTTCCATTCTGAATACCGCCCGGTATTATGATTACCTGGAGATCCAGCCATTGACCAACAACAGTTTCTATCTGCGTGATCCGGAAAGCGGTCTTGAAACGCAGCAGGATCTGGAAAACCTGAACCGGCTGGTCGTCTCACTCGGTGAACGGGTCAGAAGGCCGGTCTGCGCGACCGGCGACGTCCATTTCCTGGAGCAGCGGGACGAGGTCTACCGTCGAATCCTGCAAGCCGACCAGGATTACCCGGATGCCGACCTTCAGGCCGAGCTCTATTTCCGGACCACCGACGAGATGCTGGCCGCGTTTTCGTACCTGGGACCGCAGAAGGCCAGGGAAGTGGTCGTTGACAGCCCCCGCCAGATCGCCGAACGGATCCAGCCTGACCAGAAGCCTTTCCCGGACGGCTCGTTCCCGCCGATCATCCCGTCCGCCGCGGATGACGTGCGCGCCATCGTGCGTTCGACTGCCGACGCGATTTACGGACGCGACGGTCAACTGCCGGAAATAGTCGCCGCCCGGATCGACCAGGAACTGAAATCGATCATCGACAATGGCTTTGCCGTCATGTACTACATCGCGCACCATCTTGTGCGGCAGTCGAACGAAGATGGCTACATTGTCGGCTCCCGGGGATCAGTCGGCTCGTCTTTGGCCGCGACGCTGTGCGGTATCACCGAGGTCAATCCGCTGCCGCCCCATTATGTATGCCCGTCCTGCCATTTCAGCGAGTTCTTTGAGTCCGGCAGCTACGGCTCAGGCTATGACCTGCCTGAAAAAGACTGCCCCGCGTGCGGCTCGCCGCTCATCCGTGAAGGGCAGGACATCCCGTTCGAAACCTTCCTGGGTTTCAATGGCGACAAACAGCCGGACATCGATCTCAACTTCTCCGGCGATTATCAGGCGCGCGCCCACCGGTTCATCGAGGAGATGTTCGGCCAGAGCCATACGTTCCGGGCCGGAACGATCGGTGGTTACGCCGACAAGAACGCACAGGCCATGGTCGGCAAGTATTTCCGCAACCGTGAACTGCCGGCGACGCAGGCCGAGATCGGCCGGCTGGCCAATGGCCTGATCGGCGTCAAGCGCACGACCGGCCAGCACCCGGGTGGTATCGTTGTCGTGCCGAAAGAACGCGAAATCTATGACTTCACACCGGTCCAGTTCCCGGCCGACAAGACTGACGCCCTGATGGTCACGACCCATTTCGACTTCAATGCCATGCATGACACGATCCTGAAGCTCGACATCCTGGGCCATGATGATCCAACCATGCTGAAAATGCTCAGCGACATGACAGATGTGTCAGTGCGCGACATCCCGATCCCGGACAAGCGTGTCATGTCCCTGTTCCAGTCCACCGACGCGCTTGGCATACCCGAGGGTACTTCCCCGGCCAAGTCGGCGACGCTCGGCCTGCCGGAACTGGGTACGTTCATGGCGCGTGACATGATCCGCGAGACAAAACCCTCGCGCTTCTACGACCTCGTGCAGCTGATGGGCCTTTCGCATGGAACCGATGTCTGGAAAGGCAACGCCCAGGACCTGATCCGCAACGGCACCTGCACGATCAACGAAGTGATCGGCTGCCGCGACAGCATCATGACGACGCTGATCCACTGGAACCTGCCGTCCAAGGAGGCCTTCGACATCATGGAGCGAGTGCGCAAGGGGCGCGGGCTCCTGCCGCGGCAGGAGGCGCTGATGCGTGAAAAGCAGGTGCCGGAGTGGTACATTGCCTCCTGCAAGAAAATCAAGTACATGTTCCCCAAGGCGCACGCGGCTGCCTATACGATCTCCTCCCTGCGCATCGCCTGGTTCAAGGTCTACCGTCCGGTCGCCTACTATTGCGCCTATTTCACCGTCCGGGCCGATGAGTTCGACAGCCAGCTGATGACAAACGGCATCGTGGTTGTCCGCCGGGAGCGGGAGCGGATTCAAGCCGCGTTCAGGGACGAGACCGACCGCAACCAGAAAATTTTCTACATCCTCGAGATCATCGAGGAAATGTATGCCCGGGGCATCACCTTCCTGCCGGTCGACCTCTATGCCTCGGACGCCCGTCTGTTCCTCGACGAAGGAGACAACCGCATCCGGCCGCCACTGGCTTCCGTGCCCGGAATCAGCAAGGCCCTGGCGGAAAGCATCGTGCAGGCCAGAGCCGTCGGCCCGTTCAAGTCACGGGACGAACTGTCCGCACGCTCCGGCATCGGCAATGCGGCCATCGAGTCGCTGGCTGCAGCCGGCTGTCTCCAGGGCATGCCCGAGTCCGCGCAGATGGACCTTTTCGAGTTGTTGGGAGGCTGATCGGAACGGATGTTTTGTGAGGTGGTCCTGAGAGATTCGACACGCAGCTTCGATCGCGCGTACACCTATGCGATCCCGCCCGGCCTTGTCGACAAGGTCCGTGTGGGCAGCCGGGTCGAGGTGCCATTCGGCAGCGCGAGCCGGCTGCAGGAGGGCTATGTGCTGGCGTTGCGGGCCGAGGCGGGGACGGACTTCTACATCAAGCCATTGAACCGCCTGCTTTCACCCCATCCGGTCCTGAAGCCGGACCAGCTGAACCTGGCCTCCAGAATGCGGGACCGTTACATATGCACATATGGCGACGCTGTCCGCTGCATGCTGCCGGCAGCTGTCACCTCGATCCAGGGACGGAAGACACGAATGGCCTACCTGACCCAGCCGGATGAAGCGCTGCAGCTTCTGACCGACGGTGCCATCGACCGGATCGGCCAGGTCCGGGTGATCGAAATGCTGCTTGAGTACGGCAGCGCGCCAGCCTCTGAGGTGATGTCCGCCTGCCAGGTCAGCCGGTCCACCCTCGACACCCTGAAACGGCGTGACCTGATCCGATTCGAACAGGTCCTCATCCAGCCGGAACCGGAACAGACGGACCTGGCGGACATCGAGCCGGATCTGACGCCCAATCCGGAACAGGACGAAGCCATCAGCCGGATCGGGGACGCACTGCGCACAGAACCGGAAGCGGGTCGGTTGCTCGAATACCTGCTTTACGGCATCACCGGCAGTGGCAAGACGGAAGTCTACCTGCAAGCCGCGAGAATGGCGCTGGGCCTTGGCAGGAGCGTGTTGATCCTGGTTCCCGAGATTGCCCTCACACCCCAGATGATCGCTCGCATCCGATCCCGGTTCGGCGCTGCCGCGGCCGTTCTGCACAGCCGGCTCCTGCCCTCCGAGCGGGCTGCCCAATGGAATCGCATTATGGCAAACGAAGTGTCCCTGGTGGTCGGCGCGCGCTCTGCCATATTCGCGCCGCTCGACCGCATCGGCCTGATCATTCTGGATGAGGAGCAGGAGAGCTCTTATAAATCCGAGACCCACCCGCGCTACCATGCCCGTGACATTGCCCGGCTCAGGGCCCGGGAGCAGGGCGCCGTCCTGCTGCTTGGCTCCGCGACCCCGGCCATTGAAAGTTACGCACGGACCCGGTCCGGCCAGTCCGTGCTATTGACACTGACCAGCCGCGCCACTCGTGCGACCCTGCCAGAGACGGCCATTGTCGACATGCGTCAGGAACTGAAGGACGGAAACCGTAGCTTGTTCAGCCGTGCTTTGACAGCCCTGCTGCTCGAACAGACCGCCCTCGGTCATCAGGCGATGATTTTGCTGAACCGTCGCGGCCATTCCGGGTTTGTCCTGTGCCGTGACTGCGGCACGGTCATCCGCTGCAAGACCTGCAGCGTGGCCATGACCAGCCACGCACGACCGGCCGTGCCGGTCCGGGGTCCATTTGGAACGGTCAAAGAAAGCCTGGTGCCCCCGCAAAAACCGACTGAACAACTGATCTGCCATTATTGCGGCCGGATCGCGCCTGTGCCATCTGTCTGTCCGGCCTGCGGAAGCCACCGGATCGGGCGATTCGGGGCCGGCACCCAACAGGTGGAGGAATTGTTCCAACAGTCATTCCCGCATCTGAAGACGCTCCGGATGGACCAGGACACCACGGTCGGACGACTGTCGCATGGCGACATTCTCGATCGCTTCGTCCGTCGCGAAGCGGATGTCCTGATCGGCACCCAGATGATCGCCAAAGGGCATGACATCCCGAATGTGACAGTGGTCGGCATCCTGTCGGCCGACCTGATGCTGGGCATGTCTGACTTCCGCGCGTCCGAGCGGGCCTTCTCGCTGATCACCCAGGCCGCCGGGCGGGCCGGACGGGGAGACATCCCGGGCAACGTGATCATCCAGGCCTACAACATCGACGATTTTTCCATCCGCTGCGCCGCGGCGCAGGACTATGACGCGTTCTACCAGGAAGAGGCCGCTTTCCGTAAAATGATGCGCTACCCGCCCTTCGGCACCGTGGCCGCGATCACCCTGGCCGGTCCGAACGAACGGACGGTGCACGAACGGGCCGTCACCTTGCACGCCATGCTGGCCGCCCGAAAAAACGATGAGCCTGTTTTTGCCGCCTTCGAGCTGTTTGACCCGGCTCGCGCGCCGATCTTCCGCATCCGGGACCAATATCGCTGGCGTCTGGTCGTGAAAGGGAGGACGCCGGACCTGATCGCCGCTTTTCTCGCGCCCGTAGTCGACCGGTTCGACTTCCGGCGCCTGTCCCGTTCGATCGACATCGATCCTTATCAACTGATGTGAAATCTGGTATAATATCCTATCGCATGAACGATACGCCGCTTTGCCGTCCGGGCATGGCGGTTTTTGGAAAGGATGAGACCCATGGCCACCCGACAGATCCTGACAGACGGAGACGAGACCCTTCGCAAAAAGGCACGCGAAGTGACATCTTTTGATGATCGGCTCCATCAGATTCTTGATGACATGGCTGATACGATGTATGAAGCAAACGGCATCGGACTTGCCGCCAACCAGGTCGGGATCCTGCGCCGGATATTCGTCGTCGATGTCCACGATGGCGAAGGCCTGCGCGAGTTCATCAACCCCGTGATCCATGATCCGACCGGTTCACAGACGAGCAGCGAGGGCTGCCTTTCCGTGCCCGGATACTGGGGGGACGTCGAGCGCCCTGAAACAATCACGGTCGAAGCCCTGGACCGGCACGGCAACCCGTTCACGACCGAGGCCACCGGCTTGCTGGCCATTTGCATCTGTCACGAAAACGACCATCTGGATGGGGTGCTGTTCACGGACAAGGTGAAAGGGGAACTGATCAAGCAATGATCGACCCGACCCTCAGAATTGTCTTCATGGGAACACCTGGTTTCGCCGTTCCGGCGCTCAGCCGGCTGATCGAATCCGGCGCTCGGGTCGTTCTCGCCGTCACCCAGCCGGACAAGCCCGTTGGCCGCCACATGAAGATGACGGCCTGCCCGGTCGCCCGGGCCGCGTCTGCGGCCGGCATACCGGTGATCCAGCCAACTCGGCTCCGGACCGGTGAATTCACGCGCACACTTTCCGAATACAAACCGGACCTGTTTGTGACTGCGGCTTATGGCCGCATCCTGCCACCGGATGTCCTCGCGATCCCGCGCCTGGGCGCGCTCAATATCCACGGGTCGCTGCTGCCGCGCCATCGCGGCGCGTCACCGGTCCAGACCAGCATCCTGTCCGGTGACCGGGAGACCGGTGTCACGATCATGATGATGGACGAGGGGATGGACACCGGCGCGATCCTGAGCCAGCGCGCGCTGCCGATCGAGGATGACGATGATGCGATGACCCTGATGGACAAGCTGGCGCTTCTGGGTGCTGAAATGATCCTGCCGGCCATCGAAGGACTTTGCGATGGAACCCTGCAACCCGTGCCCCAGGACGAGTCCCGGGCGACACTGACCCGCATCCTCACCCGCGAAGACGGCGAGATCGACTGGACCAGGCCGGCTGAGGCAATCCACAACCAGATCCGCGGCCTCTACCCGTGGCCGGGCGCCTACACGGTGGTCGATGGCAAACGGCTCAAGATCCACCGTTCCCGCGTCCTGAAGCCAGGTGACCCTGAAAGCGACAGTCTGCCACACGAGGCCATCGGCCTGATGCCGGGGACAGTCTGCACAAATGGTGGCCAGACCATCCAGGTGGTGTGCGGATCCGGCGTGCTCGAACTCCTGGAAATCCAGCCTGACGCGGGTCGGCGCATGGCCTGCCGCGACTGTTCACATAATTACCGCTTCGGCATTCGCATGGGAGGAAACACCGATGCTTGCTAGTTTATTGGGGATGGGAACCTACCCGATGGGGTATGGAATCGATTACTATTATCTGGTCCTGATCCTGCCGGCCCTGGCCCTGAGCCTGTTCGCGCAGTTCAAGGTCAAGAGCACCTTTTCGAAATACAGCCAGGTGGCCAGTCAGTCTGGATTCACCGGTGAGCGGGCAGCCAGGATGATCCTTGAGCAAAACGGCCTGCTGGGTGTGCGCGTGGAGCGGGTTGCCGGTTCGCTGACGGATCATTTCGACCCAAGGACCAATGTCCTTCGCCTGTCCGAATCCACCTACGCCAACCGTTCGATCGCCGCGATCGGCGTGGCGGCGCATGAAGCCGGACACGCCATCCAGCACGACACGGGCTATCTGCCGAACAAACTTCGCAGCGCGCTGGTCCCGCTGGCCAACATCGGTTCGACAGCCGGACCTTATCTGGCGCTTTTCGGGATCATCCTCAGCATGCAGTTCCTGATGAACATCGGCATCTTCCTGTTCGCCTTCGCGGTCCTTTTCTACATGGTCACGCTGCCGGTCGAGTTCAACGCCAGCCACCGAGCCTTGCGCGTGCTCGAAGAGCAGTCCATGCTGACCGCCGACGAGCTGCGCGGTGCCCGCAAGGTGCTGTCCGCAGCCGCCCTGACCTACGTGGCATCAGCCCTGATGGCGTTCGCCAGCATGCTGCGCCTGATCCTGTTGTCACGCAACCGCCGCCGCTGACATGCCGAACCATCCTGTCACCAGACCAGACGCCACTTTCCGCCGCCCTGCCGACCCGGCCAGACGGACCGCTTTCCATGTGCTGCATCGGGTGCTCGAGGAAGGGGCATATGCCAATCTGGTCCTGGCTTCTGCCATGGGGTCATCCGACAGCGCCGCACCGCATGGGAAGGGAACGATTCTTGACGCGACCCAGCGAGCCTTCGTGACTGCGCTCGTCTATGGCACACTGACCCGGCTCTACACGATCGACCACATCCTGTCACAGACGCTTCACAAGCCTTTTGAGCAGCTTGACGCCGAGGTGCGCACCATCCTGCGGCTCGGCGCTTTTCAGCTGCTTTTCAGTCCGTCCATTCCCGAAAGCGCCGCCTGTGACGAAAGTGTCAGGCTTTGCCGTCATCGTCGACCGGCTGCTGTATGCGGAATGGTCAACGCCACACTCAGGAAGATCGCCCGTGAAAAACCACGGATCGATCCGGGCAACGCGCCCCTTTTCTTCAGCCTGCCACCGGAACTCTATGGCTACCTGAAGAAAGCGGTAGGCGCCGCTGACGCGCCCGTACTGGCCGCAGCCTTGCTGGAAGCGCCGCCTGTGACGCTTCGGGTCAATCTTCTGAAATCGACCGTATCGGATACCATCCGCCTCCTTGCCGACGAAGGCATCCAGGCGGCTTCCGGTCGATACGCACCGGAAGCAGTCCGTCTGGAACTGGGCGGCCGCTCGATCCGCTCGACCGCCTGCCACCGGGAGGGCCTCGTTTCCGTGCAAGACGAGGGCGCCATGCTGACCGTCCATGTACTGGATCCGAAGCCCGGTGAGCGGATCATTGACCTATGCGCCGCGCCCGGCGGCAAAACGGCCCACATGGCTGAAATCACCGGTGACCGGCTTGATTTGACCGCCTGTGACATCCATGAAAACCGATTGACATTGATATCCGGCCTGTTCAGCCGGCTGGGCCTCAAAGGGATACGCGTCCTGAAGGCTGACGCCACCGGCCGCGACTGGCCCTTGGAAGCCGCCGGGCCTTTCGACCGGGTGCTGGCGGACGTCCCGTGCAGTGGCCTGGGCCTGCTGGCGCGAAAGCCGGAAATCAGGCGCAACATGACCCACGAGAAAATGGTCGGTCTGCTGCCGGTGCAGGCAGCCATCCTCGACCATGCGGCCACCCTGGTCAAGCCGGGCGGCACCCTGGTTTACAGCACCTGCACCTTCAACCCTGCTGAGAACGACATCCAGGTCGATCGGTTTCTCGAGCGGCAGGGCGGACGATTCAAGCGGACAAGCCTCATGGACCTGCTGCCTGAATCATTGCTGGCCCATGCCGATATCCGGGAAAGCGCGCCGCAAGGGTCGATGACCCTGCTGCCGCACCGGCATGGCACGGATGGATTTTTCATGGCCCGCCTGATGCGGGTCCATCAAGATTAAAAAGGAGTATCATCGTGAACCGGTTTGCCTATGACCTCACAAAAGAAGAATGGCAGCGTTTTGTCAAGGAACAGGGGCTGCCGGCCTATCGGGCCGGACAGATCCACGCCTGGTTCGCGCGCGGGATCGAGTCTGCCGAGGAAATGACCAATCTGCCGCGCGACCTCAGACAACTGCTCAGCGAGCATTTTGACTTCCAGGGCCTGACCGTGGTTGACAGGAGGATTTCCGAAATTGACGGGACACGCAAATATATTTATCAATTAAGTGACGGCAATATCATCGAGAGTGTTCTGATGAGCTACCGGTACGGTTATTCCGTATGTGTCTCATCCCAGGCGGGCTGTCGCATGGGCTGTACGTTTTGTGCTTCTGCCAGCGCCGGGTTCGGACGCGACCTGACCAGTGGTGAAATGCTCGCCCAGGTGCTGCGTATCGCCAGGGACGCTGCCGTCCGCGTCGGCCACGTCGTGATCATGGGCATTGGCGAACCCTTCGACAACTACGACAATGTCATCCGGTTTCTCAAGGCGGTCAACGACCCGGAAGGTGCCAATGTCGGCATGCGTCACATCTCGCTCTCAACTTGCGGTATTGTGCCTGAAATGATAAAATTCACTGATGAAGGTCTGCCCGTGACCTTGTCCATTTCCCTGCACGCGCCCAACGACACTGTCCGACAGAAACTCATGCCGATCGCAAGGACCTATGCCATGGACGACCTGATCAAGGCCTGCCAGCGGCATATCAACCGGACCGGCCGGCGCATCGTGATCGAATACGCGCTGATCGACGGCGTCAATGACCAGCCTGATCATGCGCGGGAACTGGCTTCGCGGCTTCGCGGCATGCTGTGCCACGTCAATCTGATCCCGGCCAATGAATTTGCCGGCGGTCGTTACCGGCAGAGCAGCCCCGAGGCAGTCAAATCATTTCTGGACATCCTGACCAGGGAAGGCCAGAGCGCCACCGTCCGGCGCGAACTGGGATCCGACATCATGGCCGCCTGTGGTCAATTAAGGAGAAGGCACGAATCATGCACGAATCCGGCAGGCACTCAGCCGCGACCGATATCGGACTGATCCGGAAAAACAATGAGGACAACTTCGCTGTCGTGACTGTGAACGGCCCTTTTCCCTGCGGGCTGATCATCGCGGACGGCATGGGTGGTCACCGCAAGGGCGAGCTGGCCAGCCGGATCGCGGTCGAATACGCGACCGAGCAGCTGAACATCCGGCTGAAGGACGGCATGGACCGGTCGGACCTGGGCAAGGTGCTGGCTGACATCTGTGAAAAGGCCAACATCAAGGTGTTCCTCGGTTCGCTTGACTGCGAGGACAACCGGGGCATGGGCACCACGCTGACGATCGCCGTCGTCTTTGAGGATCAGCTTTTCCTGGCCCATGTCGGCGATTGCCGAGCCTATCTTCTGCGTGACCATGCGCTGGACCAGCTGACGATCGACCACACGCTGGTCCAGGAGATGATCGACGCGGGCAGCCTGAAAGCATCGGAAAGCCAGAACCACCCGCGACGCAATGTCCTGACCCGGGCGCTCGGCGCGCCGGAGTTCATGCAGGCGGACACCTTGTCCTTGCCGCTCGAATCCGGCGACCGGCTGCTGCTGTGTTCGGACGGACTGCACGGCTTTGTCGCGGACGAAGCGATCAAAGCCATCCTGCGCAAGGAAAAGACACCTGAAAAGGCGGTCGAACGCCTGATTGCGCTGGCCAATGAGCAGGGCGGGGAAGACAATGTCACGGTCATGGTCATGGATATATGATAAAGAATGATAACAGCAGAATAATCTGGCCTTTTGAAAGGCCTTTGGAGGAACTCATCTCATGAATCAAGCACAGACGGCCAGTCTGTCCGGCAGCCTGGTCGGCGGCCGATACCAGATTGTCGAACCACTCGGACAGGGCGGAATGGCCCATGTATACCGGGCGGTCGATCAGAAGACAGGCAGCCAGGTCGCGGTCAAGATGATGCGCGACGATCTGCTCAACGATCCGGAATTTGTCAAACGTTTCGAGGCGGAGGCTCGTGCCGCGTCCAGCCTGAACCATCCGAACGTGGTCAGGGTGATCGGTTTCGGGCAGGATGACACGCGCCGCTATATTGTCCAGGAATATGTCGAGGGCAGCTCCCTCAAGGAACTGATCATGTCGGAAGGCCCGATCCCATGGGAAAGCGCTGTCCCGATGGCCATCCAGATCGGTCTCGCGCTCGAGCACGCGCATAGGAACGGCATTGTCCATCGTGACATCAAGCCGCACAACATCCTGATCACTCGCGACCGGATCGCCAAGGTCACGGACTTCGGCATCGCGCGGGCCACTTCGTCCAACACCATCACGCTGACCAGCGGCGTCGCCTTTGGCTCGGTGCACTATTTTTCGCCTGAACAGGCGCGCGGCACGATCGTCGGTGAAAAATCCGACATCTACTCGCTCGGCATCCTGATGTACGAAATGCTGACCGGCCAGCTGCCGTTCGACGGCGACACGTCCGTCGCGGTCGCGATCAAGCATCTGCAGGAAGTGCCGCCGCTGCCGTCGTTGCACAATCCTTCGATCCCGCGCGGGCTTGATCAGATTGTCATGAAATGCATCCAGAAATCTCCGGACAATCGCTACGGCAATGTCCGCGAACTGGTTGACGAGCTCGATCAGCTGATGATCGACCCGAACGGTGTATTCGGTGTCGTTGCGGGCTTGCCGGACAAGGACGGCCAGACGACAGCCCTGCAGGCGATGCGACCGGATCCGAACTACAACAAGCTCCGTGAGATCGAACGCACCATCAATGAACGGCGCCGCTCTCGCCACCGTGACACCGCGATTGTCTTCGCGATCATCCTGATCGCGATCGTATTTGTCACATCGATCGGCGTCTGGGGATGGCGAAAACTGTCCGGCACGGTCCAGACGGATCCGAGCCGCACCTACGAACTGGAAAATTACATTGGCCGTGAACTGGATGAGGTGGACGCCCAGCTCAAGAAGGACAAAATCAATTTCGACGTGGTCTATGAGGACAATTCGACGGTGGAAGCCGGCATCATCTTCCGGCAAAGCCCCGGCGCCGGCGTCATCATCAAGCCCAACACCTCGGTCGTGACGCTGACCGTCAGCGGAGGCCTCGAGCTGCAGACGATCCCGGATTACGCCGGGCAGACCGCGACGAAGGCCCAGACAGAGCTTTACCAGACCTATGGCTTCAATGTCGAGCTCATGCATGAAAATTCCGGCGTCGATAAGGGCAAGGTCATCCGGACCATCCCGGCCGCCGGCCAGAAGGCGCCGCGCGGCAGCACGGTCGTCATCGTCGTCAGCGACGGCATGCCGCTGGTGACGGTTCCGGACTATGTGGGCGGCCCGTTCACGGCGGCCAAGGCCGACATCGCGAAAAACAACCTTGTGCTCGGACCGCTGGTCAACATTTCAATCGATCCACTGACTGGCGCCCAGATCGAGATCCCGGAAGCCAACCGGGTCGTCATCCGTCAGAACGTGCCACCCGGAACGCAGGTCACGACCGGCTATGTCATCAGCCTGACCTACGGCACGGCGCAGGATTACTATTATTTCCTCAATCCGACGCCGACCCCGGTACCCTTTGTGATCATGCCCGATCTGGACCGCATGTCCCTGACTTCAGCCCGGACCATGCTCACCTTGCTTGGCCAGACCAATCTGACCGTCAGCTACATCACCCCGGAAAGCGCTCTGCTGGAAGAGTCAAAGCTGTATGTGATCATTCAGTCACCGGCGCCGGAAACACAAGTGCTGCTGACCGATCCCATCCAGATCACGGTCGGATCGATGGCGGATTACAATGCCTACAAGAATCCTTCTCCGACACCGGAGCCGACCCCGACACCGATACCGACCACCGAGACCACCACAGCTGCGACCACGACCGCCCCGCCAGCAACAACGACAACGACGGCCGCGACGACAACCACGACAACGGTAGCGACGACGACGGAAAAAACACCCCCCGGCCAAGGGAACTGACGCATGACCGACCAGGCTGAGAAAACCGGCATCATTGTCCGTGGCGTCGGCGGCCAGTACTGGATCGACGACCGCAGCGGCACCGAAGCCCGGGCCGCGACCGCCCGCGGCATTTTCCGAAAGGAAGGGATCTCGCCGCTACCGGGCGATCGTGTGATCTTTCTCGTCACAAACGATCCGCTGGTGCCGCTGCGCATCACCCACATCCTGCCGCGCAGGAACGCGTTGGTGCGGCCGCCGGTCGCCAACCTCGACAAACTGGTCATCACTTTCTCACTCGAAGATCCGCAACCGGACCCTTTTCTGATTGACAAACTCCTGATTCTCTGCGCGGCGAACGCGATCGAGCCGATCCTTTGCCTGACCAAAACGGACCGGATCGATGAGCCTGAGCGAGCGGACACTTTTCTCGCCCCGTACGAGGCGGCCGGATACGCGAGCATCCGCACGGGCTTTGACGACGATGAGGGACAGAAAGCCTTGCTTGCGCGGATCGAAGGCAGCGTGGTATCTTTTGCCGGCCAGTCCGGCGTTGGCAAGTCGACATTGCTGAATCATCTTTTTGGCCGCCAGCTTATGCTGATCGGCGCGACCAGTGAAAAGGCCGGACGGGGTAAGCATACCACCCGACATGTGGAACTGTTCCCGTTTTCCGGCGGCTACATCGCCGACAGCCCGGGATTCAGCTCGCTGGAACTGGAAACGCTTGACATCCGGCCGCAGGACGTGCTTGCCGGTTACCCGGAAATCGCCGCGATCGAAGGACAATGCCGGTTTCTCGATTGCCGGCACATTGGCGAAGCCGGCTGCTCACTGGATCCCGAAACCGTTGACGCTGGACGGATCGAGCGGTATCGTTATTTCCGTAATCTGATTGACAGCATCAAGCCATACCGGCAAAGACCCGCCGGCCGCCAGACGAATCAAAACCCTTGAGGCTTTTTGACAAGACAGATCTGTCAGGATGATGCGGCCCATATGCACGAAAAGGACTCATTCAGGAGGTATCGAACATGTTCAAGGGTTACCAAGAGACACAAGGGCGCCTGATGCTTTGCCCATCCATTCTTTCAGCGGACTTCACGGAACTGGGCGCGGCAGTCGACCTCGTCAGGGAATCGGCCGACATGATCCATCTCGATGTCATGGATGGCCATTTTGTGCCCAACCTGACGCTCGGCCCGCCGGTCATCGCGGCGATCCGCAAGCGGACGGACCTGCTGCTCGAAGCCCATCTGATGGTCACCAATCCACTTGACCTGCTTGACCAATACATCGAGGCCGGCGCCGACATCATCACCGTCCATGCCGAATCCTGTCCGCATCTGCACAAAGCGGTCCAGGAGATCCACAAAGCAGGTCGTTCCGCCGGGGTCGCGCTCAATCCGGGAACCCCGCTCAGCGTGCTAGAGGAAATCATCCCCTATGTCGACATGATCCTGCTGATGACGGTCAACCCGGGATTCGGCGGACAGAAGTTCATTCCGACCATGATGGACAAGATCACCCGGCTCAGGACCATCCTGGACCAGCGCGCGCCGGATGTCCACATTGCCGTTGATGGCGGAATCGGGCCGGGCAACATCAATGAAGTGTACAAGGCCGGAGCCAACATCATGGTCGTCGGCAGCGCCTGTTACGGCGCGGACGTGCCTTGTGACATCCTGCGGGACATGAGGGTCGCATGCGACATCTGATCGTTCTTTCGGGTGACCTGATCGAGAGCCCGCTGACCGACCGGCTGTTGGAAAAACGGGACCATGTCGTGGCCGCAGATGGCGGAACGGACCATCTACGCCGCATGGGGGTCACGCCGGATCTCGTGGTTGGTGATTTCGACTCGATCAGTCCAGAAGGCCAGGCGTGGATCCTCGAACGTCAGATCAAGGTGCTTCGCTTCCCGCAAGCCAAGAACGCGACAGATTCTGAAATAGCCCTGGAGGCGTCGCTCGCGGCCCTGCCGCCATCGATCAGCCTTCCTGAGGTCGAACTGGTCTTCCTTGGCGCTCTGGGCAACCGTCCGGACCATGTGCTCGGCAACCAGCTGATGGCAGCGGCCCTGGCCCGCAAAGGCTACCGTGTCACGATGAGTGACGGAGTCAGCATCCTGTACGCGGTACACGGGCCGGACCGTTGGGAGATGGATCTGGGCAATCTGCCGGCGACACGATGGGCCATCTCTGTCATCTCCGTCTCCACCGAGGCGAGAGGAATCAGCTATCAGGGACTTCGTTACCCGCTGGACGATTTCGACCTTCAGTTCGGCTCGAGCCGCGGCATCAGCAATGAGCCGGAGAAACCGAATGGCATCATTTCCATCGAACTGGCATCGGGCACCATCCTGATCTGCCTGACCCCGGCCGGATAAGCCCGGACAAGACGGAAAACAAGCGCAAATAATGGCTGACTGTCCGAAAACCGTCTGAAAATTGCCCGAAAACGATGGTTGACAGTATGGCTGTAGGCCTGTACAATACTAATGTTATCAAGCAGAAGCATCCGCTTCTCACCTCCAGTCTTGACGAAGAGGTTCATGTGCACCAGCATCGGGGTCTCCACCCCGGTTTGTAGCCGAAGCGGATGTATGCGCATCGGCTTATTTTTTTATTCAAGGAGGTGTGTCCCTATCGCCAAGCAAAGCAGCGGAATGCTGATCAACGAACAAATCCGGTTCCCTCGGGTCAGGCTGATTGACAGCGACGGCTCCATGATCGGTGTCGTGCCGATTTCGGAAGCCAGGCAGAGAGCAGAAGAGCGAGACCTTGACCTTGTCCTCATTTCACCGCAGGCGGAAGTGCCGGTCTGCAAGATCCTGGATTACGGCAAATTCATGTTTGAACAGGCGAAGCGTGAAAAAGAGAACAAGAAAAACCAGCACATCACGGAAGTCAAGGAAATCGGTCTGAAGCTGAGAACCGAGGAACACGATCTGGAGGTCAAGATCAGGAACGCTATCCGGTTTCTCAAGGACGGGGATCGCGTCAAGGTGATCCTGAAGTTCCGCGGTCGCGAGATGACGTACACCAGTCAGGGGTACGCAGTCATGAAGCAGTTCGCGGATGCCTGCCAGGAATTCGGTCAGGTCGATCGGGATCCCAAGGTGGAAGGCAGGAACATGGTGATGTTCCTGGCGCCAAAGAAAAACTGAGCCAGACTGCCGAAAACGGCTGTTTGACAAGACCGATAAAATCAGGAGGAACGGTACATGCCCAAGCAGAAAACACACAGTGCGTCAAAAAAGAGATTCAAGGTCTCCGGGACCGGCAAGGTCATTCGGTTTCAGGCTTTCAAAAAGCACATCCTGACCAAGAAGAGCACCAAGCGCAAGAGAAACCTCAGGAAATCGCTCGTCGCTGCCCCGTCCAACCAGGCCAACATCCGCCAGCTGATTCCGTACAAATAAGTCGGGGTATTGAAAAGAACGATTAACGGGAGGTTATACCGATGACCAGAGTAAAGAGAAGTGTACGTACAAAAGCAAGACACAAGAAGATCCTGAAGCAGGCCAAAGGCTATTTCGGCCACAAGAGCAAGCTGTTCAAGGTCGCCAACCAGGCGGTCATGAAGTCTCTGAGCTATGCCTATCGCGATCGCCGCAACAAGAAACGTGAGTTCCGCAAGCTGTGGATCACCCGTATCAACGCGGCCGCCCGCATGAACGGACTGTCTTACAGCCGTTTCATGAACGGCCTTTCCAAGGCGCAGGTCATGCTGGACCGCAAGGTCCTGGCCGACATCGCCGTGACGGATCCCGTCGGATTCACCGCGCTGTGCGAAAAGGCCAAAGCGGCTCTTTGATGCCCCGCGGCCTGAAAGAACCGGAGTCGATCCAACAGGACGGGCAGTTTGGCCCGTCCTTGGTTTTTCGGGAGGTTGATCCGACGTGAAGCACATTGAAAGCAAAGACAATCCGTCTTACCGGAGAATCGAACGGATCCGGCGACAGAAGCCTGCGGATGACGATTCAATGCTGTTTCTGGAAGGGCTCCGACTTTGCCGGGACGCGATCGGATCAGGTGTTGCCATTCACCAATTGATCCTGGCCCAACGAGCTTCATTGAGACCCGACATCCTGGACCTGGTTCGCCAGGTGTCTCCGGATGAAGAGACTCTTGAGCTGGCCGATCACCTGTTTGACCGGCTGACCGAGACGAAACATCCGCAGGGCATCGCGATGCTCTGCCATCGTCCGGCAGTCTCATCCGACCAGGCTGAGTCACGACCGGATGGCATCTATCTGGCACTGGAAGGCGTAGCCGATCCCGGAAATGTCGGTACACTGGTGCGCACCGCGGATGCCTTCGGTTTTGACGGTGTGCTGGTCTTGCCGGGAACCGCCAATCCATTTTCTCAAAAGGCGATCCGCAGCGCCATGGGATCCTGCTTTCATATCCCCATCATCCAGATGACTGACCTGGCGGCCCTGCGATCATGGCTTGCCGGTTCAGGCCTGTCCCTGTTCGCGGCGGATCTGTCCGGCGAATCCATTCTGGAGCATCCGTTCGATCGCCCTGGCGTCATCCTGATCGGCAACGAGGCGCATGGCATCAGCGACGCGGCCCGCGACGCCTGCGACCGTCTGGTGACCATCCCGATGCCGGGAAAGGCCGAGTCCCTGAACGCGGCCGCGGCCGGCGCCATTTTATGTCATGAACTGAGGCGTCATCATCGCTGACCGGCATGCGACAGGCCGGTGACTTTTCATTTCTGATCGAGAGCAGTAAAATGAATGAAACTTCATGAATTGGAGCGTAGCGTATGCATATCATTGTCATTGGCTGTGGCAAGGTTGGATCTTCGCTGGCCGCCGAGCTGATCAGGCTCGAGCATGACGTGGTCATCATCGATAGCGATCCCGAACTGATCCAGGCAGCCGACAATCTGGACTGCATCAAGATCACGGGCGTGCCGATCGACCGCGACGTGCTCCGCCAGGCTGGCATTGAAACGGCAGACTTTGTCTGCGCCGTCACCCAGAATGACAACATCAACATCATGACCGCACAGACAGCCAAGGTGATTTTCAATGTCCCGAAGGTGATCACCCGGGTTTTCAACCCTGCCAATCAAAGTGTCTTCAATGAACTGGGACTGGACAACATCTGCTCGACACACCTGACGGTCCAGGCTTTTCTACGCGCGATCCAGCAAGAATCCTATGAATCGCGTCATATCCTCTACGGAGCCCGCATGCTTTACACCAGGACCACGATCGATCCGAAACTCGCCGGCGAGAACCTGAATGACTTGACGACCGACCAGGGGAAACTGATCGTCGGCATTTTCCGCCACAACCGGATGCTGCTGGCGACCCCTGAACTGAAAACTCAAGTCGGGGACCAGATCATCCTGGCCGAAATCGAGTAAAGGAGCGACGATTTATGCGGATTGTCATCGTGGGCGGGGGCAAACTGGCCTACTATCTGATCAAGACCCTGAAGCCGGGCCGGCACAACATCGTCGTCATCGAGCAGTTGAAAGAAGTCTGTTCACGCATCGCGACAGATTTTGACGAGGTCACCGTCTTCAATGGCGATGGCACCAGCATGCGCGTCCTGGAAGAAGCCGGAACCCGGCACGCCGATTTCTTTGTCGCGGTCACCGGCAAGGATGAGAACAACCTGGTCGCATGCCAGATCGCGCGGATGCGTTTCGATGTGCGGGTCACCGTTGCCCGGGTCAACAACCCGAAAAACTCGGAAATGTTCTTCCGGTTGGGTGTTGACAAGGTTTTTTCCAGTACCCAGATCCTGGCCGACATCATCGAGCAGGAAATCGACTACGCCGGCATGCGCATCGTGTTCTCCATTCCGAAGACCAGCAAATCCATCCTGGAGTTCCAGCTTTCACCCAAATCCAACGCATGCGACAAAACCTTGCAGGAATACCGGTTCCCGGGTGACAGCAAGGTCGTCATGATCACGCGCGGAGACGGCAAGGTCGAGATGCCGGTCGGCTCGCTCGTCATGAAGGCAAACGACACCATGCTCCTGGTCTGCGATGAGGACGAGTATGACACGATCTGGAAAACCATGGTCAAACGCCGGTAGGAGCGACACATAGTGGCTGTCACCCGGAAGTCCCGTGCCAATCTGCCGACCCGCTGGCTGAACGAAAACCCGGCGCGGGTCATCTCCGCCAGCTTCCTTCTGGTCATCACCGTTGGCACGATCCTGCTGGCGATGCCTTTTGCTTCCAGATCCGGGGAGAGTGTCGGTCTGTTCAAGGCTTTGTTCACCGCCACATCGGCCACTTGTGTCACTGGCCTGGTCGTGATGGATACAGCCACCGGCTGGACTGTTTATGGCCAACTGGTGATCCTTTCGCTGATCCAGATCGGCGGACTTGGACTGGTCACGATCACTTCGTTTTTCTACAGCCTGATCCGCCGCAAGGCAAGCCTTAAGACGCTGGTCGTCACAGCCGAGTCGACGGCAAGCTTCGGGTTTGCCGATGTGCTTCGACTCGTGCGACAGGTTGTTGTGATCACGTTTTCGATCGAACTGGTCGGGGCATTTTTACTGTCCTGGCGTTATGCCGGGTATTTTGGCTGGCGGCAGGGGATCTACAAGGGCGTATTCCAGGCGGTATCGGCGTTCTGCAATGCCGGATTCGACCTGCTGGGCGACACAGCATCGGGCCCCTATTCAAGTCTGGTGGCGTTCGGGACCGACCCGGTTGTTCTTGTCACGACGAGCCTGTTGATCATCGTCGGCGGACTGGGGTTTGTGGTCTGGTCCGATTTGCTGGCTCTACCGAAAAAACGCAAGCTGGAATTCCACAGTCGACTGGTACTGACGGTGACGGGCACTCTGATCGTGTTCGGCATGGTGCTGTTCTACCTGATCGAACGGCGAAATGGCGGCGCGGCCTACACGATGGGACGCCTTTCGGGCTGGCAGCAGCCGCTGGCGGCCTGGTTCCAGTCGGTGACGGCGCGGACGGCCGGATTCAATTCCCTTGACCAGGCGGCGCTGACCGACAGCTCCAAATTTCTGACTGTCGTCCTCATGTTTATCGGGGCATCGCCGGGATCGACAGGTGGCGGCATCAAGATCACGACATTCACGGTGATCCTTGCGACAGTCTTCTCGGACATCCGGGGCGAGGATCAACCGATTTTGCTGCGTCACCAGTTGTCGCGCGACACATTCAAGCGGGCCCTGGTCATTTTCAACCTCGCGCTCATCATTGTCATGATGTCCGTGCTGGGGCTTTCCGTGGTGGAGCAAGCAGCCCTGCAACAAGGGGAATTCTCCTTCCTTGACCTGCTGTTCGAAGCGACTTCAGCATTCGCGACTGTTGGTCTGTCAACCATCGGCACACCGGCGCTGCAACGGACCAGCCAGATCATCCTGATTCCCATGATGTATCTGGGACGGGTCGGACCGGCTTCTTTCGCCATCGGACTGGCCATGCGCAAACTCCGGCATTCGGAACGAATCCATCCGGAAGGGAAGACGATGATTGGCTAAGCCTTCCGGTGGGCTTGAACAGATGGAAATGGCAGACCGGATCCGTTCAGTCGCAAAAAGTTCCTTGAAAATGTCGATATTTTTGTTTATTATGCAGGATTGACAGATTGGCCTTTCATAAATAATAATGTCGTAAGCCAATGACAAGGGGGTATCACCCATGAATGAAACAGAAAGAGCCGACATGATCAAAAAGCTGGCACAGTCCTCGACCGCCAAGTTCAGGATTGACCCGGCCCTTTATGACCGCTATAGCGTCAAACGCGGACTCCGGAATGAAGACGGGACGGGCGTGCTGGTCGGGCTGACCGAAATCGGCGAAGTCTTTTCCTATATCATGGATGATGGGGACAAAGTTCCCGCCGAAGGACGGCTTTATTATCGGGGCGTCAAAATCACGGACCTGGTCCATGGTTTTTTCAATGACAAGCGGTTCGGATACGAAGAATGCGCTTATCTTTTGCTGTTCGGCGAACTGCCGACCAAAGATCAACTGTCCGAGTTCGAGGCGTTGATCGGCAGCCAACGCCAGCTCCCGGACGGATTCACCGAGGACATGATCCTGAAGGCGCCGAGCCCGGACGTGATGAACAAACTGGCCCGGGCCTGTCTCGCTTCCTATTCCTATGACCCGAACCCGGATGACATCAGCATGGAGAACATCCTGCGCCAGTCGATCGAGCTCATCGCCCGTTTCCCGGCGATGATCGCCTACGCCTACATGGCCAAGCGGCATTACATCGACAAGCAGAGCCTGTTCCTGCATACGCCCAGGCCGGATTACAACACTGCGCAGAACCTGTTGTACCTGATTCGTCCGGACGGACAGTTCACGGAACTCGAGGCCAGGATCCTCGACCTGATGCTGGTGCTGCATGCCGAGCACGGCGGTGGCAACAATTCAACATTTGTCACCCACGCGGTGTCGTCGACCGGATCGGACACCTATTCGGTCATTGCGGCCGCGATCGGATCGCTGAAGGGCCCCCAGCATGGTGGCGCGAGCGGCAAAGCCTACGACATGATGCAGGACCTGAAGCAGAATGTGAAAAACTGGCGCAACGAAATGGAAATCGCAGACTACCTGACAAAGGTGCTCAAAAAAGAGACGTATGACCGTAGCGGCCTGATCTACGGCATCGGACACGCCGTCTACACCCTGTCCGATCCACGCACCCGCCTGCTGAGCGAATTTGCGCGGACACTGGCTTATGAGTCCGGCCGGGAAGATGAGTTCGAACTGTTCACGGCGACTGAGCGCCTGGCGCCGGAAGTGTTCCGTGCTGTCAAGAACAACGACAAGATTGTCTGCGCCAACGTCGATTTCTACAGTGGCTTCATCTACAACATGCTCGGAATCCCGGAAGAACTGTTCACGCCAATGTTCGCCGCGGCCCGCATAGCCGGATGGTGCGCACACCGGATCGAGGAAGTCATCAGCGGCGGCCGCATCATCCGCCCCGCATACAAATGTGTCCAGAAGCGCCGCCCTTATGTTCCGTTCGACCAGCGGACGACTGATTCGACAGAAAAAGCTTGAGATAAGCCTGATATCACAAATAAAAGCCATCCCGGTACACACCAACTTGCCGGGATGGCTTATTTGCGTTGGGCAGCCTGGATCAAAGCTCGAGGGTGTATCATGAAATCGAGACATATCGTTCCATGCATGGGAAATTGGGAGGGATTCACATGGTCGATCTGGAAATCATTGAATTGCCTGACCAGCTCGCGATTTGCATCCGTGCAAGGACAAGGCTTGAACAATTACCGGCCCTGATCGGTGAAAGCTACCACCGGATCCTGCAATACATGGGTGAATGTGGTCTGGTTCCAAACGCAGCGCCATTTACGGCCTACTTCAACATGGACCCACAGGATCTGGAGGTCGAGATGGGATTCCCCGTTTCTCGGGAGGTGCCCGGCGAAGGAGATATCCTGTCGGTCAGGATACCCGCGACACGAGCGATAGTCGCCACACACCACGGATCCTACAGCACCCTGACTGAAACCTACGCAGCGATGAACCACCATTTATCACAACAAGGCCTGGAGGCGGTCGGCAGCGCCTACGAATACTACATGACCGGCCCGGAAGTGCCTGAGAACGACCACCTCACGCGGATCGTCCTGCCCCTGAAGTGACCGGTGGGTTTGTCTCCGACAGGATGCAGCCCATCGATCGAACCAGGAATACAATCTGTTGCAATGTTTGAATTTGCCAATATGAAAAAAGTCCTGATCCCGAAGGATCAGAACTTTTTCAGATCTTGGTGACCCTAAGGAGAATCGAACTCCTGATTCCGCCTTGAGAGGGCGGCGTCTTGACCGCTTGACCATAGGGCCGTGTCAGCGCGGAGTTGATTATAGCACGGCCCATCCGCGTTTGGCAAGGCTCTTGCGACATACGACATACGAGAGCCAACAGACATAAGCTGTCACGGTGGGCGGTGCCAGGGGAGGGCGCTTGGCGGTGCGCTTGGCGAGGGTGCCCACCTGTGGCGGTGCCACACCTGGCGGTGCCAGACAGCAATTCAGAACCACCGCGCCGTCACGTCCTGTAATGCTACAGCCGCAGAGGTTTTCAGGCGAGTACAATAATTAGTACCGAAACGGCAACTGGCACCGCGTTTGACCGCCCGGCAGTTAGTTCCGCCGGGTACTGAAATCGTGCCTGGCACCCGAATGGTACTTACAGCAGCCAAAGGCTTGTAATGCTACAGGCCCAGGGCTTACGGGGAGCACCTTTTCTGAAGTACCGAAATCGTGCCTGGCACCGCCCACCTGGCGGTGCCAGACGACAATTCAGAACTACCGCGCCGTCACGTCCTGTAATGCTACAGCCGCAGAGGTTTTCAGGCGAGTACAATAATTAGTACCGAAACGGCAACTGGCACCAACCCCGGAAGCAACGCACCAACCCCGGAAGCAACGGAACTAACTCATGTGCAAGCAGCCATTGCATCACAACCGGCTCAACTATCGGCTGGCCACCCGTGTCAACAACTGAGTCATTGGCAAACATTCGTGCGATTTGCTCGCTTCGAGTGATTTTTATGTTAAAATATGATGTTGTCATCATCAAATAATCTTCGCTGTCCAGATCCGTTCTGCGACGCTGGAAACGCAGGTACATGCATGCAATCATCCATCACCATCAAAGGCGCGCGCGAGCACAACCTCAAGAACATCAGCCTTGAGATCCCCCGTGAAAAGCTCGTCGTCCTGACCGGGCTGTCTGGCTCGGGCAAGTCCTCACTGGCGTTCGACACCATCTACGCGGAGGGCCAGCGACGCTATGTCGAGTCGCTGTCAGCCTACGCCCGCCAGTTTTTAGGCCAGATGGAAAAACCGGACATTGACCACATCGAGGGTCTGTCACCGGCCATTTCGATCGACCAGAAGACGACCAGCAAAAATCCGCGCTCCACCGTCGGCACGGTCACTGAAATCTACGATTATCTTCGCCTGCTGTACGCTCGCGCCGGCACACCGCATTGCCCACAATGTGGTCGTGTGATCGAGCGCCAGTCGGTCGACCAGATCCTTGACGCGATCGAAAACTACCCGGAGTCGACCCGCCTTCAGATCATGGCACCGGTCGTCCGCGGCCGGAAAGGCGAATTTGCCAGACTGTTCGAGGATTTCCGCAAAAATGGCTTCGTCCGTGCCCGGGTCGACGGGACGGTTCATGAGTTGGATGAGGACATCTCCCTTGAGAAAAACAAGAAGCACACCATCGAGGTGATTGTCGATCGTCTGATTCTGCGCCCGGGCATCCGGTCCAGAATGACCGATTCGGTCGAAACCGCCTTGAAACTGGCCGATGGACTGTCTCTGATCCGGGCAACCGGCACGGACCCTCAGACTGGTGAGCCTTCGATTGACGAGGAGGTCCTGTTTTCGCAGAATTTTGCCTGCCCGGTCTGCAACATCAGTCTGGGCGAGATCACGCCGCGGATGTTTTCGTTCAACAACCCTTACGGAGCCTGTCCAAGCTGCACCGGGCTGGGTTTCAACAGTCGCATCGATCCCGCCCTGGTCGTTTATGACGAGCGATTGTCGTTAAATGAGGGCGCGATCCGCGCCGGTGGCTGGAATTTCGGCGATCGCGACAGTTGGGCCCGTGCGTTCGCGACCGCGCTGTCGCATCGGTATGGTTTTTCAATGGACGCTCCGTTCAAGGATTTGCCGGAAAAGATCAGGAACATCATCCTGTACGGCAACAATGGCGAACGGCTGACCATCGACACGGCCAACAGCAAATACCCGCGCGGCGAGGATTACACCAGCGATTGGATCGGTGTGATCAACAGCCTGGAGAAACGCTATCGAGAGACGACATCTGACGACATGAAATCATACTATGAGCAGTACATGTCCGTGACCCCGTGCCCATCCTGCAATGGTGCGCGGCTCAAGCCGGAAAGCCTGGCTGTCCGGGTCGGCGGCAAAAACATCCACGAGCTGACCCTGATGCCGATCCGCAAGGCGAGAAGTTTTCTCAATTCCCTGCATCTCGAGCCTCGCCAGGCCCGGATCGCGGAGCAGATCCAGCGTGAGATCGACGCCCGCCTCGGCTTTCTCGTCGATGTCGGTCTGGACTACCTCACGCTGTCCCGCGCTTCCGCCACCTTGTCAGGCGGCGAGGCGCAGCGGATCCGTCTCGCGACCCAGATCGGCTCCGGCCTGATGGGTGTCCTGTACATTCTCGACGAACCCAGCATCGGTCTGCACCAGCGAGACAACGCCCGTCTGCTCGGCACGCTGAAGCGCCTGCGCGACCTGGGCAACACGGTCCTGGTGGTCGAGCATGACGAGGAGACGATGCTTGCGGCCGACCACATCATCGACATGGGACCGGGTGCCGGAGAACTGGGCGGTCATGTCGTCGCGGCCGGCACCGCCGCCGACATCATGGCTTGCCCGGAATCAATCACCGGCCAGTATCTGAGCGGCAAGCGCGCGATCACCATCCCCGAGACCCGGCGTGCCGGCAATGGCAGTGCTCTGATCGTCCGAGGCGCCGTTGAAAACAACCTGAAGGACATCGATGTCACGATCCCACTTGGTGTCATGACCTGCATCACCGGTGTCTCCGGTTCCGGAAAAAGCTCGCTGGTCAACGGAATCCTTTTGAAAAAACTGGCCGCGGAGCTCAACGGCGCCCGGCGTTACCCGGGAGCCTGCCGGTCGATCGAAGGGTTCGAGCATCTGGACAAGGTCATCGCGATCGACCAGTCGCCGATCGGCCGGACCCCGCGCTCCAACCCGGCGACCTACACGGGTGTGTTCGACCTGATCCGCGACCTGTTCGCGCATACCCAGGACGCGAGGGCCCGCGGCTACAAGAACGGCCGCTTCAGTTTCAACGTCCGCGGCGGACGCTGCGAGGCGTGCGGCGGCGATGGGGTCAACCGCATCGAGATGCACTTCCTCCCGGACATCTACGTCACCTGCGATGTCTGCAAAGGCAGGCGATACAATCGCGAAACGCTGGAGGTCCGATTCAAGGGCCGCAGCATCGCCGATGTCCTGGACATGACGGTTGACGAGGCGGTGCCCTTTTTCGAGAGCATCCCGCGAATCCACCGGAAACTGTTCACCCTGCAGGATGTCGGGCTCGGCTACATCCGGCTCGGCCAGCCTTCGACCCAACTGTCGGGTGGTGAAGCGCAGCGGGTCAAACTGGCCACTGAACTCTCGCGCCGCGGCACCGGCCGGACGATTTACATCCTCGATGAACCGACGACCGGTCTGCATGTCGCCGACGTCCACAAGTTGGTTGACATTTTATGGAGGCTGACTGAGAATGGTAATACTGTATTGGTGATCGAACACAATCTGGACGTCATCAAGACAGCCGATCACATCATCGATCTCGGGCCGGAGGGCGGAGACGCCGGCGGCCGGATCGTGGCGGAAGGGACGCCCGAGGCCGTTTCACGGATACCCGGTTCCTACACCGGCCAGTACCTGGCCCGGATTCTGACTCCCGGACCGGATGACAAAGATCGCCCGCGAGCGGCGACGATATAAAGGAATTGATATAAATGGCAAAATGTGTGCTTTGTAAAATAAATGTGGCTGTGGTTTTCACGACCCGTTTTGAGAACGGCCAGCGGATCAACGAGGGCCTGTGTCTCAAATGTGCCTACAAGACCGGTCTGGGCGGCATGGACGAATTGTTCGCCAAGGCCGGCATCAATGACAGCAATATCGACGAGCTGACCGAGCGTCTGAACGGCGTCATGTCCCACGTTGAAGGGAAAGGGCCAGAGGAGATGTTCCGGGCGTTGCTGGGCGCGAGCGAACTCGAAGGCCTGGGCGAGAGCCTGGGCGCGCTCGCTGGAAACGGGGAGGACAGCGCGCTGATGGAGACTGACCAGGATCGTGACAGCAATGAACTGCTGCCAGCCTCCATCGGCAATGAAAGTGATCCGGAGGATTCCCGGCGCGTCCGCCGCGATGACGGGCGGCCCGGTGACCGGCCCAAGGACCGCAAGCGAAAGTTCCTTGACCAGTTCGGCACCAACCTGACGTTGCGCGCGAAGGACGGGAAGATCGACCGCATCATCGGCCGGGAAAAGGAACTCGAACGGGTGATCCAGATCCTCAACCGGCGGTCGAAGAACAATCCGGTCCTGCTTGGCGAGCCGGGTGTCGGAAAGACCGCGATCGCGGAAGGGCTGGCTGTCAAGATCGTCGCCGGGGAAGTGCCGGCCAAGTTGCTGAGCCAGGAAGTCTACCTGCTGGACATGACCGCCATGGTCGCCGGGACCCAGTTCAGGGGCCAGTTCGAGAGCCGCATGAAAGGTGTGGTCGATGACGCGCGCCGCAGCGGCAATGTCATCCTGGTGATCGATGAGCTGCACAACATCATGGGAGCCGGCGATGCGGAAGGCGCGATGAACGCGGCCAACATCCTCAAGCCAGCCCTGGCCAAGGGCGAGATCCGCGTGATTGGCTCGACGACCCTGGACGAGTACCGCCGGTTCATCGAGAAGGACTCGGCACTTGAACGCCGCTTCCAGAAGGTGATCGTCGAGGAACCGAGCGAGCAGGAGACCATCGAGATCCTGCGCGGTGTCCGTGACTACTACGAGCAGCATCATCACATCGTCATCACCGATGCCGCCATCGAGACCGCGGTTCGTATGTCCGCGCGATACATCACCGACCGGTTCCTGCCGGACAAGGCCATCGACCTGCTGGACGAGGCCGGTTCGAGTGCCAATCTGGCCAACCGGGCCCTGGTCCGCATCGAAGAATTGAAAACCCGGCATGAACAGGAGCGAAGCGAGCTGGACGCGATCGAGAACCAGATCGCCAACAGCCCGGAAGACATGCATCTCTATGAAAAACAGGCTGACCTGCGCTCGCACCTGCTTCGGACCGAGCAGGAGCAGCTGGAGCAGGACGCCCAGAACCAGCCGACCGAAATCAGGACCGAGGACATCGCTCGCGTCGTCGAAATGTGGACCGGCATTCCGGTCCAGCGGATCACGGAGTCTGAAAAGGACAAGCTGCTGAGGCTCGAAGAGCGGCTCCACAAACGGGTCGTCGGTCAGGAGGAGGCGGTCTCATCCCTGTCGCGCGCCATCAGGCGCAACCGGGCCGGTTTCGGCAAGAAACGCAAGCCAGCGTCCTTCATTTTTGTCGGCCCGACCGGCGTCGGCAAGACCGAGCTCGTCAAGGCGGTCGCGGAAGCGATGTTCGAGTCCGAGGATGCCATGGTTCGCCTCGACATGTCTGAATTCATGGAGCCGCACACCGTGTCCAAGCTGATCGGCTCGCCCCCCGGCTATGTAGGCTATGACGACGGCGGTCAGCTCACGGAGAAGATCCGCCGTAAGCCATACAGTGTCATTCTGCTCGACGAGATCGAGAAGGCGCACGCCGACGTGTTCAACATCCTCCTGCAGATTCTCGACGACGGCCGTCTGACCGACAGCCATGGTCGTCGGGTGAGCTTTGAGAACACCATCATCGTCATGACATCCAATGCCGGGACAACGCTCAAATCACATGGCATCGGCTTCGGATCGGAAGGGTATGTCGCGCTCGAGAACCGGGTTCAAAGCGTCCTCAAGGAAATGTTCCGGCCCGAGTTCCTGAACCGGGTGGATGAGATCATCGTGTTCAAGGAACTGACCCGGGAGGAGATCCGGCAGATCGTCGACCTGATGCTCGGTGAAGTGCGTGCGCACATGGCGGATAAGAACCTGAAGTTTGTCGTCACGGACGCTGTCAAGGACCTGTTGGCCGATAAGGGATACGATCCCAAATACGGAGCCCGTCCGCTCAGAAAGACCATCCAGCGCCTCCTGGAGGACCCGCTGGCCGACCTGGTGCTGTCCGGGCGTCTTGCCGACGCGATGGCGGTCTCGGCCGACCTGAAGGACGGACAGATCCAGTTCGACACACTTTAATCGCGATCACTTGAAAAAAAGGCATGAAAAAAGCGGGTCGGATCAGCCGGCCCGCTTCGTGTTCAGGTACGGTAGCTGCCGTTGATTTTCACATAGTCATATGAGAAGTCACAGGTCCAGAGCCGGTCAGAAAAACCGCCGTCTTGCAATTCGATCCGGATCTGGATTTCGTCTTTTTTCAGGACCTTCTTGGCTTCAGATTCGTCAAACAGCAGCGCGTTGCCATGGGCGCAGACCTTGAGGCTGCCCAGGTAGATGTCGCAGCCGGCCGGGTCGAAGTCCGCGCCCGAGTAACCGGCAGCAGTCAGGATGCGCCCCCAGTTGGCGTCTTCGCCGAACATGGCCGTCTTGACCAGCGGCGACCGTCCGACCGCGAGCACGATCTTGTAGGCGTCTTCCGGCGTTGCGGCGCCATTGACCACAATATCGATCAGCTTGGTCGCGCCCTCTCCGTCACGGGCGATCAGGCGGGACAGATGCGTGGCCAGTGTGGTCATGGCTTCCTGGAACAGCGTCGCCTCCGGCGTGCCGGGCTGGATCTCCGGTGCCTGGGATCGGCCGTTGGCCATGATGACGACCATGTCGCAGACGCTGGTATCACCGTCCACACTGACCCGGTTGAATGTCCGGCCGGTCACGTCGCGCAGCATCTGCTGCAGCAGCGGCTGGGCGATCCGGGCATCGGTCGTCATGACGCCGATCATCGTGGCCATGTTCGGGTGGATCATGCCGGAGCCCTTGGCCATGCCGGCCAGGGTGATGGTCTGGCCGCCGGCCTGGATGCGGACGACGCCTTCCTTCGCGATCAGGTCGGTGGTCATGATCGCTTTTTCAGCCCGATGCCCGGCCTCTTCGCTTGTGTCCAGAAGTCGGGTCGCCTGCGTGACGCCGGACAGGACGGCATTCATGTCCAGCCGCTTGCCGATGACGCCGGTCGAGCCGGTCAGGATGGCATCCGGATGACAGCCGATGGCGTGGGCAACGGCTGCGGCCATGGTGTCGGCATCAGATAGCCCCTCGTCGCCGACACAGGCATTGGCATTGCCGCTGTTGATGATGATGCCGCGCTTCGGGGTGCCATTGAGCTTTTCCATGGAACGCACCAGTGAGTGCCCCTTCACCTTGTTGGTGGTGAACACGCCGGCGACGGTCGCGTCTGTGTCGCTGATGACCAAGGTCAGGTCCGGTTGGCCGTTCTTTTTCAGACCACAGGCGACTCCTTCCGCCAGAAAACCCTCCGGCGCCGTGATGCTTCCTTTCAAGATCTCCATCTGTCATCCTCCTTGCGTAACGCCGGCATGTCAGCCCGGTTCAATCCGGTAACCGGCGGTGAAACGCCTTGTTCTCGTCCATTTATCATACACTCCCGTGAAATGGGCGTAAAGGTGACCCCGCGGACAGATGGCGGCCCGCATATTTCACGAAATGCGTTGGACGCACAAGCGGATACCCATTATAATGAATGCGATGTTTGCCATCATTTGAATCATCCAAAGGCATGACAGATAACATGGAGGGACCGTTATGTGGACACGTTCTGAACTCAAAAGGGAAGCCAGGCTTCATCTCAAGGGCAAGTACTGGATGGCTTTCGCTGTCGCGATCATCTCCGTCCTGATTGGCGGCGGATCGCAGATGGGCGTGAGCTACAGTTTCGACAGTTCGGACATTTCCGGACGCGACTGGTACTCCTTCCAGAGCGCTGTCGAGCGGTTCGCCGAGCGGGCGCAGCGCTTCCTTGAGCATCCATTCGCCTTTTTCGCCATCCTGATGGCCGTTCTCGGCACCTTGTTCGGCATCCTGTTCTTCGTTTTCGTGTCGACCGTCGTTGAAGCCGGTGCCAACCGCTGGTTTTCCCGCAGCCGGGAAATGGGCGTTGCCCCATCGATCAGCCTGATGTTCAGCCTCTTCAAGCAGGGCGCATACCTGCCGACCGTGGCTGCCCAGTTCTGGAAAAACCTGTTCCTGTTCCTGTGGGGACTGTTGCCCTTGATCACGATCGTCATCTCCGCGGTCATCGCCCTCGCGGCCTTCGTGAGCACCCGCCTTCCGGATTTCAACTTGCCGCTGCCGCAGTCACGCGTGTTCCTGATCGGCGGTGCGATGCTCGCCCTGGTCCTGGGCCTGGGTTCGATCCTGCTGTCCATTCCGGTCATCAACCGGTCCTATGCCTACCGCATGACGCCCTGGATCCTGGGTGACAACCCGCAGATCGGCCGCCGCCGGGCCCTGCGACTGTCCATCGCCATGACCCGCGGCCACAAGTTCGAAATGTTCGTGCTCGACCTCTCCTTCATTGGCTGGTTCTTCCTCGGGGTCCTGGCCTGCGGGGTCGGCATCCTGTTTGTCATTCCGTATTACCATGCGGTCCAGGCCGAGCTTTACGCGAAGCTTCGCGACCTGTCGGTCGACGCCGGCCTTTCCAGCATGGAAGAGTACGGCTTTGTCCGGGTAGACACCTGATCCGGCTGATCCGCATCCCACGTGAAAGGACTGTTATCAGAACATGTCGAAACACTATGACGTCATCATCATCGGAGCCGGCCTCGCCGGCATCTTCGCCGGGTATGAACTGGTCAAGCACCGGCCGGACCTGAAAGTGGCCATCCTCGAGCAGGGCTCGGACATCGCCCATCGCAGCTGTCCGATCATCGCCAAGAAAACCGACTCCTGCATCAACTGCCGCTCCTGCGCGATCATGCGCGGCTTTGGCGGTGCCGGTGCCTATTCCGACGGCAAATTCAATTTCACTACCCAGTTTGGGGGCTGGCTCAATGAGTATGTGTCTGACGAGACCGTGATGGACCTGATTGAATATGTCGACCAGGTGAACCAGCAGTTTGGCGCGACGGACAAGTACCACTCGACATTCACGCCGGAAGCGGACCTGATCCGGCGCCGGGCCATCGGCTACGACCTGCATCTCATGGATGCCCGCTGCAAGCATCTCGGCACGGAACGCAACCGCGAGATCCTTACCGCCCAGGCCGCCTATCTGTCCGACCGGCTCGACCTGCAGTGCAACGTCCAGGTCCTGAACATCAACCCGGTTTCCGGCAATGGCTACGTCGTCGAGACGAAAAAAGGGGAGTTCGACTGTGAATACCTGATTGTCGCCCCGGGCCGGTCAGGCGCCGAATGGTTCTCCCAGCAATGCGGCCGGCTCAATATGCAGCTGATCAACAACCAGGTTGACATCGGTGTGCGTGTGGAGCTGCCGGCGATCGTGTTCAAGGAGATCACGGACGCGGTCTACGAGGCCAAACTGCATTACCGGACCAAGCTCTACAAGGATCCGGTCCGTACCTTCTGCATGAACCCCTATGGCTATGTGGTCACCGAAAACACGGACGGCATCATCACCGTCAACGGGCACAGCTACACCGACCCGGCCCTGCAAAGCGAAAACACCAACTTCGCCCTGCTGGTCAGCAACAAATTCACCTCGCCTTTCCGCGAGCCCTACCAGTACGGCAAACGCATCGCCTCCCTGTCCAACATGCTGGGCGGCGGGGTGCTCGTCCAGCGCTTCGGCGACCTGATTGATGGCCGCCGGACCAATGCCCATCGGATGGCGCAGAGTTTTGTCAAACCGACACTGGACGCGACCGCGGGAGACCTGTCGCTGGTGCTGCCCAAACGCCATCTCGACAACATCATCGAGATGATCCTGACCCTGGACAAGCTGGCGCCTGGGACCGCCAACCACGACACGCTCCTGTATGGCGTCGAGGTCAAATTCTACAGTTCACGACTCACCCTGACGCCGGAACTGGAAACGGAATTGCCCAATCTCTTCGCGGCCGGTGACGGCGCCGGCATCACGCGCGGTCTGTCCCAAGCAGGCGCAAGCGGCGTCCTGGCCGCACGCAGCGTGCTTCGCCGCGTGGAGAAAAAAGCATGAATCTGAAGACTGCGGTGGCAGACCCATGATCGCGGTCGGCGTCCCATCGCTCCATTCCCGTGGGCTGATATTCAACACAGTCACTCAAGAATCTTATATGGCATTTCATCTTCTGGTATTGACGGTCATGCTGATATTTGGCGTGACCGTTGTGCTGATCGGGAGAAAGCTGGACACGGCAGAGAAAAGAAGACGGATGCGCCTGTTCCTGATCATCGTGACGGTTGCGCTCAGGGCCATCCGTTATCCGATCGACGCGACAGTCGATGTTTTCACCTGGGATGCACTATTCTCGCTGCATGTCTGTCACATCAACCTGGTCCTGCTGGTGATCTGCCTGTTGAAACCCGGCGACTTCCTGTTCAATTATGTTTTCCTGATCGGCATCCCGATGGGGCTGGCCTCCGGCATTTTCCCGGGCGACATCACCACCGACGCCCCTTTCCTGATGCTGAGGGGCGGGCTGTTCGTCATCACCCATCTGCTCATGGTGATCGCGGCGATCTATCTGGCCATCGTCGAGCATATGCGACCCACATGGCGGCGTTTGAAACAGCTTTACCTGATTGCCACGGTCCAGGTTGCCCTGACCTATGTCGTCAACCGGCTGCTGGGCACGAATTTCCTCTATATCATGACACCCGTTCCCGGGACACCGATCCAGACCCTGTCCGACTGGCTCGGCTGGCCGGGTTACGCACTGGCCATGGTGGTGATCGCCTATTTCCAGATGCTCGTGACCATGCTGGTGTCTGTCGGCATTGAGGCCATCGTCAAGCGAGCAAGAACATGAATTGAAGTTTCACCGGTATTCGTGGGGAATGAATTGTGCATTTCGTACAACCATCTGACTGATATTATAGCGTTTTCGATTATATTGACGATCGTTAATCAGCATGTTATTCTTAAATCGGTATCTGGTATACCAGATTGCACGGTCTATCGACCGCGAAAGGAACATGCCCAATGGCTACGAACGAGATCGTCCACCCGCTCCCCCTGCGTGAACAGGTCGCGGACATCGTGCGCATCATGATCCTCAAGGGAGAACTGAAGGCCGATCAGCCGATCAGCGAACGCTACATCAGCAACATGCTGAATGTCAGCACGACACCGGTCAAGGAGGCATTCCGGATCCTGCAGGCTGAAGGGCTCATCTATTCCATCCCGCGCAAAGGTTCATATGTGTCGCAGTCCTCGATCGCCAACATGAAGCAGATCACTTTCATCCGCAGCTCGATGGAAGGGGTGGCCGCCTATTACGCGGCGATCAACATCACTGACGAAGAGATCGCCGAGCTGGGACGATTGATGGAGGAAGCGGGCAAACTCGTTCACAAACCGGAGATGCGGGACGAATTCAGCCGGGTGAACTCCGAATTCCACCAGATCATCCGCAACGCTTCCCGCAACCTGTACCTGACCAACATGCTTTCGTCCCTACGGTCCATTGACAATTCGGTCCGTTCCGTCAACCTGAACCTCCAGTCGCTTGATCCGGCGCTGGATCATTCCGAGCACCTGGCGATCTACAGCGCGCTTGTCCATCATGATCCCAACCTGGCGGAGCAGAGCATCATCCGCCACATCCGCCGCGTCGCGCACACGGTCTTCGACCGGGAAAATCCCAAAGCCGGCACGGCCTGAATCATGGCCGGCGTCACGATCCGCCTCATCGCCAATGCCGGTGTCCTGATTGATTATGAGGGCCGCCAGATTCTGATCGACGCCCTGCACGAAGGCCACCGGCTGTATCCGGGCACACCATCGGAAGCAATCGAGGCCCTGCTTGATGCCCGCCCACCGTTCAGCCACCTGGAAGCCTTGGTATTCACCCACAACCACATCGATCATTTTTCGGCCCGGTTGGTCCTTCAAGTCCTTGACCGCTACCCGGGCCTGCCGATTCTGGCCGATGAAGCCACGACGGCCAGTCTGATCGAGGCGGCGGCGCTTGCCATGGGCCGCTTTGATAAAAGCCGGATCCATACATTTCAATGGCAGATCGGTCACGACGGATCGAAGCCGACAGTAGTCGGTCCCTTTGCGTTCGCGCCGGTTTCCTTTGAGCATGAAGGGAAAGCATTCACCGACGTCGCCAATGTCGGTTATCTGGTTACAGTCGGCGGCCGCCGCATCCTGTATCCCGGGGACGCCCGCGTCTCACCGGCCAATTTCGCCCCGATCGCTGACAAACTGACTTCCATCGATGCCGCCATCCTGATGTTTCCCTATATCTCGACCGGACGCGGCCAGTCAATCATCCGCGACATCATTCGCCCGCACCAGGCCGTCATCGTGCACTGGCCGGACCCCGCGCGCGATCCCCACGATTTTCTCAAGCATGCTGGACGCACCTATGAACGCGCCCGCGAATCGCTGCCGAAAACGGATTTTCTCATGCGCTACCTGGACCAGGTGGAGATCTGACCGGCAATAACGGTGCCTGTGGACAAATTGCCGGTAAAACTGGCAAAACGTGTCGCATATGTCTATAATTGAATCATAGAGGACGATATTTTCATTCCGACTTGTTCTGAACGCAGGCCGTCCGGTCGATCCATCAAGATCGCCAGTTGCTTCATCGAGGAGGAGGGACCATGGAAACACGTTTTCGTGAAATCAGCGCCATCAAGAACCCCGAAGTCACCATCAGACTGACACCCGGCCATTTTGTCGCCCGCCACGCCCATGTCAATTACTACATCGATCCGACCCCCCTGAAGAGCTTCCAGAAAAAAGCCCGCAACGCGGCGAACGCGCTGGTCAGCCAGTATCTTTCACTGACGGTGGTCGACACGATTGTCTGCCTGGACGGCGCCGAGGTCATCGCCACCCAGATGGCATACCTGCTGAGCAAGCAGGGCGGCCAGACCCAGAATCCGGACAATGACATCGCCGTGGTGACACCGGAGAACAACGTCGCCGGACAGCTCATCTTCCGTGACAACACCCAGAGCATGATCCGCGGCAAGAACGTCCTGCTCCTGGTCGCCTCCGCCATCACGGGCCGGACGATCAAACAGGCGATCAACTGCATCCGTTATTATGGTGGAACCGCCACCGTGATTTGCGCCATATTCAGCTCGGTCGACGAGGTCGACGGCCTGCCGGTCAACGCCATCTTCACCAAGGCGGACGTCCCGGACTACGAAACCTTCAAGCCAGAGGCCTGCCCGATGTGCAAGGCCAGCCAGAAAATCGACGCGCTCGTCAACAACTTCGGCTATTCCAAACTCTGAACGTATCCATCGTGCGGCATGCACTCCGTCGTGACACATTGTTACGTAAAATAAAAAATCCCGAGAGGCAATCTCGGGATTTTTCTTGTGGTGCGCCTTCAGGGACTCGAACCCGGGACCCACTGATTAAGAGTCAGTTGCTCTACCAACTGAGCTAAAGGCGCGAAGTTGTTCGATGAATCGCAAGTCGAAGCAGCGAACAGTTGCTATTATATGGAGGCTATAAAGGTTTGTCAACCGCCCACTTGGGGTGTCCACTTGGGGTGTCCACTTTGCGGTGCCAGACAACAATTCAGAACTAGCGTGCCATCACGTCCTGCGTTACTAGAGCAGCAGAGGTTTTCAGGGGGGATCGTGAATTAGTACCGAATCGGCAACTGGCACCACACACTTGGCGGTGCCAGGTCCAGCAACATCGTTATTAACATCGCAAGTAAAATGCCAAGGTCATCGGTCGCGATTATTTTGACAGGATGGATTACGACAGCGGTCAAGACCGCAATTCCGACAAAATTTGCTAAATTCAATTGAGAATCAAAGCAATTCATGTTACGATATCAGAGATTGCACTATTTGCGTGACAGGCTGCCGAAGGGGTTGCAGCCACTGCTGAGTCGATCATCCAAGCGATCCGTAATAAAAAAGGGGGACCTGTAATGAAGCTGAAAATCACAGAAACCGTTCTACGCGATGCCAACCAGTCCCTGGTGGCGACCCGTATGCCGGAAAAAGACTTCGAAGCCATTCTCGATGCGATCAACCGGGCTGGCTATTACTCTGTAGAGATGTGGGGCGGCGCGACCTTCGACTCCTGCCTGCGCTACCTGGATGAAGATCCGTGGGAACGCCTGCGCAAGATCAAGAAGGGCATCCCGGATTCCAAGCTCCAGATGCTCCTCCGCGGCCAGAACATCCTGGGCTATCGCCATTACTCCGACGACGTCGTCCGCAAGTTTGTCGACCATTCGATCATGAACGGCATCGACATCGTCCGCATCTTTGACGCCCTCAACGATCTCCGCAACCTCGAGGTCGCCATCGACCAGACGATCAAGAGCGGCGGCCACGCCCAGGGCGCGATCGTCTACACCCTCAGCCCGATCCACAATCTTGACAATTACGTCAAGACCGCCAAGGGCCTCGAGAGCATGGGCGTCCACTCCCTGTGCATCAAGGACATGGCCGGCATCATGAGCCCGAAGGAAGCCTTCGAGCTCGTCACCGCCCTCAAGGAAAACACGAAGCTGCCGATCGATGTCCACACCCACTCGACCACGGGCCTTGGCCCCATGACCCTGCTCAAGGCCGTCGAAGCCGGTGCCGACAACATTGACACCGCGATCTCCGCCTTTTCTGGCGGCTCTTCACAGCCGGCGACCGAGTCCCTCAACTATGCCCTCAAGCAGATGGGCTTCGACACGGGTCTCGATGAAAAGGTCCTCAAGGAAATCAACGACTACTTCAAGGTCGTTCGTGACAATTATGTCAAATCCGGCTTGCTCGACACCTATGTGCTCGGCACCGAAACCGACGCGCTCGTCTACCAGATCCCGGGCGGCATGATCTCCAACCTGGTCTCCCAGCTGAAGAACCAGGGCGGCATCGAGCTCCTGGACAAGGTGCTCACCGAGACCCCCAAGGTCCGCGCCGAGCTCGGCTATCCGCCGCTGGTCACCCCGATGAGCCAGATCGTCGGCGTCCAGGCTTCGCTCAACGTCATGATGGGCGAGCGCTACAAGAGCATCACCAAGGAAGTCAAGGCCTACATGCGTGGCGAATACGGCCATGCGCCCGGTGAGATCGATCCGGAACTCTTTGCCAGGGTCATGGGCGATGAAAAACCGATCACAACCCGCTTTGCCGACACCCTCAAGCCCGAATTCGACGCCGCCAAGGAAAAACTGGCCGGCATCGCCGAGAACGATGAGGATGTCCTGAGCTACCTGCTGTTCCCGCAGATCGCCGAAAAGTTCTTCGAGTCGCGTCTTGAAAAGAGAAGCAACCGGGTGACCTATCGGGTCCAGAAGGCTTGAACGGAAAGGTGAAAAGGGTGATACCGCATGAGTGATTTTCTCGATAGCCTGTCCACCAGCCTGTTTGGCATTCTGGTCGTCTTCCTGGCCCTCGTTTCCCTGATCGCGATGATCTTCATCATCAGCCGCGCTCTATCCTTCGGCGCGAAGCGTCAGGCGAGCGTATTGGCGGCCAAGGCCGCAGCACCGGCCACCAAGGAGACGCCGGCCGCGCCTGCACCGGCCGCTCCGGCACCCGAACCGGCCAAAGAGCTGTACTCCGGTCCGATGGAGGTCCGGCTGTTCGATGTCGACGAGAAGACGGCTGCCATGATCATGGCGATTGTCTGCGACGCGAGTGACATCCCGGCCAACGAGCTTTATTTCAAGAGCATCAAGGCGCTGGACTGACAGTGGCTGAAAAATAGGATTTGCGAAAAGGGGATAATGGAATATGAAATATATCGTTACCGTCAATGATAAGAACTACGAAGTCGAAGTCGAGCAGGGCGTCGCCCAGGTGCTCTCTGTCGTGGCCGCCCCGGTGGCACCGGTAGCTGCCGCTCCGGTCGCTGCTGCCCCGGCTCCAGCCGCTGCCGCTCCGGCACCGGCCCCGGCCTCCGCGCCCGCTCCTGTGGCCCTCGGTGAGGGTGATCCGCTCCCGGCACCAATGCCCGGCACCATCCTCAACGTCCTCAAGAAGGTCGGCGATACGGTCAATGCCGGGGATGTCGTGGCCCTTCTGGAAGCCATGAAGATGGAGAACGAAGTCGTCGCCAACAAGAGCGGCAAGATCAGCCAGGTGCTGGTCAACAAGGGCAGCGCCGTATCGACGGGTGATCCGCTCGTGATGATTGTTTGATCGGAGGATAAGTGATGTTTATTGAAACGCTCGAAAAGCTCGCGTCGACCTCCGGTTTCGCGAACATGACCTTCCAGCAGGGGATCATGATCGTCGTCGCCTGTGTTCTCCTGTACATGGCCATCGTCAAAAAGTATGAGCCACTGCTGCTGTTGCCGATCGCATTCGGCATGCTGCTGGCCAACCTGCCGCTGACCGGCCTGATGGACGGCAGCACCGAGCCGGCCGGCCTGCTCTATTACCTCTACCAGGGTGTCAAGCTGGGTATCTATCCGTCCCTGATTTTCATGGGTATCGGCGCGATGACCGACTTCGGCCCGCTGATCGCCCGTCCGACCAGTCTGCTTTTAGGCGCTGCAGCCCAGCTGGGCATCTACATTGCCTTCATGACAGCCAAGCTGCTGGGCTTCACTTCGCCGGAAGCGGCATCGATCGGCATCATCGGCGGCGCCGATGGCCCGACCGCCATCTTCCTGACATCCCGGCTGGCCCCTGACCTGTTGCCGGCGATCGCGGTCGCGGCCTACTCGTACATGGCCCTGATCCCGCTGATCCAGCCGCCGATCATGCGTGCCCTGACGACGAAAAAAGAGCGCGAGACCAAGATGGACCAGCTGCGTGAAGTATCGAAGACTGAGAAAGTCATTTTCCCGATCGCCGTCACCATCTTCACGATCCTGCTGCTGCCGTCCGTCGCCCCGCTCCTCGGCATGCTCATGCTGGGCAACCTCTTCAAGGAATCCGGCGTCGTGGACCGCATCTCCAAGACTGCCCAGAACGAGCTGATCAACATCGTCACCATCTTCCTGGGCATCACGGTCGGCGCCACCGCCAGCGCGGAGCGCTTCCTGCAGATCCAGACGCTGCAGATCATCGGCCTTGGCCTGTTTGCCTTCGTGTTCAGCACGATCGGCGGCACGCTGTTCGGCAAATTGCTCTACTACCTCACCGGTGGCAAGATCAATCCGCTGATCGGTTCGGCCGGCGTCTCCGCCGTCCCCATGGCCGCCCGCGTCTCCCAGACAGTGGGGCAGAAGGCCAATCCGTCCAACTACCTCCTGATGCACGCCATGGGCCCGAACGTGGCCGGCGTCATCGGCTCGGCCGTCGCGGCCGGTTTCCTGCTCGCGGTGTTTGGCCAGTAAGGGCACGACTCGCACCAACAGTCATTCTATCATCGACAGGCGCGGCGCAAACCGCGCCTGTTTCTTCGTCCAGCTGATTTGCGGGCGGAAGAAAGGGATCGTCTTTTTTGTTGAGTTTCAAAACAAAATCTGCTTGATTCGGCACTCTATTGCAGAGTGGTCCGTTTACAAAACGTTTACAAAGTCATATGATAGAGACATGGAATTTCGAGCGGATCCGGAGAGCCTGCCTGATGGAGGGCAATGGGACCCTTGCTCGAATATCGTCATTTTCAGTTTTAAACTGAAAATCATGTCAGTAAATGGAGCACTCAGACCGCTCAAAGAGCATCCACCCAGAAGGGGGACCCAGCATGCGTTTTGACAGTCTACACCCGGCCGACCAGCTTGTGCTGACGATGAAACGGATCTATTCCAACGGAATGACCACGGCTTCCGCCGGCAACCTCTCCATCCGCGACAGTGACGGCGATCTGTGGATTACGCCGCACGGCATCGACAAAGGCAATCTGGAAAGCCAGGACATCGTCCGTATCCGGCCTGATGGAACGGTGATCGGCCATCGCGAGCCATCATCCGACCTGACGCTGCATCGGGCGATCATGAACAGCAAGCCCCAGGTCCAGGCTGTCCTGCATGCCCATTCTCCGGCCCTGATCGTGTTTGCCATGATCCACGAACTGCCCGCGCTCAACAACATCCCCAACCTGGCCCTGCAGTGCTGCCCCGTCCGCATGATCCCGTTCGGCAGCTGCGACGACGAAGGACGCGCCAGGCTGCTGGAGGATTCCTTCCGGCGCGACTATCGCGCGGTCATCATTGAAAACCACGGTGTCTACGTCGCGGCTGAATCGATGACCAAGGTGTACCGCATTTTCGAGACACTCGAACGCGGCGCGATGATCGAACTGCTCGCCCGCCGCAACGGCTCACCGGTCGAACTGAGCGACAATGAGGTCAATGTCGCCCGGACCATCGCGCACACCCGTTTGACAGAATTCACCCCGCGCAGCCGCAGCACGGAGGAGAAGGCCATGCGCCGGGACATGGTGCGGACCATCCAGCGGGCTGTCCACCAAGGCATCTTCGGCGCGACACACGGCACGCTTTCATCGCGGCTGTCAGACGGTACATTTCTGATCACGCCTTTCGGCATGGATCGTCTGGAAATCTCGGACGACGATCTCGTCCTGATCCGCCGCAGCATGAAGGAAAGCGGCAAAGTCCCTTCCCGAGCGGTCTTCCTGCATGAGGTCATCTACAACAAGAACCCGGAGATCAAGACGATCATATCAGCCCAGCCCCCGCATCTGACCGCCCTTTCCGTGCTTCGCAAGTCATTGGACATGACCGCCCTGCCGGAATGCCACGGCCTTCTGACCCCCATGCCGCTGATCCCTTACGGCCAGAACTATGAGCAGCCTCAGGCCACCGCCGCCGCGTTCAACAAGGACATCTTCATGATCATGCTGGAAAACGACGGCGTGATCGTCACCGGCCGCAACATGAGCCGCGCTTATGACCGCATCGAGGATGCCGAAGCGGTCGCCCGAGCCGTCCTGAACCTGCCCCGCCCCGCCGAGCCGCTGCGTCCGATCGACGAGGAAACGCTGCAGCAAAACGGCGATCACCTGTAAGCGACCGACCGTTACATTTTCATGTCATGTCACAAAATGACATGGGGTTCGGTTATAATGATGAAGATTGGAAAATGAAAGTCCGGCCGTCCCGGTGATCGGCCGGAAAGCCCGAAACAGAGGCATTGGCAAGCATATAGCAGAGGTAATGCATGAAGAAACTCGGCGACATCCTGATCGAATCCGCCTTGATCACGAAGGAGCAGCTGGACGAAGCGCTGGCGCTCCAGAAGAAGTCCGGCCAGAAACTGGGCGAGTCGTTGGTCGAGCTCGGCTTTGTCTCCGACATCCAGATCATGCGTGCCCTCGAGTACCAGTGCAAGATCCCGTACGTCGATTTCAGCGAGATCCAGATCGATTCCACGACCCCCGGCCTGATCCGTGAGGAGATGGCGCGCAAATATTGCATGATCCCGATCGGCTACGAGCAGAATGGTGTCCTGATCGTCGTCATGAACGATCCGCTCGACTTCATCGCGATCGACGAGGTGCGTTACGCAACCGGCAAGGACATCGCGCCGAAAATGAGCACCCGCAAGCAGATCATCGACGCCATTGAGCGCAGCTACGGCAAGGAGAACGCCCAGCGCGCCGTCCGTGAGCTTGAGCAATCGATCGACATCGCCGAAATGGCGCGCATCTCGGAAACGATCACGGACGAGGTCGCCAACGCCCCGGTCGTCAAGCTGGTCAACTCGATCGTCGAGCATGCGATCAAGATCGGTGCCAGCGACGTCCACGTCGAGCCGACCGAGGACCGCATGCGCGTCCGCCTCCGCATCGACGGCATTTTGCAGGAGATTATGACCGCCCCCAAGAGCGCCCACCCGGCCGTCGTCACCCGCGTCAAGATCATGGGCGGCATGGACATCGCCGAAAAGCGCGTCCCCCAGGACGGCCGTGTCGAGACCACGATCAACAACAAGAAGGTCGACCTGCGCCTCTCCATCCTGCCGACCGTGACCGGGGAGAAGATCGTCATCCGTATCCTCGGCCGGTCCGACATCGTCTTTTCCAAGAGCGCGCTCGGCCTGTCGCCGAGCAACGAGAAGATGTTTGACCGCATCATCGCGAGCCCGCACGGCATCATCCTCGTCTCCGGCCCGACCGGCTCCGGTAAAACGACGACCCTCTACACGGTCCTCAAGGACCTGAACCAGATCACGACCAACATCATCACCGTAGAGGACCCGGTCGAGTACCGCATGCCCGGCATCAACCAGGTCCAGGTCAATGTCAAAGCCGGCATGGGTTTTGCCAACGGCCTGCGCTCCATTCTTCGGCAAGACCCGGACATCATCCTCATCGGTGAGATCCGCGACGGCGAGACGGCCGAGATCGCCGTCCGCGCCTCGATCACCGGCCACCTGGTGCTCTCGACCATCCATACCAACGATTCCGTCTCGACCGTCAGCCGCCTCGTCGACATGGGCGTCGACCCGTACATGGTCAGCTCGTCCCTCGTTGGGGTCATCTCCCAGCGCCTCGTCCGCAAGATCTGCCCGCGCTGCAAGGAGAGCTACAAGCCCACCCACTCCGAGGCCATGATGCTTAAAATGCGCGAGCCCAAGCCGCTTTTCCGCGGCGTCGGCTGCCCGGAGTGCAACTACAGCGGCTACAAGGGCCGCACCGCCATCCACGAGATCATGGTCGTCACCCGCGACATCCGCGAGCTGATCGACCGCCGCGCCTCTGAGGACCAGATCCGCACGGTCGCCCTCCGGCAGGGCATGACCACCCTGATGGACACCGCGGTCAAGCTCGTCCTCGAGGGCGTCACGACCACTGCCGAGATGCTCAAGGTCACGTACACGGTCGACGAAGCGGCCGGCGTTGGCCTGGCCTGAGTGGCGACAGGGACCGGCGATTATTGAAAATTTGAATCAAGCCTGCAACCGGATGGCCATCAGCAATGGACGCTCCGCCATCCGACCCGATAAAAGCCAAACAACCAACAGGAGGTACCCGGCATGGCATATGGTGAACCGATCTATACAGGATCATTCGACTCCGGACCGATGGGCGTCATCACCGACACCACCCTCGACGAGCTGCTGGTCGAGGCGATGGAGGCCAAGGCCTCCGACGTCCACCTGACCGTCGCCCTGCCGCCGATGATGCGCGTCAACGGCCAACTCGTCCCGATGCGCGACTTCCTCCTGCACCCTGAGCACACCGAGCGCCTCTGCCTTTCGATGCTCAACGACAAGCAGAAGGACGTCCTCGAGGAAAAAGGCGAGGTCGACTTCTCCTACGGCATCCCCAACGTCAGCCGCTTTCGCGTCAACGTTTACCGCCAGCGCAAAAGCCTGGCGGCCGCTGTCCGCATCATTGTCACCAAGATCCCGACCCTGCAGGGCCTCGGCTTCCCGAAGACCCTCGAAGAGCTGGCCCTCAAACCGCGTGGCCTTGTCCTCGTCACCGGCCCGACCGGCTCCGGCAAGTCAACCACCCTGGCCGCCATGATCAACTACGTCAACATGACGACCGATCGTCATATCATCACCCTTGAGGAGCCGATCGAGTACCTGCACCGGCACAACAAGTGCATGATCAACCAGCGCGAGATCGGCGACGACAGCCAGTCCTTCGCCAACGGCCTCCGCGCCGCCCTCCGTGAAGACCCGGACGTCATCCTCGTCGGCGAAATGCGCGACCTCGAGACGATCAGCACCGCGATCTCCGCCGCTGAAACCGGCCACCTCGTCTTGTCAACACTGCACACCACCAGTGCTCCCCAGACGATCGACCGTATCATCGACGTCTTCCCGCCCTATCAGCAGACGCAGGTGCGGGTCCAGCTCGCCGCCGTTCTCCAGGGCATCATCGCCCAGCAACTACTGATCACAGCCGACGGGAAGGGAAGAGTCGCGGCGTTGGAGATCCTGTTGGGGACGGACGCGGTGCGTAACACCATCCGTGAGGGCAAGATCCACCAGATCAACAGTTACATCCAGACCGGTATCAAGTACGGCATGATGTCGATGGACTACTCATTGGCCCAGCTGGTGAGAAATGCCAAGATCAGCACCGAATCGGCGTTTGCCTACTGTCAGGACCGGGATATGCTGCAACGGTATTTGGTCAGTGACGCGACGCTATTTTAATAAACTCTTTTGAAAGGAGGTCAAGACCAATGCCCCAATATGAATATACCGCTACTGACATAAATGGAAAAATACTATCAGGAACAATGGAGGCTGCCAGTCAACAGCAGTTAATTAAAAAAATTCGCGAAAAGGAAATGTATCCGCTTAAAATTGAAGACAAAGCGGAATTGCTTCAGAAGAAAAGTGCGTCTTCAAATCCGAAGATCAAAACGAAAGTCTTGGCCATCTTTTGTCGTCAGTTTGCCACTTTGATAAATGCAGGTGTGACTGCTGTTAAAAGCCTTGATATTTTATACCAGCAATCGAATGACAAGGATATGAAATTGGTCCTTGGGAAAATATATGAGGGAGTACAAAAGGGAGAAGCACTTTCTGAAGCATTTAGGAGCCAAGGTTTAGCTTTTCCCGAATTGTTCAATAACATGATACTGGCGGGTGAAACCAGTGGTAATCTCGATGCTGTTCTTGTACGCATGGCGGACCACTTTGAGAAGGAGAATAAACTTAACAATAAAATCCGTAGTTCGATGGTGTATCCAATCATTTTGAGTGTGGTCACAGTGGTTGTTGTGATCATCATGCTGGTCTTTGTACTGCCGACATTTACGGATATTTTGACATCTTCTGGTGCAGAGCTTCCGGGATCTACAAAAATCTTGATCGGCGTTAGTGACTTCATCAAAGGTTATTGGTGGTTACTGGCCGGTATTATTACAGTGATTATTATCGGTTGGCGAGGGTTTGTCAGAAGTGAAAAAGGTCGACTTTGGTGGGATACAAAGAAATTAAATTTGCCAATCATAGGTAAGTCCGTAAAAATGATTTACACAGCTCGGTTTGCTCGTACCCTGGCCACCTTGCTATCAAGTGGTATGCAAATGTTGCCATCACTTGACATTACCAGTCGAGTGGTTGGCAATACCCATATTCAGGAAAAATTGATGACCGTCATGGACGATATCCGAAAAGGCGTTAGTCTTTCGCTTTCTCTCAAGAGAGTAGATCAATTTCCACCTATGATATTCAACATGGTGAGCGTTGGTGAGGAGTCCGGATTGCTAGATGAAATCCTAACTAAAACAGCAGCTTTTTATGATGAGGAGAGTGAATCAGCGATCCAACGGTTAGTTGGGCTCCTTGAGCCTGCGATGCTCATCATTATGGCTATACTGATTGGATTTATTGTTGTGTCCATATATCTACCAATGACATCGATTTACAATGCGATAGGATGAACGGAAGGGGAGTTATATGCCAATAGCGATTGATTTTGGAACTCGAAACATGCATTTAGTCTCAGGCCAGGTGAGTGGCAGAAAAATATCGATTGATCGAATGATTATTGAGACTATTCCAACCGGGCTCATCCAGGACGGTATTATCCGTGAGTTTGGCGGCTTGGAAATGGCTGTGCGGAATATGTTGGACAAATATCGTATAAGAGAAAAGCAATGCATCGTCACAATCAACGGCAATCATATTTACACGAGAGAGTTGGATGTGCCGAAATCTGCTCCGAAAGTGATGTCCAACATCGTCACTTTTGAAGTGGAAAATGCCATGAATGGAGGAAAAAGTGTTTGTGTCGAGTATGTAGCGAGCAGACAGCAGAATACCGACAAACCGAACCTCATCCATGTTCGTGCATCGGCGATTCAAGCGGACTTTGTTTTGGACTATGGAAAAATATTGAAAAATTTAAAGTTGAAACCTTTTGCCATGGATGTTCATCCAAATGCCATTTCCAAATTGATGCTTGAACGCAAAATCAATGATAATGCCGATGCAGAAGCCAATATCATGCTAATTGACATGGGATGTGTCACATCAACAGCGTATGTCATAACAAACGGAGACATCGCTTATACCAGGATCATTCCCGTTGGTGGGATTGATATTGAACGTTATTGCGTCAACTTGAATAATGATGATAGTAAAACAAAGATTGCATTAGAAGATATCGACCTTTCGCTCAATGTCCTCCGAATGAATACCGCTCTCGGGGATGCCGTTCGTCCCTTGGTTCTGTCTCTAACCGATGGCGTCAACAGGATCCAGCAATTCATGTCAGGTCGCATTCAAGGTAACAAGATTGAAAAAATCTACATTTATGGTCGCGCGTCAACTTTCAAGGGGATTGAGGAAACGCTCAGCGAATCTATGAATCTTCAGGTGGAACGAATTCGTCGATTATCCGATGTATACACCTCAACCGATAGTGATCCAGCACCATTCCTGAACGCTATCGGTGCGCTGATTCGCCTGAAGAACTAAGGGGGAACGATTGAATGAATGATTTGAATTTCTTTTCACTATTAAAAAAGCAAAAACAAAAAAATCGATCCCTCAGGATTGTTGGCTTCTCGTTACTAGCCTTGTTTCTTATAGTCAACATAGCCCTTGTAGTTCTTGGTTTAATGACCACAAAAAAAATTGAGGCTCAAATCAGCAGTAATAATGAATATATCAATTCTCCTACAACAAAGGCAAAGGTGAGAGATGCAGACATTCTTAACAAGGAAAACTCAATTGCAGCCAATTACCTTTCCATCGTTAAATTGGTCAGCAATCAATTCGATCAATCAAATCAGATTCGAGTCGAATTGATGGACCATATCCGATCGTTAGCCCCAAGTGCCACTCGTTTTGTTAACGCAAATTATAGTGGACTGACGATCGACATTGATTGCGAGACAACCGAACAGACGGATCCTATTCATTTCTATCATCAATTGCTCAATGATGAATGGTTTGCCTCTGTACACTTGCCACAAATATCTTCTCAAGAGAATGGAATTTACACATATACAATTGGTGTTGTCATGAAAGGAGAAGAATTGAAATGAAGCTCTCAAAACGTGAAGCAGTTCTTCTCGGTTTTCTGTTGGTTGTGGCCCTGTTTTTTATCGAGTTCAAACTCCTATACACTCCATGGAAAGCAAATTACGATGTGCTCGTAGTTGAAAGTGAGAATGTTCAAAATCAAGTTGATGAAATCAACCGTTTGATTGCGAGCATTCCGGCACTCACGACAAAAAAGGCTAGCACCCTTCAAGAATTGGATCAGGCTGCATTGTTATTTTATGATTCTCTGAAAACCGATGCCTTATTATGGACCACTCAAGACCTCATCAATCAAAGTGGGTTGTCTCTCGTCTCATTTAAGACTACTGATCTAAAAACAACGGAGATAATACCACCAAAAAACTCATTCGTTGAACTGGCCTACCAGTTAAAGCAACTCGCAAACGACTACTCGAATGTGGCTAACCAGGTTGATAAGCCTTCTCCAACTCCAACTCCTGCCCCTCCTTCTCAGCAGAATCAAAATAATGAAAAGGAGAATGCGGTCGAAATATTTTCCGTGTCTACTACGGTGACTGGAACCTATGATCAGCTGCGTCAATTCATTTCAAGCATGGAGTCGATTAATAAGTCAATTAATATTTCCACAATGAGTATCAAGTCCACTTATGAAGATGGAATGATCGAATCCATTCTGAATATTGATTTTTATGGAATTCAGAAAATTAATAAGGGCTCAGATGAAAGTAACACGTGGAAACAAGAGCCTGTTACAAGCGGCTCAGACAACCCGTTTGTTCCGATTGTGGTCACTCCATCCGTTTCTCCAGTCCCAACAGTTGCGCCTTGAGACATGTGAAGTGATCAGGAAATATATATATAGTAAAGAACGTGGTATAATGACAGTGCGAATATAGCGTTTACCATTTGCGAAATTGGTAAATTCATTGATGGGAGTTAAGAAGGTGAGTTTGTGAAAATTAGAAACAGAAAAGGAATGGCACTCATCTGGGTCATATTCGTGATTGTTATTGTTACGGTAATTGTTACGTCTATGTTCGCTTTGAGTCTAGCGGACACTCGTTTTGCGGCACAACAGGAACATAAGACGCAAGCACAGTATCTTGCCCGTGCAGGAGCAGTGGCTTCTGTGCAATACATCAGGGAAAATTACATTGAATTTAATCCAAGCAGTTTTACTTCGAAAAGTATTCCAGATACGACTCTAGGCGAAGGCTATTTCAATTCTATTATTACGAAACCATTCTTTGGAGGATTAGTCGTCCAATCGACCGGAGTAGTCGCAGGCGTATCTGAAAAAGTATCGGTCAGTTTATCAAAGGGAAACTATAACGGGATATTCAAAGGTGTCAGGCAAACAAAACCCGGCAGTTTGGACTTAGGCGCAATGCCGATCACTTATGAACCAGGTTCAACGGTCATGATTGAGGGCAATGTAACGACCATCGATCAGATCACTTTGGCGACCAGCAACAACTCGGATCCCAATATCGTGAAAAGCGCCAACAGCGATCCGTTGCCACCTGTTGTCTTGCCGGCCGGATACCTGGGCTATACTTATACCTCTGTCTTCTCAGGGAGCAATGTCATAAAGGGAAACAATAGAGTTGGTACACTCTCCAAGGGCAACAATCAGGTTGTCGCATTTGATACTATGGGCGGAGAGCAATTTATCGTCGTTGAAAATCTGGATATCTCCGGTCCACATGGTACGTTAGATGTGGTAGGAACAGGTGTTGTTCATCTGTTTATCACTTCATCTGGAACAATTGATACCCCTGTTAATGCAAACACTGAGGAGCCATCGAAACTCTTCATATATGTCGCTGATGGGGCTAAACTGACCCTTCAAGCAAACTGCCAATTGAATGCATATATCTACGCACCATATGCTACGATCGAAATGCAGTCAGATCAAACGCAAATCAGGGGCGCGATTGTCGGCAACATCATTCAGAAAAATACTGCATCAACTGGAGAAGCGCATGGAAATTTCCATTTCGTACCGCTTCCTGACAATACGGATTATTCTGGAATTATCTATTACAATATTGATTATTTCAGCAATTAAAGGATACCGGAGGATGTTGAGATGAAGAAAAAATCCGGTTTCACTTTAGTCGAGATTATCGTTGCGGTGGCCATTCTCGGGTTGCTAGTCAGTATGTTTTTGAGCGCCTTTTATTCTGGCGCTACAGGTGTTCTGTTCTCTGGTCAAAAGAGCAGGGAATTGATGAGCCTTCAGTCGGTAATGGATGAATTGAATCAAAAGTCTTTTAATGACAGAGGTGAAATTGATACCTATCTGGGCACAACAAAGGGTTTTCATTCTGTAGCCGACCTAAACCAAGTTTCGGTTCAGGTCAGCGGTGAGCAAGTCAATTACTATCTTTCTGCCGAAGAGACGAAGGCGGGTGTCAAAGGTTATTCGGTGACCATCGTCCAGTTTATTGACAGTGGAAAGCGCTCTGCCAAGCTTTCCACATTTATCATTACAAGGGGGACTTAATGTGGGCCCTAAGAAAGTAAAAAAGGGGTTTACCCTTATTGAGATAATTGTTGCCATCGTTCTGGTTGGCCTTGTTTCAGGCATGGCTTATTCATTGTTGATGTTTAGCAACAGAATGTTGGCTAATAGCAACAAACACTACGATGTTCAAAATGACATTCGTCTCGCGTCGAGCTACTTGACTAAGGAATTGCGATTTGCCACTGATCTTGAAATTATCTCGGTATCCGATAGTAAAACGGAAGTTACAAGTGGAGTTACTGGATATAATTATTTCTATATCGAGAATGGGATAGTCAACCAGGCAATATATGATGAGACGACCGCGTCATATTCCGTCAAGCCTATATCAAAATTAATCATGGGCACGGAGTCTTCATTTGTAAAAGACGCAAGTAAAAATAATGTTCTGAATCTGACGCTGACCGCAAATCAAGAAGAAAAAAAATATAGTGTGAGCACAGCGATTGTTCTTGAAAACTTCCCGCTGATCAGTTCGAGCAAAGCAATAGTTGGGAATAGTGGTCTTGCGGTAAAGTATAAAACGAAAGCCCCACATGCGTCGCTCATTCAAGTGACCAGTATCACAATTACGGGTGATACAGCAATCACGACACTTGACGGACAAATTGATTTGGATGTCATCATTCTTCCAAACGATGCATCAATCAAGTCAGTCGTGTGGTCGATCAGCGATACAGGGTTTGCATCGGTTGATTCAGCAGGCGTCGTAACGGCTCAAAATAACGGAACAGTAATTGTTACTGCAATAGCTGCCGATGGATCTGGAATTTCGGATACGCATACGATCACTATTTCAGGACAGTCATCAACTCCTACTCCTACTCCAACGATAACAGTAACGCCTGAACCGACTCCAATTGTTACTCCCATTGTGACTCCTACACCGATGCCAACCCCTATTCCAACGCCATCGTTTCCCGTTAATGTTAACGAGGGATCAACGAACACATCAAACGCTTTCGATGTTGATTTTGGAAACAACAAGGTAACAACGATACAACTAGTTGAAAGCAATAATCCCCTTATAGTTTTAACTCCTCAAATAGGAGCAAGCAAAAAAAATGCTACGCTTCAACTGGCAGGATTAGTTGAAATTGATGACTGGATCATCGTAAGATTCATACACGAAGATGGCAGGATTGCTGTCGTGAAGTTCGTGTATTCAGTATCAACAAAGTGGATTAAGGCATAGAAAGAATAATCTGAAAAAATATAAGTCGCCTTAAATATCTGCCTAGAAGCTGATATTCTGGCGGCTTTTTTGTTGTGAAGTAAGCGTATAAACGGGCACACATTGTAGTTCAAATTTGACAGCAAAATGGTGATTTCGGAACTTGAAACCCATATTCCTGTCGCCGCCGAGCGATAATTGACCCTGGGGGGTGCGGACGAAATCCTGGACATAAACTGTCATTAGGAGGCTGTCTGTGTACTCAAGGGAAGATCGAATCAGGGCTGTAGAACTATGGCTGAAGTATGGTAGAGTTTACTGCTAAACCCGAAAAGCACTGCAAATAGGGCATCATAAGGCAATTAATGGTAAAATTAGTGCATGGGAAACGACCAAAACCATCGAAAAACCTTGCACTAGGAGCGACGCATGAATCGTAGAAGACGCAGGCAACTGGCATTTCATGACTTCCCGGGTGGATTTTCCGGTGCCCGGATCTTCTCCGACAACCGTTGGGTAAAGCTTGCCCAGATCATTCCCTGGGACTTGGTAGACAAAAAGTATGCTGAGAATTTCGTCGGCAAGAAGACCGGAAATCCGGCCGTCGAGAGCCGGATGGCCTTTGGCTCGCTGGTGATCAAGGAGGAACTTCGTCTTTCCGACGAGGATACGGTGACGATGATCGGAGAGAACCCCCATTGCCAGTACTTCATCGGCATGGAAGAATTTCTGGACAAAGCGCCGTTTGACGCCAGCAAGATGACAGCATTCCGGAAGCGCTTCCCACCCGAAGCGATGGCCGAAATCAACGAGGCAATCATCACAGCACAGAAGAAGGATCCGCCGCCAGCAGGAAGTGGTGATGACGACGGTACCGATGATAACGATGGAACGCTGATTCTGGACGCGACTTGCGCTCCGGCCGATATCCATTTTCCGACCGATGCAGGCGTCCTGAACGACGCCCGGGAATTGAGTGAAAAACTGATTGACGAACTCCATGAGGCATCCACTGAAAAAGTAAAACCGCGCACCTACCGCCAGAATGCTCGTAAGAACTACCTGTTGTTGGTCAGAAACAAGCGCCCGGGCAAGAACTTGATCCGAAGAACCATCAAGTCCCAGCTCCAGTACCTGCGCCGGAACATTGGCCACCTCGAAAATCTGGCTGTAGCAGGCAATCTCACGGCTCGGCAGCAAGCCAGGCTTCTCGTGATTCAGGCAGTGCACCGCCAGCAGAAACAGATGTACGACAACAACCATCATGCCGTTGAAAACCGGATCGTGAGCGTTAGCCAGCCTTGGGTGCGGCCAATCGTGCGCGGCAAGCTCACCGCCAAGACCGAGTTTGGTGCCAAACTCGCCCTGAGTCTGGAAAACGGCTACGCTCGGATCGAGAAGTTGTCTTGGGAAGCGTTCAACGAATCCCAGACCTTGATCGAAAGCTGCGAGCGATACCGGGAGCGAAACGGCGTCTACCCGAAGCGGATCCTGGCGGACAAGATCTATCGAAACCGCACGAACCTGGCCTTCTGCAAGACGCACGGCATTGAGATGAACGGTCCAAAGCTCGGTCGACCGCCCAAGGACAAGACAGTCTACGACCAGCAAAAGATTCTGGAACGGGATGAAGCCGGGGAACGGAACGCAATCGAGGGCAAGTTTGGCGAAGCAAAGCGGCGCTATGGGCTGGACCGCGTGATGGCGCGCCTTTCGGACACCAGCAACACCACGATCCACCTCACCATCCTGATGATGAACCTGAAGAAGAGACTGAGGGATCTCTTCGACGCAATTTACCATTGGCTTGATTGCTTCTCCTCGGCCGACATGATTTTTAAATTGGCAGTTGAGCAGTAGTCCCTATTTTACGATACTTCAATTGCCGTGGGAATTAATCAGTGGTTCCCTATGTTTCACGATATGCCACGTCACAATTGCCGATTCTGTACTCGGTACCGAAGGTTAATTTTTCCTTGACAGGATATTTCTTTCAATGGTCTACGACAACTATTGTGACACATAGGGCAATAAAGAAGAGTCCCCTGCTGACCGCGAGGTCGGCAGGGGACTTTGTCCGAAGTCTAATGTCAAAGCGTAACATATTAAATATTACAGGTCCTTATGAGTTCAGAAATTGTATCCGGAACCGCTAGTCAATCATTATTATTACCAATCAACAGTAATTACACCATTAGCACCAACACGAGTAGCAGTATATGTAACACCGTTTACCTCATGTTCCCATGTGAATTCAATATGACCATTAGTTGCAGCACCGAGTGTCAATACAGCACCATCATTTGTAATTGCGTCATCAATATCAGGTCCAGCAAGTTGTACAACATCAGTGTCAACAGGCACAGCATTTGTCTCAACAAATAAACTATCAGCAGCTGTCGCGATTTGTTTTGCTTCAACCATTACTTGAGTGCTTCTTGCTTTTTCCTGAAATCCAGTAAACTGCGGAATCAAAATAGCTGCCAAAATACCAATAATCGCGATAACAACAATCAGTTCAATCAGGGTGAAGCCGCATAAAGTATTATAATATTAATACATAAAGAACAGAAAATGCCTATTAATAAGGCGTTTATAGACATAATAATAATAAAATAAACATATTCATATGATTGTGATAGGAATGTTCTAGTGGGTGAATGGTGTCAAAAACTATGAAATAACTATGAGTTATTCTAGCCTATTATACCTCACCAATTCAACGATTAAATGAGCAAAATTCTGAATCGATCATTACAACAGGGAGGACTAATTCTCCTTTCGACATAACGGCTAGTCCTGCCATTGGAGAAACGGAACCAGCAACAACTGCCGGTTTTGTTTTAAGCATTATATATAATCGTTGTTAGACTGTGGAGTACATATATCCAAACCTGCCGTGGCACTGAAGCCGGAAACAGGGGTCAGCAGGAACCGATCAAACTCAGCAGACACTTTTCACTAATTCAATAAAACATATCAACCAAATATGTTCTGGCACCCGGAAGGACAATCCAATAGGCGAAAAGCGTGAAATGCTAATCACGGATGAAAGAGGATGATATGGAACATTTATTTTTGGAACAAAAGACCGGCTGTTATGTTCTGAATAAAAAAGGCGACTGCACTATCAGCCACACAGGATATCATCGATCCTTTCGGCATACCCATACTTTTGAAAGAACTCAATCAAGGCTATTTCCATGATCTCTCTTTGGGGAATTTTCCGTTCTCGACTGTAGACGATTGTTAGGTCATCCAATGCATTCGCCATGCGCATTGCTTTATTCCCATATTTCCCCTTGATGTTGTATCTTGGCAGTGAATTTGAGGATTCAGCCGGTTTCACAACATCGTTTGCGCCGGCACTGGTTGTTTGAATCCCTTGAATGAGCGGGATGATTTTATCCAGAACATCAGCCAAAGATGAGTTGGCGGCCAGTTGACCAATCCCCTCAGCATTATTCAGGTTCGGCATTTTATCGCAGGTTACCTTGATATAATTTCCTTGTTCAGGATTCCATGCGTATCCTTTTACTTTCATGTAGTTGGCAAGATCGGTGTGGTTGTCGATACCCACTTGCTTTGCGATGTCTTTTGCATCGGATTCACCCTGCTCAAAAAGGTTGAGGATCAACTCTACTTTCGAGATCCCACGCAAGAGAAGTGGATTATCTCGGCCTTTGCCTGAATACCGTTCAAGAGCAGGGACGAAATTCTGTTGTCTTGAGTCCCACGAGAAATTTCGTCTCCTCATGTAGTTATCAAGCGACATCGGATTCGAATACCCCAGCTTGTCTGCTATCGAAGCTCGGTCCACTCCTTCTTCAAGAAATTTCAAAATCTGATCAACTTTCCTGTCGAATACAGGCTCCTTACATTCTACTAATGCCATCGTATCGGTCCTCCTTAATTCAATTGAGCGCATTCACGGCCCGTGACAGGTCCTGAATGTTGGTGTGTGTATATATCGAGGTGACTGCCAAACTCTCATGCCCGAGCAGCTTTTGGATCTGAACCAGATTGACATTCTTGCTGACCAATGCCGAAGCAAACGAGTGGCGTAGTATGTGACAGGAAACGGGCTTCTTTAGCCCAGCTTTTTTTGCAGCGTTATGGATAGTTGAGTTGACATGCGGGTAGGATGTTTTCCCTGTACGTGTCGTGGCAAAGAAGTAATCGGATCGGTACGCATCCCTCCAGTTATCCCTATAGTCCACAAGAAGAGCGTGTAGTCTGTCGTTCACCGGAACGCTCCTGTCCTTGCGGCCTTTCCCCTGAACCACATGGATGATTCTATTTTCGAGGTCAACATCATCCATTTTCAGGTTTTGGCATTCGGATATTCTGAGCCCTGTATTGAACAGAAAAATGGCCATCAGTTTAATAAGGGGAATTTCAATTTTATTGACGACCATATCAACCTCAGATTCTGTCAAGTACACCCTTTCCTTTTTCGGCATCCTCATGAAATCCATGGTAATCGCAATGTTCCGGCCTACCAATTCTCGTTTATATGCAAAATCATAAAGGGTTCTTAACACGTAGAAGTAATGGCTTCTTGTGTTTGGTGAATGCTTCCGGACTTCCTTTGAATACAGCATAAAGGCATCCAAATCATCCTGTGTCACATCTTCAATATAAACCTGACCGTTCATTCTTTCTTCAAGAAATTTCCTGATTGTGGCCAAATCCCGTTTGTAAATATCAATCGTGATCGGGCTCCTGTCCAGGCTTCTCATGTACTCAAATAGTCTGTTTGCGGCTTCGCTAAATAACACGTGTGGGTTCCTCCTCATGATCGATTTACCGGCCCGTTCGGCCCCTGCCGGCAACATTTACTGGTAGTCTATGATGGCTCTATGAGGCCCCTATATCAAGCAATAAAGGGCTTTATAATCGATATATATGGGGTCTCATTCCAACAAAGATTCCATCCAATTCGGCCGGACGTCGTGCAATGAAACCGGCCAATTTTCCTAAACAGGAAGCGAACCAGAGCGGCTCTATTTTACGGAATATCGCATAAGCAGCTCCGATCAATGGACCTGCCTCCTTGTCCATTGTGGGTGAGAAGAGGCGGGTACCGAGCCAGAAATAGACCCGGTACCCGGTGTGATGACTAGGCTTTGATTTGCAATAGCTTCACAGCATCCTGGCGGACAAGCTTGCCATCCAACCTTTCAAAGGCGGAAAATCCGATCTGACCAGCCAGAATGTACAATTCCCTCAGACACTTGACCGTCAGCCGTTGACGATCCACGATCCAGTAGTAGGAAAGATCTCCGAAGGCGATAGGGGATGCCCCGGCAGCGACTGTCGGCATATGAAATGAAGCGACGACTGGCTTGCCGAAGATCGTATCGTTGGCGGTATTCCACAGGTAGTTCCCGGTTGTGTCTTTGAGCGTCCGAAGCTGCAGAGCGGTCTCGTCGTGCATCAGGAACACAGCCTTTTCCCGGTACTCCGGCTTCAGTGAGAAATACAGCTTGATCATTTCATCATAAGTAATGGCAGCAGCGCTGGCGGTCGTGATGCCCAGTTCCCCGGAGCTAAGAATGCCGACAGGCCGGTCGGTACCATCACCGTTGATGAAAGCGTCCTCTTCTGATCGTCCGAACCGTCGAGCGAACTCGTCGAGCAGATACTTTTCGAGATCGAAATTCATGTCGTTGACGAACGATTCTTTTAGCCGGATCTGGCTAGCCAGCTTATACGACGTGACAGGAAACTGGGTGAAGGTGTCAGCGCTTTCTGGTATGGCTGTATTTTCAGGTGTCCAGGCCGCCGTTCCGGTTGAAGCGACCGCTTGGATCGTTCCTTCAGGCGATGACATCTGGATGCTGGTGGCAAGCCTTCGGAACACGTTGTCCTTTGCCAGTGCAGTGATGAACTTCGCTCGGAAATCGTCTGGCAAGATGAACGAGCCACACCCGTCCGATCCCTCATTCAGTTCGCTAGCCGCGACTGCCTTGCCACGCATGGCGTTCCAGAAAGACCGATTGTAACTGGTAGATGTAATCATGTATGTTCCTCCTCGAATTTAATATGGGTTGTTTTGTTGTTGGCTTATAGCCAGCCTTGATTTGTGCAGTAGGACTTGGCTTCGTTAAGTGTCCTGAAATAGACATCACCAGCGCGACTGGCCACTTGCCAGAGATACGGTGATCTGCAATCAACAGCCGCTCGTATGACCGCCCGGATGATCTTTCCCTTTCTGGGCAACTCCATAACGGTTTTGTAGCTGCCATGTTCGTCCATCGGGGTCAATTTGGGGAATAAATCTGTCATTGTTCTTGTCCTTTCTATTCATGGGGTTAATCACCCGTTTGAATCTGCGAATTTTTGCGCGTGACCCACCAACCGTTCACCAGATCAAAGGTCACAGAGATTTGATCCCCCCCTTTTTATGAAATCAACGTAATGGGCATCAGAACGGCTATCTGGGACGGTATGAAGCAGGTTGATCTCACTTTTTGTCTTTACAAAAACATTTCCTTTCATGGACTATTTTTTATACTTTGGAACGATTAATTGAATGTTGGATTTTGCTATATGCCGGAATGCTGTTTTCTCGGCCATGATGACCACACGCCGCAAAGCCTTTATTCCCAGTGGTTTTCGGACCTTGTAGCAGGATGTAGCAGGTAAAACATAAAGTCTCCTTACGAGAGCGTTTTTTGAAACCACCCTTTTTACCTGCTACAACCTGCTACAAGACGCATTCAACCAAGGAAATCAGTCTCGCTGACCAGCTTGTAGCCGATCAGAAGTGTGGTCGACCCTCCGCCGGTTCTCGGCCTTTTGCGTTCCACCCGGGCGATTGCTGACAGCGCCTGCTTGAAGTTTCTGGCGTTCTCGGCATAGCTGCCGTTGGCGCTGCACCAGTGCTGGTACCGGGTATAGACATCCGATGTCCGTACTTCACTGTTCGGGCTTTCCTCCAGCTCGTCTTCAAAGAACAGGGCGAGCTTGTCGCTGTCATGACGGTACTCGTCCGTAGCTGCCTTGACCGCCTCCGGCTGTGATAAACCTTCTGCAGCCAGCATCCTGTAGCCTTCGACCAGCCAGTTGAGAATGGCGCTCTGGTTTTTTGGCTTGGCGAACTCACGCTTTAGAGTTTTATCCTGCTCCGCTTCATCAAAATGCCGCTCAAACGGGATGATCACCACACGGCCGCTGGAAAACAGGGTCATGTCGTTGATGACCGGGAGATAGTTGGTATTGATGTAAAGTTTAAACTGCGGCGAGAAATCAAATGAATTCTCATGCAGGAACCGGGCGTTGATGCTATCCCCGCCGGTCATGCTCTTCACCTGTGCGGCATTCAGCACGAGGCCCTTGCTCGGCTCTGAGATATTGGCGAAGCGCACACCGGCCAGCCTAGCGATGTCCTCGCTGGGATTGGCGCTATTGCTGTTCACCTTCAGGCTGATCGTTTCCGGTCGTGCGGTACAGCCGTAGCTGCCCAGCGCCTTAAGGACACTTTCACAGAGGGTGCCTTTGCCGTTCCTGGTCGATTTACCGAAAAGGACAAACAGGCATTCATACTGAGTGTCACCGCTCATGCCATACCCGAAACTCTTCTGAAGGAATCGGGACTTGCCGTTGTCACCGTTCATGATTTCATGAATGAATGCGTTCCAGCGCTCACTCCGAAGGTCAGGCAGATAGTTCACATTGGAGATCTTCGTTAGTTTGTCCTCGCTGCTGTGCGGTCGAAACTCCATGGTCTTGAGAAACAGCGTTCCGTTTGCACAGTTGAATACGAGTGGGTCTTGATCAAACTCAGCCATAGGGATCGGGTAAACGCTCTGGGCGTCTTTCAGGACCGTCTCCCTGAAGCGGCGTAGCTGCCATTTTAGGCAAAATTCGATATAATCCTTTCTCAGTCGCTCGTCATGGATTCCCAGGGCGTAGCGCAGGAGCTCATCGGCCAGTGATTTGCACAGCTCCATTGTTTTCAAGTTGCCAACATCTGGAAGCCAAATGCCACGCTCATAGCAGTGCCATGTTTTTCGCTCAGGAACGTATCGCGCCACCGACCTGAAATATTCGGCAAACAAACGGCTCGCCCCGATGTCTGTCCACGGATAGCGGTCATTTTTCTCCGGGTGCACGTCAGTCAGTTTGATCGTGCTGGGCAGGAAATCATCCTCCGGTTGTGATCGTTTGCCACCCGGTTGATAGAACGCTGTCATGTCCGATAGGGCTTTCTGTATCGTTATCATCCCGTAGGTGCTGCCAGACTGTGGCCGATCCCACTTGTCCCGGTACAGGCCACTTTTCCGAAACAGCCGATCCACTTGGGCGGTATCGCCGCTGCAGAAGAAGGCCAGCGTCGAACACAGGGCCAGATCCGCTTCGCTGGGCGAAGCATAACCGGTTGTGTCTCCCTGCCACAGTGCTTTGAATCTCTCGCTGTGCTGGGCTATAGAGGCTTTCTCGACGACTGATTCATCCGACAGGTACGATTGCCCTTGTATGGCAGTTGCTGGTTTTGCCGTGGTAGCTGGCCGCATCATGAACTTATCCAGTACGATTTGTAACGCTTCTGATTGGTCCAGGGCGTCGCCCTCACGGTAGATGTTGCCGGTCAAAGTGACGAAACGATTGGTCGCGCCTGCCACATACACTTCCAGCCCATATTTTCGATTGTTGATATAATACTTGGCCTTCTCGAATACAAAGCCGGTCGCCGTGAAGATAATCCGCAACCCTTTGCCTGATGGGCTTCGCTCCATATAGCTGCCGGTGAAAGAATCGACCACAGCTGCTGCTGCTGGCTTGAGACAGTCATCTTCGGTAAAGCAATCATCCAGGTCAATCGCGCAAACCTCATCGCCTACCAGAAAGCCGATCCCATTGTAACTGCTGACTGCGGCAACCGTTGTGACAAAGTCCTGAAATGTACTTGGGTCATCCGATCTCGCTCGTCTGCCGGTAACCGGATCATAGGGCACTTTCGTCTTGCGGCCATCCCTTTGCTCATATCGCCAGCAGCAGAACCGATTACGGCTTTTTAGCATGTGTGGCAGATTGTCGTAGTTCGTCATCTCACCACCTCTCCTTCGAATAAAATAATCAGCCTTCCCGTCGGTTCGCGTTGTTTGTCAGCCACCGCTGAAACTCTGCCAACGGGATCAGGACTCTTGTTCCGACCCGGATCACCGGAAAGCCGGTGGTCTTGGTCAGTTCGTATGCTTTGGGCAAGCTGATGCCCATCTGTTCAGCCAGTTCTTGAACACTTATCGTGATTTTCTCCATTGTCCTCATCCTTTCATGTTGATTTTGGATTCGCACTTAGCCGGTACCGTTCCTGAGTCAGTGCCTTGCGTGACATCTGCCCGTGCGTGTTTCCCATTGCCATTCGCTCGTGATCACTCCGTCATCGCGTACCGGCTGCGGGATATCTCTCGCGGCTAAGCTATTCAGTTGTGGCTTTTTCCGTTGCCATCGCCTCCTTGCAGTTTCACTGCGTTGTCTTGTGTATGATCCCATTATGCTGTAGAATGTTACCGAGTACAAAGTTTCGACGGTAAGATGAACGGTAAGAATAGGCGGGCGACATATGCCGGAACTTCATGTGGACGTAATTGGCTTTGCGGAGATAGGCGGTGTAGGGGAGATGATTTACCATACCGTCAGATTCCCGGAGTATGTCTTGGATACTGAAAACGGTGTGCAAATACTGAAACCCGTATGTTCCCCGGGGTGTGAGCCCATAAAAAAAACAGATTACGCACTCACCGGGAAAAAGCTGCTGGTGAGTCTATGTAATCTGTTCAAGAAAATTAACGACCCTGATTATCAAGGATCATATATAAAGCTGATTGCCGATTGGTGTAAAGAGAACACGCATCCCTATCGCATAGACGACCTATATGATTTGATGTCCATAACTGATTTTGACATTGAACAATTAGGATTCATGGTCGAAAAGGACGGAATATTTGAAATCGACGAGTTTATCCATGACCTTTCGAACGTGTACCACACGTTTGCTTTTTATTATGCGCTGGATGAACTGCGGCGCGGTAATGATCAGTACGCACGAGATCTTTATTACGAAGGCCAATTTTATGACGGGTTCCCATTTTTAGAGAAGTATCGAGTCAGATCATCAGAAGAGAGGGGAGCAGAACCTGGAAAGAACGACACCGACACACAAAAACCGTTCATCAAACACGTGCTTGATGATTTTACTGATCTGCAGAATCTTCTATTATCCTTATTCCCGGAATTTAACATGAAGCTGAAAGCCAACCCGCGAACCAAGAGAGTCGTTTATGCTGCCGATGTGCAGTCTGTGTTCGACATTTGCTGGTACACGTTATCCCGTATGGTCGCGGACGATGCTCCGCCGATGGATTATGACAGTGACAGCGAGTTCGCTGAAGGGAGTATTTTATCGTGTCTCGGCTGTGGGGATTTCTATATCCGTAAAAGCAGCACACAGAAATACTGTGATAGGCCGGATTGTCAGGCGGAACGCAACAGGCGAAAATCTAAGGCTAGTTATTTGAGGAAGAAGAAACAGTTGGCTTAGAAAGAAATTACCATGAGATGAATACGAGTCTCCGCAACACATGTTCATTTTCGCCGGTATTGTTGATACGAAATAAACGTCCTTCCGTTATTTCCACAATGGTACCGGGTAATTTATCGGATGTTTCACGATTTCATTCATCTAAGCCACGTTACAGCAAATGTTTCACGCCATGCCTCTTCACAATTGCCGAATCTATACCCGGTACCGATGGTGTGCAAATTCAAGCTGGCAGACTGACAGATCCTGAAAGAATTCGGGCGGCAAGTGCAATCGTTTAATTTTGAGTACTTTGTCAACAGGTCCAATCCTTGACGGTACCACGTTATTTTAAAAAATTAAAAAATGACCCTGTAGATATGACGACTCATTAAGTGTCAAACCTACAGGGTACAATTTATTTGTGTAATAGCTTTTAAAAAATTAGATTTAACAACCGGTTAATAAGCTACGGAAAATTCCCCAGGAGCAGTTGCATGGTCACGCCCATTCCTTGTTACAGTATAAGTTACAGCATTACCACCTACTGTTAACGTAAGAGAATAAGTTAGAGCTCCAGTAGTACCATTAACAGCTGTAATATTAGCCGCGGGAACACCAGCAATTTTTGCAACTGCAGCTGCATCAATCGTGGCCGCATCTTCTGCAATTAATCCGTCTAAAGCAGTTGCAGCCTGTTTCGCTTCAACAAGAGCTTGAGAACTTCTTGCCTTTGCCTGGAATCCAGTAAACTGAGGAATCAAAATAGCAGCCAAAATACCAATAATCGCGATAACAACAATCAGTTCAATCAGGGTGAAGCCGCATAAAGTATTAAAATATTAATACATATAAAACAGAAAATGCCTATTAATAAGGCGTTTATAGACATAATTATAATAATATAAACATATACATATGATTGTGATAGGAATGTTCTAGTGGGTGAATGGTGTCAAAAACTATGAAATAACTATGAGTCATTCTAGCCTATTATACCTCACCAATTCAACGATTAAATGAGCATAATTCAGAATCGATCATTACAACAGGGAAGACCCACTTCTCCTTTCGACATAACGGTCAGTCCTGCCATCGGAGAAACGGTACCAGCAACAACTGCCGGTTTTGTTTTAAGCATTATATATAATCGTTGCTAGATTTTGGAGTACATATATCCAAACCTGCCGTGGCACTGATGCCGGAAACAGGGGTCAGTAGAAACCGATCAAACTAAGCAGACACTCTTCATCAATTTAACTAAAACATATAAACCTAATTAGTTCTGGCGCCCAGAAGGACGATCCAATAGGCAAAAAGCGTGTAATGCTAATCACGGATGAAAGAGGATGATATGGAACATTAATTTTGGGAACAAATGACCAGCTGTTATGTTGAGAATAAAAAATGCGACTGCACACTCAGCCACACAGGATATCATCGATCCTTTCGGCATACCCATACTTTTGAAAGAACTCAATCAAGGCTATTTCCATGATCTCTCTTTGGGGAATTTTCCGTTCTCGACTGTAGACGATTGTTAGGTCATCCAATGCATTCGCCATACGCATTGCTTTATTCCCATATTTTCCCTTGATGTTGTATCTTGGCAGTGAATTTGAGGATTCAACCGGTTTCACAACATCGTTTGATCCAACACTGGTTGTTTGAATCCCTTGAATGAGCGGGATGATTTTGTCCAGAACATCAGCCAAAGATGAGTTGGCGGCCATTTGACCAAGACCCGCAACAGTATTCATGTTCGGCATTTTATCGCTGGTTACCTTGATATAATTTCCTTGTTCAGGATTCCAGGCGTATCCTTTTTCTTTCATGTAGTTGGCAAGATCTGTGTGGTTGTCGATGCCCACTTGCTTTGCGATGTCTTTTGCATCAGATTCACCCTGCTCAAAAAGGTTGAGGATCAATTCTACTTTCGAGATCCCTCGCAAGAGAAGTGGATTATCTCTACCTTTGCCTGAATACCGTTCAAGAGCAGGGACGAAATTCTGCTGCCTTGAGTCCCACGAGAAATTCCGCCTCCTCATATAGTTATCAAGCGACATCGGATTCGTATACCCCAGCTTGTCTGCTATCGATGCGCGGTCCACTCCTTCTTCGAGTAATTCCAAAACCTGATCAACTTTCCTGTCGAATACAGGCTCCTTACACTCTACTAATGCCATCGTATCGGTCCTCCTTAAATTCAATTGAGCGCATTCACGGCCCGTGACAGGTCCTGAATGTTGGTGTGTGTGTATATCGAGGTAACTGCCAAACTCTCATGCCCGAGCAGCTTTTGGATCTGAACCAGGTTTACATTCTTGCTGACCAATGCCGAAGCAAACGAGTGGCGTAGTATGTGACAGGAAACTGGCTTCTTTAGTCCAGCTTTTTTGGCAGCGTTATGGATGGTAGAGTTGACATGCGGGTAGGATGTTTTCCCAGTACGTGTCGTGGCAAAGAAGTAATCGGATCGGTACGCATCCCTCCAGTTATCCCTGTAGTCCACAAGAAGAGCATGAAGTCTGTCGTTCACGGGAACGCACCTGTCTTTGCGGCCTTTCCCTTGAACCACATGGATGATTCTATTTTCGAGGTCAACATCGTCGATTTTCAGGTTTTGGCATTCGGATATTCTAAGACCTGTATTGAACAGAAAAATAGCCATCAGTTTGATAAGGGGAATCTCAATTTTTTTGACGACCATATCAACTTCAGATTCAGTCAAGTACACCCTTTCCTTTTTCGGCATCCTCATGAAATCCATGGTAATCGCAATGTTCCGGCCTACCAATTCTCTTTTATATGCAAAAGCATAAAGGGTTCTTAACACATAGAAGTAATGACTTCTTGTGTTTGGTGAATGCTTCCTGACTTCCTTTGAATACAGCATAAAGGCATCCAAATCATCCTGTGTCACATCTTCAATGTAAACCTGACCGTTCATTCTTGTCTCAAGAAATTTCCTGATTGTGGCCAAATCCCTTTTGTAAATATCAATAGTGATAGGACTCCTGTCAAGGCTTCTCATGTACTCAAATAGTCTGTTTGCGGCTTCGTTGAATAGCATATGGTTTCCTCCTCTTGATCGATTTTCCGGCCCATTAAGTTCCCGCCGGCATCATTTTCAGGTAGTCTATGATGGTTCTATGAGGCCCTCATATCAAGCAATAAAGGGCTTTATAGTCGATATATATGGGTATAATTCCAACAATGATTTCATCCGATAAGACTGCGAATCTAGAAATGCGACCGGCATTTTTTCCTATACAGGAGGCGAACCAGAGCGGCTCTATTCTAAAGATTTCACATAAGCTGCTCCGATCAATGTACCTGTTTCCTTATTCAGTGAGGAAGAGAGAGGTGGGTACCGAGCCAGAAATTGACCCGGTACCCGGATGGATGACTAGGCTTTGATTTGCAATATCTTCACAGCCTCCGGCAGGATCAGCTTGCCATCCAGCCTCTCAAAGGCGGAAAAGCCGATCTGACCGGCCAGAACGTACAGTTCCCTCAGACGCTTGACTGTCAACCGTTGGCGCTCCATGATCCAGTAGTAGGAAAGATCTCCGAACGCAATGGGCGTTGCCCCGGCAGCGACTGTTGGCATATGGAAGGACGTGATGACTGGCTTGCCGAAGATCGTATCGTTGGCGGCATTCCACAGGTAATTCCCGGCGTTGTCCTTTAGTGTCTGAAGCATCAAGGCCGTCTCGTCGTGCATCAGGAACACGGCTTTTTTCCGATGCTCCGGCTTCAGCGAGAAGTACAGCTTGATCACCTCGTCAAAAGCAATAGTAGCTGCGCTAGCGGTTGTGACGCTCAGTTCGCCTGAGCTGAGAATCCCGACAGGCCGATCGGTACCATCACCGTTGATAAAAGCGTCCTCTTCAGACCGTCCGAACCGGCGAGCGAACTCGTCGAGCAGATACTTTTCGAGATCGAAACTCATGTCGTTGACGAACGATTCTTTCAGCCGGATCAGGCTAGCCAGTTTGTACGATGTGACTGGAAACTGGGTAAAGGTGTCTGCACTTTCCGGAATGGCTGTATTTTCAGGTGTCCAGGCCGCCGTTCCGGTTGAAGTGACCGCATGGATCGTTCCTTCAGGAGATGACATCTGGATACTGGTGGCTAGCCTTCGGAACACGTTGTCCTTTGCCAGTGCTGAGTTGAATTTCGCTCGGAAATCGTCTGGCAGGAAGAACGAGCCATACCCGTCCGATCCCTCATTCAGTTCGCTGGCCGCGACTGCCTTGCCACGCATGGCGTTCCAGAAAGACCGATTGTAATTGGTAGATGTAATCATGTATTTTCCTCCTCATAATTTTGAAATTTGGATTGTTTAGTTTTTGGCTTGCAGCCAGCCATGCTCTTTGCAATAGGCCTTGGCTTCGGTTAGAGTCCTGAAATAGACATCACTGAAACGACTCGCCACCTGCCACAGATAGGCAGATCCGCTGTCGTCTGCCGCACGAATAACGGCTTTTATGATCCTGCCGTTTCTAGGCAATTCCATAACGGTTTTGTACGCACCACGCTCGTCCGTGTCGGGGAATTTTGTGATAAAATTTGCCATTCTACTCATCCTTTCTGTCCTGGGGTTAATCACCCGTTTGATTCTGCGATTTTTCGCGCGTGACCCACCAACCGTTCACCAGTAAACAGGTTGTGGAGATTCTGACCGCCCCTAGGGCCACTACATCAGTCATACTCTAGATCAACGATCATGCCGCAGTTGCACATGTACTCTGATGGATCAAGCGGGCCATCACAGTACATCCTCGGCGGCATCTGGCGGTCACATTGAGGGCAGAACATTTTCTCGATCAGCTTGCTTTGGGTGTCGATGAATCCGTTGCCGCTTGGCAGGACGCAGTACAGCAAGGTCTCATCACCACAGTCGGCAATGAAGAAGCGATGTCGGTCGTCCGCGCTGAGTTCCTTCCATTCCATTTTTTCTTCCGAATCAAAGGGTGTCAGAACATAGTGGCTGTCTGGGATAGGATGCAGCTGGTCAATTTCGATTTGTGCTTTCATTAACACACTCTTTTTTGTATTGAGATTGTTCGTACTCTGAAACGATTGCTTGAACAATGGATTTTGCTAAACTACGAAAAGCCGATTTCACTGGCCATGATGACCACACGCCGCAAAGCCTTTATTCCCAGTGGTTTTCGGACCTTGTAGCAGGATGTAGCAGGTAAAACATAAAGTCTCCTTACGAGAGCGTATTTTGAAACCACCCTTTTTACCTGCTACAACCTGCTACAAGATGCATTCAACCAAGGAAATCAGTCTCGCTGACCAGCTTGTAGCCAATCAGCAGTGTGGTCGACCCTCCGCCGGTTCTCGGCCTTTTGCGTTCCACCCGGGCTATTGCTGACAGCGCCTGCTTGAAGTTTCTGGCGTTCTCGGCATAGCTGCCGTTGGCGCTGCACCAGTGCTGGTACCGGGTATAGACATCCGATGTCCGTACTTCACTGTTCGGGCTTTCCTCCAGCTCGTCTTCAAAGAACAGGGCGAGCTTGTCGCTGTCATGACGGTACTCGTCCGTAGCTGCCTTGACCGCCTCCGGTTGTGATAATCCTTCCGCAACCAGCATCCTATAGCCTTCGACCAGCCAGTTGAGAATGGCGCTCTGGTTTTTGGGCTTGGCGAACTCACGCTTGAGAGTTTTATCCTGCTCCGTTTCATCAAAATGCCGCTCGAACGGGATGATCACCACACGGCCGCTGGAAAACAGGGTCATGTCGTTGATGACCGGGAGATAGTTGGTATTGATGTAAAGTTTGAACTGTGGCGAGAAATCAAATGAGTTCTCATGCAGGAATCGGGCATTGATGCTATCCCCGCCGGTCATGCTCTTCACCTGTGCGGCATTCAGCACGAGGCCCTTGCTCGGTTCCGAGATATTCGCGAAGCGCACACCGGCCAGACGGGCGATATCCTCGCTGGGATTGGCGCTATTGCTGTTCACCTTCAAGCTGATCGTTTCCGGCCTGGCGGTACAGCCGTAGCTGCCCAGCGCCCTAAGGACACTTTCACAGAGGGTGCCTTTGCCGTTCCTGGTCGATTTACCGAAAAGGACAAACAGGCATTCATACTGAGTGTCACCGCTCATGCCATACCCGAAACTCTTCTGAAGGAATCGGGCTTTGCCGTTGTCACCGTTCATGATTTCATGAATGAATGCGTTCCAGCGCTCGCTCCGAAGGTCAGGCAGATAGTTCACATTGGAGATCTTCGTTAGTTTGTCCTCGCTGCTGTGCGGTCGAAACTCCATGGTCTTGAGAAACAGCGTTCCGTTTGCACAGTTGAATACGAGTGGGTCTTGATCAAACTCGGCCATCGGGATCGGGTAAACGCTCTGGGCATCTTTCAGGACCGTCTCCCTGAAGCGGCGTAGCTGCCATTTTAGGCAAAAATCAATGTAATCCTTTCTCAGTCGCTCGTCATGGATTCCTAGGGCATAGCGCAGGAGCTCATCGGCCAGTGATTTGCACAGCTCCATTGTTTTCAAGTTGCCAACATCTGGAATCCAAACACCACGCTCATAGCAGTGCCATGTTTTTCGCTCAGGAACGTACCGTGCCACCGATCTGAAATATTCGGCAAACAATCGGCTCGCCCCGATGTCTGTCCAGGGATAGCGGTCATTTTTCTCCGGGTGCTCGTCCGCCAGCGTGATTGTTCTGGGCAGGAAATCATCCTCCGGCTGTGATCGTTTGCCTCCTGGCTGATAGAACGCTGTCATGCCCGACAGGGCTTTCTGGATAGTCAGCGCTCCGTAGGTGCTGCCTGACTGTGGCCGATCCCACTTTTCCCGGTACAGACCGCTTTTCCGAAACAGCCGATCTACTTGGGCGGTATCACCACTGCAGTAGAATGTCAGCGTCGAGCACAGGGCCAGATCCGCCTCACTGGGTGATGCATAACCGGCAGTGTCTCCATGCCACAGTGCTTTGAATTTCTCGCTGCGCAGGGCTATAGAGGCTTTCTCGATGACCGATTCATCCGACAGGTACGATTGCCCTTGTGTGGCAACTGCCGGTTTTGCCGTGGTAGCTGGCCGCGTCATGAACTTATCCAGTATGATTTGCAGCGCTTCGGCTTGATCAATCACATCTCCATCACGGTAGACATTGCCTGTCAGGGTGACGAAACGGTTGGTAGCGCCTGCCACATACACTTCCAGTCCGTATTTTCGATTGTTGATATAATACTTAGCCTTATCGAATACGAAGCCGGTCGCCGTGAAGATAATCCGCAACCCTTTGCTCGATGGACTGCGTTCCATGTAGCTGCCGTTGAAAGAATCGACCACAGCTGCGACCACCGGCTTGAGGCTGTCATCTTCCTCAAAGCAATCATCAAGGTCAATCGCACATACCTGATCACCGACCAGAAAGCCGATCCCATTGTAATTGCTGACTGCGGCAACCGCTGTGGAATAGTCCTGAAATGTACTTGGGTCATCCGATTTTGCCCGTCTGCCGGTAACCGGATCATAGGGTACTTTCGTCTTGCGGCCATCCCTTTGCTCATATCGCCAGCAGCAGAACCGATTCAGGCCTTTAAGCTTGTGCGGCAGGTTGTCGTATGGTGTCATCTCACCACCTCTCTTTCGCCAGACAACCTAGCCGCCCTGATGATGGCTCGAGTGGTCGGCAAGCCAGCGCCGAAACTCTGCCAACGGGATCAGGACTCTTGTTCCGACCCGGATCACCGGAAAGCCGGTGGTCTTGGTCAGTTCGTATGCTTTGGGCAAGCTGATGCCCATCTGTTCAGCCAGTTCTTGAACACTTATCGTGATTTTCTCCATTGTCCTCATCCTTTCATGTTGATTTTGGATTCGCACTTAGCCGGTACCGTTCCTGAGTCAGTGCCTTGCGTGACATCTGCCCGTGCGTGTTTCCCATTGCCATTCGCTCGTGATCACTCCGTCATCGCGTACCGGCTGCGGGATATCTCTCGCGGCTAAGCTATTCAGTTGTGGCTTTTTCCGTTGCCATCGCCTCCTTGCAGTTTCACTGCGTTGTCTTGTGTATGATCCCATTATGCTGTAGAATGTTACCGAGTACAAAGTTTCGACGGTAAGATGAACGGTAAGAATAGGCGGGCGACATATGCCGGAACTTCATGTGGACGTAATTGGCTTTGCGGAGATAGGCGGTGTAGGGGAGATGATTTACCATACCGTCAGATTCCCGGAGTATGTCTTGGATACTGAAAACGGTGTGCAAATACTGAAACCCGTATGTTCCCCGGGGTGTGAGCCCATAAAAAAAACAGATTACGCACTCACCGGGAAAAAGCTGCTGGTGAGTCTATGTAATCTGTTCAAGAAAATTAACGACCCTGATTATCAAGGATCATATATAAAGCTGATTGCCGATTGGTGTAAAGAGAACACGCATCCCTATCGCATAGACGACCTATATGATTTGATGTCCATAACTGATTTTGACATTGAACAATTAGGATTCATGGTCGAAAAGGACGGAATATTTGAAATCGACGAGTTTATCCATGACCTTTCGAACGTGTACCACACGTTTGCTTTTTATTATGCGCTGGATGAACTGCGGCGCGGTAATGATCAGTACGCACGAGATCTTTATTACGAAGGCCAATTTTATGACGGGTTCCCATTTTTAGAGAAGTATCGAGTCAGATCATCAGAAGAGAGGGGAGCAGAACCTGGAAAGAACGACACCGACACACAAAAACCGTTCATCAAACACGTGCTTGATGATTTTACTGATCTGCAGAATCTTCTATTATCCTTATTCCCGGAATTTAACATGAAGCTGAAAGCCAACCCGCGAACCAAGAGAGTCGTTTATGCTGCCGATGTGCAGTCTGTGTTCGACATTTGCTGGTACACGTTATCCCGTATGGTCGCGGACGATGCTCCGCCGATGGATTATGACAGTGACAGCGAGTTCGCTGAAGGGAGTATTTTATCGTGTCTCGGCTGTGGGGATTTCTATATCCGTAAAAGCAGCACACAGAAATACTGTGATAGGCCGGATTGTCAGGCGGAACGCAACAGGCGAAAATCTAAGGCTAGTTATTTGAGGAAGAAGAAACAGTTGGCTTAGAAAGAAATTACCATGAGATGAATACGAGTCTCCGCAACACATGTTCATTTTCGCCGGTATTGTTGATACGAAATAAACGTCCTTCCGTTATTTCCACAATGGTACCGGGTAATTTATCGGATGTTTCACGATTTCATTCATCTAAGCCACGTTACAGCAAATGTTTCACGCCATGCCTCTTCACAATTGCCGAATCTATACCCGGTACCGATGGTGTGCAAATTCAAGCTGGCAGACTGACAGATCCTGAAAGAATTCGGGCGGCAAGTGCAATCGTTTAATTTTGAGTACTTTGTCAACAGGTCCAATCCTTGACGGTACCACGTTATTTTAAAAAATTAAAAAATGACCCTGTAGATATGACGACTCATTAAGTGTCAAACCTACAGGGTACAATTTATTTGTGTAATAGCTTTTAAAAAATTAGATTTAACAACCGGTTAATAAGCTACGGAAAATTCCCCAGGAGCAGTTGCATGGTCACGCCCATTCCTTGTTACAGTATAAGTTACAGCATTACCACCTACTGTTAACGTAAGAGAATAAGTTAGAGCTCCAGTAGTACCATTAACAGCTGTAATATTAGCCGCGGGAACACCAGCAATTTTTGCAACTGCAGCTGCATCAATCGTGGCCGCATCTTCTGCAATTAATCCGTCTAAAGCAGTTGCAGCCTGTTTCGCTTCAACAAGAGCTTGAGAACTTCTTGCCTTTGCCTGGAATCCAGTAAACTGAGGAATCAAAATAGCAGCCAAAATACCAATAATCGCGATAACAACAATCAGTTCAATCAGGGTGAAGCCGCATAAAGTATTAAAATATTAATACATATAAAACAGAAAATGCCTATTAATAAGGCGTTTATAGACATAATTATAATAATATAAACATATACATATGATTGTGATAGGAATGTTCTAGTGGGTGAATGGTGTCAAAAACTATGAAATAACTATGAGTCATTCTAGCCTATTATACCTCACCAATTCAACGATTAAATGAGCATAATTCAGAATCGATCATTACAACAGGGAAGACCCACTTCTCCTTTCGACATAACGGTCAGTCCTGCCATCGGAGAAACGGTACCAGCAACAACTGCCGGTTTTGTTTTAAGCATTATATATAATCGTTGCTAGATTTTGGAGTACATATATCCAAACCTGCCGTGGCACTGATGCCGGAAACAGGGGTCAGTAGAAACCGATCAAACTAAGCAGACACTCTTCATCAATTTAACTAAAACATATAAACCTAATTAGTTCTGGCGCCCAGAAGGACGATCCAATAGGCAAAAAGCGTGTAATGCTAATCACGGATGAAAGAGGATGATATGGAACATTAATTTTGGGAACAAATGACCAGCTGTTATGTTGAGAATAAAAAATGCGACTGCACACTCAGCCACACAGGATATCATCGATCCTTTCGGCATACCCATACTTTTGAAAGAACTCAATCAAGGCTATTTCCATGATCTCTCTTTGGGGAATTTTCCGTTCTCGACTGTAGACGATTGTTAGGTCATCCAATGCATTCGCCATACGCATTGCTTTATTCCCATATTTTCCCTTGATGTTGTATCTTGGCAGTGAATTTGAGGATTCAACCGGTTTCACAACATCGTTTGATCCAACACTGGTTGTTTGAATCCCTTGAATGAGCGGGATGATTTTGTCCAGAACATCAGCCAAAGATGAGTTGGCGGCCATTTGACCAAGACCCGCAACAGTATTCATGTTCGGCATTTTATCGCTGGTTACCTTGATATAATTTCCTTGTTCAGGATTCCAGGCGTATCCTTTTTCTTTCATGTAGTTGGCAAGATCTGTGTGGTTGTCGATGCCCACTTGCTTTGCGATGTCTTTTGCATCAGATTCACCCTGCTCAAAAAGGTTGAGGATCAATTCTACTTTCGAGATCCCTCGCAAGAGAAGTGGATTATCTCTACCTTTGCCTGAATACCGTTCAAGAGCAGGGACGAAATTCTGCTGCCTTGAGTCCCACGAGAAATTCCGCCTCCTCATATAGTTATCAAGCGACATCGGATTCGTATACCCCAGCTTGTCTGCTATCGATGCGCGGTCCACTCCTTCTTCGAGTAATTCCAAAACCTGATCAACTTTCCTGTCGAATACAGGCTCCTTACACTCTACTAATGCCATCGTATCGGTCCTCCTTAAATTCAATTGAGCGCATTCACGGCCCGTGACAGGTCCTGAATGTTGGTGTGTGTGTATATCGAGGTAACTGCCAAACTCTCATGCCCGAGCAGCTTTTGGATCTGAACCAGGTTTACATTCTTGCTGACCAATGCCGAAGCAAACGAGTGGCGTAGTATGTGACAGGAAACTGGCTTCTTTAGTCCAGCTTTTTTGGCAGCGTTATGGATGGTAGAGTTGACATGCGGGTAGGATGTTTTCCCAGTACGTGTCGTGGCAAAGAAGTAATCGGATCGGTACGCATCCCTCCAGTTATCCCTGTAGTCCACAAGAAGAGCATGAAGTCTGTCGTTCACGGGAACGCACCTGTCTTTGCGGCCTTTCCCTTGAACCACATGGATGATTCTATTTTCGAGGTCAACATCGTCGATTTTCAGGTTTTGGCATTCGGATATTCTAAGACCTGTATTGAACAGAAAAATAGCCATCAGTTTGATAAGGGGAATCTCAATTTTTTTGACGACCATATCAACTTCAGATTCAGTCAAGTACACCCTTTCCTTTTTCGGCATCCTCATGAAATCCATGGTAATCGCAATGTTCCGGCCTACCAATTCTCTTTTATATGCAAAAGCATAAAGGGTTCTTAACACATAGAAGTAATGACTTCTTGTGTTTGGTGAATGCTTCCTGACTTCCTTTGAATACAGCATAAAGGCATCCAAATCATCCTGTGTCACATCTTCAATGTAAACCTGACCGTTCATTCTTGTCTCAAGAAATTTCCTGATTGTGGCCAAATCCCTTTTGTAAATATCAATAGTGATAGGACTCCTGTCAAGGCTTCTCATGTACTCAAATAGTCTGTTTGCGGCTTCGTTGAATAGCATATGGTTTCCTCCTCTTGATCGATTTTCCGGCCCATTAAGTTCCCGCCGGCATCATTTTCAGGTAGTCTATGATGGTTCTATGAGGCCCTCATATCAAGCAATAAAGGGCTTTATAGTCGATATATATGGGTATAATTCCAACAATGATTTCATCCGATAAGACTGCGAATCTAGAAATGCGACCGGCATTTTTTCCTATACAGGAGGCGAACCAGAGCGGCTCTATTCTAAAGATTTCACATAAGCTGCTCCGATCAATGTACCTGTTTCCTTATTCAGTGAGGAAGAGAGAGGTGGGTACCGAGCCAGAAATTGACCCGGTACCCGGATGGATGACTAGGCTTTGATTTGCAATATCTTCACAGCCTCCGGCAGGATCAGCTTGCCATCCAGCCTCTCAAAGGCGGAAAAGCCGATCTGACCGGCCAGAACGTACAGTTCCCTCAGACGCTTGACTGTCAACCGTTGGCGCTCCATGATCCAGTAGTAGGAAAGATCTCCGAACGCAATGGGCGTTGCCCCGGCAGCGACTGTTGGCATATGGAAGGACGTGATGACTGGCTTGCCGAAGATCGTATCGTTGGCGGCATTCCACAGGTAATTCCCGGCGTTGTCCTTTAGTGTCTGAAGCATCAAGGCCGTCTCGTCGTGCATCAGGAACACGGCTTTTTTCCGATGCTCCGGCTTCAGCGAGAAGTACAGCTTGATCACCTCGTCAAAAGCAATAGTAGCTGCGCTAGCGGTTGTGACGCTCAGTTCGCCTGAGCTGAGAATCCCGACAGGCCGATCGGTACCATCACCGTTGATAAAAGCGTCCTCTTCAGACCGTCCGAACCGGCGAGCGAACTCGTCGAGCAGATACTTTTCGAGATCGAAACTCATGTCGTTGACGAACGATTCTTTCAGCCGGATCAGGCTAGCCAGTTTGTACGATGTGACTGGAAACTGGGTAAAGGTGTCTGCACTTTCCGGAATGGCTGTATTTTCAGGTGTCCAGGCCGCCGTTCCGGTTGAAGTGACCGCATGGATCGTTCCTTCAGGAGATGACATCTGGATACTGGTGGCTAGCCTTCGGAACACGTTGTCCTTTGCCAGTGCTGAGTTGAATTTCGCTCGGAAATCGTCTGGCAGGAAGAACGAGCCATACCCGTCCGATCCCTCATTCAGTTCGCTGGCCGCGACTGCCTTGCCACGCATGGCGTTCCAGAAAGACCGATTGTAATTGGTAGATGTAATCATGTATTTTCCTCCTCATAATTTTGAAATTTGGATTGTTTAGTTTTTGGCTTGCAGCCAGCCATGCTCTTTGCAATAGGCCTTGGCTTCGGTTAGAGTCCTGAAATAGACATCACTGAAACGACTCGCCACCTGCCACAGATAGGCAGATCCGCTGTCGTCTGCCGCACGAATAACGGCTTTTATGATCCTGCCGTTTCTAGGCAATTCCATAACGGTTTTGTACGCACCACGCTCGTCCGTGTCGGGGAATTTTGTGATAAAATTTGCCATTCTACTCATCCTTTCTGTCCTGGGGTTAATCACCCGTTTGATTCTGCGATTTTTCGCGCGTGACCCACCAACCGTTCACCAGTAAACAGGTTGTGGAGATTCTGACCGCCCCTAGGGCCACTACATCAGTCATACTCTAGATCAACGATCATGCCGCAGTTGCACATGTACTCTGATGGATCAAGCGGGCCATCACAGTACATCCTCGGCGGCATCTGGCGGTCACATTGAGGGCAGAACATTTTCTCGATCAGCTTGCTTTGGGTGTCGATGAATCCGTTGCCGCTTGGCAGGACGCAGTACAGCAAGGTCTCATCACCACAGTCGGCAATGAAGAAGCGATGTCGGTCGTCCGCGCTGAGTTCCTTCCATTCCATTTTTTCTTCCGAATCAAAGGGTGTCAGAACATAGTGGCTGTCTGGGATAGGATGCAGCTGGTCAATTTCGATTTGTGCTTTCATTAACACACTCTTTTTTGTATTGAGATTGTTCGTACTCTGAAACGATTGCTTGAACAATGGATTTTGCTAAACTACGAAAAGCCGATTTCACTGGCCATGATGACCACACGCCGCAAAGCCTTTATTCCCAGTGGTTTTCGGACCTTGTAGCAGGATGTAGCAGGTAAAACATAAAGTCTCCTTACGAGAGCGTATTTTGAAACCACCCTTTTTACCTGCTACAACCTGCTACAAGATGCATTCAACCAAGGAAATCAGTCTCGCTGACCAGCTTGTAGCCAATCAGCAGTGTGGTCGACCCTCCGCCGGTTCTCGGCCTTTTGCGTTCCACCCGGGCTATTGCTGACAGCGCCTGCTTGAAGTTTCTGGCGTTCTCGGCATAGCTGCCGTTGGCGCTGCACCAGTGCTGGTACCGGGTATAGACATCCGATGTCCGTACTTCACTGTTCGGGCTTTCCTCCAGCTCGTCTTCAAAGAACAGGGCGAGCTTGTCGCTGTCATGACGGTACTCGTCCGTAGCTGCCTTGACCGCCTCCGGTTGTGATAATCCTTCCGCAACCAGCATCCTATAGCCTTCGACCAGCCAGTTGAGAATGGCGCTCTGGTTTTTGGGCTTGGCGAACTCACGCTTGAGAGTTTTATCCTGCTCCGTTTCATCAAAATGCCGCTCGAACGGGATGATCACCACACGGCCGCTGGAAAACAGGGTCATGTCGTTGATGACCGGGAGATAGTTGGTATTGATGTAAAGTTTGAACTGTGGCGAGAAATCAAATGAGTTCTCATGCAGGAATCGGGCATTGATGCTATCCCCGCCGGTCATGCTCTTCACCTGTGCGGCATTCAGCACGAGGCCCTTGCTCGGTTCCGAGATATTCGCGAAGCGCACACCGGCCAGACGGGCGATATCCTCGCTGGGATTGGCGCTATTGCTGTTCACCTTCAAGCTGATCGTTTCCGGCCTGGCGGTACAGCCGTAGCTGCCCAGCGCCCTAAGGACACTTTCACAGAGGGTGCCTTTGCCGTTCCTGGTCGATTTACCGAAAAGGACAAACAGGCATTCATACTGAGTGTCACCGCTCATGCCATACCCGAAACTCTTCTGAAGGAATCGGGCTTTGCCGTTGTCACCGTTCATGATTTCATGAATGAATGCGTTCCAGCGCTCGCTCCGAAGGTCAGGCAGATAGTTCACATTGGAGATCTTCGTTAGTTTGTCCTCGCTGCTGTGCGGTCGAAACTCCATGGTCTTGAGAAACAGCGTTCCGTTTGCACAGTTGAATACGAGTGGGTCTTGATCAAACTCGGCCATCGGGATCGGGTAAACGCTCTGGGCATCTTTCAGGACCGTCTCCCTGAAGCGGCGTAGCTGCCATTTTAGGCAAAAATCAATGTAATCCTTTCTCAGTCGCTCGTCATGGATTCCTAGGGCATAGCGCAGGAGCTCATCGGCCAGTGATTTGCACAGCTCCATTGTTTTCAAGTTGCCAACATCTGGAATCCAAACACCACGCTCATAGCAGTGCCATGTTTTTCGCTCAGGAACGTACCGTGCCACCGATCTGAAATATTCGGCAAACAATCGGCTCGCCCCGATGTCTGTCCAGGGATAGCGGTCATTTTTCTCCGGGTGCTCGTCCGCCAGCGTGATTGTTCTGGGCAGGAAATCATCCTCCGGCTGTGATCGTTTGCCTCCTGGCTGATAGAACGCTGTCATGCCCGACAGGGCTTTCTGGATAGTCAGCGCTCCGTAGGTGCTGCCTGACTGTGGCCGATCCCACTTTTCCCGGTACAGACCGCTTTTCCGAAACAGCCGATCTACTTGGGCGGTATCACCACTGCAGTAGAATGTCAGCGTCGAGCACAGGGCCAGATCCGCCTCACTGGGTGATGCATAACCGGCAGTGTCTCCATGCCACAGTGCTTTGAATTTCTCGCTGCGCAGGGCTATAGAGGCTTTCTCGATGACCGATTCATCCGACAGGTACGATTGCCCTTGTGTGGCAACTGCCGGTTTTGCCGTGGTAGCTGGCCGCGTCATGAACTTATCCAGTATGATTTGCAGCGCTTCGGCTTGATCAATCACATCTCCATCACGGTAGACATTGCCTGTCAGGGTGACGAAACGGTTGGTAGCGCCTGCCACATACACTTCCAGTCCGTATTTTCGATTGTTGATATAATACTTAGCCTTATCGAATACGAAGCCGGTCGCCGTGAAGATAATCCGCAACCCTTTGCTCGATGGACTGCGTTCCATGTAGCTGCCGTTGAAAGAATCGACCACAGCTGCGACCACCGGCTTGAGGCTGTCATCTTCCTCAAAGCAATCATCAAGGTCAATCGCACATACCTGATCACCGACCAGAAAGCCGATCCCATTGTAATTGCTGACTGCGGCAACCGCTGTGGAATAGTCCTGAAATGTACTTGGGTCATCCGATTTTGCCCGTCTGCCGGTAACCGGATCATAGGGTACTTTCGTCTTGCGGCCATCCCTTTGCTCATATCGCCAGCAGCAGAACCGATTCAGGCCTTTAAGCTTGTGCGGCAGGTTGTCGTATGGTGTCATCTCACCACCTCTCTTTCGCCAGACAACCTAGCCGCCCTGATGATGGCTCGAGTGGTCGGCAAGCCAGCGCCGAAACTCTGCCAAGGGGATCAATACTCTTGTGCCGACCCGGATCACGGGAAAACCGACCGTTCTGGTGAGTTCATACGCCTTGGGTAAGCTGATGCCCATCTGTTCAGCCAATTCCTGGACACTGATCGTGATTTTTTCCATTCATCTCTTCCTTTCTAAAGATTTCTTGGGTTCTGCACTTAGCCGCTACCGTTCCTGAGTCAGTGCCTTGCGTGACATCTGCCCGTGCGTGTTTCCTTTGGCCACTCGCTCGGGATCTCTCCGTCATCGCGTTCCGGCTGCGGGATATCTCTCGCGGCTAAGGTATTCAGTTGTGGCTTTTTTCGTAGCCATCACCTCCTTGCAGTTTCACTGCGTTGTCTTGTGTATGTCCCTATTATGCTGTAGAATGTTACCGAGTACAAAGATTCGTCGGTAAGATGAATGGTAAGAAAAGGCGGGCGACATATGCCGGAACTTCATGTGGATGTTTTTGGCTTTGCGGAGATTGGCGGGGTAGGGGAGATGATCTATCACACTGTCAGATTCCCGGAGTATGTCTTGGATACTGAAAACGGTGTGCAAATACTAAAACCCGTTTGTTCCCCAGGGTGTGAACCCATAAAAAAAACAGATTACGCACTCACCGGGAAAAAACTGCTGGTGAGTCTATGTAATCTGTTCTTAAAAATTAACGACCCTGATTATAAAGGATCATATATAAAGCTGATTGCCGATTGGTGTGAAGAGAACACGCATCCCTATCGCATAGACTATCTATATGACATGCTGTCCGAATCTGATTTTGACATTGCACAGTTTGGATTCATGGTCGAAAAGGACGGAATATTTGAAATCAATGATTATGTTCGCGAGCTATCGAACGTGTACCACACGTTTGCTTTTTATTATGCGCTTGATGAATTGCGGCGCGGTAACGATCAGTTCGCAAGAGATCTTTATTACGAAGGCCGGTTTTATGACGGGTTCCCATTTTTTGAGAAGTATCGAGTCAGATCATCAGAAGCGGAGGGAGCAGAATCTGGAAAGGAAGATTCTGACACACAGAAACCGTATAGAGAAAATGTCCTTGCTGATTATGCTGATTTACAGAACCTTCTATTGTCTCTGTTCCCGGAATTCCACATGAAGCTGAAAGCCAACCCGCGAACCAAGAGAGTCGTTTATGCTGCTGATGTGCAGTCTGTGTTTGATATTTGTTGGTACACACTATCCCGAATGGTTGCGGACGATGCTCCGCCAATGGATTATGACAGTGACAGCGAGTTCGCTGAAGGGAGCATTTTATCTTGCCTTAGCTGTGGAAATTTCTATATCCGTAAAAGCAGCACTCAGAAATATTGCGATAGGCCGGATTGTCAGGCGGAACGTAACAGGAGAAAATCAAAGGCTAGTTATTTGAGAAAAAAGAAGCAACTGGTTATATAAATGAGATTAAGCAAGTAACAATATAAGGAAAGTAGCAATTCAGATGGCACTGATCGATTGAATGGCTCATACTGCGCTGGTATTGAATATTCTGACCGAATGGTTGTTAATGGCTGGATGCCTATTAGGAAAACAGCATATTAGAAATGCTATTGGTTCAGCACAAAACCAGATCAGTTTGATGAAAGCGGAGGACATATGATTGAGTTAAAAAAGATCACAGAAGAGAATTTCAGGGAGTGCATCGGCCTACAAATCAAAGACGAGCAAAAAGGCTTTGTGGCTACCAATGTCAAAAGCCTTGCACAAGCTTGGGTAGCTCATGAAAATCAGCTGTGTGTTCCAATGCCATTCGCCATCTATGACGACGATACGATGGTCGGATTCGTCATGCTTGCCTATTTTGAATATGATGCAGACAAACCAGACGAGTCGGAAATTTACACGATCTGGAGATTCATGATTGACAAGCAACATCAAGGGAAGGGGTTTGGCAAAGCGGCTATGTCGAAGGTGCTGGACTACATCAAATCGTATCCCTACGGTCAGGCGAAAAAGGTTGTCTTGTCGTATGAACCTGAAAACGCAGTAGCAAAAGCACTGTATGTATCCTTCGGCTTCAAGGAGACCGGCGAGATTGAGGACGGAGAAGTTGTCGCCCAGCTACAGTTAGATTAAGCTGGGCGAGCAAATGCCTGGCTGCTGTCTCGAAAGACATGTCCACTGTGTACCGATGATGTGCAGACGGATCTCTGGAGCCCATAATAAATTTCGCTGGAATAGCCAATCCTAACAAGAATGCTCTTCCGCTATTTCCGTAATGGTACCGGGTTATTTTTCGGTTGTTTCACGATTTCGTTCATCAAAGCCACTTTACATCCAATGTTTCACGCCATGCCTCTTCACAATTGCCGATTCTGTACTCGGTACCGAAGGTTCGCCGATGGATTATGACAGTGACAGCGAGTTCGCAGAAGGGAGTGTTTTATCGTGCCTCGGCTGTGGGAATTTCTATATCCGAAAAAGCAGCACACAGAAGTACTGCGATAGGCCGGATTGTCAAGCGGAACGTAATAGGCGAAAATCTAAGGCTAGTTATTTGAGGAAAAAGAAGCAGTTAACTGAATAAAGAAAATCACCATGATGCAGACGAGTCTCCGTAACCCATGGTCAATTTTGCCCGAATGTCTGATACGAAATGAACGTTCTTCCGATATATCCGTGGTGGTACCGGGTTAATTTTCGGTTGTTTCACGATTGCATTCTTCCAAGCCACTGCGTATCCTATGTTTCACGACATGTCCCGTCATAAATACCGATTCTGTACTCGGTACCGACCGTGCATAATCGGTTGTGACCGTGCTACTACCAGTGCTGGGCGCAGGGTCTTGAAAGCAAGTACGAAGCGCTGAAAGCCCGTATCGTTGAGATCTTTGACGAAAACAACCGCAGCTGCGGATACCGCAGGATCCACTTCCTCCTTTCCGAAGAAGGGACGAAGGTGTCGGAAAAGGTCGTCCGGACGCACCATAAACCGTCCAAGAAAATGTCCGAACCCCCCATGGTAGATTTTCGTTCGGCGTTGACAAATAAATAGGGCTACTATACATAATATACAAATGACGCAGAAGAACCGCAAACCGCTGTGTACCAGCGTCTTGCGGCTCTTTTATGCTTTGAAACTGCAAAAGTCAGGATTCTAATTAAATATTATATTGATTATGAGGTTTCCGGAATGCATTATTTATGGCCATGTTACTGTAAAAGAGCCATCAGCAGCATTTCTTACAACAGTATAAACTGGAGTAGTTCCAACTGTCGCATACGTAAAATAAACGTGTCCGTTTACAATAGTAACAGCGCTAACAGTACCATCAACATCTATCCCTGCTATTTCCTTAATAGCAGCTGTATCGGTATCTGCATATGTTGCAGTAGTAAGATCGTAATTCTCAATAAGATAACCGTCTGCTGCAGTGGCAAATTGTTTTGCCTCAACAATTGCCTGTGTGCTTCTTGCCTTCTCCTGGAATCCAGTAAACTGAGGAATCAAAATAGCAGCCAAAATACCAATAATAGCAATAACAACGATCAGTTCAATGAGGGTGAAGCCTTTTTTGGATCTCTTTTTCATTTTCTTTCTCCTTTTTATTTTGTTTGTTTTGGTGAATCGTGTTTGAATCGGTTCTGCTGTTTAGTGTCGGTCATTCTGCTAAAAGTTTTATGATTTCAAAAATTTGTTAACAGAATGGAAACAATTACAGTTACATTATAGTCACATATTTTTCAGCCTGCAAGTATCTAAACGAAAATATGTGAAATATTTGTGACGGGATCATGACAATAGAAATACCTTTTAGAATTTCCTGCCTTATGGGGATGTAAATGACGGATCATGACATTGCCTACCGAAAAGGGGACTTGTATAATGAAAACCATATGTGGGGTTCCTGGCACTCCATTGAAGCGCAGGGTATCTCTGATCACGAAGTCCGATCCATAAGAATTGACTTCGGCGTGGATCAGTCCTACAAAGTAGCCCTGCAGGTAGTTTGCTTGTATGCCACATGTTTTCCTCTAGACCCGACACCTTTGTCCTGAAGGAGGGTTTCCATGCTTCCAATGCTTCTGGATCTCGCCAACTCCTGGTGGCTGATGGCCGCTGCTGTTTCGATCCTTTTTTGTGTGGTATTTCCGATCATTATATATTTTATTCAGCAAAGTCGTTTGAAGCTGGCTAGACAAAAGTGGACCCCCGTGGTCACCACGGTCGATGGTCTTTCCGACTGTAAGCTGGAGAACCTCAAGCCGGTCGAATCCGCTTTTCGCAAACATCTGCCTGAACTGGTTTCGCAGGCGGCTGCTCTGGAAAATGACAGCCGGTCGATGTATCGCGGACATTGGATCCCTGATCCGCAGTCTCGACTTCTGTACCCGGAAAGCTTTGAAAAGCCGGTTCAGCAGGCCCTGAAGCCCACCACGGCCTTCATTGCCGGATTCAGTGGCGTCTTTTTAACGATTGTCCTGCTCGTTCTGGCGATGGTCGATTCATCCGCCATCAAGCTCGATCCGACTATCCGGCTGATGGCCCTGATCCCCTTGATACTGGGCATCGTGTCCTTCCTGTTGCTGCGCGATCAGCGCAATAGGATCGAGCAAAACCTCAAGCAACTGCACCGCCGGCTCATGCTTGCCATCGAGCGCAAAGTGCCGGTTTACAGTCAGGCCGGTGAGACGGCGGTCGTTCTCAGCCGCTTCGTGGATCACGACCAGCTCATGACCCAGTCCGTTTCACAGTTGGCGACGCGCGTCGATAAGATGGCCGGCGGTGAGATCACCGAGGCGGTGACCAATGCCCTGAAGTTCGTCCTGACGGCGACGATCGGACCGGCCCTGCAAAAAAGCACCGATTCGCTCAGTATGCTTTCTGTCGCGCTGGAAAAGCAGATGCGCAACGCCATGAACACCTTGGGCGATCGCATGGCAGCCTTGGAGTTTGAACAGAAGGAAAGTGCCAAGTTTTTAAAGAATCAATACGAAACCGTAACCTCGACGCTGTTGAAGCAGCAGGAGATGTCGTTTACCCAGCTGCGCAAGGTCCAGGAGCTGATGCTCGAGCAGATCACTAATGAGCAGAAGCAGACCCTGATGATGCTGACAGAGAACCAGCAACGCACGCTGAACTCCCTGACAGATGGGCAACAAAAATCTTACCAATCGCTCAGCAACGAGCAGCAATCTGCACTGCAGTCGATGACCACAAGCTTTGAGCAAGTGGTCAATAGCCTGCTCAGTCGCTCCGAGGAGAGCCAGAAGACACTCTCTGATCAATATGGCACGGCCTGGTCGCAGATACAAAGTGGTCTGAACCTGGCGTTAACCAGCCTGAATGACGCCCAGCTGCAGTTGTTTACGTCCGTGCAGACCAAGCAGGATGAGCTGTCCAATAGCTTGCAGACACGCCACGAAAGCTTGGCTACGGCACTGCAGACGCATCAGGAGACGCTGGCAACTTCGCTGGCCACGCGCCAGGATGAGCTGGTCAAGACCGTGACCGCCCAGCAGGATCATCTGACAGGTCATCTCAAGACCAGCCAAGAGACACTGGCGACCAGCCTCCAGACCGAGATCAGTCAGGTGACCAGCGCTTTGACTGAGAGGCTCACGTTGCTGACCGACACACTCACGACCCAGCAGACGCAATTTGGCTCGATGCTGACCACCGAGCAGGAGAAGTTGGGCACGACTTTGACCACTAGTCAGAAGGCCATCAACGAGATGGTCAAGAGCCTGACAGAGCAAGTCTCCAGTTCGCTCCTCCATCAGCAGGAACAGTTGAGCACCACCTTGACCACCAGTCAGACGGCTATCAACGAGATGATGAAGAACCTGACGGAAGAGATCTCCGGATCGCTGCTGACGCAACAGGAGCAGCTCAGTGCGACGCTCACCACTGGCCAAAGCGAGCTGTCCAGCTCACTCCAGACCCTTCAGGCTGATCTCACTCAGGCGACCCTGACCCGCCAGAACGAACTCGCCACGTCACTGCAATCTCAGCAGACCGGCCTGGCCGATACGCTGCATCGGCGTCAGGACGAGCTCACCAGCTCGCTGCAGACCCGTTACAATGACCTCACCCGGGCCATTCAGACGCATCAGGTCGATCTGGCTGCCGCCATGCAGGCGCGCCAGGACGAGGTTATGGCGGCCTTCCAGGAGAAGCAGGCGGGCCTTGTCATGTCGCTGAAGGAGAGCCAGGAGACGCTCTATGCGGCGACCAACCGCTTGCAGGAGCAGCTGAGCACGACGTTCCACGCTCAGCAGCTGGCAGCGATTGCCCAGATGCAGACAGCACAGGACCAGACCCTGCAGAAGGTGGCCGACTACCAGCTCCAGAGCATCAACAGCCTGACCGAAGATGTCGCGAAGAACCTCGGTGGCTATCTCGACCAGTACCTCGAGCCCGTATCCAAGCGCTTGATCGCTTCTGCAGACGTGCTCGTCGCGGCCCAGGCCTATGCCGACAAGGTGCAGGATGCCTTCGAGATGCAGCGTGAGCAGGTGGCCATCGTTGAGGCCGGCATGAAGGAAGCCATCCAGTCCTTCGTCGAGACCCGGACGACCATGATGAGCGACCTGACCGATCTTCGCCATTCCACCCAGATCATGAGCGAATCGGCCGACAAGATGAGCGCCATTTTCGAAGGCAGCGAATCCGGCCTGTCCGACTCGATCAAGCTCCTGTCCGGCAACATGACCCAGCTCGGCCAGGACCTCGAGCGGATCACCTCCGGTTCGGCCAAGACGGCCCGCGACCTACAGGAGCAGATCGAGCAGTCGCACGCGCTCAACCAGCAGCAGATCTCCGATCTCACGACGCAGATCAATACGTTCTCGGATGAACTGGCGACCCGTATTGAGCAGCTGACGCTCGGCTTCACCCAGGTCACGGAAGATCTCGTGAAGAATGTCCGCGGCGCGATCAACGAGCAAAACGACACCCTGACCGGCAACCTGCGCCACCTCGTCGAGATCATGTCCGAGGAGTCGCGCAGCATGAGCCTGTTTGCCCAGCAGATCAACATGGACATCGATAACCTGAGTTCGACCCTGCGCACCTCGGTGACCGATTTCAACGAGGGCGTGCGCACCGAGCTGGGCAACGCCCTGACCACGTTCGACAAGGACGTCGCCGATGTCCTCAAGCGCCTCTCCGTCGCGGCCAGTGAGCTGGGTGACGCGGTCGAAGCGCTGCCGGAAGCCCTGGCGCCGATCGGCAAAGCCTAGGTGGCCCGACCCGACGCAGATCAGATCATGATGAAACACAAAACGAAGAGGTGCATTGCATATAATGCTGCAGGTTTCTGAATCCCGGCTGATCCATGTCCGACATCAGGTGAAAAGCCAGATCCTGCTTCCGGAGGAGATGACCGTCTCGCTGGATGCGGATCGGCTTCAATCGTTGCTGGAGACAATCGAATCGACGCCCGATGGTGACGACTGGACCATGCTGGTCGCTCGATTGCCGCGCCGGCAGCTCAACGACTTGTTCGGCCTGCTGCTGGCCATCGACACGCAGCAGACGACGATCGTCGAGCGAATCCTGTCGATCCTGGAAAAGCGGGCGACGCCATCCCTGTTTCGCACCGGCTGGGCCTTTTACCAGCAGCATTTTTTCAATCGCGAACTGGCTTCGGCTCTGTCCCGGCTAATCAAGCCTATTCAGATAAAAGGGGAGGGCGACCGGGTGCTGGCACGCCTGGGTGCGCTGGGCTGTGACGAGCAATTGCCGCAGCTGTTGGCGGCGGAGTGGATCAAGGAGCAGGAGCAGCATCACCAGAACAAGGCTTCCTGGCATCTGCCGACTCAACTCTTAGAGCACGCCATCCTGGCCGAAAGCCCGTTTTTCACCTGCCTGCTACGCGCCTACTTCACCCAATGCCCGGCCAAGCGGACCGCGTCCGATCCGGAGCTTTACGGTCGGTGCCTGGACCAGTCGGGCCAGATGGAGCAGGCTGACCTGTTGTCCGCGCTCTACACCGAGCACCGGCTCGAGCCAAGGTATGAAGCGGTCAACCGGACGGTCCTCAAACGGTTCGGCATACCGAATCCCCAGCAATCCCATCCAGTCTGGATGACGACGCCGATGCCGGTGCGTCAGCGTTTCCGCCAGTGGGCCCTGATCGACCGCCTGATGCAGCACATCCGCGACCAAAAGCGCAAGCACTTGTTCTACCAGCCCCTGCTGATGAACATCCTGTGCTACGAGCTGCTCGATGCCCAGTCGCTGGTGCTGGAGTTCGAACAATTCTACCTGGTCGACCACCAGGACTTCAGCCACCGCCTGATTTTCTACGGCCGCGAGCGCTACGAAAAGGCCCGCAAGGAGCAGACACCGGCGGATGAGCTGAGCATGCCCTGGAACGGCATCCCCACCGCCCGCGAGGCGATCCTCAGGCAGATGGCCACCGAACGGGCCGTCCTGATGCTGGACGAGATCAACCTGCTGTACGCGCGCGATTTCATTGACGAAAAAGCCAACCCGGGTCGGATGAAATCGATCATTTGATGAAAATGCTCCCATTGCCCTTGCGTTTTTTGGTAAAATGAAGAAAACGCGAGGGAGGGAACGCATCATGTCGCCCATTCAATCAGTGGAACATGCCTGTTCCGATGTCCAGGAGCCATTGAAGCCCTTGATGCTTTTCCGGAAGACGTGGGCGGTGGTCGGCGCGCGTGCGCAGCCGGACAAATATGGCTTCAAGATCGTCCGGCGGCTGAAGTCCCTCGGTTACACAGTCTATCCGGTCAATCCGAAAATCGCGCAAGTCGATGGACTGACCTGCTACCCATCGCTTGAATCCCTGCCGCAGGTGCCCGATGTCGTGGACCTGGTCATCAGCCCCAAAAGCGGCATGGATACGCTCAAGGCCGCCGCCGGGCTTGGGATCCGCCTGATCTGGGCCCAGCCGGGGACGCACGATGAAGCCTTTTTGACGCTGGCCCGTTCGCTCGACCTCTGTGTGCTGGAGGATTGTGTCCTGAACGCCACCGAAGACCGGGTCCCGGAGGAGGACTGAGCCATGCCGGACCGGATTGAAGCACTCACGCAGAACCTGCTTTTCCAGAAGGCGGACCCCATCCCGCGGTACCGGATCCTTAGGGACTTGAAAAAGCTGCCGGATGATGATCCGGAGCTTCTGGAGGCGAGAAGGGCGATTGCGGGTTCCCGCTGGTATCGCCAGATTTGTGACCTGCTCGCCGAGCCGTTGCCCGAGCATCTGATCCGCGATGACTGGCGCATCCGCCAGACGGACGGCCGGCATCCGGCCCGATTCCAATCGGTCGATGACATCGTGGTGCGGGCCAAGCAGATCGGCCTGACCGCGAATGATCCCGAACTCCAGCCGCTGGTCGAGCATTTGCTGGACTGCATCCATGGCCACATCACGGTCCATGAGTCCATGAACCCGGCGATCGGCCGACTCCTGGCATCCGGCATGCTTCGGCAGCTGGTGTCCAACCACCCCGCCCAGGAGCCTTACGCGGCCGCGTTGGCCGGCGCGGTCTCCGATGCCTACACGAGCGGCACCTATCAGGCCGAGCGTTACCGCCAGACACTGTGCGAAGCCCTCGAGGTGCCGGACAACCTGCCGGTCCCGCCGGTGGAATCCGAGCTCGTCCTCATCCAGCTGGACGGCCGGCTCGAGCATTCGGTCGAGGCGCTACTGACCTACGATCTGCTGCATCACACACGCGGCATCATCGGCCTGAACAACCGGCCGATGATTCACCTGCCGTTGAAATACCCGTCCGTTGAGGCGTGCCGCTATGTCCTCGCGCTCGAGGTCCTGACCCATTTCGACACGGTAATCGACCGGCTGGACTTTGCCCGCGAATGGCTCTATGAGTGCGCGGACGAAGATGGTCTTTGGGATATCAGTCATGAATGCCGTGACGGGATCATGCTGCCGCTTTCCGAGAGCTGGCGGTCCCCCAACCACCGGAGGATGGACGTCAGCCTCCAGGTGATGCGGGTCCTGCAAAAGCTCGAACGCAGCTGCCTTCTGCGCGACATCGTCTGCCATCCGCTGTGAAGCGGCTTTGATAATAGGATGAACAGCGAGGAGTACACCCTTTTCAGATGAATCGACTGAACACCCGCCCCAATGGGGAAAAACGGGCCTTGAAAGCCCCTGGTCAGCCACGTGTGCCCGGAAACGGCGTGCTCGCCCTGATCATCATATCCGGCTTGCTGGTTGGAATGCTGCTTTCCACCGTCATCTACATTGATGATCTTCTGGAGAAGGTTCATCAGGTCAACCCCGGTGACGCGCCGTGGAACCCGGTCAATCTCTCGCTGGACCTTCAGTCGGTCGCGCCTTATGAGGACAAGACCGGCCAGGATGACACGCCCGGCCTGATCGACGCGATGAGCCGGGAGGCGGCCGGTGTGAAGCCGGCAGAACCCGTCGTGGATCCCAAGGCGCGCCAGGTGCTCCTGATCGTGGCTGAGGAGTGGGACGAGGAATCGGTGAACCGTCCGGACGCGATCGTGCTGCTGACGTTCCACCACACCGCGAAGGAGGTTCGCCTGACGTCGTTCATGCGCAACATGGCCGTTGAAATCCCCGGGATGGGCTGGTCCATGCTGGCTCACGCCTATGGCCGGGGCGGACCACCGCTGCTGTGCCGGACGATCGAGGACAACCTGCGGATCACGCTCGACGATTACCTGCTTGTCGACATGGCGGCTTTTAAGCGGGTTGTCGACCGGATCGGAGGAATCGATCTGGAGTTGTCGGATGAGGAAGAACTCTATTTGAGGAAAAATTATCCCTACCGGTCGATTCAGACCGGCGTCAATGAGATCGATGGCGAACTGGCCGTCACTTTGAGCCGTCTGCGCCTGACCGCGGACGAGTCGGAGCGGCTTGATCGGCAGCGAAAGGTGACCAAGGCACTGCTTGAGGCCATCGCGCCCCTGTCGGGTCAGCAGCGGATCCGGCTGCTGATTGGCTCATCTTCAAAAATCACCACCAATCTGGACAAGTCCGAAATCTTCGACCTAGTGATGGACGGGTACAAGGCCCGGAATTACGCGGTCCGACAACTGGCCTTGCCAGACGAGGGCTATTTCCGGCCGGTGGTGCTGGACCAGGTGGTGCTGACCCGGCCCGACCTGGTTCAGACGGTCGAGGCATTGCATGAATTTGTCTTCGCGCCTTAGCTTCCGATCATGCAGTTGCGATTTTTCCGGACCGGGATGACGGACCCGGCCGGCTTGTGATAAGATTAAAAGAACGATTGTTTTGTTAGGGGTAGGGGACATGATTGTGCTGGGCATCGATCCGGGCTATGCCATCACCGGTTTCGGGCTGATCGATTATCAGGCGGGCCGGATCCGGCTTCTGGACTATGGCGTCGTTTCGACACCGGCCGGCATGGCGTTTCCCAGCCGCCTGCTTTCCATCGCGGAAGCGCTGGATGACCTCATCGCCGAGCACCGGCCGGACGCGGTCGCGGTGGAGGAGCTTTTCTTCAGCCGCAACACGACGACGGCCATCGGCACGGCGCAGGCGCGCGGGGTCGCGGTCCTGGCGGGGGCCAAGGTCGGTCTGCCGGTTTTCGAGTACACGCCGATGCAGGTGAAGGTGGCGGTGACCGGCTACGGCAAGTCGGACAAGACCCAGGTCCAGCAGATGGTGCGGGTGCTTTTGAACCTGAGGGAGGTCCCCAGGCCGGACGACGCGGCCGACGCGCTGGCGGTGGCGATCTGCCACGCCCACTGCGGTCCGCGGGTCGAGACACTGGCCAGAGGAGGCTATCAGTAATGTACGCGTATATCAAGGGCACTGTTGCCGCCCGGACGCTTGACAGCCTGGTGGTGGAGAATCACGGGATCGGCTACCGGGTGCACGCCGCGCCTGAGCTGCTGGAGCGATTCGGCGCGATCGGCAAGGAGACGACTGTCTACACCCACCTGTATGTCCGCGAGGACCAGTTCCTCCTGTACGGCTTTCCGTCGCCCGAGGACCGTTCGATGTTCGAGCTGCTGATCACGGTGTCCGGGATCGGCCCCAAGGTCGCGAGCGCGATGGTCGGCGGCCTGTCACCGGGCGATTTCGCCCTGGCGGTGATCACGGGTGATGTCAAGGCGCTGACCCGGGTGCGCGGTGTGGGGAAGAAAGGCGCGGAGCGGTTGATTCTCGAACTGAAGGACAAGCTCAAGGGTGTCGAGGCGGCCGAAGCCGTCGGCGCGCCGGTGGCGGGCAGTCAGGGCGCGACGGCGACACAGTCGCTCCAGTCCGAGGCGATCAGCGCGCTGATTGTGCTGGGCTATACGCCGTCCGAGGCCACGCGGGCGATCCGGGCGGTTGACGACGGCAGCCAGAGCCTCGAGAGCCTGATCCGGCTCGGGCTTCGCCAACTGATGCGCTGACTTTGAAGGATGAAGGACCATGTTTGAAGACGACGATTTTTTAAACCAGCGGCTGACCAGCCGGGAACGCACGCCGGACGACCGGGATGAGGCGACCCTTCGACCGACTCGCTGGGGCGAGTATTTCGGCCAGGCCAAGGTCAAGGAAAATCTGCAGGTGTTCATCAAGGCGGCGCACATGCGCGGCGAAGCGCTCGACCATGTGCTGCTATATGGTCCGCCGGGGCTGGGCAAGACGACATTGGCCGGCATCATCGCCAACGAACTGGGGGTCAATTTCAAGGTCACGACCGGTCCGGCGATCGAAAAGCCGGGTGACCTGGCGGCGATCCTGACCAATCTCGGTGACCGCGATGTCCTGTTCATCGACGAGATCCACCGGTTGAACCGGTCGGTCGAGGAGATCCTCTACCCGGCGCTCGAGGATTTCGCGCTCGACATCGTGATCGGCAAGGGGCCGAGCGCCCGCTCGATCCGCCTCGACCTGCCGCGCTTCACGCTGATCGGCGCCACGACGCGGGCCGGTCTGCTGACCGCGCCTTTGCGCGATCGCTTCGGCATGATCCATCGGCTCGAGTTGTACGCGCCGGACGAGATCGGCCAGATCCTGACGCGGGACGCAGCGATCCTCAACATCGGCATCAGCCCGGACGGCCTTTCAGAGATCGCGGGCCGGTCGCGCGGCACCCCGCGCATCGCGATCCGCCTTCTGAAGCGGATGCGCGATTTTGCCCAGGTGCAGGGCAAGAACACGATCGACGCGGCGATCGCCGCGTATGGCCTGAGGGCGCTGGATATCGACCACCGCGGCCTCGACGCGACGGACCGGCGGATGATCAGCAGCATCATCGAGATGTTCGACGGCGGTCCGGTCGGCCTGGACACCCTGGCCGCCTGCACCGGCGAGGACCCGATCACGATCGAGGATGTCTACGAGCCCTACCTCATGCAGCTCGGCTACCTGGCCAAGACGCCACGCGGACGGGTGCTCACCCGGCTCGCCTACGACCACCTCGGCGTGCCCTATCCCGAGCGCCAGGACAAGCATCTCAAGGGCCTGGGCAATGGATACACCCACAGCGGCGAGGCCGACCTGCAACTGACGCTGGAGGCCGTCGAAGCGCTGTCGCAGAAAGAATATCCGGCAGGTGACGCCGATGCCTGAAAACAGCCTGCTGCTGCACGCCTGCTGCGGCCCCTGCGCCGAAGCGCCGGCCCGTGATCTGCTGGCCGAGGGCTTTGATCTACGTCTTTTCTTTTATAATCCGAATATCCATCCGCAGGCAGAGCATGACCGCCGCCGCGACAATCTGCTGAAACTGGCTGGATTGCTCGGTGTGCCGGCCGATGTCGACGAGGCTTATGACGAGACGGCCTGGCGGTCGATGGAGGCGCCGGAGCGATGCCGCATGTGCTACACGGTCCGGCTTGACGCCGCGGCCCGGCAGGCGGCCCGGCTCGGCATTCCGCAGTTCACGACGACGCTGCTGGTCAGTCCGTATCAGGACCACGAAGCGCTGATCACGATTGGCGAGGCCGCAGCCCGGCGACATGGCGTGGTCTTCCTGTATCGCGACTTTCGGCCTCGTTTTCGCGAAGGACAGCAACTGGCCAGGGAAGACGGCCTTTACCGCCAGAAATACTGCGGCTGCATCCGGTCTTTGGAGGAATCGCCTTTTCGAGATAAAATCAGGCGGGATCTGGCGAATGCGGCTTCGGCAGCAGACGCTTTGGATCCCTCGGCTGGACGATGAGTGTCTGGTAACGGTCGTAGATGACCTTGCCGGGGCGCGCGCCGGATGGCTTTTTCACATGTCCGGCCGGGCAGTAGTCCACCGCGACCTTGGCGCCCTCGCCAGCCACCGACGCGCGTGAGAAGTATGCCGCGGTCTCGGCCGCCTCGAGCAGCGTGCGTTGCGGCACCGGCTTTTTCCCGTTCTGGATGATCACATGCGTGCCCGGCATCCGCTGCACATGCAGCCAGGTGTCTTCTTTGTGCGCCTGCTTCAGGGTCAGCTGGTCGTTCTGCAGGTTGTTCCGCCCCACCAGGATCGAGAAGCCATCCGAACTGACGTAACGGCGAGGCGGCAGGGGAGCAGGGGCTTTGGCGCCCTTGGCGGTGCGTTTCCCGGTCGTCGTTTTCGCGCGGGATTTCTTGCGGCCGGATGGCCGGCCGGGTTCAAAGCCTTTCTGTGGGCCTGACCGGGTGCCTGACCCGCATGCAAGGCCGTTATCATCTGTGACAGACGATTCGTTTGACCCGGTCATACGCGCAGACGGACCGTCCGCAGCCAGCTCCTCGCGGATCGCGCTCAGGTCGGCCGGCTCTTCTGCCGCGGCCAGAGCGCTTTCCAGCGACTCAAGCCATTCGATCTCGGACTGGTCTTCCTGGACGAACCGCTCGCTCATCACCGCGCGGTTACGCGCCTTGGCATAGAGCTTGTAAGCGTATTGGGCATTCTGGGACGGGCTCAGGGAAGGATCGAGTTCGACCGATAAAGGCTCCCCGTCGCCGGTCTCTTCACCGGATAGCGAGAGCGTTGTCTGGCCTTCGCGGATCGTGTGCAGATAGGCGAGGATCAGGTCGCCATTTCGTTTATAGTCGTCCTTCTTGCGGCTCTCCTCGAGATCGGTCTGATGGATGATCAGGCGTCTGCGGGCCTGGTCGAGTTGACGCGAGATTAAGCGGCTGAGCGCGGCTTTGCGCTGGTTGAGGGCGTTCTGACGGCTGCGCTCCAGGTAATAAAGGTCCATTGCGTCCGATAGGCTCGGCATGAGTCGGCGGACCGCGAAGTCGCTGAGCGCGAAGGCGTGGAAGTCGACCGGCACGGTCTCGTCTACAGCGCGGAAAAAAGCGGTCGGCCGGAAGGCCCCGTTCAGGGTCGAGCGGACGACCTGCCGCAGGGCCAGGAGCAGGAGGCGAAGCTGGTCGGCACGGAGCCGATTCAGCGATTGGCGGCCGTCCAGACCGGCCTGGAAGGCGATTTCATGGCAAAGGGCCGGGGAAAATCCGGCCATCAGTTCAAGCAGGGCTTTTTCAATGCCTTTGAGCTGGAGCGCGTCCGGGAAAAAGGCGAGCAGGGGGGCTGTTTCCGGCGAATCGGGCCGGTTGTCCAGATCAAGTGCGTCCAGCATCGGGGCTGCGTCTTCGATGGTACGCTTGCCCTGGTCGGGCGGCGCGACATAGGGCCGGGCCGGCATGACCTCGCGGACCCGACTGACCGCGGCATCGACGTGGACGATCGCGTCGTGGATGCGCCGGTCCTGGTTCAGGAAAATGATGTTGCTGTGGCGGCCCATCAGCTCGGCCACAAGGGACTTCTCGACCTTGTCGCCCAGTTCGTTCTGCGTCAGGAAGCGGATTTCGACGATCCGTTCGCTGCCGGGTGTCGTCACGGACAGGATGCGGGCGCCCAACAGGTGCTTCCGGAGCAGCATGCAGAACATGGGCGGCATCGCCGGGTTTTCCCGGGATTCGGTCGTCAGGTGAAGCCGAGGCGAAGAGGGGTTGGCGGAGACGATCAGGCGCAGGTTCTCGTGCCGACGTCGCAGCACGAACAGGATGTCGTGCCGGTCCGGCTGGTGGATCCGGTCGACCCGGGCATCGGTCAGGGCCAGATTCAGCTCGGCGGTCAGGCAGCGGGTCGAAATGCCGTCCAGTGGCATGTGGTGTCCTCCAGATCAATGAGATGCTTTATTGAATATACCATAACTTGCCAGCCTGTTTTGACTTTGGCGCGGATCAGGTATAATGGGAGTTATCCATCACGCAGCACCGGACAGTCGAGGGAGAATCAGATGGCCACTGCCAGGAAGAACAGTCGATCGGGCTCGACCCGTTCCAGAAGCAAATCCAGACCGTCCAGACGGTCAGCCAAGGGCAAGGTCAGCCTGGCGGCCGCCATTTACGAATTGATGACCATGACCTTTTTCGGGCGCGTCCTGATCGTGTCCTTGATCGGTCTGGGACTGATCGGCATCAACCTGCTGATTTCCAAAAACCGGTTTGATGTTTTTTACGTATTGTGCGGCATCGAACTGATCGCCGCGATCGTCATCGCCTGGCTCCGCCTCCTGATCAAGCCGGAAGCTTGAAAAACGGCATGGACGGGCAGGATAAGGTTGATTGCAATCGCTAATTCCCATTTGCAGAAGTAAAGTCCCAAGAAGCAGATTAATCGACGCTTGTCAGCTTATGCAGGTCAACGAAAACGTGCTATTCTGGGTGTACAGAACAGAGAAAAGAGCGACCTGAACACAGATCCAGCGATTGGGCATGGGTTTTGCAGAGCAAAATGCCCGTCCGGATTTTTGAATTGGGTGGCGATCTTCTCTGGGCCGGATGAAACCGGCAGTGGTTTTACGGGAGCAGGCGAGGGGTTAAGAGGATCTCGTCTGCTTCTATTTTTTGGATACCGAGGCGTTCGAGGATCCCGGGCCCGTAGAGGAACACAAAGGCGTCGATGGGACATTTGCCCAGAAGGCTGTCGCGGCGGTAACTGTTGATGTGTGAGCAGAGCCGGTCAATGTCGCATTGGCGGAGATCGTCGAAAGACGAACCTTTCGGGCGCACCATGCGGATGAATTCGTGGGCGCGCTCGATGCCGGACTTCTGGTTGGACTGCATCGGGTCGCAATAGAAGATGCGGGTGCGGCCGTCGCGCTCGAGGGCACAGGGGTTGCTGAACTCGGAGCCATTGTCGGTCAGGATGACCGGGAACAAGCGATGGAAGGTCTCCTTGCCGAGGGTCTGTTCGAGGGTGTCAAAGACCTCGAGGACGGAGCGGGCGGTATTGTAATCGCGGATGCGGCAAAGCAGGAACTGGGCCTGAGGGAGGAAGAGGGTGAGGAGCACCTTGCGACTGTCCTCGCAGCCGACGACGCTGTCCATCTGGGCCACGACAGTATCTGGTCGGTCACGGGCAAAGGCGAGAAATTCGGCGTAGGTACGGCCATGACGACAAGCCCGGTCGACTTTGTGCTCGGGCTTGGGACGCTTGACCTTGCGTCTGACAGTAAGCCTGAGGTCGAGGTTTCGAGCGGTCAGTCGGTTGCTGCCGATGAGGGAGTAGAGGGTGCGCTCTGAGCAGAACAGTTCATCGGCATGGTTGAGATAGATGTGGTGGACTGACTGGCCTTTCTTGAGGAGCGGAGACACCAGCAGGTCGGTGCGCTCGAGTTCGGCTTGGGACAAAAGAATGCCGCTCCTGATATCCTTGAGCCTGGTCAAGGCCTTGGCGTGGGCTTTTTCGGCGTCATAGACATAGCGCCTGATGGTGCAGTTGCATGGCTTTGCGCAACCGTTGCAGCAAAAGGGCGGGTGTTCAAGCCGCTCACACCGTGCTGGCACATAGTCTTTGCAGAGTTCGTTGCACGACCCGCACAGGTGACAGAGTCCGCGCCGGTTGAGGCAACGTTGACAGAGGTGGCGTATCTTGCATCCCTTGCGCCGGGCACAGTTGTTTTTGGGGGTGCCGAGTGTACCGCTGAAGACAGATGTACGGTTTTGCAGGATCTCCCGGACGATCGTCTTTCGGTCACGCCCCAGTTCCTTGGCGATAGCGCTTAACCCATTGGAGCCGGAGAGCATGCTGTGGATGGTAATTCGTTCACTCAAGGATAGATGTTTGAATCGGGCCATAATCCGATCCTCCTTTGGTTGGCCCAGAGAAGACTATCCTGAGTGTAGCAGATCTCATCATTTGAATAACGAAACGCCTGCATATGGTTTGCAATGCTTATTTCCTGCCTCGATGGGAAATAAAGATTTCAAATCACCGACGGGCAGGATAATCGTCGACATGTTTTACAAATCGTGAAAAGATGTTTATAATGATTCCGCACATAATATTTTTTCATTTGAACGGAGAAATTGTTTTTTACATAAATCCAAGCATCCACCCGATTCACATGTTGACATCACCGCGACTTTCACCAATCTGGAAACGAAACAGACACTAGATCCATATGCGCGCTTTTCCAGGCCTTCTTGTGAAACAGGCGGGCAGTTTGAAGGGAGGGATTCCTGCAATAGACGTCAAAAACCGATCCTGCATGTAAAATGAAAAACGGAGGAAAACTATGAGAAATCTCAAAAAAATCACAGCACTTGTTCTCATTCTTTCAATGCTCCTGACCGTGGCCGCCTGTGGCGGGTCATCCACGACCACCGCGGCAACGACGGGCAGCACCACCGCCGCGACCACGGCTGCCACCACAGCCGGCGCCGGCATCAAGGTCGCCCTGTCCCACACCAGCTCCACCGCGAGCCCCTGGGAGAAAGCCTCCCTCAAGTTCGCCGAAATCATCAACACCCAGAGCAATGGCAAGTTCAACGTCGAGACCTTCCCGAACGGCGTGCTCTGCCAGAAGAACTGGAGCATCATGGTGGAAATGACGCAGGCCGGATCATCCCAGATCGGCATCGAGTCCGTCACCGCCCTGGCCTCCCGCGTCCCGGAACTCGGCCCGATGCAGCTGCCGTTCCTCTTTGACAACGACGCGCATATCGAGAAATTCCTCGAGACCAATCCTGCGATCTGGCAGAAATGGCTCGACAAGTTCAAGGACAAGAACCTGGTCGTCCTGGCCGTCGCTCCGAGAAAGTTCCGCCAGCTGATCAACAACAAGGTCCTGGTCAAGACACCGGCCGACATCAAGGGCCTCAAGTTCCGTGTCCCGGACAACCCGTTCTTCGTCAAAGTCTTTGAATTGATCGGCGCCAAGCCTGTACCGCTGCCGTCAGGCGAAATCTATTCCGCCATCCAGCTCGGCACGGTTGTCGGCGAAGACAACTCCGTCCCGGTCGTCTATGACTTCAAGACCCATGAAGTTGCCAAGTACATGACCCTGTGGAACTACATGGCTGACGCATCGATCATCTTTGTCAACAAGGATTTCTATGACGGACTGACCGAAGATGAGAAGAAGATGTATCATGATGCCGCCAAGGAATGGGCCAAGGTGAACATTGCCGAGGATACCGCCTACCAGAAACTGGCCATCGAAGAGATGACCAAGGCCGGTGTTGAATTCTTTGAAATGCCTGCCGAAAACAAAGTTCCTTTCAAGGAAATGGTCCAGCCGCTTTATGCTGAGACCGAAGCCAAGGCCGGTGCGGAAGACTGGGCTGCCTTCATGAAGGCTGTCGACGACGCCCGCAAATAATCCGATCCGATCTACTGCTTGACTGGGGTCGTATGGTTTCAAGCATGGCCATGCGACTCCTTTCACAAAGCGGTGCCATCATCTTTCCGAAGGGAAGTGATAAATTGAAGAAAGTCTTGAACACGATCCTCAACGTGGACAAACTGATCGGTCCCCTTCTGGTCCTGGCGCTGATGGTGGATGTCATCCTTCAGATCATGAGCCGGCTGATACCGGGAAATTCATTCCCGTGGACGGTCGAGCTTGGTGAAATGATGCTCGGCGCGACCATCTGGCTCGGCATCAGCGTCGCTGTACTTGAAGGCGCCCATGTTGGCTTCGACATCATCACGGAACATCTGCCTGAAAAAATGAAGAAGCCGTTCACTTTCGTCAGCAATCTGCTCTTCATCGCCTATCTGGTTCTGCTGGGCATCTTCACCCTTGAACTGATGCAGCATTACCAGAAGGTCCACAGTACGTCGACGATCCTCGGTATCAGCATGTACTATGTCCGGATGCCGATTTTGATTGGATGCGTGATGTCGGTCATCCGCCTGCTGATCAAGCAGGTCGAACTGATCACCGGCAAGACCATCAGTCCTGCTGGAAAAGTAGCGAAGGGGGATTACGAATAATGCCGATGACAACAACCCTGCTGATCATCGCGGTCACGCTGCTGCTTCTGGGCACCCCCATCGCGGTCGCGCTAGGTTTCTCGTCCCTGCTCGTCATGATGATCTTCTCACCGGTTCCCAGCATGATCGTCATCCCGCAGCTGTTCAGCGAAGCGTCCACCTCATTTGTCCTGATCGCGGTTCCGCTCTTCATCCTGGGAGGCAACCTCATGGAAAAGGGGACGGTCGGCCGCAACCTGATCGATTTCACTACCTCGATCGTCGGCTGGATGACCGGCGGCCTTGGCGCTGTCAACATTGTCGGCAGCATGATCTTCGGCGGCATTTCCGGTTCATCCCTGGCCGACACCGCCACCTTCGGCACCATCCTCGTCCCGAGAATGGAAGCGGACGGCTATCCGCGCGATTATGCCGGCGCGGTGACGCTGACATCGTCATCCTTGTCCGTCGTCATTCCCCCGAGCATCCTGCTCGTCCTGGGCGCGGCCGCGACCCAGCAGTCGGTCGCCAAGGCGCTGGCCGGCGGATTGATCCCGGGCGTCATGATCGCCATCGCGCTGATGATTCCCAACTATTTCATCAGCAAGAAGCACCATTATGGGTCCAAGATCCCATTCAGCCTGAAAAACGTCTGGCATCATTTCAAGAAGACCTGGACAGCCATGGTTGCCCCGCTCATCATCCTGGGCACCATCTTCTCCGGCCTGGTGACACCTACCGAAGGCGCCGCCATCCTGGTCCTGTATGTGCTGCTGATCGATGGCATCATTTTCCGCAAACTGGGCCTCAAGGACATCTGGGACGCCATGAAGAGCACGGCGACACTGACCAGCGTCATCCTGTTCATCGCGACATCCAGCGCGATCTCCAACTTCATCATCGCGTATGAAAACGTCCCGAAATTCCTTGCCGCGACGCTGATGAGCGTTCCCGGTGGCCAGGTCGGCTTCCTGCTCGTCATCTTCATCCTGCTGATCATCATCGGCATGACGGTCGACGCAAGCCCGGCCACGATCATCTTCACACCGCTCTTCCTGCCCATCGCCATCGCCATGGGCGTCGATCCGACGCATTTCATCGTCATCACGGTCGCGGGCTTCGCGCTCGGACTGACAACTCCGCCTTATGGTGTCTGCCTGTTCAGCATCTCATCGGTTTGCAACATCCCGATGAAAAAACTGATCAGAAGGGCAGTTCCATTTTACGTGGCGATGTTGGTCGCCATCCTGTTGGTCATTTTCGTTCCTGCTTTCACGATGACGGTTCCGCGACTGCTCGGCCTGTAATTCGAAGAATTGCCAATCAGACGGAAAAACCACAACTGCATCAAAAAAGGGATTGTCGTCAGAGCAATCCCTTTTTTGATGCAGTTTCAATCAACCTTCAGAAGATCAGATCTGACTGATGGTCAGCCCAAACCGCCCATATCAGCACTTTTCACGGCTTTCCAGGAGCTTCTTGATCTTCTCTGTCGGATCCATCAGCACGGACAAAGAAGCATCATGGTTGATCGCGTCAATCAGCAGGGCGACAAACTTGGCCATGTTGACATCGACAAACCATTCGGCCGCCAGCAATTCAGGACGACGATAGATCAGGTTGGTTGCGAAGACACGTGTGATGATTCCCGCCTCATAGGCCTTCTGGAAATGGTCTAGTCCGTCGGTGAAGAGTCCGAATGTCGTGGCGCAGAAGATCCGGTTGGCTTTGCGGCTTTTCAGCTCGCGCGCGATGTCGATCATCGAGTCGCCGGATGAGATCATATCGTCGACGATCAGGATGTCCATGCCCTCGACCGTGTCCCCGAGGAACTCGTGGGCGATGATCGGGTTGCGGCCATTGATCACCTGGGTGTAGTCGCGACGCTTGTAGAAGGTGCCGAGCGGCACGCCGAGCATGGAGGCATAGTACATGGCGCGCTGGATGCCGCCTTCATCCGGGCTGACGACCATCATCTTGCCTTCCTCGAAATTGAGGTCCTTGGTGGTCCGGATCAGCGCCTTGATGATCTGGTAGACAGCGGGTATGTTTTCAAAACCGCCGATCGGGACCGCGTTGGCGACCCGGTCGTCATGGGCGTCAAAGGTGATGATGTTGTGCACACCAAGCTCATAGAGCTCGGACAGCATCTGGGCACAGTCGAGAGATTCGCGCGTGTTGCGCTTGTGCTGCCGGCTTTCATAAAGGAAAGGCATGAAGACGTTGATCCGGCGGGCCTTGCCGCTGATGGCCAGGATGACCCGTTTCAGGTCCTGGTAATGGTCATCGGGACTCATGTGGTTTTCAAAGCCGAACATCTTGTAGGTGCAGGAATGGTTCAGGACATCGGTGATGATGAACACGTCATGACCGCGGACGGTGCTGTTGATGACGGCCTTGCCCTCGCCGGAAGAGAACCGGAGGTTGCTGACGGAGACCCGATAGTCGCTTCGAAAAAAACCGGGTGACAGATCGTCGATGTCCGGCTGGGTTTCGAGGTATTCCGTGCGGCGCTGGCAAAGGAAGTCGTTGACTAGCCCGGAGAATTCGGTGCTGCCGATCAGCGGGATGATGCCGACCGGACCGACTGGTGCCATCCGGTTGTTGCCGTACTGGTTGTAAATGTAGTAGTTCTTGTCATCTGAGGTGATCAATGAGAGGGCCTCCTTCGATGATGATCCAGCAGCTTCTGGATTTTCTGTGTCGGGATGACCAGCGTGGACAGCGACGCGTCGTGATTGATCGCGTCGATCAGCAGGGCGATGAAACGGGAGAGGTTGACTTCGGTGAAATAGGGCGCCTGACGAAGCGCTTCGCTGCGGTAAATGAGGTTGGTGGCGAAAATCTGGTCGAAAACGCCTTCCGCGTAGGCTTCATCGAGATCGGCGGTGCCATCGGTCAACTGGGCGAAGGATGTCGCGCAGAAGATCCGCTTGGCACCCCGTCTTTTCAGATCACGGGCGATATGGAGGAATGTATCGCCGGTCACGATCATGTCGTCGACAATCAAGACATCCTGGCCTTTGACATCGTCGCCGAGAAAATTGAATCCGACAACCGGGTTGCGACCAGATATGCTTCTGGCGTAATCGTATTGGCGGTAATAGATGCCGAGCGGCACCTCGAGCATGGACGCATAGTACATGCAGCGGGTGATCGCGGTCTCGTCCGGGCTGATGACCATGAAGTGGCCAGGGGAGAGGTTGAGATGGGGGACCGTCGTCAGGATGGACTCGATGATCTGGAAAGAAGTCGGGATCGACTCGAAACTGCTGGAGGGGATCGCGTTGGAGATCCGGCCGTCGTGAGCGTCAAACGTGATGATATTGGCGACACCGAGCTCGGTCAGCTGCTTGAGCATGAAGGCGCAGTCCAGCGACTCGCGGGCGGTGCGCCGGTACTGCCGGCTCTCGTACAGGTAGGGCATGATGAGATTGATCCGCCTGGCCTGATACTTGGCCGCGAGGATGACCCGCAGCAGATTCTGGTAATGGTCGTCGGGGCTGGTGCTGACGGTCTGCCCGAACCGCTCATAATTGACACTATAGTTGAGGACATCGGTGATGATGAACAGGTCATGGCCGCGGACCGACTGGTTGATGACCGCTTTGCCTTCGCCTGAGGTGAATCGGGGCAGAGAATGCTTGATGCGGTAGTCGAGCCGGATGAAGCCGGGCGACTGGGTCAGGTCCGGATGCTTGGCCAGATAGGTGGAACGCCTGTTTCTCAGATGATAATTGATCGCGTCCGACAAATCATCGCTGATCTGGAGTGAAATCAGTCCGATCGGCCCGACGGGGGGCATGGTGTTGTCACCGAACTGATTGTATATAAAGTAGTTCTTGTCGTCCTTGGCTCGCTCAGCCGGCATGAACCCAACTCCTGTCAAGAGGCCTTAAGGCAATTCGCACGATCGGGTTCATTATAGCCCAAATGGGCAAGCATTTAAACCATAAGGAAGCGGTCAACTTGACTGTTTTCACTAAAATTTGCGGTTTGCTTTTGACGAGTCTGTCAATAATCCGTTAATATGATCGTGACAGGATTCCTGTCATAGGGGAGGAAAGCCTCATGGCAATAGATTTTCGCAAAGCTGAACTGGCCGCGGTGGCCGCCGATCTGGCGCAGTGTCCTCAGACCGGTTATCCGGAGGTTGTGTTGTCAGGACGATCGAATGTCGGCAAATCCTCCCTGATCAACACACTGACGGACCAGAGGAAACTGGCCAGAGTCAGCCAGTCGCCCGGCAAAACCCGACTGGTGATCTATTTTCTGGTCGACAAACTTTTTTATCTGACGGATCTGCCGGGCTATGGCTATGCCCGTGTCGCCAAATCCGTGCGCGACGCGTTCTCCCGTCTGGCTGACAGCTATCTGACGGGGGACCGTCCCATCCGTCTGGTGCTGCATCTGCTTGACCTGCGCCATGATCCGAACGAATCCGACCGCCTGATGATCGACTGGCTCCAACGGACGGGCACCCCGTTCAGGATCGTCCTGACCAAGGCAGACAAACTTAGCCGTGAGGCGGCCGGCAAGCGTCTGCAGCAGATGGCCGCCGTGCTCAATGTCGATCCGGATGAACTGGTCCTGTTTTCTGCCTCAAACCGACAAGGTGTCGAGACACTGCGGGAGTGGATCACGGCCGCTGTCACCTGAGACAGGGTCTTGACCGGCTTTGACAGCTGAAAACAAGTCCTGCCCCTCTGCCTGGAAACGGATAATGTCCGTGAAAGGGGGGCAAAGGACCCATGTCAGTGCCGGTGGCTCGAAGAAGACGGATTCTGGTAACGCCCCTGGCATTTCTGGCGAATGTATTTCCATGTTTTCAACCATCCATGCCACCGCCGATGCTTCCCTTGGCTTTTTCGGCTGTAGCCGGTTCGCTGACCGCCACATTCCGTCCATCCATCTGGATGCTGGTTGTCAGCCTGTCCGTCTGGATGATCATCAACCATTGGCTGGTCCGATGGTCAGGCCGACAGGCGCTGGTGGCCATGGCGCTCGTTTTTCTGATGTGCGCATCTCGTCATGCTGTCCTGATCCAGCGGGGGCATGAAGCCAAATCGCTTCATGCAGGCGAGATATCAACGGTGGATGTGACGGTCCGACAGGTGAAGGCAGCCGGGGAAAACGGCTGGGGACGGGCCATCGTCCGTCTGGGAAATGGCAGCCTTGCCCAGCTTGAAGGGTCAGTGGCCCATCTGATGCCTGGTCAGAAGATCCGCGTGGTCGCCCGATTCGCCGCACCGTCGCCGGTCCGCAATCCGGGCGGTTTCGATGAAGCGCGTCATCTGGCCGGACAAGGCGTTTTTCTCAAGGCAGAACTGCTGCTGGACCGGATCACGTTTCTGGACAGTCGATCGGAACCGATCCAGGCAGTCCTGATACAAGTGCGGCGGAAAATGGCCGATGTCATCCGCCTGGGTTTGTCGGAGCGCGAGGGCGCGCTCCTGATGGGCATCCTGATCGGAGATACCGGTGGCATGACGGCGAAAGATCGTGAGGCGTTCCGATTGTCCGGTCTGTCACACTTGACAGCCGTTTCGGGAGCCAATGTCGCCTTTGTCCTGATCCCGGCGCTTTCCGTATTTAAACTGCTGATATGGCAAAGAAGACACATCCAGGTGTTCGCGATCCTGTTTCTGATCGGGTTTGGCTCTTTGACCGGCTGGGAACCGTCCGTGACCCGTGCGATCCTGATGACCATGGTCGTGATGGCTGGTCGTCTGACCCATCGTCGGAGTGACCCGATCAATGCACTACTGCTTGCGATCACGATCATGCTGCTCGTCCATCCCGAGCAGGTGATCGCTGCGTCCTTTCAATTGTCTTTTCTGGCGACTTCGGGCATTTTGCTGTTGCGTGAACCCATCCAGAATTGGCTGGATAAAAAGGCACCGATTGTCCCTGCGCCAATCCAGACCATCCTGGCCGTGAACCTGGCTGTTCAAATCGCTGTGTTGCCGGTCGGAGCAGGTCTTTCCCATCAGATTGCCCCGTTCTCGGTGCTGGCCAATCTCCTGGCCATGCCGTTGGCCGAGGGCGCGACGCTGATGGGTGCGGTTGGATTCGCCTGTGCGACACCCGCACTGGCAATGATGTCACTTGTTTCCGACATACACGCTCCGGCCATCTGGCTGACGCGAGCCATCTTCTGGCCAACCGGCTGCTTACTGGAAGCGCTCACACACCTCGCCGAATGGTTTGCCGCGCCATTCTGGCCCCGGCTGCCCATTGCCGAGCAGATGGCGCCGGTCCTGGCTACAACGGCGTATTTTTCAGCTGTCTTGTCTTTACTGATCCATGGCCGAAGAAAAATACAGATGAAGTTGATTGCCGCGGTGATCACATTTTCCTGTCTGCTGCTGTTTGTTTTCAATTTCATCAACCGTCCGGAACTGGAAGTGATCATGTTCGATGTCGGTCAGGGTGACGCCACGCTCATCCGGACGAAGCATGGTCCCATCATCCTGGTGGACGCCGGCACGGAGACCGCAGGCCGACAGGTCGTCATGCCGGCGTTGCTTGCGCTGGGCATTTCGCGCATCGACCTGGCCATCGTGACCCATGGCCATCGGGACCACGCCGGTGGCTTTCTGCCTTTGCTGGAGCAGGGGATGGTTCGTTCGCTGGCGGTCTCACAATCGGCATACGAACTCACCCTGCTTCAGATAGCGTCCATGACACTAGGCTCGGTGGCTGACGGAATGGAGCAGGATCTCATGAAACAACTCCTGGAACAGGCTCACAAACGATCGATTCCGGTGCAGGCTTTGCAAAAAGGTGATACAATGCGAATCAACCAGACGACCGACCTGTCGATCCTGGCACCAGCGACATCTGAAGGCAAGGAATTGCTTTCCCGGTCAAAAAGCCGTGGCGCGAACGCCTTCAGCCTCGTTATGCGGCTTTCCGTCAATGACTGGTCCATGCTCCTGATGGGCGACTGCGACAAGGAAACAGAGCAGACGCTTGTCCGTGAAGCCGATCTGGCTTGTGATTTGCTGCGGGTGGCCCACCACGGGTCGGCAGCGACGACTCAGGAGGTGTTTCTCGAGCGAGCGGATCCGCGACTTGCCCTGGTCAGTGTCGGTCGCAATGATTTTGGCCATCCGGCCCCGTCCTTGCTCAATCGTCTGGAAAATCAGTCGGTTCCACTCATGAGGACCGACCAGAACGGCGCGTTGACGGTTCAGATGGACCAGGGACGCTGCCTGATCAAGACCCGAATACCGTGACGAAAGGACACCTATGGCAAAAGCGACAAAAGACAAGTCCTTGCCGGGATACAAGGAATTGCGTGACACGGTCAAGGAAGACCGCATCGAGCGCCTCTACTTGCTGTACGGAGAAGAATCGTTCCTGATGGAACGGTTCCTGATTGTGCTGGGGCAGGCGTTGATCAGTCCTGAAACCGCCGCGCTGGACCAGATCACGATTCAGGCAGGACGGGCCGCAGGCAAGCTGACCCTCGACAGGCTTCGCAATGAAGTGATGACGCCACCGTTCTTTTCAAGGCGGCGACTCGTGATCGTCCGCCAGTCCGGCTGGTTCAGCCAGGCACGAAGCAGCAAAAAGACGGGACCGGAGACAGATCGGAGCACGGACCGGACTGCCGAAGACGGCATCGACGATGATTTCGAGGATGCGCCGGTGTCAGGTTCCTTGCCCCAGGCAGAACAGCTGACCGACCTGCTGTCCGGGCTGCCCGACTCGACGTGTCTCGTCTTTTGCGAAAGTAAGGTGGATCGACGTCTGAAAAACCTGATGACAGCGGTGCAGAAGGCGGGTGTCGTTGGCGAATTCGCCAGGGAACGTCCGGACACCTTGATCCGGTGGATCGAGGGTGAATGCCGCCGGCGGTCCCTGTCGATCGATCAACTGGCCGCCGAGAGCCTGATCGATCGATGTGATGGCCAGATGCAGGTGATCTGGAACGAATTGTCCAAGATCTTCCTTTATACGGAGGGCGCGGGCGTCAGCCGGATCAGTCCGTCCTTGATCGACGACCTGTCCCTGCCGGACCTGCGCGGCACGATATTTGACCTGACAGACGCGATTTCAGCCGGACAGCCGGACAAAGCCCTGACGCTGCTGGATACATTGATCGTCAGAAAGCAGCCGGTCCAACTGGTCACCTTCATGCTGGCCCGTCATTTCCGCCAATTGATCGTCGCCAAGTCGGCCGGCACGCCGGACCGGGTCGTCGCCAAACTCAAGGTGATGCCCTTTGTCGCGCAACGGCTGGTCGGTCAGGCGAGGCGGCTTTCACCTGAAGACCTGGAGGCGAAGTATCAAGCCTGTTTCGAAACGGACCTTGCCGTCAAAACCGGAAAGATCACCGACCGGATGGCGCTTGAGCTGCTGCTGGTGTCGGCGGCCGGCGATGTCAGGCAAAAAGGCAGGTCAGCCGGCGTTTGATCAAAAATCGGCCCGGTTTGTCGATCGACTTGTCATTGACGATCGATTTCCGCTTTCTATATAATGTCATGGTTGAACCGGAAATCCAGTTCAACAGCCGGGACCGCACAAGCCGGCAGCCCAAGGAGGTGCCCGATGACCCGATTGAAAATGAAGACCGCGCTCGTCGAACTTGATGGCGATGAGATGACCCGAATCATCTGGCAGCAGATCAAGGACATTCTGATCCTGCCGTATGTCGACCTGAAGACCGAGTATTATGACCTGGGACTGCAGAGCCGGGACCGGACGGATGACGAGATCACCATCCAGGCCGCGAACCGCATCCGGGAACTGGGCGTCGGCGTCAAATGCGCGACCATCACGCCCAATGCCCAACGTGTCGACGAGTACAGCCTGAAACAGGCCTGGAAAAGCCCGAACGCGACGATCCGCTCGATCCTGGATGGCACGGTCTTCCGGGTCCCGATCCTGGTGGACGCGCTCGAGCCTTATATCCGGCGCTGGAAAAAGCCGATCACGATCGCGCGCCACGCGTACGGCGACATTTACAAGAACACCGAGATGGCCATCGACGGACCATGCCGTGCCGAACTGTGCGTCACCATGCCGGACGGGTCGATCAAAACATCCCTGATCCACCAGTTCACCGGCCCCGGCGTCATCCAGGGCATCCACAACCTCGACTCCTCGATCACGACCTTTGCCCGGACCTGCCTGCAATATGCTTTGGATATCAAGCAGGACCTGTGGTTTGGCACCAAGGACACCATCTCCAAGACGTACGGACAGCGTTTCAAGGACATCTTCCATGAAGTCTACGCCAGCGAGTTTGAAGTGCAGTACGCCAGGGCCGGGATCACATTCTTCTATTCACTGATCGACGACATCGCGGCCCGGATCGTCAAGTCCGAGGGCGGCTTCGTCTGGGCCTGCCAGAATTATGACGGGGATGTCATGTCCGATCTCGTCGCGGCTGCCTGCGGCAGTGTCGCGATGATGTCCTCCGTGCTGGTCTCGCCGGACGGCAAATATGAGTTCGAAGCGGCGCACGGCACCGTGACCCGTCACTATTACCGTCACTTGAAAGGCGAGAAGACGTCGACCAATCCGGTCGCGACCATCATCGCCTGGACCGGCGCGCTGAAGAAGCGGGCTGAACTCGACGATCTGCCCAAACTGTCCCGTTTCGCGCAGATTTTGGAGGAAGAGACGATCCAGACCATCGAGTCGGGCATCATGACCGGCGACCTGAAAGAACTGTCCCGGTTGGAAAAACCGACCGTCGTCGACACTGAGACATTCCTGAAGGCAATCGCCGCGCGTGTGGACAGCAGACTTTGATAGGGGAGACAGGGCATGAGCTATTATTCACAATGGCAAGTTAAAATCGACGATAATTCGGACACAGAAGCCTACCGGAGCTTTGTGCAGCGTTATTATGAACTGGAGACCGGCGCCTATGAAAAGATCTTGGGCGATTATCCGGCGATCGCCGAGGGTCCGGCGTCCGAGCTGGCCGAACGTCTGGGGTTTGGCAACGACATGGTGATCTTCCTTGGCTTTCTGGACGGCATCCAGTCTTCATTGACCGGGTCGATCGACCTCGAGTCGGTGAAGGATGACTCACCCGTCCGGCTCGAGGTCGACTACGAGCGGCTTTATACAAAGATGCACGAGGTCAAGGCGGACTGGCTTTATGATCTCGAAGCCTGGGACAACGTCATCGGCCGCCCCCGACGTGATGAACTGGCTCGTGACTATCGGCGGTCGCAAATCGCGCATAGCGAGAAGATCGGGCGCAACGATCCCTGCCCGTGCGGCAGCGGGAAAAAGTACAAGAATTGCTGCGGTCGTTCCTGACAGGGACGGTCATCACTTCTTGATGGAAAGGAAATAGACATGAACACCCGGACACCCATCAGAGACCTGTTTCGCGACCCGGCTCGCTTCGATGGCAAAACCGTCCAGGTTGCCGGATGGATCCGCACGTTGAGGGACCAGAAGCAATTTGGATTCATGAATCTGAATGACGGTTCTTTCTTCACATCGCTACAGGTCGTGTTCGAACGCGAGCGCATCGAGGACTATGACGCGGTGGCCAGGCTCGGCAACGGATCATCCGTCGTGGTCGAAGGCGTCATTGCCCTCACGCCAGGCGCACGACAGCCATTGGAGCTCAAAGCGGACCGGATCACGGTCGAGGGCGTCTGCCCACCGGAGTATCCATTGCAGCCCAAGCAGCATTCGCCGGAATTTTTGCGGACCATTGCCCACTTGAGACCCCGGACCAACCTGTTTTCCGCCGTCTTTCGGGTCCGTTCCGTCGTCGCCTATGCGATCCACCGCTTTTTCAATGAGCGGGGATTCATTTACGTGCACACGCCGATCATCACCGGCAGCGATGCGGAGGGGGCCGGTGAGATGTTCACCGTCACGACTCTCGATCTGAAGAATCCGCCCTTGAAGGACAATGGATCGATTGATTTTTCAAAAGACTTCTTCGGCCATCAGACCAACCTCACGGTGAGCGGTCAACTGAATGGCGAGGCATATGCGCTGGCGTTCGGCAACATCTACACCTTTGGCCCGACCTTCCGCGCGGAAAATTCCAACACGGCCCGTCACGCGGCCGAGTTTTGGATGATCGAGCCCGAAATGGCCTTTGCCGACCTGGCCGATGACCGACGTCTGGCCGAGGACATGATCAAGTTCCTCATCCGGACGGTGCTTGAGGCCTGTCCGGAGGAGATGCAATTTTTCAACCAGTTCGTCGACAAGGGCCTGCTGAAACGTCTCCAGCACGTCGCGGACTCCGAATTCGGAGTCATGTCCTACACGGACGCCATCACCGAATTGTCCAAGGTGAAAAGCCGTTTCACGTACCCGGTCGAATGGGGCAGTGACCTGCAGACGGAGCATGAACGGTTCATCACGGAACAGCTATATCAAAAACCGGTCTTTGTCGTCGACTATCCCAAGGCGATCAAAGCCTTCTACATGAAGCAGAACCCGGACGGGAAGACCGTGGCCGCCATGGATTGTCTGGTCCCGGGCGTCGGCGAGATCATCGGCGGCAGCCAGCGTGAAGACAGCCATGATGTACTGGCCGCGCGTATCCTCGAACTCGGGATGAACCCGGAGGATTATGGCTGGTACCTGGATTTGCGCCGTTACGGCTCGGTCAAGCACGCCGGGTTCGGGCTGGGCTTCGAGCGGATCATCATGTACCTGACGGGTGTCAACAATATCCGCGATGTGATCCCGTTCCCGAGGACAACCGGCAGTGCCCAGTTCTGACAACTGTCTGGAAAAGGGAAACGTTGGAGCAGGTGAGCCCGGACCGGTCTTCGTCCTGGCCAGCTCGTCGCCGAGACGGCTGGAATTGATCCGTCGGTTTTTCGATCACGACGCGATCCGTGTCTGCTCACCGGATTTTGATGAAAACGGTTCCCGTGCCGAGTTCCCGGATGAGACACCGACCCAGCTGGTTCAACGCCTTTCATCAGGCAAGCTGGAAGCGCTTGTCGCCAGCCAGCACCTGCCGGACTGCTCCATCGCGCTCGCGGCTGACACGGTCGTCACGCTGGACGGCCGGGTGCTGGGCAAACCCTCGTCCGCCGAGGACGCGGCAACGATGCTGCGAGACCTGTCCGGCAAAACCCACTCGGTCCTGACCGGGATCTGCCTGCGGCTGTCCGCGCAGGGGAAGATCGTGACCGGCTCGGCCGTCGAAGAGACAACGGTCACCTTCGGGATTCTCGACGAATCCATGATCCAGGGATATGTCGCTTCCAAAGAACCATTCGACAAGGCCGGCGCCTATGGCATCCAGGGCCTCGGCGCGGCGTTCGTCAGCCGGATCGATGGATGCTATTACAATGTGATGGGTCTGCCCGTCTATCGACTGTTTGTCCTGCTGCGTGAACTGGCCGGACAGACAGGTTCAGATCAGCTGATTTCCTTTGTTTCACCGATGGCAGGTCAGTCCCTCTGACAGGAGGGAAACATGTCAAACAAACCTGATTCGCGCACCGGGAAAACACCAGGACCACTGACCATGAAAGCCATGCCACCGCCGGAACGGCCCTGTGAGCGATTCTACGCGCTCGGGGCGGCTGCCCTTTCCGATGCCGAACTGCTCGCGATCGTGATCAGGAGCGGTAACAGTCGGAAGAACGCCTTGCAGCTCGCTCAGGGTCTGATCGCCGCCGAATCGGACAGCAACGGCCTTGCCTTCCTTCAGGACTGTTCGGTCGAGGAGTTGATGGCCCATGAGGGGATCGGCATGGTCAAGGCGGTGCAGCTCAAGGCCATCCTCGAAATCGCGCGCAGGGCCGGACAGGAGAAATCCGGCCCGCGCAAGGCCATCCGCTCGCCCCAGGACGCCGCGAAGATCCTGGAAGGGGAGATGATGCATCTGCCCCGCGAAGAACTCCGGACGATTCTCCTGGACATCCGCAACCGGGTGATCCGGGTCATCCGCATCGCGGAAGGTGGTCTCTCCAGCTCGGTCATCAGCCCGCGGGACTTGTTCCGCGAGGCGGTCCGTGCCAATGCGGCCGCCCTGATCCTGGCCCACAATCACCCCAGCGGCGACGCGTCCCCCAGCCGGGAGGACATCGAGACAACGCGCCGGTTCATCGACATGGGAGAGCTGATGGGGGTTCGTGTGGTCGACCATCTGGTCATCGCGCGGGGCGGTACAACCAGCCTCAAGGAACAGGGCCTGATTTGAAATGATGCCGTGAATCCGCTATCATGAAGACAATTCGGATCAGCCGGCAGGAAAGGTCATGAAAAAACATGCGAGGCATTTTCCAGAATAAGATTGTCGTCATTGTTTTTTCGACGCTTCTGCTTTTCGCGTTCATCATCCTGTCATCGGTGCCCGGCAGCATGCTGAACCAGCTGACCTCGCCTGTGTCAGCTGTGCTTGGTCCGGTGCAGCACGCGATCCACAGGGCCATGACCTACGTTGGCGATGTCTATGCGTCCTTCACGGAGGGCATGGTGATCCGGGCAGAAAACGAGCGCCTCAAGTCCGAGAACGCCGCCCTCAAGAACCGGATCACCCGGCTCGAGGAGGCCGGACGACAGTATGATGCCCTGAAGGACGCGTTTTCACTGAAGGACCGCTACGAGGACTATTCGATCATCGGAACCCGGGTCCTCACCAGGGACATCGGGTCGTGGTTTGACATTTTCCGGATCGATTCCGGCACCCGGGATGGCCTGGTCGTCACCGAGACAACCTCCTTCGCGGTCGTGGACGCCCAGTCACAGCTGGTTGGCCGCGTCCTGTCGACCGATCTTGCCTCAGCCCGGATTTTGCCCTTGATCCATCAGGGATTTTCCATGAGCGCCAAGATCAATGTCCCGGCCGGCGCGCTGGTTCGCCTGCGGGGCGATCTGGATCTGAAAGAGTCCGGATTGTGCGCGATCGACCAGATTCCCACCACGGCGGTCATCCGGGTCGGTGATGAGATCATCACAAGTGGGGCCGGTGGCCTGTTCCCGGCCGGTCTGCCGGTCGGGACGGTCGTCGAGGTGAGGGATTCGGGCACGAGGCAGAACCGGATCGCCATCCTCAAACCCTATGTCGATCTGGAAAGTCTGGAAGCCGTATTTGTCATGAAAGGGAAGGATTGAGGATGGACAGGCGGGAAAGGGCGCGCCAGGTTGGTGTGTATGGCTTTTACATCCTGCTGTTTTCTCTCCTGCAGGTCAGTTGGCCACGTGGTTGGGTCCTTTTTGGCGCCAGGCCCGACTTCATGCTGGTCCTGTGCGTGCTGAGCGGCTTTCTGTTCGGCCTGGACGACGGCATGTTCATTGGGCTGTTGACCGGCTATCTGCGGGACGCCCTTGCCGGCCGCGTCTTCGGGGCCGGCATGCTGCTGATGATGTACGCCGGGATCCTTGGGGCAGTGCTGTTCCGTCGCCGCTTCCGGCGGCAGATGTTCTTCGCGCTGGTCCTGGTCAGCATGGTCACAGTGCTCTATAGTGCGGTGATTTACGGCCTCGACATGCTTTTCCCGATGATTCAGGATGTTTCACGCCAGGCCGAGAGCCATCTGATTCGATCGGCCTGGACAAGTGCCGGCAGTCTGGCCCTGAACATCCTTTCCGGGATACCGATCCTTCTGCTGTTGCTTCACCTTGGACCATACAAAAAGGGGAGAATGGACAGCAGCAAAACTGAAATGCTGACAGGAGACCAGGTTTGGCGAACGATCTGAACACAAACGGATATTATGCTTTCGACGATCCCTCGAGGGATCAGTCCCTGCGCCATGAAGAACGGCCAAGGCTGTCGAGGCGGATCGGCCTTTTCCTGAAGAGCCGTCACGCGCTCCTGACCATGATCTTTGTACTGGCCGGTTCGCTGATCTTCTACAACACGGCGGTCCTTCAGTTGAGTGGAACGGCAGCGACAGCCGTGAGCGAGACAACCGGTGTCTCGCGCCAGTTGTCGGTGCCTGCCAGCCGTGGCGACATCATCGACGCGGCCGGTGTGCCTTTGGCTTACTCCGAAACCATCAATGTCATCTACCTGTCGCATGCGTCTCTCGACGATGCCCGTCTCAATGCCATGCTGCTCGACCTTTCCCTGTTTCTGGAAGAACATGGCGTCGACTATCAATCCAAGTTGACCGATTATTTAGAGTTGAGCCATGAACACTGCGATCATGGACCCGGCCAGGAAGAGGACTGCGGGGAGCCGGTTTTCCTTAAGGATGAACCGGAAATTGCCTACTGGCAGACCGATGCCAATCTGTTCCCGCAAATGCGGGTCGCGACCGCGATGGAAACGCCCACCCTGTCCAACAACCTGGTCAAGACCGATCCGGCCATGTTTTTCGACTATTTGCGCTACTCGCGGTTCAAGATCGAGAACCTGAAGGCGGATGGACAGCTCTATTCGAAGTCCGACGCCTTCCGGATCATGAAAATGCGCTACCTGATCGCCGAAAACAATTGGGCGTTCATCAACGGAAAGCCGATTGAGCTGGCCCGTGATGTGAGCGACGCGGTCATCAGTCAGATCAATGAGCAGAATTATCGTTTCCGCGGTGTGCTGACCGGCACGGACTCCAGACGGGTGTACACCGACTCGGCCCGTTACCTGAGCCATGTGGTCGGCTACACCGGACGCATTTCCGCCAGCCAGTACGAAGATCTGAAAACGGTCGGGTACAGCGCGGACGCGATCATCGGTCAGGCCGGTGTCGAGTTTTCCGCTGAGCGTTACCTGGCCGGCATCAACGGGATGAAGCCCTACAACATCTGGAGCGTCGCCGGAGAAGAGGGGACCTTCTTTTCCGAGATGGTCGGCAGTGACCCGATCCCGGGGGCGAACGTCCGTCTGACCATCGACATGCGACTGCAGAAGGTCGCGGTCGACACAATGGCGCTTGTCATCGATCAGATCCGCAACAGCGCCAAAAACGAGAACAAGGGGGATGCGGACGCCGGATCTGTCGTCATGCTCGATGTCCATACCGGAGAAGTCCTGGCCATGGCGAGCTATCCGGATTTTGACCCGAACGACTTCATCCGCCAGGCAGAGGACGAGGAAGCGGCCAGGCGTGTCCAGACCTATCTGACGGATTCGGTCCAGAAACCCATGATGAACCGGGCCATGATGGAAATCTACGCGCCGGGATCCACCTTCAAGCCGGCCACTTCGGTCGCGGCGCTCGAAAGCGGTGCCATCACGCCCTTCAACAACACGATCCGCTGTATCGGGCGCGAGGTGATCGGGGGCTGGCCCTGGCGTTGCCTGGAGTATCCCGGCAGCGGTCATGGCAATCTGACCCTGACGCGGGCCTTGGCGACCTCCTGCAACATGTATTTCTATCACCTCGGGGTCATGACCGGGGTCGACCAGATCGATCAGTATGGCAAAATGCTCGGACTTGGGGAGTATACAGGTATCGATCTCCCGGGCGAGGCGAAGGGATTTCGTTCCAGCCGGGATACCAAAAAGCTGCTGCGCGCGAACCCAGCTGACCAGATATGGTTTCCTGCCGATACATGCCAGACGGCGATCGGCCAGTTTGACAACAGTTTCACGATCCTGCAGCTGGGTGTCTACACAGCGAGCCTGGCGACCGGCAATCTGGTCACCCCGCATGTGATCGCCTCGATCACCAGAAATGACGGGACGATCGTGCAGGACGACTACCGGGCACCCGTGCCGATCGGTCTGAAAGACTCGACACTCAAGGCCATCAGGGACGGCATGATCGCGGTCACGACCGACAAGGAGGGCACCGCGACCCGTTATTTCAAGGATTACCCGATTCCGGTCGCGGCCAAGACCGGTACGGCTGAAACCGGCCATGAGGATGTTTCGTCCTCGAACGGCCTGTTCATCTGTTACGCGCCGGCAGACAATCCACAGGTGGCGATTGCCCAGATCATTGAAAAAGGCGCATGGGGATCGAATACGATCGGCGTTGCCAAAGCGCTTCTGGATGCCTATTTTGGTTTCGATTCATCCGGTGTGACGGATGGGGTCACTGACCTCGGTGTTCATTGAAAAGTCCAGGTTCGTTGTGAAATATGACAGAAATCATTTATCAATATATTGATTTATTCGTTAAGTGTGTATAAAATATATATGATAATGCCATTTCTTGATGACATTTATATATTGCGTTTGGAGGACACTTGAGTGAATATCGTTCTGTTGGCGGATAACCGAAAAAACGAACTGCTCGTCAACTTTTGCATCGCCTACAGCCAGATCCTGTCCCGTCACGACCTGTTCGCGCTGTTCAATTCGGCCCGTCTGGTCCGCGACGCGACGAACCTGTCTGTCGAGGGGCTTTCCGCTGATATCGTCAGTGGACTGGACCAGCTGGCGTCACGAGCCGCCTACAACGAGATCGACGCGGTCATCTATCTGCGTGACCCCCTGCTGGAAGAATATGATCGGCCCAACCCTCTGATGAAGGCGTGCGACACGAACAGCATCCCGATCGCCACCAATGTGGCGACCGCTGAACTGCTGGTCCTTGCCATTGACCGTGGCGACCTCGATTGGCGGGAGCTGGTTCGCTAGCCGGGATCCACGCGGCCGGACGCAATGACAGGCCAAACCTCGCAATCTGACTCCTCAAACGGCATGATTCGAATCAAATAGTTCAGAAAAATGCAGGAATGGACACCCATACTTGCATTTTTTATTGACAGCCAGCCATGTCGGCAATAGAATGATTGCGTGCTGGTGGTCAATGGCGATCCGCTCCAACGGTCCAGATGCCGCCTGTGTGATTTTGTGGATACATTTTAACAGGAGGATTGTTTATGCAGATTCTGAAACCCGTTTATGACGCGCTGATCGCGCGCAACCCCAATGAGCCGGAGTTCCACCAGGCCGCCCTGGAAGTGCTGGAAAGCCTGGAGCCGGTGGCCCAGCGTCATCCGGAATGGGTGGCCGCGGGGATTTTCGACCGTTTTGTCGAGCCTGAGCGTCAAGTGATGTTCCGCGTGACATGGGTGGACGATAAAGGCAACGTCCAGGTCAACCGGGGCTTCCGTGTCCAGTACAACAGTGCCATTGGCCCTTATAAAGGCGGTCTTCGCCTTCACCCGTCCGTCAATCTCAGTGTCATCAAGTTCCTTGGCTTCGAGCAGACCCTGAAAAATTCACTGACCGGCCTGCCGATCGGTGGTGGCAAGGGAGGCTCCGACTTCAACCCGCGCGGCAAGAGCGACGCGGAAGTGATGCGCTTCTGCCAGAGCTTCATGACTGAACTGGCCAGGCACATCGGTGCAGACACAGACGTGCCGGCCGGCGACATCGGCACCGGTGCCCGCGAAATCGGTTTCATGTACGGCCAGTACAAGCGCCTGACCAACACATTCTCTGGCGTCCTGACCGGCAAGGGCCTTACCTGGGGCGGTTCGCTCGGACGGACAGAGGCGACCGGCTATGGTCTTTGCTACCTGATGGAAGAGGCGCTGAAAGACAAGGGCCTGTCGTTCAAAGACTCGGTCGTGACGATTTCCGGTTCCGGCAATGTCGCGATCTTCGCGACTGAAAAAGCCACCGAAATGGGCGCCAAGGTTGTGGCGCTGAGCGACTCTGACGGCTATATCCATGATCCGGCCGGCATTGACCTGGACCTGGTCAAGGAAATCAAACTCGTCCGCAGAGGCCGCATCAAGGAATACGTCGAAGCACGCCCTGCCGCGACCTATACCGAGGGGTGCAATGGCATCTGGTCGATTCCCTGTGACATCGCCCTGCCGTGCGCGACCCAGAACGAACTGGACGGCCAGGCCGCCGAGACCCTGATCAAAAATGGCTGCAAGGCGGTCGGCGAAGGCGCGAACATGCCTTCCACGCTGGAAGCGGTCGAAGTGTTCCTGAAGAACAAGATCATCTTCGCCCCGGCCAAGGCGGCAAACGCGGGCGGCGTGGCGACATCGGCCCTCGAAATGACCCAGAACAGCATGCGTCTGAGCTGGACGTTCGAAGAAGTCGATGCCAAACTCAAGGACATCATGGTCAATATTTACAGGAACGCCAGCGAGGCCGCCGCGGAATACGGCGATCCGGACAACCTGGTGCTTGGCGCCAACATCGCCGGTTTCCTCAAGGTCGCGACCGCCATGTACCAGCAGGGCCTCGCCTACTGATCGACAGCGCATATGAGAGCTCTCGTCCAGCGCGTTTCCACTGCCAAAGTCACCTGTTCAGGGGAGGTCATATCCGAAATCGGACATGGCCTCCTCATTTTGCTTGGTGTCTCAAAAACCGACACATCGGCCGATGCCGACTTTCTGGCCGGAAAAATCTCACGCCTGCGGATATTTGGCGATGAGCATGGGAAAATGAATCTGTCTTTGATCGATGTGGCCGGTGAAGCGCTGGTCGTCTCCCAGTTCACCTTGTATGGCGACACTCGACGTGGCAATCGGCCGGGTTTTGACAAGGCAGCCTTGCCGGAACAGGCCGAATCATTGTACCATCGGTTCATGGACACGCTCGCAGGTCTCCTGGTGCCCGTTAAAGCCGGGGTATTTGGCGGTGACATGAAAGTCTCGCTGGAAAATGACGGTCCGGTGACCCTGATGCTGGAAAGCGATCAGGCGACGCTGTCCAAATCCTGATCAGACTGGAGACATTTTCATGCGAATCACCAGCCAACCGATCGGTGCGATGGGCGCCAACGCCTACCTGCTGGCATCAGATGACAAGAACATTCTGATCGATCCGGGCGGTTCCCCGGATGAGTGGGACGACGCCTTTCCGAAAATCGATCTGATTTTGTGCACGCACGGTCATTTTGACCACATCGCCGGTTCCGACCTGTTCCGGACCCGCACAGACGCGCCCCTGATGATCCACCTGAACGATGCCGACGCCCTGACGCGTCCTGACGTCAACGCCAGCGACCTGATTGGCCGTTACATGACATTCCGGCCAGCTGACGGCATCTTGTCAGACGGGGACACGGTCCGGCTGGATGATCATCACAAACTACAGGTGATCACGACGCCGGGTCACACACCCGGCGGGATCTGCCTGCTGCTGCTGGAAGATGGCAGCCCGACCGACCTGTTCAGTGGGGATACACTGTTTGCCGGTTCGATCGGACGGCTTGACATCGGTGGCGACCCTGTGGCGATGAAATCGTCCCTTGAACGACTGATGATGCTGCCGGATCCGGTCCGCGTCCATCCCGGCCACGGCCCGGCGACCACCATCGGCCAGGAGCGGCGTCAAAACCCGTATCTTCAGGGTGATTGGTTTACACTTTGAAATAATGGTGCTATGATGACTGTCAACGCGATGAAGGAGAGAGTAGCATCCTGACCGTCCGCCAGAGAGGGAGGGCCATTGGCTGAAAGCCCGCCCGGGCATGGGGGATCGCGAAGTTCACTCCGGAGCGGCTCGCTGAAAGCGACGATGCACGATCGTCTGACTGAACGGACGATTGTCCGGATCAAACGCATGGTCACGATTAGGATGAGACGGGTGAGCCCCGATAAAGGCTTGAAGGAGTGTCGCGGCAGTTGCCGCGAAATTCGGGTGGTACCGCGGAATGACCTTCCGTCCCGTTTTCGGGGCGGAAGGTTTTTTACATTTGAGGAGGGTGAGACATGAGTTTGCTTCAGGATTCCTTGCAGACGCTCAAGGAACATTTTTTCCAGCAGGTCCAGTCGGTCGGCACGATGAAAGAGGTCGAGGACCTGCGGATTTCGCTGCTTGGCAAGAAAGGTGAACTGACGCGGATCCTGCGTGGCATGGGCCAGCTGGACCCGTCGGAAAGGCCGTTGGTCGGGCAGATCGCGAATGAAGTCCGTGAACAGATCGAGCAGCATCTGGCCATCGCTCAGACCCGGATCCGGGAACATGAACGGGAACTGCGCATGGCGCACGAGGCGATCGACATCACGCTGCCCGGCCGGACTCGGGCGATCGGCGGACGACATCCGCTGACCCGCGTCATCGACGAGATCACGGGTGTCTTCCTCGGCCTTGGTTTTTCAATCGCCGAAGGCCCGGAGGTCGAGCTGGACCACTACAATTTTGAAATGCTCAGGATCCCGGCCGACCATCCGGCGCGCGATTCCCAGGACACATTCTACATCACGGACCAGATCCTGCTGCGCTCCCAGACATCGCCGGTGCAGATCCGCGTCATGGAAAACAGCCGACCACCGATCAAGATCGTCTGTCCGGGCAAAGTCTACCGATCCGACACGCCGGACGCGACCCATTCACCGATTTTCCACCAGATCGAAGGTCTTGTGGTCGACAAGGGCGTCACCATGGGCGACCTTGTCGGATCCCTGCGTCTCTTTGCCAAGAAGCTGTTCGGGGAACAGTCCGAGATTCGCCTGAGACCGCATCATTTCCAGTTCACCGAACCGAGCTGCGAAGTGGATGTGACCTGCTGGGTCTGCGGGGGAAAAGGTTGCCGCACATGCAAGGGGGAAGGCTGGATCGAGATTTTGGGCGCAGGCATGGTCCATCCCGGCGTGCTCGCCAATTGTGGCATTGATCCTGATGTGTACAGCGGTTTTGCCTTTGGCATTGGCGTCGAGCGGACCGCGATGGCCCGTTATGGCGTGGAGGACATCCGCAGTTTTTTTGAAAACGATGTCCGTTTCCTGTCACAGTTCAAATAAGTCAATGAGGTGAATGAATATGAAGCTTTCAATGGAGTGGCTCAGCGATTTCACACCGCTGGACATGGATGCCAGGACTTTGTGCGAGGAAATGACCATGTCCGGTTCAAAGGTGGAGTCCCTGGTGGAACTGGGCGCGGACATCCAGCATGTGGTCACCGCCCGGATCGGGCGTGTCAGCCCGCATCCGAACGCGGACAAGCTGGTCATTTGCGACGTGGAAACCGGTCGTGAGACCGTGCAGGTGGTGACGGGCGCGACCAATGTTTTCGAAGGCGCGATCGTACCGGTCGCGCTGCCGGGCTCTGGACTGCCGGGCGGCGTGACCATCCGGGAAGGGGAACTGCGGGGGGTCCTGTCACAGGGCATGCTGGTATCGGTGCAGGAGCTTGGCTTCAGTCCGAACGATTTCCCGGGACTTGACCCGGCCGAGCACGGTATTTTCATCCTGCCGGAAACCACGGCCATCGGTGAAGACATACGGGTGGTTCTCGGGCTGTCCGACACCCAGATCGATTTCGAGATCACGTCGAACCGGGTTGACTGCTTTTGTGTCGAAGGATTGGCGCGAGAAGCAGCGGCCACTTTCAAACGGCCGTTTGAACCCAAGGCGCCGATTGTGGCTGCCCGGGCGCCCGGCCTGGCGGCCGATTTCGCGAGTGTCCGGATCGACGCGCCTGACCTGTGCCAGCGTTATGCTGCCCGGATTGTCCGAAATGTCGTGATCGGCCCCTCTCCGCTCTGGATGCAGCGACGGCTCCGGTCGGCCGGCATGCGGCCGATCAACAACATGGTCGACATCACCAACTATGTCATGCTCGAACTGGGCCAGCCCATGCACGCCTTTGACCTCGAAGACCTGGCGGGCGCGTCTATCATCGTGAGACGGGCGCAGTCGGGTGAGCAGATGAAAACGCTGGACGGACAGATCCGCCAGCTCGACAACGAGATGCTGGTGATCGCGGACGCCGATCGGGCGGTCGCGGTCGCGGGAGTCATGGGCGCGGAAAACTCGGAGGTCAAGCCCACCACCCGGACCGTGCTGCTCGAGTCGGCGCGTTTCCAGCCCACGAGTGTACGGCGCACCGCCACCCGTCTTGGCCTTCGGACTGAAGCCTCATCACGGTTTGAAAAAGGACTGGATCCGATCCAGGCTGAACGGGCTGTCGACCGCGCCTGCGAGCTGATCGAAATGCTCGGCTGCGGTGAGGTGTGTCCCGGCTTGATTGACGCGTTCCCGGCCAAGCCGGAGCCGGTCTCCATCCCGTTCACGGCCGCGCAGATCAACGGGCTGCTGGGCACATCGCTTCCGGTATCGGAAATGACCCAGATCCTGGCTCGGGTCGATGTGATCGTGAACTACCGGGAAGAGGGTCTGGTTGCCAGCATCCCCAGTTTCCGCCCCGACCTCGAGTGCATGGCCGACCTGGCTGAAGAAGTGGCCCGCTTCCATGGCTACAATCGTATCGAAGCAACCTTGCTTACCGGCAAGGAGACGACGCTTGGCGGCCGCACTGCCATGCAGTTGAAACGGGAGGCGATGAAGGACGTCCTGGAGCAGTATGGATTTTTCGAAGCGGTGACCTATTCCTTTGAAAGCCCTCGCCAGCTTGACCGCCTGAGACTGCCGGCCGGACATCCCCTGCGGCAGAGCGTGGTCATCCGCAATCCGCTTGGCGAAGACTTTGCCTGCATGCGCAGCAGCATGCTGCCCAGCCTGCTCGAATGCACAGCCGCCAACTACAATCACTCGGTGAAATCCATGCGGCTATATGAAAACGCCAGTACGTATCATCCAAAAGCACTTCCCCTTCAGGAACTGCCTGAGGAAACCGAGCACTTGTGCGCAGTCGCTTATGACCTCGAGCATGACCAACGGTCCGGCCGCCTGTTCTTTGAAACCAAAGCCGCGGTCGAGGAACTCGCCATCAGGCTCGGCATCGGGCAGCTGCAATTTGTAGCGCTGACGGACGATCCGTCCTTGCATCCGAACCGTTCGGCCCTGATCAGGACCGGACAGGAAATGATTGGTTCGATCGGAACCTTGCACCCGGCTGTCGCCGAGGCATTTGCCGTGCCCGAATCGACCGTGGTGCTGGACCTGCTAGCCGAACCGCTGTTCCGGCTCGGCCATTTCGATCGGACAAGCCGCCCCCTGCCGCGCTACCCGGCTGTCAGCCGGGACCTGGCGTTCCTGGTCGATAGAAGTCTTCCGGTCGGCAACCTCCTGTCCCTGCTGTCGGACCTGGGCGGGGACTATCTCGAATCCGTCAAGCTGTTCGATGTCTATCAGGGCCAGCAGGTCCGGCCGGACAAGAAATCCGTCGCGTTCAGCCTTGTTTTCCGCAAATCGGACGGCACGTTGAAGGACGAGGACATTTCACCGGTTATCGACGCGATGGTCTCGGCCGCGGCCAGCCAGATGGGCGCCCAACTGCGCGAATGACGCACGGGCAATCTGATACGCGGAAACACAGGAACAGGATGAGCGTCCCGGATTTGATCTGCTGTGAAAATGATCTGTTTTAACGAGGATTATTGTGCATAATTATTCATTGAAAAATGCGACCGTCTCAGGTATAAATAGAGGTTGACATCATTGGATCATGGAGTCCCGACAAACATACGATAGGAGCAAAAAGCATGAAATCGACAAGAAATATCCTGATCGCCCTTCTCCTGGTCGTGTCCCTGACGATGGCAGCCTGCGGTTCCGCCGCCACGACCGCTGCCACGACCGCTGCCACGACAGCCCCGGACACGATCAAAATCGCCACACAGGAAGACTTGAAAGACAAGGTCATCGCCGTTCAGCTCGGCACCATCGGTGATGAAATCGCTTCCGACGAGGCTGTCGGAGCCAAGGAGGTCCAGCGCTTCACGCAATATGTCGATGCCGTCAGCGCGCTCAAGCAGAAAAAGGTCGACTGCATCGTCATGGACGCGGACACCGCGGCTGCCTATGTCAAGCAGAACCCTGACCTGTTCGTGCTCGATGTCGGATTTGACGCTGAAGAATACGCCATGGGTGTCCAGAAAACCGGTTCGGATGCCCTGCTGGCGACGATCAATGAAGTGATCGAAGCCATGAAAGCGGATGGTAGCATCATCAAGCTGAAGGAAGCGCACGCCGGCCAGGCTGGCCAGGCGCCGGACCTCAACAAGGGCGCGGCCGGCGGCAAACTCGTCATCGGTACCGAGCCGACGTTCCCTCCGTATGAATATACACAGGGTGAAGCGATTGTCGGTGTCGACATCGACATCATGGCCGCGGTCGCCAAGAAGCTGGACAAGGAACTGGTCATCGAGAATGTCAATTTTGACGGACTGATCCCGGCCTTGATGAGCGGGAAGATCGAAGTCATCGCAGCCGGCATGACCGTCAGCGAAGAGCGCAAAGTCAACGTCCTGTTCTCCGCGCCCTACACGGATGCCAAGCAGGTCGTGGTGATCCGCCAGACCAGCAAGAAGTGATGGGGAAAACCGCAACGCAACGGAAATGATTCCGCGTTCAGCTGCCAGGGCAAATCGCCCTGACAGCTGAACGCATTTTCCAAAGGAGGGCCGTGATGACAGCATTGACGTTTTTCCAGACGCTCAGGACCAATTTCATCAATGACTTCATCGTCGACAACCGCTGGCGCTGGCTGGTCACCGGCTTTGGCCGCACAATCCAGATCACCCTGATGGCCGCGCTGCTTGGAGTTGTCATCGGCCTGGCCATCTCGATCGTCAAGGTGTCGCAGTCACACGGCCGCAAGATCCCGGTCCTGACCCAGCTGGCCGACCTTTACCTCGTGGTCATCCGGGGCACACCGGTCGTGGTCCAGCTCCTGATCATCTATTATGTCATTTTCGCCAGCGTGGTCGTGGACAAAGTGCTGGTCGCGGCGCTGGCGTTCGGCATCAACAGTGGCGCCTATGTGGCCGAGATTTTCCGGGCCGGCATCCAGTCGGTCGACCGGGGCCAGATGGAGGCCGGGCGATCGCTGGGACTGCCTTACGGCACGACGATGCGGCGGATCATCCTGCCACAGGCGCTCAAGAATGTCCTGCCGGCGCTGTTCAATGAGATGATCACCCTTCTGAAGGAAACCGCGGTTGCCGGCTACATCGCGGTGGCGGACCTGACCCGGGCCGGCGATCTGATCCGGGCCCGGACCTTCGACCCGTACCTGCCCATTCTGGCCGTCGCCCTGATCTATCTGGTCGTCGTGCTCGGCCTGACCAAGGTATTGCAGAGATTGGAGAGGAGGATGGGTAAAAGTGATCGACATTAGGCATCTGTACAAGCAGTTTGGCAGCCATGTCGTGCTCAAGGACATCAGCGAGCATATCGACGAGGGCGAGAAGATCGTCGTCATCGGCCCTTCCGGCTCCGGGAAAAGCACCTTCCTGCGCTGCCTCAATCTCCTCGATGTCCCGACGTCCGGCGATATCGTCATCGATGGGGTCACCGTGACTGATCCGAAGGTCAACATCAACCAGGTCCGTCAGAAAATGGGCATGGTCTTCCAGAATTTCAACCTGTTCCCGCATCTGACCGTCACACAGAACATCACACTGGCACCGCTGGAGCTGAATCTGATGTCCCCGGATGAGGCCGCGGCGAAAGCCAATGCCTTGTTGAAACGGGTCGGGCTGACCGAAAAGGCCGACGAATACCCCAACCGGCTCTCCGGCGGTCAGAAGCAGCGGATCGCGATTGCCCGCGCGCTGGCGATGAACCCCAAGATCATGCTGTTCGACGAACCGACGTCCGCGCTCGACCCGGAAATGATCGGGGAGGTTCTCGACGTCATGAAGGAACTGGCCGAAGAAGGCATGACGATGGTTGTCGTCACACACGAGATGGGCTTTGCCCGGAAAGTGGGCAACCGCGTCTTCTTCATGGACGATGGGACGATTGCGGAGTCCGGTCCGCCGGACCAGTTGTTCCTCGAGCCAAAAAATCCGCGTACACGGCTCTTCCTGTCCAAGGTGCTGCCCCACTGACGCGGCGATTGTCCTGAATTGCCGGTCAAAGATTGATTAAATGCAAGACACCTCCTGAGAAAATGGCCTCAGGAGGTGTTTTTTCATGGCCATGACACTAGAAGCCGCCCTGGTGCTGCCCTTGTCGCTTTCGCTGATCTTTTCCTCGATCCCGCCTTCGGTCCGGCTTTATCAGCGGATCCGGACCGAGACGCGGCTCCTGGTGCAGGCGGATTCGATGTCGGTAGACCCGCCGTTCATCTATGCCATTGCACCATTGGTCCAGGTCCCGGAAGGACAGTCAACGGTTGCCCTTCAGTCCGGCGAGGAACGAGGTGCCATTGCCCAGGAAGTCCTGATGACCTCGCCCAAACTGATGTTTTGCCTGGTCACAGCAGTGCTGGACGACCTCCGTCTGCTGGGGCTGGTGGATCCATGAAGCGGCGAGTGGGCAGTCTGTCCTTGATCCTGATTCTCATCCTGACGCCAATCGTCCTCATCCTGACCACGCTGGTCTCCGGCGCGCGTTTGCACATGGAGACACTCGACATCGAGCGCGCGCTCTCTGCTCAGGTCAAATCCGGTCTCGCCGGATTCAGCAAGCCCCTTTATGAAGAGTTCGGACTGTTCGGTCTGTCGGACAGTCCCGCGTCCGATGTTTTTTCACGCATGCTGCCGACCAGTCTGGACAACATTCGAGTCGTTCAGAAGGCCGACCAATCCCTGTTGGAACCAGCGATCCTGAAAAGCGCGATCCTGCAGTACATGCAGCCCAGACTTCCGGCATCGCTTGTGAAAACGATCGCGGATCAGACCGGTATCCATGTGGGTCCGGATCGAGCGGCCATGATGGCATTTCCCGTTCAGACATCGAGTCTGACAGCCATTTCCAGCCGATATGAAGATGAGTTTACCGGGCAGGTGCACGAAACGGTCAAAACGATGCTGGACAGCCGGGTCCAGGAGGTCCTGGGCGATGATACAAAAGGGATGCTGGAACAATACCACCGCTACGTGGCCGAGTGCACGACATCCTTGCCCGACGAACAGGGTCTGCTTGAAGTGCCGGATATCTTCAATCCATCACAAATCAGTCAATTTGCCAGGTCATTCAGTCAGGTACTGACGGTCCCATCCCATCAACTGTTCCAGAAACTGGCCATCCGAGAGTATGTTCTCGGCATGTTCTGGTCAGCCGGCCAGCCCTCACAGGCTATCCGGGCCAACAGGTCCGATGTCCTGGTCACCGGTGATCATCTCGTGCACAAAAACCTGTCGGGCATCCCGCTCAGTCAGTTCGATGGCCGTGAGAAAGGGGAGACGGAGCGAATCATCACAGGAGCCGGCACACCGAAGCGCGCGATTGCGCAGGTCAAGACGATCCTGGTCCTGTACCGTGCGTCGCTGTTCCTGTTCCGTCAGATTGGCAAGGCGGACGGACTGAGCCGTTATCGGGCGGCGGCCGGTGCCATCACGACGGCCATTGCGGTTGTTTCCAGCGGGACGGTCTTGGTGGATCCGGAAATCATTGCCTACGTATTGCTGGCCTGTGATGCCTTGAGGGAAGGATTTTCAGATTATGGCCGTCTGATGAAGGGTGAACGGTTGTCGTTTCCCGGTTTGAAAACCGGCGAAGCATTGGCACTGGACTACCCGATGCACCTGCGGCTCCTCCTCCTGATGACTTCGGAAAAGACAATCCTGAAGCGCGTTTCAGAACAGCTGGAAAAACATCACCGTGGATCGCTTCTGACCCGGATAACCATTCATTGCCAGTACCGGGGCCATGATCATCGTGCATGGGGGAGTGTGCTGACCCTGCAGGGTGTGTCATGAATCGGTCCTGCTTGCGTGGTCGACGGGGCGCATTCACGTTGGAGGCCGCTTTGACGGTGCCGATCTGTCTGGCGATCCTGATCTTTTTGATGTCGACCCTGATGGCCATTCAGTCAGAGGTTCGCCTGAAAGCGGCGGCTGACAAAACCGCGGCGGAAATATCCCTGGTCCTGCCGGTCATTTTCAGTCTGATGGATGAAGAGAACCTGGCCATCCCGGTCGCGTCTTTGCTGGACCGGGCCGGCAAGATCCTGTGGGACGGTGAAAATCCGCTATCGGGAGGTATGCTGTCGCATGTTCTGGATTTTCTGGATCCTCAGGAACTGGAGTCGATTGTCAATGACGCGGCGTTGGACCTGACCTCCTCTATCGCACTGGGCAACCTGGTGACTGCCCGGATCCATTACTGGCTTGAACGATCCGGATCCGCCCGGTCGGTGATCGAACCGTCCGTATTCCTGGACTGGGATCTCGACAATGACCGGCTATATCTTGAAATCTTCTATTCACTCAGGATCCTGGCCGGACCGGTTGAGCGCCGGGCCACCGCTTTTGTCCCTGTCTGGCGACCGACCGCCGATCGTTCAGTGTCAGAGGCGGGTACATCCGTCTGGACCATGGGCAATTTCGCGCGTGGACAGGCGTTGCGGGAGCGGTTTGGCGGCAATCTGCCGGCCAGCTATCCGGTGATTGCCCGGTTTGTCGATGGCGAAGCGACCTCAATCAAAAGCGTGGATCTGAACAAACCGACTTATGACGATCCAGCGGCGCTTTACGGCAAGATAGCCGATCAGATCACCACTTTGTCACGTTTTAACGGGACGGAAAAGCCATTCGGCAAAGACCGGGTGTGGATCACCGCCTCGCAGATCCGTGAACGGCGATTGCTGCTGGTTGTACCGGCAGACAGCGATCTCCGCCGTTTTCGCGAGGCGCTCGCAAGTTTGAATGCTTTGGCCAGACGGGAAGGGGTTGTTTTCGAAACTGTGACATACCAGAAAAGCAAGTCATGAGCGCGCTTGAAAAGGCAACCGGTCTGTTTTGGAGGGGCCTTCTGCACCGATCCTTTGTCCTTGTAAAGTCTGAAAGCATGCGTTATCATTTTACCGTGCGACATGGATCGAACGCTTCCGCGGATGAGGTGTCAAGATGAACGACAAGCTGAAGGACGCAGCGACAGACCGTCTGTTTGACGCGATCCTTTCCTTGCAGACCATTGAGGAGTGCTACTCTTTTTTCGAGGATATTCTCACGGTGGCTGAGATCAAGTCCCTGTCCCAGCGGCTTCAGGTCGCGATCATGCTCCGGCAGGGCAGGACCTACACGGAAATATGCGAGGCGACCAAAGTGAGCACGGCGACCATCAGCCGCGTGAACCGATCGCTGGAATACGGGGCGGACGGATACAAACTGGTGCTTGACCGGCTTGAATCCACGGGCCGCCTGCTTGAAGGCTGAAAGGAACCATCAAGGAAATGGGCATCATACAGAAACTGTTTGGCTCACACAGTGAGCGCGAAATCAAACGGATCATGCCGTTGGTCAGCCAGGTCGAGGCCCTGGCCGACACCTATGAACGCATGTCGGAAAAGGAACTGACGGGCACGACCGACCGCCTGCGCGACCGACTGGCATCCGGCCAGACGCTCGATGACCTGCTGCCGGACGCTTTCGCGGCAGTCCGGGAAGCATCCCGACGCGTGCTGGGGATGTATCATTACCCGGTGCAGCTAATCGGCGGTGTCGTCCTGCATCAGGGCCGGATCGCTGAAATGAAAACCGGTGAAGGCAAGACCCTCGTGGCGACCTTGCCGGTCTACCTCAATGCCCTGACCGGCGAAGGCGTGCATGTCGTCACCGTCAACGACTACCTGGCCAGGCGCGACAGCGAATGGATGGGCAAGGTGTACCGCTACCTGGGGCTTTCCGTTGGCCTGATTGTCCACGGCTTAGACAACGATGCCCGTCGGTCTGCCTACGCGTCCGATGTCACCTATGGGACCAACAATGAATTCGGATTCGACTATCTGCGTGACAACATGGTCACCTATCAGCAGCAACGGGTGCAGCGCTCGCTCAAATTCGCGATCGTCGACGAAGTCGACAGCATCCTGATCGACGAAGCCCGGACGCCGTTGATCATTTCCGGCGAGGGCGACGCTTCCTCCGACCTGTACGAACGCGCTGACCGGCTGGTCCGGCGGCTGACGCCGATGGTCGTCACCGAGACGGACACCAAGGTGGAGCTGTCCGAGTACACAGGCGACGCGGACTACATCGTCGATGAAAAGGCGAAGACGGCGGTCCTGACGCCCAAGGGAGTCAAGAAGGCCGAGCAGTTCTTCGGCCTGGAAAACCTGTCCGACCAGGAAAACTACCAGATCAATCACCACATCAACAACGCCCTGAAAGCCCATGGCACGATGCATCGCGACCAGGCGTACGTGATCAAGGACGGCCAGGTCATCATTGTCGATGACTTCACCGGCCGGCTGATGCTCGGCCGACGCTACAGCAATGGCCTTCACCAGGCGATCGAGGCCAAGGAGCATGTCAAGGTCGAAAAGGAAAACAAGACCCTGGCGACGATCACCTTCCAGAACTACTTCCGCATGTACAGGAAACTGTCGGGCATGACCGGCACAGCCCAGACGGAAGAAGAGGAATTCCGCGCCATCTACAACCTCGACGTCATCTGCATCCCGACCAATATGCCCATGATCCGCAATGACGCGCCGGACGCGATCTACAAGACCCAGAACGGCAAATACAAGAGTCTGCTCGAGGCCGTCCGGGAGATCCACGCGACCGGCCAACCGATCCTGATCGGCACCGTGTCCGTCGAACGGTCCGAGATGCTGTCCGAACTGTTCCGCCGGAACGGAATCCCGCACAATGTGCTCAACGCCAAGCAGCATGAGCGGGAGGCCGAGATCGTCGCCCAGGCCGGCCGGCTGAAGGCCGTCACGATCGCGACCAACATGGCCGGCCGTGGCACGGACATCATCCTTGGCGGCAACCCGGAATTCCTTGCCAAACAGGAAATGAGGAAGCAGGGCTTCCCCGAGGACCTGATCGACGCATCGACCGCCCATAACGAGACGGATGACCCGCTGATCATCGATGCCCGCGACCGGTTTTCCAAGCTGCACGCGACATTCAAAGCACAGACCGGCGCGGAGCATGAGCAGGTGGTCGCAACCGGCGGCCTTTGCATCATCGGCACCGAACGCCATGAGTCCAGGCGCATCGACAACCAGCTGCGCGGACGCGCCGGCCGTCAGGGCGATCCGGGCCGCAGCCAGTTCTACCTGTCGCTTGAGGACGACCTGATGCGATTGTTCGGTGGCGAGAAAATGACCACCATCTTCTCGGCGCTCAAGGTTGATGAGGATATGCAGATCGAGAACCAGATGCTGTCGAACGCGATCGAGACCGCCCAGAAACGGGTGGAAAGCCGCAACTTCGGGATCCGCAAACACGTCCTGGAATATGACGATGTCATGAACAAACAGCGGGAAGTGATCTATGGCCAGCGTCGGATGGTGCTCGAGGGCGCGGACCTGCGGGACAACTACCGGCGCATGATCACCGAACTGATGCGGGACACCATGCTCGACTTCTGCGCGGGCATTCCCGACTCGGCCAACTGGGATACCGTTGCCATCGATGCCAGGATCCGTGACCTGTTCGGCAATCTGACCACTTTGAAGCGACTCGTCGATGCCCGCAAGGGGCTGGACGCGGAGGAACTCACACAGGAACTGACCGAGGAGGCCTTGTCCCGCTATGAACAGCGCGAAACGGAGATCGGCTCGCCTGAATTGATGCGGGAGATCGAACGCGTCATTCTCCTGAGGACGGTCGATGCCAAATGGATGGACCACATCGACGCGATGGACGATCTTCGCGACAGCATCGGCATGCGCAGTTACGCGCAGCATGACCCGATCATCGAGTACAAAAAAGAAGGCTACACCATGTTCGAAGCCATGAACAGCGCGATCCGCGAGGACTCGGTCCGGCTGATCATGCGCGCGCGCTTCAACACTGGCAAGGCGATTGAGCGAAAGAGCGTCGCACGCAACATGACCGAGGGACATGGCGGCACTGGTTTTTCCGGGGACAGCGAATCGTCTGGCTCCCCGGCGCAAAAGCCGTTGATGGCTGCACCTGCTCAAAGCCAACGGCCGAACGCAAGCCAGGGCGAAGGCCCCAGGCAGCCGGTCAAACGCGATGGCGTGAAGGTAGGTCGCAATGACCCATGCCCTTGCGGCAGCGGCAAAAAATACAAGAACTGCCACGGTAAAAACGAGTCCTGAAAGGTGACGAACATGAACTCAGATATCGCGGACATCCGCCTGGCTCCGGCTGGTGAACAAAAAATACAATGGGCCTGGCGAAACATGCCGGTCCTCCAGGGCATAGCCGAGGAGTTCCGGAAGGAAAAGCCTTTTGCCGGACTGCGCATCACCGCCAGCATCCATGTAGAGGCCAAGACCGCCTGCCTGGCAAGAACCCTGGCAGCCGGTGGCGCCCAGGTGGCGCTCACGGGTTGCAATCCGCTGTCCACCAAGGACGATGTCGCGGCCGCACTGGTGGCTGGCGGCATGGACGTTTTCTGTCGTCACGGGGTGGATGCCCAGACCTATACGACTCATCTGGAGCAGGCCTTGTCCATCCGACCCCACATCATCATCGATGACGGTGGTGATCTGGGCGCCCTGCTGCATGGCCGCCGCCGCGACCTGACAAAGGATCTGCTGGGCGCATGCGAAGAGACCACGACAGGCATTCACCGGATGCGCATCCTGGAAAAGGAGAATCGTCTTCTATACCCGGTGCTGTCGATCAACGACGCGCGGTGCAAACACCTCTTCGACAACCGGTATGGAACGGGTCAGTCCGTGTTCACAGCGATCATGGCGACAACAAACCTGATCATCGCCGGCAAGGCTGTAGTTGTCGCCGGATTCGGCATGTGTGGTAAAGGCGTGGCCATGCGGGCCAAGGGCCTTGGCGCCAGAGTGATCGTGACCGAAACCGACCCAGTCACAGCCTGCGAAGCCCTGATGGAAGGCTATGAGGTCATGACCATGTCGAATGCCGCTGCTGCAGGCGACATATTTATCACGTTGACAGGATGCAAGGACGTCATAACTGAAGATCATTTCAAACGCATGAAAGATGGCGCGATTTTATGCAATGCGGGCCATTTTGATGTGGAAATCAATCTCAATCAACTCCGGGCACTGTCTGTCGAAACCGGAAAAGTGCGTGACAACATCATCGGTTATCGCATGCCCGATGGTCGCATGATTTATGTTCTGGCGGAAGGCCGGTTGGTCAATCTCGCTTCCGGCGATGGACACCCGGCCGAGATCATGGACATGAGTTTCGCCCTCCAGGCTTTGGGTTGTCGATATGTGGCACGCAAGGCCGGTTCACTCGAAAGCCGGGTCCATGACATGCCGACCGAAATCGACACGGAGGTGGCCAGTCGGCTGCTGGCGGCACGTGGCCGTCAGATTGACCGTTTGACACCGGCGCAGGATCATTATGTCAATCATTGGGAACTGGATGATTGACGGGCCAGGACAAATGACGATCAAGATAGACCAAACAGACGAAAGATAAGGCCAGTCCTGGAGGATAGATGAGCAAGGGCACACTTTTTCGCCATTTCAACATCCTGACGCCAACTGCATCCGGCGTGGTCGCGAATCTTTCGGACAGCCATGTGAGTGTCCTTGGCAATAGGATCGTCTATGTCGGGCCATCGGAAGCGCAAGCACGATCCTGTCTTCCAGAAGTCATCGACATTCTGGACGGCTATGGCAAACTGATGATGCCGGCCCTGGCCAATGCCCATGGCCACATCGCCATGACCCTGATGCGCAATACTGCCGACGATTTGAATCTGCATGACTGGTTGTTCAATGCCATTTTCCCGCGAGAAGAGCGGCTGACCGGTGCAATTGTCCGTCAGGGGGCTCTGCTCGGCCTGTGTGAGATGATACGCGGCGGCACAGGCGTCTGCGCGGACATGTACTATCACAGCGACCAGGTCGCACAGACCATCCTGGAAAGCGGGATGCGTGCCAACGTATGCTGTGAAGGCAAGACGACCAACCCGGACACCCGAAAGAGCGAAGTCAAACCGGATCAATTGGCGAAATTCGTTCGCCAGTTTGAAGGAGCGGGGGAGGGGCGACTGAATGTCGCGCTCATGGTCCACTCGGTCTACCTCTACGACGAGCATTTGTACCCGGAACTGGCGGCGATGGCGAAGGAAGCCGCTGTCTTCATCCAGGTCCACATCTCGGAAACAACTCGCGAAGTGGACGAATGCGTCGCGAAGTACGGCATGCGTCCACCGGAACGGTTGGCTTCTTTCGGGGTTCTCGATGGACCGGTGATCGCATCCCATTGTGTGCATTTGAACGATGAAGACCGGGCAATCCTGGCCAGGCCAAACCTGATGGCTGTTCACAATCCCTCCAGCAACATGAAACTCGGCAGCGGTCTGGCCGATGTGCCCGCCATGCTGGCCAACGGCATCCGGGTCGGCCTTGGAACAGACGGCGCCGCCAGCAACAACACACTGGATTTGTTCCACGAAATGCGTCTGGCCTCTTTCATCGCCAAAGCACGCCATCGGGATGCCGGATCGCTTAATGCGGCGGATGTCATCCGGATGGCCACCAGCGACGGATACGCCGGGATGGGATTCGCGCATGCCGGAATGATCGAGGCCGGTTTCCTGGCCGACCTCCAGATCATCGACCTGGGGCATCCGGCCCTGACACCGTTGGGTGATCCTGCCGCTGCCATTGTCTACTGTGGCGCAGCCGGATTTGTCGAATCTGTAATGGTCGACGGCCGATTCCTGATGTACAAAGGCGACCTGCAGACGCTGGACGAGCAGAAAATCATGATGGACGCCAAGGAAGCTGCCAGATTGCTGGCTGGTTCTTGAACGGTCACGGAAATTCCGGGAGGAATCAGATGAAAAATCCTGAGAAAAAATTTTATCCGGTGATGAGCAAAGCCGCCATTCGACTTTCCGCGACGATCCGGACGATCGAAATGATCCTGGCCGGCCTTCTGATCGTTTCAGTTTTGATTGTCGCGATATTTCTCCTTTTGCCTTATGTCAAGGACACCAGTCAGATTCTGCAGTTGATCGATTACAACGGTTTCCAGCAATTCCTTTCCTTTGTCCTGATTCTGATCATCGCGTTGGAATTGGCCATGATGCTGATTACGCATGACCACAACAAGGTGATCGAAGTCATGATTTACGCGATCGCGAGAAAGATGCTGATCTATAATACGACGGCGGTTGAACTGCTGCTTGGCGTGCTGACCCTGGTGGTGCTCTTCGCTGCCGAAAAATTCCTGATCCACGGACATCTCTTCCGGCACTTTGGCCGCCAAGCCATTCGTGACAGCCGGACTGCCGAAGATCGTTCTTTGGAAAAAGGAAATCAGCAGAAGAATGAACTGCAATGACCATGAAAAAACGCATGAAAAAACGCCTTGTCCGGGAATGGCGTTTTGCTTGACAGTCCGCCGACCGCTGTATATAATTTCCCATGTGCCTTCATGAGGCGACAACACCTTGGTGGGATTAGCTCAGTTGGTTAGAGCGCCAGATTGTGGCTCTGGAGGTCGTGGGTTCGATTCCCATATCTCACCCCAAGTTATCATCTGCGGCGAGGGGGCGAGCCACACGCCCCTTGGCTGCGGCCCATACCGATGGGGTGTCGCCAAGCGGTAAGGCACGGGACTTTGACTCCCGCATGCGTAGGTTCAAATCCTGCCACCCCAGCCACCATGATCCACTAGCTCAGTCGGTAGAGCACCTGACTTTTAATCAGGGGGTCCGGAGTTCGAGCCTCCGGTGGATCACCACAAGAGAAGACCCCGAGATGCCTGACATCTCGGGGTCTTTGGTATTTATCAGTCGTGTTGAGCCTATTTGACTTCATGTCACCGCAACCATTCACGATGTCAAATCACACCCGTGACCTGTACGATCGCATTCAGCCAGCGGTCATCGCGATCCGGCTGGACATCGTCGCTGATCCATATTTCCCGGATGAGCACCGGCAACGGGCTCATGAATGTCCTGAAAGTTGCTTCGTCTAGATCTGTGAAATATCGACCGTGTCGCATGCCTTCGAAACAGCCGTGTTTGAATGAGAAATAGGCGATTCCGAATGGTTTCAGGGCCCGCATGACCTTGGTCAGGATATCCGGCAGATCTTTGGATGGTATGTGCAGTAGGGACGCGCAGGCCCAGATTGCGTCAAATTCACGGTCGAAACTCAAATTTTCAAATTTCAGGCGCGATACCGGTTGGTCGAGCAGAATTGCCGCAGCGGCGCACATGGCATTGGATCCGTCTACCGCTTTGACCGGGTAGCCCAGGTTCTTGAAGATCCGGCTATCGCGTCCGGAACCGCAGCCTAGATCGAGAATGTAGGCTTTCTTGCTCAGATATCCCAGAAATCGATCGCGCGCCTCGCTCATGTCGGCCAGCACAGTCGCTTCAACATACGACTGGCCAAGCCGGTCATAATAGGCAAGGGTTTCATCGATTGGATCTGCGCGTTGATCTTTCCCCATGATGATCATTCAGCGATCACGCTGTCAGGTCGCTGTTCAAAACGCGGTTCTTTTTCCAGTGCCCCCGCCTGAACACAAAGTAGTTGATGATCCCTCCGGACACCCAGGAGACGGCCAGGGAGATGAAAATGGTTTCCGGTCGCTGGGTCAGGGTGACGAGGGAGTAGGCCAGGGTCACGCGGATGACGACGGCGGTGATGATCGAGACATACATGGGTGTCAAGGTGTCTCCGGCTCCCCGCATGACGCCGGAAAGTGTCTGCGTGACACTCATGGCCACGTAGCCGGGTGTCAGGAACAGCAGCATGCGCATGCCATAGTCGATCAATTCGGGTGTGTCCGAAAAAAGGCTCATCAGGTGGCGCCCGAAAATGATGATGATGGCCGTCAGGCCGAGGGAGGTGTAAAGAGCCAGACGAAGCCCCTGGTTTTTACCTTCGACTACGCGGTCCATCTTGCCGGCGCCGATATTCTGTCCGGTAAAGGTGGTCATCGTCAATCCGAAACTCATGTTGGGCATCATGATGAAACCGTCGACGCGCATGACGACGAGGCTGGCGGCAATGTAGAATTCACCGAAGCTGTTGATCAGGGACTGGACAACCAGCATGGCCATGGAGAAGATCGCCTGGGTGGCTCCGGATGGCAGTCCCAGCCTGGCGATGCGGGTCAGGTAGGGCGTCTTGATCTTCAGGTAGCGAGGCTCGAGGTCGAAAACCTCTTTCATGTGTGCCAGTTTGCGCAAGGTCAGGACGGCGGAAATGGCCTGGGAAATGACGGTGGCCAAGGCGACGCCCGCGACCCCGAGACCAAGGCTGATGACAAAATACAAATTGAGCCCGATATTCAGGGCGGCGGAAATCGTCAGGTACAGAAGTGGGGAAAAAGAATCGCCCATGCCGCGCAAAATGCCGGACAGGATATTGAAATAGGCGAAACTGAAGGAACCATATAGCCAGATTTTCAGATAGGACGTGCTCCAGGCCATGATGCTGTCCGGAACGTGCAGCAGGGACAGTAGCGGTTCGGTTACGATCGGAGCCAGGATGACAAGGATCAGGGAGGCGATGGCGGTCATGCTGATGCAATTGCCGATGGTGGTGGACAGTTCTTCGCGTTTTTTTGCGCCGAAGTACTGGCTGACCATGATGCTGACGCCGGTGCTGATGCCGACAAACAGGATGATCAGCAGGTTCAGGAGCGGCATGGAGGTGCCGACGGCTGCCAGTGCGTTGTCGCCCACGTATTTGCCGACAATCATGGCATCGACCGCGTTGTAGGTCTGTTGGACGACATTGCCGATCAGAAGCGGGATCGAAAATGAGAGGATCTTTTTCCAGGGCGATCCGGTCGTCATGTCCTTGGAAGAAAAAAGTCTGGCAATTGTCTTTAACATCGATTACCTGCATGATTGCGTGCCGGATCAGATTCTCTCGGGACTACCTGAACCGTTTCAATGGGACCTGGACAGCATTTCATATTATAGGCTTCTTTTGACCATTGGAAAACAGCAATTTATGCCTAATATGGCCGCGCTGTCAATCAACATGCGCAAGTTGCCGGCATAACTGAATTTATCTTTCATTCGGGGTATAATGATTGTAATACTTTGAGACTCAGGAGGATAACGATGTTTTGCAGTCAGTGTGGCAGTCAGGTTCGCGATGGCGATGCTTTTTGCACGCGTTGCGGCAATCGGATCAACCAGGCCCGTCCGATGAATCAGCAGCCGGTGAACGCCCCGCCTCCCATCAACCAGTCTTTCCAGTATCAGCAGCAACCCACGACCAGCCAGTCCGGACGTTATGCGCAGTCACAGCCAACGGAGCGTGTGATCTGGGTTTTCCGGACTGATCGCAAGTACAGCATGTTCAAGATGACGCCTTGCCATATTGTCTTCATGGAGGACAAGGTGGTGCTGGCCTATGTGACACAGGCACTGCAAAAAGCCGAGAGCGACAAGGTGTCACGTGAACTGAAAGAATCGAACACCGGCTTTTTCAAGGGCAGTGCGGCGATGATGAAATTCTGGTCCGACTACTATAAGAAGTACTATACGATGGGCTCGGCTGCCATTCTGGCCGAAGACCCCACCAACGTCATTCTGCCTAACCATCAGATTGCTCAAGTGCTTTTCAAAGGCTTTTACGAGTCAGCCTCGTCCGGTGACTCATCTCCGACAGTCACCCAGGGAAAACTGGAATTCGAGATGACAAATGGTGAAACCATCAAGTTCACACATCGGCAATCGGCGGACAAGTCCATACAGGAAACGCTGACGAGGCTGTTCGGCGGCCGTCTGAAGTATAAACGATAAGGAAGGAGTGAACGTATGAAACTGGCAGTGGCTATTGCTCAGGAAACCGCGAATCCCAGTGCTTTTGTCGTCTGGCGCGGCTTTGAACCATCGATGCGCAAGGCAGCGGAGTTCGGCTTTGACGGGGTCGAACTGGCCTTGCGCCAAAAAGAGGATATCGATCGGACCGATCTTTCCCGCATGCTTCGCGAATTCGGCCTTCAGGTGAGCGCGATCAGCACGGGTCAGGTTTTCGCTGATCTTGGCCTGAGCCTGACCAATCCGGATCCGGCAGTACGCCAGCGCACGGTTGATGTGCTGCGCGGGCTGGTCGATATCGCGGCGGATCGTGGACAAATGGTGAATCTTGGACGTGTGCGCGGCAGCGTCATGCCGGGACAGGTTCTGGCGGAAGCGGAGAAGCTTTTTCTGGATGGCTATCACACGCTGGTCCAGTACGCGAGCCAAAAAGATGTCTGCGTAATCCTCGAACCGGTCAATCGGTATGAAATCAATTTCATCAACAATCTCGACCAGGGCAGCGCACTGCTGGACAAACTGCCGGCCGGGCTGCAAATTGGCCTGATGCCCGATGTCTTCCACATGAACATCGAGGACGATCGGATCGGGGACAGCCTGAGGCGCAATCAGCGATACGTCAAGTACATACATCTGGCGGATTCCAACCGCTGGGCACCGGGCTGGGGTCATCTCGATTTCGACGAGGTGTTCCAGGCGCTCAAGGACATTGAATACCAGGGCTGGGCCTCGGCTGAGATACTGCCGTTCCCGACTCCGGATGAGGCGGCTCGTCAGGCTGTCACCTGGTTGCGACCCTATCTGGACCGTTTCTGACATTTGACGGCTGATTATTTTTATCAGGCAACAGTTGGCGATCGACCGGAATTGTCTACCATGGGTAGGGGAGGACGCGATGGAAACGATGCTGGCCCTTGTCAAGGAGAAAGCAGAGCCCGGTATCTGGCTGAAAGAGGTCCCGGTTCCGGACTTTGGTCCGCAGGACATCCTGATCAAGATCCGCAAGACGTCGATCTGCGGCACCGATGTCCATATCGAAGCTTGGAATGAATGGGCCCAGGCGACTGTGCCGCAGGGGCTGACGATCGGCCACGAATTTGTCGGCGAAATCGCCGCGGTCGGTTCCGAGATCACGGGTTTCAAGGTCGGCGAACGGGTGTCGGGTGAAGGGCATATCGTCTGCGGGACCTGTCGCAATTGTCTGGCCGGGCGCCGGCACTTGTGCATGAACGCGCGCGGGGTCGGCGTCAATCGACCGGGTGCGTTCGCTGAATACCTGGTTCTTCCGGCGACCAATGTCTGGCACAGCGCTTATGGCGACACCGGTATCCCGGACGACGTGGTCTCTTGCTTCGACCCGTTGGGCAACGCGACGCACACAGCCCTTGCCTTCGACGTCATTGCCGAGGATGTGCTGATCACCGGCGCGGGACCGATCGGCCTCATGGCTGCCGCGATCTGCCTGCATGTCGGCGCCCGGTATGTCGTGATCACCGACGTCAATGAATACCGGCTCGACCTGGCCAGAAAACTGGGTGTGACCCGGGCTGTCAATGTCACGCAGACGGATCTGGGCGCCATCATGAAAGATTTGCACATGAAGGAAGGTTTCAATGTCGGCCTGGAAATGTCCGGTAGTCCGAAGGCGCTGAACCAGATGGTCGATGTCATGTACCACGGTGGCCAGATCGCTTTGCTGGGTCTGCCGGACCATCCGTGCGCCATCGACTGGAACAAGGTGATTTTCAACGGTCTGACCCTGAAGGGCATTTATGGCCGGCAGATGTACGAAACCTGGTACAAGATGACCTGCATGCTGGAAAGCGGCCTGGACATCTCTCCGATCATCACCCATCGACTACCGGCCCGCGATTTCAAGAAGGGCTTTGAAATCATGCATTCCGGCCGGTCCGGCAAGGTCGTCCTGGACTGGGCCCAGATCCGCTGATCATCCCATCATTTGAGGAGGTAACCAATGAAATCCGCGCTCAATCTGTTTCAGGCACAGTTGGCGGAAATCGCCGAAAAGGGCATGACCAAACACGAACGCCAGATCGACAGTCGCCAGGGCACGCGTATCCGGCTGGCTGACGGACGGGATTTGATCAACATGTGCGCGAACAATTATCTGGGCCTGTCCGGGGATCCGTCGCTGATCGAAGCAGGCAAAAACGCACTTGACCGCTGGGGGTTCGGCCTCTCCTCGGTGCGGTTCATCTGCGGCACGCAAACCGTGCACAAGACCCTGGAGCAAAAGATCAGTGCTTTTGTCGGACAGGAGGACGCGATCCTGTATTCGTCTTGTTTTGACGCCAACACGGGGCTTTTCGAAACACTGCTGGGTGAGCAGGACGCCATCATCAGCGATGAGCTCAACCACGCCAGCATCATCGATGGTGTCCGACTCTGCAAGGCCAAAAGATATCGCTATCACAACAACGACATGGACGACCTTCGTCAGAAACTGAAAGAGGCGAGAGAAGGCGGAGCCCGCATCTGCCTCATCGCCACGGACGGCGTATTCTCAATGGACGGGTCGTATGCCAATCTGCCGGCCATCTGCGATCTGGCTGATGAGTCGGATGCTTTGGTCATGGTCGATGACAGCCACGCGGTCGGGTTTGCCGGACCGACCGGTCGCGGCACACCGGAACTGTTCGGCGTGACCGATCGGGTGGACATTCTCACCGGTACATTCGGCAAGGCGATGGGGGGCGGCAGCGGCGGCTACACGGCCGCGCGCCAAACGATCGTCGATCTGCTGCGCCAGCGCAGCCGGCCGTACCTGTTTTCCAACACGTTGGCACCGGTGATCGCCGCGGTGACCCTGGCGGTCATCGACCGACTCGAGCAGGATACCGGCCTGAGAGATCGGCTGTTCGAAAACACGGCCTTTTTCCGCGAGCGGATCGCTGCGAGTGGCTATGATGTCCTGCCGGGAACACATCCGATTGTGCCCATCATGGTCTATAACGAACGCAAGGCGGTGGAAACGGCCGAAAGACTCTTGCAGGACGGCATCTATGTCACCGGTTTCACCTATCCGGTCGTGCCGCTCGGCAAAGCCAGGATCCGGACTCAGGTCAGCGCGGCCCACACTCGTGAAGAATTGGCCTATGTGGCCGACTGCTTTGCAAAGGCCAGGGGCTGAATCAACACGGAGGTGACTGATGAAAGCGAGACGGACAAGCCTTCAGGAAATCTGCGATCTGTCTGCCATCGGCCGGCAGGAAAATCCGATCAACCTGGACAGGCTGCTTCGACACTCCCATTGGGAACCTGTCAAACCGGCCCGAGACGATAAGGTCAAGACCATGCTTCTAGTGGTTGATCCGCAGATGGATTTCATGGAAGGCAGATCGCTGGGTGTACCGGGCTCCATCAAGGACATGGAACGGACCATCCGCTTCCTTTATCGGCACATGGAGTCAATCACAAAAATTGTCGTCTCGCTCGACAATCATCATCCATTCCAGATTTTTCACCCGTGCTGGTGGGTCGACCGGGATGGCAGCCCGCCCGAACCCTTTACGGTCATCACCCGGCAAACCCTTGAGGAAGACCGCTTCAAACCGGTTCTCTACCAGAAGGAAAGTGTGGCGTATGTTTCGAGTCTGGAAGAAAACGGACGGCCACCGTTGGTCATCTGGCCGTATCACTGCATCCAGGGGACAGTCGGCAGCGCTATTGAGAACCAGCTGGCCAACCTGGTCTTTTTCCACTCCACCGCCCGCCGCACCCAGGTTCACACGGTCGTCAAGGGAATGGACCCGCTTTCCGAAATGTACGGCATCATCCGTCCGGAACAGGATGACGGCTCAGCCATCGACTGGTCCCTGCTGCACCGGCTCGCGCGATATGACCGCATTTACGTGGCCGGCCAGGCCAAGTCACATTGCGTGCTGGAAAGCATCCGTCAGATTTTGGCGATTTCGCAGGACAATCCGGCAATTGGTGAACGGATCTGGCTCCTGGAGGACTGCATGAGTTCCATCCCGGGATTTGAGGCTCAGACAGAGCAGGCGCTGCTGGCTTTGGCAACGCAATATGGCATTCATCGCATTCGGTCCACAGACGGTGTCGATATCTGACTGGCCGGCTACCCGCCCATCATTTCGTGAAGAATGAACACCACGAAAAAGGCCGCGACGGATCGCGGCCTTTTGGCATGCTTTGGGACATGGGCATGAGGGGTCAGCCGATCAGGAATCTCAAGGCTGAGCCAGGATTTTCCTGAGGCGGGCGAAGCGGGGGAGCCCTTCCTCGCGTGGGAGCTCGGTCTCGCCCTGGATCAGGGGCAGGGCATAGTGGATGAAATGCTCATTGACGTTGTTGCCCTCTTTGTTGATCCATTCGCGGGGGACGGTATTTTCGGCGTTGGCGACTTCTGAAAGCGGGATCATCTTGATGAGGCACTCGTAAGCGTCACCGGGCGCGCGCTCAAAGCCGACCATGTAGTCGGAGTAGCCGTCGATCGCTTTCTGGACAGCGGTCTGACCGGCCAGGAAGGCCTCTTCGTAATCGGTCTTCGACGCGATGTGCGCGGCACAGCGCTGCATCAGGGAGAACTCGATGCCGCGGACCTTGGCGCCGAATGTTTTCTTGAGATAATCCGCCAGGACGCTTGCTGTCCCGCCCAACTGCTTGTGGCCGAACGCATCGACCGCGACTTCACCGACCAGCTCGGGGATGAATTTGCCGTCCTTGGTGTGTACGCCTTCGGATACGACGATGATCACCTGGCCAGTGGTTTCATAAACCTTGCGTACATCCGCCACCATCTGGTCGAGGTCGAACTCGACTTCCGGCAGGTAGATGAAATCCGGGCCCTTGCCCTTGTATGAAGCGAGGGCGGCCGACGCAGCCAGCCAGCCGGCATGGCGGCCCATGGTCTCGATGACACAGATCATCCGGGTGTCGTAGACCTTTGCGTCATTGTATATCTCCATGCAGCTTGTCGCGATGTACTTGGCCGCGGAAGCGAATCCCGGGCAATGGTCAGTTCCGAAAAGATCGTTGTCGATCGTCTTGGGGACGCCGATGACCCGGCATTCATAGCCAACGGACTGGAGATACTTGGATATCTTGTTGCAGGTGTCCATGGAGTCGTTTCCGCCATTGTAGAAGAAGTAGCGGACGTCGTACTTCTTGAAAACCTCGAGGATCCGCTTGTAGTCGGTGTCGTCCACGGAGGCGTCCTTCAGCTTGTATCGACAGGATCCGAGTTCGGAAGATGGGGTGTACTTGAGCAGCTCGAGCTCTTTCGGATCCTCCTGGCCGATGTCATAAAGCTTTTCGTTCAGGATGCCGACAATACCGTTGGCCGCTCCGAAGACGCGACCAATGACATCCTTTTGTCTGAGGGCTTCGATCATGACGCCGGCGGCGCTGGCGTTGATGACGGACGTGGGTCCGCCGGACTGGCCGAATACAACATTGCCAATCAATTTGGTCATCTGGTTTTCCTCCTGAGGCTAGAATCTTCCCTGTCGGGGGAATGCAATACATAAACTATTATAGCACAGGCATTTGAACCCCAACAAGGTAAAGCGCATGGAAACCACCGTTCTCAAACCGACTTCAATAAGGTACAATGGACAGCAGGCACCGGCAAGGTGTTTCAAGCAATGAAAAGGACTGATCAACATGATTCGGACATCCATTATCCTGAGCCCTCGGCTGGAGGCGTCGGACCGCCTCTATTTCCATGCCAACGGACTGCAGGTCGATGTCGCCATGGCCAGTCAACTGATTGTCCGTACGAGCCATCGACCAGTCCAGATATACAGCGCGAACCGTGAGGGCATTCATCACCAGGCGCCGAACCTGACCGCCCAGACAGGCACCCATGCGCTTCGCTGGCAACGGATGATGGACATTCTGGACCGTCAGGGCGCGGACGCGCTGGTGCCCCTGCAGCAGGAGGGGGACCTGACCGGTGAATGGATCGTCGCGCTGGATGAAAACCGGCTGAACGCATTGCTCAGCGAACGCTTCACTTTTTTCCTGTTTCGGGAAGGCCAACTGCGTGAGTTGAATCCGGTAGCCACGTCGCCCATGGCGAAATCCGAGCCTGACGGCATGTCTCAAGGTCTGTTCAGACATTATCGGATATCCGTGAATCAGGATGACCAGATTATCATCCTGCCCCAGGGCATGATCCCGGCCGGACTCATGCCGGAATCGGAAGCGATCCTGTCCGGCATCCAGCAACTGCCGGTGCGGCTTTCCGATCTGGGGTCCAGGCTTCGTGAACGGGGCGTGACGGTCGCTTTCAACGGATGGATCGCCATCCAGATCCTCCGGGCCGAGGCGGAGTACCGGATCCAGGAGCGTGGCTTGCGGTCCTGGCTGACCAGCCGGAGAAAGCCTGAGGTTGATCCGAATGATCCCGGCTTCTCTGATGATCCGAAGGGCATGGGTGTCACCGGACAGTCGGATGGACGAACACCGGATGAAAATGGATCCGGGGAGGCGGCTCAAGGGAAATTCTCGCGTCTGCCCCATCTGCAGAAAAATGCCCTGATCCTGCTTGCGGCTTTTGTGTTGATCGCGGTCCTGCTGGTCGTGTTCAAGGATGCGCTGACAGGATCTTCAAGCAGCACGGAAACGACTGTTCCGGTCGTCACCACATCCTCAAGCGTTCCAACGCCGACAACGACAGCATCCACGACGACCCGTCCGACCACCACCGCGACCACCACGGCAGCACTGCCGGAATATTTCGTGATCGCCCGAAGGTTGAACCTGCGTGAAGAGCCGGATACCAGCGGCAGTCTCATCCGGACCCTGACGACCGGTGAATCCGTATTTGTCCTTGAGCAGGCAAGTGAAGAGTGGTCGAAGGTTCGCACCGCTGACGGGGAGATCGGCTATGTCTATTCATCCTATATCAGCATGACCCGGCCTGCCGGCTAAGACAGGAGACAAAAATGCCCATAGCCATCGACTTGCATACCCACACATTCATGAGCGGACATGCCTACAGCACACTTGAGGAAAACGCCGCTTTTGCCGCCCGGACCGGCCTCGAAGGATTGGCTGTCACCGACCATGGACCGGCGATGGCCGGTGCCCCTGTTGACCTGTATTTCATGAATCTGCGCCAGATCCCCCGGTGTATTGACCAGACCTTTGTCCTTCGCGGGGCCGAGGTCAACATCCTTGACTTCGAAGGCGCCATCGACCTGGCGCCTCGCGCGCTCAAGCGCATCGACCTGTGCATCGCCAGCTTTCATGAGGTGTGCATCAAGCCGGGCACAAAAGAACAGCACACCCAGGCCTGGGAGGCTGTGGTCAAAAACGAGCTGGTGGACATCATGGGCCACCCCGGCCGTGGCGAGTTCACCTTCGATATCGACCATATCGTTCAATTGTGCGCGAAAGAAAACAAACTTGTCGAAATCAACAACCACACATTGCATTTCAAAGGCAATCAGGATGATTGCGTGGCGATCGCGAGAGCCTGCATGCGCTATGATGTCCCGGTTGTCGTCAATAGCGACGCCCATTTCTCACGCTCTATCGGTCTGGTCGACCTGGCCGAGGCGCTGCTTGAAGAAATCGGATTTCCGGCAGAACTGATCCTGAACCGCAGTCGACAAGCGGTGGTGGACTACCTGAAAGCGCGAAAGCCACACCTGAAGGACCTCTGACAAGGGATGCCCCAGGGCAAGGATAGTCAGGGCCGAAACCGTTCCAGATAATCCATGCAGTATTCATCGGCGCCCAGAAGAGTGCTTCCTGCAGTCAACAGGTCCATGAGGGGACCGTCCAATGGATTGATGATCGCCGTGTCCAGACCACGGGCCATGGCCAGCAGCAGGAAGGCCCGATTGAGGTGCCGGCGGGCCGGCAGTCCGTACGACACGTTGCTCAGGCCAACGACAGCATGGCAGTCCGGCCATTCATGGCGCATGGCGGCGATGACATCAAGCGCTTCCCGCCCGGCCTGGTCATCGACGGCGACAGGCCGGACCATCGGATCGAGAAAAATCCGATTGGCCGGGATACCGGCACTCACCAGACCGTTGACCATCCGCTCCGCGATTCCGAGGCGGGCGTCGACACCCTGGGGCATGCCCTGTTCATCCATCAGCAAGCCGATCAGGCCACAGTCGTGCTCGAGCGCCGCATTTTTCAGCGTTTCATACCGCGAGGTTTCCAGTGTGATGGAATTGATCAGCGGCTTTTTCCCAATGTCCTTGCCAATCGCCGACAATCCCATCGTGATCACGGCCGGATCGGGCGAGTCAATCACCAGCGGCAGGTCGGACGCGTCATCGACGATCCGGACCAGCCAGCTGAGTAGATCCTTTTCGCGATCGTGGAACTGGGCCGCGTTGACATCGATATAGTGAGCGCCGGACCGCGATAATTTCCCTGCCAGATCGCGGACCGCGGATTCGTCCTGACTTTCCAGCATGGTCTGGAACGATGGGACGGAACTGTTCATGTTTTCAGCGATTAGGATCATGCATATCCTCCTTAAAACCGAAGATGTCTCGTGTCGTGGTCGGCCGGGTTGACGAAGGACCACCGGACAGCAGGTCATCTTCCAGGATCAGCCGGGTCAGCCGGACCGCGATGTCGATCCGATTGAATGGACTGATCAGGTAGAAGCCATCGACCAGTTCCGCGGCGGCCCGTGCTGCGTCCAGCGTGGCCGAAAGGCCGATGACCAGGGCGTCTTCCTTGGATTGGTCAGGGGAGAAGCGGTCGAGCAAGGAACGCGGGATGCGGATGCCGGGTACCTCGTTGGCCAGATAGTGGGCATTGCGGTAGGAAACCGGGGGCATCAGCCCGCAAAGGACTCTGGCACCCCTGTTTTTCAATTCCGAGAGCACAGGCAAGGCAGACTCATCATAGACCGGCTGAGTCAGCAGAAAAGAGGCCCCGGCTGACAGCTTTTTTTCGGCCCGCCGAAGCTCGGCGTCCGGATTGGCGACATTGGGGTCAAACGCAGCGCCGATCAGCAACTCATCACCTTTGAAGAGCTCACGGTTCAGGCCGGCCGCCATCTCAATCAAGGAGATGGAGTTCAGATTGAACACCGGTTTGATGTAGCCACGGTCACTTTCCGGAACCGGATCGCCCGTGACCAAAAGCACCTGGCGGATTTTTTCGCTGTGCAAAGCCAGCAACGCGGATCTCAGACTGTTGACGTTGCGGTCGCGACAGCTCAGGTGCGGCATGGCCGCCAGTCCGGTTTCACGCTGGATCCGGGCGCCGGCCGTCACTGGATCAAGACGGACCCTTGAAAGCGGCGTGTCGGCCAGGGTCATGACGTCGACCCCGGCTATTCTCAATGAACGGGCCGCTTCGATCAGGGGCTCAAGATGGCTGTCCTTGGGCGGGTCCATTTCGCAGATCAACGCCTTCTTGGGGCGGTTAAGCGCGTCAGCCATCGGCCGGGCGGCCGGTTCCTGACGGGAGGGCACCCGGCTACGGACAAACAAGGGCGCCAATTGGGGCCGAGGTTGGTCCAGCGCGGCCTTGAGCGCCCGGATGTGGTCCGGCGTGGTACCGCAGCACCCACCGATCAGCGCAGTTTTTTCACCGGCGAGGACGACCGCCGCCTGGGCAAAATAGTCCGAAGTCGCGGCGAAAACGGAAGACTGGTCCTGGAAAGCAGGATAACCGGCGTTCGGCATCAGGGAAAACGGTTTCTCGATATTGCCGCAGCGGCTCAGCAACTGCAGCATGTGGACCGGCCCGATGCCGCAGTTCATGCCAACCCAGTCAATGTTGGCACATGAATCCAGCTCCGACATCGCGTACTCGATCGACTGGCCCTTGCGGGTGAAACCGTCCGGAGAAAAGGCGAGGGAAGTGACAATCAAGGCATCCGGCACCCGGTCACGGACCGCGGACGCGAGTTTCGGAAGCATGGCAATGTCCGAGAAGGTTTCAAACAGAAAATGCTTCGCACCGCAAGAAGCAAAGACATCGATCAGCGGCAGGTATTCCACGAAGGCATCTTCCGGGTCTGACAGGTGGTTGGGACCCAGGTCCGCGAACACCACGGCCTTGTCACCGGCAACTTCCTCGGCGATCCGGTAATTGGCCTCGGTCAGGCTCATGGCTTGATCAAGGCTGATTTCCAGTAGTGCCGGCTGTAGCGCAAAAGTGTTTGTGCGCAACACAGTCGCGCCAGCAGTCACGTAATCGCGGTGAATCCGGGCGATGATTTCAGGATGGGTGAGGGCAGACAATTCGCAATGACCGGCCGGCAGTCCGGTCAGGCGGCTAAAGTAGGTCCCCATCGCGCCGTCCGCCAGGAGCGGGGCCTGAAGTGCTTGCAGCGTTCTGGGCAGGATTGGCATGTTTGTGCTCCGATTCTTCGCGGTCAATTGATGATCGGGCCGCGCGTGACCTCATTTTAATGAATTGGAAGACGGATGTAAATAAACGGTGGGTTGACGGCAGTGCTTCATGACATATTGAACACGAATCAATACCGCTTGCAAATGAATTGTTTTCGTTGCTTCCAGGGTGGGTGCCCCCCACTGCGAGTTAGTTCCGTTTGTTCCAGTTTAGGTGCCAGTTGCCGTTTCGGTACCAATTCTCGAGCTCGCCTGAAAACACCTGCGGCTGTAGCACTCCAGGTCGTGACGACTCGCTGGTTCTGAAATGTCGTCTGGCACCGCCACGACGGTTGCTTTACAAACCGGGGTGATTGCGGTAAAATCATCAGGCGATCGCACAATTGAAAGCGATGCAAAAGACGCGGGTGTAGTTCAATGGTAGAACCTCAGCCTTCCAAGCTGATTGCGTGGGTTCGATTCCCATCACCCGCTCCAATTTTCTCCAATGGCGGCAAGTGGCAGTCAGACGGACCGTCGCCATGAACTTGGGTCTATAGCTCAGTTGGATAGAGCAACAGCCTTCTAAGCTGTGGGTCGCAGGTTCGAGTCCTGCTAGGCTCGCCAAAAACAACCGTTCGCTTTGCCGGGCGGTTTTCTTTTTGCCACAGGAACCATTGTGATATAATAGCCTCTGATCGATTCATGACAGGAGTACTTCATGGCCACCAGAAAAGCCTATGACAACGACAGCATTTCTTCTCTGAAAGGCGCCGATCGGGTCCGTCTGCGACCGGCCGTCATTTTTGGCTCGGACGATATCGAGGGGTGTCAGCATTCCTTTTTTGAAATCCTGTCCAACTCCATCGACGAAGCGCGGGAGGGCTATGGCAGCACCATCGAGGTCACCCGTTTCAAAAACGGTGACATCGAGGTTCGAGACCATGGTCGCGGCATTCCGCTGGATTACAATCCGCGGGAGGAGCGTTACAACTGGGAGCTGGTCTACTGTGAACTCTATGCCGGCGGCAAATACAACAACAATACCGGGGACCATTATGAATTCAGCCTCGGGCTCAACGGTCTGGGTGCCTGCGCCACGCAATACGCGTCGGCCTATTTCGATGTCACGGTTTTCCGCGACGGTTTCAAGCATACCCTCCATTTTGAGAAGGGCGTCAATATCGGCGGCCTGACCAAAGAGTCGGTCCGCCAGAAGCAGACGGGAACGATCCAGCGCTGGCGGCCGGACCGGGATGTGTTCACGGACATCGACATCCCGCTGTCCTATTTCCAGGAGACCCTCAAGCAGCAGGCGATCGTCAACTCAGGTGTGACGTTCACGCTGGAGGACGAGGCTTCGAAGGAGAAATTCACCTTCTACTATCCGGAAGGCATCCTCGGCTATGTCCGGGAGATCGATGACGGCAAAGGTCTGTCTACGCCCGTGCTGATCGAGAACAGCGGCCGTGGTCGCGACCGACAGGACAAGCCGGACTATCGGGTCAAGGCTTCGATCGCGTTCTGTTTCAACAATGAGCACACGCGACTGGTCTATTTCCACAATTCCAGCCTGCTTGAGCACGGAGGCTCGCCGGACAAGGCGGTGCGCAATGCCTTCACGGCCGAGCTCGACCGACAGATCCGAGCCAGGGACAAATACAAGAACGGCGAAGCAAAAATCACGTTCACGGATATCGAGGACAGCCTGATCCTGGTGTCGAATTCGTTTTCAACTCAGACGAGTTATGAAAACCAGACCAAAAAGGCGATCAACAACCGTTTCATCCAGGAGTTCATCACGGATCTGCTCAAGTCACGGCTCGAGATCTGGTTCATCGAGAACAAGGCAGAAGGGGACCGGGTCATCGAGCAGCTCCTCATCAACAAGCGCAGCCGGGAGAGCGCGGAGAAACAGCGGCTGAACATCAAGAAGAAACTGATGGGCAGTGTCGACCTCGTCAATCGAGTCAAGAAATTTGTCGACTGCCGGACGCGTGAAATCAGTCGACGTGAACTGTATATCGTCGAGGGCGATTCGGCGCTCGGTTCCTGCAAACTGGGACGTGACGCCGAGTTCCAGGCGATCATGCCGGTCCGTGGCAAGATCCTCAATTGCCTCAAAGCCGACTACGAAAGCATTTTCAAGAACGATATCATAGTCGACCTGATCAAGGTCCTGGGCTGCGGGGTCGAAATCCAGACCCGGCATAACAAGGACTTGTCCGCCTTCGATCTCGGGTCGCTCCGCTGGAACAAGATCATCATCTGCACGGACGCCGATGTGGATGGTTTCCAGATCCGCACCCTGATCCTGGCGATGTTTTACCGGTTGGCCCCAACCCTGATCGAACGGGGAAAGGTGTTTATCGCGGAGTCGCCACTGTTCGAAATCACCTATCGCAAACGGAAAGAGGAAAAGACCTATTTTGCCTACGACGAGCGTGAGAAGGCATCGCTGCTGACCCGGCTGGGCGCGCAGCACTGCACGATCCAGCGCTCGAAGGGGCTGGGTGAAAACGAGCCGGACATGATGTGGGAGACCACGATGAATCCTGAAACGCGCCGGCTGATCGAGATCCTGCCCTCGGACCAGGACCAGATGGCAGACGTCTTCGACTTGCTTCTGGGTGACAATCTGCACGGCCGCAAGCAGCACATCGAAATCAACGGACATCTTTACCTCGACATGCTGGATGTCGACTGAACGATGCATCATTCTGAGAAAGCGAAGCAACCATGCCTGAAGTGAAAGACCGGACGGTTCGTCAACCGATAACAGAAACACTGGAAAAGAATTACATGCCGTACGCGATGAGCGTGATCGTGTCGCGCGCGATTCCGGAAATCGACGGATTCAAACCGTCACACCGGAAGTTGCTCTATACGATGTACAAGATGGGACTTCTGGGTGGCAACCGGACCAAGTCTGCCAATGTCGTCGGCCAGACCATGAAACTCAATCCCCACGGGGATCTGACCATCTATGACACGCTGGTGAGGCTGACCCGTGGCAATGAAGCCCTGCTGCATCCGTACGTCGATTCGAAGGGAAACTTCGGCAAGCAGTACTCGCGTGACATGGCCTATGCCGCGGCCCGATACACGGAAGTCAGGCTGGATGCGTTCTGTTCCGAAATTTTCAGCGGACTGGACCGGGACGCGGTCGATTTTGTCGACAATTATGACGGCACCATGCTTGAGCCGATGCTGTTGCCTGCCGCCTTCCCGTCCATTCTGGTCAACAACAACCAAGGCATTGCGGTCGGGATGGCCAGCAATATATGCTCGTTCAACCTGCGTGAAATCTGCGCGGCGACAATCGCCTATATCCAGGACCCGGCTGTGGATCTTGCGCCCATCGTGCCGGCACCGGATTTTTCGACTGGCGGCGAACTGCTATACAACGCGAAGGACATGGCGTCCATTTACGCGACCGGCCGCGGCAGTTTCAAATTGCGTGCCTGCTATCGCGTCGACCGCAAGAACAGCCTGATCGAAGTCACCCAGATCCCATATTCCACAACGGTCGAAGCGATCATCGACGAGCTGTCCAGTCTGGTGAAAACCGGCAAGATCAAGGAGATCAACGATGTCCGGGATGAAACAGACCTTGACGGTTTGAAAATCACCATCGACATCAAGCGGTCAACCGACGGTGACGCGCTGATGGCCAAACTGTTCCGTCTGACGCCGTTGGAGAGTTCGTTCTCGTGCAATTTCAACCTGTTGATCAACGGTACGCCTCGCACGCTCGGCCTCAAGGCCATCATTGCGGAGTGGCTTTCGTTCAGACGCGTCTGCGTCAAACGCGAGACGACCTTCGAACTGCAGCGCAAGCAGGAGCGTCTGCACCTGCTGGAAGGCTTGGAGAAGATCCTGCTGGATATCGACAAGGCGATCCGCATCATCAGGGGGACCGAAAAGGAGTCCGAGGTGATTCCAAACCTGATGGACGGTTTTTCAATTGATGAGCCGCAGGCCGAATTCATCGCTGAAATCCGCCTTCGCCAGTTGAACCGGCAGTACATCCTGCAACGGACACGCGACATCGCGACCTTGAAACAGGAAATCGAACAGCTCGAGCGCTTGATGTCCGACCTTGACCTGATCGACGAGAAGATCATCAAGGACCTGACCCGTATCGCCGCGACCTATGGAAAAGATAGACGGACAACCATCGTCCAGACGGAACATGTGACACCGATCGCTGCCCTTGACTTGATCGAAGACTTCAATCTCAAGCTCTTCCTGACCGAGCATGGCTATGTCAAGAAGATCCCCCTGACCTCCCTTCGCAGCGCGGGAGAATTGAAGACCAAGGAAGAGGACCAGATCATCCTGGAGCAGGAAGGCCACAACAAGACCGATGTGGTGTTTGTCAGTGACCAGTGCAATGTCTACAAGCTCAAAGGGTATGATATCAAGGATCACAAGCCGTCCGACCTGGGCGAGTTCACCCCGAATCTGCTGTCGATGGATGAAGGGGAGCGGATCGTGTTTGTCCGGATGACAGATGACTACCTGGGGCATCTGCTTTTTGGTTTTGCCAACGGTAAAATCGCCCGTATCCCGCTGGCCGCGTACGAAACCAAGACGAACCGCAAAAAGCTGGTCAAAGCGTACAGTGATGCCTCACCGCTTGTCAGTGTGCGCTATCTGCCGCCCGACACCGAAGAGGATCTGGTCGCGATCAGCTCGTTGCGCAAGGCGCTGGTTTTCAACACCAAGGATATTCCCCTGAAAACAACGCGAGGCTCCCAGGGCGTCGCGGTCCTCAAGGCCAAAAAGGGCAGCACCATGACCACCCTGGTGTCGCTGGCCGAATCCGGCATCGCCGAACCGCGCTATTACCGCAACAAGAACCTGCCAGCCATCGGCACGTACCTGAAAGAGGAGACGCTTGTCAACCGTCAAGTCGAATTGGAGAACGTATAATGCCTCGAGATATGTATATCCGTGATTCCAAGCCCGGTCACCCGGTTTTTCGCCGCATCCTGATCCTGCTGCTGGTCGTTGTCCTGATCGGCGGCGGTGCGTTCGGATACCTGCTGATCCGCGAAAACAAGATCGCGGAGCAGGCTCTCGCCAGTTATCAGGAAGCCATCGCCCGCGATGACTACGCCATCGCGCTGCCGCTTTACCGCCAGATCCAGGAAAGGGCCCTGACCGGTGGTCTGTTCGGACAAAACCGGGATCTGTATGATGCCGCGCGTCTTCAAATGGAAAAATTGACAGACCAGCGGCTATCCGACCTGGAGAAACAGCTGAGAGAAGGGAAGATGCTTCCTCAGACAGACCTTCTGTTCATTGAGAACATGAATGAGATCACCGCCGTCACGATTTCGTCCCTGGTCAGGGACATGAGTGATGAATTCCTGTCCGGAACGCTCGACCGGCAAGCTTTGTCCCATGCGCTGGACCAGCTGTCCGGCCTTGACAACCTGAAGCTGTCCATCGGCAGCCTTCCTTCGCAGCTCGAGCAGATGGACGTTGCCCGGCCAGCCCTCGTCGACGCCCTGCGAAAGTTGGAAGAAGGGGCGTATCTGGAGTCGGCAGCCTCTTTGAAAGCGTTTTCCGAGGATGAGACAGCCGGTTCCGTCGTCAGGCAGTTCGCGGCCGGGAAACTGGAGGAAGCAAAGGCGATCATGTACCGGCCCCTGCTGGACCGGATCGACACGCTGATGGACGGATCCCGTTTCGTATCGGCTTCATCGGCAATCGACGACCTCATGGTGTTTTTCCCGGAGGATGCCGACCTGAAATCGCGGCAGTCTGTCTGTCTTGACGCGGTTCCGGCAAAACTGGTCTCCTATGAAGGCATCGTCGAACAGCTGGTCGTCAAACCACTGATCGTCAAGCCGGAGGAGGCGTTTGACGGTGACAGCTATTCAAAGGCCGCCCAGGATTCAATGCTGACCACGACAGAATTTCGACGCGTGCTCGAAGGCCTGTATGAAAACCAGTATGTCCTCGTCGACGCGACCATGTTGGCCGGACCGGACGGCAGACCCCTGCCTCTGAAGTTGCCGGAAGGAAAAAAGCCGCTTGTACTGACGATCGAGGGACTGAATTACTACGCGACCAGACGCCTGACCGGCAACAATGAAAACCTGGTGCTGGACGAAGCCGGCCAGGTCAGTGGCCGATACACGGACGCGAACGGCACGACGCGTGTCGAGCGAGAAGCCGAAGCCATCGGCATCCTGGACGTGTTTGTCGAAGCGCACCCGGACTTTTCCTTTGATGGAGCCAAGGGAACGATTTCCCTGACCGGGTACGAATGTGTGTTCGGCTACATCACGGATGATGACCAGAACGATGACCGGAGCCAGGCACTGGCCGCCAACGGCCTCGCTGCCGAGATCGCCAGCGACGACCAGATCTTGAAAAACCGGGATGAAGCGAAAAAGGTCATTGACCGCCTGAAGAAAACGGGCTGGATTTTCGCTTCCTCCACTTATGGCTTCATCGACGCGCGCAACCAGAGCATGGAACGGATCCAGACGGACACCCGCAAATGGCTGGACCAGGTCGGTTCGCTGACCGGCCCGGTCCGCATTCTGCACTATCCGAACGGCGCGTTCATCAATGGGTCCGACGAACGGGCCCGATACCTCATCTCGCAGGGTTTCACAATTTTCGGCGGCATCGGAGTCGCGGCCTACCAATTCAACGGGGATGGATACCTGTACGTCGACAAGACGCCGATCAATGGTTTCACATTGAGAAACAGCCAGACTTACCAACTCTCAAGGCTGTTCGATCCATCCGGGATCCTTGACCGGCAATAGATGAAAAAACCCGCTGTCATCGAGCACAAAGCTCATCACGACAGCGGGTTGTGAAACCGGTACCGGTTGCCAGCGATTATCTCTGGAAAAACTCTTTGTAGAGCTCCTTCACGGCATAATTGCAGTACTCCTCCCGGACACCGAACATGACGCTGATTTCGGAAGCACCCTGGTTGATGATCTCCAGGTTGACACCCGCCTTGCTCAGAGCGTTGGCGGCCCGGGCGGTGACGCCGACTGTGCGGGCCATGGCTTCACCGACGATCATGACAATCGCCAGGTTGCGGTCGACGAACAACTTTTCAACACCCACTTCTTCAATCAGGCGTTTTGATACGATCCGTTCTTTGTCAACCGTGAACACATCCTGACGCAGGACGATGGAGAGGGAGTCGATGCCGGAAGGCATGTGTTCGAACGGGATCTTTTCGTCCGCCAGGATCTTGAGCACCTTGAGCGCGAAACCGACCTCGCGATTCATCAGGTATTTGCTCATGTTCAACGTGCAAAAGCCTTTGGCACCCGCGATCCCGGTGACAACACCGTCGAAGTTGACCCGGTGCTTGACGATCATGGTTCCACGGGACAGCGGGTTGTTCGTATTGCGGATGTTGACTGGTATGCCCTTGATGTAGGCCGGGAAGAGGGCTTCCTCGTGAAGCACCGTGAAACCGGCATAGGCCAGCTCGCGCATTTCATCGTAAGTGATCTCGGAAACCGCGTGCGGATTTCTCACCAATGCAGGGTTGACTGCGTAAACCGAGTCGACATCGGTCCAGTTCTCGTAAACGGTCGCGTCAAGGGCGGCTGACAGGATGGATCCGGTGATGTCCGATCCGCCGCGTGAGAACGTCGCCACTTCACCGGATTTCGTATATCCGAAAAATCCGGGGAAAACAATGATGCCTGGGGTCTTGCGTAGTTCGGCCAGCCGGGTGTACGACTCGGGCAGGACCTGGGCATTGCCGTATTCTTCCGAGATCAGCATGCCGGCTGTCCGGGGGTCGGCATATGTGGCGGCGCGGCCGATGCGGTTGAGGTATGCGGCGACCAGGCGAGCGCAGTTGTCTTCGCCGGCCGCTTTGAGTCCGTCCATGTATTTCAGGGAATTGTCACTGTCTTTGGCCAGCAGTCGTTCCAGGTCGGCAATGATCGCCGGCATGACTTCGTTATGCACGCCCAGATCCTCGGCAATGGAGCTGAACCGTGAAAGGACGGCATCCCTTTCCTCGTCGCCGGTGTAGCCGCTGATGCGCGCGTTGGCCAGCGCGATCAGGAGGTCCGTCACCTTGATGTCCTCGCGTGACCGTTTGCCGGGTGCGGAAACGACGATGACGCGGCGGTCGGAATCGCCAAGCAGGATGTCGCACACCTTGCGGATCTGTTCCGCGTTGGCCAGGGAAGAGCCTCCGAATTTGCAGACTTTCAAGTTCAATCACTCCATTTCTGTAAAACACTACAATTATATGCGAACCTGCATGCCCTTTTCAAGGTCGGGATCATGGCAACCTTGACGCGCGAAGCCGCATCGACCATACTGAAAAAAAACGATGCGCCCCCATCTGACCGATTGACAAAGATCAGGAGCGTTGCCATGAGTCGCAGAAAAACCCTTCGCCCGGACACGGCCGCCAGAAGTGTCATCAAAATCGATTTCAAGGCGTTTTATGATAAAGGATTCCGCCTGGTGATCCTGGATCTGGACAATACATTGTCCGCTCACGGCAGCAGCAGGCCGGACGCGTTCGCTCTCGAGGCGATCCGGCTGATCAAGGGCGCGGGACTCACGCCGGCCCTGGTCACCAACGCGAAAACTGACCGGGCGATCCGGTTCGCGAAAGAACTGGACATACCGGTCGTCCCCATGGCCGGCAAACCGTTCGCGCGAAAAATCCTCGATCTGATCAATCGGCTGGGGTTCACGCAACAGCAGACCATGCTGATCGGTGACCAGATTTTCACCGACGTGCTCGCGGCGCGAAACGCAGGTGTCCATTCAGTCCTGGTGCTGCCCCGATTCACGGAAGAAGCCTGGAATGTCCGGTTGAAGCGCTTTTTTGAAAAGCCTTTTGTCCGGGGACTGCACTTTGACGAGGACTGAACAGGGTCGGAGCAGGTCTTGCAGGCTGTCTGCCGATCGTCTAGAATAGACAGGATCAAACAAGATATTGATGGCATTGCTGCCAGTGGAGGTTTCAACATGATCAGTGCAGGCGAATTTCGCAACGGCATCACATTCGAGATGGATGGACAGGTCTTCCAGGTCATCGAATTCCAGCATGTCAAGCCGGGCAAGGGCTCCGCGTTTGTCAGGACCAAGTACCGCAACGTGAAAAGCGGCGGCGTCGTCGAACGCTCATTCAACCCCAACGAGAAATTCGAGCGCGCTCAGCTGGACCGGGCCGACATGACCTATCTGTACGGTGATGGCGACCTCTATTATTTCATGGATGTGAACACCTACGAGCAGCTCCCGTTCAGCGCGGCCTCCATCGGTGACGCGCTCAAGTTCCTCAAGGAGAACATGGTCTGCAAGGTGCTTTCCTACAAGGGCGAGGTGTTCGGCATCGAGCCGCCTATTTTCGTTGAACTGGAAGTGACGGAATGCGAGCCGGGTGTCAAGGGCGACACCGCCCAGAACGCCACCAAGACGGCTGTTGTCGAAACCGGTGCCACCATCAAGGTGCCGCTGTTCATCAATCAGGGTGACCGGGTCCGGATCGACACACGGACCGGTGAATACATGGAGCGTGCCTGAGCAGGACCATGAATCCGGTGGAAGCGGGATGAACTGATGGCCGACTCGTCAGACAAAGTGTCCATTAAGGGCGAACGGACCATGACACAAGGATTCGTCGCCCAGTATGCAGCCGAGGCCGCCCTGCAAGCTCCGGGCGTCAGTTCGCTTGACAGTTCCAGCGTCGTGACGTTCAAGGAAGCGATCGGTGTGGCGCACGAGGGCAAGGGAGTCGAGGTCATTTTTCACAAGGATCACGAGGAAATGGTCACCATTACGGTTTTCCCGATCGTGTATTTCGGCAACATCATCCCCGAAGTGGCGTGGGCGATACAGGAACGTGTGAAGGCTGATGTCGAAATGTATACTGGCCTGGTCGTCGACGCGGTCAACGTCCATGTCAAGGGTGTCATCACACGGGAGGAAGCGGACAAATGAGCAGATTGGCAAGAACGGTCCTGATCCTGTATTCTTTTCTGCTCGCGATCATTTCAGTTGTCGCGCTGATGATGATCCTGAACACGGATGTCCTTGGCGGGGTCATCGTCCTCTTCAATCTCATGGCAGAGAAGACGACTACCCGGACTGTCTCCTTGCTGCTTGTGCTGTTCATATTTTCGGTCAGCCTGCTGTCGCTCGTCTACGGGATCATGAGCGGTCGCTTGCGCAAGACCAGGATCCGCAGCAACGACATCGGCGTCATCGACATCGGGGTCGACGCAATCGAGTCGATCGCACTCAACGCAGCCAAGACCGCCCAGGGCGGCATCAAGTCCGCCAAAGCGCGCGTGGCACCTGCCAAAGGGGACAAGATCACCGTGCTTCTGACAGCTGTCGTCTACTCGGATGTGGAAGTGCCGGCAATGATGACCAAGGTTCAGGACAGGGTGAAAAAAGACATCGAACGATATACAGGCATCCCGGTCGAACAGGTGGTGATCCGGGTCAGCCGGGTCGAACCGGTGACGGCGCGGGTGGAGCGTTAGTGTCATGAAGATTCTATGGTCCAGGATCAAGGACAGCTTCAAAGGCCGCGATGCCGGCCTGATTGGCGCGACAGCCGGGCTTTTGCTATCCCTGCTCCTGGTGATTTTTGGAGTGCTCAAGACTTTGTTCATCCTGGCTGTCACATTGGCCGGCTACCTGATCGGTGTCCGTTATTTTGCCAACAAGGACGATTTCCGGGACTTGCTGGATAAATTCCTGCCGCCCGGCCGGTTTCGTTAAGGGAGGATTCGAGTGAGTCGACGCGACGCGAGAGAAGCGGCTTTCAAGCTTCTGTATCAAGTGGAAATCCAGAAAGGGAATGAGGAAGGACAGCTTCAGTCCTTTATCGAGCAGCAGGAAATACCGGAAGGAGACCTGTCTTATCTGAATTTGCTCTTCGACGGGGTCAGGGGGCATCGCGACGAACTGGACGCGGCCTTCACGCCCTATCTGAAGCGATGGACCAAGAACAGACTGCCTCGAATCGATCTCACGATCCTGAGACTGGCTGTTTTTGAAATGCGCCATGTACCGGATGTGCCGGAAAGTGTCGCGATCAATGAAGCCGTTCTCCTGGCCAAGAAATTCAGCAGTGAGGAGTCCCGTTCCTACATCAACGCCGTGCTGGGCCGCCTGAGCACCGAACACCCGGCCGGACAATCATGACGGATCAGACGCAGCCGGTCTCCGTATCCTGGCTGAACCAGTATGTCGCAAGGCTTCTGGAACGCGACCCCTTTTTGTCATCGGTCCGTGTCCGGGGTGAATTATCCAATTGTAAGCTCTACACATCAGGACATCTTTACTTCGTGCTGAAGGATGAACATGCGGCTGTCAGCTGTGTCATGTTCCGTCAATCCGCATCGAAATTGCGTTTCAGACCGATCGATGGAACGCGGGTCATATTGACAGCCCGTGCGTCACTCTATGATCGGGACGGCAAATTCCAACTCTATGTGTCCGAAATGACGGCGGATGGGATCGGCGATCTATATCTGGCTTTTGAACAGCTGAAGAAGCGTCTTTCGGCTGAAGGCTTTTTTGACGAAGCACTCAAAAAACCCCTGCCCTTGATTCCAAAGCGGATCGGCGTGGTGACTTCGCCTTCGGGCGCTGTCATCCGGGACATCATCCAGGTGCTTGGCAGGAGATTCCCGAATTTCCGGCTTCAACTGCTTCCGGTTCCGGTTCAGGGCGAAGGCGCCGGTGACAAGATTGCCGCCGCCATCCGATTGCTGAATGACCGCCGCGAGGTCGATGTGATCATTGTCGGACGGGGTGGCGGATCAATCGAGGATCTCTGGGCGTTCAACGAAGAATCAGTCGCCAGAGCGGTACATGCTTCCGCCATACCAGTCATTTCAGCCGTCGGTCACGAAACGGACTTCACCATCTGCGACTTTGTGGCGGACCGTCGTGCGCCAACCCCCTCCGCCGCGGCGGAACTGGCCATGCCGGTCCGGAGCGAGCTGGAGTCGCAGCTGGCCTTGACACAGAATCGGCTCGTCCACGCGCTTCGATCCCGATCGCGGGTCGCTGAGGAAAGGCTGGCCCGCCTTTCCCAAAACCGCATCTTCCGCGAACCATACCTGCTCATCGAAAAACAACAGGCCGATCTCGACCGGATGCGTCAACGCCAGGTCGAATCGTTGGAAAAACGTCTGGTGGCTGCCCGGTCAAAATGGCAGTTCCTATCCGGAAAACTGGAATCGCTCAGCCCGCTCAATGTACTGAGCCGTGGCTATGGCATGGTTTCCGACCCTGCGAGCGGCCGGCCGATCACCTCGGTTGGCAATCTTCAGGCCGGGAAAGAGATCCTTGTCCATTTGTCCGATGGACGACTCGACTGCACAGTCGAACGGATCTTGCTTGAAAAACATCACCAAGGAGGGCTCGACCATGAATGATGAAGCAGAATTGACCCCGCTGGAAAGCCTGTCGCAAAAACCGCAGGCCGATGCGTCGTATGAGGATCTGGTCAAGGAACTGGAGCAGATTGTGCGCAAACTCGAATCCGGTGACATTTCGCTGAACCAGTCGATGGAGCTGTTCACACGCGGCATGGCACTGGCCAAGGCTTGTCAGCAGCAACTGGATGCGATTGAAAAGAAGATCACGATCCTGATTGAACATCCGGACGGAACCGTCACCGAAAAGGACTGGTCCGGAGCCGGGGGGGACGAATCGTGAACGACTTCGATGAACGATACGACCATTTCCGAAGCCATGTCGAATCCCGTTTGACGGATTATTATCCGGAGGCACACGAACAGGCAGGCGGTCTTGTCGTGCAGGCGGCCCGATACAGCCTGATGGCCGGGGGCAAGCGGCTCAGACCGGTCCTTCTGCTGGCGACTGTTGAATTGCTGGGCGGGGACGCGGGATCGATGATGCCTTTCGCGGTGGCTGTCGAGATGATCCATACTTACTCACTGATTCATGATGATCTGCCCTGCATGGACGATGACAATCTCAGACGGGGGCGACCAACCTGTCACATTGTCTACGGAGAGGCGATCGCGGTCCTGGCCGGAGACGCCCTCTTGAACCGAGCTTTCGAAATCGTGCATGCTGCCGGTCCTCGATTTGGCGACGCGGGTTGGACGGCCGCCTCGATCCTGTCGAGCGCTTCCGGCAGCAAGGGCATGATCGGCGGACAGGTCCTGGATCTCATGGCCGAAGAAAACCCGGTGGACCACGAGGGCCTTGTCAACATTCATCGCCTGAAAACAGGCGCGCTGATCAAGGCACCGATCCTCATGGCCGCTGCCCTCTCAGGCGCTTCCGGGACGGTCACCGCGTCACTGGAACGCTACGCGGACGCAATCGGGCTCGCGTTCCAGATCCGGGACGACATGCTCGATGTCGTGTCAGACCCTGCTGTACTCGGGAAAACGATCGGCAAGGACGCCCGCGACCAAAAAACAACCTATGTCTCCCTCTTTGGCCTCGAGGGAGCGCAAAGACACCTGGAAGCAGCGATTGACCGCGCGCGGGAAGCAGTCACCGAACTGGAAGCGGAAGGAATCTCATGCCAGTTCCTGACCGGGCTGGCCGAATACCTGATCCTGCGCAATTCCTGAAATCAATTGGAGAACGACACCCATGCCCATTCTTGACACCATCGATGATCCTCAGGATCTGAAAAAGCTGGACGGGGCCGACCTGGAGCGACTGGCCTCGGAATTGAGGTCGTTGATCATCCGGACGGTCGCGAAAAACGGCGGTCATCTGGCCAGCAATCTGGGCATTGTCGAATTGACCATGGCCCTGTTGCTGGAGTTTGATTTTTCAAATGACCGGATCGTTTTCGACGTCGGCCACCAATCCTATCCATACAAAATCCTGACCGGACGTCGCGACCGGTTCGCGACACTGCGGCAGGAGGACGGGCTCTCAGGCTTCCCCAAACGGGAAGAGAGCCCCTATGACTGCTTCAACACGGGCCACAGCAGCACATCCATTTCCGCTGCGCTTGGCATGGTCCGGGCCAAGTCCCGTCTTGGACAGTCCGGTCATGTGATCGCCCTGATCGGCGATGGCGCGCTTTCCGGCGGCATGTCGCTTGAAGCCATGAACGACGCCGGCCAGTTCAATGAGAACCTGATCATCATCCTCAACGACAACCAGATGTCCATCAGCCGCAATGTCGGCAGCATCTCCAAACATCTCGAGGACCTGCGGCTATCCCCGCGCTACAACAAGGTCAAATCCCGGATCGAATCCCGGCTGAGCAGGATTCCGCGTATCGGCAATCCGATCGTCGATCTGCTCTCAGCCATCAAGAAACACCTTCGCGTCCTGATCCGCTCCGAAGCATCCTTCTTCGAGTCGATGGGCTTCCGGTACTACGGTCCGGTCGATGGACACAACCTTTCCGAACTCCGGACACATCTCAAGACGATCCGTTCCATGACCGGCCCCATCGTCCTGCATGTGGTCACTCAGAAGGGAAAAGGCTACGAGTTTGCCGAGGCCGCGCCGGACATTTATCATGGGGTGGCACCTTTCGTGATTGAAAACGGGCTATGCCGGTCGGATGAACCATGCCCGCTGACATTTTCCGACTATTTCGGCCAAGTCCTGACCGAGTTGGCCAGGAATGATCCCGGACTGGTGGCGCTGACGGCAGCGATGCCGGCCGGAACCGGCCTGCACCGCTTCGCGGCTGCCTATCCGGAGCGGTTCTTCGATTGCGGCATTGCCGAACAGCACACCATCACCATGGCGGCCGGCATGGCCGCCGGTGGACTTGTTCCGGTAGTGGCCATGTATGCCACCTTCCTGCAGCGCGCGTATGACCAGATCCTGCACGACATCTGCCTCCAGGGGCTTCCGGTTGTCCTTGCGGTCGATCGGGCCGGCATCGTCGGAGAGGACGGTGAAACGCACCAGGGGCTTTATGACCTGACCTTGCTTCAGTCGATGCCCAACATGACCATCCTCGCACCGCGCAGCAATAACGAACTGGCGGACATGCTCGCGTTTGCCATTCGGGCTGGACGTCCGATCGCCATCCGTTATCCGCGCGGACACGAACCGTCATACCCGGAACTGTCCGGATTGCCGGCGGCCGGACCCCTCATGGCCCAGGTCCTGCGGTCGGGAACGGACGCCACGATTTTGAGCGTGGGCACGTGTGCCCGCATCGCCTTGGATGCCGCGAAGCAGATGATGCAGGAGGGCATATCAGTGGAAGTGATCGATCTGCGATCGGTCAAGCCTGTCGATTGGGATACCGTGATGGCTTCCGCGCTAAAGACACGGCATGTGCTCATCGTGGAGGAAGGGACGGCTGCCGGTGGGGTGGGCCCGCTGATCATCGAGCATCTGGCCGAGCAAAGCGGTGAAGCGGTTATTCGAAGCGCACGGGCAGCGCTGCCGGATGTGATCCACCACCAGGCCAAACGGGACGCCACCTTGTCGAAATCCGGTCTGGATGGACCCGCGCTGGCCAGGAAAATCCGGCAGTTGCGCGCATAGGAACCGATTGACCTTGTTTGTCGATTGGCTGTTGTCTTGTCCGGATGTATTTTGCGGACAATATCGATATAATGAATGACGATAGATCGGGAAGGAGACCGTCATGCGCATCGGCATATATGCCAACCCGGACAAAGACCCGAACAATAGCATGGCACGCAAGGCGGCGGCCATGATTCTCGGCCAGGAAGGCATCCCGGTCGTGGATCCGGACCAGTCCGATTCGCTACTGGCCGGAGAAGACGGCATTCGCAGTGGTCGTTACAACAGCTGTGACGTGCTGCTCTGTTTTGGCGGTGACGGCACGTTCCTGTCTGCGGCCCATCACCACGCCAGCCAGAATGTGCCGATGATCGGCGTCAACCTCGGGCAGGTCGGCTTTTTGCCTGAAATAGCACCCGATGAAATGGAAGAAGCCATCCGGCGGCTGATGCAGCGCGCGTACACCATCGAACGGCGCATGATGCTCGACGTCATCGCCCTTGACCCGGAAGGGGACATGAAGGGCACAGGCACCGCGCTGAACGATGTGGTGGTCACCCGTGGCGGCAAGTCGCGCATCCTGACCCTGGACCTCTCCATCTGCAACGAAACGGTTGACCGCATTCCCGGTGACGGCATCATCGTTTCGACACCGACCGGCTCGACTGCTTACTCGCTTTCAGCCGGCGGCCCGATCATCCAACCGGACCTTGACCTGATCCTGATCACGCCCATCTGTCCCCACACCCTGCACAACAGGAGCTACATCACCCGGTCTGACAGCACCGTCGACATCACGGTCGACGCATACCCGCATCCAGTGCTGCTCTCGATCGATGGACGTGAAGAACTATACCTGTCCCAGTACGACCAGATCCGGATCCGTCGTTCATCAACCGACTTGCGGCTGGCCCATCTGGGTTTCAGGAGTTTTTACACCACATTGTCGGAAAAAATTTCAGCTAGGGGGAGATCGAGGTGAAACCGGGCAAAAACGAACGTCAAGGGATGATACTGGAACTGATCCGGTCTCACGAGATCGCCACACAGGAGGACCTCGTCGACCAGCTCAACAGGGCCGGCATGGACGTGACGCAAGCGACCGTGTCCCGCGACATCAAGGAACTGAAGATCATCAAGACTGCCGGTGTTTCCGGACAGCAGCGGTACATGACCATGGACACCTCAAGCGAGGTCGCGGCTGTCCGGCTGCTGAAAGTGTTTTCGGAAGCTGTCACCCATATCGACTACGCGATGAACCTGGTCATCCTGAAAACATTGCCCGGCATGGCCCAGGCGAGCGCGTTCGCGCTTGACGCCCTGAAACTGCCGGACATCGTCGGGACCATCGCGGGAGATGACACGATATTTGTCGCCACCCGTTCGCAATCAGCCGCTTCGTCCCTGACGGACACGTTGAGGCGTGTCCGCAACAAAGAGGAAAACGCACTGCGCTGAGTGACCTGCGGGAGACAAGCATGCTGATCCATCTGAATGTCAACGACTTTGCCCTGATCGAAAAACTCGAATTCGCACCGGATGGCGGTCTGACCGTGATCACGGGCGAGACGGGCGCAGGAAAGTCCATCCTCATCGACGCCATCCTGTCTTTGCTCGGCAATCGCATGACGCGCGACATGATCCGCACCGGCAGTTCTTCCTGCCGGATCGAAGCGCTTTTCCAGGCGGAGGCGGCGTGCTTTGACCCGGAACTTCAAGCTGTGTTCGGCCTTGACGATGAAACGCCAACCGAACTGCTGCTTCAACGTGAATTCAATGAAAATGGCCGAAGTGTCTTTCGCATCAACGACAGGCTGTCGACTGCGTCGACTGCAAGGCGTGTCAGTGCCGCCTTGTTCGATATCCACGGCCAGCATGACAACCAGCTCATTTTCGACCCCGCCACGCACATCGGTCTGCTGGACCGTTTCGCCGGTTCTCCGGTCCAGTCCGCCAGGGAGCAATGGGAGGCCATCCTGCTTCAATGGAACCAATGTCATGAAAAACTGGCATCGCTTGGTGCCGACCCGGCAGAGCGGGCCCGGACCATCGACATGCTGCGGTATCAGGTCTCGGAGATTGAATCGGCCAAGGTCAAGCCCCGCGAAGACGAGCAACTTGCCGAACAACGCCGCATTCGCCAGAACCAGGAGAAGATCGTCAAGGCCTTGTCAGAAGCACGAGACCTTCTGTCCGGCGATGAATCGGGCGGCGCGATCCGGCTTCTGGGTGAATCGGCCGCCAAAGTGGATTATATCGGTCGTTATAGTGAAAAACTCGGCAGATTGAAGGACTCGCTTTCCGAATCGATCGAATTGGCGTCGTCTGTCGCGGCCGGGCTGGCTGATGCCTTGCAGCGGATCGACATCGATCCGAGAGCGTTGGATCGGATCGACGAACGGCTGGATGTGCTCTTTCGACTGAAGACCAAATACGGCGGATCACTGGAACAGGTCATTGCCTATCATCAGAAGGCTTCCGATCGCCTGGCCACGCTGCTGGGCGCTGAAGAGCAGACACAAGCGCTGCAGCAGGAGCTTGATCAAATCCAGACAAGACTGGTCGGAGCAGGCAAGGTTTTGCATGAGGCCCGCGCCATCGCCGCGGCTGATCTTTCCAGGCGGATCTGCCTGGAACTCTCGGATCTGGGCATGAAATCCGTGCGGTTCAGTGTCCGTTTCGAAGAGCAGGACACCAGACCACCGTTCCGAAAGGACGGTCTTGATCAAGTCGTATTCCTGATCTCCCCCAATCCGGGCGAGCCGGAACGACCGCTCGCGAGAATCGCCTCCGGAGGGGAGGCGGCGAGAATCATGCTGGCGATCAAGGCGATCCTGGCTGATGCCGACCGCACACCAATCCTGATATTTGATGAGATAGACACCGGTGTCAGCGGACGAACGGCATTGCGTGTGGCAGAAAAACTGTCTTTTCTGGCGAAAGGGAGACAAGTGTTCTGTGTCACACACCTGCCCCAGATCGCAGCCATGGCGGATCATCACTTCCTGATCGAGAAATCGGTCCTGGAAGGGAAGACCAGAACTGAACTCTTCCGACTCGATCGCACAGGCCGGCAACATGAGATCGCACGGCTTCTTTCGGGGGGCGCGGGTGAAGATCAGGCCTTGTCGCTTGCCGAGGAATTGCTGCGCGGCGCAGAGGCGTTCCGGCAAGACAGCAGCAGCGACCGAAAATCCTGAGGCGGCCGGACGACAACAGACACTTTTCTGTGCTCGACGGGATGGACAAAGGAGAGGCGAAAGGCATGCAAAGCCTGTCGGCCGATTTTTTTGTCGAATGGATGATCGTCAGGGCCCGGATAGAGCGTTTCCCCAATCAACGGGTGACCGATGGACTGCATATGCAGACGGATCTGGTGTGTCCGACCGGTCAGGAGCCGCACCATCAGCAACGAACAGTCCGCGTCCCGGAAATGGCGCAGGACACGGAAGTGGGTTCTGGCCTCATCACCGGCCGGGTCGATCCTGCGTTCAATGATGCTACCGGGCGCCCGGGCGATGGGGGCTTCAATCAGTCCGGAACCGGATTCAGGACAGCCGCTCACCACCACGAGATACTCTTTTTCGATTTTTGTTGCGGACATGAGGTAGTGGATATGGCTGTTGCGTCCGATCAGCACCAGACCGGTCGTGTCACGGTCAAGCCGGCTGATCGGATGAAGGTGACCGTGACTGAGGCGGGTCAATAGGGAGTCTTGGCGATGGAAACTGGTCGGGTGCGTGACCAGACCCGATGGTTTGTCAACGATGATCAGCCAATCGTCCGAATAGACGACCGGAATGCCACTGTCAGGACGGATGTCTGCGGAAGCCTGATCCGGCAGATTGACAGTCAGAAGATCCCCCTGGAAAACCGGGTCGATCATCCGATGTGGCTTTCCGTTGCGTAGTAGGCTTCCATACAGCCTGATCCGTTTGGTCAATTGACGCGACATGCCGGTCGCATCAATCAGGACGTCGACCGCACGATGTCCGTCCTGTTTTTTCGTCACGTGATGCTCCAGTTCCATACAACCTCTTTGTTGTCAAATATTGTCTTTTTTGCGATTATACTCCATTCATAACGTTTACGAACAAGAAAAACAACGTTTACGAAATATATTTTTCGCATAATGGCAATTGATCATATTCTTAATCAATGGTATTCTTTTGCCTTGGAGGTGATCAACGATCATGGGAGCACTAACAAAACTGACTCGTGAGCAGATGAGGGCTCAGTTGGAAACGGTCATTGAAAAGCACCAGAAGGATGGACAGAAGGCTCTGATGCAGGTTTTGCAGGAAGCTCAGGCCATTTATGGCTATCTGCCTCTGGAAGTACAGCGCGAAGTGGCCAAAGGACTTGGTATTTCGGTCGCGGAAGTGTATGGTGTCGTCTCATTTTATTCGTTTTTCTCCCTGGTGCCTCGTGGTGATTACGTGATCAGCGTCTGCCTGGGCACAGCCTGTTACGTCAAGGGTGCCCAGAAGGTCCTGGAAAAAGTGGAGACCGAGTTGGGCATCAAGGCAGGCGAATGCACGAAGGACCAGAAATTCTCGATCAACGCTTGCCGGTGTGTCGGGGCTTGTGGCCTGGCGCCGGTCATCATGGTCAACGAAGACGTTTACGGCCGATTGACGCCTGACGAGATTCCGGCGATTCTGGCCAAATACAAGGAGGATTGAGCGCACATGGATCTTTACAGGGCACATGTCCTGGTCTGCGCCGGTACTGGCTGCACGTCAGCCAAATCGCCGCAGATCATGATGAATTTCGAAACCGAACTGCTCGAAAAGGGCCTTGCCAAAGAAGTCAAGATTGTCAAGACCGGCTGTTTCGGCTTGTGCGCCGAGGGCCCCATTGTCGTTGTCTATCCGGAAGGGGTCATGTATTACCGGGTCAGCCCCGAGGATGTGGCAGAAATCGTTTCCGAACACCTGCTCAAAGGTCGTCATGTCAAGCGCCTGATGACACTCGAGGAACCGTTGCCGACCGACAAGGCGAAGAATGTCGAGGAGTCAGTCTTTTTCAAGAACCAGTTGCGGGTCGCGCTGCGCAATTGCGGCAGCATCAACCCGGAAATGATCGAGGAATACATCGCCAATGACGGTTATCAGGCAATCGGCCGGATCCTGACGGATCATGTCCCGCCGTCCGAAGTGATCGACACGGTCAAGAAATCCGGTCTTCGCGGTCGTGGTGGCGCGGGATTTCCTACCGGGATGAAGTGGGAGTTCGCCGCCCGGTCTGTCAGTGACCAGAAATATGTCTGCTGCAACGCCGACGAAGGCGATCCGGGCGCATTCATGGACCGCTCCGTACTCGAGGGTGATCCGCACAGCGTGATCGAAGCCATGACCATTGCCGGCTACGCCATCGGGGCGAGCCAGGGTTACTGCTATGTCCGGGCCGAATATCCGATTGCCATCAATCGTCTGCAGAAGGCGATCGAACAGGCACGTGACTATGGCCTGCTTGGCCAGAACATATTCGATTCCGGTTTTTCCTTTGATATCGAGATCCGTCTAGGCGCCGGCGCGTTTGTCTGCGGCGAGGAGACCGCCCTCATGCGCTCGATCGAGGGCAAGCGCGGCAATCCGACGCCTCGTCCGCCTTTCCCGGCTGTCAAGGGCCTGTTCGGCAAGCCGACGATCCTGAACAACGTCGAGACTTTCGCCAACATTCCGGTCATCTTCCAGAAAGGGGCAGACTGGTTTTCCAGCATCGGCACCGAGCGCAGCAAGGGCACCAAGGTCTTTGCCCTGGGCGGCAAAGTCAAGAATGTCGGTCTGGTCGAGATCCCGATGGGCACCACCATCCGCCAGGTCGTTTTCGACATCGGCGGCGGCATCCCCGATGGCAGGAAATTCAAGGCGGTCCAGACCGGTGGCCCTTCTGGCGGCTGCATTCCGGCCTCTTTGATCGACACGCCCATCGACTATGACAATCTGGTCGCGGCCGGTTCCATGATGGGATCGGGCGGCATGATCGTCATGGATGAAGACACCTGCATGGTTGACATTGCCCGCTTCTTCCTCGAGTTCACGGTCGACGAGTCCTGCGGCAAATGCGCGCCGTGCCGCATCGGCACGAAGCGGATGTACGAGATTTTGAGCCGTATCACGGACGGCGTCGGCACGCTGGAAGACATCGAGCAGCTGGAGCGTATCGCGGTCTCGATCAAGGAAGGGTCCCTGTGCGCGCTCGGCCAGACCGCACCCAATCCGGTCCTGTCGACGCTGAAGCATTTCCACGATGAATACATCGAGCATGTGGTCGACAAGAAATGTCGTTGCGGGGTGTGCAAAGGCCTCACGACTTACTTCATCATCGCCGACATGTGCAAGAAATGCGGCCTGTGTGCCAAGCGGTGCCCGGTCGGCTGCATCAGCGGCGTGCTCGGCAAGGAGCCATTCGTCATCGATGCGTCGAAGTGCATCAAGTGCGGCGCGTGCGAGCAGGCCTGCAAATTCAACGCGGTCATCCGGAAATAGGCCGGCACGAAAAGGAGTGTGAATCACAGTGAACATGGTCAATCTCACCATAGATGGCGTCAAGATTCAGGTGCCGGCGCAATACACGATATTGGAAGCAGCCAGGAAGGCCGGCATCAAGATCCCGACCCTGTGCTATCTCAAGGGGGTCAATGAAATCGGTGCCTGCCGGGTCTGCCTTGTCGAGGTCGTTGGCGGCCGTACGCTGGCTGCGGCCTGTGTCAGCCCCGTTTCGGAAGGAATGGTCGTCCGGACCAACAGCAACCGGGTCCGTGCGACCCGTCGATCCACTCTGGAAATGATCCTGTCGGACCACAACCGGGAATGCCTGACCTGCATCCGCAATCAGAACTGCGAGTTGCAGGACCTGTGCGAAACCTACAACATCAGGGAAGTCAGCTACCAGGGCGTCAAAAGCCCTGCCAAGCTCGACAGCAAATCCTTCTCGATAATCCGTGACTCCAGCAAGTGTGTTCTTTGCGGCCGCTGCGTGTCGGCTTGCGCCAAACAGGAGGTCAACTGCCTGTCGTTCAACAACCGGGGCTTTTCGACTTCGATCGGCCCGGCCTATGACATCAGCATGGCGGACGCGCCCTGCATCTACTGCGGACAGTGCATCATCGCCTGTCCGGTAGGCGCCCTGCATGAAAAAGAAGCGGATGAACTAGTATTCGACGCGATCAATGACCCGAAAAAGCATGTCGTCGTCCAGGTGGCCCCGGCTGTCCGTGCCGCCCTCGGTGAGGAGTTCGGCCTGCCGATCGGCACCCGAGTCACCGGCAAACTCTTTGCCGCGCTGCGCCGCATGGGGTTCGACAGAATCTACGACACCAATTTCGGCGCCGACCTGACGATCATCGAGGAGGGCAACGAACTGCTGCACCGGATCCAGAATGGCGGCAAACTGCCGATGATCACCTCATGCTCACCGGGCTGGATCCGCTATGCCGAATTCTACTTCCCCGAATTCCTCGACAACCTGTCAACCTGCAAATCGCCGCACCAGATGGAGGGCGCGATCATCAAGACCTACTACGCCCAGAAGAAGGGGATCGATCCAAAGGACATCTTCGTCGTCTCCGTGATGCCTTGCACATCGAAAAAGACGGAGGCCAGCCGCGAAGAGATGGAAAACCCGAATACCGGACTTCGCGATGTCGATGCTGTCGTCACCACTCGCGAGCTGGCGCGCATGATCAAGCATTGCGGCATTGATTTCAACAGCTTGCCCGATGAAGGTCCGGACATGGACCTGATCGGCGAGTACTCCGGCGCGGCTGTCATCTTCGGCGCCACCGGAGGAGTCATGGAGGCGGCGTTGAGGACGGTGGCGGATATCCTGGAACACAAGGATCTGCTCAATATCGAATACCAGGCCGTGCGTGGTGTCGACGCCAGCATCAAAGAAGCCGAACTAAGCATCGGCGGTCTCGACGTCCGGGTCGCTGTCGCCCATAGTACGGCCGCGGCCAAGAAACTGCTGGAGGACATCCGCGATGGCAAAGCCCCGCAGTACCACTTCATCGAGATCATGGGTTGTTCCGGTGGGTGCGTCTGCGGCGGCGGCCAGCCCCAGGTCCATGCCCAGGACCTGATGGACATCGACATCCGCACGGAGCGGGCCAAGGCGCTTTATGAAGAAGACCGGGTCATGCCGGAACGCAAATCGCACAAAAACGCCGATGTCGACACCCTTTACAAGGAGTTCCTCGGCCAGCCCAACGGGCATGTCGCGCACGAGATCCTGCACACGCACTACAAGCGGCGCGAGATCTATCCGGACAGTGTGCTCGAGACCATCTGACCGATTGACTCATTTGACTAACCTGGATTCATATCGGACCGGATGCCTGTTGATCAGGTTTCCGGTCCGATTTTTGAAAGGATTGCAATAGCCATGGGTGACACACATTCATCGTGAAAATTACCGAGGCCAAATTTGTTTTGACACTCAAGGTTTTATTGACAGCCGCGCTGTCATATCTATACAATATTGTTATTCTTGTTTTAGCATTTCATACTGAAATTGAAACTTGAAAATTGAATACGGAGGTGATTATCATCAACTGGCCATTTTTAATCATGGGCCTGGTTATTGGTGCCCTCATCGGTGTCGTCTTGACGGCGGCATATTTTTTGCTTGGATTCAGCCGCAAGGCCAAGGATATCAAACTGTCCCTGGAACAGGCCGAATCTGAAGCCGGAAAAATGATCGGTGACGCGCAGAAAACAGGCGAAAGCAGGAAACGTGAACTGCTTTTGCAGGCCAAGGAAGAAGTGCACAAGGCCCGAATAGAATTTGAAAAGGATGTCCGCGAAAAGAAGACAGAGCTGCAGCGGGAGCGGAACCGGCTGGAGCAAAAAGAGGAATCCCTGGATCGCAAGATCGAGAACCTCGAGTTGAAGGAAACAGCCCTGGACGAACGGGTCAGCGACGTGCTTGCCCTCGAAGAGAAGGCAAAGGAGCTGGAACGCCAGAAGGTCATTGAACTGGAACGCATTTCCGGACTGACCATCGAAGACGCGCGCAACCTGGTCCTGGACGAAGCAAGGACCGCTTATCGACACGATATGGCGATCATGCTCAGGCAGATGGAAGACGCGACCCGTGAAGAGGCTGACCGGAAGGCCAAGGAAATCATTGTCGGATCCATCCAGCGTTATGCGGCTGACTATGTATCGGAAACAACAGTTTCGGTCGTCACGCTGCCGAACGATGAGATGAAAGGACGGATCATCGGCCGTGAAGGCCGCAACATCCGCACCATCGAGACACTGACCGGTGTCGACCTGATCATTGACGACACACCGGAAGCGGTGATCCTCTCGAGCTTCGATCCGATCAGGCGCGAGATTGCCCGCATCACCATCGAGAAGCTGATCATCGACGGCCGCATTCATCCGGCCCGCATCGAGGAAATGGTGGAGAAAGCCCGCAAGGAAGTGGAAGCCACCATCAAGCACGAAGGGGATCGCGCGGTTTTCGAGACCGGTATCATGGGGCTGCACCCCGAAATCATCAAATTGCTGGGTAAACTCCGGTATCGCACCAGTTACGGGCAGAATGTCCTGCAGCATTCCATTGAGGTCTGCTGGCTCGCGGGCATGATGGCGGCCGAGCTGGGACTCGATGTCGCGATGGCCAAACGCGCCGGTCTGCTTCATGACCTGGGCAAGGCTGCCGATTTCGAGATGGAAGGCTCCCATATCACGCTGGGCGCCGAAATAGCGAAAAAGTACAAGGAAGGCCCGGAAGTCATCAACGCGATCATGTCGCATCATGGCGATGTTGAACCAGACTCGCTCATTTCGGTCCTGATCGCAGCCTCCGACGCCATATCCGCGGCCAGGCCGGGTGCCCGCCGTGAAAACCTGGAGACTTACATCAAGAGGATCCAGAAGCTCGAAGAAATAGCCAATTCCTTCGAGGGCGTCGAGAAGTCCTATGCCATCCAGGCAGGACGCGAGATCAGGGTCATGGTCCGTCCGGAAAACGTGAGGGACGACGACATGATCCTCAAAGCCCGTGAGATCTGTCGCAAGATTGAAGACGAACTGGATTATCCCGGGCAGATCAAGGTCCATATCATCCGCGAAACACGGGTGACTGAATTCGCCAAATGAACCTTTAGCTGGCCAAAGATGAAATCGACAGGGCGCGGCAGCCAGCCGCGCCCTGTTTTTTTGCCTGTCGGCCCTTCGTGTGGTAAAATATTCAAATTACAGAAAGCGAGGGGATCCTTTGCGAATCCTTTTCATCGGCGATATTGTCGGCGCGCCCGGGAGAAGGCTTGTGCTGGACCGATTGCCGGATCTTGAGCGGGAATACCGACCGGATGTCTGCCTGGCCAACACCGAGAACGCAGCTGCCGGCAAGGGTCTGACCAGCCATCTGGCTGAGAAGCTTCATGAGGCGGGTATTGACGCCATGACGCTGGGTAACCACGCGTTCGCGCGTCCCGAACTCCTGACGACGATTGACAGCCTTTCCTATGTGATACGTCCGGCAAATGTCCCGGCGGAGTGGCCGGGTCGTGACCACACGGTCGTCCGGTCAAAGGCCGGAACGGTGATCGTGACCAATCTGCTTGGACGGGTTTTCATGGACCCGGTGAACGATCCGTTCGGACCCACCATCCCATATGCCAAGTCCTTGACAGAAAAATACGACACTCCTCTGCTCGTGATTGATTTCCATGCGGAAGCTACATCCGAGAAAGTCGCGTTTGCCCATTACATGGACGGACACTGCACCTTGATCGCGGGTACGCATACCCATGTCCAGACAGCCGATGAGCGAATCATGCCCAAAGGGACAGCCGTCATTACCGATGTCGGCATGACCGGCCCGTCCGGTGGCGTCATCGGCATGGATAGGGACTCCTCGCTTCGCCGTTTCGTGAGCCATCTTCCGTCACCTTACCAGGTGTCGGACGGACCGGCCCAACTAAATGCCATTTTTCTCGAGGCCGACCCGAAGACCGGCCGCGCCCTTCATATTGAAAGGATTTTCATCAGCGAATGACCCATCGTCCTGATCTGCATTCGTCCGAGCCAGCAAAAAAAGCTGATGGACCGTCATTTGTCGCAACACTCTCGACAGGGCTGCTGCTGTGCCTCCTGTTGGCATTCAGCCTGGTCGGCTGCTCGTCCGGCACGGACACTGGCGGATCAACCGGACAAACCTCGTCTCAGCCAGGGACAGAAACCGGCACCGCCGCGCCGACGCCGACTGCACCGGCAATGACGTCAATCGAAACGGCTCGTCCACCATCCGGTCCATTGCGTCTGTTTTGCACGACACGCACCACTTTGAACCCACTCGCTGATGCGAGCGCCAGTTTTCAGGCGGTCTGCCGGCTGGTCTACGAAGGATTGTACACGGTGGACAGCACAGGGGCGGTCCATCCTGTGCTGGCTGAATCCGCCCGGTTTCTTGAAGATGGATTGACTCTGGACATCGATCTGGCCGATGATCGCCATTTCCATGACGGTTCAAAGGTGACAGCCTTCGATGTCGCCGCTTCCCATGACGTTTTGAAGAACGCAGGCCGGGCTTCGGCTTATGACGGTCGGATGCCTGATGTCGTGTCCATTACGGCCATAGACGAGTCGACGGTCCGCGTACGCCTGACGCATGCCGATCCTGATTATGCCTGGCAGCTGACCTTTCCCGTCGTTCCGGCTGCCAGTCTCCAGGCCAGTGCTGAGAATCCCCTGACCGTCCTGCCCGGTACGGGCCGGTTCATGATCGAAAGCCATGAGCCCGGGAAAGGAATGGTCCTGAAGGCGATCGGTTCGGCAACTGACCGCGATGTCGAAGGGGTCACCGTCATCCACGTGCTGGAACTGAAGGATCGGGGAGCCGCCATGCGGGCATTCGAAAATGATGAAATCGATCTGATCGATCTGCCGCCGGAGGACTATCCCGAGTACAGATTGAGAAACGGACTGCGGCTCGAACGTTTTTTCAGCGACCATTATCTGTTCATTTCGTTCAACACGCGAGAAGGTTCCCTGCTGGCCAACAAGGATCGGCTCGCCGTTGTCAAAGCCTTGAGCCACGATCCACGGATGATGCCTGATCCCGAGACGGCCGGTATCCAGCCGGCCCGTGTGCCGATCCTGCCGGACAGTTTCCTGTGGGAAAACACGCCGACGGACGATCCGGACCGTCGCCTGATCTACGCCCTTGACCGGACTGTTCCGGAAAAGGTCATGTCTGCCTATGTGACCGCCCGACGCAAGCTGGTCATTCTGGCGCCACAGGAGGATCCTCTTCGAGCCGAGCTGGCTGATCGATTCCGGGAACTGCTCAATGAGCATCAGATCGAATCGGAAGTGCGGATCCTGGCAAATGATGCCTATTTGGCTGAGCGGTCGGCCGGCCAATATGATATTCTGATGGCGCAGGCTGTTGTGACCGATCCGATGGACCCGCGCTGGCTGGTCGGACTGGAAGCCGATGAATCGGTCGCGGGTTCGGAATGGCTGTCCCGAAGCGGACTGGACGGACATGAGGAGGCGGCTTCCGAGATCAACCGCTGCTTCGCAGCCGGAGCGTCCACCGCCTCCGGCTGGAGCACACTGGCTTCCGCCCTTCGTGAAGCCGGTGAGACCGGGCCGTTCACCGGCATCGGGTTTCGCTACAGAGCGTTGCTGACCGGCCACCGGGTCATTGGCCAGCCACGTCCGCATCGACAGTACTTACTAGAAGGAATTGAGGATATCTGGATATGGTCTACCTTTTCATCATAGGATTTCTGGCAGCCGCGGATCAGGGCATCAAAGCCCTGGTGATCCGTCATATCGAACCAGGGGAGCAGATTGTGGTCATCGACTCATTCTTCTACCTGGTCAACCTGAAGAACCGCGGTGCCGCCTGGAGCTTTCTGGCCAACAAGGAGTGGGGCATCTACCTGCTGGCCGCGATCTCCGCCCTGGCCAGCATCATCATGCTGGTGATCCTTTTCAGGACCGGCAACCGCATGCTGAAAGCATTGCTGACAGTGATCATCGGCGGCAGCATCGGCAACCTGATCGACCGAGTCCGACTGCTGGGTGTCACGGATTATCTCGATTTCCATTTCGGCACCTATGTGTTTCCCACATTCAATCTGGCGGACATGCTCGTTGTCTGTGGCACGATTCTTCTATGCCTCCTGCTCCTGAAAGATCCTTCTTTGCTGGACGGACCAACAAGACGGCAGCCCGTCAACGCGCACGTGGAAAGAGCCGGCAGCAATGGTGATCCGCTGCTTGAAATGCCGGAGACAGATTCGGCCGAACGCGAGGTGATTGCCCCTTGATCACCCGGTTGCAGGCAGGTCCGTCATCGGAGCGGATGGATGTGTTCCTGAAGAACCATCTGCCGGAACATTCGCGCGCTTATATCCAGAAACTGATCGAGCAGGGCAGGGTGCGTCAAAATGGCATTCCAGTCAAGTCCTCGACCCGGACCATTGCCGACAGTCCGGTCGAAATCGACATCCCCGAGCCGGTTCCTTCCCATCTGGTCCCTGAGCCGATTCCGCTCGATATCCGGTATGAGGACGAGTGGCTGCTTGTCATCAACAAACCACAGGGGATGGTGGTCCACCCGGCGGTCGGCCATCGGGAAGGCACGCTGGTCCATGCGCTTCTGGCTTACTGCGCAGACAGCCTGTCGGATATCAACGGCGTGATTCGCCCCGGTATTGTCCATCGGATCGACAAAGACACATCCGGCCTGCTTCTGGTGGTCAAGGACAACCGCGTCCATGAAGACATGGCTGAAAAAATCCGTCGACATGAAGTGTCGCGCGTCTACCGGGCCATCGTCCATGGTCAGGTCCCCACGATGACCGGCACCATCGACGCGCCGATTGGTCGCGATCCGGGCAACCGGCAGCGCATGGCCGTGGTATCGGGCGGGAAACCGGCCGTGACGCATTTTACAGTCCTGGAACAGCTCCGGCTCGGCGCGCTGTTGGAAGTGTCGCTGGAATCGGGTCGGACCCACCAGATCCGCGTTCATCTGAAATACATCGGTCATCCGGTCATCGGCGATCCCGTGTACGCGCCCGGCCGCAAGACTTTCGGCCAGCCCGGACAGGCTCTTCACGCAGCCCGGCTGACCTTTGTCCATCCGGTCACCGGCCATTCCGTCACGGTCGAAAGCCCGATGCCTTCTTCCATGACAGACCTGCTGGAGGTGATTCGATGAAGCATCAACGGTTGAGCAGTCAGATGATGAACAAAGCGCTGGTTCGCTCTCGTAGACGTCAACAGGTCATGATGACCATTCTGCTGATGATGTTCGGCATCATCCTGATGACACACATCCAGTCTGTGAACGCGAATTCCAGCCAGATGGAGATCGCCGACCGCTACAAGGCCCGCCAGGAAGAACTGAAACATTATGTACAGCAGAACGAGAAACTGATGCAGGAGAACGCTCGCCTGAACAAACTCAAGGAACAGGCGATGGCTTACTTGCTTTCGGAAGAGAACGCCCATTTGCTGGACGAGATCAACAAGGTCAAATTGATCGCCGGTTTCACCGAAGTATTCGGTAACGGACTGGAACTGACCTTGATGGACAAGCCGGATTACGACATTCTGAAAGACCCGCTGGATTCGATTGTCCATGACGCGGATGTTCGTTACGCGGTGGAACTTTTGAAAGGCAATGGTGCGGACGCGATCTCGATCAACGGGTTCAGGATTGTCAATTCCACCTATATCCTGTGCATCGGCCCGACCATCCTGGTCAACCAGGAACGGCTCGTGCCGCCCTATGTCATTTCGGCGATCGGGGATGGACCGCGCATGCTGGCCGCTGTGAATGAAGACCCCTATTTCGCGATCAGACGCCAGCAGCCGACCGGCATCGTGGTGGCATCCAGGCAGGTTGAAGCGATCACGCTGCCGTCATTCACCGAGGTCGACCAGATCGAGGACTATATCAGCCTTTTGGAGGTTTCCGACAAATGAAAACCACTGCCACGCGTTCGATCGCGATCACCATTGTCTGCGTCATCCTGGGCATTCTCATCGCCCTGCAGATGAAGAACATCAACAATGCCCGGCTGACGGCGCAGAACTTGACTGACATCCAGAACAAGCTCATCGACTATGCCAACAAGAATGAGGAACTGAGTCAGCGCAATGCCGAGATCCAGGCCTATGTGACGCAACTGGAGAACGCCGCCAAGCAGGATGACTCGGCTGTCGACGCCATCCTGCGTGAAAAAGAGCGCTATGAGATATTTGCCGGTTTGCGTGATGTGAAGAACCGGGGTGTCGCGATCACGATCGTCTGCGGTGAAGACAGTCAGATCCGGGACAGTGTCCTGAGGCAGTTCGTCAACGAACTGAAGGCACTGGGGGCGCAAGCTGTCGCCATCAATGACGAGCGTCTGGTCGCGATGTCGGAAATCCGCGTCAGCGGCGTCGCCCTGATCATCAATGGCAACAGTTACAGCAGACAGGGTGTGTTTGAAATCAAAGCGATCACGGACCCCAAAAAGGAAGCGGGTATCTTGGCGCATCTGGAGGCGGTCAAATCGTCCGTATTGGCCGACGCGACCCTGCGCAACGACCAGTATGACATCACCGTCGCTGCACGTCCGGAGATCACAATTCCTGCGCTGAGCGAAAACAGCATCGCGTTCCGGCTTGATCTGCTGCAGCCGATGAATTGAGGGGCACATGGAAAGAATCATTACACTTGAAAACCCGCAGGAAGGACAGACGCTGCTGGGCAGCCTGAACGGCAATCTCGACCTGGTCAGCCAGATGCTGATGGTGACAATCGACGCGACCGAACAGGGCGTCATCATTTCGGGCGAACAGGAGGCAGTCGACAAAGCGGCCATTGTCTGTGAACGCCTGCTGACCCTTCACCGGTCCGGCCAGCCGATCACCATCCAGCTGATCACCTATCTGACGGATGCGGCCCGCTCGGGCAATCTGGAGATGGTCCTGTCCTACACGCCGGACTGTGTCTGCGTGACAGCCAAGGGCCGCCCCATCCGGAGCAAGACGGTCGGCCAGAGCCGCTATGTCGAAGCGATCCGCAAACACGATATCACTTTTTCGATCGGACCGGCCGGCACCGGCAAGACATTCCTGGCTGTCGCGATGGCGGTCAGCGCCTTCCGGGCCCACCAGGTCAGCCGGATCATTCTGACCCGACCGGCCGTGGAGGCTGGCGAACGTCTCGGATTTCTGCCGGGAGACTTGCAGACCAAGGTCGATCCCTATATGCGGCCGTTGTATGACGCGCTCCATGAGCTGATGGGCAGCGAACAGTACCTGAAAAACCTCGAGAAAGGCCTGATCGAGGTCTCACCCCTGGCGTTCATGCGCGGGCGGACGCTGGACGAGGCGTTCATCATCCTTGATGAAGCGCAGAACACGACACCTGAGCAAATGAAAATGTTTCTCACCAGACTGGGGTTCAATTCCAAGGCTGTTGTCACCGGCGACATCACCCAGATCGATCTGCCGCCGGACAAACGCTCCGGCCTCAAGGACGCCCGACGAGTGTTGCATGGTGTAGAAGGACTGGCGTTTGTCGAACTGACTCAGAAGGACGTAGTCCGCAATGCGCTGGTCCAGCGCATCATCCATGCCTATGAACGGATTGGACAGAAGGGGGGACCCTCATGAAGAAGAACCGACGATGGCCCCGGTCGCTCATCGTCTTTTTGTCCCTGTTGGGATTGGCTGCGCTCGTCCTGTTTCTCTATTATGCCTCGATACCTGAAAAATACGAATTGAAGGTGGGCGACGCCAGCCCGTATGACATCAATGCCCAGCGCAGTATCCCGGATCAGGCCGAGACTGAGCTGAGGGCCCGCAAAGCTGCTGCTGATGTTCCGAATGTGATGCTCCGCTCGCAGGCGGTTTCAGAACGGGTGCGAGGCAGCATCGATGCCTTTTTCGCGGAGATCGATGCCATCCGGGCCAAGGCCCTGCCCGTCGTCACACCCGCCGTCGATCCGACTCCGGAGCTGACACCGACCATGGCCCCGGAAGCGACACCGACGCCCGCCGGCCTCACCAGACAGCAGATGGCTGACCAGATCGTCCTGGTGACGAACCAGCGTTTCAAATTTGTCCTCAACGCGGATGACGCGCTGCTCCTCGCGAGCCTGGATGACGACCGATATGCCAGCATCAGCGGCCACGTGCGCACCATCGCCAGCCTCCTGATGTCGGAAACGCTGGATATTTCACAACTGCAGACTTCCCTGTCGGAAAAGATCGACAGTCTCAAGACAGCGCTGACCTACTATCCGGAGGACGCCGGGATCGTCAACCGCATCCTGTCCCTGTTCCTCAAGCCCAACGTCGTCTTTGACGAACAGGCGACTGAGAACGCGCGCAAGGCCGCCTATGACAAGGTCCTGAACAATCCGGTCATGATCGAGCGCGGAAGCCGGATCATCAGCGAAGGGGACATCATCACATCAGACACCTTTGCCCTTTTGCAGGAGTTGGACCTGGTGGCGGACGATCGCTTCGACACGGTCACCTTAAGCGGCATCATCCTGCTGCTCCTGATCACCGGCCTGATTGGCGTGCTGTTCATCAGCCGGTTCGAGCCGGATACCTTCCGACAGCCGCGCGACCGCATGGCGCTGGTGCTCATCATGGCCCTGCCCATCGTGTTCTCGGCATACTCGACACGCATATCCTCCATGACACCTCCGGTTTATTTCGCGGCCATCCTGATCACGGCCTATTTTGGTTTCCGTTCGTCCGTCATCATGTCGATCCTGCTGGCCTTGGCCATTCTGCCCTTGACCGGCTTCGACGTCGCGTTCCTCATGACGGCCATCACCGGCTCGATCGTCGCGGCTTTGTTTACAAAAGGCGTGACCCTGAAAAACAACTACGCTGTGATCATCCTGATGACAGGCGGCACGGTCGCGCTCACGTCTATCGCCTATGGGCTGCTGATGAAGGAAGCCTGGCCTGACCTGACGCTTCGGAGCGGCTACGCGGCGGTCGCAGGAATCCTCTCCGCCATCGCGGCCATCGGCATCATGCCCTTGTTTGAGATGATCTTCAACGCGGTCTCTCCGCTGCGCCTGATCGAACTGTCCCAGCCCAGCCACCCGCTGATGCGGCGTCTGTTTGTCGAAGCGCCTGGCAGTTCCCAGCACAGCATGATGGTTGCCAACCTGGCGGACACCGCGGCCGACGCCATTGGCGCAAATGCCATGCTGGCTCGAGTAGCGGCCTATTATCATGACATCGGCAAGCTTGAAAACCCGCAGATGTTCACAGAAAACCAGGAAGGCGAAAACCCGCATGACGAGCTGACTCCGGAAGAAAGCGCCGAGATCATCCTGGCCCATCCGGAAGCCGGTGTACGGATCGGCAAGCGTTATCGACTGCCTGCAGCCATTCTCAGGATCATTCATGAACACCACGGGTCAACGTCCCAGGTCTATTTTTTCCGCAAGGCCCAGCGTCTGGCCGAAAACGAGGGAAGACCGCTGCCGGAACCGCATCAGTACCAGTATCGGTGTCCGATGCCATCGTCACGCGAATCGGCGATCGTCATGCTGGCCGATTCAGTCGAGGCGGCCATGAAATCAACCGGCATTGACAACCTCGATGAGGCCGAGCTCCTGATCCGAAAAATCATCAAACAGAAGAACGAGCAGGACCAGCTCAATCAGTCCGGACTATCCTTCCGGGACGTCGAACGGATCGTACGGGCGTTCCTGCAAGTCTATGCCGGCCATTTCCATGAAAGGGTGAAGTATCCGGATGATCATCCAGTTCCTGAATCGGCAAAGCAAGTCTGATCCTGCCTTTTACCGACAGTTGGCGAAACGGCTGCTATCAGAGGCGGAGAACCGGCTGGAGCCGCTGAACGCCCTGTCTCGGTCGTTTCCAGCGGACCGGACTTGCGAAATGGCTGTCACCATCACCCTGGCCGGCCCGATCGTCATGCGCCGGATCAACCGGGAGCTGCGTCAGGTCGACAAGATCACCGATATCCTGTCGTTTCCGATGCTCGACATGAGAGAAGGCCGGCTCAAAAAACCGCTGAACGACAGCGACCTTGAAATCGGCCCGGACGGCACGTGCCGGATTTTCCTTGGCGACCTCGTTCTGTCTCCCGACAGAGCTCAGGACCAGGCCAGCGAGTATGGACACACGCTTGAACGGGAGACCGCTTTCCTGATCATGCATGGTCTGCTTCACCTGCTGGGCTACGATCATCGCAATCGCCGACAGACCGACTTGATGAAAGCGCTCACCGAAGGATTTTTACGGGAATTGGACCTGTCGCGCCCTTGATCCGTCACATACCGTTCTGATCACATGCAATCGATTGAATCGCGAGGTTTTTTAGGATGAACATCATGGAGAAAAATGAAAAGCCGATTTTCCGTTCAGGCTTTGTCGCCCTGACCGGTCGACCGAATGCCGGAAAATCCACTCTGGTCAACCAGATGGCTGGAATGGACCTGGCCATCGTCTCATACAAGCCCCAGACGACCCGCACCGCCATTCGGGCGATCATCGACGAGCCTCATGGGCAGATGATCCTGACAGACACGCCCGGACTGATCAAGCCAAGGAACCGGCTCGGGCAATTCATGTCCGACACGATCACACGGACTGTCCTCGATGCCGATCTGGTGGTCCTGCTGGTCGACGCGAAAGAGGAGGACCGATTGAAGGGCCGGTCGGTTGCCGAGCAGATGATGCTTGACAAACTGCGTGACACCGGGAAACCGGTCTTCCTGGTGCTGAACAAGGTTGACCTGATCCCCAAGGAAGCGCTTCTGCCGATCATGGACCGGTGGAACCGGATTTATCCTTTCACGGCGATCATTCCGGTGTCCGCCAAAAGCGGAGACGGCGTCGAAATCTTGAAGCGGGCCCTGTTCGATCGTCTGCCGGAAGGTCCGCGCTATTTCCCGGAGGATTCGCTGACCGACCAGACAGAGCGGGTCCTGGCCTCCGAACTGATCCGCGAACAGATCCTGCGGCAGGTGCATGAGGAGATCCCACACGGCACAGCGGTGATCATCAATTCCTTCGAGGAGGAATTTGACAGTTGCCAGACCTGCGCAGGCGATCCGGAACGCAGCATGGTGCTGATCGACGCGACGATCCTGTGTGAAAAGGACACCCACAAAGGCATCCTGATCGGCAAAGGCGGGGCAAGGCTCAAATCGATCGGGACAGCTGCCCGTCTCTCGATCGAAAAGATGCTCGATTGCCGATGCTATCTCGAACTGACGGTCAAGGTCCGGCAGGATTGGCAGAACAGGCCGGGCATCCTCAAGGACCTTGGGCTGACCCCCGAGCGCTGATCTTTATGGCTCAGGAGGTTGTCAGGGGATTTGTCCTGCGTGAAGTGCCTGTCGGGGATCACGACCGGATCCTCGACATCCTGACGCGCGAGCATGGTCTGATCACCGGCTCGGCCCGTGCATGCCGCCGGACCAGGAGTCCAATGCTGGCGGCGACGCAGGTTTTCGCCCTGAGTGATTTCAGCCTGAGCACGCGGCAGGGTCGGATACGGATCGACCAGGCGGACCTGGTCATGTCATTCATCGATCTCCAGTCAGACTGGACCCGCCTGGTCTGTGCCGCACACCTGTCGGAGGTTTTTCTCGACTGCCTGCGCGATGACACTGAGCAGCCCGACCTGTACCCTTTGTGGGCGTACGCAATGGGGGCCTTGATCGACAAGGAAAAAGACCCGGTCCTGATGACGCACACGTGTGCCATGAACCTGATGAAAAGGGCCGGCTATGAACCGAGGCTGGAAAGCTGCGTGCTGTGCGATCGGGACATGCCACCTCACCGGTTCAGCCACGCCTTGTGCGGCCTTGTCTGCTCGCGCCACCAGGAAGCAGACACCTGGCGTTCGTCAGTCCCGTTGACAGACGGGCTGCTGTCGCTGATGCGCCACTGTGTCCAGGCACCGGTCGAACGGCTTTTCGCCTATTCGGCTACCGAGCCGGTCGTGTCACGTTTTTGTCTGATTGCCGACCAGTATGTCAATGAACGGATGGAAAAGCACTACCAGCGGCTGGACATGCTCCGTTCAGACGACCCATTGCTCCGGGAATGGGTCAGGCCTGGAAAAAGTCAGCCAGATTCGCCTTGATCGCACTCGCACTGTCGACATCCCGGATTGTCCATTCAGCCGGGAACAGTGCTTCATAATCCGGTCGTTTGTAACGATCATCGACGAGCAGGACAAAACCGCGATCCGATTCGCTTCGGATCACCCGCCCGGCAGCCTGCTGGACACGATTGAAACCAGGATACTGATAGGCATATTCAAAGCCGCTCCCCAGTTTTTCTTGATAGTACTGACGCATGATCTCCAGTTCGGGATTGACCTTGGAAAGGCCGACTCCGACGATGACGACACCGGACAACTGTTCTCCGATCAGGTCGATGCCTTCGCTGAACTGACCGCCGATGACAGCCACGCCGACGAGCGTGGAATGGCCATATTGCGAGAACATCCTGAGAAACGCTCGTTTTTCCCGGTCTGACATGTTGGGCTTCTGGAAAATCATCCGGGTCGTCGGAACAAAGTCGGCAAGCTGCTGATTCAAGATGGGACGGATCATGTTCAGGTAGGAAAAAGAAGGTAAAAACACGAGATAATTGCCCGTCCGACCGGAAATGGCCGCTATGATCAAGTCAGCAATCGACGACAAGGTGGCGTTCCGGTCATGATAGCGGGTGGAATATCGCGCGCACCGCATGACCAGAAGGTTTTCCGGCGGGAAAGGAGCGTCGAGAACCAGGGTCTGGGCTTGTGCCAAGGCATGTCGACCCAGGATCAAAGACTGGTAGTAGTTCATCGGATTGAGTGTGGCGGAGAAAAAAACGGCGGCATGGCGGCCGGCCAGCTGCTGACTCAGGAAATCCGACGCGTCCAGGCAAAGCAGTTTGATTTCCGGTTCATTCTCGTCCGAGACAGCAAAGGTTGTGACATAGGCTCCGGGATCCAGTTCATCAGTCACTTTCCGAAAAAACTGGATTGAAAAATAGGTGTCCAGAATCAGCCGGCGTTCCGGCAGATCCACGCCGGCATCGATCATATCTTTCATCTCGCGCAGGACCCGTTCCAGAAGGCCGCCAAGCGTGCCGGGCCGGGTCCGGATCGCACGAAACCGGGTGGCCACCATGACTTCCGAAGGCTTGACACCCCGCTCCAGACGATCGATCAGTGTCTCCATGCCCTCAAGACCTGCAAGAAGGGTCTCACCATAACGGATCAGCGACACGAAACTGCGGTCCAGTGCGGAAGAATGGCCTGTGACCGCCCCGGCTGTCGCCTTCAAGTCCTTGAATCCGATCCGGGCTGTGAACATCTCACGTGCACGGTCGGGCAGATTGTGCGCTTCGTCGACCAGCAGGAGATCGTGTTCATCACTGGAAACAAAAAATCGTTCCAGGCGGACACGCGGATCGAACGCGTAATTGTAATCCCCGATCACCACATCGGCGAACAAGGCCAGGTCCAGTGACAGTTCGAAGGGACAAAGTCCTAGCCGTTGCGCGACTTCTTTCAGCACGTGCTCATCGAGTGCCGGTACTGTCAGCAACTCTGTCATGGCCTGGCCGAGATGGTCATAATAATGGACGGCATAGGGACAGACTTGCTGGTCGCAGTACAGGTCCGGTTCGAGGCAGACCTTCTCCTTGGCGGTCAAGGTGACACTGCGCAGTTTCATGCCTTTCTCACGCAGGAGGTCACAGGCGTTCTCGGCGGCTTTCCGGGTCGACGTCTTGGCGGTAAGGTAGAAAACGCGATCCGTCAGGTGGTGGCACAGCGCCTTGATGCCCGGGAACAGGACAGCCATCGTCTTGCCGATCCCGGTCGGCGCGCACGCGAAAAGGCTCAACCGGTGGCGCGTGATGCCGACCACTTCTTTCATGAGACGTTTCTGGCCGGTGCGGAGTCCAGGGAAAGGGAAGGACAAGGCCTTTCCGCTTTCATCACGTTGCGTTGTCCACTGTTTCATGGCCAGTGCAATGCCGGACCAGGCTTCGATGGTCCTTGTCAGAAACAACTCCAACTGATCCGGATCGACTGTTCGGGTCAGCAAGGTGACTTCGACAGTATCGGCTGCGACATAGGCCAGCGCAACTTCTATCGGCACAGCGCTCGGGCGCGTGCGAGCATACAGGGCAGCGTAAATCATCACTTGGGCCCAATGCACCGCTTCACCGTCACGAGGCAGCTGGTCTGGCGGAACCAGGTGGGTTTTCGCCTCGATCACAAGCACCCTGGAGGGTTCTGAAACGATCGCGTCGCAGCGCCCTGACAAGTGGATGGTGACTCCCTGCACCAAAATCCGGTCCGACAGCGCCAGCTCCGGTCGGATGTCGGCATCCGGGAAACGATCGTGCAGTTTTTCATGAAATAGTCGATGGGTGCGGACGCCGACAGCGGCTGTCAGCAGACCGTATTGCGAACCGGCCAGACCACCGGTCCGGTGCACAGCCTCGGCAAGCACCCGCACCGATACCGACAGGACCGGTGAGATTGAACCGTCAGGCTGAGCCATTCCAGGGTTATCCGACACATCTGACATAAGATGCCGCCTTTCCGCAAAACAAAGGGGCCGCACGGTGTGTAACCGGTACGGCCCCTAGGTCTGGTGCGGGAAACAGGACTTGAACCTGCATGACCTCACGATCACTAATACCTGAAACTAGCGCGTCTGCCAATTCCGCCATTCCCGCGAGACGTTGTTTATCATACATGAGTGTTGGCAAAATTGCAAGACTCCTTTATACTTTTTTGTGTATGGTGTCGGGCATGACCGATGAACCATCATGATAAAAAGGAGACCGATATGGAAGGAAGAATCGACGCGTTCAAGGAATGGATCCGCAACAAACGGGTGGCCGTTCTCGGGATAGGTATCAGCAATCGTCCGCTGATCCGTTACATTCATGGCTTGGGCGCCGATATCACCGCGTTTGACATCCTGGATGCCGATGATCCGGTTCTCGCCAGGACTCGGGCTAATTTCGAGCGGGAAGGGATCCAACTGACATGGTCTATCGGTCCGGATTACCTCTCGCGGTTGAAAGGATTCGATGTCATATTCCGGACGCCGAAGATGCGCCCGGACGTGCAGCAACTGCGGGCCGAACGCGAACGCGGTGCCGTTGTCACCTCGGAAATGGAAGTGTTCATGGAGCTGTGTCCGGCCAGGATGTTCGGTGTGACCGGCAGCGACGGCAAAACGACCACGACCACGCTGATCAGCCTGATCCTGAAGCAGGCGGGTTACCGGGTCCATGTCGGCGGCAATATCGGCACACCGCTTCTGGATCGGATCGACCACATCCGTCCGGATGACATGGTCGTGCTCGAACTGTCCAGCTTCCAGCTGATGAGCATGCGCAAAAGCCCGGATGTCGCGGTGATCACCAACATTTCGCCCAACCACCTGGACGTGCACAGGGATTACCAGGAATACATCGACGCCAAGCGCAACATATACCTTTACCAACCCTTTTACGGCCGGCTTGTCCTGAACGCCGGCAATTACGAAACCCGTTCGCTCGCCCCGGAGGCGCGTGGCGAGGTGGTTTTCTTCAGCCGTAATGTTTCTGATTTCGCAACGGGATCAACCGTTGAAAACGGCTGGCTTGTCTATCACGAAGCGACAAGAACAGCCGATTACCTGAAGGAGAAAGACATCCTGATCCCGGGCCAGCACAACCTCGAAAACTATCTCGCGGCCATCGCCGCCACCCGTCCTTTTGTGACACCGGAATCCGTATCCTCGGTCGCGAGGACGTTCCCGGGTGTGGAGCATCGGCTGGAACTGGTACGTGAGATCGACGGTGTCCGCTATTACAACAGTTCGATCGACACTAGCCCGACCCGGACAAAGGCGGCCATGAAAGCCCTGGCCGACCGCGGGGAACGCGTTGTCCTGATCGCTGGCGGCAAGGACAAGAAATGCGACTATACCCTGCTGGGGGAATCCATCCTCAAGGTGTCCCGCAAGATTGTCCTGTGCGGCGAAAACGCACCGTTGATCGAGGACAGCGTGGTCAAGGCGATGCCTTATGTCAATGTCAAACCCGAGGAGGTCATCATCCTCCACGCTAAGACTTACGATAAGGCTGTCGACTTGGCCAGAGAACTCGCTGAGCCGGGCGAGATTGTCGTCCTTTCACCGGCCGGCACCAGCTATGACCAGTTCAGGCATTTCGAGGAACGCGGGAATTTATTCAAAGAACTGGTCAACAATTTGGGGGATTTGTGAATTTCAACAAAATTTTGCGCGGCATCTCGAACATGCTGGATGCATCACCCTCCATGTCATCCTGTCAAACGGAGCACGAACGGACCTGAAATGGATCTGATCATGCAACCGACCACTTGCGCCTGAATCAGTACCGTTGATTTCGGGGTTAGTGAATCCCCGTTGCCAGTTAGTTCCGTTAGTTCCGGGTTCCGGGTTCGGTGCCAGTTGCAGTTTCGGTACTTACTAATGCGCTCGTCTGAAAACCCCTGCGGCTGTAGCATCCTAAAGCACGGTATCACGCTAGTTCTGAAATACCGTCTGGCACCGCCCCGCGGGCAGTGCCAGACACCGATCCGGTATTTAAATAATGACACCTCCCGTAAGCCCTGAGCCTGTAGCATCATAAGCCTTGGGACCGCGCTAGTTCCGTTCGGGTGCCAGACTCGATTTCGGTACTAGACGGAACTAACGGCCTGGCGCTCATACATGGTGCCAGTTGCAGTTTTGGTACTAATTCATGCGCTCGCCTGAAAACCCCTGCGGCTGTAACATCCTAAAGCACGGTATCACGCTAGTTCTGAAATACCGTCTGGCACCCACACCCACCCAGTCCTTACAGGAATTGAACTTTCCCCTTGACATTTGTTCGGTTCATTTCTATAATTCTCTTTGTCGCTCTTGTGGAGAGACGACAGCCGATGGGACAAGGGCCATTAGCTCAGTCGGTCAGAGCAGCCGGCTCATAACCGGTCGGTCCGGGGTTCAAGTCCCTGATGGCCCACCATATACACTTTGACAGCGTCATATCGGTACACATGGGGGAATTCCCGAGCGGCCAATGGGGGCAGACTGTAAATCTGTTGTCGACGACTTCGGTGGTTCGAATCCACCTTCCCCCACCAAAAAGACCCGTCCTGTAAAGGCGGGTCTTTTTACATGGTATGGGTCAGATTAGCAGTTGGGTGATGCCGTATACTGTCAGGCTGACGACGAGAGAAACAGCAAAGGAAATGCCGTGTGCCGCACGCTGAGAGTGGCGGATCAGCTGACGACCGATGATCTGGGTATCGCCGATCAGAGCCATTGAACAGGCAAGCAGGGCGGCAAACGGTAAAGCACCGTCCGTTCCGGCCAGGTTGAAATAAAGGGCGGTGAAGGCCAGGGAGGCACCGGTGCCCGGAATCAGTCCGACCAGCGCACCGATCAGGATGGCAATCAGGGCTCGGCCTTGAAAGACCGAGGCAATCCGGGGAAGGCCGACCAGGTTGACCGCCAGGTTGACCACGAAGGACATCAGGAAAATCAGGACGATGACGGCTGAGCAGGTCTCTGCCAGATCGCCGATGGCATCTCCCTGGTCTTCGAACTCATGTTCAAAGATCTTGCCGAATTCGCGGGTCGTCATCCGGATCATGACCCGATATACAATGACAATGAATATACCGAGGGCCGACAGCCAATGAATGAGGGGTATGCCGAGCGCAGTCAGACGGACAGCGGTCGTGGGAAAATCCCGGTCGATCCACTGCGTGGTGAGGAGCAATATCAGGTTGAGCGCAAAGAAAACCCAGAAAGCCTTGCCAAGGCGATGATAGCGGAAGTGGTGCAGTTTGTGGCGGAATTTGTCCGGCAACTCATGGAAATTCTTGTCGGCATTCACGACCGCCTCGTTCTGGTTGGCTGCTTCGTCTGCCGCGTGCAGGGCCAGCGTCCGTTTCGATGAGCCTTTCAGTTTATTGAGGATGCCACCGATCGTCGCGCCGGACATCAGCTTGATGGCGGCGATCAGGAGCCAGGTGAGCGGATTCCGGGAAAATATCAGGTAAGTGGCTTCTTCACCAATGCCGAGGATGCCGGCGGTCAACGAGCCGAACCGGATCGACTGGCGCCGGTACAGGTTGTACTGGAACTGCAACGTGCCATCGACCGGAATCAGTGACAGCAAGGTCATGAGCACCGGCTGGTCGAGTTTTCTTGACTCAATCATCGTACGCAGCTTGTCGCCGTATCGGTAGTCCAGGATGCCGATCGCCAGCATCAAGATCGCCATGATCGAACCGACTTCGAAGATGGCCGTGTGTGCGGCTTCGAAAACCTGTTCGAACAGCTGATCCAAAAACGAGTTCATCATTGCACCTGCTTGTTGCGTCGGTGAGACAAAGCTGATTGAAATGCCGGGAGACACGCCATATGAGTAAAGAACCGCCTGGCCCGGAAATAACAGGCCTGAAGCGGTTCTTGTCTGGTGGGGATGAAGGGAATCGAACCCTTACGACCTCTCGATCGACAGATTTTGAGTCTGTTGCGTCTGCCAGTTCCGCCACATCCCCGGTTATGTCACAAAGTCCGCATGTGGTCTGCGAACAGTCTGTTACCCGCAAATCTTAGCATAGGCACTTGAAATATGTCAATTGATCCGTTATCCTGATAAAAACTGTTTTTCCTTTAAAAAAGTCCCGTGAGGCTTGAAGGAAGACCGCAGCTCAAGATCCCTTTCGGCCGTCCGGCCGGATCCGCTTGATTTTCGGAAAGCCTTCTGCCTTCGGACAGATGGCTTTTTTATATGCCGGAAGGAGATCAAAAATGGCAACAAAAGCGACGTTGATGGACCACAAGGCCATGGACCGCGCCCTGACCCGCATCGCGCACGAAATCCTGGAACACAACAAAGGCTGTGAGAATCTGTATCTGGTTGGCATTCAGCGGCGGGGCGTGCCGTTGGCCAGGCGAATCGCCGAACGCATCGGCCGATTCGAGGGAACGGCGCCGGAAGTCGGCATTCTCGACATCACGTTCTACCGAGACGACCTGAGCATGCTGGCGGAGCACCCGGTGGTGAATGGCACGTCGATCCCCTTCGTGATCAATGACAGGAAAATCGTGCTGGTCGACGATGTCCTGTATACAGGACGGACCTGTCGGGCCGCTATTGAAGCCCTGTTCGACATGGGGCGGCCGGCCTCCATCCAGCTGGCGATCCTGATCGACCGAGGGCATCGAGAATTGCCCATTCGCGCTGATTTTGTCGGTAAAAACGTACCCACTTCAAGGTCTGAACTGGTTTCGGTCAAGGTTTCGGAAATCGACCATGAGGACGGTGTCTACCTGTGTGACGCCCAGAAAGGGGAGTGAGCCGGATGCATCTGATAAGCAAGGACCTGCTCGGCATTGTCGATCTGTCGGCCGAGGAGATAAACCTCATATTGGACACCGCGGCGACCATGAAGCTCGTCTTGTCGGCCCGCAGCAAGAAGACGGCCCATCTGACGGGCCTTTCCGTCATCACACTCTTCTATGAGAACAGCACCAGGACCAGGCTTTCGTTCGAGATGGCCAGCAAGTTCATGGGGGCATCCTCAGCCAACATCGCCGCTTCCGGAAGCAGCATCCAGAAGGGCGAAAGCCTGCTCGACACGGTTCGGACGGTCGACGCGATGGCGACAGACATCCTGATCATGCGCCATCCCCAGTCCGGCGCGCCGCACATGATCGCCCCGCATCTTCGGGCCAGTGTCATCAACGCCGGGGACGGGATGAACGAGCATCCGACCCAGGCACTGCTGGACGCCTTCACGATGCGCGAAAAGCTCGGCTCCCTGAAGGGGCTCGAAGTCGCGGTGATCGGCGACATCTACCATAGTCGCGTCGCGAGGAGCAATGTGTATCTGCTGACCAAAATGGGCGCCCGCGTCCGGCTTGCCGGTCCGCCGACCATGATCCCGCCCCAGATCGAGAAAACAGGCGCCATCCTTGCCCCCTCGGTCCAGGAGGCCGCCAGCGGGGCCGATGTCGTCATGGCGCTGCGTGTCCAGCTGGAACGCCAGCAAAGGGCCATGTTCCCGTCCGTCGCGGAGTACGCGCGATTCTTCGCGGTCGACCAGTCCGTGCTGGACATGGCAAAGCCGGGGGCACTGATCATGCATCCGGGCCCCTGCAACCATGGGGTCGAGATGCCGACCGCCATCTATGACAGCCCCCAGTCGGTGATCAATGAGCAAGTGCAGAACGGTGTGGCCATCCGCATGGCCATCATGTACCTCTTGGCCGCAAGGAGGAATCAGCCATGAACCTATTGATTGAAAACGGACATGTTGTCGACCCCGCCAATGGAACGGATGAAGTCCGCAGCATCGCGATTGTGGATGGACAGCTGTCTGACGACAGAACGGTCTCGTTCGATCGTGTGATCGACGCGACCGGCCTGTTCGTCCTGCCCGGCCTTATCGATGCCCACTGCCATCTGAGGGACCCCGGTTTCGAATACAAGGAAGACATCGCGAGCGGTACGAAAAGCGCCGCGGCCGGCGGTTTCACATCGGTCATGTGCATGCCCAACACCAGCCCGGTCTGCGACAACGCCGCGGTCGTCCGCTACATCCTTGACAAGGCGGACAAGCAGGGCTCCTGCCGGGTCTATCCGATCGGCGCGGCGACCAAGGATGAAAAGGGATCTGAGCTGGCCGAGATCGGGCTGATGGCCCAGGCCGGAATCGTGGCCATCTCCGACGATGGCCAGCCGTTCGCCAACAGCGATATTCTGCGCAAGGCGATGATGTACGCCTCCACATTCAATCTCAGGGCGATCGCCCATTGTGAAGACAAAAGCCTTTCCGAAGGCGGGCACATGAACGAGGGCTTTGTCTCGACCCGGCTCGGACTGCGCGGCATCCCGACCGCGGCCGAAGACATCCACATCGCGCGCGAGATCATACTCGCGGAGTACCTGGGTCTGCCGGTCCACATCGCGCATGTCAGCACCGGGACCGGTGTGGACATGATCCGGCAGGCCAAGGCACGAAACGTGCCGGTGACCGCAGAGACCTGTCCGCATTACTTCACGCTCACCGATGATGCCTGCATGGGGTACGACACCCTGGCCAAGATGAGCCCGCCGCTCCGGACCCAAAAAGACGTGGACGCCATCCTGGAAGGGCTGGCCGACGGCACGATCGACATGATCGTCACCGATCACGCCCCCCATCACGATGATGAGAAGGATTGCGAGTTCGCCCTCGCGAAAAACGGGATCATCGGCTTCGAAACCGCCTTTTCGCTCAGCTTCCAGGCCCTGGTGCTGTCCGGCCGGATGAGCCTTCCAGAACTGGTCAGACGGCTGTCGACCCGACCGGCCGAGGTCTTCCTCAGCAACCTTGGGACGCTGTCCGTTGGCAAACCGGGCGATGTCACGCTGGTTGATCTGGACGCCTCATGGCAGGTGGATCGCTTCAAAATGGTGTCCAAGGCAAAAAACACGCCGTGGCACGGGCAGGTTCTGCCAGGTCAGGTTCGCATGACCATCGTGGGAGGGAAGATCGTTCATGAATCACTTCGCTGACCGCCTGCTCGACAAGATCAAGCAATTGGACAACCCCACGGTCATGGGCCTTGACCCGATGCTGGACTACATCCCGCCGTCTCTGCTCGCCGAGCAGGACAAGCATGAGCGGGATCCAAAGAAGCGGGCCGGGCTGGCCATCATCGCCTACAACCGGGCCCTGATCGACCACGTCGCGGACATCGTGCCGGCGGTCAAACCGCAGTTGGCCTACTACGAGCAGTACGGCATCCCGGGCCTCGAGGCTTTCCGCGATACGTGCGACTATGCCCGCAGCAAAGGCATGCTGGTGATTGTCGATGGTAAACGCAATGACATCGGCACCACTGCGAGCGCCTATGCGCGTGCCTATCTGGGCGAAACCGTCTTTCCGGAGGGCAACACGTTCCCGGCCTATCATGCCGACGCGCTGACCATCAACCCCTATCTCGGCTCAGACGGCATCGAGCCTTTTCTCAAGGAATGCCGGGACCATGGCAAAGGGGTCTTCATCCTGGTGCGCACGTCCAATCCGTCAGCCGGCGATCTACAGGACCTTCGCCTCGAGGATGGCCGGACCGTCTGCGAAGCAGTCGCTGACCAGGTGGACCACTGGGGTGCATCCCTGGTCGGACAAACGGGTTACAGCGCGGCTGGCGCGGTCGTGGGCGCCACCTATCCACAGCAGGCGAAAGCACTTCGCCAACGGATGCCGAAAACCCTGATTCTCGTTCCCGGTTACGGCGCGCAGGGGGCGACCGCTGAGGATTGCGCCGACAGTTTCGACAAGAACGGTCAAGGCGCGATCGTCAATGCCTCTCGCAGCCTGATGCTGGCTTATAAAAAGCATCAGATGCCGCACGAGTCCTTCGCGGAGGCTTGCCGGCAGGAGGCGATCCTGATGCGGGACGCCTTGAACGAAGCGCTTGCAAGAAAAAGGCAATAAGTGTATAAGTATGCATATAAATGCTTCTATTGTGCATATATATGCATTTATGATCAATTTCCGGCTATGATGGACGGATGGACGCAGCTTAAAGGAGACAACTGAGCATGCCAAGAAGAAACGATGTCACTCGAATCATGGTGATCGGCAGCGGGCCGATCATCATCGGTCAGGCCGCTGAGTTTGACTATGCCGGCACACAGGCGTGCCAGGCCCTGAAGGCTGAGGGATTCCATGTCGTGCTGGTCAACAGCAACCCGGCCACGATCATGACCGATCGTGAAATGGCTGACAGGGTCTATCTGGAGCCATTGCAGATCGATGTCATTCAGCGAATCCTGCTCGAAGAACGCATTGACGGCCTGCTCGGCACATTAGGCGGTCAGACAGGCCTCAATTTCGCCATGGAGCTTTCGGAGAGCGGCTTTCTGGAGCGGCATGGGATCCGTCTGCTTGGCACGCCGGCCTCCGGCATCCTGATGGGGGAGGACCGTGAAGCGTTCCGCGCCGCGATGATGCGGATCAACGAGCCCTGCATTCCTTCCGGGACAGCCAATACCATCGCGGAATGCCTGCAGATGGCCAACGAAGTCGGCTATCCGGTCATTGTCCGTCCCGCCTTCACGCTGGGCGGCACCGGAGGCGGCATCGCGTCGGACGAGGCAGATCTCAAGGCGATCGCGCAGACCGGCCTGTCGGTCAGTCGTGTGCATCAGGTTTTGATTGAAAAAAGCATCGCCGGCTGGAAGGAAATCGAGTTCGAGGCAGTCCGGGACGCTAAGGGCAACGCGATCACCATCTGCAGCATGGAGAACTTCGACCCGGTCGGTGTCCACACCGGTGATTCGATCGTCGTCGCGCCGGCCCAGACCCTCAACGACATGGAGTACCAGAAACTGCGGACGTCTGCCCTCAATATCGTCCACGAACTGGGCATCGTCGGCGGGTGCAATGTCCAGTTCGCCCAGCACCCGACGACCGAGGAGTATGCGGTCATCGAGGTGAATCCGCGCCTGTCCCGCTCGTCCGCGCTAGCCTCCAAGGCGACGGGCTACCCGATCGCGAAAGTGGCGACGAAAATCGCTGCCGGTTACAGCCTTGACGAGATCAGGAACGAAGTCACGGGGTCGACGTTCGCCTGTTTTGAGCCGGCGGTTGATTATGTGGTGACCAAGATCCCCAAGTGGCCATTTGACAAATTTGTCAAAGCCAGACGCACGCTGGGCACCCAGATGAAGGCGACCGGTGAGGTCATGGCGATCGCCACGACATTTGAAGCCTCGATCCTGAAGGCCATCCGGTCTATGGAAATCGGTCAGACCGGCTTGAAACTGGCTGTGATGTCGGAAATGGATGATGTGACTTTGTGGCAGCGCATCCGTGTGGCCGATGACCTCAGGCTGTTCGCGGTCGGAGAAGGCATCCGTCGTGGCTTTGGCGTCGAAAACATCAACCGGGAAACGGGTGTGGACCCCTTTTTCCTGAGAAAACTCGAACGGATCGTCGATGTGGAGCAGACCCTCCAAGGTCTGGACCAACTGGACGATGACACGTTGCGAAAGGCTGTCCTGACCGGCTTTTCCGATACCGGCATCAGCCGCCTGGCCGGCCTGTCAACAGAAACCGTCAGAGTTCGTCGCAAGGCGCTTGGCCTTGTCCAGGTCTACAACATGGTCGACACCTGCGCCGGCGAATACGCGGCAGTCACACCGTATTTCTACTCAAGCTTCAACCGGCACAATGAAGCGCTGAGAACCGACCGAAAAAAGGTCCTGGTCCTTGGGTCCGGGCCGATCCGCATCGGGCAGGGCATCGAGTTCGACTACTGCTCGGTCCATTCGGTCTGGGCCCTGCGCGAGCTCGGTTACGAGGCCATCATCGTCAACAACAACCCGGAAACCGTGTCAACCGACTTCGACACATCGGATCGGTTGTATTTCGAACCGCTGACAGCCGACGACGTCCGGGCCATCGTCGATAACGAGCGGCCGGATGGCGCGATCTGCCAGTTTGGCGGTCAGACAGCGATCAAGTTGATCAAAGCCGTGGCCGACATGGGCGTGCCGATTCTCGGCACATCTCCGGATGGTGTCGACGCGGCGGAGGACCGGAAGCGTTTCGACGCGATCCTTGAACAGTGCGCGATCAAGCGTCCACAGGGTACGACCGTGTTCACAGCCGGGGAAGCGCTCTCGGTGGCCGAGGAACTCGGCTATCCGGTCCTGGTGCGACCGTCCTATGTCCTGGGTGGCCAGGGCATGGCGATTGTCTATTCCGATGAGGAAATGAATGAATACATGCGCATCATCAACCTGGTCGAACAGGAGCACCCGATCCTGGTCGACAAGTACCTGATGGGGGTCGAACTGGAGGTTGACGCCATCTGCGATGGACACGACATCCTGATCCCCGGCATCATGGAGCATCTGGAACGGGCCGGGGTCCATTCCGGCGATTCGATCTCGATATTCCCGGCCTACATCCCCAACCGGATCCGGGACCAGATCGTCGACTACACCCGGCGTCTGGCGCTGGCCTTGAAGGTCATCGGCCTTCTGAACATCCAGTTCATCCTGTTCAACGACGATGTCTACGTGATCGAGGTCAACCCGCGTTCGTCACGGACCGTGCCCTATATCAGCAAGGTGACCGGCATTCCAGTCGTGCGGCTGGCCACGCGAATCATGTTTGGCGAAAAGCTGCAAGACCACCCCTTCGGCACGGGACTGTTCGCCCGTTATCCGTCGGTGTACGCGGTCAAGGCTCCGGTTTTCTCCTTTGAGAAGCTGCACGACGTCGATACGAGCCTGGGTCCGGAAATGAAGAGCACCGGCGAGGTCCTCGGACTGTCGACCCGATACAGCGAAGCCATGTACAAGGCCATCCTGGCGTCCGGCTTCAAGTTCCCGAAGCCGGGGGTCGGCATCCTTCTGACCGTCCGCGACAGTGACAAGGCCGATCTCGTCCCGTTGGCCGACCGTCTCCTGAAGCTCGGATTCGAGCTGTATGGCACCGGCGGGACCGCCAATTATCTGGTCAAGTACGGCATCCCGGCCAGTTTCGCCAGGAAGATCGAGGATGGGGAACCGCATGTCATCGACATGATCCAGGAAGGAACCGTCGGGCTCGTAATCAACACGGAAACACCCGGCACCTTGCAGGGAGCCAACGGATTCCTGCTTCGCCGCTATGCGATCGAGCACGGGGTCCCGGTGGTCACATCGCTGGACACCCTGACCGCGGTGATCGAATGTCTCGAGCAGAGAATGTCGCCACGGGATGTTGTCCCCTGTGAGATCAGCAAGTTCGCCGACATTGTCGCCGGCACCCGGCACCTTGACGTACCGGCCAGTGAACTGCCCATGCAGAACACGATGCTGAAAAAATGATATAATCATGAAACTGACGCGTGCGCACGAATAGGAAGGTGAAGCCATGCCGGAGCACACCAGACAGCAGGAACAGCTTCTGATCCTGAGCGGCAAGGAGATTCTGGACAAGGACCATGTCATCCTGTCCTTTGACAACGCCGCCATTGCCAGAAAGGCCCAGCCGGGTCAGTTTGTCAACCTGTCATGCAGCCTTTTCCTCAGGCGGCCTTTCGGCATCCTGTCGGTCGACCGTGAAGCCGGCCAGTTCCAGGTCGGGATCCGTCGTCAAGGCCAGGGGTCAAACGAACTGGCGGACCTGCCGATCGGCAGCAGCGTCAGTGCGCTCGGCCCGCTCGGCCATGGTTTCAATCTGTCGACCAATCGCCAGGTGATCACGGTGGGCGGTGGCACCGGGGTTTTTCCACTCCTGTTCGTGCACCAGGTCTGCCGGGAAAAAGGGATTGCCCATCATGCTGTCTGCGGGTACCGGGACAGTGAACACGCGATCTTGAAGGACCACTTCGAACTATTGGCCGAATCCTGTATCTTCACCTCCGATGAGGGCGGACTTGACCTGACCGGCAACGCCAATGACGCGCTCAGCCAGGTGCTTTCGATCATGGATGAAGCCGAGAAGGCTGAAACCGTCGTCATGGCCTGCGGACCAACCGCGATGCTCCAAAGCATCGCCCGGACCTGTGATCATGAAGGCGTCGACTGCGAGGTCTCGCTCGAGGAACGGATGGCCTGCGGAATCGGAGTCTGCCTTTGCTGCGCGGTCGAGACCGAACGGGACGGCCAGCGCCATCACGATCGTTGCTGTCTGGAAGGCCCCGTTTTTTCAGCCAAGGAGGTCAAATGGTCATGACAAGTCCGGTCGATCCGTCTGTGCATATCGGCGGTCTTCATCTTGCCAACCCGGTCATCACAGCATCCGGCACCTTTGGATTCGGCCGTGAGATGGCCGACTGGTATGATCCGGGCCGTCTCGGCGCGATCGTGTCGAAAGGCCTGACGCGGCTGCCACGGGTTGGCAACCCAGCGCCTCGTGTCGCGGAGACGGCCAGTGGCATGCTCAACAGTGTCGGTTTGCAAAACCCCGGCCTTGAATCTTTCCTGACGGACGAATATCCCGGCATGATGCGGTTTGGATGTCCGGTTGTCGTCAATGTCGCCGGTGATCTGGTTGAAGACTACGTCCATTTCTGCCAGACACTGGACAAGACAGACATCGCTGCCATCGAACTGAACCTGTCCTGCCCCAATGTCGCCCATGGCTGCATGAGCTTCGGGGCCGACCCTTACATGGTCAAGGAACTGGTCCGGGCCTGCCGTCAGGCGACCGGAAAACCGCTCTGGGTCAAACTCACACCCAATGTCACCAGCATCGCGGAAACGGCCATCGCAGCCGAGGAGGCCGGAGCCGATGCCGTCTGCCTGATCAACACATTGCTCGGGATGGTCATCGACCGGAAGACCCGGCGGCCGATCCTCAGGAACAACACCGGCGGTCTTTCCGGGCCGGCTGTCAAACCGGTCGCCCTGCGGATGGTCGCGGATGTCCACCGGGCCGTCCGCATACCGGTCATCGGGATGGGCGGCATCATGACCGGCGCGGACGCGATCGAGTTTCTCATCGCAGGCGCGACCGCTGTCCAGGTGGGAACAGCGACCTTGATTCATCCGACAGCCGCGATCGACATCCTGGACCAGATGCTCGCGATCGCCGCCAGTGAGAACATCGAACGCCTGTCTGACTACACCGGCACGCTGCAATACTGGAAATAACGGAACCGGGGAGGCTTTATGACACCAGATGACCAGATCGTCCACGCGCTTTTCGCGACCAATGCCTTGCGGATCAGTCCGCCGGACAAGCCGTTCTTCTATACATCCGGTACGCTCGGTCCGTATTATATCAATACCCACTTCCTGTATGGCAGTGAATCGGAAGCGCTTGAACTACTCAATTTCATCGAAAGCGCCGTCCTGGCGCCGGACAGGATGACCCAGCACCTGATGCCATGTGTGATGCGGCAATACCGCGCGAACGCCACGTACCGGTCGGTGATCGACGCATTGGCTGTCAAGGCCGACGGATTGCCGGCGGACTTCATCTCCGGCGGTGAACGGCGTGACTTTTTCTTTTCGCTGCCCCTGGCCAACCTGCTCGGCAAGCCCCATGTGTCGATCCTGAAAACCGGGCAGGCTTATGGCGCGTCCGAATCCGGCCAGCCGGACCGCCTGTTGCAGGATCGCGAGAAAAGCGGCCAGAATGCCCTGCATGTGTCGGACCTGGTGACCGAGGCGTCCAGCTATGTGCGAGCCTGGATCCCGGCTATCGACCGTCTGGGCGCGTCGATGCCGCACACCCTGACGGTGGTCGATCGCGCCCAGGGTGGAAGTGAGGTGCTCCATTCGTCCGGTACCGTGCTTCATGCGCTGACCGTGTTCGGCGCAGACCTGTTTGACCAGGCTAAGGACGCTGGTCTGATCACGACAGACCAGCACCGGCAGGTGTTGAAATTCATCAGCGATCCCCAGGCCTTCCAGATCGATTTCCTGGCCGCTCACCCGGATTTTCTCGATGAACAGATCCGTATCGGCGGCAAGACGGCCGAACGGGCAATGCGGATGAAGGAACGGTTTCATGTCGGCTGACCTCTTGACTGAATTCAATCCGCTGGTCGTGAAACGGAGCAGGCGAAAGACGATCAGCCTGGTCATCCAGCCGGACGGCACATTGGAAATCCGTTGTCCATCGCGACTGCCGCGATCCCAGATCGAGGCGTTTGTCCGGCAAAAATCGGACTGGATCCAGAGAAAGCGGCATGACCAACACCAAAGCGTCCTGATTCCATTGCCGGATCCGGTGATGTACCGGGAACTGGCAACTCGCACAGCATTGCTGGCTGAAGCCACGATGGCCCAATATCCGGGTCTTCGTCCGGCCCGGGTGACGGTCGGGCTTCAGCGCAAACGCTGGGGCAGCTGCAACAGCCGGGGGCACATCCGGCTGAATGCGTGCCTGGCCCTGCTGCCCGCACCGTTGGCTGAATATGTGATCGTCCATGAATTGTGCCATCTGGCGCATCTCAATCATTCACCAGATTTTCAAGCAACCGTAAGCCGGTTTCTGCCGGACGCGCGCACACGCCAAAAAGCGCTTCGCGCATACCGCATCGTGGACCCCGTACAGGAGGGCACCGGACGTCATGAGCGCACGACAGACTGAATCAATGAAAAGCCCCTATGGCAAGACCGTGCTGGTGACCGGCGCAAGCTCCGGTATTGGTCTTCACATTGTCAGGCAGCTGCTGGCCCGCGGATACACCGTCTACGGCGCTTCGCGATCGATGCCGGAAGTCCTCCCCGGGCTTGTGGCCAATGAACCTTCTCTGGCACCACTCATCGCGGCCAGACTGGATGTACTGGATGAACAGGCCTGCATCGACCTAGTCCGTCGCATCGTCGAAGAGCAGGGCGAACTGTCGGCTGTATTCCACTGCGCCGGATTCGGAATCGCCGGTTCAGTCGAGGAAACGGACATGGAAACCGTGCGTCGACAGATGGACCAGCTCATTTACGGCACTGTCCACACGGTCCGGCCGGCGTTGCCGGTCATGCGACTGCAAGGGCGAGGCCTGTTGGTGCTCATCAGTTCAGTGGCTGCCAGTGTACCGGTTCCATTCCAGACCTATTACAGCGCGGCCAAAGCGGCGGTCAGCGCTTTCGGGATCGCCCTGGCCGACGAAGTGGACCCGCATGGCATCCGCGTGGTGGTGGTCGCGCCCGGCGACACCCGGACCGGCTTCACGAACGCGCGTGAAGTCATTGTGGACCAGACGGATGACGCGCGATCACCATACGGCGATCGCATCCGACGTTCGGTCGAGCGGATGGCCCGGGATGAGCAGAATGGACTGGACCCGTCAGTCGTCGCCTGGGCCGCGGTCCGTAACATGGTTCGAAAATACCCGCCGCTTCACCAGACACCGGGACTTTTCTACAAAGTGGTGATGATCGCGCTGCGCATCCTGCCGACCCGGCTGTTCCGCAAGATCATTCGTCTGCTTTACGCATGAAGGGACGGACAGGGGATCAGATTTCACTTGATGTGGTACAATAGGTGAAACGCCCCCCGCAAAATCCAGGTCGCGGGATGAAGACAGACAATCAGGCAGGCAAAGGGCATTTTCGGATCAATAGACGGGATGTGATCAAACGATGATCCTGCTTCTGGTGATCGGTCTGGTCATTGCCATGGTTCTTGGAACGACTGGAGCCGTATCCCCCTGGCTTTCAGTCCTGATCATGGCAGCCGGCGTCTGGGTGCTTGTCCTGCAGTTGCGTCAGAAAGCAGCCCTGGCCGCCGCGATGAACACGCGAAAATCAGAATTGAAGGCGGACCAGGCGATTTTGCTGAGGCACATCGGGGGATTGAACCTGCCCATCGAAGCGACGGTCGGACTGTACCTGTTCGCTGACCGCATGATCCTCGAGTCCGAAGACTTCCGGATCGAGCTCAACCGGTCGCAGTCGCCCCGACTGACACTGCTGAATGCCGGCAACCATGACGCACTGATGGAATCGATCAGCCCGCAGCCGGATGATCCGGCCGGACTGAGGGTCCTGCCGGAATTGAAAGAACGGATCAGACGACATGATCGCAGCATTCGTGCCAACCGGATCCTGTTGCTGACATATGAGGATGGCGGGCCGGATCGCTCGTTGGCCGCATTCCTGACCGGCCTTTCAAGAACACGTGTCCGCAAGACCCTGTCCGCTTCCGGATGGTACCTGGCAAGGGCACGAGAACCATCGGACAAGACAAGGCACTGACCGCCAGGCAACAAAGGAGCACATCAAACCAGTGACCATCCTCCAGACCAACCTTTCAGACCCGATGACCAGACAACAGGCGACAGTTTTGGGACAACCCGTTCTCACATCCTTGTCCGACTGTCGGATCGTCCGTCAAGTCCTCAGATTCCGGACCATCGGCTCGACCAATTCGCTGGCTCGCGACCTGGCTCGTCTTGGCGAACCGGGCGGCCTCGTCATCCTGGCAGATGAACAGACCGCTGGACGCGGCCGGCTCGGACGCTCATTCGTGTCGCCTGAAGCAGGCGGCCTCTGGTTCTCGATCCTGCTGCGCCCTTCGACGGGAAAGGCTGTTACACCCGCGGCGACCCTGGTGGCCGGCACAGCGGTCGCGGAAACATTGTGTGAAGCCGGAGTGACAAAAGCCCGTGTCAAATGGCCCAACGACATCCTGATCGATGAGCGAAAAACCGCCGGCATCCTGGCCGAGTCCGGTACGGACTCGAAAGGTGACCCGTGGCTCGTCCTGGGTATTGGCGTCAATCTCGGCCTGACCGAGTTTTCACCTGAACTTGAGGCCATTGCCACCTCGGTTATGCTGTCTGCGGGGATCAAGATCGATCCGATCGATTTGCTGACGCGGTTGCTCAGGCGACTGGACAGCCTGATGGACCTGCATGACCGGGAAGGATTTGAAGCAGTCAGGTCCCGCTATCTCGCCGTTTCCGCGACCGTCGGACGTGAGGTGGTCCTGATTGACACCCACCCGTCTTCATCCGATGGAAATGGGGATCCACATGCCAACGGTCCTGTATACCGTTGTATCGACATAGCAGCAGACGGGTCGCTTGTCCTCGAGGACGGAAAAGGCCGTCTGTTTCATCAAAACCACGGAGAAATCAGCCTGCGCCATCGGCGCAGCCAGGAAGGGAACCACCCATGAGCTTTCATTTCCAGCAGAAAATGCCCAGTTCCGAGGAAGTCATCGCCATGTACCCGCTCGCCCCGGCTCTGGCCGCGGTCAAGAGGCGAAAGGACGAAGAAATCCGCAAGGTCATCACCGGTGAAAGTGACAAACTGATTGTCATCATCGGTCCTTGCTCAGCCCACGCGGAGGACGCGGTCTGCGACTATGTGAGCCGCCTGGCCAAAGTCCAGGCACAGGTGGACGACAAGCTGGTCCTGGTGCCCCGTATCTACACCAACAAACCGCGCACGACCGGTTCCGGGTACAAGGGTATCGGTCATCAGCCTGATCCGCACAAAGCCCCGGACATGGTGGCGGGCCTGCTGGCCCTGCGTCGCCTGCATCTGAAAAGCCTGGCCGAGACCGGACTGCCGGCTGCCGACGAGATGCTGTATCCGGAAAACCACACCTACCTGGATGACCTACTGAGCTATGTGGCGATCGGCGCACGATCGGTCGAGAATCAGCAGCATCGTCTGACCGCCAGTGGCATCGACATGCCGGTCGGCATGAAAAACCCGACCAGCGGTGATCTGCAGATCATGCTCAATGCGATCTATGCCGCCCAGCATCCGCACACATTCGCCTATCAGGGCTGGCAGGTGCAGACCAGCGGCAATCCTTACGCGCATGCCATTTTGCGAGGCGCCGTCGATCGCTATGGCAAAAGCCAGTCCAATTACCATTATGAGGACCTGGTCCGGCTCGATGATCTGTATAGCCGGATGAACCTTGGAAATCCGATGGTCATCATTGACACGAATCATGCCAACTCTGACAAGGACTATCGCGAGCAGCCCAGGATCGCGGCCGAGGTCTTGCACAATCGGCGGCTATCGCCCGTCCTGAAGAAACTGGTGCGCGGTTTGATGATCGAAAGTTACCTGGAACCGGGTTGTCAGGACCCGGAAGGATGCACTTATGGGCAATCCATCACGGATGCCTGTCTGGGCTGGCAGGAATCAGAGGATCTGCTGCTTCGGATCGCAGACCAGGTCTGATCGCGTCACCCGGTAGGGAAGGAGCATTATGAACGGATCGGAAATCACCAGTCGCCTGAATCTCATCAAGGAGAACATGGCAAAAGTCATGGTCGGAAAAGAACAGGCACTCGAACTGATGCTGAACGCGCTTCTGTGCCGCGGGCATGTCCTGCTGGAAGATGTTCCCGGAATCGGCAAGACCACGATGGTGTCCACACTGGCCCGCTCACTTGGCCTGTCCTTTCATCGGATCCAGTTCACACCGGATGTCATGCCGTCGGATGTTACCGGTTTTTCGCTGTACAACCCGGTCAGCGGCAAATTCGAGCATCATCCGGGCGCGGTCATGTGCCAGCTGCTGCTCGCGGACGAGATCAACCGGACATCTCCCAAGACTCAGTCGAGCCTTCTGGAAGTCATGCAGGAAAACCAGGTCACAGTCGACGGCACCACCTATCCGGTGCCCAGGCCGTTCATGGTGCTGGCCACCCAGAACCCGGTCGAGCACGTCGGCACTTATCCGTTGCCGGAAGCCCAGCTCGACCGGTTCATGATGCGGATCACGCTCGGCTACCCGACCATGGATGAAGAGATGGAAATCTACAACCGTTTCATGGATGATTCCCCGCTTCATCATCTGAGCCCGGTGATCGATGAACTGGGTGTCATTGAGCTTCAGGACCATGTCGCCCGTGTTTTCTGCGGCGATCCGGTCAAGCAGCTGGCGGCTGCCATAGCCGCCGCGACCCGCCGTCATCCGGACCTCGCCCTTGGGATCAGTCCGCGCGGCTCCCTGATGCTGATCATTGCGGCCCGTGGCCGGGCTCTGCTCAAAGGCCGCGACTATGTCCTGCCCGACGATGTCCTGGCACTGGCACGGCCGGTCCTGTCGCACCGATTGCTGCTGAGGCCGGAAGGCCGGCTGAGACTGGCGTCAACAGACACGATCCTGGATGAAATCATCGCGGGCATTCCTGTCCCTTCCGCCAGATGAGAGCCCGCCAGGTCCTCGTCCTGATGTCCGTGCTGATTCTTTATGGTGCCCTGGCCTACACCGGATACCAGATTTTCCTGATCGCGTTGACCTTGATCATCCTTCTGGTCATCGTCTCGCTCATCCACCTGCTCTGGATGAGGAACCGGATCGAGGTGTCCTGGTTCTTGTCGAAAAACCCGGTCTACCTTGGGGAAGAGACAGCACTTTCCATCCTGGTCCGCAATCGCAGCCACTGGCCGGTCGCGGCCCTGGAAGTCGATATCCTGCAGGAACAGGGGGACAACATTCGGCCGAGTGTCAGTCGCCGGCGAATCCTCTCGATATTCGGCAAGGGTTCCATCACGGAGCAGTATGATCTGGAGACTGAAGAGGCTCGGCTTTACCATGTGCGCGTCAGCCGGATGCGGCTCCGGGACCCCTTCGACCTGATCCGGCTGCCGGTCGGAAAACAAGCCTGGCGCCATGCAGAACCCGCGAGACTGCTGGTGTTCCCATGGCCATCAGCCCGGATCGCCCTGCGCTCATTTGACCAAAGACGCCTCTTGGGTCTTCGGACATCATCCCGGCATTCCGATGAAATCAACACGGTCGATGATATCCGGCACATGGTGCCGGGCGATTCGCTCAAGCGGATCCACTGGATTGTCAGCGCGAAGCAGAATGAATGGATGATCAAGACTTTCGAGAAGGAAGAACAGGGTCATGTGCTGCTCGTGACCGATCTCGCCCGCGATCAGCTGCCGGAATCGCTTCACCGGTCGCATCGCAATCGCGTCCTGTCACTGGCCGCTTCAATAGCCCGATCATTTCTTGAAGGCGGACTGTCCCTGCTGCTCGCGACAGACAGCCAAGGCCCTGTGATCAGCAAAGCGGATCGGGATGATCAGCTGACGGACCTGATGGTCCAGCTTGTGATGGCATCGGACCGGCCGGCCAACCCGATGAATCGACTGGTGGAAGCCGGACTGGCCCAGCTTCCGGATAACGGATCGGTTCTGATTGTGACCGCCTATGCCGACGAGGCGTTGGTAGCGACCAGCCAGGCGTTGATCCAACAAGGAATATTTGTCATGGTTGTCTATGTCCGCTACGACCAGACATCCATTGAAGAGCAGAACGAATGGCTGAGACGGTACCGGAACACAGGTGCCGAACTGTTGGTCGTGGAACAAGATGAAAACAAGGACTGAGTCCATATTGTTCCAGTTCCTGGTTTATGGGAACAGCATGCTGCTGGCCATCGGCCTGTCGCGTGTCTTTCTGGCGACGAATGGGATCACGGTGCCTTTTCTGCATGTTGTCTGGCCGGTGATCCTGGTTCACGCGGCATTCAAACTGCTCCTGTCGCCCCCGTTGCGCGCGATGATCACGCTGTCCGCCCTGACCCTGATGTCGTTGCTCATGTACCTGCTGTGGCCGGGACGAGTGGCTTCATGGCGGCCGGACCTGATCGAGTTGGGCAACAAATCCGTCTATGCGTTCCAGTATTACACCGGTTTCGCTTCATTGGACGAAAAAATGATCCCCTTTGCCGCAACGGCGGCCATTGTGCTGGTCAGCTACCTGGTCTGCCTGACCGCGACCAAAATCCAGCTCCCGCTGGTATGGGCCATTGTCCTTCTGGTCCTGATGACGCTCAACGCCCTGCGCGATGTCTCGCAGGACGCGATCGGCATTCTCCTGACGGCATTTTCCATTCTTCTGCTGATGGTGAAAAGACAGCCTTTTAGAAAACCGGGACGAAAACGGCCCTTCAAACGCCAGCCGGTCACCGCGATGATGGTGGCCGCGCCGCTGATTCTCCTGTCCATTCTCGGATCGTTGCTATTGACCGCTTTCATTCCGGTTCGCATGGGCCGGCAGCAGCAGCTGATCGAAGGACTGGCTGACGATGTTTCACAAGCCATGGGCTTTGAACCGGCGACTGAACTGCAGCCCGATTTTTCCATCAGTTTTGCCGGGTTCTATCCACTTGGAACGAGGCTGGGCGGTCCGGTCGCCCTGTCCGAATCACCGGTCATGGATGTTTTCGGCCATCCTGGTCCGGCTTTGCTCAGGGGGGCGATCTATGACCGGTATGACGGCGCGCGCTGGGAAAGAGACCCGCGCGGCGAGACCTTCCGGCTGGACAACATTTTCGAACAGGAAGTACGGCAGATTGTCTTCGATCTGGACCAGCCGGACCCGGATGTGGTGAACGAACGGGTGGTCATGAACCTGATCGATGAATGGAACCTGGTCATCACCCCGCGGGCGACCGCCTCCGGCATGATTTTCACGCCTGGCCGCCCATTGGCCGTCACGCCCCAGACGGACGAGCGCTTCCAGGTCTATTTTGATGATCGGGGCATGCTCTACAGCAAATACCCCCTCACCGCCAAGACCCCTTATCGCGTCGAAAGCCGTGTCGTTCGGACATGGAATCCGGAGTTCCCTGACTATGCGCTGCAAGTTCACCTGCAGGAGGAGGAAGGCGCCGATGTCCGTCCCGCTTTTTATGAGGCAGAATATCTTGCGGTACCGGATAATGAGCTTTATCGGTCGGGCGGAGAACTGCAAGCCCTGGCCGACCATCTGACCAGCGGCGCGGAGGATCCTTATGGCAAAGCCCTGGCGATCCGACGGTACCTGATCGAACATGCGACCTACAATCTCAATGTCGCCGTACCCCCGGAGGACAAGGATTTTGTGCTCTGGTTCCTGGAGTCAAGGGAAGGGTACTGCGTCTATTTCGCCACAGCCCAGGTGATGCTCAGCCGCCTGGCCGGCATTCCTGCCCGTTACGCCGAAGGCTTCATCCTGGATGACCCGGATCCCGCCACACACGCCCGTACTGTCATGGCGAACCGGGCGCATGCCTGGTGCGAAATCTACATTCCGCTGATCGGCTGGGTCCCGATCGACGCGACACCGGGCGGCGTTGCCCCGGGCGGTCAGGAGGATCCTGCAGAACCGACACCGGTTCCGACCGGACCGGTCGAGCCGGAGCCATCGATATCGCCTTTGCCAACGGGTCCAGACGAACTGCCTGATCCCATGGACGCTGAAAAGCGCCGGGCATTCGGCATCCGACTGCTGCGCCTGGCAGCGATCGCCCTGGCCATCCTGTTCGTGCGCTATGCCATCCGACATCGTGAAAAGCTGCTGTATTCGCCAGAGGACCTCGCGATCCTCTATCCGGACGCGGTCAAACGCCTTGAGATTTACTGGCAGGAACTTCAGTTGGCGTTGCAGACCGAAGCTCAGCTGATCCGACCGGGTGAAACGCCGATCCTGTTCCTGGATCGTTTGAAAGGACCGTATCCCCATCTGTCCGAGACATTGGACGAAGCTGGCCAGATCGTTTCTGCGGTCCGTTATGGCCGGCATCAACCCACGGAGCGCGAGCTCGCCATCCTGGCGAAACTGTACCGGCGCGTCGATCGAATGATCCGTGAAAAGAACCGTTTCAATCATCTGCTCCTGAACCGTCTGATCCCACGCCTGCGCGGTGTCGACGGCCGCAGGCGCCTGATGCTGGATCACCTGATCCGGGAAGCCCGGCTTTCGCTCGGCTTTGGTCGGAAGTCGTGATTTATGATATGATGTCAGCGTTCGCTTGCGTGAACAATTTCATCTGATCCTGACATAAGCGAGGTGTCCCTCTTGTCCATCGACACGAATCAACATCCCGACATGATCCACCAGCAGCATTACCTGGAGCAGTTGTGTGCTGCCGGAAGGATTTCGAGATATCACATCATCACCTTTGGCTGCCAGTTGAATGAAAATGACAGCGAAAAACTGGCCGGCCTCCTGGAACAGGCGGGCATGACCTCTGTCGAAAATGTCCGCGAAGCAGACCTGGTCATCCTGAACACCTGCAGTGTCCGTGAAAACGCGGACGACCGCCTGTTCGGCCATCTCGGCATGATGAAAAACATCCGCCGCGACCGCCCGGATGTCCTGGTCGGCCTGTGCGGCTGCATGATGGCCCAGCCGGTCCATCGCGACAAAGTGCGGAAGAGCTATCCTTTCGTAGACTTCTTTTTCGGTCCACAGGACATTCACAAACTGCCCTATTTGATCACCAAACGCCTGTTTGAAGGGCAGAAGTCCTACCTGGAGGACGGCGAAGACATCATCACCGAGGATCTGCCGATCGTCCGCGCCAGAAAATACCGGGCGCTGGTGTCGATCATGTTCGGCTGCAACAACTATTGCTCCTATTGCATCGTGCCCTATACCCGCGGTCGCGAACGCAGCCGCCGCCCGGAGCGGATCCTTCAGGAGATCCGACAGCTGGTGGACGAGGGATTCAAGGAAGTGCTGCTGCTGGGCCAGAATGTCAATTCATATGGCCATGACCTGAAGCCTTCACCCAATGACGCGAAGATGGAATCATCCGGGCGCGAGGACAGCTGGAATTTTGCCAGATTGCTGCGATCGGTCGCCGAAATTCCGGATTTGTACCGGGTACGTTTCATGACATCCCACCCCAAGGACCTGTCTGACGATCTCATCGAGGTGATCGCCCGTCATCCCAACATCGAGCGACACCTGCATCTGCCGCTGCAAAGCGGCAGTTCGCGCACCCTCAAGGACATGAACCGGAAATATGACCGGGACCGATACCTGGGCATCATCCAGCGTGTGCGTGAAAGGGTGCCCGACATTTCCCTGTCGACTGACATCATTGTCGGGTTCCCGGGCGAAACGGAGGCCGATTTCAGTGACACGCTCGATCTGATGGAGCGCGTCCGGTTCGATAGCGCGTTCACTTTCCAGTATTCCAAACGGGTCGGCACCCCGGCAGCCAACAGGGAAGACCAGGTGCCGGAATCGGTCGTGAAAGAGCGCTTCGAGCGTCTGGTCCGACTGCAGAACGCCCACAGCCTGGCAGCCAATGAGGCGCAGGTTGGAAAGAGCGTCGAGGTCCTGATCGAAGGGGCCAGCGCGACCGCTCTCGACATCCTGACCGGTCGAGGCAGCGATTTCCGCCTGGTCAATTTCAAGGCAACCGGCCAGAGCCTTCCGCCGGACCCCCGATCGCTGGAAGGCCGCATCGCCATCGTCCGGATCACCCGGGCCAAAACCTTTTCCCTGGAGGGAGAAATGGAGCAGCTCCTGCCATGAGCCTCAAACTGAGCGAGATCGATCGCGGCAAGCTGACCCCGATGATGCAGCAGTATCTGGAACAGAAAGACCTGTGGCCGGACTGCCTGCTCTTTTTCCGTCTGGGCGATTTCTATGAGATGTTTTTTGACGATGCCGTGATTGCGTCGCGCGAACTCGAGCTGACCCTCACCGGTCGTGATTGCGGTTTCCCGGAGCGAGCCCCCATGTGCGGCGTGCCATACCATGCGGCTGAAAGCTATATCAATCGTCTGGTCGGTCGGGGCTACAAGGTCGCGATCTGCGAGCAGGTCGAGGATCCGGCGCTGGCCAAGGGGATTGTCAAGCGCGAAGTGGTGCGGGTCGCCACACCCGGTACCGTGACCGGCGGCACCAATTTCGACGAGACGAAAAACCATTATCTGGTGTCGATCTACGCAGACGGCGGTTATTTCGGCCTGGCCGCGGCCGACCTTGGCACCGGCATGTTCGAAGCCACTGAACTGATCATGGGCCACCCGCGTGACCGCCTGGTCGATGAGGTCTGCCGCTACGATCCGGCTGAAGTGATCTGCAACCCCGCGTTTTTTGACGATGTGGCCCGGGAAATGGTGTCAAATCGACAGAACGCGATTTTCACAATCCGTCCGGAAGATGATTTCTCGCGCGAGAGAACGCAGGTCCTGAACAAAGAGGATGTCGGCCCGACCGACCTCAAGGCCCGGGCGGCTGCCGCGCTGTACCAGTATCTGTCAGATACCCAGAAGTCGGTGATCGGTCATCTGGAGCCCGTACGGTTCTACACGCTCGCGACGACCATGGGTATCGATGTCAATGCGAGACGCAACCTCGAACTGACAGAATCGTATCGGGAACGGAGCCGGAAAGGGAGCCTTCTGTGGGCAGTCGACCGGACCCGTACAGCCGCTGGCGCGCGGCTTCTGAGGCGCTTCATCGAGCAGCCGCTGATCGATGTGGGGGAAATCCGCTATCGACAGGAAGCTGTCCAGGAGTTCAAAGACCGGTTCATGGTCCGCCAGGAACTGCGAGAGACGCTGACCGGACTTTTCGATCTGGAACGCCTGAGCGGGAAGGTGTCGCTCGGCACGGCCAACGGTCGTGATCTGACAGCCCTCGCCAAATCCCTCCAGATACTGCCAGCGCTTCTATCAGCGCTTGACTCGGTGACTGCCGCTTCGATTCGCGAAAAGATCGCCGACATCGATCCGGAACAGGACCTGGCCGACCTGATCAGTCGCGCGATTCACGTGGACGCGCCGCTCACCATCAAAGACGGGCAACTGATCGCCGATGGTTTTGATTCGCAAGTCGATCAATTGCGGGCTGCCGCCAGGGACGGCAAGGACTGGATCATCGCACTGGAAGCGCGTGAGCGGGAACAGACCGGGATCCGCAGCCTTAAAATTGGCTACAACAAGGTTTTCGGCTTCTATTTCGATGTCACACGGTCCAACCTGCCCCAGGTGCCCCCCCATTTTGTCCGTAAACAGACACTGGCAAATGCTGAACGGTATATCACGGATGAGCTTAAGAGCATGGAGGACCAGATTCTCGGCGCGGAGCAAAAACTGCTACAGCTCGAATACGAGGTGTTCATCCGGATCCGGGATCAAGTGCTGGAGCGTGTACCCGCCTTGCAGAGAACAGCCCGGTCCCTGGCCTGGCTGGATGTCGTCTCGAGTCTGGCGGAACTGGCCGACCGGGAAAACTACTGCCGCCCTGAACTCGATTATTCCGGCGCGCTGTCCATTTCTGACGGCCGTCACCCGGTGATCGAAAAAGTGATGGGTGCCGGTGAATTTGTCCCGAACGACATCCAGATGGATCTGGACAGCCAACGCTTCATGATCCTGACCGGTCCGAACATGGCAGGCAAATCGACTTACATGCGACAAGTGGCGCTGATCGTCATCCTGGCCCAGATCGGCAGTTTTGTGCCGGCCCGTCAGGCGACCATCGGCATCGTCGACAAGCTGTTCACCCGGATCGGCGCGTCAGACGATCTGGCGTCCGGTCAATCGACCTTCATGGTCGAAATGAATGAAGTCGCCCAGATCCTGAAAGAGGCGACCCCGCGCAGCCTGCTGATCCTCGACGAAATCGGCCGCGGCACCAGCACCTACGATGGCCTGTCAATCGCCTGGTCGGTCATTGAATACATTTCGGACCGCCGGAATCTCGGGGCTCGTTCGCTTTTCGCGACACATTACCACGAACTGACCGACCTCGGGTCAATCATGCCCGGTGTTTTCAACTGCCATGTCGCGGTCGAGGAGCAGGGCGGGGAAGTGGTCTTCCTCCACCGCATCGAACCGGGCGGATCGGACGACAGCTATGGTATCGAGGTCGCCCGGCTGGCAGGTGTTCCATCCGAGGTGGTCACCCGGGCTTCAGAGCTGCTCAGCCAGCTGGAACGGGAAAACAGCGGCCGCGAACGGCTCAAGATCCGTCGCAATGCCCGCCCGATGGACGGCCAGCTGGACCTGTTCGCGGCAGTACAGGTCAACAAGGAACAGGACGGTCTGCTCAGCGCGCTGGCGGATACGGATTGCTCCCGACTGACCCCTTTGGACGCGTTGAATCTGCTGCATGATTTTTCCCGGCAGGCACAGAAAATGAGGGGCAGGTGATCACACCATGGGATTGATCAGGATTCTGGATCCGCAGACAGCCAACAGCATCGCGGCAGGCGAGGTCGTCGAGCGACCGGCCTCTGTGGTCAAGGAACTGACCGAAAACGCGCTGGACGCCGGCGCCACCACGATCACCGTCTCAATCCGCAACGGAGGCATCCTGAGCATATCGGTCACGGACAACGGTTGCGGTCTTGACCCGGACGATGCGCTGAACGCCTTCACTCGTCATGCCACGAGCAAGATCTGGCTGATAGAGGATCTCGACACCATCGGCACCCTTGGGTTTCGTGGCGAAGCGCTCGCCAGCATCGCGGCCGTGTCGAAAGTGACCCTGAAAACCCGTCAGCCAGGGGATACCGTCGGGACACAAGTGAGAATCGAGGGTGGTGAACTGCTGTCCCATGGCCCGACCGGATGCCCGGAAGGGACATCCATCCTGGTGGAACAATTGTTCTACAACACACCGGCCCGTTTCAAATTTTTGAAAAAGGACAGCACCGAGACCTCGGCGATCGCGGAAATCATGGAAAGACTGATCCTGGCTAGGCCGGATGTCTCCTTCCGCCTGTTGGCCAATGGGCAGGAACTGGTTCATTCGCCCGGCAACAACGATCTCCTGTCGGCCATTTATGCCGTCTATGGAAAGAGGCAGGCTGCCACCTGCGTACCCATCACGGGAGAGTCCGGGCCGTTGACGGTGAGCGGTTACGCGGCCATGCCGGATGGTGCAAGACATAACCGCAGCGGTCAGACTGTCCTGGTCAATAGAAGATGGATCCGGTCCAAGACCGTGACAGCCGCGATTGACGAAGCTTACAAATCCCGTCTGATGAAAGGGCGTTTTGCATTTGTTGTCCTGAAACTTGATCTACCACCAGCTCTGGTGGATGTCAATGTCCATCCACAGAAGCTCGAAGTGCGATTCTGGAAAGATGGCGACGTATTCTCGAGTGTCTATCAGGCCATCGTCGCCGCCTTGAACGAGCATTCCGGCATACTGGCACCTGAAAAGTCAGCCACGGAAGAGCACTTGGAAGAAACATCAGAAAATGTCATCACTCAAAACATGCAGTTACCGAATGAGACGCCAAAGCCTGCATATGATGATATATCTGCTACATATGGACCTAATAACAACATATTGTCCTTACATGACAAAGCGGCTGATGCTCCCGCAGAGGCTGTTGTGAGGACTGACAAATCAGACTATTCGCCGGATAAATCAGACCAATCCGCGCCATCCTATGAACAACTCACCATCACATCCAGCTCATATGCGGACACGGTGCTGAAAGTGGCAGATCTGACGGAAGCCCGGATCATCGGAACCTTGTTTGACACCTATGTTCTTCTGGAATGGACGGACGAACTGCTTCTGATCGACCAGCATGCTGCCCATGAAAAGATCATTTACGAACGGCTTCGACAAGCGCGTCGGGAAAAGCGCGAGCAGATGATCCAGCCTCTGTTGTCGCCCCAGACCATCGCCGTGACGCCTGCGGAACGAATCATGATCGAATCAGAGCAGCCATTTTTCCAGTCAATCGGTTTCGATCTGGAGGCATTTGGCAATCGATCGGTGATCCTGCGCACCATCCCGGACCTGCAGTCCGCCAGGATCGATCCGGAGCTGGCGCTGCGTACGGCGCTGCAGCTGCTGGTCAAGGATCGTCCGTCCGGGCCGGAAGAAGTCGACGAGCTATTGTACCAGATCGCCTGCAAAGCGGCTGTTAAAGCGCATGATCGACTATCCATGCTCGAAATCCAGCAATTGATCGCCGACCTGATCCCGCTCGAAAACCCATACACCTGCCCGCATGGCCGGCCGGTCATCATCCGGCAGTCCAGACTGGAAATCGAAAAAAAATTCAAGCGGGTCCTGTAACCATGAACAATAACGCCGTTTATCGACTTGAAAATGGACTGTTGCATCAAGAAAATGCCGCAGACACCAAACCCCTGGTGATCATCCTGGCCGGCCCGACAGCCAGCGGGAAAACCGCGACTGCAATCGCAGTGGCCAAAGCGATCGATGGCGAAATCATTTCTGCTGATTCGATGCAGATCTATCGCGGCATGGACATCGGCACGGCCAAGGCAACCGAACAGGAACAGCAGATGGTGCCGCATCATCTGCTGGATATCAAGGATCCTGCCGAGCCCTTCAGTGTGGCAGCCTGGCTGGAATCGGCAATTGCCACGATCAACCAGATCCTGACACGAGGCCATGTTCCAATCGTGTGTGGTGGGACCGGTCAATACATCAGCGCTTTGATGGACGGGTTGCGCTTCGTGCCATCGCCATCCGACCCGGCTCTGCGAAGCCGGCTCATCGAAAGAGCGGAACGGGATGGGAATGAAACACTTTTGCAGGAACTGCGCCGGCTGGACCCGGAAACGGCAGACAGACTGCATGTCAACGACCGCAAACGGATCGTCCGGGCGCTGGAGGTGTACCAGCTCACCGGCCATACCCAAAGCGAAATCAACCGGCAATCAAAAGAGACGGAATCGCCGTATCGATTTTTGGGTTTTTGCATCTGGCCGGATCGGGCTGTGCTTTACGATCGGATCAATCAGCGGGTTGATTTCATGATGCAAAACGGCCTGCTGGATGAAGTGCGTCGCCTCGATCCGGGCAATCTGCCGTTGACAGCCACCGGACGACAGGCCATCGGATATAAGGAACTGGCCTCATACCTGTCGGGTTTGATCACGCTCGACGAAGCGGTTGACCGGATCAAGCAATCCAGCCGTCAATATGCCAAACGCCAGATGACCTGGTTTCGCCGCATGACCGCTCTGGAAAAGCTTGATGGCCAGGATCCTGCGGATCTGTCACGGATCATCATAGACGCCTATCACAGGGCTATTGAATGATGGCTGATTATTTCGCTGCACCTGTCGATGTCACGAAAATTTCGGATGGATCTGATTGAATCGGAGCCGCAGGCTTGGTTATTCTGGTGGCATTTCAGATGGAGGTGCCAAACATGAAACCAAATTATCCGCCAATCCAACGTCTTGACCGCGAATCGTCCCGAGACATGAAACTGCATGATGTTTTCCTGAATTATTGTCGCAGGGAAAGAATTCCCGTCTCTATCCAGATGATCGACCGAAGTGCCAAGCAGGGGCAAATCGTCGGCTTTGACATGAGCTCGATCATCCTGGAAGACGACGGCCGACAGAATCTGCTATATAAATCGGCTATTGTCGCGATCAATCCAAAACAGCCGGTCAATTATATCTTCAATGACGCGAATCGTCCGGAATGGTCACGAGGTTATCCGGAATACACCGCAGACCTTGCCTAAAATCTGGCAACCGGACTTGTCGAATGGAATTGGTTCGTAAGCAGGATTTTCAGGCCTTAAAACCACCTGGCCGTTCTGGTTGGCCAGCGTCTTGACAGTCGCCTCGTCCTCGATCAGGGCGACAATGACATCCCCCATGCTGGCGGTCTGCTGCTTGCGCACGATGACATAGTCGCCGTCGAGGATAGCGGCCCCGACCATGCTGTCGCCCCTGACGCGGAGCGCAAAGACATTTTCCTCGTCATCAAAGAAATCAGCCGAGAAGGGGAGGGTGCGTTCAACATTCTCACTGGCCAGAATCGGGACCCCGGCGGTCACGGTGCCGACCAGCGGGAGGTTGACCACCCTTTCGGATTCCTGTCCTGGAATCGTGATCGCCCGGCGCTTGCCGGCCGAATACTCGATTCGTCCGGCCTGCTGGAGCCGTTTGAGATGTCCATGAATCGTCGACGTGGACCGGATGCCGACACCGACACAGATGTCACGGACCGCAGGAGGATAGCCCTCGCGGCGGATGTAATCCACGATGAAGTCGTAGATCTGGTTGACCGTATCATCGACATTTGAACGGGTGAATCGGTACGTCGACATGGTGGCAGGCCTCCATCAACGGTATGTTTGACACAAGAGCTATGTTTTCCCAGTCATTTTATCAAATGGTCCTTGCCACGTCAAACTTTTGTTCGCTAATCATGCGGTTTGAGGATAAAAGTATCGAAATCAGATATTCTTTCATGTATAATCGGGAGGGTAGTCGTTCCAGGACAGCCTTGTTCTGTCCGTGTATGGTCGACCCGACGGAAACTTCCATCAAAGGAGACTGGATGTGATTTTACCGGACCAGCAAGAGCCGATGGGGCATGAAAGCGATCCGCATCGTCTGGAGCAAGTGAAAAAAGCCTTCGTTTCCTTGTACAAAAAGACCGTTCTCAATCTGAAGAATGGTCAGGAACGCTTGTCCGGCTTCATCAGGGATCTGCGGGATCCTGTCCGCAAGGCGGAAAGGAAGCAACGCCAACTCATCAGGCCGATACGGGTCGACCCTTCAGAAGCGAACCAGTCACCCGTCCAGTCCGCTGATTCGCGTCTTCCAGTGGCTGAATTGAAGCGGATCGATGAACCCACCCCGGTCGAACCCGTCAAAGAAGTGTCGCCGGTCGATGAAGCACCTGACCGGACCTTCGTCATGAACCGTTATGCCCAGCGTCCCGATTTGCAGCATGTGACAACCGGAGCACCATCCGTGGTCGAGGATACCGCCGTTCATGACATCGTGAGCGACCTGACGATCGCGCCGCCACCTGCCGAGAGCGCTACTGCTTATCCGGCCGCAACTTCTCCGGAGCATTCTTTTGTCAGCGCTGAGGACATGTCACAGCCTATCGCGGAACAGACCGTCATGGATCGCATGATCGCAGGCGTTCGTTCCTTTTTTGCCTATTATCAGAAGCAGCGCAAGGCTGATCGCGCGATCCGCCGAAACAGCAGGGAACGGGTGTACCGTCTGAAGGGCTACACCACAGTTGCCAAAGTGCAGCGCAAACGGCAATCCGAAAAGAAACAGCGGATGCTGCGCCGTGTCCTGATTGGCATCATCGCGCTTCTGACCGTGATCATCCTGTTCCAGATCTACAATCCTTTCAAGGACATGACTGAATGGACCCGAATCCTCGGCATCGATACATTGAAAGAGCTTACCCAGTCTTCCACCGGTTCGACATCTTTCCAGACGGCGATTACCGGATCAACCACTTTCGAAACCGTGATCACCGCATCAACAACAACTGTCGCTCGATAACCATCAACCATTTCAGTCAGACAATTCCATTAAAATGTGAATATTCGTGACGGGGAGGGGCAAACTGGCATTCCAGGAAACGGCATGCGTTCGCTCTTGCATGTCTTCTGTTTTTCTGCTCCAATTAGACAAAATAAAAATTTTGTCTAGTTGGAGAGAGGAAATTCATGTTTTTTCAGGACGGGCCAAACTGGATCTACTCTCAAGGATTATCAAGGATAATCAGGTGTCCTGTCGGTTTAGATAACGTATTCTGTTTTCCGGTATGTCGAATTGCAGAAACACGACACTTAAGGCACGATTATTTTTTTCACCAATCTGATTCATACGTCCGCACTCGAAGAAACCAAATTTTTCATGAAATCGAATGCTGTCTGAATTGCCGGCGTCAATCACCGCTATGATCGACCAGCAGCCAGTCATTTCGGCTTGCTGGATCAAAGCGTTCATCAGAAAATGACCAATCCCTTTTTTCTGATGATCCGGATGGACATAGATCGAGTTTTCAACACATGGCCAGTAGCCGTCTGCGCTTCTGAATGCGTGCAGCATGCCGTATCCAACGACGATGTTTTCCGATCGTGCGACCATGGCCGGCCGTCCCTCGGCCTTGAGCGCCTCCAGATCCGCTTCGACCTGATCGAACGGCCTGGGGCGATCGTTCCAGTTGTTGTCCGTCTTTTCTATGTAATGGGCATAAATCGCATATATTGCCGGATAATCGGCTTCACTTGCTGTCTCAATGGTCAATTGGGGCAATTTGGCCGGATCAGGACTGTTCATCATCATTCCCCTTTTCCCCGAACATATGTTTTTATGTTCGATTCTGTCAAAAAGCAAAACCATCTCGTATCAGGATACGAGATGGCTCTGCCAGATGCAATGCATGAATATCAGGGCCCTGGAATCAGTCGGCGTTGAGCATCCGGTTGACTGCACTGACAACTGCCCGCAAGGAAGATTTGCTGATGCTGGAACTGATCCCGGCGCCGATCTGGATCCGGCCCGTCTCGTCCTTGAGCTGGACATACGTGATCGCTTTCGATTGTGTGCCGCTGGTCAAGGCGTGTTCATGATAGTTTGCGATATCAATCGGACGGTGAAGCGCTTCCTGGAGGGCGTTCGCGAACGCGTCCAGCAGACCGTTGCCGACTGCCGTCAGAATCGCTTCGCGATCGGATATCTGGACTGCAGCGGTGATCCTGACTTCATTTTCGCCCAGCACCTCTTCCCTGTAATGATTGAGTTTGATCGGAGCCATGAGATTGACATACGACTCGTAGAACAAGTCGCGGATTTCATCTCCCACCAGCTCCTTGTGGCGCTGATCGGACGCGCGGGTCACGATCTGGCTGAACGCCTGCTGAACACCGCGCGGCAGCTGCAAGCCATAGCGCTGTTCGAGGATATACGCGACGCCGCCCTTGCCGGATTGGCTGTTGATCCGGATGATCGGATCATAAGAACGACCGACATCGACCGGATCAATCGGTAGATATGGGACCTTCCAGCTGGTATCGCGAGCCACGACTGCCATGCCTTTCTTGATCGCGTCCTGATGCGAGCCGGAAAAAGCCGTGTAGACCAGTGAGCCGGCGTAGGGATGACGGGGTGGCACAACCATGCCCGTGCATTCTTCATAGACACGGATGACCTCGTTGATGTCCGAGAAATCCAGTTCCGGATCAATACCTTGTGAGAACAGATTCAGGGCCAGAGTGACGATGTCGGCGTTGCCTGTCCGCTCACCGTTGCCGAACAGTGTGCCCTCCACCCGGTCCGCACCGGCCATCATGCCGAATTCGGTTGCGGCGACTCCGGTGCCGCGATCGTTGTGCGGATGCAGGCTGATGATCGTCTGGTCTCGCCAACGCGTGTTCTCGCAAAAATATTCGATCTGGTCCGCATAGATATTGGGGGTCGACATCTCGACCGTGGCCGGAAGATTGATGATGACTTTGTGTTCTGCTGTCGGCTGGAACACGTCACACACGGCATCACAGACTTCTATGGCAAAATCCATTTCCGTCCCGGTGAAGCTTTCCGGTGAGTACTCGAACTGGAACTGACTGCCGTATGTGTCCTGCTTGACGATATCCATGATGTGACGCGCCCCGGCACAGGCCAGGTTTTTGCATTCCTCCCGGGACATGCGGAAGACGACATCACGCTGGACGGTCGAGGTTGAATTGTACAGATGGACAATTGCTTTCCTGACGCCCTTCAAAGCCTCGAATGTTTTGGTGATGATGTCCGGACGTGATTGCGTAAGCACCTGGACGGATACGTCATCCGGGATCAGATTATGCTCAATCAGATAACGGGTGAAGGCAAATTCCGTGTCTGACGCGGCGGGAAACCCGATTTCTATCTCTTTGAAGCCTAGATCGACGAGCAACTGGAAAAACCGGATCTTCTGATCCAGGCTCATGGGAATCTCAAGGGCCTGGTTGCCGTCTCTGAGGTCGACACTGCACCAGATCGGTGCCTTGTCGATCTGGCGACCCGGCCAGCGTCGATTCGGCCGGTTCATGGGTGGATAAGGACGGTATTTCTCAAAATTCTTCATGGTCTTTCCTCCTTTGGAACTAAAAAACAGCCTTTCGTCTTTTGTTCAAAGACGAAAGGCTGTATAGGCTTTTCGCGGTACCACTTTGATTCGCATCCGGTCAAGGATGCGCACTCGTCAGGCACAGGTCCGATCAGGACCGATACCCTGCCGCGATAACGGGCGGCTCCCGACAACGCCTACTGATCGAATATGTTCAGCGTGTCCACTCCGGGGTGAGTTCAGTTGGATCCGCCTGACTGCCTTGCACCGTCCGGCAGCTCTCTGACAGTTGTCTCCACTTACTGGTCCCCTTCCATGCGGGGTTATTCAGTTGTGTCGGTTCAAGAGTTGTATCGAATCTACCACAGGTGTCATCACAGCGTCAAGTCCTGATTGTTCAGGTTTCATAAGAATTCTTCATGAATCTTGACCCGCGCTGGACGCCTGTTGTCAGGTCGTTCCCCTGACCACCAGTTCCGGTTCGACCAGGATTTTCTGTCCGGTTCGATTGGGCCAGGCCTGCATCTCTGACAAAAGCGTGTCAAATGCCTGCTGTCCCAGTTTGTCCCGGGGCTGTGAGATCGTGCTGAGGCGCACCTGCGGCAGCGACGCGTAGCCGATGTCGTCAAAGCCGATGATGCCGAAATCACGCGGCACGTTGATCCCGTGATCGCGAGCGTACTGCAGGACACCGAGCGCGATGATGTCATTGCCGCAGAACACCGCGTCAGGCGGATCCGGCAGGCGAAGCATCGAGCCGATACGCTGGTAACCGCTTTCCATGCTGAACCCGCCGTTGTTGATCAATTCTTCGCGGACCGCAAGGCCCGCGTCTTCAAGTGTTTTCTTGTAGGCGTCCATGCGGATCGTGTTTGAAATGCTGGTCAGTTTGCCTCCGAGATAGGCGATTTTGCGATAGCCGCGGCTGATCAGATGACGCACGGCCAATTTGGCTCCCGCTTCATGATCGACTTCGATGTAACTGATCCGATCCGGCTGGGCATGCCAGAAGACGACAACCGGTACACTCAATTCTTCGAGTTTTTCCGAACTCAGTTCCTGAACCGGTTTCAGTATGATGCCATCAACCCGCTGTTCCATCATGATGCGCAGTTTTTCCTGCTCTTTCTTGGCATCCCAGCCCGTGTTGCAGACAACCACCGTGTATTCCGCTTCTTCCGCGGCCTGATTGACCGTCATGGTGATGTCCGCGAAAAACGGATTGGACACGTCCGGAACGATCAACGCGACCATTTCTGAACGGCGTTTGACCAGACTGCGCGCGATCGCGTTCGGCTGATAGCCCAATTCCTTGGCCAGTTCAAGTACGCGGCTGCGCGTCTCCGGACTGACATCCGATCGCCCGTTCAGGGCTCTGGATACGGTCGCATAAGATACACCTGCCCGTTCGGCAATGTCTTTGATCGTGATCATGATTTCTCCCCCTTGCCCATCCAGAGCTCAACTGTGGCGGCAATATCCTCATATACAGCCTCTTTGTTGATCTCGTTTAGTATTTCATGACGTCCGCCTTGATATAAGATCATACTGACATCTTGATGTCCGGTATTTTTTAAAGTCTCATGAACCTGTTTTGGACCGGCACCATAACCGCCTACCGGGTCATCCTCACCGGACAGGATGAGAATCGGCAGGTCTGACGGAACCCGCGACGCCCATTTTTTGCCGGATATCGCGGCCAGCAGGCCGAACATGTCCCGATATCCGGAAGCTGTGAAAAGAAAGCCGCACAGCGGGTCTTGTTCATAGGCCTTGACTGAGTCCGCGTCACGCGACAGCCAGTCGAAGGCCGAAACCGGCGCCTTCACGCGTGACAGGTAACCCTGATGCATCAATCGATCAATGGACGGATCCCGGTAGAAAGCGCCGTTTCGTCTGAAGGAGCGGCCAGCCAGAAAACGTCCCAACGGCAGCATTGGATTGTCGCCGGCTGTTCCGGACAGGATCAGCCCGGACAGAACCTGACCATGTTCAGCCGCGTACAGGCGCGTCAGGAATGACCCCATGCTGTGGCCGAGCAGGTAGATGGGCCGCCCGGGAGCCAGGGACCGGGCTTCTTGCGTGACATTGTGCAAGTCTTGAACGACTTTCCGATATCCCTCCTCCTCGGTGAAATAACCCAAGTACTTCTTTTCCGGCACGGAGCGTCCATGACCGGGCAGATCAAACCCCACGACCAGTGCCGATCGTGCTGTCATCACGCGAGCGAAAGCATCATAACGCTCGATGTGTTCAGCCATGCCGTGGACCAGCAGCAGAATCCACTGTGGATCGCCTTGCGGCAGCCAGGCTTTCAAAGCCAGTTCACCGATGCCGGTGGCAGATGGAATGTGCCATTGCCGGATGGTCGATTCGCCTGGCGATTCTTGCTTGATCAGGTCGGGGGCTTTCTTGTTCATGTTGATTCCCTCTATTGAGCGATTATCCTATCTCTTTTAACTGAATGTAGCCGAGATGGACCAGAAGCTCGGCGGTCAGGATTGCGCCGCCGGCCGCTCCCCGGATGGTGTTGTGTGACAGGCAGGTGAATTTGTAGTCAAATAACGGATCTTCCCGCAAGCGTCCGATCGAGACGGCCATGCCATTTCCAGCCATCGCGTCCAGGGCCGGCTGCGGCCGGTTGTCATCCGGCAGATAGCGCAAGAACGGATGCGGCGCGGTTGGAAGATTTGCTTTCTGCGGAATCCCTTCATAGGAAGACCAGCGCTCGATGATCTCCTCCATGGTCGGTTTGACGCGGAATTTGACGGATACGGCGGCGGTGTGCCCTTCCTGAACGGAAACACGATAACACTGGGCTGAAATGACCGGTTTGTCGGCCGGCACGATCCGGTCTTCCGCCAGGGCGCCCCAGATCTTGCCCGGTTCGAGCTCGCTCTTCTCCTCTTCCCCGCCAATGTACGGGATCAGGTTGTGCACCATGTCGGGCCAATCGGCAAAGGTCTTGCCGGCTCCGGAGATCGCCTGATAGGTGCAGACACTGATCGCTTCGATTCCAAAATCCTGAAGCGGGGTCAGGGCGGGAACATAACTCTGGATCGAGCAGTTTGGCTTGGCTGCGATGAACCCTCGTGTTGTGCCCAGACGACGGCGCTGGCTTTCGATCAGGCTGGCATGGCCAGGATTGATTTCCGGAATGATGACCGGCACATCGTCAGTCCAGCGATGGGCAGAATTGTTGGAGACGACAGGGGTCTCCAGTTTCGCGATCCGTTCCTCCAGGGCCCGGATCTCGTCCTTTTTCATGTCGACCGCGCAGAAGACAAAATCAACCTCTTTGCAGATCGCCTCGATGGCGTCAGTTGAATAGACAACCAGTGAACGTACATCCTCCGGTATCGCGATTGGCAGTTTCCATCGATTCTTGACCGCCTCTCCGTAGGTTTTGCCGGCCGAACGCGGTGAAGCAGCGATCACGGTCACGTTGAACTGGGGATGGCCATCCAGTAAAGTGATGAAGCGCTGACCGACATACCCGGTGCCACCGATGACGCCTACGCGAAATTTCTGTTGCATGTTTCAGTCCCTCTTTTCCGAAGTCCGCCATACGCGGACATATGTATTTGACTCGTGCATTTTAGCACAGGCATTTGCCTGATTCAAGAAAAATACCGTAAAATCAGTCATGTTTACGGTTAAATATCCTTGGTTCTCGCAGCATCTTTCATTATAACCGGAAATTCGGGTAAAATATATCCGGAGGATCTGACCATGGACACAGATTTGGAGACATTTCCCCTGCTTGACCGTTTTCTGGGATACTTCCAGGCCATCCGGGAACGATCGCCCCTGACGATTCGCGAGTACCGCTATGACCTGGTCCTGTTTTTCCGCTGGCTGCTGTCCAAACGCAAGCGTGTCGCAGCCAACGTCGCTTTTTCTGACATTCCGGTGTCTGACGTGGATATCGATCTGATCCGCACGGTTGACCTGACCGACCTGTACGAATATGTGACCTGGTTGAATCGCGAGCGCCAGCTGGTCCCTGCGTCCAGGGCCCGCAAGATTTCGTCGATCCGGTCGTTTTTTCATTATCTGCATACCAAGGAGCACCTGCTGACCGAGAACGTCGCGGCTGCGCTCGAATCGCCGAAGCAGGTCAAACGACTGCCTCGCTACCTTTCGGTTGAAGAAAGCAGGGATCTTCTGACCGCTGCGAACGATCCGGACAATCCCTATTCGTCACGCGATTACTGCATACTGACATTGTTTCTGAATTGCGGGCTGCGTCTTTCGGAGCTGTGTGGCATCAACCTGCGCAGCATCAAGGAAGAAACGCTGACGGTGCTTGGCAAAGGTCGTAAAGAACGGACCGTCTATCTAAACGGGGCTTGCCTGATCGCGTTGGAGCGTTATCTGGCCGATCGTCCGAAAACGGCCAAGACCGATCCAAACGCGCTGTTCATCAGCCGATTGGGGCGGCGGATCAGTCCGAAGACGGTCCAGCTGCTGATCAAGAACTACATTCGTCGGGCCGGGCTCGACCCGGCCCGTTATTCGACCCACAAACTGCGCCATACAGCCGCGACACTGATGTATCAGCATGGCCAGGTCGACATCCGGGCCTTGCAGCAGATATTGGGCCACGTAAGCATCGCCACGACAGAGATCTACACCCATGTCGACGAGCGGCGGCTGCACGAAGCGGTGGAACGCAATCCGCTGGCATCCGAACGGCCTTGATGGCCATCAGAAAACCGATTGTTCATCGAAAATGACCGGCTGTTTGAAATCGGGCGTGTATTGTCTTGTCGCGCTGGATCGGTCCTGGGTGAGGATACGGGTGAAACCGCGTTCCAGCGCGCGATCGATGACCTTCTGGTATTCGTAGGACGTGATCCGGCGGGATAGGGCGCAAGACAGCCGCTCGTCCAGTCCGGCTTCCAAAAAAGCTGCTTTTGCGTCATCTGGCGGTGTGTACTGGCTCATGATCGACAAGGGTGTGTCAGGTGGAACGATCTGGGCCAGCGTGTCAATCACACGGAGCGAATCGCGGTGTTGTCCGGGCAAGACCAGGTGACGGATGGCTGTTCCTCGCTTCATGATCCCGTCCTCGTCATATGCGGTTTGGGGCTGCTGTCGCACCATTTCCTTGATCGCCTTGATCGCGACCGGGCGGTAGTCCGTCGCGCCGGCCAGTTGCCAGGACAGTGCGCCGTCATGGAACTTGAAATCCGGCAGGTAGATGTCCATGAGACCGTCCAGTTGCTGAAGCGATTCAACCGTTTCGTAGGCACTGCTGTTCCAGACGAGCGGCAATTGAAGGCCCATGTGCCGCAGTCGCTTGATCAGACGAGGCATGTCGCGGAGATAATGGGAAGCGGTCACGAAGTTGATGTTGTGCACGCCTTCCGCGGCCAGCCGCATGATCTGGTCAGCCAACATGGCTTCGTCCAGGTCGTTCCCGACCCCCCGGCGGCTGATCGAAGCATTCTGGCAGAAGACACAGCGCAACGCACAACCGGAAAAGAACACTGTGCCAGAACCGTACCGTCCGCTGATGAACGGCTCTTCATAGGGGTGGACCATGATCCTGGCCACGCGAAAGGAGCCCTCGGGTGATGAAACGCCGCAAAACCCTGGGCTTTGCGGCGTTCGCTGCGCCTGGCAGCGGCGTGGGCAGTCAAGACAGGACATCATGTGATGTTCTCAAAAAACGCCTTGTAGGCCAGATAGGTGAAGTAGATATCGATCTTGCTGGTGATTTCGAAGGGCGAGTGCATCGACAGGACCGGGACGCCGCAATCGATGACCTGCATGCCCAGATTGGCCAGGTATTTGGCCACTGTTCCGCCACCACCCATGTCGACTTTGCCCATCTCGCCCGTCTGCCAGGGGATGCTGCTTTGTTCGAACGCGCGGACCACCTCGGCGAAAAATTCGCTGTTGGCGTCACTTGTCCCGCTTTTGCCACGGGAACCGACGTATTTGACCAGGCAGATGCCCTTGTTGAGGTAGCTGTTGTTGCGCGCGTCCGAAACGGAGGCAAACGTCGGGTCAAAAGCATTGGTCACATCGGCGGAGAGCAGTTTGCTGTTCTCGAGCATGTTCTGGCGGTCAAGCGGGTCAAGGCCGCCACCGGACTTGACCAGAAGTTCGAATAGGAAATGCTCGTACTGGCGTGACTGGGCGCCGGTATTGCCCTCGCTGCCGATCTCTTCCTTGTCGAACAAGAGGCAGGCGGCGGTCCGCTGGGGCATTTCCATGTCGCAGACAGCCGTCAGAGCCGTGTAGGAGCACACGCGGTCGTCCTGGGCGTAGCCACCGACCATGCTGGCGTCGAGTCCGACATCACGGGCCGGATAGGCCGGTACAATTTCCAGCTCCGCCATCACCAAGTCCTTTTCAGTGATCTTGAACCGGTCAAACAGCAGCTTCAGGATCGCCAGTTTGAATCGGCCCGAGGTCTCCGGATCCGGATAAGGCAGGCCGCCGACCAGGACGTTCAGTTCCTCGCCCTTGATGATCTCGGTCGCCTTGCGGCTCATCTGCTCATTGCCCAGGTGCGGCAGAAGATCGGTGATGGTCAGGACCGGATCGTCTTTTTCTTCGCCGATCGTGATGGTCACAGATGAACCGTCAGCCAGTATGACAACACCGTGGATTGCGAGCGGAATGGCGGCCCATTGGTATTTCTTGATACCGCCATAATAATGGGTTTTCAAAAACACGAGGTCGCTTTCCTCGTACAGCGGAATTGGCTTCAAGTCCAGACGAGGCGCGTCGAGGTGGGCACCAACCAGGTTGACACCTTCCGTCAGCGCCTTTTTGCCGATGACGGCGACCGCAAGGCCCTTTCCCCGGATGCTCTTGTAAACCTTGTCACCCGGCTTGACACGATCGATGGTGCCGATATCGACAAAGCCGAGGTTCTCAACCGATTCAATCGCGGTGATCACGCACTCCCGCTCGGTCTTGGCCAGATTGAGGAACCGCATGTATTCTTCCGCGAACGCGTAGGCAAACGTGCGATCATCTTCGCTGACGGTGTCCCACAGGTTCTTGAACTCGACAGACAGCTGCTTTTTCAAATCCTTCGCCAGATCAGACGCGGATTTTTCCTCTTTTTTTGTCTCGGATTGCTTTTTCGGTACCATATTGCCTCCATCATGATTCGTCTTGTGATTTTCACGTCTGACAGCCCGGTTCATCCGCTTGCTTTCAGACATCTGACAATGATTCATTATAACAAAAATCAAGGACAATGGCCTTCCCCATACGGTATAATGACATAAAACATGAGTCATCTGGCATGTTCCTTTCCAATCGCGTTTGCCAGGTTTCAACGCTTGAAAAGAACGACCTCACTTACTGGTCAAGGAAACATTCGCATGTATCATGACACGCACACCCACCACAGCCCCTTGTCCAAGGACGCGCGCCAGAGCCTTGAGCAGCTGGTCGAAACAGCCCAGAAGGCCGGCCTTGACGGCATTCTCCTGACGGACCATCTGGACATCGATTTCCCGGAAATCGGGATGATGACGGAAACATTCGAGATCGATGCCGGTTATGATGAATGGAAACGGTTCACCAGCCAGCGTGACCGCCCCATTCTCCCCTCGATCGGTTTCGGCGTCGAGATCGGATATCAGCCGCATCTGGCCCCCTTGTGCCGGTCCATGGTCGAAAGCGGCCGGTTTGATGGCATTGTCCTGTCCATGCATCTTCTGGACAGGCAGGACCCGTTTTTCAGTCCGTCCCTCTATGACGAAGGGCCTGTGAAAACCTACTCGGCCTATCTCGATGCCTGCACCGACATGATGGAGCAGGTGCCCGGCACTGCCATCATCGGCCACTACGACTATATCGCGCGATATGCGCCCTATGAAGAACCGGCCATGCGCTACGAAGCCATGCCCAAGGCCTTCGATCGCTTCTTCGAAACGATCATCGGTACTGGAAAATGCCTGGAATTCAACATCCGTTCGAGACGGCGCCGTATCCGCAGTGATCCGATGAAATACTTCGTCACGCCGGATCCGGCCATTTTTGCCCGTTATGTCGAGCTGGGCGGTACCCGGGTCAGCCTGGGGTCGGACGCCCATTCACCCGGAGAATCCGGACAGTGGTTTGCAGAAGCAGCCGCTTTCCTCTATACATGCGGGGTCCGCCAGCTGACGCACCTCGAGCGTGGCGCTTATGTCATGTCGGATATCACGCCGCCAAACGCGATGATGTCGCCATCATAGAAGACGGCAGACTGACCGGGAGCCGGCGCATGGACCTTGCGCTCCAGGGTGACACGATAGCGTCCGTCCGGCATCCGGTTGACCCGGCCCGGTGTCGCGGTAGCTGTGTTGCGGATCCGGCAATCCAGCCTTCTGTCGGGATTTACTGAATCCAGGCCGGAAAAGACCACATCTTCGATCGTGAAGGTGTCCGTGGCCACCTTGTCCCGGTCCCCGACCACAAGCGTGTTGGCAGACGCGTCACGCCCGACGACATACAGTCGGTCTATCGACCGCGTTTCAAAGCCCTTGCGCTGGCCCGGCGTGTAATGCAGAAGCCCTTGATGCCGTCCGATTTCCTGCCCGTCTGTCCCGATGACCACCCCGGGCTCGCTGAGCCTGGCAAAGGGCTGCTGCCATTTTGGGTGGGTGGCGGCATATTCATTCAGGAAATGGGCATAATCCGTATCGATGAAGCAGATATCCTGGCTATCCGGCGTTTCAGCCACCGGAAAGCTACCGGAGACAAACAGGCCGGCTTCGCGGGCCAACTGGCGGACCTCGTCCTTCATCAGCCCTGAGACCGGGAAAATCAGCCGCTCGAGCTGCGCTCGGGTCAACCGGTAAAGAAAATAGGATTGGTCCTTTTGACCGGCCGGGGACCGGGCGATAGCCGGAAGCTGCGTCTCGGGATGTCGGACGACGCGCGCATAATGGCCCATCGCGATATGGTCGGCGGACCATCGCTCGGCCTGCTCCAGCAGGACCTGGAATTTCAAAACAGGATTGCACACCACACAGGGGTTGGGCGTCCGGCCTTGCAGATAGCCGGCTGTAAACGGTTCAAGCACATCCCGTTCGAATCGTTTCCTCAAGTCCAGGACAACGTGGGGAATGCCGAGTTGCCGGCAGACGGCCGACGCATCGGCAACAGCCTTGTCGGCCAGGTCGTGCAGCCGGTAGGTGACGCCAAGGACCGAATAGCCCTGCTGTTTCAGCAGCCAGGCGCTGACTGAACTGTCCACGCCGCCGGACATGGCGAGAACGACTTTTTTCGAACGGTCAGTGCGCATCTTCCTCGAGCATGTCGAACAAATGCCGGTTTTCGTCGTTCAGTTTGCCCGTCTTCTCGTAATACTCCTTGATGGCGGCCTTGACTGCCTGCTCCGCCAGCAACGAACAGTGCATCTTGATTGGCGGCAAGCCGTCCAACGCTTCCGCCACCGCTTTGTTCGTCAGGGTCAGGGCCTCCTCGACCGTCTTGCCTTTGATCATTTCGGTCGCCATGCTACTGGTCGCGATCGCTGATCCGCAGCCAAAGGTTTTGAACTTGGCGTCGACGATGATGTTGTTTTCGATTTTCAGATAGACCTTCATGATGTCACCGCACTTGGCGTTTCCAACCATGCCGGACGCGGACGCGTCTTCGATCTCGCCGACATTCCTCGGGTTCATGAAATGATCCATCACTTTGTCGCTATATTGCATTTGAAATCCTCCTCAAGGAATACCGGTCTTATGAACGGGCTGACTTTTTGAACTCATCGTAGAGCGGAGACATCTGCCTGAGCCGGTCCGCGATCTTATCAAGCGTGTCGACCAGGCGATCAACATCTTCCATCGTGTTGCTGTGGCCAAATGTGACCCGGAGCGACCCGTGGGCAATCTCGTGCGGGAGACCGATGGCCAGCAGGACATGCGACGGGTCAAGCGAGCCGGATGTACAGGCCGATCCGCTGGAACAGTCAAACCCGAAGTGGTCGAGCATCAGTAAAATCGACTCGCCTTCGATGAATTCAAACGAAAAATTCGCATTGTTGGGCAGTCTTCTGGTCCGATGTCCGTTGAGCCGTGTATGAGGGATCCGTGAAAGCACGCGCTCGATCAGGGATTCCCTGAGTGAAACCAGACGAGCCGAATTCTCGACCATCTCTGCCACCGCAAGTTCGAACGCTTTGGCAAAACCCACGATTCCGGGTACATTTTCCGTGCCGGCACGACGATTGCGTTCTTGTGATCCGCCATCGATCAGGTTGGCAATCCTGACACCGGTCCGGATGAAAAGCGCGCCTACACCTTTCGGGCCGTATAGTTTGTGGGCTGAAAACGACATCAGGTCGACATGGAGTTCCTGGACATCGATCGGGAGCGCGCCGGCCGCCTGCACCGCGTCCGTGTGGAACAGCACCTTGGCTTCACGGCAGATCCGGCCGATTTCCTCAATGGGCTGCACCGTTCCGATCTCGTTGTTGGCCATCATGATCGTCACCAGAATGGTGTCGGGACGAATCGCCTTGCGGATATCCTCGGGATTGACCAGCCCATCCTGGTCGACTGGGACCACCGTGATGTCGGCGCCTTGCCGGTCGAGCGACTCGAGGGCATGAAGGACCGCATGGTGTTCGATCGGAGACGTGATGATGTGGCGTCCTTTTCCGGAAAGTGCTTGGAAAGCGCCCTTGATCGCCCAGTTGTCAGATTCAGACCCCCCGGATGTGAAATAGATTTCTGTCGGTTTCGCGCCGATCAGGGACGCGACCTTTTCACGGGACTGCTCCACAAGACGTCTGGCTTCCCGCCCCTCTTCATAAAACGATGAGGGATTGCCGTAGGAGTTGGAAAACAATGGCAGCATCGCGCTGAGCACTTCCGGTCGGACCGGCGTCGTCGCGGCATGATCCAGATAGATTCTGCGGGATTCGCTCATGAAAATTCCTCCAGTCAGGTCACACCATTCAGGTTACTCATCTACTTTAAACCGATCAAATGTCCGAAGAGGTAACATCGGTTACCTCAATCCTTATTTCCTACTATTTTTGTAGGATATGCGGTGTCAGGTATTGTTTTCGGGTTCCGGCAGGTACCGGTCGGCCTTGGCGAGCACGACCGCCCGAGCCCTTGCGCCCGTCCGGGCAAACGCGTCGATAATCGCCTGGTCCAGGTCATGGTAAGGGTTCATGAAGGCGGATCGGACCGCTTCATCGGGCATGTCGGAAACAAGGAACACATCCGCCTTGGCAAGCGTTCGGACAATGATCGCGGCCTGCGGGTTGCCCGGGTGCTCGCCTTCGGCAAATTCCCTGTGCAGGGCCATCTGGCTTGTGATCCCGTCAAACCAGTCTTCAAAAGCGAGATCGCCGAAATGATCGGCACACTCACCAGCCAGAATGATGATGCCGCCCTGTTTCACCGCATGATTGGCCATGTCCAGACTGCTTGTGATCTGATATAGGCTGGTGTCATAAGGATTGCCACCGGATGAAGCGATGACAATGTCCGCTTCTCGGGGCAGCTTGACCTTCGAATGACGGTCCAGGAAGGCACAGCCGGCACGGTGCGCCTTCCGGTGGTCACCGGCGAACGCTTGCGCGATCCGGCCTTCCGGGTCCAGGACGACATTGAGGATGTGGTCACAGCCGCAAAGGTCGGTTGATTCCTCGATGTCACGCCGGACTGGATTGCCATCGATCTTCCCCGCCCGTGCAAAAGGATCTGCCATCAAGCGCTGGTGGGCTTCCAGGGATTCCCAGTCAGTGACTCCCGGCAGTATCGCTTCGCCACCGCCGGTGTATCCGGCGAACGGATGGTATTCGATATTGCCGATCAGGATACGCCGATCCGCCTGGGCTACGGCGCTGAAGATGTTGACTGGCGTGCCGGACGAGGTGAGGCCGACACAGACCGTGTCTTCAGGGTCTGAATCGATCGTGTGCACACGGTTGTAGATCTCTTCACCAGCCATCATGCGCATTTCTTCTTCGGTATGACGATGATGGCTGCCGATCGCGAAAACCACCGTGATGTCCTCATCACGGATGCCGGCCTCATTCAGGGTCTGGATCAGGGGTGGCAGGATGACGGATGTTGGGCAGGCACGCGTGATGTCGCATGTGACAATCGCAACCGTGTCACCCGGAGAGAAGAGCTCTGGAATCGGCAGCGATCCGATTGGTTCGGCAAGGGCCTTGATAACGGTCTTTTCCTCATCCGTCTCGGCATTCAGGGCATCCGGGACGAAATCCGTGAGCAATTGGGTGTCGTCGAGTTCGAAATCAATCTGTCCCTTGCCATAACCGATCGAAAAAGCGCGGCGCGCCATGTCAGGTATTCCTCCTCTTTTGCAGCCAGTCATGGATTTTCTGTTCATAACCATTCTGGCCAGGTTCGTAATAGATGGTCCCCTGGATCGGATCCGGCAGATATTGCTGATCGACAATATGGCCCGGATAGTCGTGCGCGTAGCGATATCCGATCCCATATCCGAGATCGCTCATCCCTTTGGCCGGCGCGTTGCGCAGATGATATGGCACCTCGCCGGTCCGGCGTGTCGCGACATCCGTCAATGCTTTGTCGATCGCGACGTAGGCGCTGTTCGATTTCGGGCTGGTGGCCACGGCGATCGCGGCCTGGGCAAGCAGGATGCGTGCTTCCGGCATGCCTACCGCCTGGACGCCCTGATACGCGGCCATGGCGATCGCGATCATCTGCGGATTGGCCATGCCGACATCCTCTGCCGCACAGATCAGGATCCTTCGGGCCAGGAATTCGATGTCCTCGCCACCGTGCAGGGCTCTGGCCAAGTAAAAAACTGTGGCGTCCGGATCGCTGCCACGCATGGATTTGATGAATGCGCTGATATTGTCGTAATGCGTCTCGCCATCGGCATCATAGGCGATGCTGCGCTTTTGCATGCAGTCTTCGACGATGCCACGGTCGATCCGGATTTCCCCTTGTGCGTCAGCCTTTGTGGTGACTGCGGCCAGTTCAAGCGCATTCAGGGCGATGCGGGCGTCCCCGTTGGACAAGTCGGCTATATAACGCAGGGCTTCGTCGGAAATACGGACGGAGAAGCGGCCAAAGCCCCTTTCCTCATCCTTGATGGCCGCGTTGAGAATCAGGAGGATGCTTTCCACCGACAATGGCTGAAGCTGGAAAACAGTCGATCGGGAAACGAGTGCTTTGTTGACTTCGAAAAACGGGTTTTCCGTCGTCGCGCCGATCAGGGTCAGGGTGCCGTCTTCGACATGCGGCAGCAGGGCATCCTGCTGGGCCTTGTTGAAGCGATGGATTTCATCGATGAAAAGCACCGTCCGTCCGGCCTGGTTCATGAAGGGGTTTTTTGTGTCCGCAATGACCCGCTTGATGTCCGCGATGCCGGCCGTGACCGCGTTGAGTTTCTCGAAGCCGGCATGTGTTCGCGCCGCAATGACCCGCGCCAGCGCGGTCTTGCCGGTGCCGGGCGGGCCAAAAAGGATGATCGAGCTCAGGCGGTCGGCCTCGATCATGCGCCGCAGCATCTTGTCCGGACCCAGGATGTGCTCCTGGCCGACATACTCTTCGAGGGTGCGCGGTGACATGCGATAGGCCAGAGGCTTGGTTGGCTCGGCAGGTTGTTCGTTCAAGGTTGGGTCCTCGTTCGGGACACGCTTATAGTCCCGGGTAGAGCGGGTAACGGTCCAGCAGGGCGGCGACACGCTGCCGGATCGACTCGGCTGACGCTTCGAAATCGCGCAGCGCGAGAACGATCAGGTCGGCGATCTCGTCCATGTCCGTCACGTTCAGGCCACGGCTGGTGACAGCCGGCGTGCCGAGGCGGACGCCGCTCGTGACAAATGGTTTCTCAGGATCGAACGGAATGCCGTTCTTGTTGCAGGTGATGTTGACTTCATCGAGTCGATGCTGCAGTTCTTTGCCAGTCACTCCGGTGCCGCGCAGGTCGACCAGCATGAGGTGATTGTCCGTGCCGCCGGAGACCAGTTTGAGGCCGCGATCCAGTAGTCCCTTGGCAAGCGCCTGGGCGTTGTCGAGAATGCGCTGCTGGTACGCCTTGAATTCAGGCTGAAGCGCCTCTTTGAACGCGACGGCCTTGGCTGCGATGACATGCATGAGCGGCCCGCCCTGTGTGCCCGGGAAAATCGCAGAATCGATCATCTTGCCATACTGCTCCTTGCACAGGATCATGCCGCCGCGCGGGCCGCGCAAGGTTTTGTGCGTGGTGGTCGTGACCACATCGGCATAGGGGATCGGGCTGGGATGGAGCCCGGCCGCCACCAGACCGGCAATATGCGCCATGTCGACAAACAAGAGGGCTCCCGACTCGTCGGCGATTTCGCGGAACCGTTTGAAATCGATGGTCCTCGCATAGGCGCTGGCGCCGGCGACGATCATTTTCGGCTTCACGGCGAGCGCTTTGGCGCGCAGGGCATCGTAGTCGATCAGGCCGGTCTGCTCATCGACCTGGTATGACTCGGCGTGATAATAACGGCCGGAAATGTTTTTGGCCATGCCGTGCGAGAGATGGCCGCCGTGGTTCAAGTCCATGCCCAGGATCGTGTCACCCGGATCCAGGAAGGCAAAATAGACGGCGTTATTGGCCTGTGCCCCGGCGTGCGGCTGGACGTTGACATGCTCCGCGCCGAACAGCTCCTTGGCCCGGGCAATCGCCAGGTTTTCCGCGACATCGACATGCTCGCAGCCACCATAGTAGCGCTTGCCGGAATACCCTTCCGCGTATTTGTTGGTCATGGTCGAGCCAACGGCTTCCAGAACGGCTTCGCTGACGAAGTTCTCTGAAGCGATGAGTTCGATTTTGCTCCTCTGACGCTCCAGTTCAGCGACGATGGCGGCATAGAGTTCAGGGTCTTGTTGGCGGACATGATCGTAATTCATATGGAAAGGCTTCCTCCTTGGTATAGGTCCCGTCAATCCTTGACGGCAAATCCGGCCCATGACAAGCGCTTTATCGTCAGCGCCCGGTCCTCCAGTCTATTGTAACGGATCAGACTATTTTGTAAAGTTCATCCGGCATCGGTGGCAGGATATCCGTCCACAGTCCGCAAAGGCTCATCACGCGGGCCGGCTGCTCCGTCAGATGGCCGATGATCCCGGCCTGGATATTTTCCATGGCCAGGGCCTTGAGAACCGGTCCCGGATCCGGCGTCGCGATCAGAAGGCTGCCGCTGGACAACAGCCGGAGCGGGTCAATACCGAGTGCCGACGTGATCTTCCGGGTCAGCGGATGAACCGGAATGGCATCTGCATCGATCCGGCATCCCAGACCGCAGGCATCGCACAGTTCATGGATGGCACCAAGCAGACCGCCCTCGGTCGCGTCATGCATGGCATGTACATCCAGCGACGCGCAAAGGACCCCTTCCGGGACGACACTGATCTGATCGATCAGACGTGAAGCCAGCGTGCGTTCTTCTTCCGTCAGGAACGGAATCAGACGGTTGGCCTGGTCGGATGCCAGGATGGCCGTTCCCTCCAGGCCAGCGGTCTTGGTCATGATCAGCGCGTCACCGGGGCGGGCGAAGCGGGCATCCAGCGGCTGGCGTCCCCCCGTAAACCCGAACGCGGTCGTGACGACGACAAAACGGTTGACCGCGTCGGACACCTCGGTGTGTCCACCGATGATGCTGAGCGAAAGCGAGTCGGCCGCCGCGGAGGCATCATCCATGACGCGGGCCACGTCTTCCGCTGTCGCCTCGGGCGGCGCGATCAGGACCAGCATGATCGCTGCCGGTCTGACACCGGCAGCGGCGATATCGTTGCAGGAGATATGGATCGCGAGCCGGCCGATGTCGGCTGCCGCGCCGGTGATCGGGTCGGTGGACACAACCAGGATGTCTTCGCCCGACCGGATGGCGGCACAATCCAGGCCGACACCTGGGCCGCACAGGACGGCCTGGCTGACCTCTGGCAATTTTTCCAGTACCAGACCTTTCAATTGCTCATTGGTCAGCTTGCCGATTTTCATCGAACACTCACCTCCACCGCATCAAGACCCGCCTTGACCAACGCATCTATGTCCAGACCCGACTCCGCCTGTTCAGCATCCGACAGTTTCGGATGCGTCTTGGGATGGGGATCGACAAAAACCGTACAGCAATCCTCATAGGGTAAAATCGACGTTTCAAATGTCCCGATTCGTCGCGCGATGCGGACCGTGTCATCCTTGTCCAGACCGATCAAGGGCCTGAATACCGGCAAGTCGACGACCCGGTCGGTCGCTGCCAGACCCTCCAGCGTCTGGCTGGCCACCTGACCCAGGCTTTCACCCGTGATCAGGGCACCACAGCCATTGGCCAGGGCCAGTTGCTGTGCGATGCGCATCATCATGCGCCGCATGACGATGGTCATCATGTCGGAGGGACAATGGTCACGCAACTGCAGCTGGATATCCGTGAAATGGACGATGTGCAAGGTGACCCGGCCCGCGTAGACGGCAACCTGGTCGGCCAGCGACACCACCTTCTCCCGGGCCTGTTCGCTGGTGAACGGATGCGCGTGAAAATAGACCGCGTGCAGTTCCATGCCGCGAGATGCCATCAGATAGCCGGCGACCGGACTATCGATGCCGCCTGACAAGAGCAGCATCCCCTTCCCGCTCGTTCCGACAGGCAGACCGCGCTGTCCCTTGACAATGCGGGTGTACAGATACAGCTGATCGCGCACCTCGAGATAGAGGATGAAGTCCGGCTGATGCACATCGACAATCAGCCGGTCCGGGAATGCTTCGAGCAGTTCGCCGCCGATCCGCTCACTGATCTGGGGCGAATTCAGTTCGAACTGCTTGTTGCCCCGTCGACTTTCGACCTTGAACCGTTTTGTCCCGAACGGACCGATCCACTCGGCGACAAACGCCCGGCTGGCCATGACCAGTTCGTCGAGCCCGCCCGGCACTCGCCAGACCGGACTGGCGGAAACGATGCCGAATACATTCGTGATCGTGTTCAGCAACGCTTCCACATCGTACGACTGGTCCGGATCTGCTGACTCGATCCAGAGCCTGGACTGGCTCTTGGTGATCATGAAAGACCCCAACGGTCGAAGTCTGCGTTTGAGATTGTCAATCAGCCGTTGTTCAAATTTGACCCGGTTCATGCCCTTCAGGGTGATTTCTCCGATCCGGGCCAGAATCAGTTCTGTCTTTTCAAAACGGGTGTCCTGTGGATCTGCTTGCATCGAGCCTCCTCAATCATGGACGGGCGAGCTGCCTGTACAGCCTGGTCAAGGCTTTTGCCGCCCGGTTGATTTCTTCTTCAGTGGTTGTAGGGCCCAGGCTGATCCGGATGACACAACGGGCCGCTTCATCGGACAAGCCCATTTCCTTCAGGACCGGGCTTGGTGTGGATTTGTGAGAGGAGCAGGCGGACCCGGCTGAAATCATGATCCCCTCGGCCGAAAGTCCGTTGACAATCGTTTCGCCCCGCAGTCCTGGTGTCCGCACACTGAGGATGTGCGGCACGGTGGAGGCGGTGGTGAGCGGCGCCAGAGAGAGTGCCGGGTCGAACACAAGCTCATCCAGGCGTTCTCGCAGGTGACGCACGTGCGTCGTGTGCTCCTCGAGCCGTTCAGCTGCCAACTCGATTGCCAGCGCCAATGCGGCGGCCAGCGGCGGGTTCTCAGTGCCGGATCGGCGGTTGCCCTGCTGACCGCCACCTTCGATCAAAGGATTGATCCGAAGGCCGTGACGGACCAACAGGAGACCGATCCCTCTTGGAGCACCGAATTTGTGACCACTGAGCGACATCAGGTCAACCCGGCTCTTTTTGAAAGAAAGCGGAATCTTGCCCATCGCCTGCACGGCATCCAGGTGGATCTTCGTTTTCGGACTGGTCCTGTCGCGCAGGGCGACCAGCTCGTCGACCGGGGCGATGACGCCGTTTTCGTTATTGACCAGCATGAATGTCAGCATGTCCGGCTTTTCGCGCAACGCTGACTCAACAGAGGGCAAATGGATGGTTCCATCATTTCCCAGACGGATCGGGATCGTGCGGATGCCGATCCGTTCGAGGGCGGCACAGGTGTTGCGCGTCGCCGCGTGCTCGCCGGGGCAGGACGCGATCAGTCCATGGGTCTTTGGCGGGTTGAAAAAGCCCTTGAGGGCTGTGTTGATCGATTCGCTGCCGCCCGATGTGAAGACAATCTCGTCCGGTCGACATTCAAGCACCCGGGCGATCCGCGCGCGCGACTGGTCCAGACTCTTCTTTGCCGTCTGACCCAGTCGGTGGGCTGAGGAGGGATTGGCAAAATCGCGAAGCAACCGATCGACATAGAAGTCGACGACTTCAGACAGCGGCGGGGTGGTCGCGCTGTGATCCAGATAGACAACGGTTTTATTTTCGGGCAATGGAGTCAGTCAGCTCCTTCCGCTCTCGAGGCCGAGGTCGACCATGTCCGGACGGAGCACTGCGTTCACCCATTCACAAACGCCGCCACTCCTGGAAATCAGCTTGGCGGTATGCACCAGGACCGGTGTTCCGCGCGACAGTTCCAGACGTTTTGCCTCGTCGACCGAACTCGGCCTGACCAGCAAAGATCCCTGGGCCTTTTGCGGCAGAAACGCGTATTTGTTCGCTGTAATGTCCACCATGCGTTTGCCGGCCTTGATGTCCGGTCCGAGATCCGGAAACATCAGCACCGGGATCGTGACCGTGACATCGGCATAAGGCGAATGGTCCATGTCAAGCAGATAACTGATCTTCCAGAACTGCGCCTTGGGATCCCCTGCCGGTGACTGGAAAACGCGTTCGATCTCGGGTGTCGCCACGATCTGCTCGATTGACTCGATCGGCAGGTCAGAAATGCTCCTGGCCGACAGGATGGAGAAATAGAAGGCGGTATACCCTCTGAGCTCGATTCTGTCCGGCTCAGCAGAGACATAAGTCCCTCTGCCCTTCTGGATGACAAGCCGGCCTTCGCTGACGAGTTCCGCGATGGCCTGCCTGACTGTCGGGCGGCTCAAGTCAAGTTCTTCACACAGGGCAAGCTCGGACGGGATCTGTTGTCCCTTCTGCCACACACCCTGATCCATCCGGTCAGCGAGCAGTTCTTTCAACTGGGCATACAAGGGCACGTTGCTGCGTTTGTCAAGCTTCATCGGGTCGCCTCCTTGGCTTTCAAACATGTATGAACATCTTATCATGAAGGCGTCCTGAAAAAAAGGACCGGGCGATTTTGAGGCGCCCGGTCGACCATCAGACCGAAAGGTTTAACCCATCAGCCTTCGTCTGTCACAATCAGGTCCCGTACCCCACCGTAAAATTCATCATATCCCTTCAGTGAAACCGATCCGATCCGTTCAAGGTCAGCAAGGCTGTACTGACGGATCAGCCGTCCGGAAAGCGTGATCAGGCGGTCGCCGATATAGAGACCCCGGGTGACGCTGTCATAGCCGTATAGCGCCATCTGGTCCGCCTGGGTCAGTTTGCTGTAGGGAATGCCGTCGCCTTTCAGGCTGGACAATTTGTCCGAGTTCGAAAGGCCGCCGCGCAGGACCAGTTTGCTGTCTTCCTCAACGGACATCACGACCAGCCCCTGGAAAAGCATGCCGGCTTCCTTGGTGCGGGAGGCGTTTTCCCCGGTCAGCGTGGCCGGGAATGCGATCAGGTTTTTCTCGCGATCGAACAGCAGCGCCTTGTGATTGTGCGCCAGTTCCGTGTAGGAGCCCATGCCGCCCAGCAGGATGGTGGAACGTTCCTTGGGATTGCTGAGGTCGCTGATGTCGAACAGGGACACCTTGAGGCTGGATTGAAAGGCATTCTCCCCCTCGACGATCGCGTCAAAGCCAAAGCCCAGCAACAGGTTTTCGCCATAGGGGTGCAGATAGGTGCTGAACCCCGGGATCTTCAGTTCACCAAGCACCCTGGGTTCGGTCGGTGTTTTCATGTCCAGCACATAGAGTGGATCGGTTGTCTTGAAGGTCACGACATAGGCCTGGTCACCCATGAACCGGACGGAGCGGATGGTTTCTCCCGGTCCCAGTTTGCCGACCTGGCCGATCACCTTCAGGTTCTTGTCCAGGACATAGACGGTGCTGCTGGACGACCGGCTGTCACCCCGCCCCCAGAAAGCGCCGCTGTCCGTCGTGGCAATCCGGAAGTAGCCTTGATGTTCATCCATGGCAAACTGGTTGATGATCGTTCCTGGAACCTGACCGATGCAATTAGCGGTGATTTGACCTTCCCGGATGCCCACCCGGTAGATCTTCATGTCACTGGTTGATTTTTCAGGTTCTTTTTCATTGTACACATATGCATAGTTGGCCAGGTAGATGTTCTCCCGCGAGGCGTAGACGACTCCTGAAGCACCCAGAAGGGAAAGCAGTTCCGGCTTCTTCGAGTCCTGGGTCAGAGAGATGGCGCTGATGATGACTTGTGCGTTCGGGTCACTATCCGGTACAAGGCCGATCCGGTCCGGTGGCAGGATCGTCCAATCGCCATTGACCGGGTCATCCGTGGTCTTCGGCAGGATCTCCTCCGCTTTCAAGGCGTCTTCAGCCACGGGCACCCCGTAGTAACGATACATGTATTCATATTTGTTGCTTAATACATAAAGATGTCCGTCCATCAGGCGGGACGTCATGTACCCGCCCTCCTGGGTGAACTGGCGGACGAGTTTGGGGGCTTCCGGGTTTTCGATCGAATAGATGCGCGTGATGGTATAGGACTTGTGGTTATAGTACGGCATCATGATCCGGGAAGTGGGCGGCTGGTCTGAAATCGGTTCCGTTATTGTTTCGTCCGGGGCGGCTGCATTTGTCGAGGCCTCTCCGGGGGCATCCTGACCGGTCCCCGATTCGGCAGGCGCTGACGAGTCCGGTGTGGTTGAATCAGGCTTGGTTTCTCCCGGCACTGTCTCGGCCGGTCTGGTTTCTTCCGGTACCGGGATCGGCGGTTGGTTTTCATAGAGGAAACCATTCACCAGGACGACCAGCCGTTTGTTCGGGATATCCAGGAACAACTCGACCGGATTTTCCCCGGATGTCTTGTCGCCCGATTCGACACTCGGATCGAAATAATGCGTGAACACAACTTTGGGGGTTGCCGCCATCATGTCCACGATGTAGAGGCGATTGTTGGCAACATAGTAAAGATACCGACCGTCCGTCTTGACGATGTCGGCTTCATCGATACCGGCGACCTGTACGTTCGTGGTCGAGAAGCCGCCGGGTGCAGGTGATCCTTCGGACGCGTCGGCAGCCGAGCGCTGCGGTCCGCCCATCCAGTTATACAGATAGGGGGTCTTGAATCCGCCCGATGAAATGGTCTCCTCAATTGCCTTGACCAGGCTGGCATAACTGCCGGAGCCTGAAAAAAGCGTCCGGTCAATCACCGGATCGACGGTCGGCCGGGTCGTGGCGGTCGTCGTGGTGTGAATCGTTGTGGCGATGGACTGGTTGCAGCCGGACAAGATCGCCAAAACCAGAATCAGGCTGACAAGGACAAGACAGATGCGTTTCATGACAATCCCTCCGAATCAAAATACGGGATGGCAAACGGATGATCTGTCCTTTAGACGTCTGTCCGGATGAAAAGTTCAGACTTTGAGTTCGGTCTCGATTTCTGATGCGTCATTGCCCGCATCATCCTGCGCAAGGATGGGCTCGATGACATGGGTCAGGAATTCGACTGTCTGGCCGACACTCCGACCGATATAGGCATTCGGATCCAGCAGTCGGTCGAGGTCGTCCGCGTGCAGCCCGAACGCCGGGTCGGCCGCGATCCGCTCCAGCAGGTCATTGTCGAGCCCGTCCGCCTTGACACGGTTGCCCGCTGCCATGGAATGCTGCCGGATGCGTTCGTGCAAGTCCTGACGATCCCCTCCCCGCCTGACGGCCGCCATCAGGATGTTCTCGGTCGCCATGAACGGCAGTTCCTCCTGGACATGACGGGCGATCACCTTCGGATAGACGACCAGCCCCCCGGAGACATTCAAATAGAGGGTCAGGATGGCATCTGTCGCCAGGAAGCTTTCCGGGACAGACAGACGCTTGTTGGCCGAATCGTCGAGCGTTCGTTCGAACCACTGCTCAGCCGCGGTCATCGCCGGATTGGCGCTGTTCAGGATGACCGTCCGGGAAAGCGCGGCCATGCGTTCGCTACGCATCGGATTGCGCTTGTAGGCCATCGCGGAAGAACCGATCTGGCCTTTCTCAAAAGGCTCCTCGATCTCCTTGAGGTGCTGCAGCAGCCGCAGGTCGTTGCTGAACTTGTGCGCGCTCTGCGCGATGCCGGACAGGACGGAAAGCACGCGTGCGTCCACCTTGCGGGAATAGGTTTGGCCGGATACGGGATAGACATCCTGGAAGCCCATTTTTCGCGCCACCATCAGGTCCAGTTGGCGGACCTTGTCTTCATCGTTGTCGAACAGGCTCATGAAACTCGCCTGCGTACCGGTTGTCCCCTTGCTGCCTAAGAATCGGATCGACTTCAGGACATGATCCAGATCCTCCAGGTCCATGACCAGATCATTCATCCACAAGGTGGCGCGTTTTCCGACTGTGACCAGTTGAGCCGGCTGGAAGTGCGTGAATCCAAGGGTTGGCAGTTCGCGGTAGATGTAGGCGAACCGGGCCAATCGGCCCAGGACCGCGACGATCTGGCGCCGGATCAGTTTCAGCCCTTCGACCATGATGATCAGGTCGGTGTTGTCGCCGACATAGCAGGATGTCGCGCCCAGGTGGATGATCGGCCGGGCCAGCGGGCATTGTTCACCATAGGCGTGGACATGTGCCATGACATCGTGGCGCACGATTGCCTCATGCTGTTCCGCCGATTCATAATTGATCGAACTGGCACTCGCACGCATCTCGTTGAGCTGTTCGTCCGTGATCGGAAGCCCCATCGCCTGCTCGGCTTCGGCGAGCGCAATCCAGAGGCGACGCCAGGTCGAGAACTTCATGTCGGATGAGAAGAGATGCTGCATGGCCTTGCTGGCATAACGGGTCGATAGCGGAGATTCGTATGTGTCCTTCATCCTGATTCCTCTTCTCAAATACAGTTGTTGACCATAAAGATCCTTCAGATGGGTCTCATTATAACGGTTCATCACCGAAAAGGAAAACGGACCGGCAACCGTTTTTGAGTGCCTGTCCGTTCAAATTGAGACCCGTCATAAACTGATCAGGCAGCCAGAAGTTTGGCCACTGCCGCCAGGCGGATGCACAGGATCAGCAGGTTGGTGGCGTTTTTCAACTCTTCCAGGGTCGGGAACGAGGGAGCCAGCCGGATGTTGGTGTCCATCGGATCCTGGCCATAAGGGAACGGATTGCCGGCGGGGGTCAGTTCAAGACCGGCCTCCTTGGCCAGTGACACCACCTTCGCAGCGGTTCCGGGCAAGACCGAAAGGCTGATGAAGTATCCACCCTTCGGCCGATTGTACGAGCAGACACCCGTATCGCCGAGTTGTTCGTCGAGCAGGTCCAGCGCGCATTCGAATTTGGGCCTCAGGATATCCGCGTGCTGCTTCATGATGCGTTCCACCCCATCCCGGTCCTTCAGAAAGCGGACATGACGGAGTTGGCTCATCTTGTCCGGTCCAATCGTCTGGATGCCCATCTGCATGCGGATGAACTGGAGGTTTGCCTCACTGGCGGCGATACAGGCGATGCCGGCCCCGGAAAAAGTGATCTTGGAGGTGGAGGCAAACTCGAAGACACGGTCCGGATTCCCGGAATCGGCGCACAGGGCGATCATGTCAGGCACGCTTTCCTGATGGTCCGGATACAGGTGATGAACCACATAGGCGTTGTCCCAGAAAATGCGGAAATCAGGCGCCGCGGTTTTCATGCCGGCCAGTCGGCGGCAGGTATCCGTGGAGTAGGTGATGCCTTCCGGATTGCTGTAGACAGGGACGGTCCATATGCCCTTGATGGAAGGATCGTTTGCGGCCAGCGCTTCGACCTGGTCCATGTCCGGTCCTTCCGGCGTCATCGGGACAGGTACCATTTCAATCCCGAGCGTCTGGGTGACGAAAAAGTGCCGATCGTAGCCCGGCACCGGGCAAATGAAGCGGACCTTCTCCTCCTGTCCCCAGGGCCGGACGCCGCCGGGCAGGGTGAAAAGCATGGCCCGCACCATCATGTCGTACATCAGGTTGAGGCTGGAGTTGCCCGCCACCATCACGTGCTCCGGCCGGGTGTCCAGCAGGTCAGCGAAAAGCTGCCTTGCTTCCCTGATTCCGTCCAGACCACCGTAATTCCGGCAGTCCGTGCCATCATCGGCAAGATAGTCCTGCGCGCTCAAGGCGGTCATCAGTCCATTGGACAGGTCCAGCTGCTGCGCGCACGGCTTGCCGCGTGTCATGTTCAACTTCAGCCCGGCAGAACGGGCCAGTGCATATTCGTTTTCCAACTGTTCTTTCAGCCGGCCGAGTTGATCGGCAGACATCTTCAGATATGAAGGCATCGTGTGTTCTCCTTGCAGGTTAAGCGATCAATGGCGATATTATAATACATGAATATGTGGACGGCAAGTCATGCAATAAGACTATTTTATCGCCATTTTACGCAAATTCAAGCGGTTCGAACCGAATATTCCGTACTGTTCCATAGTCATCCATTAGAACCGACGCTGCAAGAAACATGATATCTTCATTCATTTCATGACTCTGATGGGAAAAGCGGCCTAGATAGTGCAAGGCCACCACCCGAAGCCGATTCATTTTGCCTTGCGTCATGGCGCCAAACGCCCCGCCGAACCGATCACTGGTCCGCCCTTTGACTTCAATGAACACCAATTGTTTTCCGCGACTGGCCACCACATCGATCTCCCCGATCCGGGGCAGGGTGTAATTGCGATGCACAATCTCATAACCCAGGGTCGACAAGCGAAGGCACACGGCATTTTCCGCGCAGCGTCCGACTTGAGCGCTCGACAGTCGGACACTCAAAGTTTTTTCAGGAATGTCAGGCGATGGATCGGCGTAATCCCAAGCCGGTCGATGGCAGCATAATGTTCCGGAGTCCCATAGCCCTTGTGCCGGATGAATCCATAGCCGGGATACAGAACATCGTAAGCGTCCATCAGCCTGTCTCGGGTGACCTTGGCCAGGATGGATGCAGCCGCGATCGAGACGGACTTCGCGTCCCCCTTGATGATCGCCTGGACGTGCATGGAGACATCGGGCAAGTTGAGCGCGTCCACCAGCAACAGGTCCGGTGTGAGGTGAAGGCCGGATACTGCCAGGCGCATGGCCCGGATGGTCGCCTGCAGGATGTTGATCCGGTCGATTTCATCCGGCTCGATCAAGGCTACACAATAGGACAAGGCGTTTTGCGTGATGGCCTGATAGAGTGCTTCCCTTCTGGCCGGCGAGAGTTTTTTCGAATCATTGACCCCCAGGATCGGGCAATCCGGTGACAGGATGCAGGCTGCCGCGACAACCGGGCCCGCCAGCGGGCCACGACCGGCCTCGTCGACGCCGGCGATTCGAATGTGACCATTGTCGCGGGCTTCCGTTTCAAAACAGCTCATTTGCTCATAAAGCTGTTCAGGAGGGATCCTGCCAGTTTTTATCATGTTTCCGGACGCTCCATTTTTCATGAATCCGTGTCTTCAGGCGGCCACTCGAGGGATATGCGGCCAATCTTGCCACCGCGCAATTCGTCCAGGAAGAGGACCGCGAAACGGGCTGTGTCCACCCGGCCGCCGGAAAGCAGACAGCCTCTTCGCCGGGCAGCCGAGATCAAGAGACTGTATCCGGTTGCCGCCTGTTCATCGGCGACCGTCATCAGATCCGTTGCCAACTCGATATCATCCAGGCCAATACCATACCGCTCTGCCAGAAGTGACGGATAATGACGGAAAAGACGCACCAGCGTCCTGGCGGCAACATCCTCCAGGTCAAGGATGACATCACGGATGGCGCCGGTCGCGGCGAGCGCCACCTGACTGTCGTGATCACCGATTTTCGGCCACAGGACCCCCGGCGTGTCGAGCAGCTCCAGCGAGCCCGCGCTGCGCACCCAGGAAGCACGGCGCGTGATGCCGGGCCGATCCTGTGCGGCCGCGACTTTACGACGGGCCAGGGTGTTGATCAACGTCGACTTGCCTGTGTTGGGAATACCCGCGACCATGGCCCTGACCGGCTGATAGAGCCGACCCCGGCTCCTGGCCTTTTCGATCTTGTCCTTCATCATGGCCAGCGCGGTTTCGCGGATCTGGTCCGGTCCGATCCGGCGCGTACTGTCGCTTTCCATGACGGTCAGTCCTTTTCGGCCGTAATACGCTTTCCAGGCAGCGGTCGCTGCCGGGTCGGCCAAGTCGGCCTTGTTGAGAACCAGGATCAATGGTTTCTGTCCGATCAGTCGGGACAGTTCCGGATTGCGGCTGCTTTCCGGGATGCGGGCATCGCATGTTTCGATCACCAGGTCGACCTGACGCAGATGATCTTTCATTTCGCGAAGCGTTTTCGCCATATGTCCGGGGAACCAGTTGATCTCCACTCAATACTCCTTCAGGCCTGATGCCGGCACTTATCTGCGATGATATCGGATCCGGGCCCACGATTCAATGAGACCCGCGCGACAAAAAAGGAAAAAGCCTGTCGGATATGTTCCGGCAGGCCTTTCGTTGCAGTTCATTTTCTGTTCGGGAGTTTTTCCCTGACCTTGGCGGCCTTGCCCACCCGGTCGCGCAGATAGTAGAGTTTGGCTCTTCTGACCAGACCCTTGCGCACGATTTCGATCTTCTCGATCTTGGGTGAATGGACGGGCAGGATGCGTTCCACGCCGACGCCATACGACAGGCGGCGGACGGTGATGGTCTCGCAAAGGCCTCCGCCTTTACGCGCGATCACAGTGCCTTCAAAGACCTGAACACGCTCGCGGCTTCCTTCCTTGATCTTCAGGTGCATTTTGACAAAATCACCGATCTCGACTTCTGGATAGGCGTTGCGCAGCTGCTCATTTTCAACGACTTTGACGAGGTCCATATTGCGTTCCTCCTCTCTTCTCAAGACGTTCATGCACGCAATCGGCAGCGGACCGTCCGTAATAACCTTTGAAAGTCTAACAGAATTGACCAGAAAGATCAATGGCTTCAAACAGCCATTTCCTGTTAAACAGGGCTGGTTTCAACATATCATGGTTGTTCTGCCGGCTGATCCCGGTCAGGCATGTCCGGATCAGATTGTATTTCCTGGGTTTCCCCGGCTGACGCAAGCGCTCGCAGGCTTGTGGCCACGGCCGCGTATTGGGCCTGATCCAGTTTCAATCGGTCGAACAAATCCGGCCTTTTGAGACAGGTCTCCAGAAGCGACGCCTCCTCCTGCCATTTCAGGATGTTGGCATGGTGGCCCGATAGAAGCACATCGGGCACCGGCTTGCCATGCCAGATGGCAGGCCGCGTGTAATGCGGATGTTCGAGCAGTCCGGCCATGTGCGATTCCCGACTGTAGGCCTCCGCGTTGGGCAGGACTCCGTCGATCAGTCGGGCGACCGCGTCTATGACCACCAATGCTGCCAGTTCACCGCCAGTCAGGACAAAGTCACCGATCGACAGTTCCTCGTCCACAATCTCGTCAAGCACACGCTGGTCGACCCCTTCATAGTGGCCGCACAGCAGGATCAGGTGTTCCAGGCCCGACAGTTCGACCGCCTTGGCCTGGTTGAAAACGGGTCCTTTGGGCGACAGGTAGATCGTCCGTCGATTCGGGCCGGGACTTCTCTCGAGAGCCGACTGGTGCGCATCATGGATGGGCTGGCACATCATCAGCATGCCGGTTCCGCCCCCGAAACAATAGTCATCCACCTTGCCGTAGTCGTTGATCGCGTGATCCCGGATATCCACGGTCTCCAGTTCAAAAAGACCGGAAGACAAGGCACGGCCGGTGATGCTGGTGCCGACAGCCTGCTGGATCATGTCCGGGAAAAGGGTCAAAACGGTGACTTTCATCGGTATATCTCATACAGTCCGTCAGGCAGGGTGACTTCCATCAGCCCTTCTGACAGGTCGATCCGGTGAATGACGCGCTTCAGGGCAGGAAAGAGCAGGTCCGGCTGACCCGGCAAAGCGACGACATACACGTCATGCGCCATGTTCTGAAGCACATCCGACAGTTTGCCGAGCACGCCATGCTGCGTGTCGACCACCGTCAGGCCAATCAGGTCGCAGATGAAATGGCTGCCTTCCGGCAGTTTGATCGCATGTGCCCGGTCGACTGACAGATACCAGCCACGCAGGCGTTCGGCCTGGTCACGATCCTCGAGTCCCTCCAGCCGGACCAGCAACTGGGGCGGATTCGGCCTGACGCTCATGATGCGAACCGGCCGGCGTGTCTGGCTGTCCGGTGAAGTCAGAAAGCATTCTGACAGATGGTCAAACCGATCCAGACGGTCCGTCAAGGGAAATACACGGACTTCGCCACTGATTCCGTGCGGCGCGGTGATCCGACCGATATCAAGGAACGGCAGCGGGTCTGTCCTGTCCCGATCGATCCTGTGGCTGTCAGACAATGTCGACAACCACCTTTTTACCAAGCCGCAAGGCCTTGGCCTTGACCAGGGCCCGGATCGCCTGGGCACGTCGGCCTTGTTTGCCGATGACTTTGCCCATGTCTTCCGGTGCGACACGCAGTTGCAAAATGACTGTGTGGCCCAGGTCCTGCTGGGTGATGGCGATCGAATCCGGGTCGCTGACCAGCGGACGGACGATTGTCGCAAGAAGTTCTTTCATAATAGCCTCCTGTCGCTCAGAGGACGCCGGTTTTCTTCAGCAGCGAACGGACGGTGTCGGTTGGCTGGGCGCCATTGCCGATCCATTTTTTCGCGGCTTCCGCATCGATCTGGACGGTCGCCGGATCGGTCAATGGGTTGTAGGTGCCGATCTCCTCGATAAAGCGACCGTCACGCGGGAAACGCGAATCAGCGACGACCACGCGGTAATAGGGTGCTTTCTTCGCACCGATTCTCTTGAGACGAATCTTGACTGCCATGGGATGGTTCCTCCTTGAATAGTTGAATCATGATTCTATGACGAAAAAGGGATCAGAACGGAAAACCCCGTTTGCCAAGACCGAGTCCACGGCTCTTCCCTTTGGTCATGCTGCCAAACTGTTTCATCAGTTTCTGGGTATCCTCGAATTGTCGCACGAGGCGGTTGACATCCTGCACGGTCGTTCCCGAGCCGGTCGCGATCCGTTTTCTGCGGCTGGCGTTGAGCAAGGACGGGTTTTGCCGTTCCCGGCGGGTCATGGAACGGATGATGGCCATGCTCCGGTCAACAGCCCGTTCGTCGATGTCCTTGTCGTTGATCGGTTTGTTCGCCATGCCGGGCAGCATGCCGAGCATGTCCTTGATGGAACCCATCTTCCGGACCTCTTCGAACTGCGACAGCATGTCCTCCAGCGTGAACTGGTTCTTGCGAAGCCGCTCCATCGCGTCGATGGCCTTTTTTTCATCAAGCGCCGCACTGGCTTTCTCGATCAGGGTGAGGACATCGCCCATGCCGAGGATGCGTGAAGCCATGCGGTCAGGAAAGAATTCCTCGATATCCTCGACCTTTTCGCCGACACAGATCAGCTTGATCGGCTTGCCTGTCATCCGGCGGATCGACAAGGCGGCACCGCCGCGCGCGTCGCCGTCGAGCTTGGTCATGATGAAGCCGTCCAGGCCGATCTCCTTGTCAAACTGGAGCGCGACGTTGACAGCCTCCTGGCCGATCATGGCATCGACGACCAGCAGTTTTTCCGTTGGCTTGACCACCGCGCCGATATCTTTCAGTTCCCCCATCATGTCGGCATCGACAGTCATGCGACCGGCCGTGTCGACAATCAGCGTGTCGCACAGCATGTAACGGGCACGACCCACCGCCTTTTCAGCCAGAGTCCTGGCGTCACGCTCCTCTGGTTCAATGAAGCACGGCACCTGGATCTTGTCGGCCAGAACCTGCAGTTGCAGGGCGGCAGCGGGGCGATGGGTGTCGACAGAGGTCAGCATGGGCTTCTTGCCCTTTTTCCGAAGCATCAGGGCAAGTTTGGCCGCTGTGGTCGTTTTGCCGGCACCTTGCAGACCATAGAGCATGATCACGGTGAATCCCGAAGGGGACACCGCGATTTTACTGTTGGTCTGGCCGAGAATGTCGATCAACGACTCATGGACAATCTTGACGACCTGCTGGCCGGGCGTCAGGCTTTCCATGACATCCGCGCCCTTGCTGCGCTCGGAGATCTCGGCAACCAGCTCTTTGACCACCTGGTAATTGACATCCGCTTCAAGAAGCGAGAGACGGATCTCCCGCATCATGTCCTTGATGTCTTGTTCCGTGACTCGCGTTTTGCCGCGCATCTTGGCCGTGATCTGGGCCAGTCTGGATGATAGTCCTTCAAAAAGGGCCATGGGTCCTCCTAAAGCAGTTCGGTCAATGTGTCTAGCTGTTCTGTCGCTGTTGCGAGGTCACCGCGGTCGATGGCCTGCCGGGCTTGATCGATGGCCTGCCGGGCAAGCGCGCGTCGATGCATCAGCTGAAGGCGGGATTCATGATCCTGCAGGGCAGTCAGGCCCCGCGATATCACATCATGCACGCCCTGACGGGATATCCGGAGATTTTCCGCGATTTCAGCCAAAGACAGGTCCTCGGACAGATACAGGTCAAGGATGTCCCTGCTCCTGTCGGTCAGGAGGGAGCCGTAAAGATCCAGCAGGATCAGGCTGAGCGTTCGGTCTGACATGTTACCGTGTTCTGACATGTCTGCCATGATACGGGAACAAGTGCGTTCTGTCAAGTATAAATGCTTGACACTCCGACGATGGTGCTGATATCGGTGGGAAAACACACTTTCAATTTTCGGGCAGCAGGGACTGGACAAACGAAAATCCTTCAAAATCAGTCAGGTCTTCAATCTTTTCCCCAAGTCCGGCCAGATAGATCGGCATCTTTGTCTCAGCCGCAACAGCGACCGCGACACCGCCTTTGGCGTTGCCATCCAGTTTGGTGATGACCAGGCCGGTGACATCAGCCACTTCCTGGAACACCTTGGCCTGCACCACCGCGTTCTGACCGGTGGTGGCATCGATGACCAGCAACGTTTCGCAGCGGGCGTCGGGCGCTTCCCGTGCGATGATGCGCCGGATCTTGCCCAGTTCGTCCATCAAGTTGCCTTTGTTGTGCAGTCTGCCGGCTGTATCGAGAATCAGCACGTCCGCTTTCCTGGCCTTCGCGGACTGGATCGCGTCAAAGACAACCGCGGCTGGATCCGATCCCTCGGCATGAGCGATCACCATCGTCCCGGTCCGTTCTCCCCAGATGGAAAGCTGTTCGATGGCCGCGGCCCGGAAGGTGTCGGCCGCGCCCATGATCACCTTGAGCCCCTGGCTTTTGAAGCGGGCGCACAGTTTTCCGGCAGTCGTTGTCTTGCCGGTTCCATTCACCCCCACCATCAGAAGGATGGTCAGGGTTCCGGGCCTGATCTCGAGTTTGTGGTCCGGCCCGAGGATCTGGAGCATTTGACGTCGAAGTTCTTCCAGGACCGCTTCCCGTGAGGCATCTCCAGTGGCCTTGATCTGCTGGCGGATCGCTTTCATGATCGTTGCGGCGTTTGCCGCGCCGATGTCTGCCTGGATCAGCAGAATCTCAAGGTCATCCAGCATGTCGTCATCAAAAATGCCCATGCTGGCGGCTATTCGGTTGAACCCACCGGCCAGTGCTTCGCGGGTTTTCTGGAGTCCTCTTTTGAAAGTGTCAAATATTCCCATTCTCTACCTCATTTTTGACTGACATGGATTCGTTCAGTCTCCCAACTGCATGGACAGGATTCGGGATATGCCTTTTTCCTGCATGGTCACCCCGTAAAGACGGTCAGCTGCCTCCATGGTTCCTTTGCGGTGTGTCACCAGAATGAACTGGGCATCATCCGCATAACGGCGAACATATTCGGTGAAACGGAAGACATTGGCGTCATCGAGCGCTGCCTCCACCTCGTCTAGTACGCAAAACGGCGTCGGTCGCAGCTTGAGGATCGCGAACAGCAGCGCGATCGCGGTCAGGCACCGTTCGCCGCCTGAAAGCAGCATCATGTTCTGCAGTTTCTTGCCGGGTGGCTGGGCTTTGATTTCGATCCCGCAGTTCAGGACATCCTGCTCGTCCTCCAAATTGAGTTCAGCAGCCCCGCCGCCAAACAGCTCCGTGAAGACAATCTGGAAATTTTCGTTGATCCGCCTGAAATGATCAATGAACTGGCGTTTCATGGCTGTCGTCATATCCGCGATCACCGCGTCAAGATCATGGGCGGCCGCTTCGATGTCATCCCGCTGCCGGATCAGAAAACGGTTTCTTTCGCTGACTTGTTCATATTCCTCTATAGCTGCGACGTTGACTGGGCCAAGGCTTCTCAATTCTGACTTGAGCCTTGACACGTCCCGGCCGGATTCGCCCATGTTCGCGATCGGCTTGCGATAATCACCGGCCTGGTCGGCTGTCAGCTCATAGGCTTCCCAAAGCCGGTTTTTTGCCTCATCGAGCATGGTTTCTGTCTTGCCCATCCGGGCTTCGATCCGACCGATCTCCGCTTGAAGGGCCGATATCCTGACGGAAGCTGACTCAAGATCATCAAAAAACGCGGTCCGCTGATTCTCGATCCGTTCCAGTTCAGCCGCCAGGCCTTCCCCTTTTTCACTTTCGAGCCGTCCCTTTTCGGTCAATTGCTCGACCAGCAGGCCAACCTGGTCCATGTCGGCCGTCAGCCGTTCGATCTCCTGTTCCATGCGTGCACGATCGTCAGCCCGACGCCGACGGCGGTCAACATGACTTTGACGTTCCGATTCAATCCGGGTGGTCACCTCCAGCGCCGCCTGCAAGGATTCCTCGATGGAATGCAAGGATACGCGCAATTCGGAAACTGTTTCCCGTACATCATCTCGCTGATCCTGTTCTTCCTTGCTGCTGCTTTCGACCTGGGTGATTTGCGCTTTCAAATCGGCAATCCGGTTTTCAATCACGTCATTGGCCTGGTCCAGCGCATCAGCTTCGCTGATCAGGCCTTTTCTCTGTTCATCCAGCTGGTTCATGTCCGCGTCCATCATGTCGCGGCGGGATCGGATACGCGCCTGATCCCCTTCGAGCGATTTGAGGACAGACTCGAAACGGATCCGGGTGTGTTCAAGCGCTGTTGTCTCCTGATCCAGCCTGACCAGCTGCCGGGCTGTATCCGAAGCCGCCCTTTCCTGATTTGCCAGATTTGCCTTCAGGTCTTCAAGCCCTTTTTTCAACTTGATGATCCGGCTGTCCAAAGTCTCGATCTCGCGTGCCCGGCCAAGCATGCCACCAGACCCTTTGCGGCTGTATCCGCCGGTCATGGAACCGCCGGGGTTCATGACATCGCCTTCAAGCGTGACGATGCGACAGCTGTGACCGATTCGCCGCGCGATCGCGACCGCGTGGTCAATGTCTGAAACGATGATCACCCGGCCTAGCAGAGAAGAAACGATGGGCTTGAGGTCGTCCTCTGTCCGGACCAGGTCCGATGCGATCGCGATAAACCCCGGTGCTTGACTCACGGTCCGCCAGGTGTCAGCCTCCAGGCTGCGTCCACGAATGGTGGAAATGGGCAGGAAAGTCGCCCGCCCATGGCGGTTTTCCTTGAGCCATTCGATCAGACGGGAGGCCGTCTGCTCATCCTGGGTGACAATGTTCTGCAAAGCCGGTCCGAGCGCGGTCTCGATCGCGAGTTCGTATTGCTGTTCCACCCGGATCAGGTCGGCCAGAGTGCCGCGAATGCCTTGCCCGAAAGGGAGTGCGTCCTGTTTTCCGGACCCGGCTTCATTCGAGGCTTCCTGCATGATGCGGCGGACCGGTTCACTGTAGCCCTCCCGGTTGCGCTCAAGCTCCTGCAGCGTCTTGAGCCGGTATTGGCTGTTGTTCAGGTTCTGCTGATCATTGGCAATCTGTTGCCCGATTGCCTGAACCCTTTGCTGTTCCTCCTTGAGCCGTTCGCGAATCTGGACACTATGCTCACCCAGTTCCTGAATCTGAAGCGTCACTTTCTTCAAATCGGCTTCAGCCTCCTCAATCTGGAGTCTGTTCCGATCCGTATCACTGATCAATGACGCTTGTTCCAAACGCATGGCTTTCTGGCGGGATTCGACCAGATGGGCCTGACCACGGGTCTGCTGGGCTTTTCCCCTTTGATCGTACAACTTGTCCAGCAGCTGGTCGAGTTCGGATTTGAATGATTCGACCTGTTTCCCCTTCTGGTCAAGCGACTGGATGATCCGGTCCATTTCAGCCTGAGCCTGCGCCAGCCGTGATCCGTACTGTTCGGACTGTGCACGAAGACGATCAGCCCGTTTCTGCTTGTCAGCCAGTTCCAGATCGAGATCGGTCATCAGACGATCGATATCGGTCTGCTCGGATTCGCTTTCGGCGATCTGGACCCGGATCTGCTCGATCCGGTCTGAATCCCGCAGCATCCGGCCATTTTCCTCCGTAATGGACTGGCTGATCTGGGAAAATCGCAACCGGGACGCTTCAAGCGAGGCGGACAAGGTCTGGCTCTCTTCATTCAATCGCGCATGTCGTTCGCGAAGCATGGCCATCCGTTCGTTTTCCACATTCAGGTCAGCCTGCGCCTGGTCACGCTCGACAGATTGTTCACGACGCTTCTCTTCATGCTGGTCGATATGGTGGAGCAGCAAGGCGATTTCAAGGTCCTTGAGCTGTTCGTGCAGCTTGAGGTACTGCCTTGCCGTCGCGGCCTGTTCAGATAATGGCTCGATCCGTGAAGACAATTCGTCGATGATGTCGTTGATCCGTAGCAGGTTCTGCCGCGTATTCTCCAGTTTCCGCTCGGATTCCTCCTTGCGCGTCTTGAACTTGACAATTCCGGATGCTTCTTCGAATATTTTGCGCCGGTCTTCCGAACGATTGCTCAGGATATCGTCCACCCGTCCCTGACCCACGATGGAGTAGCCATCGCGGCCCAGTCCCGTATCCATGAAAATACTGGTGATGTCTTTGAGCCGGCATAGCGTTTTATTCAGGTAGTACTCACTTTCACCGGACCGATAAAGCCGTCGGGTGACAGACAATTCTGAATAATCGATCGGGAGCTTGCCATCCTGGTTGTCAATCACCATCGTGACTTCAGCAAAACTCATGGCCCGTCGAGATTGCGTGCCAGTGAAAATGACATCCTCCATGCGTGATCCGCGTAGCGTACGGACGCTTTGCTCACCAAGAACCCATCGGATCGCATCAGTCACATTTGACTTGCCGCTTCCATTGGGTCCGATGATGGCTGTGACGCCTTGGTGGAACTCTATGACAGTTCGCTCCGGGAAGGATTTGAATCCTTGAATCTCGAGCGTTTTCAAGTACATGAATGAACCCCCGTGGTGCTGATCCACAACATTATAACACAATCAGCCGGGGTAGCCAGATTGTTGATGGCCAATCATTTACATTGTGCTTTTCGAGGATAGCCCTTTGTTTGAGTCACTCGGACCTTCTTCGTCAAGCCAGCATTTCCGCCGGTCACAGGTCAAAAGTCGGAGGGCGGCCTGGGCGGCCTTCTGCTCTGCTTCCTTTTTGCTGCTTCCGATCCCCTCGCCTATCAAGACATCATTGAAGACGACACCGGCGGTGAACTGCCGTTCGTGAACAGGTCCTTCCTCGTTGAGAATCGTGAATTTGAGCGAATTATTGCTTCTGCTGCTCTGCACCATCTCGATCAACCGGCTTTTGTAATCATAGACAATGTTTCCGGATAATGCCTTCATCAAATGCGGCTCGAGCAGGTGCCTCACAATCTGGACGGCTGTTTCAAGGCCGCCGTCCTGATAAGCGCCTCCGATGACAGCTTCCACCGCATTGGCCAGATTGGATGGCTTGTTTCGCCCACCGGTCGCGTCCTCACCCTTTCCCAGCCGCAGATAGTCGCCCAGGCTGATCGCCTTGGCCACTTCAGCCAAGGTTGCTTCGCATACGACCAGAGCCCGTGTCTTGGTCATGTACCCTTCGGCAAACTGGGCCGGATCTAGAAAAAGGAAATCGCTGATCACCAGATCCAGTACAGCATCCCCGAGAAATTCCAGTCGTTCATTGTCCATGATCGATTTGGAACGCGTCTCGTATGCATAGGTGGAGTGGGTCAGGGCTTCAACGAGCAGGGACTCGTCCCTGAACCGGTAGCCGATCCTGGCCATCAATTGTTCGATCCCCGGGATTGATACGCTCGACATGTGACCTCCGGCGAGAAAAAAGCCCCTCGCGGAGCTTTTTTGTTTTATTGATTGGCTTTGATAAAGTCAACCGCGTCGCCAACGGACTTGATCCGCTCGGCTTCTTCGTCTGGAATCGAAATATTGAATTCCTGTTCCATCGCCATGACCAATTCCACTATATCGAGAGAGTCTGCGTTGAGATCATCAATAAAGTTGGCTTCCATGGTAACGAGTTCCTCATCGACACCCAACTGGTCGACGAGAATTTTCTGCACACTTTCAAAAACATGATCGCTTGACATCCGTAAAACCTCCTAAATATGGACAAATCTTAATTTATGATTAGATCAGGGTACAACATAACCTATTTTTATTTGATAATCAAGAGATTGTCAATAGAACCTTATTTTTATTTTGAGTCTTTCAGAAAATACATGTTTTTGGCTACATAATCATAACCGGAATAGATCGTGACCACCACAGCCGCAGCCATTGCCACATCCCCAAGTCCGATCACCAGCGATGGATGGACCAAAGGATCGGTCATGGCAAGAATTGTCTTTTCAAGCATCATGTACGTGATGGCAATCATCTGAAGCACGGTTTTCGTCTTGCCCAGATTGCTGGCGGCGATCACTTTGCCCCGGTCGGATGCGATCAGCCGGATACCGGTCACGACAAACTCTCGGATGATGATGATGATCGCGATCATCGAATGGATGCGCCGGGTCTGGACCAGAACGATGAGGACGGAGATCACAAGCATCTTGTCCGCGATCGGGTCGAGGAATTTCCCAAGATTGGTCACCAGCCCTCGACTGCGCGCGATGCGGCCATCGAGGAGATCGGTCACCGATGCGATCACAAACAGAAGTGCCGCGAAATAGTGTCCGAACTCAGTCACGAAGTGGTTCCACCGGGCAAAAACCGAGGACATGAACGGAACAGGCAATAGAAAGGCCAGAATGAATGGCACCAGCACAATCCTCAGGACAGTCAGCTTGGTCGGCAGATTCACAGAACAGTCTCTCCTGTCATTTCGTAGTCGGACACAGTCAGAATCCGCACCGGCACGATTGTGCCGATCTGTACCGATTCGCTGGACGCCGCGACCCGGATGATCGGGTCAACCTCAGGGGCTTCAGCATCACTTCTGCCTCTGTAGAATATACCATCTTCATCTATTTCTTCAAGCAATACAGAAACAACCGTTCCGATCCGTTGCTCGTGAAAAGACCGTGTGATTTTCTGCTGCAGGGTCATGACCTGTTCTTCCCTTCTCCTGGCGACATCCCGTCGCACACGCGGATGCATCTGGTAAGCCGGCGTGTCCTCCTCAGGGGAGAATACAAAACAGCCAAGCCGCTCGAAGCGGATCTCCTGAAGGAATGAAAGCAGTTCCTGGAATTCCTTCGCCGTCTCGCCGGGGAAGCCAACCATGACCGTCGAACGCAGAACCAGGTCCGGCATGGCCGCCCTCAGCCGCCCGATTGTCTCCTTGAGGCTCACGTTCGTATCCCGACGATTCATCCTGGAGAGGATCGTATCGGACGCGTGCTGGATCGGCAGGTCCAGATAATGGATGATTTTCGGCTCATTGGCCATGCAATGGATCAATTCGTCCGTGATCCCGTCTGCATAGACATACAGAACCCGGATTTTCTGCACGGTCTCGATCGATGCGATCGCACGCAGCAGGTCCGGCAATTGACGCCGCCCCGTCCGGTCAAGTCCATAGCGGGTCGTATCCTGCGCGATCAGGATCAGTTCGGCATATCCATTGGTGGAAAGCCAGGCGGCTTCCGCGACAATGTCCTCAATCGGCCGGGATATGAAGGGTCCCCGGATGCCCGGTATCGCGCAATAACTGCAAAGATTGGAACAACCCTCGGCGATTTTGACATAGGCGTGGCCGAATGTGGATGGTTGGCGATCGATACGCAGATGGGAAATCCTCGGGTCAATCTGTTCAGCAGGGCGGATTGAGGCAATTTCATCCTGATGATACAAATCATCGACAGCCCGGGCGATCTGGCCATATTCAGAAACACCCAGGACTGCGTCAATTTCCGGAAGCTGTGATTTCAGGACGCGGCGATAGCGCTCTGCCAGGCAACCGGTGACAATCAGGAAATCGGCCATCCCGGCCGGTTTCTTGTAATCGGCCAGATTGAGGATCGTCTCGATCGCCTCTTGCTTGGCCGATTCGATGAACCCGCAGGTATTGACAACAAGGACCTCTGCCATAGACAGGTCCGTCACCAGTTCATGTCCGTGTTCGGAGAGAATCTGGCTCATGCACTCGGAGTCTACCAGGTTTTTTGCGCATCCAAGAGATACCAGGGCGATTTTGCGAGTTGTCTGACTTCGGGATGTGTTCATTTTATTTCCTGCTTTCCTGAGACGTATCCAGCGCGCAGGCGCACTTTCAAACATTCATTCTAGCAGGTCAGCGTCATCCTGCATACCTTCCATCGATTCCCGGAGCACCCGGCGCACGGTTTCCTGCGCGTATCCCCTTGATCGAAGAAACCGGCTCATTTTCAAATACAGTCGTCGTTTGTTTCCTGTTTCATCCTGACCGGTCTGCGCCAGTTCGCGCGCGAACCGCAGACGGACCAGTCCACTTGCCGACTCCACGTCTTCAGAACTTTCCCGGGCCAGGCGCCTGGCAATCTCCACCGCTACGCCCTGACGAACCATCCGGTCGCACAATGCGGCTCTGGATTCCGCTTTGCCGGCTTGTCTCTCCCGCAGGATCCGACGACCCACTCGTTCATCGTCTACATAGCCATCCTCGATGAGTCCTGCGACTGTGGCTTCTATCTGTTCCGAATCGAAATAGTCACGGGTCAGGAACAATCGCACCTGGCCCGAGCTTTTCTTGGCGATGCCGATGTAGCGAATGGCTGCAGCACGCATGTCACCGGTTGACGGGGTCCGTTTGTCAATTTTATCAAAGGTCGAGTCCAAGGATATCCTCTTCCCGATCATCATCCTGGGAAACTTCCGTGGTACCCGGCGTACGGGCGAACGTGGCACGTATTTTCAGCTCGATCTCATCGCGCAGCGCAGGGTTGGCCTTCAGGAACAGCCGGGCATTGTCACGTCCCTGACCGATTCGCTGTCCATTATAGGAGAACCAGGCACCGCTCTTGTCAACGATGTCGAGATTGACCCCCATGTCAATGATGCAAGCCTCGCGCGAGATTCCCTCACCATAGATAATGTCGAACTCTGCTTCCTTGAACGGCGGGGCGACCTTGTTTTTCACCACCTTGACCCGGGTCCTGGAACCGACAACCTCCTGGCCATTGCGCAATGTCTCGATTCTCCTGACATCAAGCCGGACAGACGAGTAGAATTTCAAAGCGCGACCGCCGGGTGTCGTTTCCGGGTTGCCGAACATGATGCCGACCTTCTCACGAAGCTGGTTGATGAACACGGCGACTGTGCTGGACTTGCTGATGACGCCGGCCAGTTTGCGCAGGGCCTGCGACATGAGCCTCGCCTGCAGGCCGACATGTGAATCGCCCATTTCGCCGTCAATTTCGGCCTTGGGCACCAGCGCGGCGACGGAGTCGATCACGATGATGTCGATCGCGCCGCTGCGGACGAGCGCTTCCGTGATCTCAAGGGCCTGCTCACCGGTGTCCGGCTGGGAAACGATCAGGTTGTCGATATCGACCCCCAGCTTGGCAGCGTATTGCGGGTCCAGCGCATGCTCGGCATCGATGAAGGCAGCCGTGCCGCCGTCCTTCTGAGCTTCGGCGATCATGTGCAGGGCGACGGTCGTCTTGCCCGACGACTCGGGGCCGAACACCTCCACCACGCGCCCGCGCGGGACTCCGCCGATACCCAGGGCAAGATCCAGGGTCAGGGCGCCGGTCGAGATACTGGCAATCTGCATCTCCACCCGTTCTCCCAGCTTCATGACCGCCCCTTTTCCAAACTGCTTCTCAATCTGGCCCAGCGCCGCGTCGAGGGCGCGGTTCCTGTCGGCTGCCGTCCGTTTGCCATCGTCTGCCTGCCGGATCTCTCTTTTCTCTGCCTTCGCCATGTTTACCTCCAATAACGATCAAGAACAATCGTTCTTATTCTGATGAAATTATATCCGTTTCAGCATAGCGCGTCAATCTCGCCAATCGTCCTGTTTCCAGTCAATTCAGGACAAATCCCGTGTATTCAACAGCCGGTTCGGACTGCAGAAAAAGCCACGTCAGCCTACTTCCTCAATCGCCTGAAAAACCCCGAGAAACGGGATGCGACCGCGATGGGTTCCGGCATGGCCAGCGCGATGGCCGTCAGCATGTAGACACTGAATCCGAGCAGGCCGCGCACGCCGTACCACGCGAGCCGTAGAAACTTTCCATCCGGATCGACCGGCAATGCGTTCAAGGATATGATCAGAAGCGCAGTGGCCAGAGAGCATATGAACGACTGGGCCAGGAACCGGACCATCCCACGCGGGACTGCCTCGCGATGGCTCAGACGGTAGAGGGAGGATAGGAAGATCGCGCTGAACAGGCTGGTCAACGCATAAGACAAGGACAAACTGGTCACACCCAGGTTCGTGTAGCGGGTCAGCACCGTGCAGAAAACCAGATTCAAAATCAAGGTGACCAGGCCGTTCAGCAAGGTGACGCGTGTCTGCCCACGGGCGTAAAAAGCCTGGTTGTGCAGGAACACGAAGGTCTGGGCGACCATCGCGATGCTGTAGAAACGAAGGATGCCGGCAGTCACGGCTGCGTAGTCGTCCTTGTAGCTGCTTGTCCACTGGAAGATGGCCGATATGGTGTCCTGCGGCATCAGGAAGAACAGGGTGGCACTGGGAATGACCAGGAACAAGGCCCGTCTCAGGCTTTGCGTGAAAAGCCTGCGGGCCGCCTCGTCGTCCTCCGCGGCGAAATGGCGTGATAATGAGGGAAGCATGACATTGCCGACCGCGACAGCGAATATGCCGTAGGGCAGTTGCCAGGTCGTGGTCGCCTGGCGGAGCATGGTGGCGGCCCCGGCGAACTGGTTGGCAAAGCCATTGAGGATGATGGTGTTGACCTGCACGATCGAGCCGGAGATCAGCGTCGGCACAGCCCGGTGATAAAGGCTTCTGAATCCTGAGTCGCGGACATCGAACGAGAAGGCATAATTCTTGAATTCTCGTCTGGCGAGCGTATATTGCAATAAGAAATAGACAAGCGCTGCCACCATGACACCGGTGGCGACCCGGATGGCTCCTGTTTCGGTCGCCGAGCCGAGGGTGGCCATGGCGATGATCACGCAGACATTGTAGACAACCGGTCCGAACGAAGTCGAAGAAAACTTGCGATACGCATTGAGGATGCCGATGCAAAGCGCGGCCATCATCATGAAGAAAACCTGCGGGAACAGGGCTTGAGTCACTTTCACCGCCAGCGACAGGGTCTGGGCGGACTTGCCGGGATTCAGCAACGGGATGAGATATGGAGCGGTCAGGATGCCGATCAGGACAGCACCGATCATCAAGGCCCCTGATAGATTGATCAGGATGCTGACACTTTTCCAGGCGCGCTTCTCCCGCCCGCGTTCGATCGCCGCGGCCAGGGTCGGCGTGATGGCGGCCTGGATGGCACCGCCCACCAGAAGCTGGAAAAACAGGTCCGGCACCATGAACCCGATGATGTAGGCATCGGATATCTCCCCGATCCCGAAGATCGGCTGGATCAGGATCTCCCGGAGCTGGCCGGACAATTTGCTCAGCAGCAGGCCGATCATCATGAGCGCAGTCGAAAACAGGATGCCTTGACTGCCATGATGTCCTGACCGGTCGCGATTCAGGTCAACGGACGGCTGCCGCCTGTTCATGACAGAAGCCTTCTCCTTAAAAGGTTCAAGGCTTGCAGCACCGTGACCCTGCGGATCCGGTTGCGGTCCCCGTTGAGTTTCAGGCGGATCACTTCGTGCTGGTCCTTGGGACCGGATAACCCGATGAAGACGAGGCCGACCGGTTTGTCAGCGGTGGCACCTTCCGGTCCGGCTATCCCTGTCACGGACACCGCGTAGTCGGTTTCCATCAGCGTGCGGCAACCCCGGGCCATGGCGGTGGCGGTTTCTTCGCTGACCGCGCCAAACCTGACCAGCATATCTTCCGGGACCTGCAGGAGTTTCGTCTTGATTTCATTGTCATAGGCAACCACCGCGCCGCGGAAGACCGCGCTGGAACCGGGCCAGTCGGTCAAGGCGCCTGACAGCAGGCCGCCGGTGCACGACTCGGCAAAACTGACCGTCAGTCCTTGATCAAGCAGGATATCCCGGACAACCTGAGGCATGTTGCGCGGACCGATCTCATAAATATAATGGCCCATGCGTCGCCTGATCTCGTCCAGAAGCGGTCCGGTCCGGTCCGGTTCTTCCGAGTTGTCGAGAAACTGAGTCACCCTGAAAACCACCTCACCTTCTGACACATAGGGAGCGATGGTCGGGTTCGACTGGGTCGCGATGAGATCCTTCAGCATGTCCTCCGCCTTGGATTCGCCTATGCCAACCATCCGGACATAGTGGGACAGCAGGGAATGCGGGGCGCGCGCCTCAAGGTACGGACGAACCTGGTCATTGAACATCGGAATGACCTCGGATGGTGGTCCGGGGGTCAGGATCAGCACACACGCGTGACCATCGATCACACATGGCATGATGGCACCCGGTGCCGTCCCGTTATGATTGGGCAGGATGGTGCCGACTGTAGGAAGCATGGCCTGCTTCCAGTTGTTGTCCGTCAGCGTCCTCCGGCCGACACGGGCCAGATAGCCCAGGATCGCCTGACGGCTGGGTTCATGCATGGCCAGTGGAATTCCGGCAACTGACGCGGCCACGCTCATCGTGATGTCGTCCGCAGTCGGTCCCAAACCGCCGGTGATCAGCACGCAGTCGGTACGGGAGGCCGACAGGCGGATCTGGGCCGAGAGGCGGGCCGGGTTGTCGCCGACGACCGTCTGATAATAGGATGTGATGCCGATTTCCGACAGCTGGCGAGCCAGGAAGGCAGCGTTGGTGTTGATGATCTGCCCCATGAGCAGTTCGGTGCCGACGCAAATGATCTCAGCGGTTTTGATGGTGTCCATGCGGATAGCCCCTCTTGGTTGATATGCTTATCATTGACGCGATTTTTTTGGTTTTATCATCATCCGGATGGCGAGTCGTTGCGGTCCAGGTAAGCAGTCAGCGTATTCTTGAGCAGCATCGCCCGGGTCATGGGGCCGACGCCGTTCGGCACAGGGGTCAGGTACGACGCGACCGGCTTGACGGACGCTTCGTCGACATCGCCGACCAGTTTACCATCCTCGCCACGATTGATGCCGACATCGATGACAACCGCGCCCGGTTTGATGAAATCTGCCGTGACAAACCGCGGTTTGCCGATGGCGGCGACCAGGATGTCGGCCGTCCGGCAAAGAGCCGGCAGATCGACCGTTCTGGAATGGGCGATTGTGACCGTGGCATGTTCTCGCAGCAGCAATTGGGCCATCGGCTTGCCGACGATATTGCTCCGGCCGATGATCACGGCTTGCTTTCCCTTCAGCACGATACCGGCGGAAGCCATCATGGCCATGACACCTGCGGGGGTGCACGGCAGCATCCCTTTGCGGCCCAATGACAGCAGACCGACATTGAACGGATGGAAGCAATCGACATCTTTTTCCGGAGCGATGGCGCAAATGACGGCGAATTCGTCCAGATGTCGCGGCAGGGGCAGCTGACAGAGGATGCCGTCCACCCGATCGTCCTGGTTGAGTGTCTCGATCAGGTCGAGTAGATCTGACTGAGACACATCCTCGGGCAGATCGTACCCGAATGACTGGATGCCGACATCCGCGCAGTCCTTGCGCTTATGGCTGACATAGACGGTCGATGCCGGGTCGCTGCCGACCTGGATGACGGCCAGTCCGGGTCGTCTTCCGACGCGTCCGGCGGCCTGTTCGATCTCCTGGCGGATCTTTTCGCGGATATCGGCAGCGAGTTCTTTGCCACGAAGCATGTGTGCCATGGTTTTGTCACCTCCCGGATTGGGGCTGTTGCTGATGGGATGAAGGTTTGGGTTTCGTCCTGGCTGTCGGTCGACTGCTTTTCACCTGATTCTTCTGCCGAGTCGGCCGGACGAGAGCCTGCGGGTGATTTCCGATCAGGTCGGTGTGGCCTGCAAGCTCAAGGGCTGTGCGGACCAGGTTCTGATTTTCGGGTCTGGTGAATTGCAGAAGCGCCCGTTGAAGCATTTTTTCTTCGGCGGAAGGGACATGGACGGGCTTAAGGGAGCCCGGATCGAGGCCCGTGTAATACATGGCCGTCGAAACCGTGCCGGGTGTCGGATAAAAATCCTGGACCTGTTCCGGGATGACCCGATGGTCGCGAATGTATTCCGCCAGTTCGATCGCGTGTTCCAGGGTGCAACCGGGATGGCCGGAAATGAGGTAGGGCACCAGATACTGTTTCAACCCCAATCGCTGATTGATATCGTGATAACGCTTCTCAAACTGCTCATAGACTGCGTGATCCGGTTTCCCCATCAATCGCAATACGGCATTGACCGTGTGTTCCGGCGCGACCTTCAGCTGACCGCTGACATGATGCCGGCAGATCTCCTCCAACACGGATGTGTCGGGATCCCGCACAAGCGCATCGAATCGGATGCCCGAACGGATGAACACTTTCTTGACGCCTGGCAGGCGGCGCAGTTTGCGCAGGACGCCCAGGTAGGCCTGATGATCCACCCTGAGTTTCGGGCAAGGCACGGGTGTCAGGCAAAGGCGGTTTTTGCAGACCGCGCCCCGCTCCTGTTTCTCACAAGCCGGAAGATGGAAATTGGCAGTCGGTCCGCCGACATCATGGATGTAGCCTTTGAAATCCGGCATCGATGTCAAAAGCGCCCCCTCCTGGAGGATCGACTCTTCGGTGCGATGCTGAATGATCCGTCCCTGGTGGTAGGCGATGGCGCAGAAAGAACACGATCCATAGCAGCCACGATGGCTGTTGATGGAAAAACGGACCTCCTCCAGGGCCGGCACGCCGCCATGTTCCTGATACGACGGATGGGCCAGGCGCTCGTAGGGCAGCGCGTATACCCGGTCCATCTCCGCCGGTGTCATCGGCCGGACCGGCGGGTTCTGCACGACATACCGCTCCCGATGGCGCTGAATGAGGACGCGGCCGTTTTCGGGATCCTGTTCGGCTTGCTGAAGTTGAAACGCCTTCGCATACAGGATCTTGTCATCGGCAACAGCTGCCAGATCCGGCAGCCAGACAAATTCACCGGACTCGATGATCGGCAGATTGGCCGATTCAGCCTCAGCGATGAAAGAAGCGACCTTTTTGGGCAAATGTTCCGGCTTGCGAATGACTGCGGTGCCCCGCAACGAGGTGATCTTGTCCACGGGAGCGTTCCGGGACAGCAGCCGGGCGACTTCGACGATCGGTTTCTCACCCATGCCATACACCAGGATGTCGGCCTGGCTGTCCAGCAGGATGCTCTGACGGACGGAATCGCTCCAATAGTCATAATGGGCGAATCGCCTCAGGCTGGCCTCGATGCCGCCAATCACCAGCGGTATGTCGCCCAACTGGGACCGGACCATCTGGCCGTACCGGATAAGTGCCCTGTCCGGGCGCTTTCCGGATTGGCCGCCGGGGCTGTATCGGTCCTCGGCACGTTTCCTCTTCGCGGCTGTGTAATGGTTCACCATGGAATCGACGACACCGGATGAGACAAAAACGCCAAAACGCGGCAGGCCCACGCGATGCAGGCAGGTCCTGTCCTCAGGGTCTGGCTGGGCGATGATGCCCACCCGGTATCCTTCCGCTTCCAGGACTCGTGTCAGAATGGATGCGCCAAAAGAGGGGTGATCAACATAGGCGTCCCCGGTGATAAATAGAAAATCCAGTTCAGACCAACCACGATCAGCCAGGTCGTTGGCGCAGACGGGCAGGAAAGCCATGCGCTATAACTCCCCCCTGCTCTTGAGTTCCATCAGCTGCTGAGCGTTCAGCAGGACTTTGCGTGGCTTACTGCCTTCGAACGGGCCGACATAGCCTTTTTCCTGCATGCGGTCGATGAGGCGCGCCGCCCTTGGATAACCGACGTTCATCCGGCGCTGCAGCAGCGAGACCGAGGCATAACCGGCTTCGACGACTATTTCCGCCGCGTTTGGCAGCAATTCGTCCTGCTCGGCGTTGTCACCATTTTTTGCCACATTGCCGGTCGATGCCATGATCGCCTCGGTGATCGTGGCATCATAGCCGTCCGTATGGTTGCTCTTGATGAAGGCCAGCACTTTCTCGACTTCTGTGTCAGACACGAAGGCGCCCTGACCCCGAACCGGCTTGGCCAGGCTTTGCGGAAAATAGAGCATGTCGCCCTTGCCGAGCAGTTTTTCCGCCCCGCCCATGTCGAGGATCGTTCGCGAGTCCACCTGGGAGGCGACCGCGAACGCGATGCGGGACGGGATGTTGGCCTTGATGACACCTGTGATGACGTCAACTGACGGCCGCTGGGTCGCGATGATCAGGTGGATGCCGGCCGCACGCGCCATCGCGGTCAATCGCGCGATGGCGTCTTCCACCTCAGTGGGTGCCGTCGACATCAGGTCCGCCAATTCGTCGATGACCAGCAGGATCAGCGGCATTTTCTCGTATTCATCCGGATATTCTTTGGCGGCCGCCTGATATCCATGGATGTCCCGGACAGATTTTTCCGCAAACAGGCCATAGCGCCGGACCATCTCGTTGACGGCCCAGAGAAGCGTGTTGGCGGCCTTTTTCGGATCCGTCACCACGGGGGACAGCAGATGCGGTATCCCGTTGTAAATGCTGAGTTCGACAACCTTCGGGTCGATCATCAGCATGCGGACATCCTCCGGCTTGCACCGGAAAAGAATGCTCATCAGGATCGTGTTGATGCAGACCGATTTGCCCGAGCCGGTCGCGCCGGCGATCAGCAGATGCGGCATGCGGGCGATGTCGCACAGGATGGGGGTTCCCTGGATATCACGCCCGAGCGCGGCCGTCAGGGGCGCTTTTGAGCGGGCATATTCCGGTGACTCCAGAATGCTGCGCAGCAGGACCGCGGTGGTTTCCTTGTTGGGGATCTCGATGCCGATCGCGGATTTGCCCGGGATAGGCGCCTCAATGCGCACTCCCATCGCCGCCAGGTTCAGCGCGATGTCATCGGCCAGAGAAACGATTCTGCTGACTTTGACACCCGGTCCGGGTGTAAGTTCGAAACGGGTGATCGTGGATCCGGCTGTATAGTTGACCACCCGGGCCTCGACGCCGAAACTTTTCAGTGTCGACTCCAGTTTGCGGCCGAGTTCCTGGATGGCCATCTGATTATGCATGGAGCCCGGACCCGTGTCCGCGTTCAGAAGATGCAGCGGCGGCAGCTGGTACGGCAGCGGGATCTGGTCAGCCTTGACATGTCGCCGGTGATCAGCCGGCCCCTCCCCTTTTCCGGTGGCACCCGGCCCTTCGGGCTTTGCCTTTTCCGCTAAAGGCTCGTTCTCGTCAATCCGCCGGATACCGGCAGGCAAGTCCACGGTCACGTCATCTTCATCTGACTGGTCTTGCGTGGAGATCAGGTTGATGAAATCGGCATCCGCTTCATCGACCGCTCCGTCCAGAATGAAGCCACCGGTGCTTCCGGCCGCGACGGGAGCGGCAGCGTCACGAAGAAAAGTGGGTATCGACTGGTCCTCGTGTCCAGCCGCTTGGTTGGTGGCTTGGGTTTCCGGATTGTCAATTCCAGACCGGGATCTGGACTTCGGATGAAAAAGGCTGTTCCAGAATGACGAACCGGCAGCCTCCCCGGTATCGACACGTTCCGTCCGGTCAGTCTCTCCCACCGTGGCGAACCCGCCGGCCGCGCGCGCGTCGGTTTCCGCAAACTGCCGGGATTCATTCACAGATGTTTTATCCGGCGACCGAACCATCCCGGAGCCCTGTCCGACTTTGAAATCGTAACTTTGCCGGGCCTGGTCCTTGTCTGTATCGATGTTCTGGCGCAAGGTCGAAACCGAGGTGCGGACCGCCTCGTTCATCCGTTGTCCGGTTTGAGACAGCATCGCGGCCGTCTTGCCGATCGCACGGGAATAGGACACGTTGAACAGCAGGACCAGGAGCGTCAGGATGAAGGCGGACAGGATGATGGCCGCGCCTGTGACACCTGTCAGGGATGCCATCGCTGTCGCGACAAGCCCGCCGACAAGTCCGCCGGACATCAGGCTCCCGATCTCAGGGAAAAGGCCTGGATCAGCGCCACTTTGAAAAAGGATGATCAAGGACCGATACGCCGTCCTGTCATTTGCATCGCTTTCGGCCAGTGCTCGGAATGCGATCAGATCGATCGTCAGGACATGCATCAGTGCGGCCACACAGATGACCAGAAGCAAAATGTAGCGGAATCGTTCCGATGTCATCCGGGGATGCGTGGCCAGGAATCGTTCAATGGCCATGTACAGGAAAAGCGCGGGCAGCGCATACGCGCTCAGACCGATCAGTCCATGTCCGGCGGTGGTCAGGGCCTTCCCGAGCAGTCCGGTCCTCGCTGACGGTACATAAAAGGAAACTGCCAGCAGGACAGCCATCGTCAGGTAGAGGATCCCGCTTATTTCACGTCTGTGGCTGGTTTTGTCCGGCATCTCTGCTATGTTCCCTGCCTTTCACTCATGTCCGGTCGGGTCGCTGTTCGCTTCCAGATAACGTTGGGCTTTGACAAGCGCCATCTGGGTTTTAGCGTCCGGGAGCTCCCCGCGGTCGCTCATCGCCAGCGCCTCGGAAAACGGGAGTTCCACGACATCGAGGTACTCCCCCTCGTCCAATCGGGCGATCCCCTGCTCCAGGTCAAGGCCCAGGAACAGATATAGAACCTCGCCGCAGTAACCGGGCGTTGGATACATTTTGCCCAGCGGGATGACTTTTCTGGCGATCCATCCCGTCTCCTCTGTCAGCTCACGGGCCGCGCAGGCCATCGGGTCCTCGCCCGGTTCCAGTTTGCCGGCCGGAACCTCCAGCAAGGTCTGCTCGAAGGGCTTGCGGAACTGACGTACCAGGTAAGTCCTCTGACGGTCATCAATCGCGACCATGCAGGCACCGCCATGATGCCGCACAAGTTCGCGCCGGGCGATCGTTCCATCATGCAGTTCAACCGTATCGAGATGGACCGTGAAGACGCGCCCTTCAAAAATCGTCTTGCGATCGATGGTCTTTTCGGTGAAAAAGGAGTTCATGCTTCCTCCTGGCGAACGCGCAATTTGCGGATTTCGTCGACCGCCAGCTCATCGCAACGGTTGTTGTACGGATTCTGGGCATGGCCCTTCACCTTGATCCAGGTCACCTGATGCTCACTGGACAGGTTGAGCAGCGTCTGCCACAAATCCATATTGCTGACGGGATCCTTGGCGGCGTTTTTCCAGCCATTGACCTGCCAGTTCATCAGCCAGCCCTGATTGAACGCGGACACCAGATAGGCACTGTCGCTGTACAACAGGACCCGGCAAGGCCGTTTGAGCTGGCGAAGCGCTTCGATGGCTGCCGTCAGTTCCATGCGGTTGTTGGTCGTCGCCGGATCGCTGCCGGAAATCTCCTTGGTCATGCCGCCGGCCATGAGGATGGCGGCCCATCCGCCGGGGCCGGGATTCCCCGAGCAGGCACCGTCCGTATAGATCGTGACCTCGGGTCGCGTCGGGGCTGGCCGGTCGCTTGTGTCACCCATGGTCACTTTCATCAATCGACTGCGCATGGGTGCTCGAGGATGCGTTGCGCATCTGCGCCGATTTTTCCGATGCCGCCGTGACCGCCGCCATGATCGTGGCCCTCAGGCCACCCTCCTCCAGCGCACGGACCCCCTCGATGGTTGTGCCGCCCGGTGAACAGACCTGGTCTTTCAGGACGCCCGGATGCTGGCGGGTGTCCAGGCACAGTTTCGCCGAACCTTCCATTGTTTTGGCCGCCAGGCTCAAGGCAAGGTCACGCGGCAGTCCCATGTAGACGCCCGCATCTGCCATCGCCTCGATCACCAGCATCATGAAAGCCGGTCCGCTTCCGGACAGGCCGGTGACGGCGTCCATCAACTTCTCGGGTACAAAGTGGACATCCCCCAGTCCAGCGAAAATCGCGCCGATGGTTTCACGGACAGCATTGTCATCCCTTTCCAGTGCTAGAGCCGTTGTCCCGCATCCAACCAGGGCCGGGGTGTTTGGCATGGCTCTCACCAGATCAGGCGCCGATCCGGCCAGATGCCTGAGATTGGACAACGTCAGGCCTGCGGCAATCGACACCAGCACCTGTCCTTCACGAAAGGTGCTTTTGACTGGCGCCAACGCCCGGGCACACGCATCAGGCTTGGTGGCCAGGATGATCACTCGCGCGTCTTTGACTGCCTGGGCAGCGGAGTCACACGGTATTGCGCCTGTGCGAGCAGCCAGTCCAGCTGATTTTTCCATATCCGTGTCGAACAGGGAAATCTCTTCGGGGAGGGCGATCTGGTGGCGGATGACGCCCTCCAGGATCGCACGGCCCATGTTGCCTGTTCCGATGAGTGCGAGCTGCATGGATTACCTCACATCGGCGTCCCGTCGAGCGAGACAGAATTCACTTGAATCAAAGAAAATGATACCATTCCTGCTTCTGACATGCAAACATCGCGGGCATTCTGGACGAGCCGGCGTTGACAGCGTCTGAACCGGATGGTAAGATTGTCTTCGCGACAAAGGGGAGTGGCTCAACGGTAGAGCAGCGGTCTCCAAAACCGCGGGTTGCGTGTTCGAATCGCGTCTCCCCTGCCACATGAAAAAGCCTGAGGCTGTAAGGTCTCAGGCTTTTTCACATTTGGCGCTGCGCTTAACTGACAATGGGGGTCAGTGTGTAGGACATGGAAAAGGAAACGCTATTCGGTGATGTTCTGCTTTCGGCAATCTCCTCGTCAAGAATCACTTCAACGAAAGGACGTGTCGGCAATGCTGACCCGATCGTGGCTTCTACCAGATCCTCGGCAAAATGAGGTCTGGCCGAGAAGCAGAAAGGGCGATCGCCCGTGATCAGGACGCCGAAGCCTTGTTCATCCTGAAGTTTCAGGTATCGGACCGATAAATGGGACTCGCTTTGCGGCCGGTCGGTCAGCGTTTCTCGAACAGGCGCGACGGTCAGTCGATGAATCCCTGTCTGCTGGCTCAGACAGTGGAACCGGTCTCCGGCATGCGGTCCTTTGCCATAGTAAGCCGCCTGTGTGAATTCCGACCTCAGGAACATGCGGATGCCAATACGGGATGGCTGCACCGGTAATGGCCCGACCGAGTGAACCTGGAAAAACAGCCGGATGACACCCTGTGGATTCATCTCATACCGGCTGATCACCTTGAACGACGGTTTTCGGCCGATCGATGCCAGCCATGAGACTGACTCGATGACCGCGCCAAGACCGTCACAGGCAGTTTCGATGGATTGCGTCAGATGATGGAACCGGCGCGGATCAAACAGGTCCTGACCAGACATGCCCGGCAAATTCGGATTTGTGCCCGGCCCAAATGCCAGATAAGCCCTTGGTCCGGCCGACAGGGGGTGTGGTCCGGCATAAGTTGAAGGCATCAACGCGCAGAACAGTTCTTTTTCACCATAACGACAGGCGTCGAACGTGCCTGTCATATGGTTGAAGATCTGGTAAAACCGGCTGCCGGAAAGGATGGAAACATGCCGATCCCGTTCCAATCGCAGTCGCGTGCCCGAAGAAAATGGTCTCACCATCTTGATGTCCGTACGTCCGGACATCAACGAAAACTCATGAAACCCGACCACGTGACCGGCCGGTGCGAATATGTTTGGTTCAGTCAGCTCAAATGTGATGCGCAAGTAGTATTCACTGCCATCATCAAATTTCAGATCACCATATGGGATCTCGATGAATCGACGATCACCCGGTTCGATGCGAAGGTTGTCCAGAACGCCCTGCAGCACCTCGAGGCCGTCCCGGAGAACCGAGAATCGCGCCGAAAGATCACCGGCATGGGTGAAACACCGTCGATTGACCAGGATGAACGCGCCATTTTCCGCGTCAATCGCTTCCATCTGGATCGGCTGGTAGTGCTGGGACAATTCCTTCAGGTTGATCGGGAGATCTGACACAGGATGCTGTTGGAAGCAGAGATTGGACCGTGGCAGCGAATGCGGTACATCAAGAGTCGGGAGTCCGATGAGAACAGGCCGCGTTGAATCCAGCGTCTGGACAAGCTGTCGCATGGCCTCATGGTTCTGTCCGGACAATCCTTCACCCGCCATTGACCAGCACAGGACGCTTGGATGGTTTTTGCCCGTTTTAACCAGATGTTCTGCCTTGTCCAGAAAAACGGGTCTGAACATCAGGTCATTTTCCAGGCAGACCCCTTGCTGGTCCCTTGGCAACACGCATTCCGCCTCAGGCAGGACATAGAGCCCATAGATGTCACAAAGTTCCAGATAGATCGGATCGACCGGCTCATGGGTTGTCAGGATGGTGTTGATATTCAAGCGCTTCATCTGCCGGATTTCGGCTATCATGTCATCAATAGTGATCACTCGGCCTTTTTGTGGGTGATGTGTCGACCGCCGAGCCGCGAGCAACTGGATGATGACGCCGTTGAGACGCAGCCGACCGTGGTCAAGATGGACTTCCCTGAACCCGATGGTCTGGCAGACACAGGAAAGCTCACGCCCTTGTCTATCCTCGACCGAAATGAAAAGCTGGTACAGTTTTGGCGTCTCCGCTGTCCACGGCTCGATTCCGGTCAGTTCGGTCGCAAGGTGGACATGCGCGACGGCCTGTACGGGCGAGGCGTGCCATTCTTCCGAGCCCGGCTTCAGCGAAACACGAGAATGCGCGTCATGGATCAGGGAATCCTCGTCATAAAGACGGATCCGGACCTGAGGACTTTCTGTCGAGATTCGATAGGATATCAGGTCGATGAACATTTCCAGTCGCCACGTCTCCCCTCCATCAAATGACAGAGTCCGGATCTGGCTGTCATAGACGGTTACAGACGGAACGGCTTCGATGTATACATCTCTGAAAATGCCGATCATGCGCGGATTTTCATGGTTGTCCAGATAACTGCCCGCATGGTGTCCATAGACCAGGACCAACAGTTCGTTGTCCCCATCATGCAGCAGGTTCGTGATGTCAAACTCGATGGGCAAAAATCCGCCCCTGCTGTAGCCGGCCACTTTCCCGTTGACATAAAGATGGAATGCGCCGCTGACGCCCTGGAAGACCATGCGTTTGCGCAGTCCGCCAAGCAGAAGCGGCAGTTTCACCAGTCGACGGTAGATGCCGACCGGCACATCATCCGGCACCCGGGGAAGCACAATTGGAAATGGAAACCGTTCACCTTCGGAAATCTCATCGCCCGTTCCCGGATAAGGCCAGCAAAAAGGTACCGACACAGGATGAAATCCGGCTCGCAAGGACAGGAAATTTTCCGGTAACCGGTTGATGCTCGGATAGGATATGAATTGCCAGGTTCCACTGAGCATGACCACATACGGTGAGACATGCCGCTGATTGCCGGACCGTGCGTGCATGCAGTTGGCAAAGTCCGGAAACTGGATCAGATAGGCATGCGGAGGCATGCGGTTTTGCTGAAGGCAATCGATATTGTTCCAATCCGGCGGTTCCGGCCGGCCAGGATAGATATGCGCTTTCATCCAGATCGACCTGCCTTGCACATGGTGCTACTTGAACCAATGGGTGATGGCAAACCAGATCAGCAGTGCCAGAGCGCCAAAAAAGACGAGACCGTAAAGCACATACGATGTGATGATACCGATCATGACAGCCAGGTGTTCGCGTTTATCCAGTTTGACAACGTCTTTTTTCTCCTGCTTTTCGCCAAATTCATCGAAAGCACGTCGTCTCACGAATGAGCGCGGCATGCCTTCGATATTCATGTTGGCAATCACGTGTCCATCGTCCTGGAAATCTTCTCGTGACTTCTTCTTCTTATGTTTCCGGTCCTTTTGATTCTGGTCCATGTCCACCTGTCATCTAGCTGCGCTGCGTGCTGGTCAATCCTGAGGGAACAAATGGCACGCCACTTGATGTTCCTCTTCATAAGCCTTGAACACCGGTGTTTTTTCAGCGCAAATCGGCATGGCATGACGGCAACGCGTACGGAATTTGCAGCCGGAGGGCGGATTGACCGGGCTTGGCATTTCGCCGGTCAGGACAATCCGGTTCATTTTGACATCCGGATCTGAAACCGGAACGGCTGACAAAAGCGCTTGCGTGTAAGGGTGCATCGGATTGGAGAAGATTTTCTTCTTGTCCCCCATTTCTACAATGCTGCCTAGGTACATGACACCAATGGTGTCGGAGATGTGCTCGACGACGGACAGGTCATGTGAAATGAACAGATACGTATACCCGAACTGGTCCTGCAGGTCCTTCATCAGGTTGATGATCTGGGCCTGGATCGAGACATCGAGCGCACTCAGGGGTTCGTCGCAGATGATGAATCGCGGGTTCAAGGCCACGGCCCGCGCGATGCTGATGCGCTGGCGCTGCCCACCCGAGAACTCATGCGGATAGCGGTAAAAATACTGGGGCTGGAGTCCGCAGTCGCTCATCACCTTGAGGATGTATGAGCGGTATTGTTCCTTTGGCACGATTTTGTGCTCCCTGACTGCTTCCCCGATGATTTCACCGACCGGCAATCGCGGAGACAGGCTCGAGTATGGATCCTGGAATATCATCTGCATCTGCGGACGAAGTCTGCGCAAATCGCGCTTTTTCAGTTTCGCGAGGTTTTTGCCATCAAAAAGCACCTGACCGCCAGTCACATCATGAAGGCGGAGAATGGTTCTCCCAACGGTGGTCTTGCCACAGCCGGATTCACCGACAAGGCCCATGGTGGTTCCTTGCTTGATCGAGAAAGACACGTCGTCGACAGCCTTGACAAATGCCTTGCCCTTCCCAAGGGTGAACTTTGACAGGGGATAGTATTTTTTCAGATTGGAAACAACGAGGATGTTATCATTTTCCATAAGATGCTCTGCTGCTGCTCCTTTTACAATTCCGGCCCTTTAAAGGTGTCGGTGTTTTCCGTGTTCTCATAGAGGTAGCATGCCGCGAAATGGGTCGGCGAAAACTGTATCATGTCGGGATACGGGCCGAGACACTTGTCGAAATGCCTTTCACATCGATTGTAGAAATAGCAGTTGTCAGGCATGTTGATCGGGTTGGGCACCTGTCCAGGTATACTGTACAGACGATCCACTTCTTTGTTGACACTGGGCTTGGATTTCATGAGACCGATGGTGTACGGATGGCGCGGATCATGGAATATTTCATGCACCGTTCCCTTTTCGATGATCTTGCCGGCATACATGACCACAACAAAGTCGGCCATCTCGGCGATGACGCCCAGATCATGGGTGATCAGCATGATGCTGCCGTTCATCTTTGTCTTGACTTCGCGAAGCAGATCGAGGATCTGGGCCTGGATCGTGACATCGAGCGCAGTGGTCGGCTCATCCGCGATGATCAACCGGGGATTGCACGACAACGCCATGGCGATCATGACACGCTGGCGCATGCCGCCTGAAAGTTCGTGCGGATAATTGTCATAGATCTTCTCCGGCCTCGCGATCCCGACCAGGTTGAGCATGTCAATCGAACGTTGCCGGGCGGATTCAGCCGTCGAGTCCTTTTCATGGAGCAGCACAACCTCGTCCATCTGCTCGCCGATCTTGAAAACGGGATTGAGGCTGGTCATCGGCTCCTGGAATATCATCGCGATATCATTGCCGCGGATGCGCAGCATCTCGCTCTTGGGCATCTTGGTGATCTCGTAGCACTTGCCATCCAGGGCCTGATAGCGGATATTGCCGCTGACAATCTGGCCTTGCGGTGCCTGTACCAGCTGCATCAGGGACAGGCTGGTCACGGACTTGCCGCAGCCGGACTCCCCGACCACCCCGACCGTGGCTCCTTGCGGGATGTCGAATGTGACGCCGTTCACCGCTTTTGTCGTGCCAACATCGGTGAAAAAGTATGTATGGAGATCATCAAACTCGACGACATTGTTTGGATTCTTCATCGTCGTGAGATACTCAGACTCATCCACTCGCTTGCGGTTCTTGTTGCGCTCATACATCTTGATGACCCGGTTGTTGTGCCGGCTGATCATCCGCTCTTCGCGGAGCGTCAGGTACTGTGAGTCATCAATGGTTGATATCTTCTTTTTACGGAATAGATTTTTCATGGCCATTCTGCACCTACCTCTTCATCCTGGGGTCGAACGCGTCCCGGAGGCCGTCACCGATGAAACTGAATCCCAGAACCGCGACGATGATCAGAAGACCGGCAGGCACCCACATGTTCGGATAACTCGCAAGGATTTCCTGACCTTTGGCCGGGTCGGCCAGTGCGATCATGGAGCCCCAGGCGGCCCTTGGAAACGGAACACCGAGACCGAGGTACGAAAGGGTTGATTCATAAAGGATGACACCGCCCAGTCCAAGAGTCGCGCTGACGATGAGCTGCGGCATCGTATTGGGCACAAGATGCTTGAATATCTTCTGAAACGGCCTGAGTCCGGTGGTCTCGGCGGCCACCATGTACTCCTGCTCACGCAGCATCAGGATCTGGCCTCGAACGATCCGGGCGACACCCGTCCAGCCAAGCAGCGTCAGGAATCCCATGAGATAATAGATGCGATGTTCGGCCGGTATTGACTCGATCGAGCTGATGGTGGCGGACAGGATCAAAAGGATCGGCAAACCCGGCAGGCAGGCAAAGATGTCGATGACGCGCATGATCATCAAGTCGGCCCATTTGCCGAAATATCCGGCGATGCCGCCGAGTATGACACCGATGATCGTTTCCATGATGATGACGATGAAGGAGATGGTCAAGGAAATCCGTCCACCGTACATCAGTCGGGTGAATATGTCATATCCGGAAGTGTCCGTGCCCAGCCAGTGGTCTTTCGACGGCGGCGCTTTGAAATTGACTATTGTGACCGACTTGTCGTAGTAGGCGTATGTGTTGCCGTCAGCAGCCTTGAATTCGGCTGTTGTAACCATGTCGGACGTACGCTCGATGCTGAACGACTGGAGTTCGCCATAGCCCCAGGTCGCGTTGACAATCAACGGGCCGACCAGCGAAAACAGGAAAACGAAGATGATCATGATCAGGCCCGCGATCGAGAGGCTGCTCCGGAAGAACCGCTTGGCCACCATGCGACCGGGCGAAATGACCCTGAAATGCTGTTCAAAAGCTGTTTCTTCGCGAACGGAATCCGTATAGCTCTGAGATTGGGGAGTCAAGTTATCCTGTTGTTGTGCATTCTTTTCATTGAAATCATTGTCCATTTCGTTCCCCTCCTCTCACGATAGCTTGACACGCGGATCGACGACCATGTACATCAGGTCGGAAATCAGCATGCCCGTTACGGTCAAGATGGACAGGAACATGTTGTAGCCCATGATGAAGGGTATGTCCCCCTGCTGGGTCGCCCGCAGCGCCATGTAGCCGATACCCGGTATCGCGAATACAGTCTCCGTGATCATCGCGCCGCCGAACAGGCTCGGCAGCAGGCCGGACAGCGTCGTGACCAGCGGGATCATCGTGTTCTTGAAAGCGTGCTTGTAAATGACGACTGGTTCAGAAAGGCCCTTGGCCCTGGCTGTCCGGATATAGTCCGAGTTGAGGACTTCGAGCATATTTGTTCTGGTGAACTTCATAAGGCCGCCGACGGAAAGAAGCGTCAGGACCATGATTGGCAAAATCAGATGCCAGGCTTTGTCAAAGAATATCTCCATACGGGCGTCCGCCGCGAACACCTTGGTCGCGGTCGTCAGGCCCTGGAGCGGGAAAAGCCCGAGCTTGATGGAAAAGATGTTCATCAGCAGTGCTGACAGGAAAAAGGAAGGAAGCGCGGTGCCGATCATCGCCAGGATGGATACCGTGTAATCATACGGACCATATTGTCGGACTGCCGCCTGGATGCCCATGGGAATGGCGAAGATGATCTGCAGGACAAACGCGATAAACGCGATGATGAAGGATATCCAGACATAGTCAGCGATCACGGCTGTGACCGGTTTGCCATAAAGGAAGGAAAAGCCGAGATCTCCGGACATCGTGCTGGATAGCCAGCTCAAATAGCTTTTGATGATACCGCCGAAGCTCTTGTCAGCCAGACCATAAAGTTCTTTCAGACGCATGACATCAGCCTGGGTCATGGAACCATTGGCCAATGCGGCCGCTGTCTGGTTGTCAATGTAGTCTGCCGGCATCAGCATCGACAGCATGTAAATCAGGAGTGACACACCAAACAGGATCAGAATGGCCAGAAGCAGGCGCTTCACAATATATTTCCACATAGGTCGCCTCAAAAAATAATTTTGTCAAATGATATGGAAAGTGCAAGGCTTGAACGTCTATCCAAGCCTTGCACTTGTCCGTTCTCAATAGTCTAGCGGGAAGGAATCATCCTGCCAGCTCGACGTTCCAGATGAAGCTCAGCGGGCTCTGGAACGGTGTGACGTCCTCACCACTGAAGAGCGTGTCGCCGTTGATGACAGTCTTGTTGTAAACAAACATGTTCTTTCTCTGATAGGTCGGGACTTCGACGGCAAGACCCGTGGAGAGTTCGAGCGCTTTCTTGTAGATTTCCTTGCGCTCTTCCGTGTCGAGGGTCGAACGGCCGGCGTTGATCAGGTCGTTGAGTTCACGGAGCATCTGCTTTTCTGCGTCGGAACCGTTCTCAAACAGGTAGTACAGGCCGCTTCTGGCCGCGGATGTGCCCTGGTTCACGGCCGGGTCGGAGTACCAGATCTGGAACATATCCGGATCGACACCGCCGCCGCCCCATGCGGCCGCCCAGATCTGGATGCCAGATTCGTAAGCGGTGCTGAGTTTGTTCAGGAGGGAGGTGTCCACTTCAATGTCGACCTTGACACCGATCTTGGCCAGCAGCTCCTGGGCGTTGGTGAAGATTGTGCCGGCCGGATGCGCAGAAGCCTCCGACGGCAGCGTGAACTTGAAGGTGACCTGCTGTCCGGCTTTTTCGTGTCCGTCCGGATAGCTCATGATGTTCTTGGCGGAGTCATACTTGTAACCCGCGTCCTCGAACAGTTTTTTGGAGGTTTCACCGGTCGCGTCAAACGGATACAGCGACTTCGGATCTTCCGGATAAGCCCAGAGGACCTTGGTCATGGTCCGGTAATTGACACTGGCCAGTTCGCCGTAGTAGTTGTCGATCGCCAGCTGGACATTGAACGCGTGAGCCAAAGCCTTGCGGACTTCGAATTCCGGAACCGCCTGGCCCTGGATGCCAATGTAGCCGTAGCCATCATTGTCGACGAGGGTGTATGCCAGTTTGGCGTAGTCGCCCTGGCCGGCTGTGATATCGTTGACGATCTTGGTTGAAGCGGAAGGATCGGAATAATGGACCGTTCCGGTCAGTACGGAGTCAAGCTCCGCGCCGAGGGAGATTTCCTGATAACGGAAGGTCTTGATCTTCGGGGAACCAAGCAGATAGTTGTCGTTGGCTGTGAAGGTCACGACATTGTCCTTGTATTCCTGGAAGATGTAGGGGCCGGCGCCCATCGGCTTGTCGTTCTTCGTCTTGAGGAAGTCCATGAACTCCTTCTTGTCGAGGTCAACACCGTTTTCGTTGAGCGTGCCGGTGTAGCCGTCCGTATAATAATGGAACGGAACGACTTCGATGCCGAACTTGAAGATCGCGGTCGGGTCAACGCCATCGATGACGACCTTGATATACTCGCGCTCGACGCCATCGCTGCTCTTCATCTTGCCGGTCGTGATGCCGGAGATGCTCTTGACGCCGCCGGCGACACGGCCTTCCTTCTCGAAGTAGATCTTGGTGATGTAGTCTTCGATGTTCAGGTCACCAGCTTTTTCATAGTTGATGCCATCATCGGGGGACAGGTTGTAGCCATAGGCATCCAGGATGTTCTCCCAGTAAACCTGAGCGTCGACGGTGTCCTTGGAAAGGTCATAGGTGTTGCCCATGCTGTCCGTGAAGGCACCCTCTTCGTCCAGTTCACCAAAGCCCCAGAGGACCATGCCGAACGCGCTCTTCAGCGTGTCGCTGGCCGCGACCTGCTCAGGCGTATAAGGAGCAAAGTAGTCTTCAATGTAGCCGGTGTATTTCGAGTTGACATAATCGATGATTTCCTGGGCAAACAGCGGGCCTGCTTCATCGATATATTTCCAGAAGGCCTTCTGCTGGTCTTCTGTGACGCCCTCGGCGGGATTGACGACCATCGATCCGTCATCAGCGGACTTGATGCCGGCCGCCAGTATCGCGTCGACCATCTTGATGTTCTCCGCACTGGTCTGCAGGCGATATTCTTTCATGCCCTGGATGTTCATGGTGTAGAATGTGCTGGAACCATCGTATTTCGGATCGCTCAGCACATAGATGGAGAACAGGACGTCCTTGGCCGTGACAGGCTTGCCATCGGAGAAGTTGATCTTGTTCTTCAGGACGAATGTGTAGGTGGAGGTCTTGTTGTCGGCTGTGACGTCCTGCATGTATTCATACGCGAGGCACGGATCGTCGATACCGGCCGACGGGGCTCCGGTCTTGTCGTAATAGAGCAGGCCCAGCTGGGTCAGGCCTTCTACGTCGACATCATAGGCGGATGTGGCAAAGAACGGGCTGAACTTGCCGTCCAGTGTCCCTGTGCTCACAACCAGCGGACTGTTGGCGTTGTTGCCTGTACGCGGCGTCTTTGTCGCGTCATAGCGGTTTGCCGGCACGTCCGGCAGGATCTCCACCGGTTTCGCTGTTGTTGTGGCAGTTGTCGTGGCGGCTGTCGTGGCTGCCGTCGTTGTCGCGGCTGTCGTGGCAGCTGTCGTTGTCGATTCCTGTTTGCAGCTGACCAATGACAAGGTCATGGCTACAGCCAGCACGACAACAAGGATTCTGTGGAATGCTTTTGTCTTCATCTTTTCCTCCTTATTTATGATCTTTTATTTGGGATTTGACTTTGACTGGGCACCTATTGATCCGATTACAATCGTACCATGATTATTGATTGTTGACAAACTGAAAAGCTTTTGGCGATGACAATATGTTGAATATGGCAACAGGTCATGGCGTCGGGGTTGCGGTTGGGTCCGGCACTGGCGTGGCACCAGGATCCGGGGTCGGTTCCGGGGTCGGGGTCGGTTCCGGGGTCGGGGTCGGGGTCGGCTTGAAAAGCAAGTTTATGACGGCCTGGTCGGATGCCTTGATGATCGTTGGCGAACCGGTGACATTCTCTAGGACGACATTCGACTGTCTGGCGAACAGGTCTGAGACCAGATAGCGGCCTTTACCATCGTCTCCGCGTCCGGTGTCAATTGAGATGCCTTCGAAATGCACGTTTCGGACGGTGGTGTTCCTAGCCTCAACAGCCAATGCGCCAACGGTCACATTGATGCCCGGATTGATGCTCAGTTGCACCGTCAGGTTTTCAAAGGTCATGTTTTCGATCGTCGCGTTTTCAAGCAGTAGAAAAAGTCCGGCATTTTTGTCGGCATCCATGTCCACCTTCCGGCTGGCGACCCGGATCAGCAGATTGCTCAGGGTATGGCCGTTTCCGATGATCCGGCCACTGAACTGCTCTGCCACTTCAAACTGGCTTCCCTCGAAATCGATGTCCTCCTCAATGATGTATCCCGAGGTCTTGGCGCCGGTCGAATCCAGTCCGGAGAAAGAGTAAAGGCCTCCTCTCTTCAGGTTGTCCGCGCTGCTGACACGAATGTAGCGGCCTTCGAGGTATTTCAGATAGACCTTTTTCTCCGCGGTGTTGTCAAGGTAATAGGCAATCGACTCTTCGATGATCGCGTCCTTGCGGGCCCGGATCAATGCCCGGTCCGCCGCTTCGTCGGACAGGATCTCGTAACCGAGCAGGTTGATGTACCGGTCACGGGTGTCCTCTACATTCTCGGAGGACTCATCATCGACCATGGGGGCGTCCAATTTGGCCACCAGTTCCGGCATCTCTTCATGAAGCCTGGCATAGATGTCGGCATTGGTCGGAACGAGATCCTGATGCACATACTCTGAAAAATCATAGGGGGTTGTGCAGGCCTCGTCCGAATAGTATCCAGCCATGGTGTAGCCGCTCTGCGTGATCAGCATCTCCGCTGCCGTGGACAGCTTCTGGATCGGTGAATCTTCGGTGATGTTCTTGGAGAACATGACATTGCCGGTCGCCGCGTCGACATATTCGACCTTGGCCTGGGGTATCCAGCGAGCGTACAGGGTCATGTCCTCCTGAACACGGTCCTCGTCGAAATCCCAGCGGTCTTCCGCCATGAACCGGTAGCCGGTCACATTGCCGCCTGCGTCCAGGATATCCTCTTTGGCCTTGTACCAGCCAGCGAGGATGTATCCGTCCTTGACCGGCCTGATCAGCATGTTGGTGGTTCCAGCCGGTTCAAAGATGTAGGAATTGTCCATATAGAATGTTTCACGGATTTCACGTTGGTTCACCACACCGCCAAGGGCATGATAGATCACCACCCGATCATAACCCCATTCGCCGGGGTTGATGCTACCTCCGATCTGGGAACAACCGCTGGCCAGCAGCGACAGTGTGAGCATGAGCGCGATGAGTGCCTTTTTCCGGGCTGATGTTTTTGTCATGATATGATGCAAGCCTCCTGGGGGCAATAAAATAAATGAAAATATGGGCAAACTGCAAGACAAATCAGTATCAATATGAACTATTATATAAGATTCATAGGGTAAATGCTAATTTATATTGCAATCATTGTCAACTTTTCCAGAAAGAAACATCCAGATCATTTGCTCTATTGTTTAATAGGTAAAACAAATCGATATTGTCAAGCCGTGCTCGACTGAACGAAACAACGGCCTCGTCAATCGGATATGACTATTTTATGATTATATTTTGATTATCAAAAGACCGGCAGTTTCATGAACTGCCGGTCTCTTCTTCTGGTCGGAGTGACACGACTTGAACGTGCGACCTCTTGCACCCCAAGCAAGCACTCTAGCCACCTGAGCTACACCCCGCCGGACCTCCATCATTTTACGGACGAAAGGCCGGTCTGTCAAGCAATACCACTTCTAATCGGTCAATCAGAACTCGCGTTCCTTCCGGTTTTCAGGGAGATTGTTCTGACGGTTGTCAAGAGAACGCCCTTGGCGCGGGCTGTCACCGCGATCCGGTCTCGGTCCGCGGTCTTGACGGGGTCCACGATCGCCACGGTCCGTTCTCGGCCCACGATCATTGCTGCGATGTCCCCTGTCACCGCCACGGTCAAAGCCGCCGCGCGGCCCACGGTCACCCCGGTCACCGCGATCACGGCGTTCAGAAGGATCTGACTCGACGTAATCGGCAGGCTTTTCAATACAGTCCCGCATCGACAGGTTGATCCGGCCTTGCGCGTCGATTTCCGACACCATGACACGAACCTTGTCGCCTTCTTTCACGACATCCTCCACCCGATCGACTCGTTTCCAGGCCATCTTGGAGATATGGACAAGGCCTTCCTTGCCGGGCAGGAATTCGACGAAAGCACCGAAAGTCATCAGGCGCGTGACCGTTCCGTCAAACACCTGTCCGGGAGCCGGATCATTGGCGATGCCTTCGATGATTGACATGGCCTTGGCAGCTGATGCTGCGTTCGGCGACGCGATGAAGACGCGGCCATCGTCCTCGATGTCGATTTCGACACCGGTGATTTCTATGATACGGTTGATGACCTTGCCACCCTGGCCAATGACTTCGCGGATTTTGTCAACCGGAATCTTGGTCTGGATGATCTTGGGCGCGTAGGGGGACATTTCCGGACGCGGTTCAGGCAGGCACGGCAGCAGCACATCGTTGATGATCTGCAGGCGGCCCTTGTGTGTGATGGCAAAAGCGTCACGGATCATGTCGGGCGTCAGTCCGTCGACCTTGATGTCGACCTGGATGGACGTGATGCCATCGACCGTGCCGGCAACCTTGAAGTCCATGTCGCCAAAGAAATCCTCGATGCCCTGGATGTCCATGAATACCAGGTAATCCTGGTCGTTCTCCTCATTGACGATCAGGCCGGAGGAAATGCCCGCGACCGGTTTCTTGATCGGGACCCCCGCGTCCATCAGTGCCAGGGTGCTGGCACAGACAGATCCCTGGGAGGTTGATCCGTTTGACATGGTGATCTCGGACACGCAGCGGATCGCGTACGGGAACTCGTCTTCGCTGGGCAGGACCGGAACAAGGGACCGCTCGGCCAGCGCGCCATGCCCGATTTCACGCCGTCCGGGGGAACGTGGCGATTTGGCTTCGCCGACGCTGTATCCGGGGAAATTATAATGATGGATATAGCGTTTCTGCTCTTCATTGTCCAGGCCATCCAGCATCTGCACTTTGGAAAGCGGTGCCAGTGTGCAGGTCGTCAGGACCTGGGTCTGTCCACGCTGGAAGAGACCGGAGCCATGAACACGGGGCAGGAGGCCGACATCGGCTGAAAGCGGGCGGATCTGGTCGATCGAGCGACCGTCCACGCGGCGATGCTCTTTGAAGAGATACTCCCGCACGACCTTCTTCTCCAGTTTGTAAATGGCTTCGCCGACTGAATCGACCCATTCCGGATTCTGCTCGGCAAAAGCTGTCTTGACTTTATCGGTCAGGATCGCGACATTACCGTCGCGAACGCTCTTGTCGTCGCTCAGGATGGCACTGCGCATATCCTCGTAAACCAGGTCCTTGACCGCCTCGAACATGCCTTCCGGCAATTGGGATGGCTGGTAGCCGAACTTGGGCTTGCCGATTTCGGCCACAATGCCGTTGATGAAGGCGACGATTTCCTGGATGACCGCATGTCCCTGCAGGATCGCGTCCAGCATCACTTCGTCCGGCACTTCGTTCGCGCCCGCTTCGATCATGCAGATCTTATCAGCGGTGCCCGCCAGAGTGACCTGCATCCGGCTGGCTGCCCGCTCGTCTTCCGTTGGGTTGATCACCACCTGATCATCCACCAGTCCGACACTGACTCCACCGATCGGGCCATTCCACGGAATGTCAGAGATGGCGACGGCGATCGACGTGCCGATCATGGCGGCGATTTCCGGTGAGCTGTCCTGGTCGACTGACAACACCAGGTTGGTGATGGAGACATCATTGCGAAGATCCTTGGGGAATAATGGACGGATCGGACGGTCTATGACGCGCGAGGTCAGGATCGCCTTTTCTGTCGGACGGCCTTCCCGCTTGATGAACCCGCCGGGGAATTTGCCGACCGCGTACATTTTCTCTTCGTAGTCGACACTCAGGGGAAAGAAGTCGATACCGGCCCGTGGCGTCGAGGACGCCGTCGCGGTCGACAGGATGACGGTGTCGCCATAGCGGACCAGGGCTGATCCGTTTGCGAACTGGGCCAGGCGGCCGGTTTCGATCACCAGCGGACGTCCGGCAAACGTGGTTTTGAATATTTTTTCCATGAAAAATACCTCCAAAGGAGGCAGCATGCTTTGTGCTGCCCTTTGACGGCTTGATCCGCCGTCCGGACCGCCGGGCGGTAGTTTGTAGGTTCCGGGGCTGTGCATGACAGCCCTGCAACCTACCCTCTACTGCGAGGCGATCCCGCGCCGATGTTCTGGCTGACTGTCCAGAAAATGGTGAGCGCCGAAGACGCCCACCATTCACTTGAAGACCAGTCCAGCTTATTTTCTGATGTGCAGTTTCTCGATGATGGCGCGATAGCGATTGACATCGATCCGGGTCAGGTAATCCAGCATGCCTCTGCGCTTGCCTACCATCATCAGCAGGCCACGACGGGAGTGATGGTCGTTCTTGTGCTGCTTCAGGTGTTCGGTCAGGTGGTTGATCTTTTCGGTCAGGATGGCGATCTGGACTTCCGGTGAACCGGTGTCGCCTTCCTTCAGACCGTATGTGGCGATGAGTTCTGCTTTTCTTTCTTTGTCCATGGGGGTCCTCCTTGTTAGTTCCGCTGGCAACGTCATCGGTCGGACAGTCCGAAAACCTTGCGCAGGGCAGATTCCGAAATATTTTAACACGAGCATGGTTTTCTTGTAAAGAGTCGCATGTCAAATGTGTGGTTGATCATGGATAATGTCATGGTATAACTCGTCAGCAAAAATGTCATCCGATCAGCGATACCAGTACTCTTTCCCCTGCGTCCTGATGACGACTTCATTGTCATCGCGTCCCGGAAGGGCTTCCACATGGCCAATGACTTTCGCGTCCAGGCCATGCGCTTCCGCTATCCTGATCAATTGATCGGCCACCCGTTCCTCACAGTAAATCTCGAGCCGGTGACCCATGTTGAACACCTGGTACATTTCCTCATCCTCGATTTCACCGGACGAGCGGATCGCTTCGAAAATGGCCGGCACAGGGAACAGGTCGTCCTTGACATAAAGAAGACCGCTTCCGAAGTCCCTGCACTTGACCTGGCCACCACCGGTGCAATGGATCAGGCCGGCGATATCCTGACGGTGCCGGCGCAGCATGTCCTTCACGACCGGCAGATAGGTCCTGGTCGGTGAAAGAATGGCCTGGCCGACCGTCAGGCTTGAGCCGGGAAGCGGATCCTGCAGATGAAACCGGCCGCAATAGGCTTTGCCTTTCTCAAGTGTATCGGCAAAGCTTTCCGGGAACCATTCGCGATAATCGGGATGCAGCAGCAGATGGCGCGCGGCGGTCAGGCCATTCGAACCGATGCCGCTGTTTTCCGAGGACTCATAATGGGTTCTGCCGGTCGATGACAGTCCGACGATCACAAGTCCGGGCCTGATGTTGGCGGCCGAGATGACATCGTCCCTGCGCAGTCGGACGACGACCGTCGAGTCACAGATGACAGTCCGGACCAGGTCTCCGACATCAGCGGTCTCTCCGCCGGTCATGGTCACTTCGATGCCCTGGTCGCGGAATCGTCTGATCGCGTCGTCGTATCCCCCGATGATCGCGTCCAGGCATGACGCGTCGATCCGGTGGGCGTTTCTGCCGATCGTGTTGGATACCAGGAATTGATCGGTCGCGCCAATGCACAGCAGGTCATCGGTGTTCATGACCAGGGCGTCGGTCGCGATCCCGGAGAAAACGGAAGCGTCCCCTGTCTCACGGTACATCAGGTAGGCTGCCGAGGATTTGGTGCCGGCCCCGTCCGCGTGGACCGCCATGCAGGCGTCCGAGTCGCCGGCAATATCCGGGATGATCTTGCAGAACGATCCGGGGAACAGGCCTTTTTCCTGCAGACGCACAGCCTGTTTGACATCATCCTTGGTGGGCGAAACACCGCGGGAGAGGTATGCTTTTTCGTTCATGGGCGCTCCTTTGCGAAGGAAGTGGATGCTTTCCGAGCAGGTCTGTAAGCCGGGTTCTGTATTCGACAACCATCTATCCAGGCCGACCGTTTCCGATCGGCTCAAGCCACCTCCCCGGGACATGCGGGTCACATGTATCGTCCCTCCACGGTGTTGCTCCGGACGGGGTTTGCAGAGCCGGACCGTCGCCGGTCCGCTGGTGAGCTTTTACCTCGCCTTTCCACCCTTGCCTTTTTGAGGCGGTCTATTTCTGTTGCACTTTCCTTGAAGTCGCCTTCACCGGGCGTTACCCGGCGTCCTTACCCTGTGGAGCCCGGACTTTCCTCACGCGAGGCCTTTCGGCGCTTCGCCCGCGGTTGTCTGCCCTGCTCAGAAAGCTATTTTATTATAGTCGAACGGCAGGCTGACGGCAAACCCGACTTGCGGGAACACATCTTGCAGAAGCCGGGCCAGCGGTTCGAGAACAATCCGTTCAGAAACATCATGTCCGGCCGTCACGACGGCTACGCCGGCTTCGAACAATTCGAGTTGGACATGATGCTTGATTTCGCCTGTGACCAGCAGATCGCACTTTGCCGCAGTCACGAGCGGAACCCATTCGCCATCAAAGCTGCCCGGACAGACCGCGACTTTTGCGATCCGGCTGTCTTCTTTCGCCAGAATCATCAGATGCGGTGTGTGAAGGCGCTGGCGAAGCTGGCGGGTGACCACGGACAGTCGTGCGGGCGAAGGCAGATCGCCGATTCGGCCAAAACCAGGTCTGGCAGAAAAACCGCGGCTCCAGGCGCTTTTTTCCAATGTCACACCATTTGTCCGCTGTGCCGGAAGTTCCGCCAGCGTCTCTATCCCCTCCAGTTCAAGCAGCAGGGCCAACTGATCGGCAACACCGCCGGGGACCGCATCGAGATTGGTGTGCAGGGCCAGCAGGGATCGATTGTCCCGGATCAGAGCAATCAGCCGCTGTTCGTCGCGATGATCGTCGCGCAAGGTGGACAGCGGACTGAAGATGGCCGGGTGGTGACACAATATCAGATCCGCTTTGACGGACCGTGCGGTCTGAAGGACATCCGTCGTCAAATCCAGGGCCAGAAGGACCGATTGGATTTCCTGATTCGGGTCACCGATGAGAAGACCGACTTTATCCCACGGTTCCGCGTAAGCGGAGGGCACCAGTCGTTCGAGTCTGTCGATCAGGTCAAACAGTTTCATGGTTTATTCCTTTCTATGCCTGCCGGCGCAACGAATCCAATTCTTGATCGATCACATCCAGCACAGCCTTCTTGTCCTCACCACGCCGGATCGCATGACGAACCTGGACACGTGTCTTTTCCAGCCAATGCTGGTAAAAGGGCGGATGTTCCTGCATCAGACAGGGGCCGATCGTGACTTCCGCCTCACTGGCCATGACGGCTTGGCCAGACATTTGTGCGACCAGGCCCAGGTAAAGACGCCGGTCATCCAGGCACAAGGACTCACGGTCGATACGATAACCGGCTGAAAAAAGATAGTGACGCAAGTCATCGACACTCTTTTGCGGTTGAAGAACCAGCCGGGGCCATCGGGCTGGGGCAGCCTTCAGAATGTCGATCATTTCGAGACCGCCGAGGCCGGCCATCAGCACAACGTCTCCCGTTTGCATGGTCATGACCGCCAAACCGTCAGAAAGGACGGTACGGATATGGTCTTCCAGGCCATAGCGGCGAATGTTGCGTGCAGCAACAGCGAGCGGGCCGGTCCGGACATCGATCGCGATCGCTTCCTGAAACAAACCATTGCGGATGGCATGGATCGGCAGATAAGCGTGATCCGTGCCGATATCGATCAAGCGGGACCCCGGCATCAGCAGGTCCGCCACCATCGAGAGCCGCGGTGACAGCGACGGCCCGGCCACTTTTACTTGTCTTCTTCCGGGATCAGTCAATCGCATCCTTGATTTTCCGGCTCCTGTTCGGATGGCGCAGTTTGCGCAAAGCTTTCGCCTCGATCTGGCGAATGCGCTCACGCGTCACGTGGAAGTGCTGTCCGACTTCTTCCAGGGTGCGCGGACTCCCGTCATCCAGACCAAAGCGCATCCGGATCACTTGCTCTTCCCGGGGCGACAATTCATGGACAAGCTCATTCAGCTGTTCTTTCAGCAGTTTTGCCTCCACCTGGGCAGACGGCGACAGACTGTCCAGATCCGGAATGAAATCGCCGAGATGACTGTCCTCCTCCTCACCCACGGGCTTGTCGATCGACACTGGTTCGAGTGAAGCCTGCATGATCTGGCGGATCCGCTCAACCGGAAGGTCGGACAGATTTGAAAGCTCCTCATCGCTCAGATCCCGGCCAAGTTCCTGGATGAGCCGGCGCTGGAGGCGGATCAACCGGTTGATATTCTCGACCATGTGGACCGGAACCCGGATGATCCGGCCCTGGTCCGCGATCGCGCGGGTGATCGCCTGGCGAATCCACCAGGTCGCGTAGGTGCTGAATTTGAATCCTCGTGTGTAGTCGAATTTTTCAACAGCCCGAAGGAGACCAATGTTGCCTTCCTGGATCAAATCCAGGAAAGGCAGCCCTCGTCCGGTGTATTTTTTGGCGATGCTGACGACCAGACGGAGATTGGACTCACATAGACTTTGTCTGGCCGTGTTCTCACCGGAGAGAATCATCTGGGCCAGACGCTTCTCCTCCTCCTGGGTCAATAGGGGGAAACGGCCGATTTCCTTCAGATACAAGCGGGTCGAGTCCTCGGCTGACGCAGCCTCACGCTCCTCGGTTTCAGCCGGTTCAAGACTTTCCTCTTCACCATCCGGATCAGACATGTCGGCCTCGTCAGCGAAACGGATCCCTGCCGCCTCCATCAGAGAGTAAAGTTCATCGATCTGGTCCGGCTCAAGGCCGGCCTGGTCGACGACCGCCATGAAAACCTCGCTGGTCAGCGATCCATCATCTTCCTGGCTGATTTTTCGGATCTCTCCAAGGACTTCCTTGAAAAGGTCTTTCACGGGTCACCTCCGGCTTGGCCTGTTCTTCAGTCGAGATAATCCTTCAGTTTTTTGCTCCGGCTCGGGTGGCGCATTTTGCGCAGCGCTTTCGCCTCGATCTGACGGATGCGCTCGCGGGTCACATTGAATTCCTTGCCCACTTCCTCGAGGGTGCGTGTCCGTCCGTCATCCAGGCCGAAACGGAGCCGCAGCACCTTTTCCTCCCGCGGGGTGAGCCCTTTCAGGACTTCGAGCAACTGCTCCTTCAAAAGCGTGAAGGCTGCCTGGTCAGCCGGCGACGGCGCGTCGTCATCCGGGATGAAATCACCCAGATGGCTGTCCTCTTCTTCACCGATCGGTTTTTCAAGTGAGACGGGCTCCTGCGAAATCTTCATGATCTCGCGGACTTTTTCGACGGTCATTCCCATCTCCTGGGCAAGTTCCTCGGCCTCAGGCTCCCGGCCGAGCTCCTGGATGAGCTGGCGCTGGATGCGGATCAGCTTGTTGATGGTCTCGACCATGTGCACCGGGATCCGGATGGTCCTGGCCTGGTCGGCGATGGCGCGGGTGATCGCCTGGCGGATCCACCAGGTCGCGTAGGTGCTGAATTTGAACCCCTTGGAGTAATCGAATTTGTCAACAGCCTTGATCAGGCCCAGGTTTCCTTCCTGGATCAGGTCCAGAAACTGCATGCCGCGACCGACATAGCGTTTGGCAATGCTGACGACAAGGCGCAGATTGGCCTCGCACAGGCGGTCTTTGGCGTTCATGTCGCCTTCGATCATCAACTGGGCCAGTTCCTTTTCTTCATCCGCCGTCAGTAAAGGGACCTTGCCGATTTCCTTGAGGTACATGCGGACCGGATCGTCGACACCGACACCTTCGATATTGGACAAGTCGGAATCCGGCTCGACCGTGACTTCCTCCTCGACCGCGTTGTCGGCGATGACCTCGATGCCGAGGGACTCGAGCTTGTCAAAGACCTTTTCCGCCTGTTCCAGGTCGATGTCGGATGATTCAATCGCGCTCATGACGTCTTTGTAGGATAGCTGATTCTTTGTCGCCCTGGCGCGATTGACAAGTTCTGTCAGCAGTCCTGGTTTCTTTTCCGTTGCCATCTTGTGGTTTCCTCCTGTATGATGCAAAGCCTTGCAAGGCCGAGCATGTCGATATGATGCGTTCCTCTTTCCGGGTCAGCCTCGCCGACCGAGTTCATGGGTCATCAGCAGCAGTCGCGACTTCAGCTGTTCCTTTTCCTCCGGGTCTGTCGCCTGTTCGATCCTCTGGCAGATTTCGTCACGGGCTATCCGCTGGCGGTGCTGCAGGTGGCGGATCCAGAACTCCCGGGCCGCTTCAATCCTGGCGCTCTGGGTGTCGGGCAGGACCATGCCCATGGACGCGCGGGCCAGAAGTTCCGGCAAGGCATGCCCATGAATGGAAAGTCCATCCGCCAGGTCCATGGCCCTGGCCTGTGAAATCGTCCTGGCCATCACCAGGGGCAGCATCTTCCCGGCCAGTTCCCTCAAGGGGCCTTCCGAAAAGTCCTCCACCTGTGGTGATGGATCAAGTGAACTGAAAATTTCCGGGTTGCTGCTCATCAGGGTCAGAAGGTACAGTTCCTCCCGGGTCATGGTGTCCGTCGCGGATTCCCGCGCATCCCGAGGGTTCAGGACCTGGGCAGACCGATCCTTCAGCAAATCCTGTCTGGGCGTTGCCGCAGGATTCTGACGGCGGCGTTCAACTTCGGTCAGGACACTCTCTGTCGATGTCTTGAGTTCAGAAGCGACCTTGGCGGCGTACAATTCCCTGACCACCGCGTTGTCCTCAGCGGCCAGGATGGCACAAGCCTCATTCTGGTAATCGATGACATCGAGACGATCCTCATTCATATGAGCCTTCCGGGCAACCAGAAGTTTGAAATCCATCAGCAAAATCGCCTGATCAACCAGGGCCCTGAAACGTTCCGGGCCATTCTTGCGGATGTACTCATCAGGATCCTTGCCCTCCGGCATCACCAGCACAGTCACTTTGAGGCCACGGTCCTTCAGTGTTTCAAGGCTTCTCAGCGCTGCGTTCTGGCCGGCCGTATCCATGTCGAAGCCGATGATCACCGTTTCCGTGTACTTGCGGATGAGCAGGGCCTGGCTGGGTGTCAGCGCGGTGCCAAGCGAGGCGACCGCGAAGTCGATGCCCGCCTGATGCATGGACACGGCGTCCATGTAGCCCTCCACGACGATCAGCCGTTTGTCCTGACTGGTCTTGGCCAGGTTCAGCGCGTACAGATGCCGTCCCTTGGTGTAGACCGGTGTCTCCGGCGAATTGATGTATTTGGGCAGCGAATCATCCAGGACGCGTCCGCCAAAGGCGACCACCCGCCCCAGGGTGTCGAAAATGGGAAACATCAGGCGCGAACGGAACAGGTCATAGAGGCTATCGTTCTTGCCTTTCCGGAATAGCCCCGATTTCAGGAGCAGATCCTGGTCTTTGAATCCCTTTTCCTGAAGATGTCTGAACAGGCCATCCCATTCCGGTGTGGCATACCCGAGGCCGAACTTGCGTCGGCTGCTTTCACTGATGCCGCGACGCGTGAGGTAATCACGGGCTGGCGCTCCTGCCGGGGACTGGAGGACATGGAAATAGTAACGGGCCGCCTCGAGCAGGATGGCGGAAAGCGACTGCAGCAGCTCGGTCCGTTTGCGATATTGCTCATCGTCCGGCTCCGGGATCTCGATGCCGGCCCGCTCGGCCAGGATACGCAAAGCTTCCGGATAGCTGACCTTTTCGATTTCCATGATGAAGTTGATGACACTGCCGCCTTTGTGGCAGCCAAAGCAATAGAAAATCTGCTTGCTTGGAGAGACCGAGAACGATGGCGTATCCTCGCGATGAAACGGGCACAGGCCAAAAAAATTGGCACCGCTCTTTTTTTCGAGGCGCACATAACTTTCGACCACGGAGACGATTTCGTTACGACTCCTGATCTCTTCGATCAATTGCTCAGGTATCAATGCTTTTGCCACTTGAAATATTCGTCCCCTGCAAAACCGTGCTGTTTCATATATTTCGCTATCGGGTCAAAAATCCCTCTTTATCCGCATGAATGTTTCACGACAGCCGGCTTTTGATCCATAAGGCACATTCCAGCCTTTTCTTCTGCAGGGCACAGCCGATTTCATAAAGGCCGAGGACCGATCCAGTCGCGGCGTAGGCGTTGGCCGCGCATCCGCCACTGCAGTGATAGCGAGCCCAGCACTCCATGCATTCGGGCTTTTGCGGCACCATCAGTTCGGCAAAACAGGCCGAAAGCTGCGGATCGAGCACGATCGGGTCGTCATGGACGCTGCCCATGCGAAACTGTGGCTGTCCGACAAACTGGTGGCACGGGTAGATATCGCCTTCCGGCGTGACGGCGCAGTATTCCGTCCCGACACCACAGCCCTTGAGTCGTTTATAAGCACACGGGCCGCTTTGTGCATCAATCATGAAGTGGAAAAAATTGAATGGCTCTCCGTTTTCATGACGAGCCACGTAAGCCTTTGCCAGACGTTCGTATTCGTCAAGGATGGCCGGCACATCCTCGGACCGGATTTCATAGCCGCTACCCGGCTCTGCCACAACCGGCTCCATCGAGATCTGCTCAAATCCCTGGTCGACCAGATGAAGCACATCGCTGGCAAAATCCAGATTGTGACGGGTGAACGTGCCGCGCACATAATGTTCCTGATCGCCCCTGGCCTCGACGAACGTGCGGATATGCTTCATGACGCGTTCATAGGATCCTTTGCCGCCGGCATCGGGACGCATGCGGTCATGCACTTCCGGCCTTCCATCGATGCTGAGCACGGTGTTTTTCATGTGCTGATTGATGAAAGCCGTTTTCTCATCGTCCAGCAGCACGGCATTGGTGGTCAGGGTCAGCCGGATGTCTTTGCCGGCCTTGGCCCCCGCTTCCTTTGCGTAATGAGTCAGAGCGACGACGACCGGCCAGTTCATCAACGGTTCCCCACCAAAAAAGTCGATATCCAGATGGTGTCGAGGGCCGGAAGCCTGGATCAGGAAATCGATCGCCTTGCGGCCGGTCTGTTCATCGAGCATCGTGCGATGGCCGGTGCCGAAGTCTCCGGTGCCGGCAAAACAGTATGTGCAGCGCAAATTGCAGTCGTGGCAGATATGCAGACACATCGATTTGATGCGGGGCGCATCCGGGTAGAGTTGTTCGCGGGTTACCTTCATTGATGGCGAGAACAGCGACCCTTGCGCGATCATCTGGCTGATTTCGTCGGCTATCTCAAGCACCGTTTCCCGGCGGTGCCTGATGGCGAGCTCCTCCAGGGCCTGGTCATCCGGCCTTTCCCCGGCCCGGTCGATGAAAGCCTTGAGGACAGCGGCACCCGCCTCATCCAGTTGATGCAGCGCGCCGCTTTCCGAATCATAGGCCAGGTGGTCCTGGCCAAAGGTGAACAAGTGAACCAAAACATTTCCTCCGTTTTTTCGTCAAGAAAACAGTGAAAAGCATCCGCTTTTCACTGTCTCCGATCGCATGTACCCAACAGGTCAGAACGCCGGGGCGCTTATTTCTCGATCTGTTCGCAGCGCTGGTTGGCAACCGTGCAGCTGGTTTTGCAGGCGGACTGGCAGGATGTCTGGCACTCGCCGCAGGCATGCCCGCTGGCGGGTGTCCTCAACGAAGCAGGAATGACGGTCTTGATGTGTGTCATGTGAATTCCTCCATTGAACAGTCTGAGTCAAGTCCGGTTGCTTTGCTGAAGCCTTGCAGCACCAACTACTCGGTGACAGGCTTCGAAACGGAACTGATCGCGGTTTTCTTGAAGGTGACCAGGGTGTTGGCCACGCTGGTGGAGATCGTCACCTCATCATCACGAATATTGACAATGCGCCCGACGATGCCGCCGATCGTGAGGACGTGATCCCCGACAGTCATGGCATTGATCAGCTCACGCAGGGCTTTTTCCTTCTTCTTCTGCGGCCGGATCATGAGCAGCCACATCAGGCCGAACATCAGGACCAGCGGCAGCGCCATGGAAAGCATGCCTGAAAGGCCTGTGTCAGTAGTGCCGGTTGTCAGGGCAAACAAATTGAACATGTGTCATCCTCCCGGGAATCTAGTCTGGCTGGACTTATGCGGCAATATGTCAGCCGATGTCCGTAAATACTGCAACAACTATAACGGATTCATCCTGATTTCGCAATACACGTAAAAAAGCGAGTCTGTCAGGTTTTTTTCTTCCAGGGGCCGAAGCGGTCGAAGAATTCGTCACGGAACGAGAGCAGGCGGTCATTTTTGATCGCTTCGCGGACCTGTCGCATCAGGTTCATGAGGAAATGGATGTTGTGCCAGGAGGCAAGGCGCAGACCGAACATCTCATTGGCCTTGATGAGATGGCGGATGTAGGCCCGGGAATAGTTCTGGCAGACATAGCACTCGCACGACTCGTCGATCGGGCGCATGTCCCTGGCGAATTTCGCGTCCCGGACGATCATGCGCCCATGTGATGTGAGGACCGTGCCATTCCGACCGATTCGGGTCGGCAGCACGCAGTCGAACAGATCAATCCCGCGAATGGCGCCTTCCACCAGGTAGTCGGGTGTCCCGACGCCCATCAGATAACGCGGCTTGTCAGCGGGCATGAGCGGAACCGTTGCTTCGAGCATCCGGTACATCACCTCGCCCGGTTCACCGACCGAAAGGCCGCCGATCGCATAGCCGGGCAGGTCGAACGACGTAATGGCCCGGGCACTCTGCTGACGCAGATGCGGGTAGACCCCGCCCTGGATGATGCCGAACAGCGCCTGGTCGTCCGGTCTCTTGTGCTGGCTGATGCACCGCTCAAGCCAGCGCGTGGTCCGCTCCAGCGAATTTTTCGTATACGCCTCGTCCGCCGGGTGAGGCACACACTCATCAAAAGCCATGATGATGTCACTGCCCAGATCGTTCTGGACCGCGATCGATTTTTCCGGAGTCAGCACATGCCGGGACCCGTCGATGTGGGACCTGAATCCGACGCCCTCCTCCGTGATGTGCCGGATGTCGGACAGACTGAAGACCTGGAATCCGCCGCTGTCTGTCAGGATGGCCCTGTCCCAGTTCATGAACCGATGAAGGCCGCCGGCCTCGCGCACAATGTCGCTGCCCGGCCTCATCCAGAGATGATAGGTGTTGGACAGGAGGATGTTGACCCCCATGGATTTCAGTTCTTCCGGCGACATGCCCTTGACGGTCGCCTGTGTGCCGACCGGCATGAATTCGGGCGTCTCGATCACGCCGTGCGGGGTGTGGACCCGGCCGAGCCGGGCTCCGGACTGGCGGCAGACATGGACGGGTTCGTAATAGACCGGAAAACGCGCCGCGTGTGGATTTTTGACAGGCTGGTCCATGATGTCACGCCTCCTCGATCAGCAGATTGAATGGCCGGTTGAAAACAGCAGTCTGAGATGGAATGGTCCGACGGCTGATCAGGCAGGCATCGCCGAAGCTGAAAAAGCGATATTCATTTTTCACGGCTTCATCATAGGCGGCCATCACCTGCTCCTGACCGGCAAATGCGGCCACCAGCATGATGAGTGTGGACTCCGGCAAATGGAAATTGGTGATCAGTCGATCGATCACCTTGAATTCGAATCCAGGGTAAATGAATATGTCGGTGGATCCGCTGACGGCCTTCAGATCGCCGAACCGGGCCGCGACCGACTCCAGGACACGGACCGTCGTGGTACCGACCGCGATGACCCGGCCACCTTTGGCCCGGGTGTCCTTGATCGTCTCGACCGCATCCTGTGGCAGCCAGAATTGCTCGGCATGCATCTGGTGCTCATCGATCCGGTCCGCCTTGACCGGCCGGAACGTGCCGAGTCCGACATGCAAAGTCAGTTCGACTGTGCGAACGCCGCGTTCGCGGACGCGGTCCAGCAGTTCGGGCGTGAAATGCAGTCCGGCTGTCGGGGCGGCCGCCGAACCGTCCACACGGGCGTAAACCGTCTGGTATCTTTGCGGATCAGCCAGCTGTTCATGGATGTAGGGTGGCAGCGGCAAGGTCCCGGCTTCCGAGAGAATGGTCTCGAACAGGCCATCATACTCGAAACGGATCAGCCGGTTGCCATTTTCAAGGACATCCTGCACCTGAGCACTGAGCCGACCGGCAATGAAAGTCAGCCGATGACCGGTGCGGACCCGGCGTCCTGGCCGGACAATGGTTTCCCAGACGCGTTCTTGCACACGCTTCAACAGCAGCACCTCGACCGCCGTGCCACTGTCCTCCCGCGCACCGATCAGACGGGCCGGGATCACACGCGTGTTGTTCATGACCAGGCAATCACCAGGTGACAGCAGGTCCGGCAGATCGGAAAAATGCTTGTGGCCGATCTGACCCGAGTTGCCGTCCAGCAGCAAAAGCCGCGAGGCGTCCCGACGATCGGCGGGATGCTGGGCGATCAGATGCTCCGGCAGATGGTAGTGGAAATTTTTTGTCATCATGGCGTGAAATTATATCGATAATTGACGCAAAAGTACAGACAATGCTATCATAAATCATCTATGTGCTCACTGTTCAGTCACCCCAAAACAGGAGGATCATCCGATGAAAAAGCCTATTTTTGAAGGTTCCGGCGTGGCCATCGTCACCCCGTTCACCGATACCGGTGTCAATTTCGACAAGCTTGCCGAATTGTGCGAGTTCCACATCCGTGAAAAAACGGACGCGATCATCGTCGCCGGCACGACCGGCGAGGCGTCGACCATGCCCGACGAAGAGCATCTTGAAGCCGTCCGTTGTGTCATTGACACGGTGGCTGGCCGGATTCCCGTCATCGCAGGCTGCGGCAGCAACGATACGCGCCATGCGGTTGAACTTTCCGAGAAATGCCAGAAAATGGGGGCTGACGGGCTCCTGCATGTCACCCCTTACTACAACAAGACCTCCCAGAACGGGCTTTACCTGCATTTCAAAGCGGTCGCCGACGCAGTCGACCTGCCGATCATCGTGTACAATGTCCCCTCCCGGACCGGTATGAACATCAATCCGGAGACATGCCAGCGCCTCAGCGCCCTGCCGAACATCTCCGGCATCAAGGAATGCCGTATCGAACAGGCACCGGAAGTCGCCCATCTCTGCCAGGACAACCTGATCCTCTACACCGGCGAAGACGCGATGATCCTGCCGATCCTTTCGCTGGGCGGCAAGGGCGTGATCTCGGTCATCGCCAACGTCGTGCCAAACCTGACGCACAACATGGTCCGTGCCTACCTGGATGGCGACACGGCTGAAGCCACCCGTCTCCAGGTCCACCTGGTGCCACTGATCAAGGCGATTTTCATGGATGTCAATCCGATTCCCGTCAAAGCGGCGATGAACCTGATGGGCTTCGGGGTCGGCCCTTGCCGGATGCCCCTCAGCCCCCTCACCGCAGACCAGGAAGCCCGCATGCGGGCTGTTCTGCAGCAGTATGGCCTGATCGGTGATGCATCATGACTGCGGGCAGTCCGATTCGACTGTTCCTGAGCGGTTGTCAAGGGCGTATGGGCCGGGTGATCGCCGGGATCGCCGCGTCTGACGAGTCACTCACGGTTGTCGCCGGATCCGATCTGAAAACGGATCCTTCATCACCCTTCCCGATTTACGCTTCACCGCGCGATTATGCCGATGACCCTTCCGGCCCGGATTTTGATGTACTCATCGACTTTTCGAATCCTTCGGTCCTTCCCGACCTAATCGGGATGCTGCAGCAGAAAAACAAGCCCGGCATCATCTGCACGACCGGCCTGTCAGCCGACCACATCGGTCTGATCGAGTCTGCCGCCCGGGTCATCCCGCTGTTTCGCTCCGGCAACATGTCCCTTGGCATCAATCTCCTGATCAAACTGGCTGGCGATGCCGCCGAGCTGCTCTATCCTGACTTTGACATCGAAATCATCGAGGCGCACCACAACCAGAAGATCGACTCGCCTTCCGGCACCGCCCTGATGCTGGCAGACGGGATCAATGCCCGCCTTGGCCATTCGCTCTCCTATGTGCATGACCGCAGTTCCGTCCGGCAGAAGCGGTCCGGCAACGAACTGGGCATCCACGCCATCCGCGGCGGCACGATCGTCGGGGAGCACACGGTCCTGTTCGCCGGTGGCGAAGAGGTCATCACGCTTCATCATAGCGCCCAGTCCCGGTCGGTTTTCGCGCGTGGCGCGATCGCGGCGGCCCGATTCATGGCCGGCAGGCAGGCGGGGCTTTATGACATGAACGATTTGATCCACGAACGTTTTTCCGAAAGCGACTGACCCTTACCACGACACTTCTTGGTATAAAAAGACCGGTCCCAACCAGTCAGGGGCCGGTCTTTCCACGTAGTCGCGACCAGGCGTCGGCGACGGTCCGGATCGATTCAAGGGACCGATCGACAAGCGCCTGCTGTTTCGCGTCCTTGCTCCGGATCTCCGGCACAGGGGGCGGTAGCAGACCAAAATTCGCATTCATGGGCTGAAAGTGACGGACGGCTGGGCTGGCAATGTAGTTCGCGAGTGCGCCGGTCATCGTTTCAGAGCCAGGCAGCATGGCCAGCCGTTCCCCCGCGCCTTTTCCCAGAACAGCCCAGGCAGCGGCGTTTCCTGCCACGAGGCCCGAGGATATGGACTCGACATACCCTTCCACACCGGTCATCTGGCCGGCAAAAAACAGGGACGGCTGACTGATGACCGAATAATCGGGGTTCAATAAACCGGGCGAATTCAGGTATGTATTTCGGTGCATGACACCATACCGGACAAACTCGGCATGCTGCAATCCAGGGATCATCCGGAATACCCGCTTTTGTTCCGCAAATTTGAGACGAGTCTGAAACCCGACGAGATTGTAGAGGTCACCGGTCTGATTGTCCTGGCGAAGCTGGACGCATGCGTACGGTCGGCGACCGGTGCGGGGATCCGTCAGGCCAACTGGTTTGAGTGGACCGAACCGAATCGTGTCCGATCCTCTTGCCGCCATCGTTTCGATCGGCATGCATCCCTCGAACACCGCTTCCCGATCAAAGTCCTTGATGTCCGCTTTTTCGGCTTTGAGCAAGGCTTCGACAAATCGCTCGTATTCTTCCTGGTTCATCGGACAGTTCAAATAGTCAGAACCACCCCGGTCATAGCGCGATTGCCGGAACGCGATCTGCTGGTCGATGGAGTCGATGGTGACGATCGGCGCGGCCGCGTCAAAAAAATGGAGGGCGGGAGACCCCAACCGGTCCTGGATAGCCTCGAACAGGCCCCCTTCGGTCAACGGTCCCGTCGCGATGATCACCACACCGGAGTCTGGTATGTCATGGATTTCCTTTGTCTCGATTTCGATGAGCGGGTTTGAGCGGATCCGGTCGGTGACAATCCGGGAAAACCGGTCACGGTCGACTGCCAGCGCACCACCCGCCGGCAAGGCAGTCCTGGACGCAGCATCCATAAGAAGTGAACCCAGAATCCGGATCTCTTCCTTGAGCAGACCCGATGCGCTCTGCAGGCGGCTGGCCTTGAGCGAATTGCTGCAGACCAGTTCGGCAAACGTGTCCATGTGATGCGCGGGTGTTTTTCCCGCCGGCTTCATGTCGACCAGACGAACCGGGATGTGATGCCGGGTCACCTGCCAGGCCGCCTCACAGCCTGCCAGACCGGCCCCGATGATCGTGACCGCAGGCTTGCTCATGACGCCCCGTTCGATGCTTCCGCAACGGAATCGGTCTGGGACATGCCCACCTCTTCGGACTCGGCATCCTGTTCTTTCGCCTTGACGGCTTTTCGTTGCTGGCTTGGACACTCCTTGTTGGAACAACGCGGATAAGCCCGGCCACGGAACCTCTTCAGCACCATATATGAGCCGCAAACCTCGCATTTCTTGTCATCCAGCGGCAAATCCCAACTGATGAACGGGCATTCCGGATCCTTGCCCAGTTTGTCGCAGGTGAAAAAATCCTTGCCATACTTTTTCGACTTGCGCTTGACCAGGCCCGACCCGCACAACGGGCAGTGGCCTTTGACATTCTGCTCCATGTTCCGCGTGTATTTGCAGTCCGGGTAACGTGAGCAGGCGATGAACTTGCCAAACTTGCCTTCCTTGATCACCAGTTCACCGGTCTGGCATTCCGGGCAGGCTTCACCGGTCTTGACATCCGCGATCTTGACCCGCTCCAGCTCCTGTCCCGCCTTGACCACCCGGTCATGGAACGGTGGATAGAACCGGCTGAGCAAAGCCACCCAATCCTGTTCCCCCGACTCGACAGTGTCGAGATCCTTCTCGAGTCCGGCGGTAAAGGCCAGGTCGACGATGTTGTCAAAATGCTCCTCAAGCAACGCGGTGACAACCTTGCCGAGTTCGGTCGGCAAGAGATATTTCTTGTCACGCTCGACGTACTGGCGATCCTGGATGGTGGAAATGGTGGGCGCGTATGTGGATGGCCGGCCGATCCCCTGCTCTTCCAACGCCTTGATCAGACTCGCTTCCGTATAGCGTGGTGGTGGCTGGGTGAATTTCTGTTCCGGGATCAGTCGGTGGAGGAACAGGGTTTCTCCCTCGACCAGATCGGGAAGCTTGTCTGTTCCGGTCATCTCTTCATCATCCGCTCCGTCCTTTTTATTGACCGGATCAGGCTGGACTTCTGCCTGACTGCCATAAAGACGCAGGAAACCAGGGAAGCGGATCGATTCCCCGGTGGTCCTGAACAGGTGCGACCCACTCAGGATATCGACAGTCAAAGTGTCAATCGCGGCTGCGCTCATCTGCGAAGCGATGAATTTTTCCCAGATCAGTTTGTAAAGGCGATACTGGTCATGCGAAACCTGGTCCCGGATTTTGTCGGGCGGCAGGTCGAAATGGGCGGGACGAACCGCCTCGTGAGCGTCCTGACTGGCATTCCTGTTTTTGAAAAGCCGTGGCGATTTGGGCAGATAGGACGGTCCAAACTGCTCCGAAATCAGTTTTCTCGCCTCAGCCAGCGCTTCCTGGGACACACGCACCGAATCGGTACGGATATAGGTGACGAGCGCGGTCGCGCCCTGCCCCGGAATGTCGACACCTTCATACAACTGCTGGGCGACACTCATGGTCCGCTTGGAAGTGAAACCAAGGTACCGGGACGCTTCCTGTTGGAGCGTGCTGGTCGTGAATGGCGCGCCAGGCTGTTTTTGCCGACTGCCCCGCTTGACATGGTCGACCACGAACGGTTGGCCATCGATGTCACGAATCAGCGTTTCAACCTCGTCCGCCGTGGGAAGCTTCCGTTTCTCGACCTTAGAACCTTTCTTCTCGCCATGATAACGCGATTTGAACGCGTTCTCCTCGATTTTGTCTTTACTGAGAATGGCCGTCAGCAGGTGGTATTCCTCCGGCTTGAACGCCTCGATTTCGCGCTCCCGTTCCACCACCATCCGGGTCGCGACCGATTGGACACGGCCGGCGGACAAACCTTTCCTGACTTTTTTCCAAAGCAGCGGGCTCAGTTCGTAGCCGACCAGACGGTCCAGTATCCGACGGGCCTGCTGGGAGTTGACGAGATCCAGATTGATGGCCCTGGGATGGGAAATGGCGTTTTTAACCGCCGTTTCTGTGATTTCGTTGAACGTGATCCTGACCGGTGTGTTCACATCGATGCCGAGTACCTGGGCGATATGCCAGGCGATGGCCTCCCCTTCACGGTCCGGGTCAGTTGCCAGCAGGACTTCATCGCTTTGTCCGGCCATGTCCTTCAATTCCCGGATGACTTTCTCCTTGCCCTGCATGGTGATGTAACGCGGTTTGAAATCCTTGTTCACTTCGACACCGAGTGTCGATGAAGGCAGGTCACGGATGTGGCCGACCGAAGCGCTGATGCGATAGGCACCACCCAGATACCGGCCAATGGTCTTTGCCTTGGCCGGGGATTCGACAATGACCAGCTTCTTCCCCATGTTATCCCATTCCCCATATCGTTGTAAAATACATATCATCGCAGGACAGTCCGGTGCTGGCGCATGACCCTGACTCGGACAGTCACGAACCAAACTATACACAAAATCCTATCCGGCTGTCAAAGCGAACCGGCCACGCTCACGCTGGATCTTCCCCCTGATCTCTAGATCAGACAGAAGGCAGAGCATGGTCGGCAAGTCTGTCTCCAGCATGATCGAGAGGTCGTCAATCGTCAATGGGCCACCGGCCAGCAACCGTAGCATTTCGGATGACAGATCATCCGTCTGCTCCCCCTTGATCGCGGCTGAAAACAGATCCATTCGCTGGGCGGTCGGCAAACGCCAGAGCACATCATCAGCCGAACCCAGAAGATAGGCGCCCTCGCGGATCAGACGGTTGCAGCCCTCGCTTTCCGGCGACATCACGTTGCCCGGCATGGCAAACACATCCCGGCCTTGATCGGCCGCGAATGAGGCCGTGATCATGGATCCGCTTTTCAGTGAAGCCTCCGTGACGATGACGGCATCGGACAATCCGCTCAAGATCCGGTTCCTTGCCGGGAAAAATTGGCGGATCGGCATGGTTCCAGGCAAATGTTCGCTGATCACCGAGCCGGTCTCGCAGATCCGATCGACCAATGTCCTGTTTTCCGGCGGATATACGTTGTCCACCCCTCCCGCCAGCACCCCGATCGTCGGTCGTCCAACTTCAAGTGCGGCTTTGTGGGCCAATGTGTCGACACCGCGTGCCAATCCACTGATGATGACCAGCCCGGCTCTCGCCAGATCCTGCGCAATCCGCTCCGTCATGATCCGGCCATAGCCGGTGGGGCGTCGCGTGCCGACAACGGTCACCAGACCAGGCCCCTCCATGGCTTTTTCCGGTTCAACGCCACGCCAGAAAAGCACAGCGGGATGATTGCCGATCCGCTTGAGCCGTTCCGGATAACGCGGATCGTCGCAGACCATTGCCTGGATGGAAAACTGCCGGCAGATCTGTTCTACTTTTGACAGGCGGTCATGCAGGTATGTTTCACGCAGCAGACGGGTCAGGCGGACAATCCGGTCGGGCGGGCCGCCCACCAATTCAAGCAATGTTTTCTCCTGGATCGATAGAAGTGCGCGGAAACTGCCTGCTTGACCAGCCAACTGGCGGATGGTCCGGCCGGACAATCCACCTTCATCGATCAGAAGTGCAATGCGAATGCATTCGTTCAAATCCAGTTTTTGATGATCTTTCATGATGCACCTCCAAAAAACGGCCTGTACTGCAATGATTCTCCCAGATGATGCAGTCTGACACTGTCAGCGTCATCCAGATCGGCGATGGTTCGGGCGACCCGCAACAGTTTGTGGTAACCGCGGACAGACAATTGGAATTGCTCTGCCGACAGGGCCGCACGAACCAGCACATCCTTTGGGATCCTGAATATTTCCGCGATCGCCGGGTGCGAGATCCGACCGTTCCACTCCACTGGCAGACCCTGTTTCAGGCATCGAAGCCGCTGTCGTTCACGACATTGGAGGACTTTCCCGGACAACTCATCCTTAAGCGGGTGTTCACGTTCGGTTGACCGCACGGTGCGTTCCAGATCGTCAGAAGATAGTCTTCGTACATTGACAACCAGGTCAATCCGGTCCAGAAGCGGTCCGGCTATCCGTTTGAAATGCTGCCTGATCACATCCGGACTGCATCTGCATGTCTGGTCGTTTTCAAGATAATGTCCGCAGTGGCAGGGGTTTGCCGCGCCAACCAGCAGAAACGCGGCGGGGAACTGATACGAACACTGGTTGCGGTTGATCTGGATCTGCTGATCTTCAAGCGGCTGACGCAGCAGGTTCAAGACAGACGGCTCGTATTCGGTCATTTCATCCAGAAAAAGAATGCCGCGATGGGAAAGACTGATCTCACCCGGTACGGGTCGTTGGCCACCGCCGATCATCGCCGCGCGAGTGATGGTATGATGTGGCGCCCGGATAGGCCTGTGGGTCACGAGTCCCTGTCCTTCTCCGATCAGGCCGGATGCGCTGTAAATCCGGGTCAATTCGATGGATTCCACCTCGCTCAGGGGTGGCAGGATCCCGATCATGGCATGGGCGAGTGCCGTCTTGCCACAGCCCGGAGAGCCCAGCATCAGCAGGTTGTGATGTCCGGCCGCGGCGATGCAGGCAGCTCGGATGGCTTGCTCCTGGCCGAAAATATGCCCGATATCCGGCACATCGACCGCAAGGGGATCCGCTTCACCCTGTCCTGTGCCGTTTTCATCGTCATCCTGCCGGAGTGAATCGGCCGGCAGGATCCGGATGTCGGATCTGCCGTGCAAACTGGAACGATTGTTCAGCATGGCAGCTGCCTCTTTGAGGGAGGACACAAAATACGTCTGACCACGCGCGATCGGTCCGATCTCCCTGCGGTTGGCTCCTGGCACCAGCAGCCGATGGCTTTCTGACGGTTCAAGGGACAGATATCGGTTGATCGCGCCGGGCACGCCCCGGATCCTGCCTTCCAGAGTCAATTCTCCAAAAGCCATGACCGGACCTTCATGTCCGCTGATCTGGCCAGATGCCGCGAGAATCGCCAGGGCCAGCGGAAAATCAAAGGCGGAACCCTGTTTGCGAACATAAGCCGGCGCCAGGCTTGCGGTGATCCGACTGTTGGGGAACATGAAACCGCTGCTGCGAATGGCAGCCCGGATGCGGTTCCTCGATTCGCGGATCGCTGAATCCGCCAGACCGACAATGTCAAAACCGGGCAGTCCGGATGCGATCACCACCTCGATGTCGATCGCCATGCCATTGATGCCATGCAGGTCACTGGTTCTTACAAGACTGAATCGTCTGGACATGGGCTCGCTCCTTGGATCCATCAATTTCCCTCAGCATAACGGGTAAAACGGCATCAATGAGCACGCTCATGCATACAAAGGCGGTCAAAGTCTACCAGGTTGTCAGGGCTCCATGTCATTGCGGCTGATCCTGTTTTCGCCTATAATACGGGGAACAAACCTAGGAGGCATTCCATGAAACTCGGAATTGTCGGTCTGCCGAATGTCGGCAAGAGCACGCTCTTCAACGCCATCACACGGGCTGGCGCGGCAGTGGCCAATTATCCGTTCTGCACGATCGAGCCCAATGTGGGCGTGGTCGCGGTGCCGGACGCCCGTCTTGACTTTTTAAGCGCGCTTTACCATCCGGAAAAGTACACGCCGGCCATCATTGAGTTTGTGGATATCGCAGGCCTGGTCAAAGGGGCCAGCAAAGGCGAAGGCCTCGGCAATAAATTTCTGCAGAACATTCGTGAAGTGGACGCGATCGCGCATGTCGTCCGCTGCTTCGACGATCCCAATGTCATTCATGTTGAAGGCGCTCCGGATCCCAAACGCGATATCGAGACGATCAATCTGGAACTGGTCCTTTCCGACATGGAGTTCATGGAACGACGGATCGATCGGCTGAAACGCCTGTCGAAGGGTGGAGATCACAAACTGGCGTCTGACCTCCTGCTGTCCGAACGCATCTACGCGACCCTGGAAAAGGGCGAACTGGCCCGCAGTCTCACCTTTTCGGAAAACGAGCAGGCTTTACTGCACGAATATCCATTATTGACCTTGAAACCGGTGCTGTACATCGCCAACATCTCCGAATCGGAAATCGCTGAAAAAAGCACGCCGGCTCTTGATACCGTCAAAGCGATCGCGGAAAGCGAAAACGCGGAATGGGTGGCCATCAGCGCTCGGATCGAGGAAGAGATCGCCATGCTTGACGAGTCGGAACGATCCCTCTTTTTACAGGATCTCGGCCTGGACGAGTCAGGTCTGGACAAGGTGATCCATGCCGGATACCATCTGCTTGGACTGATTTCTTTCCTGACGGCCGGTCCACAGGAAGTCAGGGCCTGGACCATCCAGCGTGGCACAAAGGCACCTCAGGCAGCCGGCAAAATCCATTCCGACTTTGAACGCGGCTTTATCCGGGCTGAAGTGGTTGCTTTTGATGATCTGAAAGCCTGTGGCAGTCAGGCGGCTGCCCGTGAGAAAGGGCTGGTCCGCTCGGAAGGCAAGGAATATGTGATGCGCGACGGCGATGTCGTGCTCTTCCGATTCAATGTTTGAATATTCCCCGCATGTCAGGCCGGGTCCGGCAACTGTTTGAACCGGATGCCCCGCTGGCCGAGTTCGCGGGTGACCAGTTCGTGAACCTGCCGATAAAGTGTGTCAAGATCGCCGCTGTTTTCAATGACAAAATCAGCCAGCGCTTTGTATTCCTCATCATTCATCTGCATGGCGATCCGTCGTGAAGCCTCCTGGGGTGACATGCCACGGTCGGTCAGGCGACGGATCCGTACGTCCATGTCAGCCCGGACAACCCATACCTGATTGCACCGATCCAGAAAACCTTGTCTGACCGGAATCGGCACGTCCAGGAAAACCGCCTTGGTGCCGCTTTTGTCCAGGCGGTCTATCTCGTCCGCCATGGATTCCAGCACCTGCCGGTGGATGATCGCGCTCAGCTGGTCCAGGCTCTTGCGGTTCTTGAACACCAGTGCGGCCATTTTCTCACGGTTCAGGCTGCCGTCCTCGTTCAGCATGTGCTGGCCGAAGCGTTCGGTGATTTCCGGCATGGCGCGGCCACCGGCAGCGGTCGCCTCCCGGGAGATCGAATCCGCGTCCAGCACCGGCAGTCCGGTCTGCCGGCAAATTTGCGCGACTGTTGTCTTGCCGCAGCCGATGCCGCCTGTGATGCCAATGATGAACATAGTCCGGTTTCCTCTTTCTTTGAAATGAATGATCAGTCCTGTGTCTTGCAGTCGTACCAGTCCTGAGCCTGATGAACTTCCGCAAGCAATGGCACATCGAGGCGCATCGCCGTTTCCATCGCCTGCTTGAGCAGTCGAGAGGCCGTTTCCGCTTCTGACAGAGGCGCTTCGACGATCAGTTCGTCATGCACCTGCAAAATCAGTCGTGCAGAAAGCCCTGCCGCTCTGAGCGATCGTTCAGTCTGCACCATGGCGATCTTGATCAGGTCCGCGGCTGTGCCCTGGACCGGCGTGTTCATGGCGGCCCGCTCACCAAAATTCCGCAGATTGCGGTTGGGCGATTTCAGTTCATGGATGTACCGTCGACGGCCAAGAAGCGTCTCGACATAGCCATTTTCGTACGCGTCGGCAACCAGCCGGTCCAGATACGCGCGAACGCCCGGGTATCGTTCGTGATACTCCGCGATATATCGATGCGCATCCTTGACCATGATGCCCAGATCGCGTGCCAGGCCGAAGTCCGAAATACCGTAGACGATGCTGAAATTGACTGTCTTGGCGATCGCGCGCATCTCCTTCGTCACCTGTTCCGGTGACACCTGGAAAATCCCGGCCGCCGTGTTGACATGGATGTCCTCTCCTGTGACGAAGGCCCGGACCATGTCTTCATCGCCCGACAAATGGGCGAGGAGCCGCAGCTCGATCTGGGAATAGTCCGCGTCGAGCAGCACACTGCCTTCCGGGGCGATGAAGGCACGGCGGATCTGGATGCCCTCGCTCATCCGGATCGGTATGTTCTGCAGATTCGGCTCGGTGCTCGACAATCGTCCGGTCGCGGTGGCCGCCTGGTTGAGTGTGGTGTGCACCCGCCGGTCGACTGGATCGGTCAGTTTGGCCAGGCCTTCCACGAAGGTGGAACGAAGCTTGGCCAGCATGCGATGCTCGATGATGAGCGGAATGACCGGATGCTCTCCGGAAAGTCGTTCGAGTTCCTCGGCATCTGTCGAATAAGCCCCGCTGGACTTTCGCTTGCCGGTCTTCAGCCCCAGTTCATTGAACAGCACATCCCCAAGCTGTTTGGGCGAGTTGAGATTGAACGGATGTCCACTGACGGAGAAGATCTGGTCCTGCAGTTCTGTCAACCGTCCGGAGAATTGGCCATTCAACTCGTCAAGGACCCGTTCGTCGATCGTGAAGCCGGTTCGTTCCATGGCTGCCAGCACCGGGGTCAATGGCATCTCCACCTGCCAGGTCAGCTGTTCAATTCCTCGTTCGATGGTTTTGCCGATCTGTACCAGGGCTGCCTGTCGAATCCGGGCCACTCGGCCAGCCAAGCGTCCCAGGGCTAGTCGTCCGGCCTCGCCATTCACATTGTCCTGTCCGGCTTCCCGTTCTCGAGCCACCGTCAGGCTGTTTTCCTGTTCCAGGCCATCCGTCTGAGACAGGTCAGGCGACAGCAGATCCATCTGGACCGGTTTTGAATGCCCGTTCGGCTTGCCGTTCGAAAATTCCCGGATAGACCGTTGGTCCATCTCCTCAGGATAAGACTCGCCGGTCAGCCGTTCGAATAGCCTCGGCCAGTCCGGGCGTCCATCCATGTCGTTCAGCAAATATCCTGATATCATGACATCGTGACATTTTATCATGTGAAGACGATTCAGATCTGACTCGTCAAGGTCAAGATCACGCAATTGTCTTTTCAGATCAAAAAAAGCAATCGTGATTTTTCGGCCTGCGAAGTTCATGAGTGCGGCCCCGGCGTCCTCGATGTGTATGGCCCTGTGATCGGGAAGCACCATCACCGCCCCGTGATGGGCATCCAGTTCGATCGCCACCAGCCGCTCATCCCGTGGTGCACCGGATCGGGCGTCCGTTTCAGGAGCGTATTCTTTCTCAATGTCAGCCATCGAATCCAAATAAGTCCGCAGCGTGTCTTCGGACCACGTCTCAAGCGGCAATCCGGACCGGACATCTTCGATTTGCTCATCTGTGGCGGGCGCCTCCTGAAGACCCAGTCTGTCAATCAGGGTCTTGAATCCATATTGGTTCAGCAAAGGCAGCAAAACGACTGGATCCGGCTCCTTCACCACAAACGGGGTGATATCCTGGTCAACCGGAGCATCCTCGCAGATCTGCGACAATTTCCTGGACAGGAATGCCATGTCCTTGCTGGCTGCCAGTTTGTCGGCCAGTGATTTCTTGACGTGGTCCAAGGAGGCATAAATGTTTTCCAGCGAACTGTATTCCGTGATCAGTGCCATGGCGCCCTTTTCGCCAATGCCCTTGACTCCGGGAATGTTGTCGGAAGGGTCCCCCATGATCGCCTTGAGATCGACGAATTGTTCCGGGGATATACCATAGCGTCTGACAACAGCCTCACGGTCATAGCGCTCGTTTTCGGTTTTGCCGGACTTGGTCACGGGCTGGATGACAGTGACCCGTTCATTGATCAGTTGAAAACTGTCCTTGTCGCCGGTCAGGATCACGACCTCATAATCCTGCGACGCGGCAATGCGGGCATATGTGCCAATCAGATCGTCCGCCTCATAGCCGGCCATCTCGACGCGTGAAATCTCCATGGCGTCCAGCATGTCGCGCAGCAACGGCATCTGGACAGCCAGATCGTCCGGCATCGGTTTGCGCGTCCCCTTGTACTGCTCGTACATCTCATGGCGGAAGGTCGGTTCCGACCGGTCAAAGGCCGCCAGTACGTGTGTCGGTTTCAACTCGTCGAAAAATCGCAGATACATGTTGAAAAAAGCGAAAAGCGCCCCGGTTGGCGTTCCGTCAGGCGCTGTCAGGTTCTGCCGGCCGTATAGGCCGAAAAACGCGCGATTGATGAGGCTATTGGCATCGATCAGGAGCAGTCTGGAACCAGGCAAATCGTTTATCCTCCGATCATGATCAGCAGATAGGTCAGCTGACGTTCCGTCTGGGAAGGAAGGAGCTTTTCGTATAGCGGGCAGCCCAGCAGGTCTTCAAGACGGACATGGCTGATTGGATAAACAGTTTCGATCCGGATGTCAGGATGGCCCATGGCCACCTCCAGTCTGAGCCGGTCAAGGACATCGGCCGCCTGCTCGTCAGTGAAACCGGCCATGATCACAACCTGTTTCACCGTATGGCCGGAATTTGTCAGGACCCGCAAGACCTTGGCGTCAGACAGGGCATCCGGCAGCGTCTGCGTGAAAAATGTCTCTGTTACCTGTATCGGGCTGTCATCACCGGACTTTGCCGTCGCTTCCGTTTCCGGACTGGTCATCAGGTCCCTGATCGGTTCGAGATCAGTCAGTGAACCGCTGTAAAGAATGAATGGCTGTGTCGTTTCGGATACGGCCAGGGATTGTTCTGAAGATCGGTAGTCCGCACCCGTCGTGGCCACGGCGATCGACATGTTGTCGGTCTTCGTCTCCTGTGGCTGGGCCCCTGTCTGTTGTGTGGACTGGCCCTTCTGGTCCTGGGCGAAGCCCGGGCTTGCCACGCCCATGTCCGTGACAGGATTGCCGGTCGCATTCTCCAGGGTTGCGGACGGCATGATCTGCTGATAAACCAGGATGACCGCGACCATGAGCACGACCATGACCAGGCCGGTCGCATATCGCCAGAGGGGAACGCCAAACAGGGCGGGCGGTCTTTGGATCTGACGCTTGATTTCGACCGTCAGGTTGACTGGCATGACCACCTCTGCGCGCTGAGTTCTCAGAATCGCGACAGCTGACCGGGCTTTTGCAAGTTTTTCCCGCAGTTGGCGGCATTCGGGGCACTGCGCCAGGTGATTCTCCAGCGAAATCCGGTCGTCACGGTCCAACAGGCCGTCCATGTCATCGGCCAGCAGCCGTTCGCAGTTTTCGCAGTCCAGTTTCATGCCTGTTCCTCCCCTCTTGTCAGACAATTCCCCCAAAGGGTTTCGAGCAGTTGATCTGCTCCTTAGACGAGCCGTCCGGCATTTTGTTCCATCAGCCGAAGTTGGTCGGCCAGCGCGACCCGGGCCCTGAACAGCCTGGATTTGACAGTTCCGGCCCGCATGTTTTCCAATTCCGCGATCTGCTCATAACTCATGCCTTCCAGATCTCGAAGGACAATCATCCGTTGGAGGCTTTCCGGTAAACGAGACAGCGCGCGGCGCACCGTCTGGGCGGTCTCTTTCCGGATGAACGCGTCATCCGGCAGAAGGCCACCGTCCGGTATCTGGCGATACTGCTCGCCATCCTCGTAAGCATACGGTTCGTCCAGTGATTGGGCAGGCCGTCTCTGGTAATGGCGGAGCAGGTCGTAACAGGTGTTGGCAGCAATCCGGTAAATCCAGGTGTAGAAAGAGGACCCGAAATGAAACCGTCGAATGGTCCGGAAAGCCTTGAGAAACGCTTCCTGCACACAATCCTGTGCGTCCGCGTGGTTACCGATAATGCTGAAGCAGACACCATAAATCCGCCCGGCATATCGATCGACCAGGACGGCAAAGGCATCTGCATCTCCGGCAACGGCGCGTTTCAGCAAATCGGTCTCGTTGTCCTCTGGCAAAGACGGTCTCCTTGGATTTTTTGTTGCCTTGATGATGGCTGAAGCCATTATAACATAAATCATCAACTGGTCATCGCCAAGGTCGGGTGATATAATCCAAATGGTCATGGCTCCCCATGACCTTCCGAGTCACGACCCAAGGACAACGACAAGGTGGATTGCCCGATGAACCATGTTCCAAAGGCCTTGCTCAAACGGCTTCGCAAAGAGGGGGCCCGCAAACCATCCGATCCCGTCCAGGCCTATGGCATGATCCTGGACGCGGATACGAAAAAGGATCTGGACGCATCGGTACTCGGTGTCTTCATCGGCATCCTGTTCACAGTCATCACCGGTTTCCCGAGCGCCTCCCCGATCCTGACCGCGTTCATGCGCGACGAACTCGGCATTTCCAACAGTGCGTATGGCCTGATCCTGACGATCCCGTACCTGACCGTCCTGGTTCAGATCCCTTATTCTGTCTATGTCATCCGGCATGGTCGAGTCAAGCAGGCTTTCATCCTGTTTGCCTTGCTCAACAAGCTCAGTTTTGTCTTGCCGGCTCTGATGGCCTTGCTGATGATAGACCCCGATCCGGTGGTCGCCAGCCTGATCATCGGGCTGATGATGCTTTTTTCATCAACCTGCAACTGGATCGCGGAATCAGCGCTGTTCACCTGGTTCGGGTCCATGGTGCCCAACCCGATCAAGGGCCGCTACCTCAGCACGCGCCAGACGCTGTACACGGTGGCCGCGCTTGTTTATTCCCTGACCCTGAGTGTCGCGTTGAACCTGCTGGACGCCTTCCCTTACAAGTATCCCCTGTTCTTTCTCCTGGCCAGCCTCACCGGAGTGGTCGACATCCTGATGTACCTGCGGGCCCGGCCGCCTGAGCAAGCTTACAACCCGTTCGTGGTCAGGCCGAACGCGGGCGGCAAGCTGAAAATGTCAGATTTCATCAAGCCCTACCGTGATCCGGGCTATCGGGCCTTCCTGCTGTTCGCGACCGGATGGAGTTTTGCCATCAACCTGACTTCGCCTTACTTCAATGTCTATCTACTGCGTGACCTGCGGGTCTCATTGGGTGGGCAGACCCTGATCCAGCAGATCCTGCCCTATATCGCCACGATCCTGTTCATGCGCCGGATCGGGCGGCTCAACGATTCATTCGGTTTCAAACCGATGCTGACCCTGTCGTGCTGGATCGTGGCGTTTATGCCCTTGACATGGGTCTTCACGACACCCGAACGATACTGGTTCATCGGCGTGACCAATTTTCTGTCCGGGATATTCAATGTCGCCATTGACCTGGCGATCATGAGCCTGGCGATTTTCCTGGCGCCGAACGAAGACCGGGCGACTTTCCTGGCCGGGAAAAGCATCAGCATCGCGCTGTTGGGCAGTGTGCCGGCCATTCTGATCGGCGGAAAACTGACCGATGTGCTCAACCCGATCATGGAGCAGGCCAACCTGTCCTTTTTCCAGGGGCACACGCTTTCCTCATTTCATATCTTGCTGTTCATCTCGACGATCATCCGTTTGTGCGTGGTCATTTTCTTCCTGAGTCAGGTCAAGGAGGAGAACGCTCCCCAGATCAGCATCACACCGGGCGAATTCCGTTCGATGGCCCATTTCGCCTTCAGACGCCGGCTCGGGATTATCCGTCAAGTTGTCAGCACCATTGGCCGAAGGCTTACAGGGAAGAGCAGACGCGGTTGATTCAGACACGAAGCCGACGGATGATCGGCAGGATCGCGATTCCCAGGACGATGCCGGCGACCCCCTGCAGGGCGTTGAATCCGACAGCGCCCAGACCGGCCGCAAACCCATAGAGGAATGTCTCGAACACCAGGTATCCCAGGACCATGATCGTTTCGCAGACGGCAAACAACAAGCCGGCAACGGGAATCGACAGGGCCGGTTTTTTTGCCAGGACATATCCGGACAGCAGACCCATGGTGAACTTGATGATGAATGTGGCCAGCGCATATTGGCCGTAACCGCCGATCAGGTCAGCCAGAGCTGATCCAAGTCCGGCACTGACGGCCGCAAACGGACCAACCACCACCGCAGCAGCGAAAATGGCCGCGTCGCCGAGATGCACGTACCCATTGGGTATGGGCAGCGGGATTTTCAGGATGGCTGTCGCCAGCATGATCAAGGCGGACAGGACGCCGCCCAGCGCGACCGTTCGGACGGATGGGTTTTTCATGACAGATCCTCCAGTTCAAGTCTTGGCAGACATTATAATATGTTTCTCCACATCCGTACAATGACTGACCGGGAACGGATCGACCGTTGCCGGCCTGGACTGGCCAAAGGCGGTGGCGATCATGAGCTTGATCCGATTGAGCTGGTTGACCTCGCTGGCTCCGGGGTCGTAGTCGATCGGCACGATGTTGGCCTGCGGATACTGACGGCGGATCTCCTTGATCATGCCCTTGCCGGTCACATGATTCGGCAGGCAGGCAAAGGGCTGGGCACAAATGATGTTCGGGACGCCCTGCTCGATCAATTCCAGCATTTCTCCGGTCAGGAACCAGCCCTCACCGCAGTCATTCCCGAGCGAAAGAATCGTCTCGGCCCGCCCGGCAATGGTCGCGATCGGTTCAGGCGTCATGAATTTGCCGCCGGTGCGACCGATGGCCTTGACCACACGTGCGCGATAACGTTCCATCAATTGGACCGTCACCCGGGAGACAATCGCGCCGGTTCTGGATGTGCCCAGGACATCATGCCGCCACTGCCCGTTATGGAAGCAATACAGGAAAAAGTCCAGAAGCCCGGGCAGGACCGCTTCGCAGCCCTCCGATTCGATCACGTTGACGGCGTGGTTGTTGGCGTCTGGATGAAACTTGACCAGTATCTCACCAACCAGGCCGACCCGCGGCTTCCGATCGATCGACCGCAGCGGCAGCCGGTCAAACGACGCCACGATCTGGTCGATCATCCGGCCATAAGTCAATCGGACACCCAGGGACGGGCAGACGCCGTCATGTTCCAGGAATTCGCGTACGATCCGGTCCCAATGGTGATACAGGCCCAGGGCGCTTCCGGGTTCCACCTCATACGGTCGGACCCGCAGCAGCAATGTCTGGAGCAGGTCGCCGATCACGATGCCCTGCAGCACCTGGTGAATCAGTCGCGGGCCATAGGTGACCCCGGGATTCGTCTCGATGCTGTTCGCCGAGAGGGCAACGACCGGAACCTGTCCAAAACCCGCATCCTGAAGCGCTTTTCTCAAGAAGGCGACATAGTTGGTCGCACGGCAGCCCCCGCCCGTCTGCGTGATGAACACAGAACACTCATCGGGGTCATAGCCACCGTTGATGAACGCGTTGACCAGCTGTCCGACAACGATGATCGATGGATAGCAGGCATCGTTGTTGACAAATCGCAGGCCGGTCTCGATGTCTTCGGGTGTCACCTTCTCAAGAATCTTGGTGCGATAGCCATTGCGGTTGAGCGCGCTTTCGATGAATCGGAAATGGATCGGCGACATCTGCGGTGCGAGGATCGTGTGCCGTTGGCGCATCGTCCTGGAAAATTCCACCCGCTCCAATGCATAGGGTCGCCCAGCCCGCAGGACCGGTCTTACTCTTTCCCGTTCGTCCATGGCGGCCTTCAGGGATCGCATGCGGATCCTGGCCGCGCCGAGGTTGCTCACTTCGTCGATTTTCAAGACAGTGAAGATCTTTCCACGCGCTTCCAGTATCTCCTGGACCTGATCGGTTGTCACGGCGTCAAGACCACAGCCGAATGAGTTGAGCTGAACCATTTCCAGGCTGGGATGGCAGGCGACAAAGGCAGCCGCTTCATACAGGCGTGTATGGTAAGCCCACTGGTCGACGACTCGAATCGGCCGAGTCAGCAGGTCCGGTGCCATGATGCTGTCTTCGGTCAGGACCGTCAGGCCCAGAGAGGCGATCATATCGGGAACGCCATGATGGATCTGCGGATCGATGTGATAGGGGCGGCCCGCAAGCACGATGCCCTTCTGCCCGCTCTCCTCAAGGAATTTCAAGGTCCGGGCACCTTCCTGACGGATATCGTCCTTGAACTGCTGGTATGCGGCAAATCCCAGATCGACCGCTTTTCGGCATTCCGACACGGTCACACGGTCAAAGTCCAGCATTCCGGCCAGTGACTCGGCCAGTTTCCGGCGGTTGCCAAGCGGCAGGAACGGATTCAGGAAACGGACCTGCTCGTCCCGGATGCGTTCGACATTGTTGCGGATCACTTCCGGGTAAGAGGTGACGATCGGGCAGTTGTAATGATTGTTGGCACCCTGGCTTTCCTTGAGTTCGTAGGGGATGTCCGGATAGAAGATGACTTTGACCCCTTTGTCGATCAAGTCAGTCACATGACCATGTGCCAGTTTGGCCGGGTAGCACACGCTCTCGCTCGGGATGCTGTCCATCCCTTTTTGGAACAGGCGATCGCTTGAACGTCCGGAAAGCACCACCCGGTAGCCGAGAGCCGTGAAAATCGTGAACCAAAGCGGATAGTTTTCATAAATGTTGAGGACCCGCGGTATTCCCAGCAGTCCGCGGGGCGCCTTCTCGAGCGGCAATGGGGTGTAGCGGAATAGACGATCGTACTTGTACTCGAACAGGTTGGGCAGTTTTTCCTTGGCCTCTTCTGTGTTTCCACCGCGTTCGCAGCGATTGCCGGAAATGAATCTGCCCCGGCCATTGAAGGTTGATATGGTCAGTTTGCACTGGTTGGCGCATAGTCCGCACCGGGTGATCTGCGTATCCATGGAAAAACGGTCCAGTTCTTCCCGGGTCAGGAGGTTGGATTTCGTGTCCGGCAGATTTTTCAATAGTGCCTGTTTCCTGGCGGTCAGCGCCGCGCCAAACGCGCCCATCAATCCGGCAATGTTCGGCCGGATAACCGTTTTCCCGGAAACAAGCTCAAAGCATCTCAAAATGGCGTCATTCAGGAATGTGCCGCCTTGAACCACCACGTGTTCTCCGAGCTGGCCTGGGTCCCTGAGTTTGATGACCTTGTACAGCGCATTGCGGACGACCGAATAGGACAGGCCGGCCGAGATGTCCCCGACCGTCGCGCCTTCCTTCTGGGCCTGCTTCACGCGGGAGTTCATGAAAACGGTGCAGCGGGTGCCGAGGTCCACCGGATTTTCGGCAGCCAGCGCTTCCAGCGAGAAGGTGTGCGCGTCCATTTGCAGCGAGCTGGCAAAAGTTGAAATGAACGAACCGCAACCGGACGAACAGGCTTCGTTGACCACGATGCTGTCCAGGACACCGTCACGGACCCGCATGCATTTCATGTCCTGCCCACCGATGTCGATGATGAAACTGACCTCCGGACAGAAATGGGCGGCGGCCGTGTAATGCACCATGGTCTCGATCTCACCCGCATCGACCCGCAAGGCTGCCCGGATGAGGTTCTCGCCATAGCCTGTGACGAGCGAGCGCGCGATCCAGGCCGCATCCGGCAACTGCTCATACAGTCGTTTCAGGATGTCGACGGTGCTGTTCACCGGATGACCATCATTGCCTGCATAGTACGTGAACACGATCTCGCCCTCGCTGTCGATCAGGACAGCCTTGGTCGTCGTGCTGCCGGCATCGATGCCGAGGTAGCATGGGCCCCTGGTCCGACGTATGTCCGACAGATCGATCATGGAACGGTCATGGCGCTCATAGAACGCCTTCCGATCATCCGCGTCTAGAAAGAGCGGCCGCATGCGTGAAGGGCCTTCTGACAGATTGGCCGGCTGGTTCAGTCGGGAAAGCAGCATGGAAAGGGCTATCGGCTCGTTGTCCGCAATCAGGGCCGCGCCGATCGCGACATAAAGCTGTGCGTGTTCCGGGGTTTTGAAGGCGTTGACGGATCCGGAAAGCGTTCGTTGAAAGGCCTTCTGCAGTTCGGGAAGAAAATGAAGCGGTCCGCCCAGAAAGACGACCTTGCCGCGAATCGGCCGACCGCATGCAAGTCCGGCGATGGTCTGATTGACCACAGACTGGAACACCGACGCCGCCAGGTCCTCCCGCGCTGCCCCTTCGTTCATCAAGGGCTGCAGGTCGCTTTTCGCGAAAACACCGCAGCGCGACGCGATCGGATACAACGTCTTGTGCCCGGCAGCCAGACGGTCCAGTCCGGACGCGTCCGTCTTGAGCAGGGTCGCCATCTGGTCGATGAAAGCGCCTGTCCCGCCAGCACAGGTACCGTTCATCCGCTGTTCCGCGACCGGGTGCAGATAGGTGATCTTGGCGTCTTCCCCACCCAGTTCGATGATCACGTCCGTGTCCGGTTCATACTGGCGGATCGCACGCGTCTCGGCGATGACCTCCTGCACAAAGGGCACATCGAGCCATTTCGAGACCCCCAGACCGCCGGATCCGGTCACGGCAATGCACGCCTTGACATCCGGGTAACGGTTTGTCAATTCCGAGAAAGCCAGTTTCAGCTCTCCTGAAATGTCTGCGTGATGTCGCCTGTAATGCTGCTCAAGAAGATTGTCCCCTTTCAGGAGTACAATCTTGATGGTCGTTGACCCGACGTCCAGACCAATCCGATAGTCGTGATAAATGCCCATATGGCAGGTACCCGGGTTTCAGTCCCTTTCAGAGACAAAAGAGGCTGACCAGTCTTTCTATTCATGATTTTAAGAACGGGGATGCGCTTGAAGGCACATATGCCTGAATACGCAATCTGTATTCTAGCACGATTGGAAAAAATAACAATCAAACTGGATCATTTTATTTTGATGATCGAAGCATTAATGACTCAAATCAGCGGAAACGAGGCGATATCCCGAAATGGACAGCAGGCGAAGACGGTCAGTTCAGAAAACCGGGCGTCAATGGGCTCGAAATCTTTCGCCAGCACCTCGATGCCTTTCTGCATGTCCGTCAGACTGAGTTCCAGCGCCAGCGTACAGTGGGCAACCCAGTTGCTCTCCTGATACAGGGGCGAAAATTCATCGCAATAGGACGCGAGCGATTCGTGCAGTTCACGATGAACGGTCAGCAAGGTCTCATCGACGATCGGGGCGTAGAAAAGCACGCCCGGCTGGGTTGGAAACAGACCGATGCTCGCGAGCCGGATGGGAAAAGACTGCCACTTGCGGGCACTGATGGCCAGAGTCCGATGAACCGGACTGATGTCCGGTGCGCTGAAAGTCGTGATTGTCAGATGGGGGCGCATGTTCATGTCCCGGTAAACGGGACTGACACCGGCGGCGACCAACCGGTCGACAACTGACTGAAGTTTTTCTTCAGTCTGAGGATCAAAATGCAATAGAACCGCGTAATCCATGTTCGCTTCCTGTTCCGTTGGATGAGTCTTTCCCGTATCATATCACAAACGCAAAGCACATGATGTTTTCTCATGACATGAAAAATCGCCCTCCGGACACATTTCCAGAAGGGCGATTTGATGGAGCCGATGGTGGGAATCGAACCCACGACCTATTCATTACGAGTGAATTGCTCTACCCCTGAGCCACATCGGCGTGCTTGACCGACAATCGATAGATGGATGGATGGATCCGTCAGCCTGTACTATTTTACCAGAATGATCCGATTAGTCAATCGGTACGGCCATTTTCCCTCTGTCTGGCATTTCACCCGCTCCATCAGTATACTGGTGTCAGGAACGTTTCATGTTGTCAGCAAAAAGACGGTCCGGGAGGAATCCAGTATGCCGCAGTCAAAAAAGTCCATCACGTGGCCGCTGACCGATGGCCAGATCACACTGGACGCACTGGCAGAATCGGACTTGCCGATTCTTCAGGCATTTTTCAGGCGGCCTTCCGACCTTTACTATTATGTTCCCACCCTGGTCTTTCCCAGAACAATGGCCCAGTTGAAGAAAATGATGGCCGACTGGAGTGACTTCAAGCGGTTTTACACTTTTGCGATTCGTCAGGATGACCAGCTTTTCGGGTTGCTGCACATGGATGAGGTCGACTATGTCAACGGACATGCCGAGATCGGCATCGCGATCATCGAGCCGGAGGCGCGCGGACAGGGTGTCGCTTCCAGGGCCATCCGGATCATGCTCCGCCAGGCCTTTGAGGAAATGGGTCTCAATCGCATCACGGCGCGGATCATCGACGGCAACCGCCCGTCCATGCAGTTGTTCAAACATCTGGGATTTGTCCATGAAGGGATTCTTCGCCAGTATGTCCGTCGTGGTGGCGGATTCCTGGACTTGCATGTCTATGGCTTGCTTTTGTCTGACTGGCAGTCACTTCCTGCCTTGCCTTCTTCGACCGGGCATTCTGCGGGCCAGGACCTCGGGGGAAGCGACCGAATAGCCGAAGAACCCGAGAATGCTCCCCAGTGAATAATATTCACCATGCGCATAAGCGACAAGACCGGCCTTGTCCAGCCTGAGCCGGCCGTTTCTGTCAACAAGCGACTGGTCGACCATGACCGAGACAATACGCGCCAGAAACAGGTCGTGCGACCCCAGGCTTTGCACGGAGTGGACTCTGCAGGCCAGTGACAGCGGGCTTTCCGCAACTGCCGGCGCATGGGCCATGCCCTCGATCGGGATCGGCGTCAGATCGCATTCGGCGAATTTATTGATGTCCCGGCCGGATTTGACCCCACAAAAATCGGTCGGCTTCAGGAGCGCTTCATTGACCAGATTGATCACGAACTCACCCGACGACTGGATGATGGGGTGGGAAAAACGGTCTTTCCGGATCGAAATCGACACCATCGGCGGATCCGAGCAGACCGTTCCGGCCCAGGCCAGTGTGATCAGGTTCGGTTTCACATCCGCCTCAAGGCCGGTGCCCCGGCATGAGACCAGGACGACCGGAACCGGAGCCAGGAGTGTGGCCGGATTCAGGCTCGTTTTCGGTCGCGTTTGACCGGACTTGCTTGTTTGATTCTTCAAATTGCCTTGATTGTTCATGCGGGTCTCCTTTTGACCTTGACCGGGATAATCAAATCCCGAACATCTCATGTTCCAACAAGAACTCCTTGTTCGCGATGCCGCCGGAATAACCGGTCAGTCGACCGTCATGGCCGATCACCCGATGACAGGGGATCAGGATCGGAACAGGATTGGCGCCACACGCCGATCCGACAGCGCGGGTCATGCTGCGCGCCTTTTTCAGATCCTGACCGGTCATCTGAAGGGCGATGTCGAGATAAGTCGTTGTCGTGCCATAAGGGATCTCACTCAGGATTTCCCACACCCTTCGCTGGAAATCACTGCCGCCGGCCAGGTCCAGCGCAAGATCAAAGCGGGTTCGCTCGCCCCTGAAGTATTCGGACAACTGGCCGAGCGATCGCGACACCATGGCGGGACGGTCCCCTTGACCGGCCGACCGGATGCGTTCCGGGTCCTGGATCAGCTTATCCTGACCATCGATCAGACCCATCATCCGAAACACATCCTTGAGGTATGGATCATGGACCGGTTCGCCAAAAAGGTGAAAAGCCAGTTGACATATGCGGTCTCGAGTGCCGGTGACAGAAATGGCACCGAGCCGGTATGGGACCAGGCCGACAGCTGGATAAGGGCTGTCTTTTTTCATCAGGCTCATCTGCAGACGATCGGCAGCAGCCGTATTCCGGAAACCCATGCCCGGGATCCGGTAGTCATGGCTGAATCCGGTGTTTTCAAACATCGACACAATCCAGGTCTGATCTGCCGCGACCCATGTTTCGATCCGAAGGAACGATTGCCCGGAAAATCCGGTCCGGATCGCTTTTTCCAAAGTGTCTGGCATCCGGTCTGGATTTTGTACATGGACTGTCAGCCGGCCAGTTTCAGGATGAAAAAAATCCGGTACAAGCGCGAAGAACCCTTCTGGCGACTGCCCCTCGTCTTCCGCTGTCATGATCATCAGGCTTTCCCGATCGCAGGATGCCTGCAGCTGGCGGATCTTCGCTTCAATTTTCTTTCTGGAACCCTGGAAAACCCCCATTTTCTTGAGCGCGGGGGCATCGGCAATCCGCAATGGTCTCCATATGCGATCGCTCATTTTCGGGCCTCCTTCAATCGCTCCAGCGCTGTCTTGCTCAGAGCGGCCAGAACAGTCGCGCTGGTTGACGCGCCAGGCTGGAAACGTTCCGGACTTTGAAGCGTCCCCTCGATCACCTGCCGGAAACCGGGAACCAGGATCGACGGGTTCGCGTATCCCCTTCTCAATCGGACCAGATAGGGGGACAGGATGGGTTGGGGTGACAGGATCGTATTGCTGGATTGTGAACCGACCAGATTGTCCCATACGTCTGTGTCATGACTCAGCGGCAGAAATCCTTCGTACCGCACATACTGGTTCTGGAGCAGCAGCGCGTCAGGGTCCTGTGCGAGAAAATAGGCAAGCTGACCGGCCAGTTCAGGATGGGCTGTCGTGGCGGAAACGCAGTAAGCTGACAAGGTGAAGGCCTGACGGGTTTCGGGCTCGTCAGTCGCGGATGGGGACGGAACCGGCATGGTCGGCACGGCAGTCGGTGTCGGGAACGACGCGGGCCAGGTTCCAGTTGCCTGCTTCAGCGCTTCTGACAGATTGCCGATCGGCATGTCCAGGGCGCGCACCTGGACCTGGCTTTGCAAGGACCACTCCTGAAGCCGGCAGGAGTCCTCCGACAGAAAAACTGTTTTCTGATTGCGGAACAGGCTTCTGGCCTCGCTCATGTCGAGAAGGCCGGCCTTTGCCATCGACTCGGCCGGTGTCATCTGTGGTCGGTCAAGAGCCCGTAAAAGCTTCAGCGAGTTGGCGACAGCCCCTGATTCGAATCGGAAAACCCCATTCTGATAGGCTGCGTAGCCCAGACTGTCATCAACGGATGATGGCCAGACGGTCAGGAAAGGTCTCAAGTCGGCAATGGCGCTGACTGACAAGTAAGGGTTGTCCGCAGCCGGTGATGGAATGGGATCATCCCCTGTCTGGCCGGATTGCTCCGGTGTCGGTGTCGGGTCCGGCAAGGAAAGCGACTGCAGCGTCTGACGCGTCCTGATCAGTAGATCCGTCATGTCCGCGATCGACATCCGGTTTGTCGGCAAGGCTGCCTGCAACTGGCTAGCCAACCCGGTGTTGACCAAGAGAAGCGGGACAGTCGCGAGATAGGGCACGCCCCAATAGCGATCATCCTGATGCAGGGCATCCATCGCGAACACCGGCATCCTTGACGCCGCTTTCGAATCGATACCGGCCAGGACCGGTGTCATGTCGGCAATGGCGCCCAACTTCAGGAGACTGCCGACATCCCCGGTCGCGAACACATCCGGCAGCGTGCCGGACTCGGCCATCGCGCGATAGATGCCACCATCCATCATCTGCTCCATCGTGACCGGCTCGAACCGGATCTGGAGGCTATCATCGTCCGGCACCACGCCGCCTGGTTTGAACCGGTCGCCGATTGTCTCACCGTCTTTTCGAACCAGCATCCCCGACTCCAGATTAAGATACAGCTGGCGCAGCGCCTCGGCCGCTTCAGCCGTGAACGGGCCTGCCACGCGCAGCACGGCCGGTTCCGGATCTTCAGGATTGACGGTCGGTCTGGTCGTGGGGGACGGCATCAAGGTCGACGCTGTCGGTAAAGTCGGGAAACGGTCAATTGGTGCCGGACTGCAGCCCGACAGCAAAAACACAAGCGTCAGCGCCACTGCCAGAAGTCTCATCGACAGGCAGGCGCCAACGCCTGCCTCGAATCTGGCACTCGAATACGCCGCAGCCTGTGCCTCACGGGGTCGTGATGATTGCAGACATTTTGTTTTCATGGCAATGGACCGGCGTTCAGGTTTTCATAGAGGCAGAATCGATAGGCGAGGCTTTCATGCTGCATCAATGGACCCTCTTCTCGCAATATCCAGTCGGGATGGCTGTCGAGGTCCGGGAATGAGCGGTCCGCCTGATAGCGCTGGTACACTCTGGTGACATAGGCGTGGTGGCAGTACGGCAGCAGCAGACGGTACACTTCCTCGCCGCCGATGACGAACGGATCGGGGTCGCCAAATCCGTCAAGCCGGGCACGCAGTTGTTTCAGGCTTCGCACGATCGTCGCCCCTTCACAGCGGTAGGCAAGGTTGCGGCTGAGGATCAGGTTTGGGCGGCCCGGCAACGGACGTCCGCCCGGGAAAGTCGCCAGTGTCTTCCTTCCCAGGATCACTGGGTGTCCGGTGGTCAATGTCTTGAATCGCTTCAGGTCGTCCGGGATGCGAAACAGCAGTTCCCCTTCCCGTCCGATATGCCAGTCCAGGTCGCACGCGACAATCAGGTTCATGCCAGACCTCCTGTCAGATCGCCACCGGAATCCGGCCGATCGATTCTCCATGCTGATAATTTTCGAGTGTCAGGTGCTCCGGCCGGAACGCGTAATAATCTGTGACCGCCGGATCGATGACCAGTCGGGGGGCTGGATGACCTTTCCGGTCCAGCAGCTTCTCGACCAGTGGGAAATGACGGTCATAGATGTGCGCGTCAGCGATCACATGGACAAATTCGCCCGGTTCCAGGCCGCTCACACGGGCCATCAGATGGACGAGCACCGCGTATTGGGTGACATTCCAGCTGTTGGCGACCAGCATGTCCTGGGACCGCTGGTTCAGGATCGCGCAGAGACGGTTTCCGACCACATTGAAAGTCATGCTGTAGGCGCAGGGGTATAGGTTCATCTCATGCAAATCCGCGTGATTGTAGATATTAGTCATGATCCGGCGGCTTTGCGGATTGTTTTTCAGGTCGAAAAGGACCCGGTCGACCTGGTCGAACTCGCCTTCTTTGTACTGGTGCTTGACACCGAGCTGATAGCCGTAGGCCTTCCCGATCGTGCCATCCGGACCGGCCCAGCTGTCCCAGATGCGGCTGTTCAGATCCGCGATCCGGTTGGATTTTTTCTGCCAGATCCACAGCAGTTCATCGACCGCCGCCTTGAAGTTGATCGGCCGCAGGGTCAGGATCGGAAACTCCTCGGCAAGGTCATAACGATTGACCAGCCCGAAGCACTTCTTCGTATAGGCCGGTGTCCCATCCGCCCAGTGAGGCCGGGTCGCGCCCTCACGCTGCTCGTAGCCGTGATCAATGATCTGGCGGCAATTGTCGATAAAAATCCGGTCTGCCTTGCTCATGATGACACTCCTGACATTCGATAACACCAGTATACCGAATATGTCGACGCAAGGGCAAGAAAAGCATGTCTCGCAAAAACAGCGCCTGGCTTGGACAGGCGCTGCTTATCATCATGCGCAGTATGGTGCCAGGCACCAAACTGCGCATGATGACTGGAGCAGGCGGAATGTGTTAAAGATAGTCCGCGAGCCGACTGGCGATCTGGTCCAGGCTGTTGGCCTTCATGTCCTCCTGCATCAGCGGGATCGTGAATATCCTCTTGCCTTTGAAGACTTCTTCGATCTGGTTCAGATAGACTTGCTCCTGCTCCTTTTTGCTCCGCCAGAATGCGTCCTTTGAATCATCCGGCAGGATCTTGTTGACGATGATGCCCTCGACCGCGATGTTGTAGCGTTCCAAAGTCCGGATCGCCTTCAACGTTTCATCAATCGGCAGTTTCTCCGCATTGATCACGAAAACGAAGGACAAGCGCTTCTGATCCATCATGATGCTTTTCACCTGACTGACCTTGTCATGCCGCCGGCGCAGGATCTTGACGACCTCGTCCTTTTCGACGGCCTCCTTGTCGGCCATGCCGTTGTGATTGGCCATGGACATCAGAATGATCGCTTTACGGCGTTTTTGGATCAAGGTGTCCAGCCAGGCGCCCAACAGGTCGGGCAAAGTCAGCAGGCGAACCGTGTGTCCGGTCGGTGCGGTGTCAAAAACAATGCGGTCATACTCGTCTGCCTTTTCGGTGATGATTTCAATCATCTTGTCAAAAAGCGCCGCTTCCTCCGTGCCGGGCGAAACGGACGCCGCGTCGATCTGGCGGTCGATCTGCTCCAGGATCAGCGGACTGACCACCCGGGCCAGGCTCAGGCGCACATTGTCCATGTATTTTTTGCTTTCTTTCTCGCCGCTGATCTCCAGCGCGTCGAGATTCGGCAGGATGTTCGTGATCGTGTCCGTAATGGGCGTTTCGAAAATGTCCGCGGTCGAATGCGCCGGATCCGTCGAAACGATCAGGGTCTTCAAGCCCTTCCGGGCACAAGCGAGCGCAAAGGAAGCGCTGCAGGTCGTCTTGCCGACACCACCCTTGCCACCGAAAAACAGGATCTTGTTGGATGCCTTCTTATCCATCGAAGCCGTAATCCCCCCATTTTTCCTGCCAGACCACTTTCCGGCCGGACATCCGGAATTGCCAGGTCTCCAGGTCTTTTGCCAGCAGTGGCAGCAATTCCAGAGAATAATAACTCGTGGAGATCGGAATGCCCAGTTGATCCCCAAAGCACAGTAGAATGAACTCATCCATCTCGTTGTTGCTCTCTTTCGTAAGAACGGTCTTTGATTTACGCTTGAAATCTGTCGCCCCATGAATGAACAACCCGATGTTTTCCCATATCCTGGCAAACAACTGTTTATCCATCGTCAAGCCTCCTTTGTCCGGCCGCAAACCAGTACCATGCAACCCTCCTTGAAGGATGCTGATCGCGCAGGGGTTTGCCAGCTCAGGATTACCCTCATTTTACGTGATCATGTCGAATTGACAAGTGTTTATCTGCGAATAACCCATAAATGCAGTCAAATAGGCTTGTGTTTTTATGAAATATATATGAACCGAACATGAAATATTTTGACGAAAGCCGAGATGAGTGTTAATATGATTTCGGTTATGCTTGATCATTTTGAAAAAATATCTTGATATTCATCACTTCATCATTGAGTGTTTGTCTGACAATTGAAACTTGACTGTCAACCTTTCAAAATTTTTGCTGTACACGGCAGGGTTTTTACCCGGGCAAGGTATTTCGACAAAAAGGATGGCTCAAGACGCGATGGAGTTTTCACAATATATCGAGCTCATCGAAAGAAAGCTGTTCAGCAGCTTCAATATCTGGAGGGACCATCCGGTCGGCCAGGAGATATTTGATCTATATGCGGAATACCATCTGCGCAACGAAAAATATATCGTCGTAAAAAAAGCAGTCATCTACGCCATCGAAAGCAATGAATACTGTCTGGTCAAACATCTGGCTGATCCATCGCTGCAACGGTTCAACACATTGGTTGACGGGATCAAGGACTCCGTCAAGGACCTGGTGAAGCCGGATCAGGATCACATGTCGAGCATCATCACGATCGTTGGTGTGTTGGATACGTCTGCCGGCCCCGATGTCCATGCGATGATCGAGGCTGTCAAGCGATTCAAATATCATAAGGGCTTTGCATTTGGTTTGAGGGGGTGGGCTGACATTCGACTGGTTCTCGTGTCTCTGGAAGAGGGTGTCCTGGCTACAAACAAAAAAGGGAAAGATGTCAAGAAGGTTTATCAATTCTGACCTGTCTTGAAGAATCAGCACCAACTGATTCGACCAAACTAAAATGAGGTGGTAACGTACATGAGCTCATTGTTGATCATTCTAATCACCATCGTCGTTTTCGTCATTGCCTATGTCACCTACGGCGCATGGCTCGCCAAAGTCTGGGGTATCGACCCCTCCCGTAAAACACCCGCCCATGAAATCAACGACGGCATCGACTACGTCCCGACCAAACCGGCCGTCCTCCTGGGCCACCACTTTGCCTCGATCGCCGGAGCCGGACCGATCAACGGCCCGATCCAGGCCGCGGTGTTCGGCTGGGTACCGGTTCTTCTCTGGATTATCCTGGGAAGCATTTTCATTGGCGGCGTGCACGATTTCGGCTCGCTGTTCGCTTCAGTCCGCCACAAGGGCAAATCAATCGGTGAAGTCATCCATACCAACATGGGAGCCAGCGGCATGCGGCTGTTCTCGATGTTTGCCTGGCTGACCCTGCTGCTGGTTGTAGCGGCTTTCACAAACATCGTCGCCAGCACCTTCCATGCTGTCCCGGCTGCCGCGACGGCCTCCCTGCTGTTCATCGTCCTGTCCGTCGTTTTCGGCTGGGCGGTCTACCGCAAGGGCATGAGCCTGGCCATCGGCACGGTCGTTGGTGTTGTTTTGCTGGTTGCCTGCATCTGGCTCGGCCAGCTGTTCCCGCTGACCCTGTCGGTCAACACCTGGATCATCATCCTCTGCGTCTATATCTTCGTGGCTTCGACAGCTCCGGTCTGGATCCTGCTGCAGCCTCGTGACTATCTGAACTCCTTCCTGCTGTACGCGATGATCGCCGGCGCCATCATCGGCCTGATCGTGTTCCACCCGACCTATCAGCTCGCGCCGGTTACGTCGTTCAAGGTGGGAACCTCCTACCTGTTCCCCATGCTGTTCGTCACCGTCGCCTGCGGCTCGATTTCCGGCTTCCACTCCCTGGTCGGCTCCGGTACGACATCCAAGCAGATCGCCAATGAAAAGGACGCCAAGACCATCGGCTACGGTGCGATGCTGATCGAAGGCATCCTGGCCGTTATCGCACTGACGACAGCCGCTTATCTGTCCCAGGGCGACCTCACCGCTCTCCTCAAGGGCGGTCCGGTCAACGTCTTCTCCACCGGTGTCGGCACCTTCATGGCCAAGTTCGGCATCCCGTTCGAGATTGGCAAATCGTTCGTTGCCCTGGCGGTCTCCGCATTCGCCCTGACCAGCCTTGACACGGCGACCCGTCTGGCGCGGTTCATCTTCCAGGAATATTTCTCGGATGAGACCAAGCCAAAGGAAAAACAACCGATCATGACCAATATGTATGTCTCAACCGCCATCACGGTCGTCATTGGCGGTTACATGGCCTTAGGCGGCTTTGCCAAGATCTGGCCTATCTTCGGTTCAGCCAACCAGCTGCTTGCCGGCCTTTCCCTGCTGGCCATCGCGGTCTGGCTCAAGAAGAGCGGCAAGAAGTTCAAAATGACCATTCTGCCGATGATTTTCATGGTTATTGTCACTCTGGTCGCGCTCGTGTTCCTGGTCCAGACCAACATCAAGTCCGGCAACTATCTCCTGGTCTTCTTTGGTGTTGCCTTGTTCGTCCTGGCAATCATTCTGTCCATTCAAGGTTACAAGACGCTGACCAAAAAAGATCTGAAATGACCGATCGGTCTTTGCCGCACTTCAAGAGGCACCCTCCTTCCGTGGCATGGACCGTCAGTACGCCTTGATAACATAAACGATGACGCTAAAGAATTCCGCTCCGGGTCGTGTCGAAGCCCGGGGCGGAATTTCATCTCCATCCAGTCGAGACTGGAATCAAGAAAAAGAAATCGAGGAGGCCTGTCATGGAATTGGTCGAGTTTTATGAAAAACTGGATGCCCTCTACCGGAACAGCCCGATTTCCGAAGTGGAATCGTTTCTTGCCCAGGTCAACGACCAGGGCATCACCTGCTGTGGCCGCCTGTCAGACCTGAGCATCGCCTGTCTGAATGAACAGGGCAGTCTGTACCGCATCCTCGGACGATATGATGATTCAGCCATGTGCTTCGAAACCGTGCTGGACTATCTCAACCAGCAGTTTGGCCGACAGTCGCCGGAATCGATCACCGCGATGGTCAACCTGGCCGGCACCTACCGGCAGAAAGGCGCGTTCGCGAAAGCCATCGAGCTATTGGAGGCCGGTCAGGCAATGCTCCTGGAAACCGGCGACACCCGCTCCTATCTGTACGCGTCACTGCTCAACACGCTGGCGCTTGCGCAAATGGACTTGAAGGATGATGGGACGGCTTTGGCGAACATGAACGAGTCCGTCTTGATCCTGAAAGACATTCCGGAAACGAAACTGGATCAGGCCGTGGCATCAGTCACCCTTTCCGTTCTCCACGACCGGCTGGGGGATCGCCAGGCCGCGATCGACGCGATTGACGCCTCGTTGGACCTGTTTCAGGATCAAACAAACAGCCCACATTACTGGGCGGCGCTCAACCAGAAAGCCAACCTCCATCATCAAGCAGGCAACCATCTTCTTGCCGAAGCAGGATACCGGCAGATCAAGGCCGGGATCCGGACAGGCTATGGAAAGAACCTCGATTACGCGACCACCTGCCTCAACCTGTCGAAGGTCCTGGCGGAATCGGGGAAGCTCGAACCGGCCACTTCAGAAGCACAGGAAGCATATGAGACCTTTCGAACGATTCTGGGCGATGCCGATTCCAGGACCCTCCGCGCACGTGACTGGCAAAAACATCTGGAGGCCTGACATGAACGGTCTGGCCCTTTCATCGCTGTATTATGAAGCCTGCGGCAAACCTCTGATCGAAGCCGAATTCCCGGACCATGTCAGCCGGATCGCGTGCGGGCTGGTTGGTGAAGGGTCCGACTGCTTCGGCTTCGATGACGCATGGTCGCAGGACCATGATTGGGGAGCCGGGTTCTGCCTCTGGCTGACGGATGATGATGCGGCCGCCATCGGCGAACCGCTGCAACGCCTGTATGAACAACTCCCGCATACTTTCGAGGGATTTCCGAAGAAAACTACCGATGACCTGGCCGGTCAAAGAACCGGGGTCATGCGGATCTCTGATTTTTACACCCGATATACCGGTTACCCGGAAGGCCCGAGAACCTTGGCAGACTGGCTGCGCGTCCCGGAGCACTTCCTGGCGACTGCGACCAATGGCCGCGTGTTCACGGATCCGCTGGGCGCATTCTCCTCGATCCGCGATCGTCTCCTGGACTTTTATCCGGAAGATGTCCGCCTCAAACTGATCGCCAGTCGGCTGGCGACGATGGCGCAGGCCGGACAATACAACTACCCGCGACTGATCCGGCGAAATGAGCGCGTTGCCGCACATCTGGCTCTGTCAGAATTCATCCGGGCGACCGGTTCCCTGGTCTATTTGCTCAATCGGAAATACGCGCCCTTCTACAAGTGGATGCATCGGGGGATAACCGATCTGCCACGCCTCGGTTCCCTTCACTTCCTACTGACGCAACTGGTCGACCAGGCCAGTCGCGGCCACGATCCGGTCATCGAAACCATTGAAGCGATCTGCCGGCTGGTCGTTGAAGAGTTGCACCGGCAGAATCTTTCGTCAGAAACAGATCCTTTTCTGAGCGCGCATTGGCCAGGCGTCCTGAATCACATTGTTGATCGCGGTATTCGCAGCCGACCTGTTTTTGAAAGGATATAATCATGAATCAGTTGATTGACTGGATCATCGAGCTAGAACATGACATGTTCGATGCCGTTCAAGGCACGAATGGCCGCGCTTCCTGTCAGGATGATCTTCGCACCTTCACCATCATGCGCGCCAGCCAGTTTTCAGCGTGGGACGAAGCGACACGCATGCTGTATTACCAGGATCTGCTGGACGCAGCCGGACAGGGTATCAACCTGATGGCGGAAAAATACGGATACATGATGATGGATACCGATCCGGATGGTTATCGCACAATCGCTGATCTGCTCCGTCCCATCGAGCCGGAAAAACTCGAACTCATCGGTCCGCTCCTGGACATTCACCGGACCTGGTATCAGGAGCTGGCGCCCAAATACCCCCGGCTGATCGGCCGGGGGCGTCCGCTGACCGCGAATCATGCTCACAGCACGCTGGACACGTCGGTGCTGACCTACCTCAAGGGTGAATGGCTCACGTACTCGCTGGAAACCTTGCGCAGTTACCGCCAGATGGTCCAAAACTATGTGAAGGACGGACGCAACATGGTCCGCGAGATTCTTCACGCGACCGCCCAACATTATGGATTCGATTCGCTGGAGGAAGCAGAGCAGTCAATCAGCCAATCGGGACGGGTGTGAGGGCGGAACGCATTGGGTGAAAAGGGCAAAGAGCCGGTATCACCAACGATACCGGGTACAAAAGCGGAAGTTGAGCGATTTAATGGAATTGATTCTCGGTATTATGATGGTTTCATGAAATGCATCATCATAGTCTCCGTTTTCAAACCCGCAACGATGTTTCGACATGTCATCCATCTCTCACGGCCTCTTGCTCCAATTTGACGTTGTGCATCAGCATATAGTCAATCACTTCATCAAAGCCCTGATCTTTGAGTTTGGTCAACCGGATTCGATCGTTTTCGGTCAGTGGTCTTGCCGAGTCATGGTATTTCCGCAGGGTTTCAAGGTCCATTTTATAGGGCATAAAATGGATGCCAGTCTGGCGACGCAGATGCTGCAGGATTAAAAATCCCCCAACATCAATATCACCGAAGTGATAGAAGGCAGCGTTCGGGTTTTGCTGATGAATTTTCATTATCAGATGGCGACGAACTGTGTTGTGAAAGCCACCCAGATAGATTACCAACCGGTTTTCACTTGTTGCCAAATGAAAACTGGTTAAATTCTCGACTGTCAGGACCGATCGGCCGGTCAGTTCGATTCGATCAATTCCATCGAGCATGGTGGATGAGAACGCGATGTCGCCGTGCAATGTGCTCAGATCGATTCCATCGCCGTTGAGGACTACTTTCGCTGCTCCTTTTATGTGGACATAGGTTGGATTCTTGACGAGGTTCAGTTCCGCCAGGACCTGATCCCTTTCGGCAAAGTCACCGTATTCGAATAATAGGTTGGCCACCTTGCCGCTGATGTGATCGAACGCCTTGGAGTCGCGAAAAACCTGCATGGAAAAGTCACGATAAAAGGTCTCTTGTTTGACCTTGTCCAGTGATTCGACAGCTTGTAGGATCTGCTCATATTCTTGAAAATCGTTGTTGAAATAGTGCACAGGCTTGTTCCGCATCAGGCGTTCGAGTTGGACTGAAACATAATGTTGAAGGATGGCATTGCTTTCCTGATACCTTGCCAGGATCGTGCGCATCGTGTCCTGGACATCCCTTTTGGCGGTTCTGCCCAGTAATCGATACGCCTCTTCAATTGTCTCCGTATTGAGCTGGATTTCCTTGCAAACATTGGCTTTGTCGAGCTTGGGCAGTACCAGTTTTTTCTTGGCCAACAAATCGACCGCATCGTTGACGGACTGAAAGATCTCGTAATTGGCGTGATCCAGATAATCTGGATAAAGCTCACCGATTCTGATCAAAAAACGCTGCCGGACCTTGTTTTCGCCAATGAAGCTTTTGCTGTTCTCATACTTGTCTAGCAAAGCATTCAGCAGTCGGTCAACAATCGGATCGGTCATAACTCATACTCCTCGACAATACTGGTCGTGCCTTCTCGCATGGCCATCAAGATCGTGTCGACTTTTTCGCCGATGACCTCGATCTTGGCCGGCGGCGTCGCCACGATGATCTGGAAGTTCTGGCTGTTGAGAAAATCCATCATCGCACTGATCCGGTTGTCATCCATCTTGTCAAAGGCTTCGTCGAACATGATGATCCGGATTGTGTCACCGGACTTGTAGAGTTGAACGAAAGAAGCGGCGATCGCCACATAGTACGGCGTCTGTGTCTCGCCGCCGCTCTTTTCTCCATAGATTCGCGAAAAGCGCTGCACCGAGCCATTCCTATTTTCAACTAGGATGTCGTAATCGAGGTAGTTGCGATAATCGGTATATTCCTCAAGCACCTTATCGCCCCGGTCATCATAAGCAGTCAACTTGGCGAATAGGTCTTCCATTTCATCGTGGTATTCAGCGTCAAAAGACTGCGACCACAGATTGAAGCCCACCTCGTTGCTGGGCGACATGATCATTTGATACAACTTCTCTTTCTGCTTGTTGGCAGACACATCAAACTTGTAACTGTCTTCACCATAGTAAATGTTTTTCAGTGCGTTATTCAGATTCCTGAATTCTTGCCTGGCGTTTTCGATGTTTTCTTTCAGGCGAGCCAGGAAAGATTCCCGAAATTCGAGTTGGCAATTTTCCTTAGCCCTATCCAGGTCTGCTTCGTATTTGATCATATCGGAAGCGACCAACTTGCGATGCTCCTCGATAAAATCCTGCATTACCGCGGTCCCCGAGCCCAGATCGCAATCGTACGCACTGTTGTATTGGGTCTGCAGTTTGACTAGGTCAATAATCAGGTCTTGTCGTTTGTTTTGTTGAGCGACTAATAATGGAGCAAAATTTTGCCGGATCAGCGCCGGGCTTTTTGATCGGATCTGTTCATCATATTTTTTCAATCCCAAATCAGCTGCCGTTGCGTCCTGGTCACACAGCTTCGTCAGGCTGGCTTGAGCCATCCCGGTTTCCTCGTTGATTGTCGACAGGCTGGCTTGTCCCTGTTCGATCTGATTTTCCAGCTTGCCGATTTGTCTGCCCGCCTGCTCATGCTGTTCCTGCAAGTCTTTGATCAACTTGGTGCAGGCATCTATTTCCAGCCGGATCTGAATCAAACCCGGTTCGTTTTCCGCCTTGCGCAACTGTTCCGTCTCAAACCGGATCTGGGTGGTAATCTGTTCGAGCTTCACGGGAGCATCCAGAATCTCATCAATCCCATCCAGGCGGCAGGCTTCCAGTGCTTGGATGATCGTCACATATTTCGCTTCATTTTGCTGGGATGTGTCAATGCTGGCCATCACGTCGACAAGCTGTGCTTCCTTGTTGCGCTGCTGGATGACATACGCCTGCGCCCCGATATAGGGCGTTTGATAGACCTCAGCACTGATCTTGCGCACGGCGTAGTTTTGATACAACATGCAGTCGGTCGTTATGGAAATCCGGTTATTTTTCAGTTCATCGACTGATGCGCAACGCATGACACGATTGAGCAGATAAGTCGCATAGGCTCTGGCCCAGCGGTTTTCACTTGAAACAACATAGGCTAATGAACCTTGGTCAACAGCATCACCAAGTGGCAGCTTTTCCGTGTTGACCAAACCGACCGAATGGATCTCCCGTTTGATTCGGTCATAGACGGATAAAGCAATCGCATAATACTGCGGTTCAACTAAAAGATAGAATCGCTGCGTGTTCAAGTATCCTTCGACAGCGTTCTGCCAATTCGGATCCGTGATCTCAAGCAGGTCGGAGAAGATACGCGGTTCGCTATGGATACCACGATTCAAGAATTCTTGAGCAATGGCCTGTTGCAGGCGGATCGTGTTCTCCGGGTAGGTCAGCTTTTTGTTTTTCAGGTCACGGATTTCCTGTTCCAACTTGATTCGCTGTTTCTGATACTGGCGCAGCAAATCCCTTTGCCGGACAAGATCTGTCTGGTATGTTTCGAGCAAGCCGTTTACGTCTTTGCGTAGCTGAAAGAAGATCGCCGATTTTCTTTCCAGATCAGATTCGTTGTTTTTGACATCAGCCCAATCATCACGCGAGAGCAGTGCGATCCCATTCCGGGCCATCATCGAGCGCAGTTCATCCACGGTTTTGAAAATGCCTGTCAGCTTAGTCATAGCCAGCTCAGCACCAGCCAAGTCCTTGTTCAACAAGGCAATCCGGTGCTGAGTATCTTTGATCAACAACGTCGCCTCATTTTGTCCAAGCGCGACATTATATCCGACTAGGCGGTCCTGTTCATTCTTCAAGCGTGTAGCAAACCCATTTAGTTTGTCTTGCTCGCTTGCCAGATGCTGGCGACTGATATGCAGCATTTTTTGCAGATCATCGGCTTCTTGTTTTTTCGCCTCGATATCCGCCTTTTTAATCAGGATTTCGGTCGTCCGGATCTCCTGATCCTTGTCCGTGACTTCCCGGTGTTTATCCAGGATGGTCGCCAGATAGTTGATTTTTTCGCGGGTCATGAGCATCAGGTCTTCCAGTTCCTTCAGCGATGCGATGTTATTGCGAAGTGACGCCACCTCGATCGTCCGTTCAGAGAGTAGAAAACGGTTGATAAATTGTTTGACATTGTCCATCGGCTTGAAAGCCAGTGATTTGGGGATCATATCAAAATAACGGTCTTCAAGGTCACCAAGACGGCGGCTGAACCGGGCACGAGCTTCAGATGACTGTGTGATCCAGCCAATCCTCCGGTCATTGACGCGGCATTCATCGGTTGTCGACGGACGGCCGGCCGTGATAAAACTGATCGCTTCAAGTCGGACATTCTCCTGAAACCAACGCAATGACAGCTTGCTGTCTTCATCAGCCGAATCGATCTTGACCCCCAGAGTGAAATGACGCATTTCCTTCTCTTCGTAAAATTCCAATGCGACATAGGTGATGACACTGCCGGTACGAATATAGGATTGATTATCGTCACCTGATTTGCCGCGGACGTAACCCCGTAGATCACGCTTGCTACGCTCATTCGCCGCGATGTTGAATTTACGATGGTTGGTGGTCAGCACCAGCTGGATGGCATCAAGAATGGTCGATTTACCCGACGTGTTCTCACCGCTAATCAGCACCGATCCCTTGATGTTGATGGTCTCATTGACAAAATAGTGCCAATTGACAAGCCTAATCCTGGTCAGCGTCTTCATCGTCGCTTGATTCTCCTCCGGTTGCGTACTGGTCAAGCTTTTCATTGACCGAGTCATACATGCTGTTGAGATTATCGTTCGGAACAGCGAACAAAATCGACGCGTAAATTTTGATCCTGGCGTCCGATAGCGTAACATCGCGGTCGAGCGGCGCAATCAAGTTGTAGCGCCGGAAGAGGCGGATCACATCCCGCAACGTTGTCTTGTCGAGATTGGTCTTGGGTCCGATCTTGAGCATGCTGTATTTCTGCTGGATCTCATCGGTCTGGACAATGACATCATCAACCAGGCTCAGTTCTTTACGCTTTTCCAGATATAGCAGGCGAAAAATGAGGAGCAAAACGCTTTCAATCTTTTTCAAACGCAAGCGGCCGGTACCACTTTCATTGACCAAAGCAACAACACCGTGTCCCTCATTGATTTCCAACTGATAACCCAGAAGGCCAAAATACTCACTAAACGTTTGCCGGTGCTGCAGGATGAATAAATAGTCATTGCGGGTCTCTTCCTTTTTCTTGACGATAAAGCAGGTGTTCAGCAGCTTGTTGGCTGCTGTACGGAATTTTTCCTGTTGGACCGCGCTTTCGGTAAAAATCTCCATTGACATCACCTATATCTCTCAATCAGAAAGTCTTTGAAGCGGAAATTGTTTACAGTCACCATCTGATCCTGCGGGATCACCCGGTAGGCCGACCGCCGATCATGGCCGTAGAGGTTGACAAAAATCAAAAGGATCAGGTCTCGCCTGGACTTCAAGGGCAACGACGAAGCCAGGATCGTCCGGCTCTTTTGTGTCTGGTCTGCAACAAACAGGTTGACGTTTTTATGTGAAAAACGACTACGATTGCGTTCTTGAAGAGCCAATTTGCGCAGCAGTCGCTCCTCCTCCGACAGGCCAAGGTTCTCGCCCAGCACCTCCGGCAAAGCCATCTTGCGCGAGATGGGTACGACATAAAGGGACTCGTTGTCCAGAAAGTGTTGTGGGAATATGTTGAAAATTGCTATGACCTCATCACTGGACTCATCATCCAAATCAACACTGGTCTCAGCATTGAGTTCAGCCGCCAACCAAGCCAGAATCCTGTTGATCTTACCTTCGGCGTTGGTCGTATTCGTCATCAGGAACTTGGCCCTGGCGACCGCACTGCCGATGTATTTGGCATGTTTGTAGTCGATTTCAGCTATGATATCGTCCAGATTGCGAAAAGCGGATATCATGGTAACAATCATCCCACGCAGGACTTTTTCTGCCTCGAAAAGGTCGGGTAACTGCTCAATTTCCATACACCCTTCAGCAGCGCGGTGAAACACGGCTTCATCGTTGAGGATAAAACTGAGTTGCTCCAGGATGGACACCCGGAAATGCGAAATATTGTCGCTCGTCTTGATGCGGTGATACGCCTTTGACCCAATGTCTTTGTGGTAAACAAAGAAATTTTGAACGATCTCCGCTGCCGACTTGTCGCTGGTGATTGTTTCGATGTGTTTACGAATGCTGGTACTGAGCTTCTTGAAGCCAGCCATCAGTTCGTCCGTATTTTCATAAACTCGCTTGATGATGTACTCATAGGGTTTGATGTAGCCATCGCGATTCAATAACGTGGCATGAATCTGAGAAACCAGACTCTGGTACTCCATTTCCTCATTGCGGATCATCTTGTTAAACGACTCAATCATCGTCGCTGCATAATCAAGAAGATTGACCCGCGTCCGGAAATCATGGGCTAATTCGAAATCAATCCAGCCGCTGTCTTTTAGGCTCCGCAGGATCGCGTTGGCCTTGGCTCTTGAGTCGTGAAAGACCTCGTTCTCGTCTTCATCAAAAACCAAATCTGCGACAGGAAGCTGATTGAAGTAATCTTCGAGCGCCGAAACGATCACCTCTCGATCAACACCAAAAGACAACTCCGTCTTGTATGTGTTGTAGATCAAGACGAGGCAGTCGACGTATGTTGTTTTGTATTTGCTGGCCAGAGGTTTGAAAAAGTTCTCCGGCACAATCTGGAAAAGATGCATAATCCATCCTTGCTGACTAATTTTCGCAAAATATTCGCAGTGCCAGTCTTAGTCATGAAAGCAGTGTCCTAGAGTGCTAAATCATTCCAAAAAAGTGTATTGACTGCATTTTTGAACATCGCGCCAAAATCTTCGGCGTCAATATTCCATTTATTTTGAAAGTGCTGAACCGCAACCCACTTATAGGTTTCACCTTGGTCAAGTTGGTCAAACCTGTCAATGTAGTTTCTTAGAATAAGATTCAGATTATCCTTATTCATACGTTTTGTACCAATCCTAATTATTCCTCAAACCGATAGGATGTTTCTCAAAGGATATGAGTTTACCCTTAAAGATGAGTATAACAAACTTCTTGGGCTGTTTTTCTCATAATTTCTTTGAACCCTATTCAATTCGTGAGCCAAGAACCAGAATATGAGCAAAAAATCAAACGGACCCATACTGTATCACAAAATACATTTTTATAAATTCCGACTTTTCACCCGGTACCGTGAATCGAGAAGCAAAATGAAATGTCGCACTCCTCCCCTATTGAATGCACAATTAATGAGTCTTGATGGTAACAACCAGAATAGCAATTGAATTATTATAGGGAACATATTTAATAAATTGATATCATTATGTTCTCTATCTGCATCTTGCATTTAGGGAACTATTGTCTATAATTAATTATATAAAGTTCCCTAAGGAGCGCTTCGATGGATATCGACTACCTAAGAATGCAAGAGCTATTGCATCAAAGAGCTGATCTTCAAGCAAGATTGAAACTCTTACCTTATGATGGTTCGCCGGAAATCAAAGAACAGAGCGGAAACAAATATATCTACATTCGGAAACGGATTGGCAGCAGGCTAACCTCCAAATATGTGGACATCTATTCCGATTTATTATTTCAACTTTTGTTGAGAAATACCAGAGAAGCTCGAGAGTTAAAAAAGAACATCCGGCGCATCGAAAAAGAGCTGGCCATTCTTGGGTTTGCGGAGATCGAGTTATCTCCAAGAGTCATATTAAACCTCGACTTTGCCAGAGCGAATATGAAATCAAATATTTACGACCAAGCCGTTCTGGAAGGGGTGGCTACTTCTTTCCCTCAAACAGAAAAAATTATCGATAATGGTCAAGTGAATGGCATGACTGCCACTGATGTCCAGAAGCTATTGAATCTGAAACATGCATGGGAATTTATCTTGGATAAGGATGTCATTCAATGTGACTCCAACTATCAAATCCTTTGTCATATTGCCAGATTAGTCAACGAGGGGTTTTGTGGTGACGGCGGGAGGATCAGAGGTGTACCCGTTACAATCGGGGGCACGTCTTACGTTCCACCTTTGCCGTTAGAAACGGTCGTTAAGGAAAACCTTGAGGCCATTATCGATTCAAAAGAGGAAAGCATCGATGTAGCAATAAAACTATGCCTTTATTGCATGAAGACGCAAGTCTTCAATGATGGAAATAAAAGAGCTGCAGTCATTTTTGCCAATCACTTTTTAATTTCTCAAGGGGGAGGGCTTATCGTCATTCCTGAAAAGGAAGTGCCTGAATTTAAAAGAATCTTAATAGCCTATTATGAGGGCAAATCAGATGAGGAAATCATGGCTTTTATGAAAGTGAAATGCTGGAAGTCATTTTGACATGAGGCAATGAAAAAACCGTCAAGACCTTACAGTCTCAACGGTTCTTCGGTGGTCGGAGTGAGAGGACTTGAACCTCCGGCCTCTTGGTCCCGAACCAAGCGCTCTACCACCTGAGCCACACCCCGACGGCAACAGAGTTGATTTTACGGGAAGTCGTGAATTCTGTCAATGCTTTCACTTGGCGTGATGGAGGATATATTGCCGGACATTTGCCGGCCGGACGAGGATCATGCCCTTGTCCGGCCGGCTTTCTTGTCGATGATGATCAGGTATTCTTTCTTGTTGCCACTTCTTCGCGGAGGCGCTCGATCAGGCTGTCGACCGTTTGGGCGCCCAGGTCGCCTTCTTTGCGTGCCCGGACCGCGACGGTCCCGTCAGCCACTTCCTGGTCACCGAGGACCAGCATGTACGGCACTTTCTCCATTTGTGCTTCACGGATCTTCTTGCCGATCTTTTCGTCACGATTGTCGACTTCGACCCGGAAGCCGGCGCGGACCAGCCGTTCTTTCAGTTCGGCTGCCGCATCGAGATGCTTTTCGGAGATCGGCAGCACGCGCACCTGCTCGGGGGCGATCCACAGAGGGAGCGCGCCGGCGTATTTTTCGATCAGCAGCGCCAGGGTGCGCTCGTAGCAGCCGATGGAGGTGCGGTGGATGACGATCGGGTGCTTCTTCTCCCCGTCCCGGTCGGCGTATTCCATGCCGAAACGTTCGGCGAGCTGGAAGTCGATCTGGATCGTGATCAGGGTGTCTTCCTTGCCGAAGACGTTCTTGATCTGGATGTCGAGCTTCGGCCCGTAGAAGGCAGCTTCACCGATGGCGGTGGTGTAGTCGAGCTTCATATGGTCGAGAATGACCTGCATGGTGTCCTGGACCGCGTCCCACTGCTTGGCGTCGCCGATGTATTTCGCCGTGTTGGTCGGATCCCATTTCGAGAAGCGGTAGCTGACATCGTCCTGGAAGCCGAGCGCGTCGATCATGAACCGGGCCAAGTCGACGCAGTCGCGGAACTCCTTCTCCAGCTGGTCCGGGGCTACCACGAGATGGCCCTCCGAAATCGTGAACTGGCGGACGCGGATCAGGCCGTGCATCTCGCCGGAGGACTCGTTGCGGAACAAGGTGGATGTTTCGTTGTATCGGATCGGCAGGTCCCGGTAGCTTCTGGTTTTGGTCAGATAGGCCTGGAACTGGAACGGGCAGGTCATCGGGCGCATGGCCAGCACTTCGGTGGTGTCAGCCTGTTCCGGGTCGCCAATGATGAACATGCCCTCCCGGTAGTGCTGCCAGTGGCCGGAGATCTTGTAGAGGTCCGATTTCGCCATGTACGGGGTCTTGGTCAGCTGGTAGCCACGATGCTCCTCCTCGTCTTCCACAAAACGGGTGAGCAGCTGGATGACCCGGGCGCCCTTGGGCAGCAGGATCGGCAGTCCCTGGCCGATGTAGTCGACAGTCGTGAAGTAGCCAAGTTCACGGCCCAGTTTGTTATGGTCGCGCTTGCGGGCTTCCTCGACCATCGCGAGGTAGGCCTTGAGCTGCTCCTTGTCCGGGAAACTGGTGCCGTATATCCGATGTAGCATCTTGTTCTTCTCGCTGCCGCGCCAGTAGGCGCCCGCGGTCTGGGTTAGCTTGAACGCCTTGACCGCGCCGGTGTCCTCAAGGTGGGGGCCGGCACAGAGGTCGACGAAGTCGCCCTGGCGATAAAAGGAGATCACGGCATCGTCCGGCAGTTCGTCGACCAGCTCCACCTTGTAGGGCTCGTCCTTCTCGATCATCAAGGCGCGGGCCGCCGCGCGGTCGAGTTCAAAACGCTCGATCGGCAGACGCTCGCGTACAATCTTCTTCATTTCGTCTTCGATTTGAGACAGTTCTGTGACGGAAAACGGCTCATCGCGGTCGAAATCGTAATAGAAACCATTCTCGATCGCCGGTCCGATGGCAAGTTTTGCACCGGGGAAAAGTCTTTTGACCGCATGCGCCAAAATATGGGCGGATGTATGCCGGAACGTTTTCTGATAACCGGCATCCTGAAAATCTGACATGGTGATTCCTCCAATAAACGCTTTAACGTGTCCCGGTCCCGACAGGCGCGACCATCATCAAACGGGTCGCAATCAGTCGGACCCCTTTTATTGCTCATCTCATCATAGCCAAATTGACAGAATCTGTAAACTCGATTGCGTACCTTATAAATTAGGCGCGAAATAGTAATGGTGCCTCACATACTTTTAAGCGCGAAACAAAACTCAGGCACCACTTGTGAGCGCCCGGCAGTTAGTTCCGCCTGGTTCTAAAATCGGGCCTGGCACCGCAACGGAACTCGCTCGATGCGCGTCCGGATTGACAGGGAACACGGCAGGGCACTATGATCAATATGTGATCATGTAGCAACATCATTTGGACAAAATGCACCAGGCATGAAAAGGGGGATCGCTCATGAACCAGTCAGAATTCATGGGACTGCTCAGACAGGAGCTGGCAAGATCCGGTCAATCCGACATCGATGACATTCTTTCCGATTTTGCCGAGCACTTCGCCACTGGCCTGGCCAATGGCAAGGACGAGGAAACCATCGCCCGTGATCTGGGCGATCCGGCTGCCATCGCTGCGCAGTATGCCAACCGATCGGGCAGTCAGGCCAACGGCAGGGCACAAGCTGGTTATCGTTGGGGCGGCTGGTCCGACCGGGATAGGACAGACTCCACGCAAGGCCATGTTCCAGGCAGCGGTGCTGCCGGTCAATCTTCACCCGGATCCGTGTACGTGACGCGGCCGAACAACCGGGGATGGATGGTCGCGCTGCTCCTGATCGTCAACATCTTCATCGTCCTGCCTGTTTTTGTCACTACGGTGCTGGTCATGATTGTGCTTTGGGCCGCGGCCGGTGGTGTCGGCGTGGCGGCCGGATCCCTGTTTGTCCTGGCCTTTGCCCGGGCCGGATTCATCAGCATCGTCTTTGTCCTTTTTGGATTATCGCTGACTGCCTTGACCATTCTTCTCTGCATCGGCATGTATTTCCTGACCAAGCTGTTTCTGCTCGCGGTCAGACAATACATCCAGTGGAACAAACAGCTCGTATCGGGAGGTGAGGCTGCATGAAACATCCCGTGCTGCTCACGGTCATCATTCTTTGTCTGGTTGTTTTCATCACGGCATTGGTTTCCGGTGTCATTCTGACCGTCGCGACTGTCGGCTGGCAGGGGCTGGCCAATCTGGACCAATTCCCGGCCAATGTCACCCAGGTGGTCGAACAGTTTCGTGACTGGGCCCGAGGCATTCACGTCGGGCCCTGGAAATCGTACACGATCGATCAGACCCATACGGCTTCGCTGGACGGCATCGATCACATCATCATCCAGGTTGTGTCAGAACAGGTGAGCGTTTCGGCCCAGGGCCAGCAGGTCGTTGCCCGCTTGCATGGCCCCTATCGCGCCACTGTCGGACTCGGCTTTGCCGTGACCCGTTCCGGCCAGACAGTGCGCATCAAACCGGATTATCCCCGCTGGGGCTTCAGAAATGATGGGCTTTCCCTGGATGTGTCGATTCCGGAGGATTTCGACGGAACCGTCACGATCAAAACCGTGTCCGGCGACTGCGTCATCACGAATCCGGCCGGTACCGACTGGTCTGAACTCGATTACACCGGGGTGTCCGGTGACCTGAAAGCCGATACGGCCGACTGGTCGAAGATGAATGTAAATATCGTGTCAGGAACGATCGACCTCGCATCCATCATAGGCAAGGCCGATCTCAAGACCGTTTCAGGGAAAATCACGGCCCAATACGCGACCCTTGAGCCGAAAGCGCTGAAAGTGGACACGGTCAGCGGCAAAGTCGAGCTGTCTTTTCCGGAAAAGGCCCGATTCGACATTTCGTTTGAAACCATTTCCGGCGATTTTGACAGCAAACGGCTTCCGGTGGAGGTGATGTCAAAAATCAACCGTGTGGTGGAAGCGACCCGCAATGGCGGCGGTGGCAACATTTCCGTCAAAACCGTGTCTGGACCGCTCGTCCTGCTGCCGGCTGACTGAAATCATCCGACTGTGATCAAGGCCTCCATCAATACGAACCGGCTCTCCTTGATGCCCGGAACGCGCATGATGTCCTCAATTTCATGAAATGGACCGTTTTTGTCGCGATCAGCGAGAATGGCCGCGGCTGTAGCGGGACCGATACCCGGCAGGCTCTCCAGTTCGGCCTGGGAAGCCTGGTTGATGTTGATCCGTCCGGATGCCGATCCTCCCGCGTTTGCCGATCCGCCAACCATGCCGATCCCGGGACCGCCGGCCTGATCCAACTCGCTCGCGTCCGGGATCCGGATCATCTGGTTTTCTTTGATCTGCATGGCCAGATTGACCGAATCGTGCGCGGCATCCGCTGTCAGCCCACCTGCCAGCTCAATCAGTTCATACAGGTACGTGCCTCTCCTGATGATGTAAACCCCCGGTTTGTTCACCGCACCGACCAGATAGACCGGTATTTCTTCCGCATCGGATGGTCGAGGGGTTCTGGTCGGAACCGTTTCATGGATTTGTTCTGATGTCGGCCCTGTGGCAGAAGGCGAGTCATTTGGATGCTGGTTTGTGGAAGTCGCATGATCGACCGGCTCTATCGATGAAGCGGTTGATGGTTTTGATAGGACAAACCCCTCCTCTTCGCCGGAGGTCAATGACCAGGCGAGGCTGATCACGCCCGCCAGCGACAAGACGAGTGCCAGTTGGACAAATCGTTTTTGCCAGACTCGCCAGCGCTTGTCCTGGTGTCCGGTTTTCATGGTCATCGGCATCCCCTCCTTTTTAACCAGCGTAGCAAAGGAAATGATCCTGCATGCCGGCTGCAGACAGCCAAAAGGCGACAAAAAAACAGGCCGCTTCAGGCAGCCTGTCCATGTTGCGATGATGGAGAACAGCTTCAGGAACGGGGTCGACTCATTTGCCAGAGTTTTTCCAGGCTGTAGAAGTCACGTTCCTCCGGATGGAATATGTGGACCACCACATCGCCAAAATCCAGAAGGATCCAGCGAGCGGTCGACTCGCCTTCTACATGGTCCGGGACGATCTGATATTGGTCCTTGAGCTGGAAAACCAGTTCGTCCGCCAACGATTTGACATGGGTCACCGACGTGCCGCTGGCGATGATGAAATAATCGGCCAGGATCGTTTTTTCAGCAACCTCGATCAGTTCCACGTTCAACGCCTTCTTGTTGACCAGAATCGTCTTGACCAGTTCCGCGACTTGAGATGAAGTCATCTGTCCTCCTCCTTGAAATCAGTCCGGTCGGCCTTTCTGCCTCCGGAAAAGTTTATTTAGCAATCATTATAGCTGATCATCGGTCGAATCGTAAGCGGCTGTCGAATACGGATGGGCCGGAATGCCCTCCCGTTCGAGATAAAGGCCGATTTCGTCCAGGCAGACGCGCATGGCCGCCCTCAGGTTCACCGGTGCCAGGCGCCGGATCTCGTCCAGGTTCTGATAGGTCCGGGCCGGTTCCACCTTGTCGGCAATGAAGACCACACGGTCCAGGTCCGACATGTCATGACATCCGGTTGTATGACAGCGAATCGCCTGCAGAATCTGCGGATCGGTGATCTTGAACTGTGAGCGCGCCAGCATGACGCCGGCCGGGCCATGGGCCAAAGCCGGTTCGAGCAGCAGGGGGTCGCCGGCCCGACGGGCCAGGTCCAGTTGTTCCTCGATCGGCAGATCCTTGGCGCAATCATGCAGCAGGCCGGCGATCGCCGCTTTTTCAAGGGACAATCCGTGCGCGGCTGCCAGTTTGACGCTGAGCCGGCATACGTTCAGGCTGTGCAGAAGACGTTTCATGGTCAGGATCGGCCACAACTCACGTTCAAATTGACGCAGCATCAGTTTCAGGCTGGATGGCAAGTCGAAAACCGGATCATTTGGCATATATAGTTTATGCTTGTGGATGAATTTGACGACTTTTTCCGGAAGCATGCCTGCCAAGGATTCCCCTTTGGCGATTGCTTCACGGACCATGGTGGAGGAGAGTTCGATCTGGGGGGCATTGAAAACCTCGATCCGTGCCCCGTATTCACGTCTCATCCGATCGATCTGGCTTTGAAGATCAGCCGGATCGTCGCCTCCACGTCTGGCCAGGAACAAGGACGCCTCTTTGAGCAATTGTCCGGGCTCTTTCCAGGTATGCATGTTCATGAGGATGTCCGAGCCGTATATGAGGACCAGCTCGTCGTCCTGAAAGCCGCTCCGGCGAAGCTGACGCAGCGTGTCGATTGTGTAGGAGCCGCCCTGGCGGAGGATCTCGAGGTTGGACACATCGACACGGTCCATGCCGTCAAGTGCCTTCTGGACCATGACGAAACGGTAGGCCGCGAAAGCGGTCCGTTCGACAGATTTGTAGCTGTGCGGCGGTATGCCGGCCGGCAGGACCATGACACGGTCGAGACGACCACTGGCGGCAGCGCTCTGGATCAACGCCACATGACCCAGATGGATGGGGTCGAAGGTGCCTCCGACGATGCCGATCCTTTTCATGACCGGCCGATGTCCTTCCGGTAGTGACAGTCCTGGAAATGGATCCGGTCAACCGCCTCATAGGCTTTGTCAATCGCTTCCGGCAGTGTCGCGGCCAGAGCGGTGACCCCAAGGACCCGTCCTCCGGCGGTGACCAATTGATCCTCCTTGTCCTGTTTGGTGCCAGCGTGGAACACGATCACATCGGTTCTGCCCTTCAGGTCAGGGTTGTCCAGTCCTTCGATCCGGTATCCCGTCTTGTAGGCGCCGGGATAGCCACCGGACGCCATCACCACGCAGCAGGCGCAGTCATGGCTGTAGCGGATCGGCAAGGATTCCAGCCGTTCGTCTAGCACGGCCTCCATGATGTCGACCAGATCTGTCTCAAGACGGGGCAACACCACCTGGGCTTCGGGATCACCGAAACGCGCGTTGTATTCAATCACCTTCGGTCCATCCGGCGTCAGCATGAGGCCAAAATAGATCACGCCTTTGAACAGGCAGCCCTCGGCCCGCATGGCATCGATGGTCGGCTGGAAAATCGTGTCCTGCATCCGTTTGAGATCATCCTCGGTCAGGTCGGCACCCGGCGAGACCGCGCCCATGCCGCCGGTGTTGAGTCCCTGGTTGCCGTCGAGCGCCCGCTTGTGGTCACGCGAGGTCACCATCGGCTTGATCGTGACTCCGTCCGTGAAGGCGAGGACCGTCAGTTCCGGTCCGGTCAGGAAGGATTCCAGGACGACTGTTCCGCCGGCCTTGCCAAACGCCTGGTCTTCCATCATCAGACGGACTGCCTTTTGCGCCTCCTCCTGTGAGTGGGCGATCAGGACACCTTTGCCGAGCGCGAGTCCGTCCGCCTTGACAACAACGGGGTATGGACGGTCCTGAAGGGCAGCCAGGGCGTCCGACATCTTGTTGAACACCTGATACTCGGCTGTCGGTATGCCATACCGCCGCATCAGGTCCTTGGCATAGGCTTTGCTGGATTCGATGCGTGCTGCCGCCCGGTTCGGTCCGAAGGCGCGAATGCCGGCCTCTTCCAGCTCGTCCACCAGTCCCCCGGCCAGCGGGTCGTCCGGCGCGACGAGCACCCGGTCGATGGCATTGCTCTGGCAGAATTCAATAATCGCCGGGAAATCCATGACAGAAATGGGTACCGTACGGGCAAGGCCTTTCATGCCGGCGTTCCCGGGCGCACAGTACAGTTGTCCGACCCGTCGGCTCTGCGCCAGTTTCCAGACCAACGCGTGTTCCCTTCCGCCTCCACCGATCACCAGTATATTCATGTTGATGCTGTCCCCTTTTCGTGTCTGACGCTTCGCTTCAATGACGGAAATGGCGCATGCCGGTGAAGTACATCGGCACGCCCAGCCGATCGCAGGCGTCGATGGACTCCTGGTCGCGGATTGAGCCGCCCGGCTGGACAATCGCGGCGACTCCTGCCGCAGCTGCCGCTTCCACGCTGTCCGAAAACGGGAAAAAGGCATCCGACCCCATGACCGATCCCTTGCTCTTCTCACCCGCGTTCTCGATCGCGATCCTGGCCGAGGTGATCCGGTTCGGCTGACCCGGGCCAATGCCGACGGTCTGCAAGTCCCGGACCAGGACGATGGCGTTGGATCGGACATGTTTGACGACTTTCATGGCAAATTCCAGGTCAGGCATCCGCTCCGGCTCGATGGATGCTGCGGTCACTTTCCTGAAGTCGGCATCCGCCCAGACATCAACGTCCGGATCCTGGATCAGAAGTCCGCCGCTGATTGCCTTGAGGGCCGGTTCGCTGGCTGGGGCCGGCAGGCCCAGGTCGGCCAGAAGCAGCAGCCGCAGGTTCTTTTTCTCCTTCAGTACCGCCAGTGCTTGTTCGGTGTAATCCGGGGCAATGATGACCTCGAGGAAAATCTTCGCCATGCTTTGAGCGACCGCTTCGTCGACCGTCCGGTTGACGGCGACGATTCCGCCGAAAATCGACACCGGGTCTGCTTCATAGGCCTTGTTGAACGCCTCGGCGAGGTTCCGCCCGATCGCGACCCCGCAGGGGTTGGCGTGCTTGACCGCCACCGCGGCCGGGTCGCTGAATTCCTTCAGCAATTGCAAGGCCGCGTCCGTGTCGGCGAAATTGTTGTAGGACAGTTCCTTGCCATGAAGCTTGGTCGCCCGGGCCAACGTTCCGGCCGCCGGGATGGGGTTCTTGTAGAACACGGCCCGCTGGTGCGGATTCTCACCGTAACGAAGGTCGCTGTCCTTTTCGAAGGTCAGGGTCAGTTTGGCCGGCCATTCTTCAGTGCCGGACTGTCGACGCAAGTAGTCGGCGATCAACGCGTCGTAAGCGGCGGTATGTTCAAAGACTTTGCGTGAAAGGCGAGCCCTGGTCGCCCGGTCGGTGTCGCCGTCACGGGCGATCTGTTCAAGAACCGGCGCGTAATCATCCGGATCGACCAGAACCGTGACATCGCCATAGTTCTTGGCCGCGGAACGAAGCATGGTGGGGCCGCCGATATCGATATTCTCAATGCAGGTCTCCAGTGACACGTGCGGTTTCTGGATGGTCGCCTTGAACGGATACAAGTTGATGCAGACCAGGTCGATCAGGGGCAGTTCCAGTTCCTGGACAGTCTTCTGGTGCTCCGGATTGTCCCGGATCGCCAGAATGCCGCCATGGACCAGCGGATGCAGCGTTTTCACCCGACCGTCCAGACATTCCGGAAAGCCGGTCAGGTCAGAGACATTCCGCACCGGAATCTGATTGGCCGCCAGCAGGTCGGCCGTTCCACCGGTCGATACGATCTCGATGCCCGCCTTTTCCAGCGCTTTGCAAAAATCGACGATGCCGGTTTTGTCCGACACACTCACCAACGCTCTTCTGATCATGATCATTCCTCCCTGATGTGGACTTTTCGTCCCTCAATCGTGATTCTGCTCTCGGCAAACAGCCGGATCGCTTCAGGAAGCAGGACTTGCTCGGCCTCCTGCATGATCCGCTTCTGCAGGGTCTGCGGCGTGTCATCCCACCGGACTTCGACCGCCTTCTGCGAAATGATCGGACCGGCATCGTAACTTTCATCCACCACATGCACCGTCGCACCGGAAATTCTCACCCCGCGATCGATCGCGGCTTCGTGCGGGCGGATGCCATACATCCCCGGACCACAAAAGGACGGGATCAGGGCCGGGTGGATATTGATGATCCGGTTCTTGAACCGTGCGATGAAATCCGGTCCCAGAAGCGATAAAAAACCGGCCAGCACAACCAGGCCAACCGGTTCATCTGACAGACGGTCAGCCGCTTCGATCATGGCCGCGTCATAATCGGCCATGTCCGGGTGCTGCTTTTTGCTGACCACCAGGCTGGGGATCCCGGCCGCGGCGGCCCGTTCCATGGCATACGCACCGGACCTGGATGAAATGACGCCAACGATCCGGACACCGGGCAGCCGGCCTTCGGCCATCCGGTCCAGTATGGCCTGCAGATTCGTCCCGCCGCCTGATACCAGGACAAGCACATTCAGCATGGTACCCTCTTCGACAAGCCCTTTTTGCCGGTCCATGCCCGGCCGGAGATGATTTCCACGGATCCTTCAAGGCAATTGTTCATTGGCCTGAACCGAGTTTTTCCTGAAGCCGGGCATTTCGCTCCGCAACCTTGGTCGCCATGTCCTGCTTGGCATGCACCAGTTTTCCGGCCAACGCTTCATCCGCCACAGCCAGGATCTGGGCCGCAAGGATGGCCGCGTTTGCCGCGCCGTTGATGGCGACGGTCGCGACGGGAATCCCGGACGGCATCTGCACAATCGCGTAAAGCGCGTCCTGACCGTTGAGCGGTCCGCCGCCGATCGGAACCCCGATGACCGGCAAGGTGGTGAAAGCCGCTAGCACACCCGGCAAATGGGCTGCCAGGCCGGCTGCCGCGATGATAACCCCGAAACCGTTTTCGATGGCTTCACGGGACAGTTTCGCTGCCGTTTCCGGTGTGCGATGGGCAGAACAGACCGAAGCCTCAAAGGGGATGCCAAACTGTTTGAGCTGTGAAAAGCAGGATTCCATGACTGGATAATCGGAATCGCTGCCCATGACTACAAGAACTTTTTTCATTGAATGTTTCCCTTTCACTTTTCAATTTTCATCCCGGACAGGTACGCGTTGATGAAGCCGTCGAGATCGCCGTCCATTACACTTTGGACATCGACCATTTCGTAGCCGGTCCGGTGATCCTTGACCATGGTGTAGGGGCAGAAGACATAGGAGCGGATCTGGCTGCCCCAGGCTATGTCCATCTGGTTGCCCTTCAGGTCCTCGATCCGGTCCATCTGGGCCGCCCGGGCAATGGCGAACAATTTGGACTTGAGCATGTTCATCGCGGTCTCGCGGTTCTGGACCTGGGATCGCTCCGTCTGGCAGGAAACAACCACGCCGGTCGGAACATGCGTGATCCGGATGGCGGATTCAGTCTTGTTGACGTGCTGGCCGCCCGCACCGGATGAACGGTAGGTGTCGACTTTCAGATCTTCTGAGCGGATGTCGATTTTGATGGAATCGTCGAGTTCCGGCATGACCTCGAGCGAGGCAAAGGACGTATGGCGTCGGCCGGACGAGTCGAAAGGCGAAATGCGGACCAGACGATGGACGCCCATTTCCGATCGTAGATACCCATAGGCGTTTTCACCGATCACCATGAACGAGACGCTCTTGATGCCGGCCTCGTCACCGTCCAGGTAATCCAGAAGCTTGATTTCGAATTCATGCGACTCGCACCAGCGCGTGTACATGCGATACAACATCTCGGCCCAGTCCTGCGCTTCGGTGCCGCCAGCGCCTGCATGCAGAGTCAGGATGGCATTGCTGGCATCGTATTCCCCGGTGAACAGCGTCTCGAGCCTCATGGTCTCGAATTCATGCTGCAGTGACTTCAATCCCTCACCGACCTCCACCAGGGTGTCCGGGTCCTCGGCCTCTGCGCCGAGATCGCAAAGCACCGTCAGGTCATCATAGTCCTGCCGCAGTTTCTGGAAACGGTCGACCTTGCGCTGCAAGTGCTTGATCTGCACCTGCATTTTCTGAGCCCGCTCGACATTGTCCCAGAAACCCGGTTCCTGGGCATGCGCCTCCAGCTCGGCGATTTCATCCCGCACCTTTTCGATGTGCAGGGATTCACGCAGCTGCTCGATGGCCGGCTCCATCGCCAGGATGGTCAGCCGATACTGATCGTACTCAATCATGGGTTGATTCTCCTGGATACAAATGCGGTCAGACGGGCCATGGCTTCCCGGATGTTGTCCATGGAGGAGGCGTAACTGATGCGGACATAGCCTTCCCCGCAAGCGCCGAAGGCATTGCCCGGCACGATCGCGACCTTCTCCTCCTTGAGGAAAGTCTCGCAGAAAGTTGTCGAATCCATGCCCGTCGGCCGGATGTCAGGAAACGCGTAGAATGCGCCGAGGGGTTCGAAAGACGGCAAACCGGCCTTGCGGCAGGCATCGATGACGATCCGGCGTCGACGATTGTATTCATTGCGCATGTCGACGATCGATGTCGCGCCGTTGTTCAACGCCTCAATCGCCGCGTCCTGGGCGGTCGTCGGTGAGGACATGATGGCGTATTGATGGATCTTGTTCATGGCTCCGATCAGCGGCGCCGGTCCAACAGCGAATCCGAGGCGCCATCCCGTCATCGCGAACGCCTTGGAAAAACCATTGACGACGATGGTGCGTTCCCATAGCCCATCGAGCGTCGCGATCGAACAGTGCTCCTGCGGTGGATAGGTCAGCTCCGCGTAGATCTCGTCGGAGACGATGATGATGTCCTTGCCGTGCAGGACTTCGGCGATTTTCGTCAGTTCTTCGTGAGACATGACCGCGCCGGTCGGGTTGTTGGGATAGCCGAGGATGATCAGTTTCGTCTTCGAGGTGATCGCCCGTTCCAGATCCTGCGGCAGGAGTTTGAAGTCATCCTCCTGTCGGGTGCTGATCGTGACGGGGACGCCGCCGGCCAGCATGACACAGGACTTGTAGGCGACAAAGCAGGGCTCCGGAATGATGACCTCGTCGCCAGGATTGACCAGGGCGCGAACGGCCAGGTCGATGGCCTCGCTGCCGCCGACGGTGACCAGGACCTCGGTCCGCGGCTGGTATGACAAATCGAAGGATCGCTTCATGTAGGCGGCGATCGCCTCGCGAAGCTCGATGAACCCCTGATTGGGAGAATAATGGGTATTGCCGCTTTCAAGGGAAAAAATGCCGGCTTCCCGGACATTCCAGGGTGTCACAAAGTCAGGCTCACCGATCGACAATGAGATCACCTGTCCCTTCAACTCGTTGGCCAGGTCGAAAAAGCGCCGGATCGCCGAAGGAGGTATGCTCTTGACCGTATGGGAAAGATACGCGTCATAATTCATAGGACGACCGCCTCCCGGTTGTCCTCATCCTTCACCGTGAACTCGGTCCCGTTCATTTTGTATTTCTTCAGGATGAAATGGGTCCGGGTCGAGACGACGGAGTCAAGCGGCGCGATTTTTTCCGAGACGAACATGGCGACATCCTTGAGGTTTTCATCCTCGATGATCACCATGAGATCGAACCCGCCGGACATCAGGTAGCAGGACTTGACCTGTGGATAGCGGTAAATGCGGGAAGCAATCCGGTCAAACCCCTGATCGCGCTGCGGGGTGACACGGACCTCGATCAGCGCCGTGACCGGGTCACGATCGGTTTTCTCCCAATTGACAATGGCATTGTAAGCCAGTATTGTCTTGTTTTTCTCCAGATTATCGATATCCCGCTCAATCTCGGCAACCGGACGGCCGGTCATGACCGCGATCTGCGTGGCATCAAGCTTGGCGTTTTTTTCCAGAAGGCTCAGGATCTCTTCTTTGCGGCCCATCAGGTCTTCCCCCTTTGATTTAGCAGAAACAGCGTGTTCAGACATTTGGCTTTGATGGTATCACAACCGGCACTTTTTTTACAAGATTGAGGTAGAAGATCCCCATCAGACGGCCTCGCATCAAGGCGCTGGCAGCCAGGAAAAAGCCCGAGACAAGGGCGCTTGCGACACCCCGGAGCTGGAAAAGCGTCAGAATGAGGGATTCCGGCAGGTTCATCGCGAACATGAGGAACAGGTACTGCAGGAAAATGAACAGGCGCGCCCGTCTGGTGTCACGCACCGACGACGCGAGGGCTTCAGACAGCCGCATGCGGCCGATGATCAGGTTGAGCGGTAGAAAGTAGATGGCCGTCAAAATGAAGATCATCGGAATGAACAGCAGAAATGACGAAAAGATGACCGGGACGATCAGGAGGACACCGGTCGCGGCGATGGCCGGAATGGACAGGATCAGCCGTTTGATGATGTCACGGGTCGGGATGTCTTCCTTTTCACCCGTGTAAAGGGCCGCGTAAAAAAACGTGCAAAGGAATGTCAGGATCGAGGCGGCGAGCGACAAGCCAATGAACAGCATGTTGCCGTCCGTGAGCGGGGGCATCGTGATATCACCTTGTGTCATCCGCTCCAGGGTGTTGTAAATGACGGTCAGGTCCGGGTCGGTTCCGGGGAAAAAGAAGATGCCGGTATTGATCACGTAGCAAAATACAAACAGGATCCGGACGGCCATCTCCTGTTTGACCTTGTGAAATTTCATCGTTTCGATGAGTAGCATCAGATTCATCCGTTCCTCCATGAAGGGTTTGAATAATGACGATTTGAAGCTGGTTGCCTTCAAGTATGACTCTTATCGTATCATAATTTGGTGTGCGTGATGGTCAAAAAAAAAGAGAACCTCACGGGATGGTCCGTCGGACCGTCCCGTGAAGTCCGGTTTTTCGAGTGCAGGTCGAGAATCAGGCCTTGCCGGCTGTCTCGACGGCACCAATGGTCAGGTCCTGACAGATCCGCTTGTTCACCAGATGTTCCGCCACAATCCGCCGGGCCTTGTTGGCGTCCAGCCTGACATAGGTGACTTTGCTGCCATCCTCGTCGATCACCTCGACGATCGGTTCCAGACGGCATACCCCGATGCAGCCGGTCATGGTCACGGACACACCGGTGATCTGGCGCGTGCGCAGCTCTTCGACGATCGCGTTCATCACTGGACGGGCACCCGCCGCGATGCCACAGGTGGCCATGCCGACAACAACCCGACGGCCACCTTCTTCACGCGCTGCCATGCCGGCCTTTGCCTTCTGGCGGATTTCATTGAGTTCAGCAAGAGACTTCATTGAGGACACCTCCGAAAATTGTGCTTTGCTGCTCGCGGATCAACGCCTGAAGCCATTCCAGGACATTGGGGTCGTTGAGCGGAACGTCGATGAGCTCTGCCCTGACATCGTCGAGGTCGAGGTCAAAGCGCCTGTCACCGGCTGAAAAGCAGATGACATAGTTTCGTTTGGGATCCGAGAGGACCAGTCCGACAAACGTGTCAGCCAGGTCTCCAAGCGGCACCCGGTCAATGCTCGACATCACGAATTGCGCTGTCAGGCTGGTGCCTTCTCCCGGCTTGGATTCAATGGTGAAGCGGCCACCCGTAATCGTTGCCGCTTCACGAAAAAGAGGCACGCCCAGTCCGACGGATCGAGTGGTCCTAGAGGTCATGAAAGGGTCGGTCACCCTGTTCAGCATGTCCTCGCTCATGCCGGAACCATTGTCGATGACGGATACGGTCAGCCGGTCAAGGTCCTCATCTGCCTCAACCCGCACTTCAATCCGGCTCGCGCCGGCTTTCAGGGAATTCTGGACAATGTCCAGCAGGTGCAGGGACAGGTCGCGCATGGTCAGCTCACCATTCCTTCGCCACAATCTGCGTCATTATAGCACTAGAGCAATCCTTGCCGCAATGCTTGCAGAATATCGAAAATCGACTTTCGTGAACGGTTACGGTCTCCATTTTGCACAACATCGGGTGAATGTTCGTCAAAACGCGTGGACGCCGCGGCCATGGCCGCCAATGAGTGCGCGTCGGAATTCACAATTTGGCGATAACCGGCCAGTTCCGGATGCTGGCTGAAAAAAAGGGGCGGGTTGGCTCGGGAAGACAGTTCGATGACACGCGTGGGGAAATCAGGCGGCACCGTGCCAAGGCTGATGAGCATGCTGTTGGCCTCACGGTCCAGGTGGGCTGGTATGCAGACGCCGCCCATCGCAACAACCCGGGCAGCGATTTCATCACAGGACAGCCGGCTGGGCACCAGCAGCATCCGTTCCTCTTCGCCGATCAGATCATCCTGATCGTCCATGAGCCACTGTTCCCCGAAGATGTCTTTACGGTTTGGCATCTCGGGCATGGTGGAGCGGATGAGGGATTCGAACGCCTTGGCCGTCAACAGGTCCGGGAACAGGCAGAGCAGATGGATTTCCTCCGCGCTCTCCGCTTCCATGCCCGGAATCACCAACGGTCCGTCGAGCGATTCGGAAATCGTCATCGCGGCCTCGCAGTTGCCGCAACTCTGATGATCGGTGATCGCGATCACATCGAGTCCGAGGACCATTGCCATGCCCACGATGTTGCCGGGCGTCATCTCCCGGTCGGCGCAGGGGGACAGGACCGAGTGAATGTGCAGGTCCGCCCGGATACCGGATAGCGGATCATTGTCCTGCCAGGGAGGCGAACCGGACGGACGGTCCGTGTCAAATCCGGCGATCATGCCTTGTCATCAGCTTCGATCAGCGCGTTCAGGCGAACACAGGCCCGATAGGTCGACAGTTTTGTGGACACCACCCATACGCCCTTGTCGGCCGCCCGCGCCACGACTTCCGGGTCCATGACCACTCCTTCGGTCAGGACGACCAGCGGGCAATCGGCGAGCACCGCCACAGCCACCACATTCACGCTGTTGAGAATGGTGAACCAGGCTTCGTCCCGCTTGACTCCGGCAATGACCAGACTGAGCAGATCACAAGCATAGCCGCTGTTGATCTCGCGTGCAGTCAATGCTTCATGATCGGGTTCCGGTGTCAACCAGGCAGCCGGCAGGCCGGACACAACATCAGAAATTTTCATTTCGTGTCCTTTTTCACATCGCCCGGCAAGGTGTGCCGGTTCATTTCGGATTCAAGGGCGATCATCTCCGCAGCCACCTGGCGGATCCGTTCCTTGAGCTTGAAGATGCAGTCCGTTTCTGTCGCTTCGCCTTGTACGATGTCTTCGGCCAGCGCCTGGCAGTCAGGCGCCCCGCAGGCCCCGCAGTCGAGGCCCGGCAGGTTCTTGACGATCTGTTCGATCATCTCGTATTTAACCAGGGCCTTGCCGATATCCTCGTCAAGGTTGAGCGCGGGATTGGGCTCGATCGGATGCTCCCATTCCGGCAGGACAATGTGACGGGCATCGAAGAATTTTTCCGGATGAGCCTGAGCCAGCTGGTTGGCAGCCCGGACATAAGCGCTCTGGCGTGCCCGTCCGGAAAAACGGTTGGCCACGTTCAGGGCTCCACCGATGCAGCCGCCCAGGCACGAATTCGCCTCGATGAAATCGATGTCGCGCAGGCGTTCGTTCTCCACCTCGTCGAGAATGGAGATCACACTGTGGATACCGTCAACCGCCAGATATTTCTCCGTGTTGAGCGACATGGATTCGCCACCGATGTAGCCCCAGCGGATACCACCAGCATGGGCCAGCTGATGCTGCTTGAAATCCTCGACGGATTGGGGATCCATCTTTTCAAGTTTGGAAAGGATCAGCGGATACACTTCAGAAGTGGCCACGGCCGCATCGACCTGGGAACGCTGGAAACTCTGCGGATTGACCACCGCGGTCCGCTTGGCCGGGCAGGGGCTGATGAAGAATATGCCGATCCGGTCGGATTTCAGGCCTGTCTTGACAATGGTCTCACCGCGCGCGATGCTGGCGGTCACCTCCATGGGGGAGTCGAACGGAACCAGGTGTTCAATCAAGCCCGGAAAGCGCATCTGGATCAGACGGACGACCGCCGGGCAGGCGGAAGAGATCATGGGGCGGGGTGCCCGCTTCCCCAGTTCCTTCATCAGCCTGATCGTGTTCTCCGTGACGATGTCCGCACCGATCGCCACTTCATAGACATCGTCAAATCCGATGTTCTTGAGCGCGGCCAGCACCATGAAACGGTCGGCCGGCGGGCCGAACTGGGCATAGAGCGATGGCGAGGCCAGCGCGATATTGTAGTCGAATTCCTGCATGCGGTCCAGGGAATCCATGGATGCGCTTTTCGCGTGATGCGGACACACGCGGATGCATTCACTGCAGTCGATGCAGCGATTGTCATTGATTTTCGCCTTTCCATCCCTGACCCGGATCGCTTCGGTCGGGCACTTCTTGATGCAGGTGGTGCAGCCGACGCAAAGGTCACGGTTCAGCTGGACGGAATGAAACCTGGACATAATGTGAAACCTCCTGGACGGAAAGGAGGACAAGCGTTCATCGGAAGACGATTTCGATGCGCACGGTTGTCCCGTGTCCGACTTCTGTCTCGATTTTCAGACTGTCGGAATTTTTCTTGATGTTCGGCAGGCCCATGCCGGCGCCAAAACCCATTTCCCTCGCGATGTCGGGCGCCGTGGACCAACCGGCCTGCATGGCCAGCTCGACATTGGGGATGCCCGGGCCGTTGTCCTTGATGCAGATCTCGACATGGTCGCTGAATATCTCAACTTCCGCATGACCGCCATTGGCGTGGATGACTGCGTTGATTTCCGCTTCATACATGGCGATGGCGGCCCGTTTGACGGCAGCCGGCGGAACGCCGAGACGCATCAGTGCCTTTTTTGTGCCGCTCGATGCTTCGCCGGCATTGACGAAATCCTGACCGCGAATGACGAAATCAAGCTTGACAGGGTCGATAAGTCACTCCCCCTTGCCCTTGATCCCGGAATTGTAGAGAAGACCGCAGGCTGTGAACATGGGAAAGGTCGTAGACAGGACACAGATGCTTTTTTCACTGGCCAGCCGCACCATGTTTTCCGGCGGTGTCTTGCCGCGAACAAACACAATCACCTTGACATCCATCATCTCGGCCGTCCGGATTGTCTGAGGATTGACCAGCCCGGTCAGCAGCATTTCGTTGTTCGTGCAGGCAAAGGCCATGACATCGCTCATCAGGTCTGCTCCGCAAGCCACCCTGATATCCATGTCCATGTCATCGGCAGGAACGAGCACTTCTGCCTTCAGCAAACCAACGCAATCGATCAATTTCATAGGCAAAGCCCTCATTTTCGTATTTTTTTGTTCAACCTATCCAAATTTTCGCACGCGTTCAGTTCGTTTGTACTTGAAATGATTATATCAGTTGTGCTATGATTTCCGCAACGGATCAAGAATGCACTGTCCTTAAACCCCATCTAAGAGAAGGTCTTCATGCCTCCGATTAGTCAAGGTAACATTTGACAATGCTCTGTCCGGAAATTTATTGGAGGTATGGTTATGCCCGACAAGATGATCGTTTGTAAGGATTGTGGCGCGGAGTTCGCGTTCACCGAGGGGGAGCAGGCGTTCTACAAGGAGAAGGGTTTCGAAAATGATCCCGTCCGTTGCCCTGAGTGCCGCAAAGCCCGGAAGAACTCAAGGCGCCAGCAGGATGGTTATCAGAACCGTTTCTGATTCTTGACCGTACATACGCACCAGACCGGAAGGGCTGTCCTCGGACAGTCCTTCCGCTTTTTTATGCAAAAGCCCTCCCCTTGACGCTCGGTTGATTTCCGTTAGAATGAATCTGTCATCAAGCCATGTCCTGTCCCTTCATGTCGAGCCGGCCGGCCTTGGAACCAGGCTGTCCATCCTGTGAGGAACAATCATGTTTTCAGAAAATTTCACCATCAGGCCCGACCTGCTTTATGTGATGCCCAAGGAAAGCCATGACCCGGAAACCATCCGGCAGATCCTGGGCAATCATCCTGAAGTATGCTTTGTCTCCCTGGCAGGCATTGACCTGGCCGGCAACGACACAGACGAAAAAATTCCCGTGAGCCTGTTTCTCGAGCATATCGATGACTACCTGCACGGCGGCGTCCAGACAGACGGATCCTCGGTTGTCCTGCCCGGGATCGCGAAACTCAACGATGGCAAGGTCGACTTGCTGGCCGACACGGAAGTCAACTGGTATGTCGATTACAATTATGAGAATATCGATGCGAAAACGGGCCGGCCTTGCGGCACCCTCCGGATCCCTTCCTTCCTGTCGCACAACCATTCCCTGGTCTGCTCGCGTTCATTGCTCAAACGGGCGATCGACCGGTTCGACTCGGAACTGAAAGCCTTGTTCGCTGAACATCCCGAGCTGTGCGCTCAGTGGGGCTTTGAGCAGGATGAAATCGACAAGATCACCCTGACAAGCGCGACTGAGCTTGAATTCTGGGTCCGCACGCCGGACACCGATGTCAACCGTGAGCAGTTGTCCGTCTCGCAGGGTCTCAAGGAACAGTACTGGAAGCGCACCAAGGGCATGGTCCGCACGGCACTGGAACGGTCGATCATGCTGCTGGAGCGATATGGCTTCAATCCCGAAATGGGCCACAAGGAAGTGGGCGGCGTCAAGGCGCATCTGACCGGCAGCGGCAGTCTCGACCACATCATGGAGCAGCTTGAGATTGACTGGAGGTTTTCCACTTCCATGCAGGCCGGTGACAATGAGTTGTTTGCCCGCATTTTCATCAAAGAGGTGTTTCGCCTGCACGGACTGGAGGCTTCTTTCCTGGCCAAGCCGATGGAGGGGGTCGCAGGCAGCGGCGAGCACGTGCATGTCAACGCGACAGCCCACCTGAAGAACGGCCGTCGGGTCAACCTGTTCTCCCCTGCCGATTTTGACAGGGATTTCCTCAACAGCATCGGCTGGGGCGCCCTGATGGGGTTCATGAAGCACTACGACACGGTCGGATCATTCATCACCGTCTCCAATGATGCCTTCAACCGTCTCAAGCCCGGTTTCGAGGCTCCGACGCACACGGTCGCCTCGATCGGCCGCGACCTCGGCACCTCCTCTCGCAACCGGACCGTTCTGGTCGGCCTGATCCGCAGTGCCGACTCTCCGATGTCAACCCGGTTTGAAGTCCGTTCGCCCAACCCGCACACCAACACCTACATCGCACTGGCGGCCATTTTCCAGGCGATGCTGGACGGCATCAAGCACAATGCCCTGCGCGACAGCAAGGAACTGGAGCGGGAGTTCTGCAAAAACGCAGGCGATCCGGCGGTCTACCTGCACCAGGACCGGATGTACCGCAGTGAGGACGACATCTTCATCGACTACACGGACGCTGAACGTGACCGGCTGTTCGGCAAACCGCCCTCGACCGTCTTCGAGACGCTGCGCCGGCTCCTGAACCATTCCGATGGGCAGGACATGCTGTGTGCCGGGGATGTCTTCACCGACGCGATCATCTCCTCCTATGCCCGGGCCATGCTGGACACCTGGGAGATGGAGCTTGCAGAACGGATCATCCACACCAATCTGGAACGGATCCGGCAATGCATGTTTCTCCATGAAGACAATGAATATGATGACACCCTTTGGGAACGGATCGACGACATCCGCCAGACACTTGCGGTCACGACCGTCGACCGGATCTCCCTGTTCAGCGAGATACGCAAATCACTGTCTGAAAGAAACCTGAAACGAGTGTCTGAACTGCAGATCCAGATGGATGCGTTGATGCGCAAACTGGAGAAACTCTACCTGGAATATCATCAGAACCAGATCTGACCTTCCCTGTCCATCTGTCACTTGAACACACACCAAAGGGGGCGTCCGCAGACGCCCCCTTCTTCATGTTCTTGATCGTGCCGGGTTTCAGTACAGACGGATTCTTCCCTTCAGGTCGTTCAGGAAGGGCTGGATCAGATGCTCCAGCATCCCTTCGGTCAGATTGCCGTCCAATCCGACCAGGAGAGCCTCTTCATCATTGAACAGTTTCTCAAGCCTGCGGACACCATAAGGCGAGAAAAAAGACTCGATCACAGGCAGCTGGGCGTGTCCGTCAACACGCAGCAGCATCTGGACCGGACTGTCATCATGGGCGATCAGGATGTCCCGGCCATTGTCCTGCCAGGAAATCATGTGCGGCACTTTGTCCAGGTGGAGCGCGCACTCGATGACATCCGCGACTACCGCGCTGGCTGTCGGCATGCGGCCCGCCCCCTGACCGTAGAACATGGCGCTGCCGAGCGCGTTGCCCTCCAGTTCGATCGCGTTGAAGACATCACTGGCGACAGCCACCGGATGATGCTTGTCGATCAGCATGGGTGCCACCATCACTTGTGCGTGGTCGCCATTGACACGACGGTAGGTGCCAAGCAGTTTGAGTTTGCGGCGCAACGCCCGCGCGTAGGACATGTCACGGCTTGTGACCGAAGTGATACCCTCCGTATGGATCTTTTCCGAATCAACGTATTCCCCCAGCGTGATACTGGACAAAATGGCGATCTTGCGGCAAGCGTCCTTGCCTTCCACATCTGCGGCCGGATTCTGCTCCGCGTAGCCCTTGGCCTGCGCTTCCCGAAGCGCCTCGTCAAAATCGACACCGTCCTCTTCCATGCGTGTGAGGATATAGTTCGTCGTCCCGTTCAGAATGCCGACGATGCGATTGATCACATTGGCCGCGAGGCATTTGTGCAGTGGTCGGATAATCGGGATGCCGCCGCCGACACTGGCCTCGAACAGGTAATTCACCTTGTGCGCCTGGGCCAGGCGCATCAGTTCCGGTCCGTGCCTGGCGACCAGTTCCTTGTTGGATGTGACCACATGCTTGCCGGCCGAGAGCGCCCGCTTTGTCATTTCATAGGCGAAACCGACTCCGCCGATCGTCTCGACAACTATGGACACATCCGGATCTTTCAGGACCTGTTCCGGATCCTTGGTGAATCGGTCGGCCAGCGGGTCATCCGGAAATTCGCGAATATCAAGAATGTAGCGGATATCGATGCCACGGCCGACGCGCTCGCGGATGACAGTCGCGTTCATGCGGCAGACTTCTGCCACGCCTGACCCGACGACACCGTACCCGAAAATGGCGATTGAAATCATGTTCTTCTCCTCCTTAATCCCGAGCCAGGATCTGATGGGTCCTGACACCGGGGATCCGTCCAAGTTCATCGACCAGGGCCTCCAATGTCACCGTCATCCGGTCTGTCTCCAGCGAGATGGATACATCGGCCAGCCCATTGATCGGGATGTTCTGATTGATGGTCAGGATATTGGCTTTGACTCGGGCCATGCAATTGATGATGCCGGACAGGATCCCGGGGAAGTTTTCCACCGCGAAAATCAAGGTGACCATCCGCCCCTTTGAGGACTCGTAAAATGGCAGGACCGCGTCCTTGTACTTGTAATAGGCACTGCGGGACAATCCGATCCGCTGGACCGCTTCATTGACCGAGTTGGCCTTGCCCGAACTGAGCAGACGCTTCACCTGCATCACCTTGAGGAAGACCTCAGGCAGCATGTCTGATTTGACCAGAAAATACTCGGAATCCGGCATCCGGCTCCTCCTCGTGTGAATCGCGGCATTTGTCCGCCCTGTGCGAACATCCGTCCGTGATGGATAATATATCACGGGTCTGCCCGGAGGGTCAAGCCTTGAAAACACCAGAAGGGTATCGAAAAACCTGGATGGATGCAGGAGCGAACAGGACAAGCGCCAGAGAAGGATTTCTCTGGAAAAACGATTGGCTGGCGGATCCGGGGTTCAGCATCCGGAAGGGGTGTCCGGAGACGGTCATCCGGACCTGATCAAGGTATTGATGCGTATGGCCGAACAGGATGAGGTCAGCCGCGACCGGCGGCTGCGCAGCCGCGATCGCCAGGCGGTCCAGTGTCTGCTTGACCGAAAACCGATGGCCGTGTGTCATGAACACGCTTCGACCGGCCAGTTTCAACCGCATGGATTCAGGCAGGTCGCGGCCGTGTTCACCGTCACAGTTGCCGGCGACCGCAAGGACCGGAACGGTGGTGAGGTCAGTCAGCCCGGGATAGGGGGCGGAATGGTCACCGAGGTGCAGGATCAGGTCAAGGGGTGCCAGATCGGTGACGGCGGTCTTGAGCAGGCCAAGACTGCCATGCGTGTCTGACAGGACGAGCACGCGCAGGGACTGAGCGATGGCCAGGTGCTCCCATTCGATTCCCCGACTGTCCGGTCGGTTCACCACGACCACTGTTCCTTCAACCGCATGAGTGCCTGGCCGCGGTGACTGATCCGGTTTTTTTCGTCCGGATCGAGCTCGGCCATCGACAAGCCACGCTCCGGCAGATAGAAAATCGGGTCATAGCCAAACCCGTTCGTACCGCTGGCCGTCGATGAAATCATCCCGTCAACCTCACCGCGAACGGTCAGTTCCGTGCCATCCGGACGGATCAGGGCGATGACGCAGATGAAATGACAGGTCCAGGTTTGCGGGGCATACGGCTCAAGCAGTTCATACATCCGTTTGAACTTTTCCGGATAGCCCGCGTTTTCACCGGCAAAGCGAGCCGAGTAGATGCCGGGCGCGCCATCCAGCACATCGATCGCCAGGCCGGAATCGTCAGCCAGGACATGGCCGCCCGTGACCTGATGGACGGTCCGGGCCTTGATCAGCGCGTTTTCTTCGAAAGTGGCGCCATTTTCATCGATTTCGTCCGTGAAGCCGGCTTCATCCATCGTCAGGACATCCGAACGGGAAAGAGACAGGATATCCGCGATTTCCGATATTTTGTCATGATTTCTCGTGGCCAGGATCAGTTTCATGTCTGTCGCACCTCGTGTCATCAATTAGAACATCATCATGGTATCGGCATTCAGCTCAGTTTGCGCCACGCTGGCGGATACAGGTTTTTCAGGTGTCCCTCCGGCATCTGACGCGCGAAACCGAGCAGGTATCGATCGGCGGCGATGCCCACATACGCACCGGATGGGATGTGTTCGTCTTGGTTGGTTCCGGTCAATGTCTCCCCACGGATAAAGCGGGCAGCCTGGATCGATTCCATGGGATAGGAAATGGTGTGATTGAGGTCATCCGGTTCCAGCACATGAGACAAGGCATGGGAAGGCGTGAACGTCGCACGAAAATTCTTTTTCATGGGTCGGCTCTCGCGACGCGCCGGCTCCCGGATGTCGCCCAGGTAAAGTCCCGTCTTGACCAGTCTCAGGCCACGGGCGGGAATGTCGGGCGAAGGCAAACCATGCAAGTGCCCTTCATGCAGTCGTAACCAGGGTGAAAGCCGCTCCAGTCGGTCCTGGCCGGCTGGTGTCAGCGTGCTCAGGATGAATTGTCGATAGGCTTCCGGCGGCTGTTCCAGAAGGCCTGACAGGGACACGGGCGCATTCGAGCCTTTTTTCGCGATCGGTCGGGTCAGGCCAGACGGAGCATTTTTCACGAGCACCGCACAGAAATGGCCGTCGCCCGCCGTCCGGTGCGGCCAGATCCGGACCCCGACCCGGCCCAGGTCCGCCACGGGCAGACCGGGAGACAGGCCCGGACCGGCAGGAATGGGTCGCAAGGTGTAGTCCGGGTGCTTGTTCAGGAAATCGGCGATTTGCCCTTCATTTTCCGCCATGGCAAATGTGCAGGTGGAGTAGACGAGGATCCCGCCCGGTCTGAGGAGATGGTCGGCATGATCGAGGATGTCGCTCTGCACGGCGACATAGTCCATCGGTGAGGATCCGTCCGACCCCGCAAGCGCGCGATTGTCCCGTCGCAGCATGCCGGCGCCTGAGCAGGGCGCGTCCACCAGGACCCGGTCAAACCAGCCCGGCATGGCATGGGCCAGCCGCTCTGGCGTTTCGACACTGACAACGGCGTTGGCACAACCCATCAGTTCAAGATTGCGGATCAATGGCCGGATCCGGTCCGACGACACATCGTTGGCCCAGAGCAGGCCCTCCCCCTGCAGATCGGCGGCAATCCGGCAGGATTTTCCGCCCGGGGCGGCGCACAGGTCGAGGACCCATTCTCCGGGCTGTGTGTCCAGCAGCTGGGCCGGAAGCATGGCGCTCGGTTCCTGGATGTAGAACAGGCCAGCGTGATAAGCCGTCAGTGTGGCCGGTGAATAGGACGCGTCATAATATAGTCCGTCTGGCGTCCAGGGAACCGGTTCGAGCGGAGCGGTCAGGTCAAGGCTTCGGGACAGGACGTCATTCAGCGTCCGGCGATCCTTGACCCGCAGGCGATTGGCTCTCAATCCACGGACCGATGGTTGTTCCAGGGCGCTGGCAAACGCCGCTGTTTCATCGGGGAAACCGTCCAGCGTCAGCAGATCATGGATGGATTCGAGGAATCGTTCAGGCAGCTTCACCGGTCAGAGCTCCAGAAACTGGCTGGCCTTGTAGGCAATCTTTTTGATCGTGTCCGTAGAAAACGGTGAACTGATGTTGGATGAGCGGAGCAGTTCGCCAAACGGAGCGGTTCCACCAGACCGGCAAAGCGTCGTATAGCGGCTGATCGCGTCGTCCTTGTCCTCCTGGGCGATCATCCAGAGTTCCATGGCCGAGACCTGGGCGATGGCGTAATCGATATAATAGAACGGATCGACGAAAATGTGCGCTTTTTTGTGCCAGGCCCGGCCGCCCTCGAAGTATTCGTCGTCCTCGTATTCCAGGTACGGCTGGTACTTGCGCTCCAGTTCACGCCAGATTTCGTGACGCTGATCCACCCGAAGGTCCGGTTCGTCATAAATCCTGTGCTGGTATTCGTCTACCTGGCAGGCATAAGGCAAGAAGAGCAGGCTTTCCGTCATGTGCATCAGCGTGTAGTCTTCCGCGTCCTCGCCAAAAAATGGCGTCATCAGGGGATAGGACAGATACTCAAGCGCTGTCGAATGGATCTCGCAGACATCCAGTGAGGGCGAGTGGCACAAGGACAGACGGGCTTTTTCAAACGCTTCCATGCTGGCATACGCGTGGCCGGACTCGTGCATCAGCGTCGTGACATCCTGCGGCGTATCGCTGGCGTTCATCAGGATGAATGGCAATCCGGCGTCATGGACGGTCTCGCAATAGCCGCCCCCCGTCTTGTTCGGCCGGGCCACCAGATCCAGGAATCCCCGGTCGGACAGTTTCGTGAAAAAGGAAGGCGCCTGGCCGAAGAGGTCGACAAACAGGCGTTCCGCTGTCTGGGCAATTTTGGCTGGCTCGACCTGGCAGACAGGGTTGCCAAAGGGAAACAGGCAGGGCAAGTCATAATGGAACAGCCGGTCGACCCCGAGCCGTCGACGCTGCAATCGGCGGATCTCGACCGTCATGGGCACAATATAGCGCTCTATGGCCTCCCGAAAAGACTCGACCTGTTCCCGCCCGTAATCGAATCGTTCCATGCGCCGGTATCCCAGTTCGGTGAAGCGGCGGAAGCCAAGCCCGCGGGCAATGCTGTCACGCAGCTTGACAAGCTGGTCGAAGGTCTGGTCAAAACGGTCACCTCGCCGACTGAAGAAGTCAGAGACCGCCAGATGTGCCGATCGGCGGACATCACGGTCGGGACTTTGAAGATAAGGACCGAGCTGGGACAACGACAGACGCGCGCCGTTTAACCGGACATCCGGCTCGGCCAGATCGGCTTCATACCGGGAGGCCAGACGGTTTTCCTCGGCAATCTGGCTCTGGACCTTGGCATTGACCAGGCGATCACTGTTTTCTGCCCGGATCAGCAGCATGGAACCGAACCGCTCGCCCAGGTGAGCCGCGTGACGGCTTTTCAGCAGTGATTGATTGAACTGTCGCTCGACAGCCAGCACCTGGGCTGCCGTTTCATCGAAAAACGCCTGTTCCTGCATATAAAACGCGTCATCCAGCGACTGGTCATGCCGGATGTGGGCGATGGCGGCCATTGTCTTGAAACCGGTAAGGGCGGCGTCAAAATCGAGCACCGCGTTTTCAGCGGCATGCTGGCTCAGCGCGATCCGAAGGATCAGCCGGCTTCGCCGGCCTTGCGCGACCAGGTCATCCAGATTCGGCCGCTTGTAGGGAAGCCGCGCAAACGGCAGGCGGGACATTGGATCCGGCATGGTCGGTCACATCCGTTCCACAGGCCGGATCCCGACCAGATCCAACCCGACTTCAAGGGTCTGACAGACTGTTTTCAACAGGTCAAGCCGGGCCTGGCGAAGTTTTGGATCGGCCGTCGCCAGGATCGGTTCGTTGTGGTAGTACTTGTTGAATGCCCGGGCCAGTTGCGTGATCTGGCGGACAATCATGAACGGTTCATACGTCCTGGCTGCTTTGACGATGCTTTGCGGCAGACCGTCAATCAGTTTGGCGACCATGAATTCGTCGTCTGTGCCAAGTTCTTCCAGCGACGCTTCTGCTTGCGGGCTTTCGTCCTGCTCCGCTTTTCTCAGGATGCTTCTGGCCCGGGCGTATGTGTACAGGACGTACGGCGCCGAGTCACCTTCAAAATCGAGCATTTCCTCATATGAAAAGACGATGTCACGCTCCCGGCTGTTCTTGAGGAAGGTATAGGAAATCGCGCCGATGCCGACCCGTTCCGCGACCAGGCGCATGTCCGTCTCGGTCATGTCCGGCGCGCGCAGGGCTGCGTTCGCGCGGATGATCTCAAGGGTCTTGTCCACAGCCTCCTGCAGCAGATCCTGCAGGAAAATCACATCCCCGCTTCGTGTGGAAAGCTTCCGGTCGGCGAAACGGACCAGTCCGAATCCGACATGGACACAATCTTTCGCAAACGGGAACCCGGCCTTTTCGAGCACGCCGAACACCTGGCGGAAGTGCATCGCCTGTGGCGTGCCGACCACATAGATGTTTTTCTGGAACTGGTATTCACGGAAGCGATACAGGACGGCCGCGATATCCCGCGAGGCATAGATCGTCGTGCCGTCCGACTTCAGGATGATGCACGGCGGCAGGTCGAATTCGTCCAGACGCACGACCCGGGCGCCTTCGCTGTCCTCCAGGAGGCCCTTTTCCTCAAGCATCCTGACAACCGCCGGGATCTGGCTGCTGTAAAAACTCTCGCCATTGAAGTTGTCGAATTCGATTCCCAGCCGGTCATAGACCTGCGCGAACTCGACCAGGCTCAGGTCGCGGAACCGCTGCCAGAGCGCGGTCTCCTCCGGCCGGCCATCTTCCAGACGCCGGAAGTGCTCCCTGGCCAACGGTTCCAGTGTCGGATCCGCTTTGGCCTCGTCATGAAACTTGACATAAATGCGCAAAAGCTCCTTGATCGGCTCCGCGGTCAGGGCCGCCTCGTCGCCCCAGCGCTGATAGGCGACGATCAGTTTGCCGAACTGCGTGCCGTAATCGCCAAGATGATTCATCCGCACGACCGAGTAGCCAAGATGGCGGTAAATTTTTGCCAGTGAATGGCCGATGATGGTCGTGAAAGCATGTCCGACGTGGAATGGCTTGGCAATGTTCGGCGAAGAGAATTCGATGATGACCGGCTTGTCGTCCGGCGCGACCGCCGATCCAAAAGCAGGACCGGCCGCCTGCACGTTCCGGATGGTGCCGGCAATGAACCGGCCCCGGTTCAGAAAGAAATTCAGGTAACCGCCGACCGTCTCGATCCGGTCGAACTGGGTCAGTTGACGACGCAAACGGTCAGCCAGGTCCGCGGCAATGGCGGCCGGGGCTTTTCGCAGCTGCTTGGCCAGTGTGAAACAGGGGAAGGCGTAGTCACCAAGGGTCGGGTTGGGCGGGATTTCGACCAGTTGGTCCAGAAACCCGGTTTCCAGCCCGGTATGCTGGCTCAACGCCTCAAGCAGTTCTTGTCTGTCACTCATGTCGGTCCTCCCGTTTGACTGTCCTAGCCGCTTCCGTGGTCAGATGTCCGGACGGTCGGCATATGCACGAAATACTCTACCATCCGGTCGTGAAAACTGTCAATGAAACCCGGATCCGTCTCAAGACAGGTCCGGTTTTTCCCACTCGGACTCAGCGGGTGTGAAACGGATTTCCGCTTTTGTCTCCAGTTGCTCGAAACCCAGTTTCTTCACTTGGCCGATCAGCTCGCCCTGGCAGTCGACCCGTTGTTTGCCACGCCGGTCGACCGATTGATAGGCACCGTTTTCGTCCATGATCCGGGTCCGGTTCGTGTCGCTGAGCTGTAGATCGAGCAAGGACATGACCTGATCGTAAGCCTTGGGATCCTCGATCGGGAAAAACAGCTCGACCCGGCGATCGAGATTGCGTTCCATCAGGTCGGCACTGGCGAGGAACAAATCGTCCTGACCATCGTTGTGAAACAGGTAGACCCGACTGTGTTCGAGGAAACGGCCGATGATCGACCGGACCGATATCCGGTCGGACAGCCCCGGCACGCCCGCTCTCAGGCAGCAGATGCCGCGGACAATGAGCGAAATGTCCACCCCGGCCTGTGACGCGCGATAAAGCAGGCTGATCATTTCCGGATCGACCAGTGAATTGACCTTGATGACGATCCGGGCCGGCTTCCCTTCTGCCGCATGGCGCATTTCCTGCTCGATCAGACGCGTCACCTCGCGTCTGAGCCAATAGGGCGCTACGATCAGGCGTCGCCAGGACAATGGCGCGGAATAGCCGGACAGCATGTTGAAAAACTCCGTGGCGTCCGTGCCAATGCTTTCGGAACAGGTGAACAAGCTGAAATCGGAATAGATCCTGGCGGTCTGGTCGTTGTAATTGCCGGTGCCCAGGTGGACATAACGGCGGATGCCATCCTCTTCTTCCCGGACGATCAGCGTGATCTTGCTGTGGACCTTGAGGCCGACGAGACCATAGATGACATGACAGCCGGCCTGTTCCAGACGTCTGGCCCACTGGATGTTGTTCTCTTCGTCGAACCGGGCCTTGAGTTCGACCAGCACCAGCACCTGCTTGCCGCGTTCGGCCGCCTCCTCCAGGCTCTTGACGATCGGGCTGTCACCACCGACCCGGTAAAGGGTCTGTTTGATCGCCAGGACATCCGGGTCCTTTGCCGCTGTGCGAATCAGTTCGGTGACCGGATCGAAAGCATGGTACGGATGGTGCAGAAGCCGGTCGCCAGCCCTGATGGCCGCGAACGGGTCGGCCATGATGGCTTCGTCCACCCATGGATCATACGGTTCGAATCGCAGATGGGGAAAGCCCGGGATACCGGACAACCGGAACAGGAAGGTCAGGTCCAGTGGTCCGTTGATCAGGTACAGGTCATCCTCGTTCAGCTTCAGCGCGGATTTCAACCGATCGAGCAGCATGTCATCCAGATCGGCCTCCGCTTCGAGCCGGATCACTTCCCCCCATTGTCGCATGCGGACCTGCTTCTCGATTTCCTTCAGGAGATCGGCCGCGCCTTCGTCCTCTATGTCGAGATCGGCATTGCGCATGATGCGGAAAGCCCCGGATGCCAGGATCCGGGATCCCCGGAACAGTTCCTGGAGATGGCGGCTCACGAGGTCCTCCAGAAGCACGAAATCCTTGTGCTCCTCCGATGGAACCGCCACCAGGCGCGCCACGACGGACGGCACCTGGACGACCGCCAGGTGGGGCTGCTGGTCCGGGTTGTCCCCGCCCGGCTGGACCAGACAGCAGATATTGAGCGAACGGTTGCTGATCAGGGGAAATGGCCGTCCCGCATCGACAGCCAATGGAGTCAAGGTCGGGAAAACGGTCTGGTGGAAGTAATGGTCCAGGTACTTGGTCTGCGCCCCGGACAGGTCTTTGAATGACAGGATCCGGATTCCGTTTTTGATCAGTTCCGGGTACAAGACCCGATTGTAAGTCGAATACTGCTTGCGGACCAAGGTATGCGTTTTCTCGGAAATGGCGGTCAGCTGCTCTCCGGCGGTCATCCCGGCCGGATCAACGCCTTCGTACCCGGCGTGGGTCATGTCCTTCAGGGAGGCGACCCGGATCATGAAGAACTCATCCAGATTGGAGCTGGTGATGGCCAGGAATTTGACCCGCTCGAGCAGCGGGTTTTCCTTGTCACGCGCCTCATCCAGCACCCGGTCATTGAAATCGAGCCAGCTCAGTTCCCGATTGATGTACAGGTCCGGCATCGGCTTTTGGTCTTTAATGTCCGGTTTCGCCTTGATGGTCTTTTTTGCTTTACCGGTGTTCTTGCTTTTCTTCATGCCTTGAGCCTCCTGATACGGATCTTCACAGCGACACCGTAGACCTCCGAGAAAAGACGCCCTTTGCGGCTGACTGACCACTGCTCGAGCGTGATGTCTTTCGCGGTTGTCGCGGCGATCACCAATTCGTCCTCGGCGGGCAGCAGATCGATGTTTGTGATTTTCTGTTTGTGTCCGGAATCGAGCGCGTCAGCCAGCCTTAAAATCGCCGCAAGCTTGGCGATCCGGATTTTCTCCTGTTCCGGCAACGAGGCATAATGCGCGTCTTCATCCAGTTTGGCTTCATGATGGAAGCGGGCCGTATAGGCCACCACTTCCCGCTCATCCGCGGAAAGGCCGATCATCTCGATCGACATGATCACATAGTAGGACCGGACATTGTGGCGGGCCATGTTGATGTACATGCCGCAGTCCTGCAGGATCGAGGCGGCCTGCAGGAGCAGACGGTGCCGACGGTCGAGCCGATGCAGTTTCACAGTCGCGTCGAAAATTTTCAGCGCCGCCTTCTCGACCCAGTCCGAATGCTTCCGGTCGGTCTTGAAACGCGTCGCGATCTGCCTGCAGGCGGAAATCAGGTCCCGCGACTGGTCGTAGGCCGGTACAAAGTGGTGCTTGCGGATGGCCAGATCGAACAGCATCCCGTCGCACAGCGAGGCTGACGGGGTGAAAAAGCCGCCAGCCCCGGTGTTGAGCAGGAATTTGCGCATGATCAGGGCGGAAGGCAGAAGCAAGGTGGCGTTTTCGGCCGGTATGTCAAAATCGATGGTGAGATCCCGTGGCTGGGCCTTCAGAAGTCGTTCATAGACCTGCTCGAAAGACTTCCGGCTCATGAACATCGGGTCCGATTCATCGGCCGGGTGAAGCGTATCCGCCATGCGCCGCAGATAGGAGAGGTCGCCGCACAGGACGACCAGGTTTTCATAGGACATGTTTTTCGGTTCGAGCAGGCGATAATTGTCCAGATCACTGGAGACATATTCTTCAAGCAGCGCTGCGTAATCCGTCGTCACCCGCTGCAGGTCGGCCAGGAGTTCCCGCAGGCGCAACGATCCCAGTAGCATGTTCTGGCTGAAGACGAAGTCCCCTTTGTCGTAAGCGGTGGCCTGGATGCTGCCGGATCCGATGTCGACGATCATGGTCCCCTGCCGGATCAGGTCGGTGAAATTCGGCAGGATCTGTGACAAAGCCATCGTATGATAGAATTTTTCCTCGGCGTTGCTCAGCACCCGGATCGATAGTCCGGTTTCACGACTGATCTGGTCAACCACCCGATAGCAGTTGGACGCCTCACGGAACGCGCTGGTCGCGACCGCAACCGTATCCTGAACGTGATACTCCTGGAGTCGAGCCGCAAACCCTTGCAGGATGCTGACGCACTCCTTGACCAGTGGCTGGCTGATGTGGCCGGTGCTATACGTGTCCGAACCGAGCGGCAATGTCCGGCGGACCTTCTCGATGACCCGTGGCGCTTCCGAAGCGGTGTTTTCAGCGATATACAGCCGGATCTCGTGCGACCCGACATCAATGGCGGCTGTCCGTTTCTTCCTGGCCATGGCTGGTTTGTCTCCTTTCCATCATTCGCTGACCGTTCATTCCGGCATGCCGAAGGACGTGCCGAGCGACCGGGCGGAGGCGATGACCGGGGATTCAGGCGGCACCAGTTTGAGCTTGCCGGCGACATCGGCCAGAGGAACCGGCACCACGTGGTCTGACTGCATGCCGACCATCACGCCGAATCGGCCTTGACGGATCAGATCAGCCGCCGCTGTGCCGAATCGGGTCGCCAGGATCCGGTCATAGGGGGACGGCTGTCCACCCCTCTGGTAGTGGCCCGGAATCGTGACCCGGACTTCCTGGCCGGCTTTTTGACCAAGCGCGGCGGCCAGTTCATAGGCGATGGACGGATGGGGACAGGTTGACCGGTAACGGGCCAGGTCTTTCTTGCTCAGTCTGGCCATGTCGGTCGTGACAGCGCCCTCGGCAACCGCGATGATCGAAAAGCGCTTGTTCTGCTCGTTTCGACGCCGGATCGCCTCGCTCACGGCTTTGATGTCAAACGGCAGTTCCGGCAGAAGGATGATGTCGGCCCCTCCGGCTACACCGGCATACAACGTCAGCCAGCCGGCCGAGTGGCCCATCAGTTCGACGACAAAGACCCGACCGTGCGACGTGGCCGTGGTGTGGATGCTGTCGATGACATTCGTCGCGATGTCGACCGCGCTATGAAACCCAAAGGTGACCTCGGTTCCCCACAGGTCATTGTCTATGGTCTTGGGCAGGGTGACGACCGGTACGCCGGCCTTGGACAAGGCATGGGCTGTCTTGTGGGTTCCGTTTCCGCCCAGGATGACCAGCGCGTCCAGTTTCTGGCGGTCCACGTTTTTGACCATGGCGTCGAGCCGGGTCGGGCCGTCCGGATCATCGGGGTCAGCCGGCTGTTTCATGCTTTTGAACGGCTGGCGCGATGTGCCGAGGATGGTGCCGCCAACAGTCAGGATCCCGGAAAAGTCAGCCGGGCTCATTTTTCTCGACTGCCCTTCGATCAGGCCCTTGTAGCCATCCAGAAACCCGATGACCTCAATCTGGTCAATTGATTCGTAAAGCGCTTTCGACACGCCCCGCATCGCGGCGTTCAATCCCTGACAATCGCCGCCACTGGTCAGGATCCCGATCCGTTTCATTCGTGCTTCACCTCGCTTTTGAGCGGTCCAGGGCCGCTGTCGGCCATTGTCTTCTGATGTTCAACACGATGCAGTTTTAATCTTATCGCATCCGGAAGCCGAAAAAAAGACAGGGCTCCTACAGGCGTGTCATGTACAGCGTCCGTCCGTTCCGTTATGATAAGGCTAAAGGAGCTGAATGCAATGACCCCAATCAAGGAAAACAACAGTGATTTCCGGCTGGCCGTCCTGATTGACGCGGACAATGTCTCCCACCAGAACCTGCGGGCGATGATGGAAGAGATCGCCCGGTATGGCAATGCCACCATCAAGCGGATCTACGGGGACTGGACCAAGCCCAACCTTTCCGGATGGAAGCCCATGCTGCTGGACTACGCGATCACGCCCATGCAGCAGTTTGGCTACACTTTTGGCAAAAACGCCACTGACTCAGCGATGATCATCGACGCGATGGACATTCTCTATTCCGAGCGCGTCGACGGTTTCTGCCTCGTGTCCAGCGATTCCGACTTCACCCGGCTGGCGACCCGGCTGCGCGAGGCCGGCATGGTCGTTTATGGCATCGGTGAGCAAAAGACGCCCAACGCCTTCATCGCGGCTTGTGACAAGTTCATTTATCTCGAAATCCTGGACAGTCCAGTCCATGACGAGCCATCCATAACAGACAAGGATGCGGACACACAGGAATCAAAGCCAGCCAGGCCGCCCGCCGGAACAAGACGCAGCAGCGGCTTCAAGAAGGTCACGAAAGATGTCCTCAAACTGATCGACGCGACGATCCGCGACCTGGAGGACGAAAACGGCTGGGCCTATCTGGGCGAGGTCGGTCAGCTGCTGCTCAAGAAGCAGCCATCTTTCGATCCACGCAATTACGGCTTCTCAAAACTGACACCGATGATCAAGTCGATCGGGAAGTACGAGATCGATGTCCGTGAAAGCGCCGGTTCTTCGTCCAAGCACATCTATATCCGGATCAAAGGCACCGGCTGAACGCAGCCGTCAACGGGTCCATTCCGGCTTGGCAACGGCCGCCGCCTGATCATCGGCGGTCTTTCCTTTTTCAATGCCCATCAGCGACGGGATGAAGAAGCAACCGATGCCCATCAGGGCACTGATCGCGCCCGGCACATAGACCATCGGCATCAATCCCACCCGGTTGGCGAATGGCCCGGCCAATGCAAGACTCATTGGCATCGCGACCATGCACAGGGTTGTCACGATTGACATGACCCGGCCAAGCATCACCTTGTCGACCTGGGACTGGACAATGGCCACGGCCGGAGAATTGATGTAAGCGGACGTGATGCCGCAGATGAAGATGGCGACCAGGACAAAGTGGAACTGCGATGGGCTGGCAAGGCCGGCGGCCGTCAAAGCCACTCCGCACAGGATCTGGGCCAGGTTGATGCTGACAATTTTACGTTTGAAGCCACCCCAGACCGAAAGTGAAAGGCTCCCGGCGATCAATCCGGCCGCGAAGAATATCTCGAAAAAACCATAGTCACGCGCGCTGCCCCGGAAATAGTCGTTGATGATCAGCGGCATCAAGGACAACATCGGCGATAGCAGAAAATTGGACAGGGCAAATATCAGGATCAGGATCGAAAGGCCCCGCCAGCGAAGAATGTAGCGGAAACCGGCCTTCAGGTCCCTCATGTAGCCACTCGCGCTCGATTGCCGCGAAGACGCGTCATGCACGTCGGGAATCGGCACGGGAAACAACAGCAGGATCGCGGCCAGGGCAGTCAGGACATCGATCAGCAGCACCGCAGGCAGGCTGACCCACTCGATCAGCAAGGCAGCCAGCATCGGCGCGGCGAGATTGATGCCGGACCGGACCATCTGCAGCATGGCACTGATCCTGACCAGCTGCGCTTCCGGCGCGATCAGCGGCATGGCCGCGTCAAAGGCGGGCTGGTGGAAAGCGGTTCCGGCCGCGCGCAAAGCCAGCAGGACATAGATCAGCCAAACCTCGAGCCATCCCATGAGAAATAGCCCGGCCATCAGGAGCGTGGCCGTCGCGATGAACCCATCCGCCAGGATGAGCACCCGCTTGCGATTGTATTGATCCGCGATGACACCGGCCCAAGGGGACAGAAGGATCATGGGAACCAGTCCCATGATGGTCGCCACAGTCAACACGACGGGGGAACCTGTCTCGCGGGTCAGCCACCAGATGATGGCAAACTGAACAAGACCCGATCCCAGCAGTGACACACCCTGCCCGATCAGGATGAACATGAATCGACCCATCCATGGACTCACCCGTCGGCGTTCTGTCATTGAGCCTCCAGATTGATTGAAAAGGCGTCCCACCAGATGAGGAACGCCTGTTGTCGTGGTCGAGGTGAAGGGACTTGAACCCCCGACATCCTGCTCCCAAAGCAGGCGCGCTAGCCAACTGCGCTACACCTCGAAATCGCGTTCCCATTATAAGTCAGGGAACCATGAAAAGCAACCAATGAAAATCAGGGGCGATCGCTCTTCGCAGGTGATCGCCCCTGATTCACGATCCTCGGGGATTTTATCAGTAGTTTTCGCAGAACAGCTCGAAATGCGCTTTCGGATGCTTGCAGGCCGGGCAGAGGTCCGGCGCGGCCGCGGTCTCCATGATGAATCCGCAATTGCGGCACTTCCAGAAGACCGGCTTTGCGCGACTGAAGACCCGGTCTTCCCGGATGTTCTCGGCCAGCTTCAGGTAACGCGCTTCATGATGTTTTTCAACTTCGGCCACCAGGCGGAAGGTCGAGGCGATGTCCCTGAACCCCTCCGAGTCGGCCACTTTGGCAAAGGCCAGGTAAAGATCTGACCATTCCTCGTGCTCACCGGCCGCCGCCGCGATCAGATTGGCCTCCGTGTCGCCGAGCGCGACCGGATAGGCCGCCTGGATTTCGATCGGGATCGCGACTTTCGCGTCAAGATCGTTGGCAATCGCCTTGTAAAACAACTTGGCATGCTCTTTCTCATTATCAGCAGTCTCGATGAAAATGGCTTCGATCTGGTTGTAGCCCTCTTTCTTCGCGACACTGGCGAAATACGTATACCGGTTACGGGCCTGGGACTCGCCGGCAAAGGCCTTCATGAGGTTTTCAAGCGTTTTTGTTCCTTCCAGTCTGGACATGGGCTGCCTCCTTTCAAGTAAGCACAGGATTTTCATATCATGGAATTATTGTCATGAATTCATGATCTGATTATACGTCAAACGGTCGAAAACGGTCAAATGGATGCCGGGTCGGCATGGGCTGTGTAAACAGGCACCAGTCTTTTCGTGTTGGATGGAAAAAGCCAAGACGATTGGCAAACAGGGCAATGTCCCCGAGCCCACGGTCCTCGGTCAGACCGTATCGTTGATCGTAGACGATCGGCCAGCCGCGATGGGCCAGCGAGACCCGGATCTGGTGTCCGCGTCCGGTGCCGAGCGAGATGCTGATCAGCGAGCTGTCCGTCTGCTCATGATAGGCGATCACCTCATAGATCAGGGAAGATTCCAGGCCGGCGGGATCGACCCGGACCCGATTGGTCGACGCGTCTTTCAACAAGCGGACACATATTTCTCCTGTGGCCGGCACAGGGTGTCCGTGCACAACAGCCAGATAGCCCTTTTCGAACCGGCGTTCCCTTATCTGGCTGCTCAGTCGCGATGCTGACTTGGAGGTGCGGGCAAACACCATGAGACCACTGACCGGCTGGTCGAGCCGGTGCACCAGGCCCAGGTAGACCGCGCCCGGCTTCTCGTATTTTTCCTTGATCACGGCCTTGAGCCAGGTGAGCATGTCCGGTGCCGGGCCGCCATCTGCCTGTGACAGGAAACCAGGCGGCTTGACCGCGACAATCACGTGATTGTCTTCATGGATGATCACCGGCTGGTCCGGCTTCGTCACGGTTCCCATCGTCCGGTGCTGCCGCAAGGCAGGAGCAATGGCCGTTGGCTGGCTGGCAGGCAAAGTTCCTGAGCCGTTGAATGACCGCCAAACCGGGGTGTCATGACCAGGTTGAGCATGTTGGCGACGACCGTGGGGGAAAGGCCTGTTGTGTAGGAATTGACCAGCAGGAAAAGCGGTCGCTCGCTCATCAGGAGGCTTGCCTTCTGCAGAAGTTCGAAAAGCGCGTCCTCCAGTTTCCAGAGCTCACCGCCCGGTCCGCGACCATATGAGGGGGGATCCATGATGATGCCGTCGTATCGGCGTCCCCGGCGCGCTTCCCGTTCCACAAACTTGACCGCGTCATCGGCCAGGCACCTGACGAGCCGGTCTGACAGGCCGGAAGCGGCCAGGTTCTCCCTGGCCCTGGCGTTCATGCCCCGGGAAGCGTCGACATGGACAACCTCGGCGGCACCGGCAGCCGCGCAGGCGACGGTCGCGCCGCCCGTATAGCCGAACAGGTTGAGGATCCTCGGCGGCCTGCCCTCTGACACCGATTTCCGGATGAGGCCGGAACAATGATCCCAGTTGACTGCCTGCTCGGGGAACAGGCCGGTGTGCTTGAAACCGGTCGGCTCAATGATGAAACTCAATTCACCTGCCACCCCATGGTAGCGGATTGTCCAGTGGCTTTCATGCGGCCTTTTCTTTTCCCAGTGGCCGCCTCCGGTGGCGCTGCGGTGATACAAGGCATGCGGTTCCTGCCACGGCCCGCGTGGCCAGATGGCCTGGGGATCGGGTCTTTGCAGGATGACACGGCCCCACCTCTCCAGTTTTTCACCATCGCCCGCGTCCAGCAATTCATAGTCCGTCCAACGGTCCGCCAGATACATGCCTGTTCTCCTGTCGTCATTGATCATGCGAAAAGCGGATTGCCCGCGTGGATCGCGCGAATCAAACGTTCAATTTTGCTGCCATTATATCACAGACGCCTGGCAGCACCTGCCATCGAAAACCACCTTGAATTCATTTCGAACAATTGTGAAGGTTTTTCCGCATGTCAAGATCGTGATGGTACAATTCAGATATAATGGAATTGAAAATTCAGACCGAAGGTGAAGATGATGTCGAAAGCGCCGCATATCCTGATTTGTGACGATGATCCCGTGGTTCATGAGTCCCTGTCGCTTTATCTGGATGCCGAACGGTTCACCCACTCATCGGCATATGATGGCGAACAGGCCATCGCACGGGTTGAAAGCGACCAGCCCGACCTGATGATTCTCGATCTGATGATGCCGAAACTGTCAGGCACGGATGTTTGCCGCGAAATCCGCCGCACAAGCCGTCTGCCGATCATCATGCTGACAGCCAAGGGTGAGGAGATCGATCGTGTGCTTGGCCTGGAACTGGGGGCAGACGATTACATTGTCAAGCCCTTCAGCCCCCGCGAAGTCATCGCCAGGATAAAGGCTGTCCTGCGCCGGCTCGGTGAAAGGCGTCAGGACAACAGTTCGTTGCTCCGGTTCGAGGGGCTTGAGATCAACCTGGACAACTACCAGGTCAAGGTCATGAACGAAGTGGTGCCGTTCACGCCCAAGGAGGTTGAAATCCTGCATCTCCTGGCTTCGCATCAGGGTCAGGTCCTCGATCGCGAACAGATCCTGGCCAAGGTATGGGGTTATGATTATTTTGGTGACACCCGTACCGTTGACACCCACATCAAGCGCATCCGCCAGAAGATCGCCCACGAAAATGCCGCCTATGGCCTGATCACCGTCTATGGCGTGGGTTACAAGTTCGAGGTGGCCCGCTGAATGCATCGCAGCATCTTTGTCAGGAAGGTCATGTCCCTGCTGCTGCTCGCCATTTTCCTGACCGTGGCCCTCACTTCCCTGTTTTTCGGCGCGATTTCCGCTGAACTGTTCACGCGCATCAAGGTCCGTGAGCTACAGCCCAAGGCCGAGGCAATCGCGCAACTGGCTTATGGCCGGTTCCTCACCTATGATCCCTATTTCGACGGTTTGATGCATTCGGCCCTCGAGCTGTTTGACGCCTACATTTTTGTAGTGGACGGGACAACGGGCGCGTTCAGCCACACCACCCTGCCTGAAAGCGCCAACCTCGACGCAGGCGAAATCGAAGAACGGATCAATCAGGAATCGGCTCCCCTGCTGAACGGGCAGGCGTCCTCGCTCTGGTTCACCGAGCGATTCCCATCCAGTCCGGAGAGCCTCCTGTTTGTCGGTGTCCCGATCACCTCGAATTTCCTTGGGTTGAACACCATCGTAGGCACCGTTTTTTTCGTCAAGCCGATGCAGGAACTCAACGCCAGCCTGCGCAGCATGTATGTCGCGCTCATCCTTTCCGCCCTGGCAGTCGCTTTTTTCATGCTGATGCCGGCTTATCTGGGCACGATCCGTGTCATTCGGCCGCTCAAGCAGACCCGCGATGTCGCGCTGGCCATGGCCAGCGGCGAATTCGGCCTGAGGGCGGACGATTCGCAGGAAGGTGAGATCGGTGAACTCGCGTCGACCATGAACCATCTGGCCGACAACCTGGCTCAATCCATATCCGCCCTGACACTTGAGCGCAATCGGCTGAAGCAGGTTCTGGACGGCATTTCCGAGGGGATAGTCGCGGTGGACACGACGGGACGGGTCACGATGATCAATGAAGCCATGATCAAGCTCAGCCGGGCGGAAATGAACGCCTTGGACAGCCTTGAGCCAGGGTCCTGGCAGCAGGATGCCGCCCCGACTCCCATGGTCGCAACCGGACTGAACACAAAGATCCGAACGCCCGATGATCTCCGGATGGCAGACGGATTGACCGGGATTTTCTGTTCGGTGATCCAGGAGAACAAGCCCCGTCAGCAGATGCTGTATTTTTCCAACCGGTCGATAGCCCTGACCGTGACTCCGCTCGAGGATGCCCTCGGCCGGATCGCCGGCGCGGTCGGCCTTTTCCGGGATGTGACAGAAACCGAGCGGCTCGAACAGACACGCAAGGATTATGTCGCCAATGTATCCCACGAGTTGCGCACACCCCTCACCGCGATGCGTGCACTGATCGAGCCGCTCAAGGACGGCATGGTGCAGAGCCCGGCGGACCGCGACCGTTACTACGACATCATGCTCCGGGAAACACTGCGTCTTTCGCGACTGATCGATGACATGCTGGAACTGTCTCGCCTGCAGGGTGGCACCATATCCTTCGACCCGCAGCCATTCAGTCTTCATCATCTGATCCGGGACCTGCATATCCAGTTCAAGCCGCGGTCTGAACAAAGCGGCATCAATCTGGATCTGGATGAAGAAAAATTGTCCCGATGTCCGGATGTGATGGCCGATCCCGACCGGATCGAGCAGGTGCTGGTCATCCTGATGGACAATGCTTTCAAGTTCACACAAGCCGGCGGGACGATCAGTATCGATGCGGAGTGGGGTCCGGACCAGGTGCGGGTTCATGTCAAGGACAATGGAGTCGGCATCGACCCGGACGACATCGATCATGTGTTCGACCGTTTCTACAAAGCCGACAAGTCCCATCACCTGCCCGGAACCGGACTCGGGCTGTCGATCGCAAGGGAGATCCTGGTCCTGTCGGGCGAACAGATCCATGTTCGAAGCAATCCCGGCCAGGGTACGGTTTTCACCTTCACCTTGAAACGGGCCAAGGCTGATCATGGATCGTGACGATGGCAGCCGGACTTGTCGGGCAACGTCGCCAAATTGTTGTGATACGTACATAATGTCGACACATTCCGACCCTAAACTGGAGATGACAGCCAACGGCATTGGCTCGCATCCAAATCAACGCTTGGAAAGGGGCTGCTTCAATGGTTCTTGTCTGTGTCACCGATCAGGAATCCTGTGATCGACTGATTTTTGCCGGCCGGTCTCTGGCCGATTTCGAGGGCATCGACCTCAAGGTTGTCTGTGTCCGTCCCAAGAAGGCTGAACGCTGGCTGGCCAGCGACGAAGTTGAATATCTGTTCAATGTCGCCAAGGAACAGGGCGCCGAGATGCTGGTCTATTTCAGTGACAACGCCGCCCACACGGTCGCATCATATATGATCGACAATCCGGTCAGTTACGTACTTGTCGGCATGCCGCCTGACCCCGGAAACAGTGTCTTCATCGCCACACTGGAGGACCAGTGTCCGGAGGTGCCGGTGATCACCGTCGACGCTTCCGGCAGTCTCCAGCTGGTTCCGGTCATGCGTGAATTTTCGGATCTATGACCGTTCCATCCATTCGCCTGAACAAATACATCGCCGACTCCGGCCGCTGCAGCCGACGCCAGGCCGACAGCCTGATCGCAGAAAACAAGGTCACCGTGGATGGTCAGCCGGCCCAGGTCGGTCAGCGTATCTTCCCCGGCCAGATTGTCATGGTTGAGGGAGAGCCGGTCATCCCGCTTGACGAACCGGTCTATCTGGCCTTGCACAAACCGACCGGCATCACCTGCACGTCCGATCGGCGAAGAAATGACAATATCATCGATTATATCAACTATCCGAAGCGGATTTTCACCATTGGCCGCCTCGACCGCGATTCCGAGGGGCTGATTCTGATGACAAACGATGGTGACATTGTCAACAAGATCCTGCGTGGTCATAACCGACATGAGAAAGAATACCGGGTGACGGTTGACAGACCGGTCACGCCCGGGTTTTTGGCGCAGATGGCATCCGGTGTCCCGATCCTGGATACCGTGACTCTCCCATGCCAGGTCCGGCAGGAGCACCCGAAGGTCTTCCGCATCGTCCTGACCCAGGGGCTGAACCGCCAGATCCGCCGGATGTGCGAGGCCTTGGGCTACACGGTTGTCCGACTGGTCAGGCTTCGCATCATGCACATCAATCTGGGGAAACTACCGTATGGCCAGTATCGTCACCTGACCCGCCATGAAATCGCCGAACTGCGCCGGCTGACAGCCACATCACAAAGCAACCCGGATGACATGCCGTCCGGCTTCAACCAGGATTACGACGACGAAGAATAACCAAAATACTGTCAGAAGGGCAGCATTTCATAAAAAAGTATCACAGTGCCTCCGGATCGATCCCCTTGTCACCGTCAGCGCGCGTGACGATCTCCCCTACATGGTTGATGATCGTCTTTGGCCTATAGGGGAAGGTCTTGAGGTTGACCAGATTGGTCACGCCTGACAGCACAAGGACCGTATCGATTTCCGACTCGATGCCGGCCACGATGTCCGTGTCCATCCGGTCTCCGATGATGACGCATTCCTCAGGCTGGACGCCCAGAAGCCGCATGCCGGTGCGCATCATGAGCGGATTCGGTTTGCCGATGTAATAGGCGCTCTTTCCGGTCACCAGCTCGATCGGGGCGATCAACGCCTTGCACCCCGGCACGACGCCGGTCTCGGAAGGCCCGCTGGTGTCCGGATTGGTCCCGATGAGCTTGGCTCCGCCAAGGACCAGGTTCATCGCCCGGCGCAGCGAGTCATAGCCATAATTACGGGTTTCTCCGACAATCACATATTCCGGATTGGTATCCGTGAAGACGATCCCGGCGTCATACAGTGCGTTCATCAATCCTGAATCACCGATCACATAGGCAGAACAGCCCGGTGACTGGGAGGCGATGAATTCCGCGGTCGCAAGCGCGCTGGTGTAGAAATGGCGTTCGTCGACCTGCAGTCCCATGTTCAGCAGTTTCAGGCTGAGTTCACGCGGTGTCTTCTCACTGCTGTTGGTCAGGAACAGGAACGGTTTGCCGGACTGCAAAAGCCAGCTGACAAACTCACTGACACCCGGCAGGATCTGCCGGCCATGATAGATGACGCCATCCATGTCGCATAGGAAGCCCTTTTTATCCCGAATCCGGTTCATGTCCATCAACCCCTGTATATTTTCTCATAACCCGGCAACAGCATTTCCGGGTCCGGATATGCTCCGGTGAAACAGGCACTGCAATAACCATGGACTGGATTGGTCGCCGCGTCTGCGTGACCCGTCAGCTCCGGAAGACAGTGTGTAGTCAGGTACCCCAGGGAATCCGCTCCGATTTTGACCCGGATCTCTTCGAGCGTGTGCTTCTGAGCCGTCAGTTCTTCCCGGGAAGGGATGTCGGTCCCATAATAGCAGGGCCACAAAAATGGTGGCGCGCTGATTCGGACATGGACTTCCTTCGCGCCGGCTGCCTTCAGCAATTTGACAATGATGGCGCTGGTCGTGCCGCGGACAATGGAGTCATCCACCATGACCACCCGTTTGCCAGCCACGGTGCTGATGACCGGATTGAGCTTGATCCGGACGGCGGTCTCACGCTGAGCCTGGTCAGGACGGATGAATGTCCGACCGACGTAGTTGTTCTTGACGAATCCACGCACAAGCGGAATGTTCGATTCCAGGGCATAGCCTGACGCGGCGTCCATCCCGGAATCGGGCACACCGATGACCAGATCGGCATCGACCGGGTATTGCCGGGCCAGCTGTCGGCCAGCCAGGATGCGCGAATCCACCACGCTTTGGCCGTCGATCCGGCTGTCAGGTCGGGCAAAATAGATATACTCGAAAATGCAAAGCCGCCTGGCCAGCCCACAATAGGTCCGGATGCTGCGAAGGCCCGACCGGTCGGCGATCACGACTTCGCCGGGCTCAACGTCCCGGACGAAACGGGCGCCAATGGTGTCCAATGCGCACGATTCCGAGGCGAAGACAATCGAACCGTCCAGATCACCAATGCAAAGCGGGCGGAATCCCAGGGGGTCCCGGACAGCGATCAGTTTTTTCGGACTCATGATCAACAGACTGTATGCACCCTCAAGATACGGCATCGTCGCGATGATCGCGTCTTCGACAGAACGGCAACGGGAGCGTTCACGCGCGATCAGGTAGGCAATGATTTCTGAATCGATCGAGGTCTGGAAAATGGCGCCCTGGCTTTCAAGCGTCTCCCGGAGATAGGTGGTGTTTTTCAGGTTCCCGTTGTGCGCCAGCGCCAAGGTGCCTTTGATATACCGCATCACCAACGGCTGCGCGTTCTCACGCACACTTTTGCCGGTGGTCGCGTAACGGACATGGCCCATTGCCACATTGCCCGTCAGCTGTTCCAGCAAGGCCGGCGTGAAGACTTCGTGCACCAGGCCCATGTCCTTGTGAACCGTGACCGTACCGTCATCATTGGACGCAATGCCGCAGCTTTCCTGCCCGCGGTGCTGAAGGGCAAACAGCCCATAGTAGACAAGCGTCGCGGCCTCGACGGCGGGCTTGCCGAATATGCCGAAAATTCCACAGGCATCTCGAATCAATGGAAATCCCCCTTTATGATCCATGGCGAGAACGGGATTGACTCACGCTTCATAGGCGCGCTTGAGGATCTTTTTCACCTGATCGTATGAGACCGCTCCCTCGTGCACCTTTTCATCGCCGATGTAGAACGTCGGTACGAAAAAATAATCGTATTGCTTGGCCAGTTGATATTGTTCCCGCTCATCGATCAGTTCGATGGACAGGTCCTTGTATTCCGGATGCTCTGCGATGCTGTCCTCCATGTATTGCAGGGCACGGCGGCAATATCCGCAATATTTCAACTTGAAAACAGTCAGCTTTTTCACAGAGGTCGTCTCCTTGTCTCGAATTTTGACATCAGGAACAGTATATCAGGAAATCCGATCCTCATGTCATCTGATCCGCTATCCTTGCATAGTTCTTTTCATCACCCGGACAGACTGGTAAAATACGTAAAACAATCCGATTTCCCGTCATCGGGAAAGCCGTCAGTCTGACTGCGTGCAGTGGACGGGCAAGGAGTGATCTGGAAGGGAACGAAAATGGGCATGATACCAACCCGGGAACAGGCACTGGCCATCTTCAGGCAATACAATGACAGTGAAGCACTGGAAAAGCACGCGCTCGCCGTCGAAGGCGTCATGCGGCACTTCGCCGGTCTCTATCAGGATCCGGCTCCTGATCTGTGGGGCATCGTCGGTCTCCTGCACGATCTGGATTATGGACGCTACCCCGAGCAGCATTGTGTCAAGTCCGCCGAGATTCTGCGCGACAACGGCATCGACGAGACCATCATCCGTGCGGTCATGAGCCATGGCTATGGCATCTGCACCGATGTCGAACCACAGACCGATCTGGAGAAGGTCCTTTATACAATCGATGAGCTGACCGGCCTGATCAACGCGGCCGCGTTGATGCGACCGAGCAAAAGCGTGATGGACATGGAGTTGAAGTCCTTGAAGAAGAAATTCAAGACCCCATCCTTCGCCGCCGGCGTCGACCGTGAGATCATCCGCAAAGGGGCCGATATGATCGGCATGGATCTCGATACGGTCATGACTGAAGCCCTGGCCGGCATGCGAAGCGTGGCAGCCTCGCTCGGTCTGGACGGGTCTGAGGCTTGATGAAAAGCATCGTGACAATCATTGACATCAAATTCTACAATATTTACAAAATTGACCGTGTGTTTTTTGAAATCTGATTCAGGAGTATGTAACAATTGTCAGTCATACATGAGATATAATAATGGTAGGTTTATCAACCGATGCATCCCCTTGATGCACATCTGACAGCCATAGTGGCTCGAAGACCACCCATTCAGGAAACGGACACTGCCTGTTACATCAATCTATGAAATGGACAGCGAAAGCATCCGGCCGACAAACGGCCGGGACGATGAGAAAGGAGTTCATTCTTCACTCGAACGAAAACAAATACGGTTCGATCTGAATTGAATAAGGATCATTCTCATATTTAATTGTTCTTGCTTGTGAAAGAACGAACGGCAGTCAGTAGACGTTGTACAAGGGAAATGCATCATCATTCAGACACGAAACAGCGGGTCCCACGGATCCGCTGTTTTTTTACCGCGGATGCCCGGACAGCGGCTTGATCCGGTTCCCATCCAGATGTGTAGGGATTGGCAAGCGTCTCTTCGCAAACGCTTGCGGCGATAACCCGAACATGATATAAACAAAAGCGAAAACCGTTCTGACGCATTTGGGTCCGTCCCGAATGGGAAGGCGAGCAGACAGATGTCCCTTCATCTCTGTTTCCGCGCCTTTAGACGCGGAAATTTTTTTAATTTTTGAGGTGCCGGTCATGGAAAACAGGATTTCGATCGTCAGCATCATCATCGAAGACAACGCGGTATCCCATGAAGTCAACGATCTGCTGCACCAATACAGTCCGTACATCGTCGGACGACTGGGGATCCCCTACCGGGAACGGGGTATCGCCATCATCTGTGTGATTCTGGAGGCACCGGGTGACATCACCAGCGCGCTCTCCGGCAAACTCGGCATGGTCATTGGTGTCAGTGTCAAAACCACAACCGCGAAGTCCGGCCACTGACCATGATCGGTCGCCAACGCTCTGACTGTCCATGACTACCGATATGGCAATTGCATCGTGTCCATTTGAAAGGGGAACATATTCATGAAAAGGATCATCAGTCTCGTTTTATCCCTTGCCCTCGCCACCATTCTGCTGGCAAGCTGCCAGGCAACGGTCAGCACGACGGCTGCCACAACCGCCGCGTCATCAGCCGGGACGACCGCGGCCACGACCGCAGCGTCGACCACAGTTGCGTCAACACAAGCAACAACAGCCACGAATTCAACTGCCGAAACGCCCGCCATTCGCATCGGTGGTCTGAAAGGGGCGACCTCGATCGGCATGGTTCAGTTGATGGAAAACGCCGAAAAGGGCACCTCCGCCAATCCTTACGAATTCACGATCGCAGGCGCGGCTGATGAGCTGACACCCAAGCTGATCCAGGGGGATCTGGACATTGCCGCTGTACCCGCCAATCTCGCGTCCATTCTGTACAACAACACCAAGGGCGCCATCCGGCTGCTCGCCGTCAACACGCTCGGCGTCATCTATATCGTCGAGCGAGATGAAACCGTCCGGGATTTTTCAGATCTGCGTGGCCGGACAATCTACTCGACCGGCAAGGGCACCGCGCCGGAATACGCGATGCGCTACCTTTTCGAAGAAAATGGTCTGGATCCGGATCAGGACGTAACATTTGAATGGAAGTCCGAGCCGGCCGAAGTGGTCGCGCTGCTTTCGGAAAGCAAGGACCGGATTGCCATGCTGCCACAGCCGTATGTCACAGTTGCCCAGACCAAGCTCAGCGACTTGCGTGTCGCGCTTGACCTGAATCAGGCCTGGTCCGACCTTGACAACAACAGCCTCATGATCACTGGCGTGCTGATCGTCCGCTCGGAATTTGCCAACGAGCATCCGGACGAGCTGGCAGCTTTCCTGAACGAGTACAAGGAATCGACCACCTTTGTCAACAACAACATCCCGCAAGCAGCCAGCCTGGTCGAAAAGTTCAACATCTTCAGCGCGGCTGTCGCCGCGAAGGCCATCCCTTCCCTCAACATCACCTATCTGGATGGTGCTGAAATGAAAACAGCCATGCAGGGCTACCTGAATGTCCTGTTCGAGCGCAACCCCAAATCAATCGGCGGTGCCATGCCGGGAGATGATTTCTATTATGCCCGATAAACGTTCGATCGAGCGGTTTTTGGCGATAGTCGCGGCCCTGTCCTTCTGGCAGGCCGCTTCCATGCTGATTTCAAATCCGCTGATCCTGGTGACACCACTCACCGTCTTGAAAACACTCGGAACCCTCATCGGCAATCCTGCCTTCTGGCAGTCGATCAGTTTTTCCTTTTTCCGGATCGCATACGGTTTCTTTCTGGCGCTGGTCGCCGGCATCGGACTGGCGGCCCTGGCCGGACGGCATCATCTCGCCGAGGTGCTGTTCAAGCCCTATATGTCGGTCGTCAAGGCGACACCCGTCGCTTCATTCATCATCCTGTGCCTGATCTGGCTGGATTCAAAGAACCTGTCCATTTTCATTTCATTTCTCATGGTGCTGCCGATCATTTACACGAATGTCCTGCACGGTATCCAGAGCACAGATGCCAAACTGCTCGAAATGACTGACCTCTTTCGGGTCGGCCGTTGGCGAAAACTCATGTACATCTATGTACCTCAGCTGAAACCCTACCTGGTGTCCGCCTGCAGTGTCTCGATCGGGATGTCCTGGAAAGCCGGCATCGCCGCCGAAGTGATCGGCATCCCGACTGGTTCGATCGGGGAACGGCTTTATGAGGCCAAGATCTATCTCAGCTCTGCAGACCTGTTCGCCTGGACCGTCGTCATTGTCGCGATCAGCGTATTGTTTGAAAAAATGTTCATTCTGATGCTGAAGGCGGCCTACGTAAGAATGGAGCGTGCCTGAGCCATGACGATTGTCATCAGCCATTTAGTGAAAAGCTATAACGGCAAGGTTGTACTCAAGGATTACTCGGCTGTCATCGACACAAATCAGATCACCTGCATCCTGGGCCCTTCCGGTTGCGGCAAGACAACGCTGCTTCATTTGATGATGGGTCTGATTCGGCCGGACAGCGGCTCACTGTCAGGGATACCGGAAAAAAAGAGCGCGGTGTTCCAGGAGGATCGGCTTTGTGAACCGTTCAGCGCGATCGCGAATATCCGTCTGACAGCCCCCAAGTCATGCCCGGAAAGAACCATGGAGGAACATCTTTCACGAGTTGGATTGCAAGGCAGCATGAACGTGCCTGTTCGCGAATTGAGTGGCGGCATGCGTCGCCGCGTCGCGATTGTCCGGGCGGTCCTGGCGACAAGCGACATCCTGTTCATGGATGAGCCATTCAAAGGTCTGGACGCAGAAACAAAGCAAACCGTCATCCGGTACGTGAAAGAACAGACTGCCGGAAAGACCGTGATCCTGGTGACTCACGATCCGGATGAAGTTGAGGCGGTCGGTGGGAATCGTCTGTATCTTGAAGGGTAGAATCAGTCGGTATGCTTGGCTAGCTGTCTGGAAAAATATTCGTCCAGTGCTTTCCCGGAAGGCAAGTCGGATGACTTGGGCAAGATCTGGAAGATCGTCTGCCAGCCAATCTCACCTTCACGTTCCCGTGCGACCAGGACAAGCATCTTGTCTGATTGGTCGGCAAGTTTACGGGCAACCCAGTAAGCCGTACCGGGCAAGGCAGACACGCCACTCCGGGCGATGGTCATGCAGTTGCGGCTGACCAATGCTTCAACAGCTGCTTTCTGGCTGTCTGGTGACAGCGTTGGCACCTCAAGCAGCTGTGTGCTGTCGGATGATGACAGGAAAACGGCCAGCTGGTCCAGGTCCGGTATCGGAGCATCAGGATCTGCCAGGGGGATTGGTTCGTCGGTCAGTATGATCGTTGTTGATGTCGGGCCGGGCAGGATACCGCTGCTCTGCAGATACAGTGCGCCGGCCAGCAAGGCAACGACGCCAAAAAACACCGCCAGCATGGCTGCAGCCAGCCTGCGGGTTGGCAACCGCCAGAAACTGCGCGGAGTGGATCGGGCGTCAAAAGCTGTCTTGGGATTCCATTCCTCGTTGTCAAGCGAATCGAATGAATCAAGACTCGGGAATGACTTCTGAGGTCTTCCCCGCTCTTGCTCCACTTGGTCAATCAGTTGACTGATCCGATTCCATGATGCATCGCACTGATCATCAGACGGCTGACTGAGATCAGCTTCTTGTTGCATCAATTGTCCCAGAACAGATTTCAGGTCTGGCATCTGGGCACCTCCTGGCTGACACTGACATGCTTGCGACCCGAGGGTCCACACATGATTGATATCTAAAATTGAGTGCCATGGTGGGTGCCAATTGTTCTGTGCTGACAACTGTTTCGTCAATGAATACATCAATCAAACATGGGGAAGTCATCGAAACCGTAGTCTGACAAGTTGGCAAGCCTTTCATGTCAGACATATTTTACGATGAAATGACAATAGAATGCAAAATGTTTTTTAACACGGTCATGACATGTCAGGCACAGTGTTCTGCGTCTGACGCGAATGAGTGACCCTCTGCACCTGCCATGTTTGCATCTGTCTGTTTCCCGAAGATGGCAAAATCAAAGCTGACTGCTCTATCACGACATCTGTGATCTGATTCCTGTTTCATATCTGCGACGGTCAGGAAATCATCCAGTCTACCGGACCGTTCCATTGTGGCGTAATTCATGTGCCCTGATGATGATAGACCTTCCGTAACATATGCATGATCGCATGAACGTCTGTGACTGCTCCGCGAAGCGGCCATGGCAGGCTTTCCGGACTGAAGACGAGCCAACTCAGCCAGCGCTTCATCCTCCCGCCTGTTGAGATCAGCCAGGATCAGTGCGGTCGCAAGACCGGCCAGTCCGATCATCAGGAAGAACAGTCCATTCAGCATTGTCATTTTGCACGCCTCCAAACATATGTTCGTTATTGTCAGTATACGCATCTGGAGGCTTGCTGTCAAGCAATATAAGAACATTTGTTTTATTTTAATTGAAACGTCATTTCCTCGATTGGCCATGTCAATCGGCCATCAAAAAAGCCTGCGGATTCGCAGGCTCTTTTGATGGTTGAACCGATCATGGCTGGTTATGGCATGTCCGTCGCCGTCCGGAGAAGACTCATCTGATTGGCGAGGCATGTTCAGATATCCGATACCCGGTAGGAAATGGTCAGTTCCTCCAGGCCGGTCTTCAGCGGTCGATATTGGACACCGGCGCTGTCCAGCATGCGCTTGGAGGCCTTGACACTGTCTGTCCCGGCGTATTTGTCGGATATGTAAATGATCTCGCGGATGCCGGACTGGATGATGGCCTTGCTGCATTCATTGCACGGAAATAGCGGCACGTAGATCTTGCAGCCCTCCAGGCTGAACCCGACATTGTTCAGGATGGCATTGAGCTCGGCATGACAGACGTACGGATACTTGGTGTCCAGCGGGTCGCCCTCGCGAGCCCACGGGTACTCATCGTCGCTGCAGCCGATCGGCATGCCATTGTAGCCGACTGACAGGATCTTGTTGTGCGCGTTCACGATGCAGGCGCCGACCTGTGTGTTCGGGTCTTTGCTTCGCTTGGCGGACAAAAGGGCAATGCCCATGAAATACTCGTCCCAACTGATATAGTTCTGCCTTTTCTGCATGAACCCACCTCCTGAATTGCTTTCAACCAGCATATCAGTCATTGAGTGGCGCTTCAATCCGGGAAAAGCAGAATCAGATCCTCAAGTGTCTCCTTTCTTCTAATCAGGACATCCTTACCTTCTGTTGTTATGAGTACTTCTGCAGGCCTTGGTCTGTTGTTATATGATGAGCTCATCGCATATCCATAGGCACCTGCATCATGAATCGCGATGATATCTCCCTCTTCAGGATTTGGCAAGAGCCGGTCATGGGCCAGGATGTCGCCACTTTCACAAATGTTGCCGACAACCGTGAACGGCGCTTCTGGCTGGCCAAAGAGGCTTGTCCCGTCCCGGAACAATTCAATGTCATGATGGGAATCATACAGCACTGGGCGCATCAGCACGTTGAAACCGATATCCGTGCCGATATATTCGACGCCTCCCTGGCTTTTCCTGGTGACGACCTTGCCGAGCAAGGCACCGCTCTCAGCCACAACATAACGCCCGGGCTCTATCTTGAAGGTCACAGGATGCGGGTATCGCTCGGCAAATGTGCGAACCAGGCTTGTCAGTTGCTCGCCAAGATCGGCCAGGTCGAGGCGGGTCTCCCCGGCCATTTTCCGATAGGGAATACCGAATCCGCCGCCAAAGTCAATCAATCGAAGATCGGGGAATGTTTCTGCCAGTTCCAGGAAATGAGCGACTGCAGAGACATACGACTCTGGGGTCATGAACAGGGATCCAATGTGCTGGTTGATGCCGGTGATCCGGAGCTGATGCGTTGCAGCGACCTTTTTGGCTTCGTCGATCTGTTCCTCGGGAATTCCGAATTTGGTCTTCTTTCCGGCAGTCACCACCTTTTTGTGATGTCCGGCCCCGATGCCCGGATTCAGTCGCAGCGCGACTTCGGATCCAGGCGCGATCCGGCCGAACAGGTCCAGCTGGGAAAGCGAATCGATACTGACCATCACCTTGTGATCGACCGCATACCGAAACTCCGAGGCATCGACATTGTTGGGTATGAAAAAGATCTTTTCAGGCTCAAAGCCTGCCTTTTCCAGAAAAAAGATCTCTCCCGGGGACATCGCGTCAGCATAGAGGCCTTCCTCGTGCGCAATCCTCAGCAGCGTCAGATTGCTGTTGGCCTTGATGGAATAGTTGGCCGTGAACCCTGGATAGTCAACCAGCTGCTTCATTTCACGGCATCTTGTCCGAAATGTCTCTTCATCGTAGACGTAAAGGGGGCTGCCATATTTGTCAATCAGATCCTGGGGGTTGAATTGACCAAAAAGCTGGCGGCCGGCCATCTTGAGTTCCTGGCTCATGTTGTTTTCCCTCGTTTCTCCTGCTTCAGTTCGATCAGGTTGATTTCATTTTTCATGGCTTCTTTGAACAGTCCGACCAGAACGTCGTCGCGCGAATAAAGACAGGTCGACTCGGCTGATGTGCCGATTTCACCGCTCAGGATTTCAGATGAATCGACAATCAGACGGACCTGGGCATCGCGCGCGTCGCGATGGTGGACAGTCACATCGTTCATGGTGAAAGGTGGGGCGGTCAGGATGACCACCTTGCCTCCCCTGTCCTTGAGCGAAGACAGTTCCGGGAGCACCTGGCGCAATTCCGCAATGGGAAGCAGGATGTAAACCCGTTCGCGAGCCTGATCGACCATGTTCCTGATTTTATCAAGAATGTGGCGCCGTCCACGGATCGTCAGGTAAGGCTGCACCGAAGACCGGAGATGGGGCATGTCCTGCTCGATGGTCCGCAGGACATCCGCCAGATAGCGGCGTTTGTTGGCCGCGTACTCATGGGCCGGAACGGCTTCATAAAGCACTACGTCACCTTCGATACGCAAAGCGCCGCCTTTGTCCGCCAGCCCGGAAAGCGCCATGTACGCGTTGGATCGCGACATGCCGGTCAGCTTGGCCGCCTCATAGCCGGACATGGCCCCTTCTGAAGACAAAAGGGCGAAAAGTCTGGCTTCATGCCGGGTCAGGCCGGTTTCCATCAGTGCCTGGATCAGGTCCATTTCCTGTCGCTCCTTAGTATTACTTATTAGGAACACTATAGAAACAGAACACCAGATTGTCAATCCTCCTGCACACCTTATATCAACTAAGCGTTAAATAGCAATGGTGCCTCACATACTTTCAAGCGCGAAAATAAACCCTGTCATCATAGCATGAGCGTTCGGCAGTTCGTTCCGCCGGGTACCGAAATCGGTGCCAGGCGCGCGAACGGAACTCGTGCGGTTACAGGGCTTGTGACATTACAGCCTCAGGGCTTACGGGTTGCGTCTTTGACGAAGTTCTGAATCGGTGTCTGGCACCGCCCACTGAGCGGTGCCAGACGGGATTTCGGAACTAGCGCGGCGTCATGTTCTGTAATACTACAGCCGCAGCGGTTTTTAGGAGAGTACAAGAATTAGTACCGAATCGGCAACTGGCACTGACTGCGGAACAAACGGAACTAACTATGTGTCCACTTTATGGGGTACCGTAATCGTGCCAGGCACCGGGGTGGAACTAATGGTGGCCCAGGGCTTGTGATACTACAGGCTCAGGGCTTACGGGGAGTGTCTTTGACGAAGTTCTGAATCGGTGTCTGGCACCGCCCGTGGCACCGCCCATGGCACCACCCGCGCCCGTGGCACCACCCACACGCAAAAAAACTGCCGGACGCTACTTCGCGTCCGGCAGTTTTGCATATGGCTGGAATCGGATCATCTTACACTTGCTGATGGGTCACCGTCTGAACGGCGGCTGGCCGATCAACAACCGGGCAAAGGATGTTTATTCGAGCTCCGCTTTCCACAATCCATGGAGGTTGCAGTACTCGTAGACGACAACCGGTCCGTCGCAGATCACGAAATCAGCCACCGGCGGATCGCCCGGATCAAGCGCGGTGCGCTGGGTGAGATTGCCCTGGGCGATGCAGATCCACTGGATGTAATGTTCGGCGACCATCGGATGGGCGACGCTGCCAACTTCGACATGCAGATTATTGCCGTTACGGGTCAGGACAGGAACATGCTTCTCTGTCGCGGCGTCGGTCGTGTTGGCCTTGAGCAGATCCATGGGCTGTCCGCAGCAGACGAGTTCCCCGCCGCCATCCTGGATCAGGCCGACAATGTTTCCGCAAATGCTGCAGCGATAAAAACTCTTGTTTGTGTCCATGTTCGGTTCCTCCTTGCATATTGGATGTCTTGAGTCCGTATATGAAAATATTATACCACATCGTCCGGTTCTTGAGGATTGGCTTCAGAGGGCGCTTCTGCTGCCGCAGGGGAATCGGCACCTGCCTCTTCAATGATCGGTGGCGATTGATTTTCTGCCGGCAAATCCTCGTGGGCCAGTCCGACCCGGACCGGGACGGGGCGTTCGATTCCTGGGATGAATCCCATGGATCGACGATGGCGATCTTTTCGGCGCTGGATCATGGTGAGCAGTGTGAGCACCATCAGGGACACCAGGGAGATGCCGGCACCGAGCAACAGTTTGTCAGGTGTGAAGTGCATCGTCACCTGATGGGTGCCCTTCGGGATGTCGAACAGAACCAGTCCGTCATCGAGCGCTTTTGTCTCGACCGATTGGCCATCGACCTGGATCTTCCATCCGGCGTCAAAGGGAATGGTCATCAGGACATACCCGTCCTCCGGAGCCTGGATCGTGCCTTCCACCCGCCGGTCTGTAAACCGGGTGATCTCCATGGCCTGGGCTTTCAAGTCATCGGCAGCCCGTTCCATGGCCGAGCGTTCCAGTCCGCAGGCGAACAGTTCGAAATAGCTCGATTGGGCCGATCCGCTTTTGTAACCGATTTCAACCACGATCGGCTCGGAAGCCAGGCAATGCCCCAGGTCGATCACAGTCGCCCTGGCCGCGTTGAAGCCGATGGTCCGCTCGCCGACACGAACCGTGCCGCTTTCGGCCACGTTCGCCGGGATATCGAGGTATAGGTACACCTGCTGGTCGATCGGGTTTTCCACATTCACGCGCGCGGTGGACGCAAGGTCGGCGTTTGACCGGGTGAAGGAGAAATACTGGTCCGGTGTGCCGCTGAACGTCAGGTTGGCCTGAGATGCAGGCGAAAGCGGAAGTGTCATCAGTACCGGGTCTTTGCGAGTCATGTGCGCCAACAGACTGTTCTGGGCTTCGAAAGGACTACCGGCATAACTGTACCAGTTCGTGACCTCCTGCGGTACCCAGTACCCGATCGAGGATACGAACGGATTGCGATAGACCGTGATCTCGTCAGTCGAAGCAAAAACCTCCCGCAGCCGGTCATCGGTTTTGGGAGCGCGATGGATCAGGTATTCGATGGAGAAGATCGTGTCCAGCAGAATGGTCGATCCTTCGTTCTTGTAGCTGTTGATGCCGTTGCTGTGGAAGCCGAGGTTCTCAAACAGGCGGACCGGTTTGGTCGGCACGGTCGAGGCAAAGATCGACAGCCCGCGGAAGGAATACAGGAACGGATCGTTGATCGTCCGGGGCTCCAGGATCTCGACACGATAAAATTGCGGGTCAGGCTCCACTTCTTCGATGATCGTCAACTGCTCCCGGATCTGGGCCACTTCCCGCCCGCTCAGATAGCCATCGCGCTGGGACAGGTATTCGGTGGTGTCCACCTTGTGCATCATCAGGAATGTGTTCAAGGTCAGTTCCGTCAGGATCACCAGCAGGAAAGCGACCGCGAATTCCTGGCGGGTCATGTGGACGACCCGGTCGACGGTCAGGATCGCCAGGTAGACGACAATGAAGGCGAGCGTCACGTAAAGGCTGACAATCGTTGGCTGCTTGTCATTGAGCTTCTGGGACAGAACCACCAGCAAGGCCAGGCCGGCCCCGATGGCCCCGATCTGTTTACCGGAAAATTCACGAAGGCGCATGAACGCGGGTGCCGCCATCGACAAGGCCAGGAAAATGTATACAAACGAGTTGCGGTATGGCAGCTGATTGGGAAAATGCATGCCATGCCAGATGAAATTGAGCACATCGATGTTGAAGCTGAGGATAAGGACAAAGGTCAGTCCCATGTGCCAGAGCTTTTCCCTGAGCGGAATCGACTTGCTGAGGAAATACACCGGCAGCAGGATCAGGACAGCCAGGCCTCCGTACATGTTCGGCATCCCCTCTCGGATCGAGGGCGGTGTCAGGACATAATGCTGGCTGATGAAGTCAAACAGGTCAAAATAGTGGTTGATGGATTTCGGGAACGTGTCACCGGCCGCCGAAGTCAGGCGCAATGAAAAGAATGTCGGCAGCAGCAGCACCGAGGCCAGGCCGCCGGCCAGCAAAGACGCGCCGGCAAACCGGGCGGTCGCGCCAATGAGTCGACCCGGCTTGTGGAAGGTCAGGTTGGAAAACAGGCAGACCGGGAAATAGAGCACAGTGAACAGGCAGACAAAAAACGCCATGTAATAGTTGGTGTAGATCACAAAGGCCAGCGACACCACATAGAGCACGAACCGTTTTTCACGGACCAGCCGGTGAAGGCCGAGCATGACCAGCGGCAGCAGAAACAGGCTGTCCAGCCACATGATGTTCCAGAAATAGGCCAGGGTGTAGCCGGACAGGGCGTACATCGTGGCAAAGGCGACCGGCGCGCTACCCGTCATCTGCCTCACGCCCTTGAGGAAGGCGGCGAAGGTCGTGCCGGCCAGGCCGATCTTGACCAGGACCAGGAGCAGGATCGCTTCAGTCAGGAAAGCCGGCGGGAAAAGGACGATCAGGATGTTGAGCGGGCTGGCCAGGTAATAGGCGAAAAGCGACCAGAAGTTCGTGCCCAGCCCACCGTTCCAGGTGTAAAACAGGCTGGAAAAGGATGTCAGTTTCTCCCGAAGCTCGACAATGAACGGTGCGTACTGGTGATACAGGTCGATCGTCAGGATGTTGCGGTCGCCGATCGGAAAGACAGCCCGGCTGAAAAAGGCGGCGGCCAGGATGACAAATGGAAACAGGAACGAAAAGAAGAGCGATCGGTTCTGATGAAACAACTGTCGGGTCTTGCTCATGGTGCGCGTCTGATGCTGCATGGAAACTCCTTGGTCCGACGTGATCTGATAATCGACATCATTCTACCATATTTTCATATTGGCCCGACAAGATAAACACATCGGCTTTTCCACCGTGTCCGGTATTCGGCTAGGCGAAATCCGTGGAAAAAGCCCGTCAGGCCGGCACTGTCATCAGGGGGCACGGCGGCGGGCTGCTGAGCAGCTGGGCGGCGTGGTCGCTGTCGAGCAGATAGCGACGGGCGTCGTCATGTCCCAGGATCAGCGGCATGCGGTCGTGGATCGGCAGCAATTGTTCATTGGCCGGTACGGTGACAATGACAAACCGATTGACCAGGCCATCACTTGTATCGATCCGCTCAGGCCGGAACAGGCCCGCCATATAAAAGAAAGGCGAACCGGGCACCATCACTTGGTACTTGGTTTTCGTCCGGCTGGCCGGGTCCTTTTGCCACTCGAAGAAGGCGTTTGCCGGGAGCAGGACCCGCCCGGTCGTGACCAGGCGGCGAAACATCGGTTTGTCAGCAGCGGTTTCTGATCGGGCATTGATGATCACACCGGACGATCCCGGCCTGCTCATCCCCCATTGCATCAAGGACAATGTCGGCACCGCTTGTCCTCCGGGGCCAGCCATGCCGGAAACAGCCGGTACCACATCCGTCGGGACGATTTCGCCCGTCTTCAGCCGTGAAGCCATGGCCGTGCCGGCAAAACGCCGGTTCACTTCCTCCAGGATCCGACGCATCTCGGCGATATCCTCTTCCTGTTCGATATAGTAACGTCCGCACATTATGACCGGCTATCCTCCATGAATTGTCTTCCCAGGGCCAGGATGTCGTCCGGATGGATCTGCTTGTCACAGAAAGAGCCGAAGCGGTCAGGCTTCGCGCCCAGAATCGTGGCGATTTCCTGTTGCACCGTCGCGTAGTCGTTTTTCGTGTCCTGATGGGTCAATATGAGTGAAAAATCAGCATACCGCCCGGCGTGCAGCGTGCAGAATGTCCGGACGGGGCTGGACATGCTGCCGGCCCAGACAGGAGACAGCAGGATCAGATGATCTCCATCAGGCTCAAAATCCTCGATTGGCCGTATTTTGGGTGTCTTTTTGGCAACTGATTCAAATCCGGATTTCATGTAACCGAAAAACCCCCTGCGCGATGAGACATCCTCGATGCGGAACAGCGGCAGGTCCAGCAGCGACGCCAGCTGCCGGGCCACTTTTTCGGTCGTTCCATTCAAGGAATAATAAACGATTTGCATAGCTCCGGCCCTCCAATCACCTACAAAACATCATATCACGCCGTTGGCCTGCTGACAGCATCCGGAAACTGATTCATCTTTATTGACAATGGCGATCGATCATAGTAGTTTTTTAACAGTATGCAAGCAACCGCAAGACTATCAAGCATCCTGGAGGACATCGTATGAGTCAAGCACCCAAGACCGTTGTCGGGTATCTGCCTGACGAAAAGCCCCCGATCTGGAAAATGATCCTTTTTGCTCTTCAACAGATCCTGGTCATGTTTCCCGCCACTGTACTCGTCGCCCTTCTCACCGGATTCCACGTCTCCACCACCATTTTTGCCAGCGGCCTCGCCACGATCTGCTTCCTGCTGGTCACCCGCGGCAAGATCCCCCTTTACTACGGCTCCAGTTTCTCCTACATCGCTGCCATCGTCTCCATCACCGGCGCGCGTGAATTCGGCAAGGTCGCCGAGGACGCCCTGATCTCCCAGGCCCAGTTCGGTGTCATCATGTCCGGTCTCGTCTCCATCGCGGCCGGCCTGATCATCAACGCCTTCGGCTCGGACAAGATTGAAAAGGTCCTGCCGCCGACGGTCACCGGCTCCATCGCCATCGTCATTGGCATCTCGCTGGCCGGAACCGCCATCTCAGGCGCTGCCGGCAACGGCGCGACCGGCAATGCCCAGAACGTCGCGTGGGTCATCGCGCTCGTCACCCTGTTCGCCACCATGCTCTTCTCCGTCTACCTGAAAGGTACATGGGGCCAGCTGCCGATCCTGTTCGGCATCATTGTCGGCTATGTGACTGCCCTGGCCTTTGGCGTGATCGACTTCAGCTCGGTTTTCGCCGGCGATATCATCGCGGTCCCGCATTTCACCTTCCCCAAGGTCAGCTGGGTCGCGGTCGCGGCCATCATGCCGATCGCCATCGCCACCATCCCCGAGTCCACTGCCCACCTTTACCAGCTCGACATCTATGTTGATCACCTGGCCGAGCAAAAGGGCAAGAAAAGCTACAATATCAAAGATCGCCTGGGTCTGAACCTGATCGGCGACGGCATTGGCGACATCGTCTCCTCGATGTTCGGTGGCCCGGCCGGTACCAACTACGGGGAAAACCTGAGCACCATGGCCATCACCCGCAACTTCTCTGTCCACGTGCTTGGCGCGGCAGCAATCATCACCATGATCATCTCCTTCTTCACCCCGCTGTCCAACCTCGTCAACACCATTCCCGGCGCGGTCATCGGCGGTGTCAGCGTCTACCTGTTCGGCATCATCGGCGCCCAGGGCATCGCGATCATGATCAACCGCAAGGTCGACCTGTTCGATGCCAGAAACCTCGCCGTCATCTCCACCATCCTGGTCGTCGGCCTCGGTGGCAACTACGGTTTCCCCGGCGGCATGATCCCCTTCTTCGGCGCCCAGCTCCCGGCGATCGCGACCGCTGCCCTGATGGGCATCGTGGTCAACCTCATCCTGAGAGTCGGCTTGAAGGACAAGATCTGAATTTTATAACGTTTTCACAAAAAGGAGCCGTTCTCGCGAGCGGCTCTTTTTTTGTTCATGAATAATGGATTCATTGTTAGAATCAGCCTATTTCCATTTCATTGAATCCGCACTTTATTGTATGATATCAACAAAATGGATTGATCAAACACAAAACGCTCCAGAATCGGGGGAAGACATCATGGACGACAAAAAGACGATTGCCATCCTACTGGGTGATGCTGCCGGGATCGGACCCGAACTCGTCGCCAAGACTTGTTCGAACGGATTCATCCAAAGCCATTGTCACGCCATCATCCTGGGCGACAGGCGGGTGTTCGATCAGGCTTTGGCGCTTATCGGCTCTGACTTTGCGTATTATTTGATCGAAGACCCTGAAGTCCCCGATTTTTCAAACGAACTGTGTTTTTATGACATGAAAAATGTCAACCCGGATGATGTCGTCCTGGGACAGGTCAGCGCCATCACGGGCCGTGCTGTGACGCAGCAGATTGACCTGGGGATCGACCTTTGGCGAAAAGGTGTCGTGGGCGCCATCTGCTTTGCCCCGTTCAACAAGGCGTCCATCAAGGCGGCCAAGGGCAAAGAATTCACCAGTGAAATCGCCTACATCCGGCAAGTGCTGGACTACCAGGGCCCTGCCGGTGAAATCAACCACATGAAGCATATTTTCACCACCCGGGCCATGAGTCATGTCCCGATGGTGGACATCGCCAAATATCTCACCAAGGATAATATAAAAATCGCGATTCGCCTGTTGTGGAGCACCATGAAAAACGCCGGCTATGAGAACCCCCGCATCGGGGTTGCCGCGCTCAACCCGCACGCAGGCGAATATGGCACTTGCGGCAATGAAGAGGGCCGCATCATTGCCCCCAGTATCCGGGAAATAGAGCACGAAGGCATTTTTGTGACCGGCCCATATGCCGCCGACACGATTTTCAATCGCGCCTTGAACCATGGCGAATTCGACGGAGTGGTCACCATGTACCATGATCAGGGCCAGATCGCCCTGAAACTGCTGGGTTTTGAGCATGGCGTGAGCATCATCGGAGGCCTGCCCTGCCCGATGTGCAGTCCTTCGCACGGAACCGCTTTCGAAATCGCAGGAAAAGGCGAAGCCAATACTCACCCGTTTGAACTGGCTGTCCTGGATGCCATTGCCCTGGCAAAATGACTGAGCAACCTGAAAATGCGATCCGTCTTGAGATCAGTTTCTTTCCGATCGACGCGGGTCTGTCTTTTGTCCAAATCGATGATCCGGCTGGGACCTTCCCGGCCGTCTGCCAGCCGAGCGGCTTTTCTGGAAAGATGACGGTCTCCGGGGGGCATTTTCCTGATTTGAACGCGCCGCGTCAGGTGGCTCGACTTCGGTCAACGGATAAGGGTGATCATTCACCACCGGAATGGGTTTCATGATGAGCCGTTCGATCCCTCGAAGGTACTTCTTCTCTTCCGCATCGCAGAAGGAGATCGCCGATCCGCCCAGTCCGGCCCGGCCGGTGCGGCCGATCCGGTGCACGTAGGTCTCGGAAACCTCCGGCAGATCATAGTTGATGACGTGGGACAGCTCATCGATGTCCAAGCCGCGGGCGGCGATGTCAGTCGCAACAAGGATTCGCGTCGACTTGTCCTTGAAGCTGCCGAGCGCACGCTGACGGGCATTCTGCGACTTGTTGCCGTGGATGGCGGCAGCCTCGATCCGGCTACGGCTGAGTTCCTTGACGACCCTGTCCGCGCCGTGCTTGGTGCGGGTGAAGACTAGAGCGGATGTGATCGACGGGTTCTGGAGCAGATGGACCAACAGATGGCGCTTGTTGTCCTTGTTGACAAAATAGAGGGTCTGGTCGATCTTCTCAACAGTCGGCTTATCCGGTGTGATCGACACCCTGACCGGGTCGATCAGGATCGAACGGGACAGGTTGGCAATTTCGGCCGGCATCGTCGCCGAAAAGAACAGCGTCTGTTTGCGTTCAGGTGTCTGAGCGATGATCCGCTTGACATCATGGATGAAGCCCATGTCCAGCATGCGGTCCGCTTCATCGAGGATCAGGATCTCGATCTGATGGAGGCTGATCAGCCCCTGGCCGATCAGGTCGTTCAGACGCCCCGGTGTTGCCACCAGGATGTCGACGCCGCGAAGCAGCGCTCGCTCTTGAGGTTTCTGGGGCACGCCGCCGAATATGACGCAGGGCTCCAGTCTTAGATGCCGGCCATAGGCCGCGAAGCTTTCAAAAATCTGCAAAGCCAGCTCACGGGTCGGCGTCAGGACGAGGGCGCGAATCGGGCGGTTTCTCTGGGGGCGGTAGCCAAGCCGCTGCAAGGTCGGCAGGGCAAACGCCGCCGTCTTGCCGGTACCCGTCTGGGCAATGCCTAAAAGGTCACGTCCGGCCAATACCGGAGGAATCGCTTGCTCTTGGATCGGGGTCGGGATGGTGTACTGTTCCTCAGCCAATGCCCTTAGGATCGGCGGAATCAGTTGTAAGTCTTGAAAGGTCATGTAGTCTCCTTATAGTGCGAATGAATGGATTACAGGCAAGCCTCGGATATCTGTAGGCATGCACATCATGTCATTATAACAGGATTCATGCTTCGGTGCCAGACATCAAATCGGAACTATCGTTCGATATCCGTTGCGGCTGTAAGGCTCGCCGTTTTCAGTACCGAAAGCGAGCCAGGCACCAACACAGAAACGAACGGAACTAACTCTGACAGGTGCGATTTTGCAATCAGATAGCCCGATTCAAAGGCGTAATCACATCCAACCGATGTTTGATCTTCCGACGGGTCATTTCCATATCATATCTGTTCTGAACACGCATTCAGAAGGAACCGCAATTTAACACTCCAAATTCAATCGAAAACGTGTGATTATATTTATCGAAATGGACAGCGCTCAATCACTCAAATAGCGCTTCCATTCTTGCAAGTCCGGAAAACAATTTCCAAAATCGTACGATGGCACAACTTGATCCGAATCTAGTGCTTAACGGTGAGCCCCCACGTTTGCTTGATGAATGGCAGGAAGTCCCGGCATTATGGGATGCTGTACGTCATTCCGTAGATGAAACAGCCGCAAATTTGAAATGCTGCTGCATTCTCTGGCAAGGAATGAAAGTACACTTGCCAGCAATAATACTTTGATGAAAGATATGTTGGAAGAAACAAATGAAACCATCAATCCAAACACGTTTGCTGAATTTCTGGATGTTCTCAGGCGATTATTCATTATTGAAGAACAGCCAACTTTCAGTCCTAATTTGCGATCAACTATTAGAATAGTAAAATCATCAAAAAGACAGTTTACTGACCCATCTTTAGCCGCAGCAATTTTAGGAGATTCGAGTAATAGACTACTATCGGACTTACACACGTTTGGTCTTTTATTTGAATCATTATGTATAAGAGATCTTCGAATTTATTCCGATGCTATTGGAGCCAAGTTGTACCACTATCGCGATGAGCAGGACGTGAGATCGATGCTGTCATCGAATTACCTGATGGAAAATGGGGAGCGTTTGAAATAAACTTGGTGCCAATCAGATTGATTCAGCAGCCGAAAACTTAATCAAAATCAGCAAATTCATGGAATCTGATAAAAAGGCAGTTGCGCCAGAAATTCTCTGCATCATCTGTGGAATATCAGGTTATGCTTATACCCGTGACAATGGTGTTATGGTTGTACCGATAACTGAGCTGAAGCCATGACTATGACCAACTATTTCCATTATGGAAATAGTTGGTCACATCTCAATTGCATCAGAAGCTGATCCGTATTAAAAAATGGTTATTATTGCAGGCTCAGAAATATAATTTGCGATCTTCCGCAGGCGCGAAGCGCCGAGGACCCGGACGCGGCCATCATGAAAAGCGGCCATCACTCCCACTCTCTGTTTTGACTTTTTCACGCGCTCCAGCGGGCTGTTTCACGCGGTTCTAAGGCATTATTTTCAGCTTTATTGATGCTTTTTCTCGTCTATTAAGGTCGATAGTACGCTTTTAGTACGGTTTTTTCACGCATCTCAGGCGTTAATTTTGTCTTCACTATTCTAAGTTTTGAACTATTATATCCCGCATAGACTTCTAAATCAATTTTATTATGTTAATATCTCACCTCTCTGCCACCGCCTCTCTTGGGGCGGTTTTTTATTGAAAGAAATCTCCAAAGTAAACTATCAAGTAAGAATCCAGGAGGGTCACAATGGAAAATCAATTTTACGATCAACAGTATCTGAAACTCTGCTCTATTGCAGATATAGAAGGAAGAGCCTTCGCTCGTACTGCATTAGAATCCTTTGCCGATCGAGAAAGTCTACAAATGTTTTTAAACTCGCTGTTTTACAACCACTCCATTATGGAGAGTGATCAGTTCGCCGTTTATCTTGGCCTGATGTATGAATTCATCGGGCAGGAAATGCCGGATGATATGGACTGCTATATTGTCATGGATCAAGAGTCCAATATCTTTTTCAGCTACTTTCTTACGACATTGCTGAGAACCATTCTTAATCAGGCTGGAGGTGATCACCCTTGCCCTGCCATGTAGTTGCCATCGCCAATCAGAAAGGCGGTGTTGGAAAAACCACAACCTGTGCCAATCTGGGAATTGGTTTAGCCCAGGAAGGTCGAAAGGTTTTGCTGGTGGACTGTGATCCCCAAGGCAGCTTGACGATCAGCTTGGGTCATACTCAGCCGGATCAACTGCCAGTGACACTTTCCTCTGTCTTAGGAAAGACTATGAATGACACGGCACTTTCTCCCCAGGAAGGCATCCTTCATCATACTGAAGGTGTGGATCTAGTGCCCGCCAACATTGAGTTGTCCGGACTTGAGGTCTCGCTGGTCAATGTGATGAGCCGGGAAAAGATTCTGAAGGAGTATCTTGATGGAATCAAATCTGGCTACGACTACATCCTCATAGACTGTATGCCATCTCTTGGCATGCTGACAGTCAACACCCTGGCCGCTGCAGATAGCGTTCTCATTCCTGTGCAGGCTCAGTACCTTTCTGCAAAAGGCCTGGAACAGCTGCTTCAAACCATCAATAAAGTCCGCAAGCAAATCAATCCCAAGCTGAAGATCGATGGCATCCTGCTGACTATGGTGGATAACCGGACCAATGACGCCAGGGAAATAAGTACTCTTTTGCGGGAAACCTATGGAACCAAGCTGAAGGTGTTCGACTCGTCCATCCCCCACTCCGTCCGGGCGGCAGAAACTGCTTCCTATGGGAAAAGTATCTTTGCCCATGATCCCAAGGGTAAAGTGGCAGAAGCCTACAAAAATCTGACGAAGGAGGTGCTGAAACTTGAAACCCAGCGGCAGAAATCTAAATCTGACCTCCTACGATGAGATCTTTCAGACCGAAGAAACCAGAATCGAAGCAACCCAAGAGAAGGTCATCGATATTCCTTTGACAGATTTGCATCCGTTCAAGAATCATCCCTTCAAGGTAACAGATGACGAATCGATGCTGGAGACCGCCGAGAGCATCACCAAACACGGCGTCCTGGTGCCGGTCATCGCACGTCCTCGTGACGAAGGCGGATATGAGCTGATCTCCGGCCATCGGCGCAAACGTGCCAGTGAGCTGGCCGGTAAGGAGACTCTTCCTTGCATCGTCCGTAATCTCGACGATGACGCTGCCACCATTATCATGGTTGACAGCAATATTCAACGTGAGAACATCCTGCCCAGCGAGCGCGCATTTGCTTATAAACTCAAGCTGGAAGCGTTGAAGCGACAGGCTGGGAGGCCATCGAAAGAAAATGCGGGCCAAGTTGACCCGAATTTTGATAGCCGAAGATCCAATGTGATTTTAGCCGAGCAAGCTGGCGAAAGTGTGAAACAAGTTCAGCGTTTTATCCGCCTGACAGAGCTTGTTCCTGAGCTACTCGATATGGTCGATACCAAGAAGATCGCTTTCAATCCGGCAGTTGAGCTTTCCTACCTCATGCCTCATGAACAGGTCCAGCTGATGGAAGCCATGGACATGGAGCAATCCACCCCTTCCCTGTCTCAGGCTCAGCGCCTGAAGAAATATAGTCAGGATGGCAAGCTGACCTTTGATGTCATGACCGCCATCATGTCTGAGGACAAAAAAGGTGAATTGGATAAGGTGACGCTCACCGGCGAGAAGCTCAAAAAGTATTTTCCTAAATCCTACACACCCCAGCAGATGGAGGAAACCATACTTAAGCTGCTGGAGGGCTGGTCGCGGAAGCGCCAGCAATCACAGGAACGGTAATTCCCCTCCGTGGTGCTTCGATGAGAAGCGCTTTTTTTATTCAAATGGTCGAAAGGAGGGATGCAGATGGCTGTATTTCGAGTTGAGAAAACGAGGGATTACACCGTTATGGCGAATCATCATTTGAAGAACAAGGATCTGTCGCTGAAATCCAAAGGGCTTCTATCTCAAATGCTGTCACTCCCTGAAGACTGGGACTACACCCTCAAGGGACTTTCCATGATCAACCGGGAAAGCATCGATGCCATTCGGGAAGCGGTCCGTGAACTGGAACGGGCAGGATACATTGTCAGGACAAGGGAAAGAAATGAGTTTGGTCACCTTAAGGGTACAGACTACACGATTTATGAAAAGCCTCACCTGGCGACAAATTCTACAGAAAGCATAGAGCCTATATCGGAGAAGCCAGTATTGGAAATACCAATGTTGGAAAATCCAATCTTGGATAATCCAGTGTTGGAGAAACCTACGTTGGGAAATCCAACGCAATTAAATACTAAGAAAACAAATAAAGATCCATTAATGACTAAGGGATTAAGTAAACATCCATCAATCCCTGATCCATCTAGAGAAGCCAAGATCGAGAAGGATGAGATTGGATTGGATGCTCATTCCATCAAGGAGTCCATCCAGGAGAAAATCGAATACAAGTATATTGTTCAGCGTTATGACAAGGATCGTCTGGATGAAATCGTGGACCTGATGGTGGAGACCCTCTGTTCCAAGCGAGACTACATCACCGTTGCCGGGGATGACTACCCGGCATCATTAGTCAAGGAACGGCTTCAGCGCATTGACAGCACTCACATCGAATATGTATTTGAATGCCTGGATAAAAACACCACCTTCATCCGGAACATCAAGAAATATCTGCTCACAACGCTATTCAATGCCCCATCCACCATCGACAGCTATTACACCGCTCTCGTGAAGCATGATCTTTACGGAGCAGGTTCCCACTTTTACGAGGATCTAGGGAGCCTTATTAAGCCCGGCAAATAAGATGGGGTTTATTTTCATGCAAGTTTCGCAAATCAAATTAGCACGATAATCAAATTTCAAAGTTTCATCCGGCCAAAAGAAACTGATTCAAAAGTTCATCTTTTCTGAAAGGAGTTACTCAAAATGAAAAGACCTCTCGCCTATATCACGGCTTCCTGGGGTGTTGATCCAACTGAAAATAATGAGATTGCTGCCAAATACAGCAGGAAAGTATTCGATGCTGGCTACAGTCCGATATGCCCAATACTGATGCTTTCAACCTTCATTGATGACGGCATCCCCCAGGAGCATAAGGACAGACAGGACATTGAGCTCGATTACCTCAGACGCTCCAACGTCCTCGTAGTCTGCGGCTCTCGAATTGACGAAGCAATTAAAAACGACATTGCCATCGCTGAACGCTATCGAATCCCAGCAACCACCTTAAGCGGTATCCTGACCGTTAAAAGCCACGGTCAGAAAAACCCTACAAGATAACAGAAAAATCCATTCCTGATTTTGCGCGTAACATTGGAAAAAAGGAATGTTTCGTGCATATTTAAAAATGGCCGTTTCTGAAATTGCACAAAACATTGGAAAAAAGGAATGTTTTGTGCAATAATAGAAACGGAGGTGTTGTAATGAAATACATAGACAAGCTAATTGAGTTGGGTTGTTTTTCGCGGAAGGATGTTGTTGAACTAATTGGAACCGAAAAAGCAGCACACTCAATACTAAATGATTATGTCAAAAACGGATATATTGATCGAATTCGAAGAGATCTATATACAGCAATCAGTCTTGAAACGAAGCAGCCTGTCGCAAACCGATTTTTAATAGCAACTCATATTGCTGAGGATGCTTATATTTCGCATCACAGTGCATTTGAATACTATGGTTATGCTAATCAAGTTTTTCATCAGGTCTTTGTATCGACAACCAGCAGATTCACTGACTTTTCTTTTGATGGCATTACCTTTACCAGGGTTTCTCCGAAAATTGATTCTGGAGTGATTACAACCAATTCAGGAATCAGAGTCACAGATCTTGAAAGGACTGTCATCGATAGTATCTATTCTTTTGAGAAAATTGGTGGTTTGGAAGAACTACTCCGTTGTCTGTTGCTGGTCCCTGCACTACGAGCTGATAAGCTGATAACCTATCTTGATGAATACGGGCAGGCGAATTTATATCAAAAATCCGGCTTCCTACTCACGGAATTTTCGGAACAGTTAGGTCTTTCAAACTCATTTTTTGATTACTGCAGAAGCAAAATCCCTAGATCAAAGAGTTATCTGTATTCAGAAAAAGATGCCCTTTCCAAGCACTTTGTACTACATGAAGATTGGATGATTTTTGCCCCTGAGAATATTGAATCAATCCTCAGTAAGGGGGTTGATCTCAATGCCTGAGTGGAACAAGTTATTGTTGGGGAAACAAGCTAAGGAACTTGGTTTTGTGCGAGATACATATGAGAAAGTTTGCAGATTGACTGATATACTGAAGTTTTTCGAAAATGACGCTTTGCTAGGGAACTCTTTGGCTCTAAAGGGCGGAACGGCCATCAACCTGACAATTTTCAATTTGCCAAGGTTGTCTGTTGATATTGATCTGGATTTTTCAAAAAACGTCACTCGGGATGAAATGATGGCGACAAGATCAATCATCAATGACCGAATCGAAAAATTTATGAAAGCTAACGGCTATTTGTTAAGTCCCAAATCGAAGCAATATCATGCTCTTGATTCTTTTGTTTATGAATACTCAAATTCAGGAGGCATGAAGGATAACATTAAGGTTGAAATCAACTATATGCTTCGCTGTCATGTTCTTGAAACTGAACAAAGACATTTTGAATCTTCCTGGGAACCAATTGGAGTTTCTGTTCTTAGTGTGGCCCCCATCGAAATATTTGCAAGTAAAATCGTTGCTTTGATCAATCGAACGGCACCACGAGATCTTTATGACATTTATAACCTGGTGAAATTTGGGTTGATTGATGAATCAGAGGAGCCCCTGCTCAGGAAGTGTGTTGTTTTTTACAGCGCGATAGGCGCGGAATCTCCGCCTTTTGAGTTCCAATTTAACATGATCGATCAAGTCACTCAGAATCGTATCAAGACAGACCTTTATCCTGTATTACGAAACAAGGACAAATTTGATCTTAAGACTGCTCAGATGCAAGTCAAGGCCTGGCTTGAATCGCTTCTAAAGCTTGAGGACAACGAACAGGAATTCCTGGATGTCTTTAGGAATAAGACATATCAGCCGGAGCTGCTTTTTGAATCAACCGAAATCGTAGAACGTATTCGAAACCACCCTATGGCACTCTGGAAGTGCTCACAAAAATAAATACTGACTCAGGAATTCAAATATTGAAGCATCTTCATTCGAAGTTGCTGTGAAGAATGACATTGCCATCGCATCCCGGCAACCACCCTAAGCGGCATTCTTACCGTTAAGAGACACGATCAAAATGCCGCAAAATAGCTCTGCGTTTAGTCTTTGTGACATCTCCAGCTTGCCTGTCATGAGTCTATTTGTAACTATATTAACCTATACCTTAATGGGTGTAATATAATACTTATAAATACGGAAGAATATGTTGCTATGAGAAAAATAATTTAGAAAGGAGAACTGAAAAATGAAAAAGAGAACGAAGCGACTTGTTGGTGTTATAGGATTTCTTCTCCTTACTGCACTTGCCTTCGTGTTCTATTTCTATATGACTTTTTCAGGTAACATCATTGAGCGATTCAGCCAGCAAAGAGCAATCATTAAGGCATATGAAACAAGTTATGATGAAGATTTTAAGATTGTAAGTTCAAGCTACGACTATAAGCGCAAGGAATTTTCATTCAGGATATCTTCGCAGAGTCAGCCTGAAATAATATTCACTTCGACTCTGGATGAAGCGGACCGTATCGATCGATATGCGGCTGCCCGCTGTACAGATTATCTTCGTAAAGTCATATCTGAAGCATTTGGTAAAGACTTTGATGATCTGCAATACAGAGTCAATATCTTTGAGGAGTACAATTCACCGGGACTTCTCGAGCGTGACGTGACCACTCGCCTAAGCCAGAACCAATATGTTGTTGATTTATCCTGGGATCCACCCGTCCTTGATACTTTGCAGGTTGATACCATTTTTAATGATATGACGCAACGGATCTCAGCGCGTCTGGATACATCCATTGGCGGGCTGAAGATCCGCGCTGGAGTGTATGACGGAAAAGATTACTATATCACTGAGGTTGATCTAAGGTAATCATTAATGAGTAAGAAGGAAGGGCTAATGCATCTTAAGGAACTGCCGCAAAGAGGCCGGCAGTTCTTTTTTATCCTGATATCCATCTTCTGAACAAAAAATATAAACAAAAAATCAAAAATGAATGAACCGTTTGGTGTCGGCATTCGTATATGTTAGTAAGGGAGGTGGTAAAGTGCTCGATGATTACATAGAAAAACATGGAAGGCGCCTTTATGGTCTATGTCGGACACTGTGCCAAAACCCTGATGATGCCGATGATTTGTACCAGGAGACCTGGCTGAAGGCCCATCAAAAATTTGACCACTACAACCCTGAGTATGAATTTGAAGGTTGGCTGACACGGATATGCGTTAACACCTACAAGGATCAGTTGCGAAAGAAAAAACTCAGCCTGATCTTCGACCTATTTGACTCTCAGGAGGCGAAGGACGCAGTACTTGAAAAAGCTGCCACGGAAGAAAAAGAGGACTTTAGTGACCTTCATGCTGCGGTTAAAAGACTTCCTGAAAAACTTCGACTGACAGTAGTCTTGTACTATTTCAGAGAGCTCGACAACGGTGAAACCGCAGCGATTTTAAATATTCCCCCAGGTACCGTCAAGTCCAGATTGAGTAAGTCCAGACTGCTGTTGAAGGAGATGATCAACGATGAAATTGAGCTATGATTTTGAACAATACGAACCACCAAGACTCACTGAACAGATGCTCAATGCTGTTTTTCAAAAACGCCGTGAAGTTCGACGCATGTTCCTTTTTGCCGCGGCGTCCAATCTATTTCTGATCAGCCTTGCTCTTCTGGCGCTTGCGCTGGCCCCATACTCCATGCTAGCCAGTGTTATCTGTCTCGTATTCCTGGGAATTTACCTGTCGGCAAGTGGAATATTGACTGTCCTGCTTACCAGAAAACTCATTGACCGTTACGGCAAAGCCTCTGCCGTACCCTTTGCACTCAATGACTAAATCAGAAAGGAAGATGGATAAATGTATGCAGCATCTTTTTACCTAATTTTTGTCGTAGCACTGTTTCTGGTGCTCCCCATCCTCATCGGAGTCTATGTATATCGGGATGCTAACAGCCGTGGGATGAATGCAGCTCTTTGGACTTTGATTGCGGCTCTGGCCCCATCCGGTATTGGCTTGATCATCTACCTGGTGGTTAGATCAGATTATAATAGTTTTGAATGTCCCAATTGTAAGGCCCCAATCCTTGAAGAATACTCCTCTTGCCCTAAATGCGGAACGAGCTTAAATGCTAAGTGTACTAATTGCGGTAAAGCGATCGCTTCCGGTTGGCAAAACTGTGCTCATTGCGGAGAACCCGTTCCTGCAGATGCAATGATCCCTACCCTCCCAAAGCGTAAAGACAATGGGCTGGGCAAGATATTGGTGGCCGTCATTCTTATTCCCGTTCTAATCATATCCACTCTTGTTTTCGGGCTTGCCAGCTTCCGCAGCGGCCATCCGACCAGCGTTGGTTCAGTGGATGGCATGCGTATTGAGGACTTTGCAGAAAACAAGGTCGTATCGGATTGGCTCAAAAGTTGCGATGCATCCGGCACAGGAATTTATGTTCTGGAGTACCAGTATCCAAAAGATAAATCAAGTAATCTGAATCGATCGAACTATATCGTCTATCGAACTGGGCTTTCTAAGGATGTCAGCGTGGCAGCTGTTGGTTTCCAAAATTTCTTTAAGGAATCATTGCGAGTTGAATACAACGATTCTGAAATAACTGGATCAACAGATTATCATATTTACCAGGTGGACTATTCTACCACAGCAAAGGTTCAACTTGAGGTTCTAGTGAATGGCCAGAAAGCGGATTATAAGTTAACAACATCCACAGATCCACTGCTGTTTATCGATCCAGTACCGTGGCGAAACGGCGCAGCCAATTTATATAAGCTTCGCCTGGATTATCTGGGTGATAACTCAGGAGTTAGTCGACTGGTCAAAGAAACTGGACTTGAATTCGCAGGGGACTATACCCTCGAGCTGAAAACTTCGGAAAAACCTTATGGTTTAAGAGTTATTTATACTGACGCGATCATGGATTTTGAAACGAATATCTACTCACCTTACGCCACAGAGCTACTTGGCTTAATCAAGAATCTGGACTATGTTGAAATCACCGACGGTGAAAGTACATTTCGGCTGACAGCAGATGAAGCTTCTCAAACTCTGGGTCATGATGTGAAGGACTTTGGAACAGATCCATCCAAGCTTGAAGCGTATCTTAAGTCAATCTATGTTGATGACTAGTTCGACCACTAGGTCAAATGACAACGGCTAAGATTCAATTTTTTATCCATCATGAAAGCAGATAATGGATTTCAACTTTGAGCATTATTAGTGAATAAAGTTATCAGAAATATGATTTCTATTCAAAACCACCTGAAAAGGTGGTTTTTTCATTAAATGGTATCCTGACCGTTAAATGCAACGCTCAGAAAAACTCTACCAGATAACAGAAAAATCCATTCCTGATTTTGCGCGTAACATTTT